>NZ_FQWE01000021.1 GCF_900129575.1 Flavobacterium segetis | reverse complement strand
ATCAGAAATCACTCCAGCCAATTCAGCTGAAGTTGTTGCTGAAAGTATATTTAATTTATCAGTAGTTACCACCAATGTTTTTGACGTTGGTATTGTGCTTCCGTTTATGCTAGTCGCTGTTGCAACTCCTATAACAGGTGTCACTAATGTTGGTGAAGCATTCATAACAAAGATCGAACCTGTTCCTGTTTGAGAAGCTACAGCAGTTGCATTTCCAATACTTGTTATTGGACCTGTTAAGTTAGCATTAGTACTATTTGCAGCAGAAACAAAGGCTGTAGTTGCAATTTGAGTTGTATTGGTAAGTGCAGCTGCAGTTGGCGCATTTGGTGACCCAGTTAATGTTGCTGAATCAGACATAACCACACTACCAGTTCCTGTAATTGGATTAGATACTAGCCCTTTATTCGTGTCAGAGAACACAGGTAAAGAAACCGTTAATGTTGAAAGTATAGGTTGTGCACTTAGTGTCGTTACTCCTGTTACTCCAAGAGTTCCTCCAATAGTGGAAGTCCCTGTCAAAGTGGAAGTTCCGCTTACATTTAAAGCAGTCAATGTTCCAACGGTAGTAATAAGTACTTGTGATGCGTCCAAAATACGCCCTCCTAGATTAGTCGCAGATACTGTGGTTGCAGATACAGTAGTTGCAGACACATTGGTTGCAGATATAGCACTTGCCGTAACTGTTCCAGTAAGTACTGGTGAATTTGCTCTTACCACATCGCCAGAACCAGTAGTATTAAATTCTTCTACTGTTCCTGTACCTGATGATACTCTTCCTAGTACTTTACCACTAGTAACCCCTTGAATCTTACTATAAGTTACATTAGCATCTTTAATCTTAGTAGTTTCTATGGCGTCGTTTGCTAAATCACCAACTAGGATCGTCCCTTCGGCAATCATAGCTGTCAGAACTTTGCTGCCTCCAATAGTTGAAACACCTCCATTATCTATTGTTACATCTCCTGTCATAGTAATCTCAGTCGCTTGATTACTAATGTTTCCGACGTAGATTTTACCATTCGCTAGAGTATTGATATTTCCAATTGCATCTGCATTTACTTTCGCTTGCGCATCCAGTTTATTATCAGCATTATTTAAGGCAGTAGCTCCAGCAATGTAATTAGCAGTACTATTTGCAGTATAAGTTCCGTCAGTTGCTAATCCAGCTCCTGTTTGAGTAGTATTCAGTTCTGATTGAATGTTTCCTTCAATTCCTGTGGCTCTCGTTTTTTCTGTTCCAATTAAATCTGCATTTATTTTCGCTTGCGCATCCAAATCTTCTGTAGCAGCAACCAAAGAGGCTGATGTTTTAATATAATTAGTAGCGCCATTTGCAGTATAAGTTCCGTCGGTTGCTAATCCAGCTCCTGCTTGAGTACTATTCAGTTCTAATTGAATGTTTCCTTCAATTCCTGTGGCTCTCGTTTTTTCTGTTCCAATTGCATCTGCATTTACTTTCGCTTGTGCATCCAGTTTATTATCAGCATCATTTAAGGCAGTAGCTCCAGCAATGTAATTAGCAGTAGCGTTGACAGTATAAGTTCCGTCAGCGGCTAATCCAGCTCCTGTTTGAGTAGTATTCAGTTCTGATTGAATATTTCCTTCAATTCCTGTGGCTCTCGTTTTTTCTGTTCCAATTGCATCTGCATTTACTTTCGCTTGTGCATCCAAATCTTCTGTAGCAGCAACCAAAGAGGCTGATGTTTTCATATAATTAGTAGCGCCATTTGCAGTATAAGTTCCGTCAGTTGCTAATCCCGCTCCTGTTTGAGTAGTATTCAGTTCTGATTGAATGTTTCCTTCAATTCCTGTGGCTCTCGTTTTTTCTGTTCCAATTGCATCTGCATTTACTTTCGCTTGCAAATCCAAATCTTCTGTAGCAGCAACCAAAGAGGCTGATGTTTTTATATAATTAGTAGCGCCATTTGCAGTATAAGTTCCGTCAGTTGCTAATCCAGCTCCTGCTTGAGTAGTATTCAGTTCTGATTGAATGTTTCCTTCAATTCCTGTGGCTCTCGTTTTTTCTGTTCCAATTGCATCTGCATTTACTTTCGCTTGCAAATCCAAATCTTCTGTAGCAGCAACCAAAGAGGCTGATGTTTTCATATAATTAGTAGCGCCATTTGCAGTATAAGTTCCGTCGGTTGCTAATCCAGCTCCTGCTTGAGTAGTATTTAGTTCTGATTGAATATTTCCTTCAATTCCTGTGGCTCTCGTTTTTTCTGTTCCAATTGCATCTGCATTTATTTTCGCTTGCGCATCCAGTTTATTATCAGCATCATTTAAGGCAGTAGCTCCAGCAATGTAATTAGCGGTACTATTTGCAGTATAAGTTCCGTCAGCGGCTAATCCAGCTCCTGCTTGAGTAGTATTCAGTTCTGATTGAATGTTTCCTTCAATTCCTGTGGCTCTCGTTTTTTCTGTTCCAATTGCATCTGCATTTATTTTCGCTTGCGCATCCAGTTTCTTATCAGCATCATTTAAGGCAGTAGCTCCAGCAATGTAATTAGCGGTACTATTTGCAGTATAAGTTCCGTCAGCGGCTAATCCAGCTCCTGCTTGAGTAGTATTTAGTTCTGATTGAATGTTTACTTCAATTCCTGTGGCTCTCGTTTTTTCTGTTCCAATTGCATCTGCATTTATTTTCGCTTGCGCATCTAATTTATTGTCAGCATCATTTAAGGCAGTAGCTGCAGCAATGTAATTAGCGGTACTATTTGCAGTATAAGTTCCGTCAGCGGCTAATCCAGCTCCTGTTTGAGTTACATCCAGTTCTGATTGAATATTTCCTTCAATTCCTGTGGCTCTCGTTTTTTCTGTTCCAATTAAATCTGCATTTATTTTCGCTTGCGCATCCAGTTTATTATCAGCATCATTTAAGGCAGTAGCTCCAGCAATGTAATTAGCAGTACTATTTGCAGTATAAGTTCCGTCAGTTGCTAATCCAGCTCCTGTTTGAGTAGTATTCAGTTCTGATTGAATGTTTCCTTCAATTCCTGTGGC
>NZ_FQWE01000019.1 GCF_900129575.1 Flavobacterium segetis | reverse complement strand
TAGTGCCGTTGAAGAAAACAACAAACGGTATCAGGAAAACCCACAACTATATCGCACCAGGCAAGAGATCAACGAACATATCTTTGGAACCATTAAGAGACAATGGGGCTACAACCACACGAATTTAACGGGACTAGAAAAAGTAAATGGTGAACACAGCTTAATTATGCTAGTGTACAACATCAAACGCTCCATAAACATTCTGGGCGTACCCGACTTAATAGATAAACTCAAGAAATGGAAGTCACCTTACAAAACTAAAGGTGTTATTATTTTTAGGAGGGTTTATTTAAGTCTTTTTAAGGACTTAATCGAAATGAACCTAACAATTGCTGCTTAAAAAACAAGCTTGCTTAGCGTAGCTCTATGTTATTATACAGCGATAGATTTTGAGGTTATTTAGTGAAAAACGGAGTTTTTTCACAACCTGACGTTATGCTGCTTTGAGATGGGTGGAAGTTCGTAACCGCTTAATTTTCCGCTTAACGAAAACTTGATGCGAAACGATAATTCCACTAAATTCCAGCTATATCAAAACAGCGGTTGCAAGAGGTTTTTCTTTTTTTATTCCCATTTATTATTGTTTGAATTAAATATGATTTTATCATCAAATCCTATATTAAAAAACACAATAAATGTTGAATCATTTAATTTCTCATAGTAAGGTCCCTCACCCATTTCTGTATCAGCTTTAAAATCGGATATAGAATTTGGTAATTTATTATGAATTTTTTCAAATTCATAAATTTGTATAACCATTTTATTCCCTTTTTCTTCGTAACTATTATTTTCTTCGTGTCTTAAAAAATAGTAAACACCAATTATAATTGCTAAAATAATTAAAATAGAAATTATTATCTTTTTCATAGTTTTTACTTTGTATAAATTGGAGTTGTGGTTGTATTAGTTATCGGTCTAGTGTCTTTTGAGTCTAAATCCGGGGTATCGTTAAAATTAGGTGCATCATTTGGTGAAGATGCGTCAAGGATATTGTTCAAATAATTAGCTAATTGTTCACTAAAAGTTAAAGAGCTATTAATATCAAAAAAATTGACCGCAAATTCAGCTCCAAACTTATCACTAGGTAAATCTTCATAACTATATGCTGAATGTCTTGCAACTATACCGTCTGACGCTTCTTGTTTGTACCCATCCTGAATAGCTTCACCAATTGGATTGGTTACATTATTAATCTTATATTGATATGCTTTGCCAGCGTTAAACATAAAATGTGCCATATCGATCCATCCTCCTTTTTTAGTGTAAATGTATCTACTCTTTTTGGTATTAAAGAAGCCAGTTTGTGTTGGAAGAGGTCTCATTTGTTTAAAATTAAATTTGGTTTCACCGAGACTTTTCAAGTAATTTCCAGCTGCACTTCCTTTAAATTTACCTACACCCCTTGGGCTATTGTCTAGTAAAGACTTGAAGTCTGATACTGTTCCCATATAAATTTTAACAGGTTGATTATCAGTAAAATCTGAAACTCCCGAATCTACTTCTATCCCATTCATAAAAGCATAAATTGTCTGTCTCACCATATCTGTAACATCAGTATTATAACTTGCATTTTCATTTTGATTTTCTAGCAAAAAAGCGTCAATAGCATTTTTAACATCGCTATATTCAAAACTCAACAATGTTGTTATTTGATTGTAAGATAATATGCCTGTATAAAAATTATAAGGATCATCCATTGGTATTGTTAATATTGGTGTGTATGGAATAAGCTCAGTGCAACTTGGTGGATTCATACAAATCCATTTTTTGGGATAGTCAGCTAAAGGATCTATTGGTAAAAGGATCATGCCTCCTCCTGAACCATATGAAGAATCATCTGGGCCAATTCCATTTCCTGCTGGTGGGTCATTAGGAGATGTAGGTGGTGCTTCAGGAGTGTTTGTGCAACTTACATAAACTACAGGACCCTCCGCTCTTTGTCCACCCGTTCCAGAACAAGATTGACCCAGAGCGTGGTCACCTCCAGCAGTACAGTTGTGTCCAGGGTAAAAAGTAACAACACAATTAACTAAACTTTCCTCAATTAATGGGTTGGTACTACTGACTGTTTTTTGGATTAAGCCATTATTAGGGATTTTATTTATTTTTCGTTTATAATACAAGCATTCAATTTCTGAATTTGCGATATAATAAATGGATTGGTTTTCATAAATATTTTGGGCATTCTTGGCTTTTTGATAGTTGTTATTAGGATAGTAAGTTATCAAATAAGCAGCTTCTCTTACATCATCAGTTTCAATAACTATGTTTTGAAAAGATGTGATGTTTTGAATAGAATTTATAATCGGTATAGTGTAGGAAGTATAATCCAATCTAGAAAATTTAGTAATAGCATTTGATAATTCTATTTTTTGAGGATTGTTTTGGTTTTTTTGATACGGATTGTTTTGTTTTATACCTTTTAAGGCATCGTTTAAAATAGTATTTATTTTGGGGTCTTTTTTTAATTCGTCTAGCTAAGTTTTGCTTGGTTTATTTCTTCTAAAAATGTTTTGGTAGTAGCTTCATTATTTTTGACTCCAATTTCTTCGGTTGCACAGTTCCATAAAAGTATTGGAATTAAAATAAATACAATTGTTTTTTTTAATTTTTTAAATTTTGGTTTCATAATCTAAACGTTATTTTGGGTTAAAATCTCTTGCAACGTTCTCGTGCTTTGCGAGGTTTGGGACTAAATTAAAACTAATTATTCGGATAAACACAAGTTCTCCAAGTACAAAAACAACTTTAAAATTAAGCCTAAACCCAAATCTCGCAAAACGTCGTGTGTGTGCCCTGCATGAGCAGGAAGCAGATTGTAAATCGTTTGTTCTCGATTCGAAATTACACATTTTGAATTAGAAAACAAATCCTACAATCTGATATTTTTCCAGAGGGTGTAAGTTCCTTATGAGCGGATTGAAAACCCGAATCATTAGCACGTCGCAAGCTGGTTTACCGTGAGGTATGCAGTGAAGGCAGCGAAACGGCAAAAGTCTGTACCGACCCTTCGGCTACGCTCAGGATAAACCAAGCAGAAATTGCATAAGAGGCATTTAATAGGGGATAAGCGTCCACAGCAACGTAAAGTCCAAAGTTTACAAAGACCTATTAGATGTAGATGCAGCGGGAATAGACGCAAGGAAGAAGGGCTGTACCGGGGGAGGTCTTGACAACCACGAGTTGGTTAGGTCAAGAAGTCAGCAGAAGTCATAGTACTTATAGCAACGAGTTGCAAATAGAAACTGCATAGGTCTCACAATCAAGGAAGGACAGAACGCAAAGAGGTTCTTAATTTTCAACGGAATCCGCCGCGGCGGATAGCCCTGAAAAACAAGGACAGGTTAACGAAGAATCTGAAATTATCCCGAAGCTTTGGGACAGATTAAACAACAACAAAATGATTGCACGAGTAGTACATCCCTACAATCTTCAAAATGCCTTGGAACACGTTATTGCCAATCGAGGCAGTGCGGGCGTTGATGGCGTAAAAGTCAGTCAACTCAAAGAGCGTTTTCCTAATCGAAAACTCCAATTGCTTGATGATATTGCAAAGGGATATTACTATTCACAACCCATTTTGGGAGTAGAGATTCCTAAAGGGAACGGCAAAGTCCGTCTTTTGGGAGTTTCTACCACTACCGACCGAGTGTTGCAGCAAGCCGTATCTCAGGTTATAACACCATTATTCGAAACCGAATTTAGTAGCAATAGTTTTGGATTTCGTCCCAACAAGAATGCCCGACAAGCCGTTGGACAATCACGGGACTATATCCATCAAGGGTTGAACCACATTGTGGACATTGACCTAAAGAACTTCTTTGACGAAGTAGACCATTGTTTATTGCTGAATCTGGTCTATCGAAAAGTGAAATGCAAAACCACGATGCGACTCATTCGAAAATGGTTACGTGCGCCAATACAAATCAAAGGAAAACTACAAAAGAGACGCAAGGGCGTTCCGTAAGGAAGTCCACTCAGTCCGTTATTGTCGAATATTCTGCTCCATGAATTGGACAAAGAAATGACAAAACGCAAATATAAATTTGTACGTTATGCCGATGATTTTAGTATTTATTGCACGAGCCACAACGGGGCAAAATCGACGGCACAAGCGCTTGTAAAATTCTTGAAAACGAAGCTAAAACTGACTATCAACGAGGAGAAAAGCGGGATAAAACGTCTCGTTCACTTCACTATTTTGGGATTCGGATTTGTGCCAACTTATAAGAAAGGAAGCAAGAATGATTATCAGTTGGTAGTGGCAGAAAAAGCGTGGAAGAAACTCAAAGAAAAGCTCAAAAGCATTAGCAGAAAAACCGCACCAGTCAAGCTAGAAGACCGTATTGCCAAGATAAGTGAAATTCAACGAGGATGGTTAAACTATTTTCGGGGAACAAGTATTCAAGGAAAGTTACGAGATATTGATGGTTGGTTGCGCAACCGACTGCGCTATTGCAT
>NZ_FQWE01000018.1 GCF_900129575.1 Flavobacterium segetis | reverse complement strand
TGACGGTCTATCTTCTTTTGGTTAAAGTTTGCTTTTTTGCTATTGTGGGCCCGGCTTTTGGTACCATCGATGGCAATTACTGCTCCAGATATCAAGTCGGCATCTTTTAGAAAAGATACAAAGAGTTTGAAGAGTTTTTTAAGTCCTGCCGGATTCCCCTTTCTAAAGTCGGATATACTGTGGTAGTTGGGTATGATGCCCAATAAAAGCCACTGCAACTCTATATTACGAGCACACTCCTTTTTTAACTTTCGCGAGCTTCTTAATCCATTGAGATAACCATACATATAGATTTTAAGAAACAGCTTAGGATCGTAACTCGGTCGGCCTTCACTTTTTATAGTTTGCAGGGTAAAACCCATCGCCGTTAAACTCAGGGCATCTACAAAGGCATCTATAAAACGAACGGGGTTGTCTGGTAAAATCGTGTCTTCTAAACTAGAAAAACACATTTGGTTGCGCGGTATTCCTGTGATGTGTTGCATTGTTAAATATACAACTTTTCTTCCTTTTATTAAAATAATTTTACTATTTTTGAAAGAAATAAACCGAAGTTTTTTCACAGACTGACGTTGTGAGTAATTCTAAAAAAAAACAGGATATTTAATACATAATATTGTAAAATGACAAATATTTATTATCATAAATCCGCTGAATATGTTCATATAATTAGGTTTTATGAAAATAAGACTGTAATAGGAATTTCATATAAGCTAACAGAAAAGCTAACAGAAAAGCTAGCAGAAAAAACAACTGAAAATATAAACAAATGGTTTGATTATAATTTGAAGTCTCTTAGAAGTATTTGTGGATTTGGAAAATATTTTACAATTGGAAACAAAATTATTTTTGAGTTAAAAATCAGGGAAGGGACGGTAATATATGAAGGAAAAATAAATTCTAATAATCAAATAATACTAAATTCGAAAAGTTTGATAAATAATTTCAAATCCTTTAACAAAAAATATTTTAGCATTGAAAATTTTGCTTTTCAATCTGATAATGATTGTGAAGAAGAATATTTAAATCTTCAATTTAATGAACCAGGAGATAATTATCCTATTCTACTAATTCCTAAAGCAATAACAAAAAAAATCCTTTATGATATATCAACTTTCGAAATAATAAAAACATTAAAAATGGTTCCCCCAAAATTTAAAGAGATTTCAGAACCAGATTATCCTAATCAACAAAAAAAAATTACAACCGAAAAAATTGAATTTGAAAGCAATGGATGTGTTACAATTGCTCAAATCCCAATGATTTGTTTTTTTATTTACATATTTATTTATTGTATCAGCAACAATAAAGAAGAAATAAGTATACTTTTTTTACTACTATCAATCTTTAGTATTTTTACTTTTTTAAAATTTAGAACTAAAACAGAATACAAAACTGTATATTCATCAAAAACAAGTTATGAAAAAGAAATTGAAAATTATAATTTGGAAATTGAAAAAATAAAAAAACAGAGAAATTCTCTTGAAGAAGAATATTTAATTCAACATAAAATATTTGAAAATGAATTATCTAAAGATATTGAATTTCATAAAAACAAAATTTACTTAAATTCAATAAAACCTATAAAACAAGGCGTTAAAAGTAATGAAAAAATAAAAAGAGGAAAAAGTGAATTATTTTTTTTGAGCCATTTAATTAAAAAATTTGGTTCACAAATAAAAATGGATTATAAACTAGATTTAAATTCATATTCTTATTACCCTGATTTCGTTTTCATTTGTGAAAAAACTAATCTGCATATTGATATAGAAGTAGATGAGCCTTATTCATTGATTGATAAAACACCGATTCATTATATAAATTCTAATGATGATGAAAGAAATAATTGTTTCATAGAAAATAATTGGATTGTTTTACGGTTTTCCGAAGTTCAAGTTTTAAACAATGTAAACAATTGCATAGAAGTAATAGAAAACATCATAAACTCAATAAATAACAGAACATTAAATATAAATATCTTCATACCAAAAGACTCTAGATGGACATATGAAGAAGCACTTGTTCATTCATATCAAGATTACAGAAAATAAACTTAAAAAGAACTACTCACAACAGCCGTTTGGCGTGATTGGGGATTTAGTGGAATTAGCGTTTTTTTATTACATTTACGTTAAGCCGAAAATACTCGGTTTCAAAAGTCCCCAACCACGCCAAGCGCCAAGACGTCAGGCTGTGAAAAAACTCCGTTTTTCACTGTATTACAGCAAAAATCATCGTTTTATACTTCAAAATAAGCACGTTAAGCAAGCTTGTTTTTTAAGCAGCAATTGCTAAGTCCAATCCGAATAAGTCGTTAAAAAGCCTTAAATAAACCCTTTTAAAAACAAAAACACCTTTGGTTTTGTAAGGTGACTTCCAGTTCTTGAGTTTGGCAATTAAATCTGGTACGCCCAGTATATTTATCGAGCGTTTGATGTTATACACCAGCATAATTAAACTGTGTTCGCCATTTACTTTTTCGAGTCCCGTTAAATTTGTGTGATTGTAGCCCCATTGTCTCTTGATCGTACCAAAGATATGTTCATTTATCTCTTGCCGTGTGCGATACAATTGCGGATTTTCTCGGTAGCGTTGGTTATTCTCCTCTATGGCATCAGCATATTCGCTGCGGTCGATCTCGCGTCCGCCGGCTCTACTGGTGCACAGGTGTTTTACGGGACATTCCTTGCAAGAGGGTGTTCGGTATTTCTTGAATTGATACCCGCTTTGTTCGGTTCGCCCACTTTTTTTATGCCATCTTCCTGTAGTTTTTAAAGTTGCTCCTTGGGGACAAGTATAGGTGTCATCGGCTTTATTGTAAATGAATTTGGCAACCAAATATTCGGGTTTTGTGACACTGTCTTTGCTTATTCCTGGCGTAGGATGGGCCACAATGGTGGTAATATTATGATCTTTGCAGTAGGCAATTTCCCGGCCGTTATGATAGCCTTTATCTACCAAAGCAGTAAATGTGTCTACTCCCAAGTTTTCTTTTGCCTCGAGTGCAATGGCGCCTAAGGCGTTAAGATCATTGCGATTGATGGTGTGGGTGGCAACTACTAAATTGTGTTTATTATCTACTGCTGCTTGGATATTGTAACTGATCTCAACTACTACTCCTTGAACCAGAAGCGCGCGTGCATCTTCGTCGGTGGTACTAATCTGTGGTTCTCCGCTGGATTTAAGTTTTTCTTCTAGAAGTTCATATCCTATTTTATTGTGTTTTAATCGCTCTATCTTTTCTTGGATCTTGGTTATGTTGATTCCATTGTCTTGGGTATCATTTTGATCTAATTGCGTTAAATATTCTTGGGTTTTTTCTTCGATATAAGCCAAATGACGTTCTATTTTCTTTTGGTTGAAATTGGCTTTTTTGCTATTGTGGGCACGGCTTTTAGTACCATCGATTGCAATTACTTCTCCCGATATCAAATCGGCATCTTTAAGGAAACTTACAAAGAGTTTGAAGAGTTTTTTAAGCCCTGTTGGATTCTCCTTTCTAAAGTCGGATATACTGTGGTAGTTGGGGATGATGCCGCATAAAAGCCACTGCAACTCTATATTACGAGCACACTCTTTTTCTAACTTTCGCGAGCTTCTTAGCCCATTGAGATAACCATACAAATAGATTTTAAGAAGCAGCTTAGTGTCGTAACTCGGTCTACCTTCGCTTTTTATAGTTTGTACGGTAAAACCCATCGCCGTTAAACTCAGGGCATCTACAAAGGCATCTATAAAACGAACGGGGTTGTCTGGTAAAATAGTGTCTTCTAAACTAGAAAAACACATTTGATTGCGCAGTATTCCTGTGATGTGTTGCATTGTTAAATATACAACTTTTCTTCCTTTTATTAAAATAATTTGACTATTTTTGAAAGAAATAAACCGAAGTTTTTTCACAGACTGACGTTGTGAGAAATATTTACACCAATCGCGTTAATTACAACGTTCTTTTTTGAATTTCGTTATCTTTGAAAAATGAAAAAGAATCTTTATATAATCGCAGGTTGCAACGGAGCTGGAAAGACTACAGCTTCATTCACAATTTTACCTGAAATTCTAGATTGTAAAGAATTTGTGAATGCTGATGAAATTGCAAAAGGTTTATCTCCATTTCAACCGGAAAAAGTCTCATTTGAATCTGGAAGAATTATGCTTCGAAGAATAAATGAACTTTTAGAATCAAATGAGAATTTTGCTTTTGAAACTACTTTGGCTACAAAAAGTTACAAATCAAAGATTGTTGAAGCGAAAAGTAAAAATTACAATGTTACGCTTCTGTTCTTTTGGCTTCAGAATGTTGATCTAGCAATTGAGCGTGTTAAAACTAGGGTTTTAGAAGGCGGACATAATATTGAACTTGAAGTAATAAAACGTAGATATAAAAACGGAATAAAAAATTTATTTGATATTTATCTTCCGATTGTTGACGAAGCAATGATTTTTGACAATTCAGAAGGTAAACACAATTTAATTGCGGAAAAAACTTTAGATTCTGAAATCGATATTTTAAATCAATTAAAATTTGACAAACTAAAAAACTATTATCATGAAGGAATATAAAAGAACACCGAATCAAACCAAAATCCTCGAAGGAATGGATAAAGTTTACGACAAGTTAATCGAATTCAAAAAGAAGATGAATAGCGAACTAGTAATACTTAAGGATAATAAAATAGTAAGGGTAAAACCATAACACTTCTCACAACACCACAACTAAGAACCTGCTGGTTTTCGGTAAAGGGAAAATTGCAGTTTCACGAATTAAGTTTCTCTTCGGCAGAGAAAACTCGTTCCGCTTGCACCGCAAATTCGTAGTTGCGAGAAACGTTGTGAAAAAACTCCGTTTTTCACTGAATAACCTCAAAATCTATCGCTGTATAATAGCATAGAGCTACGCTAAGCAAGCTTGTTTTTTAGGCAGCAATTTTTAGGTTCATTTCGATTAAGTCCTTAAAAAGACTTAAATAAACCCTCCTAAAAATAATAACACCTTTAGTTTTGTAAGGTGACTTCCATTTCTTGAGTTTATCTATTAAGTCGGGTACGCCCAGAATGTTTATGGAGCGTTTGATGTTGTACACTAGCATAATTAAGCTGTGTTCACCATTTACTTTTTCTAGTCCCGTTAAATTCGTGTGGTTGTAGCCCCATTGTCTCTTAATGGTTCCAAAGATATGTTCGTTGATCTCTTGCCTGGTGCGATATAGTTGTGGGTTTTCCTGATACCGTTTGTTGTTTTCTTCAACGGCACTA
>NZ_FQWE01000017.1 GCF_900129575.1 Flavobacterium segetis | reverse complement strand
GAATGGCATTTTTTACTCGAAAAATATCAACATATCGCTCACTTTAAAAAGTTTTTAATAACTTTAATTGCTTTACATAGGAACCCTAGCTGTTAGCGGTCGGTTTTATTTTATCAGTGCTTTAGACATCTTAATGCTCAAAGCCTTTTGTTTTATCCATTCAATTGAAATGTCAAAAGGTGTTGTAATATCGATAGAGGAAGTATTGTGTCCTAATGTTGGAAACAATGTATACTCAAAAGGTTTGCCTTGAACTTTAAATGTGTTTAATTGCTCTATACACAACTTTACGGGAATTTGTATATCCTTCTCCCCAAAAAGCCAAAGTCCAGGAATTGAAAGAGTATTCAAAGAAATTTTTGGGTCAGTCTCGACGAATTGATACTTGTCTGGGTCGTTTTTTGTGTGTTCACGAGCATCTGCATCTGTATGATTTTCCCAAAAAGTACTATTTCCGTTCGTGTAAAACTGAAATCGAAGTTGTTCTAAAGTTGTTATCGTAGGACAACTAAATAAAACCATAAATTCAATTTGTGAATTTTTGCTTGCAGTAATTGGAATTATCCATCCCGCTTGACTAAAGCCAATTAACCCAATTGGTATTTTTTTGTTTTTCAAAAAAGTTCGAAATGTTTTTACTGCCTCATTTGCGTCGTCAGATAGTAAATTAAGATTTGTAGTGTCAATATTATTAGTGCCAACAGAAGGTCCAACATACACACCACCAGATTCTCCAACTCCACGTTTGTCATATGTCAGTACAGCAACACCTTCTTTAGCAAGTCTTTTTGCGAACTCCAATTCTCTTTTTACTGGGTCAGAACCGTGAACAATTACAACCGCTGCAACTGGATTTATAGGTTTTAAAATTGAACCTGCAAGAGTTATGCCTTGACTTTCAAATTTTACATCTTGAATGGTAAAGTCATTTGATTGAGAAAAGACCATTTCTGGTAAAATTATTAATGATAACCAAAGAAATAAGTGAGAAAAAAAGTTATTGTTCATTTTAGTTTAATTTTAGTCAACCTATTTTAGGACGACGCGTTCCGCAGCATTGCCTACAACGTTTCGCCACTTTGAGATGGCTGGAATTTCGTAATCGATAAGTTTTCGGCTTAACGTAAATGTAATAAAAAAACGCTAATTCCACTAAATCCCCAATCTTGTAAAACCATTGTGTGTGCCCTGCATGAGCAGGAAGCAGATTGTAAATCGTTTGTTCTCGATTCGAAATTAGACATTTTGAATTAGAAAACAAATCCTACAGTCTGATATTTTTCCAGAGGGTGTAAGTTCCTTATGAGCGGATTGAAAACCCGAATCATTAGCACGTCGCAAGCTGGTTTACCGTGAGGTATGCAGTGAAGGCAGCGAAACGGCAAAAGTCTGTACCGACCCTTCGGCTACGCTCAGGATAAACCAAGCAGAAATTGCATAAGAGGTATTTAGTAGGGGATAAGCGTCCACAGCAACGTAAAGTCCAAAGTTTACAAAAACCTATTAGATGTAGATGCAGCGGGAATAGACGCAAGGAAAGAGGGCTGTACCGGGGGAAGTCTTGACAACTACGAGTTGGTTAGGTCAAGAAGTCAGCAGAAGTCATAGTACTTGTAGCAACGAGTTGCAAATAGAAACTGTATAGGTATCAAAATCAAGGAAGTACAGAACGCAAAGAGGTTCTTAATTTTCAACGGAATCCGCCGCGGTGGATAGCCCTGAAAAACAAGGACAGGTTAACCGATTAAAACAACAATATGATTGCACGAGTAGTACATCCCTACAATCTTCAAAAAGCCTTGGAACACGTTGTTTCCAATCGAGGCAGTGCGGGCGTTGATGGCGTAAAAGTCAGTCAACTCAAAGAGCGTTTTCCTAATCGAAAACTCCAATTGCTTGATGATATTGCAAAGGGATATTACTATTCACAACCCATTTTGGGAGTAGAGATTCCTAAAGGGAACGGCAAAGTCCGTCTTTTGGGAGTTCCTACCACTACCGACCGAGTGTTGCAGCAATCCGTATCGCAGGTTATAGCACCATTATTCGAAACCGAATTTAGTAGCAATAGTTTTGGATTTCGTCCCAACAAGAATGCCCGACAAGCCGTTGGACAATCACAGGACTATATCCATCAAGGGTTGAACCACATTGTGGACATTGACCTAAAGAACTTCTTTGACGAAGTAGACCATTGTTTATTGCTTAATTTAGTCTATCGAAAAGTGAAATGCAAAACCACGATGCGACTCATTCGAAAATGGTTACGTGCGCCAATACAAATCAAAGGAAAACTACAAAAAAGACGCAAGGGCGTTCCGCAAGGAAGTCCTCTCAGTCCGTTATTGTCGAATATTCTACTCCATGAATTGGACAAAGAAATGACAAGGCGCAAATACAAATTTGTACGTTATGCCGATGATTTTAGTATTTATTGTACGAGCCACAACGGGGCAAAAGCGACAGCACAAGCGCTTGTAAAATTCTTGAAAATGAAGCTAAAACTGATCATCAACGAGGAGAAAAGCGGGATAAAACGTCCCGTTCGCTTCACTATTTTGGGATTCGGATTTGTGCCAACTTACAAGAAAGGAAGCAAGAATGATTATTAGTTGGTAGTGGTAGAAAAAGCGTGGAAGAAACTCAAAGAAAAGCTCAAACGCATTAGCAAATAAACCGCACCAGTCAAGCAAGAAGACCGTATTGCCAAGATATACGAAATTCAACGAGGATGGTTAAACTATTTTCGGGGAACGAGTATTATGGGGAAATTACGGGATATAGATGGCTGGCTCAGAATTTAGCGAAGCGGTATCACGAATACAAAAAAAACAATAAACACTTATGAGTAAATCGACTTCGTTACTGTATTTGGCATGATTGGAAAAAACCCGAACGGAAGAGGAAAAACCTCATACGATTAGGAATTGATCAAGACCACGCCTATGCATGGAGTCGAACTCGAAAAGATGGTTGGGCGATTGCTCAGAGTCCAATTTTAGGAACTACCATCACTTTAAAACGCTTAAAACAAAAAGGGTATCAATCATTGACTGATGTTTACATCTCACTTAATCCATCTCTTTGCGAACCGCCGAGTACGTGACCCGTACGCTCGGTGGTGTGAAAGGCGCACTCCGTTCCATTAGGGGCGGAGCCGTCTACTCGATTGTAGGATGGTTTTTTAGCTTGTAGATTTTCCGACAATTATATTAATGAATTTAAAAGTTTATAGATTAAAATTCCTGAAAATATCCCAAAATACATCCAATATATTCTGTGCTTTTTTGGAATTTGAACGATTTGTTTCTCAATTAGTTTTCCATTTTTTTTTAAATATAATTCTAAATTCTTAGTGACAAATAATTCGTATTTCGATTGTAATTCCCAATCCTCCGTTTGAATTTTTATTTTGTGTTCAGTTCCAAGAAGTGAAAACTTTTTTGAGACAGGTTCACCATTTACTAAAACTCTTTCTAATCCGTAAAAGGAATTAAAAAATTCAATTTTATTAAGGTTGATGTTAAATTCATAATATTTCATATTTGTATGTTCTTTTTTAAATGAGACTTCTTTAATTATTAGTTCAAAAATAAAATACTGTGTTTTTTCAAAAGTTTGTTATGCTAAACTATAATACAACGGTTTGGCGCTTGGCGAAGGTGGCGATTTTCACCACAAATGTTGATGCGGAGAACCAAATTTTGATTAACCACTGAACTGTCTGCGGAGCACTGAACCGCCACTTTTGCCAAACCGCTGTGTGTGCCTTGCATACACTTCCAATTCCTCAAAAGTAGGAATTTTATCTAGAGGGTGCAAGTCCCTTATCGGCAAGTTGTTGATTTATATTGAGCCGATTAGCACGTGGCAAGCTGGTTTGGGGCGACCCATGCAGTGAAGGAAGCCCAACGGCAAAAGTCTGTACCGAGGAACACAAAGCGCATAAGAGGCTAGCTAAATTGGGTAAGCATGCACAGCAATGCAAAGCCTTTAGACAACAGGTTTAGTTAGTAGATGCGTCGGGGATAGACGGAAAGAGGAAGTGCTTACCGAGGGAGGTCTTTGCAACCACGAGTTGGTTAAGTAAAGAAGTCAGCAGAAGTCATAGTACTTGGGGCAACGAGTTACCAATAGAAATGGTAGAGGACTCACAAACAAGGAAGGACCCAACGCAAAGTGGTTCTTAATTTTCATCGGAATAACGCAAGTTATAGCCCTGAAAAAGCGGAACAGGAAGAATTTATTGTAAAACAACAATTATGATTGCACAAGTAACACATCCTTACAATCTCCAAAAGGCGCTACGTCAAGTAGTGGTCAACAAAGGCAGTGCGGGCGTTGATGGACTAAAAACCACTCAACTGGCGGCCTACTTCCGTGAACACAAGTTTGCATTACTGGAAGGTATTAAGAATGACCGTTACTTACCGCAACCTATTCTTGGTGTGGAAATTCCAAAAGGAGGCGGAAAGTTCCGACTCTTGGGAATTCCAACAGTAGTTGACAGACTGCTTCAACAAGCCGTATCGCAAGCGATGATGCCGAGATTCGAAAAAGATTTTAGTGTGAACAGCTTCGGATTTCGACCCAACAAAAACGCCCGCCAAGCGGTAGGCAAAGCCTTGGGAAACATTCACGAAGGCTACAATTACATTGTAGATATTGACCTAAAGACCTTCTTCGATGAAGTCGACCATTGCTTGCTGCTGAACCTAATTTACCAAAAGGTAAAATGTCCAACGACTTTGCGATTAATCCGCAAATGGCTGCGAGTGCCGATACTCATCAAAGGAAAACTGATCAAACGTAGAAAAGGCGTTCCGCAAGGAAGTCCGATAAGTCCGCTTTTGTCAAATATCTTACTCCACGAATTGGACAAAGAACTGACACGAAAAGGCTTAAAGTTTGTCCGTTATGCCGATGATTTCAGTATTTACACCAAATCGAAAACACAAGCCAAAACGGTTGGAAACGCTATCTTTCTATTTTTGAGAGACAAGCTGAAACTAACCATAAATTTGGAAAAGAGCGGGATTAGAAAACCCATTCAGTTCACGATATTGGGATTTTCGTTTGCATCGACCTATCAAAAAGGGGTAAAAGGCAGGTATCAACTAACGGTAGGGGACAAAGCTTGGGCAAAACTCAAGCAGAGTTTAAAAGAAGTGACACGCAAAACCGCACCCAAAAGTTTCGAGGAACGTATCGGTAAAATCAATGAAATCCAACGAGGATGGTTAAACTATTTTCGGGGAACAAGTATTCAAGGAAAGTTACGAGATATTGATGGTTGGTTGCGCAACCGACTGCGCTATTGCAT
>NZ_FQWE01000022.1 GCF_900129575.1 Flavobacterium segetis | reverse complement strand
AGCAAGAACCTTGTTATATTCGGCAAGTTTGTTGTCAATATAAGCGATGTACATTGAATTTTGGCGGGATTAAAATTAATTTTCTTGGAGTTTTGAGCCCGAAGTATAGTGCTATCTCCAGCAACAAGGCTTCCTCCACTGAGTTCAAAATGCGAAGCGAGATTTACTGTTGCGCGAAAAACACGAGCAGTATATTTGGGATTTTCTTTTCTGAAATTAGCAACGGTATTGTGATCTGGAACCAAGCTTTTCATCAGCCAAATAAGCTCCATATTTCAATCACATTCTTTTTCTAAAACTCTAGAAGAACGCATCCGATTGAGATATCCATAAATAAAAAGTTTGAGTAAATCCGCGGGATGATAGGCAGGACGACCGTTTTCCACAAAGGAAAAATCAAAACCAAAATCAGCTAATTTTAAACTATCCACAAAAAGGTCAATAAGTCGCACTTGATTGTCTTGTGCGATGGCTTGATCCATGGAAGAAGCAAAAAGGGGAATTTGACTTCTATCGCATCCGATGATAAATTTACTCATAAACTACTTATTAAAATAACATAACTACTTGTTAATCAGTAGTAAAAAGTAAGGATTTATACAAGTTTCAGAGTGGTTTTTTTTTAAGATAATTGAATAAAAAGAGGGGAGGTTTTTAGACATTTTGATGTGCCGTAGCTTGCAGAAGTGGCGAACTTCGGAACCGAGTTGTTTCGGATAAGATAGAATATCTTGCGATAGAAAAATATTAATTAACCACAAAATTCGTAATCTTGCTAAACGGCTGTTGTGCGATCGTGCTTATTCTAGGTCCATTATAATTATAATATTTTCTTTTATTTTTTCAATTAAATCGGTTGGCAATCTCCCAACTTTTTTAAATAATCTTTTGTTGTCGATTGCTCGAATTTGATCAATCATTATGTCGCAATCTTCATTTAAATTTGCCATTCCCTTTTTAATATGAACTCTTAAAATATCAGAATCATCTTGAACGTTTGTAGTTATTGGACAAACGATTGTTGAGGGATGCGATATATTATTCAGAAAGTTTGTTTGAACAATTAGAACAGGTCTAGATTTACCTGCCTCAGTTCCTATTTGTGGATTCAAGTCAGCGATCCAAATTTCGTATTGATTAATCTGCATAGTCAATTTTTTCAAATTGTTTTAAAATGTTCATTGAATCTTTTTTGACTAATGCGGATTCGGCTTTAAGTCTTTGTTCTAAAATTTGTCTTTTCTGTACCTTATTATAATATTCAATTGCCTCGTTTATGTATCTATTTCTAGGAATACTAATTCTTGAAAGAATTTTTTCAGTTTCTCCGAATATTGAATCATCTATTTTAAGTGATACTGTTTTCATATGTTTTAATTTGATACCATAAAGGTATATCTTTTTTAGATATGAAATTATTTAGTTCGATTTTTTTTTTTCGCATATCGCCCAACTTCAATTCCTCTAAAAACCCTTCCATGTTCTTATTCCAACTTAATTTTAAAGTAAATATAATCCATTTAAAGAACAATAATTCCGTCTTTTAAAAATTACGTCTACATTTATTTCAAAATTTACAAAGTCGTAAAGAGCTTTAAAATCAGTTTTATTGACCCAATAAAACAAAGCCGTACGTTTTAAGTACATTTTCAACCTATTTAGGTCAACGAGATTAAATATTCGCTTGAGATTGTAATCGGTGAAAATCAATTCGACATCCGCACTAGCGTGTTTGATGGTTTTTTTGGTCATGATGTAATAGAAGTCCCAGCGGTGTTTGATTACACCGTAGGGATGTTCGACAATAGCTTGGCGACGGCGGTAGATTTCGTAATTATTTTCGATTCGAACCTTATTGGCGTAGATTAAATCGGCATGCTCAGAGGGTTCAATGAGGCGGCCTCGCGCGTTTTTGGTACACTTTTTAAAGAGTTCGCAACTCTGGCAATCGCTTGTTTTGTAGTGCTTCATTTGGGTAACCGACTTTCCGTTTTTCTTGGAATACCAATTGCTTTTGGTGGTTAAGATTTGATTGGCG
>NZ_FQWE01000016.1:2832-6038 GCF_900129575.1 Flavobacterium segetis | reverse complement strand
TGACGAAGGGTTTTTAAAGAAAGGCGACGACATACTCTCCCACATAACTGCAGTACCATCTGCGCAGGCGGGCTTAACTACTCTGTTCGGGATGGGAAGAGGTGAGCCCCGCCGCAATAACCACCTTAAGAGGTTATAATTGCTTTGGACAATTATCATTTGCAAGATCTGGAACTAAATTCCATAAATTACAAACCAATATCTTAACATACTGAGATAAAGAAAAATAAATTGTTTGTCCTACTCATTCTGGATGAATCTAGGATCTAGAAAGTTTCTTCTCCCCCGGCCGAGGCTGGGGGAGAAAAGCGTACATAAGCTTACGGGTTATTAGTACTACTCGACTATGACATTACTGCCTTTACATCTATAGCCTATCAACGTGGTCATCTCCCACGACCCTTAAAAGAAATCTCATCTTGTGGTGGGTTTCGCGCTTATATGCTTTCAGCGCTTATCCCTTCCAAACGTAGCTACTCTGCCATGCCACTGGCGTGACAACAGATACACTAGAGGTTTGTCCAATTCGGTCCTCTCGTACTAGAATCAGATCCACTCAAATTTCTTGCGCCCACAGTAGATAGAGACCGAACTGTCTCACGACGTTCTGAACCCAGCTCGCGTGCCACTTTAATGGGCGAACAGCCCAACCCTTGGGACCTTCTCCAGCCCCAGGATGTGACGAGCCGACATCGAGGTGCCAAACCCCCCCGTCGATATGAGCTCTTGGGGGAGATCAGCCTGTTATCCCCGGCGTACCTTTTATCCTTTGAGCGATGGCCCTTCCATGCGGAACCACCGGATCACTATGCTCTACTTTCGTACCTGATCGACCTGTATGTCTCTCAGTCAAGCTCCCTTATGCCATTGCACTCTACGCACGGTTACCAAGCGTACTGAGGGAACCTTTAGAAGCCTCCGTTACTCTTTTGGAGGCGACCACCCCAGTCAAACTACCCACCAAGCAATGTCCCCCACAATTGCGGGGTTAGGCCTCAGATAAACAAAGGGTTGTATTTCAACAATGACTAACCTACGCCTAGCGACGCAGGATCGAAGTCTCCAACCTATCCTACACATCATTTATCCAAGGTCAATACTAAGCTATAGTAAAGGTGCACAGGGTCTTTTCGTCCCACTGCGGGTAAGCGGCATCTTCACCGCTACTACAATTTCACCGAGCTCATGGCTGAGACAGTGTCCAGATCGTTACACCATTCGTGCAGGTCGGAACTTACCCGACAAGGAATTTCGCTACCTTAGGACCGTTATAGTTACGGCCGCCGTTTACTGGGGCTTCATTTCAATGCTTCTCCATTACTGAATGACATCTCCACTTAACCTTCCAGCACCGGGCAGGTGTCAGGCCCTATACTTCATCTTACGATTTTGCAGAGCCCTGTGTTTTTGATAAACAGTCGCCTGGACCTCTTCACTGCGGCCAGCATTGCTGCTGGCGACCCTTCTCCCGAAGTTACGGGTCTATTTTGCCTAATTCCTTAGCCATGAATCTCTCGAGCACCTTAGAATTCTCTTCTCGACTACCTGTGTCGGTTTGCGGTACGGGTACTTATTACCTGAAGTTTAGAGGTTTTTCTTGGAAGCCCTTAGGCGCACTATCTCTTCTACCGAAGTATCCGAGTACTATCGTATTTCCCCAAGATCCGTGGATTTGCCTGCGGATCCTATAGGTAGGTACTTCAACGAACTATTCCGTCAGTTCGCGGCGCTTTCATCACTCCGTCACCCCATCACAGTAATAACTAGTACGGGAATATTAACCCGTTGTCCATCGACTGTCCCTTTCGGGTTCGCCTTAGGTCCCGACTAACCCACAGCTGATTAGCATAGCTGTGGAAACCTTAGTCTTTCGGTGTGCGGGTTTCTCGCCCGCATTATCGTTACTTATGCCTACATTTTCTTTTCTATAACGTCCAGCAAGCCTTACGACTCACCTTCAACCGCGATAGAATGCTCCCCTACCACTCCGTAAATAAATACGAAATCCATAGCTTCGGTAATACGCTTATGCCCGATTATTATCCATGCTCGTCCGCTCGACTAGTGAGCTGTTACGCACTCTTTAAATGAATGGCTGCTTCCAAGCCAACATCCTAGCTGTCTAGGCAGACAAACCTCGTTCTTTCAACTTAGCGTATATTTGGGGACCTTAGCTGATGGTCTGGGTTCTTTCCCTCTCGGACTTGGACCTTAGCACCCAAGCCCTCACTGCACGGAAACATTATATAGCATTCGGAGTTTGTCAGGAATTGGTAGGCGGTGAAGCCCCCGCATCCAATCAGTAGCTCTACCTCTATATAACTTTGCGCCGTGCGCTGCACCTAAATGCATTTCGGGGAGTACGAGCTATTTCCGAGTTTGATTGGCCTTTCACCCCTACCCACAGATCATCCCAAGACTTTTCAACGTCAACGGGTTCGGTCCTCCACTGTGTGTTACCACAGCTTCAACCTGTCCATGGGTAGATCACACGGTTTCGCGTCTAACACTACTGACTAAAGCGCCCTATTCAGACTCGCTTTCGCTACGGATCCGTGGCTTAACCACTTATCCTTGCCAGCAACGTTAACTCGTAGGCTCATTATGCAAAAGGCACGCCGTCACCCCACTAAAGGGCTCCGACCGCTTGTAAGCGTATGGTTTCAGGATCTATTTCACTCCGTTATTCACGGTTCTTTTCACCTTTCCCTCACGGTACTGGTTCACTATCGGTCTCTCAGGAGTATTTAGCCTTAGCGGATGGTCCCGCCAAATTCAGACAGGATTTCTCGTGTCCCGCCCTACTCAGGATACCACTATCTATTATACTTATTACTTATACAGGGCTATCACCTTCTATGGCTCTACTTTCCAGTAGATTCTAATTCTTTGTACATAAAATATCGTGGTCCTACAACCCCAATAATGCCGTAACATCATTGGTTTGGGCTAATCCGCGTTCGCTCGCCACTACTTACGGAATCACTTTTGTTTTCTTCTCCTCCGCCTACTTAGATGTTTCAGTTCAGCGGGTTTGCCCACCCGTAGGTGTACTATGTCTTCAACATAGTGGGTTGCCCCATTCAGGTATCTACGGATCAATCGATGTGTGCTCGTCCCCGTAGCTTTTCGCAGCTTATCACGCCTTTCATCGCCTCTGAGAGCCAAGGCATCCCCCATACGCCCTTATTTTGCTTATTGTACTC
>NZ_FQWE01000016.1:0-2195 GCF_900129575.1 Flavobacterium segetis | reverse complement strand
TGTATTATTTGAACTAACAGCAAGAGTAATAAAACGTCATTATTTGTTTCCTTTAAAATCTTTGTCTTCTTTCCTAAAAGTGTTGCAAGCAACTAACATTTAGGCTCTAGAAAGGAGGTGTTCCAGCCGCACCTTCCGGTACGGCTACCTTGTTACGACTTAGCCCTAGTTACCAGTTTTACCCTAGGCAGCTCCTTGCGGTCACCGACTTCAGGCACCCCCAGCTTCCATGGCTTGACGGGCGGTGTGTACAAGGCCCGGGAACGTATTCACCGGATCATGGCTGATATCCGATTACTAGCGATTCCAGCTTCACGGAGTCGAGTTGCAGACTCCGATCCGAACTGTGACCGGTTTTGTAGATTCGCTCCTGGTCGCCCAGTGGCTGCTCTCTGTACCGGCCATTGTAGCACGTGTGTAGCCCAAGGCGTAAGGGCCGTGATGATTTGACGTCATCCCCACCTTCCTCACAGTTTGCACTGGCAGTCTTGTTAGAGTTCCCGACTTGACTCGCTGGCAACTAACAACAGGGGTTGCGCTCGTTATAGGACTTAACCTGACACCTCACGGCACGAGCTGACGACAACCATGCAGCACCTTGTAAATTGTCTTGCGAAAAGTCTGTTTCCAAACCGGTCAATCTACATTTAAGCCTTGGTAAGGTTCCTCGCGTATCATCGAATTAAACCACATGCTCCACCGCTTGTGCGGGCCCCCGTCAATTCCTTTGAGTTTCATTCTTGCGAACGTACTCCCCAGGTGGGATACTTATCACTTTCGCTTAGCCACTGAACTTGCGCCCAACAGCTAGTATCCATCGTTTACGGCGTGGACTACCAGGGTATCTAATCCTGTTCGCTACCCACGCTTTCGTCCATCAGCGTCAATGTATTAGTAGTAACCTGCCTTCGCAATTGGTATTCCATGTAATCTCTAAGCATTTCACCGCTACACTACATATTCTAGTTACTTCCTAATAATTCAAGCCTTACAGTATCAATGGCCGTTTCCCCGTTGAGCGGGGAGATTTCACCACTGACTTATAAAGCCGCCTACGGACCCTTTAAACCCAATGATTCCGGATAACGCTTGGATCCTCCGTATTACCGCGGCTGCTGGCACGGAGTTAGCCGATCCTTATTCTTACGATACCGTCAAGACTCTACACGTAGAGTGGTTTCTTCTCGTATAAAAGCAGTTTACAATCCATAGGACCGTCATCCTGCACGCGGCATGGCTGGATCAGGCTTGCGCCCATTGTCCAATATTCCTCACTGCTGCCTCCCGTAGGAGTCTGGTCCGTGTCTCAGTACCAGTGTGGGGGATCTCCCTCTCAGGACCCCTACCCATCGTAGTCTTGGTAAGCCGTTACCTTACCAACTAACTAATGGGACGCATGCTCATCTTTTACCGTTGTGACTTTAATTATAAAATGATGCCATTTCATAATACTATGTGGTATTAATCCAAATTTCTCTGGGCTATCCCGCTGTAAAAGGTAGATTGCATACGCGTTACGCACCCGTGCGCCGGTCTCTAGTTCCGAAGAACTATACCCCTCGACTTGCATGTGTTAAGCCTGCCGCTAGCGTTCATCCTGAGCCAGGATCAAACTCTTCATCGTATATTGTACGCTTGATTGCTCAAGCTAGTTATTATGCGACTCCAATTCTATCGGTTTTTTCAAATCTCTCGATTCTATTACTCTTATTCTTTTGCTCTAAGATCTCTCTTAAAGCGGCTGTCAATTCAATATGTCTAGGAACGTGTTCTTCTTGTTTTCTCACTTCAATTTCCACATTTAATGTGGCTCTCAAAGCGGGTGCAAAACTACAACTTCTTTTTAATCTCACAAGCTTTTTTAAAAGTTTTTTAGAAAATAAATTTTCTCCGCTTTTCTATCGAAATTCCGATACTTCAGTCTCTCTACTTGCTCAATCTGTCTAAGAACTTGCTACCGCTTTTGCGGGGCACAAATGTAACTACTTCTTTTATTTCTGCCAAATCTTTTTTTAAATCTTTCAACTTAATTTTAATTCAGTTTCCATTAAATAAATAAGAACAAATGCCCTGTTGCGGGTGCAAAAGTAGTGCGTTTATTCGCTTCTACAAGCTTTTTTTGTGACTATTTTTAAGATTTGTTCAAGATTGTTTTTAAATGGTTGTAAACGTACAACTTGAAAGTGAAGTTTTTT
>NZ_FQWE01000011.1 GCF_900129575.1 Flavobacterium segetis | reverse complement strand
TCGCTTCTACAAGCTTTTTTTGTGACTATTTTTAAGATTTGTTCAAGATTGTTTTTAAATGGTTGTAAACGTACAACTTGAAAGTGAAGTTTTTTTCTCAACACAAACACTTCTTTGACTATTTGATAAAAAATACTGTAATCTTTATTCGAATAGCTCGTTTTTGACCATTTAATTATTCTCGTTTATACACTCTGATCTGCTTTAAATAAACATACTATAGATCCGGCGTGCAATTTTATCATTTTATGCTAAGCCTTAAAGCCACCACATTGATACAAACGCTAGCTATACGCAAGCTCAACACTCATATCATGGAAAAGGGTTACATCTGATAAATAATAATTTTAAAAGTATACATTTTATAAAACTAAAACGTCCCAAGGCTTTGAACCTTCTCACTGCTTTCAAAGTGAAAATAGCCTGATGCGTAAAATTTTAAAGATCTGTGACTACAACGAATTCCTGAGCTTATAGGTATTCAATAGCCGATTTAAATTATACCATCTCTATAAAGGTTTACTTTATGTTGACAATCGCGGCTCGCGTTAGGGATAGCAGTGAAAAGCCCACAGCAAAGATATGAGCCCGGCACTAAACATAAAAGTGTCCATTACCAAAGAAGATAATGGACACTTTTATATTTAGTGAAACGCACAAAGCTAAATTAAGTGCCTTTTTGAGATTTAGAAATCCAAAATTCATTGAGATTTTCATAATCAATAGGCAATACCGTTTTTTGATTTTGTAATCTTCCGGATTCAAATGCACGTGTTAATATGGTTTCTATTAAATAATCCTCGTTAACCTCGTAAGGCGCATATTTCGTTTTTAGGTTTATGTCGAACACACTCGCGGCGGTATTAGACCAAAATGCTTTCCAACCACTTTTCAAAGTTTTAACCAGTTCAAAAGTTGTTTGGCCGGTTTGTCTATGAATTAATTTTACTAGTATTCGTCCTTGACTTCGGGAAAGTTTTTTAAGCTTAGCTTCAAATTCATTATTTAGATAAGCTTCGACAATATTAAAGTACTTTTTTTTCTCTCTATTAGTTTTCAAATTAAGCATCCCTTTGTTAAGATTTATCAGTCTTTCAGAGGCTAATTTTGCGTAAGGATAGGTAACATAAACTCGGTTTTGAAGAATTAGAAATTGCTTTCTAGCCTCTGGATTCATTTTTTCTTTCAAAATTAAAATCTCAGGAAGCTGAATTGTATCATTTAAAATATAATTCTCGTCTAATTCGAAATCTATTTTCGTAGTATCTTGAGGTATAACCTGAGCATTAATTGTAAAAAGACTGAAAAGAAAAAACATGACGAATTTAAGTAATTGCATAAGGTAATTTTTTATTGTCAAAATTAGAAAATATCAACGCAACTGTGATGCCAAATTTATAATTTAGCAAAAAAATATTTTATGAGCACAAAATCGATATTAAAAGAATCTTCTATTACATTTTTAGAGCAATACTTAAACAATGCCTCTCCAACCGGGTTTGAAGCAGAAGGCCAAAAATTATGGATGGAGTATTTAAAACCGTATGTTGACACTTTCATAACCGATACTTACGGAACTGCAGTAGGTGTTATAAATCCAGATGCACCTTACAAGGTAGTAATTGAAGGTCATGCCGATGAAATTTCTTGGTATGTAAATTACATTACTGATGATGGATTGATTTATGTAATTCGTAATGGTGGTTCTGATCACCAAATCGCACCATCAAAAAGGGTTAACATTCACACTAAAAACGGAATTATAAAAGGAGTTTTTGGTTGGCCTGCCATTCACACTCGCAATAGAGCGAAAGAAGAAGTTACTAAAGTAGACAATCTTTTTATTGATATTGGTTGTGAGACAAAAGACCAAGTAGATAAAATGGGCGTTCACGTGGGTTGTGTGATTACCTATCCTGATGAATTTATGATTTTGAACGAAAATAAATTTGTTTGTCGCGCCATTGATAACCGTATGGGAGGATTTATGATTGCTGAAGTAGCGAGATTGTTACATGAAAACAAGATCAAATTACCTTTTGGTTTATACATTACAAACTCTGTTCAAGAGGAAGTTGGATTGCGTGGTGCCGAAATGATTACAAAAACTATTAAGCCTAATGTTGCGATTGTAACTGATGTTTGTCACGACTCCACTACTCCAATGATTGATAAGAAAATTGAAGGAGAAACTAAGATAGGGAAAGGTCCAGTTATTACTTACGCTCCTGCCGTTCAAAACAATTTGAGAGAATTAATTATAGAAACTGCCATGGCAAAAGAAATTCCTTTTCAAAGATTAGCTTCATCTCGTGTAACCGGAACGGACACTGATGCTTTTGCTTACAGTAATGGCGGAGTTGCATCAGCATTAATCTCATTGCCATTGCGCTATATGCATACAACTGTAGAAATGGTTCACCGTGATGACGTAGAAAATGTAATTAAACTAATTTATGAAACGTTATTGAAAATAGAAAACGAGGAAACTTTTTCTTATTTTAAATAAAAAACTGTTTAAGAGTTAATTTGGTTATTCGCTTAACCGATTAACCAAATTAACCAATAAACAATTGCTATGAAAATTCTGTTACTCGAAGATGATTTTACTTTATCTAAAGAAATTGCAAGTTTTTTTGCATCTAAATCTTTTGTATGTACACCTTATTATGATGGGTTATTACTTTTAAAAAAATACAATCCTAATGCATACGATTTGATAATTCTGGACATCAACGTTCCTGGAAAAAATGGTATCGAAGTATGTAAAAGTATTAGAGAAGTAGATAAAAAAACACCCATTATTATGTTGACTGCCTTTAGCGAAATTGAAGATAAACTTTCTTCTTTCGAAAATGGTGCCGATGATTATTTAGTTAAACCCTTTCATTTTGATGAATTATATGCCCGAGTTTCTTCGCTATTAAGGCGAAAAGAAATTCCACAACAAAACAAAGAAAAAATTAGTATTGATGATTTAGAAATTTTTGAAACGGAAATGAAAGTTTTTAGATCTGGTCTAGAAATAAAACTGACTCCAAAAGAATTTAAACTTCTGCTGATACTGGCTAATGCTAATGGAAACGTCGTTTCGAAACAGTTTATAGCCGAAAAATTATGGGATTACCATATTGAAACCAATCAAAATACAATTGAAGTTTACATTAACTTTTTGAGGAAAAAAATTGACAAAGACCATCCTGTAAAATTAATTCACACCAAAATTGGGTATGGATATTATTTAAAAGAGTCCGAATGACACTAAATAACAGAATATCACTTATTGTAAGTTTGCTTTTTACAGTCTTATTTGGCTTAGCTTCCACGTTGATATTTATTCTGTATTCTAATTTTAGAAAAGAGGAATTTAGAGACCGTCTTGAAATCAAAGCACTTTCTAACAGAAAGTTGTTTGTTAATGTTAAAAATATTGATCAACAATTATTAAAAAAGATTGACCATAATACTATGGACAAACTCTACAATGAAAATACTTTAATTTTTGATTCTGATTTTAATTTAATATACAGCACTATTGATGATGTAAAAATCAGTTGGTCTATAGCTGATTTACAGTATTTAAAAAAACATAAAACACTTTTTAGACAGAAAGGAGACTTTGAAGTTTATGGTATGCTTTATGACACTGACCATAATGATTATTACACCTTAATAGCTGCTAAAGATGATTATGGGAACCGAAAATTACTGTACCTGCGTTTTATTTTAATTATATCATATTTACTTTTTACAATAATTTGCTGGGGTTTGACTTCATTTACTGTCAAAAAATTAATGCTTCCATTGAGCTCTTTTCATCAAAAAATAAGAAAAATTAACGAAAATAATCTTGACACCAGAGTTGAAATCAAGAGTACTAAAAACGAAATAGATTTAATTGCTACTGAATTCAATTTTATGATGGATCGAATTGAAGATTCTTACCAAAAACAAAAAGAATTTACAGCTCATGCATCACATGAATTACGTACGCCATTATCCAGAATTACTTCACAAATAGAAAATAATATTGCTCTTAAAGAAACGGATCCTAATAGTAAGGAATTCTTAACTAATATTTTAAGCGACGTAGATCACTTAACAGAATTGATTAATTCCCTATTAATTCTTTCTAAATTAGAAAATAAAAAATACGAGAATAGAGAAATTTATAGATTAGATGAAATTCTTTTTACAGCCATCGAAAAAGTAAATAAGTTATTTCCAGATTTTATTATTCTATTCGACATCGAAGAAGACGAAAATTTAGATTCCCTTTTAGAAATTAGTGGAAACAAAAAATTATTAGAAGTTGCTATTACCAATATTTTAAAAAATGCTTTTGCTTATTCTGATAATCAACAAGCCAATGTCAAAATTCACGCGAGTGGAGAACAATTGATTATTTCGGTTTCAAACACTGGAAAAACATTGACTGAAAAGGAACAAAAAAATATTTTTCAACCTTTCATGCGTGGTCAAAATGCAAAGGGAACTTCAGGTTTTGGCCTTGGTTTACGTATTGTACAACGAGTACTTACATTGCATAAATCAAAAATTACCTATAGTATTCCTGCAAAAAACACTAATTTATTTCAGCTAATATTTCATATTTAAGTGCCAATAATTATTCTTTATATATTTTGTGTAAAATTTAATTTTAAAACATTAGGCAAATAATACCCAACAACTTTATATTTTAATCCTATTCGATTTGGGAAAAATTCAGAGAAGCAAGATCTTTTGTGTTTTTGATAGTATTCAAAACAGAACATTATTTTATTTTCAATTGTTAGATTGTTTTTTTCCCTTTAAATACATTTAGTTCCACATCTAACAATCCTTTGTTAGAATTTCTATTTACAACTTTTAAAAAAGCAAGTTTTTAAGCCTTTTTTAAGGTCAATCTTAAGCTATCTTAAAGCCACTCTATAGCATCTTTGTACCAAATAAAACAAAGGTCCAATGGAAACTAAATCCTCTACTCTAATAACTGCATTTGAAAATCAACATACGATTGATTTAAATGCTCCAAACACACATCCATTTTTCATACTCTTTAGAATTTAAATTAATATTCAAACTGAGCTGCTAAGAATATTTTCTTAAATTTTTCTTTTAACAATACAACACAATAAATAATCAAAACATGAATAAAACTGTAATACTTATTGGCCTTTGTGCCATAATGAATTTAACAAGTTGCAAATCTGATGTAGAAAAAGAAGTTGAAATATCAGAATTTACGGTTACCTCTCCTGTAATTAAAGACACCACTTTTACGAAAGAATACATCGCACAAATACAATCAATACAGAATGTAGAACTTAGAGCTCAAGAAAAAGGGTATTTAGAAAACATTTATGTAGATGAAGGTAAAACTGTCAAAGCGGGTCAATTATTATTTAGCATAATGCCAAAATTATATGAAGCTGAATTTTTAAAAGCCAAAGCAGATTATAAAATAGTTCAGATTGAATATCAAAATACTAAAGTTTTAGCCGATAAAAATATTGTATCAAAATCAGAATTAGCAATGGCTAAAGCAAAATTAGAAGAAGCGAATGCCGATTTATCGCTGGCAGAAACGCATTTATCATTCACAAAAATTAAAGCGCCTTTTGATGGAACTATTGACAGAATTTTATTCAAAAAGGGAAGCTCGATAGATGAGGGAACTGTTTTAACAAAAATATCAAATAATAAAGAAGTCTATGCTTATTTTAATATGTCGGAAGTAGAATATCTAAATTACAAATCTCGTGCAACTAAAGACATCAATAACAAAGCTACTTTATTATTATCTAATGGGGAACAACATAAATATCCAGGACAAATTGAAACTATAGAAAGTGAATTTGATAATAATACGGGAAACATTGCCTTTAGAGCAAAATTTCCAAATCCTGAACTATTACTAAAAAATGGAGAAACTGGAAAAGTAAGATTAACTATTCCAATTAAAAATGCACTATTAATTCCACAAAAAGCAACCTTTGAAATTCAAGACAAAATATATGTTTTTGTTATGGATAAAAACAATGTTGTACACTCTAAAACTATTGAAATAAAACAACGATTATCTAATGTTTATATCATAAAATCAGGATTATCTGCAGATGATAAAATACTTATAGATGGACTTCAAACGGTAAAAGAAGACGAGAAAATCAAACCTAAAATGGTTTCTGCAACATCGATTTTCAATAGTTTAGAATTAATCAAACAATAGATAAATTTAATCCGATAAAGTAACTATTATGTTTAATAAATTTATTCAAAGACCTGTTCTTTCTATTGTCATTTCGCTTATCATCGTGTTTTTAGGTGGATTAGCATTGATTCAATTACCAATTACGCAATTCCCATCTATTTCACCACCAAAAGTTAATATTGTAGCCGAATATCCGGGTGCCAATGGCGAATTGATGGTTAAATCTGTAGTAATTCCGTTAGAAAGAGCCTTAAACGGTATTCCAGGAATGAAATATATCGCTTCGGATGCTGGTAATGATGGTGAAGCTTCCATTCAAGCGGTATTTGAATTAGGAACAGATCCAAATATTGCAGCTGTAAATGTTCAAAATCGTGTCGCTGCTGTTGTCAATAAACTCCCTCCAATTGTGGTGCGTGAAGGTGTGAAAATTACACGTGAAGAATCTAATATGTTACTTTACATCAATTTATATAGTAAAGATCCAAAACTAGATGTGAATTTCCTATATAATTATGCCGATATTAATATGCTTTCAGAATTGAAACGCGTTGACGGTGTTGGGTTTGCTGATGTTTTAGGAGATAGAGAATATTCTATGCGTGTTTGGTTAAAACCCGACAGAATGTTGGCTTACAAAGTATCGTCAGAAGAAGTAATGAAATCACTAGACGATCAAAGTTTTGAAGCATCACCAGGAAGATTAGGAGAAAGTTCAGGGAAGAAATCGCAAGCATTTGAATATGTATTAAAATATCCAGGTCGATATACTACTAAAGAACAATATGAAAATATTGTAATTAGATCTACTGCTAACGGAGAATTACTCCGATTAAAAGATATCGCTGAAGTCGAATTTGGAAATGCATATTACAATTTATATTCCAAATTAAACGGAAAACCATCGGCAGCCATTGTGATCAAACAATCGTACGGAAGTAATGCCAGCGATGTAATTAAGAATGTAAAAAAGAAACTAGAAGAAATTAAAGGCGAATCCTTTCCAAAAGGAATGGATTATGAAATTGGATACGACGTTTCTAAATTTCTAGACGCTTCTATCGAAAAAGTAATTCACACTTTAGTAGAAGCATTTTTGCTAGTTTCACTAGTGGTTTTTGTATTCTTAGGCGATTGGCGTTCTACATTAATTCCTGCTATTGCAGTTCCCGTTTCGTTAATAGGAACGTTCTTTTTCATGCAACTGTTTGGAATTACAGTTAACTTAATTACTTTATTCGCATTAGTTTTAGCAATTGGTATTGTGGTGGATGATGCCATAGTCGTCGTCGAGGCCGTTCATGCAAAAATGGAAGAATTTCATGTCAATGCATTGGAAGCTACAAAAATGGCTATGAAAGATATTGGAGGTGCTATTATCGCCATTACCTTAGTCATGGCAGCTGTATTTATTCCAGTTTCATTCATGTCGGGTCCTGTTGGAATTTTTTACAGACAGTTTTCGGTTACCATGGCTACGGCAATTATTTTGTCAGGTATAGTAGCGTTAACCTTTACACCTGCTTTATGTGCTATGATGCTAAAAAACGTACATGGAGTTCCTAAAAAAGACACGGTGTTAAATAGATTATTAGCTAAATTCAATAATTGGTTTAATGGTTTACAAGGTAAATACCAAAAATTAGTTACCCTTATTGTGAACAGAAGAGTGATTACGGTATTGGTACTATTAGGATTTTGTTTGGGAACATATTTATTAAGTTCAACTGTACCTTCTGGATTTATTCCTAATGAAGATCAAGGTTTATTCTATGCTGTTATACAATCGCCACCTGGATCAACTTTAGAAAGAACGGATGAAATTGCAGATCAACTACAAAAAATTGCTTCTGGAATGGACGAAGTAAAATCAGTTTCAACGATGTCAGGTTATGAAATATTATCTGAAGGTACTGGATCTAATACAGGAAGTGTCTTGGTAAATCTAAAAGGTTGGGACGAAAGAAAACACACGTCTCAACAAGTAATGGATGAATTAGAAGAAAAATCAAAAAATATAAAAGGAGCCACTATTGAGTTTTTCCCACCTCCTGCTGTTCCTGGCTATGGTGCTGCTGGTGGATTTGAACTTCGAGTCGTAGATAAAATTGGTACGGGCGATTTCAAAAAAATGGAAAAAATAACTAAAGATTTTGTCAAAGAATTAGGTAAAAGACCCGAACTCTCGTCCGTATTTACTTTTTATAGTGCCAGTTTTCCACAATATATGTTGAAAGTGGATAATGATAAAGCACAACAAAAAGGAGTTTCAATATCCGATGCCATGGATAATTTATCCACGCTTATAGGAAGTAATTATGAAACTAGTTTTATAAAATATGATCGTCAATACAAAGTAATGGTTCAGGCTTTGCCACAATACAGAGCAATGCCTGAAGATGTTTTAAAATTATACACCAAAAATGATGCTGGAGAAATGGTTCCTTACGGCGCATTTATGACCGTTGAAAAAGTATTTGGTCTTTCTGAGATTACCAGACATAATTTATACAATGCCTCTGAAATAAGTGGTGGTCCTGCTGCTGGTTATAGTAGTGGAACAGCGCTAAAAGTAGTTGCTGAGGTAGCCAAACAAACATTACCAAAAGGATTTGGAATCGAATGGGCCGGAATTTCTATAGATGAATCTAGGCAAGGAAATCAAGCTATTTATATTTTCCTGATCTCTTTAATATTTGTTTATCTGGTCTTATCGGCACAATATGAAAGTTTTATGTTGCCTTTACCAATAATTTTATCGCTACCAGTCGGTATTTTTGGAGCCTTCTTTTTACTGAAAGTATTGGGATTAGAAAACAACATTTACGCTCAAATTGCCATGGTTATGTTGATAGGTATATTAGGTAAAAATGCGGTTTTGATCGTCGAGTTTGCCGTACAAAGGCACGCCGCAGGACTCACCGCAATGCAAGCTGCCATCGAAGGAGCAACGGCTCGATTGCGTCCTATTTTGATGACTTCTTTTGCTTTTATCGCTGGATTAATTCCGTTGGTTTTTGCATCGGGACCTGGAGCTGTGGGTAACAGAACTATTGGTGCCGCTGCTGCAGGAGGAATGCTATTTGGAACTATTTTCGGTGTAATTATTATCCCAGGATTGTATTATATGTTTGCAAAGATCTCAGAAAAACATATTCTGATAGAAGGAGAAGAAGAAGGAACATTGACAGAAGGTTTTAGAGATTATCTAAAAGGAATCTTCAAGATTGTAAAAAGAAAAAAGAATAAAAAGAATGATCTTTAATCTTAGAAATTTAAGAAAATGAACGTACTAAAAAATTATTACAAAATAGGACTTATAGCTCTTTTTATAACATTTACGAGTTGCAAAATGCTTGCTCCTGTTGAAAATATAGAAAAACCAGAATTGCCAGTAGCTTTCGTAGATTCAAAAGACACTATTAATTCCAGTGCTATTAAATGGAAAAGCTTTTTTTCTGATAAAAATCTTCAAAGCTTAATAGATACAGCACTTACTAATAATATAGACTTACAAATGACCTTGCAAGATATAGAAATTGCGAGAAATGATATTAGAATAAAAAAAGGCTTGTTATTACCAACTGTTTCTGGAGGTTTAGCTGTTGGGACTGAAAAAGTAGGTCGTTATACAAGCACCGGTGCTGGTGATGCTTCAACAGATATTACTCCGGGACATGCCGTTCCGGAAACGCTAAATGATTTTTCATTAGGCATTCGTGCCAGTTGGGAAGTTGATATTTGGAAAAAATTGCGGAATTCTAAAAAGGCTGCGGCCACGCGTTACCTCGCTACTGTAGAAGGCAAAAATTTTGTTGTAACCAATTTGGTTGCTGAAATTGCCAATTCTTATTATGAATTACTTTCTTTAGACAATCAATTTGACGTGATTAAAGAAACAATTCAGTTACAGAAAAATGCTTTGGAGATTGTAAAAGTCCAAAAAGATGCGGCAAGAGTGACTTTATTAGGCGTAAGAAAATACGAAGCAGAAGTTTTAAATTCTGAAAGTTTAGAGTTTGATATTAAACAACAAATTAAAGAAAATGAAAACAAAATTAATTTTCTGTTAGGACGTTATCCGCAAGCGATTGTGAGAGATAAAACAGTTTTTGAAAGTCAAGTTCCAACGCAAATCAATTCAGGGATTCCATCACAATTATTGGCTAATCGTCCTGACATCAAACAAGCAGAATTAGAGTTATTCGCTACTAAATGCGATGTAAAAGCCGCTCAAGCTGAATTTTATCCTTCGTTTTCCATTTCAGGAGGTTTAGGTTTTCAAGCTTTTAAACCGTCATTCCTTTTTACAACACCAGAATCGCTAGCATACTCATTACTTGGAGAGTTAACGGCTCCATTAATAAATAGAAATGCGATAAAAGCCGAATTTAATAAGGCGAAAGCGTATCAAGTTCAGGCAATGTACAATTATCAAAAAACAATTTTGAATGGCTATGTCGAAGTGTCTAATGAACTATCGAATATTAAAAACTTAGAGCAATTGTATGCTTTAAAAAGAAAAGAAGTAGAAGTTTTAAATAGTTCTATAACGATTTCTAACGATTTATTTAGATCTTCCAAAGCGGATTATTTTGAAGTTTTGATGACACAACGAGATGCGCTATCTTCAAAATTAGAATTAATAGAAACTAAAAAAAGACAATTTAATGCGGTGGTAAATGTTTATAAAGCACTAGGAGGCGGATGGAATTAATGTAATTGGAATAAAAAAAGAAATTGTGAGCATTCAGAGAATAATAGCATGAACTTTTTTGGCTAAAGCCACCTAAATTACTCAATTCTATTACCCCAGCTAAAGCTGGAGCCAATTCAATCTTTTGGTAACATACTTCCTGCAACGCGGGAGCTAATTCAATTTTTTAAAATAAATTACAGTTAAAGCTCGAGACAATTCAACTTTATGAAAACAGAATATATTGAGTATTTATTAAAAAACTAATAAAAAATTAATTGTAGGTTGATAAAACGTGTCATTATTTGTTTAATGATGCCTTTTTGAATATAAAAAAAGGATTAAAACTGTGTTTAATAAAACATAGATTTTCTTATTCGGATACCAAAAAAACCGCAATTCTACTTTAGAATTGCGGTTTTTCTTTTCTGAATATTCTTTTCTCTTTTTTCTAAATTATCTCTTAGCTAAATACGCTACAACGTTCTTTTCAATCCGTTCACTGATATTAGAAATATCAGCTTTTACGAATTTCTCTCCAAGGATATTCTCGTATAATTCAATATATCTTTCTGAAACGGTTTGAATGTACTCGTCCGTCATATTAGGAATTTGTTGTCCTTCTAAACCTTGAAAACCATTTTCTATCAACCAACGACGAACAAACTCTTTTGACAATTGTTTTTGCTCTTCGCCTTTATGTTGTCTTTCTTGATAACCTTCTGCATAGAAATAACGGGAAGAATCTGGTGTATGAATTTCGTCAATCAAAACAATAACTCCGTCTTTCGTTTTTCCAAATTCATATTTGGTATCCACCAAAATCAAACCGCGACTTGCAGCAATTTCAGTTCCTCTTTGAAACAAAGCTCTAGTGTATTTTTCTAAAACTAAATAATCTTCTTCGGTAACAATTCCTTTTGATAAAATAGCTTGTCTAGAAATGTCAGCATCGTGCTCGCCATTATCCGCTTTTGTAGTAGGAGTAATAATGGGTTCTGGAAACTTGTCATTTTCTTTGAGACCTTCAATCATTTTCACTCCGCAAATTTCTCTTTTACCAAGAGCGTATTCTCGTGACGCATGACCAGATAAATAACCTCGAATAACCATTTCTACTTTAAACGGCGTACATAAATGACCTACGGCAACACTAGGATCTGGCGTAGCAATTAACCAGTTAGGAACAATATCCTGAGTCAGCTCCATGAACTTCGTAGCAATTTGGTTTAGAATTTGACCTTTGTACGGAATTCCTTTTGGTAAAACAACATCAAAAGCTGAAAGTCTATCAGTCGCAACCATTACTAAAAGATCATCATTTATATGGTAAACTTCTCTTACTTTACCTCGGTAAACTGATTTCTGATTTGGAAAATTAAAATCGGTTGTCGTTATTGTGTTATTCATTTTCAGTTGTTGTGTTGTTGTTTTTTTGCAAAAATAGGTTGTTTCGAATAGATACACAAAATTGTTGAAACTTTATTCAGAACAAACAAATTAAATGTTTTACCGCAGATTTGCTGATTTAATCTTCAACATTATAAGTATAGCTCGAGTTTATAATTACTAATCAGCAACAGATTTTATATAATAGAAAGGAATATAATTTTACTTAGATAAATCTGTGAATCTGCGATTAATCATTTTTTTTATCGAAAAAAATGCTACTTTTTCAAAAGCGTGCTATTGAACAAATCTAGGATTCGGCTGTATTCATCTACCCATGAGTACGTTTCTTTAAAACCATGCGCTTCCACAGGAAACGATGAAAGACTCCAGTTTTTCTTTCCTAATTCTATAAAACGCTGTGACATTCGAACAATATCTTTATACTCTACATTATCATCGACCATTCCATGAAGCATTAATAAATTCCCTTGCAGATTATCAGCAAAATAGATAGGTGAACTTTTTTTGTAAGCATCTGGATCTGTTTCTGGGAAATTCAAAATGTTTCCTGTGTATCCGTGATTGTAATGTGCCCAATCTGTAACTGAGCGTAATGCAGCGCCCGCAGCAAATTCTTTTGGTGTAGTTAACATTCCCATCAAGGTAATAAATCCTCCATAAGAACCGCCATAAATCCCTACTCTACTAGCATCAATTCCTAAATTTTTAACTAAATAGTTTTTTCCATCTATTTGATCCGTCAAATCTTTTCCACCCATAAAGCGGTAAATTCCTGTTCTAAAATCACGTCCATATCCATCACTGGCTCTATAATCAATATCAAGAACTGTATATCCTAAATCAGTCAATGCGTTATGAAACATGTATTCCCTATGGTAACTACTCCAATAATTATGAGCATTTTGCAAATAGCCCGCACCGTGGACAAAAATTATCGCTGCTTTATTGGCACTACTGTTTTCTGGTTTATATAATCGAGCATTTACATTTATTCCGTCTTGAGCTTTAAAACTAATTACTTCTGGCTCACGCCATCTATAGGACTTAAAAGCTTCGGTCGTAGAAGTCGTTATTTGATTAAGCGATGTGTTGTTTTTATTGGAAGCCGTAAACAATTCCCAAGGTTTGTTTTTATAAGAATAGCGAACCAGGAGTGTATTTTCATCAGGAGACAAAGTTACCTCGTGTGCTCCATCTTTTGCCAAAATTGGTTGTAAGATACCATTCGCAATTTCAACTTTATAGAAATTTCTGTTTCCAGGATGTGTTGTATTGGTGGATAAGTAAAATGATTTCTTATCTTTTGCCAAATTTACACCACGCACTTCCCAGTTTCCTGAAGTAAGTTGCACTCTCTTTTTTGACTTTAGATTGTAGGTATATAAATGAGAATATCCAGTAGCTTCTGACTGAAAATAAATAGTTTCATTATCACCTAGAAATCCTAGTGTTCCTTGTCCAAATGAGCTAGAAGGAATACCAGGCCCGCCTATCCACGCTTCGTCATGTTGATGTTCTATTTCCTGAAAAGTACTATTTTCTAAATTTAGAACAACGATCCAGCGCTCCTTGTTGTCTTGACTTCTAATTTCTGAAACAGCGTAAGAACCATTTGCATTATATATAGGTTCTTGAACAACAATTAATTTATCTTTTTTTTCTACTGTTTTTGATTTTTCATAAGATTCAAAATATTTAGGTATATCTTGAATATGGCTTAGCGTAGAAAAATTCACAAAAGAAACAGAGTCAGTAGCAATGTTGTAAATACCAAATTTAGTTGGAATTAAATTTGAGATAGAGACTTTGGATTTAGTATCTTCAATTTTATTGTAACCATCGACAGTGATAAAGCGCTCCATTTTTTCGTTTTTTCTTTCGGAATCTTCAGTCAAGCGGAAGGTTACAAATTTTCCCTTTGGATCAACTTTTAGGTTACTTAAATTATCCTTTCCATAAAAGTAAGGTTTCGGAAAATCAGATTTTGTTAATTTAGCTGCGGCTAAATTCCACTTTTTTAATGCCTCTTCATCTCTTACAAATTGAAATAATTCCTTTTGTTGTGTTTTTAGAAATGAATCTTTTTCCTTAGCAACTTCATCAGCTTTTCCTTTTCTAAAATTTGTAAGTTGAATAACTGAACCTTCATTTGTGTTAAACTCAAATGCATTGTCATTTTGTCTAAAGTGAAGTACGCCTACAGCAACACCTATTTGTAAGTTGGAAATAGGATTAGTCTGCTGATACAACTTTTTAGAAACTTGATTTTTTATTGAATAAGAAAATAATCTACCTTTATCTACATAATAAAATAAATCAGGATTTGACGTTTTTTTAAAATCTAATTTAGAAAAAGCAGCTTCAATAGGCGAGGTTAATTCTGGCTTTGACAATCCTTTTTTCCAATAATAAGTACTTGTTCCCAAATCATTATTTGGATTCCAGTCGAAATAAATTTTTTGACCATCTAAAGACCATCTTTCATTTTCTGGCTGTTCGCCGATGAAAGTATTGCCTTTCATTATTTCCTCTAATTTTAGGGATTGACCATGAATTATTACTGAAAATAAGACACATAACGATAAGAATAATTTATTACACATATTTAGTTTGTTGTTTTTTGATTAAGCTTTTTACATTTGAGAATTATATTTTCAGAAAGATATTTCGCAACTCCATCTTCATTATTTGATAAAATTATTTCGAGATGAGGCAATTGATTTTTCAAACTATGCGGAGCATTTGCCATAATCAACGACTTTCCCGTTGCTTTGAGCATCTTTTCGTCATTAAATCCATCACCGAAGGAAACAGACTGCTCAAAAGTAGTCTTTTCAATTTCTAAAATTTTAGCAATTGCATAACTTTTGTCCACTTCTTTGTCCATAAATTCTAAACAAAAAGGCAGACTAAAAGCGTGGTTGAATGTTCCAGCGTGCTTTTCTAAAATTTGATTTCTTAAAACCAATAATTTTTGGTGATCATGATGCGTAAAAAATACTTTTATTGCACTAAAATCAACCAAAGTTTTAAAATCTACTAATTCAGGATGGTAATTTACCTCAGGTTGGAACTCATTTAATTTTTCATTGTTTTTGTTAGTTTGCCAAACATTTTCTTTAAATAATACAGTTGTAATCTCATCATCAATTTCTAAAGATAAAATAGATTTAACAGTATCACTTTCCATGTCAAAAGAGAAAATAAGCTCATTTTCAGGATAATGTATACGTGCACCATTTGAAGTGACTAAATATAAAGGAACGTCCAAACCTGAAACAAGAGGTTTTGCATCTAAATGATGACGACCCGTGGCTACAATTATTATAAAATTTAAGCGGTGTAATTCTTGAAAAACAGTTTTAGTGTAGGATGAAATTTTATGATTAGAATTCAATAAAGTTCCATCGAGATCTGTAATTATTACTTTAAAATTATCTTTTAAAATCATTTATTTATGTACTTCTATTTAAAGGTGAATTTTTAGTGATGAAAAAATAATAATATTATACCATTTTTAAAAATTGAAATTTCGTAAAGTTATTTCAACAAAAAAGGCTTTTTACAAAGCCTTTTAACTTTAATCATTATTTTCGATTTGTTTGTAAGCGTCTATCACTTTTTTCACGAGTCGATGGCGCACGATATCTTTGTCATCAAGATATATAATTCCTATTCCGTCAACATCTTTTAAAACTAGTAGCGCTTCTTTGAGTCCAGAGATTGTTCTTCGTGGCAAATCAACTTGACCTGGATCGCCAGTAATCATAAATTTAGCGCTTTTTCCCATACGAGTTAGAAACATTTTCATTTGGGAATGGGTTGTATTTTGTGCCTCATCTAATATTACAAAAGCATGATCGAGTGTACGTCCTCGCATAAATGCTAGAGGAGCAATCTGTATAATTCCTTTAACAATATAATCTTCAAGTTTTTCATTGGGTAACATATCGCGCAAAGCGTCATATAACGGTTGCATATAAGGATCTAATTTTTCCTTCATATCACCTGGAAGGAAGCCAAGGTTCTCCCCTGCCTCTACTGCTGGACGAGTTAAAATAATACGCTTAACCTGTTTTTCTTTAAGTGCTTTGACAGCCATGGCGACTCCAGTATAAGTTTTACCTGTACCTGCCGGACCTACAGCAAAAACCATATCATTTTTTTCCATTGTATCAACAAGTAATTGCTGATTAGGCGTCATAGCTTTTATGATCTTACCGCCTACACCATGAACTAAAATTTTATCGTTACCCTGAAATTTCCTATCCTCTTGTGCGTCACCCATAATTACACGTTCAATCACATTACTATCAATATTATTGTAACGTGTAAAATGAAGCATTAAGCGTTGAAACCGTTTTTCGAACTCGTCTAAAACTTCTTTTTCACCAAAAGCTTTAAGCGTTGTTCCCCTAGCAACAATTTTAAGTTTAGGATAATATTTCTTTATTGATTCAAGATGAGTGTCTTGAGCACCCCAAAATTCTTTTGGCGCGATGTCTATTAGCTCGATTATTCTTTCGTTCAAATGAAGTAATTTTAAGTTATTTTAATTTAATGTCAATCGCAACCCAATTCCGCTTGAATTGGTGATAAAATCTAGTTTATTTTCGTTCGATCGATGAGATCCCGTAGCGGTCATATTGTTATAATCAGTAACCCTATTTTTTATTTTTTTAGAAAAACCAATTTTAATTGGAAAAGCAACCACAACTGCGACAACACCTAAGTACGATAAGGCCGTTGGAAAATTTCTTTCACTTTGAACAGAAAAAGGATTTTCATTTGTGGAAAATTCATTATCTCCATCAGTTGTCAATGCTACTAATAAATCTTCCGTTACTAAACCTAATCCCTCAATTAGCAATATATTACCAGCAGTTTTCTTAGATCTACCAGCGTTGTAATTTACTCGTAATTTTTCATTATTAGTTAATAATCCTCTTACTTGTTCTGGTGACTTTTTAAGCCTTTAAGAGTTTAGAATATTGCCGTTTGATTTATAAATTAGCTTTTGTGAAAATGATTGTAAAGTAGTGATTAAAAGAGAGAGTATAATTATTTATTTTACCATATAAAGTGGTTTAAATTCAATTAGAAAATTATCTATAAAAAAAACTTTAAATTCTTTAGCTTTGCACTTCTCAAATTTAATGAAATTTAAGATTACAATTATCGAATAGTTATAAACAAATTTATGTCAATAATTACGCTTACTACGGACTACGGCTTGAAAGACCACTTTGTAGGTGCGTTAAAAGGAAAAATTTTATCTGAATATTCTGAAGCGCAAATTATTGATATTTCACATTATATTGATCCATTTAACACTGTTGAAGCGAGTTACATTATCAGTGCTGCTTATTCCAGTTTTCCAAAAGGAACTGTTCATCTCATTGGAGTAGATATGGAATCCAATAAGGAGAATAAGCACGTTGTTATGCAATGGAATGACCACTATTTTATTGCTGCTGATAACGGTATTTTAACAATGCTCTCGCAGAAGATTGTTCCTCAAAAAATTGTAGCAATTAATATTCATGATCGTTTACCAAGTGGCTCTGTAGATCTTGATGTTTTTGTAAAAGTAGCGTGTCATCTTGCCAAAGGTGGATTAATGAATATTATTGGTAAAGAAATTTCATCCATTAAAGAAGTAAGTTCCTATCAACCCATTGTATCTCCTGATGGCAATTCATTAAAAGGAAATGTAATCTATATTGATCATTTTGGTAATATTGTCACAAATATTACGAAAGACCATTTTATTAACGTAGCAAAAGGTAGACCTTACGAAATTGAATTAAAATCAAAAAATATAAAAACGATATTGCCTAATTATTCAGCTATTGCAACCTCTGAAAAATATCCTATCAAATCGTATGAAGGAGAAAAATTAGCTGTATTCAATGAATCTGGTTTTCTAGAAATTGCCGTATTTAGGAGTAATCCCTCAACTGTAGGTTCAGCTTCTAGTTTGCTTGGTTTGAATTACCAATCAATTATTACAATTTTGTTTGGCACTTAACTCACTAAATTTAAAAACTATCAATCAAAGCATAATAAAAGAATCAACAATCCTAAATCCTAAATCATAATGTTTATACGCATAGTAAAAATGAGTTTTCATGAGGAAAAGATTCCTGCTTTTTTAGAAAACTTTGAATTAGTGAAAGACAAAATACGAAATGCGGCTGGAAACCGTTTTTTAGAATTATATCAAGATAAAAACAACAAAAGTATTTTCTTTACTTACAGTTATTGGGAAACCGAAAATGATTTGGAAAACTACAGAAATTCAGAACTTTTCAATGAAGTTTGGAATTTTACAAAAAAGTTGTTTAATGACAAGCCTGAAGCTTGGAGCGTGGATAAACTTGTAAGTATTAGCTAATAAAAATTCATCTCTTGCGCCTTTAAAGCAAAAAAATTATATATGAAATCAATAATATTACGAGAAATAAAGTCCTTTTTCGGTTTGCCAATAGGATATTTGGTCATCGCCATTTTTCTTATTATCAACGGCTTATTTTTATGGGTATTTGAAGGCGAATACAATATTTTGAACACGGGTTTTGCTGATCTCACTCCGTTCTTTACTCTTGCTCCTTGGATCCTTATTTTCTTGATTCCCGCCGTTACAATGCGAAGTTTTTCTGATGAAAAAAAACAAGGAACTCTCGAATTGTTATTGACAAAACCTTTAAGTATTTGGCAAATTGTTAGCGGAAAATTTCTAGGTGCTTTGCTTTTAATAATCATGGCAATTGTTCCCACATTCATTTATGTATACGTCATTTACGGTTTAGGTTTACCCGAGGGAAACATCGATATGGGAAGTACTATTGGTTCTTATTTTGGATTGTTATTTTTGATTTCGGGCTACTCCGCAATTGGCATTTTTACTTCCACACTATCCGAAAATCAAATTGTAGCTTTCATTGTTGCTGTGTTTTTATGTTTTTTACTCTATTTTGGTTTTGATGGTTTAGCAACTGTTATACCATCACTATCAACGATTATTTCGACTCTAGGAATGCAAGATCATTATAAAAGTATGAGCAGAGGAGTTTTAGATACGAGAGATATAATTTATTTTAGTAGTATTACTATAGCGTTTCTTTCGTTCACAGTTTATAACCTAAAATCATTTAAATCGTAATGAAGACAGCTAAAAAAAATAACATAAAATCAGTTATATTTATTATTGCTGTTTTATTGCTACTAAACTTAATTGGAAATTTCTTTTTTCATCGATTTGATTTGACGAAAGATAAAAGATATACTCTTTCAACAACATCGTTAAATATTATTAAACAAATTGAAAATCCTCTTTTCATAAAGGTTTACATGCAGGGAAACTTACCCGCTGAATTTAAAAGGTTACAACAAGAAACAAGGCAATTGCTGGAGGAATTTCAAGCGTACAACAAAAATATTATTTTCGAATTTGTGAATCCATTAGAAAACAAAGACGAAAGCATGGATCAAATAAAAGATTTGTATCGCAAAGGCTTAACTCCTATAAACATTACAGTTGATGATAAAGGAAAACAATCACAAGAGATGGTTTTCCCTTGGGCGATTGCAGTCTACAATAATAAAGAAGTCAATATTCCTCTGTTAAAAAACATTATGGGTGCTACTACTACTCAAAAAGTGGTTGGATCTGTGCAACATTTAGAATATTCGATTGCTGAAGGTTTAAATAAAATCACTAAAGCCAAGCAAAAGAAAATTGCAATAATCAAAGGAAATGGCGAGTTGCAAGATATTTTAATGGCAAAATTTTTATTGCAAGTTCGCGAAAGTTATTTTATTGGACCTTTTACTTTAGATTCAGTCTCTAATAATCCAATGGGTAGCTTACAAGCCTTAGCGAAATACGATCTTGCAGTTATTGCTAAGCCTACAGAAAGTTTTTCAGAGGAAGAAAAACAAGTTTTAGATCAATTTATCATCAATGGAGGAAAAACTCTCTGGTTAATTGATCAAGTTTCTGCAGAAATGGATAGTTTATACAATTCAGCTGGAAGCACTCTCGCTTACCCAAGAGATTTGAATTTGAATGATATGTTTTTTAAGTATGGTTTTAGAATTAATCCTGATATAGTAAAAGATGAACGAGGAAGTCCTATAAAATTAGCAACTGGAGAACAGGGAAGTGCAACACAATATCAACAATTTAACTGGAAATATGCGCCGCAAGTTTATCCAAATAGTAACCATCCCATTGTCAAAAATTTAGGCGGAATAAAATTCGACTTCGCAAATCCAATTGACACCTTAAAAAACGGAATAAAAAAAACAGTTTTATTACAATCTTCACCTTATTCAAAAAAAATAGGAACTCCAGCAGAAATAAATCTAAATAGTGTTTCAGAGGAAACAGATGCAAGTGAATATCAAACAAAAGGGAATTTTCCATTAGCTGTATTGCTCGAAGGATCTTTTAATTCTATGTTTGAAAACAGAGTTTTAGCATTTAAACAATCGGCTTTTAAGAGTTTTGGAAATGAAAATAAAATGATTGTTATTGCCGATGGAGATTTGATAAAAAATCAACTAGACAAGAACTTACAACCAGTAGAATTAGGTTACGATCAAAGATCAGGTAACCTTTACGACAATAAAGATTTTCTAATGAATTGTGTCAATTATTTGCTTGATGATAGCGGACTTATCAACATTAGAAGTAAAGATTTAGATTTGCCATTGCTAGACAAAGAAAAAGTTTATAAAAATTATACTCGTACTCAATTCATAACTATCGGGCTACCAATACTGATTTTATTGATTTTTGGAGCTATTTTTACATTTATTCGAAAAAGAAAATACAGCGCATAGATGTTAATAAAAAAGTTTCGAAACTAGAATAGTTTACAATATATTTGTAAAATGTATGAATTTTTGAAATAAAAAAAATACAGTAAAAAATAAAACAAAAAAAATGAAATTTATTATATCGAGTTCGTACTTGTTGAAGCAATTACAAGTTTTAGGAAACGTTATCAACAGCAGTAATACTTTGCCTATTTTAGATAACTTTTTATTTGATTTAAATCAAAATGTATTGACCGTTTCTGCTTCTGATTTAGAAACAACAATGTCGGCTACTTTAAATATTGATTCCGAATCAAAAGGTAGTGTCGCTGTTCCTGCTAAATTACTTCTGGAAATCCTTAAAACTTTTCCTGAGCAACCGCTAACTTTTACCGTTGAAGAAAATAGTACTATAGAAATTAGTTCTAATTCAGGAAAATATGCATTAGCGTACGCTCCTGGCGATGAATTTCCAAAATCAATAAATCTAGATGATCCTTCAGTAACGCTTATCCCTGCTGGTATTTTAGCAACTGCTATTAGCAAAACAATCTTTGCCGCTGGAAATGATGATTTAAGACCCGTAATGTCAGGGGTATTTTTCCAGTTTTCTCCACAAGGGCTAATTTTTGTTGCAACTGATGCTCATAAATTAGTTAAATATGCTCGAACTGATGTCACGGCCTCTCAAGTTGCTGATTTTATTATGCCAAAGAAGCCTTTGAACATCTTAAAAAATATTTTAAGCACCTCAGAAACAGAAGTAAAAATTGAATATAACGATTCAAATGCTACTTTCTCTTTTGATAATTATATATTAATGTGTCGATTAATTGATGGAAAATATCCAAATTATGAAGCTGTTATTCCTAAAGAAAATCCAAACAAATTAATGATTGAGCGATCTCAATTTTTGAGTTCTGTGCGTCGTGTTGCTATTTTCTCTAATAAAACTACACACCAAATTCGTTTGAAAATTGCTGGTGCTGAATTGAATGTTTCTGCTGAAGATATTGATTATTCAAACAAAGCAGAAGAAAGATTGACCTGCGATTATCAAGGTGATGATATGCAAATAGGATACAATTCTCGTTTCTTAACCGAAATGTTGACCAACTTACAATCAGATATGATTATGCTTGAAATGTCATTGCCTAATAGAGCTGGAATTTTAACTCCTGTAGATGGATTAGAAGAAGGTGAAACTGTGACGATGCTGGTTATGCCAGTAATGCTGAACAGCTAATTATACAATTATTGAATGCGCTATTAACCAAACCAATTTTTATATTTGAAAAAGCCGTTTCGATTTCTCGAAACGGCTTTTTTATTGCTATAAATAACCATTTGCTTAATAAATAACTTCTTTAAGAATTACTAATAGTTAGAAATTATTTTTTTAGAGGCAAATAAATTTCGATTACTGATTTGGGATTGTTCCATTGAAAACGGTAATCATATTTTTCAAAGTGCAAAAAACCAGTATTTTCATGATCTTCAATATTTAAATTCAAATCAGGAATAATCGTTTTATAAATATGATTTAGCGTTTGTTTAAGATCTTGCATCGCACCTTGATGTACGAAAATTTCATAATTGCCTTTTGAAATTTCGAAATTAATAAAATGGTCTGGAAAAATTTGTTCGTTATTAGGAATTGCGGTTAGATAAAAATACTCGTTTTCAACTTTAAAAGTAATTCCATATTTAACCCAATTTCCAGAATGCTGATTTAGGTTGTGCTTTTTTAATTCTGCATTAAAGACGATCCAATGTTTGCTAATAATTATAAAATTCTCTTTCTGAGATTTGGTTAATTGAGTTACCAATCCAGCTGTTTTTATGTTTTGCTCAATTGTCACCATTCTCAATATAGTAAATTCTAAATTCTATTAAATACTTCACTACTTTAATGCTAATCTCTCGATGCTAAATCACTCCCATTTTTTTCATTAAAAATGTAGCACTTCTATTTTTACAAATTCCATCTCTTAGTTTGTAATCAAAATGCAAATCGTTATTGATAATTTCTACTTCAAAGCACTGGTTTGTTAATTGTAAAGGATAATCATTTGTAGTTAAACAAACTTCTATGTCATGCGTTGCTATTGAACCAATCGCATTTTTAGCAATTATCTTTTTAACCACTTCAATGGTTCCATTTCGCTTATCGTCAGAATTTGTACCGCGTAATATTTCATCTAATAATACAAAAGCAGGTTTACTTTCGAGCTCGTCCATAATTTGCTTTAAGCGCTTAATTTCAGCAAAAAAATAAGATTCACTATCAGATAATGAGTCGGATAAACGCATTGATACTAAAACGGGTAACGGATGTACATTTGCTTTACTTGCGCATACAGGCGAACCCATTCCTGTCAATACCATATTTATTCCCAAACTTCGCAAAAAAGTGCTTTTACCAGACATGTTCGAACCAGTTAAAATCATAAATGATTGTGGATAGAACAGAACATCATTCCCTATTCTTGTATCTTTATTTAATAACGGATGGCTTAAATCCGAAAAATTAATTTGGAAATTCTTATTTAATGTTGGATATACAAATTCAGGATTGTTATATGCCATATTAGCTAAACTATTCAACATTTCAAATTCACCGATAACTTCCATCCAATCTTCTAATGCGGCTGCATGTTCGCTTTTCCAATTAATTAAAGACTTAAAAACATGTAAATTGAATAGAAAAGTTCCATTGAATAAAACTGCTGTGATCAAATTTCCAATGGTATCCATATTGGAGAACAGACTAGACAACTGCTTAAAATGGATACTAGCATTTTCTTTTTTGAAAGTTAATTTTTGTTGTAAATAGATTAATTTTTCAGAACCAAATTTCTCATCTTCAATCTTTTTCAACAAAAAACTATATTGAGCAATTGTTTTATCAATATTGGAAGAATTGGCAACTTCAAGCTGAATTCGCTTCATAAACCGACCTAATATGATCAAATTTAAAATAAATAAGTACGAAAGTGTTGACGCAAAAATTGTGTTAAGCGTGACGAAATACGCAATTAACAAACCCATAAAAAGAATAGGTGATGCGTAAGAAATAAAAACGGTAAACTTAGACATGGGAGAGCTATTGAAAACACTCCACTTTAATAAAGTTTCATAATTTGATTGACTATCGTTACTTATTTTGGCGAAAGCCAAAAACTCTTGACGCCACTCTATTTTTCCCGTCAACTCCTGAACCGCTTCATGATTTTTTTCAATTTCGTCATTTGGCGAAAGCCCTAACATTTTTTCAGCTAATATTTTTTTTCCAATAAATGTAGCTGTTCTATTTACGTTTTGAAATAAAGAATGTTCTCCAAAAATATCCAAATCATAAGCATAAGGATGGTTGAAATCGTTAAATTCTAGTCCATTTTCAAAGGGTATTTTATTTCGCTCCAAATAAGAAATTTCATCCGCATTGATTTGCAATAGTGCTTGGGTAAGTTGTTTTTTAAACTGTAGTGCTGAATGCAATCGCATTAAGACTATAAATAGACCAACAAAAAAAACGCATAAAGCAACGTATACAATCTCACTTGATTTGAGATAGTAATAAAAGGAAACAAAAAAAAGTACAACAGCAATAAGTCGTAAAAAACTTATACTATTGTACTTTTTATTAATTGTTTTGAATTGCTCCGAATAATTATCTTTCTTTGTTTTGTAGATTTCCATTGTTACTATTGATGAAAAACAAATGTAGGCAAATTCAGAAAATAATAGGAATGTAATTTCAAAAAGCAAGGACAATTTCAAATAAAAAAATTATTCGATAGGAATAGCAAGAATAGGAATTTCGTAATTAATTGCTATTTTTTTTGTCAAACTTGGATTAAATATTCCTTCAAAAAAACCTCTTTTGTAAGGTAACATTGTCAAGAAATCAACTTCTTTAAAAAGAACAAAATCTACAATAATAGCTTCTACGTCATCGTCTTCAACAACATAAAAATCGATTGGCTCCGCTGAGAATTCCTCTTCCCATTGTTTTACAATTTCAGTTGAAACATCTGATTTAGATGTTTTCACATACAGACATTTGACCTTTGCATTTGACTTTTTCGCAATTTTCAATACCATCTTTAAAGCTTTTTTATCTTTTGGTCTAAAACGAGTTGTGAAGCCAATGATTTCTATCTTTTTGAATTTAGCTTCTAATGGAACACATAACATAGGAACAGAAATTCCTGAGATTATCGATCCAGCATTTGTACCTATAAAGAAAGCTTCCCATCCTGATGCGCCAGAAGTGCCCATAACCACAAAATCAATAGCATCATCTTCTATTGATTTCTTAATATTAGGCAGCAAATCACCATCTAAGAGTCTGTGAGATAATTTTATGTTACCTAAATTCCGTCCTTCTGCTATTGCTCGAAGTTTAGGAATTTCGTTTTTAAACATTTCAAACTGTGACAGCTCTAGCGATTCATAAATAATAGCATAATTTTCAGGAAAAAATTGGTTGTCATAAATTGGCAAGTTGAAAGTGTGTAGTAAAACAATTTCCGCATTCACTTTCTTAGCAAATTCTAATGCATGAACAAAAGCATTTGTTGCAGTATCGGAAAAATCAGTTGGGAATAATATTTTTTTCATTTTTTTAGGGTTTTAAAATGTTTGTACTTGCAAAATTATAAGATAGTTGTTGAGTAATTCTCAAAAATAATTTATTAATGAATCGCTAAAATGGGAATATTGATATGCAACGCTAATTTTTTGGACAAACTAATATCAAATAATTTCTCAAAGAAATTTTTATGATACACATGCAGCGCAACCATATTAATTGTGTGAGCTGTGATAAAATCTAAAATAATTTTTTCTTTATCATTTCCGTTGATAGAATGAAATGTGACATTCTTATCCTCTATCATTTTCCAATTTTCCTTTTCATCATTTTTTATAAAATCTTCAGTAGAAAGTATACTTAAACAATCAAGATGTGCATTGTACGCCTGGGATAAAGACAAAATTTTTCTAAATGATTCTGTATCTTCTGTTTTATACTTAGTCATAAATAATATCTTCTGAATTGGTTCATATTGGCAATTTTCTGGAATTACTAAAACTAATCCTTTAACTTCATTCATGACTTTCGACGCCACAGTTCCAAAAAATGTTTCTTTTAAAGAGTTTCCACCTTTTGTACCCATAACAACAAGTTCATAATCCTCCTTTTCAGCTAACTTTTTAATTTCAGAAACAGTTTCTCCTGCAATTAAAACATGGCTAATTTTAACATGACTTAAATTATTTGCTTGTGCGATGGCTCTAAACTCTGGAACCTCATCTCTATAATTTTCAAAATTACTGAGTTCGGCAACATTGTAAACTTCATGTAAATATTCAGCGGCATTAACAAAATGAGCATGAGGAACTTGATACACGTGAACGGTAACAACCTCAGCACCGATATTACTAGCTAATTTCAGCGCATAAATAAAGGCATTTTTTGAAGCATCTGAAAAGTCGGTGGGGAATAATATTTTTTTTGACATATTTACAAATTATTAATAATCAATTATTTATCTAAATTTACGAAAAATTATACAAAACATCATGATAAATGTCAGATCGTAGAATTTTTTAGGTTTAAATTGTGAATCACCTTTACCATTGTGAACTTGTTGCCACAGCTATTTTAATTACTTTTGCATAAAATTAAAAATCTATGATTCCAAATGATTCCATAGTTGCACTAGCAACGCCATCAGGAGCAGGAGCGATTGCTATAATACGTATTTCAGGGCAAGAAGCCATTACTATAGGAAATTCTGTTTTTAAGTCGATTAAAAACAAGGAATTAACCAACCAAAAAACGCATACCTTACACTTGGGTCACATTATGGATGGATCCAAAACTCTTGACGAAGTGCTGGTTTCCCTTTTCAAAGGTCCAAATTCCTATACTGGTGAAAACACTATAGAAATATCATGTCATGGCTCGACCTATATCCAACAACAAATTATTCAGTTGCTTTTACGTAAAGGTTGCCGAATGGCTGATCCGGGCGAATTTACTTTGCGAGCTTTCCTAAATGGAAAATTAGATTTATCACAAGCAGAAGCGGTTGCCGATTTAATCTCCTCAGACAATGAAGCGTCCCACCAAATTGCGATGCAACAAATGCGTGGTGGTTTCTCTAACGAAATTGCTAAACTACGTGAAGAATTATTAAATTTTGCTTCGCTAATCGAACTCGAATTGGATTTCGCAGAGGAAGATGTAGAATTTGCTGATAGAACTCAATTCCATGAGCTATTAAATCGCATAGAGTTTGTATTAAAACGCTTAATCGATTCGTTTGCCGTGGGAAATGTAATCAAAAATGGAATACCAGTGGCTATTGTGGGTGAACCAAACGTAGGAAAATCAACACTTTTGAATGCTTTATTAAACGAGGAGCGCGCCATTGTATCTGAAATTGCGGGAACAACAAGAGACACCATCGAAGACGAATTAGTTATTGGCGGTATTGGTTTTCGATTTATAGATACTGCTGGAATTCGGGAAACGCAGGATGTGGTGGAAAGTATTGGGATTCGTAAAACATTTGAAAAAATTGAACAAGCGCAAGTGGTTGTTTATTTGAGCCCGCTTACGCCAAAAGGAGGAACATTAGATGCTGAAAATGTAAAACAAGTACAACTTGAAATTGAGAAAATTAAAAATCAATTTCCTCTGAAACCTTTAATCATAATCGGTAATAAAAAAGATTTATACTCAGAGGAGCAGATACAAAATCTTCAAACTCAAATCCCCAATATTTTATTAATTTCTGCCAAAGAAAATATTGGCGTAGATGAATTAAAAAATAAATTACTGTCTTTTGTTAATACCGGCGCTTTACGAAATAATGAGACAATTATAACTAATACAAGACATTACGACTCTTTACTAAAAGCATTAGATGAAATAATGAAAGTAAAATTTGGTTTAGAAACTAATCTTTCTAGCGACCTAATGGCGCTTGATATTAAAGAAGCATTGTATCAGTTTGGGACTATTACCGGGCAAGTGAGCAATGATGAGTTGCTTGGGAATATATTTGCTAATTTCTGTATTGGGAAGTAAATACACTTTCTCTAAGTATCATTAACTTTCTTTAGCTTGACTACCATTGATTTAACCGTATTTTAAGTTTCTTCTATTAAGTTTAATTCATACATTTGTTACACTCAATGTACACCTTAACTGAAAAAAGGTGTAAAAATGTACACCTTATGAATATTACTTTAAAGAAAAAGAAACTACAGAATGGTAAATTCAGTTTATATCTAGAATACTACAAAGGATCAACTATAGATGCTAACGGCAAGAGAATCCATTTAAGAGATTTTGAATATTTGAAGCTCTACCCTTTTCAAGATCCAAAAACTGTTAGTGAAAAGAAAGAAAATAAAGAGATTGAAATCCTAACAGAACAAATACTATCAATTAGAAAAGCAGAGTATTTTCAGGGTAAATTTGATATAAAAAATAGCACAAAAAGTAAAAGATTATTTTTAGACTTCTTTCTTGAAAAAACAGAAGAAAAAATTGACAGTCCAAAAAACTATGGAAATTGGACTGCTACTTTTCTACATTTAAAAAAATGTATATCTAGTAACCTTACTTTTGATGAAGTTGATGAAAACTTTACAAAAAGGATACGTCTCTATTTTGAGAAAGAAGCAAAAACAAAAAGTAATACCTCATTATCCTTAAATTCAAAGTACTCGTATTTTAATAAATTTAAAGCGGCTCTCCGTGCGGCTTTTGATGAAGGTTATATTTCTTTTAATTATGCGTCAAAAGTAAAATCTTTTGAACAGGCAGAAAGTCAAAGGGAATATTTAACATTTTCAGAATTACAAAAATTAGCACAAACTGACTGCAAATATGAAGTTTTAAAGCGTGCTTTTCTTTTTTCTTGCCTTTCAGGCTTACGATGGTCAGATATTAATACAATGATTTGGTCGGAAGTTAGGGATGAAGAAAACACAAGCAGAGTGAATTTTCGCCAAGAAAAAACTGATGGTGTCGAATATTTATACATTTCAAATCAAGCTCGTGAACTATTGGGCGAGAGAGAATCTCCTTCAGACAGAGTCTTTGTTGGACTGAAATACAGTGCAGTATATAATAACGAAATTGTACGTTGGTGCAATCGTGCCGGAATATCAAAACATATCACTTTCCACAGTGCAAGGCATACGAATGCGGTTTTATTACTTGAAAACGGAGCAGACATTTACACCGTTTCAAAAAGGTTAGGACATAAAGAAATACGAACTACAGCAATTTATGCTAAGATTGTGGATCAAAAAATGAGAGAAGCTTCAAATTTAATACCAACTATAACATTTTAATAAACATGATATATTCGTATTTCCAAATTAAAGACAAACATTATAAGGTTTTAAATGGCATTAAAAACAATTTATACAGTCAAAATAACAAATCATCTGTTAAGAAAAAAGTAAAAAAATTAAACGAATATCAGTTTTATTTTATCTTCAATGATCTCATGCAATATTATAAAATTGAACATTTCCCAATTGATGTACTTGAGTTGTTTTTTGAAAGAAGTAAAATTACAATAAATAAAAGTGAGTATTTTTCATTTAAAGAAAGTGGTAATTTAAAGGGTTTTGTTCCTGTCAATGTGGACTGGGTTGATTTCAATTGTAAGAATGATCTTGATTCGTTCATTGATTATTTTTTACATACAAAAGAATATCCAAAAGAGACTCTCTTAACTAAACTTTTGGTTTTATCTGATAAATTATTTGAGAATATATTTCACCCATTAATGAATATACAAATGCGTTTAGAAGATTATATTGAAAATTCTAATAGAAACGGAAACGCGATAAAATATGATTATTTAGAACAAATCATATTAGCACTAGATAATCAACAAAAACATATTTTGGAATTATCGTATAGCATACAAGAAAAAGTTGATAAACTAGCTAAAAATACAAAGGGTCAAAATTACCTAATTGTTACAGATGATGAAATTCTAAAAAAGCTATACCGAGAGCTAAATAAATTTGATTTCATTGATGAAAATAAAACTACTTTAGAACAATTTATTGAGGTTTTGAAATCAGATTGGAAAGCCCACAATTCTGTGATTTACTTAAATTTGGATAACATACAATTTAAATTTTTCATTGATTGCATAAGTCAATTTTTAAGTACTAAAATACCTCTATCATTCATACAACTTGCTGGAAATATTGAAAACAATAACGGTAAAATAAATGCGAAATCCGTGTGTTCTTCAACTTCTAAAAGTATAATGCCACCAAAAAAAAATGACATTATTAGATCCATTTTCGAAAAATTATAAAATAGGTTAACACATTAACCATGTTAACTTGTTATTGTTTTACTTAACTGACATTTGCCACTATAACGACAATAAAACTCACTTATGGAAAGCAATGCGATCATTCAAAAATTAACCCAATTAGAAAAACTTATAATTGGGACCAACAAACAAATCTTCACGGTAGATGATGTTGTAAACTATACCGGCTTCTCAAAATCCTATGTATATAAACTTGTACATAACAACATAATCCCGTATTCGAAACCAAATAATCGTACTCTATTTTTTACTAAAGCAGAAATAGACGAATGGTTACTTCAAAACAAATCAAAGTCGATTTCTCAAATCGAAAAAGAAGCTATTAACTATATCACCAATAAGAAATAGTTATGCTTGATTTAAAAAACAATGCCCCTTCCACTTCAGAAAGTAGAAAGGGCAAAATCTTTGATCTGCAAAACAAAGATAGTAAAAATCAAGGAGTAATCGATCTAGTTGATCTTGAATTAGACTTTTTGAAACACAAAGAAACTAAAGGAAACTTATTCCCAATAGATATTTATCCGAAAGCCATACAAGAGATCATAATTGAGATTCATAATAAGCAAGTATTCCCCATAGATTATCTAGGCTCCGGTATACTTTCAGCTGCCGCAACTTCAATTGGTAAATCATATAAAATTGAAGTGAAAAAAAATGGTTGGGAAGAAAAAGTAAACTTATTTATGGTGATAGTTGGTCAACCAGGTGATGCCAAAACCCAAGCTTTAAAATTTTGTTACAATCCTATTCAAATAAAATAAAAAAACCAACTTTTTACAGAATATGAGAATCAATTAAATGAATATGAAAAAAGTATCTCAGACAGTTCTGAAAATAAGCTCAAGGAAAAGAAACCGATACTGAAACGATATTTACTGAGTGATTTTACACCAGAAGCCTTAATTCTGCATCATTCTAATAACAAAAGATCGCTATGTGTATTTGTGGATGAACTTAATGGCTGGTTAAAAAACTTCAATCGCTACAACAGTTCTGGTGAAGCAGAGACCTATTTGAGTTTATGGAGCGGAACTCCAATTACAACAGATAGAGCTTCAGGCAAAAGCCAAAGACTTTCAGACCCTTGCTTAAGTGTTATTGGAAGTACTCAAATATCCGTTTTAAAGGACTTTGGAAAAGATGGAAGATCAACCAATGGTTTTATGGATCGTTTGCTGTTTGTTTACCCCAATGAAGAAAAAATACTACGGTGGAACATCGAATCTCTCAACAAAGTATTAGTGGATAATTACACTACATTGATCCATAATCTACTTGAATTAGGCGACGAAGATCCTAATGTATCAATCGTAATTCCTATGGAGAGAGAAGCAAAAGAGTTTCTATTCCGCTGGCAAAACCATAGACCAGACAAATTTTTCTTTGATTTTGAGCGATCAATCGAGATCAAGCTCCAGCAGTACGTTTTGCGTTTTGCAATGATTCTTGAATTGATCCATTCAACCATAGAAAATAAGTCAATAAATACAATATCGATGCATTCTGTAATGAGTGCTATTAAATTATTTGATTATTTCTATCATAATGCTGTTCAGGTTAGAACTGAAATTATGAGGACGAATTACTTCGAAACGCTCACTGAAGGTCAAAAAAATATTTTAAACGAACTGCCCAAAACGTTTACAACTGCCGAAGGAATTAAAATAGCTTGCAAGCTAATTGATGGAAAGCCTAGGATTTCTGACAGACAGTTCAAAACCTACTTAAAGGATCTAAAATTATTCAAAAGAGTAGCTCATGGAAGTTATGAGAAAACTATATAGGCTTCACTTTCTTCACTTTCTTCACTTTAATAGCTAACGCATTGGTTTATAGATATATAAAAATCACTCAAAGTGCAAAATTAGTGAAGAAAGTGCAATTTGTATTTCACTTTCAATTTGCAAAGTGAAGTCAAAATGAAGCCATAGTGAAGAACAAAACTTACTCTAAAGCCCTATCGTTACTGAAAAGTGAAGAAAGTGAAGAAAGTGCAATACAATAAATTATGTATAAATACTCATTACACAAAAAATCGACAAAACATTACTGTCCCAATTGTGAGAAAAAAGCACTTGTGCTTTATATAGATGTAGATTCAGAAGAATATATTTCGCCCCAAGTTGGTAGATGTGATAGAGAAATAAATTGTGGTTACCACTACTCCCCTAGGTCATATTTTAATGATAACAATAAGGAATATGTTTCGACTACTAAAGCTCGTCAATTATCTGTTCAACAAGTGGAAATTTCGATTCACGACGAAGAAGAATTAGTAAACACATTAATGTACTACAACGAAAACAATTTTGTTCAATTCTTAAAATCAAAATTTGATATTCAAGAGGTAGAAATAATGCTTGCTGAATATAAAGTTGGAACAGCCAATTTCTGGAATTTCGGTACGGTGTTCTGGCAAGTTGATTCGAAACATAAAATTAGAGGTGGAAAAGTAATTATTTACAATACATCCGGAAAAAGGACGAAGTACATAAACTGGATTCATTCGATAAAAATAAAATCTAACCAAATAAATGCTTTCATTCTCAGTCAATGTTTTTTTGGAGAGCATTTAATTAATAATTGCAACACTATTGTTGCCATAGTAGAATCTGAAAAAACAGCTTGTATTATGAGCATGTTATTCAAAAAATACACTTGGCTAGCAGCAGGTAGTTTGAATGGTTTAAATGACTTTAAAATGGAAGTATTGCGAAATCGAAGAATTATTCTATACCCCGATTTAGGTATAAACGGATTAAACGGAAGTCCATTTAGCATATGGAATTCAAAATGCGAGTACTTTAAAAAGATAGGTTTTGATATAGAAATTTCAGATTTATTAGAACGTAATGGAACAAATATAGAAAGAGAAAACGGCTATGATATCGCCGACTATTTTTTAAAAAACATTAAATACGTTCCAAAAGCTATTGTTTCAAACCAACAAAAAATAGTTAACAAACTATACTTGAAAAATAAAAATTTAAAAATCCTAATCAATCTTTTTGACTTAACAGATCTACAAGGAAATACCATCTCCTTGTTTCCGAAAGGATAGCGAAAGGATAGCAAGTAGGACAGGGGCGAAGGTCCCCCTGTCCTACTTGCTCTGCGAGGCTGAACCCTTTAAAAGCAAGGGTTCTTTGAATACTAAATATTATAACTTTTTATGATTTAAATATAAAAAAACAATAACTATCTGTTTATCAGTGATTAAAAACACAAAACTATGACAAAAAAAAGCATAATTATAGATCCAAAAGCTCATTCAGAATTAACAAAATTAGCAGAAAGCTTAAAAATGAATTACGGAAGTTTAGTTCAAGAAATGATTTATTATTTCAAAAAAACAGGAATTGACCCAAAAGATGCCGTTAATAAAAATCCTGCTCTGATGGTTTCTGCTTTAGACAAAAGAATAGTTTCCTTCTTAAAAGTACAAGAACGTGATATTTTGAAACCATTGCGCCAAGATGTCTTTGAATATCAAAAAATACAGAAAGACGATAATGCAAACCTGATTACTGCTATTAATAAAATACTTAATCAACATTCTGTAAGAACTGCAGAAATAAAGAAAAATCATTTAGAAAATTTCAATCTGATTAATAGCAATGATAATTCAAGAACAAAACTGATGAATTCTGAACTAGAGAAAAACAGGCAAGCAATTATTGTTCTTTGCCAATTGATTGATGACAAAAACAAGTCGGGTGCATTGGATAAAATTAAATCTATTTTTTCCTAATGCCGATTTCCAAACCCCATAGTACGCTAGGAGCAAATAATAAAGGTAGCTGTTCTAACCTAGCTTTATATCTAGAGAAAGAAAATGAAGATTTGGATAAACTTGCAGTAAAAGCCATTTCAATTAGTGAACGCCAAAATCTAGAAAGCAGAAAACAAGGTTTTTTTTCAGATTCAGATACCAATATTAGTACAATCGAAGTAATAAGTTCTATTGACAATAATAAACGAAAACTAGGTGCTAACGATGCTAAATATTTTGCACCAACAATTAGTTTTAGCGAGAATGAATTGGATCATATTGCATATTTGGCAACTGGTCAAGAAGATGTTTCAAACGTCTGGGAATTAAACGTAGATCAGCTAAATGAATTTAACAGGCTTATTCGAGAATATGCCCGAAAAATCATGGACAATTATGCACTTAATTTTAATCGTCAAGATAAGGGAATAAAATCTGGAAGTGATTTAGTATACTTCGCAAAAATTGAACATTTCAGAAAATTTAAAGGCACTGATAAGGAAGTAATTAATGGAAACAAAATCTCGGGTACTTATAAAAAAGGACTGCAATCTCACGTGCACATCATTGTATCCAGAAAAGACAAAACCCAAAAATTAAAATTAAGCCCTACTTGCAATGAAACACTAACTAAGAGAACCATAGGCGACAACAACTATCAAGTAGGATTTGATAGAGTAAAATGGATTGATCTGAATGAAAAAACATTCGATGAGCACTTTAAATACAAAAGACCTGAACTAGAAAAATTTAAGAATCAAAACATTTTGAAAAACGGCAGCCCTCAAGAAAAATTTGAACTTAATACCCGTCTTAAAAATCATGTTTTAATTAAAGAACAGGAAAACACAATAGTCAAAAAATTAAACCGTATAAAACGCTAAAAAATGGCAAAAATAATATTAATAACACACCAAAAGGGGGGAGTTGGTAAAAGTACGCTGACCTTTAATCTTGCGCAAAATATAGCTTCTAGTGCCAAAGTTGCCGTATTAGATTTTGACTTACAGGGAAGCTTGAGCCAGTTAAAGGAATTGGTTAGTGATTTTGAAATTATTCCATACCAAGGAAAATTGGAGAGTATTCCGGAGTTGGTTTACGATTTTATTTTTATCGACACTCCTCCCTACCTATCAAATCATTTGCCAAAATTGATTGCGATGGCTGATTTGATTATTGTGCCAACCAAGGCGGGAATACTAGACTTACTAGCAATAAAAAGCACCCTAAGTCTTATTGAGCAAGAACAGAGAACAGGCGATACTATAGTCGTTTTCAATATGATTAAACCAAACACGACTTTGACACTAGATATTTTAATCGGTCTTGCCGAATACGACGTAAAAATCGCTAACACACATATTAGCGATTTGGTTGCTTTTACCCGATCAGTACTCTTAAAAGGGGTTACAAATGATAAAAATGCTCAAAAACAAATTGACAACCTGACCACAGAAGTTTTAACCAAACTTCTATAAATCTATAAAAATATAAATCTATCATTATGGAAAAACAAAGCATGAATGACCTTATTAACAAGGCAAAATCTAATACGCAGCAAAAAACAATTCAAAAAATTGTTCCCATCTCAGAAAAGGAAATTGAAGAAATCCAATTTTCATTTTATCTAGAAAGAGAGTTATTAAAAAAATTAAAAATGAAAGCTGCAACAGAAGAAACGAGTATGAAGCAAATTGTCAACGATGCCATCAAAGCTTTTCTAACTACATAAAAAATGAAAAGTTGCAATAAATCAAGATTAAAGACACCAGCTTAAAAACTTTGATTAAATTTGATTCAAAAATAATTAAAAAGATAGAATCCTATAAAATAAAAATATAAAGTGTTTAGCTTTTGAATTAGTACTATAAAATCGCCAAATTATAATAGCACGCTAATATCAAAACTAAGACGCCCATGCCTAGCGTGGGCTGTTCTTATTTGGTGTGCGGGTGTTTGGCGATACCTATAGTGCTATTAAGTAACAGTTCCGCGCTTTTTTAATACCACGTCATGGAAGATCAAAACACAAAAATCGCCAATCTACAAGTCAAAATCTCTGAAAACTGCACCGAAAAGGAAAAACAGATTATAGAATTGTATTGGGAATTCAATAAAATAGAAGTAATAAACTCCCCAAAACATGTAAAAAACACTTTCAATATTCGTTTTGCAGAGCTAAACAAGATTATTGGAACATATAGTGAAGTATCTTTCTTTCTCTTCTGTGAACACTGTCAGTCTTATGAATTTCAAAAAATGAGCAGCGTTACAAAATATAAAGAGATTACAAAACTACATAGACATGGTAACTCCCATTTAAACTTTAAATGTTTTCATTGCCAAAGCATAGAAGAAAACCAGGCTATCATAGAAAAACACAAGGCTCATAAAAAATTGATGCAAAAACTGAATCAAGCTATTGAGACCAAAAACTGGAATAATTTAAATCATTTTGAAAGGGAGATACTAAGCAATTGCCTTGAAATAAATTTCACACAGCTTAAAAAAAAGTACGGTGGTCAACTTGGTAAAGAATCTTTTATCAAATTAATCAGAGCATTAGATAACATCGCTAATGAAAATCTTCTTCATCTATTACGAGGTGGATGGAATAATTATATTTACGATTACCAATATGTAACAAGACTGACTGAGTTTAAAGATGAAATCAAAGTTCCTGAAAAACCGACTCCAAATGGTGCTAAAATTGATGTGGATACTAATGAACTAAAATTCAAACTGACCATCAATGATCGTCAACATCATCCAGATAGTCCAGAACATGCGGGAACCGTTACCTTCAAGGAAAGAATCGTTATAGAACCGGGGGTTGTATACATTTTCGGTTTGTGGAATCGAGCTAATGATAACCTTTATCTAACGATGACCCCATTAGAAAATTTAGAAAAAACTCCAATAACAAAAAGAATCAATAGTCACCCCATTTCCCTGCAAGAGGGAATAGCAGATTTTTTAAATCGTTTGGGAAAAGATTTTTGAATGTTTCATTAATAGAAAACTATTTTTGTAGATTTATATGAATCTAGTTTTATAGAATCAAAATTTGATCTTAAACCGCCATAATCCAAAAGTCTAACAAAATATTTAAACACATTTAGTTCAATCTTTATCTTATCCTCGTTCTTTTCAATTAGTTCATAACTCTCCAACATATTCATTTAAGAAAAGTAAGTAGCAGCGTAATGCTTAAAAACTCTTAACTTTTAGTAATCTTTATTAGCTTTTATTAACTTTAATCCTTTCAGATTAAATTGATTTTTTGTATTATTGTAGTTAAATATTTATTTTTTTTCATTTTTCTGAACCTACTTAAATTGCAGTAAATTAGAAAAATTTAAATAAAAATTTAATCCAATAAAAGCAGATTACTCCTAAAAGATTGCCAAAATAAAAATGAAACTAAAACTAGAAAACCTTATATATCAAGACATAGCCGTTCAATCAATTGTAAAAGTTTTTGAAGGAACAGAAAAAAACACATTTGATAGTGCTTGTTTTGAAGGTATTCGATCCAATGTATCTCGATTATCTAAAGAGGAAGTTCAGGAGAGTATTAAAAATATTTGCTTTGAAAATGGAGTAAATCAAGATGTGGCAAACCTTTCCTCAGATAAAGATATTTGTGTTGAGATGGAAACTGGAACAGGAAAAACATTGGTTTACGTGAAAACCATATATGAACTTTTTAAACATTACGGCTTTACTAAGTTTATAATATTAGTTCCATCAGTAGCTATAAGACAAAACATAATCGGTACTTTCAAATCATTTGATAAACAGCTTGAGGATATATACGGCTTCACTCCAAGTGCTTTTGAATATGACAGTAAAAAACTTACAAAGGTTACACAGTTTATAGAAGACCAGCATCCGCAGGTTATGATAATGACCTTAGCTTCTTTTAATTCAGAAGACAAAATTCTAAATCAGGCGCAACGCGAAGACTTGTTCAATAATATCCCGTTCATTGAGGCAATTGGTAAAACAAATCCAATCATCATCATGGATGAACCTCAGGAAGGAATGGATACGGATAATTCCATAAAACAAATTGCAAAACTTAATCCTTTAATAAAACTTCGTTATTCAGCAACACATAAAGTGATTAAAAACCTCTTGTTTAGATTAACACCTTTTGATAGTTATAAAGACGGATTGGTAAAGAAAATTGAAGTACTTACAGTTACCGAAAAGAATGATGAAGCTTCTTTGAAAATAGAATTAACAGATATTCAAATTGGTAAAGGAGACCCAAAAGTGAAACTAAAAGCTTGGCATCTTAATAATTCAAACGGGAAGATTGATTTTAAAAATACGGCTTGGTTAAAAGAAGGAGATAATTTAGGAGACAAAACCAACAATCCTAGTTATCTAAATTATAAAATATCCAGAATAAATAAAAGCTTAAAAACACAAAAGTGGACTGTAGTTTTTACTAATGGAGCTGAAGTTTTAGAAAAACAAATAGCAGGAAGTTTAGAAAATATTTGGGCACTGCAAATAGAATGGTTACTTCACCGACATTTTGCTAAAACACAAAGACTTTTAGAAAAAAATATAAAATGTTTGTCATTGATCTTTATTGACAGAGTATCTAATTATGTAGGCGAAACACCCATTATTAAAAACATATTTGTTAAAAAATATAAAGAAATATATCCTGAATATTATGGCGGAAAGATTCCTTCAAGTGAAGAAATTCAAGCAGTACAAGGATATTATTTTGCTCAAAAAAATTCTGGAGAATATGCAGATAATGAAGGCGGTGTAAAAGAACAAAGTAAAATTTATGATTTAATATTAAAAGGAAAAGAAGAGCTTTTAACCATTTCAAATCCGGTACAATTTGTTTTTTCACATTCTGCTTTGGGTGTGGGTTGGGATAATCCGAATGTTTTTAATATTGCAACTCTAAATAATTCCTACTCCGAAATTAAAAAACGCCAAGAGATTGGGCGTGGTTTGCGTATTTGTGTAAACCAAGACGGACAAAGAGTATATGATGCTTTAAATGTAGCTGAAAGCGATAGAATCAATCAGCTAACTGTAATCCCAAATGAAACCTACGAAACATTTGTTACGCAGTATCAAGAAGAAATAAAATCGGTTTATGGTTCAACAAATGCAGGTGCTGGAATGTCACATTCTCATAAAGGAATTCCAGCTGATGAAGTAAGTTTCAAGCGTAATACTTCTAGTGAAATCGAACAAGCTTTTAGAAAATATTGGACCGCTTTAGCGCAAAAAACGGAATACACCATGTCATTTGATGAGGATAATTTGATTGCGGAATCTGCGGAGAGAATTAATAAAATTGAAATACCTGATTTTGTTATTGAAGCATCCAGTTTCTTGATCAATGAAATTACAGAAGAAGGTCAGAACGATACTTTTCAAGGTTCAGAAAAGGTAATACAAAAATCAACTTTTACGCCTTTAGATTTAATTGAGGAAATAAGTGAGAACACAGGAGTCAGTTACAATACGTTATTTAAGATTATTAGTCGTTTACATAATTTAGATCAAATGATAAAAAACCCACCTCGATTTATTCATGAAGCTTCAGTTATTATTCGTGATGTGGAACTAAATGAAATGATTAGAGGTTTAGATTACCAAATTACGGGCGAGAGTTATCCTTTTGATTTTACTGATTTTATAAAGAATATTTCTAAAGAGGGATATGTTGAAACACCACATAAAGGAGTATTTGATAAAATGCTTGTAGATAGTGATGTAGAAAGAAATTTTTCATTAGATGCTGATAAAGATGCAGAGGTAGTTTGTTTTCTTAAATTACCGAGTTGGTACAAAATAAAAACGCCAATTGGTAATTACGAACCAGATTTTGGCTTAGTAATGAAACGTAAAAGTTTAAAAAGCGGAAGTGAAAGCGAATTCTATTTTGTGATTGAAACAAAAGGGACAAACGATATTAATGATAAAAAAGCACTTAAAGAAAGTGAAATTTACAAAATACGATGCGCGATGAAACACTTCCAAAAATTAGGATTAGAAGTACAATACAAAGCTCCTGTAAAAGAATACAAATATTTTAAAACACTTGCTGATAATAGTATTAATGCAAACTAATAAAATATAATTCTTTTACTTACTGTAGTAAAACAATAAAACAATAATAGTAAATCTATTTTCCCTGTATCAGGAAAATTACAATAGCAATAAAAAATTTAAAAATTGCAATTAAATAAATAAACTCACTCAAATGGAATCCATTAACGATTATATGCCTTTAAGTAACGATTGGAATAAAGAGCGTTTACAAATTTTAAAACAACAATTTCCCGATTGGTTTACCAGTGAAGGAAATCTAAATATTGACGAGGTAAAAAAAGCAGTTAATCCTGATACGGTTAATGAAACCGAACGTTATGAATTCCGTTGGTTTGGCAAAAGCCAAGCCAAGCGCAACGCTTTTACACCAAGTAATGCTACATTAGTTTATGATGAAGCCCGTAGTGTAAATCCTGAGAATAGCGAAAACCTAATTATTGAAGGCGAAAACCTAGAAGTACTAAAACTATTAAGTGGTAGCTATCGTGAAAAAATAAAGTGCATTTACATAGACCCTCCATACAATACAGGAAAAGATTTCGTATACAGTGATAACTTTACCCAAGATAAAAAAGGATATTGGGAAGATGCAGAAGTAATAGAAAATGGAGTAAAAATTGACACCAATGCAGAAACCGATGGTCGTTATCATTCCAATTGGTTAAATATGATGTATTCTCGTTTGTTAATTGCAAGACAATTATTACGTGAAGATGGTGTGATTTTCATTTCTATAGATGACAATGAAATACATCATTTAGGAAAGCTATGTAATGAAGTTTTTGGAGAGGAAAATTTTGTAGCAAATTTTATTTGGAAATCAAGACAAAATAAAGATAATAGAACAGTAACAGGCGCATCAATTGATCATGAATATATTATATGCTATTCAAAAAATAACGAAAGCAAAGCTTTAAAAGGTAGCGAACGAAAAGTTGAACAATACACTAATCCTGATTTAGATCCCAGAGGTGACTGGGCAAGTGGAAATATGGTCGGAATTTTGCCAGAAAATCTCAGACCGAATTGTCATTATGATTTAATAAACCCTAATACTAGAATTAATTATGGGAAACCTAAAATGGGTTGGAGATATGACATGAAAACTATGAGCAGGCTTATTGATGAAGATAGAATTTTATGGCCAAATTCTATTGAAGGAAGACCTAGGAGGAAAGTGTTTCTTAATGAATTATCAGATAGTTTTACTGGGTTTTCTTCAATTATTGGAGAAAACATCTTTACAAGAGATGGTACAAAAGAAGTTGATGATCTGTTTAGTTATAAGGCATTTGATTTCCCAAAACCACCTTCTCTAATTGAAGAATTAATTAGTCAAGTAACGGGAGAAAATGATACCATTTTAGACTTTTTTGCAGGTTCAGGGTCAACTGGACAAGCAGTCTTGGAATTGAATAAGGATAATGAAAAACGTAAATTTATTTTAATTCAAATTCCTGAAGTAATAGATACTAAAAGTGAAGCATATAATGATGGATATAAAAAAATTAGTGATATTACCATTGAACGCAACAAAAGAGTAGTTACCAAAATAGAAAATGAGAAAGCCGAAAAAGCTAGAAAAAAAGAAGGCGAATTACAACTGAATGAGGTTGCTGAGCAGTTTGAAAATTATACAAATCAAAAGTCAAATCTAGGTTTCAAAGTTTTCAAACTCCAAAAATCAAATTTTCCAAGAGTGGAGTTTGCTCCTGATCCAGAATTATCAGATGCAGAAAATTTAGCATTACTAAAAAAATATATTGCCGATAAAGAAAGTCAGTTAGTCAATGCCTTCAATAAAGAAGAGCTTATGACGGAGATATTGCTTAAAAATAACTTCTCATTAAATTACAAAACGACAGTACAGACCCAATTCACAAAGAACGAGATTATTTTGGCTTTTGATGATGAAAAAGAAACCCTAATTTGTTTAGATGTTAGTATTGATTTAGATACTGTCGAATATTTTAAAACCAATACGGAGCAGAAATTCATTTGTTTAGAAAGAGCTTTAGATACTACCAAAAAATATAATTTGAAGCATTATTTAGGGGATAAATTTAATGCGTTTTAATACCAATATTTAGAAATGGCAATATTTATAGATCCAGAAAAAATTGATTCAGCTGCTGATAGTTGGAGTGGTTTTATTTATCAAGGTAAGGTAGCTTTATATCATGTGCTGAGATTACTAATTGAAGAGCCTCAATCAGTTAAATATCATTTACAATTAGATTCGTTGGAAGATTTTGCAATAGTAGATGAGGATATTAAAGCTATATCTCTTCACCAAGTTAAAGCATTAGGAACTCATTTATATAATTCTTATGTAGCCGCATTCATAAAATTAGAAGAAAGATTAGTTAGGTATTCATGCAATGGTGCATATTTCCATTTGGCAATTCAAAATGAAAAATCTAAAGCTCAAATCAAAGCAATTCACGGAACTATAGATATTTATGAATATAGAGAAGGAGATGCCTATTGTTCTCTAAACACTATAGATCAAAGAATTGAAAATTTAATTTCGAGTTATTTTGTAGCAAATAATTTAAATCAATTTAATAATCAAAACTATATCCAAATAGTTAGAAATTGTTTAGAAGACATTATTGTAAGTCAAATAATTGCTATCCATGCATGTAATCATAGAAGAAACGGTTTAAGACTTAATGAAGCAGCTTATTATTTTACAATTCCATTTGATAACTTTATAATTTTATTGAATGAAGATTTAAATAATAAAATTGCAGATGAAAAGTATTATTTAAATATTACTAAAAAACTCATTAATAAATATTACAGTGAGTTTGCTTTAGAATTAGAAGAAGAATTAAATGATGAAGGTGTTGTATTAACAGAGGCTCAAAGAATAAAACTGGATGTTCACTTACTTGAAATAAATTCTCTTGATAAAACAGAGTTAATAAGTTTTATAAAAAACTTAATGCCTCACAGAGAATTTAAATTGAATACGCTTTTTGATTTTAAAGACAATAATATTGGGCAGGATGAGTTCAAAAATGCATTTTTGAAATGTTTGTTTGAGCTAATAGAGCCTACATTTAATATCAAAAAGGGTTTAATGTGGAGTTGTATAAATTCAAAAAGATATACTGCAACTGCGATATATACACCCCAAAACGATATAAAAAAAGTGTGTAAAAAAATCTACGAAAATATCATTGATAATAATTTTGAGATAGCTTATCAATCTGATTTTTTAATAACAAAGGATTTAGAAATAGATTTAATTGAAAATGGATTGAATAGTCAAATGAAAGTATCAGACGAGGATGATAGAAAAAATAATATCACTAAATGGTCAAAAGTTGGGATGGTCAAAATTGAAACTGCAAAAAAAATATTACGATGAAAGAAATAATAAATAATCTTTTTAATTATCACAATTTTGAAAAAATTGACATCGGCAAATATAATTTATTCTTTAAAGATGTTGACAGTAATATTCGTTATTACTGGCTAATTATTGAAGTGGAAGTTTTTGACAGTGAGTTAATATTGGCTTTCCAAGATGTTTGGTTTGAAGAATGCAAAAAAAAAATTAACGATAAAGATTTTGATAAAAATACTTCATTATTAATAATTTATAAACGAGAAGATTTTGATATTGCAAAACAACATGTTTTTAAGATCGAAGAAGACCCTTTTCAATTTAAAAAATATGTTTTAACATATACGGATGATTCTTTAGGTAATCTAAAAGCCAAAATTGAAAATGATAATTCAGAAAAGCTCTTGAATTTACTTGTTGATGAAAATATTTTCAATGAATACAAAGACACTCATCAAAATCATTCATGGCATAACCTACTTTATAATATTGCTCATAAACTTCCTTTTCTAAAAATAAATGTGGCAATTAATCAAAATTTAGAAAATCTTTATGTAAAATCAAAGGATGAAATTAAGAGAAAAAATCTAACTGATTTTTTTGATTCATTTAATGAGGCTTTTATAGAGGAAGTAATAGAAAATTTAGATAAAATAAATGAAGATGAACTAATCGAGTTGTTAAATTTCAATAAGGATAATGGGAATTAGGATAAAAAAAATTGAAATACAAAACTTCAAAATCTACAAAAATCAACCTTTTGATTTTGAAGGTAATAGTTTGGTCGTTTTAGATGGTCCAAATGGTTTTGGAAAGACTTCATTATATGATGCTTTAGAATTACTCTTTACCGGTAAAATTAGGAGATATGAAAAAGCAACGGTAATTCTAAATGATAAAAGAGAAAAAAGAAAGGAAAATCCATTCTATCATTCGGATGGAGATGGTTCTCCCATTATTATAAAGGCTCTTATCGAATTTAATGGAGTTCAACATGTTTTAGCTAGAAAAAATTCAAATATAGTAGAAACAAAAATTGATTTTTCTCACTTTAAACTTCATAAATTAACAGATTTTGATGAATCAATTGAAGATTCAAATTTAGTTTCAGAAGATTATTTGAGATCTATTTTAGGAAATAATTATAAAAATGATTTTCAATTTGTAAATTACGTAGAACAAGAAGAAACATTTTATTATTTAAAATCAAGCGAAAGAGATAAAAAAGATGGAATTAGTTATCTTTTTAATACAAGCGAATTTGATAATGAAATAGAACGTATTAATAAAGTCTCTAATAAAATTAATAATTTATTAAATGGGGAAAACGGGTTAACCAAAAAGATTGAGGATTCTGTAGAAATAATATTTAGTCTTGAAGAATCTTTTAAGCCAATTGATGGGGTTAGTTATGAAAAATTATTTGAAAATAAGGATTTTATTTGGGATAAGGATGAGATTGATTTTAATAGTATATGTTACAATGAGATTTTTGGAGAAGAAGATGGGACTGTATTTAGACTTGAAAAGTTTATAAAAGATAAAAACGATTTCCTTGCAGAAGTTAATAATTCTAAAATAAGTGAAATAGTAAGTAAAGAGAGTCTTATAGTATCATTATTAAAATATGAGCATTTTAGAGATAGTGAGGAAGAAATCCTAATTCAAAAAAACATTATTAATTCTTTTAATAAATTTAAAATTAAGTTTGAATCTTTTCAAATTGATGAGATTTTGAAAGATACTTATGATTTGCCGGAATTAATACTTAGCAAACTTGACGGAAATGAAATAGTTGGTGCATATGTCAGTAAATTAAAAATTCTTAAAACGTATTTATCTAGTTCTAATCAATCTTCAAAAATTATTGCAAACTTAATAACAACGAAAAATAAGTTAAGTGAACATTTAATAGAATATCATAATAAACTTAAAGAAGACGGTATTTGTCCATTTTGTGGTTATGATTGGGAAACAAATATTGAATTAATTAAAAATATTGAAAAACAAAAAGATGATTTTGAACAATTGAATAAGGATATTGATCAAACATTAAAAGAAAACCTTGAAAGTTTTATTCAATTTACTTCAGAGACTTTATTAGAAGAAGTTGATGCTATATTATCTGGTTTTTTATATAAATCAGAATTTTTTGAAGATGATTTTTTTGATTTAGCTTCTAAAAGAAGTTTATCGCTCTTGAAATTAGATTTACATGATTTTGATTTCGATTATTCTAAATTTATTTTAAGTGAAGTTAAAAATGAATATGATGGGAATATCGAAAGTTTTATAGAGAGTTTAAAATTTAAATTGGAAGATTATGATGTAAGTGCAATTCAACCATATTATGCAGAATATTACAGCCATTATTTTGATTCCAAAAGAGTTAATTTAGATGATTTATCTCTTAAGATGATTGATAATAAAAGAAAATATATTGAATGGTCATATTCTTTATTTCAAAGTAGCTTGTTAAAATTGAAAAAAGAAGAATTAAATTTATTAAGACAAAAACAGGAAAAATTATTGATACCATTTGAAAAAATTAAAAACATTTTAGGTATCATGAATAATAGTCTTTCTTGGTATAATAGTCAGCTTATTAAAGATATTGAAGTTTTGTTTCATATTTACAGTGGTAGGATAGTCCAAGATTTTCAAGGGGGCTTAGGTTTATTTATTATTAATCGTGGAGATAGAGTGAAATTTGTAACGACACCAGAAAAAACATATGATGCTGTTTTTTCAATGAGTACAGGTCAATTATCTGCTCTTGTCTTATCATTTACACTAGCATTAAATAAAAAATATTCAAAAAGTAAATTACTACTTATTGATGATCCAGTTCAATCTATGGACGATATAAATACTGCTGGATTTGTTGAAGTTCTTAGAAATGATTTCAGTGATAGACAAATTGTGTTTTCTACCCATGAACATTCAATGTCTACATACTTGAGATATAAATTTAAGAAGTTTGATATAGATTCAACAAGAATAGATTTGAGTAATTTAAAACAATAAAATTAGATGAGTACATCACTACAAAATATATCTGTTAAATACACAGACCTTCTTAGTGAAATAGAAACGGGTCAAGTTAAAATACCACAATTTCAAAGAAAGTTTGTTTGGAACATTAAAGATTCAGCCAAATTATTAGATAGTATTATTGAAGGATATCCAATTGGAACTTTTATTTATTGGAGAACAAACGAACGATTAAGATCAGTTCGTAATCTTGGTAACATAGTTTTACCAGAACCTAAGTTCGGAGAATTTGTAAATTATGTTTTAGATGGTCAACAACGTTTGACTTCATTATATGCTGCCTTAAAAGGAGTTAAAATTGGAGAAGAGGATGGTAAAACTTCAGATTATTCAGAAATTTATGTAAACCTGTTGGCTATCGACGAACAGGATATAGTTACGACTGAAATAGATAGTTTACAACCAGAACATTTAATTAAGATTACAGACTTGATGAAGGGTGGTTTCTCCATCTTCAAAAATTATCCCGAGGAATTCCACGAAAAATTAGATCACTATAAAAATGTTCTTTCTAATTATACATTTTCAGTAATTAATCTAAAAAACGCTCAGATTGATGTAGCTACTGAAGTCTTTACAAGGTTAAATGTAGGAGGCAAATCATTATCTTTATTTGAAATTATGGTAGCAAAAACATATCATATATTTGAAAACAAAAGTGAATTAGAGTCACCAGAAAAAATATTTGATTTATCAGTAAAATATGAAGAGCTTTCTACTGAACTAAGCGCTAGTCATTATGATACTATCCCATCTGCTACAATTCTACAAGTCATTTCAATTTTATTAGAAAAGGATTGCACTAGAAAAACAATTTTAAAATTAGACAAAATAGCATTCATAAATATTTGGGATGAAGCAGTAAGTTGTATTAAAAGTAGTATTGATTTTTTTAGAAGCTACGGTATTGTTGTTGGTAGAATTTTACCATACAATGCTTTGCTTGTGCCTTTCAGTTATTTCTATTACAAGAATAAACACAACCCTACGGGAGACATGAAAAAAAGATTAGAAGACTTTTTTTGGAGAGTATCATTGGGCTTCAGATATTCGTCAGGTGTTGAAGGTAAGTTAGTTCAAGATATTTCTAAAATTGACAAAATTATTGCGAATGAATTACCAAGATATGAATGGAAAGTTCTTGTGAATAAAGAATTTGTTGAGGCAAATGGTTGGTTTAGTACAGGAAAATCTTTCAACAAAGCCATTTTGTGCTTATATGCGAAACAAAAACCAAAATCATTTGATAACAACCTTGATGTAATTATAGATAATAGCTGGCTTAAAATTGCGACCAGTAAAAACTATCATCACTTTTTCCCAAAATCATGGCTGTCAAAAAATAGAAAAGATTTAGATTACTACTACGTGAACCATATTGTCAATATTACAATTGTAGATGGTTTTTTAAATAAAAATATAATTAAGGCAAAAAGTCCTGCTAATTACATGAAGTCTTTTAATTCTACCAATGATGAATTAGAAGAAACCATGAAAACACATTTTATTGACATCAATAAAGATGGTATCTGGGATAATGATTACGATACTTTCTACAAAAATAGATTATCAAGAATTACTAAAGCATTAAATAAGTTAATTATTCCTCAAGAAATATCAACTGTAGAACTTGAAGTTTATGAAGATACAGAAGAACTTTTTGACGAAGCGTAATAGATTAGTAATCCAACAGTACAACATATAAAAATTATATTTTATAATGGCAGAATTTTTTACAGGCACAGCGTTAGACGAAAAACTAACTGATATCATATGGGAAGCAAAAAAAGAACTAATAATTCTCTCCCCTTTTATAAGACTTGATGATTATTGTAAAAGCATCTTCAAGAAATTAAAAAACAATCCCGAACTGGAAATTATAATCGTTTTTGGTAAAAATGAGGGAGAAACGCAAAGAAGTTTAACACCCTCTGACTTAGAGCTATTTAAAGAGTTTAGCAACATAACCATCATCTATTGCAGCAATCTACATGCAAAATATTATGCTAATGAAAGCGAAGCTTTATTGACTTCATTAAACCTTTTAGGCAAATCGATGACAGGCAATGTGGAGTATGGCATTTCCTTTCAAAATTCTAAAATCATCAATTTAGACAAACTATATGTCGATTCACTTAGCTATACAAATGGCGTTATTTTAGACAATCCAGTTGTATTTATGAGGCGACCAATTTTTAAAAAGACTAATCTTGGTTTATCGAAAAAGTACGTAGAATCAAAAGTTCTATATGATATGACCGATGCGTTATATCGAAACAGCCATTTCGAAAAAAAATACTATCAAGATTTTGATCTTGAATTGTTGGAATCTGACGACAAACCATCAAGAGCAGAATTTATTCCCGAGGATAAAATTGTAGAAAAGAAACAATATTCCTACTATACAAACAAAAGCAAAAGCAACCCCAATTATAGGAATGAGCAAGTAGACTTAGGATTCTGCATAAGAACTGGACAACAAATTCCATTTGACGTTAAAAAACCATACTGTTTTGAGGCATATCGTTCTTGGGCTAATTTTGAGAATTGGAATTATAAAGAGAATTATTGCCATAAAACAGGACGAGAATCAAATGGTAAAACGTCTATGTATAATCCTATACTTTAATAAAACTAACTAGTAACGATTGTCAAATTTACTAAAAAATGATAGAATGTGTTAAAAAATAGTATTGTATTTTTATTGATCGTAATGGTAATGATAACAAATAGAAAATAGCATCTATTAAATGTGGTGAAAAAACAGTTAAATCACCGAATATTTGCGGTAATTACTAAAACCTCCCCACCCTACTTTCCAACAAATCCAAATACTTATCTTTTATCTCCTCTGAAAGAAAAGAAATGGAAAGCAATTCCTTCCATAGAGGAGTTTCTTTTTAAACTTTCTATAGTACCTATTACATCTAATTACCAAAACCTTATTTGTCACAAATTTTTACTGTTTTTGTGACAAAATAAATACTTCCATCAAATGCAAAGTATTGAATTAAGAATAGAAAACGACATTGAATCTCAAGTAAAGGGTACTTTGTTTTTCGGGGATAGTTTTACTAATTTCGGTTCATCTGAAGCAATACGTAAAGCATTGCAACGTTTGGAAGAAAAAGGGCTTATTACACGTATAGCACAAGGTATTATGTAAGACCAATAATAAGTGACTATATTGGAGAAGTATTACTTTCAGCCGAAGAAATAGCTACGTGCATTGCTAATATATATATATATATATATATATATATATATATATATATATAGCTAAAATCGTTCCTACTGGTGTTTATGCATTAAATGCTTTAGGCTTAAGTACTCAAGTTCCTTTGAATTTGGTGTATCTTACTAATGGCGCACCGAGAGTAATTAAAATAGGAAAACGAACTATTAAATTCAAGAGAACTACACCTAAAAACTTACTAGCTAAAGGAAAGATTAGCAGTTTAGCCATCCAAGATTAAGAGAAATTGGCAGCGACCAAATTACTGATGATGAAGAAAGTAAAATAATTGAACTTTTAAAAAAAGAAGATCGATCTAACTTACTACATGATATACAATTAGCCCCGGTTTGGATAAAAAAAATAATATAAAAATCATTAAAATAAACAGTTTCGATTGGTAATATATTGCTACTTAATAACTACTTGAATAAAAAAAAATTAATGGATCTTAAAATAGTTTGCGAATTGCAAACTTATTAATATCTTTGACAAATGAATATAATCAGTAGAAACACCATAATTTACTATACTCAAAAATACCCGATTGCAAAAAATCAATTGTTAATGTGGTATAATGACGTTTCTAAAAGAGATTTTGACAATTTTAATGAACTCAAGGAAGTATACGGAAATGCAAGTTTGGTAAACAATCAAAGAGTCGTTTTTAATATAAAAGGAAATGATTTTAGATTAGTTGTTTCGTTCAATTTTAGACGGAAAACTTGTTATTCTATTTGGTTTGGAACACACAAAGAATATGATAAAATTGATGTTGAGACCATTGAATTTGACGAAAAACTATAATACTTAAAACTTGAAAAATGAACTGGAAAGTAATAAAAACTGAAGCCGAACATAAAATAGCCGTAAAGCGTGCAATGGAAATATTTCACGCAGAACCCGATACTCCCGAAGACGATGAACTAGGTGTTTTACTTATTTTGATAAAAGATTTTGAAGATAAAAATTATCCTATGCCTGAACTGGATGCCTTAGAAGTTATCAAAATAAAAATGGAAGAAATGGGTATTAAAAACAAAGATTTAGAACCTATCATTGGAAGTAAAGGGCACGTATCAGCAATATTATCTGGCAAGCGTGAAATTACCTTAAAGATGGCTCAAAAGCTTAAAAACTTTTTTGGAATTCCAGCAGAAGTCTTTTTACATAGTGCGTAAAAACAGCTTAACTGTAATTTAAATGTAAGTTATAAAAATAACTATACGTTATTTTTATTAACATTAACTACTCCCGTTTTACTAAAACGGTACTCCTTTTGTACACCTCATAGCTTCTAATCCCTCTGTAGTAAAGAGAAATTACATATTGTATTGGGAAGTAATGACAGTGCACGAAATCATAGGCAATTATAGCATTTCAGGTAGCAATCAGCAGCAAGGGAACGATTTTACTTATAGCGGTATTTTAAAACTTTCACTTGATAAGAACCATAGAATCATAGCACACTGGTTTATTAACAACGAGCAGGTACAAAGCGGTGCAGGCTTTTTTAAGGACAATATTTTAGTGATTAACTTTCAATATCAAGGTGAATTAAATACGGTTTTTAAAGGCGTTGCAGTATATCGCTGCCTAAATAAAAATGTCTTAGATGGATTTTGGTCTGAAAAACACGGTAATCCACTTTACTTAGGTACTGAAAGAGCGTTGCGAATTATTAGTAAAGATCTACTCAATTAGTATCTTGCCATTACTACTTTTAGGGCTGCCAATTCCCGCTATTCACTACAAGTCCGCAGTCATTGCCCTAAAAACATAAACCCAAAACGAGCTTCTTGCAGTCGCTGTTTTGGGTTTTGTTTTTTACGGGCATTTCCTTTGCGGGCTTTTCGTTGCTATCGGGGACAGGGAGAAGTTGAAAACTCAATCCTACAACTCAATCACCAAATCACTTACTCCATAAGAAAACCATTCGTTAAACACTTCGAGGGTTCTTTTCTACTGTCACTAAATTGCATTCACCTATTGGCGAATAGTTAATCCTTTATTATTTTTCTTCAATTATCTTTTTTACTAAATCTTTGATTGCTAAAGTTGTCCATCCTGCAGCCCCACTAAGTTGATTACAAAGGATAACTTTTTGACTATTTGATGTAAGTATTGATATCGACTTACTTTTTTTACCTACCCTGTTTTCTTCAAGGTTTATTTTTGTAAATGTAGAATCACAATCAAATATTTCAATAAGTGCTTCTTCACCAATGATAGCATTTGCACCTACAATCACATATCTAAAACTTTTAAAAAAGGGATTCTTTAAAAACTCTCTTCTATTATTATTTAATCCGTGGCCTTCACTATAATTTGATGGTTTAAAATTCAATTCGGTCATAAAGCAGTCATTAAAGAAATTATTATCATAATCCTTACTGACAATATGCTTTTGTAATAGTTTAATTTGACTAACAATTTCTCTGTACATTCCCCATGTAGATCTTCCTGTAATCTTCCCACTATGGTAAAGCTGTGGTGCTTTTGGATTAAAAATTAATGCATTATCGTCCTTTTCAACATGCATTAGGCTATCAGTTGATTTGCTTTCATTTTTGGATATTACTTTCCACTGAAGTATATTATTGATACTTTCATGAAACAACAATTCTGGACTGTGCATTATGTCAAATGCTTTTTCTTTTCCGATGAAAAGAATATCCGAATCAGGATTTCCGAAGCCAATGTAATATGGATTTGCTAACTGTTTTATTTGTTTAATATCAACCAATTTTATTTTTAACTCACTCCAAAGTTGAAATCTTTTTGATAAATCTTTAACAGTTAATAAATCAATGAAATAAGCTTTTAGCTCGTCGTTAATTAAATCATTTTCTAAGATATATTCAATATATTTTTCCTCTAAGTGGCCTTCTAAAAGTTTTTTCAAAGCTTTATTTTTTATGATAACTATATAATCCAATTATAAGATAACTTATTAATGAAATAAGTTATCATTCCTTTTTTTTACCTGTGAAATGTTAATAAGAAGTAAAATATTTAAAACCAGCCCAATATCTTCTCCCCTATTTTATCATCTAGAATTTGCTGGTCATCTTCTATTTTAAAAATTGATATTTTACCCAAAGCACATTTATGATGATTTTCATTTCCTGCTGTTGGATCAAAACCTATGAAATTTTTATCCTCGAATGAAGTGATGCTCGATGGATACAACAACATAGCCTTATTAGCACCCCAATACTCATTATAGACATACATTTGGCGTAGATCATTGGTTGATGGTTTACTGTGTTCTATGTTTTTCCACTTGGTATCTATTATGAACTTATCTAAACCTTTTTCAATTACGATATCTGGACGAATTATTATTCCGTTCCAGAGTACTTTTGACTGCTGACCATAAATATTTACGTTTTCTGCTGCCTTTTGCAATCGGACAAGTACATATTCTTCCCAGAGGGAGTTCATATCAAACAACAATGCTAACATGCGTTCTGAACCACTTGAAACACTTGGTGCGTAATTCAAAATAATCAATCTTGCAATTGCCAAAGCTGTTTCATAAGGAGCAGTTTTTCTCGATTTTGGTATTTTAGTAAATGTAGCCGTATTGGCTTTAATCACCTTTACTTCTGGAAAATCTAACTGAACGGTTTTGCATTTACTGTATAAAAAACTCCCGTTGGAACATTGCTCTACAATGTGTAAGGCTTGAGCCAAAATTTGATGAACTAAATGGTCTTTTTCATACACTTGATGCGAGGTGTAAAACCGCTCTTTGTGCACAAGGTTTTTACTGATATGTCCTGCAAACTCTAACTTCCCTTTTAAAGCTTTTACATTATTAGTTTTCTTATAATATTGTTTAATTAATCCTTGACGAAGTAGTGACTGCACCTCATTCAAAAACCATTCAAAGTAAATATCAAGCAAATGAATATTTTGCTTATGAATGTTGGCTTCCCCTATTTTTTGTACCTTAAGCTTCTTGGTTACACGCAGCATTTCTATCAATGCGCTTTGCCAAACATTTACATCTTCATTATTTTTATCAATTTTTGGTAGAATTTCAATAGTCAAACCATTCACTTGAATAACACCTACAAATTGTTTGAATTTCAAACCTTTATGTATGACAGTGAAATATTTATTATCGTGTAACTCGTTAAGTTTCACTAAGGCGTTAAAATGCATTTCCTTAAAAGCAACGTTTTCACCATCTCTGCCATAATGTAGAGATGCATGTTCGAAAACTTGTATAATATTTCTGCCGCTAATCATTTTTATTCAAGAGTAATTTTACAGCTAGTTCTATATCTTCAATCTCTTTTATCAACTCAAATTGAGTACCAATTTCTGGTTTCCCCAACCCATTGAATGAAGCAAATTTGATGGATTTGTTTTCTTTTACCTTTACAAATCCTTGTCCTAAAATCAATGCTATTTTTTCGTAATCGTGATAAAAATATTCTTGTAGTAAAGGAATAATACAATTTTGAAAAACTGCCTGCAATTCGGCAGTATCGTTACTATTCACTTTCATAAAATAAGAATGACCTATGGTGTGATCACGATCTAATAAGATTTCAATTCTTTCATTTATGGTTTCCAAAAGTTCTTGTAAATTGAAACCACTGAATAAAATTTCATTTAGTAATTCAGGCTTAGGCATAATTTCAGTAAATGAAAAGCGACGTCTTAAAGCCGTGTCTAAAGCTTCTACACTTCTATCGGCAGTATTCATTGTGCCAATAATGTATAGATTGGACGGAACACCAAAATCTGTTTTTGAATAAGGTAATTTTATTCTCAATTCATTCTCTGCTCCAAGTCGCTTATCACTTTCTATAAGAGTAATTAATTCCCCAAAAATAGCTGAAACATTACCCCTATTTATCTCGTCAATAAAAATAGCAAAATTGCTAGTTGGTTCAGCTTCAGCTCTCAAGCATAGTTTCTTGAATACACCATCTTTAATTTCATAACTCAAATCGCTCTCTCCATCTTCTAGTTTAGGTTTAATTCCCTCAATAAAATCTTCATAAGTGAAAGACTGATGAAAAGTCACAAATTCAAAGTTCTTAATTTCTGAGTCATTTTTAGGATTATAATTTTTACTTATCTCTAGCAATTCAATTGCTTCTGGATAATATTGAGCTAGCAATTCATTATCAATTGTCCATTCTTAATTTTCATTTTTATTAAAAAATAATGGTTCAGAACGGTTGCTGACATTGACATATTGACAATCCATAATAGTGTGACTTTGCAATTGTCCCCAAATAGTAGGTCGAACCGTTTTAGAGGATGATAGTTTTTCCTTTAGACGAATAAACTCATGGTTGAATATGTCATTTACTTTCGCCTTGCCAATATCTAAAACAGCAATCGATATAACTTGCCACCACGTTAAATCAGCAACTTTAGTTTCTAAAAATTGCTCTCGTGTTAAAGATGTTTCCTTAATAGTAAATTTGTCGAAATACTCTTTTTGAAGTCTAAAAGTTTTTCCAGTTCCAGGAGGGCCGTATAAAATTTGATTGAGAGGAACATTTAATAAATCAAAATTTCTTTCTGCTTGTTCACTTTTATCTTTAGTTTCACTCATATAGGTGCCATATATCCTTTGATTAAACAAGGCATCATGGTAAGAAAAAAATGTTTTAAACTTATAATTTTTTTCTAATTTTAATTTAAGTTGAATGTCTTTTAATCTTTTAATATTATTTGAATTAGAGTCTTTTCCCTTATACTCTTCTGTCATTTTTAATAACTGTTTTAAAGATTTTCCCTTAGAATTTAAAAATTTATTGAAAGGAGCAAATTTTAATTTTCGTGATGAAAATATTTGAATATTAACAATATATCCTTTTTCTAAAATTAAAATTCTATCATTAATTTTTAATTCAATTTCTCTATTTTCGTAATCATGTAACGAATTGAAAATGTAGAAGCTTACAAAATTATTTTTATTAGCATCCTCGATTAAATTAGGAATATTTATTTCCTTTTCATGTATGAAAGGATGAAAGTTTGCTTTAACTCTAGAAATAAATTCTGGATAAATTTCGTTTAACTGTAATAGCTCATCGTTTTTAATATTTAATTCAACGATGTCTTTAACGTATATAATTGTAGTTGCATTTATTTTATAGATTTGTCCAATATAAACAATGTCCTTACTAATGAAAAGAGCATTGTCGCCTATACTTAATTCACTGTAAACACTCTCCCATCTATTTGGAGTTTTGTCTTCCCAAACAACAAGTCACTTTGCCTTATTATATTGTTTTAAATCGCTTAATCTTGTTACTAAAGTGTTTTTCATAAAAAATATTTTAGAGCATTATATTGTTAAAAATTAAATGATCTATTTTGCTACTTGTATTTTTGTTTGAATTCTGACAAGTATTCGTAAGCTTCAAAAAATGCCTTCGCATGCAAAACAAATTTTTGAAGATTTTTAAAATTATATATTAAATCGCCATTTTCATTTTCAATTATTGAAGTCAAATCTTTATTATGAGCAATACTATTTCTAAGTGCACAGATTGAATCAATATTTATAAATTCACGATGTATTACGTCGTTATCAAAGCAAAACTCTAAAAGTTCTTTTAAAAAAAAAGTTTGAAATGGGTTTACTTCTAATCTTTGAATTTTTACTCTTTCTAAATCATCAATTTTAAAAGGCATAAGTGCATTATATCTTTTTTTCCAATGCTCTTGATTCTTTAAATTATTTTCATTTTCACTCTTCAATCTAACCCAATTTATAAAGTCTTCATTTGTTAATTTATTTTTAATTAAAAGAGTTCTAATGTTATTCTCAAATTTGTAGAAAGCACGATAAAATTCCACTTGTAAAAATTCATTATTATAATCTACAATATGAACAACTCCTTTAATTTTTTCTCCTTCTGTAATAAATCGTATTTCGTTATGATCTACTTTTTCAAATTTTTTTAACGTTACCGCATCAAATAAGCGATCAAAAGGATTTAAACATAATTCTCTTTCAAGTCTACAGTTTTCAAAATTCCCTTTCACTAATTTATAGATACTTCTCCTATCACTTGAGGGTAAACAACTAATTAAATTGTCTTTACAAAATTGAATAAGCTCTTTTTCCTTTTCTACATTGTAAAAAATTAAATTAGAAATACCTATATCAGAAATTGTTGCGTATTTTAGTTTATTGATCATACGTTATCCCTTTTTATATTCAACTCTCCCCTCAGCAACCTCTCGATAGCTATCGGGACTAACTGCTTCCTCAAACTCTCCAACCCTAACCTGACCATTCATTAGCATGGGTAATAACCAATCACGTAGTGAGGTGAGTTGTTGGTTTTCTTTTAGATTTTTTTGTTTTTTTGACTGGATAGTCTTCATATAATCATAAAACTTTTGAGCAATCTCTCTAGGAGGCTTTGGAGTATTATATGAACTAACAAAAGATTCAAATAATAAATTTTTGATTCCGCTAGTTTTACCTTCGTATCCAAATAAAACTCCATGATCATAAGCCTTGTCCCATTCGAAAGCGAAATTATATAAATAAGTTTCATCTTCTAAAGTAACAGCTTTACAGAAATTTGAACAAATTAATGGTGCATCAAAACGTTCCAAAGTTTCTATAGTGATATACGCCATCCTTCCTGTTGATTGAGTCGGACTACCGCCTGATATTTCAACAATTAAATCATGCTCATCTAAAATTTTATGCCTATTCTTTTCAAGAATATATCTAGTTGGTGCTTTTACCGCACCTTTGCCATTTAAACCGTTTAAATCTGCACCACGAATACAATGAACCTTTTCAGTATAATTACCTTCAAGGTTTTCTTTACCCCAGTCACCGCTTTTATCTTTACCTATCCAACTTGCTAATACATCTGTAGTCCAACCCTCAGGAATCTCCCTCTTCAACTCTTGATTATAAACCATTTTACCACCAGAAGTTTTATAAGGCACTTCGACTTCGCTCAGTGAGACAGCGTCAATATCACTACTTGTCAGCCTGAGCGAAGTCGAAGGCAGCTTCGCGGGAAAATCAAACTGCACAAACCAGTAATCATAAAGCGTTTTTGCCATCGCTTCTAGCTCGGAATTGATTTTATTGTTGAGTTCGATTTTAGCATCTAAATCTGAAAGAACTTTGGCGATTTTTTGTTGGTCCGCAATATCTAAAAAGGCAGAAACTTTGATTGGATGTAAATGATTTCTGTTCATTGTAGGGACACCAGATCCACTTCCGTATTCATTCAATCGTAAAGTTTTAATCAAATAATAAATGTATTTTGGATTATTACCTTTGAAATCTTTTATAAAAAGGGAAGTATTATGTGGAAAGAAATCCTCATTAATATAATGAGGTAGTCCAACTGTTCCACTTCTTCCAATTGTTATTCCGGGAGCTTTAACTTTCGCAATATTGTGATAACCTAAAATTCCATTTGAAGATATAACAGGAATTTCCCCAGCTTGAAATTCAGATTTAGGTAAATCATAACCTCTTTGAAATTCAATTAAATCTCCTAAGATTGTTTTTGAAATTTTACTCATACTTCAATCCTTTCAAATTATTCTGAATTTCTTTTTCTGCACTATTTCTCATTGTTTGGAGTATTCAGTTGTTTTTTTATTTCTTTATCGAAATCGCTTTCAAAAAGGCGGTCTTGAAATATTCTGTATTTTTCAAATTCGCTTTCGGCAAATTGTTTGGCTATTTCTGCACTTACATTTCCTGTATGCGCTAGAATTTCGCGCTCGTCAAACTCTAAAAACAAATCCAATCGTTTGGCCCAATCGTTCATAGTCATTGGGATTTTTCGTTTTGCACGTTCTTCTGCCAGTTCTAAATAAGCATTTACTATGCGTCCTAAAGAATCCAGTTCTTCTTTGTTGAGGTAGTTCTTGGCAATTATTACGTCTGCTTTTATTATTTTTCCATTCGGACTATTTTCCCAAGAAGTAAGTCCCATATTATCTTTTTCACTATCGGCTCTGTCTGCAATAAGTTCGGCAGCGGTTTTGCCGTGTATTGCAAAATGAAGTTTGTCTTGCACTTTGGCAAAAAAAGTTTTTGTGGTTAGCGCTTCTTTGGTATAATCACTACTTGTGGCATAAATATCGGTAATTTTTTGATAGAAACGTCTTTCGCTTAAACGGATTTCTCTTATTTCTTGCAGTAAACGTTCAAAATAATCTTCATTAAGAAAACTGCCATTCTCCATTCGTTTTCTATCTAAAACATATCCTTTAATGGCAAATTCTCTCAATACGTTCGTTGCCCATTGTCTAAACTGCGTTGCTTTTATAGAATTAACACGATAACCTACAGAAATAATGGCATCAAGGCTGTAAAAATCTATTTCTCTCTTTACAGTTCGATTTCCTTCTTGTTGAACTACTCGAAATTTTCGAGTAGTTGAATTTATATCAATTTCATTACTTTTATAAATCTCTTTCAAGTGATACGTAATGGTGTTTTCTTCCACATCAAAGAGTGCTGACATTAATTTTTGTGAAAGCCAAATAGTATCATCCTCATAACGGGCTTCTATAGAATTTTCACCACTTTGCGCGGTGAATATTAAAAATTCTGCTGTACTGTTACGAATCATTTTTTTGTTTTTATCGCTCATACTTCAATCCTTTCAAATTATTCTGAATTTCTATTTTTAAAATATATTTCATACTAATCAATTCTATTTCGTTCTATTCGTTCTTTGGCTTCAATGAGTAGTTGGTGGATTTTGTTTTCTAGTTCTTTTTTTAGTAAAAAGTCAGTCCAATATTCGGCTACCATAATGCCGTCTTTGTGCAGTTCTAACAATTCTACTTGTTCTTTATTGGTTTCGGCACACAATATTAAACCAATAGGTTCGTTTTCGCCTTCTTGTTTTTCGTATTTGTTGAGCCATTTTAAATACAATTCCATTTGCCCTTTGTTGGCTGCTTCAAATTTTCCTAGTTTTAATTCTACAGCTACCAATCGTTTTAACTTTCGGTTGTAAAATAAAAGGTCAAGATAAAAATCGTCGCCATCAATAATCATTCGTTTTTGGCGTTCCATAAAAGCAAAACCTTTGCCTAATTCTAAAATAAAACTTTCTAATTCTTGCAAAATAGCCCGTTCTAAATCGTTTTCTAAATAGGTGTTTTTTAGATTCAGAAAATCTAACAAATACGGGTCTTTAAAGGTGTTTTGTAAATCTGACGGAAAATTAGACAGTCGTAGGTTGGCAATTTCTTTTCTTTCAAAGGCTTTGCGTGAAATTTGATTGCGTAACTCTCGTTTTCCCCATACTTCTTCTATTGCTTTTTGGGCATAATACAATTTAGATTCTATTGATTTTAAGGGTATTAGAATCAAAAAATGTGACCAAGTTAATTGTCGTGCCAGTGGAACGACAATTTCAAAATCTGAAAATTGTTCTGAAAACTGCATCATTCGTCGCACATTCTTTTCATTGAAATTGCGTCCGTATTTATGTTCTAATTGTTGTGAAACTGTTGCCACAATTTGTTTTCCATATTCTGCCCTTTCATTATTCAAAATGGTGTCATTAATACGTTTTCCTACTTGCCAAAACAATAATGTAATTTCACTATTGGCAACAACTGCAACACGTTGTTTGCTTTGTTCTATTAAAGTAGAAAGCTCCTTTAACAAACTTTCGTTAGCGGTATTTTCTAAATCATTATTCATATTTTAGACTTTTCAAATTAGCCTGAATTTCTACTTCCAATGTTTTACCTTCAGCAAACAAACCTTCTAAATTACTTTCAAAAGCATTCATTTTACTTGTAAACTCATCAGCTGTAATATCCGTATATTCAATTTTTACTTCAAAATATTGTCCTGCACTCAAAGAGTAATTTTTGGTTTTGATGTCATCATACGAAACTACTACCGAGAAATCAGCAATGGCAATTTTAGTATTAAAAGTATCTATGATTTTATCTTCTTCTTCAAAACTTAAAAGTGTTTTCTGATTTTTACCCTCTTTTACCGTTGTTCCCAAGTTAGAAGCGTCAATCAACACTACATCGCCTTTGTTTTGTTTGTCTAAAAATAAAATTGAAACGTTGGTTCCTGTTGTGGCAAAAATGTTACTTGGCATACTGACCACACCTGCACGCATTTTGCTTTCTACCATGCGTTCTCTAATTTTTTTGTCAATACCACTTTGAGCCGTGATAAATCCTGTGGGAACAACTATTGCCGCCTTGCCTTTTTCAGTCAAAGAGTACATAATATGTTGCAAAAACAGTAAGTATATAGCCATTCCTTCTTTCTTGGCTTTTGGAACATTCGGAATTCCCGCAAAAAAGCGTTCGTGGTTTTCTTTGGTATCTAAATCAGCACTGAAATCAGAAAAATCGAGTTTAAATGGAGGATTTGAAACAATATAATCAAATCGCATCAAGCGACCGTTTTTTTCTCTTTGGTACGGATCTAAAATAGTATTTCCTTTTACCACATTCGGTATGGAATGCACTAAATTGTTCAAAATTAGATTCAGTCGCAATAAGTTAGAGGATTTTTGCGAAATGTCTTGGGAGTAAATGGTGCATTTATCTTCGCCTATTTGGTGTGCTAAATTCATTAGCAAAGTTCCTGAACCTGCACTGGGATCATTACAAGTAACATTGCTCACTTCGCCTTGCACAAGGCAGCGCGCCATGATTTTAGCAACGGCATGAGGCGTGAAATATTCGGCATATTTCCCACCACTATTACTGTTGTAATCAGAGATTAAATATTCGAAAATAGTAGCGTAGAAATCAAACTTTTCGTGGAAGATATTTTCGAAACTAAAGTTCACCAGTTTGTTGATAATCGCTTTGCAAAAATCGTCTCGCTTGTCGGTCACATATTTACTAATGTTTTCAAATAAAACTATTTTTTCGCCACCTTCGGTAATTACCGAGAAGATATCGCTGTTGTTTTTAGCTATATCAATTAAGGTATTGTCGAGAATATCGGCAAATTTAGGTTCGTTTTGTCTGTCAAACAAAGACGAAATCAATTGATCAGGATGAATGGTTGCGGTGCTTTCGCTCATTTGTAAGGTTAGCATTTCGCGATCATCGTCGCTTAGCGCTCTAAACGCTTTTTCCCAGTCGTCTGCTGCTGCAATACTGGCATCTATTTGTTTCACTTCGTGAACAAACTTATCATTCAGGAATTTATACAAAAATACTTGAGTGATAATCTTAAACTCGTTTCCGTCATTTCCCAAACCGTAATTAGCGCAAACGCTTTTTAAATCGTCGATGAGGTTCTTAGTTTGCGTTTCAAACTGTGATGTTGTATTCATTATTTGTCTTTCTTTTTTTCTTCTCTTTGATTTTGGGTCACCCCTTGTTTGGCATTCAAGGCAGCAACTACTTTTTTACCCGTCTTGGACTCTAATTCTTTGAGGGCTACTTTTGCAACATTACCACCTTGTTGTGCTACTTCTACATTTTCATCAAAAGTTTCAGGATTTGTTGCTTGCGAAATATCTTTGGTAGAGGCCTCAGCCAACATGTTCAAGATTAACTCGGTATTAGTCATGTTATCCCTGAGATTTTCCTTTTTCAGCCCTTTTAATATTTTATATTCTTTAGTCGTATTGCCAGACCAAGCTTTCGAAATAATATCAGTCAGTGTGGCAAACTGTACACCTTCTTTCAAACCTCTACTTTTCCATTCATCCGTTAACGCCTTACGAATTTCAATACTTTTTAAACGTTGATTAATCCAACTTTCGGAATATCCCAATTGCGTATATTGCTCTAAAGCTCTATCAATGGTAAGTTCTGGATCTTGAATTTCGTCTAATCGTTCCGCTGCAATTTGCGCTAGCCATAGTTTAAATGGCTCCGCTTTTGGTGAAGGAATCGATTGTATGAGGCGAAATAATTGTTCGGTATCGGCTATATCCGTCAAACGCATTTTACCATCAGGAGCTTGCATTTTCAACTGTCCGATTTTATCGGACAGTTCGCTTCCCTCTTTCTTTAGTTTAACTTTTAAATCGCTCCAATATTTTCTTGGCCTATCAGAGTTGGTTAACGCTTCGATAGCATCAATAATCGAAAAATACCACTTTTCGACAGTTGGATCCCAGATGGTTCTTACTTTTTTATCTTCAAATAATTGAATGGCATCTTGCTTTTTCATATTTAATTAGGCTATTCGTCCATAAAATTCATTCATGTATTCCTTAACTATAATGCCGTTAATACGCTTAGCGGCAATAGAATCCAACGGAATGTTTTGTTTGTTTTTAAATTGATCAATAACCAATCGCATCATCATTTTATCCACAAAACTTTCGTTTTCGAGCATTTTAGAATTCTGTAAAATTTGAAGATCTACTTCCTTTTTCAACCCTTTTAAGGCTTCAAAAAGTTTAGTTTCGCTGTCCGTTAAAGGGTCTTTTTCCATCAAGCGTTTGTGCATACGAGTGTACTTTTCGTCATTGTCATACTTAGCACGCAATAATAAATTTTTGCGCTCTAATTCTTTGGCTTGCGTATAAATTTGTTCCAAAGCTTTAATGTTGGCTTCCATTTCTTCTTTGGACACTTCACTCAAATTTTTCTTTTTAAATAGGCGTTCTAGTTCCTCTTTTAACGAAATAAACGTGGGGTCTTTTTGGTCAAAATTTCCTCCAAGCATTTCTCTAGTTTTTTGCAAGGTAGTTTTGAGCTGATCTGCCAAGACCATTTCTTCTTCCTTAATTTTCACAAAAGCAAACAAGACATCCTCTAAGGCAATATTCAATAAATTAGACGTATCTACATTACTTTCTAAAGCTTCTTTTGTATTGATCAAAGCCAAATGATTATTAGCTTCTCTCAAAAGAACGGTAAGTTTGTGAAAATCTAGTTCGGCTAACATCTCATAATTGCCAGACAAACGGATAAGGTTGTACAAATTCTTTGCATTATTTAAGGCTTTAGTAATTTGTAACATAACCCCTCGATCCTGAATTTGAGTGATTGGTTGTGAAAAGAGTTCTGAGTTCTTAATGTCAAATGGAAACAAAACCTCTTTGATTACTTGAATTTCTGCATTGATCTCCTCCTTTGATTTGAATAAGTCAGAGTAATGCTCCATCTCATCCCCTAACTCAGACTGCAATTCGTTGAAATAATCTTGATTGGTTTTATCAAATTCTTTCTGAATGTCAGCAAAATCAACCACATAACCGTATTTAAAATCTTTATACGTACGATTCACACGGGTTAAGGTTTGTAATAAATTGTGTGACTTAATGACACGACCGATATACAGTTTTTTCAATCGTGGTGCATCAAAACCAGTCAAAAGCATGTTGTAAACAAAAAGTAAATCAATGTTTCCATCTTTGAACTGTTCTACCTGATCTTTGCGATCTGTTTTTGTCCCTATATCGTGCAAAATAACTGCCGCAGTGTTGACCTTGCTTTCTAATTTCTTTTTGGCTCCATATCCAGTTGAAGGTTCGGCAGCCAATAAAAGATCTGGCGCAAAAGTGTTTACAGCGTATTTCTCTTGGAAAATTTCATAGAGCATTTTGGCTTGTTCAGATGAATCACATACAACCATGCCGCCAATCGAGTTGTCGTTCATGGTGATTCTAGCCTTCTCAAAATCTTGCACAATATAGTCCAGCATGGGCTCTACAAACTTTGGGTGTGCATAGACCAATTTTTTATCGCCGTTCCCTTTTAGAATATCAATTTCTTCTAAGGCTTCTTTTAACGTTAATCGATAATTAGTCTCTATTTCTTCTCTAATTAAACGCAACGTATAACCATCGGCAATAGAGGAGTTGTAATAATACTTGTGAATATAATCACCAAAGAGTGATTTAGAATTATAATCGGTTCCTAATAACGGTGTTCCTGTTAACCCGATTTTAATCGCATTAGCATCAGACTCGTTTAAGTTGGCCAAGAAGCTCCCCTTAGGATTATAACTGCGGTGCACTTCATCCAAGAAATATATTCTTTGAATGTTTAGATTATAGTCGGTGTTGCGCACCACATCAGGATCATCCTGAAATTTTTGGATGTTCACAACGGTGATCTCCGCCTTTCCCGAATGATTATGAATGACGCTAGTAGCCTTAATGTCTTTTGCGAAAGCATCCCTACTACTAATTTCATGAACGGTAAGTCCACGACTTTTAAACTCTTTTGCTGATTGAATCAACAAATCGATTCGATCCACGATAAAATAGAATTTGGGAACTATATTTTTTTTTCGGTAATAATCCGTCAAGTATTTTACATTATAAAATGCCAGAGCTGTTTTACCGCTTCCTTGTGTGTGCCAAATGATTCCTTTTTTTACCCCTTGTTCCAACTTGGATTCAATTGCTTTGGTTGCAAAAAGTTGTGGATAACGCATAATGTGCTTTTGTAAACCTTTAGATCCTTTGACATAAGCAATACCATATTGCAGCATAAATCGCAGACGCTCCTTTTGAAGTAAAGAAGTACAAATGCGATTGGTGGGTGTGTCAGGATTTTTATTGACAATAAATTCAGGAGCATTTTTGATACCTACCAAATTATTGTCTTCCAAAACCAAAGTCTCCGTTTCATCGTCCAGATCAGCAAGAATTTTAGTTAAATCGAATTCTGCTTCTTCCCTAAAAAAATTAAAGCTTGGCTTAGAATAAGATGCAGTTGCATAAAATGCACCTTGCAACATCAAAGTCGATTCTTTATCGTACTCCATATTATTGGAAAAAAGCATCAACTGCGTCATGTTGACGAAATGACGGAATTTTTTATTCTTGAAACGGCTTTCTATGCGGTTGTGCTCCGCTTGTATTCCGTCAAGGTTATTTGGCTTTTTCACTTCGATAAATACTAGGGGTAATCCATTGATTAATATCGTAATGTCTGGACGAAATTCTTCATCATCTTTTTTATAGGTAAGCTCAGTAACTACATGAAAAGTATTGTTTTCGAAATTTTCAAAATCGATGAAACGAATGCCTGATTGGTCTATTATTTTTTCATAAAAAGCTTTTCCTAGATCTTCATTTTCAAGAGATAGTGCTAGTTCAAGGTATATTCTAGAGACATCCACATCTCTCAAAGTCGAATTGAGCCTCAAAACGCTTTCTCTAAAAATAGCTGTAAAAATATTGGTGCTTTCATCCCGTTCTACATTAGCCAATGATAAATAGTCATAGCCTAAGCGCATTAGATGTAATATGGCGGGAATTTTAACTCTTGAATCTTCGTTGAAAGCCATTAACAATCGTTGTTTAATGATAATTCTATACTATTGTAACCTAAAGCTCAAACTTAGGCATTTAAAAGCAAAAACTAAAGTAAGTAAATACTTGATTTTATTTAAACAAATATAGACGTTTAAAATATATCACATTTACGGTTTTCCTCAAAAGCAAAACACTTATTTATAATGCAGCATTCATTAAAAAAGTTATGAAGTGAATAAATAAAAACCTGAGCCGTTTAAAAAGTCTAATCGGCTCAGGTTTTATTTAAATAGCACTCTTTAAAGTCGCTAAAATAGTAAGAAATTAAATTCCTGTATGTAAATACCATCCTCAAAATGACTTATCCTCTATTTGCGCCATTGCATGTTCTGCAATTGCTGTAATGGAAAGTGAGGGATTTACTCCAGGATTAGCTGATATCATTGCTCCATCTATTACATACATATTTTCATATCCAAAAACTATATTGTTTTTATTGATAACTCCTTGAGAACTGTCCGCTCCCATTACAGCGCCACCTAAAATGTGCGCGGTGGATGGTATGCCCGCAATTGACTCTAAAACAAATGAAGTGGGAACGCCATTGATAATTTCGCTATATTTTTTCGTTAACGCGATTGATTCCGGAATATAGGCACTTGGTTTCGCTCCTTTTCCAACAGAAGTTGACATTCCGCCAAAAAAGTTATTTTTAAATTTAAGAGTGCTATCTATGGATTGCATGAACAATAAAACGGTAGTGCTTTTTGACCAACTATTGACAAAATAGATTTTAAAATACTTTATAGGATAACTTAATACTTGCTTTGCCATATTGAATAAGCGCGTAAATGTATTTTTACCATTAGATAAAGGCAAATGCAAAAGTTTCCAAAAACCAGAACCTTCTGCGTACCTTACAATTTCAAGATGACTATTATCATCTGTGTGAAGCAAACTGCCTATTGCAACTCCCTTAGATACATTTTTAGTATCGTCTAAAGTAGAGACGCTAATCAAAGTTTCATTATTTGTTCGAATATCTTGTCCCAATTTATCAGAAATTAATGGAAGTGATTTATGTTTTAGTTTTAATAGCAATTTTACCGTACCTAATACACCGCCGGAAAAAACAACTCCTTTTGCAGTCAATTCTTTCCTATTCTTAAAATAATTAGTACTTGATTTCAACATTATCTTGTATCCAGTCGATCCATTTTTACCATCTTGAGGAACAACATCATAAACTTCTTGTTCAGCAAGGATTTTAGCGCCCAAATTTTGAGCTAGATAAAGGTAATTTTTATCCAAAGTGTTTTTGGCATTAAAGCGGCATCCAGTCATGCAACCACCGCAAAAATTACAACCTGCTCGATCAGGGCCTTTACCCTCAAAATAAGGATCTTTTACCTTTACTCCCGCTTTACCAAAGAAAACAGCGACTTCCGGGTTTTCAAATTGATCTTCTTTTCCTATATTTTTTGCTAATTCCTTTAACGCTAAATCACCATCAAATAACTTAGGATTTCTTGTAGCACCCAGCATATTTAATGCAGTTTTATAAAATGGCTTGAGTTCATTTTCCCAGTCCGCTAGCGCGCTCCAACTTCCTGATTTGTAGAATGATGTTTTCGGGATTGGCAACGTATTTCCATACACTAATGACCCACCACCTACTCCAGTGCCTGAAATTATTACAATATGTCTAAAAATACTCATTTTCATGATGCCAAAAAACTTTAATGAAGGCATCCATAACCATTTGGGAAGATTCCAATTAGTTTTAGCAAAGTCATTCGATTTATACCATTTTCCCTTTTCAATAACCAATACTTTATATCCTTTTTCAGAAAGTCGTAAAGCACTAACTGATCCGCCAAATCCACTTCCTATTATTATGTAGTCAAAATCGTGTTGCATTATTTTTGATTTATAGATCGAATATAAGAAATTCTCTTGAATATTATGCACGCATACTATCAAGAATAGAGTATAAAAAAAATATTGACTTAAAAAAATAGTGCACAAATAAATAATAGGAAAACAGTCCGCTACTTTATAGTAATCTAATAAAAATGTTTACAAAAAAAAATCTGATTTCGCCGTTTAAAAAAGTGTTTCTTATCTCAAAACGAATTATAAAAGCATCAATTTATCCAATACCTTCAGGTACGTTGGCATTTCTAATTCGTACTTTTCTCCTTCATTTACCACAAACGCAGTTAATGATTCTATCTCTATTTTTCTTCCCGCTAATAAATCTCTATGCATAGAAGAAGTTGCATCATGTGGCGATTTTTCCAGTTTTTGAATGCTTTGAAATACAATATCTTGCGGTAAATTCAATCCTTTTACTGCGGCAAGCATTGTAATTTCATTTAATAAATCGAAATAAAATAATCTGTTTTCTTTCTTACTTAAAATTTCACCAATATTTTGATCTAAATAGCAAGTGGCTGAAGCCAAAGCCGATATAAAAACAAATTTCTCCCAAACGGTTTCTTCTATATTTTCAACTAAATAACTCTCGATTCCTGCAGTTTTAAAAATGGAATGTATTTTATTTAAAGTGGCAATTGGTGCCATAGTAGAACCAAAAAACAACTTCTCATATGCACCAATTTTCTTAATTATTCCTGTAGAAGCGATCATTGAAACAATATAAGCACAACCCTGTAAAACTTCATTTTCAGGAAATAAAGTATTAATTCGCTCAGGAGCATCGACACCGTTGTATAAGGGCAGAAAAACAGTGTTTTTAGTAATACAGTTTTTAATAGAAAGCAAACTCTCCTCAAGATCGTAAGTTTTTGTACAGCAAATAATAAAATCCAATTTTCCAATTGTATGCGGATCATTAGAAACTAAATGAGGAAACACGACGGTATCACCAGTATCTGTAATAATTTTTAAACCATTATTTTCGATCGCTTTTTGCATTTCACCTCTTGCTATAAATACAACTTCTACAACATCTGATTTGTAAAATTCTTTAGCCAGCAACCCCCCAAAATAGCCACCTACTCCACCTATTCCTACTATTCCAATTCTTGTTTTCATATAAAAATTATGTACTTATAATTGTAAAACAGCTTTATTTCGCTTTTTTCAAAAGTACATAATCTTTAACATAAACTTCTAAACTGTTGTAACGAAAGAATAAATCAAAATGTTAACTTTGCGTTTTTGCAAAAAATTATGTTAGACAAAGACAATACTATTGAAGTTCAAGGCGCTCGAGTTCACAACCTTAAAAATATAGATGTATCCATCCCTCGGGAGAAACTAGTTGTAATTACTGGACTTTCAGGATCTGGAAAATCATCCTTAGCTTTTGATACCATTTATGCCGAAGGCCAACGCCGTTATGTAGAAACTTTTTCAGCCTATGCGAGACAGTTTTTAGGTGGATTAGAGCGCCCAGATGTGGATAAAATTGACGGACTTTCGCCTGTAATTGCCATCGAACAAAAAACAACCAGCAAAAGTCCTCGTTCTACAGTAGGAACGATAACTGAAATTTACGATTTTCTACGTTTACTCTATGCTCGTGGTGCAGATGCCTATAGTTATAATACTGGAGAAAAGATGGTCTCTTACTCTGACGAGCAAATAAAAGATTTAATCATTCAGGATTTTACAGGGAAACGGATTAATATTTTAGCACCTGTTATTCGTGCTAGAAAAGGACATTATGCTGAACTTTTTCAACAAATTGCTAAGCAAGGTTTTCTTAAAGTTCGTGTGAATAATGAAATCTTAGATATTACTCTTGGAATGAAATTAGACCGGTACAAAACACATGATATTGAAATCGTTGTGGATAGAATGGTCATTGATGATAGTCCGGAAAATGAAAAACGATTAATAGAGAGTATCAATACTGCCATGCATCATGGTGAAAATGTTTTGATGGTTTTAGAGCAAGACACAAATGAAGTACGATACTTTAGTCGGAACTTAATGTGTCCAACCACTGGAATTTCATATCAAAATCCAGAGCCTAATTTATTTTCTTTCAACTCTCCAAAAGGTGCTTGCGATCATTGCAATGGTCTAGGAACTGTAAATGAAATTAATGTCAAAAAAATTGTTCCAAATCCAAAACTAACAATTAAAGCGGGCGGATTTGCTCCTTTAGGCGAATATAAAAGCTCTTGGATTTTCAAGCAACTTGAGATCATTGGAGAAAAATACGGATTCAAATTAACGGATGCCATCGAGAAAATTCCCGCTGAGGCAATGGAAATGATTTTGAATGGCGGTAAAGAAAAATTCACCGTTAACTCAAAAGATTTAGGGGTTGGTCGTGATTATAAGATTGATTTTGAAGGAATATCACATTTTATCAAAAATCAGTTTGATGAAAGTAACTCCACTTCCATAAAGCGTTGGGCTAAGGAATTTATGGATGAAATTAACTGTCCTGTTTGTGCCGGTTCACGCTTAAAAAAAGAAGCACAATTCTTTAAATTAAACAAAAAAAATATAACCGAATTGTGTGACATGGACATTTCGGATTTGACCGCTTGGTTTCAAGATTTAGACAATCATTTATCGGATAAACAAAAAAGAATAGCTACCGAAGTTATTAAAGAAATCAAAGATAGATTGAACTTCTTGATGAACGTAGGTTTAGATTATTTGGCTCTAAGCCGTAGTTCAAAATCACTTTCGGGCGGCGAAGCGCAACGCATTCGACTAGCAACCCAAATTGGCTCGCAGCTCGTGGGTGTTCTCTATATTTTAGATGAACCAAGTATAGGTTTGCACCAAAAAGACAATGAAAAACTAATTCACTCACTCGAGCAATTACGCGACATAGGAAACTCAGTAATTGTAGTCGAGCACGATAAAGACATGATTGAACGTGCGGATTATGTTATTGATATAGGTCCAAAGGCTGGTAAGTATGGTGGTGAAATTATCAGTAAAGGAACGCCGGCTGAAATCCAAAAACACCATACCATTACAGCAATGTACATGAATGGTGAAATGAAGATTGAGGTTCCTAAAAAACGTCGAGAAGGGAACGGTAAGTTTTTGAAACTGACTGGAGCAACAGGCAATAACTTAAAAAATGTTTCTATTGAATTGCCTCTAGGCAAAATGATTTGTGTTACGGGTGTTTCAGGAAGTGGGAAATCCACGTTGATTAATGAAACGTTATACCCTATTTTGAATGCCTATTATTTTAATGGTGTCAAAAAGCCAAAACCATATAAAAAAATTGAAGGATTAGAACATATCGACAAGGTGATTGATATAGACCAAAGCCCAATTGGCAGAACGCCGCGATCGAATCCAGCTACATATACCGAAGTGTTTACAGAAATTAGAAATCTGTTCACAATGACTTCAGAGAGTATGATACGGGGTTATAAAGCAGGACGTTTTAGCTTTAATGTCAAAGGAGGACGCTGCGAAACCTGTGAAGGTTCTGGTGTTCGAACAATCGAAATGAACTTTTTACCTGATGTTTACGTAGAATGTGAAACGTGTCAAGGAAAACGTTTTAATCGAGAAACATTAGAAATTAGATACAAAGGAAAATCTATTTCAGATGTGTTGAATATGACTGTCGATGAAGCAGTACCATTCTTTGAGTTGATTCCCAAGATTTATAGAAAAGTAAAAACAATTCAGGATGTAGGTTTAGGATATATTACCCTTGGTCAGCAAAGTACCACTCTTTCAGGCGGTGAAGCACAACGCATCAAACTAGCTGGAGAATTATCTAAAAAAGATACTGGGAATACATTTTACATTCTGGACGAGCCCACCACAGGACTCCACTTTGAAGATATTAGAGTTTTGATGGAGGTAATTAACAAACTTGTAGATAAAGGAAATACGATCCTTATTATCGAGCATAATATGGATGTCATAAAACTGGCAGATTATATAATTGACATTGGCCCCGAAGGAGGAAAAGGCGGTGGACAATTGATTGCAAAAGGAACGCCTGAGGAAGTAGCAAAAAGCAAAAAAAGTTATACAGCGCAGTTTTTGAAAAAGGAGTTAGAGTAAATTCCCCGCGTCTGGAGGGATACCCACCGCGGCGGGCAGGGTGGTTTTTCTTTAGTTAGTGAAAATTGTCTCTGATTATTAAAGAAAATACTTATTAAGCGCTTAAATTATTACTACATTGCAATCTATTTTGAAAAAAAACACTATTAAACCTCAAATTATGAGCAAAATAATTATAAAAAAAAGTAATTCTACCTCCTGGGAAAACAAAACTGGATTAGTGTTACCTATCTTTAAAATTGAAAGTAACGAATTTACTACAGTTGAACCTAAAGAATATCCCAATAATGGGAATATATTTGTCACAATAGGCTTTGAAAGATTTGAAAACAATTGTTTTTACGAACTAAATGCAGATAAAATACAAGATAATACTAAAAATTATGAAAATGACTTGAAAGCGTTTTTAGATGGTAATACAACTAAAAACCCAAGTTTTAAAATCATAACTAATCATAATGGAGATACAAGAAAATTAGCTCCAAATGAAATAATACCAATTTACCATAATAAATTTTCAATAAATTCAAATAAACTTATTACAACAGAAGGTATTATAAATGACATCTTTTTTTTAAAAGAAACAAGTTCAGACAAAATATTTGGTCCTTTTGAGAGAGATGGAAATGAATTAAAAGCCGCTAATTTTAAAAATTATGAGGAAGATTTTGAAAAGGATATTGACTTTTTGGATTTTATAGATAGTTATAACCATTACAATGGAACTATCATTTTTGACATCGATACCGAAAATGCGACTAATTTTATCATTGTAGATATTGAAAAGAATGAATTTTTGGTGGGTTTTAAAAATTTTATTGATAATAGCATTGGAAACCCAATTGATTTTACCCCAATACCAATATTACATAAATGGGCAATCGATAAATTAACCGAAAACTCTCCAAAAATAGCTAGTACCCTTAATGAAATTAAAAGTTTACAAAAAACTAATAACAATAAAATTGATAAACTTAAATGGAATAAGTATATCTCACTCCTTGATGAAATTGAGGATAATGAAAAAGAAATTAATGATTTAGTAAAAATATTACACACCAAAAACTTTATTGAAAAAGGAATTGATAGCTCTGAAATTGAGATTTTAGAGAAAGAAAAAGAGGACATAAGAATTGAGCGAGATTCTAAAGATAAGGTTATTATAACTTTGAAAGATAGGATTAAAGAACTAAATATCGAAATTGAAGAGGATAGAAGCAAGAACAAAGAAAATAATAAAATAGATTCAGTATTATATCCTATTTTATCTAAAGCTATAAATGTTGAAAGTAAGCTGAATGAAATAGAGCAAATATTGAAAGAAAAAGTAATATCTAATTCATTAAAAAGTGAAAACGATCGACTTTCTATTAGAAAAGACTTGCTGGAAGAAGATATCAAGAAAATTGAAAACAACCACAGAAAAATCAATGATGCTGTAAAAGACATTACAAAAACATTTGAAAGATCTGCATCTGAGCATACTGCAAAATTAGCCGAGGCAAAAATATATACAGATCTTTTAAATGGTATAGAAATTATGCCAATTAAGATCCATACTGAGGTGACACATTCAATGAAAGCTAAAATAATTTCGTTAAATTCGGAAATTAGTTCACCTAAAAATTATATTTCAGAGATTCAGAAAAGATTAGCTGATCAGGGTAGAGAGCTGGTTTTCAACGATGTTGCAAATCTAGTTATTACAATAAATCAAACTTTTATTACGATCATTGCAGGGGCACCTGGAGTTGGTAAAACTTCATTAGTTGAAAAATTATCTAAAAGTTATGGTTTAAGCGAGGATTTTGGTTATTTGGAAATTGCATGTGCAAAAGGTTGGACATCAGCAAAAGATTTGATAGGTTTTTTTAACCCATTGACTAATAAATTTCAACCTGCTAAAACTAAGTTAAAAGAAGCTCTAAAAAAATCAGAAGAAAAGCAAAACTCGCCATATATCGTATTACTTGATGAAGCTAATCTAAGTCCTATTGAACACTATTGGTCTGATTTTATAAAACTTGCAGATGTCGATTATCCAAGAAAAATTAAAATTTCTGAGGGGGAGGAAATAAACTTTGGATCTGGATTTAGATTTGTAGCTACAATTAACCACGATCATACTACTGAAACTCTTTCAAATAGATTAATTGATAGAGCATCTATAGTGCAATTAGAAAAACCAAATTCTATTACTGAAATAACTGAAAATACAACTAACATTGATACTATTTTTGATTTTTTAGAATTACAGAAACTCTTTACAGAAACTCCTAAATGGAAAACCGAAGAAGAATTAATAAAAGACACTTTTAATAAAATTAAAGAAAAATTAGAATCAAATCACACAATTATTATAAGTCCAAGAAAAGAAATTGCAATTTATAAATATTGTAAAGTTGCTACTGGGTTAATGGAAGGTAATAGTTATGTTGCGCTAGATTATGCAATATCACAGCACATACTTCCATTAATTAACGGAAGAGGAGAATCTTTTCAAAAATTACTCGAAGGCTTAAAAAGTGATTTGAATGATAAAGGAATGACCAAATCAGAAAAATTATTGACCAAAATAATTGAGAGAGGTAAAGAGTTAAAACACTTCAGATACATTTACTATTAAGCGATATATTTATGATGAATTGTATTTTACATTGCTTCAAAAACAATCAGAATCAAACTTTTGGATTATACCAAGGAGATTATATTGATGAAACTGATAATTTTTCTTTCTATTTAGAGAGTGATTCCGATTGTGGTGATGTTAGAATTGATATTACAGATATACCTTTAAAAATCACTAGACTAACACAAATAAAGCATAAATATATCTATGTGCTTGATTACGATTCTCTTCAAGATTATTTTCAAAGTCAAAAATTTAGGATTGAGAATTACAGTAAAGAATTGTTTTGTGCTTCTCTTCATCAAAAAATATGGTTTTATAGGCTATTTGTTAACTATCCTATTGGTCGCTGTGACATTCTTTTAATTGACAATAAAACCGAAAAAACAATACATTCTTTTAGTATAAATGTTAATTCATCAAAAATTAATGAGACGGAGTTTGATTCACTGGTTAAATATATAGAATCAAAAAGTACCAAAATATGGACAAAACATTCCTTATTAAAACATACAGCTAGTCCATCAAATAATGATGATAAAGTAGAATGGTTACTTACTTTTTGTGAAAATTTTATTAATGATTTAAAAAAAGAATATCTTAACTCTTTTAGTTTTGACAAAATTAGGATTATCAGACAAAAAAATGAAATTGTAAACTATACATCAGAAGTAAATACTTCGGACGAATCATTAATTTGGTTGATAAATAATTTAGACACTTTATATCCTACTACATCTTGTGATCTTAACAAAATAATAATAAATAATAGACTCTTCTCTCCTGTAGAAATACTTTCAAATGAGCTTGACGAAAGTACAGATACGATTGAAAATCAAATAATACATGGTTTTATAACTGAATTAAAACTTTTTTTAAATCATATTAAAGATTCATTTGAAGAAGATATTAAAAATTTTTCTAAAATTACTTTTGAGGGTCGATTAAATTTTTATTCCTACAAAAGGAGTCTAAAGCGTTTAAAAGACATAGATGAAAACATAATTAAAATTAAATTTCATTTAGATCAACATATTCCCGTAAGTACTGAAACTTTAGATTTCCTAAATACAAACAAAATAGAATCGAAAGAACATTATAATTTCGTGTTTGAAAAATTAATAGAATGGTTACTTAATAAAAATGCTACTTATTCAAAAGATAAAAAATTATTTAAAGGAATAAATAGAATGGATCAATTATTTGAAAAAGCTTGTTTTTATAAGCTAATAGACTCCTTCAAAAAATTGGAATATGACGCTGAAGAAATTAGTCAAAATGATGATGGTTTTCCTAATAAAATAAAATTGATTAAAAAAGGAATTAATCATTATTTGTATTTTGAAATTATACCAAACAAACTTATTACAGTTCGAAACAATTCTGGAAAATTAAAACCTGATTTTTTCATCGAATTAGAAAATGGTAAATTCATCATTATCGATGCTAAATACAAAAAATTAAGAACTATTGAACAAAAAGATTATCCTGAATTAACTTTGAAGTACTTACACGGTATAGGAAATAAAACTGGTGCTTATTTCGACCCTTTAGCATTATTTGTATTATTTCCTGGAATTGAAGATTCTATTGATTACTATCAAAAAAAGGAATATGATTTAAATAGTGATAACCCTGTCTATCCCTCAATTGGCAGCATTGGCCTAAACTTTGAAGATGAAAGCGATTTATTGAATAATAGCATCAAAAAGTTATTAGAAATTAATTCATAAATAATATATGATGAACATGATAACTCCAAAGAAGTAGCAAAAAGCAAAAAAAGTTATACAGCGCAGTTTTTGAAAAAGGAGTTAGAGTAAAGTTTTGTTACAATAAACTTGACCACGGCGTAATAATTAACTGCAGTAATACTATCGAGTGTTTTTTAACCAACTTTCATTGCGGTGAAATGGTATGCAATGAAAGTAAATAGCTGCATTATAATCGGTATTTTTTAAACCTTTACAGCTTTCTCTCGGCTGCAGGGTTTTTCGTAGAGGATTGATTACGGCCTGCTGGTACGATTAAAATATAAAAAAATATATTCTAATTTCGCTGGCCTTCTAAAATTATACTTTTTTACAACAATCATCGAGTTGACTTACTCCTGATGCATCAGCTTTAATATCATCAGCATCATAGCCCATTTTTGAAATAGCGCCTTTAATAGTATCTAAATTTGTTTTTTGAGTATTATAAAAAACAGTGATTGTCATATTTTTTTCATCCAGTTCATACATCTTTACACCTTTTATTTTAAGCATATTAGATTTAAAATTCCCTCCACAAGTTTCACATTCTTGACAATGATCACACACAATATTAGTTTTTATTATTGCTTTTTGATTTTTCTTTACTTCTTGAGCTGACAAAACAATTGTAAATAGCGAGAAGAAAATTAGTAATAATGAATTTTTCATATTTAGATATAGTTTATTATTTATTGATTCTTATAGCTATCAGCGCTAATTAATTTACTTTTATCGGTTCATGGGACCAAACTGAGTTCATACATAATGAACGTATAATTTTTCCAAATATATTGAATCTATCGTTATTGTTAACTAGTTTAACATAGTTGTAACAACAATTTGATTGTATTAATTTTCAAGAATACTCGCTACAAAATAAAATGTAGAGCAATGAAAAATGGAGTGGATTAGCTAATTAGTTGTGAGTACTTTAACTGAAATCATTAAAAATTAAAAAATTGATTTTTTCTATATCTTGAGTCGATAATTTCACTTGTTTTTACGTTAATTGTATTCGATGGTTTCATCAGTCACAGCATTTTAAACGAATTTTAGTATAAAACTATTATTGTTTTAAAGTTCCCAGAAAAGAGAATTCAAATTTTTCATTTTGAATACAACGTAATAATTATAATGAAGCACGTAAAACTGTTTGAAATTCGTTTATAATCTCAAAGAAAATTTCTTAGTAAATGCAAAAACTACAACGCCAATTTATACTTATAAAGTTAAAATATCATGTTTAAACGCATCAACAATTGAAAATAGAAATAATTACATTCCCTTTCTGGCAGAAAACAGCAAAAATAGCATTATCAAACAGTTGTCTAGAGCAATAAAAATGCTATTGATGGTACAGCTTCACAAATTATTTCTGGTAAAAAAATAAGTGCAAATGACTACAGCTATAAAAACGAAATAAGGAATGCTTTTAAAAAAACATATACTGACATTGTAAAATAAATATGTACTTTAGTGGATCGATTTTAGCCCTGATTGCAGTGAAAATCCTTTTAAGCTATTGGTGAATTTTCTTGAAAATACAAAGCGACCAGCGGAAGCTCTTGTAAGTTCTTAGAAAAAAAACCGATGGCGGAAAAGATTGAAGCGGAAAACAGGATTAAGCTTAAAAAATAAAAATTTAATGATATTTTAAAATATGAGAATAGAAGATTTTGATAATGATGATGATAAAGTAATCCAAGATCGATTAAAGCAAAAGAACTGGAACGAAATTCGTACCAATGATAGTTGGGCAATTTTTAAGATCATGGCCGAATTTGTTAACGGTTATGAAAGCATGGGGCGAATAGGACCTTGCGTAAGTATTTTTGGTTCAGCGAGAACAAAATCAGATAGTCCAAATTATTTATTGGCTGAAAAAATCGCTTTTAAAATCAGTAAAGCTGGTTATGGTGTAATTACTGGTGGTGGACCAGGAATTATGGAAGCGGGGAACAAAGGTGCTCATCTTGGTGGTGGCACATCGGTAGGATTAAATATTGAGCTTCCATTTGAACAGCACTTTAATCCATATATTGATAGAGATAAAAATCTAAATTTTGATTATTTCTTTGTTCGCAAAGTGATGTTTGTCAAGTACTCCCAAGGTTTTGTAGTAATGCCAGGCGGTTTTGGAACTATGGATGAACTATTTGAAGCGATAACGTTAATACAAACTAAGAAAGTTGCTCGTTTTCCTATAATATTAGTGGGAACCAGTTTTTGGTCCGGTTTAGTTGATTGGATTAAAAACGTTTTGGTCGCGCGCGAAGCTACTGTTAGCGAAGATGATTTAAATTTATTTAAAATTGTAGATACTGCAGATGAGGTTGTTGAAATCCTCGATAAATTCTATAAAAAATATGATTTATCACCTAATTTTTAATGCAAAGCTGTCGTCCTGACAGCTTTTTTTATTTAACTACATTATACATTTTGAAGTGAATTTTAAGTATATTTATTTTTTCAAATTTTAATTCTCACTGCTTGAAATTATCCTCTAAAATTGTTTTGATTTTTATTGTTTTGTTAATATCTGCAAAACAGTATGCGCAACATCATTCTAAAATGGTAGTTGAGCTAAATTCTGAAAAGAAAACAGTGCTGGTAAATCAGCAGCTCACATTTTTCAATGAGACAAATGATACTTTAAAAACGATTGTTTTAAACGATTGGAACAACGCATACTCTAACAAAAATACTCCCTTAGCAAAGCGTTTTTCTGATGAATTTTATAGAGGTTTTCATTTGGCTAAAGAACAAGAACGCGGCAGCACAACGGATTTAGTTATAAGCAATACTAAAAATAAAATTTTGCTTTGGCAGCGACCAGAAAAAAATCCAGATTATATTATCTTACAATTACAAGAGCAACTTCTTCCACAGCAAAAATTAATTGTAAATCTTTCCTATGAAAGTAAAATTCCAAGTGATAAATTTACAAGATATGGTTACGGTGAAAACGGAAATTTTACTTTAAAAAATTGGTACCTCACTCCCGCTCGATATGAAAATCATATTTTTATAAGTAATAGTAACAACAATTTAGATGATATCGCTAATGCCAACACCAACTTTGAAATAAAACTAAAAATTCCAAATCCGCTTGTTGCGACAACTGATTTAGAAAGTACAAATTCAAAAATAAGTAATGGCTTTGTTACTTATGAATTATCAGGTAACAATAGAACTGATTTTAATTTGACAATTGAACCAAATTCTAATTTTGTTGTTTTTAAAAACGAAGCAGTTGAAGTCGCAACTGACTTAAAAGATAATAAGCTAAATGACATTCAAAAGGCAATTGTAATTGATAGAATTGTAAATTACACCAAGGATTTAATTGGTGATTATCCTTATAATAAGATAGTTGTTAGTCAAGTAAATTATGAACGTAATCCGTTTTACGGTTTAAATCAACTGCCGTCATTTTTGAGTCCGTTTCCCGATGAATTTATTTATGAAATAAAATTTTTAAAAACGTATCTAAATGAGTTTTTGAAAAGTAGTTTGCATTTAGATCCCAGAAAAGACAACTGGATTTATGATGGAATTCAGGTTTATGCTATGATGAAGTATATTGATGAGCATTATCCTGATACGAAAATGATAGGAAGCGCCTCGAAAATTAAATTATTAAAAAGCTTTAATCTTGCCAAAATAGACTTCAATGGCCAATACAGCTATTTCTACATGCTGATGGCTAGAAGAAATTTAGACCAACCACTTGGAAATCCCAAGAATACGTTGATCAAATTTAACGAGCAAATAGCTAGTAAATATCGCGCTGGTTTAAGCATTCGTTTTTTAGACGATTATTTGCAAAACAATACGGTACAACATAGCATTGGTCAGTTTTACAAAAAAGATAAGATATCGCAAGTTTCTAGATTTGATTTTGAATTCATATTAAAAGAAAATTCAAAGAAAGATATTAGTTGGTTTTTCAATACGGTCATTGATTCAAGAGCGATTATTGATTATAAATTCTCAAAGGTTACGAAAACTAAAGATAGCATAACTTTTTCAGTGATAAATAAAACAGGGGCACCAATACCTATTCCTATCTATGGAACAAAGAAAGGTGAGATTGTATTTAAACAATGGTTAGATATTGAAGAATGTGACAGTACTTTTACAATTTCCCGAGGCAATATAGACAAGCTTGTTTTAAATCTCAAAAATGAAGTACCTGAGTACAACTTAAGAAATAACTGGCGAAAATTAGACGGTTTTTTTCCAAATAATCGACCTGTGAAATTTGCCTTTATGAAAGATTTAGAGGATCCTTATTACAATCAAATTTTATATGTTCCTTCATTAGGATATAATCTATATGATGGGATTACTCCTGGATTGCGGCTACACAACAAAACAATTTTAGAGAAACCATTTATTTTTGATATTAACCCATCTTACTCCACTAAATCAAATAATTTATCTGGTTCAGCTGTATTTGTGGTTAATCAAAATTTTAGAAATACCATTCTTTACAATGCACGATATTCCATAAGCGGATCTTATTTTCATTACGCTGAAGATGCAACTTATTTACGCTTGAACCCATCACTTCAATTGCGAATTAGACAACCTAATTTCAGAGATAATCGAAAACAACTTATTTCATTCAGACAAGTAATTGTTAACAAAGAACAAAGTTTAATAGCTTTAAACGATTCTCCTTCAAATTATTCCGTTTTTGATGCTCGATATATCAATACAAAAACGGAGGTAACTAATCACTTTAACTTTGCTACCAATGTTCAAATAGCTGGAAAATTTGGAAAGATCACTAGTGAAATTGAATACAGGAAACTTTTTGAAGACAACCGTCAAATAAATTTGCGTTTTTATGCAGGAGCTTTTTTATATAATAGAACAAAATCTGATTTCTTTAGCTTTGCTTTAGATAGACCCACTGACTATTTATTTGATTATAATTACCTTGGAAGATCAGAAAACGCTGGACTCTTTAGTCAACAATACATTATTGCCGAAGGTGGATTTAAATCAAAAATAGCATCCCCTTTTGCTAATCGATGGATTACAAGTTTTAATGCGAGTTATAGTATTTGGAATTGGATTGAAGCTTATGGCGATATAGGAATAATAAAAAGTGAATTTAAAAACGGGAAATTTGTATATGATAGTGGCATTCGCTTAAACTTGGTCACTGATTACTTTGAATTGTATTTTCCAGTTTACTCTAATAACGGGTGGGAAATTTCACAAAATAATTACAATGAAAAAATTAGATTTATTTTCACTTTTTCGCCTAAGACGCTAATCAATCTTTTTAATCGAAAATGGTTTTAATCCCTTGCGTATTTACTTAAACATTACATTATTCTCTTCAAATCGATAATAAAATTAAATAAAGTAAAAAAATAAAGTTCATTTACTCACAATAAAATATATAAATTAGATTCTATTTTTAAAATGACCTTTGAAAATTAGTAGTTTTTGATTAATTTTGTGATCTAAAGCTACACTTTTCAATTATGATTAAAGAAAAAACGAATTCTGCACTGACATTTGAAGATTTCAAAGTCGAAGTTTTAAAGGACTATACCACAGCGATAGTAAGCCGAGAATGCAGTTTATTGGGACGTAAAGAGGTTCTAACCGGTAAAGCAAAGTTTGGAATTTTTGGTGATGGAAAAGAAGTACCACAGTTAGCGATGGCAAAGGCTTTTCAAAATGGTGACTTCCGTTCTGGTTATTACCGTGATCAAACTTTCATGATGGCTATAGGCGAACTTAATATTCAGCAATTTTTTGCTGGTTTATACGGTCATACTGATATCGTTCAAGAACCTATGTCAGCAGGAAGACAAATGGGCGGCCATTTTGCAACTCATAGCTTAAATGAAGATGGTTCTTGGAAAAATCTAACACAACAAAAAAATTCAAGTGCTGATATTTCTCCTACTGCAGGACAAATGCCACGATTATTAGGTCTGGCACAAGCATCAAAAATTTATAGACAACTTGATGGAATACCTAACGCAAGTAATTTTTCTAATCAAGGAAATGAAATTGCATGGGGAACAATAGGAAATGCGAGTACATCAGAAGGCTTATTTTTTGAAACTATAAACGCAGCTGGTGTTTTACAAGTACCAATGGTAATGAGCGTTTGGGATGATGAGTACGGAATTTCAGTACATGCAAGACACCAAACAACCAAAGAAAATATATCTGAAATTTTAAAAGGATATCAGAAAGAAAAGAATACTAATGGCTTTGAGATTTTAAATGTAAAAGGTTGGGATTACGCAGAATTAGTTGCTACTTACGAAAAAGCTGCTTTGATTGCTAGAGAAAATCATATTCCAGTTCTAATACATGTTGACGAATTAACACAACCTCAGGGTCATTCTAGTTCAGGCTCACACGAGCGTTACAAAGATGGAAACAGATTAGCATGGGAGAAAGAATTTGATTGTGTACGCCAAATGCGATTGTGGATGATTGCAATAAATATTGCTTCACCAGAAGAATTAGAAGCCATTGACTCACAAGCAAAAAAAGACGTTTTAGAAGGTAAAAAGGCTGCGTGGAATGCGTTCTTAGAACCCATAATTGTTGAACAAAAAGAGCTTATTATCGTTTTACAAAAAATTGCTAACAGTAGTGATAATAAAGATAAAATACTAAAATTTAACGCAGATTTAACGGCAATAAAAGCGCCTATTAAAAAAGAAATATTGATCACAGCTCGTAAAGTTCTGCGACTAATCAATAAGGAAGCAAGTAAAGCTGAACTATCGCAGTGGATCAGCAACTATACTCACAAAACGCAAAAGAATTTCAGTAGTAATTTATTCTCTGAAACCGATTTAAATGTTTTTTCAGTTGAAAAAGTTCTACCTCAATATGCTGATGATGCTAAAGAAGATACAGATGGAAGAATGATTTTACGTGACAATTTTGATGCTATTTTTACTAAATATCCTGAAACTTTAATTTTTGGTGAAGATGCAGGAGCTATTGGCGATGTGAATCAAGGTTTAGAAGGAATGCAAGAAAAATATGGCGAACTTCGAATCGCCGATGTTGGAATACGTGAAGCTACCATTTTAGGTCAAGGAATAGGAATGGCAATGAGAGGCTTGCGCCCTATCGCTGAAATTCAATATTTAGATTATTTATTGTATGCAATCCAAATCATGAGTGATGATTTAGCGACATTACAATACAGAACACTTGGTAAACAAAAAGCGCCACTAATTATTCGTACACGTGGTCATAGGCTAGAAGGAATTTGGCACTCAGGATCTCCTATGGGAATGATTATTAATGCAATAAGAGGAATTCACGTTTTAGTTCCAAGAAATATGACACAAGCCGCTGGATTTTATAACAGTTTACTTGAATGTGACGAGCCAGCTTTAGTGATAGAGTGTTTAAACGGTTATAGATTGAAGGAAAAAATGCCATTAAACTATGGAGAATTTAAAACACCTATTGGTGTTGTAGAAACTATTAAAGAAGGTTCTGATATTACTTTAGTTTCTTATGGCTCGACTTTACGGTTGGTGCAACAAGCAGCTAATGAATTAATGGAAATTGGTATTGATTGTGAAATAATTGATTTACAATCCTTACTCCCATTTGATAAGAACCAAGATATTGTAAAAAGTATCGCTAAAACCAATAGACTTTTAGTAATTGACGAAGATGTTCCTGGAGGAGCTTCAGCATTTATATTACAGCAAATTATTGAACAGCAAGATGCATATAATTATTTAGATAGTAAACCTCAAACTTTAACTGCTAAAGAGCATAGGCCAGCTTATGGCACTGATGGTGATTACTTTTCAAAACCATCAGCAGAAGATATTTATGAAAAAATATATGCTATGATGAATGAGGTTAATCCTTTGAAATATCCAAGTTTATATTAAAAAACTAAATTGTAAATCCTAATTCTAAAGATTAGGATTTTTTTTATCAATACAAATAATAGTAATTAATTGAAATTTTAACTTAGAAATTGATCTTTAAATATCGATTAACTTTCAAACTACAATTATATTGCTCAACAAAAGTTAAAGAATAAAATAGAAAACCAAAATTTCGTAATTTCGATATATATAAAATTAAAATCATGGAAAAATATGCTTTATTAGCTCGATTAGAAGCTAAGCCTGGAAAGGAAAACGATGTTGCAGCATTCCTAAAAAGTGCTTTACCACTTGTATTAGATGAGCCCGATACTGTAAACTGGTACGGTTGGCAAATAGGAACCTCAACTTTTGGTATTTTTGATACTTTTGAAACAGAAGAGGGACGAAAAGCTCATCTTGCAGGAAAAATTGCAGAGGCACTAATGGCAAATGCAGGCGAACTTTTATCAAAAGATCCAGTAATTGAATTCGTGGAACTACTGGCAGTTAAATAAAATATTACATTTAACTAAATAATATTATTTAAAAAATACAATTGTGCCAGCTTAAAATTTTTATGCTGGCATTTTTTCTTTAAATTTAGTGTTTTAAAAAAAGTATTAAAATGAAACTATTAGAAACAATTTTACATGAAATTGAAGATGTCAAAGTGATAGATGCATCGATAGATTATAAACAATACGTTCATTTAGATTTATCGAACAAAAATGAGAGTTTAAGAGATCTTAAAATTGATAATGCAACCGACTTCGAAAATTTCATTGAAGATTATTTGCAACAAAATAATGCGAAAGTTGCTTTTGGTGGTTATTATGAAATAAGAAATTTATATAAAAGAAGCACTATTTTTAACGATTACAGTACAGATGAACGCAATATTCATATTGGTTTAGATTTATGGATTAAAGCAGGAACTTCAGTTTTAGCTGCAATTGATGGTTTTATTCATAGCTACAATAATAATTTTGGCGTAGGTGATTATGGACCAACAATTATTTTACAGCATCAAATCAAAGATCAGATTTTTTATACTTTATACGGACATCTTTCTTTAGAAAGTATATCATCAATAGCTGTGGGAAAGAAAGTTAAAAAAGGAGAGCAAATTGCCACACTTGGTGATGCTAAAGTGAATGGGGATTATGCTCCGCATCTACATTTTCAAATAATAAGTGAAATGCCAACCATTTTTGGTGATTATCCTGGTGTTTGCAGTAAAAAAGATCAAGAGTTTTATTTACAAAATTGTCCTGATCCTAATATGTTACTTAAAATAAAATAGATTATGAAAAAGGCAATTATTGTTTTGACAATCCTTCTATTTATTGGTTGTAACACCAAAAATAGTATTATCAATTCTACTGAATCTCCAGTCGCAAAAGTGGAAAAAATAGCAACAAATCAAGTTAGTGATATACAAAAAGCAAAAGCTTATGAATTAGGTAAAAGAGTATTAATGACATGTAATACTTCTAAATTTAAGCCTTTTGACACAACTGAGGCCACGGAATCAGTTATAAATAACACTACCGAAGAAACATTGTCTAAAACGTGTACTCGTTTCCGACAATATTATGGTAGTTTTATAGACTTGGAACTAATTGAAGCTTATAAAAATAATATTGATCAATCAATTACTTTTAGATATAAAGCCTCATACTCTAAGAAAGTTGCAAATAAAGAGCTTCGAGTTATTATGAATAGTGATAATAAAGTTTCTTCCATCAAATCAATGGACTGGAAAGATACATTTCCACTTAATTAAAAGTTTACATGTAAAAAGTAAGTTAACAACAATGCTCTAAATCAATTATTGATGAAAAAGATTTTAAACGATTTCGGATTCGAGCGTGATGTTGCAACAAACGGCAAAATTGTTATTGTAATGCCTGCACAAAAATCCTATGACATAATTTTAATGGATTTGCAAATGCCAATTATGAATGGAATTGACACTACAACATACATTCGTAAAACAATGCAAATTAGTGCACCTATAATTGCTCTAACCGCCGATGTTACATCTGTCGATTTAGGAAAATGTAAAAGTATGGGAATGAATGGTTATGTCACCAAGCCGATCGATATTCATCAACTTTGAAGCAAAATTAGAGAACTTATTTCATAATTTAAACATTTAATCTATTTGAAAACGCCATCACTCTTTTCTAATTTTTTACTTAAAAATGTAAACTACTGATTGATGCTGAAAATTTGTGTAAACAATTTAAATTACTCTTCTTATTATTTAAAATAAAACAATAAAGAATAAAAATTGAAAAAGTTTGGATCTTATTTTGCTTTAGATTCTATTACAACTCAGAAGATATGCTGATCGAATAATGCCATATTTAATTAGAGAATGTAGCAAACTGTGTCGAAATTGATAATTATTTTTTTACATTTTTATCATGATATGTGAATGTTACAAATTGTAATTAATATTCTATAACATTCTTAAGTATTAAATAAAGACCTTTACATTTCGTAATTAAACCTACATTGCGATTTTCTTCTCTAAAACTATTTCTTCTAAACAATTTGATTTTATAGTTTCTCAAATTGAGAAGGTTGTTATGAATTATCACATAGCGTGTAATTTTTTTAATCTTTTAAATATAAAAAAATGGCAGTTCAAACCGTTAACCCTTTTACAAATAAAGTAGTACGCACATTTGATGAAATGACTGATGAAACAGTAGATATGTTAATATCCCAATCAGCCGAGACATATTCCAGTTGGAAAAATACAAGTTATACCCATCGTGCTAAAATTTTGCATAAAGTAGCATCATTAATGCGGGAAAGAAAAGATGATTTAGCTAAAACGATAACATTGGAAATGGGTAAATTAATCGCTCAGGCCGAAGGCGAAATAATGCTTAGTGCATCAATATTTGATTACTATGCAACAAACGCAGAGCATTTTTTAGCTGATAAACATTTAGATCCTGAATATGGTAGTGCTTATGTTCAAAGCAGTCCGATTGGAGTGATATTTGGTGTTGAGCCATGGAATTTCCCTTTTTATCAAGTAGCTAGATTTTCGGCTCCAAATGTGATGGTAGGTAATACAGTGCTTGTGAAGCATGCTTCAATGGTGCCACAATGTGCTATTGCAATCGAAGATCTTTTTAATGAGGCAGGAGCACCAAAAGGTCTTTATACTAATTTATTTCTTTCAGGCGAGAGAGCTTCTGAATTAGTCTCTGATAAAAGAATTAAAGGCGTTGCGCTAACAGGAAGCGAAGCTGCTGGAGCGTCACTGGCAACGGAAGCTGGGAAAAACCTAAAAAAATCAGTTTTAGAATTAGGTGGTAATGATGCTTTTATAATCCTAGAAGACGCAGATATTGATAAAGCTGTAGAATGGGCAGTTGTAGGTAGAATAAACAATAATGGGGAGTGCTGCGTCGCCTCCAAAAGATTCATTGCAGTTGAAGCTATTGCTGACGAATTTTTAGAAAAATTTAAAAATCAGTTGGCTAATTTGGTTGTGGGTGATCCTATGGATCCGAAAACAGAATTAGGTCCTATGAGTAGTGAGGAGGCAGCAGTACACATCATTGATCAAATAAAAAGATCAACTGATGCTGGAGCTACTATTTTAATAGGAGGAAACCGAGTTGATAGAGCCGGAGCTTTTGTTGAACCAACAATACTAACTGATTTAAAACCAGGAATACCAGCTTATCATGAAGAAATTTTTGGACCTGTGGCTTCTTTTTATAGAGTAAAAGATGAGGCTGCCGCAATTGCTCTAGCAAATGATTCTGATTACGGATTAGGTTGTTCAATTTTTACACAAGATACTAAACGAGGAGAAAATGTTGCAAGCCAAATCGATGCTGGAATGGTGTTTATAAATCATCCAACTTGGACACAAGCTGATTTACCATTTGGTGGAACAAAAAATTCTGGTTACGGAAGAGAGCTTTCAGAATTAGGAATTCAAGAATTCGTAAATAAAAAATTAATTCGAATCAGCGGTCTTTCTGATCCACTTTAAAACTTATAATTAAAGTGGTAGCTCGAAGTGAGCTACCACTTTTTATTTTAGAGAATTAGGGTAATTAAAATCAATAATTATTTCACGTTTTTTCCTCGATAAAATCTAATTACAAAAACCCTGCAACAGGATCAAAAATTAAATTTAAAAATATGAATATAAACGAACTGTTTACACCAAGAAAAGTTGGTGACATCGAATTAAAAAATAGTATTGTCATGGCGCCTATGACTCGGTCACGTGCCATTGATAATATACCAAATGAACTAATGGCTGAATATTATGAACAACGTTCAACAGCAGGGTTAATAATAACAGAAGGAACATCACCATCACCTAATGGATTAGGATATGCAAGAATTCCCGGAATTTTTAATGCGGAGCAAGTTGATGGATGGAAAAAAACAACGCATGCTGTTCACGAAAACAATGGTAAAATATTTATTCAGCTAATGCATTGCGGTCGTATAAGCCATCCTTTAAATATGCCGAAAGACACCACCATTTTCGCTCCATCACAAGTGAAAGCTGCGGGACAAATGTTCACAGATGAAGAAGGATTACAAGATTTTGTTGTTCCATCAGAAATGAGTTTGCAAGATATCATTCATGCAAAAACAGAATTTATTTCGGCAGCAAAAAATGCGATATTTGCTAATTTTGACGGTGTTGAAGTACATGGAGCTAATGGATATTTACTTGAACAGTTTTTATCTCCCATCAGCAACATTAGAACTGACGATTATGGAGGAAATATTAAAAACCGATGTAAGTTTGTATTAGAAACGGTTGAAGCTGTTGCACATGCCATAGGAAAGCATAAAACCGGTATTCGTCTTTCTCCGTACGGTGTTGCTAGTGATATGCCACACTATCCTGAAATTCAAGAAACCTATGATTATTTATCTACAGAACTAAACAAACTTGATATTGCTTACATTCACTTAGTAGATCATTCAGCAATGGGTGCTCCCGAAGTTCCATCTCAAATAAAGAAAGTAATCCGAAATAATTTTAAAAATACATTAATCTTGTGCGGTGGTTATGATGAAGCAACTGCGAAAGAAGACTTAGAAAATGGAATTACTGATCTCATTGCTTTTGGCCGTCCATATATTAATAATCCTGACTTAATTGATCGTTTTAAAAATAATTATCCAATGGCAGATAATCTTGATGATAGTACTTTTTATACTGCTGGTGCAAAAGGTTATACGGATTATCCAACTTATGATAGTTAATATTTAAATGATAGCATTCTCTTTACGTCATAGAATATACAGCCTTTAAAAAGCAATTTTTAAAGGCTTTTTTATATCATAGTAACAAATACTTTATCCATAATACTCTAAATTTTAATTAAATTACTTATTGCAATTAAAAAAATAACATATCTGTGAATATTATAACTTATTTATATAATCATATAATGCTTCTTACTCCCAATAAAATGACCTTTGTAACAAGGAAACTACATTAGTTTTTAAATTAAAATGTAAAATGCACTTTAATTAAAATGAATATTTTAAAATCACACGACATGAAAGTTAAAATCGGAATTACAGAGGCACATTTAAAAAATAACATATCAATATTAAGTTCAACACTAGCTAACCAAATGACTTTTTACGTTAAGTTACGAAAATTTCATTGGAATGTTTCTGGACCCAGTTTTATGGAGTTACATCTTTTATTTGAAGGTCAGTACAAAAAGCTTGAAATGGCAATCGATGAGACTGCTGAACGTATTGGAAAACTTGGAGGAAAAACAATTGGAACCCTAAAAGAATTTGCTGATTTAACTGTTATAAAGGAATCGCCAAATGAATATCCAGAACAAAAAGATATGCTTTCAGAATTGATTGCTGACCATGAAACATTGATAATTCAATTGCGTAAAGATGTTGACATCAGTGAAGATGAGAATAAAGATGCTGGGACTGCTGATTTTCTAACTGGTCTAATGTTAGAGCACGAAACAATGGCATGGAAACTAAGACGTTATTTAGAATAAAAATATAGGAGTTGATTGCAAAACGACTTAGAATACGAAGATTAGGTTAGGTTTTTATTTAGTTAGTAAGGGGCTGTTGGAAACGACAGCCCTTTCTTTTTAAGAAAAATTTTAAAGTTTAGTTTTTTAAAATATGTATAGAAAGGTCAAATTTGGTGTAATCTCAACTTGATTTTTTAAATGTAAATAATATAAATTATACTTTTTTTGATGTAACATTTCTTACTGATTTGATAATTATTTTTGATACTGATTTAAATCACAAAATTATGATTCAAACCTTACGCTCTTTTGTAGCACGATCCATCAGAACTACTATTGCATTAGCTTTAATTGCAATTTGTTACAGTTGTGAAAAGAACATTCCATTTGAAGAATCAATCATAGTTCCTGCTGCACAAGGAAACGTGACAATTAAAAAAGACAATAATAATAATTATGCGATAAGCATTAAAATCTTCAATCTCGCAGAGGTTGGACGGTTACAGCCAGCAAAAAGTTTTTATCTCATTTGGGTAGAAACAGAACAGCATGAATACAAAAATGTAGGCCAGATTGATAGTGAGAAAAATTTAATCTCAAATAAATTAAAGGCTAAGTTTGAGACCGTAACTTCTTTCAAACCAGTAAAGATTTTTATCACAGCCGAAAACGAATTAGATCCACAACGGCCAGCAAAGCAAATTATATTAGCGACAAAATTTTTTTAATTTTTGATTGACATTCTTAAATTTAAAAATCGTAAATAATATAAGTTTAAAAGAACCTTGTTAAATGAACAAAATCAGATCGTTACAAAATAGTGATAGAAATGTAAATTTAATATTCATTTTTAGTAAGGATTTAATGATAAAAAATAAGACAATAATGTAATTTATTAAATAATTATATGATTAATCACAGCGGTTACAACATAAATAATAGCAGCTCAAAATCAGTAAGTAAGTGTAAATATCGAGTTTTAAAAAACTAATTTAATACTCGTTGGGCGTAATTATTCAAAACGTCAGTTCGAGTATTTTTTGTGGAGTAAAACGGTGTGAAAAATACTCGAACTGACGAAAAATCACCATCAAAAACTAATTACACCTAACTGGTTAATTTAATATCAATTTTTAAATGAATACAGTACTTACTAAAAAAAAAGAAGATCTGATTCAGTACTTTAAGGAGGTATGCGAAGACGTTGGAAAAACAACTTCATTTTCGATCCGTTTTTTTAAAGAAGTGATTAGACCTCCTTACGAAATGAAGGAATTTATTAGACAGTGTTACAGTATAGGATATAAATCGCTACCATTAGTAACTATCACAGGTTTCATTATGGGTTTAGTACTTACATTGCAATCAAGACCGACCTTAGCGAAGTTTGGCGCTGAGTCATGGCTTCCTAGTATGGTAGCTTTGTCTCTTATTCGTGAAATTGCTCCTGTAATTACAGCATTAATTTGCGCAGGTAAAGTTTCATCAGGAATTGGCGCAGAATTAGGCTCAATGAAAGTTACCGAACAAATTGATGCTATGGAGGTTTCTGCTATAAATCCCTTTAAATATTTAGTAGTTACAAGAATACTGGCCACTACATTAATGATCCCATTACTTGTGTTTTATGCTGATGCAATTGGAATCTTAGGAGGATACATGGGTATTAATATTCACAGTGAAGTTGGTTTATATCGTTATTTAGCTGAAGTTCTGGAATCGTTAAAGTTTGTAGATATTTTCCCAGCTACCATAAAAACCTTTTTCTTTGGATTTTTTATTGGAATGATCGGTTGTTATAAAGGATTCAATGCAGCTAATGGAACTGAAAGCGTAGGAAAAGCGGCAAACTCGGCAGTAGTAACCGCCTCATTAAGCATTTTTATTATTGACATGATTGCAGTACAATTAACTGATTTATTTTTATGATATGGAGAATGTAATTATGCAACATCAAAATAATGATGCTGAAAAATCGGATGTTCCTGTTATAGTAATCAAAGATCTTCATAAAGCTTTTGGAAAGAATAAAGTTCTAAAAGGAGTTAATCTTACTGTCAAAAAGGGAGAGAATTTAGTAATTTTAGGTAAGTCAGGATCGGGAAAATCTATAACTATAAAATGTATTGTAGGACTAATTGAAGTTGATGAAGGGGAGATTAATGTTTTTGGTACTGATATAACAAAAGTCGATACTGATGAATTAAATAAAACAAGAGTTCGCATTGGCTTTCTATTCCAAAATGCTGCTTTATACGATTCAATGAGCGTAAGGGATAATTTAGGATTTACATTAAAGAGACATGAAAAAGATCTATCAAATGATGAGGTAGAGCAACAAATAGGAGAAATATTGGAAAGCGTTGGTTTAGCAGAGGCTATTGATAAAATGCCATCAGAATTGTCAGGCGGTATGCGCAAGAGAATTGGTCTCGCACGTACTTTGATTCTTAAACCAGAGATTATATTATATGATGAACCAACAACAGGACTCGATACAATCACCTCAAGAGAAATAAGCGAATTAGTTGTAGAAATTCAAAAAAAGTATAAGACTACATCCATTATAATCACGCATGATATGGCTTGTGCCAAATTTACAAGTAACCGTTTGATGATATTAAGGGATGGAATAATTTATGCCGAAGGTACATACGATGAATTAGAAAAAACTGATGATAAATGGGTTCGCTCTTTTTTTCTCTAAATTTTAAATAATAAAAAAATGAAACAAGAAACGGGATATCAATGGAAACTAGGAATGTTTGTAATTATCGGTTTGGTATTATTTATAGGAACAATATATTTTGTTGGAAAACAAAAAAATCTTTTTGGATCTACATTTGAATTGTATTCGGAATTCAGATCAGTTAATGGTCTTGAAGTTGGCAATAATGTACGTTTAGCAGGAATAAATATCGGAACAGTTGATGGAATAGAATTTTTAAATGACTCAGCAGTTGTTATAAAACTTGTAATAAGAGACGAGGTTCGAAAATATATTAAAAAGGATGCGATTGCAAGTATTAGTTCTGACGGATTAATGGGCGATAAAGTCTTAACCGTTTCGGCAGGAAAAGGATCAAATACTATTGTAAAAGATAATGACGAAATTGCTTCAAAGGATGCTATTGAAATGGATGACTTGATGGTCAGCGTTAAGAAAAGTGTCGATAACGCAGCTATAATTTCAACTGAATTAGCTACTTTTAGCTACAATATGAATAACGGAAACGGTGCATTATCAAAATTAGTTTCTGATGAGCAATTTGGTAACAGTATAAAAAATACAGTTTTGAACTTAGAAAATAGTACAGATGAATTTAAAAAATTCACTGCAAAAATGAACAATGGTAAAGGAGCACTCTCAAAATTAGTAAGTGATGAAAGGATGGGTAAAGTGATTGACTCCTCTTTGAATAATGTAAAAACTGCTACTAAAGGAATGAATGAAGTTATAGAAGCTGCAAAAAATAATTTCCTTCTGCGCGGGTACTTCAAGAAAAAAAAGAGGGAAGAAGAAAAAAAGCAAGATGAACTAGATGATTTAGAAGAAGCTCAGATGAAAAAAGAGCTAAAAATTGATATTGAAAATGATTCGTTATAAATTAAATGAGTGCTTTTCTAAACCATTTAGCATAAGTGAAATTTTAATATTAGTTAGTAGTGCTAGCAATACCTTATCAGATATCATAATTTAAATAAAAAATAGCTAAAGAGAAAGATCTCTTCCAATCTCAAATAAAATTATCATTACGGTAAAAACATAAGTAAACAGAAATAAATAATATATCATTATGAAAACAGAGAAAGAATTAAATCAGGAAATTTTAGAGACTACTACAATGATACGTAATGAGTATCCAGAACTTATTAAATACTTAGACGAATTACCGCTTACAATTCCTATTGAAGATAGTCCAGCAATCAATATTAAAGTGTTAACTGACTACTCGCATTCACTGAAAAATATCATTGTAAAATATGGAATAAAGCATGAATAAGTATAAATCATTAAATTTTAAAAGTATATATTTTTAAATTTTGAATTTAGCTATTAATGTTGACAAAAGATATTTGTTGCCAGTTTAGCCCTCAACATTAAAAGTTGACAAAAGTAAAAATATCAATTAGTAAGTGACAATTTAATTTTTAAAATGAAAAAACATAAGTACTAGTAGAGAGGTTACCTCAGAAATTTACATGATTGTTTTCTAAAAATAATAAGATAACCCGACAAATTTATCTTTTCGCAAGAAGGTCGCTACCTGGCAAGTGGATTAAAGAACAAAGCAACTTGGATATAATTAAAAATAAATAATCAATTTAATAACTCAAAAAATAAAAATCATGAAAAGATCAATTTTAAATTTAGCATTAGTCGCCTTGATTTCTACTACAGCGCTAATGGGGTGTAAGGATTCAACAAAACAAGAACTTGATGCAAGAGAAGGAGTAGAAGATGCAAGAGCTGATCTTGACGAAGCAAAAGCTGAACTATCAGATGCTAGAAAGGCCGCAACTGAACAAGAATGGAAAGAATTTAAAGAAAGCACTAATGCCGCTATAGCTAAGAATGAAAATCGCATCTCTGACTTAAAAATGCAAATGAAGAAATCAGGTAAAACAATGGATGCAGAGTATACAAAAAAAATAGAGGAGCTTGAAGTAAGAAACAGGGAAATAAAAGATAAGGTAAACGCTTATAAAAATAGCGCCAGTGATGATTGGGAAACTTTTAAAGAGGAATACAATCGTGATATGGAAGATTTAGGACAGTCCTTTAAAAACTTTACAGTTAAGAATAATTAAAATTCAAAAAAGGTAAATCGTAACAGATTTACCTTTTTTATTATTTACGGATTTAAACGGCGCTGCAATTAAAAATTAATTACAATATTAAAATAACGTGTGAATCTTATAAAATTATAAAAAAGTCTTGTAACAAAAACCCTATGTAAGATCCAGATATTTGTATAATAAATAATCTAATAAATTAAAAAAAATGAAAGGTACTAAAAGTTTAATTTTCGCAACAGTTTTAACAACCATCGCTGCTTTTACTGGAGTTCAAGCTCAGGATAAAATAGCTTCTTATGGTTTTAAAGGAGGACTTAACTTCTCTAATCTTTATACAGATAATGTTGATGATAATAATGTATTAACAGGATTCAATGCAGGATTTTACGCAAAGCTACCAATTACAAATAGCATCGCTATACAACCTGAAATCAGTTACACTACAAAAGGAGCTGAATTAGTTTATAACAATGCATTTGCAAATGGAACAGCAAAATTTAAAACTAACTATATTGAAGTACCAGTATTACTGGTTGTAAATCTTACTGAAAATTTTAATATTCATGCTGGACCATACGCCGCTTATATGGTAAGTGGAAAAACAACTAATGATTCAAATTTTGGATCTTCTCAAAGCGAGTTAGATACTAATGATTTCAATAAATTTGATGCAGGGGTTGCTGGAGGAATTGGAGTTGATTTAGATGCTTTAAATTTTGGAGTTCGTTACAACTACGGATTAACAAAAATAGGTAAGCAAGATGCCTTTTTATCTTCTGATGCAAAAAACAGCGTTTTAAGTGTATACGTGGGTTTAAGATTGAATTAAATCTAAAGAAATTATTAAATTCAAGAAATCATGGGCAATTTTCTATATACAATTGTAATGATATTAGTGATATTTTGGGCAATAGGATTCTTTGCATATAGTGCAGGTACATTCATTCATATATTACTTGTTATTGCTGTCATCGCTATCATTTTTAGATTAATTCAAGGCAGTAAAATTTAAAATAATAATCAAATACAAATATTAATAACCATAAAAAACAAACAAAATGGGAAATTTACTTTATACAATCGCAGTTATTTTAGTTATCTTTTGGGCGATCGGATTTTTCGCTTTTAGCCTAGGATCAATAATTCATGTTCTTCTGGTTATTGCAGTTATTGCAATATTATTCAGATTAATATCTGGAAGAAGCGTTTAATCGCATTATATAAAAACAACAATAAAATAAAAAATTATGAAAGCAGATAAAATAATATTAGGAGTTCTAGGTGGAGTAGCTGTTGGAGCGTTATTAGGGGTATTGTATGCACCTGAAAAAGGCGACAAAACAAGAAGAAAAATAATGGATAAAAGTAATGACTACGCTGACGAATTAAAAGATAAGTTAGATACTTTATTGGGAACAATTAATGATAAGTATGAAAAAATCTGGAAAGAGGGCGAAAATCTACTTGCAGATGGAAAATCAAAAATGCACAATGTTAAAAGCCAAGGTGAAGATTTAATCGCTGAAGGTAATTCTCAATTCAACGATGCGAAGAATGAATTTAAAAATAGCTAATAAGCTATTTGAATATAAATTTTTGTAATATAAATTTTTGAAGAGAAATAAGTTAAAACTTATAGTATGGAAGATAGTACATCAACAATAGAAATGCTTTACGAAAGAGCAGAACAATATACTAAGACAAGCATAGAACTATTGAAATTACAAACTGTAGATAAAACCGCAGATGTAGTATCGTCTTTATTTTCTCAAATCATCGTTTCTGTTGTTTTTGTAGTAGTTTGTTTGTTAGTAAACATTGGACTATCTTTTTGGATCGGTGAGCTTTTAGGAAAAGTTTATTATGGCTTTTTTGCTGTATCAGGTCTTTATTTAATTCTAGTTATAATACTATATAAATTTAGAGTTTCACTTTTAAAAACTCCTATCCGCGATCTTATTATTGTTAAAATGCTTAATAAGAATTAGTATGAAAAAAATTAGTCACGCCGAAACTTTACAAGAAGCGATACGATTGTTAAAATTGCAACAAGCTGGACAACTTGATCAGTTAAAGGAACAATACTATTATACATACGATAGTTTTAAACCTACAAATCTCATCAAAAAAGCATATAATACCATGTCTAGTTCGACTGAGTTGAGAGGTAATATTATAAGTAATCTAATAGGACTAGGAACTGGTTATATCACTAAAAAGATTTTAATTGGATCTACGCACAGTCCTGTAAAAAGGATTTTAGGAACTATTTTACAATTTGTAGTAACAAACGTCGTTGCGAAAAAGACTGAAAAGAAAATTGAAAGTGAGTATGATAAGAGTTAGTTTATTATGAATTCTTGACACTTAATTATAAGGATAGCCAACAAAGCTATCCTTTTTTTATTAGCTTTGACAGATTAAAATTTAAAATACAGTTTTCATTTTATAGAATAATAATTAATATTCATTTTAGAATTTAGTAAATTATATTAATGAAGTTAAGACTTATTGCGCTGCTACAAGTCAATAAAATATGATAATTATTATCATATTACCAAATTAATAATTCTTTATTTAAAAATCTACTCGATTCCTTAACAAGGTATCTTTCAACCTAAAGTGAACCAAAATCAAAATCCCATTTTACCTCTTTTTTATACCACAATTCTCCATTCAACACAACTAAAGGACAGTCGAAGTTGTTAGTATAAAGTCCGCCAGTTCCTAACCCTTGCGGCATTAAGTTATGCTGTAAATAGGTCCACTGCGATATTGCATTTAGCCCAATATTACTCTCTAAAGCTGATGTAATCCACCACTTTATTTTGTGCTTTTCAGCCAAAGAAATCCATTGCTGCGTACCTTTAAAACCACCTATAAAACTTGGTTTTAAAATTATGTATATGGGCTTGATTTTAACTAATAATTTCTCCTTTTCCTCTTCCTTAAATATTCCAATTAACTCTTCATCAAGAGCAATAGGAAAAGGACTCACTTTACATAACTCTGCCATACTGTCAGTGTTGTTTTTAGCAATAGGCTGCTCAATGCTATGTAATTCAAATTCAGATAATTGAATTAATTTATCTAAAGCTGAATCTAAGGTAAAAGCTCCATTAGCATCAACCCGAATTTCGACTTGCTCAGCCGTAAAATGTCGACGAATAAAACGCAATAATTGTAATTCTACATCAAAGCCGATCGCTCCAATTTTAAGTTTGATACAACGAAAACCTTCAGCTAGTTTTTCCTCAATTTGCTGCTTCATAAAAACTTCATTTCCCATCCAAACTAAACCATTAATTTCCATCGCTTTTGTACCAGCTGTAAACTGTGATGGGAACAATAAAAAAGGTGATTCACTCGCTAAAGATTGAAAGGCCATTTCAACTCCAAATTGAATCGAAGGAAACTCTAGCAAATCATCCCAAAGCACGTCTTTACCAAGATGAATATTAGCGCAAGTCCACTGTAATTTTGCTTCATAATCAGGTCGATCATCAATACTCAAACCGCGCAGGATCCCACATTCGCCTATCCCTTTTTTTTTATTATTTTCTATAATAATAAACCAAGTTTCTTTTTCATTCATCACCCCACGAGAAGTGCCAGAAGGACGCTTGAAATTGAGAATATATTTATGATACGTTGCTTTCATAATTTTTTTATTAAATAGAAAATACTATTAATTATTCAAAACTATTATGGTTTTAAATAGTTTTAAAAAATTCGATCTGAATCCATACTCTATTTCGAAGAAGTTGTGCGAAGAAATACAACGTAAGAGCTAAATAAATTATCAATCTAAAAATCGTAAAACTCGCTCAAAATCTTTACTTTGAATTCCAACTTTTCTAAATAATGCAAAATCTAGTTTTATTTTTTGAGTCCAACTTAAACTATCTGTTACATTTTGAGATTGGTATTCTTTATAAATTGCTTTTGCTGCTGAATAATTATCATTTAATAAGTAGGCATGCGCCAAATTTAATTTAATTAAAAGCTCTGTTTCATCTAACTTCTCTCCAGCTCTAAGAAATTTAATCGCTTTACCATATTGCTTTGTAAAAAGATAATTTTCACCAATATCATTATAATCGAGAGCAGTTGCTTTACCATCATTAATTAGTGTTGTAAGCTTTGCAATAGCTTCACCTTGTTTTCCTCTTTTTGAAAGCACTGAAGCTTGTTTACGTAAATCATCATATATACTCTTAGAAAGATTGCTTTCGCCAAAGCAACTATCGCCAAAATCTTTGAAAGCTTTAGCACGCTCTACAGCTAATAATTTTTGAAATTCCTTAAAACTATACTTGGATTGAATCTTGTCAAGAATGCAAACGCAAAAATCATCAGAATTACTCATTTTCTGAGCTAAGTTTGATGTTTTACATTGATCGATAATGGATTTTTTATTTTCGACACTCCAACCGCGACTTAATTTGTAATCCACCCAGGGTACCACTTCAAGAATGACTTTTTGATTCATAATCCAGTTTTTGCTTTCAAAACCAAACCATAATTTCCCAGTGTTTAATTTCATGCAAGAAGATTTATCCGCAGAAAGCAACTTTGCATCTTTACTTACTGGAATATCTTGCAAGAAGCAAGCATTCTCTGTTGTTCCATTTTCTTTATAGGAATTAGCCAAATTTTCATTAGAAAAAATTGCATATTTACATTTATCATCTCCAGAAATTTTTGATAAAATAAAAACCGCACCAGCTGAACCTTGACTAATTCCTGTTGGATCTGGAATTGCTTTTAAAACCGACACTAAACTACTTGCCATTTGCTGGTTTTTGTCTAATAGTGTAATTCTAAAAACAACTTCTGTGGTTCCTTCTGGAAAATCTTGCGTCTTTATTATAATTCTATCTCTTGCAGAAACAGTAATTTCCGCAGTTGTTGCTCTTGTCTTGTCCCAGTATCCATCTTTTTGTGCAAATCCTGACTGAAGTGTGAGTGCTGTAATTAATAGAAAAAATTCTTTTTTAATCTTCATGTTGTTAATTAACGAGATTTTTAGCCCAGATTACTTTACTACAATTTCATTTATTTGGTGTTCAGTGAACTCCGTTTGAGGTGGAAATCCTTTTTTAAAACCTCCAGCCTATCAAGCGCTGAAAATTTTAAAAAATATTGAAACGGATAGCTGGAATAGCTCCAAAAAAAATTACAATTCAATCGAATCCCCTATTTTCAATAACATTAAATCTTTTCCTTTATTAAAGAATTTACGTATCGAATCCTCGTGATCAATTTCAATATAACCAAAAGTATCAAAATGATAACCTAGGATTTTATCGCATTCTACAAAATCAGAAGCAATAATTGCATCTTCAACATCCATTGTAAAGTTATCGCCTATTGGCAGAATAGCCAAATCAAGTTTTGTACGCAACGGAATAAGCTTCATGTCCATCGTTAAAGCAGTATCACCAGCGATGTAAATATTTTTATGTTCGCCCTCAATAACAAAACCGCCAGGATTACCTCCATAACCTCCATCAGGAAACGAACTAGAATGAATGGCATTTACATACTTAACTTTTCCAAAATCAAAATTCCAACTACCGCCATGATTCATGGGATGTGATTGAAAACCTTTTGCAGCATAATAACCAGCAATTTCAGCATTGGAAACAATTACTGCATTAGTTCTTCCAGCTATTGCCTCAACATCAAGAATATGATCACCGTGCGCATGCGTAAGCAAAATGTAATCAGCTTTCAAATTAGCTACGTCAATATGCGCCGCTTTTGGATTAGCAGAGATGTAAGGATCAACTAATATGTGCATGCCACCAACATCAATTCCTAATGAAGCGTGACCATAAAATGTTATTTTCATATTTATAATTTTTAAAGTAAAACGTGATTTAGTTAAATTGTAAAATCTCACCTCAGATTCGCAGATTTTTTATTGTACTTTTTTATTTTAGTTATTTTATAATTCTTTTCAAAAACTTAGCTATAATAATTTTTAAGAACTACTCTAAAATCAAACGAAACTTCTAAGACTTAATTTTTCTTGATATTTTACAAGCTTTGTATAAAATTTTATCTTCCTCCCATTACTGCATTTACAACCACATCCGAAAAGAAATAAATCATACAGAGCGCTAGTAAAATTGAAAGCGCAAATGTGCTTAACGCTAATTTTTTTAATTCAGGGTCTAACAATCTAGGCTCTTGATTATTACTAACGGTAACTAGATGTTTAGTTAACGGAATATAAGCCAATAAAAACAGATATTGATCAAAATGAAAATCACTTAATATTGCAAACAAAACGATTAAAAACATTGCTGAAGTGACGAGGAAATAATGATATTTTTTTGCTCTAGCTCCACCAATTTTTACAACAATTGTATTTTTGTTAGACTTTCTATCTGAGGCTTCGTCTCGCATATTATTTAAATTTAAAACACCAACACTTAACAATCCTATTGCAATAGCTGGCAAAAATAATATCGCGTCCAACTGTTTTGAATATAAGAAGTTAACCCCTAAAGTACTGACTAAACCAAAAAAAATAAATACAAATAAATCACCAAAACCCCTATATCCATAAGCAGTATTACCTACTGTATATCGTATTGCTGAAATAATTGCTAAAATACCAAGCACTAAAAAGAACAATGAGTAAAAAATATTTGTGTCAGCAAACGCATAATAAATTAATAAAATAGCAGAAAGCAACGTCAATAATGACGTTATAATTATAGCACGTTTCATATCTTTTGGAGAAATCACTCCACTCTGAATAGCTCGTTTTGGACCTACTCTATCGTCATTATCTGTCCCTTTCAACCCATCTCCGTAATCATTTGCAAAATTTGATAATATTTGTAAACCTAAGGTAGTTAAAATTGCGAAACCAAAAAGACGCCAATTAAAAACTTCAGTCGGTGTCAAGATGTTTTCTGTTGGATTTGCCAACGCATACATACTCCCCACAATTATACCCGAGACCGATAAGGGTAATGTTCTCAATCGAGCTGCTTCAATCCAATGTTTCATTTCTTTTTATTTATATTTTAGTTTTACGAAAAATCGCTCTCTTACTTATTCTAAATTACATCCAATTGCTATCTGAAGTTTCAATTTCATACAACCATTTGTTGATGTACTGTTTCAAAACAATGTAATCGCCTAATTGAAAAGCGATATCTCCCCCAGCCGTGTGCAATGTTATTGATCCTATATTTAATTTTTTGTGCCAAAAAAGCTGTGACGTTGAAACTGCCTGAATTTTACTCGGTTCAATAATTTCTTTTCTAATATCCCAGGCACCGCTTTGTTTGATGATAAAATTATTATTAATAAACAATCTATTGTTTATGTATTTAAAATACTGAATCAATCCAATGTAAACAATATAAATTGGAACAATAAAAAAATATTCAAATACAGCAGAATCTAAATAAGTTCCGATGACAATAAAAGCAAACAAAGGTAATCCTATTGTAAGAAAGATTGAAAAAATAAGTTTTCGCCAATTAGGTTTCAACATTAAACCTTTAGCAGGAATCTTTTGAAATAACAAATTTAAAATCGCTTCTTCCTCTGCTGTGCTGCATCCTGGAATATCAATTGCTGAACCTTTTTGTTCTTTTTCACCGCTGGTTGCTTGCTTAATCTTTAGTTCCAATATTCCCATTTTTTTTTGGAAAAAATTTCTTGAAGTAACGACAATTTGCACTTTTTCTGGTTTCAAAATGGTGCTTTTAGTGCTTATCAAACCATATGACAACAATAGTGATCCTTTTTGCTGTTTGATAGTATAATTGAAATATTTAAAAATAGTTCTAAATACATTAACAATTAAAACGATGAAAATTAGCCAAAAAATAAAAAATAAAATCGATTGCAAGACTAGATTTTGATCAATATAATTTCCAAATTTCTCTTTATAAATGTTATCATCATCTCCAAATTTTAAAAAGTTCTCGTAAATGGTGCTGAAAAATAATAATAACAACGCAATACTTCGTCCATAATTAGAGGTTACACCGACTTTCAACAGACTTAGAAAACTAATTCTTAAAAAAGGTTCAGCAAAATCCGACTGTTCATTAGCAATCTCTTTAAATGTTGTTGTATCGTTTTCGTCGCCAATCGCTTTAGACTCATTTTCTAATAAGCGTGATTTTAATTCTAAAGCTAATTCATGTGAAATTGCTTTAATAGCTCCTTCTTTTTTATTGCTTCCAGCAGTATCCACATTAAGTTCATAAACACCTATTAAGCGCTGGATGAAAGATTGATTGATATTTACTTGTTGAATTTTATTGAGCTGAATAGCAGTCTTTGTTTTATTGATAATACCTTCATTAATTATAAATTCTTTGTTTTCTGAATCCAAAGCAAAAGTAAAATTTAGGTATTTCAAGTAAGAAATAATTCCAATCACCACAAATAAAGCAATTAACGAAAGAACCAAATAAATTTTATTAATTTGATTAAATCTAAAAGCGTAAATTAAAATTATAGGCCAAAATGCCCTAGCATAACGCTGCAGCGAATAAAAAAACAAAACCCAAATCCCAACTACAGATTGCCTTTGAGGTAAGCTAAAATCAGTACTCATTACAATTGTTTTTGAATTTTACCCATCAATAATTGTTCAATATTTTCAGCTTGTTCTTTTTCGATTCCTGGTATTTGAAGATCACTCGAACTTGCGCCAGCAGTAAAAATTTCTACTTTGGCTAAACCTAAATAACGCGAAATTAATCCTTCGTGTAAAGCTACGTGTTGAACTCTATTATAAGGAATTACAATTGTATTAGTTGCAATCACTCCACTTCTATATAACACATCGTGTTCTCTAAACGCAAAACCTTTTCTTTTATAGCCTAAAATTGAAAATACTGCAATCCAAATAAATAAAACTGGAAGTACAGCACCTAAAATTAACCACAATCTCCCAGAAAACAGTTCAGGCCTAAAAAAGGAGAACATAAGGGGAGCTATAATCATTACTGTAATAATTATAATTAAATTGATTATTACCACCGTAAAATACTTCGAATGAAGCGACGTAAAAATAACTGCTTCAAATTTAGGAAGTTGGGTAGTATCAATCGTTTCGTTTGTAAAATTTTCCATTTAATATTTTTATTTATAGTGCTACTGCAAGATTTTGATATTTTCCCAAAACACTATTTTTTTTGCCATAACGGCACAAAGACACTAATTTTTTATATCCGGTACCAACTTAATCTTAGAAATTTGTGTAACATCAATACTTTTCAATCTCTACAATTTTGACTAAACACTAATTGCTGTTCACTATTCACTAACTTACGGTAACCATTTTTTCTCAAAATTTGGTTTTCTTTTTTCTAAAAATGCATTTCTGCCCTCTTTTGCTTCTTCAGTCATATAAGCTAGTCGTGTTGCTTCGCCAGCAAAAACTTGTTGGCCTACCATTCCATCATCAGTAAGATTCATCGCAAATTTTAACATCTTGATGGCCATTGGCGATTTTTGTAAAATTTCCTGAGCCCATTCGTACGCTGTATCCTCTAACGCATCATGCGGAATCACAGCATTGACCATTCCCATATCCATCGCGTCTTGAGCAGAGTAATTCCGACCTAGAAAAAATATTTCTCTTGCTTTTTTTTGTCCTACCATTTTAGCTAAATAAGCGGAACCATATCCTCCGTCAAAACTAGTAACATCAGCGTCTGTTTGTTTAAAAATAGCATGTTCCTTGCTGGCTAAAGTTAAATCACATACAACATGCAAGCTATGGCCACCGCCTACAGCCCAACCCGGAACTACGGCAATGACAACCTTCGGCATAAAGCGAATTAAGCGTTGCACCTCGAGAATATTTAATCGATGTTGCCCATCATCACCTACATATCCTTGATGCCCTCGAGCGTTTTGATCGCCACCGCTACAAAAAGAGTAAACACCATCTTTCGAAGATGGCCCTTCAGCTGATAATAAAACAACGCCAATAGAAGTGTCCTCCTGAGCATCACAAAAAGCATTGTAAAGTTCAGCTGTTGTTTTTGGACGAAAAGCATTACGCACATCGGGCCTATTAAAAGCAATACGAGCTACGCCATTGCATTTTTTATAAGTGATATCTTCATATTCTTTAGCAGTAATCCAATCCATATTTATAGCGTTAAATTATTTTACCGTAAAAATAAATTATTTTTTGCAGTATATCTATTCTAATTCATAGTCCTTGTGGTAATCCTTCTCTGATGAAACAGTTCAAAATGTTAAATATCAATAAAAAACATTTTTTTTAACAGTAGTCGTTCACTTAATTTTATAACTTTAACTCAAGCTAATCAGATAAATAGACTTTATTTATTTTTTAGCGGATGGCTTTACACTGATTTATTAACCTAAAAAAAGAATGTATTGAATACACTTAAAAATGTTGTCACTCTTCTATGTACGGTAATGAGTAATCCTAAGATTTCAAAAACGTTAAAGGGAGAGTTAATGATAAAATCAGTTTCCACCTTACGAAATTGTAATAAGTAACACCTGCGGTTAAAGAAAAAGATTTATTTTTCTTGCTCTTGCAAATGCGAGGCATTAGTAAAATTATTTTTAGAAAATATTCTTTCAATAAATAATAAAAACCAGCGGCTAACTGTGAACTTAGATTAAAGTAGAGAAGCGACTGTATAAACATTAAAAGACATAAAACATTAAAATTATTTTATGCTGTAAAATTTTAAAATTAAAAGAACAGCATTGAAAAGAGAAAGACTAACCGTTTCCCGATTAGTCTTTCTTTTTTTCTATTCTTTAACTAAGTATATTCCGTCTTCCTTGATTTCAATTAATTTTTCCCTGTATAAAGCTCCAATAGCCTTTTTAAAAGTTTTTTTACTCATTTTTAGGACCGTTTTGATATCCTCAGGATGAGAATTATCAGTTAGTCTCAAAAATCCACGACTGGCTTTAAGCTCTTCTAATATTTTATCTGCATTGGGCTCAATACTTTCATAACCTTGAATTTGTAGCGCGACATCAATTTTATTATCGGGACGTATTGTTTTAATGTATCCTCGCATGCGGTCTCCCGTGCGAATGGCATCATCATAAACTTCATCCTTGTACATTAATCCTTTGTACTTTTCGTTAATTATTACATTAATTCCAATTTCAGTTATGTGCGAAACGATCAAATCAACTTCTTCACCTTTTTCAACAGTTAACTCTTCATTTTTAAGAAACTGATTCGTTTTACTTGAAGCAACTAAGCGATTTGTTTTTTCATCCATATAAAGATAAACTAGATAACGCTTTCCCTTTTCCATAGGACGCGCCTGCTCTTTAAACGGAACTAATATATCTTTTTCCATTCCCCAATCCATAAAAGCACCTACTTGATTGGTGTAATTCACACGCAATAGAGCAAATTCATTAAGCAAAATATAAGGTTCTAGCGTAGTAGCAACAGGTCTTTCTTCATGGTCTAAATACACAAAAACAATGAGCTCGTCACCTATTTCAAAATCATTAGGTACGTACTTATTGGGTAATAAAATATCGTGAATACCCTCAGGATCTTGCTCAGGATTCCCTAAAAACAAACCTACTTTAGTATCACGTAAAATGGTAAGCGTATTGTATTTTCCTATTTCAATCATTTTCTTAAATTCTTAGTCAATTCTAACTTTATCGACTGCAAAGGTACAAAGATTTAATTCACAAATTATTTTACTTTACTGTTATAAAAACCTACCTTTATTAAAATTGAAAACTGTGACAATCGCGTGAAAAGTCATTAAAAATTTAACTTTTGTATTGTCCTTAAAAAAATAATTACTAAAAATATTGATAATGAAAATAGCATCACTAAGAAAAGAAATCGAATATAATGAAGCTAAAGTTGCCATAACGGTACTTATGGAAACTGAAACGGCAAAGGAAATCAGAATTTTGTTTCGAAAAGGTCAGGAAATGAAAGAACACAAAGCAGGATTTCCTATCACTGTAGAAATTCATCAAGGATCTATAACTTTTGGTGCCGAAGGCGAAAAAATGATTTTAAAAACAGGAGATTTAATCGCCCTAGATGCTAATATTCCGCATAATCTATTAGCTGACGAAGATAGCATCGTTCGATTAACCTTGTCAAAACTGGATAGCGTTGAAAGAGTGAAAAAAGTGTTGGACTAAATTTTTGAAAAAGTGATTGAACATTTTTGAATAATTTACCAAAGGTAAATATGCAACTGTTCCTAAAATTAATTTTCTTTTTTTAGGAGCAAATAAATTGTCATTCAGTTCATTTTCTCTCCCGCTATACGCAGTATCTGCGTCTAAAAGCGCAGGATACTTGCTTCTATCGGGGCTACATTACAAATCCTTTTTTTATAACGCTTTCGTTCAATAAATAATAAAAATTCAAATTGGGGTTTTTGAAACGATATAGTAGATATAAAATCAGATACGATTTGTTAATTTATTTTATAATTATGAATCAAAAACACCATAATGTACTTTATCCAAATATTAGTTAAGACCTTAAACTAATAATGTTGCCCTATATAAGATCATACAAAAAAACCTGTTTCAAAATATTTTAAAATGTATAAGTTATTTTATCCATTTAATGTAGCATTTTACTTTTCCCACTCAATAATTTATATGAGCCTAAATTGACAAAAAACAATATTCATTTAATTTTATGTTTTCTCAACTTAATAAGTAGACATATTTGACTTACAAATACAGAAAAATAAGATATTATCCTCTAACCACGTAATAAAGCACAACTTGTTTTAAAGCACTTTTATAATTTAGCAACCATATAAGTTTATGTAACCATTTAATATGGCGTTTATCTTTAGTCGTCTATTTACTTTTATGGATTTAATTTAAAACAAAAAAAATATAATATAATTTATGTTTTACTAAAGTGATTAAAAAACTCACATAGCTTTTATCTTTAAAAAATTAGTTTTATTTTTATCATTACTTAATTGCTAAATCCTCAAGTTGATATAAATTTCGAGCATTTTTTACTAACTTTGAGCAACTAAAAAAAAACATAAATGAAAACAACAACTTCGCTTGTCTGTATATTTCTATTACTCTTAAATTCTCAATTCATTATTGCGCAAACCACTGTCGATGATCCTGAAATAAAGAAAATGATTGCGGATGTGAAATCAGAAAACATGGAGGCAACGGTTCTTAAACTTGTTACTTTTGGAACGAGACATACTTTAAGCGACACTAAAAGTAACACCCGCGGCATTGGTGCTGCTCAACGCTGGGTAAAATCAGAGTTTGATAAATACGCACTTGAATCTAACGGAAGACTGACCTCTAAAATTGATTTTTTCACAATAAAAGCAGATGGTCGTAGAATTGCTACCGATAGCCAGCTCGGAAATGTTATGGCTACTTTAAAAGGAACCGATGCTACAGATGATCGTGTCCTAATTATAAGCGGACACTTAGACTCTCGTGCTTCGGACGTTATGGATTCTAAAATTGATGCTCCTGGTGCTAACGATGATGCGTCCGGAGTTGCAGCCATGATGGAACTTGCGAGAATTATGAGTAAAAGAGAATTTCCTTTCACCTTAATTTTTGTTGCTGTAGTGGGCGAAGAACAAGGTTTATATGGAGCAAAACATTTAGCTGATGTTGCTAAAGAGGGAAAATGGAATGTAGTTGCAATGATCAATAATGACATGATTGGAAACAGTTTAGCGAGCGGAACTTTGATAAGAGATAACACCCAAGTTCGGGTTTTTAGCGAAACTATTCCCTATTTAGAAACAGAGGCAGAAACTAAAATGCGTAAATCAACAAATCGCGATAACGACAGTCCTTCAAGACAGTTAGCGCGTTATATAAAAACGGTTACCAATCAATATGTTGAGCAATTAGCTATAAACTTAGTATATCGTAATGATCGTTTTTTACGTGGAGGTGATCATACACCATTTAGTCAAAATGGTTTCACAGCAATACGTTTTTGTGAAATGAATGAAAACTACAATCAGCAGCACCAGGATGTTCGAAAAGAAAACAACATTCAATATGGCGATTTACCTGAATTCATGGATTTTGAATATATGAAAAAAGTAACTTGTTCGAACTTGGCTACTTTCAGTAATTTAGCGTGGTCACCAAAAGCACCAACAAGCGTTGGAATTGAGGTAAAAGATTTGACTAATTTTTCTACTTTGGTCTGGACAGCTCCAGAAGGTAAAACGGTTTATGGCTACAATATTTTAATTAGAGAAACAGCTTCTCCTCATTGGGAAAAAACAATTTTTGTCAAAGACACAAAGGCAGAAATCCCTTATTCTAAAGATAATTTCTTCTTTGCGGTACAAAGCGTTGATGAACTGGGTCATTCTAGTTTACCTATTTTTCCTATTCCAATCAGATAAATACAAACGATGTAAAATTAAAAAGCGTTTGCCTCGGCAAACGCTTTTTTTTGATCAAACGCTTTTCAAATTTAACTGTAAACGCTTTCTTTATTGAAATGTACTGTCAATAAATAGTAAATGACAACTCTGTATTTATTTTTATTAGATCTTCCATACTTTTCCATAATTGCATCAATAGCTATGTCTAACGCTGGAGAATCATCTAAACCTAATTTTTTAATCAGAAAACTGTTTTTCACAGTATCTAATTCAGCTTTTTGACTTCCTGCCACGGTTGCAGCATCATCGTTATAAATAGACGGACCACAGCCAATGGTTACTTTTGTTAATAAATCCATGTCAGGATTTACACCACATTTGTCTTTCAAATCAGCCGCATACTTTGTAATTAATTCTTCTCTTGCACTCATAAATAATGGTTTAATATTTGATTTATAGATTTTTACATACTCAAATTTATAAAAAAAAATATATATTCCAACATTGACTACTACTATTTAAACCAACTCTTTAAAATATTGAAGCAATATACTATCGTTCTTTAATGTTGGCGTAAAAATTTCTAAAACACAAGGTAATTCATTTTGAGCATATAAATCTACTAGACTGCTCGCTAAGCTCGCTTCATTACTTGCAATTGAATAACTAAACCCATACATTTTCGCTAATTGTTCTGCTGTTAAGCAGTGAGAAGTTTCAAAAAAAGTATTAAAAACAGTACTTTCTTCATGTCCAGGCAAAATTCTAAAAATACCACCACCACCATTATTAATCAAAATAATTTTAAAGTTTTTAGGAATATAACTATTCCATAAAGCATTGCTATCATATAGAAAACTAATATCACCAGTGATAAAAACTGTTTGCTTTTTGTTGGCCACAGCCGCACCAATTGCTGTTGATGTGCTTCCATCAATGCCACTTGTTCCACGATTACAATATACTTCAATTGATGGTTTAATATCAATTAGTTGTGCATATCTAATGGCTGAACTATTGCTTATTTGAAGTTGACTATCTTCTGGTAAACTTTGAATTACTTTCTCAAAGACAGTAAAATCAGAGAAAGGGATTTTAGATAAGTAGATTTCGTGTTTTGCTAATCGCAATTGTTTTACGGCATCCATCTTCATAAAATAATCACTGTTGATACTATTTGTTACTGGTAAAAAGGCTTTAAAAAAAGTGTTTGGTTCATATACAAAATGATGCGTCAGTGCCCCAAAAGTGTCGTAAGCTCTTAGCGTATCAATATGCCAATGGTGTTTTGGTTTGTATTTTCGTAGGAATGCCTTGATGCGTTTAGAAACAATCATTCCGCCAAAAGTGATAAGTATTTCGGGTTGGAAATATTCAAAATCCTCATTTGAAAAAGGGGTGATTATTGTATCTATATTATTGATAAAAGTACTGTGATGTAAGTTAGATGTTGTCTCTGTCATCACAATAATCGATTCATCTTCTGCAAAAGCATTACTAATTTCTTGATCGATACTATCAGGATCATTTACACCAACTAATATCATCTTTTTAGCTGATTGATTCCAGATACTCGCATATTGACCAAGATCTTGAATAGAGTTTTCGTTCGCTTTATTTGCGACAGCGGTTGTGCTTATCTTTACAGAAAGATCTGAAACAGTTTCATATAGAGGCTCTTCAAACGGAGCATTAATGTGAACAGGTCCTCTTTTTATAATGGCAATAGTTATTGCTTCATTTATTTTTAAATCATTTTCAACGGATACATCTGCCAATAAATTTGCATTGTACAAAGAGTGATTTGCAAAAACATTTTCCTGACGAATGGTTTGTCCATCGCCAATATCAATTTTACTTTGCGGACGATCTGCTGAAATCACGATCAACGGAATTTGACTGTAAAAAGCTTCTGCAAAAGCAGGATAATAATTCAACAAAGCGGATCCCGAAGTACAAACTAAAACTGCTGGTTTTTTAGTCTGTTGCGCAATTCCCATCCCGAAAAAAGCAGCCGTGCGTTCATCAGCAATACTATAACATTGAAAGGCTGGATTGTTAACAAAACCTATCGTTAAAGGAGCATTTCGTGAACCAGGAGAAATAATTATGGTGGTAATTCCTTTGGCCAAGCAAATTTCGATTATGCTTTGCGCTAAAGGTATTTTTGGGTAAATCATTGTATCATTTTTCTGAAATACAAAGTTACAAACTTGCAATGCGTTTTCCTTTAATTTTAGTTGTTTTTTATTAATTTTGAAGCAAATTAATAGCCAATGAAAATCCAATTACGCGCTTATAAAACAGAAGATACGCACGCCATTTTAGCAATCATTAACTACAACATATTACACTCAACCGCACTATATGATTACAATGTGCGAACGGTTGAGCAACAAAAATCAATTTTAGAAGATAAAGTTGCTAAAGGTTTTCCTGTTATAGTAGCTGAATTAGAGGGAATTGTTGTTGGTTTTGGAATGTATAGTGAGTTTCGTTTTCGTGAAGCATATAAGTTTACTGTCGAGCATTCCGTTTACGTAAATGACGAATATCATGGAAAAGGAATAGGTAAATTATTACTAGAAGCACTGATCAAAAAGGCAAAAAACCAGAAACTACATACAATGATAGCTGTTATAGATGCTGAAAATCAAAGCAGCGTAGCGTTTCATGAAAAATTTGGTTTCAAAACCGTGGGAATCATTAAAGAATCTGGTTATAAATTTGATCGCTGGCTTGATTCGGTTTTTATGCAATTGATTTTAGCATAATTAATTTGACAAAAATCTTAAGAATTTAAGCAGGAAAAAACCAATTGAAAATAGAGATAAAAAACACTTCGTTAACGCTAAGTTGGATAACTAATCACCCACTTTAAATAAAAGGTTTTAGAAGATTTGATTCCACACCTCTTTTCGAGATGGATTACGAGTTAACTAAAACACAGTGAATTCGGATCTGCTTTACCTTCATGTTAAAGGTAAATTTAAAATAAATCAAACGCAGTATAATTTTACTGCTGTAAAAATTCTAATTACAAACGTAATTTATAAGAACTATAAATGAAAAGAATAACAGTGTTTTGCGGATCCAGTGTTGGCGAACAAGAAATTTTTAAATCTCAAACCATTTTATTAGGTGAAACACTAGCCAAACAGGGTATTGACATTGTTTATGGCGGAGCAAACGTAGGACTTATGGGAGCACTTGCAGACGCCGCTTTAAGCGCAGGCGGAAAAGTGATTGGAATTTTACCTAATTTTTTAAAATCAAAGGAAATTGCTCATCTTCATTTGACTGAATTGATTATAGTTGACAGTATGCATGAACGAAAACTAAAAATGAATGAACTTTGTGACGGAGTGATTGCATTGCCAGGTGGTTTTGGAACCTTAGAAGAACTTTTCGAAATGATAACTTGGGCTCAACTTGGCTTGCATACTAAACCCATTGCTCTTCTTAACATAAATGGTTTTTATGATCCATTACTTATGATGTTGCAAACAATGGTTGACAATGGTTTACTGAAAGAAATTAATCGAAAAATGCTCCTCACAAGTGATACCATTGACGATCTTTTACTGCAAATGAAAAATTATACTGCACCAACTGTTACTAAATGGATCACATCAGCTAAAGTTTGACGACAACGTAATTTACATTGACTAAATTCTAAAAACTCAATTTCTGGTATCCAGTAAAACCTTTTAGCGGACCAAAAAACATTGGTAAAATTTCTATAATTTATTAATTTCAAAAAATCTTCCTGCTTAAAGATTGTTATATTTGCATAATTAAAATTTTGATGGACTACACCTTACTTTCTTCACCTTTACAAGGATTTACCGATTTCCGATTTCGAAATGCTCAAAACAAAATTTTCGGTGGAATTGATACTTTTTATTCGCCATACATAAGGCTGAATGGAAAAATGATTATCAAGCCTTCCTACGAACGCGATTTACTTCCCGAAAACAATCTTGATTTAGAAGTGATTCCGCAGGTGATTACTAATGATGCTGATGAATTCTTATTTGTAGCTAAGTATGTCCGTGAATTAGGTTATAAAGAATTAAACTGGAATTTAGGTTGCCCTTATCCTATGGTTACTAAGTCAGGAATGGGATCTGGATTGATAAGTAATCCAGAAAAAATAAATCACGTTCTTGAAAGAGCGCACAGTGAATCGGATATTATTGTTTCAATGAAAATGCGTTTGGGATATGAAACTACTGAAGAAATTTTAGACGTATTACCCATTTTAGATCAATATCCAATAAAGAATATTGCTATTCACGCACGCATTGGTAAACAATTGTACAAAGGCGGTGTACATCTTGATGCTTTTCAGCAATGTATTGATAATACTAAGCACAAACTCTATTACAATGGTGATATTACATCAGTTGCAAAATTCCATGAAATGCAACAGCGATTTCCTTCAATCGATCACTGGATGATAGGTCGTGGATTAATAGCTGATCCTTTCTTACCTATGATGATTAAAAATAACACCCAAGAATATCCAGAAAATAAAATAGAACTATTTAATGCTTTCCATGATACTTTATATGCGATTTATAGTGAATCACTATCTGGAGCCACACATATTTTATTAAAAATGTATCATTTATGGGAATACTTTTCAGCTACATTTTCTAATCCTCATAAAGTACTAAAGAAGATTAAAAAAGCACAAAGTATTCGGAATTATGAAGCGGCAGTTGCAGAGATTTTTAGAAACGAGAAATTTTAAAAATCGAAAGTGGAATTACTATTAAAAAAAAACGATCTTCAGTTTCCCAAAAATCGTTTTTAAAATGACCAATATTTTTTAAGCTTTAATCCAATTCATTACTTCAGGATCAGTAATTAATGTTCTAGGCGAAATCACCTTTTCCAATTCTCCTTTTTCGTTAATTAAATATTTCTGAAAGTTCCACTCCACTTTTGAATCTTGTAATCCATTTTTAGATTTTTGAGTCAAAAATTGATAAATTGGACACATATCATCCCCTTTCACGGAGACTTTGTCCATCATAGGGAAGGTTACACCGTAATTTTTTTGACAGAAAGTAGCAATTTCCTCGTTAGTTCCTGGCTCTTGTGACATAAAGTTGTTAGCTGGAAAACCCACAATTACAAAACCCTTGTCTTTATATTCCTTGTAAGTCGCTTCTAAATCTTTATATTGTGGTGTATTTCCACATTTTGAAGCTGTATTTACAATCATTATTTTTTTACCTTTCAAAGAAGCAAAATCAAAAGTATCTCCTGATAAATCTTCGACTTTAAATTGGTAAATTGTTTCTTTTACTACATTTTCTGTACTCATATTATTGTCTGATTTTTTAGGTTGCGCTTGATTCTGGCAACTGAATAAGAATAAAGCGCATGACGCGATAGTTAAAATATTTTTCATATCAAATTTTTGATAAAATTAAACATTTATTTGTCTCACTAATATTTAATTTTGTTAAACGACTGTTAAAAATAGAAGTACTCAAATTTTTTGTAAATTCACTCTACTATTTAACAGAAATAATGTAAACCGAAAAAAAAAGTTAGAAAGTAAATGAAATTTTACCTTTTATAAAAAATGGCGTTCCCGGTGTGAAATGAATCTCTTCAACACTATTTGTTTCGCTTTGTAGTCTCGACTCCGTCGCAAATTGCGTTTCATTCCATTCAGAATCAAACAAATTTTCTACTGAAACACCAAAATTTATATTTTTATATTGATAATTTACATTAAAATCAGAGATAAAATATCCTCTTGCAACAATCGAATTATCTTCATTCGCAGGACGACTTTTTAAATAGCGATAGCGTAGTCCTCCTGAAAAACCATTGATTTTTTGAAAACTTAAGCCTCCCGTTGTCGTCAAATCAGGAGCAAGCGGAATATAATTTTGACCTTTTAATTCTTCAATGCTTCGTGCATGAGTATAATTTGCATCTATATCAAAGTAAAGCCAATCATTTAGTTGATAGCGTAAACCTAGCTCCGCTCCCATTCTTCTTGATTTTCCGCTTGGCTCAATAATTCCAGCATCGCCTACATAAACAAACTCTTGTTCTAAGTATAAGTACCATAGCGCTGAACTAACAATTAAGTGAGGAAAAGGTTTCCAAATTGTTCCAATATCAGTGCCTAAAGCTGTAGGTAAAATTTCTTTGCCATTATTCTCAACCACCACTCGCGTATCATTTGAATGAAATCCCATTCCTGACTTTATAAAAAACTGTACATTATTATTTTGAGAATATAATAAATTAAGTTTAGGAGAAAACTTCACTTTCGATTCGGATTGTGTTTTGTAATTCTCTAACAATTTATCTTGATAATTAAATTTAAAATAATCCAATCGAATTGCTGGATTAATCACCAGTTTTCCAAATGTAAATTCAGAGTTCAAATAACTAAAAAGGTTTGATTGATCAATATCCCCTAATTTAATATTAGATAAAACTGTTCTTCTGTTTACGGTACTAGAAAGTTCTGAATCTGAAGTGGCATCAGATCGAAAACCAGCTCCAAATTGCAATAAAATATTGACATCATTTGCTTTAATCTTTTTATTCAACTCGGCATTCATTCCATAAATATCACGATATTCTTTTTGCTTAATTTGATCACCATTGATAGGATCATTCAAAAAGAATGTGAAATTTGAAAATAATTCAAACTGATAATTAGAATAAAAAGCGTTCGCTTTTAGAAACATATTTTCATCAATTGGTTTAGTTAAACTTACATTTAAATTAGTTCGAGAAGTGTTTCCGCCTTCAGTATCATCTATTGCACCAAATCTCGAAATGCTCCCATTATCAATTGATCGTTGTGGAATTTGTCCAGACGCATCCCACGTACTTGAAAAACGAGATCCTAAAATTGAAAACTTACTGTTATCAGTCAAAACTGCCGAATATTTACCTAATAAATTGATTCTATTGAAATTTTGAGGTGATTCAAATGGTCCATCAGTCAAAATATACTCTGTAGCAATATATGCGCTTTGTTTCTTTTGATTACCTAAAAGATTAAAAAGTCCTACTGTTCTCAGCGTGTTGAATTGACCAATTTCAATACTGATACTACTCTTTTCAATTTTATCTTTAGTTTGAAAAGCAACATATCCCGCCGTAGCAAAATCTCCCTTAGTAGCATAGTAAGTTCCTTTTCCAAAATCTATTTTCTCAACTGTCTCCGGAATAACAAAATGTAAGTCAGCGTAACCTTGACCATGCGCATGTGAAACCATATTTACAGGCATGCCATCAACAGAAATAGAGATATCGGTGCCATGGTCTATATCAAAACCTCTTAGGAAAATTTGCTCTGCTTTACCACCACCCGCATGTTGTCCAATAAATAGACCAGGTACTTTTCGTAAAATTTCTTGAGAGGAATTCACAGGAGTAGTTTCTAAATCAATTTTTGAGATCACGTTCAACGCTGAAAGTTTTGGTTGAATAACAATTTCGTTTAATCTAAAAATATCATCTTCCAAAATAATTGTTTCATCTGAAGAAGCAATCGTGTAATTTAATTTTTTATATCCTAAAGCTGAAATTTTTATAGCATTTCCAAAAACTGTTTTATCCAAACTAAATATTCCAAATTCGTTAGAATGAGCGTGACTCTCGGAAATTGAATTTATCAAATAGGCATTTTCGATAGGATTTCCATCACGATCGATTACTTTACCTTTTTGGATTTGGGCAAAAGTGGAAATTCCAAAACCAATAAAAATTAAAAAAAATATTTTTTTCATAACTGCTGTTTCCGTTTAGGCTTAAAATATAAATTACTAAATCTCAAATCTGTATTTTGGCGAATTTATTTGATTAATCTACCAAAGGCAAATCAAAACATAAAAAAGTCGTAAAAAAATGAAATAGATAAACATTTAGCAAAATCTAATTTGAATCAAAATAAAAAAAGATTGTGAAAAGATAATATTACTGAATATCTAGAATAGAATGTATAAATTTGTAACCGTAAAATAAAATTATATGACTCAAGAGGAATTGCTAGAATTAATTTATAAGAAAGACGAAAGAGCATTTACACATTTGTACGATATGTATTCTAAGAGCCTATTTTCGGTTATTAATGTACTCGTTAAAAACAGAGAAGAAGCTGAAGATGTCCTTCAGGAAGTATTTGTAAAAATATGGAAAAACATCGATTCTTATAATGAGAGCAAAGGACGATTCTATACTTGGATTCTAAATATTGCTAGAAATACATCGATAGATAAATTGCGCTCAAAAAACTTTAATAACAGTCAAAAAAACCTTTCTACTGATAATTTCGTAAATCACTTTGAAGATAGTTCTAAGCTAGCAGATAAAATGGATACAATAGGTTTACAGGAATTTGTAAAAAGACTGAAGCCAAAATGTATTCAAATAATCGATTTGCTTTTTTTTAAAGGATACACCCAACAAGAGGCTTCAGAGGAATTAGCGATTCCTCTAGGTACAGTAAAAACTCAGAATAGAACTTGTATTAACGATTTACGTAATTATTTGAAAGTATAATGGAAACAAAAGAATATATCGAATCAGGAATTCTAGAACTTTACGTTTACGGCTTACTTACCGAAGTTGAAAGTGAGGAAGTTGCCGCTATGGCGAAGATAAATCCAGAAATAAATGCAGAAATCATAGCGATTGAAAAGGCAATTGTAGCTTTATCATCGAGTTTTTCACCATTTCATTCTGTTGCAAATTTTGGAAAAATAAAAGAAAAATTAGAGCTTAAACATGCTGAAATTATCGACCTGAAACCAAGTAGTAATTGGTCACAATATATAGGTTGGGCTGCTGCTGTTCTTTTACTTGCAGGCATTGGTTTTCAATACATGCAAATGGAACAAAATAAAACGCAAGTAGCAACCGCTGCGGTGGAAAAAACAAAATTAGAGAAAGAACTGAAAGCTTTAGATTTAAAAAATAAAACTAGTGAAGGCACTTTAGCAATTGTTAGAGATGTTAAAAACACAGTTGTGGCTCTTGGAGGACAGGCTATTGCATCAGAATCCTCTGCAAAAGTATATTGGAATAAGGAAACCCAAGTAGTTTATGTTGATGCAGCCGGATTGCCAGAACCTCCAAAAGGAATGGTATATCAGGTTTGGGCATTAAAGTTAAATCCGCTAACTCCAACAAGCATTGGATTATTAGACAAATTTGACGAAAACAACCAACGTCTTTTTGCTGTTAACAATACTGGAGAAGCCGAAGCCTTTGCCATTACATTAGAACCAGCCGGCGGAAGTTTAAGCCCTACCATGGAGCAATTATACACCTTAGGAAAAGTATAAATTGTTTCTTCAATTATCAATTACTAAAAAAGACTTTCAAACGGAAGTCTTTTTTTAGTTTCCAATAGTTATCCTTTTCATTGTTACTATTTACAAAATTAAAATTTTCATAAGCTAAACTCTGCTTTCTTCGCCACTTCAAAGATTTACCGATTTTCTTTTTACAAATACAGTAAACAAGAACTTTAGAGACATTGATACTCCTTATTCTCCTTACATCTACTTAAACTAAAGATTAGTTTTCAAGTTTTCCTACTAGAAAAATATTCTCCTAGAGAACATTATTGGTTTAAAAGTTATTATACAAATTAGAATCGCTGATCCAGATAACTTTTTGTTTGTATCGAAGTATATTCAAGAATTAGGATATAAAGAGCTTAACTGGAATTTAGGTTGTCCTTATCCAATGGTCACTAAATGTAGTATGGATCTGATTTAATTAGCAATACAGAGAAGATCAATCGCATTCTTGAAAAGGTACATGACGAATCTGATATTATTGTTCCAATAAAAATACGTTTGGGAGATGATACTACCGAAGAAATTATGGATGTCTTTCCTGTTTTTAAAAAATATCCCAGTAAGAATGTAGCTATTCACGCCCACATTGGAAAACAATTGTATGAAGGAGGCGTGCATTTAGAAGCTTTTCAAGCCTGTGTCGATCAAACGAAACTAAAATTGTATTACAACGGCGATATTTCTCAGGTACCGAAATTCCACGAAATGCAAGCTCGATTTCCCACCGTAGACCACTGGATGATAGGCAGATAATTAATTGCTGATCCTTTTTTGCGAAGCATGATTAAAAACAACAGCTTAAAACACCCAATAAATAAAATGGAATTGTTTCGTGAATTTAATTACACTTTATAAGCAAGATATAGCGAATCCCTCTCTGGCTCCACGCACATCTTATTGAAAATACACCATCTATAGGAGTACTTTTCGGTTACCTTTTCGAATCCTCACAAAGTGGCTAAAAACATACGTAAATCAAAAAGTATCCGTAATGATGAGCAAACGGTGAAGGAGAATATTAAAACGAGCTAAGTTTCTTTTTAAACATAGAAACATAGGTATTATGGTACTTAGAAAGGCGTTTAATTTAGGAATAAACATCCTTATGGCTTATCATGAAAAATCAGTATTAAAATACTGTATGCCTATCAACAACTCAACAGTTTGTTTTTTTAAAGTACGGTATCCAATTTTAATTTATACGCGTTTGAATCTTTACAAGTTATTATTGCTGCTACTTAGGGTATTGTAATTATTTTTCCATATTTCGTAAGACCACTTCCACTTCCTATTTTACCATTTTCATCTACATATGGATTGGTATTATCAACGGCAGATTCTCCAGCGGAAGAAAGGATACTAATATTAAAATTCAAAAGGGTAGTATTGTTTTTTTGGACCGCCCCTCCAATGTTACGATTTATGTCGTATATTGAATTTATTATAGGATAAAGGCTTATGGTTTCCGTTCCGTAAATATCGCCAGATAGATCTAATCCTAAAGTATAAATATTGCCATCGGATGAAATACTCGAAGGAGTTACAGATTGTAAAGTTGCATTATTACCCTTAAATAAAAATCTAAAATCTGAGGCTTGCAGTTCCCCACTTCCGGTATTAGTATTAAAAACAGCTCGGTTCATAGTAACTGTTATTTTAGAATCTGATGAATTGAATAAAACAGAGTCGAAAAAATTTCCTAAAGTATTATTGGTATGTATAATTGGAGACCCAGTATATTCAATTCCATTATTAGAAAAAACATTATTTATTATAGTTGTTTTACTTTGATCATTGACACTACCAGTATTGATAACAATACCAGAGTTATCAGTAAATAGATTGCCATCAAATAGATGATGATTATTACCTAAAGTTTCCATTCCCCAACCATCATTAGAAATCCAAGACGAGAATGAAAAAAGAGTAGCCCCGGTATTATTTGTAAATGTTGAGTTTAAAACTTGAAATCTATTGACTCCCCTAAAATTACCTATCAGTCCTGAATTATTATCAAAAATACAATGATCTAACTTTACATATCTTTCTACGAAAAAAATCATACCACTGTTATTAGAAAAGGTACAGCCTGTAACGATAATTTTATTAGTATAATCTGCATCGTTGTCAGATGTCGTATCAGGTGTCGAACCAAAATCACTAGTAATAAACCTATTACCACTATTATTGGTAAACGTCGAATTAGTAAAGCTGATCAATGAATTGTCACTTCCTGCATAGAAGGCATAACCTTGAGTATTTCCCGTGATACTAATGTTTGATGCTAAAACAGAGCTCTCAAAAGCATATAAAATAGTTCCTGGATTTGTTGATGTTCCTTTTGAATTTTCAGTTAAAGTTAAGCCTGTAATGGTCAAAACTGCACTCGGATCTAACGTAAACATTTTATATTTACTATTACCTGAAATGCTTATAATGCTAGTTCCTGGTCCCGAGATAGTATAACTACTTTTTACATTAGGTAAATTACTAGTTAATGTTATTTTACCTATTAGTTCGGCAGAAAAAACTATTTCATTGATAGCAGAATCAGAGTTTGCGGTATTAATAGCCGTTCTTAAAGTCCCTACACTGTTATTGTCAATTAAACTTGTCACTGTATATGTACTTTGAGCTACACTTAATAATGTAAAAAATAGACTTATTATTATAATTATTTTTTTCATATTTTAAATTTTAGATTTATAATTTTCGAGTCGTCAATTACTTTTATTAATAAGATACTTATCAAAAGTTGGATCATTTTTTTGTCTTAATGAATCCATATTAAAAATTAAATTTCGTGAGAAGAATTATATTCAACACTATAATCAAGTCCTTCATAAGCAATACGAGTAAACCCTGACGGTGTTTGAGTATTTGTGGTAAAACCAAATAATAAGATAAGATAGCCGCAACTAATTAATCTTTTAGAAATTTTGTTTAATACAACGTTCATTTGAAATAAAATACAACTCATAAAGTATAATTTTATTAAATGTAATCGTCGTGTCTCAAAACCTTTTTTATCCAAATAAGATAAATTTATTACTTGTTTTAACAGATGCTAAATATCCAATTATTAAAATGAACTTTATTATATTTTATCGTATCCATGTTGAAAACCACGCATCTCTTGGGTCGGAATCTTTTCTGCCACCACCGATATCCGCAAACCAGTGTACACCATTAGTATAATTACTTGAATGATACATTTTTGGCCATCCTGCAGCAGCGCCAGGACAGCAATACGCCCATTGCCAAGTCCCCGAATTTACAACAAAGGTAGATGAGGCTCCATTTGCCCAGGTTGCTTCCCCATTCACGTCGTTCGCAGAACTCTTTAATGCACCTATTGCTAATGGAGACGTCGAAGTTACTTTGTTTGCATAAGAGGTAGAAGAATTCCCTGCGCGTAATTGAACATCTGTAGATACGTTAGCTAATTCAATTACAGTCGCTCGCGGTAAATAACCCAAAACATTTGGAGAGGTAACGCTGCTGGCTAATGGTGCTGGGGTATACCCTGCCCCGACATTTAACAGCATCCATCCACCACCATCGGTACTCATATCTGCATAAATCTGAAAAGGAGTCCCGCTATTTATGTTAGGGATAGAAATCCAATAAATACCATCGGTAGAAGCGGGATATGCTTGTTTTATTGCCGAAGCGCTTAAAGCTGCAGAAGCAAATGTAAGACCACTTCTCGGTTTTATACTTATTACTCGACCAAATTTATCTAAAGATGTGTCGGCTCCTGTTGCGCCATTAAGGTCTATATAATTTGGCAAATTGAGCTCAAACCTACCGTTACTAGTTAAAACTGTGGCATTAATAACGGATACTTGTCCTATTCTACTCCAAGCAGAACCACAAGTCCCACTGGTTAACAGTACTCTATACTTTCTGGTCGATGTTATGCTAGAAAAAGCATAAGTAGTAGCAGTATTACTAATATCTGTCCAAACTATTCCACCGTCAGTAGAATATTGCCATTTACTAATTGTGCCTGAATAACCACTCAATGTTAATGTTCCCGAATTAGAGCCACCAAGAAAACTTTGATCTGAAACTGTCCCTCCCATAGGAGCTGTACCTGCTATACATGAAATAGTATAAGCAACAGTATAAACTGTACTAGAACAACTTGCTATCACTGCTCTGAAATAATACGTACCTGCTGCGGTAATTTGATGTGACAAAGCCGTTGTACTATTAGCAATATCTGTAACGGCAGATGCAAAAGTACTACTAGTTGATACTTGCCATTTAGTAACATTACCACTGTTACCATTCAAGGTAAAGTTAACATTAGCATTAACACAAATAGTGTTGTTATCAGCAACAATGTTTCCAGCAACAACATTATTCACATAGATTCTTGTAGATGAAGTATTCAAACCAGTACAACTTGGCGTATTTACTACCGCTCTATAATAGGTGTTTTGAGTAATATTAGTTACAGTGTTTGTAGTTGTTGTGTTAGCTATATCAGTACCAGCAGTTAAAAAGTCATCATATGAATATTGCCATTTTACCACGGTGCCTCCACTAACTAATCCGACCAAGTTTAATGTCGTACTGTTTGTAGGACAAACTGTGGTGTTCCCGCCCGCAATACTTCCTGATGGCGCTCCCGTTAGTAACAAATCTCGAGTAAAAAAAACATTAGATCCTACATTATCCGTTGACATACCACCATATTCAACTATATAGGATGCAAGATTTGCACTAAAACTTAAATCATTCCAACGACCTCCACTCGAGGCATAAAATTGTCCTGCATCTTCTCCAGCAGAATCATTGGGCTCATTATTGTTCCAATATGAAAATTGGTCCGTTTGCGTTACTGGTGACCCATTTCCTACAGAAAACAAGGTTCCTTTTTCTGGACCAGAAACCCAATGCCATTTCCCTTCTGCATTTGCAGCATTAGCATATTTTGTTGTGCCAGTAGCCGCGTTAATGTAAACATCATTATCAGAGGCCCCCATCCAAGAATCTACTTGTATGATTTTCCAAATGAAATTAGTTTCAGCCAAAGATGTCATCGTTACTAAATATCCTTGACGACCAAAATAGGACTTGGTTGCCGCTGCTGCTAATGCATTTGGCCAATTTATAGCTCCAGAAATATTTTCATAAAAGTGACCGTTCAAATTATTGTAATATTTATTTCCTGCAACAAAGCTCACTTGCCTTTGTTCTTGGTAACAAGTTGCAGAAACAGTTTTAATAGTAACAGTTCTCAATAATGTTTGCCAATTTGAAGCAGTGGTTGTTCCTGTAAATACCAAACTTCTGGTGTTTGTATTGAAAGCAGCGGCAGTAACTCCAGAAGGCAAAGTCCCAGTATAAGACAAGACATCTCCTAATGTATAACTACCTGAAATCGTAACTGTAAACGATGTAATATTACCATCCGCAGTTATGGTAACTTGAGGATCTATTGTCGATTGAACATTATTGTTAATAGATAACGTAATGTTTGTTCCAGATACATCAACAGTAGTGGCTTGTGAAAAGCCCTTGCTCACAAAACACAATACTATTAATACAATATTTAGTGATTTTCTTATCATGTTTTAAATATTATTAAATATCTAGTCTTTTTCGTTTTTATTACTAAAAAATATTAGTAGAAATAGTCAAACTGAATTCTGTCTCCCATCACTAACGCATATCCTCCATTACTTGCTGGAGTATAAGTCAAAGTAGTTCCAGCCACGCTGTATGCGGTATTACTTATCCTAACTCCATTGATATACATTTTTACTTTACTATTTATAGATTTAGTTTGTGCTAAAGTAAAACTGCTTTGCGATGCTGTAGCACTAAATTCATCAGCTACTTCACGAACTGAGGCTGTTGGAGTTCCCCAAGAAGTAACTCCAGCTCCATTAGTCGTTAATACCTGCCCGATTGTTCCGTCCGTTTTAGTGTAAATTACAGCTCCTGCGGTTATCGTACCGCTAGTTTGTACATTCGTTACACCTGTATTTCCTAATTGAATAGTATTGCTAGCAGTGACACTAGCTTGATAACCAATAGCAGTAGTATTTGAAAATGCTCCGTCAGCACCAGTAGTGTTCATACCTAAAAAAGTATTTCCAGAACCCGTCGTAGTGGAATTTCCAGCATTAGCTCCTAAAGCAGTATTATTATTCGCTGCGGAATTCATTAAAGTTTGATTTCCAATAGCTGTATTGTTATTATTCCCTGCAATGTTAGACATGGTTTCAGCACCAACTGAAGTATTTCCATAACCGGTCGTTAAGCCCGTCATATTAGCATATCCAACCCCCGTATTATTACCAAATGTAGTTCCAGAATACGAAGTTAAAGCCCGTGCTCCTAAACCTGTATTTCTTGATCCCGTTCCTAAACCAAGATTAGTTCCAATAGCTACGTTTTCAAAATTACCGCCATTGCCCCTTCCTATATTTATTCCATTTACAGAAATATCAGAATTAAAAGTTTTAGCACCAGCAATAGTTTGAGTAGTAGTTATGTCTACAAAGTTTTTAGTTGCTGATCCTGTGCCACCATTGACAATAGGCAATATGCCTGTTACTTTAGAAGTTAAATCGATACTACCTGCAAGCATTGTATTAGTTACTTTGCTAGCTCCAATAGTAGTTGCATTACCAGAACTTGTAATATCTCCTGTTAAATTAGCATTGGTAGTAACGTTTCCAGCAGTAAGGCCAGCAGCTGTACCTGTAATATTTGTCCCAACAAGTGCAGATGGTGTTCCCAAAGATGGTGTTACTAATGTTGGGGAAGTTGATAAAACAAGACTTCCCGTTCCTGTTTCATCAGAAATCACTCCAGCCAATTCAGCTGAAGTTGTTGCTGAAAGTACATTTAATTTATCAGTAGTTACCACCAATGTTTTTGACGTTGGTATTGTGCTTCCGTTAATACTTGTTGCTGTTGCAACTCCTAAAACAGGTGTTACTAATGCTGGTGAAGTCGATAAAACAAGACTTCCCGTTCCTGTTTCATCAGAAATAACTCCAGCCAATTCAGTTGATGTAGTTGATGAAAGCACATTTAACTTATCAGTATTTACCACCAAAGTTTTTGACGTTGGTATTGTGCTTCCGTTTATACTAGTCGCTGTTGCAACTCCTAAAACAGGTGTCACTAATGTTGGTGAAGCATTCATAACAAAGGTTGAACCTGTTCCTGTTTGAGAAGCTACAGCAGTTGCATTCCCAATACTTGTTATTGGACCTGTTAAGTTAGCATTCGTTGAATTATTTCCATTCAATTTTTGTATTGCCTGAAGTATATTATCTGTTGATGATACCGTACCTGCA
>NZ_FQWE01000007.1 GCF_900129575.1 Flavobacterium segetis | reverse complement strand
CCTGATTACGTTTTTTTAAATCTATTTTTAGCAAGTGACTAATAACGATTTCTGCTTTGGTTCCTGCAACATTAGCCACTATAGAACCTTTCTTTCCTTATTAGTGACTGCGGTATAAAGCGCTCTCATTGATAGGTCAACTTTGTCTATAGACAAGAAGTTTATCATGTTTTCAGGGAAAATTTGGCAGTCAGTAATAGGTACTTATTGTTCACGACTATTGAAGTTATTGAGATGTTTTTTGTATTGTTTTTATAGTTTTTTCTATTGACGCTATAGAATGAACCTATAGAATAACAGTCTTTTGCTTTAGTATCTATTAATTTTTTTAAAAAAGTAGTAAACTATTGAGTAGTGCGGTTTTCTTGTGCTGTAATATTCCAATGTCTTTGAATGATTTCTAGTAATTGTTTATCGGTCCAACGACGTCTTTTATTCTGGAGCTATGCAAATTTTCGTTCTGAGCGGGAAATTTTGAATGGTAATCTCATTTAAAATACCGTTAGAGATAAGTTGTCTAGTGTTATGTTCTTTTGGCGGAGTGTCTTTGCTTCAAAATACAAATGTATTTTCTTTTGTTCGGTTTTGGTATTTACCAAATCAAAGTGTTCTATTATTAATTCAGGAAGTTTAAGTGTTATGAGTTATAGGTAATTTTACAAAACTTGTTGTTTTGCCAGGTAAGTTATTAGATCTTCGATTCATCCTAAATAACGATTTATTATTCTGTAAAGATTTTAACGCTATTTTAAATTCATAAGATAGATGAAATTTCTATTTTGCAAATTCGTTTTTAAAATTTTTATTTTGAGATCAATGCTGTTCAGAAATAAAATAGGAAGGATTTTGGATATTAAAATTGTATATTCATTAAATCTTTTTTCTTTATTTAAAATCTCTCTTTAGATATTACTTAAAATTATCTTTATGTTATTATTTAAAAAATTAAATTCCTTATATTTAATTTTATTTGTACTATTTACCAATAATTGTTTAAGAGCGCAAAATGGAATTAGCTTATCTATTTTTTTAAACGCAATACATACCCTTCTCTAAACAAGATGCAAGGTCGATTTATGAGAACAAAGCAAAACATTAAAGCTTCCACATGCATCAAAAAGTATTTCAAGGAATATGGTTTAAAAACTTTTAATAACAACTACTACCAGTCTTTTAACTATTTGTAAAACCAGATATTAACAAGATGAAATCGGACACGGTTTCTACTCAAAATGTTGTTGGTTATCTTGCAGGTTCAGATAGTGAGTTAAAGGATGAATTCATTGTTATAGGAGCACACTATGACCGTTGGGGCTGGGAGGAAAAGTATCAGGTAGCCAAAAAAAGGATACAATAGTAATTCATAATGGTGCCGATGATAATACCTCAGGAGTTGCCGGAGTACTGTCTATTCTTGAGGAAATCTCTAATTCTGTAATAAAACCTAAAAGAAGTATTATTTTTATCGCATTTAGCGGGGAAGAGCAGGGGTTGTTAGGATCTAAATACTTTGTAAATCATTGGCCTGTATCTATTGATGCAGTTAAAGTAATGCTCAATATGGATATGATTGGCCGACTTAATTCAGCGAAAAACCTATACATGGGTGGAACTGGAACGTTTCCTGATGGAGTCGAATTAATGAATAAACTAGGAATAAATAGCGAACTAAATCTTATTGTTCATGCTGATGAAGTAGGAGGATCTGATCATGTTTCCTTTTATAAAAAAGAGATTTCATGCATTGGTTTCCATACTGGTGTCCATCCGAAATAGCACACACCAAAAGACGATATCGAATTAATCACTACTGGTGGAGGAGCATTAGTTTCTAAATATATTTATTATGCTTTAATCGAAATTACAAATTACAAACAACCAGTGTATTTCATTAATCAAGATAAGAAAAACTAGACTATAAAAATGACAACAATTTCTAATCATTGTAAAGCTTTTAATATACTAATTCTACAATAAATACTTTTATCATAAATTATCCGTGTACCGTTTCGTTTTTACCGTACTTAGCAATAATAGAGGTCTCAAATTCGATCCATTCCTTCCATCTTTTATCCACATCTACATTATCAGCATACTTGCGAGCAAAACCTATAAAAGTGGTGTAATGGCCTGCTTCACTGATCATCAAATCACGGTAAAATTTAGCTAATTCTGCATCTTTAATATTTTCCGAAAGTACCTTAAAACGTTCGCAACTTCTGGCTTCAATCATAGCCGAAAAAAGTAGGCGGTCACACAAAGCATCTTTTCGGCTACCATCTTTTTTCATAAACTTGAAAAGCTCGTTTACGTAATGGTCTTTTCTTTCTCTTCCTAAAGTAAGCCCTTTACTTTTTATCAGCTCGTGCACTAACTGCAAGTGCTCTAATTCTTCTTTTGCAATTACCAGCATTTCCGTTACTAACTCTTCTAATTCCGAATTATAAGTGACAATGCTTATCGCATTAGAAGCTGCTTTTTGTTCACACCAGGCGTGATCCGTTAAAATCTCTTCGATATTCGATTCAACTATATTCACCCATCGAGGGTCTGTGGCTAATTTTAATCCTAACATAATGCTGCATTTTATTAAGGAGCAAAATTAGTCTTTTATTGCCGATTTATTAAATTAAAGATCTAGTATCATGCCTATTTTTTTGGGCGTGTCAGCAATAAAAAATGGCACAAACACAAAAGCACATAGCCATTTTTATTGCTGTCGGGCTATACGCTACAAGTCCTCATCCCGTTTGCGCTGCGCTGCATCGGGATTCCGGGCTTTTCACTACTATCCCTCACGCAAATCCTTATAAATCGATATTTAAGTACTTAAACACAAACTATTTTAGAGAATAGTGCCAAAATTGCATTATTTTGCAGCAACTTTCCAAAATAACAATTTAATGCGAACGCTTTTAATTATAGGATTTGTTTGGCCAGAGCCTAACTCTTCAGCTGCAGGTGGACGAATGATGCAGTTGATTTCGCTTTTTCAGCAACAAGGCTTTTCGATAGTGTTTTCGAGTCCAGCGCAAGACAGCGACTTCATGATTGATTTAGCTCAGTATAGTGTCCTGAAAAGATCTATTAATTTAAATTGTTCCAGTTTTGATGTTTTTATAAAAGAGCTTAATCCTACTATAGTGCTATTTGATCGTTTCATGATGGAAGAACAATTTGGTTGGCGTGTCGCTGAGAATTGCCCAGCTGCCATGCGAATCCTAGATACTGAGGATTTGCATTGTTTGCGACTTGCAAGGCAAAACGCATTCAAGGAAAAGCGTGAATTTCAGATATCAGATTTGTTAGTGGAAGAAGTGGCAAAAAGAGAGGTTGCCAGTATTTTACGTTGTGATCTCTCATTGATGATTTCCGAATTTGAAATGGAATTATTGCAGAATATTTTTAAAATTGATAGCCGATTATTGTATTATTTACCACTTTTATTACATACAGATCAAATATCTGATTTAGAAAAATCTCCTTCTTTTGAAGATCGAAAAGATTTTCTTTTCATTGGTAATTTTCTTCACGTGCCAAACTTTAATGCTGTTCAATATTTGAAAGAAACAATTTGGCCATTATTAAAAAAACAATTCCCTGAAGCAATTTTAAATATTTATGGTGCATATCCCTCTCAAAAAGTTTTACAATTAAATAATGTAAAGGAGGGCTTTTTAATAAAAGGACGAGCTGATGATGCTATGCAAGTTGTTAAAAATTCGAGAGTTGTTCTTGCACCTTTACGTTTTGGAGCTGGAATAAAAGGAAAGTTATTAGAAGCTATGCAATGTGGAACACCAAGTGTTACCACTTCTATTGGCGCTGAATCCATGCATGCAAATTTATCTTGGAACGGTTTTATTGAAGATAATCCAGTAGTATTTGCTGAAAAAGCAATAGTATTATATCAAGATGAAAAACTGTGGCTTCAAGCTCAGAAAAATGGAATTAAAATTATGGAGCATAGATATCTAAAACCATTATTTGAAGGTGATTTTAAAGAAAGAATTGGTGAATTACTTCTTAATCTGGAACAACATCGTCTAAACAATTTCATGGGCGAATTATTACAACATCATACGCTGAGAAGTACTAAGTATATGTCAAAGTGGATTGAGGAGAAAAACAGATAATTTTAAATTGAAACGCTCCTCTTTTCTTGCATGAGGGATGGAAGCGGCATCCTTTTATGAAATGCAATGGAATAAAAGATATAGCGTACAGCCCGACCGAGCTGTAACGATAGTGAAAGCGAGGGCATGCCCAAACAAAAAACCCGTCAAGTTTTCAACATGACGGGTTTTTAGCTATTATATAAATCAGTTATTAGGCAAGCATTGTAACTGGATTTTCAATGTATTGTTTTAATGTTTGCAAGAACTGTGCTCCAGTTGCTCCATCTATAGTACGGTGGTCGCAAGCAAGTGATAACATCATCGTGTTACCTACAACTATTTGTCCGTTTTTAACAACTGGTTTTTCTACAATCGCTCCTACTGATAGAATAGCTGAGTTAGGTTGATTAATAATGGAGTTAAATTCAGTAATCCCAAACATTCCAAGGTTAGAAACGGTAAATGTACTTCCTTCCATTTCAGTTGGCAATAGTTTTTTATTTTTAGCTCTTCCAGCAAGATCTCTCACGCTTCCGCCAATTTGAGATAAACTCATAGCATCTGTAAATTTCAATACAGGAACTACTAAACCATCTTCAACAGCTACCGCAACGCCAATATTCACATGATGATTGATGATGATTACATCTTCTTTCCACTGCGAGTTTATTTTTGGGTGTTTTTTTAATGCTAAAGCGCACGCTTTGATTACCATATCGTTAAAAGATACTTTTGTATCAGGAACGCTATTAATGATTGCTCTTGATTTCATTGCATCATCCATAGTCACTTCAATAACTAAATTGTAATGTGGTGCAGTAAATAAAGATTCTGCTAAGCGCTTGGCAATGATTTTGCGCATTTGCGAGTTTTTAATTTCCTCCGTTACCACTTCTCCAGCAGGGACAAATACTTTTGCAGCTGGCGCAGCAATAGTTTCTGTTTTGGCTGGTGCAACAGCATCAGCTTGTGGAGCTACTGCAGCTGGAGTAAAGTTTTCGATATCACTTTTTACAATACGTCCATTTTCACCAGAACCTTTGACTTGATTCAATTGTATTCCTTTGTCACTAGCTATTTTCTTTGCTAACGGCGAAGCTAATATTCTTTGTCCATCAGTTGATGCTTCTTGAGTCACAGGTTCTGAAGCTTTGTCAGTTGAAGCAACTTGTTTTTCTTCTTTGTCTTCTGGTGCAGTTGGAGTAGTTTGTGGTGCTCCAGCTTTTCCATGGTTAGCAGCAATTGAACTTACATCTGTTCCAGCCGGCCCGATGATTGCCAAAAGACTGTCAACAGGTGCAGTATTTCCCTCTTCGATTCCTACGTATAATAACGTTCCTTCGTTGAAAGATTCAAATTCCATGGTTGCTTTATCAGTTTCAATTTCAGCAAGAATATCTCCTTCAGCAACTTTATCACCTACTTTTTTCAACCAAGTTGCTACAGTTCCTTCAGTCATCGTATCACTTAGTCTTGGCATAGTCACTACTATCACGCCTTCTGGTAAGGATCCTGTAGTTGGTGGTGCATTTTTTTCAACTTCAGGAGCAGTTTTAGTGTCGCTATCACTATTTGAAGGCTCTTTCTTATCCGTCTCTTCTGGAGCTTTTTTTACTGAAAGCAGTTCAGAAATATCCTCCCCTTCTTTACCAATAATTGCTAACAAAGAATCTACTGGTGCAGTCTCTCCTTCGGCAATACCTATGTGAAGCAAAGTTCCTTCATTGAATGATTCGAATTCCATTGTTGCTTTATCTGTTTCAATTTCAGCAAGAATATCTCCTTCGCTTACTTTATCACCTACTTTTTTTAACCAAGTCGCTACCGTTCCTTCCGTCATAGTATCGCTCAAACGAGGCATTGTAATTATTGTTGCCATAATTGATTTATAATTTATGAGGAATAAATGGATAATTTTCTTGTTCGTATACTACGTCGTAAAGTTGTTGTATTGGTGGATATTCAGATTCCTCGGCAAACGTTACACATTCTTCAACTAAATCTTTTACCCTTTGAGTAATAGCTTCTATTTCCTCATCATTCGCATACTTTTGATCTTTAATTATGTCTAATACTTGCGTAATGGGATCTATTTTTTTATACTCCTCTACTTCATCTTTAGAGCGATACAATTGTGCATCAGACATTGAATGACCTCTATAACGATATGTTTTCATTTCTAAAAATGTAGGTCCATCACCACGACGTGCTCTATCAATTGCTTCCGTCATTGCTTCAGCAACCTTAACAGGATTCATACCGTCAACTGGTCCACAAGGCATTTCGTATCCTAAGCCTAGCTTCCAAATATCGGTATGATTAGCTGTTCTTTCAACAGAAGTTCCCATTGCGTAACCGTTATTTTCTACAATAAACACTACTGGAAGTTTCCAAAGCATAGCCATATTAAATGCTTCATGCAAAGAGCCTTGACGTGCTGCGCCATCACCAAAGTATGTCAAAGTTACACCACCTGTTTCAAAATATTTATCAGCAAAAGCTAACCCTGCTCCTACAGGAATTTGCCCACCTACAATTCCGTGCCCACCATAAAAACGGTGTTCTTTTGAAAAAATATGCATAGATCCACCCATACCTTTTGAGGTACCTGTTACTTTTCCTAAAAGTTCAGCCATTACGCGCCTAGGATCAACTCCCATACCTATTGGCTGAACGTGATTTCTGTATGCGGTAATCATTTTATCTTTAGTTAAATCCATTGCATGTAATGCACCAGCTAAGACAGCTTCTTGACCATTATATAAATGCAAAAATCCTCTAACTTTTTGTTGGATATATAATGCAGCAAGCTTATCTTCAAACTTTCTCCAAAGGAGCATGTCTTCGTACCATTTTAAGTATACTTCTTTTGTAACTTCTTTCATCTGATTTTTTCTTTGCTAAAATGTTGTCAATTTATATCGCAATATTGCAAAATAGTTTCCTTCCACAAATTTGCGAGATGCAAAAATAAGACATTAGAGCGTAGAACTAAAATTTAAGAGGTGATTTTTAAAGTTTTTACAAGAATTTTTTATCAAACATAAGTGGTAATAAATTTTTTACTGAATCAGACTTATATACCGCTCCTATTTCTCCCATGAAGTATATTTCGATAGGGTTTTCTTGACGAATTTCGTACTCAGCTATCGATTGTCGGCATGCTCCACAAGGTGGAATTGGAGTCTTGGTTTGATTTGTATCGGAAGCTGCAGTAATTGCCATACTTACAATTTTTGCGTTAGGATATGCTGCACCTGCGTAAAAGATAGCTACTCGCTCAGCGCATAATCCTGATGGATATGCTGCGTTCTCTTGATTTGAACCTAAAACAACTTTTCCGTTTTCTAATAAGATCGCAACTCCCACTCTAAACTGAGAATATGGAGCGTATGCATTTTTACGAACTTGAATTGCTTGGTTCATTAAATCTTGAACATTAATGGGCAAATCAAGAGCGCTGTCAAAAGCACTAAATTGTGTGGTAATAATTATATCTTTCATATTTTTTAGGCAAAAAACCCAAATTTCATTCCTTAGAGACGGAATTAAAATTTGGATTACTTATTAGAATTAATTTAAACTTTAATATTCGTCATACTTGTCTCCGAAATTAAAGGTAAGAGAAAATCGTAAAGTGTTTTCCAAAGGATTTTTAACTTTTGATGCTGAAAATAAATAGCTGACATCGACTTTAACTACATTATATTTGAAACCTGCTCCTAGCGAGAAAAATTGTCGAGCTCCTTTCAAAGGACTTTCATGAAAATATCCTAATCGCATCGCAAATGAATCTTGGTATAAATATTCCGCACCAAGAGAATATGTAAATTCTTTTATTTCTTCGCTAAATCCATCAGGTGCATCTCCAAAAGACTTAAAAACCCCTGAAGTCCAGCTAATACGGCGGTAAGATTCACTGTTTTGATTTAATTCATCAGGTGTAACAGTACCGTCCCTATTCAAATCAGGATTTTGAGGCGTAGGAACTAATAATTTATTAAGCTCTACATTTAGAGCGACTTTATTATAATCATCTAATATAAAATCAAAGCCAGTTCCAATTTTTAAATTTGCGGGTAAAAAGTTATTATTGAATTCATCATTGTCATAACTTATTTTAGGGCCAAGATTTTGGATATTGAATCCAGCTCGCCATCTACCGTAAAAATCATTGAAAGGAAGTTCTTCTGATTGAAAAAAGCCAGCTATATCTACTGCAAAAGTACTTGCTGCTCGTGCATCATTATTATCAGAGGCTACCTTCAAATTGGAATTTATAAAGCGACCTGCAACGGCCATAGAAAATTTTTCACTAAGTTTTAAGGAGTAGGATCCATCAATTGCAAATTCGTTAGGGGATACTATAGGAAAAGCTTCATTCGGGTCACCCGTTTGACGTAATTCAATGTCGCCTAAGCCAAAGTATCGAATACTCCCAGCAAGCGCACTTCTTTCATTCAATTTGTTATAGTATGTTAATTGTGCAAGTGAAATATCATTAACCAAATCAGTTAAATACGGGGTGTAACTTACAGAGAAACCTTGCGCATCGGTTGCAAAAGCGTATTTCGCAGGATTCCACTGTTGGGAGAATGCATCTGCAGATGTAGCGACACCCATATCAGCCATTCCAGCTGCTCTAGCATCAGCCGCTACTAATAGGAAAGGGACGCCAGGTGATATCACGCGATCTTGCGCAATTGCTAAGGAAATATATAAAAAGCAAGTTAAAAATAATAGTATTTTTTTCATTATTTAATTACAATTAATTGAACAAATATAGTTTTTTTTTAAAGTATTACAAGTTTTTCAAATTTTTCACTTTTCAAATTTGAGAGGGTTGATTTAACTGTTAATTTGTAAACATAAACACCCTTACCAATAGCGTCTCCGAAATCATCTCTCCCATTCCAATTAATCTCTTTTGACAAGAAGCCCTCTGTTGTAATAAGTTGGTTCTTACTCCAAACAATCTTACCGGTAATCGTCATTACTTGGATCTGAACCTCAAGTGGCTCAAATGGTTTATTGTGAGTAAACCAGAATTCAGTGTAATTAACAAATGGATTGGGATAATTCAAGACGTTTGTTAGCTTAATTGTGTCATCACCAGCAACAATGAATTGAATTTCTGAAGTTACGGGATTGTTATATACATCCCATGCTTTCAAAGAAATGGTATGTAACCCTGGTGTTAAATTACGTAAAGGGAATAAGACTGTTCCCTTAGTAAAATCATCTAACTTGGTTTGATAATAATCGTTAAGAATAAATGGACTACTAATATCTCCATCTAAAACAGCGATTATATCATGTCCAATGCCACTAGCTGTATTAATTCCATTTTCGTCTTCTAGAAATGCAACAAGAAAAGGTGATTCATTAGTAATTCCGCCTGAAACAAAGGTTTCGTCATTCATATATAACTTTACTCGGGGATTGATAATATCTTCAATAGCATTTTCATTTATTCCTCCTATTTTAATATCTGAATTAAACCCTGTTTCATTTTGTAAGATGTCATTCTTTTTAGAGTAAAAACTAATTCTACCATTTGCCACAGGTACGCGAATATCACGCGGTACTACGAAATTAAATTCAAACTGACCATTGGTTACAGAGGCATTTCCTCGAAAAATAGTTTCTCCTAACACATTAAAGTTTATCGTTGGGCTATTGCCGTCGTTGTTTAAAGTGTTTCTTGAAATATCTTTATCAAAAATTGCCGTAGCAACTTCGCCTTTATAATTTGTCAAAACATTACTATTCTCATCCGTAATTTGACCATTGATCTTCATTTTTGACAATGATTTAAAAGCATCTATGGATTGATTAATTGGTATGTCGTTAATTTTAGTCAATACAATTTTTGGTAGGGGTATAGCTAGCATTAAAGCTGGATCGCCTATGTAAAACACAACATTTGTCGCGGAATTAGGATTGCTATTTTTTGAAATCCGCAACGCCTCAGCAATTGAAACATATTTATTTGAGCCGTAGGACAATAGATTTTTTGCGAAATTATCATTAAAATTTTCAGCACTAAATTGACCTATTGAGCGTATTGTCGTTACCATTGCAATTGCTCCACCTTTTGGATTCCAGTAAGTATACTCACCAGCTGTGGGCTTGAAAGGATTATCGAATCTTGAAAACTCACAAGTAATTGTTATAAATAATGGATACTTGTACTGATTATCTAAATTCTGACTATCGGATTTTTCCCAAATGCGCTCTGCAGATAAGCCGTCTTCACCGCCATGTCCTAAATAATTAAAAATCAAGGCGCCTTTTTCAAAAGCATTAAAAAAGTCGGTTCGCGCCTTAGGATACCGATTACCTCCTGCGGAGGCTTCCTGAGAGTAAGCATCTAAAAATATTTTATAGATATTTATAAACGGCTTTTCTGTGCCAATTTTATTTGCGAGAATATCCTGCCTCTTTTGCAAACTAGCATCAGCAACTATATCTGAATCATCAGAAATCATTACGTAATTATTTCGCCAACTACCAAAAGATTTTATATCGTGGTATTCTATTACCTTGTTTATCATTTCGTCTGCTTGTTTTGCGTCATTCACAAGCATTCTCCCAACCGCAATATCAATTCCGCCAAAAAAATTTGTGATATTACCTTCTGAAGGATCCATAAGTCCATAAAAATCATCAGAAGCAAAAGAAGCTTCCCCAGTTGTGTTACTTGTTATAGAATGATAAATAGGCACTACATTAGTGTTATTGACTATTCTATTTTTATAATCGTAAGATGCATCCCCAAAAAGATTAACATATTTAACGCTCTTATCTTTAGTCGAAGCATTTTCATAAATGTATTTTATACAATTTCTAATAGCAGCAATGTCCTGTTTGCCGGATGAAAATTCATGATATATAAGTTCTAGCGGAATTACTTTTACATTTAGATTGGAGCGATTTCGGTGAAAAACGGCTAACTTTTCTGCTTGGGTAGTTAGAGAATTTGGCGCGATTATTACATAGTCAATATCTTGAAACTGTCCAAGATTATTTTTAAATAGCGTTCCCTTCAAATTTTGGTTTGCAATTTTTGATTTAGGTCCTTTGAAAGGAGTAAAATAATCAGATGCATCTAGTGCAACGTATTTTCTTAACTCTCCCAAATTTGATTTAAAACTAAAATTGTTTTGACTTGGATTTATAACAGTAGAAATGTTATTTATATCTGTAATATCCCAAACTTGACTTATATCAGAAGCGTTGTCTAGATTGTAACTAACTACACCTGTACTAGCAGACGATTGGTCGTATTGAAAATGGAATTGTTTTCCATAACCTACCAACTTCCTTTTAGCGATAAGTCTAATATGATCTAAGTAGCCTTTTGAACCAGGGACACCATTACTATTGTAATTTAATTTTACTTTTATCGTCTCGGCTCCTGTAAAACTTGAATTTAAAGGTAAAGATCCCGTTATAAATTCAATCTCAAAACCACTTCTAAGAGCAGAAAAATTAATTGTTCCAACTAAATTGCCATTTACAGTTGTAGTAAATGAGGTTGCCGTAAAAGCCGCTGAAGCAGCGACTAAACTAATTTTTACAGGAACAGTTGTATCTATATTTGGTATTGAGAACACAAACTCTTGCTCATTTTGTAGTTCAAATGATTCTCCAAACCATTGTCGTCCTAAGCGAGCAATATTTACCAAATCTACCTCGTGGAATTGATAACTATCAAATGTTTTTATAGTAACAGAACTACCAGAAATAGGTTGGGAAATAGGCTGAATTCTTTTGCCTAAACTTCCTTGTACGGTTAAATAATAGAAAGATTTGTTATCGTACAAATTTAAATTTGTGTTACTTTCCTGATTCCAAGTATCAACTCCTTCACCATAAAATAGAATGTAATCTTCGTTATCAAACACGCCATCACTTTCTCCAATTATTTGAATCGCATTTTCAGATAAATCGGTAGGATAAAACACGTTATTTGCGAGGGGAAGCATCCTACCTCCATTTCCGTAAATTTTTAAATTCTTAGGATCAACATTATTGAGATCAACTCCCAGTTGTTCTAAAAATCTTTTAGAAATCTTGTAAACTCCAGATTTTTCAATATAAAATTGAAACCAATTACCCTGGGATAGAACAGAATTACTAATTGTACTCGTAGTAGTCGATGGCTGCATGTTTCTTTGAGTAGAACTTTGAGTCTCGTAAGAAAACGATTTAATTCGTTTCAATCCCAAATTGCCTTTAACTATTGGCGAAAATTTCATGAAAGCACTTTTTATATTTCTCGAGCTGGTAAAAACAAGGATGTTATTAATTTCAGTAGGAATATTTTCAGATGATAAGTCTCCTAATTCACTGATTGCCATCGGTTCGTAAACAACATTAGTAATCAACAGTTGTCCTAAATCACTAATTAAGTTTTCACCTATTTTGTAGGTGCATATTATTGCTTTATCGGAAGCATCATAGTGAAAGCTATCTCCTTTAAATTGCGGAATAATAATTTTAGAATCACCATAGTTCATCTCTTTTTTTTCTAACCAATCAAGTACCAAATCACCTTTAATTTGAGCTGATAAAACAGGTGGAAAGATGACTATTAGTATTAAAAATATTTTTTTCATTGTTCTTTTAACGGCTGAATTCAAGTTGCAAACGCAACTTTTTAATTAAATGTATAATTTGGTGATTCAAAATTAGATCTTTTTCTGGGTCGATTATAAAGTTTTTTTTGAATTTCACATAATTTTCATTGGATAAATTTTCTGAAGAAGTTGATTTAGGAACATATTGTTTTAAAAATCTATTTAGATGATCATTTGTACTCCTTTGTCTAAGACTAAACGGATTTGCAAATTAAAAATCTGTTTTTAATTCATTGCTTATTTGTTTGTGTGATGCAAATTCCTTTCCATTATCGGATATAATTTTCTAAATAAATAGCTCTAATTCCCTTAGTAATTCAACTACTGTTTCAGCAACGAGTTTACATTCTTTTGTTCGTACTTTTGTGATTATAAACTATGCTGTAATTCTATCTTTGAGAGTTATAATTGCTAATTAAAGGTTTTTTCCAATAATTAGATCTAGCTTAAAATCTCCAAATTGTTGTTTTTTATCTACTATTTTGAGTCTGTTTTCAATCGGATTTCGATCGATTACTATTTCTCTTGAATCGATGAGTTTTTAACGTTTTCTATTACATTTGTCTTTGGTTATAAGATGTTTGTAAAGCTTGCCCTTATTTTTCTTATCTGACCAAATATGTTAATAGACTCGCTTTTTGGAAAAAGATAATATTTCATTCTTTTCAGAGTAGGCAAGATTTTGTTCTGGACTACGATCTTCTGTGAGTGAATCATTTACAGTCTGATAAATCTCAAAAAAAATTATTCTCTTATTTTTTTTCTTGTAGCACATTTTCTCTGTGCCAATTCACTTGAATAAATTGCACTACGTTTATCGCAGTTGCAATTAATTTCTCGGTGGATAACAGTTTTATCTTTTTCCTAAAAACACAAACTACTTTAGGTTTTAGATAGTTTTAAAACAACATTACTTGAATTACATCTCGTTATTCTTAGGTTAAGTGAATCATATTTGCAACTTTCGTCGGGAACAAGTAAAGTCAATATATTCCATTCAGGGGCGGGGACGAAAGAGTCCTTTTTTTTTGAAAAACAATCTATTTATTTATTTTAATTGCATTTATTACTTGGATCTAAGACGTGAATAAAACCAAATTATTGTAAATAAATAAAAATAATTTAATTGATGTAATTTTAAATAATAAATATTATAGATTTGCGTTCCATTATATAATTTATTGTTAAAAGAAAAATTAGAAAATAAAGCAGACTCGATTAACATCAATTTATTACATTGCGTCACTAAATTATTACCTACTAAGTATTATGAAAGCAAAGAGAATTATTGGCATACAGTTGTTACTAACAATCACATTGGTTGTAGGATCATCTAGTTGTAGTAAAAAATCCAGTTCAAGTAACACCTCCAGAGCTACGGGTTGGAATATGGATAGTAAGAAAGGCTCAGCGAATAAAAAGCAACAGGCTGGTCCAGGCTTAATTTTTGTTGAAGGAGGAACGTTTACAATGGGTAAGGTTCAAGATGATGTTATGCATGATTGGAATAATACGCCAACACAACAGCATGTTCAATCATTTTATATGGATGAGACAGAAGTAACTAATTCCATGTATTTAGATTATTTAGATTGGTTAAAAAGTGTTTATCCACCAACTGAAGAAAATTATAAAAATATTTATGAGGGGGCATCCCCTGATACTCTTGTTTGGCGAAATAGATTAGGTTATAACGAAACTATGACTAACAACTATCTTAGACACCCATCTTACGCTGAGTATCCTGTAGTTGGTGTAAACTGGATTCAAGCCGTTGAATTTAGCAACTGGAGAACGCAGCGTGTTAATGAAGCTCTTTTAGAAAAAAATGGCTATTTAAAAAAGAATGCAAAAACGCAAGACGTGACTGCCGAAAGTAATTTCGATACAGAAACATACCTCAATTCGCCTACATCCACTTATGGAGGAGACGAAAGTATCGTACTTAAAGGTAGAAATGGATCTAGAAAAACTCCAAAAGCAGGAAAAAATGGAGTAGTTAACGAGCCAAAAAATGTTTACGCCCAAAGATCTTCAGGAATATTATTACCAGAATATCGTCTTCCAACTGAAGCCGAATGGGAATATGCAGCTGCTGCAGATGTAGGTGAGAGAGAATACAACATCTACAAAGGCCAAAAAAAATACCCATGGTCGGGAAGTTACACAAGATCTGGTAAAAGACAAACTAAAGGTGATCAATTAGCCAACTTTAAGCAAGGTAATGGAGATTACGGCGGTATTGCAGGTTGGTCAGACGATGGTGCTGATATCACTAATGAGGTTAAAAAATATCCTGCAAATGATTTTGGTTTATATGATATGGCTGGAAATGTTGCAGAATGGGTACAAGACGTTTACAGACCAATAATAGATAATGAAGCCAATGATTTCAATTACTTTAGAGGGAATTTATACACTAAGAATAAAATTGGAGCTGACGGAAAAATAGAAATTGTTACGAAAGACAATATGAAATTTGACACCTTAAGCAACGGACGAATTATTGCGAGAAACTTCCCGGGTCAAATTGCGCAAGTACCAATCGATGAGCAAGAGACTTATCTTAGACAGAATTTTGATAAAAGCGATAATATAAATTATCGCGACGGTGATAAACAATCAACTCGTTATTACAAATTAGGAGATGAAGAATCATCTGATAATAAATCTAAATCTGACATGTTAATGTATAATAGTCCAAAGCACAATGTTACAACTGACAGTTTAGGGAATATGGTTAGAAAATATGATAAGTCCAATAAAAGAACTACTTTGATAGATAATCAATCAAGAGTCTACAAAGGTGGTTCTTGGAGAGATAGAGCATATTGGCTTGATCCTGCTCAAAGAAGATATTTTCCACAAGATATGGCAACTGACTATATTGGTTTTAGATGTGCAATGTCTAGAGTAGGCCCTAAAGCAGATAAGAAAAGATCACCAAGAAATTAAATTTCATAATATAATACAAACAAAAGCCCTTTGATTAGGGCTTTTGTTTTTTTAAATCATTTCAAATGGATATTCATTACATTCATAGTTTGTTTTTAAAATGCAATTCAGTTTCTATTGATACAAGAAAAATAGAACTAAATTCCTTGTTTGTTGCAATAAAAGGGGATCACTTTGACGCTAATATATTTACAAAAGAAGCGTTAGAAAAGGGAGCTTCTTATGTTTTAATTGACAATGAATCTTATTACGTAGACGAAAGAACAATTCTGGTTGATGATAGTTTAGTTGCGCTACAGGAATTAGCAAAGTTTCATAGAGATTATTTAAAAATACCTATAATTGCAATTACGGGAAGCAACGGAAAAACAACCACAAAGGAACTTATTAATGTTGTTCTTTCTAAAAAATTTAAAACTAAAGCTACCATTGGTAATCTAAACAATCATATTGGTGTTCCCTTAACCCTACTTTCTTTTACTTCAGAAACTGAAATAGGAATAGTTGAAATGGGAGCAAACCATAAAAAAGAGATTGAGTTTTTATGCGATTTAGCACAACCAGATTACGGATATATTACTAATTTTGGTAAAGCACACTTAGAGGGTTTCGGTGGTGTAGAGGGAGTTATTGAGGGAAAATCCGAAATGTATGAATATATTTCAAAGAATAAAAAACTTGTTTTTATCAACCTATGTGATGCAATTCAAGTTGAGAAAACAAAGTTTTTGCACTCATTCACTTTTGGTCTTGACAAACCAGAGGCAAATGTTAATATAACTGATATAAGCGCTAATCCATTTGTACATTTACGATACAATGGAAACCCAGTTCAATCTAATTTGATCGGCTTTTATAATGCTAACAATGTTAGTGCAGCTATAACTATTGGAGAGTATTTTAATGTGTCAACTTCTGAAATAAAAGAAGCAATCGAAAAATATGTGCCAGAAAATAACAGATCTCAGATAATTAGCAAAGGTACAAATCAAATCATTCTGGATGCTTACAATGCTAATCCTAGTAGCATGAAAGTAGCTATCGATAATTTTTTACAGTTACATAATCCGCGTAAAATATTAATTCTTGGTGATATGTTTGAATTGGGAGAGGTAAGCAAGCAAGAGCACAAACTTATAATTGCGTCGCTAGAACAAGTAAACACCGTAAAATGCTACTTCATTGGTTCTATTTTTTATGAGAACAAAGTTGAACGAGAAAATTTTAGTTTCTTTGAAAATTTCGAAAGCTTTTCTGGTAGTTTATTTCATAATACTTTTTTGAATAATTCTATTCTAATAAAGGGATCTAGAGGTATGGCACTAGAGCGCACTCTTCAGTATATTACTTAGATTTCATCTGTAATGTTAATGGTGTATAATAGTATATCTAAGTATTACATAAATTATTGAAAAGACATATTGATAGGGTGGAATCATCTCAAAATATAAAGTTAAAGCACATAAGTCAGTAAAATCATTTTTAGTCAAAAACACTGTAAAGAGATTGAAAGCAAAAAGAAAGTAAAGTAGTTCCTTTTTATAAAATGAAATTATTCATATAAATTAATTTTAAAGAAATTTTTTATTTAGATAATTAATTTCTACTTCGGACATATTCTTCATATTAATTAATCTACTTAATGATTATACCCATAAGGCATATTAAATTATAGAAGCGAATTAAAAGAATAAAATGGCTGACGGGAATTTATTGTTATTATATTACTTTTTTAAAAAATGAAGTAAATTATAATTTAACATTTATTTACTCACTAAATTTCAAAATGGTCCTTAAAAAACGAAATATTCAAATTGAAAATGATATAAAAAAACTCCTTAATTTCTTAAGGAGTTTTTTTATGGGATGTCAGGGAATATAGTCGAACGCTTAATCGCTGTTTTGATATTTTTTGAAACTCTGAAATAGTATAAATATAAAAAAAATAACGCCAATGTCTTCCATTGGTATTATTTGTCTTTAGTGGGCGATGAGGGGTTCTAAGCCCCGACCCTTCCGATAGAATCGGAATGCTACTGAGCCATCTCTACTACTCTTTTTTTGAAATTAATTCTATGATTTTAATCCTGCTTTTCCAAGATTTAATTTGTAACTCTCTATTGTGTGCTTTTTCTTTAGAGTCGTATTTCTCAGTATATACAATTTCCCAATCATTAGTGCTTCCAGTAAAGCCTTTACTTTTTTGATTGTGTCGGACTATTCGTTCTTCTAAATTAAAAGTGTAACCAACATAGTATCGATTCTTTATTTTGCTAAATAAAATGTAAACACAATACTCCATGTTTTTTAGAATAAAAAAAAACTCCTTAATTTCTTAAGGAGTTTCTTGGTGGGCGATGAGGGGTTCGAACCCCCGACCCTTCCGATAGAATCGGAATGCTACTGAGCCATCTCTACTACTCTTTTTTTGAAATTAATTCTATGATTTTAATCCTGCTTTTCCAAGATTTAATTTGTAACTCTCTATTGTGTGCTTTTTCTTTAGAGTCGTATTTCTCGGTATATACAATTTCCCAATCATTAGTGCTTCCAGTAAAGCCTTTACTTTTTTGATTGTGTCGGACTATTCGTTCTTCTAAATTAAAAGTGTAACCGACATAGTATCGATTCTTTATTTTGCTAAATAAAATGTAAACACAATACTCCATGTTTTTTAGAATAAAAAAAAACTCCTCAATTTCTTGAGAAGTTTCTTGGTGGGCGATGAGGGGTTCGAACCCCCGACCCCCTCGGTGTAAACGAGGTGCTCTGAACCAGCTGAGCTAATCGCCCTTTCGGGTAGCAATTTCTTGCGTTATTGCGTGTGCAAATATACATCTCTTTTCTAGATTTGCAAGAAAAAAAAATAAATTTTTATATAATTTCTGCAACTACAAATGTGCTTCCGCCTATGTAAATAAAATCGGTTTTAGCTGCCCTATCAAAGGCAGAATTATAAGCCTCTGAAACAGAATTATATACTTCGCCTGTAAGTCGATAACCAGTTGCTTTTTGTTGTAAAATAGTTGCGTCTAAGCCCCGAAAAATATTTGGTTTACAAAAATAATAGATGGCGTTTTTAGGGAATAAAGGCAAAATTTCATCTAAATCTTTATCATTTACTACACCTAATACGATATGTAAAGTTGTAAAAGCATTTTCTTGGATCTGGTTGAGCACTATTTCTAAACCGTGTTTGTTATGCGCAGTGTCGCAAATTACTTTCGGAAATTCATTCAATTGCTGCCATCTACCTTTCAGATTTGTGTTTTTAACTACATTCAGTAAGCCATCTTTAAGATGATCTAGGCCAACATGGAATTTATTTTGTAGATTTAAAATAGCAATGGTTTGTATTACTGTTTTTTTATTTTGAACTTGGTAATTACCAATTAAGTCAGATGGGAAATTTTGAGAGATTAAATCACTGGCAAAATAAATAAGTGACGAATTTTCTTTGGCGCTAGACAGAAAAACAACTTTGCTTTCATCTGAATATTCTCCTATAACGATAGGAATATCAGGTTTAATTATTCCAGCTTTCTCAAAAGCGATTTGACTAATCGTATTTCCTAAAAATTGAGTGTGGTCTCTCCCAATATTTGTAATTACAGAAATCAGAGGTGTAATGATGTTAGTTGCATCTAGACGGCCGCCCATTCCTACTTCTATAATTGCAATATCGACTTTTTGTTTTACAAAATAGTCGAAAGCTAAACCAACGGACATTTCAAAAAAACTAAAATCATTTTTCATAAAATACGTTTTGTGTTTCTTTACAAAATCACAAACGAAATCCTCTGAAATTTCTTTTCCATTTATCTTTATGCGCTCTCTAAAATCTTTTAAATGTGGCGAAGTGTATAATCCAACTTTGTATCCAGCTTCTTGTAAAATAGAAGCTAACATGTGCGATGTAGAGCCTTTTCCATTTGTTCCCGCTACATGGATACAAAGTAATTTTTTTTCAGGTTTTCCTAAGTGATCTGAAAGTAATAAGATATTAGTTAAATCTTCTTTATAAGCTGATGCACCTTGGGTTTGGTACATTGGAAGCTGCGTAAACATCCACTGCGTAGTTTCTTGATAGTTCATCTAGTCATAAATAATAAAAACTCAAAGATAATTGAGTTTTTATTATTTATACTTTATATCATTCACTAATCTTAAAATTAACAGTTATAAAACCAATTTGAGTTTCCGGAGCATTTGCATCTGGTTGCCATTTGTATTTTCGGGCTGTAGCCAAAGCGGGTTCTATTAAACATAGATTCGTATTTGTAGTGCCTTTGCTGTATTTGGCAGCAATTACATTTCCATTTCTATTAACTGTTATTTGGACTACCACTGTTCCAAATTCATTACATTTTTGAACTTCTTTTCCTCTTGAACTGATGCTTCTGCCATTTAATCCCCAACCGCTACCATTTCCGCTACCACTACCCGAACCGTAATAACTGTTCGCATACGGATTGCCATTTGGGCTGCCTTTATCACCAGCGAGATTATCATTTCCTTCACCTCCTTTAGCTTTCCCATCAGATTTTGGACCATTAATTAAACTCGATAAAGCGTCAGATGTACTTTTCGAAGGTTTGAGAATCTCTTTAGGCTTAGGTTTGACTTCCTCTTTGGCTGTTTCTTTTGTGGGTTGAATCTTTTTTTTCGCTTTTATCACAACCGCTTCTTCAACATCTTGGGAAAGTACATCGTCGTTGCTAGCGGCAGCTTCTTTAGCTGCTGTAGGTGAAGGTGCTGATTGAATTGCTTCGGTTGGTTGTTTGTCTCCTGAGCCAAATTCAGTAGTTCCAAAATTAATAGCAATTCCGTTTTCTGGTGGCGGATCTAAAGAAGTCAATCCCAAATAAAAGAACAAAACAAATAGAATCACAAATATAATAGATGTGATTAAAAATGATTTTTTTTCTTCCTCTGTCTCTATATATTTCATGTAGATTAAATCTTTTTTATTCTATTTCAAATTATTTTGGACGAACAGCTAAAACAACCTTAATTTGATTTCTATTTGCAATGTCTAAAACATTAACTGCTTTTTCTATAGGTACTCCTTCTTCAGCTCTTAAAATAATAGCTTTGTCTTTGTCTGCGGTGAATAAGGACAACAATTTTGATTCAAGTTCTGTTTCTGAGACTGGTTCTTTGTCAATAAAAAATTCTAATTTTTTATTGATGCTTACAGCAATGTTTTTATTACTATCTGTTTTTCCTTTTGCTTTTGGTAAAACTAAATCTAGAGCATTTGTAGTCACCATTGTTGATGTAAGCATAAAAAATATCAGTAATAAAAAGACAATATCAGTCATAGATGACATATTGAATTCAGCGCTTACTTTGTTTCTTCCTCTTAAGTTCATAATTATGCAGGATCATTTAATAAATCTAAGAAATCAACAGCATTAGCTTCCATTTGATGGACAATCTTATCGGTTTTTACTACTAAGTGATTGTAACCTACGTATGCTATAATCCCTACAACTAAACCAACAACAGTAGTTGTCATTGCAGTATAAATACCTTCAGAAAGCGCGCCTACCTCAATTTGACCTCCTGAACTAGCCATCTTATGAAACGCCTGAATCATCCCAACAACAGTCCCTAAGAAACCGGTCATAGGTCCTGCTCCAGAAATAGTAGCTAGCATACTGACATTTTTTTCTAGTTTATAAATCTCTAGTTTTCCAGCATTTTCGATAGCTGTGTTAATATCGTCAAGTGGTTTTCCTATTCTTGATATTCCTTTTTCAATTAATCGTGCAACTGGTGATTTATAATGAGCACAAGCTATTTTTGCATTATCAATTCTTCCGTTTTTAATATTGTCCTTGATTTGAGTCATGAAGTTGACATCAACTTTTGATGCAGCATTTATTGCCATGAGTCGCTCAAAATAAAGATATAAGGCAACAAAAAACATGATGAAAAGAGCAGTCATAATGATTTGGCCTGCTATTCCTCCGCTAGTTAATAATTCAATAATAGATAAAGTTTTCTCAACTGGTATTGCGTCGGCTAAACTTTCTTGTGGAACAGACAGCGTGTCTGCTTGCAACAATAGACTCATAGATTTTTGATTTATTATGAAAACGCTAATGTATCATAAAAATTACTATTTAGGAAGAGAAAAAATACAACTTAAACTATTTAGTAAAAGGAAAATTTCACTAAAAAAATCAGTTTACACATTCATCAATTATGAATTGCGTAAACTGATTTTTATTTTAATATTCGATTGGGATTTATACCAATTGTTTCAAAGCAATTTCAAATGCGGTAGCGCTAATATTAGTTTTGGAATTACTTATGCTATATGCTTTCTCAATTGCTCTTTTTATTGTTTCTGAAGTGTCTTCGAATATTGCTTCATCAGTCATTTGTACTTTCTTTTCCATAAAATAAGCAAAAACTCTAGCCATACCGCAATTAGAAATAAAATCAGGAATCAAGCTCACTTTATGATCCACATTTTCCATAATAGGACCAAAGAAGATTTCTTTATCTGCAAAAGGAACGTTTGCACCGCATGAAATTACTTCAAGACCATTAGCGATCAAACTGTCAATTTGCGATTGAGTCACTAACCTTGATGCAGCGCATGGAGTGAAGATTTCAGCACCAATTTTCCAAATTTTTTCGTTGATTTCAACAAAAGGAATCATGTTTTCGGAAACCAATTTGTTTCCATCTTTTGCTAAAAATAATGATTTTATTTCTTCAAATGTGTATCCATCTTCTTTAATTATTCCGCCATCTCTGTCAATAATACCAATTATTTTGGCACCCATTCCAGCTAAATAAAAAGCAGCTGCGGAGCCTACGTTTCCAAAACCTTGAACTATAGTTTTTTTACCTTTAACATCACCACCGTAAATATTGTAATAATTTCGAACTGCTTCAGCTACTCCAAAACCTGTAATCATATCAGCGACGGTATATTTTTTTAATACATCAGGCGAATACTTTGGATTTTCAATAACCTTCACAACTCCTTGACGAAGTTGACCAATTCTATTTATTTTATCTGCTTCTGTTGGTTTAAAATGGCCATTAAAAACACCTTCCTGCGGATGCCAAACACCACATTCTTCAGTCATAGGAATAACTTCGTGAATTTCATCTACATTCAAATCACCACCAGTTCCATAATAACTTTTTAACAAAGGCGAAACTGCTTTGTACCAGCGTTGCAAAACCCCTTTTTTTCGAGGATCGTTTGGATCAAAATTAATTCCAGATTTTGCTCCTCCAATTGCAGGACCAGAAACTGAAAATTTTACTTCCATCGTTTTTGCTAGTGATAAAACTTCGTTTTTATCTAATCCTTTTCTCATACGAGTTCCGCCGCCTGCAGCGCCACCGCGTAGTGAATTTATTACTGTCCAGCCTTCAGCTTCTGTTTCAGCATCTTTCCAATGAAAAACTATTTCGGGTTCTTTATTTTCGAATTTATTTAATAAATCTTTCATTTGTTGCGGTATATTTAATTTTGACAAATATAAAAAAGAATTAATGCGAATTCTTCATAAATTCATAAAAAAAATTTATTTAGTCTTTACCAAGCAGCTCATTTTTTAATTTCTTGTCAACAGGATTTTCTGATAACCAAATTCCATAAAAAGCTTTTTTAAATTCTAGACCTTTAATCTGTCCTTTGTAATCTTTATTTTTTGTGATCCAAAGTGATTCGTCCTGAGGATTGAAAGTTAATTCAAATACGTCGCCAACTTTAGTTGCTTCGGTGCTTAATAAATATTCAAGTTCCTTCAATTCTTTGCTAAATTTGAGCATTCCGCTTTCGCCAACTGATTTTTCCATCCCCTTTTCAAGGGCTTTGGTTAATTTTTTTGAGCTTATCAGTCCTGATGTGATATGTAAAGAGATTGACATTTCAGTTTCACTATCTAAAATTTGAACAGCATCTTGAGAATATCTTGTTAAGTACAAAGCTTGTACATAAAGATCCGTAAAGAATTTAGAGCGTTGTCCAACACCATTCAGGGACATTTTTTTTCCTTTAAATTCTATCGTTCTAGGAATTTCAACTCCATTGATATTAAAGTTTTTTTGTGCAACAGCATCATTAAAAGAAAGCGCTGTTATTAATGCTAATAGGGCTAATTTTTTTTTCATATTCATCATTTTGATATTTATTAATCTTGCACTTGGAACGTGCAAATTTAAATGAATATTAGTATAAATACTTTAAATTTTCACGATATCTAATAATTATGTTTCCTTTGATACTTTTTTAAATTATTAAAGGAAACAAAGCAACTTGTTGCATGTTTATCCTTAAACTATTTACTATCGTCATGAAAAATTAGGGAGACTACTATTACTATTTCATAATATTTATGATTAATGATTTCATAAATAATGTCTATTATATTTTTGAGTTGTTTAATCTTTCAATGCTAAATAAATCGCAGCACGATCGAGAATAATTTAATTTTTTTAGCCTTTTTTAGAGCGCAGATCAAGCATAAGTTTATTGTAATGATTTTTAATATTTCTTTCATAGTCTTTTCTAACTATACTTTTCTTTAAACAGTGGCTAATTTTACGAAAACGTTTGAAATTTAATTATTAATAATTACTTTTGTTAACAAATTTAAGAACGAATAATTTATAAAAATATATGGATTTTAATCTAACTGAGGAGCATTTAATGATTCAACAAGCAGCGCGTGATTTTGCAAATGCAGAATTATTAGCTGGAGTAATAGAGAGAGATGAACATTCAAAGTTTCCTACTGAGCAGGTAAAAATGATGGCTGATTTAGGTTTTATGGGAATGATGGTAGATCCTAAATATGGTGGATCTGGTTTGGACAGTATTTCTTATGTTTTGGCTATTACCGAAATTTCAAAGATTGACGCTTCGGCAGCGGTAATTATGTCGGTAAATAATTCTTTAGTTTGCGCTGGTATCGAGAAATATTGTAATGAGGAGCAAAAGATGAAATATTTAATTCCTCTTGCAAAAGGAGAAGTTATAGGTGCTTTTTGTCTTTCAGAACCAGAAGCTGGCTCTGATGCAACTTCTCAAAAGACTACTGCAATAGATAAAGGAGATCATTATTTATTAAATGGCACAAAAAACTGGATTACTAATGGATCTTCAGCTTCTACTTACATTGTAATTGCACAAACTGATTTAGAAAAAGGGCATAAAGGGATAAATGCATTTATAGTTGAAAAAGGTTGGGCAGGTTTTGATATTGGATTGAAAGAAAAGAAGATGGGAATTCGCGGTTCTGATACTCATTCTTTGATGTTCACTGATGTCAAAGTACCAAAAGAAAATAGAATAGGTGAAGATGGTTTTGGATTTAACTTCGCTATGTCTGTTTTAAATGGTGGTAGAATAGGAATTGCTTCACAAGCATTAGGAATTGCAACTGGTGCTTACGAACTCGCTTTAAAATATGCACAAGAACGTAAAGCTTTTGGTAAAGAAATTTTCAAACATCAAGCAATAGCCTTTAAATTAGCTGATATGGCAACTCAAATTATGGCAGCTAAAATGCTAGTATTAAAAGCTGCTTCGGAAAGAGATGAGGGAAAAGATATCTCTCAATCAGGAGCGATGGCAAAATTATTTGCTTCTCAAACTGCTATGGACACTACAATCGAAGCAGTACAAATTCATGGAGGGAATGGTTATGTAGCCGAATATCATGTAGAACGCATGATGCGCGATGCGAAAATCACTCAAATTTATGAGGGAACTTCTGAAATACAAAGAATCGTCATTTCAAGAACTTTAGTGTCTTAATTTTATAAAAAGGTTTTAAAGCCCTTTCTAATTTCGGTTAGAAAGGGCTTTTTTTATATTTATAAATTGCAACGATAAAATATTTAGGAATTTAATGGTAAAAAAAGTTACTTCACCTTATTTGAAATAGGAACAGTCCTCAATATAAAAATGTGATTAAATTAAATCTTTTAAATTGTATTTTTTTAATATTAACATATTTTCATGCAATTTTTGTCTACTACTTTGACTCTAACAAGATTTTTTTTAGAAAAAGTTAAATTCAAGAATTTTTTATTTTATTTTCGTGCTAATTTCTTTTCTTTGCTCAAGCCTTTAGTAAAAACACAAACAAATATGTTATTTTTTTAGAATTAAAATAAATATATGCTAATATCTTCGATAAATAAAAGTTTAGATGAGCTCATTGATTTGTTAAATCAATTAACTCAAAATGAATATTCAGAATCATGTGCAGCATTGAGTGATGCAACCATAGGCGAACACACAAGACACATCATTGAAATGTTTCACTGTTTGGAAAATCAGCTTGAGTCAGGAATCGTGAATTATGATGATAGACAACGAAATGCTCGCATTGAAACGGACAACATATTTGCAATAGAAAAGATTAACGGTATTAAACAAACCATAGATAAAAAAAATATAAATCTAAAGTTACTGCAATTGGTAGACGGAGAGGAAATACAGATTGAAAGTAATTATTTTAGAGAGTTACTATATAATCTAGAACATTGTATCCATCACCAAGCGCTAATTAAAGTTGCTATTTTGCAATGTGAAACAGTTAAAATAGATCCTAATTTTGGTGTTGCTCGATCAACAATAGAATATAGAAACCAATGTGCACAGTAAGTTTTGTAGCTACAAATGATAAAATTATCATTACATCAAACCGAGATGAGCACACACTAAGACCAAGCGCAATTCCACCACAATTTTATGAAATCAATCATCATAAACTTATATTTCCTAGGGATCCTAAAGCGGGTGGAACCTGGTTTGTAATAAATGAAAGCGGGACAATTTTAGTTCTTTTAAATGGTGCTCACGAAAAACATCAAGTTCAGTCATCGTATAGAAAAAGTCGCGGTTTGATTGTCTTAGATTTGATAAGTAGTTTTTCTCCAAAAGATTGTTGGACCAAAATTGATTTGGAAAATATTGAGCCATTTACTTTAGTTTTATTTCAAAGTAATTTACTTTTTCAAATGCGTTGGAATGGAACGGAGAAAGAAACGACTCCTTTAGATATAAAGCAAAATTACATCTGGTCATCATCAACTTTGTATGCCTCATCTATTCGTGATCATCGTTCGATTTGGTTTTATGATTTTTTAGAGCGTAACACCAAAATTTCTGAAACTAAAATGTTTAATTTTCATAGAAATACAGAAGGAGAAAATACTGAAAACGGATTAGTAATCAACAGAGATGATATATTGAAAACTCTGAGTATTACTCAAGCAGTTTTAGAGAAAAATACTATCGCACTTCTCCATCATGATTTAATTTCAAATCAAGATTTCTTGACCTCATTTTCTACTACTTAATCTATCTATTTTGAAGCTATTTTTTCATAAAGTCACACATTGGGAATATTGGCCTTTTCAAATCGTTTATGTTCCTATTTATTTTCTTTGGTCTTTTTACGCAATTAAGGCAAAGTCAATATTTTTCTTTAATGCTTGTAATCCAACCATAAAAAATGGCGGTTTTATGATGGAATCTAAAAAAGAAATTTATGATTTGATTCCACAACAATACTATCCAAAAACCGAATTAATAAAAGAAGGCACAAGTTTAGAAGAAGTTCTGGAGACCATTAGTAAAACAAAAATTAACTATCCTTTGATTGTAAAACCAGATATAGGGCTAAGAGGATTGGGTGTTAAAAAAATAATTTCAGCAATTGATTTAAAGGAATATGTTGCAAAGGCGAATTTTGATTATGTTGTACAAGATTTAATTCCTTATGAAAATGAAGTTGGTATTTTTTATGTGCGTTATCCTCATGAAAAAAGAGGCATAATTACCGGACTAGTTTCTAAAGAATTTTTGATCATCACTGGAAATGGCTTTTCAACTGTAGAAGAATTAATCAAAGAAAACCCACGATATGAATTACAATTAAAAGCCCTAAAAAAAGAATATGGCAAAAAAATGCTTGAAATTATTCCGAAAGAGGAGAAATTAAATTTAGTACCCTATGGAAATCATGCTCGCGGTGCGAAATTTATTGACGGTAGCCACTGGATTAATCCAAAATTATCTAAAACAATAAATGAAATGTGTTTACAAATTCCCGGATTCTATTTTGGTCGATTAGATATCATGTACAACACAATCGAAGAATTGGAGAACGGATTAAACTTTGCAATTGTAGAACTCAACGGCGCCGGAAGCGAACCCACACATATATATGACCCAAGACATTCTCTATTTTTTGCTTGGAAGGAATTAGCAAGACACATCACATATATGTATGAAATAAGTACGGCCAACCATAAAAATGGATTCCCTTATTTAAATCATAAAGATGGAATGAAGGAATATAGAATGCATTTAGAACAAAGTAATAAGATTTGTAATTTCTAAAAGTATGAGATCTTTAAAGAATATTCTTTTTGGTTTTTTAGTCAGCTTTATTGGTTCTATTCCGCTGGGATATTTAAATGTAATTGGCTTTAAAATCTTTTCAAAAGCTGGAGTAGAAAGCTTATTTTACTTTTTATTAGGCGTTATTTTTATCGAAATGTTTGTTGTTTATTTTACTTTATTGTTTGCAAAAAAATTGGTTAATAATAATAAATTGATAAAAGCGATTGACTTTTTTGCAATTATCTTTTTAATAATAATTGCTTACACTTTTTATGTAAGTTCCAATGCTGAAGTAGATCAAGGTGGTTTTTTCGAAAAATATAGTAACTATCCAACTTTTTTAATTGGTATTGTTTTAAGTAGTATAAACTTTCTTCAAATACCATTTTGGACCGGTTGGAATCTATATTTGATCAATGGGAACTATATTTATATAAACAATAATCTAAAATTTTATTATATTGTAGGAACATTAATAGGCACTTTTGGAGGAATGCTGAGTTTAGTTTTAATATTGAGTACATTAGCTGAAAAGACGAGTAGTTTTTCTAAATATGTTGTTCCTATTATTATTCCACTGTTTTTCATGGTTTTAGCAATTGTTCAAACAGCTAAAGTTTATAAAAAATATTTTTTGAATAAAGATAAGCAGTGAATTTTTTTTTGATTCTGTAAAAACTAAACTTAAATCCTTTTTAATATTCGCTAACAATCGCAAGAATCTCTTTTCAAAACTTCGCTACTACTTTCAGCTTTGAAGTGGTTGTTTCATGTCATAGGCTAAAATTAAATATTCATTAGAATTAAATTTAAAATCACCGATAATAGACCAATTTAATTTTGAAGTATGTGCTCTAGTTGATGGAATATTAATCTTATTTATAAAAGTGAGACTCAATGGATATTTAGGTCCCATGTGACCTCTCATAAATTCAAAAAACGGAGTTATTAAACCCTGACTTCTGTAGTTTTTATCAATGCAAATTGGTCCGTATTGAAAACTATTACTGGTTGTGAATTTAAAATCTAAAAAATGAAGTCCAGGTAATAATGAAATCATGTGATTGAAAATAGGCCATTGACTGAAAAAATTCCAGCTACCTGTGAAAATATAAGCTATAATTTTTTGATTGTCAATCGCTAAAAATAAATTTTTATTTTCAATAACTTCTGTTAATTGAGCAATTGTAAATGGTGTGGTAACAAAACCAGCCGTTTTTTCTTGATCAGATAAATTAGAAACTAAGTATAAATCTTGTAATGCTAAAACGCCATCAATATCATTGATTGAAGCTGTTTTAAAAACAATATTTTCTATCATTTAATGAGAATTTTATATTACTAGGTTTAATCAAAATTAAGTAAAATTAGAACACTGTTTGTTTTTATTTTTAAAGACAATCCTTTTGTTAAAGCAATGTTAGTTTACCGTTTTTGTTTATTTTTGCTTTATGAAAAATATTATTATTACCGGAACAAGTAGAGGAATAGGGCATGAGTTAGCCATAAAATTTGCAAATGCTGGACATCAGGTTTTAGCTATTTCAAGAAAAATTCCTCAAACCTTATTAGGGAACGAGAATGTCACCTGTCTTTCAGTTGATTTGTCAAATGAATTGGAGTTGAGTAAAGTAACTGATTTTGTTTCAAAATCTTGGAAACAAATAGATGCGGTCGTTCATAATGCAGGAGCTTTAATCCTAAAGCCGTTTTCAGAAACGACTCAAAATGATTTCGAAAATATCTATAAAGTGAACGTTTTTGGAGTAGCCAACTTAACCCGAATTGCGTTGCCTTATTTGCAAAAAGGAAGTCATGTGATTACAATCAGCTCTATGGGCGGAATACAAGGAAGTTTAAAGTTTGCTGGTCTTGCCGCGTATAGCTCTAGTAAGGGAGCTGTGATTACACTCATGGAATTATTAGCTGAGGAATATAAGGAAAAGGGAATATCTTTTAATGTTTTGGCACTAGGTTCCGTCCAAACAGAGATGCTCGAAGAAGCTTTTCCTGGTTATCAAGCGCCAATTTCAGCAAATGAAATGGCCGATTATATTTTTAATTTCACTTTGACTGGCAATAAATATTTTAATGGAAAGGTATTGCAGGTTTCTTCAACTAATCCGTAATCAATAATTATTTTGATCGAAACCTTAGCTATATATATTCCTGAACATGCAGTAAAACCCGTTTTCGATCTCATCGTAAGCAATCAAGTGCATCTTAAAATTGTGAACGAGCGGCAAACACGTCATGGCGATTATCGAAAGGGCTTGAGCGGAAAGCATGAAATTACGGTAAATGCCAGTTTAAATAAATACAAGTTTTTGATCACACTGATTCATGAAATTTCGCATCTCGTTGCTTTTGAAAAATTTGGACGCCATATAAAACCGCATGGTCACGAGTGGAAATATTCTTTTCAAAGATTAATGATTCCGTATATTCGACCAGAAATTTTCCCGAATCAATTACTGCCTCTGCTAGCCAGACATTTTAAAAATCCATCTGCTAGTAGTGATACTGACGCAACATTATCATTGGCATTAAAACAATTTGACCAGCAAAATGATAAGAATTATGTGTTCGAGATACCTTATGGAAGTGTTTTTAGAATTTCAAATGGGAAAATTTTCAAAAAAATAGCCGTTCGTACAAAACGTTTTGAATGTCTCGAGATAAGTTCAGGAAAATTATACTTATTCAATCCTAATGCAGAGGTAGAATTACTGACCTAAAGCTTTGTCTTTTATTTTGTAGGGCCTATTCCTGCCATTCACTTTAGCCCTCTCTCAAAAAGCTTTTTTGCTAGTTCGTAGCAAGAGCTTCCGGTGGTCGCTTTGCCACTCCAGCAAAAAATAGCTTTTCTTCAGTCGGTGCTGCCATTGCTGTCAGGGGCAGAGTAGAAATTATAGTTGTTGTTTTAAAGTATTGATTTAAAAAAATGACGAGTTTTGAATGATATAGAATAACACTTTGATAAGGAAGTTGTCAAATAAAATTTTCTATTCTTTCAAATACGCTTCTCTTACTTTTCTAAACAAGTTAGAAGAGTAAACAAAGTCAACGACGGCTTCATTATCAGTTCTAAAAATTTCTTCTTTGGTTCCTTGCCAAGCTTTAAGTCCGTCTTTCAAGAATAAAATATTATCACCAATTTCCATCACAGAATTCATATCATGCGTATTAATTACGGTTGTAATATCATATTCTTCCGTAATTTTCATAATGAGGTTATCAATTAAAATAGAAGTATTTGGATCTAATCCAGAGTTGGGCTCATCGCAAAAAAGATATTTTGGTTTGTTTACAATTGCTCGTGCAATGGCAACACGCTTTTGCATTCCTCCTGAAATTTGGGAAGGAAGTTTACTATGTGCATCTTGTAAATCTACTCTTTCAAGTACAAAATCAACACGCTCCTTGATTTGTGCTTTATTATTTTTAGTAAACATTCGCAACGGGAAAGCAACATTTTCGGCTACAGTCATTGAATCAAATAGTGCGCTTCCTTGAAAAACCATGCCTATTTCAGTTCTAAGTTCTCGCTTTTCATCAGCTTGTAATTCTGAATAAACTCTGCCGTCAAAACATATTTGCCCAGATTCAGGTGTATGAATTCCCAACAAACTTTTTAATAAAACAGTTTTACCAGATCCACTTTGTCCAATTATTAAATTCGTTTTACCAGTTTCAAAAATCGTTGAAATTCCTTTTAGAATTTTATTACCTCCAAATGATTTCTCTACATTTTTTATTTCTATCATGATCCTAGTAGCAATTGGGTTAATATATAGTTAAAAAGAATGATGGAAACGGATGTCCAAACAAAAGCTACTGTACTCGCTTTTCCTACCTCAAGTGCGCCACCTTTCATATAATAACCATGAAAGGATGGAATAGTGGCGAGTAGCATAGCAAAAATCAAAGTCTTTATAAATGCATAAGCAATATGAAACGGAATAAAATCCTTTTGCGTTCCATTTATAAATTCAGCACTTGATATAAACCCGCCGTAAACTCCAGCCATCCATCCGCCTAGAATTCCTAAAAACATAGCGATGCCAATTAGAAATGGATATAATAAAAGAGCAATAATTTTAGGGAATACTAAATAGTTCAATGCATTTACCCCCATAACTTCTAGTGCGTCAATTTGTTCTGTAACACGCATTGTTCCTATACTTGAAGTAATAAACGAACCCATTTTTCCAGCCATGATCACTGATATGAATGTAGGAGCAAACTCTAAGATCACTGATTGTCTTGTTGCAAATCCTATTAGGTATTTAGGAATTAAAGGATTAGTTAAATTTAGTGCAGTTTGAATCGCAACAACACCTCCCACAAAGAAAGATATAAAAGCAACAATACCAAGTGAATCAATAATTAAGTCATTAATTTCCTTGAAAATTAGATTACGCATTACAGACCATTTGGTTTGTTTATTAAAAATTTCTTTCAGCATAAGGAAATATCTTCCTATTTGCGTTATATAGCGAATGAGCATCATTTTATTACTATTCAGTGTTCAGTGTTCAGTTTTAATGTATTCCGTAAAAATACTATAATTTTATTTGAAAGATGTCTAAAAAAGTCCAAACAGTTTTTCTTTCATCTTTTTCAATCGGTATTTTCGAATGAATTTAGCTTGTTCAGCTGTCACCATTAATGACGTTGTATTTGATTTTGCTTTTAAAAATCCTTTTAGATAATCTAGGAAAAGAAATGGTTTTTTTTTCATCATCGCTAATTTAGCCGATGCAATAGTAGTGATAAGAAAGCCATAACCTAAAGTATAAAAAGCTTCCCCCTGTTTATATCTTGCTATTTTATTATAATTAGCACCGGTTGGTTTGAGGTGTTTCACATGCAAAGTGGAATCGGTGACAACTTTCCAATTGTAAAATTTACAAAGTAATTCGTCAACAGTGTCCCAACCCATTTGTGGTTTTAGTCCACCTATTTGTTTGAATGTTTCCTTTCTGTAGGCTTTTAAAGCTCCGCGAATATGATCTTTGTCGGTGAGGTTTTCTAAAACCCATTCATCTTTTTTTTCGATGTAACAAAATCCGCCAACCATTCCAATGGTAGGATCTGATTTGAAATGTCTATTAATAGTTTCAAAATAATTAAGCGGAAATATCAAATCAGCATCTATTTTTACAATTACATCATAATTTTCATCTAAGGTTTCAAATCCCGTTTGAAAAGCGTGGATAACTTTGCTTCCTGGCAAATGAATGGCGCTAGATTTCTTGTCTATTAACGATATAAAAGGATATTTTTTGGCAAAAGCCAAAACAATATCCGCTGTTTTATCAGTAGAATTATCATTGACAATTACTACCTTCGTAGGCAGATGTGTTTGCGAAACTAAAGATTCTAAAGTCAGTGCAATAAATTGCTCTTCATTGTGAGCAGGAATAACTAGGTAATAATTCATCTAATAAATTTTAGATCTTAATTTTCTCTGCGTAAACAATGTAATATCGAGGCGTAAATTTTCTTAATAGCGGACGAATACCAAATTTCTTAACTGGATTAGTCCATTTTTGTCGATCTATTATTTTCCAACCTGTTTTTTCTAATAGCCAGTCGAGTTGCCAGTCTTCAAATTCGTGGTAATGTCTGTCCCACATATCAGTTTTACTTCGATAAGCAGGAGAAAACCACAAACGCAACGGAACAGAAATGAAAAGCTTGTCTGCTTTGATCTCACTTAAAATCGTATAGGGATTGAGTAAGTGTTCGAATATTTCAAAAGCGGTTACTACATCTGTTTTCTCTGATTGAAAAATGGTTTGATCATTGTCTAAATCTTCGCCTGTGGTATTGTTAACTCTAAAACCCTCTTTTTTCATGATCTTAGAAAAGGGATTTTCGACTCCTAAATCTAAGATAGTAGATGTAATAGTAATGTGTTTATTTAAAAATTCTAGGGTGTGTTTGAATCTTTTATTAGGGAATGTTTTTTCGTACATAGTCTTTTAGAGGAACGCATTAATTTGTCGTTCTTTATCTAGATTAATTTTGCGCAAAAATGATTTTTCATCACTATTGTGGATGCAAATATACTAATAAAAGTGTTTTTGATTCTTATTTTTAAGCCCAGATGATGTCGATACTTCTGAACAAAATCTATGAGGCTTAGGGTGTAGTTTTTCAAGGTGCAAAAAGCAATTAAAAGAAGCTTGATTGCACCTTTGAAAAACAAATTTTGTGGTGAGTAATTGTAATATATAGTTGGACTATACGCCGCGACAATTAATATCTATAAATAAAAGCATTGACATTCATTCCTGCGCCTACAGAAGCAAAAAGTAGAATGTCGCCTTTGTTAATTTCCTGATCTTTTATTTCTCCTCGAATTAGCAAGTCGAAAAGCGTTGGTACAGTTGCAACGCTGCTATTCCCAAGTTCGTGAATACTCATAGGCATGATGTCTTGCGGAACTGATTTTCCGTGTAATTTATAAAAACGCTGAATAATTGCTTCATCCATCTTCTCATTTGCTTGATGAATTAGGATTTTTTTGACATCATCTATTTGCAGACCGCTTTTATCTAAACAGCTTTTCATTGCTGCTGGTACGTATGTTAATGCAAATTCGTAAATTTTACGACCGAACATTTTAATATAACGAGTGTCAGGATCTAAATCAGGATTATAAGATTTTCCAAAAAACAAATAGTTTGCCTCATCCATTGCATAAGTTCCACTTTCGTAAGATAACAATCCGGACTCATCATTAGAAGCTTCTAAAATTGAGGCTCCAGCTCCATCGGAGTAGATCATAGAATCTCGATCATGCACATCTACTACTCGTGATAATGTTTCAGATCCTATTACTAAACAACGTTTTGCCATACCTGATTTTATGAAAGCATTCGCTTGGAGAACGCCTTCAATCCAACCTGGACAGCCAAAAAGGATATCATAAGCTACGCATTTTGGATTTTTTATTTGTAATTTATGCTTTACTCTTGTGGCTAAACTTGGCAACATATCGGACTGAATAGCACCTTTTTTTACATCGCCAAAATTATGTGCAAAAATAATATAATCAATTGTTTCAGGATCAATTGCTGCATTATCAATCGCTTTTCGAGCTGCGAAAAAAGCTAAATCAGAAGAACTAAAATGATCCTCAGCATATCGTCTATGCTCGATTCCAGTAATTCCTTTAAATTTATTAATTACTACCTCATTAGGGTAGCCAAAAGTGGTTCCATCTTCATTTAAAAATACGTGATCACCAAAGTCTGAATTGCTAATTTTTTTCTCAGGAATATAACTTCCTACACCAGTTATTTTAATTTTCATTATATTGATTTTCCAAATTTGATGCTAAATTAAACATAAAATTAATATTACTATCACAATATTTACTATGCGTGCATATAATTATTAAAAAACAATTTATTGGCAAAATAAATGATAATATGTTAGTAAATCACTGCTTTTAGCACAATAATTATTTTGAAAGATAACAGAGCTTAAAGATCAATATTTTAGATTTTATCTTGAACTGATTTTTTTGATTAATGTAGTGGCATACTAGATTCTTGAATCAAACAAAATCATCGTGTATGAATTAATAAATTTCCCGTTAAAAAGTTCTTAAATAATAAGTTTTTTTATATTTTTGACGGATATATAAACCTAAATTTTAAAGAATGAAAAAAATTATTTTATTGCTTTCTATGATTTTAACTACCTCATTTGTAGTTGCTCAAACTGATGCCATTACAAAACACAGTGGAGAAGTTGTAAATGGAAAAGTATTACGTGTTGATGAGTACACAGTCGTTTTTAAGTATGATGGTGAGGATGCCGAAAACTCAATTGGTAAATATGCTATTGAGAAAGTTGTTTACGGTAAAAGTGGTAGAGTTGAAGAGATAACTGAGAAAATTGTAGTTACAAGCGAGGCTGACTGGGAGAAAGTAGTAGTTCTTGAAGAGAAATCGTATATCGCTGGTTTGAAAAAAGGTGGTGAAGTAAGAGGGAAAACAGGAATGATCAATTTACAAACTGGTAATACTGGAGACAAAAAAGCGGAGAAAAAGTTAAAAATGGCTGCTGCTGCTCTAGGTTGTCCTTTTATTTTAATGACTTCTGATAAAACCACTGTTGGATCAAGTTCTAATCAATTTGGTGGAACACAAGCTATAAAAACAGGTTTAGGTTATAAATACTAGATCTACGATTGTTTAAATGAAAATGCCTCGAATCATCGAGGCATTTTTTTTAGATTTCTGATCACTTAGCTTTCAATATAAGCTTCAATAGGTGCACATGAACAATTTAAGTTTCTATCACCATACGCTTCATCTACTCTTCGCACTGTGGGCCAGAATTTATTTTCAGCAATATATTCTAATGGAAATGCTGCTGCCTCACGACTGTAAGGGAAAACCCAATTATCACTAGTTACCATCATTAAAGTATGAGGTGCATTTTTCAGCACATTATCTGGATTTTCAATCGTTACCGATTCTATTTCTTTTCTTATCGCAATCATGGCATCACAAAAACGATCTAGTTCTTCAAGATTCTCGCTTTCTGTTGGTTCGATCATCATGGTTCCAGCAACAGGGAAAGAAACTGTTGGAGCGTGAAAACCATAATCCATTAATCGTTTTGCAATATCAGTTACTTCGATACCTTTTTCTTTAAATGGACGACATTCAATAATCATTTCGTGAGCCGCACGACCCATTTCTCCTGAATACAAAGTGTCGTAATGACCGTTTAATTTCTCCTTGATATAATTTGCATTTAAAATAGCATATTCAGTAGATTGTTTTAGACCTTCCGCACCAAGCATACAAATATAACCATACGAAATTAAACAAACTAACGCAGATCCCCAGGGCGCTGCTGAAATTGCTGTGATAGCATTTTCTCCGCCTGTAGGTATCAACGGATTTGTAGGTAAAAATGGAACCAATTGAGGAGCGACGCATATAGGTCCTACTCCTGGTCCACCACCGCCATGAGGAATGGCAAATGTTTTATGTAAGTTTAGATGACACACATCAGCACCAATTGTTGCAGGGTTAGTTAAGCCAACTTGTGCATTCATATTAGCACCATCCATATATACTTGACCACCGTTATCGTGAATTAATTGTGTGATCTCTCTAATGGCACTTTCAAAAACGCCATGAGTTGATGGATAAGTTACCATCAAGCAAGAAAGATTATCTTTGTGTAAAAGCGCTTTTTCGCGTAAATCATCTACATCTATATTACCGTTTTCTAATGTTTTAGTCACAACCACTTTCATTCCAGCCATAGTTGCAGATGCTGGGTTTGTACCGTGAGCGGATGACGGTATTAATGCAACATTTCTATGATGATCGCCTCTTGAATGGTGGTAAGCACGTATAACCATCAAGCCTGCATATTCTCCTTGAGCTCCTGAGTTAGGTTGCAAAGTTGTTCCTGCGAAACCTGTAATAACATTTAGCTGTTGCTCAAGCTTAGTAAGCATTTCTTGGTACCCTACTGCTTGATTTAAAGGTGCAAAAGGATGAATATTATTCCATTGTCCCATGCTTAAAGGTAGCATTTCTGAAGCTGCATTCAATTTCATCGTACAAGAACCTAGTGAAATCATAGAATGATTCAATGCTAAATCTTTACGTTCTAACATTTTGATGTATCGCATCAAAGCAGTTTCTGAATGGTATTTATTAAAAACATCATGCTGTAAAAAAGTTGATGTTCTAAGCACGCTTTCAGGAAAGTGATTTGTTTCCGATAGTGCGATAATTGTGGTCGCTTGTATTGATTTTGCGGAAGCAAAAACTGAAATGATAGTATTTAAATCAGCAATACTTGTTGTTTCATTTAAAGAAATTGAAACGGTATTGTCATCAACATAGTAGAAATTAATTTCATTTTCTTCTGCAATTGCTTTTACTTTTTTAGCATCAGCCTTAATCACAATTGTATCAAAGAAAGCACTATTTGTCTGCTCAAACCCGATTGTTTTTAAGGAATTTGATAAAGTTGCCGCTGAAGCATGTACTTTATTAGCAATATATTGCAGCCCTTTTGGACCATGAAAAACAGAATACATTCCTGCCATCACCGACAATAAAACTTGCGCAGTACAAATATTTGAAGTGGCCTTGTCACGTTTTATATGCTGCTCGCGAGTTTGTAGTGCCATTCGAAGTGCACGGTTGCCGTCAGTGTCAATCGTTACACCTATAATTCTTCCTGGCATACTTCTCTTATACTCAGCTTTAGTAGCAAAAAACGCAGCATGAGGACCACCATAACCTAACGGAATACCAAATCGCTGGGTAGTTCCCAAAACAATTGCAGCACCCATTTCTCCTGGAGGCGTTAGTTTTACCAAACTTAATATATCGGCTGCTACTGCAACTTTGATTTCATTTTCATTTGCTTTAGTTATGAACGCTTTGTAATCGTGAATTTGTCCATATTTTCCAGGATATTGAAGAATTGCACCGAAAAATTCTGATGAAAAATCAAATGTTTCGTGGTTCCCAATTACTAACTCAACCCCAATTGGAGTAGAACGCGTTTGCAGGACTGATAAAGTTTGCGGTAATATTTCTTCTGAAACAAAAAATTTGTTGATATTACTTTTCTTTTGATCGCGCGTTCTTACGTCAAATAAAAGAGACATTGCCTCTGCAGCAGCAGTGCCCTCGTCTAATAAAGATGCGTTTGCGATTTCCATTCCGGTTAATTCTATAACCATGGTTTGAAAATTTAAAATCGCTTCTAATCTACCTTGTGCAATTTCAGCTTGGTAAGGAGTGTAAGCAGTGTACCAACCTGGGTTTTCAAAAACATTTCGTTGAATTACAGCAGGGATAATAGCCGCATTGTAACCTAAACCAATGTACGATTTAAAAACTTTATTTTTATTTCCTAATTTTTGAATATGATTTGCAAACTCATATTCAGTCATTGCTGGTTCTAAGTTTAAATCAGCATGTAGTCGAATATCACTTGGAATCGTTTCATCAATCAATTGATTCAGAGTATCTGCGCCAATTGTTTTCAACATGTGTTGTAAATCATTTTCCCTTGGACCAATGTGTCTTAATGCAAAAGCGTCTGTTTTCATTATATATTAAATAGGTTGTGTGTTTCTTACTTTCGAAGCGGTAAAATTAAATATTAAATTGCTATTATTAGCCATTTTTAACTTGATTTTCTATCAATTTTTCAACCAAAAGCCATTCTTATTAACACTTTGATTAATTTTGTCTAATGAAATTTTTTAAATTAATATTCGATTTTTATATAAATAGCAGTATTCACGTGGCTTTATCGTGCTATGCTTTAGTTCGAATGACGCAACATATGTTCCACATTCCTTATGAAAATTCGATTGCATATTTCGTATTTTTTGGAACAGTTGTAGGATATAATTTTGTAAAATACGATGCCTTAGCTAGAAAACAAAAAGTTCAAATGCGTTATGAGTTGAAAGCAATCGCTTTATTGAGTTTTTGCTGCCTTCTAGTGGTTGGTTATTATTTTTTTGTATTAGAACTTATCACTCAAATTATAGCTTTTGTGTTTTTAAGCTTCACCTTATTGTATACACTTCCTTTTTTTCCTAATAGGCGAAATGCTAGAAATTGGGCTGGTGTAAAAATTTATATTGTGGCTTTATGTTGGGTTGGAGTTACTTTAATATTACCCATTTTAAATGCTGAAGTTACTTTTACAACTGATTTTTATTTAAAATGTATGCAAAGGTTTATTCTCATTTTTGTGCTGATTCTCATTTTTGAAATTCTTGATTTAGCAAATGACGATCCTCATCTTCAAACAGTTCCACAACAAATAGGAGTAAAGCGAACAAAAAATTTAGGATTAGCACTGATTATTTTGTTTTTCTTTTTAGAATTCTTAAAAAGTAATTTTGAAAAGAATCAAATCATTGTAAATGTTATTTTAATTGTTTTAGTTGGTCTTTTTTTGATTTTTGCTAATGAAAAACGTTCCAAATATTACACTTCTTTTTGGGTTGAGAGTATTCCAATTCTTTGGTGGTTGATGGTAGTTTTTCTTTAGATAGGATGATAAGGATGGATAGAATAAGTGTTTATAGTAATTAAGATGTTTATGAAAATCTTCAAGCATCATTTTTTTTTTCAGCTAACCCCTTTAAAACTTTATTCCTCGCTAAAACGAAGTTAGTCATGTGCCTTTTTAAAAGTAAAACATCAAATAGCTTTCCAAAAAATCCAAAGGGAGTTTCATAAAGTATTTTATCCTTCATTACCGTTACACCGTTTTCATGAGAAAAAAAATGTTCATGCTTAAACGATTTAAATTTTCCCTCTTCCATTTCATCTACAAAATAATCGTACAAGCTCATTGCTGTTATTCTGCTCTTGTGAGTGAGGTATATACCAAAATGTTTGCCTCTCCAAGTCACAGTTTCATTATACTGAATTAACCCAGAAGTTACGCCAGCAATAGCAATTTCATTTGTTGGACTTGCTGATTTTTGATGAACGTCAATGTCACGAGAGATGTCAAAAACAGTTTGTAGCGGAGCTTTTATTTTTGTATTAATTTCGATTAGGGTCATCAAAATTATATTTTTCTCTTATCTTCAATAGTTATCGCAGAGCCAACAGCCACAAAAACTGATGTTGGTTGTAAATCCTGAATAAAAGCAAATTCTTTACCATAAACTCCTTCTATATCAATTATAGAAGTGTTTTTTATAACGGAGTACTGTTTCCATCTGGGATGAGTGACTTGGTATTCAAAAGTTTCATTTTCATTAATTTTGGTGTAACCAAAATAATGCTCCGTTATAAACTCAGCCTCTGAATTAACTTCAATTTCAATAGGATTCTTTTCAGTTTCTACCTGAATTGTATTCCAATTATTATTGACTTTCCACTGATAAATAAATTCTCTCGAGTTATCATTTACATTTAAAGTGTGTTTCATAGGCAGGGTGCTATAATGCTCATTATAAAAAGTATTGGCTACAAATGAAATAGCATATTTAGGAACAATTTCGCTAATAAAAACGGCACCTCTTTTCCAGATTCCGTTTTCAAAACGCCTAACATAAAAACGCAAATTCACTTCTTCAAAATCAGAATGAAAAGGGATTTTAAGTCCTAAAACACGTACTTTTTCAAAAAGAAATCCAATGAAACTGACGTAACATTTGCCATTCCAAAAATCAAGTTCGGTTCCTTTTGGGACATATTTTTGTAGAATTTCTGGATTAACTTCGTAATTGATCATTACCAGGTTATTCCATTCGGCTTTTAAAAAACTCATCTTTTTTAGTTTAAATATTTTATTTATTTGTCTAATTTCAGTTGTAACCGAAGGGGAAATACTTCATTTACATTTGAAATTGTTTGTCTAAATTCGTTAAATCAATCCCGCTCTTTTTAATAAAGCATCCGGTTTTGGTTCTTGACCTCTAAAACGTTTGTATAATTCCATTGGCGGCTCAGTTCCGCCTTTAGAAAGTACGTTTTCTTTAAATTTAGTGGCTACTTCTTTATTGAAAATTCCTTTTTCTTGGAAATATTCAAAAGCATCAGCATCTAGAACTTCTGCCCATTTATAACTATAATAACCAGAAGAATAACCACCTTGAAATATGTGTGAAAATGCTGTGCTCATAGCGTTCTCTGCCACTTCAGGATATAATTGTGTGGCCGAAAATTGCTCAGTTTCGAAAGTTTTAAGATCTGTAATATTTGACGGATCTTGGCCGTGCCAACCCATATCCAGCAATCCAAAACTCAACTGACGCATCGTTGCTAATCCTTCTTGGAAACTTGCACTTTCTTTAATTTTAGATATATATTCTTGTGGAATCACCTCGCCAGTTTCATAATGTGTTGCAAATAAAGCCAGAGCTGCGGGCTCGTAACACCAGTTTTCCATCACTTGGCTTGGCAGTTCTACAAAGTCCCAGTAAACCGAAGTTCCTGATAAACTTGGATATGTCGTGTTAGCTAACATGCCGTGTAATCCATGACCAAACTCATGAAATAAAGTAGTTACTTCGTTGAAAGTTAGTAGAGATGGTTTTGTTTCGGTGGGTTTGGTGAAATTACAAACGTTCGAAATATGAGGTCTTTCATTCACACCGTCTTTGATATATTGTGATTTGAATGAAGTCATCCAGGCACCATTGCGTTTGCCTTTTCGAGGAAAAAAATCAGCGTAAAATATAGCTACTAAATCTTTATTTTCATCGGTTACTTCATAAGTTAGTACTTCAGGATGGTATTTATCAATGTCAAATACTTCTGTAAATGTTAATCCGTACAATTTATCTGCAATTGTAAAGGCGCCGTTTAAAACCTTTTCCAACTGAAAATAAGGTTTTAACTTTTCATCGTCTAAATTAAAAAGTTTTTGTTTTAATTTTTCAGAATAATAACCACCGTCCCATTTTTCTAAAAGTTCGATTCCGTCTAATTCTTTGGCGAAAGCCGATAATTGTTGAAATTCTTTTAGTGCTGCGGGTTTAGCTTTCGATAATAAGTCATTTGAAAACGAAAGTACTTTTTCAGGACTTTGCGCCATTCTTTCTTCTAAAACAAAATGAGCGTGAGTAGCGTATCCTAATAATTGAGCTCTTTCAAAACGCAGTTTAGCGATTTTCAATACGATCGCTTGATTGTCAAATTCGTTGTTTTGAAATCCTCGTGCGCCAAAAGCAATTGCTAGTTTTTTACGCAATTCTCGATTATCTGCATAAGTCATAAAGGGAACGTAACTAGGATGATCTAATGTAAATATCCAGCCGTCTTTATTTTGGATCTTCGCCAATGAACGAGCGGCTTCAATGGTTCCTTCTGGTAATCCTGCTAAATCTTTCTCATCAGTTAAATGCATTTCGAAAGCATTGGTCTCAGCCAAAATATTTTCACCAAACTGTAAACTTAATTTTGATAATTTTTTATCAATTTCGCGCAGTTTATCTTTTTTATCTTCTGGCAGATTTGCTCCATTTCGAGAAAAACTTTTGTATTTTTTGTCTAACAAGGTGTTTTGTTCAGGAGTGAGGTGGAGGGATTCTCTCGAATCGTAAACCGCTTTTACTCTTGCAAATAATTCAGGGTTTAAAGTAATGTCATTTCCAAATTCAGACAACAATGGAGAAATTTCCTGAGCAATTTTTTGCATTTCGTCATTAGTTTCAGCAGAATTTAGGTTGAAGAAAATGCTGGAAGCTCTGTCAAGAATATCGCCTGCATAATCCATTGCAACAATAGTATTTTCAAAAGTTGCATTTCCACTATTATTGATAATGATATTTATTTCAGCTTTAGCCAAAGTAATTCCTTGCTGAATGGCCGGTAAATAATCTTCCTTTTTTATTTTTGTAAAAGGAGCGGTATTGTGCTTTGTAGTAAAGTATTTTGTTAATATGTTCATTGCTTTTATATGTGTTTCTATCAGTTTAGATTAAAATTTAAAGTACTGCAAATATAATGATTTATAAAAAAAGGAATGCTAAAACACACTTGATTATCTAGCTATTGGAATTAAGGAAAGGTGTTATAATTATGTTATTTATTTCTTTTCGGTCTGTATAATTTGTAATTTAGAGAAATGATTAAGTTTCGATAATAATTAATCAAAATCATTTTAAAATAAAATTATGAATTACCAAATTATAATAAAGCGTATTGACACGGTTAACGAAGTAGAAGGATATTGGTCTGATGAGGATTTGATTCAATTACTTGATAAATTTAATTATCCTGATGGAGCAACCGCTGAGAAAAAGAATCTGCCAGAGCTATTAGAAATGGCTATCTCTGATTATGAACCAAGCGAAGCCGCAGAGATTGTGCTTACTTATAAATTATCTGAGGAATTGAATGAGGGACAAATTCAGCAAATTTCACATAATATGCTAATTGATAAAGTGTGTGAAGAATATCCTGAAATTCATATGCAAGGAAGACTGTTTCACACCAATCAATTGCTTTTTAAAGCATACAACGGAAAGTTTCCCAATGCAAAAGCATCGGTGGTACATTTTTCAATGACTCCTGAGAAAGAGGATATTGAGAAAGTTTTGACTAAAGAAAATGTGTTGAAGTTGTTAAATAACGGTTTGACTGATCGAAATTTGATTAAGCGATTATTTGACGATCAAATGACTCAAAATATTTCTTTTCCAGAAGCTGACGGAATAATATGGGAATTGAATACTGATGACAATGTAAATTACACATTAATTACCTCAGAGAATTGGATCAACAATGAAGATTTAATTAGTTCAGAATTTGAAAGTACTTTAGAGGAAATTGTCGAAGAGGTTTAATCTAATTTTAGTTTTTAAAGCATAAAAGGCTTCCAAAGTTTGGAAGCCTTTTTTACTTTAGCTGTTTTTCGATACAAATTAAATAATAAAATAAGTCGATACTTCTATTTCTTTAAGCTTTCTGAAGCTTTAATTACGGCTTTTTTCAATTCTAATTTATAAGCGATAATTCGATTTAGGACTATTTCATCATTACTTCCAATAATTTGAGCGGCTAAAATACCGGCGTTTTTTGCACCATTTAATGCTACAGTTGCTACAGGAACACCACTTGGCATTTGTAAAATGGACAACACGGAATCCCAACCATCAATAGAATTACTTGATTTTACGGGAACACCTATTACAGGTAGTGGTGACATTGATGCGACCATTCCTGGTAAATGTGCAGCTCCACCAGCTCCAGCAATTACCACTGAAATTCCTCTTGTGTGTGCGTTTTGACTAAAATCAAATAATTTTTCCGGCGTTCTATGTGCCGATACGATATCAACTTCTACTGCAATATCAAATGATTTTAATATGTCAATTGCTTCTTGCATCACGGGCATATCTGAGATACTGCCCATTATTACGGCTACTTTGCTCATTGTTTTTATTTTTGAGAACTAATTTCAAAGATTTAATCTTTGAAATTCTATATTTGTTTATTGTTGACTTATAACTCTTATTGTGTTCTTTACATTCTCAGCAATTCTTCTTGCCTCTACAATATTGCTATTTACAATCGTTACATGTCCCATTTTTCTAAAAGGTCTTGTCTGTTTTTTTCCGTAAATGTGCGGAGTAACGCCGTTCCAAGCTAATATCTTTTCAATATTCTCATAAACAACATTTCCAGAAAATCCTTCTGCGCCAACTAAATTTACCATAATTCCAGCGACTTTGCTTTCTGTATTTCCTAAAGGTAAATCCAAAATAGCTCTTAAGTGATTTTCAAATTGGGAGGTGTAACTCGCTTCAATAGAATAATGTCCTGAATTGTGTGGGCGGGGAGCTACTTCATTTACGATGATCTCGTCATCATCTGTTTGAAACATTTCAACAGCTAAAAGACCAACATGATTGAATTTTTTAGAAACATTCAACGCGATTATTCTTGCTTTTTCAGCAACTTTAGCGTCTATTCTAGCAGGACAAATCACGTACTCAACTTGGTTAGCCTCGGGATGAAACTCCATTTCAACTACGGGATATGTTTTTATTTCGCCGGAAGGCGAACGACATACAATTACAGCAAGTTCATTTTTAAAAGGAATCATGTCCTCCGCAATACATTCTACATTTGCTAGATTGTCTAAATCCGAAACTTCTCTAATCACCTTTACACCGTTTCCATCGTAACCAAACTCTGTGCATTTCCACACAAAGGGTAATTTAATTTTAGATTCTATTATAGCTACGACTAAACTTTTTAAATCAGTAAAACGCTGATAATTTGCAGTTGGAATTTCATTACTAGCGTAAAAATCTTTTTGAATTCCCTTATTTTGAATTAGTTTCAGAGTTTTAGGAGAAGGATAAACTTTTAAGCCCTCATCTTCTAATCTAAGTAAAGCTTCTAGGTTAACTAATTCAATTTCGAAAGTAAGAACATCAACTAATTTCCCAAAATTATAAACGGTTTCAAAGTCCATCAAATCTCCTTTGATGAATTTATCGCAAGCAATTTTGCAAGGAGCTTCGTCACTTGGATCTAAAACATAAGTTTGTATGTCGAATTTTCGGGTGTCAGACAACATCATTTTTCCGAGTTGACCGCCGCCTAAAATGCCTAATTTAAAGTTAGAAGAAAAATAATTCATTGTGTTATTGTAGTTGTTTAGGTCAAAGATACTTCATAATGATTAGATAGGAAAACGCTATTTTATTTTATTATTTTCAATAAAATTGTCTTTTTAGAAAAAATTAGCACCATCTTTAAACTTTTTGGGTACCATTTTATTTTTATTTGGGTTAGAAAGAATAAAATTTGGTTCGTTTGTCTATTGTCGCACTAGACTTTTCAACACAAACTTTTGTTCTAATAACATCATTCTTTTTTGGTATTAAACTTATAAGTTCGCAAGAATTGATATAATGTCAGATACCTTTTTAAACAACGTTGGTGAGGAATTATTTTTGTCAAAGGAGTTGATTTTTCAGGATTTTTAATTTAATTATTGTGTTGCTCTTTTTATCTAAATTGTTCTTTTGGTAAAAAAATTTTTCTACTAAATTTTGTAGTACAAGTACATGATTCTGGTTTGGGACTTGAGCATAATAATTAGGACTTGATCGAATAAGTGCGTTTGATTCTTTTGTAAATAGCGATAAATATAAAAATCAAAAGAGGATGCCTTAACATAGTAATGTTTTTAAAAAATTAAATCAAGATGAATTTAACTAAATGGTTGCAGTACCTAAAGCCTAATTTTAAGCTTTATAAAGATGGATTCTTTGAGTGTCCATATTTAGCGAATTCGCCTCAAATGATGATCAAAAGTGCTATAAAAACACCTACTAGCAAACATGTTGCGGCTGAACAAGCTATTTATAGAAACAATCCATTTACAAAGGGAGTGATGCGCTATCGTGAGATCGAGACTGGTTTTTGGATTACTGCCTCAAATATAGATTTCAAACAAAATGCTTTGATCAAAACGATTTATGATGAAGATTTTGTTAGTGACTATTACACTTTAACATTTACTTTTTTTGAAAGTCAAATAAAATTACAAAATACCTTTGAAGATAAAGTTCCTTTCTATAATAAATATTGGGGATTTAAAAAACCTGCTACAGTAGTTGGTGCTTATTTCTATAAGGGTTCAAAATGTAAGTTTTATATTTTTTCATTTAGCAAAGAGTGGATAAAAAATAATCTTCCTTTTGAAGAATTAGATCGTGAGGTTCCATTTAAAAAATTTTTAGTCTCTAATAAAGGATTTATAACTTATCAGGATATTGTACCAGAGGCAGAGAAACTTTCTGCAGAAATTTGGCAAAGCCTTGAGTCTTTTAATAATAATGTTTTTAGTAAAACCATCCTTAAGTCCCAATCCTTAAATTTAGTTTCAACGTTTTTTAAAAATGCTTTTGCCGACGAGCGAAAGCAAAACTACGAGGTGAAAGATGCAATAGATTACAAAAAAATTGCACACTGTGAACGATTAATAACCGCTAATTTAACAATACCTTTTCTAGGGATTGATGCGGTTGCAAAAGCGGTTAATTTGTCCTCTACTAAACTTAAAATGGATTTCAAATTAGTTTACGGAACTTCTATGTTACAATATAATATTGACAAAAAAATGAATTTGGCAATGCAGTTAATTATAAATACTGAAATGCAAATCAAGAATATTACTCAGGAAGTAGGTTATGATAGTCACAGTAAATTTACCGCAACATTCAAAAAAAAATTTGGTAAGCTGCCATCAGAGGTTCGCTAATTTACCCTCAAAGATAAAGCAACTGTAGTATTAAAGTGTTTTTTAGAATTTGGAAATGTCCGATTAGGCTACTAATATGTCGTAAGAGGCTAGTCTTTTAGTATCGTAAGCTATACTTTTGGAACCAAATAATGTTTAAAAAAATCACTATGAAAGAAAAATTACTCAAAAAATTATTGCTTGTATTAATGCTATTTATGGGAATGCCTGACATAGATGCTCACGGAGTACAAGTGGTTTATCGCGAATTAAGCAATGGGTATGTTCGACTTTACATCGAACATTGGCATGGGGATTTGAATTTTAGTATGTTAAGTGCTGCCGATGGTATGAATATTACCACAATGTATGGATCTACTTCAAGTACCGCAGATGTTGCTCCTTCAGGTGTTGCTAATAACACGCCTTTTGCTAGTTTACCAGGCACGGGTACTGCGCTTACCGTATTAAGTTCTTGCGCAGGTTACGCAAATAATTATAGCGATTGGGTTTATTACGATTTTGCTCCAGCTGTTTGTGGAGTGCAAATTACCATAACATTAAATTATGGACTTAGTCAGACTTTAGAAGAAGCATGTGCTAATTTGTATCCAGTTTCTTTCAGTAAAACTTTTGTTGATGTTCTTCCTCCAGTGATAACTAGTCCAGATGTAATAGTGGATAGTTGTATCCCTGCCAGCGCGGTCTATACGGCAACTGCGGTTGACGCTTGTGATGGAAGTCCAATTATAACATACGACATACCTTCAAGTTCGATATTTCCATTGGGAATAACTCCTGTTACAGTAACGGCTGAAGATAATCTTGGTCATAGATCATCTAGTATTTTTAATGTTGTTGTTGGTGATATATCTGCTCCAGTGCCAAATTCAGCTTCATTAGGAGACATAAAAGCAGAATGTAGTGTAACAAGTTTAGTTCCACCAACAGCCACAGATAACTGTTCAACAGCTACCATATTAGTAACAAACGACGCTGTTTTCCCAATTACAGGACAAGGAACAACTACAGTTGTAAAATGGACTTACGATGATGGAAACGGTAATAGAAGCACACAAACTCAAAATGTTATTATTGATGATATTACAGCTCCAGCTCCAATTTTGCTTTCTGGAAGTGTAACACTTACACCCGCTCCTGGATCAACATCTGGTTGGTCACCATATGTTTGGAGTTTTGTGGATCCATTGCCTGTTGGGGCAGTAGTTGTAGGAATAGATATTGACTATACTGCGGTAGACCAAGGGTGGGGAGGTACTGGAGCGGACAGCAAATTGTATGTTGCTAGACAATATATTGGTAGCGGACAACTTTTACATACCGCTAAAAGTTTCAATTTAAGTTATTCGGGTTCCGTTAGTGCGTATAATTATGGAGGGGCAAATTCTTTAGAAATGTACTTTGATGGTTATGGAGGCTGGAGAGCAGATTGGTTAAGTGGAACAATAACGATTCGCTATAGTGATAGTCAATTACCTACAATATTATCAGAATGTAGTGTCGTAAGTTTAGTAGCTCCAATACCTACAGATAATTGTACTTCGGCTGTAATAGTTACGAATAATGCTGTTTTTCCAATTACGGCACACGGAACGACTGCTGTAACTTGGACTTATGATGACGGAAACGGAAATACAAGTACACAAGTTCAAAAGGTTGTTATCAATGATGTTACTGCTCCAGTTGCGGATGTTACGATATTAGCAGATGTTACCTCAGAATGCAGTGTGACAAGCTTAGTTGCTCCAACAGCAACTGATAACTGCTCTGGCATTGTTTTGGTGTCACACAATGCAGTTCTGCCTATTACATCGCAGGGATCAACGACTGTAACTTGGACTTATGATGACGGAAACGGAAATACAAGTACACAAGTTCAAAATGTCGTTATTAATGATGTTACTGCTCCAGTTGCGGATGTTACAATTTTAGCAGATGTTACAGCAGAATGTAGTGTTATAAGCTTAGTTGCTCCAACAGCAACTGATAACTGCTCTGGCACTGTATCGATATCGCATAATGCGGTTCTGCCTATTACATTGCAAGGTACAACGGTTGTAACTTGGACTTACGATGACGGAAACGGAAATACAAGTACACAAGTTCAAAATGTCGTTATTAATGATGTTACTGCTCCGGTTGCGGATGTTACAATTTTAGCAGATGTTACCGCAGAATGCAGTGTTGTAAGTTTAGTTGCTCCAACAGCATCTGATAACTGCTCTAGTAATGTTATGGTGTCACACAATGCAGTTCTGCCTATCACATTGCAAGGAACAACGATTGTAACTTGGACTTATGATGATGGCAATGGTAATACAAGTTCACAAACACAAAATGTTGTTATCGATGATATAACTCTTCCTACAGTATTGGTAAAGAATATTACTGTGGGTTTAGATGCTACAGGAAAAGTGACGATTGCCGCAGCAGATATTAATAATGGTTCAACGGATAATTGTGGAATCAACCGAATTGAACTTGACAAAACAGCGTTTACTTGCGCTAATGTTGGAGATAACACCGTTACTCTAAAAGTTACCGATAATAGCGAAAACGTTTCTTTTAAAACAGCGACTGTAACTGTTGAAGATAAGGTAGCGCCAGTAGTTCTTACTAAAAACAGTACAATTCAACTAAATGCCTCAGGAAACGCATCTATAACGGTAGCTAACATAAACAATGGTTCATCAGATGCTTGCGGAATTACTACTTTGACATTAGATAAAACAACTTTTAGTTGTGCTAATGTTGGCGCTAATACAGTTACATTAACTGTTACAGATAAAAATGGAAACGTTGCTACTCAAACGGCAATTGTAACGGTTGAAGACAAAATTGCTCCTATAGTGTTTACTAAAAATATTACAGTGCAACTAGACCCCTCTTCAAATATATCGGTGGCTGCTGCATCAGTAAATGATGGCTCTACAGATGCTTGCGGAATTGCACTAATAGAATTGGATAGATCCTTATTTAGTTGTGTTGACGTGGGAGTAAATACCGTGACTTTAAAAGTTACTGATAAAAATGGCAATGTTTCCTATGGAACGGCTACGGTAACTGTTATAAATAGCCAACCCAATTTGATCAGGAAACATTTTGATGACGTTATTTTCTTCGATAATAGTTCTAAAAGCTTCAAAGCCTATACCTGGTATAAAAATGGTGTTTTAGTTTTAGGACAAACGGCTCAGTATTTTAAAGAGAGCGGACCTTTAAACGGTACCTATTTCGCAATAGGGGCAAAACTAGATGGTTCCTTTTATACCACTTGCTCTTTAACTTTTTCCCCTTCAGTGGAAGTAGAATTTTTAAAGATTGCACCTAATCCTGTCAAAAGTAATTCAGTATATCAAATCATTACTAATGTTGGAGCTGCTAATTTGAAAAGCGCACGCGTAACAGTTTATAACATTCTTGGAAAGTTAATAACTGATACTGCGGTTGGTGCAACCACACTTGAAATGCTTGCGCCAAGCGTGGAAGGTATTTATATCGTAAAAATGACTTTGTCAAATGGAAAAATTTTCACGAAAAATCTTTTAGTTAAAAATTAAAAAAAATATAATTATCAAGAATATTTTATCCTCATTAGTAAAAATGAGGATGAAATGTTCTAACACTAAAAATATAATTAAATATGAAATTTAATGTTAAATTTATAGTAGGAATAGCAGTAATTCTATTCTGTAACGGATTGAACGCGCAGTTCTACGCAGGTATGCAAGCAGGAGTTGCTAATATTAAAAGTGATGTAAAAGCAGCGAGGTCATCAACTATGATTGGAGGAGCTGTAAAAATAGGTTATATCAAGTCTTTAACGGATCATTTTGGAGTTGGTGCCGGATTAGAGTTTTCTCAGTACCAACAAAAAGTTTTTTTAAACCAGGGATCATCAACATTGACAAATTTTGAAGTCGATGCTACTGGCTCTGCATTTATCTACAATATAACTACAGGGAATTACAAAGAAGATCAAAAATTACAGGCTATTCAAATCCCAATTTTTTTACAGTATAAGAAGAATATCAACAAAGGGATCGATTTTAATTTTAGAGCAGGAATTAAATATTTTCTACCAACTAATTACAAGATTGAATCTAGTTCATCTTTTGTTAAAGGAATCGCGTACTATCCTGATGTAAATTTGTCTATTGATAATTTACCTGAATATGGTTTTGGTAGTCAAACGAATTATTCCGCATCAGGGAACTACGAAACAAAAGGTATTTTAATGAGTACTTTTGAGTTAGGATTTACTTTTGAATTAAATAAAAAAAATGATTTGTACGCAGCAATGTTTTTAGATAGTGGATTGAAATCAATTCTTGATCAAGACAAAAATGAGTCTTACGTTGGCTATAATCCAACGTCATCAACTGATCGAAAATCTAATGGATTGTATAGTACTGACAAAAACGCAAATATTAAACCAGTTGCTTTCGGTTTATCTTTGGGATTTAACTTCCATTAGACTACTCCATTTCTAATTAAAACACGAAGGGCTAAATAAGGAATTTTCAAAATCAAGAATATTAAAGAACTTCATCATTACTCAAAATTTAAAGTAAATTAGTAATAGAGTATCTGGAATAGAAGATATAAAAAAGGTTATCTTTTTTAATATGCCCCAAAAAGTTAGACAAATTTATAATTAATTTTGATACTAATGAGCCCGATAATGAATCGGGCTCATTTTGTTTGAATTGAATAAGAAGCAAGAATTTACATAAATGGAGAGACAATTTTTAAATGTATCAGTTGAATATTTTACAAAACGTTTTAAATCTAAAGCAGAAAAAAGCATTAGTGCTTATTAATAATTGTTAATTTAAATTTTGGTTTTTTGTACACTATTCTACACAGAGTTTCGAGATGTAAATTGTTTCCGTTTATTTTTATTAAAGACAGTAAGGTTGAATTAAATAAAATGATTGCGCTAATAACAGACGATTTTATATGAAGTTTCTTCACTTGGATCTAAAACGTAAGTTTGTGTGTCGAATTTTCGAATATCAAACGCATCATTTTGCCGAGTTGACTGCCGCCTAAAATAACGAGTTTAAAATCAAAAGAAAAATAATTCATATTGTAGTTTTTTAGTTTAAGACATTTAAAAATTCAGTAGATATAAATATCTCTACCGCAGCATTTCTACAATCTCTTAAATTTCTGGTTACAATACAATCCATATCACTAATAGCTAGAGCAGAAATTATTTGAATAGCATCTTCAAAGTCCTTACGATTGGACCGTAGACTTTCTCTTATTATATTTATGTCAACTGCAATAATTGAAACATTACCAACAATATTAGCTACTAATAGACGTGTTTTTTGCTCTAAAATTATTTTTCTTTGTAAATAATGTAAAGTTGTAATAGTATTCAAAGAGGGATATAATTTTATTTTCAGTATCTAAAATATAGATTTTTTAGTACATTTTCTATAAATGGAATACGTTATTCAAAATATCCAGTAAAATATTTATGTCACTAAAAACGGTTTTTATATTCGATATTTTTCTTTGTGATATTCTTCTTTTGCTTTTTCCACATCAAAATCGGGTGATAATTTTACGATAACAATCAAATTTTTTTTAATTTTTGGATTAATATCTTAATAATCCGAATGTCTTTTCGAGGTCAAATTTTTATAATAACGCTCAACTATTTCAGATAAATGTGTAAATCTTTCTTTAGCATAAATTTTAGCTTTTTCAATAACTTCTATTTCTAACGATAAGGTGAGTTTAGTTTTAATGTACGTAAACTTTATTTTTAGCCCATAATTTTCTTCAAAACTTCGCTAACGACAGCTTTACAAGATGACGAATGTTTATGATAATCATCCGTTGTAAGTCAGCATAAAGCGATTCGTGTCTTTTGCTAATTTCATAAACTACTCGAATAGAATACGCTTGCGTAGCCACTTTTATCTTTTCAGTAATTAGCCAATCAAGACAACTTTCGGCAACTACCGCTTCTTGTGGATTCGTCAAGATTTGATTGTTACTTAAAAAAAGGCAAATTTTAGAAATAGAGCATTAAGTACTTTTATTCTTAATTTTTAAAAGACTATTACAAAAAACATCTAGATCATTTGTTATGATATGAGATAGAGCTTTACATTCAGAACTAATTCTACTAGCAGCACGCTTGATGATGATTTTATTATCTGTATTTAGAGCTAGATCAAATAATTCTGGAAATAAGTTTTCAAGAGATAAAATTAGCTAAGCAATTGACTATTTACTGTTACCATTAGCGTTACTATTATTTATTTTTAGATACAGGTTGCTGTTCATAAAAGGCTAAAAAACATATAATTTTAAAATGTACATTATTCTTATGCTTTTAAATCTAAATTCTAAATTCAGAAATTGCTATCTTTGACGATTATTTTAAACATTAAATAATGATACAACTTCACGATAAACAATTTGTTCCATTCATTTCTGCTAAAGAAATTGAGTTTGCCTTAACAAAGATGGTTGCCCAAATAGAAGACGATTTTGCGGATGAAATACCGGTTTTTGTAGGTGTTTTAAATGGTGCTTTTATGGTCGTTTCTGACTTTATGAAATTGTATAAAAAACCATGTGAGGTGTCTTTTATAAAAATGGCTTCCTATGAAGGAACATCATCCACTAATGATGTAAAGCAGCTAATAGGTCTTAACCAAGATTTAACTGGGCGTTCCGTTATAATTATTGAAGATATTGTCGATACTGGAAACACTTTAGTGGAATTAAAAGAGTTATTTAAAAAACAAAATGTAAAACATTTTAAAATCGCAACTCTGTTCTTTAAACCAGAGGCTTATACAAAAGATATAAAAATTGATTATATCGGAATCCGAATTCCTAATAAGTTTATTGTGGGGTACGGTTTAGATTATGATGGTTTAGGTCGAAATTTATCAGAAATTCATAAATTAAAAGAATAACTACACAACAACATGACTAACATTGTTTTATTTGGAAAACCAGGAGCTGGCAAAGGTACACAAGCCGAGTTTCTTAAAGAAAAATACAAATTAACACATATTTCAACAGGAGATGTATTTCGTTTTAATCTAAAAAACGATACTCAACTTGGCAAACAAGCTAGAGTTTATATGGATGCAGGAGATTTAGTGCCAGATGAATTGACCACTAAAATGCTAATTGATGAGGTGAACAAACATCCAGATACGAATGGAATTTTGTTTGACGGTTATCCTAGAACATTGTCGCAATCAGAGGCGTTAGATAATTTTTTAACCTCTATAAATTCAAAAGTTGCTGCGACTATTGCACTTGAAGCCGATGATGAAATTTTAATTCAGCGTTTATTAGAAAGAGGGAAAACAAGCGGGAGAATAGACGATCAAGATGAAGAAAAAATTAGAAATCGTTATCAAGAATATAATGAAAAAACCGCGCCACTCATGAATTATTACCAAGCGCAAGGAAAATTTCACGCAGTAAACGGAATAGGTTCCATTGCAGAAATTACGGATAGAGTGAGTGCAGTTATTGATAATTTATAGCAGCTATTTCCAGCTGTTCGTTGCAAGTCCTCACTTATAAAACTTATTTTCTAAGCCATAAAAGGAGCTTCCACTGGTCGCTCTTTTCTGTCAAGAAAATGATGTTTTATAAGTTCTGGGCTTTCCACTATCATCTGGGCTAAAATAATAATTAATTAGAATATTCGGTTTTAAAAAATGAAAAATCGAACTAGAATACCTAAACAAATGAACATAACAACTTGGAAATAGCAATAATATTTTTTCTGATACTGCTAAATGGGGTTTTCTCCATGTCCGAAATTGCCTTAATTTCAGCACGAAAAAATAGATTAGAAACAGCGGCTAAAAAAGGAAATAAAAGTGCGAAAATCGCATTGGATTTGGCAAACTCGCCTAATAAATTTTTGTCAACCGTACAAATAGGAATTACTTTAATAGGGATTCTTACAGGTATTTATAGTGGTGACAAGATAACCACGGATGTGCAGACGTTTATACAAGGTTTTGACATTTTAAAACCTTACGCTCCAGCTGTTGCTGTTGGTTTAGTAGTGGTTATATTGACTTTTTTCTCACTAGTTCTAGGAGAATTATTACCTAAAAGGATAGGATTAAATCATCCTGAAGCTATTGCTAAAGCAGTTGCAATGCCTATGAAAATAGTTTCCATAGTAACAGCACCTTTTATTTGGTTGCTAACTCAATCAACTGAATTTCTATTGGATATTTTACGGATAAAACCCACCGCTGATGGCCGTGTTACTGAAGAGGAAATAAAAGCAATCATTAAGGAAGGAACAGAAGGCGGTGAAGTTCAGGAAATCGAACAAGATATTGTAGAGCGCGTTTTTCATATTGGAGATCGAAAAATAAATTCTTTAATGACCCATAGAAAGTCGGTTATATTTTTACCTCTTTATGCGAACAAAGAGGAGGTAAAAAAGTTTATGCTGGAGGAATTACATTCGATATATCCTGTATATAATGGCAATTATGATGATATTGTAGGTGTTGTAAACTTGAAGAATATTTTTGCTAATTTTGACAATGATAATTTCAATTTAGCTGATATAATGACCGAAGCTCCTTTTATGATGGAGCAAACAACTGCTTATGTGGCACTTGAAAATTTTAAGAAATCGGGAATTCATTACGCCTTTGTGTCTGATGAATACGGAGTTTTTCAGGGAGTGATAACTTTAAATGATATTCTAGAAGCCTTAGTTGGAGATGCGTCTGATTTTTATAAAGATGATTTTCAATTGGTAGAACGTGAAGATGGAACATGGCTGGTTGATGGTCATTATTCATTGCACGATTTCTTAACGTATTTTGAACTAGATGAATTGATAAATGATTATGAAGTAACCACGGTTAGTGGTTTAATAATGACTGAACTCTCTCGTATTCCAAAACAAGGAGAAAAGTTAGTGTGGCAAAAATTTGTGTTGGAAGTAATCGATATGGACGGCGTGAAGATTGATAAAGTATTGGTTAAAGCAATACAATAATAGTGGAAGGTTTTTGATATAGGAAGTTTCGAAAAGTTTATTGAAACTAAATAAATTAAATTCTAATCACCAAAACAAGAATTATGACAGAAGGAAATTTTGTAGATTATGTTAAGATATATGTTTCATCCGGAAAAGGAGGAAAAGGATCTACGCATTTGCATAGAGAAAAATTTATTGAAAAAGGTGGGCCTGATGGAGGAGATGGTGGTCGTGGTGGTCACGTTTATTTAGTTGGAAATAAAGGTCTGTGGACCTTATTTCACCTGAAATTTGCAAGGCACATTAAAGCTGGAAATGGTGGAGACGGAAGTGGCGACCGAAGCACAGGTGCTGATGGAGATGATAAATATATTGAAGTTCCTCTGGGAACTGTTGTAAAAGATAAAGAAACCGGTGAAATCCTATTCGAAATTACCGAAGAAGGAGAGAAACAAATTCTTTCACGAGGCGGTAAAGGTGGTTTAGGAAACTGGCATTTTAGGAGTTCTACAAATCAAACTCCAAGATATTCTCAACCCGGTTTACCAGGTGCAGAAATGGATGTGATTTTAGAATTAAAAGTCCTTGCTGACGTTGGTTTAGTAGGTTTTCCTAATGCTGGAAAATCAACGCTGTTGTCAGTGTTGACCTCTGCTAAACCAAAAATTGCAGACTATCCTTTTACCACGTTAAAACCAAATCTTGGCATTGTAGCCTATAGAGATTTTCAATCTTTTGTAATTGCTGACATTCCAGGTATTATCGAAGGCGCTGCTGAAGGCAAAGGATTAGGTCATTATTTCCTTCGTCACATTGAGCGCAATTCTACTTTACTATTTTTAGTTCCTGTTGATACACCAGATATTAAAGGAGAGTACGATATTTTAGTAAATGAGCTCACTAAATACAATCCTGAAATGCTAGATAAAGAGCGTATGGTTGTAATTTCTAAATGTGATATGCTTGATGATGAATTGAAAGCAGAACTCAAAGCCGAATTAGATGTGTCATTTAAGGGTGTTCCCTACATGTTTATATCCTCTATTGCACAGCAAGGATTAACAGAATTGAAAGACAAGTTGTGGAAAATGTTGAATGAGTAATATCTAAAAATTTAACTCAAAGGTGCTGTAGAAATGGAGCGCCTTTTTTATGCATATTTATTAAATTCATAATTTTATATTAAAAAAAAGAGTTTCACTGCTGTTTAGGTATCAAAAAGATGTTGAAATTCCGAAAATGATTTATATTCGCACAACTAAAAAATAATTTCATTATGAAAAAAATAATTTTATTCTTAACCATGTGCCTAATAGCTTTTCCAGCTAAAGCAGATGAGGGAATGTGGTTCTTGATGTTTATTGAAAGATTAAACCATAGAGATATGGAGAAAATGGGTCTGCAACTTACAGCTGAAGAGATTTATAGTATCAACAACCATAGTTTAAAAGATGCTGTTGTCCAGTTCAATGGAGGTTGTACTGCTGAAATGGTTTCTAAGGAAGGATTGCTACTCACTAATCATCATTGTGGTTATGATGCAATTGCTGAACTTTCGTCAGAGGAGCAAAATTATCTTAAAAATGGTTTTTGGGCAAAAGATAAAGCCGCTGAGATGAAACCAAGATCATTATTCGTTCGTTTTTTCGTTCGTATGGACGATGTTTCTAAAAGAATTTTATCAAAAGTAAATGATAAAATGACCGAAACAGAACGCAATAAAGCGATTCAGCAAGAAATGTCGTTGATTGAAAAAGAAAATAGCGAAGGTGGGAAATATACCGTTTCTGTTCGACCTTTCTTTCAAGGTAATGAATATTACTATTTTGTTTATCAAGACTATAGAGATGTACGTTTAGTAGGAACACCTCCAGAGAGCTTGGGGAAATTTGGTGGTGATACTGATAACTGGGAGTGGCCAAGACACACAGCTGATTTCTCTATGTTTAGAGTTTATGCTGATGCTAATGGAAATCCAGCAGAATATGCTACAAGTAACGTGCCTTTAAAACCAAAACATTATTTACCAATAAGTTTAAAAGGTGTTGAAGAAAATGATTTTGCAATGATTTTAGGTTATCCAGGTCGTACCAATCGATGGATGCCTGCAGGTGGAATTGAGCAAAATGTTCAGTATGCTTATCCTGCTTGGGTTGAAGGTGCAAAAACGGGTATGGATGTCATGAAGAAGTTCATGAATAAAGATGAAACAGTAAAGTTAGAATATGCTTCAAAGTATGCTTCAACAGCTAATTACTGGAAAAACCGTCAAGGAATGATTGATGCTTTGACAAAAGCGGGAACGGCGAAAACTAAAGCAAAAGAAGAAGCTAAATTCAATGTTTGGGCAAACAAGAAAGAAAATAAAGCTAAATATGGTTCTGTAATTACTACCATAAACGATTATTACGCTCAAACAAATTTGAAAATGCGCCATGATAATTATTTATCTCAATTAATGAGAACAGCCTCTTACGGCGCTGCTCCAGCTAATTTAGGAAATGCGCTAATTTCATTTTATAAAGAAAATGAAGAAAAAAGACAAGAAATGCTTCCTAGATTGAATCAATTAATTGATAATGTTTATGGAAAATTTTATGCGCCCTTAGAAAAAGATGTTTTTGCAGCTCAATTAAATTTATACACTTCAAAAGGAAATGGGTATGGACTACCTGAAGCTGTTGCTAAAATAAAAGAGGAAAATAAAGGTAATTTCACTTCTTATGTAGACATGGCTGTCACCAAAAGTATTTTTGCTACTAAACAGAGTGTTTTGGCATTTATGAAAGAGCCAAAACCAGAAAGTATCACAAGCGATCCTTTATACGTTATTTCAAATGAATTAATGACCAAAATGAGAGCTAGAACTCCAGAACAAACCAAAGCAGATGACGATTTTGCAATTGCATTTCGCAATCTTGTTGCAGGATTACGCGAATCTAAAATGAATTCTATTCAATATCCTGATGCTAATTCAACATTGCGATTAACTTATGGAAAAGTACGTGCTTTGCCAGCAGATAAACGAAATGATGCCACTGTAAATAATTATACCACAATGACAGGTATGGTTAAAAAGTATAAAGCAGGAGATGCTGAATTTGATTTACCAGCTCGTTTATTAGAACTTAATAAAGCGAAAGATTTTGGAGATTATGCAGATAAGGATGGTTATATGCCAGTAAATTTCTTAACTGATAATGATATTACTGGAGGAAATTCAGGTTCGCCAGTACTAAATGGAAAAGGAGAACTTACGGGAATAGCATTTGACGGAAATATTGAAGCGATGGCTGGAGATGTGATCTTTGATAAGAAACTACAAAGAACCATTAATATAGATATTCGTTATGTACTTTGGATAATTGACAAATATGCTGGTGCTAAAAACATTATTGATGAAATGACAATTATGAGATAAACTTCTCTATTAACAATTAAAAGCCTCTTATCTTGAAATTAAAGCAAGATAAGGGGCTTTTTTTAGTTAAAGCTTTTAAAACGAAATTAGAATTCACTAATTAATTTCGTTATTTTTGAAACATGAAAAAATTATTTTATTTTTTAATATTTCTTCCAATGGTAATCTGGTCTCAAACTAATTTTGAAAATGCAGAAAAATTATTTGAATTAGGAAAATATGAGCAAGCAAAAACTTCTTTTGAGACTTTGTTAAAAGCCAATCCTTCTGATTTAAAAACAATTGAGTATTTAGGAGATATTGCTGGAAAAGATAAATCTTGGGACAAAGCAATTATGTATTACAAAAGGCTGAAAGATATCAAGCCTTCTGAAGCTGATTATTTTTATAAATATGGAGGTGCACTAGGAATGAAAGCCAAAGAATCTAATAAATTTAAAGCGCTAGGCATGATTGATGAAGTCAAAGAGTCTTTCTTAAAAGCAGTGACTTTAAATCCAAAACATATTGAAGCGCGATGGGCTTTGATTGAATTGTATCTACAACTTCCCGGAATTATAGGTGGCAGTGAATCTAAAGCCATTAAATATTCTAATGAGCTCGCCCAATTATCTCCAGTGGACGGTTTTTTGTCAAGAGGACATATAGATGAATACTTTAAGAGATACGATAGTGCTGAAAAGCAATATAAAAAAGCATTCGCACTTACAAAGTCAAAAACAGCTTATCAGAAATTATATAACCTATATGTTTACAAGATGAAAAATGCGGAGAAGGCAAAGCAATTAAAATCTTCATAATTTTTTAAAAGAAACATTAGACTAAAAAGATCACTAAATCCCAATAATCATAAATTAAATTATGAATAGTAATATCAACATTAATGGAGTTGTTCCCTCATCTGGGTTTGAGGAGCTACGGCTACATTTTATAGCAATAGGCGGTAGTGCAATGCACAATCTCGCTTTAGCATTACACAATAAAGGTTATCAAGTTACAGGTAGTGACGATGCAATTTTTGAACCTTCGAAAACAAGGTTATCTAATAAGGGAATTCTACCAGAAGAACTAGGATGGTTTCCTGAAAAAATAACAAAGAATATTGAAGCAATTATCCTAGGAATGCATGCCAAAGCGGATAATCCTGAATTGATAAAAGCGCAGGAATTAGGACTTAAAATTTATTCTTATCCTGAATATTTATATGAACAATCTAAAAATAAAACTCGTGTTGTAATAGGTGGTTCTCACGGAAAAACTACGATAACATCGATGATTTTACACGTGATGCAATATCACGATATTACTGTAGATTATATGGTAGGCGCTCAACTCGAAGGTTTTGATACTATGGTTCACCTCACTGAAGAAAATGATTTTATAGTTTTAGAAGGAGATGAATATTTGTCTTCTCCAATTGATAGGAGACCTAAATTTCATTTATACCAACCTAATATTGCATTAATCTCTGGTATCGCTTGGGATCATATTAATGTATTCCCAACGTATGAAAATTATTTAGAGCAATTTGAAATTTTTATTGGCAAAATTACAAATGGTGGTATTTTAGTTTACAATGAAGAGGATCCTGAGGTAAAACGTGTTGCTGAAGCGGCGACAAATCCTATTCGAAAGATGGCTTATCACACTCCACAATATTCAGTGCAGGATGGAATTACATTACTTGCAACACCTGAGGGCGATATGCCAATTGAAGTGTTTGGAGCACATAACTTAAATAATTTGGCTGGAGCCAAATGGATTTGTCAAAACATGGGTGTTGATGAAGCTGATTTTTATGAAGCAATTTCCAGTTTTAAAGGAGCATCAAAACGTTTAGAAAAAATAGCTGAAGGCAATAATAAAGTCGCTTATAAAGATTTTGCGCACTCGCCAAGTAAAGTAGCGGCGACTACTAAGGCTGTAAAAGAACAATATCCTAATCGTACTTTAATTGCTTGTTTAGAACTTCATACCTATAGTAGTCTCAATGCTGAATTTTTAAAGGAATATGAAGGTGCATTGCAATATGCAGATAAAGCAGTTGTGTTTTATTCGCCAGATGCTGTAAAAATTAAACAATTAGAAGAAGTGACTTTTAACCAGATTGCTACTGCTTTTAATCGTAAAGACCTAATAATTTATACGAACCCTAAAGAATTTAAAGATTTTTTATTTGAACAAAACTTTGAGAATTCAGCTTTGTTATTAATGAGTTCTGGTAATTATGGAGGTTTAAATTTTGACGAGGTGAAGAATTTAATTGTAAACTAAAATTATTTTCATAAATTAGTTTAAAATCAATGTTATGGCTGAAAATTCCTTTTTCCCTATTACCAATTGGTCTGAAGAGGATAAACCACGAGAAAAGTTAATGCTAAAAGGCAAAAGTATTTTAAGTGATGGAGAATTGATTGCGATATTGATAGGATCAGGTAGTAGAAATGAATCAGCAGTTGATTTGAGTAAACGAATTTTAGCCAGTGTAGATCATAATCTAAATGCATTAGGCAAAGTTTCTTTGTCGCAACTTATGCAGTTTAAAGGGATAGGAGAAGCCAAAGCAATTTCGATTATTGCAGCGTTAGAATTAGGAAGGCGCAGAAGAACTGAGGATGTTGTCGAGTTAAAAAAAGTCACGTCGAGCAAAATTATTTTTGAGATCATGCAACCTATTATTGGCGAGTTGCCGCATGAAGAATTTTGGATTATCTATTTAAATAATTCAAATAAAGTAATTTCAAAATCTCAGTTAAGCAAGGGTGGAATGACTGGAACTTTAGTAGATGTTAGATTAGTTTTTAAAACAGCGCTTGAAATGGGAGCTACAGGGTTAATTTTGTGCCATAATCATCCTTCGGGAACTTTAGTTCCAAGCGATGCCGACAAACAAATTACAAGAAAATTAAAAATAGCAGGAGACAGTTTAGAAATAAAAGTGTTAGATCATGTTATAATCACTGAAACTAGTTATTACAGTTTTGTAGACGAGGGAATTTTTTAAAATATAAAAATGAAGTATACACATATAAAAGATGTTTTTTTTGATTTAGATCACACCTTATGGGATTTTGATAAAAACTCGGGCCTAACGTTCGAACGTATTTTTGATAAAAAACATCCCGAAATTAAGATAGTGGATTTTATCGAAAAATACGTTCCAATTAATCAGGCTTGTTGGAAATTATTTCAATATGACGAGATAACTCATGACGAACTAAGATATAATAGACTAAAAGATTCATTTGATGCAATCAATTATCCTATTTCTGATCATGAAATAGAGCAAATTGCTAATGAGTATATTCACCTTTTACCAGAAAACAATCATCTATTTGAAGGTACGATTGAATTGTTAGAATATTTGAAACCAAATTATAATTTGCATATTATAACAAACGGATTTGCGGATGTACAACGTAAGAAAATTAACAATTCCGAAATAGGCGCATATTTTAAAACTATCACTAATTCTGAGATGGCAGGTGTAAAAAAGCCAAATCCGATCATATTTGATTTTGCTATAGATTTGGCTAAAGCTAATAAAGTAAGCAGTATTATGATTGGAGATAGTTTAGATGCTGACGTACAAGGGGCACTCGATGCAGGATTAGAGGCTTTCTTTTTTAATGAAACAAGTGTAGAAGTGGAACCGCACATTAAACAAATAAATCATTTATTGGAACTTAAAAAATATTTATAGATTATGAAAAAATTATTTTTATTATTAGTCACTTTACTAACTAGTCTCACGTATGCTCAGTCCATTAATGATTATAAAGCTGTTATTGTTCCCTTACAATACAACTTTTTAAAAAGTGAAAATCAATATCGATTAAATACGATAACCAAATTTAATCTCAACAAGGCAGGTTTTGTCACTTTTTATAAAAATGAAAATTTTCCGGTTGAATATAATGATCGTTGTTCCCTACTTTATGCAGATGTAGAAAAAGAAAGTGGTTTCTTAGTAACTAAGTTATATGTGACATTAAAGGATTGTAATGATAAGTTGATCTTTAAAACAAGGGTCGGTAAGAGTAAACAAAAGGATTATTCCCTTGCATACATGGAAGCTTTGAATGACGCTTTCAAATCAATTTATGAGCTACAATATAAATTTACTGGTGCCATTTTAAAAACAGAATCAAAAGTGATGACTCAAATAGCGGCTAGTCCTTCTGTAAATGTGTCAACGACACTTCCCATAATTGCTGTGGATGTCAAAGACCCTAATTTGCTATATGCTCAGGCAACGCCAACTGGATTTCAGTTAATTGATAGTACTCCAAAAGTAATAATGAAATTAATGAAAACATCACAGCCAAATTCTTTCATTGCAATAAAAGATGCCATACAAGGCTCTCTTATTTTAAAAGAAAATCAGTGGTATTTTGAATTTTATCAAAATGATAAAATGATTTCTGAAAAAGTAGCAATCAAATTTTAAAGCAAGTGTTTAACTAATTTATACTTCGTTTATTAATTACTTAGTCAATTAACTTTTTATGAAACAATTCTTTCTTGTAGTATTTATTATTCAAGCTGTTATTTCAGTTGCTCAAAGTAAAGAAGGTGTAGTTAACAAATTATTACTATCAAACATCTCCGTTATTTCAATGAAAAATAATAAGATTTTAGAAAATCAAGATGTGAAAATTCAAAACGGGAAGATTATTTCAATTAAGAAATCTAAAAAATTAAAAGAAAAAGATTTTCTATTTTTTGACGGATCTGGAAAGTATATAATGCCTTCGCTTGCTGATGCCCATGTACACTTTCCTGCATCTGAGTTGGAAATGGAGCAAGTATTAAAGCTTAATTTGATTAATGGTGTAACGAAATTACGCTCGATGCGGGGAGAGTGGCAACACACAGAATGGCGAAAAAAGTTTAATACACCTGATGGATTTTACCCAAAGTTATATCTATCTCCGCCAACCATTACTAGAAATGACGATTTAACGAAGGAGCAAATAGAATCATTTGTAAAGAAAGCTAAAGAGAATAAATTTGATTTTATTAAAATATTAAGTCTTAAAAGTGCGGCTACTTTTACGAATTTAGATGTTGCTTGCAAAAAATATAAAATGGTAATTGGAGGACACTTTCCAGTTGTTACCGCAGGAGATAAAGTATCAGATAAAACGATATTCAATTCAAATTATAGAGCGTTTGAATATTTAGGGGGACTTGCTGGTGAATCTGTAGAAATGATTACTGACAGAATCGAATTGCTAAAAAGAAATAATATCACGATTTGTCCAACGCTTTCTTGGTATGATATAGGTTCGGGTAGAAACTCTATTTCAGAATTGAAAGATTTGCGCGGAATGGAATTTGTTTCGAAAACTAAAATGAATGATTGGATTGCGTCTACAATCGAGTACAGAGATAAAATAGGAGACGAAGCCTATAAAAGTGAAGTTATTCGGGAGATGAAAAGAGCCGAGGATAAATATAAAATCATCAAGCAATTAGATCAAGCTGGCGTTAATATGATTCTAAGTCCTGATGCTTCATCAAAGTATATGATTACTGGTTTTAATGTTTTGGGTGAAATGGAATTAGTAAAAAATGCAAACATTAGTAATTATAGTATTTTGAAAATGGCAACTCTAATTTCCCAAAGTTTTTTAACGAAGACTTTGGAACAGTTGAAGTTGGAAAGGCTGCTGATTTTATTATTTTAGATAAAAATCCGTTAGAGGATTTAAGTGCTTTAAAAGAAATAAAAGGTTTGTTTTATAATAATCATTTTTTGGATGACAATACTTTACATAAAATGAGGGAGGTATTATTACGAGATGCTCAAAATTGAGGATGTTGCTCTTTAGCATGCCATATTTTAGATAATAATATAAGACGCATGGTATCTTAACAACTTTATCAGCAAATAAACTATTTTGATTGCCTAGTATCCGTATTTGTCTTTCCATCGATTTTTTAGAAATTCACGAATGCTATTTTCTCTTGAATTATTGCCGGGTATGTAAATCGGTTTTTTACTAATTGCTTCGGGTAAAAATTCCTGCTCGGCAAAATTATTAGTGTAATCGTGGGAATATTTATATTCTTCACCATAACCTAATTCTTTCATCAACTTGGTTGGTGCGTTACGTAAATGGATGGGAACAGCTAGGTCACCAGTTTGTTTTACGAGTTGCTGTGCCGTTCCTATAGCTAAGTAGGAAGCATTACTTTTAGCAGATGTCGCTAAGTATACAGCACATTGACTTAAAATAATTCTACTTTCTGGATAACCTATGGTACTCACAGCTTGAAAAGTATTGTTGGCCATTATGAAAGCTGTTGGATTTGCGTTTCCTATATCTTCACTACTTAAAATTAACATCCTTCTGGCAATAAATTTGACGTCTTCGCCTCCCTCAATCATTCTGGCGAGCCAATAAACAGCGCCATTTGGATCGCTTCCACGAATTGATTTTATAAAAGCAGAAACAATGTCATAATGTTGCTCTCCTGTTTTGTCATAAAGAACAGTATTCTGCTGTACTAATTTAAATACAAGATCATTTGTTATAGTAATTTCGTCTTCATCAGAAGCGTTTATCACTAATTCAAAAATATTTAGTAGCTTACGTCCATCACCACCTGAAAGCCTCAGTAAAGCCTCTGTTTCGCTTAATTTTATATTTTTTGTAGATAGTAGGGTGTCGGTAGTCATTGCTCGTTGCAATAAAGATTCCAAGTCACTTTTTGTAAAAGGATTTAATACATAAACTTGGCAGCGAGATAGCAATGCAGGTATGACCTCAAAACTCGGATTTTCAGTCGTGGCACCAATGAGCGTGATCCATCCTTTCTCCACAGCTGCAAGAAGAGAGTCTTGTTGCGATTTACTAAAACGATGAATTTCATCAATAAACAAAATTGGATTTTTTGCAGTAAATAACCCTCCACTTTGCTTCGCTTTCTCGATTACCTCACGAATATCTTTAACACCTGAATTAATAGCACTTAATATAAAAAAGGGACGTTTAGATTCTTGGGCAATTATTTGTGCTAAAGTCGTTTTTCCAGTTCCGGGAGGCCCCCAAAAAATGAGTGAAGGTATGATGCCTTTTCCTATTTGGTTTGTTAATGAACCATTTGGCCCAACTAAATGAGATTGACTAATGTATTGCTCCAGTTTTTGTGGACGTATACGCTCGGCAAGTGGTGCTTCCATTTGTTTTTTATTTTTTTATTAGTTTTCTCTTGTTTTAAACGAAATTAGAGAGGAATATCTGGATGAGTATTAATGAACGTTATAAGCTAATATTTCAGTCACTAGTAATAGCAAGTAAATCGCTGTGATAAAGCTAAGTTAACACATTACGATTGTTTCAAAGGAACTAATTTTTTTAATTACCTTAAGGAATATGACAATTTAGCAAATTCTTATATTTGGGTTAGTTTTTGAATAACACTTATATTATCTTTTACTAATGGACAAAAATTTTAAGTTTACTAATGCCGTAGTTTTATTACCGCTGTTTTCTGTAATTTTATTATGGTTTGTTTTTTGGTTGGACATTAGATTTCATTTCGACTTTACACAAAACGGTATTTATCCGCGTACGCTTTCTGGTTTGCAAGGAATAGTATTCAGTCCATTTATTCATGGCGATTTTGAACACTTATATAATAATTCAGTTCCATTATTTGCGTTATTAGCAGCGCTACAATTTTTTTATCCTAAGCAATCGATTTATGTTATTTTCATTGGAGTGTTGCTTTCTGGTTCTTTAACTTGGATAATAGGGAGAGATAGTTATCATATTGGCGCAAGTAGTCTTATTTACGTTTTATTTAGTTTTGTGTTTTTTAAGGGAATTCAAACAAAACATAATCGTCTTGTTGCGTTATCGCTAGCTGTTATTATAGTTTATGGGGGACTTGTCTGGTATATTTTTCCAACTCCAGATATATTAGGGAGAAATTCTATATCGTGGGAAGGTCATTTATCAGGGTTGTTAACGGGGTTAATTTTAACTTTTTTTCTAGAAACGAAAGAGTATAAAAAATTGCCGAAATATGAATGGGAACAACCAAATTACAATCCTATAGATGATAAATTTATGCAGCGTTTTGATGATTGTGGTAATTTTGTCAATATACCTGTCGTAATAGAGGAAGAGTCTATTATTAAATATTTTACATCAGATGTTACTGTAAATTATATAGTTATACCAAATGAGAAAAACGAATCAAAGCCAGAGTCTTAATTCGTTTTTTAATATGAAATCAATCCCGAAACGTTGGGATGCTAATCAGCGATCTTAAATCTTAATTTCTTTGTCTCACAGCTTCATATAAAAAAGCACCACAAGCCACAGAAACATTAAGAGACCCTATTGTTCCAAACATCGGTAATTTAGCTTTCTCATCTACAATTTTTAAAACGGATGGATTTACACCGCGATCTTCTGAACCCATGATGATTGCAAGAGGTTCATTTAATGATAAATCATATATGTTTTTGTCTGTTTTTTCAGTTGCTGCTATGGTTTTAATACCGCTAGCTTGTAAAAGAAAAATAGCATCTTTTATGTGTTCTACTTTACAAATAGGTATATTGAATACTGCACCTGCAGAAGTTTTAACTGTATCTCCGTTTACTGGTGCTGATCCTGCCTTTTGAACAATTATACCATTTACTCCCGTACATTCTGCCGTTCGTATTATAGCTCCAAAATTACGAGCATCAGATATTTGATCTAATATCAGAAACAATGGTTTTTTACCATTTTCAATAACGGATTCTATAAGTGATTCTAAATCGAAAAAAGAGATCGGTGATATAGTCGCCACTGCACCTTGATGGTTGTTAGGTGTCAATCTATTTAACTTTTCAATAGGAACATAGGAAAAATTGATGTTTCCTCTTTTCATCACTTTCATTAAGTCTTTCATCAGTTCACTACTCGCTTCCTTTTGAATGTAAACTTTGTCTACTGTTGCGCCAGCTTGAATGGCTTCAATGATTGCCCTGATTCCAAATATTTGATGTTCTTTTTCCATGCTGCAAATATATAAAAAAAAACCATCAGCGAGTGCTGATGGTTTTAAAGATTTAATTTGTTACTATATCTCTGCCCAGGTCTGCATATTTTTATTTGTAGAGGAATTCTAATGTTAACCGATACGGATTTTCAGGTTTCACGATTGTAAATGATACTTTATATTTTATTTTTTAACATAAAGTTTATTCAAAAAAAAGCTGTCCACAATGGAACAGCTTCTTAGTAACTAAATTATCACATTAATTATGGGACATACCAGAAAGGTCCTTGCGTCGTAATTTGAGCAGATGTCAAGACAGGTACATTACCTGAATTTGCATTGTACTCTGACAATGGATAAATCAGTCTTTTTGGTCTAGTTGGTTGTAAGTTGAAACCATTAATTGAGCCAGGAATTACTGGAAATCCAGTTCTTGTATAATTAATGTAATTTTCGATGCCGTGAATTCCGCTCAATGCGATCCATTTTTGTGTTAAAATTGCTTGAATTTTATTTGTCGATGCTGACCACCCAAAACCAGGAGCTGCTTCTATTTGCAATGCATAAGTTCCAATGTTAGCTCCCAAGTAAGTAAATGAAGCTTGAATTCCTTCGTTGAATAAAATTTGAGCTATACCAGTCGTTAAGAATCCTCTTTGAACTGCTTCTGCTTGAAGAAATTTACTTTCAGAAAGTAACATTAATACCCCTGCTTTTGCTGATCCTGCTGCGGTTCTCTCTGCGGTATTTGCTCCGACATAATTAGTTAAACCTACTCCAAATCGAGAAGTAGGATTTGATGTGTTATTTTGACCAGGAACTGGTTTTTGGCCTTGGTCTGTACCTACTACTTTTCCTGCCACTAGAGTCCAAAGTCTAGATCTTCTAGGGTCAACAATTCCAGCCGTGGGACCACCAGTTTCACCATTTAATACGTCTGCAAAATGTTTTGATGAAGTAAATAGGGTATATGTAGTGTTAGTAGTGGCACCTGCTGCATCTCTAACGAATGAGCTAAAGAAAGGACTTTGCTTAGCATCATTACTAGATGAATATCCAGGATTAATCAATACATCAGCATCAACAAAGTTATTCAAAGCTTGTAAAGTTGCATATTTACTATTTAAATAATTTGTAGTTGTAGCGTCAGTTAATTTGCTTTGTCTTAATAGAATTCTTAACTCGATAGTGTTTGCAAGTTTAAGCCATTTACTCATATCTCCGTTGAAAACAACATCAGTAGCGACACCTTCTGCTGTAGAAGACGGGTTTTGAATAAGAGCGCGTGCTTCTTCTAATTCTTTAACTAATTCTTTGTAAATTATTGCGTCATCTGTATAAGCTGGTGTTAGGTTAGCTTGTCCTTTGAACGCTTCAAAGTAAGGTGAATCTCCATATAAATCGACAATATATTGCATATAGTGTGCTTTCATGATCTTCGATATAGCGATAAAGTTGCCTTGATTCTCTAATGGAGTTTCAATTATCTTTTGAAAGTTATTTACACTTCTGTACAATCCATCCCATACTGCTGCGTAGGTGTTGTTGTCAAAGTTGTAAGAATATTCTACTTGTAATGGATTTGTAAATTGGTAAATATTACCTCCCCATGCATTTGTCATTACACTACCTAAACGATTCATGTTTATAGCTTGTGTTCTGAATGCTTGTGATTGCGCACCAGGTAAAATAAGTCTTGGCGGAAGTGCTTCTTCTAATGGACTATTTACATTGGTGTTGTCTGCTAAGTAGTCACTACATGATGTAAGTGATACCGCTGCTACTGCTATTAATAAAAATATTTTTTTCATACTTTTTAATTTAGAATGTTAAATTGATGCTTCCACCAAAAGTTCTTGTATTTGGATACTGTCCTGTTCCTGAATATCCTAGACCGTTACCATTGTTGGCAGTACTATCAGATGCTTCTGGGTCAGTATAACCCTTATTGCTTTTTGCTAAAACAGTAAATGGGTTTCTTGCATTTATACCAAATCTTAGTGAAGTTAGTCCAATTTTCTCAATTACAGTAGTTGGTATAGAATAACTTAAAGCAAGTTCTCTCACTTTGAAAGCGGTAGCGTTAATAACGTTGTGCTCTCCAGCTCTACTCAAAGTTCCATAATAATCAATAATTCCGTTTGGATCATAACCAGCTGCTGAAAAAACAGAAGTGTTAGGAGTGTATATTCCAGATCCTGATCCAGTTTCAACTACAGAATTTGGTAAAATAAAACCAACTTCTCTATCAAAATCAGCTGACTCTACTAAACGTCCTGGCCAAGTTAAATCGTATTTAGTTCCAGAAATGATCTGGTGACCTGTTCTATAATCCATAACTGCGGATAATCTGATTCCCTTGAATTCAAATGAGGTTGATAAACCTAAAATATAATCAGGAGTTGACTTCCCTAAAATTGAGTTTGAAGATGATCTTGTTGGAAGTCCAAACTGGTTTACAATAATACTTCCATTGTCATCTCTTAAAAATGTAGTTCCTTTAATTAAAGGAAATTCTTCTCCTACCTGAGCAAAAATTCCAGTTCCTGTTGCAGCGTCAGATAATAGGTTAATTTCATTTGCTCCAGCGGCAAGTGAATTGATAACTGATTTATTCGTAGAATAACTTGTTCTCATGTCCCATTTAAAATTCTCAGTTTTTATAGGTACAAAACCTAAGTCAATTTCTAGACCTTTTGTAGTCATATCTCCAATATTACTTTGAGAAGTAGCCAATCCTGATGCAGAAGAGGCAGTAGCCGCTGTGATCAAATCTTTCGTATCTGATAAATAAGCTGATCCGTCAATTGTAATTCTATTGTTGAATAATCCAATGCTGATATTAACTTCTTTTGTAGTTACAAATTCAGGTTTGATGTTTTTATCAGTCGGTCTTTGGTTGATGATGTATGATCCTAATTGTCCGTAAGGAAATCCTGTTGGGAATACACCAATTTCAGAGGTTGCGTAAGGTTGAATAGAAGATGAATTTCCTACTTTAACAATGTTAGCAGATACCTTTAAATAATTAAAAGTTTCGCTTTTTAATCCTTCAAAAGCTAAAGTTGGTATAAAAGATACCCCAGCACTTGGATAAAAAAAGTTGTTATTCGCACTTGATAAAACAGAAGTCCAATCGTTTCTGCCAGTAAGATTTAAAAATAAGTAGTTTTTATATCCTAAATCAACATTGGCTAAAACAGAAGCACGATTTGATTTTTGAGATCTATTATCTAAATTAGATGGATTTGCTGGACTCAGTACATTATTAATGTGATACCATCCTGGTATATCTAAATTTTGTCCTCCTTGTGAAGTAATTCTGTAATTACGATCTTGCATGTTACTTCCAATATTGGCTTTTAAACTCAAATCATCCGTCAAGTCATAGTCAAAATTCACTAACAAATCTCCATAATAAGTTCTTAAAGAGGATTGACTAGCAAAATATTCAGAAGTTTGATTTCTATTAGCTCCTGCTCCTGTTAAAGCTGCAGTTTCTCTATACTGATTGATGTGAGATTGTGTATCTCTATTGGTGAACTGTAAATTTCCTGTGTAAGTAACATTTATGTTATTATTAATATCGTACTTTAAAGCAGCGATGGTATTTATAAATGTTCTTCTAGAGTCATTACGATTATTATCTGTTGTCCAATATGGATTTTTAAAGTATATTGTGTAATTACCTTCATTTCCAGATTTTTTAAACAAACTTACATCAACATTTCCAGCAGTCTGAATTAAATCGTCAAGTAAATCTGAAGAAGTTTCGCTAGATTTTTGATAATTATAGTTAACGTTACCATCAATGCTTAGTTTTCCTATTTTTTTTCCTGCTTTGAATAAAAAACTATTTCTTTCAAGTACATCTCCGTTTACAACAAATTCTGTCTTTACTTTGTTTGCAGAAAATAAAGCGTAGGAGTCTGAAGTTCCTGCGTTTATAGAAAATCCATTTTGGTAGGTAGTACCTGTTTGGTAGAAGTTCTTAACATTGTCTTTTACGAAAGAGTAGGGTCTTTGAAATTCAAGTCCGTCCGCTTGCGGTAAACCTGTAGGTCGCAACACGCCATCAAAAGGCAGTCCCCAAGATCCGTTTTCTTCGGGATAGTGAACTCCGTCCCATCCTTGACCATATTTTCTTTGAGTTTTTGGCATAAAAGCTATTGTCTCAAAATCGATAGCTGAATTTACATTCACTGTAATTTTCCCTTGTTCTTTTCCTTTTACGGTAGTAACTATAATTACTCCGTTAACTCCTTGTTCACCGTAAAGTGCAGCTCCTTGCATTCCTTTTATAACGTTGACGCTTTCAATTAATTCAGGAGGTAATTGTTGCAAAACATTTGACGAAGATATTGCGTTGTCAATAACTATTAAAGCTTCATTGTTTCCGGTAATAGATCTTGAACCTCTTAATACTATTCTATTTGTTCCATTAACGCCACTTGATGATTTGTTAATTTGAAGACCAGATACTTTACCAACTAAAGACTGCACCACGTTAGGGTTAGCAGCTTGAGTAAGTTCTTCGCTAGCTACTATTTGTGTAGAAGACGTTAATGAATTTTTAGTTCTTTTAATCCCTAAAGCTCCAACTATTACTACTCCTTCTAGTTCAATTGCGTTGTTTTGCAGTTTAACATTAACATTCGAAGACGTTGCTGCTACTTCTTTACTTTTCATACCGATATAGCTAAATATCAATACTTGATTAGGCGATGCCTTGATGGAAAATTTTCCATCAAAATCAGTTTGTGCTCCAGATTGAGTTCCTTTTACTAATACACTTACCCCAGGTAGAGGTAAACCTGCATTGTCAGAAACAGTTCCTGAAACGGTTCTTTCCTGCGCAAAAGTAATTTGCGCTACTAATGCTAGTAATAGCATTAAGAATCCATTTAATTTTAATTTCATTTTATAATATTTTGAATTAGTTTGACAAACTTCATAATAATTTGTTAATTTCCCTAATTTTATTGTTGTTTTAACATTTTTTAGCAAATTTGAGTGCTTTACTCATTTTTATTTACACAAATTGTTACTTTTTTTGTGTATTAGTCAATTTTATGATAGAAAATTATGCTTTTTATATATATAATTATTTATAAGTTATGTAGTAGAAAGGTATTATCAACGATTTTTTTGAAGAAGGTTTTTGCTGATATCATCATAATCGAAATTTAAGAAATTCAGTTGCTTTGGCAATAATCAGAATCTATTTTGTTTTAATTGTTACATTTACGGTTATACATCTATCTATTTCTAAACTAAATGTAGAGTCATGGTAATCAAAATTAACAGAATAAATACATATTTTAGGATGGAAAAATATAATTAGGATTTGTGCGCTTTAATGATGTCATTAAAAATCGAAAATTTTAATGAAAGTGAGTTAATATCATTTAAAAAAAAAACCATCAGCATTGCTGATGGTTTTTGAATTTGATGGCTAATTAAAGATCCCACCAAACTTTATTACTTAATGAGACATACGGTAATGGTATGCCAGGTCCCGCTTGAAGTGAAGCTGTATTGACATTAATTTCTATTTGTGGGTAAGATAATCTTACTGGAATTGCATTACTAGTTCTATTATTAATCGAAGGAGTAAGAACTGGAAATCCTGTTCTTCTATAATCAACAAAAGACTCGTATGCTCCTTGGAACATTGTTATCCATTTTTGCTCCATGATCCTTTGCAAAGTATTGTTATAGGTCACTAAAGGGTTAGCTAGATATGTCGTTGCGGTTGTTGCAAGTCCTAATGAAGTTAAATCTTGCGTAATAGCACTGTTATAATTTGTTGCGGCGTTAATGGCGTCACTTGCTCTAAAATATATCTCAGATTTAATAAAGTTAACCTCTGCTGCACTAATTAATATAACAGGTGAATTTGTTGAAGCATACGCTGACCCAGTTCTTGAAAATAAATTTTCACCAGCATCATCAGTATCATCACCTGGCGTATTACCTAGGTACTGTCCCGCGAATGGACTTAGAGCTCCTAATGGTCTAAAATAGACAGGTATCCTTGGATCTGATAAAGCTTTCATTTTATTAACAATTGTGTTAGCAACTGCATTATCTTTTCTTCCTGATAAGATATCAAACTGGTAAATAGGATTAGCGTTTGATGCACTTATTCCAAATACAACTTTAGCATCATTAGTAGATGACGATATTACAGTTGGATTAGTCTGTAAAAATGTTAGCGCAACTGCTGGTCTTCTTAAACTGAGGTGGTTTAATAATCTTAATTTTAAAGAGTTACCAAATGCAATCCATTTTGTTGCTGAGCCTCCATATATTACATCGGCTGCTCCGGGATTAGCTCCAGAATTAGATGTTACGTTAGCAATTCCTTTATCTATAGTTAATAATAAACCATCATAAATATTCTCCTGCTTATCGTAAGACGGAGTAAGATTTAATGATAATTTCAATGCATTTGAGTAAGGAATATCACCAAAAGCATCGGTTAACACACTAAATGAATATGCTTGAAGTAATTGTGAAATTCCTAAATACAACTTATCGTTTGTAACGGTTGTATTATCTTCAATTGCTTTTAAGTCAATTAATACATTGTACATATTAGTCCATAAACCGTCTGTAGACGAAGGAGTAATATCATAACGTGCATATTCGTTTGGTTGGCCTCTATGTCCAGCATAATATTGAACAATATTTGATGGCATACGTGTTGCCTCGCCCCCGATAATATAACCTAAGTTAACTTCTGCTGAGGCTAGTAAAGTTGAATTTGGTACCTCAGTTGGATTATTGGGATCCTTATTTATATCTAGTTCACTAGTACATGAGGATAGAAATAACATTCCTGAAAGAATTCCAACAAAGATTTTTTTTGTTTGAATCAATTCATTAAACATTTTTATTTTTTTCATAGTATTAATTTTTAAAATTGAACTCTTAGATTAAAACCGATAGTTCTTGTTGTTGGAAAAGCAAATCGGGATACACCTTGAGCATTGCCAGTTCCAAAAGAACTAGATTCTGGATCTATGTGTGGTATTTTTGTCCACAAAGCTAAATTACGTCCATAAAAACTTACGTCTAAAGCTTTTATACGTTTGTCTTTAAGTTTAAATGTGTAACCTATTGAAGCTTCTCTTAATTTTACCCAATTGTTTTCATAGACATATTCTTCGTTAGGGTATGCGCTACCGTACCATACAGCATCACGCTTTACAACTACGTTATTGGCACTTCCTGTTGTTTCATTTACTCCAGGAAATGTGTAATCTTCTTGTCTGCTTGCTGTTTTGGCAGTTACGCCATAGAAATCTAATAATTCCTCAGTACCGCTATAAATGTAACCACCTTGGCGTGTGTCAATCTGCGCTGAAACATAAAGATTTTTATAAGTAAAAGTATTAGTAACTCCTCCAGTCCAATCTGGTTCTACATAACCAAGATTTTTACCATCTTCAAATAATGGATATCCATCATCATCTGTAAGTATAGCACCATTTGTATTTCTTGCATAGCCTGAGCCAATAATACTTCCGTATCTTTCATCTTTCACAGCAAATATTGCTGGATTTCCTGCAAATCCTCCTAAAAATATTTTATCAATTCCAGGGAATGTTTGATCTACTTTTGATTTAATTTTACTAAAGTTTACATTGATGTCCCATCTGAAATCTTTTATTTCAATTGGGGTTCCACGTAAAGATAATTCTACACCTCTAGAATTAGTTTCTCCACTATTGATTATTGTGTTTTGAGCACCAGTTGCTGGTGAAATATCAAGCGGTATAATTCCACCTGTATTAACATTTTTAAAAAAAGATGCGTCTAAACCAAGTCTATTTTTAAACATCTTTAATTCGATACCTACTTCATATTCTGTTGTGAATTCCGGTTTAAGTTTTGCATTTGCTATTAAGTTATCAACTGTGTAGCCAGGTAGTCCATTAAATGGAAAAGTAATACCATCTGTAAAACCATCAGCAAATTGCCCTAACTGAAATGTTTGTTGCGTTAAATAAACGCCAGCATCTCTTGCAGTTTTGGATGCACCAACTCTTATTTTACCATAGTTTAATAAATCGCTTTTTAGGTCTAAAGCGTCAGAAAATATAAATGATGCACTCGCTCCTGGATAAAAGAAACTTCTATTTTCCTGAGGTAAAGTCGAACTCCATTCATTACGTCCAACTACATCCAAGAATAAATAATTGTTGTAACTTAACGTTAAGTTTCCAAATGCACCAATTAAATTACGTTTAGTTGTTTGATTGAAAGCTGGATCGAAAGTTTGTATATTATTAGTGTTTTGAATACCTGGTAAAACTAATTGAGATCCTGTAATTATGCTTTGTCTAAATGTTCTTGTATTAATGTCTTGACCAACTAACAAAGTCGCCTCAAATTTATCAGCAAATTTTTTGTTAAATGTTGAAGTCAATGTTGATGTAATTTCATTTCTTGTTACATCATCAAATGATAAGAAACCCTGAGGAGCACTTCCACTATTTTTATCTCTAAATATTTTTCTGTTATCAATTAAGTTATCATTACCTAAGCGATAATTAATCTTCATCCAGCTTGCAACGTCATAGGCAAGGTTAACACTCATTATGTATCTTCTACTATCTGTAACTGCAGAATTCTTATTTACCGTCCAAAAAGGGTTGTCAAAAGATCCACCACGTGAATTGATTTGTCTACCATCTGGTCTTTCATACCCGTATCCTGACAAGTTCCATGATACTGGAGTGTGAAATAATGCAAAGATTGGATTGTTTCCATCTTGACCTGTAAATGGTAAATCTCCGTTTGAAATATTATATGAGACATTTATTCCTGCAGAAAATTTGTCATTAAATTTATAATTACCATTGAAACGAGCGTTAATTTTATTAAAGCCCTGATTAGGTATGATGGATGTTTGATTAGAGTTTCCTAATGAAACAAACATACTATATTTATCAGACGAATTAGACAATGATATATTGTTATTGTTTGTAAACCCAGTGTTTAAAAAATCTTTTCTAGGATTGAAAGCTTTTAACTGAATTGACTGAGGACCTAATCCTCTCGCCGCTCCTGCTCCTGCACTATTAACTGTCTGTCCAGTTATTCTTGGTCCAAAAGAACGAGATCCGCCTTCAGCATAAGTTACACCATTATTACCTTGAGCAAATTCTGTTTGATAATCAGGTAAAACTAAAGCCTCATCTACAGCAACTTGGCTAGTAAATTCGATAACTGGTTCTCCACTATTGTTCTTTCCTGATTTAGTAGTTATTAAAATTACTCCATTAGAACCTCTATTTCCATAAAGTACAGCGCCTGCAGAACCTTTTAAAACTGTTACAGATTCAATGTCATTAGGATTAATATCAGAAGCTCTGTTTGGACTTGCAAAACCAGTAACTGTGTTTCCATTACCGTCATTTGAGTTCGAAATTGGCACACCATCTATTACGTAAAGTGGCTCATTTGAGTTAGTTAGTGATTTATTACCACCCCTAATAACTAGTCTACTTGCTTGACCAGGTGCTCCACCAGATGCAATTACTTGCAAACCAGCTACTTTTCCACCAAGTGCATTCACGAAATTTTGATTTCCACCTTTAATAATTTCATCAGTATTAACGACAGAAGTGGCATAACCTAATGCTCTTTCTTGCTTTTTAATGCCTAATGCCGTTACTACTACACCTTCAAGTTCAACTGACTCATTGAGTAATTTAACATTAATTTTAGTTGATGTTGCAGTTAACTCTTGTGTTTTCATGCCAATATAGCTAAATATTAACACCTGATTAGGTGAAGCTTTAATGGAAAATTTTCCATCAAAATCTGTTTGCGCTCCAGATTGCGTTCCTTTTACTAATACACTAACCCCCGGAAGAGGTAGACCAGCGTTATCAGAAACAACACCTGAAACGGTTCTCTCCTGCGCAAATGTAATTTGCGCTACTAATGCTAACAAAAGCATTAAGAATCCATTTAATTTTAATTTCATTTTAGTATGTTTTGATTTTATATTACAAACTTCTTAATAATTTGTTAACTTTCCTAATAACCGAAAGCTATTTTTGATATATTTCTAAAATTTAAGCTGATAACTTATATGTACAATTGCGTTCAAAAGTGTAAATTCTTGCTTTTTAGCTCGGCCATTTGCTATTGCTAATTTAAGTAAGCCATTCTTAGTTTGAATTCCAATTCCTAAACCTAAGCCTAATAATTTTTCTGTCGTTCTAGTATTTTCGAATTCTGTTTTATTTTGGAACACACAATAATCTACTATACTATGAACATATAGACTTGGTGCAATCAAATAGCGATACTCTGTTTGTATAGTTGATGACAAGAAGCCTTGTAAACTGTTTTCTGCGAAACCACGGACGCTGTTGAAACCTCCAAATCTAAATAATTCATTAAAAATGTAACGATTACTTTTCAAATAATTATTTTGGGTGCTAATATATATAGAGTTGCTTTTGTTTAAATAAAAATTGTGAATCGCATTAATGTTGATTGCTATTTGTGTGTTTTCATTATCTTGTAAAGAATTATTGATTTTTCTTTTCCCAATGCCGAAGCGCCCATGAAATTTCGTTTTTATTGGAAACAGAGTGTGATCGTTGTCTAACTTAGTAAATTCGAAAGTGGTGCGTAAAAACGAATTATTAAAATCGCTTATTGAAACATCTACTGAATTTTGAATATCGCTTGACTGAGTGGTCAGGTAACCCAAATAGAATCGAGATGAATAGTTAACGTAATAACTTAAGTCAATTGCAGTGTTAGTGTTTTGAAAAGTTGAATCTTGTCGAAAAATATTAATTTCGCCTTTAAAACCAATGGGACTTTTAAATAGGTAGGGGAGCTCGAGGCTTGCTTTAAAAGTTTTTTGATTATTTCCGTCGCTTTTCCAATAAATAGAAATTTGTTCGCCATTTCCGATACTATTTTCTAAAGTGACATCTAAATATCCAGTTAAAGTTATTTTCTTATTTTCATTATTGGAAAATCCAAGAAAACCGTCAAATGTATTCGAATTTTTTGTTTCTAAATAAACGTATACTGTCGTAGTGTCCTTAGTAAATAATATTTCAGGATATTTTATTTGATTAACAAAACTAAATTTTTCAAAATCATCATATATGGTGGCAAGTGTCTTTTTATTAAAGAGTGCATTATTGTATTTTTTTTTTATTTGTTTAAAATGACCAACGGGAAATTTCGAGTTGTAATTATTTTCGGGATAACGAATTGTGATATTGTTAAGAATTCTTTTTTTGTCAACTTCTAATTTTAGGTCTGCACGTAATTTGTTGTTAATTCGCTCTACATTAATTAATTTAATGCTTGCTAAAGCATATCCTTTGAATTCTAATTTTTGAATTATTTCTTTTAGGAAATTATCTACTAGGGAATATGGCACATCATTTTTTTTTTTCATTCCTAAAAAACTTAACTGATCATCGCTAACGTTTATAGAGATAGAATCAATTTTTTGTCCTAAAGACAATGCGGTCACAAAAAGTGAATCAGTGGCTCTTTGTAAAGGATTTATTTTTACATCTATGTATCCCATCTTAGAAAGTCTAAACGATAAGTTAGTCACTTCGGTGTTAATTGACTTAATGTCTAGGTGTCGTTTCGTGTAGAAGAGAGCATCAATTACTTTAGTTTCTGCTGTGCTTTTTCCACTTATCTGCAATCGATAATCTTGTGCGGACATATTCCAGGTGAACATTAAAAAATAAAGGAGGAGAATAATTGTTTTCAAATTTGTGACTTATATTAAATTCTAACGCAAATATCCGTGGTTTAATGCAATTATCAAACTACATAATAAGCTAATTAGTCACTAAATTATGTAAGTATTAAGTCAAATTTGTAATAATTTTAGTTATTTTTCAATATTCTATTGTAAAACAAATTATTAGTTCAAAAAAAATTCCTGTTGTAACGTTTGTCAAGTAAAAATTATTTTCTACATTTGCAACCCCGTAAAAAGCGGGAATTTAATATAATAAGAAATTTTTAGTATTAATTATGCCAACAATTCAACAATTAGTAAGAACAGGAAGAACTCAGATAACTAAGAAGAGTAAATCGGTTGCTTTAGATTCTTGTCCTCAAAGAAGAGGGGTTTGTACGCGTGTTTACACTACAACACCTAAAAAACCAAACTCTGCAATGCGTAAAGTAGCGCGTGTACGTTTGACAAATGGTAATGAAGTGAATGCTTACATCCCAGGTGAAGGACACAATCTACAAGAGCACTCGATAGTATTAGTTAGGGGTGGAAGGGTAAAAGATTTACCGGGAGTTAGATATCACATCGTTCGTGGTGCGCTTGATACATCAGGAGTAGCAGGAAGAACGCAAAGAAGATCTAAGTACGGAGCTAAACGCCCAAAAGAAGCAAAGAAGTAATTAATTAGTCAAAAGTCAAAAGTCGAAAGTCAAAAGATCATTTATTGAAGCTTTAAGACTTTTGGACGTTATGGCATTTCGACTTTTTTTAAACAAAAAGACATGAGAAAAAGAGCGGCAAAGAAAAGACCACTTTTACCAGATCCAAGATTTAATGATCAACTGGTAACACGTTTTGTGAACAACTTAATGTGGGATGGAAAAAAATCGACAGCGTTTAAAGTATTTTATGATGCTATTGACATCATTGAGTCTAAAAAACAAGATGCAGAAAAACCGTCATTAGAAATATGGAAAGATGCTTTAACTAACGTTATGCCTCACGTAGAAGTACGTAGTCGTAGAGTGGGTGGAGCTACATTCCAAATTCCGATGCAAATTAGACCAGATAGAAAAATTTCGATGGCAATGAAGTGGTTAATACTTTATTCAAGAAGAAGAAATGAAAAATCTATGGCTCAAAGATTAGCTTCAGAATGTTTAGCTGCGGCTAAAGAAGAAGGTGCTGCTGTTAAGAAAAGAATGGATACTCACAAAATGGCAGAAGCTAACAAAGCTTTCTCTCACTTTAGATTTTAATTTCTAAGAAATGGCTAGAGACTTAAGATATACAAGAAATATTGGAATCGCTGCGCACATTGATGCTGGTAAAACAACAACAACAGAGCGTATACTTTTCTATACAGGAAAAACACATAAAATTGGTGAAGTACATAATGGAGCTTCAACAATGGACTGGATGGAGCAAGAGGCGGAGAGAGGTATTACAATTACTTCTGCTGCTACTACTTGTGAATGGAATTTTCCAACTACACAAGGAAAGCTTTTGCCTGAATCTATACCGTATCACTTTAATATTATTGATACTCCAGGTCACGTAGATTTTACTGTTGAAGTAAATCGATCTTTACGTGTTCTTGATGGTTTAGTTTTCTTATTTAGTGCTGTTGATGGTGTTGAACCACAATCAGAAACGAACTGGAGACTTGCAGATCAGTATAGAGTGCCACGTATTGGTTTCGTTAATAAAATGGACAGACAAGGGGCTAACTTTTTGAACGTTTGTCAACAAGTAAGAGATATGTTGAAATCTAATGCTGTTGCGATCACTTTGCCAATTGGTGAGGAAAATGATTTCAAGGGAGTAGTGGATTTAGTTAAAAACCAAGCTATCGTTTGGGATGATGCAGGAATGGGAGCAACTTATGAAGTTGTAGAGATCCCTGCTGATATGATTGACGAAGTTAAAGAATACAGAGATATCCTTATCGAAGCGGTAGCTGATTATGATGAGAATTTGCTTGATAAGTATATGGAGAATCCTGATTCTATTACAGAAGAGGAAATCAACACTGCTTTAAGAGCTGCTACTATGGATATGGCTATCATTCCTATGGTTGCTGGTTCTTCTTTCAAAAATAAAGGAGTTCAATTCATGTTGGATGCAGTATGTAAATATTTACCATCTCCTATGGACAAAGAAGGTATCGAAGGAATTCATCCTGATGATGCTGAATTGCTAGAAGAAGATCAAACGAAAATTCTACGCAAGCCATCTGTTGCTGAACCTTTTGCTGCTTTAGCATTTAAGATAGCAACTGACCCATTTGTAGGTCGTTTAGCTTTTTTCCGTGCCTATTCAGGACGTTTAGATGCAGGTTCTTACGTTTTGAACACACGTTCAGGAAATAAAGAAAGAATTTCGCGTATTTATCAAATGCACGCTAACAAGCAAAATCCTATCGATTTTATCGAAGCTGGGGATATTGGAGCTGCTGTTGGATTTAAAGATATCAAAACTGGAGATACATTGTGTGATGAAAAACACCCAATTATTTTAGAGTCGATGAAATTCCCTGCACCAGTTATTGGTATTGCAATTGAGCCTAAAACTAAAGCTGACGTTGATAAAATGGGTATGGCTTTAGCGAAGTTAGCTGAAGAGGATCCTACATTTACAGTTAGAACAGATGAGGCTTCGGGTCAAACCATTATTTCTGGTATGGGTGAACTTCACTTGGATATCTTAGTAGATAGAATGAGACGCGAATTTAAAGTTGAAGTAAATCAAGGTGAGCCTCAAGTTGAATACAAAGAAGCTTTTACAAAATCTGCTGTACATAGAGAAACATATAAAAAACAATCAGGTGGTCGTGGTAAATTCGGTGATATCGTATTTAAACTAGAGCCGGCTGATGAAGTTGATGGAAAGATACCTAATGGGTTACAATTCGTGAATGCTGTAAAAGGTGGTAACGTTCCTAAAGAGTATATTCCTTCAGTAGAAAAAGGTTTCAGAGAAGCTATGAAAACAGGTCCTTTAGCAGGATATCAAGTGGATAGTTTAAAAGTAACTTTGACGGATGGATCGTTCCACCCTGTCGATTCAGATGCGTTGTCATTTGAATTAGCAGCGAGAATGGGATACAGAGAAGTCGCTAAAGCTGCGGGAGCTGTAATTCTTGAGCCAATCATGAAAATGGAAGTTATTACACCAGAAGAAAACATGGGTGATATCGTAGGTGATATCAACCGTCGTAGAGGTCAGGTTAATGACATGGGCGATAGAAATGGAGCAAAAACTATAAAAGCAGATGTGCCTTTATCAGAAATGTTTGGATATGTAACAACATTAAGAACATTATCTTCTGGAAGAGCTACTTCTACAATGGAATTTTCGCATTACGCTGAAACACCTTCTAATATTTCAGAAGCAGTAATCAAAAAAGCAAAAGGAAACGCTTAATCTTTAAGAAAATGAGTCAAAAAATCAGAATAAAATTGAAATCTTACGATCACATGTTGGTAGACAAGTCTGCTGAGAAGATTGTAAAAACGGTTAAAAGTACAGGTGCAGTAGTAACGGGACCAATTCCTTTGCCAACTCACAAAAAACTTTTCACAGTATTGCGTTCTCCACACGTTAACAAGAAAGCGAGAGAGCAATTTGAAGTAATGTCATACAAGAGATTGATCGACATTTATTCCTCTTCATCAAAAACTATTGATGCATTAATGAAGCTTGAATTGCCAAGCGGAGTTGAAGTAGAGATCAAAGTATAATTAAATATAAATTTAATTAAAAAAGCGAGACATTAATGTTTCGCTTTTTTTTTGGTAGTGATGCAATATTTAGCACAATTATATCAAGGGAGGAATTTATAAGTTGCGTTATGCGCTGCGCTTGTGGTAGTTATTTTAAGCTTAGGATTTTAATAATATATTTTTCTAAAGTTGTCGGTTCAGTGTCTTTTAACAAAGAATTTTATAAACTAATTTAATGTTCAATCTGCTGAATTATGATAATGAACTATTTAATTTTTGTAACTGTTTGGTATATCCAATTTTAATCTCTACTTTTGCACTCCCTGTTTGAAAACAACTGTAGTTTTTAAATTGAAGGGAATTTTAGTAATCATTAATTAATATTTATGTCTGGGTTAATTGGTAGAAAAATCGGCATGACTAGCATTTTCGACGAGAACGGGAAAAATATTCCTTGTACCGTGATCGAAGCTGGTCCATGTGTTGTTACCCAAGTCAGAACCAAAGGTGTTGACGGGTATGAAGCGTTGCAACTTGGTTTCGATGACAAAAACGAGAAACATTCCACTAAAGCGGCCTTAGGTCACTTTAAAAAAGCTGGAACTGTAGCTAAGAAAAAAGTCGTTGAATTTCAAGATTTTGCAACTGAACAAAAATTAGGAGATCTTATTGATGTTTCTATTTTTGCTGAAGGAGAGTTTGTAGATGTACAAGGTGTATCTAAAGGTAAAGGTTTTCAAGGGGTTGTTAAGCGTCACGGTTTTGGTGGTGTTGGACAAGCAACTCACGGTCAGCACAACCGTTTAAGAGCACCAGGTTCTGTAGGAGCTTCTTCTTATCCATCTAGAGTATTCAAAGGAATGCGTATGGCTGGAAGAATGGGAGGAGACAATGTAAAAGTTCAAAACCTTAGAGTTTTAAAAGTAGTGGCTGAAAAGAACCTACTTGTTATAAAAGGATGTGTTCCTGGTCATAACAACTCTTATGTAATCATTCAGAAGTAATGGAAGCAAAAGTATTAGATTTCAACGGAAAAGATACTGGAAGAAAAGTTCAACTTTCTGACTCAGTATTTGGTATAGAGCCAAACAATCACGCAGTATATCTTGATGTAAAGCAATATCTTGCTAATCAACGTCAAGGAACGCACAAGGCTAAAGAAAGAGCTGAAGTTGCTGGATCTACTCGTAAGATTAAAAAACAAAAAGGGACGGGAACTGCTCGTGCAGGATCTGCTAAAAACCCATTGTTTAAAGGTGGTGGAACTGTTTTTGGACCTAGACCTAGAAGTTATTCATTTAAATTGAATAAAAACTTGAAACGTTTGGCTAGAAAATCTGCTTTCTCAATCAAAGCAAAAGAGTCTAACATAATTGTACTAGAAGATTTTAGTTTTGAAGCGCCAAACACTAAAAATTTCATTAACGTTTTGAAAGCTTTAGAGTTAGAAAATAAAAAGTCTCTATTTGTATTGGGTGATACCAATAAAAATGTATATTTGTCCTCACGGAATTTAAAGGGCTCTAGTGTTGTAAGTAGCTTGGAATTAAGCACTTACGCTATATTAAACGCTAATAATTTAGTGCTTTTAGAGAGTTCTTTAGAAATAATTGAAGAAAATTTAAGTAAATAATAGGACATGAGTATTATAATTAAGCCTATAGTAACGGAAAAAGTAACCAAAGAAAGTGAAGTTTTAAACCGCTTCGGATTCGTTGTTGACAAAAAAGCAAATAAAGTACAAATTAAGAAGGCTATTGAAGCTGCTTATGGTGTAACGATTTTGAGTGTTAACACGATGAACGTAAGACCGGATAGAACTACAAAATACACTAAAAGTGGTCTAATCAGTGGAAAGACTAATGCAATTAAGAAAGCAATAGTTCAAGTACAAGAAGGAGAAACAATTGATTTTTACAACAATATCTAAGATAGAAAAATGTCAGTAAGAAAATTAAAACCTATTACCCCAGGTCAGCGATTTAGAGTTGTGAATGGTTATGACGCCATTACAACTGATAAGCCGGAACGCTCTTTGATAGCGCCGATAAAAAACTCTGGTGGTAGAAATAGTCAAGGAAAGATGACCATGCGTTATACGGGTGGTGGTCACAAGCAGAGATATCGTATCATTGATTTCAAACGTACAAAAGAAGGAATTCCAGCTACAGTGAAATCTATTGAGTATGATCCAAATCGTACTGCATTTATCGCATTATTGGCATATGCTGATGGTGAGAAAACGTATGTTATTGCTCAAAACGGATTGAAAGTAGGTCAGAAATTAGTTTCTGGTCCAGAATCTCAACCTGAAATTGGTAATACTTTACCTTTAAGCAAAGTTCCATTAGGAACTGTAATTTCTTGTATCGAATTGAGACCAGGACAAGGGGCAGTAATTGCTCGTTCTGCTGGAACATTTGCTCAATTAATGGCAAGAGATGGAAAATATGCTACAATCAAAATGCCTTCTGGTGAAACAAGATTAATCTTGTTGACTTGTTCGGCTACAATTGGAGCAGTATCTAATTCAGATCATCAATTAGTTGTATCAGGAAAAGCTGGTAGATCTAGATGGTTAGGAAGAAGACCGAGAACAAGACCTGTAGCAATGAACCCTGTCGATCACCCAATGGGTGGTGGTGAAGGACGTTCTTCTGGTGGACATCCACGTTCAAGAAATGGAATACCAGCAAAAGGTTATAGAACTCGTTCTAAGAAAAACCCGAGTAACAAGTATATCGTAGAACGTAGAAAGAAATAATAAGATATGGCACGTTCATTAAAAAAAGGACCTTTTGTTCATTATAAGTTAGACAAGAAAGTTCAAGAAAACATAGCTGGTGGAAATAAAGGAGTGGTAAAGACTTGGTCTAGAGCTTCTATGATTACTCCAGACTTTGTTGGACAGACTATCGCAGTTCATAACGGTCGTCAATTTGTACCAGTTTACGTAACAGAAAATATGGTAGGTCACAAATTAGGAGAATTTTCACCAACTAGATCTTTTAGAGGTCATGCTGGAGCAAAAAATAAAGGTAAAAAATAAGAAGCAATGGGAGTTCGTAAAAGAGAAACAGCAGATGCGAGAAAAGAGGCTAATAAGTCTATTGCTTTCGCGAAATTGAATAACTGCCCTACTTCACCTAGAAAAATGCGCTTAGTAGCGGACTTGGTAAGAGGTCAGAAGGTAGAGAGAGCATTGAACATCTTAAGATTTAGTTCTAAAGAAGCTTCAAGAAAATTAGAAAAATTGGTTTTATCTGTAATTGCCAATTGGCAAGCTAAAAACCCTGAAGCTAATATGGAAGAAGCTGGTTTATTTGTTAAAACGATAACAGTTGATGGTGGAATGATGTTGAAAAGACTTCGTCCAGCTCCACAAGGTCGTGCTCACAGAATTAGAAAACGTTCTAACCACGTAACAATCGTGCTTGGATCTATTAATAACACACAAGCAATTTAATACAAGATGGGACAAAAGACAAATCCAATTGGAAATAGACTTGGTATCATCAGAGGATGGGACTCAAACTGGTATGGTGGAAATGATTATGGTGATAAACTTGCCGAAGATTATAAAATCAGAAAGTATATCCATGCTCGTTTATCAAAAGCTAGTGTATCAAAAGTAATAATTGAGAGAACTTTAAAACTTGTAACCGTTACTATCACTACTGCTAGACCTGGTATCATTATCGGTAAAGGTGGACAAGAGGTAGACAAGTTGAAAGAAGAACTTAAAAAAATTACTGACAAAGAGGTTCAAATTAACATCTTTGAAATTAAAAGACCTGAACTTGACGCGTATCTAGTTGCTACAAGCATCTGTCGTCAAATCGAAAGCCGTATTTCTTACAGACGTGCGATCAAAATGGCTATTGCTGCTTCTATGCGTATGAACGCTGAAGGTATCAAAGTTTTGATTTCTGGTCGTTTGAATGGTGCAGAGATGGCTCGTTCAGAGGGTTTCAAAGAGGGAAGAGTTCCTCTATCAACTTTCAGAGCTGATATTGATTATGCTTTGGCTGAAGCTCACACTACTTACGGTAGAATGGGTATCAAAGTATGGATCATGAAAGGTGAAGTTTATGGAAAGAGAGATCTTTCTCCACTTGCTGGAATGGACAAAAAACAATCTGGTACTGGTGGTGGTAAAGGTGGCGATTCTCCTAGAGGAGATAGAAAACCTTTTAACAAAGGTGGTAAACCAGATGCTCGTAAACGAAAGTAAATTTTTAAATTAAAGAAAAATGTTACAGCCTAAAAGAACAAAATACCGTAAGGTACAAAAAGGTAAAATGAAAGGAAACTCTCAAAGAGGGCATGAACTTTCTAATGGAATGTTTGGTATTAAATCTGTACATGAAGATGGAATGTTCTTAACCTCTCGTCAAATTGAGGCTGCGCGTATCGCTGCAACTCGTTTTATGAAAAGAGAAGGACAATTATGGATCAAAATATTTCCAGACAAACCAATTACTAAGAAACCTCTTGAGGTACGTATGGGTAAAGGAAAAGGAGCCGTTGAATATTGGGCTGCTGTTGTTAAACCCGGAAGAATTATGTTTGAAGTTGGAGGAGTACCTTTGTCAGTTGCAAAAGAGGCGTTACGTCTTGCGGCTCAAAAGCTTCCAGTAAAAACCAAGTTCGTTGTTGCTAGAGATTTCGAAGCATAATCTATATTATATTATGAAACAATCAGAAATAAAAGATCTTTCTGCAGCAGAGTTGCAAGAAAAGCTTAGCTTGTCTAAGAAAACATACGCTGATCTAAAAATGGCTCACGCTATTTCACCAATCGAAAATCCGCTTCAAATTAGAAGTGCTAGAAGAGTGGTTGCAAGATTAGCTACAGAACTTACTAAAAGAGAGTTACAATAACTGTAGTCTGCTGAAAGATGGAAGAAAAAAGAAATTTAAGAAAAGAGAGAATTGGTGTTGTTACTTCAGACAAAATGGATAAGTCTATTGTTGTTGCTGAAGTACGTAAAGTAAAACACCCATTATACGGTAAGTTCGTGTTGAAAACTAAAAAGTATCACGCACACGACGAAATGAACGACTGTAACATTGGAGATACCGTAAGGATTAGCGAAACGCGTCCCTTAAGTAAAACTAAATGTTGGAGGTTAGTTGAAATCTTAGAAAGAGCTAAATAATTATGGTACAACAAGAGTCAAGATTAAAAGTAGCAGATAATACGGGAGCAAAAGAAGTTTTAACTATCCGTGTTTTAGGAGGTACCAAAAGAAGGTATGCCTCTGTTGGTGACAAAATTGTAGTTTCTATCAAAGATACGGCACCTAACGGAAGCGTTAAAAAAGGAGCTGTTTCAACTGCAGTTGTTGTACGTACCAAAAAAGAGGTGAGAAGAGCTGATGGTTCTTATATTCGTTTCGATGACAATGCATGTGTTCTTTTGAACGCTGCAGGGGAAATGAGAGGAACTCGTGTTTTTGGGCCAGTAGCAAGAGAACTTCGTGAAAAACAATTCATGAAAATTGTATCATTAGCACCAGAAGTGCTTTAATTCGTTTTTAAGATGATAAAGCTAAAAATAAAATCAGGTGACATCGTAAGAGTAATTGCTGGAGACCATAAAGGTGCTGAAGGTAAAGTGTTACGTGTGTACAAAGACAAAAACAAAGCAATTGTTGAAGGTGTAAACATGGTTAGTAAACATACTAAACCAAGTGCGAAAAGCCCTCAAGGTGGTATTGTAAAGAAAGAAGCTTCTATACAAATATCTAATATCTCTTTAATTGATCCTAAAACTAAGGAAACAACTAGAGTTGGTATTAGAGTAGAGGGAGATAAGAAAGTAAGATTTTCAAAAAAATCTAATCAAGTATTGTAGTAATGGCGTATATACCTAGACTAAAAGAAGAATATAAGAGCAGAGTAATCGCTTCTCTTAAAGAGGAATTCGGATACATAAACGTAATGCAAGTTCCAAAATTGGAAAAAATCGTTTTAAGTAAAGGAGTTGGTGCAGCTGTATCTGATAAAAAACTAATTGACTATGCAGTTGATGAGTTAACGAAGATCACTGGACAGAAAGCAGTATCTACTATCTCTAAGAAAGACGTTGCGTCGTTCAAATTGAGAAAAGGGATGCCGATTGGAGCAAAAGTTACTTTACGTGGTGAAAGAATGTATGAGTTTTTAGATAGACTTGTTACTTCTGCACTACCACGTGTTAGAGATTTCAGTGGTATTAAAGCTACTGGTTTTGATGGGAGAGGTAATTATAATCTTGGTGTTTTGGAGCAAATCATTTTCCCAGAAATTGATATTGACAAAGTAAACAAAATATCAGGAATGGATATCACTTTTGTAACATCTGCAAAAACGGATAAAGAAGCAAAGTCTCTATTAACAGAATTAGGATTACCTTTTAAAAAGAATTAAGACATGGCTAAAGAATCAATGAAAGCCCGCGAGGTTAAGAGAGAAAAAACAGTAGCTAAGTATGCTGAGAAAAGAAAAGCTTTGTTAGAAGCTGGAGATTTCGTAGGTTTGCAAAAGTTACCGAAAAATGCTTCACCAGTTCGTTTGCACAATCGTTGTAAATTAACAGGTAGACCAAGAGGTTATATGCGTCAGTTCGGTCTTTCACGTGTTACATTTCGTGAGATGGCAAATAACGGATTGATTCCAGGTGTTAAAAAGGCATCTTGGTAAGACGTAATTTTATTACGTGCTGATACAGACTTAACTCACGTTTTGTCTGTATCATTAATATTTATAAATTGGTTTAAGGTTCAATAAGATCGTCTTAAAGAAAACCAAAACCGCAAATTAATACAAATGTATACAGATCCTATTGCCGATTATTTGACAAGAGTTCGTAACGCTGTGGCTGCAAACCACAAAGTTGTTGAAATTCCTGCATCTAATCTAAAAAAAGAAATAACTAAGATCTTATTTGATCAAGGTTATATCTTGAGTTACAAATTTGAAGACAACGCTGTTCAGGGTTCAATCAAGATCGCTTTAAAGTATGATAAAGATACTAAAGAGTCAGTAATTAAAGATATCCAAAGAATTAGTAAACCAGGTTTACGTAAATATTCAAGTTCTTCATCTATCCCAAGAATTCTTAACGGATTAGGTATTGCTATCGTGTCAACCTCTAGAGGGTTAATGACTGGAAAGAAAGCAAAACAATTAAACGTAGGTGGTGAAGTAATTTGTTACGTATACTAATTTAAAGACTATATAAAGATGTCAAGAATAGGTAAAAGCCCGGTAACAATACCAGCTGGAGTAACTGTTGAAGTTGCTAATGGTATTATTACAGTAAAAGGAAAAAATGGTCAACTAAATCAGGAGTTTTCGGACGTTACTGTTACAGTTGAAGGCGATCAAGTTCAAGTTGAAAGATCGTCGGATCACAAAGACCAAAGAGCAAAACACGGATTATACAGATCGTTAATCAATAATATGATTATAGGTGTGACAGACGGTTTTACTAAGTCTTTAGAATTGGTAGGAGTTGGTTATAGAGCTTCAAATCAAGGACAGAAATTAGATTTAGCACTTGGATTCTCTCACAATATTGTTTTAGAAATTGCTCCTGAAGTTACTTTAGAAACAATATCTGAAAAAGGTAAGAACCCTATAGTTAAATTAACATCATTTGACAAACAACTTTTAGGTCAAGTAGCTGCGAAAATCAGAGGTTTCCGTAAGCCAGAGCCGTACAAAGGAAAAGGTGTTAAATTCGTAGGTGAAGTATTAAGAAGAAAAGCAGGTAAATCAGCTTAAAAAATAAGATTATGTCATTAACAAAACCTGAAAGAAGACAAAGAATTAGATTCAGAATTAGAAAGACGATTAGTGGTACTGCTACAAATCCAAGGCTATCTGTATTTAGAAGTAACAAAGAAATTTACGCTCAACTTATTGATGACGTAAACGGTGTTACTTTACTAGCAGCTTCTTCAAGAGAAAAAGAAATAGGTAACGGTACGAATATTGAAGTGGCTACAGCAGTTGGAAAACTAGTTGCTGAGAAAGCTTTAAAAGCTGGTATTGATGTAGTAACTTTCGATAGAGGAGGTTATTTATATCACGGTCGTATTAAATCATTAGCGGAAGGCGCAAGAGCGGCTGGACTTAAATTCTAATATAGTATGTCTAATAGTAAGTACAAGAATGTAGAGTTAGTAAAGCCAAGTGGTCTTGAATTAAAAGATCGTTTGGTAAGTGTAAATCGTGTTACTAAGGTTACAAAGGGTGGTAGAGCTTTTGGTTTTTCTGCTATTGTAGTTGTAGGTGATGAAAATGGAGTGGTTGGACATGGTTTAGGTAAATCTAAAGATGTTTCTGAAGCAATTGCGAAAGCAGTAGAAGATGCTAAGAAAAATCTAGTAAAAATTCCTTTAAATGGTCTTTCAGTTCCTCACGAACAAAAAGGTAAATTTGGTGGTGCACGTGTATTCTTAATTCCTGCCTCTCATGGTACCGGAGTTATTGCTGGTGGAGCTGTTCGTTCAGTTCTTGAATCAGTAGGAATTCATGATGTATTATCTAAATCACAAGGATCTTCAAATCCTCACAACGTAGTGAAAGCAACTTTTGATGCTTTATTACAAATGAGAAGTGCTTATGCTGTTGCAAAACAAAGAGGTATTTCTTTAGAAAAAGTTTTTAAAGGTTAATTCAAGGAAATTATGGCTAAATTATTAGTAAAACAAGTTAGAAGCAAAATCAATTGTCCACTTACTCAAAAAAGAGGATTAGAAGCTTTAGGTCTACGTAAAATGGGACAAGTTGTAGAGCATGATTCAAACCCTACAATCCTTGGGATGATAAATAAAGTTAAACACTTAGTTTCTGTTGAAGAAGCTAAATAACAAATACTGTTATGAATTTAAGTAACTTACAACCTGCTGAAGGTTCTACACACAATCAAAATAAAAGGTTAGGTAGAGGAGAAGGTTCTGGAAAAGGTGGTACTTCTGCAAGAGGACACAAAGGAGCAAAATCTCGTTCTGGTTATTCTAAAAAGATTGGTTTTGAAGGTGGGCAAATGCCACTTCAAAGACGTGTACCGAAGTTTGGTTTTACAAACATCAATCGTAAAGATTACGAAGGTGTAAATCTTGATACACTTCAACTTTTAGTTGATAATGGTGTTATTAAAGATACTGTTGATATGACAGTTTACGTTGCTAATCGTTTAGCTACTAAAAATGAAATCGTTAAGATTTTAGGTAGAGGTGAACTGAAAGCAAAATTAAAAGTAACCGCTCACAAATTTACTGCTACTGCAAAAGCCGCTATTGAAGCTGCTGGTGGAGAAGCTGTAACAATGTAATTTTTCTATTAATATGAAGAAATTTATTGAATCAATAAGTAATGTTTGGAAAATTGAAGAATTAAAAAATAGAATCTTAATAACATTAGGTTTACTTTTAGTTTATCGTTTTGGTGCTCAAGTAACCCTTCCGGGTATTGATGCTACACAGTTAGGTAATTTAGCTGGGCAAACCAAAGAAGGAATTGGTTCAATTCTTGACATGTTTACTGGAGGTGCATTTTCACAAGCGTCAGTTTTCGCTCTTGGAATTATGCCATATATTTCTGCCTCGATTGTGGTTCAGTTGATGGGAATTGCGGTTCCTTATTTACAAAAATTGCAAAGTGATGGAGAAAGCGGTAGAAAAAAGATTAATCAAATCACTCGTTGGTTGACAATAGGAATTACTTTAGTCCAAGGTCCAACTTACATCTATAATTTATATAGAACATTACCTAGTAATGCATTTTTATTGGGATTCAATTCTTTTGAATTCTTATTTTCTTCAGTTATTATCTTAGTGACAGGTACGATTTTTGCCATGTGGTTAGGAGAGAAAATTACTGATAAGGGAATTGGTAATGGTATATCATTGTTGATTATGGTTGGGATATTGGCTAGACTGCCACAGGCTTTTATTCAAGAATTTACAACAAGAGTTACCAATAATAATGGTGGTCCAATGTTATTAGTTATTGAAATAATTGTTTGGTTGTTAGTTATTATTTGTTGTGTTTTATTAGTTATGGCGGTTAGGAAAATTCCTGTTCAATATGCTCGTCGCACTACATCAGGTGATTTTGAACAAGACATGTTAAATGGAAATAGACAATGGATTCCATTAAAGCTTAATGCTTCAGGTGTAATGCCAATTATTTTTGCGCAAGCAATTATGTTTATTCCGGCTGCTTTAGCAGGATTATCTAAATCAGATGCATCACAGTCTGTCGTGGGTGCTTTTAGTAACATGTTTGGTTTTTGGTATAATTTGGTTTTCGCAACTTTAATAGTTGTATTTACTTTCTTTTACACAGCCATTACTGTTCCTACAAACAAAATGTCAGATGACTTAAAGAGAAGCGGTGGTTTTATTCCTGGTATTAGACCAGGGGTTGAAACGTCTGATTATCTTGACAAAGTGATGTCTTTGATAACTTTTCCAGGATCTTTATTTCTAGCTTTAATTGCTGTATTTCCAGCGATCATTGTAAGTATTATGGATGTTCAGCAGTCTTGGGCAATGTTTTTTGGAGGTACGTCACTAATAATTATGGTTGGTGTTGCCATAGATACAATGCAGCAAATCAATTCATATCTGTTAAATAGACATTATGATGGTTTAATGAAGAGTGGTAAAAATAGAAAGGCAGTAGCTTAACTTTATGGCAAAACAATCAGCAATAGAACAAGACGGATCGATCATTGAAGCATTATCAAATGCCATGTTCCGTGTAGAATTAGAGAATGGACATATTGTAATAGCACATATATCTGGAAAAATGCGTATGGATTACATCAAATTATTACCTGGTGATAAAGTGAAACTAGAAATGAGCCCTTACGATTTGTCAAAAGCAAGAATTACTTATAGATATTAAAGGATATTCAAAATGAAAGTTAGAGCTTCAGTAAAAAAGAGAAGTCCCGAGTGCAAAATTGTGCGAAGAAAAGGGAGATTGTACGTAATAAACAAAAAGAATCCTAGATTTAAACAAAGACAAGGATAATTATGGCAAGAATAGCAGGGGTAGATATCCCAAAAAATAAGAGAGGTGTTATAGCACTTACCTACATCTTTGGATTAGGAAAAAGTAGAGCTATTGAGATTTTAGAAAAAGCTCAAGTTAGCCAAGACAAAAAAGTTCAAGATTGGAATGATGACGAGATCGGAGCAATTCGTGAAGCTGTTGGTGTTTTCAAAATTGAAGGAGAATTGCGTTCTGAAGTTTCTTTAAACATCAAACGTTTAATGGATATTGGATGTTACAGAGGTATCCGTCATAGATCTGGTCTTCCGTTAAGAGGACAAAGAACTAAAAACAACTCTAGAACAAGAAAAGGTAAAAGAAAAACTGTTGCTAACAAGAAAAAAGCAACTAAATAATAAGTAATATGGCTAAAGCAACTGCAAAAAAGCGTAAAGTTATCGTTGAATCAACGGGAGAAGCTCATATTTCTGCTACTTTTAACAATATCATTATTTCTTTGACAAATAAAAAAGGCGAAGTTATTTCTTGGTCTTCAGCTGGAAAAATGGGTTTTAGGGGTTCTAAAAAGAACACTCCATACGCAGCCCAAATGGCAGCAGAAGATTGTAGTAAAGTAGCTCTTGAAGCTGGATTGAAAAAAGTTAAGGTTTATGTTAAGGGACCAGGAAACGGACGTGAGTCTGCGATTCGTTCTTTGCATAACGGTGGAATTGAAGTTACAGAGATTATCGATGTTACTCCAATGCCTCACAACGGATGTCGTCCTCCAAAGAGACGTAGAGTTTAATAATATATTTAAGTATAACTAGGTAGAATACACGATTATCGAAGGATATGACCTGAATTCATAATCTCTACCTTAATAATTTTAGAAATGGCAAGATATACTGGTCCAAAAACTAGAATTGCTCGCAAATTTGGCGAAGCAATATTCGGAGATGACAAAGCATTCGAAAGAAGAAGTTATCCACCTGGACAACACGGGATGGCTAAAAAAAGAGGAAAAAAATCTGAATATGCTATCCAGTTGATGGAGAAGCAAAAAGCTAAATATTCTTATGGAATATTGGAAAAGCAATTTAGAGGTTTGTTTAAAAAAGCATCTGCAACTAAAGGTGTTACTGGTGAAGTTCTTTTACAATTATGTGAAGCGAGACTAGACAACGTAGTTTTTAGAATGGGTATTGCTCCTTCTAGAAGAGGTGCTAGACAATTGGTATCGCACAGACACATTACTGTTAACGGTGATGTAGTTAATATCGCTTCTTATCACTTGAAACCAGGTGATAAAGTTGCTGTTCGTGAAAAATCTAAATCTTTAGATGCTATCGAGCGTTCTTTATCTAATTCTAGTCATGTTTATGAGTGGATTACTTGGAATAACGACGTTAAAGAAGGTACTTTCGTTACTGTACCTGCTAGACTTCAAATCCCAGAAAATATTAAAGAACAGTTAATCGTAGAGTTGTACAACAAATAATAATTGACTTAGTCGAAATTTATGGCAATATTTAATTTTCAGAAGCCCGATAAAGTTATCATGATCGATTCAACCGATTTTGAAGGTAAATTTGAGTTTAGACCTTTAGAACCTGGTTATGGATTGACTGTTGGTAATGCACTTAGAAGAGTTTTGCTTTCAGCACTAGAAGGTTATGCAATTACATCGGTTCGTATAGAAGGTGTAGATCATGAGTTTTCTACTATAGCAGGAGTTGTTGAAGACGTTACCGAAATTATTCTTAATCTTAAACAAGTACGTTTCAAACGTCAAATTGAAGATATAGACAATGAATCAGTTACTATTTCTGTTTCAGGTAAAGATCAATTAACAGCTGGTGATTTTCAAAAATTTATTTCAGGTTTTCAAGTTTTGAATCCAGAATTAGTAATTTGTAATTTAGATAGTAAAATCAAACTTAATTTCGATTTAACAATTGAAAAAGGTAGAGGTTACGTTCCTGCTGAAGAGAATAAAAAACAAAATGCTGCAATTGGAACTATATTTACAGACTCAATTTTTACTCCTGTAAAAAATGTAAAATACACGATTGAAAACTTTCGTGTAGAGCAAAAAACAGATTATGAGAAATTAGTTTTTGAGATTAAAACTGATGGTTCTATCAATCCAAAAGACGCCCTTACAGAAGCTGCAAAAGTTCTTATTCATCATTTCATGTTGTTTTCTGACGAAAGAATTACACTTGAGGCTGACGAAATTGCACAAACAGAATCGTATGATGAAGAATCATTGCACATGAGACAATTGCTTAAAACTAAGCTTGTTGATATGGACCTTTCTGTTAGAGCATTAAATTGCTTGAAAGCGGCTGAAGTTGATACACTTGGTGATTTAGTATCGTTCAATAAAAATGACTTAATGAAATTCCGTAATTTTGGTAAAAAATCTTTAACTGAGCTTGATGAACTTGTAGCAGTTAAAAATTTAAATTTCGGTATGGATTTAGCAAAATACAAATTAGATAAAGAATAAATTACTTCATATTTTGATCTCCAGAATGGATAGTATCAAGATGAAAGTATTAAAAAACACGTCATGAGACACGGAAAAAAATTCAATCACTTAAGCAGACAGACTTCACATAGGAAAGCTATGTTAGCTAATATGGCTTGTTCTCTAATTGAGCACAAACGTATTAACACTACTGTTGCTAAAGCAAAAGCGCTTAAACAATTTGTTGAGCCGTTAATAACTAAATCAAAGCAAGATACCACACACAATCGTCGTATTTGTTTTGCTTATTTACGTAGCAAGTATGCTGTAACTGACTTGTTTAGAGATGTAGCTGCTAAGGTAGGTGATCGTCCAGGTGGATACACACGTATCATTAAAGTTGGAAATCGTTTAGGAGATAATGCTGATATGGCAATGATCGAATTAGTTGATTTCAATGAACTTTATAATGGAGGAAAAAAAGAAGTTAAGAAAGCGAAAAGCCGTCGTGGTGCTAAATCTAAAAAGGCAGATGAAGCTACTGAAGCTCCAGCTGCTGAAACTGAAACAAGTACGGACACAGCTGAATAGTTATGAAGATAATCATTCAATAAATTTAAGGATAAGCTATTTATAGTTTATCCTTTTTTTTTGATTTTTTTTTAGGAGTATAGGTAGCTATTTCAGGTGAAAAACATTCCTGATGTTAGATGCGCTTTATTTGTACTTCATCTTATTGCACTATTGTATTCAATTATATTTTTTTTTTTTGCTTTCGCTATTTTTATCAATTAAATTTGTATCACAATTAACTACAACTGAAGCTCGCAGGTCGAGTTTTGTTAAATCCCTCAACATTTACAACTACACAAATGAAATACACAACAAGACAAAGTGCAATACTCTTACTGAGTGATGGAACAATTTTTCATGGTAAATCTATTGGAATAAGTGGGACTACTTTTGGTGAAGTATGCTTCAATACTGGAATGACAGGGTATCAAGAAATTTTTACAGACCCTTCTTATTATGGTCAACTTATGGTTGCTACTAATGCACATATTGGTAATTATGGCGTTAATGATTCAGAAGTCGAATCAGACAGTATTAAAATTTCAGGATTAATATGTAAAAATTTTAGTTTTAACGATTCACGAACAGATTCCTCAGGAAGCTTAGAGAATTACTTCATAAAGCAGAATCTTATTTGTATCTCTGATGTTGATACTAGAGCGTTAGTGAGTTATATTCGAGATAATGGTGCGATGAATGCAGTAATTTGTACTGACGGTAGTTCAGTTGAACAGTTGAAAGAAGCGTTAGCTAAAGTTCCAGACATGAATGGTTTAGAGCTTGCCTCAAAAGTATCTACAAAAAGCCCATATTTTTACGGAGATGAAAATGCGGCTTATAAAATCTCTGCTCTTGATTTAGGTATTAAAATGAATATTTTACGGAATTTAGCTAAAAGAGATTGTTACATAAAAGTGTTTCCTTATAATTCGACTTATCAAGATTTAGCATCCTTTAGTCCAGATGGTTATTTCTTATCTAATGGACCGGGAGATCCTGAGCCACTTGCTGGAGCAATTCAAGTTGCTAAAGACATTTTGGAAAAAAACAATCCTTTATTCGGAATTTGCCTTGGGCATCAAGTTATCGGTTTAGCAAATGGAATTTCGACTTACAAAATGTTTAATGGTCATCGAGGAATCAATCATCCCGTTAAAAATATTATTACTGGTAATGGCGAAATCACTTCTCAAAACCATGGATTTGCTGTAAACAAAGAAGAACTTGAAAAAAATTCGGAGTTAGAAATAACGCATTTACATCTTAATGATGGTACTGTAGCCGGCATGCGTATGAAAAATAAAAATTGTTTTTCAGTTCAATACCATCCGGAAGCTAGTCCTGGACCTCACGATTCTTCCTATTTATTCGATCAATTTATTGAGAATATAAAATCAATAAATTAGATTTTTAATTTATTAATCTTATCATTTTTGGGATGACTTTTTTTCAAAGTCATCCCTTTTTATTATGTAACTTACAGAAACCGGTTGCTAATTGATTTTTATTTCAATTTATCTTTCCGATCTATAAAATAATTTTAAATACAATTACAACGTTTTCGTTAATAAGATATATTGTTTTCATAAAATGATTCAAAAAGATAGGATATATTTGTATTTTAAATTTAAAAAACTAGCATTATGAGTATAATTATTAAAATTCACGCAAGACAAATCTTTGATTCCAGAGGAAATCCTACTATTGAAGTAGACGTAATTACTGACAATGGTATTTTAGGTAGAGCAGCAGTACCTTCTGGTGCTTCAACTGGCGAACATGAAGCAGTTGAGTTGCGTGACGGAGGAAAAGCCTATTTAGGAAAAGGAGTTTTAAATGCGGTAAAAAATGTTAATACTCATATAGCTGAGGAACTTTTAGGAGTTTCTGTTTTTGAACAAAATTTAATTGATCAAATGATGATCGATTTAGATGGTACTCCAAATAAGTCAAATTTAGGTGCTAATGCTATTTTAGGAGTTTCTCTTGCGGTCGCAAAAGCTGCTGCTAACGAATTAGGTTTACCTTTATACCGCTATGTAGGTGGTGTTTCAGCTAATACGTTACCAGTTCCGATGATGAATATCATTAACGGTGGTTCGCATTCTGATGCGCCAATCTCTTTTCAGGAATTTATGATTTTTCCAGTAAAAGCAACTTCCTTTACGCAAGCAATGCAAATGGGAACTGAAATTTTTCATAGTTTGAAAAAAGTACTTCATGATAGAGGATTATCTACAGCTGTAGGTGATGAAGGCGGGTTTGCACCAAATCTTGCTGGAGGAACTGAGGATGCTCTTGATACAATTAAACAAGCCGTTGAAAATGCTGGTTATACTTTTGGAGATGAAATAATGATTGCATTAGATTGTGCAGCAGCAGAATTTTATGTTGATGGAAAATATGATTATACTAAATTTGAAGGGGAGACAGGAAAAATCAGGTCATCTGCGGAGCAAGTTGAATATTTAGCTGAATTAGTTGCTAAGTATCCTATTATATCGGTTGAAGATGGAATGGACGAAAATGACTGGGATGGATGGAAATTGTTGACTGAGAAAATTGGTGATAAGGTACAATTAGTTGGAGATGATTTATTTGTTACCAATGTGGAGCGTCTTGCAACTGGAATTGATAAAGGTATTGCAAATTCAATCCTTATTAAGGTAAACCAAATTGGTACATTAACGGAAACAATAGCGGCTGTAAATATGGCCAAAAATGCTGGATATACTTGTGTAATGTCTCATCGTTCAGGAGAAACAGAAGATAATACAATTGCTGATTTAGCAGTAGCACTAAACTGTGGACAAATAAAAACAGGTTCTGCTTCCCGCTCTGATCGAATGGCTAAATACAATCAACTTTTACGTATTGAAGAGGAACTTGGTGACACCGCTTACTTTCCTGGAAAAAAAGCATTCAAAATAAAATAAGTTTTTGAATTACAGTAAAAAAACCGTTCTCAAAAAGAACGGTTTTTTTTATTATATTTAACACAATCATTGCGCTATTCTCTTTTTATTTGTTCTTTAATTCCTTAGATTTGTTAAATTATTATTTTTAAAGTTTATTTCAATTATACTATGTCAAAAACAGCAATATTAGAGGTTGATAGTCAGAAATTTGAACTTCCTGTAGTTATAGGAAGTGAAAAAGAAGTTGGTATCGATATTAGCAAATTACGTGATTTATCAGGAATGATAACTCTCGATCCAGGTTACAAAAATTCAGGTTCATGTACTAGCGAAATAACTTTCTTAGATGGAGAATTAGGGATTTTACGGTACAGAGGATATTCAATTGAAGATTTAGCTGAAAAGGGTCACTTCCTTGAAGTTTCCTATTTAGTAATTTTTGGTGAACTACCAACTGCAACTCAATTAAATCAATTCGAAAAAGACATCACAAGACACACTTTAGTTAATGAGGAAATGAAAAGCATCATTGATGGTTTTCCTAAAACAGCACACCCAATGGGAGTTTTAGCTGCATTAACTAGTGCATTAACTGCATTTAATCCTAAATCAGTAAATGTTGAGAATGAGAAAGAAATGTACGATGCCGTTTGCAAAACAATGGCTAAGTTTTTAGTGATTGCTACTTGGACATATCGAAAAAGTATGGGTTATCCTTTGAACTATTACGATAATACGAAAGGATATGTAGAAAATTTTATGCGCTTAATGTTTGAATTGCCAACAGAGCCTTATACTCCAAATCCAATAGTGATTGACGCTATAGATAAATTGTTCATTCTTCATGCTGATCACGAACAAAATTGTTCTACATCTACTGTTAGAATGGTAGGATCATCACATGCGGGTTTATTTGCTTCGATTTCAGCAGGCGTTTCTGCACTTTGGGGACCATTACATGGAGGAGCAAATCAAGCAGTTCTTGAAATGTTAGAAGAAATTCATAAAACGGGTGGTGATGCTGATAAATATTTGGCTAAAGCCAAAGATAAAAATGATCCATTCCGACTAATGGGCTTTGGTCATAGAGTTTATAAAAATTTCGATCCAAGAGCAAAAATTATTAAAAAAGCTGCGGATGAAGTTTTATCAACTTTAGGAGTTAACGATCCCATTCTTGCTATTGCTAAGAAATTAGAAGAATCAGCTCTTGTAGATGAGTACTTCGTTTCAAGAAAATTATATCCAAACGTCGATTTCTATTCTGGAATAATTTATAGAGCTTTAGGAATTCCGACTGATATGTTTACCGTAATGTTCGCTATTGGTCGTTTGCCAGGTTGGATAGCACAATGGAAAGAAATGCGTGAAAACAAAGAACCAATTGGAAGACCAAGACAAATTTACACAGGACATCCATTAAGAGATTTTAAAGTATCTGAGAATAGATAAATTCAAATTTGAAAGCTTCACAAAATTGTGGAGCTTTTTTTATATTTGTTTAAAGCAAAAAGCTAAAAGTATGTTAGAGTTAAATGTGAGTGATGAAACATCCAAGTTAAAAGTTGTCGTCCTAGGTTCAGCTACTGATTGCGGGCCAACTCCAAAAGTAGCTGAAGCTTATGATCCAAAATCTCTGGAACATATCTTAGCAGGTACATATCCTCTAGAAATTGACATGGTAAACGAAATGGAGGCTTTTATTAAAGTTTTGGAAAAGTATGATGTAAAAGTTTTTCGACCGAAAAACATAGTAAAGTGCAATCAAATATTTGCCAGAGATATAGGTTTCGTGATTGGTGACATTTTTGTGAAATCAAATATTTTACCTGATCGTGAGCGAGAATTAGATGCAATTCAATATGTGGTTGACCAGATAAATCCTAAAAAAGTAGTTCGTCCGCCGGTGGAGGTGCATATTGAAGGCGGCGATGTAATGTTGTGGAATGAGTATATTTTTATTGGAACTTATAAAGGAAGTGATTATAAAGACTATATTACGGCAAGAACGAATAAGGAAGGAGTTCAATATATTAAAAATTTATTTCCGGATAAGATTGTTAAAGATTTTGATCTTGTGAAATCTAAAATAGAAGCTCGTGATAATGCATTGCATTTAGACTGTTGTTTTCAGCCAGTGGGAAAAGATAAAGCCATAATTTACAAAGGTGGATTTCGGGAGGAATTAGATTATTTATTTTTAATTAATCTTTTTGGAAAGGAAAACATTTTTGAGATTACAAGAGACGAGATGTATAATATGAATTCAAATATTTTTTCAATCGATTCTAATGTTGTCGTCTCCGAAAAGAATTTCAGTAGACTCAATTCTTGGCTACGTGAAAATGATTTTTTCGTAGAAGAAATACCATATTCGGAAATTGCTAAGCAGGAAGGTTTGCTGAGATGCTCTACTCTTCCTTTAATTAGAGAAGATTAAGCAACATCCAGTTATAAAAGAATAATAAAGTAACAATAAATAATTCCCTTACTTGGGTAAAAGATATGAAACAAACAACAAATTCAATTTTAATGATTCGGCCAGTTGCTTTTAGAATGAATGAGCAAACGGCCATTAATAATTATTATCAAAAAGTATTGGACGGACTTTTACCAGCAACCGTAAATGCAAAGGCGCAGCAAGAATTTGACACGTTCGTCCAAAAGTTAAGAGCTGTAGGGATCGATGTAACTGTAGTAGATGATACTTTAGAACCAAGCACACCAGACAGCATTTTTCCAAATAACTGGATTTCATTCCATCAAAATGGTGATGTGGCTTTATATCCTATGTTTGCTGAAAACCGTCGGCAGGAACGACGTGAGGAAATTCTTGATCTTTTAGAAGAGAAAGGATTTGTAATTCAAAATATTGTTGATTATACTTCAGCCGAAGAAGACGGATTTTTTCTCGAAGGAACCGGAAGTCTGCTTTTAGATCGTGGGAATAGTAAAGCATATTGTGCATTATCGCCAAGAGCTGATGAAGAATTATTTATTGAATTTTGTGAGGATTTTGATTATGCGCCAGTGATTTTTGAAGCCTTTCAGACAGTTGATGGTGAACGTAAACTGATCTATCATACAAATGTGATGATGTGTTTGGGTGAGACCTTTGCTGTAATTTGTTCGGATTGCATTGATGATAAGAAGGAACGTAAAATGGTTCTTGACAATTTAAAAGAAAATAGCAAAGAGATAATTATCATCACTGAAGCTCAAATGAATAATTTTGCGGGAAATATGCTTGAAGTACTTGGGGCAAATGATAAACGATATGTAATTATGAGCGCTGCAGCCCATCAGAGCTTAACGCCAAAACAGATTGAACAATTAGAAAAACATGCTGAAATATTAAGTTCAAGCTTAGACACAGTAGAGGCCTGCGGCGGCGGAAGTGCTCGATGCATGATGGCTGAAATTTTCTTACCAAAAAACTAAACTAAAAAGCTCTGACAGGAATTAAATTCTTATTAGAGTTTTTTTTATTATAAATTAGTTTTTATAATATTAATTATAGCACTTACAATATACTGTATTCCAATTGCGATTACAATAAATCCTACAATTCTAGAAATTGCAACAATTCCGGAAGCACCTAGAATTTTCGCTAAATAATGAGCACTTCTAAGAATGATGAAAATAGTAAATGCAATGGCAAGTATTGCAAATGAAGATATTATAATTTCCATAGTTTCATTGTGCTCTTGATAAAAAGCGATCAATAAAGAAATGGAACCAGGTCCTGCAAGCATAGGAATTGCAAGTGGAGTTAGAGCAATGTCATTTCTTTTTTGAGCATCAGTTTCAGCTTTTTTACTAATTCCACGCTTTTTAGTGAATTTACCTGAAAGCAATGAAAATCCTGAGTTTACGATAATTATTCCTCCAGCAATTCTGAGCGCATCAATACTAATTCCAAAGAAAATTAAAACATATTGCCCTATAAAAAAGGACACAATTAGGATAATAAATACATTAATTGCTGTCCACAATGAAATTCTAGAACGCTCTTTCTTGGTGTCATTTTGAGTAAGTCCAACAAATATTGGCACAGTTCCAATAGGATTTAAAACTGAAAAAAGAGCAACAAATAAATAAATAAATAAATCCATATTTTCATTTTAATACTGCAAAAATACTCTTTTTTTAATTTTGAGTGTTACGCTACTGTTTTTATTACTGCCACAACTACCATCGTAAATGAAGAAAAGATTATCCTTTTTGCTTACTTTTGTAAAACACAATTGAAAAAAAATGATAAAGAATAAAAAGACATTAGTCCTAGGCGCGACAACTAAACCTGAAAGATATGCTTTTAAGGCAATCAATATGTTAGTTGATAAAGGACACTCGGTACTTGCATTAGGTCAAAATGCTGGTGAGGTTGCTGGAATCAAAATCCAGACAAAAGCGTTTCCGCTAAAAAACATAGATACCGTAACTTTATATTTAAATCCTACTCGCCAGCGCGATTATTACAACTATATAGTAGAAACTAAACCGAAGCGAGTTATTTTTAATCCTGGTACAGAAAACCCAGAATTTTATCAGTTATTGAAACTAAATGATATTAAGGTTGAAGTTGCTTGTACTTTGGTTTTATTAAGCACAAATCAGTATTAGGAGAGAAGAGTTTTATTGATTTTTTATTTATAATCTAATAGTTTGTACAAAATTATTTAACTCTAGACGAGAAAATTATTGGTGATTTGGTATAACGATTGGATTGTGATAAAGAGCTGTTTGTATCATGAAATGCAACCGTTTGTTAATCACTTCTGATAATTTTTTTTTTAATGTTTTATTAGTAATGAAACGTAAGATTACTTTGAATAGTGTGTAACTGTACTAATTTCGATACGTACTATTCCAATTAAATTTTTATTGTTTTATGCACCGACTTAGTTATCTAAAAAATTTGTCTTGAATTTGAAGTAAAAAATAGTGACAGTCATATTTTAAAACGAGGCTTTTCATTATTTTTTTGAAAGCAATATCCTATCATATGATTTTATTTATTTTTTGAATCAACAAACTGTTTTTTTTTTTTCTAGTCTTTTTTTTCTGATTAATTTTTGTTCAAGTAAATACATTCTTGAATTATTTTTTTATGTTCTTGATCAGTAAAACCTGTATTTATAATTCAAAATCTAACTTCTAAATCTTTTTTTAAATATCCACAGTATTTTTAAAATCTTTACTTTTTTTAAAAATATCTAATTTCCAAATTGACTACTTTTGCAGTTATGGAATTTTCTTCAAAATTAATAGAGAAAGCAGTGAATGAGATGTCGCAATTGCCCGGAATAGGGAAGCGTACAGCATTGCGATTGGTTTTACATTTATTAAAACAACCTAAGGAACAAACCGGTTTTTTAGCGCAAGCCTTAGTAGCAATGCGTGAAGATATTAAGTACTGTGCAAGCTGCCATAATATTTCTGATAGTGTAATGTGTGAGATTTGTGCAAACAAAAATCGAAATCATCAGATAATATGCGTTGTAGAGGATATTCGCGATGTAATGGCAATTGAAAACACTGGACAGTTTAGAGGGATTTATCATGTGTTAGGTGGTAAAATTTCTCCTATTGATGGCATTGGCCCAAGCCAACTAAACATAATATCCTTAGTAGAGAAAGTAAAATCAGGGAATATAAGTGAGATAATTTTTGCATTAAGTTCAACTATGGAAGGGGACACCACTAATTTTTATATTTATAAACAAATTACTGATAGTGAAATAATAATCTCTACAATTGCAAGAGGAATTGCTGTGGGAGACGAGTTAGAATTTGCGGATGAAGTTACGCTTGGTAGAAGCATTTTACACAGAATTCCGTTTGAAAAAGGATTCAAAAACAATTAAAAAAAAATTAAGAATAACGGTGCTTTTATTTTACAATTGAAAAGCTATATTTGTTATTATAAAATAGTAAAGATGAGCAGATTTGGACTCTATTTGTTGATGGTGATGAGTGCGTTATCTACTTCTTGTATTTCCACAAATGACTTAATTTATCTTCAAAAAAAGGAAGGTTCATTCCCTGATGCTGCTATTGCCGCAGTTGGAGCAAAGCCTTACCGATTGCAAACTAATGATGTTTTAAGTATTACCATTAAAGCAATTGATCCAAAATTAGTCAGTATTTTTTCAACTACAAGCGATGCCACTGGCGGTAAGTCGGAATCTGGATTGTATTTTGATGGTTTTACAGTTGATGATCATGGTACTATTCGAATTCCAGTTTTAGGAGAATTAAACGTAATAGGATACACACTTGATGAAGTGCGATTGCGTATTGAAAAGCAATTACTAGCAGAATATTTCAACAAGGAAGCGAATATTTTTGTTACGGTTAAATTAGCTGGTTTTCGCTACACAATCAATGGAGAAATAGGTGCTGCTGGTACAAAAAGTTTATTTCAAGAGCATGTAACTATTATGGAAGCTATAGCAAATGCGGGAGATATCACAATCACAGGAAATAGAAAAGCAGTAACAATAATGCGAAAAACACCAACTGGAGTTGAAATGCATGATCTTGATTTGACGGATATAAATGTAATGAAATCACCTTATTTCTATTTGCAGCCTAATGACTATATTTATATCAAACCATTAAAACAAAAAACGTGGGGAACTGGAAAAACAGGTATTGAATCACTTGGGACAATTATTACTTTACTGTCTCTAGCTACTACAACTTTTTTACTATTAAGAAATTAAAACTGAAGTATTAAAATGTTAGATATAAAAGATTTTTCTATTTTTGAAAATCAGGTTAGCTTCGACTTCAAAGGATTTTTAATTAAAATTGCCAGCTATTGGAAGTGGTTTTTACTTAGTTTATTAATTGCTTTTACAATTGCGTATCAAGTTAACATACGCAAGGAAAAAATCTATGGTATGGAAACTTTGATTGCAGTTAAAGAGGAAAGCAATCCGCTTTTTACTTCAAATACAAGTTTAGTTTTCAATTGGGGCGGAACGTCTGATCAAGTTCAATCAATTTCTACGACTTTACAATCGCGCTCACACAACGAGTTAGTAGTTGATAAATTACAGTATTATATCAATTATCTTGTTCAAGGAGAATATAATTTAGTAGATGGTTACGGAACTGTTCCTTTTTATGTTACTATCGATAAATCCAAAGCACAACTCGCAGGTGCACTTATAGGGATTAAATTCCTAAGCGAAAATGAGTATGAAATCAGGATTCCGTTTGAAAATCCTAGCGTTTCCACAGTTACTTATTCTAACAATACTTACAATAATACCGCTGTTGCAATAGGTGAATTTGTAAAAAGATATAAAGTAGGAGAAAAAGTAGCACTTCCTTTTTTAAATTGGCAATTACAAATCAATGATAATCCTGGATTCTATAAAGGAAATGAGTATTTCGTAAGTTTTAGTGATTTTGACGGAACGGTCTCTAGTTATAAGGGAATAAATGTTCGTGGAGATGATAAAGGCGGATCCATTATTACGCTCGGAATGCAGGGAACTAATAAAGCACGCATGGTCGAATACTTAAACTCGACGGTGAAAATGCTTATTAAGCGACAATTGGATAGTAAAAACCAATTTGCAACAAATACAATTGCTTTTATTGACAGTACATTAATAGCGATGGAATCCCAATTAAAGGAAACTGGGAACGAGTTAAAAACTTTTAGAAAAGGAAAAAATATTTACGACGTAGAGGACGGTGGTGCTAAATTTTCTGATCAAATTTTGGAATTTGATGTTAAAAAAGACGAAGTAAATCGCAAAATGGCGTATTATAATTCGTTAAAAGTCTATCTCAAAAACAGTGTAAATTATACAAAACTTCCTGCACCTTCTGTTGCTGGAATAGAAGATCCAAATATTGTTGTAAATGTTTCAAAACTGATTGCGCTTTCAACGGAGCGTTCAGAAATGGCTTATGCGGTAAAAAGCGAAAAGATTTTTAAAGATTTTGATAACCAAATGGAAGCGATTAAAAATGTGCTTCTAGAAAATATTGCTACTGCAAAATCATCGCTGCAATACGATTTAGCATTGGTTAGTAGCAAAATAAATGAAACAGAAAGTACAATAAAGCAGCTTCCGGAGGATCAGCAGGAATTAATAAAGATTAAGAGGAAATATGATTTAAGTGATAATATTTATAGTACTTTTCTTCAAAAAAGAAGCGAGGCAGATATTGTAAAGGCGGCAAACTTATCAGATGTTCATTTTATCGACCCTGCAAAAGATGTAGGTGGCGGACTAATTGGTCCAAAAACATCAGTTAATTATGTCTTAGCTTTATTTTTAGGAATACTGGTTCCGTTGCTATTTGTGTTCGCTATTTTCTTTATTAATAATTCAGTTCAAAATGTTGAGGATATTAGCAAGATGACAAAAATTCCTTTGATAGGAGTTGTTGGTGTGAATAAAGAAAGTACCGATTTAGCAGTTTTTGAAAAACCAAAATCAGCATTGTCAGAATCATTTCGGGCAATTCGATCTTCTTTGCAATTTCTATACAAACAGCAAAATGTTGATGGCGCTAAAACTTTAATGATAACTTCTTCTATAAGTGGTGAGGGAAAAACATTTTGTTCTATAAACATCGCTACCGTTTTTGCCTTGAGCGAGAAAAAAACAGTAATTATAGGACTTGACTTAAGAAAGCCTAAACTGGCTGCCGAATTTAATTTATCCAAAGAAGTTGGAGTAGTGAATTACTTAATTAAGCAAAAAACAGTTGATGAAATTATAAATAAAACGCACATTCCCTTTCTAGATGTGATTTTATCAGGTCCTGTGCCGCCTAATCCTTCTGAAATGATTATCAGTGAGCGAATGAAAGAGCTAATCGAGGAATTAAAGAAAAAATATGATTATATAATTTTAGACACACCTCCTGTTGGATTAGTATCTGATGCGCTTGAACTTGTGCAATATAGTGATGTTACACTTTATATTGTTAGACAAAATTTCACTAAAAAAGATATGATTACGCTATTGAATAATCGTGTGAAGCGCGGTGAGTTAAATAATACCAGCATTATTTTGAATGGCTTAGAAAATAAGGCAAAATACGGCACAGGATATGGCTACGGATCCTATGCAAATGGATATTATGAAGAGGATAAAAAAGAAAATTTATATCATAAGATCGTAAAAAAAATAGTAAAAAAGTAAGTTTATTTTGATAGATTTTTTAAAAAAAAGCAGATGGAACTAGGGAAACAAAACGTAATATTAATAACTGGAGGAGCTGGATTTATAGGTTCTAACTTATGCGAATATTTTTTATCAAAAGGAAATAAAGTAGTGTGCCTAGATAATTTTGCTACGGGTCATAGGCACAATATTGCTGAATACATAAAAAATCCTAATTTCACTTTGATTGAAGGGGATATTCGAAGCGCTGCTGATTGTGAAACGGCTGTAAAAGGTGTCGATTATGTTTTGCATCAAGCTGCTTTAGGATCCGTACCAAGATCCTTGAAGGATCCTGTAACTACAAATGATGTTAATGTATCGGGATTTTTAAATATGTTAGTAGCGGCAAGAGATGAGAAAGTGAAACGCTTTATTTATGCTGCAAGTTCTTCTACTTACGGAGATTCTGAGTTATTACCAAAAGTGGAAGAAGTTATAGGAAAGCCACTTTCGCCTTATGCTATAACTAAATATGTAAACGAACTCTACGCTGAAATTTTCAGTAAAACCTATGGTTTAGAGACTATTGGACTGCGATACTTTAATGTTTTTGGTCGGAAACAAGATCCTAATGGTGCTTATGCTGCGGTTATCCCGAAGTTTGTGATGCAATTAATGAAACATGAAAGTCCAAAAATAAATGGTGACGGTAATTATTCTCGAGATTTTACCTACATCGATAATGTAATCCAGATGAATGAGCTCGCAATGGCAACATCTAATCTTGAAGCCATTAATACTGTTTATAACACTGCTTTTGGTGATAGAAATACATTGAATAATTTACTCGACTATCTCAAGGAATATTTAGCAGTTTATGATCCAAATATAGCAAACGTAAAAATAGAATATGGACCCAATAGAGCTGGTGATATTCCGCATTCATTAGCAAGTATAGAGAAGGCGAAAAATTTGTTGGGTTACCATCCAAGATTTTCAATGCAAGAAGGATTAGAAGAAGCAGTAAAATGGTACTGGGATAATTTGAGGTAGAAGTTGTCTGTTATCGGTTATGAGTTATCGGTTATCGGTTATGAGTTATCGGTTATGAGTTATCGGTTATGAGTTATCGGTTATGGGTTTTCTGTTTTGAGTATTCTGAAATTACGATTTGTGTTTCTCTAACAACTAAATTAAGTGTCGCCATACGTAAATTTAAACAGACAACAGACAACGGTTATGAGTTATCTGTTATCCGTAAATAGCATTAACCGGGTAAATGGACTTTCTCAACAACATTCTAAAAACGGCATTAAAGAACCGACAACAGAGAACCGACAACAGAAAACAGACAACCGAAAACAGACAACAGAGAACAGACAACGGACAACAGACAACGGACAACAGACAACAGACAACAGAAAACAGACAACAGAAAACAGACAACAGAAAACAGAAAACAGAGAACAGACAACGGACAACAGAGAACCGACAACAGAGAACCGACAACAGAAAATAAAGCAAAACAGTAAAAATATGAAAAGCTACAAAGATTTAGATATCTATAATTTATCGTTGTCTTTATTCTATCGAACTCATGGGTTTTCATTAAAGTTGCCAAAACATGAATTATATGAATTAGGAAGTCAAATAAGAAGATCGGCGGATTCGGTGGCTACTAATATAGTGGAGGGATACGGCAGAAAAAGATATAAAATGGACTTTATTAAGTTTCTTACTTATTCGCATGCTAGTAATTTAGAAACAATTTGTCACTTAGAAAAATTAGCATTTCTTTATCCGGATTTAGCGATTGAATTAAATCTACTTCAAAAAGAATATGATATTCTGGGAGCTAAATTATTTTCTTTTTTGCGTTATGTTGAAAATAACTGGAATAAATTTGAGTAAAGAGTTATCGGTTCTGAGTTATGAGTTATGAGTTATGGGTTATGGGTTTTCTGTTTTGAGTATTCTGAAATTACGATTTGTGTTTCTCTAACAACTAAATTAAGTGTCACCATACGTAAATTTAAACAGACAACAGACAACGGTTATCAGTTATGAGTTATCCGTAAATAGCATTAACCGGGTAAATGGACTTTCTCAAGAACAGTCTAAAAACAACAGTCTAAAAACGGCATTAAAGAACCGACAACAGAGAACCGATAACAGACAACAGACAACAGAAAACAGAGAACAGAAAACAGAGAACGGTTATCAGTTATCTGTTATCCGTAAATATTATTAATCGGGTAAATGGACTTTCTCAAGAACAGTCTAAAAACAACAGTCTAAAAACGGCATTAAAGAACCGACAACAGAGAACCGACAACAGAAAACGGTTATCAGTTATGAGTTATCTGTTATCCGTAAATATTATTAACCGGGTAAATGTACTTTCTCAACAACATTCTAAAAACGGCATTAAAGAACGGACAACCGAAAACAGACAACCGAAAACAGACAACCGAAAACGGGCATTAGAGAACCGACAATAGAGAACCGATAACGGATAACAGAAAACAGAGAACCGATAACCGATAACCGAAAACAGACAACAGACAACAGAAAACCGACAACAGACAACCGATAACGGATAACAGAAAACAGACAACAGACAACCGATAACGGATAACAGAAAACAGAAAACAGAAAACAGAAAACAGACAACAGAAAACCGATAACAGAAAACAGACAACCGACAACAGAAAACCGACAACTGAAAACAGAAAACAGACAACCGAAAACAGAAAACAATAAAAAATAATCCTATGAACTGGTACGTAGTGTATACAAAACCCAAATGGGAAAAGAAAGTAGCAGAGCAATTGTTGAAAAGTGGAATTGAGTGCTATTGTCCAATTATCACACAAGTGCGTCAATGGACGGACCGAAAGAAAAAGGTACAAGTGCCTCTTTTTAATTCCTATGTGTTTGTTCAACTGCAAGAAGCACAACGTAATTTAGTATTCCAGTCCTCTGGTGTAGTGCGTTACTTATTCTGGTTGGGTAAACCTGCTATTGTTAAAGATGAAGAAATTAGCGTTATTAAAAAATGGCTAGAAGGTGCTGATGGGAATGATGTTTTAGTAGAATCGATTAAAATTGGTGATACAATACAATTAGAATCAGGACCATTTTCTAAACAAAAAGCAATTGTACAAGAAATAAATAAAACACATTATGTTCTAGTTTTAGAATCTCTAGGATGCGTTTTAAAAATGAAGAAAAAAGATACTTTTTAATAGTTGTAAACGACTCATTAAAGTGTATTATTTTCAGAGTCTTTTATTGATTGATGATTATTGTCAACTTATTACTTGTTTGGAAATAGTATACACTTATTGCATCAAAGCGGCTGATAACTAATAACTTATTTTGATTAGTTCGCTGAAAAAATTACGAATACAAGATCATTTAGACCTTAAAATACATGGAATCAAAAATAAAAATAGCAGTTGTTGGTCTTGGATATGTTGGTTTGCCTTTAGCGCGATTATTTGCTACCAAGCATGCTGTTGTAGGGTTTGACATTAATCATAACAGGGTTGCTGAACTAAAACAAGGAATAGACACTACTCAAGAAATTGATTCGGATACGCTTAAAAATGTTTTAGTAGACGAACCCGTAATTTCTAATGGTTTGTATTGTACCACAAGCATTGATGATATTCGAGAATGTAATTACTATGTGGTAACTGTACCCACACCGGTAGATAAAAATAACCGCCCTGATTTAACGCCATTATATAAATCTAGTGAAACTGTTGGTATAGTTTTAAAAAGAGGTGACATTGTCATTTATGAATCAACGGTCTATCCAGGAGTGACTGAGGAGGAATGTGTTCCTGTTTTAGAGCGCATTTCAGGATTGAAATTCAATATTGATTTTTATGTAGGTTATTCTCCGGAGCGAATAAATCCGGGAGATAAAGAACATACCGTAGATAAAATATTAAAAGTGACTTCCGGTTCTACCCCTAAAGCAGGAAGGAAAATAGATGACTTGTACCAATCTGTTATTACTGCTGGAACCTATTTAGCACCATCAATAAAAGTGGCAGAAGCGGCAAAAGTGATAGAAAACTCGCAACGTGATATCAATATTGCTTTTGTCAATGAATTAGCTAAAATATTCAATTTGATGAATATTGATACACATGCCGTATTACAAGCAGCTGCCACGAAATGGAATTTCCTTCCTTTCAAACCTGGTTTGGTTGGTGGTCACTGTATAGGAGTTGATCCCTATTACTTAGCACAAAAAGCGCAGGAATTGGGTTATCATCCTGAAATCATTTTAGCAGGCCGACGTTTAAATGACAGTATGGGAGAATACGTGGCCTCTCAAATTGTCAAACTAATGATCCGAAAAGGTGTTGTTGTTAATGGAGCAACTTTATTAATGCTTGGAATCACTTTTAAAGAAAATTGTCCTGATGTTCGCAATACTAAAATTATCGATGTTATAACAGCTTTGGCTGATTACAGTATAAAAGTTACAATTTATGATCCATTAGCAGATCCTGCTGCTGTACAGCGAGAATATAAATTAGAAACCACTCAAGAACTTCCCAATCAAAAATTTGATGCAGTTGTATTAGGTGTTGCTCATACTGCATTTTTTGAACTTGATATGGGTCAATTGCAAAATCCAAACAGTATTTTATATGATGTGAAAGGTGTTCTAGGAGATAGGGTAGATGGACGATTATAAGTCTACAAACTACAATGAAAGCCATTAGGATAAATGATAGCAATTTATCTTTATACATTTATTTAAAAACTTACGTTGACTAATTTGTGTTTCAGAGTATTGTAAAATCAACGACAAAAATTATTTTTATTAAATTCTTATGGAAGGCGTAAAATAGTAATAAATTTAATATAAATCGTAAGTAAAATCAAGCAGCTATCGTACTTTTAATAAATTGAATTATATTTGCAAACGATAAAAATTAGTACAAAGCATTTCAATTCTATTCATGAAAGCAAATCAACCCAAAATAAAAAAAAATGCTACAATGAATAATGCTACAGATTTTATTGGCAGAAAATTTTTAGAAAAATACATTCTTAGTCTTGAATATCTTCCCAGATGGATAATTTTCTGTATTGATGTAGTAATTTTAATTTTGGCAAATACTATTACTTACACAATTGTAAAAAACTTGCAAGTTGAGTTTTACAGTACTTTATCTGTTCCAGTAAGGTTTGGAATAATTATCATTGTCAATACAGTCTTTTTTTTAATCTTTAAAACTTATTCCGGAATTATTCGTCATTCTTCTTTCATTGATGTGATAAAATTGTTGCTGGCTACAACATCTTCCATTTTAGTTTTAGTCGTTTTTAATTACTCTAGTTATTTAATTTTTGGAAAAAAAATATATCTTGTTCCGGGTTTAATTATCAATTTTGTCATAACATTTGTTTTACTATTTCTCTTTCGAGTCTTTGTTAAGAAATTTTTTGAACTTTTTAAAAAGCAAATCGATAGTGAAGAGGTATTAAGAGCGATGGTTTATGGCACTGACGCTAATGCTATATTTGTTGCTAATGCTCTTAAATCAGAGATGCCTTCAAGATTTAAACTATTAGGTTTTATCAGTAAGTCTGAGGTTAAGTCAGCGAGAACTATTCACGGGTTGTCAATATACAGTCAGAAGCGTGGAATACCAGTTTTGATGAGGTCTAGAAATGCGAATGCATTAATCATAGCTGATAAAAGTTTAAGTACTGCTGACAAAATAACAATTGTAGATCGATGTTTAGAATTTAATATTAAAGTATTCACACTTCCGGCTATTTCAGACTGGGATGATGCAAATGAAATTTCTAGAAAAGTCAAAAACATAGAAATTGCTGATTTATTAGAGCGTAATCCAATTGTATTGGATAATAGGCTAATTTCTCGCCAAGTCAAATCAAAAACGATTCTGATTAGTGGAGCAGCAGGATCAATAGGAAGCGAAATTGTTTGGCAAATTTTATCTTTCCAACCTGAAAAAATAATATTAGTAGATCAAGCGGAAACGCCTTTACATCATTTGTCATTAGAACTAAATAAAGCAGAATCTACTGTAGAGGTGATTTCACTCATAGCTGATATCAGGAGTTATGAAGCTATGGATGATATTTTTAAGAAACATAGTCCATCCATTGTATACCATGCTGCTGCTTACAAGCATGTCCCTTTAATGGAAGAAAATCCTGCTCAAGCAATTTTTACAAATGTTAAAGGAACAAAGAATTTAGCTGATTTATCTATCAAATACAATGTAGGAAGATTTGTTATGGTGTCTACAGATAAAGCGGTGAATCCAAGCAACGTTATGGGAGCTAGTAAACGCATCGCTGAAAAATATGTACAATCGCTATCTTTTAAAGATAAAGCAGCAGGAAGTTTAGGGACTAAATTTATCACGACACGCTTTGGAAATGTTTTAGGGTCAAATGGCTCTGTGGTTCCGTTATTCACAAAACAAATCGAAAATGGAGGTCCTATTACAATTACGCATCAAGATATTATAAGATATTTTATGACTATTCCTGAAGCATGTCAACTGGTTCTAGAAGCGGGAGCAATGGGTAATGGAGGTGAAATCTATATTTTTGATATGGGTAAGCCGGTAAAAATTATTGATTTAGCTAGAAAGATGATAAAACTAGCTGGGTTTATTCCTGATAAAGACATCAAAATTAAAATTGTAGGCCTCAGACCGGGTGAAAAGTTGTACGAAGAATTATTAAATGATACTTCTAAAACGGTACCAACACATAACGAGAAAATTATGATTGCACAGGAAAATCATAATGATTATTTATCGTTGCACGTCGCAATTAACGAACTTATAAATTGTACTAACTGCTTTGATAACGATATTATCGTTTCTAAAATGAAAGAAATTGTGCCTGAATTTAAAAGCATGAACTCTACTTTTCAAATACTAGATAAATAAACACTTTCAATTTACAGTGTTTAAATATTTCCTATTCTTTTTTTTGATAGCGATTGACCTGATCTTGTATTACTATTTAACGCTGCTTACCGTAATTTTTATTTAAATTGGTTAACCTCCACCTGCCATATCATCTTACGATAATAGTAATAAACCCGTTGGCTGTAATTAGTTTTGAAGGTGATTTTTCGTCAGTTCGAGTATTTTTCGATACAAAAATGTATCGAGAACAAGAAAAATTTCATTATTAACGGTCCTCGATACATTTTTTACTCCGTTTTACTCCACAAAAAAACACTCGAACTGACGTTTTGAATAATTACACCCAACGGGTTACTAATAAGTAAAATCATTACGTAAAAGTATTTTGTAAATAATCTTTCAAGTATTTGTAATAATTGTTTCACAATTATAATTTTTAAAGGAGAGCAAATGCATTCTTTTTTCATCACTATATTTAGTGATTTTATTTACTTTTAAAATAATTTAGGAACTGATACTAATTTGTCTAATAAGTTGTTATCCTCCAAGATCATTTTTAGTAAGCAAACCCTGATTTGATAATATTTTTTTATAAATTTTATAATACTATATTTGCAAAATAGTACGATTGCTTATGCTGCATAGCGCAGAACAACGTAAAGTTCTTTTAATAATTTGATTTATGTGAACCAGTATTGGGATTCACAGTGGCGAAGCCATCAAAACAACAAACACCTTTGTACTCAATAAATAAAAGTTTTGAAGACTATTAAGTAGTGTTCTTCATTATTTCTTTAATTTATAGCGCTCTAAATTTCCTTCCTATGAAAAATATTATCTTCTTCTCTCTTTTTTTAGTTCTTTTTCAAACATCGACTGTACAAGCACAAGATTTATTGAAAAGCACTGATTTAAGCACTCTAAAGGTAGATTACTTATCGGATAGCGACATTATCAAAATAAAAACGCAATTGCAAGCTAATAATGTTACCATTGATCAGGCTGAGCCTATGGCGCTGTCTAAAGGGATGTCAGCCGGTGAGTTTAGTAAGTTAAAAGCGCGTTTAGCTCAATTTGATACTAAAAAAGAGCCATCAAAAGAGGGAACAAAGGAGGGATTGAAAAATTCAGGAAAAGATTCAGAAGAGATTAATAGACAGAAAGAATTTGGACGAAAGCAACAGGAAATAGTAAATTTAAAGATTAAAGATTCACTCAATGCTTTGGTCTTTGGATCAGAACTTTTTGACAACCCTACTTTAAATTTTGAACCTAATTTAAAACTAGCTACTCCTGTAAATTATATATTGGGACCTGGTGATGAGCTGCAAGTAAGTGTGTATGGCGTACAAGAATTTAACGCCAGTATTCCCGTAAGCGTTGAGGGAAAAGTAACATTACAATATGTGGGTGAAATTTCAGTTTCAGGAATGAGTATTGAAGCAGCAACACAAAGAATTAAAAGTGCATTTGCAAGAGTTTACAGCACGGTAGCTTCTGGACAATCACAAGTTAGTGTCAGCTTAAGCCAAATCAGAACCATTAAAGTGACTTTGATAGGAAGCAGACAACCGGGTAATTATTCTATTTCATCATTAGCAACAGTTTATAACGCATTATTTTTAGGCGGTGGACCAGCAAAAAACGGAAGTTATAGAAATATAGAGCTATTGCGAAACAACAAAGTGTATAAAACAGTTGATATCTACAATTTTTTAGTCAATGGGGATCAATCGGATAATGTTGGTTTGAAGGATAATGATGTTATCAGAATTCCAGCTTACAACCAGCGAGTTACTGTTGAAGGGGAAGTAAAACGTCCGGGAATATTTGAAATGAAAAAAGGGGAATCGTTTGCTGATTTACTCCGTTTTGCTTCTGGATTTAACGAGTTCGCTTACACAGCGTCAGTAAATGTTTTACAAAAAACAGCTAAAGAATTTAAAGTGCGTGACATCAAGCAGTCTGAATTTTCAACCTATAATCCAGTATCAGGTGATGTATTCAACGTAACTAAAATATTAAATCGATTTGAGAATCGTATCAAAATTGAAGGAGCTGTTTTCAGGCCAAATTTTTATTCTTTTGCTGCAGGAATGAAAGTTTCAGATCTAATAAGTCGTGCTGAAGGTTTAAAAGAGGATGCCTATAGTAAGCGAGGAACAATTATCCGTTTAAAATCAGATTTGTCTACTGAAATTGTCAATTTTGATGTTGCCAAAGCGGTTGCCGGTGATCCAACAGAAAATATACTTTTGAAAAGAGAGGATAATGTGACTATTTATTCAGTACTTACTTTTAGAGAGGAATTCAAAGTGACAATAGATGGCGAGGTAAGAAATCCCGGAGAATATGATTATTATGACAATCTTACTTTAAATGACTTGATTGTTCAAGTAGGCGGACTAACGGGATCAGCTTCTAAAAGAGTGGAGGTTGCGCGAATGATTACTTCAGAAGAAATAGATGATGCCAACCCTTTGAAAGCACAGTTGTATAGTATCGAAATTAGTCCTACCAGAAACGAGCAGGCTAAGAATTTTATTTTAAAGCCCTTTGATGTAGTCAGCATCAGGAAAATGGCAGTATATGAAAAACCAGAATCAATTACGATAATTGGAGCAGTCAATTATCCCGGCAAATATGCGTTGGTCAAGAAGAAATCTACGGTATATGAACTAATTCAAAGAGCAGGTGGTTTAACATCTTTAGCGAATATTGAAGGAGTAAAAATAAAAAGACCCATTCAAGCAAAGCAAATTGAAGATCTTGAAAATGTAAATGTCAATTTAGGTAAAAAAGACAGCATCCAAGATAAGTTAGAGAAAAAGCTAAAAGAAGAACTTAAATTTGCCACTATTCCACTGGATTGGCAGGAAATAGTAAAAGATCAGAGTATAAGTGCTAATGTAACTTTATTTGCAGGCGATGAGATAGAAGTAGCCACTTTTAACGAGGGTGTTAAGGTGGCAGGAAACGTATTACTCACCTCCGAAATACCGTATGTTAAAGGAAAAGCTTTTAAATATTACTTGAATGCCGTAGGTGGTGTTGATGGGAAAGGATGGAAAAGAAAAGCGTATGTGATTTATCCAAACGGCAAGGCCTCTGTTACCAACTCATTTTTATTTTTTAACGCATACCCAAAGGTAAAACCTGGATCCCAAATCATTGTCCCAGAGAAGCCAGAAGTCAAAAAAGCAACAGTAGGAGAGTTAGTAGGAATAGGAAGTGTAATATCAAGCCTTGCGCTGTTAATCATTACAGCCTTTAGGTAATAGAGTTATCGGTTACGAGTTATCTGTTATCCGTGACTATTGCTAGCGATGTAAATACATGCTCTCAACAACATAGGACGGTTATCGGTTATGAGTTATCCGTAGATAGAATTAACCGGGTAAAAGGACTTTCTCAAGAACAGAGAACGGTTATCAGTTATGAGTTATCTGTTATCCGTAAATAAAATTAACCGGGTAAATGTACTTTCTCAAGAACAGAAAACGGACAACAGAAAACGGACAATGGATTTAGTACAATTAGTCATTAGATACAAAGCGTTAGCGATTGATGAGGTGATAAACCATGAAAAGTTTAATCATATCTCAATTGTGCATCATTCTACCAAGATTGAAGGCTCTACTTTAACCGAAGTGGAAACCCAAGTTTTGTTATCAGATGGACTTACACCCAAAGGTAAACCATTGCAGGATAGTTTGATGGTTACGGATCATTATACCGCTTTATTATTTACTTTACAAGAAGCAAAAATTAAAAGAGTTGTTTCTACTAAATTAATACAAGAGATTAATTCAATTGTAGTTAAAAATACGGCGCGAATTTACAATACTATTTTTGGAACAATTGATGCCAGCATTGGTGCCTTTAGAAAAGGAAATGTGACAGCAGGCTCTAGTTATTTCCCTAATTTTGATAAAGTAGCGGATCTTACTCAAAAAATGACACAAGCCATTCAGGAGCAAATGCAACAACCCATATCAATTTTAGAGCAATTACATCTTTCTTTTGTTGCTCATTTTAACTTGGTAAGCATACATCCCTTTTATGATGGCAATGGTAGGACATCAAGGTTGTTAATGAATTATATACAAGCCTATTATGGGTTGCCTCTTGCGATTGTTTATAATGAGTCAAAAGCGGAATATATTGAAGTTTTGATAGCTACTCGTGAACAAGACGATATTGAAGTTTTCAAAGCATTTATGACCACTGAATATGCAAGGATGCTTACAGCCGAAATTCAAAAGTTTGAAGATATGAAGAAACCATCGAAAGGACGAGATTTTACATTACTGTTCTAGGTTTTAGGGAAATTTATTTTTTTTGAAATGTCAAAACACATGCTATGCCAAGCTTTAGGGAAGAAAAGATTTGCGACAGAAAATTTATAGAAAATAGCGATAATTTTTTTAAAGTAAAGACTTCTTGATACTATTTTGAAAAGTAAAGCTACAGGATGGCTATCGAAAATCACTCCACATGAACCCTAAATAAAAACACAGGGCAGGCTGATTAACACACAAGAGAAAACCGAAAACGGTTATGAGTTATGAGTTATCAGTTTTCCGTAAATAGAATTAACCGGGTAAATGGACTTTCTCAAGAACAGAGAATGGTTATCAGTTATGAGTTATCAGTTATCCGTAAATAGTATTAATCGGGTAAATGTACTTTCTCAACAACAGTCTAAAAACGGCATTAGACAACCGACAACAGAAAACGGTTATGAGTTATCAGTTATCCGTAAATAGCATTAATCGGGTAAATGTACTTTCTAAAGAAATGTCTAAAAACAACAGTCTAAAAACGGCATTAGAAAACCGAAAACCGAAAACGGACAACAGAAAACCGAAAACAGAGAACCGAAAACGGACAACAGGGAACGGTTATCAGTTATGAGTTATCTGTTATCCGTAAATAGTATTAATCGGGTAAATGCACTTTCTCAAGAACAGTCTAAATACGGCATTAGACAACCGAAAACATAGAACCGACAACAGAGAACCGATAACAGAAAACGGACAACCGACAACCGACAACAGAGAACGGTTCTCAGTTATGAGTTATCTGTTATCCGTAAATAGTATTAATCGGGTAAATGCACTTTCTCAAGAAATGTCTAAAAACAACAGTCTAAAAACGGCATTAAAAAACCGAAAACGGACAACAGAAAACGGATAATAGACAACCGAAAACAGACAACCGAAAACAGACAACCGAAAACGGATAACAGAAAACCGATAACAGAAAACGGATAACAGAAAACGGACAACAGAAAACCGACAACGGAAAACCGAAAACCGAAAACTGACAACAGAGAACCGACAACCGACAACAGAGAACCGACAACAGAGAACAGAGAACGGTTATCAGTTATGAGTTATCTGTTATCCGTAAATAGCATTAACCGGTTAAATGGACTTTCTCAAGAACAGTCTAAAAATAACAGTCTAAAAACAGAGAACAGAAAACCGAAAACGGACAACAGAAAACGGTTATGAGTTATCAGTTATCCGTAAATAGCATTAACCGGGTAAATGGACTTTCTCAAGAAATGTCTAAAAACAACAGTCTAAAAACGGCATTAGAAAACCGATAACAGAAAACCGAAAACGGATAACAGATAACAGAGAACCGACAACAGAGAACCGACAACCGAAAACCGACAACAGAAAACCGATAACAAAAAACATGGAACAAACCCCAAACGACGAAATATCGTTAAAGGAATTAATAGATAAAGCAAAAGAATGGTTTAATTACCTCTTATCACAATGGAAAATAATTGTGATAGCGGGAATTATTGGAGCTGTTTTAGGTTTGGCCTATTCTTTCAGTAAAAAACCTATTTATACCGCTAGTTTATCATTTGCATTAGAAGATGAAAAAAGTGGAGGAGGATTGGGAGGAGCTTTGGGTTTAGCCAGTTCTTTTGGTTTTGACCTTGGCGGTGGCGGTGGTAGTATTTTTACAGGGTCTAATTTGAATGAGTTGTTCAAATCGCGGTCTATGGTCGAGCAAACGCTCTTAACTCCAGTCACTTATCAAGGAAAGTCTATTTCGCTTGCCGAAATGTACATACAAGAGCAAGAATGGAGAAAGAATTGGGAGAATAAACCACAATTTGCTAACATCCAATTTCCTGCTGAGGCCAATCGCAAAAATTTCACAAGAGTCCACGATAGTATCATGGGCGTGATGTATGATAATATTTCTAAAACGGGATTGTCTGTTGGTCAAAAAGATAAAAAAATAGCTATAATTACTATAGATGTAAATTCTACTAATGAGTTATTTGCAAAGTATTTTACGGAGGCCTTGGTTAAAAACGTATCTGATTTTTATGTGGATACTAAAAGTAAAAAGGCAAGGCAGAATATGGCTATTTTGCAAAGGCAAACAGATTCAGTACGAGGAGCGCTCAATGGCGCCATCACTGGAGTAGCTGTTGCTAATGATAATACTTTTATGTTAAACCCTGCGCTTAATGTGCGTCGTACTCCTTCAGCTCGCCGACAAGTAGATGTACAAGCCAATACAGCGATCTTGACAGAATTAGTGAAGCAAAGCGAGTTAGCTAAAGTAACGTTACGAAAAGAAACTCCTTTAATTCAGGTCATCGATCAACCTATTTTACCTTTAAAAAAAGAAAAATTTGGGAAGGCTAAAGGAATTGTTTTAGGTGGAATTCTGGCGGGATTTTTAACTGTTTTGTTTTTAATAGTACGTCGTATTTTTAAAAGTTTAGCTTAATTTTGATTGACTTTTTAAATTTATTTTTGCAGTAACGTTTAAGTATATTTAAAATTTTTTCCGCTGAACTATTTTGATCATTTAGAATTTTATAGTGATAGATTTTTTTTGACAAGCAATTTTGGTAGCATAAACACTTATTGAAAGTACTATCATGTTTTTGTCAAATCGAGCGTAGTCGAGATTATGAATCATTTACAAACAACGTTTCATTTTTCATAGCAATAATGATAACACGAACAACTTGAAAAATTTGATTGTTTTACTAACACATTCAAGATAACAATAGATTTATACCCAATAGTTGTTCAAATCATCGTCGTGTTTTTGCCAAATCGAGCGTAGTCGAGATTATGAATCATTTACAAACACCGTTTCGTTATTTGTAGCAATAATGATAACACGAGCAACTTGAAAAATATAATAATTTTATTAGCAGATTCAAGATAAAAATAGATTTATACCCAATAGTTGTTTAAATCGTCGTCATGTTTTTGTCAAATCGAGCGTAGTCGAGATCGTGAATCATTTGTAAGTAACGTTTCTTTTTTCATTGAAATAATGATGACTTCTGCAACTTAAAAAATTTGATTTTTTTGCTAGCACATTTAAGATAACAACAGATTTATACCAAATAGTTGTTTAAATCATCGTCATGTTTTTGTCAAATCGAGCGTAGTCGAGATTATTAATCATTTACAAACACCATTTCGTTTTTCAATACAATAATGATAACACGAGCAACTTGAAAAATTTGATTGTTTTACTAACACATTCAAGATAACAATAGATTTATACCAAATAATTGTTCAAATCGTCGTCATGTTTTTGTCAAATCGAGCGTAGTCGAGATTATGAATCATTTACAAACAACGTTTCGTTATGCATTGCAATAATGATGAGCTTCGCAACTTGAAAAATTTGATTATATTTCACTGGTAGAGTGGAAATATAAATAGTTTAAAAACCAGCATCAGATAAAAATTTTCGTTTCACAGATTAAATGTAATAATATGAAAAAGAAAGCTATAATAGTAAGTGGTTATTTTAACCCGATCCACAAAGGACATATCGAGTATTTCAACGAAGCAAGAAAACTTGGCGATGCACTATTTGTAATTGTAAACAACGATCATCAAAGAGAATTAAAGGGATCGAAAGAATTTCAAAATCAGGAGGAACGTTTATTTATTGTGGATAATATTAAAGCTACTGATAAAGTATTTGTCTCCATTGATACCGATAGAACCGTATGCGAGACCATTAAACACATTCATAAATTACATTCACAAGAGTTTGATTTGGCTTTCGCCAACGGCGGAGATCAAAATAACAATTCCATTCCTGAAGTTCCTGTTTGTACTGAATTAAATATCGAACTTCTGGACGGTTTAGGTGAAAAAATTCAATCGTCATCTTGGTTATTAAATAAATAAATTTTTTTTGAGTAACAATTTACTTGCTAGAGTTTAATAATATGATACAAAAAAGCACTAAAATATATATTGCAGGTCATAACGGAATGGTGGGTAGCGCAATTTGGCGCACGCTTATCGCAAAAGGATACACAAACCTAATCGGTATTTCTAGTAAACAACTCGATTTAAAAAACCAACAAGCAGTACACGATTTTTTTGCAACAGAAAAGCCAGAAATAGTGATTGATGCCGCTGCCAAAGTAGGCGGAATTCTGGCCAATAATGACTTTCCATACCAATTCCTTATGGAAAACATGCTGATACAAAATAATCTTATTGATACAGCTTTACAATCAGGTGTTGAAAAATTTATCTTTTTAGGCAGTTCATGTATTTACCCTAAACTAGCACCGCAACCGCTCAAAGAAGAATATTTATTGACAGATTCGTTAGAGCCAACAAATGAATGGTACGCTATTGCAAAAATTACGGGCGTCAAAGCTTGTCAAGCAATTAGAAAGCAGTTTAATAAAGATTATGTAAGCCTAATGCCTACTAATTTATATGGTACTCATGATAATTTCGACTTAAATTCTTCGCACGTTTTGCCAGCAATGATCCGTAAATTTCATGAAGCGAAAAAAAATAGTGAGCCTGTCGAACTATGGGGAAGCGGAACACCAATGCGAGAATTCCTTTTTGTAGATGATATGGCAGAAGCTGTTGTTTTTGCATTAGAAAATAAATTGCCAGAATATCTTTATAATGTCGGGACCGGAGAAGATCTAACGATTAAACAATTAGCAAAAACCATTCAAAAAATCACAAGACATCAAGGAGAAATTGTTTGGGATGCTACAAAACCTGATGGAACACCACGAAAATTAATGGATGTTTCAAAGATGCATGCATTAGGGTGGAAACATAAAATACAATTAGAGGAAGGAATCCAGAAGACGTATGATTGGTTTTTGGAAAATTTAGATCGTTATAAGGAAGTGAAGTTATAGTTTAGTTACACAGTGTAACTCAGTGAAACAAAAAACTATATATTTAAGCTACACGGAGTAACTCAGTGTAAAACACAGAGTAGCTCAGTGAAACAAAAAATTATATATTTAAAACTACATAGTGTAACTCAGTGCATAACACAGAGAAACACAGAGAAACTAAAAAAAACATGAAAGTAGCACTAATCACAGGAATTACAGGTCAAGACGGTTCATATCTAGCTGAATTACTTTTAGAAAAAGGATACATGGTTCACGGTGTAAAGCGTCGTGCGTCCTCTTTCAATACCCAGCGTATTGATCATATCTATCAAGACCAACATGAAAAGCATATCAATTTCAAACTTCATTATGGCGATTTGACTGATTCAACTAATATTATAAGAATTATTCAAGAAGTGCAACCTGATGAAATCTATAATTTGGGAGCAATGTCTCATGTAAAAGTGTCTTTTGATTCTCCTGAATATGTTGCTAATGTAGATGGTATTGGTACTTTAAGAATATTAGAAGCCATTAGAATTCTAGGTTTAATGAACAAAACTAGAGTTTACCAAGCTTCTACTTCAGAACTTTACGGTGGACTGGCAGAAAATAAAAATGCTGCTGGTTTCTACGATGAAAACTCGCCTTTCTATCCTCGATCTCCTTACGGTGTTGCTAAGATATACGCCTACTGGATCACTAAAAATTATCGCGAAGCTTACAATATGTTTGCCTGCAATGGAATTTTATTCAATCATGAATCTCCACGACGTGGCGAGACATTTGTAACACGTAAAATTACAATGGCAACAGCTGCAATTGCTAAAGGAAAGCAAGAATGTTTGTATCTTGGTAATCTAAATGCACAAAGAGACTGGGGTCATGCCAAAGATTACGTCGAAGCCATGTGGAGGATATTACAACAAGAGGTTGCTGAGGATTATGTTATTGCAACCGGTGTAACTACTTATATTAGAGATTTTGTACGTATGGCTTTCGCCGAAGTAGGGGTTGAGTTGCTCTTTGAAGGAGAGAATGAAAATGAAACAGCTAAAGTAGCGGCTTGCAACAATCCTTTATATCAGTTAGAAATAGGCCAAGTGGTGGTTCGTGTAGATCCTGAATATTACCGTCCTACTGAAGTAGATTTACTAATTGGTGATCCTACTAAATCAAAGACGCAATTAGGATGGAAACCTCAATATGATTTGAAGGCTTTGGTGAAGGAAATGGTGGAGGGTGATTTAAAATTATATTAAATTTGATATTATTATATGAACATTCTTAAATTAATAGGCAGATCTTCTGAAATATTTGAAAAAGATCTTCTGAAATATGAATATAAATTGGCAGCTACTGTTAGAAAATCTTCTTTTTTGGTGATTGGTGGTGCAGGATCTATAGGTCAAGCAGTGACTAAAGAAATTTTCAAGAGAAACCCGCAGAAACTTCACATTGTTGACATCAGTGAAAACAATATGGTAGAAGTTGTAAGAGACTTAAGGAGTTCTTACGGATATATTGACGGTGATTTCCAGACATTTGCTTTAGATATTGGCTCACTAGAATATGATGCTTTTATCAAGGCGGATGGGCAGTTTGATTATGTACTGAATTTGTCAGCTTTAAAGCACGTGCGAAGTGAAAAGGATCCTTTTACGCTGATGCGAATGATCGATGTTAATGTTTTTAATACAGAGAAAACATTACAACAATCTATAGAAAAAGGAACCAAGAAATATTTTTGTGTTTCTACTGATAAGGCAGCTAATCCTGTTAATATGATGGGTGCTTCAAAACGCATTATGGAAATGTATTTAATGCGAAAAAGTGAGCAAATACAAATATCTACTGCACGCTTTGCAAATGTTGCTTTTTCAGATGGGTCGTTATTACATGGGTTCAATCAAAGAATTTTAAAGAAACAACCTATAGTGGCACCAAATGACATTAAACGCTATTTTGTAACACCAAAAGAATCTGGTGAACTGTGTTTAATGTCCTGTATATTTGGTGAAAATAGAGATATTTTCTTTCCCAAATTAGACGAAAATCTTAATTTAATTTCTTTTGCTGATATTGCCGTTACCTATTTGGCTGAATTAGGATTTGAACCACATTTATGTGTAACGGAAGAAGAAGCAAGAGAAAATATGGATTATTTAATTGCTCAAAAAAAATGGCCTTGTTTATTTACTGGCAGCGATACTACAGGTGAAAAAGACTTTGAGGAATTTTACACTGATCATGAAGTGCTTGATATGAATCGATTTGAAAATCTGGGTGTGATCAAAAATGAAGCAATTTATAATGATGAAAAATTGGAAAATTTTACCTGTGAAATAAAAACAATGAAGCATAATCTTTCTTGGACAAAGGAGATTATTGTTGAATTATTTCATGATATGATTCCTAATTTTGGACATAAAGAAACAGGAAAATACTTAGACTCAAAAATGTAACTATGAATAATTTTCAAGAAACAATTTCTTTCATTAAGGAGCAATATAACACGAATGAATTTATTCCCTTACATGTTCCAAAATTTAATGGAAATGAAAAAAAATATGTGCTAGAAACTATAGAAAGCACTTTTGTGTCTTCAGTAGGAGCATTTGTTGATCAGTTTGAAAACATAATGACGCAAATTACAAATACACAAAAGGCAGTTGCTGTGGTGAATGGTACTGCTGGAATTCAGGTTGCTTTGCGACTAGTAGGTGTGAAAGCTGGTGACGAAGTATTGACACAAGCTCTTACCTTTGTTGCTACCGCTAATGCTATTGCCTATTGTAATGCGCATCCAGTATTTTTAGACGTTGATACAGATACTATGGGATTGTCTCCGATAGCAGTTGAGAATTTTTTAATTGAATTTGGTGATTTACGAGAAGATGGTTGTTATAATAAGAAATCAGGTCGAAAAATTAGTGCTTGTGTACCTATGCATACTTTTGGATTTCCTGTCCATTTAGACGAATTAATCAGAATATGCCGTTTATGGAAAATTCCTGTAGTTGAAGATGCCGCAGAATCCTTAGGAAGTGAATACAAAGGAAAACCTACCGGTAGCTTGGGAGATTTAGGTGTTTTTTCATTTAATGGAAATAAAATAGTTACTAGTGGTGGTGGTGGTGCAATTGTTACTAATTCTATTCCTTTAGGAGAAAAAGGGAAATACCTAACTACTACTGCCAAAATTCCACATCCTTATGAATATGTGCATGATGAAATGGGTTATAATTTTAGAATGCCTAATCTAAATGCCGCTTTAGCTTGTGCCCAATTAGAACAATTAGATGGTTTTTTAGAAAATAAAAGAACTTTGGCTGAAGAATATGCTTCGTTTTTTGCATCAAAAGGAATAAAATTTAGAACAGAAACTCCAGATACTAAAGCAAATTATTGGTTAATGTGTGTGGAATTAGAAAATAAAGAAGAGCGAAATTTGTTTTTAGAAACAACTAATGCAAATGCAGTCATGACGCGTCCTATTTGGCAGTTGATGTATCGTTTACCGATGTATGCAAATTGTCAGAGAGACGAGAATGCAAATGCGGAATTCTTAGAAGAACGAATAGTAAATATACCTAGCAGTGTTAGATAAAGAAGTAATTCTTATTGGATATTCAGGGCATGCTTATGTCGTTGCAGAAACGGTTTTAGAAAACGGTTTTAAGATTGCTGGTTATAGTGATATAGAACCAGTACAACAAGACCCTTTCCATTTACCTTATTTGGGATTTGAAAAAAAAGATGATTTCATTGGTTGGCAAAAGGAGTTTTCCTTTGTAATTGGTATTGGAGAAAATAATATCAGACAGAATATCGCAGCATTGATTGAAAGTAAAGGGAAAACGATCGAAACTATTATTCATAAAACCGCTCATATTTCAATAAATGCAGTAATAGGTTCTGGTAGTTTTATAAATAAGAATGTTGTTGTTAATGCACTTGCAAAAGTGGGAAAAAATGTCATATTAAATACAGGCTGTATTATTGAACACGAATGTGTTTTAGGAGATGCCGTACATATTGCGCCTGGTGCCGTTCTAGCAGGAAATGTTACAATTGGCGAGCGAACATTTGTTGGAGCAAATGCAGTAATTAAACAAGGAGTTGTGATAGGTAAAGATGTTATAATAGGTGCTGGAACGGTTATTATTACCAATATTCCCGATGGGAAAAAAGTAGTAGGAAATCCAGGGAGAATCATATAAAAATGAGTAAAGTAATTATTATTGCAGAAGCTGGAGTAAATCACAATGGTGATATACAAGTAGCAAAAAAATTAATAGATGCTGCTGTCGATGCCGGTGTTGATTATGTCAAATTTCAAACCTTCAAGGCGGATAATTTGGTTAGTAAATTGGCTAAAAAAGCAGAATATCAGAGCGTCAATATAAATGATGGGGATGATTCTCAATACACTATGTTGAAAAACTTAGAACTGAGTCATGAAAATCATTTAGAGTTAATGTCCTATTGTGCAGAACGTAATATTAAATTTTTCTCCACTGCATTTGATGTTGAAGGAGTGCGTTATTTGGATGATTTGGGTCTTGCTTTTTTTAAAATTCCCAGTGGTGAAATCACCAATTATCCTTATTTGAAAGCCGTTGCTTTATGTAATAAGCCTGTTATCATGTCAACAGGAATGTGTTTGGAGTCAGAAATCAAAGACGCTTTGGATGTTCTGCTTAAATTTGGGTTAAAAAAAGAGGATATTTCAATATTACATTGTAATACAGAGTATCCAACTCCAATGAAAGATGTAAATCTTAAAGCCATGTTGTCTATTCAAAAAACTTTTGGGGTACCAGTAGGTTATTCAGATCATACTTTAGGAATCGAAGTGCCTATTGCAGCGGTTGCGATGGGAGCAAAAATTATAGAAAAGCATTTTACTTTAGATAGAAACTTACCAGGCCCTGATCATTTAGCTTCCTTAGAACCAGAGGAATTAAAAGAGATGGTAAAGGCAGTTCGAAATATAGAAGCTGCCATAAGTGGTGATGGAGAAAAAGTACCTAGCCAAAGTGAAACTAAAAATATAGCTATTGCTAGAAAAAGTATATACATCAAAAAAAATATAGGTAAAGGTCATGTCATTACTGATGAGGATCTTATTTCTTTGAGACCAGGTGATGGAATCTCTCCGATGCAATGGGAACATATTGTTGGGAGAACATTAATTACCGATAAAATTGAATTTGATAAACTTTTACTTTCTGACATTCAATGAAAATAGGAGTACTTACAAGTTCAAGAGCAGATTATGGAATCTACCTTCCATTACTTCAAAAAATAAAAGAAGATTCTTTTTTTGAATTGGAAATCATCGCTTTTGGGACACATTTATCCAGAAGCCATGGTTATACATTATCCAGTATTGAAAAGGACGGATATACAACTATTCACACGATATCATCTTTAATTTCAAATGATGATGAACAAACTATTTCATCATCTTATGGAATAACGGTAATGAAATTTGCTGATTTTTGGCAAAATCATCACTATGATTTAGTTTTTTGCTTAGGCGATCGATTTGAAATGAGTGCTGCTGTGCAAGCAGGTATCCCTTTTGGAGTATCTTTTGCACACTTGCATGGAGGAGAAACAACCTTAGGAGCTATTGATAACGTGTATCGACACCAAATTTCATTAGCCTCTAAATTGCATTTTACGGCAACGGAAGTCTTTAGCGAGAAATTGAAAAATGTAATGGGTGGTTCAGATGGTGTTTTCACTGTAGGGTCATTAAGTTTAAATGATATTAAAACATTTAGACCTATCGAAAAAGAGACTTTTTATGATGCGTTTTCTATTCTAGATGAAGAATTTGCATTAGTGACTTTTCATTCTGAAACAATGGCGGCACAAGAAAATATTCAATTTGCACAAGCCATGAAAAAGGCTCTTGCAATAATTTCTAAAGACCTCTTTGTTATAATTACGATGCCCAATGCTGATACACAGGGATCCATTTATCGAGAAGCTATCTTGCAATTGAAAAACGAAAATGAGAACAGGATATTATTAATTGAAAATTTTGGGAAGGCTAATTATTTTTCAGCAATGTATTATTGCAAGCTTTTAATTGGTAATACTTCAAGCGGAATTTTGGAAGCTGCCTCTTTTGGGAAATATGTAGTTAATGTGGGGGACAGACAAAAAGGTAGAGCACAAAGTGAGAACATAATAAATTGTCCTTTTACTGAAATAGATATTATTCAAGCCGCAAAAAAAGCTGTTAAATTAGATAAATATATTGGTTCAAATATTTATTTTAAAGAAGATGTAGCTGATAATATTACTAAAATCTTAAAAGAATCTATATGAGAATTTATAAAGACCATTTAATTCTATCAGGAAGTAAAGTTAAAGATGCTTTACTTGCATTGAATGAGTTGTCACAAGATGCTATTCTTTTTGTAGTAGATTCAGAGGATAAATTAATAGGAGCTCTTACTGATGGAGATGTAAGACGTGGATTGATTAAAGGTTTTACTATTGATAGTCTTATTAATGAAATAATTCAAGATAATCCAAGATATATAACTAAAGGAGAAAATAATTTAGAAAAAATTATCGAATATAGGGAAGGTGATTTTAGAATTGTTCCCGTACTTGATGAAAATCACAAGGTTGTTAATGTGATCAATTTCAGGAATATTAAATCATATTTACCCGTTGATGCAGTAATTATGGCTGGTGGTAGAGGGCAGCGCTTGAAACCTTTGACTGATAACATTCCCAAACCTTTACTTAAAGTAGGTGGCAAAGCAATTATGGAGCACAATTTAGATCGATTGGCTTTATTTGGTATTGATGATTTTTGGGTATCTGTAAAATATTTGGGGGAACAAATTGAAAATCATTTCGGAACCGGTGCAGAGAAAAACATCAATATAGAATATGTGTGGGAAGAGGAATCATTAGGGACAATAGGTGCTGTTTCAAAAATCAATAACTTTGAGCATGATTATGTTTTGATAACTAATTCAGACTTATTAACCAATATTGATTATGAACAGTTTTTTCTAGAATTTGTTAAGCAAGGAGCGGACTTGGCAGTCTTAAGTATTCCGTACCAAGTAAGTATTCCTTATGCCGTTTTAGAAACGAATAATGGGGAAATACGAAGTTTTAAAGAAAAACCAACGTATACCTATTATTCCAATGGAGGAATTTATTTGATGAAAAAGGAAATGCTTAATTATATTCCAAAAGATACTTTTTTTAATGCAACAGATTTAATGGAAGAGCTAATTAAAAATAATCTTAAGGTCATATCTTTTCCTTTTTCGGGATATTGGTTGGATGTTGGAAAACATGAAGATTTTGAAAAAGCGCACATTGATATACACAATATAAAGTTCTAATTCTAAAGATGAAAAAAGTATTATGGTTAATAACCGCAAGAAGTGGTTCTAAGTCAATTCCAGATAAAAATATTAAAATTTTAGGAAATCAGCCTTTAATTAGTTATAGAATTCAAACGGCTAGAAATACCCAAATTTCGAGTGACATTTGGGTTAGCACAGATTCAGAAAAATATGCCCAAATAGCAAAAGAATACGGGGCGGAAATTCCATTTTTAAGACCCGATTATTTAGCTACAGATGAAGCTTCTTCTGTTAATGTAGTTTTGCACGCTATGGATTATGCTTTTAGTCTTGATAAGAAATATGATTTTATAGGTTTGTTAGAACCTACTTCACCTTTTGTAAAAAGTTTAGATCTTGAAAAGGCAATTGATTTACTGGATAAAAATGAAAACGCTTCTTCTATAGTAGCTACAAGAGAAAGTAGGCCTAACAGAATATTTATACAGAAAGAAGATGATTATTTAAGTGAATTAGCAGATAATTTGAAATTGTATACGAAATTAGGAAGACAATCTTTTGGTAAAGAAATAACTCCATCGGGAGGTTTTTATATAAGCAAATGGGATGATTTTATTAAAACTAAATCATTCTATACAGAAAAAACATTAAGCTATTTATTGGATGATATTTCTGGTTTAGAAATTGACGAACCATTAGATTGGCAGTTTGCAGAATTCATAATAAATAATATAGTTTCGAAGTAAAATAATTAGACATAATGAAAAAATCATATTCACAACGATTACATAATGTAATACCTGGGGGAGCGCATACTTATTCAAGAGGAGATGATCAATTTCCTTCTAATGCACCTTCTATCTTGGAAAGAGGAGAAGGAGCTTATGTATTTTGTCCGGAAGGAAAAAAATATTTAGATTACGGAATGGGACTGCGTTCTGTTAATATTGGATATGGGAATAAAGAAGTAGCTGATGCCTGTTATCAAGAAATTCTAAAAGGGAATAACCTAACTAGAGCCTCAATAACAGAATTGAAGGCTGCGGAATTGTTGTGTGAACTAATTCCATCGGTAGATATGGTAAAATTTGCAAAGCATGGATCTACGGTTACTACTGCAGCCGTTAAATTGGCACGAGCTTACACAGGTAAAAAATTCATAGCAATACCAGTTGAGCAACCATTTTTTTCATATGATGATTGGTTTATTGGTTCAACCGTAATTAACCGCGGAACAGTTGATGAAGCTAGTCAGTTTACTCTAAAATTCAATTATAACGACATTTCTTCTTTGCAGCGATTGTTTGATGCTTATCCTGATCAAATTGCAGGAGTAATGCTTGAAGCAGCAACAACTGTTAAGCCATGTGATCACAGTTGTGATTTTAATGGAGTATGTAAAGAATGCCCAAATAACAAAAATAATTTTTTGCATAAAGTTCAAAGTATTTGTAAATCCAATGGTGCTGTTTTTATTATTGACGAAATGATTACAGGTTTCCGTTGGCATATACAAGGTGCACAAACTTATTATGGGATTGAACCTGACTTGTGTACATTTGGTAAAGCGATGGCAAATGGTTTTGCTGTAGCTGCATTAGCTGGGAAAAAAGAAATAATGCAAATTGGCGGCATATTAGATGAAGGATCAGAACGTATCTTTTTGACATCAACAACTCATGGTGCTGAAATGAGTGCTTTAGGCGCTTTTATTAAAACGATGGAGCTCTTAAAAAGAGATAAGGTGGTCGATCATTTTTGGAATTATGGTAATAAACTTGTTTCTGGGATGAATGATATTTCAAAGAGTATAGGGATTCAAGATCAATTTTATGTTGAGGGTTATCCTTGTTCTCCAAATTATGTAGCAAAAGATAAAGATGGAAATGTGTCTCTCGCATTGAGAACATTGTTTGCTCAAGAAATGTTAGAGAACAAAGTAATGATGCCTTATGTGGCTGTATCTTATTCTCATCAAGAAACAGAATTAGACATGACGTTATCTGCAGTAGAACATGCCTTGAAAATATACAAAAAAGCGCTTGAAAGTGGTTTAGATGGGTTTTTGAAATCTCCTGTTATTAAACCAGTATTTAGAAAATATAATTAATGAGAGTAGCAATAGTTTCGTTAAATTCTGTTTGGGAAGACAAATCTGCAAATCTAATTGCAGTTGAAAATGCTATCAAATCAATTGGAAGCAATGCAGCGTATGTCATTTTTCCAGAAATGTCATTGACCGGTTTCTCTGTTACTAATTTAGCTTTAGCGGAAGATTTTGAAAATTCAAATTCTATTCAAATTCTACAGAAATTAGCAGAAAAGTATAAGATAAATATTATTTTTGGCTTAATGATTTCAAGAGAAAAAAACACATACAATAGTTGTATTGCTATTAATAAAAAGGGAAACATTGATGCGTGTTACGAAAAAATGCATCTTTTCTCCTTTAGTGGCGAGCATAAATTAATTACTTCGGGTGACGAGATCAAAAGCCTTCCTTGGCATGGAGGATGGGGATTGACTATTTGTTTTGACCTAAGATTTCCTGAGCTTTACCAAGAATTATCTAAGGAAAATTTAATCTTAATAAATATAGCCAATTGGCCAAAAGCAAGGGTTTCACACTGGAGAACCCTACTGAATGCACGAGCGATAGAAAATCAAAGTTTTATGATTGGTGTCAATAGGACAGGAACTGATGGTAAAGGTTTAGAATACGAAGAAAGTTCTTGTGTTTTTTCGCCTTTAGGTGAAATGTTAAACCCAGTTATGGCTATGGATGATGTTAAAATATTTGAAATAAATACAGAGGAAGCTACGGCATACAGAATGAAATTCCCAATTAAAGACGACCGAAGAGGAAATATATATCAAGAGTTTTTCAATTAACGATTTGAGTAATAAAATAAAATCAAGACTATGTTTTCGATTAAAGATAAAGTAATTGTGATAACTGGTGGTAATGGACTACTTGGGAAACAAATGGTTTCAACATTTAGAGAACAAGGAGCAATTGTAATTGCTGCTGACCTTTTTTTTGAAACACAAAGTGAAGATGATTTTATTCTTGATATAACAGATGAAGATTCAGTAAAAAACGGAGTTGCAACAATAGTAGAGAAATACAGAAGAATTGATGGTTGGGTTAATAATGCGTATCCAAGAACTAAAGATTGGGGAAACAAGTTCGAAAATATATCTCTTGAATCCTGGCGTAGTAATGTAGATATGCATTTAAATGGTTATTTCTTGTGTTGTCAAGTTGTTCTGGAAAAAATGAAAATTCAGGGATTTGGATCACTTATTAATATGTCATCTATTTACGGATTAGTTGGGCCGGATTTCACAGTTTACGAAGGTACTGAAATGACGACGCCAGCCGCTTACTCTGCAATTAAAGGAGGTTTGAATAATTTGAGTCGATATTTAGCATCTTATTACGGAGCACACCAAGTACGTGTCAATACTGTTTCTCCAGGAGGGATTTTTGACAATCAACCAGAATCGTTTGTGAGTAATTATAATAAAAAAGTTCCTATGAAGCGAATGGGAGCTCCAAAAGATATCGTTTCCGCGGTTTTTTATCTTTTAACTGATGAAGCTTCTTATGTCACAGGGCATAATTTATTAGTTGATGGTGGATGGAGTATAATTTAAGCAGTATGAAAGTCTTATTCCTGCACACTGCCCATCCGAGATTAAATTTAATAGCACAAATTCAATTAGAAATTTTATTAGAACATTTAAATAATGATGATTCGATTTTTTTATTGCCTTCTGATAAAAGAATTGTGTCATCTCAGACGAATTACCTAACACCAAATTTCGCTTATTATCACTATGATAAGGTTTATAAAAAAACTTTAAAAATTTTGAAAAAGTATGGAGAAGTTTCGGACTCTCCAGGCTACATTGAAAATAAAGATGTAAAAGATTTAAATTTTATTTTTAACTCTATTGAAGAGTTGAAAAAAATCAAGTATAAGGATGTAAATATTGGCTTAGGAGTAGCTTCTTCTATTATAAGTCTTTATAGAGATCATTTTGTAGATGTTGAAAAATATAAAAATGAAATATATAGAGAAATAATTGCAGCTATATCTGTTATTGATACTCTTGAAGAATCATTTAGTATTATTAAACCAGATTTAATTTATGTCTTTAATGGAAGAATGTCTACTTATTCTCCTGCTATCCAATATTGCGAAAAAAATAAAATTAATTTCAGAGTATTTGAGTTTACTTCTAGATATGAGAAGTATCATATTTTGAATAATGCTATTCCTCATAATGTCTCCTATAGGGAACAAGAAATGAAGGATGCTTGGGCAGAAAATAATGATTTGGAGTATAAAACTAAGGTGTCAAGAGAGTTTTTTGAATCTCAGAGAAAAGGAATTTCTTTGATGGAGGGAAGTTTTATATCTTATCAAAATGAAAATGAACTTCCATATTTCGATAAAAATAAAGAGATTATCACATTTTTTAATTCATCGATAGACGAATTTGCAGCCGTACCAGGCTGGGAGAATTATATATATGTATATAGCGATGAAACTGAGGCCATCTGGGATGTATGTAAGAATTTTGAACTAGATCTTTCTAAACAATTTATTTTGCGGATCCATCCTAACCTTAAATTTCTTGATAATACGCAAACAAGAAATTTAGAAAAATTAAAGGAATTAACCAATCTTATTGTAGTGACCTCAACATCAACGATATCCAGTTATTCTTTAATTGATGTTTCTGATAAAATCATAACCTTTGGCTCGACAATTGGGATTGAGGCTTGTTATTTTGAAAAACCTTCTATCCTCCTTGGGTTGTCTTTTTTTAATAATTTAGATGTTGCTTATCTTCCTAACTCTAAGGAAGAATTAATGAACTTAATTGGAGACAAACATTTAAAACCTCGGCCAGCTAAAAATGTTCACATATATGGGTACTGGTGGATGACATTTGGAAAAGAATTCTACCTTAGAGAAAAACAGTATAAACCTAGTGATTTGGATCCGACTTTATTGGAAATTTCTTTAGGATTAATAAAAAAAATAGCATCCATTTCTTTATGGAAAAGGAGTTTTAAGATGTTGATAGATAAAAATACTTTAAAAAAGATTAAAAACCTTACATATCGACAAGCAATTTTAAGAGAATTAAAACCATGGATAAAAAAATAGTTTCAACTTTTATGTTTAGTGATTCACATGAGCAAGAGCTTCTGTGGTTAAAGTTTAATGTGGAAGATTCTTTTATAACGGAATGGATCATTACAGAATCGAAATACACTTTTCAAGGAAAGATGAAGCCAATGTTTCTTATAGAAATACTCAAACAATCTAGATTTCAAAAGTTTATTCAAAAGATTCATTGTATTGAGTTAGACGAAAATTTTAATTTTCAGTTTGAACCAAATTTTAAAGACTTGTTAAAAAGAAAGATAAAAAGAAGGTTAAATATCAACTATAATAAAAACTATGAACTAGTACCTTACGCTGAATTGGCTTCTTTTTTTTCAGAAATTAATCAACGAGGTGCATGTTTAAATTATTTAAAATCTAAATATTCAAAAGATGATATAATTATAACATGTGATACAGATGAAATATTTGATTTTACGGGTGAGAAAATGAATTATTTTATTAATGCTGTATCAAAATATAAAACTCCTTTTTATATAAAGCGTAATATTTATTGTTATGATTTTGATAATTATTCAAACAGATTAAGATATAGTCCTATAGTAAAATTAGGGGATTTAATTTCTAAGCAAAGTTTCCATCATGTAAGGCATCCATTACCACAAAAAAGAATAATCGCTGAATCTGATCAAAGCCTTGCTTTCGAATATACTTTTTGTTTTTCAAGAGATTCTATTATAAAAAAACTTACTTCTTTTGCTCATGTTACAGATTTAGATAGCAGGGGAGTAGATTTTTGTTTAGATAATAACATAGCTTTAATAAATCCAGATAAAATAGATAATGCTTTTATCAGAAATTCTGAATCATTTTTTGAGACAATTACTATATCTGAAAAGAATACTCCTCTATTTTTAATTAATAACATGAAGGATTTTGAAACTAATGTTGTAAACGAGAATTACCTACTACAAAGAAAAAAGAATAGAATTGAGCACAATAATTAAAGAAAGTCTAAAAACTTCAGGTATAAATTACATTGGCATCTTGTTTGGTGCTTTTTTTACATTGTATTTAACTCCTAAATTTCTTCCAACAGAATATAATGGTTTGTATAGACTTCTGTTAGAATACTCAGGAATTGCAGCGGTTTATTTTCATTTTGGGATTCCAACATTAATTAATAAATACTATCATAGAATTCATTTTGAATTTTCTGTTACCAAAGGATTCGATTTTTTTGTTTTTGTTTTTCCACTAATTTTTCTTTTCATCTTTGGAGGATTTCTAAACTTCTTTCGTTCAGAGGCAACAAATATGATCACTTCGAAAAATGATTATGGCTTAGTTGTTAGATATGTCAGTTTCTTAACCCCTCTTATCATTTGTAATGCTTACTTTTTTATTTTCGAAGCATACTCTGCAATGTTAGGGAAAATAGCTTTTGTGAATTTCTTTAAGAATATTATTTTAAAGATTTTTAATATAATTTCAATTTTATTATATATTCTGACAAAAGATTTTGACACTATTATGATAATTGTTTCTTCAGGATATATTTTAAGCACCTTGATTGTTTTTTTTTACTTATTAAAACTTAAAAAATATAAAATTGATCTTAGACCTAGTTTAGATTTTCTGAAACAGAACAGTTTGTTGAGGGACTTTCTAAAGTTTTTTCTTTTTCTTTGTTTAAGTAATCTTACATTCTTTTTGTTATCAAAAATAGATATTTTCTTTGTCGCTAAATTCACGAGCATGTCAAACTTAGCTTATTACTCTACAGCAACTTATTTTGTAACGCTATTGCTGGTGCCATATGCTGCGGTACTAAATATTTCTTTTCCTCGAATTGCTAAGTCTTTTACGGGAGGTAATTTAGGTGAGCTAAAATCTTTAATAGTTACTAATTCCATTTACGGATTTGTTTTAGCATTATATGTTTTTATTATTATATGGAGTAATTTGGACACGATATACATTTATATTCCAAATGGTAACCTCTATAAAGCAGGTAAATATATTTTTCTTATTTTAAGTATAGGTAAGTTGATTGATATATCAATAGGTTCCATAGGACAGGTAATAACAATATCAAAATGGTATTTTTATACTTTATACAGTTCTGTGGCAATTTCAATAATTAGTGTCTTTTTAGGCTATTACTTAACTTCTAGATTTGGTATTACAGGAGCTGCTTCTTCATTAAGTATTTGTACTGTATTATCGGTTGTTTTCCAACTTTCTGTAGCAAAATATAAAATAGGAATTCATCCATATACTAATAAAATATTAATAATTATTTTTTTAGCTCTGTTTTTAGTGTTATTATGTAGTACTATAGATTATATTGTACATTCTTTAATCATTGCAACTTTTATAAAAATAATTTTATCAACATTACTTTATTTTTATGCCGTTTATAGATTTAAAATTAGTAATGAAATTGCTTATATTTTAGATAGAGTTTTAAGACCTGTTTTAAATAGAAGCAAGAATAATTAATATAATCTTTTTTTTTAAATTTTTTTGAAACAATAAGACTTAGTCAATAGAACGATTTGTTGTCGTATTATTAAAACGAATCGATTATTTGTTATTCAACTGGATAAATTGATTTCTCAAAAAACAAAATACGACATTATATCGTTTTCAATACTTAGTTTATATTTTTAAGGATTAAAGCAATATAGATTTTTAATAATTTTAGCATTCTATGAGTTTTTATATAACGATATTCATTATTCTTTGTTTTTTTTCCTTCATTGAAGGCCAAAATTTAGACAGGAGGATAACCTCATATTTTTATTTTTTATTTTGTTTCTTTTTTTTTATTTTATCATTTATCAGATGGGAGACAGGTACAGATTGGAAAAATTACTTTGAGTATTTCCAAAATGCAAGAAACACATTGGAAGAGAATGATCCTTTTGAGTGGGGTTTTGGTCTCTTGATAAGAATTGTTTCGTTTTTTACAGACAATTACTCTGTGTTTTTATTTGTTGCGGGACTTTTATTATTTGCTTTTCAAAGCATGGCAATAAAAAAATTAAGCCCATATCCAATCATGTCTTTATTGTTTTTGTGGTCAATTCAATTTGCAAATATATTGTTTGTAAGACAGTGGATAGCTGTAGTGATTTTGGCCTACTCGGTTAAATTTGTAAAAAACCGCAAAATTTTTCCATTTATTTTGTTGGTAATACTGGCAGCATCTTTTCATAGAACAAGTCTGCTGTTCTTTTTAAGCTGGTGGATATACAATTTAAAGATTTCTAAGAAAAAAATGATAGTTATACTCATCCTATCAATTAGTTTCTCTGTAATTCTTGCAAAAGTTATTGAAATTGTGAGTGGTGGATTAGGAAGTATAGTTCAGGCTAAAATTGATATGTATTTGAGTGCTGATTACAATCAGGAAACAAATGAAGATTTAGGTTTAGTATCTATAATTATTAAGGGTTTTGTTAATAAATTCCTGATATTATTTACGTCATTTTATTTTTATGATAAAATTAATGCAAGGCATCCTCAATTTAAAGGTTATTTGAATTTGTATTGGTTTGGTGCAGTAATTTACTTTAGTACAATTTCTATTTCGTTAGTTTTTGTTAGATTTTCTTATGCCTTTGATTTTTTTCAAATTATTTTAGTTCCTTATTTATTTAGAGCAATAGAAAATAATGTGTTAAAAGTTGTAATATTTTTAATATTTTTCCTTTATCTGTTTCTTAGAATGTGGCAGGTATTGAATGGACCATATGTAGAAGAATTTATACCCTTTAAAACAATTCTTTAAACGAATTAATACTTGAGATCAAGCAAATTAAATAATATAGACTTACAAAATGTTTTTTAACTCATTATATTTTTGGCAATTGCTTTTATACTTTATTGCTTTGCAACAAAAAGAATTTTTAAATTTGAGAATATATTATTGCTTGTTTCAAGTTATGTGGATATTTCCTTTTTTTAAATTCTAATAAACCAATGCTTAATTTCTGTAATATAAGCGCGTACTTATTTAATATTAATTCTATTTTAAAATTTAATGATTAATAAAGCATCAGAACAAAATATTTTTTTTGTAGATACTTACTCTCAAAAATCATCGCACGAAATCTTTAATGCTTCATTGATTTTGATGTGTTCAATGATTTTTAAGAAAGTTGATTTAAGAATTAGTGAGAGTTCTTACGAGAATTATTTAAAAATTATAGATAGACAATCGCCAGACAATATAATTTATAAAAATGTTTTAGTTGTAGTTGGAAGTAGTCGTTTTAGCTTGATAATGCGCTATTTGCTTAGTGCCATTCAAAATATAAAATATTTAATTATTACTCCGAAAGATGTAATCCTAATTTTTCCTTATAATAATCTATTTAGTCTTAGGATTCTGAATTTTTTAAATAAAATTTTAAAAAAGAAAATCCTTATATTCTGTCATGGAGAGATGGAAGGTATAGTGACAGATACAAGAAAAGGCGGTTTCTTACATAGAATACTAACAAAATTATCTCATAATTTTTTTTTAAATAAAAATATTAAAATATCAGAGGGGCTTTTTTTTTCCGTATTAGGAGATGTATTAAAGCAGAATATTAGTGAAATAATAGATGCTAATAAAGCAGGGAAATTTATAAGTATTGATCATGCGTATTTTTTTGAAGATGTTGAGACAGTTAAAAAAACCAATTCAATATTTAATATAGCTACAGTTGGTACAATAAACAAAACAAAGGGGTTGTTAGGACTATTAGAGTTTTCAAAAAAAATTAAACCCTTAGTAAGAGAACAGATTAATATTTCGGTAATAGGTACAACTAATGAAAATATTAGTTTATTTCAGGGGACCAAAATAGAATTGTCTTCAAAAAATAATGTTTTGTTGAGTAGAGATGAATTTAATGAAAAAATAAATGAACTTGATTATATACTTTTTTTCTATCCAAATGATAGTTATAGTATTACAGCAAGTGGAGCAATAATGGACGCAATACGTTTCGAAAAACCTATTTTAGCTTTAAAAAATGTTTATTTTGAGTATATATTTAATAAGTATGGTTCTTTTGGTTATTTATGTGAAAATATAGAAGATATGGTTCTTAAAATAGAGGAATTATCAAAAAGACAAGTAATAAACGATATTGATTTTGACTCTATAAAAACTAAAGTGACTCCGGAAATATTGAGCTTACAATTACTAGAGGAGCTTAATCGCATAAATTTTGTAAATTAAATGAAATGTAAATTATTAATATGAAGGATTATAGCTTTATTTTTTATACTGAATCTTGAGATTTAGTACATTAAAATAAATAATTAGTGATTTTTTTAAAATTGGTGTTTCAGTAATTTTTTTTGATTATGTTATTAATAGATGCTTTATATATAAATGATGGTGGAGGAAAGACAATGTTAGATTATCTAATATCTAAGCTAGAAGAACAAAATATAGATTGTTTTTATCTTCTAGATGATAGAATTAAGAATGATTTATATCAGATAAAATCTTCAAATAAAATTATTTTTGTTAGAGCTAGTTTGTGGAATAGGTACTTGTTTTATATTAAAAATAAAAATAGTTTTAAGACAGTTTTTTGTCTTGCAAACATTCCACCGAATATAAAAATGAATTGTAACAGTATAACGTATTTTCATAGTACGCTATATATAGATTTATCTACAGATAATTCATTTGTGGATAAAATTAAAATTAAATTGAAAAGATTTATTTTAAAGAAATTTTTAAAAAATTCAGATTATTGGTTTGTACAAACGGATTTAATAAAGAAGAGTTTTAATATTAAATTTAATGTTGATAAAAATATTACATTAGTAAAGCCTTTTTACCCTCCAATGGGTAAATCTAATGATATTTTTAAGAAAGAAGCTTTCGTTTATTTGTATGTAAGTATTGCAACAGCACATAAAAATCATAAAAGATTGATTGAATCATTTTGTGAATTTTACGACAAACATGATAAAGGGAAACTGCGAATAACTGTTGGACAAGAGTTTGTCGAGGTTTTAAAATTAGTTGAGAGTAAGATTAAATTAGGCTACCCAATTGAGAATTTAGGCTACATAGAAAGAGACGAGTTGTTGAAATATTATCAAACATCAGAATACTTTGTTTTTCCATCTTTGACAGAAAGTTTTGGTTTGGGTCTGATTGAAGCAATAGAAAATGGTTGCAAGATAATTGGAGCAGATTTGCCTTATACTTATGCGGTATGTAAGCCATCTATAGTTTTTGATCCGTACTCTGTTGAATCTATTGTTTCTGCATTCGAGGCAACTTTAGAAAATAATATTGGAGAAAGTAAAAGTTTGATAAAGGATATGATAAATGATGTAACTAACTTTATTAAATAAAATAAGGATTTGCTTGTTGTGTTATATTTTTTGATATTTTGAAAGAAAATTTAAATTAAAAATAGTTTTATTTAATTAATATAGTTGTGGATAAAAAATCAATTTTACATGTGGTAAATGTTTACTTTGTTTTACCATATTTCTTTGGGGATCAATTTTTATATTTGGAAAAACAGGGTTTTGACGTTCATGTAATATGTAGCCCATCTGAAAATTTAAAGCAATACGCTAAGGATAAAAAATTCAGATACGCTGAAATCAATATTTTAAGATCATTTTCCATTGTCGAGGATCTCAAGTCATTGTATAATATTTGTTTATATATTAAGAAAAACGATATAGACATTGTAGTTGGGCATACACCTAAAGGTGCTTTATTAGCCATGGTGGCCAGCTTGATAATGCGAGTGAGAAAACGTGTGTATTTTAGACATGGATTGTTATATGAAACAAGTAAAGGATTTAAAAGATCAGTTTTAATTTTAGCAGAACGATTTACTTCAATGTGTTCTACCAAAATAGTTTGTGTTAGCCCTTCTTTATTAAAAAAGAGTATTGTTGATAAGTTGAATAAACCCGAAAAGCAAATTGTGATTGGCAAAGGTACATGTGGTGGAATCGATTCTTTAAATAAATTTAATCCGGAAAAAATAGACACTATTTTTCTCGATAGTCTTAGAGCAAAATTAAATATTAATCAACATGATTTTGTTATTGGGTTTTGTGGACGTATCGTAAAAGATAAAGGAATTGTAGAATTAGTTGAAGCTTTTAATCAGATCAAATCGTTAAATGCAGATATAAAATGCAAGCTATTGTTAGTTGGAGACTTTGAAGAGAGAGATCCTCTGACATTGGAAGTTATTAATCAGATTAATAATGATGATGATATTATTGTTAGTGGTTTTATCTACGAAAATATTGAATATTATTATAGTCTGATGAATGTTTATGTTCTCCCTTCATATAGAGAAGGGTTTGGAATGAGCGTACTAGAAGCTTCTTCAATGTGCAAACCAGTTTTAACAACTAAAGTGACAGGTTGTGTAGATTCTATTATAGAGGGGCAAACTGGTTTTTTTGTTGAAAATGATTCAAAAAGTATCTATCAAAAATTAATTTCTTTGATTGAACTGGATGATTTAAGTCACTTAGGCCAAAAAGGAAGAGAGTTTGTTTTAAAAAATTTTGACAATAAAGTTTTGTGGCCTATGATAGTTAATGAGGTGTACTCTATTAAATTAAGCTAAATATATTTATGAAAATAGCTATTACAGGTGCTAGCGGATTTGTAGGAGGAAATCTTATAAAATATCTTAAGCCTAAATGTGAATTAAATAAGTTGAGCCTACGTTATTTAAAGAATCAAAAAATAGAAATAAGGGAGGATATCGTAATACACTTAGCAGGAAAAGCACATGATACGAAAAAAGTATCCAATCCATCAGCATATTATGAAGCCAATTTTGAATTGACAAAACAATTATTTGATGCATTTCTACAATCGGAGGCCTCCGTTTTTATATTCATGAGTACTGTAAAAGCAGCAGCAGATCTAGTAGTTGCTGTATTGATGGAAGATATCATTCCTTATCCTAAAACGCATTATGGTATCGCTAAGCGACAAGCAGAGGAATATATTTTAGCTACATCTTTACCGCAAGGGAAAAGAGTGTATATCTTACGACCCTGTATGATTCATGGCCCAGGAAACAAAGGGAATTTGAATTTATTATATAAATTGGTTTCAAAAGGAATACCTTGGCCATTGGGAGATTTTAAAAATCAACGTTCTTTTTTGAGTATTGAAAACCTTTGTTTTGTGATTAATGAATTATTAAAAAATAATACTATTCCTTCGGGAGTTTATAATATAGCTGATGATGATGCGCTATCCACAAATGAATTGATACAGCTATTAGGCAAGAGTCTTAATAAGAATAATAAAATAATTAATGTTCCCTCATCTTGGATAAAAAAAGTAGCAACTATCGGGGATTACCTGCATTTACCTTTGAACAGCGAACGATTGCAAAAATTAACAGAAAGTTATGTCGTTTCTAATAGTAAAATTATTGCTGCGATTGGAAAACAATTACCTGTAAAAGCAACAACAGGTTTATTAACAACATTTAGATCATTTAAAACTATTTCATAAAAAGTTGCGATAAATAATCCATGTTTCTAATAGCTTCAATAGCATACGCTTTTTCCATTTTTATTGATGTTTCTGTTTATCATTTTAAATATTATATTCAAGATGATAAAAACACGCGGCACCTTTTAGCATTAATTAATATTTTTCAGTATTTCTCTAGAGGGTTCATTTTAATTTTTATACCAATAATGGCCTATATAACGGAGGCTGTTAAAGACAAGAATGAAGTCTGAATTATAACACTAGTAGCCCATGTATTAGTTATTTTGTTTTTGCTACCTCTTTATTCATATAAGTTTACCTATCATTTTTCTCTCAATGTGGTAAAAACTTTAAATCGATTTTTTGGGAAATCAAAAGCGATTCATTTAAGAGAAATAATAGAGCGACCAACGCGTGAACCAAGTATTATTTCGAATAATTGGACGCTATTTGTCACCAATTATATTGCTGGTTTTTTGTTTTCTTTTAGTATCACTTTCTTATATTACATCAGTTTTTATTTCGACCAAAAAGCATTACTATTAAGTTCTTTGACACAATTCATAAACATGTTTGGTTCCATGCTCATTATCCTTTTTATAGATCCTAGGATTATGGGTGCCATTGATGATGGTCGAGGAAATAATGAAATACATATTTTAACTTCAAGTCGGATTTTAGTGCATGTCACTTTAGTAATACTACTTATTTTTATTAAATGATTCCTATAATCGTTGCACTTATAGTAACTTTCTTATCGTATTATTTTGCCGCTCTCTCGAATCTACATTCTAGGAAGTTTACGATTTATGTGTTGGGCTTCATTGTGTCTTCCGCTATTTTACGTTGGATAATTGACGTCGAATTAAATAATGATTACTACTACTACTTTGACTTTCAAATTTTTCATAAGCCAACTAGTTTTCTTTCGTACCTGCTAAACGAGCCTTATCTTTATTCCGTTTACGCTTTTTTTACTCTTTTTATAGATAGTAAAAAGGATGTTTTCCTTGCAATGTATTGGTTTAACTTTTCAATTAGTACACTATTTTTTATATGGTTACTGTTTCGCAATGACATCGAAAAGTGGAAAAAAATAGTATTGTTTTCCATTCATTATTTTTTATTCAGTTACGGGGTACTTAGAAATGCACCTGCTTATATCTTATTTGCGATGTACTTTTATTATACGTTTAGAAATCAAAAGTTCAATTGGGTACTATTGACTCCTATTATGCACATCAGTTCGCTATTAGTTTTAGTTACTTATTTTCATAAATGGCGTCATTATTTCAAAATGTTAATTTTAATTCCTCTTTTTCTTGTCGTAACCTTCGTTATTTTGCGACCTTCTTTGGAAAAAATCACGGCATTTAGCTCTATCTTATCTAAAATTGATATCTATTCGCAGGGTATTCCTACGGTAGGCTTTTTGCATATCTTATTTTTTATGTTTATCTTTTTTTTAATTGGTTTAGGTTTTTACTTTTATAGATCAAAGATGTTACATCCTATTTTAATTACAACAATGCTATTTTATGGGGTAACTTTTTTTATAAATCCGGTTGTCGCACATCGGTTTTCACCTTACATTCTTTTTGCGCTTTTATTATTCCCATTTGACAAAATGAAAAATGAAAAAATAGTTTTTATAATGAATAGGCTTACTATTTTACTTTTTCCGCTATTTGTGTATTCTTTATTCAGCGCTCATCGTACGGAAGGTTTCAAAGCGCTGTTTTTTAACTAAAAATAGTATAATTTTCTGCTTAAGAAAGATATTATACCAATTGTGTTTTAAATTTACGGCTATGTATCTTGTCACATCGAGCCCTTCGTCTGCGCTCAGGACAGGCTGTTAGTCGAGATTATATATGACTTGTAAAAGGGTTTCGACTGCGCTCAAACGGACAAAAAATAACAAGCTTAATACAGTATAATCAAATGTGTAGTGGTATTAAATCCCTATTTTCGAATAATTTCAAATAAAAAATAATACTTTAAAATGACAATACAGCAAACCACAATACAAGATCTTGTTATCATTAACCCAACTATATTCAACGACGAACGCGGTTATTTCTTTGAAGCATACAACCAAGCCAAGTTTCAAGAAAACGGCATCAGGTACAAATTCATTCAAGACAATCAGTCTTTTTCTACCAAAGGAGTGATCAGGGGTTTGCATTTGCAAATAAATCCTTTTGCACAAGCCAAATTAGTTAGAGTTCTACAAGGAGCAATTCTGGATGTGGCAGTTGATTTGCGTAAAGATTCGCCAACTTACGGGCAACATTTTAGTGTGATTTTAAGTGCAGACAATAAGAAACAATTAATGGTTCCTCCGGGTTTCGCACATGGATTTTCAGTATTGAGCGAGACGGCCTGCGTAATGTATAAAGTAGATCAATTGTATCACAAAGACAGCGAACGGGGAATAAAATACAATGATGCTACTTTAGCAATCGATTGGCAGGTTAATCCTGATGAGGTTGTTGTTTCAGAGAAAGATTTAATTTTACCGGGTTTCAATGATATTGATTGGGAGTTTTAAAGTAAATGACAGCTATTAAGAAGTATCATTTACATTTAGTAAGCACAGCCTTTTCTTTTACAGTACTCTAAAAATAGCCTTTCCTTAGAATTTTAAACAAATTTCACAAACCCTGATACGTATTACGTAATCAGGGTTTTTTGCTTTAAGACAGGAGTCTAATCAAAACCTATATTCAGGACAATGAGGCCAGTGTAATGACTATCCCTCCACCTTTCATCCAATTTCCCTCCTTTGGTGGGGTGTCCGTTATTTTAGCCCCTTATAAGTTCGGAGTGATATTTTATAAAACACCTCAACGCCCTTCATCCACAGCCAGATTTTTTTTAAATACAAGAGAGCTAAAAATCTTTCAAGAAACTTTTTGACCACTCATCCCCATCAACTACATAATAACCGTCGCCGCAAGCATCTTCCTATTTCTTCCTACTCCTCCAACTATCATTTAAATGCGAAGTTCTCATATATTTGTAAAATCTTTCTCTCACAAAAAGACCTATAATCCATATAACGACTAGCCCTATTATGTCATACCATTCCATCTCTCAAAGATAGAATGGTTAATTACTTTTCCTTTTACTTAGAAGAGACATACTCCGTTTTTGACAACTCTTACTCCCGAATTGATAACTCATCCCATAGGACTAAAACAAAAAAAGATGTTGTTGAACATCTTTTTGTTATATATATTTATCCAGGTATTTAATAAAAATTTTATTTTTTATTTTATTTTTTCGCTCTCCTTAATGAACTTTTCTATGTTGATGTCTACATCTAATATATTGAGTGTTTTGAGGTTTAGTGCTTTTCCAAGATAAATTAATTTTTCTAGAGTTGGATTAGCATCACCTCTTTCAATTGTTCCAATTAAATGTTTTGTTACCCCAGTGTTTTTATCAGCGAGTTCTTGTTGAGAAATAAAATCCTTAACATAATCTGAGCTAGGTATTTTTTCACGGAGTTTTCTCAATCTGTCTCCTAACTTTTCTTTTTCAGTCACCTTTTCCTTGATAGTTTTGATAAAATTCATATTTATTTATGAAAATAATGGTATGATATATCATACCGTAACACTTTTTTTATTATGTTTGTAATATAATTGCATATTAAATGTAATTTTGCGATACTTCATATAGAAAATATTTGATGCATTCGCTTTGAATCTCGAACAGAAAACTGGTAATTTTTAACACACGAGATAATAAGTATAGATGCTCACGTTCCATGGCGTGGGCTCACTTATTGTTGTGTGGGTATACCAGTACCTCTGTTCGATAAGATGAGTTCCATGCCATTTTTTATGCGCAAAAGTCACTCACTTCTATTCTTAGCAAATCTTCTTCCTTATTTAAAGTCTCGCATAACAATCAATTTATTGAATTAGTTTGGAAATGCACTGCCTGCGTTGGGCTGCAACTAACAACGGCGGTGTACTTCCTTTAAAAAAACCTTTAAACCCATCTGTCTATGCAATAAAAAAAAACACTCAAAAAATCTTCGATGACAACAATGATGCACATCGAAATCAAAAATCGAACAACGATTAATACATAACGATGTGAAATTTTTGACTCCCTTTAGTCCCGACGCTTCGGGAGGGGTAAAACGATAATTCTTACGAACAACCATCAACTAAAATATGAAATACTATAAACAAATACAAGCTTTATTAATCCTGACTTTAATAATTATTATATGCCTTTGGCTATATGGTTGCGGCAATTTTACATCAGCGACTGTTCCAAAGTCACCATTGATTAAAACGACCACTTTTAAAAATTTAAAAAACAATAAATTAATATTATGTGCCACCCCTCACATGGAAGCAACAATAGCTAACCGAAAACCGAAAACAGAAAACCGACAACCGAAAACCGAAAACCGACAACAGAGAACGGTTATCAGTTATGAGTTATCTGTTATCCGTAAATAGAATTAACCGGGTAAATGGACTTTCTCAAGAACAGTCTAAAAACGGCATTAAAGAACCGAAAATAGACAACAGACAACAGACAACAGACAACAGACAACAGAAAACGGACAACGGTTATCAGTTATTAGTTATCCGTAAATAGTAGTAACCGGGTCAATGCACTTTCTCAACAACAGTCTAAAAACGACATTAGAGGACCGACAACAGAGAACCGATAACCGATAACAGAAAACAGAAAACCGATAACAGAAAACGGACAACAGAAAACGGACAACAGAAAACCGATAACAGAAAACCGATAACAGAAAACCGACAACCGACAACCGATAACCGAAAACCGACAACCGATAACAGAAAACGGACAACAGAGAACCGAAAACCGAAAACCGACAACAGAGAACGGTTATCAGTTATGAGTTATCTGTTATCCGTAAATAGAATTAACCGGGTAAATGGACTTTCTCAAGAACATAGAACGGTTATTAGTTATCCGTAAATAGTAGTAACCGGGTCAATGCACTTTCTCAACAACAGTCTAAAAACGACATTAGAGGACCGACAACAGAGAACCGACAACAGAAAACGGACAACAGAAAACCGAAAACCGATAACCGAAAACCGAAAACCGAAAACAAAAACCTTCGTGCCTGAGCGCCTTCGTGGCTAATCACATACAGAAAATCAATAACTAATTAACCCTTAAACGACAGTTGTCCTCATCATCAATTTTACCCCCGCCCTTAAATTAAAAACGTCAAAAACAACGAAAAAAAGGAGTGGCAGCGCTCCGCGAGTTGAGCCTTTTGGCGAACGGCTCGGGGCGTGGAACGGAATTTTGAGGTAGTTTTTAAGTTTTTAATTTTCAGGCAGTGATTTTTTTGTTTCTTTTTTCATCAAGGAAAAAAGAAAAAACATGATGTGATAACAAAATTTAAATAGAAGATAATATTTTCCGTGCTGACAGACAAAACCGAAAATAGATCACTCAACTGTACTTGCTAATAATAGACAATAGACAACCAATAACCTTAACCACATAACCAATTAACCATTTAAACTCCTAACCATTTAACCACATAACCACATAACACCTATGACTAAATAAAAAGAACCTTCTTTCCTTAGCGTCTTTGTGACATAACACATACTCGCTAACCCATAACGGAAAACAGAAAACCGATAACCAAGAACAAAAAATACCTATGACAAAATAAAAAAAACCTAGAGACTTTAAGACATTTGACTTGATGACTTTAAGACTTACAAAAAAAAGGTCCTCTAACTCTTCTTCCCGGACGAATAGAGGACCATAGTAAAACAAAATTCACATTCTATCAAACCAATAACCAAAATTATGAAAAATTATTCATTAAGCAAGGGGATAAGGGCAATGGCGTACTCCTTCATTTTGGGAGTATCCTTGCTCTCCTCTTCAATCAGCGCCAATAATATATTGGACTATTCAACAGTGCAGCAACAACCATCAAAAATTACGGGTACGATCACAGATGGTGTTGGTCCCTTACCAGGGGTAACTATTGCTGTCAAAGGAAAATCCCTCACCGCAATATCAGATTACAATGGGGAGTATCTAATTGCTGCAAATCCATCTGATGTTCTGGTCTTCTCCTTCATGGGATTCAAAACAGTCGAGATACGTATTAGCTTACAGAAAATAGTAAATGTTGAACTCAAGGAGGACGCCACAGCACTTCAAGAAGTAAAAATCAATGCCGGATACTATTCAGTTAAGGAAAGTGAACGCACTGGAAGTATTGCCCGCATCACGGCTGATGATATTGAAAAGCAGCCAGTCACTAATGTACTGGCGACTATGCAAGGTAGAATGGCTGGGGTGAATATTACGCAAACTACTGGAGTTCCCGGAGGTGGCTTTGAGATACAAATTCGTGGGCAGAACAGTATTCGTACTGACGGAAATGCACCACTCTACATTATTGATGGTGTGCCTTATTCCACGCAGAATTTAGGCAACGATATAATTTCAGGTTCAATCCTCCCAGCGCCAGGTATTAGTCCGCTCAATAGTATAAATCCATCAGATATAGAAAGCATAGAAATCCTTAAGGATGCTGACGCTACGTCAATATACGGTTCAAGAGGTGCCAACGGTGTGGTTCTCCTAACTACCAAAAAGGGAAAGTTAGGTAAAACAGCTTTCTCCATCAATACCTATAGCGGAACTGCTAAAGTGACCCGCACACTCGATCTAATGAATACTGCACAATACCTCAGCATGCGAGAAAAAGCATTTGCAAATGATGGAATAATCCAATATCCTTCTTGGGCTTATGACGTTAACGGAACTTGGGATAAGAACCGTTATACAGATTGGCAAAAAGAACTAATTGGTGGAACGGCATATACTAGAAGTATTGATGCTGCTATCTCAGGAGGAAACAACACGACGCAGTTTATTATTCGTGCAAGTAATTTTAACCAAACTACTGTGTTTCCGGGTGATTTTGCCTACGGCAAAACAGCTTTGCATTTCAACATAAATCATATTTCAGATAACGATAAATTTAATGTTAGCCTATCGGGAAATTACAGTGCCGATAAAAATAATATACTGGGAACCGACCTAACTCTTGAAGCTTCACAACTGGCTCCAAATGCTCCTGCATTATATGATGATAAAGGTGAATTAAATTGGGAAAATTCAACTTGGAAAAATCCCTTAAGACTTTTAGAGTCAAAATATCTTGCAAAAACTAATACGCTTGTTGCAGGTAGTACCATAGGATATAATATAGCACCATCGCTTGAATTTAAAACAACTTTAGGCTATACAAATACCCATCTTGACGAATCTAAAACAGTACCATCAACAATCTACAACCCAGCCTACGGCTTAGACAGTTCCATTTCATCTTTTTATACAAACAAGTCAGGCCAACAGTCTTGGAACGTGGAACCACAGTTGTCATGGCATGAGAGTTTTGGTTTTGGTACTATTAAAACATTGGCTGGAGCAACCATTCAAGAAAGTGCATCAGAGTCATTAGGGTTAAACGCATCAGGCTTTTCAAGCAATAGTCTTATAACAAATAGTGCCGCAGCGGCTAATGTTCAGGTGCTGAACAATACAAATGGTTTGTACCGTTACAGTGCCATTTTCGGTCGGATAAATTATAGTCTTAACGACAAATATTTCCTTAATATTACAGGACGTCGCGATGGCTCAAGTCGCTTCGGTCCCGACAATCGTTTTGCAAACTTTGGAGCTGTAGGAGCAGCTTGGCTTTTTGCGAGAGAAAATCTAATTACTGAAAAATATTCATGCATCAGTTTTGGAAAACTTAGGGGAAGTTATGGCAGTACAGGTAGTGACCAGATTGGCGACTACCAGTTTATGAATACCTATATTTCTTCTGGAGGAAGTTATCAGGGAATTGTTGGTCTTGAGCCTGCCCGTTTATACAATCCTGATTTTAGTTGGGAAACCAACAAGAAATTGGAAATGGCTTTAGAACTGGGATTGCTGAAAGACCGTATTTTTATCACAACTGCACATTACCGCAATAAATCTTCCAATCAGTTGGTCGGAATACCACTACCCGGAACAACTGGATTTCCATCCATACAATCCAATTTAAATGCAACTGTTGAAAATACAGGCTGGGAATTTGAACTCCGTACCGTAAACTTTCAAAAAAAAGAGTTTAGATGGTCAACTTCCCTGAATTTTTCTGTCGCTAAAAATAAACTTTTAGCTTTCCCCAACTTGGCAGGATCAACGTATGCCAGCCAATACGTAATTGGGGAACCGCTCGATATTCATCTGGTCTATCATTTTACTGGTATAAATCCAGAAACAGGTATTTATCAGTTTGAGGATTACAATGATGATGGTACTTTAACACCCTTAGAAGACCGCCAGAGAAAAGTTAGTACAAATCCAGACTACTTTGGTGGTCTGAACAATAGCCTTTCATATAAAAATTGGCAACTGGATTTCTTGTTTCAGTTTGTAAAACAGCTCGGTTTCAATTACAATGGTTCAGGAGTAGTTCCAGGTGCGGGAAACAATCAACCAGTATCAAATCTTAACAGTTGGCAACCTGGACAAACGAACGGTGTACAGCTATATACAGCAGGCTTTAATGATGAAGCGGTAAATGCATACTACTCTTATTATAGTTACAGTGACGCAGCGTTCAGCGATGCATCGTTTATAAGGCTAAAAAATCTTTCACTCTCATATACTTTACCGCAGTCATGGTTAAATGTGGCAAGTTGTCGCCTGTATCTTCAAGGACAAAACCTGTTTACAATAACACGTTTCAATGGTGCTGACCCTGAAAACCAATCTTTTGGAAAGCTTCCTCCTTTGAGGGTTATGACTATGGGCATTCAATTAAATTTTTAATCTAAAAAATAATAACATGAAAAATATAGCAAAGAGGAGAATCGTCTTTTTAATTGCAACTGTTATCGGACTGATAATGTTTATAAGTTGCGAAAGTTTTGTGGACATAGAGATTCCTAATTCACAATTAACAGCCGAAAATGTTTTTAAAGATAGAGCAACAGCGCAGGCGGCTCTTGTAAATAACTACATGAAAATGCAGAGTAATGTGCTGGTTACAGGGAACTTTAATGGTATTTCGAATCTTTTAGGAAATTATGCTGATGAACTAAATTATTATGGTATTGATGGACAGCGGGAAGAGGCATTTTATAAAAATGTTGTACTTCCTACAAATAGTACCATTTCTGAAATATGGAATAATACCTATAATTTAATTTATGCATCGAATGCAATCATCGAAGGTGTAACTGTATCTACAGGTATTCTACCAAATGAGAAAGGACAACTAATTGGCGAAGCATTATTTCTTCGGGCATATCTTCATTTTTATCTCGTAAATCTGTTTGGCAATATTCCGTATGTAACTACTACTGATTTCAGACTAAACTCAACGATAGTTAAAAAAGCTCCTGCTGAATTGTACAGTTTAATTATTGAAGATTTAGAAAACGCAAAATTATTAATGCCTGATGAATACCCCAGCGACGAAAGAGTGCGTCCCAATAAGAGCGTTGCCAAAGCACTCTTGGCAAGGGTAAATCTCTATACTGAAAATTGGGGGGCTGCAGAAGCAGAAGCTAATTCGATAATTAATAATACCTCATTATATGAGTGGGTAGATGATATAGATAAAGTATTTCTTAAAGACAGTCCAGGTACCATCTGGCAACTTATACCTCAATTTTCGGGAAATAACACATTTGAAGCCCAAAGTTTTATCTTTCTAACGGGTCCTCCCCCTGTAAGTGGGCTAAATAATTCTTTAATCGAATCCTTTGAACCGGAAGATTTGCGCAGAGATCACTGGGTCGGAACTGTAAGTGACGGTTTGGACAGATGGTATTTTGCCAATAAATACAAAGAAAACAACAATACGGGGTCATCACGTGAATATTCCATATTGTTCCGCTTAGAAGAAATTTATTTGATAAGAGCCGAAGCCAGAACACATTTGGGGAATATTTCAGGGGCGCAAGAAGACTTGAATAAAATCAGACACAGGGCAGGTCTGTCCGATACGCCGGCAGTTACCCAACCAGAATTATTGCAGGCTATTTTAAAGGAGAGACAGGTGGAACTTTTTACAGAACTGGGACACCGATGGTTTGATCTCAAGCGCTTTGGAGTAATAAATGAAGTACTTCAAACACGTAAAACAGGTTGGAATAGTACGGATGTGCTTTGGCCGTTGCCACAATCAGAATTACTTTTAAATCAGAATCTTCTTCCTCAAAATCCCGGGTACTAAAAAACTAGAAATGAAATCAAAAACTAAAATAGCACCCATTTTACTTATTCTCATAATGAGTTTAGGAATGATGATGAAGACCGCTGCACAGGTAAAAAGAAAACTGCAGCCTGCAGATTATAATTTATGGAGCACTATCTATCCAGGAACAGTATCCCATGACGGAAAATGGGTGTCCTATACCTTGAATTATGGAGATAAAAAAGATACTTTATTCCTGAAGAACGCCATTACGAACTATACATACCTATTTTCAGCTGGTGCAAATGGTACAATTTCGAAGGATGGCAAATGGTTTGGCTGTAACGTGGCAGACACGCTCAAAATATTGAATCTGGAAACTGGAAAACAACAAAGTTTTCCAAAAATAAGCAAATACCTTTTTGCAGCTCACGGACGTTATGTAATAGGCGTTCAAAATACCGATGAAAAACAACTGCTTTGGATTAAAGACCTGAAATCAGATCAGAGCTATACCGTTCAAAATGTAAATGAATTCAAACTTAGTCCTGATTCAGGCTTGTTAGCAGTTGTTAGCGAAATAAATAATAGTACGGCTGTCAAAATATACTCGTTGCAAAATTCATTGCAGGAGCAGAAAATTATAGCTTCCTCCGAAAATACTTATATGGGGATAGCTTGGGATGAAACCGGTAAAGGATTTGCTTTTTTTGAAGAAATAAGCAATAATGAGAACTCGCTGAAAGAACATAAAATATACTACTGTACAGGTTTTGGAAAAAAAATTATACTAAAAACGCCTCCGCCTCAGTATCTAGATTCCTTAACTCAAAGGAGCTACATTCCTTTATCCAGATTATTTATTTCATCAGCTAATGAAAAGGTTTTCTTTGACATAAAAAATAGGGAACAGTATAACGAGCATTTAGCAGGAGAATCTGATGTACAAATTTGGAATACTGATGATGCAAAAGTACCACCATCAAGACAGCCATCAAGCGAGGAGGTAAGCTGCTCTGTTTGGCATATTAATTCAGGAGAAATAAAAAAAGTTGAAGACGCCCACTTTACCAATGCCGTTCCAACGGGATATCAAAATAATGCACTAGTCTTCCGGATGGATGAGTACCTACCACGACATAAATATGGCGGTGAATATATTGATGTATATATCAAAAATCTTCTCACTGGAAAAGTAGAATTAGTGGTTAAAAAACAATTATTAGATATGGCTGTGACAACAGTTTCTCCCACCGGAAAATTTGTCTGCTATTTTAAAAATAACAATTGGTGGACATATAATATAGCTTCTAAACGGCATACATGCCTCACAGAATCGCTCAATATTCCGTTTTATGATACTGAATATGATGAATCAGGTATTCCTCCTGCGTATGGTAATCCTGGCTGGTCTAAAAGTGATGAATACTTGATTATTTATGACAAGTTTGATATTTGGCTACTGTCGCCAGACGGAATAACCACTAAAAAAATTACTGAGGGACGAAAACAGAATGTGACTTACCGTATTGCAGAAGAAGGAAGCTTGTATAATTACCAAGCTGACACTTTCTTCTTTCTTACTAAGTCCTTTAATTTAGACGATGGTTTGCTTTTGCATAGCGTAAATAATGAATCGCTTGATGAAGGTCTAAGCTTATGGACAAATAGGAACCTGAGGTCTTTAGTAGAGAAAAATAAGAAAATAATCTTTATTGAAAAGTCTAAAGACAATAAAAATTATTTATTCCGAGAAGAAAGTTTTGATACTCCTCCGGCACTTGTCTTGATTAATAGATCAGGACAAGAAAAAGTCATTATTGAAACGAATGACCAGCAAAAGAATTTTTATTGGGGAAAATCTGAACTGATAAGGTACAGTACACCAGAGGGAAAAGAATTAAAAGGTGCTTTGTTTTATCCCGCAAACTATCAATCAGGATTGAAATACCCGATGATCGTGCACATTTACAGCAGGAGAGCTCAAGAATTGCATGAATATGTGGAGCCATCGTTTCAATCAGGAAACGGATTAAATATAGCAAATTTTACTGCCGAAGGCTACTTTGTATTATTACCCGATATAGCGTATACAGTAAATGATCCTGGCGATTCTGCATTAAAATGCGTTAAGGCTGCTGTCGAAAAAGTTATTGAAAGTGGCACGGTCGATAGGGAAAAAATTGGACTAATGGGACACTCCTTTGGTGGGTATGAAACCGCCTACATTATAACGCAGACTGACATGTTCAAAGCGGCTGTGGCTGGTGCTCCAGTAACAGATATTGTAAGCGCATATTTAATGCTGGATGGTAATGGACAATCGAACATTTGGCGCTATGAAGATCAGCAGTTTCGTATAAAATCACCTTTTTATACTAGAGAATTTTTAAAAAATTCTCCAATACTGCAAGTTGAAAAAATCAGTACACCAGTACTGTTGTGGACGGGGGAAGAAGATCATATGGTAAATCCAACTAATAGTACAAAATTACAAATTGCACTTTGGCGGTTAGGAAAAAAAAGTCGTCTTTTGGTTTATCCTAATGAGGATCACGTATTAACAAATCCCGAAAACAAGAAAAATCTATATTTCGAAATTAAAAGGTGGTTTGATCTTCACTTAAAAAATTTGTAAAAATTAAAAATAAGGTGTCCCATTAATGGACACCTTATCACTGTAAAAAATTACGGTTTCTTGTAAAGAGTAACCGCACACTGGCTGCCGGTTAGATTTTTTCCAAAGGCTTGATGATTGCTGCCCTGCCACATGTAAGTACAAACAATTCCATTGTTGATATCACTGCATTCCCTTGCTTCTAGACAAGGACTAGGTGTGTCCAAATAACCAATTTTGGTCGCCAATGTGCTTTTAGGCGCTGCTTGTGAAGCAAAGGCACCTGCGATAGCTAACACAACTGCTGCCACCGGAAATCCGATTTTAAAATTTTTAGTGTTCATAATATTAAATTTAAAATATTTTGATCTACTCTGTTTACAGGTTTTCGATCTTCCCCTGAACCAGGCCCGGTATTTCATAAAATAATAATATTGTCAATGAGTATTCATTCAACTAATGTAAATTAAAGTGGCTGCTCTTGAGCCTATAGATTACTATAAAATGTTTTGTAATTCCAATTAATAGGTTCTTATAAATTTGAAAGTTTTCCACCTTTTCATTCTTATAATTATACAGATAGAAACTAAATTCATAGGTACTCTTTTGCAAATCATAAACATCAACAATGGAAGCATCTTTCAACATTGATTCTGCTTCAAACTTTCCTAAGCGGTTTGACATTGAAAACAAGTACTTCCCATATGTGGCAGCTCCTTGTTGAATCATAGGAGGTTGCTTGGCAAATTTCTTTTCTCCTGTTGTATGTAGGTAAGCGAACTGAATCGGAACTTGGCTCACCGTATCTATCGTTTTTAGTTTCTGAAATGTTTTCAAATCAGAATTGGAAATTACCGCTTGGTTTCGATAGTAATAGACATAAATCATCTTTTTTAATTGGTAATTATAAAGCAGCTTCCCATCAGTGTCGAAAATGCCATCAATCCTTTTTTCTAACATGCCTGATACTTGTTTGAAAGCATTAGGCTTGGCTGTATTTAGAGTTCCTAGAATGTTTAGGCTCTCTGCTGTATCAATACTCCTAATTGCAAATAGGGTTGAATCAATAGGTTCAAAAGCAGAAAAGTATTTTTTGATATTTGTCAAACGATTGGCACTCCAATCACTAATTTTACCTCTGTAAATTACTGGAATAGTTCCATCGACTAGATAAAAATAAGGAGGTTTAACGCGTACTTGCACAGATTTAAATGGGTAGTCTTGTTTGCCCTCAACTTTAATTCTTAAAGTTTTGGCATCCGTCAATAAAGTATCAATAGCTAGGATTTGTCTCGGTGCGGTCGTATTTCCTAAATAAATTCGACCATTAGCAACGCCTGCGATATAGTAGGAATTGTATTTTATATTGTAGCCTTTTATCATCGCTACGGGATGATGTGGATAGCTGCGAATGAAGCTATTGTTTCGGTGTATTTCATTTTCGGATAACAGATAAAGGCTTATAATGAAGACAACACTTATACCGCCAGTAACTAATAAAAGCTTTGTAATAGAAGCATTACCTATGTTTAAAATATAAGTTTGTGCAGGACTGATTTCGAAGTTTCTATGATGTAAAACAACTCCGACTAAAGCCATTACAGTAAATGCAATATTAAAAAATAAGTGCTCCGTCCAACCCATCTTCTCCAAAATACCGCCACAGGAACAAGGAACAAAGGAGCTGAAATTTAAAATGATTACGATATAGGTAGTGAACATAATCATCAAACTAAAAGCAGCAAGAAGCGCCGCAAGACGAAATTTTGGAAAAACCAGCAGTAACACAATTATAAGTTCTACAATTGGTACCACCCAGGAAAGCCAACCAGCAAAAGCACTCAACAATGGAGATTGCCCCAGCTGCACCTGAAAATTTTCAAAATCCATTAACTTACTAACTGCCGCATAAACAAATAATAAAATATAGAGCAGACAAATTAGCTCTAAAATCACCTTTTGTATTCTAACAGTCAGTTTCATAGCGTTATAGTTTAAATTCTATAAATCAAATTTCTGAATTTAAAAATAAAAGTGCTTGTCATTACGGGAGCAAAAAGAGACTAAAACGGATTATTTCTAAACCTGACAGGTTTTAAAAACCTGTCAGGTTTGCTTCCTTCACAATCTGTTTTTTTTTGTTCTCAAATAGAGTTTAAAATAATGTGATTTCAGTACACTACGCATTAGCTTATAAAAAATCTCACACTGAAAATCCGCCATATTTAAAACAATTACAAGTGATAATTTGCGAATCTGCGGTCAATATTTGTAATCAAGACGTATTTTGTTACATATTACTCTAGTTCTAATTCTTATCTTTATTAGATGATACTACTATTCGTTACGTTACTATGTACTTTTCTGTCGTATTATTTTGCTTGTTTAGCAGGTATCATAACTCATAACTCATAACTCATAACTCATAACTCATAACTCATAACCCATAACCCATAACCCATAACTCATAACTCATAACTCATAACTCATAACTCATAACTCATAACCCATAACTCATAACCCATAACTCATAACTCATAACTCACAACTCATAACCCATAACTCATAACCCATAACTCATAACTCATAACTCATAACTCATAACTCATAACTCATAACTCATAACTCATAACTCATAACTCGTAACTCATAACTCATAACTCATAACTCATAACTCATAACTCATAACTCGTAACTCATAACTCATAACCGATAACCGATAACCCATAACTCATAACCCTATGCACCACTTCTGGTTCTGTTTAACAGTGACTTCTTACTAGCCTTATAGGACCCCCTGAAGTCTTACTTATTAGCAGTGGTTTATTGGTATTCCGCGAAATTGTTGTGTATTCAATATATGTTGTATCTTTGTACGAGCAATAAAACGCTAATTTAAAACTAAAATGAAAACAAACTATAGAGCATTAGACGTTTCTTCTTTCTTTATCAAGAAGGGTGTTAGTCCGCTGAAAATGCAGAAGTTACTGTATTATTCACAGCTTTGGTTTTTTGTTAAAAATGACAAAATGTTATTTAATGACAGAATTCAAGCTTGGATATATGGTCCGGTGGTTTATGATGTTTGGGCAAATTTTAAGTTTATGAAAAGAAGTTCAATTATTCCATACAACAGAGCAGTAAATTTAGATTTTGATGATTTAATTCTTTATCATTTAGACAATGTATGGCAATCTTATGGTCATTTAAGTGGTTCTGATTTAGTTGATTTAACTCATAATGATTTACCTTGGAAAAACAGTAGAAAAGGACTTTTAAGTGATCAACCAAGTGACAAGGATATAATTATCAACAAAGATACTACTGTTGATTTTACATTAGATTTTTATAATAGAATTCCAATTGTAAATACACAAAACACTTTAGGACATTATTCTAATTTTTAGTATATGGCTAAAAAAGGATTGGTATTCCTTATGAATGGAAAACCGAAAGGGGATGATGCCTTTATTATTCGTAAAATTTATAGATTCATTCCAGAGTTTACAAATGTTATTACTACAATTATTGAAGTAGAAATTTATGAAAGTAATATTTGTGTAATTTCATTTTATCAACATAATAAAGGAACGGAAAAAACTAAATATAAAATCCGTTCAAATATTGGTTCAGGTCATACAAGAGGAATTTTTAGAGCCTGTTTAGATGCTTATTATCTTTTAAGTCTAGACTATGCATTAATTTTTTCAGCTTCTAATGATATTGGAAAGATAGAAGAAGATAATTCCAGATATTCTGCTTACATACTTTTTTTGTCAATTTATTTTAAAAATTACGATAATTATATTCAACAAGGTTCTATTGCGTTAAATACTTTGATGTTATATCATCAAAGTTATCAATATAAGAATGAAGCTGCTTTATTCTATAAAGACTTTGAGGAAAAAGCTGAAAATAACCTAACTGAAAATGACGATGCAGAGAAGCATTAAAGCACCACTCACATCAGTATGTATAATAACCCTCAAACTGCGTTGCTTATTATTCTTTAGCAAGTAAATAAAGTTGATCTAGCTTAAAATTATATTCCTTTTGTATAAAAGAGTTTAGATTAAAATTCCTGCAATTAATCAATAAGTTTTTTCTTCTTTTAGCACCCTAACTGCACCTGAAAATTTTCAAAATCCATTAACTTACTAACTGCCGCATAAACAAACAATAAAATATAGAGCAGACAAATTAGCTCTAAAATCACCTTTTGTATTCTAACAGTCAGTTTCATAGCGTTATAGTTTAAATTCTACAAATCAAATTTCTGAATTTCAAAATAAAACGCTTGTCATTAAAGGAGCAAAAAGAGACTAAAACGGATTATTTAAATAAGATAACATATTGGATTATTAATAACCCTGCCAGGGTTTCTTTTTAAAAACGATAAATTCATTGTAAAACTATCAATTTGTTTTCCATAGTAAACAAAATAAGATTATTTTGTATTATAAACCGAACAAAAATAAGTATTTTTGTTTTATAAAGTAAACAATATGGAAGCATTAGTTGAAAAATTTCGCCTTAAGTTAAGATATATTACTACAGATTTCGTGAGAAGTTTGGAAGCGGATGTTAATTGGAACGCTAGGTTAATAGGTATTAAAGGGGATAGGGGAGTTGGAAAAACGACAATGCTATTGCAGCATATTAAATTTAGTCTTGCAGAGGAATTGGACAATACCTTGTATGTGACTTTAGATTCTATTTGGTTCAGTAATAATACTTTGGTTAATTTAGCTGACGATTTTGTAAAAAGAGGGGGAAAATATCTTTTTTTAGATGAAGTGCATAAATATTCTAATTGGTCGCAAGAATTAAAAAATATCTACGATGATTATCCCATGTTAAAAGTTGTTTTTACAGGGTCATCATTGCTAGAGATTTTAAACGATAGAGCTGATTTGAGTCGCAGAGCCATTATTTATACAATGCAAGGACTTTCCTTTCGTGAATATCTTAGTATAGAGACAGGACATCGTTTTGATAGATTGTCTTTAGAGTCAATTTTGAAAAATCATGCAAAAGAAGCTACTCTGATTAATACGGTCGTAAAGCCTTTGCAATATTTTGATGCGTATCTTAAACAAGGATATTATCCATTTTATAAAGAAGAACTGGATTTATATACCCCTCGTTTGGAGGAGATTATCAATATGATGCTGGAAATTGAACTTCCTTTATTGCGGGGACTAGATTTAGCTTATGTTTATAAAATCAAACAATTGTTACTTATTATTTCAGAATCTGTTCCTTTTGTTCCAAATGTTAGTAAACTAAGTGATAAAATAGGAATAGCAAGAGGTACGTTACTTTTGTATTTTCATTATTTGGCCGAAATTGGTCTAACAATCAACTTGTTTAAAGAGGCGGGAGGGATTAGTAGATTACAAAAACCACTTAAAGTATATTTAGAAAATTCAAACTTAATGTATGCTTTATCGCCTAAGGCAGTAAACACAGGTAATAAACGGGAGACTTTTTTTGCCAATCAGCTTGGATATTCTCATAAAGTTGCTTACTCTGAAAAGAGCGATTTTCTGATAGATGAAAAGTATGTCTTCGAAATTGGTGGCAAAGATAAGTCGAAAAAACAAATTGCAACTATCGAAAATTCGTTTATCGCAGCAGATGATATTGAGTACGGATTTCAAAACAAAATTCCATTATGGTTGTTTGGTTTTTTATATTAATTGAAAACACAATTGGTATAATTTAGATATAAGCAAAAAACATTGTCATAATTGACAATGCGCCTAACAACCCAAAAAAATCCATACTCAGGAATTAATACAACTTTCTCTTTTAATATACTACAAAAGGCTATTCATTTTTGTCCGGTTGAGCGCAGTCGAAACCCTTTTTACAAGTCATATATAATCTCGACTAAAAGCCTGTCCTGAGCGCATTCGAAAGGCTCGATTTGACAAGAAACAAACAGTAAGTTTAAAACACAATTAGTATAATTTAGATATAAGCAAAAAACATTATCAGAATTGACAATGCGCCTAACAACCCAAAAAAATCCATACTCAGGAATTAATACAACTTTCTCTTTTAATATACTACAAAAGGCTATTCATTTTTGTCCGGTTGAGCGCAGTCGAAACCCTTTTACAAGTCATTTATAATCTCGACTAAAAGCCTGTCCGGAGCGCATTCGAAAGGCTCGATTTGACAAGAAACAAACAGTAGGTTTAAAACACAATTGGTATAATTTAGATATAAGCAGAAAAAGTTTTCATAAGCAAGAATGCGCCTAACAACCCAAAAAAATCCATACTCAGGAATTTAGAACAATAATCCAATTATAAATTCTGATAACGGAACTAGCGTAGAAACTCACGAAGCAAAAGTACCTAAAAACGGTAACTACCACAGCTGTAAGTCAATAGATGTAATCCTGCGTTTCCACAATTTTTAAAACAAATACAATTTGAATAATCTGCGAATCTGTGATCAATAGTTGTAATCCTGCGTTGCAAAATGTTAGTATACAGCACAACATGGTTTAGTGTAAGTATTTGTTGTCACTAGTTTTTAACGATCATAATGAGGGAGTTCTGTAGATAGAGTAATATTATTTTGATTCCGTTGCACCTCAAACGGCGAAAATCCATAATGCTTTTTGAAAGATTTTGAAAAATTTGAATAAGTGGTGAAACCAATCATCACAGAAATATTTTTCAATGATTTGGTAGTATGTTGAATCATGAAATAAGCTTTTTTCAATCGCTCTTGATTGTAAAATTTATAAATACTAGTTTTGAAGAAATGGCGAAAACCCGCTTTTAATTTATACTCATTAGTGCCAAATTTACGAGCCAGCAGTTGGATCGATGGGAGCGGAGAGTCTAAATGCGCTAGGATGTAATCATAAAGCTGTTGTATTAAAAAAGCATCAACCTTTCTGGATTTAATTTGTTTTTTATGGTGAGTCTCTTCAAAAAGTGGATTATTATAATCACAATTTTTTGAAATAGCAAAAATGAATATGATTTCAGAACGGGGAAGCATTTGACCCACATTACAAGAAACAGTGAAAGTCAATTGTGCTTTGTTAATGAAATCAATGGATAAAATCGTCGGTTTGGAAACACCACTTTCAAATAGGCTTTGAATTTGCTCTAAGGAAGCAGGTGTTATAATGGTAGCTAAAGGCTGATCAAGCAATTCGCTTTCAGAATAGCCTAAAAATAATAGGAGTTCTAAAGTGAAGCTGGTAATAAAGTAATAGGCATTCACCACTAGAGAGATAGAAGTAATAAATTCAGGAGTACTATGAGTATTAATAAAATCACTTAGGGAATCTTTTATTTCCTCTGCAACCATATTAATCAAAACCACAATGGTTTCTAATTCGTCATCCTGCTTACTTTGCGGAATGCGAGTATTAAAATTACCGCTAGCCATATCAAACAGCATTTGGTGAACACTAACAATCCGTTTTTGATCATAAATACCATCCATAATAACTTATTTTGTTGTCCCTATATTTATTTTCTACTACTTACAATCGAATTTTTGCTAAAAGCTAATCACTATTTACTAACCACTAACCACTAATTACTAATCACTATTTACTAACCACTAACTATTTCCCGACAGCAAATCCTTTCAAATACTGCAAGGCAGCAGCCTCAGAAGAAAAAATCTGAGTAGGAACGGAGGGCTTATTGACTTGTAAGTAAAAAGTGCTTATAGTCAACAGTAGTTTTTCATGAACAACCAAGCCAACAGCAGTGGCTAATACAGAGCCCAGTTGTGCTAAATAATCTCTGCTCGCTTTATCGATGCTAACTACACCACGTAGGTCACATAAAATAGGGTAAGCTCGTTCCCGTTGAAAATGGATTCGATCAGTCACAACAAGTTGAGCAACTTTAAGATCGATAAGCGTACTGGGTTTGTATTCGAAAAAGAGAATACCATCAGCGATCCAAAATTTCGCAAATCGATTCTCATAAAAATCATGGGCTGCAATCATGTTTTATGAATTTTTAGGTGTATAATTAACAAAAGTAGAAAGAATATCAATTGATTTACATGTCAATTCGGGAATGTTAGTTGTTTTTTATGTCTTTTGTTGTCAATTCGGGAGTTTTTGTTGTCATATTGGGAGTATTTCATTATAACATGAAAAAACTTTCATTTATTATGTTGAATTTTAATGCTTTAAATAATTAATCAACTAAAAATTGACCAATAAATGGCAAAAATTAAACACAACAACTTTATCGATACGGTCGATGAGGTATTCGCAGGAGCAAAAAAAGAAGGAGTTTTACATCTTTACGCAGAAGATGAATATTTGAACGGCAGAACGATTACCATAAAAGGTAAAAAAATGTTCCATTTTGGAACAACTGGATACCTCGGTTTAGAACAAGACAGCCGTCTCAAAGAAGCTGCGATTTTAGCAATACAAAAATACGGAACTCAATTTCCTTTGTCCAAATCATACATATCCAATCCCTTATATGCAGAACTAGAATATAAAATAGAGTTAATGTATGGCATACCACCAATTATAGCTAAAAATAGTACACTAGGTCACATCGCTGTAATTCCTACGGCTGTTAGGGATGAAGATGGGGTAATTCTGGATCACCAGGTCCATTGGAGTGTTCAAAATGCGTGTCAGCTACTAAAATTGAGAGGAATTCCTGTAGAGATGATCCGACATAGCAATATGGATATGCTCGAATATCAAATCAACAAACTTTCCTCGAAGTGCAAAAGAATTTGGTACATGGCCGATGGAGTTTACTCTATGTTTGGTGATTTTGCCCCTGTGGCTGAACTAATGGAATTAAGCAAAAAATATCCACAGTTGTACCTATATTTCGACGATGTTCACGGTATGAGTTGGCAAGGAAAAAACGGAACGGGCTATGTGCTAAGTGTTCTTAAGGAACTACCACATAACGTAATGATTATGGTAACGTTAAGTAAAACCTTTGGTGCCAGCGGAGCAGCTTTAATCTGTTCGAATCATGAACTACGAGAAAAAATTAAAAATTTCGGTGGACCACTTACTTTTTCTGCACAATTGGAACCAGCATCGGTAGCGGCCGCAATAGCTGCTGCAGATATTCACCTCTCTACTGAAATTCAAGTGTTACAGGCTGAATTAGCTGGGAAAATAGGATACTTTAATGACTTACTTTCTAAAACTTCCCTGCCCATAATAGTCCAAAATAACTCACCTGTATTTTTTCTGGGAACCGCAATGCCTTTAACTACTTATAAACTAGTGCAAAGTTTGTTCCAAGAAGGTTTTTTTGTAAATCCAGCAATCTATCCCGCGGTTCCAGTAAAAAATACAGGAATTCGGATCACGCTCTCTAGGCACAATCAAAAGGAAGAAATAAAAGATTTAGTAGAAGCAGTTGAAAAATTTTTCCCAATAGCATTAGAAAAAACGGCTAACTCACTGTATAAAATAAATCGAGCATTTGGTAAGGATAAATCAATATACGTGCAAGAAATACAAACAAATAATACAGGATTAAAGGTACAGTATGAAAAATCCATAATAAAGATAAATAAAACCATGTGGAATGAAATTTTAGGCAAACAAAGTACGTTCGATTGGGACGGATTGAAATTTTTAGAAGATGCCTTTTCAAATAACAATAGTACGGAGAATGACTGGGACTTTTATTATTTTGTTATTAAAGACGACTTAGACAAGCCTGTTTTAGCTACTTTTTTTAGTTTCGGACTCTGGAAAGATGATATGCTGGCACCAGAATCAATATCGCTCCAGCTTGAGCAAAAAAGAAAACAAAATCCGCTATACCTTACATCCAAAGTGCTGGCCATGGGTTGTTTATTTACTGAAGGAAACCATTGTTACAGAAACGAGTCTCATCCATTAGCTAAAGAAGCGATGGAAATTTTACTTGAGCAAGTTGATATAGTATACAATACCCTAGATGCAAATCTTTTAGTATTGAGAGACTTTGATCAAAGTTTGGAGTTAGACACTGTTTTCCACAATCATGGCTTTTTAAAAATCAATATGCCTGAAACAGCCAAAATTCAAAAATTAGAATGGGAATCTACTGAGGAATTTATAAATAGCCTCTCTTCTCGTTCTCGAAGACATTTCCATGAAGAAGTATTACCATTTGAAAAATCGTTTGATATAGTAATAAAAGATAAATTAAACGCTGATGAAATGGAGCACTGCTACAAACTTTACAAAAATGTAAAAAACAACAACCTTGCGATCAATACATTTACATATCCAATTGAGATTTTTAACAAAATGATAAATCACCCAAATTGGGAATTAATTCTGCTATATTTATCTAGTAATGAAAGCGAAGAAAAGAGGCAGCAGCTCGTGGGGGTAATGTTTTGTTATAAAAATTGTAATTATACCTACGTTCCTGCACTAATTGGATTGGATTATACCTACGCCTCAAAATTCCAAATTTATAGACAGCTCCTATATCAGACTATTAAAAGAGCGCGAACAGCTAATTTTAAAAAAATTGACTTTGGTTTTTCAGCCACTTTTGAAAAGAAAAAGCTGGGTGCTATAGTGTATCCTAAAATAGCCTACATCCAGGCAAGAGACAATTTTTCAATGGAATTGATGGGAATGTTACAAAACGAAACTGTACGATAATCCTCAGTCGATAAAACAACAGTATGTTAAACTCATTTGCCAAACGTGGAGTCTAAATAACAATATTACAGCGAAGATTTAAAAACTTTATTAAACAAGAAAATCGGATTTGTTACCAAAACCGAATGTAGTAGTAATGCCGTAATCAAAAAATTATAACATAAAATTCTCAGAACTTTTAACCTACAATTACGAATAAACAATCATTTTAAAAGTAACCCAAATCTAAAAAATAAATGAAACCTAACAAACACCTTACTTGCTTATTTGATCGATTGATTGAAGACAAAACCATGCATCCAACGCACATCAGCTTGTATTTCAGCTTATTTCAATACTGGAATATTAATCGGTATCAAAACCCCATCAGCATCACGCGTGAAGAGATGATGCTCATTAGCAAAATAGGATCTAGGGCTACGTATCACAAGTGCATGCGAGAACTAAATGACAAAGGCTATATAAAATACGAACCTACATTTAATCCCTATAAAGGCAGTTCAGTTCAGTTATTAAACTTTTCGCAAGGCGACAATATAGAGGTATAATTAAGTAATTTTTATAGTTACATCTTTATCACCGAAAATAAATAGAAACATCACTTTAAAAATTTAAAATTGTTAAGTCACTCACTCAAAGAATAATTTCTACTTAAAATAAAAGGATAATAAAAAACCTCTTAATTTTAATCACTCTCCAATTGAACCGCAATTCTTTTCTAATACCCCCTCCAGCGATGGCTTGCGGGGTGGTAGCTACAATCCCCTAGTCCTAAAATCCAACCTTCAGAATCCAACTCCCAAAATAGTTTTCATTAACAATCCTTACCACAGCCGGCAACGCGGAAATGTCTTCGGCACCAACCAACAAAACCGAAAAACTCATCATCAACAACCAGACCCCCAGTGATCAGCAAACAATTGTCCGAACCCTGCAGTTCTCGCTTCGCCCTTAAATAAAAAACGTTAAAAAACAACATTTGAAATTAAAAGGAGGACAGCCAGAGACTGTCAGGTAAATTACAAAAGACATTTTTTAAGTTTTTAATTTTCAGGCATTGAAATCGAAGATTATTTCATCCGTTCGCCTTTCAGGCTCGGGTCATGAATACAGAAAAAACAATATTGACCCATGAATAATTTTTTGTTACTTTTTTTATCAAACAAAAAGTAAAAACATGATGAAAAACCCGATATGCGATACTATTTTCAGTGCTAACAACCAAAACTAACAACCAAAATGTGCATTAGTAAGATATTCGCTGTCAAGGTCATTAAGTTAAGGATAATAGTTAAAAAAAGTTTTTTTTGTCATTCAGATAAGGGAGGACTCGCGGGTTTATCCGAATAGGCGAAGAAATCTTAACAAATGAGAGCAACAAACTAAGATTTTCCTTCGTCAGAATGACAAATTTGGAGAGTTAAAAGCGTAGCTTAATGACCTAGTGCTCGCGCTATCCAGAATAAAACTGAAACTTTATTATTATCAAACTCAACGACTCGATAACCGAAAACAGATAATCGATAACCGATAACGAATAACCGAAAACTGATAACAGATAACAGATAACCCATAACCGAAAACAGAAAACAGAAAACAGAAAACAGAAAACAGAAAACAGAAAACAGAAAACAGAAAACAGAAAACAGATAACAGAAAACAGATAACCCATAACCGAAAACAGATAACGCATAACAGATAACGCATAACAGATAACGCATAACCGAAAACTGATAACCGAAAACTGATAACAGATAACCCATAACCGAAAACAAATAACCGAAAATAGATAACGCATAACTGAAAACAGTCCTCATCAGCAATTCTAACCCCACCCTCAAATAAAAAACGTTAAAAAACAGCGAAAAAACACAGTGGCAGCGCTCCGCGAGATGAGCCTTTTGGCGAACGGCTCGGGGCGCGGAACGGCGTTTTGAGGTAGTTTTTAAGTTTTTAATTTTCAGGCAGTGATTTTTTTGTTACTTTTTTGATCAAGCAAAAAAGTAAAATCATAATTTAAAAACAAATCTCGATATCATTTATCAGTCGCAAACTTCAGTCGTCTAACAATCAAATTCCGAACCTTGCAGTCCTCCGTCGCCCTTAAATAAAAAACGTTAAAAAACAGCGAAAAAACACAGTGGCAGCGCTCCGCGAGATGAGCCTTTTGGCGAACGGCTCGGGGCGCGGAACGGCGTTTTGAGGTAGTTTTTAAGTTTTTAATTTTCAGGCAGTGATTTTTTTGTTACTTTTTTGATCAAGCAAAAAAGTAAAATCATAATCGAAAAACAAATCGCAAATACAAATAAAACAGCATACATACATGCATGAATAATTTATTGGTATCATCACCTTCAGCAAAATCAGATCATTAACCAAGGGAAAAATAAAAATCATGATTATTAAAAATCAAACAAACTTCAGTCGTCTAACAATCAAATTCCGAACCTTGCAGTCCTCCGTCGCCCTTAAATAAAAAACGTTAAAAAACAGCGAAAAAACACAGTGGCAGCGCTC
>NZ_FQWE01000013.1 GCF_900129575.1 Flavobacterium segetis | reverse complement strand
ACAGAACCTTTATCACTAAAACACTTCGGTTGCGTAGCAGTAGCAGTAAATGCAATTTCACTAGGAGCCGCATTAATTGTTACCGTTATTGATTTGGTACAACCACTTGCATCTGTTGCGGTATAGGTATAATCACCCGCAGCCAGAGCTGTTGTCGCAGTTGAACTAAAAGTAATCGTTCCAGTTCCTCCAGTTGGAGTACTTAAAACTACAGAACCTTTATCACCAAAACACTTCGGTTGCGTAGCAGTAGCAGTAAAAGTGATTGCAGGGCTAATTGTTAAAACAACTGGAGTTCTTGTTATGCTTGAACAAGTACCATCAGAAGCTTGTGCATAAACTGTCTTAGAACCTACACCAATTTGTGTAGGCGTTACAATTGATCCCCCTGTTGCAGAAGAATACCAAGTAATAGTCCCTCCAGTTGCTGTAGCAGTTAAAGTTTGAGTAGAGGTTCCATCAGAGCATACTGTTTGATTACTTGCAGTTGGAGCAGGTACCAAAGCCTTTGGTGTAGTAGTTGCACTTGCTAAATTGTTTGTAGAATTTGAATCAGAGGATGAAGTAATGGTAGCGTCATTTTTATATACACCTGATTCATTTACTTTTGCTGTAATTTTTAAAATTACATTTTCATTTTTATTTAGCGAACCGATAGACCAAATTCCTGTTGATGGAACATAAGTACCTAAAGCTGTAGATGAAGAAACATAGCTATAACCGCTAGGTAATTTGTCAGTTACTGAAACTCCAGTCGAATTGCTAGAACCATTATTTTTTGCAGTAATTGTAAAAATAACGTTTGTACCAACGCATGGTTTTTCAATATCCACGATTTTCTCAATAGAAACATCACCACAGATTATCACTGAAATAACTGAGGATTGAACAGCAGTCCCGCAATTTAAAGTTTGAGAAACAGAGTAACTACCAGTTGTTGTTGTTTCATAAGTATTGCTTGTGGCTCCTGAAATTATTTTTCCATCCAAAAACCACTGATAAGGGCCAAAACCTGCACTAGCAGTTAGAACTGCTGAGACTGCACATTGATCTGTAGCCGAAGCAGGTGAGACTGTTGGCGGCGGTGGTTGTTGTGTATAGTTAGAAAAAATTGCCGACATTGAAAAACCTCCTCCTTGTTGTACGATACCAACAGTCATTTTTGAATCACTTGCAATTGTAATATTTGCCGGATTGCCAATTTCTGTACTTGTAAAGTCAATTAGATACCAACCAGTATTTCCAAGTTGTCTTCTTACACCAGCCACAGTTTCGATATTGCTACCGTTTGCTGTTACAGCAGCCGTGGCGCTTTGTAGTAATATGTAACCAAAATAAGGGAGATCATTTTCAATATAACCTCTGAATTTATAAGTTTCTACATAGTTTGAGCCACCACAAGTTGAAACTGGGGCTACACTCGTAACGTCTACTTCGCACGTAATAGCAGTTCCAGAAAATACACCAATCTTTTTGTCACTTACAATTCTTGATGCTGAGAAAGATGCTGATGTTCCATGCTGATATGTGTAAAAACCACCAGCTAAAGCTATTGTTTGAGTAGTTGTGCTACTTAAAGTTCCTGTTTCAGAAAATTGTTGTATCGTGATTAATGTGTTCGGTTCGGTTGCTATAATTGTAGTTTGTTCAGCGGTACTATTACCTTGTCCTTTAAAAATTACATATTCATTGCCTAATACCGCTATAGGAGGTACCTGATCTAAAGTTCCATCTCCGCATCCACTTGGAGCATCAATTTTAGCTGCCGTGTTTACTACCGCAGGTTGCGAAGTTTCCACCAAAGTTCCCATTGTATTTTGAAACAAATAACTTTCACCTGCATTCAAAGTTGTAGTTGTGGTACCATTAATTTTTACAGAAGTATTGTTTGTAATGGCCATTACGCTATAGGTTGGCGCCGTGCTATTATTTAAAGTACCATTTCTATAATATCCAACTCTGAAGCTGACTCCTATTCCAGCATCACCAAAACTAGTTAGCGAAGCGTTACCTTTAATATGCGTGGCGTCACCTCCTGTAGCATCTGAGGCTACATTTCTAATATTTATTGAGACTGGAGCGGTCGCAGTGATGTTTAAACCCGCAGCCGAAATAACGGTATTTTCTGTATAATACTCCGAACCAACAGCTGTTGGTGATCCTAAAAATCTATAAACCGTCGGATTTCCTTTTATAACTGATAATGTGGTAATTAGAGTTCCATTACTCTTTTTTACCAACACAGAAACAGCAGTCGTAGATTCAGTGGCGACAACTAATTCATTAGCATTGCTAAAATATCTCCATGGTGCCGGAGCGATATAATGCTGACTATAATACTGTGCACTAGAACTTAATGAGATCAGCAAGGTGAAAATAAGTAGCAAAAGTGTGCCACTATTTACGATGCTTTTGGCAGGTTGATTAGAGTAATTTTCTTTCATATACTTGTGTATTATTTTTAATGATGATACAGATAAATATTTATTGTTTTTGCATAACAAATATTTAGGTAAGATAAGTACGAACAGAACTTTTTAAGACCTTAATACTTTTCGTAGCAAAGTTAATTATTAGTTACATGCTCGCGGAATAATTTTTTTTATTTGAATTGCAACTTTGTTTGTTCACGAAAGATCAGTTTGACTAATCAAAATCCATTGAAGATTTTTCAGCTAGCAATTTATATATTTACTAGCTACAAACGATTTGTAATTCTTTTGAAAATTGATGAGGATTGTTGCAGGTGACGAATTCTTGACGAATTCACAATATTTTTTAAGGTAAAATAAATATTTATCATGTAGATTTTAGTGATTATTAATTAGATTTCGGGAAATAGGCTTTATTTTGATGATAAAAGTATTTAAAAAGTGTAATAATGATTTTTTTTTTCTTTGAACTACTTATAAATTCGTTTAAGAACCCTATTTGATCGTACCTTACGTAATTTTGGGATGCAAAAATAATTTTAAATATGCATGATTTCTAATTTTATATTAAAAAGAGAAATTAGGTTAACAAAATTTTTAAATCATAATTAAATATTAGCTTTAAATTTATATTAATCAAGTTATTACGTTCACCGATTTACTATTGCAGAAATGTACTTGGTAAAGCTTATGTTAAAATATAAGTGATACTCACAAGCATTACAGTTTAAAATATAGAACAAGATAATATAATAATAATATGAAAAACTTAATACTAATTCGCCATGGAAAGTCCAGTTGGGAAGTTCCCATGCACGATAAAGATCGCGGGTTGACGTGCAAGGGAGTTCAAGATGCGCATGATGTTTCAACCGTTGTTAAAGATTTTATTCCTAAAGTGTTTACTTTGATGAGCAGTTCTGCGAAAAGAACTGTTGATACAGCGTTAATTTTTGCTCAAAATTTCTCCTATCCTTTGGATAGTATAATATACAAAGACGACCTTTATACATTCGATGAAATAGTACTTGAGAATTTTATAAAATCATGTGGTGATACCTTTGAAAGTTTAATTCTTTTTTGTCATAATGGTGCAATTACAGATTTTGTTAATAAATTTGGCGATCAAATGATTCAAAATGTTCCCACTGCTGGATTTGTGCACTTAAATTTTGATACAAATCAGTGGAGAACGATTAAAAAAGGAAAAATTTTAAAAACAGTATTTCCCAAAAACTTAAAATGAATAAAGTTATAGATCATAAATATATAGATAGAGAAAAAAGTTGGTTATCATTCAACGCAAGAGTTCTTCAGGAAGCTGCTGATAATTCAGTTCCATTGCTAGAACGACTCCGTTTTTTAGGAATTTTTTCTAACAATTTGGATGAATTTTTTCGAGTTCGGTTTGCAGCGATTAGACGATTGAGTTTAACCGGTTTTTCAGGTGAAAAATATCTTGGTGGAATATCGTCACAACAACTTGTAAAAGATATAACTGATATTGTTATTCAACAGCAGTCTGAAAGTTTGAGAATATTGAATATTATTGAAAATGAACTAGAGACCAAAAATATTTTTATCATTACAGAATGTGATATTACAATTGAACAAGAAATTTTTTTAAAAGATTTTTTTATTCAAAAAGTTAGTCCAGAACTTGTTACCATTATTCTTAACGATCTTGCAGAATTTCCATTACTTAGAGACACCTCTGGTTATCTGGCAGTTAAACTTGTCATGAACACTAATGCTGAGATTAGATATGCCGTTGTTGAAATTCCTAAAACTATTAATCGTTTTGTTGTTTTACCCTCAAACAATGAAAAACAGTATATTATACTACTCGATGATGTTATAAGACATAATTTAGGAAGTATTTTTAATATTTTTGATTACAAAAGTGTTTCGGCTCACATGATAAAAATTACGAGAGATGCACAACTTGACATCGATAGTGATTTGAGTAAAAGTATGATCGAAAAAATATCGCTTAGTGTCAAAGATCGCCGTATTGGAGAGCCTGTACGTTTTATTTACGATCAGTTAATTGAACAGGATACACTTTTATTTTTTCTTGATAAAATGGGAATTGTATCTACTGATAGTATTATTCCAGGCGGTAGATACCACAACAGACGCGATTATATGAATTTTCCAAATCTTGGTCGCTTCGATTTATTATATCAAAGAAATATTCCGTTACCAATTCCTGGATTAAGTCTGGAAGGAAGTATTTTAGAGCGAATAAGTGAAAAAGATTATTTGCTTAATGCGCCTTATCAGTCCTTTTCATATCTAACAAAATTTTTGAGAGAAGCGGCTTTAGATCCAAAAGTATTTTCAATAAAAATCACGTTGTACCGACTAGCTAAAAACTCTCAAATTATAAGCTCACTAATAAATGCGGCTAAAAATGGTAAAAAAGTTACTGTTCAAATCGAATTGCAAGCTAGCTTTGATGAAGCTTCGAATATTTCTTATGCAGAGCAAATGCAACTGGAAGGTATTGAACTAATTTTTGGTATAAAAGGTTTAAAAGTGCATAGTAAAATATGTGTTATCGAAAGATATGAGAACGATAAAATAAAGCGCTACGGCTTCATCTCTACTGGAAATTTCAATGAAGCAACTGCAAAGATCTATACTGATGTTACACTCTTTACCAGTCATCAGCAGATCCTAAAAGATATCATGAAAATTTTTGATTTTTTTGACATCAATTATCGAGTGCACCGTTATAAACATCTCATTGTTTCTCCTCATTATACTAGAACTCGATTTATAAAGTTAATTGATCGAGAAATCATACATGCACTAGCCGGTAGAAAAACTCATATTAAGTTAAAAATGAATAGTTTATCTGATTTTGAAATGATCGATAAATTATATGAAGCTAGTAAAGCAGGTGTTAAAATTAAATTACAAATTAGAGGAATATGTTCGCTTATTCCAGGAATTCCGGGCTTAAGTGACAACATAGAAGCAGTTAGTATCGTTGATAATTATTTAGAACATTCTCGTATTTATATTTTTGGTAATGCAGGACAAACAGAAGTTTACATTTCTTCGGCTGATTTTATGACTCGAAATATTGACGGCCGGGTTGAAGTAACCTGTCCCATCTATGATCAAGGAATAAAAACTGAATTAATAGAAAACTTTGATATCGGTTGGCGCGGGAATGTCAAAGTACGTTTACACTCCTATAAACTAGATAATAAATATAAACCCCGCAATCATAATCCAATTTTTAGGGCACAATTTGAGACCTATAAATATTATCAAAATAAACTCCTATTAGAGACCACACTTCGAGAATAAATAAAAATTGAATTTTTTAAAAGAAAAAAAATCAATTAAAGCAGAACTTATGATTAAAATAAAAAGATACGCAGCTATAGATATTGGTTCAAATGCGATGCGATTATTACTTGTAAATATTGTAGAGCAGGAAGGTAAAGAGCCACAATTTAATAAAAGTTCTTTAGTCCGTGTTCCTATTCGTCTTGGTCAAGATGCATTTACTGTGGGTGAAATATCTCCAGAAAATGTTGAGCGCATGTGTGATGCAATGAAGGCATTTAATTTGTTGATGAAAGTTCATAAAATTGAACGCTATATGGCTTTCGCAACTTCGGCAATGCGTGAGGCTTACAATGGTAAAGAAGTAGTAGATTTGATTCAGAAAAAAGCAGACATAAAAATTGAAATAATAGATGGTAAAAAGGAAGCAGCAATTATCGCATCAACTGATTTACATCATTTATTAAAAACGGATCAAACCTATCTTTTTGTAGATGTTGGTGGAGGTAGCACTGAATTTACACTTTTCTCGAATGGTAAGCTGGTTATCTCTCGCTCCTTTAAAGTGGGTACCGTGCGTTTACTAAACAACATGGTTTGCGACGTAGTTTGGGAAGAAATTGAAAAATGGATTAGGGCTAGTACTGCTGATTATGATGACGTTACACTTATAGGTTCTGGTGGAAACATCAACAAGTTGTTTAAAATGTCAGGTAAAATGCAAGAAAAACCACTATCTTACATGTATGTGAATTCTCAATATGCATTCCTTAATTCTCTTTCGTACGATCAAAGAGTGGCTGAGTTAGGACTAAATCCTGATCGTGCGGATGTCATTATTCCTGCCGTTAGAATCTATCTTAATGCTATGAAATGGAGTGGCGCAAGGAATATTTATGTGCCTAAAATTGGACTTTCTGATGGAATTGTAAAAGCCATGTATTTTGGAAAAATATAAAAGTAATTTCTATAGGGTCTCAATTATGGATTAAGTAAAATGATATGGTTGTAATAATTACCTAATCGGTATGAGTAATATAGTCCGCCGTTTTCCATAGCATCCTTTCCTAATACCTGCTGAGTTAATGGCAACTAGTTATAAACTTCAAATCATAAGTTTACTTAGTCTTATTGCTTTTGTTTTTAAGTATAAAACTTATTACTAGACGATTGTAGCCGAATTAATTACAAAAAAGAGCGTATTGTTTCTTATAAGCTAATTAATGATGTTGATGAATTTTAAATTATTGAAGTTGCACTCAATGATCCTAATTTAATAGCTACTGATCCAGGAGTTATTAAATAGAAAGTTTTTGATCGTTTGACTATACTTTTCCATTTGCGCTTATTTTACAATGATTATGGAATTCACTTTTATGAAACATTATCTTCTATTATTTTATCAGAAATGAGTGTTTTAGACAAATTTGCCATTGAAGATTATCGCTTTTGTAAAGTAGATAATGACTATAACTTTACTTATACTGCGGTTTCAGATAGCGAAGTGTGATTAGGCTTGTAGTTTGCGTACAAAGACCGATTGGAAAAATTTCGAGAATGAAGCTAGGATTTTTCCGCCATATAATAAAGATTGCGCTATTTTGAATTGTCTGTAAATAATAAATATTATGGACTGTACAGACTTTCAAGTCCTGAAATTGAAGGAAGTTTCATTTGACTTGCTGAATCACTTAATGGTGATCACGGGGGGAACTATAAATATATTTTGAAAACTAGAATAGCGCCCGAGTTGGAGCTGGTGCCGCAATCAATAAGGATAAAAAAAGGTTAGTTGGAGATTTATCACAGTGCAAATGTAGAAAATCATTATTGCTTGGGTGCTTTTTTAATGGATTTATAAAACCCTTTAAAAGGTAGAGCACGTTCTAATGATCCTTTATGGCTCTAATAGGAGATTATGAGCGCAACGCATTTTTTACTGGTGTGGCTTTTAGCAATGGTGATATAGTAAACGGCGACCAACTCACAATTTATTATAGAGCAACTGATGAGTTTCTTTATCATGCTCACTTTTCTATAGAAGAAATTCTTGCCTTGCTTGTCTAATCGACCAATAAGCGATATTCGTAAGATAAAAAACTTCGTAAAGAATTAAAAGACCTCTCTTTTTTGCGATAATTATGGGTTATTTTCAAAACAATAGAGTGCTAACTGCTACTTTTCTTTAACGTCAATTCAATCGCTCTGTTAGCAAGGAGTTTCATTATCTGGTATCCTGCTTTATTTGGATGAACGCCATCATCAGAATAATTTATTTTTAATCCTTGTCTTTCATCTACCATGGAAGAATAGTAATCGACATATTTTATTTTGTTTTTGTAAGCATAATTTTTAACAATTTTGTTTATCGCTTTTATTTTTGCGACGGGATTTTGATTAGGTTTCCATGGAAAATCTAAAGCGGGCAACACAGAGCATAGAATTATTTTGACATGGTTAGCTTTAGCAAGTTCCGTCATTGAGAAAATATTGTCCCGAATCATTTCAATACTTGAAGGGCCTGTGTTTCCAGCTATATCATTTATTCCCGCTAATATTACAACTACTTTGGGCTGCAAAGCAATAACATCGGCTCTAAAGCGAATCAGCATTTGTGGAGTAGTTTGTCCGCTAATTCCACGATTTACATGGTGTTTTCCTTTAAAATAATCAGGATCAATCGCACTCCAAAATTCTGTGATAGAATCGCCAAAGAAAATAATTCTTTTTTCTCCAGCAGTCGGATTTTGAAGTTTTGCATTTTGAGTTTGATATTTATTTAAATTAGCCCAATCTTGTCCTTGAATTTTTCCTGCCATAATTACAAATGTAATTACAAATTTAGATTTTCTTAGAAAGTTGAACATTTGATTCATTGAAAATAGTATCATCGCTTTTTTATAATTGTAGCAGATGCATCATTATTATCTAAGTAAACTGTAAAAGGGAAGCATTTTTAAAAATATAACAAATTAATGATACCATTATAGTTTGAAGGAAGAGCTAAAAACGAAATACTATTATCGTCTTGTAGTAGTTCAGAATTCAGATTTACGTTTAAATAATCTATAAAAGGCTAACAATATTAAAGTACTACCTTTGTTTAAAGTAAAAACACCAATGAAGCTATATCGAAATTTATCCAAAATTAAATTTTTAAAAAAGAGTTACGCTTTTAAATTTCTATTTGTTGCATTTATAGGCATTCATATTCCGTTAATAGGAATGTTATTCTTTGTGCTTTACGGAAGTGAAAATATATCAACGCAAACAATTCTATTTTTCGCTCTAATTATGACATTGCTAGCTACAGCAGCTACTTTATACTTTTTAAAGCAATTAATTAAACCAATTGAAACGGCCTCTAAAGCTTTAGACAATTACAGAAATGAAAGGAAGGTTCCAGCGATGCCCGCACAATTTCAGGACGAAGCTGGATTGTTGATGAGCAATATTCAAAAATCAATTTTAGAAAATGAGCAGTTTATCTCCGATAAGCAAGATTTGATATACCTACTTTCCCATGATTTTAAAAACTTTACAGGTAATTCGCAGGGATTAGCGCAACTAATTTTAGCTGAAAATGCTACAGAAATAGTGCAAGAATATGCACAATTAATTTTAGAATCAACAAATCAGCAATTTACATTTATTGAAATTTTCATAAAGTTAATTAGAGATGAAGAGGAAATCTCAAATAGATCGTTACGAACAAACATAATCTATTTACCAGCGGTTTTTGATTTGGTTAAGAATCAGTTGAATCAAAAATTGGTTTCAAAGAACATTAAACTGATTTCCACTATTATTAGTGATGAAGTTACCCTTTACATAGATCAGGATTTATTAGTTCGAGTACTAATAAATTTAGTGGATAATGCAATAAAGTTTTCTTTTCCCGAAAGCGAAATTCAGCTTAAATTTTCAAATGAAAATGAGAAATTTATTTTTTCGGTTTCTGATTCAGGAATTGGATTTAATCCAAGAAATAAAGAGGAATTATATAAAAAATTCACTAGCAGAAGTCGAGTAGGAACTGCAAACGAACCTTCAACCGGTATTGGTTTGTATTTATGTAAAAAAATTGTTGAAAAATATAAAGGCAATCTATCACTTGAAAGTGAAGGGATAAATCAAGGCGCAAAATTTTCTATTACTTTCACTAGTGCGCTTTAAGAATTTAAATCTTTAAACTTTCGTTAAAAATAATCAATCGCTTTACTTCTTCTTATTGAAAGGTTTAAATTTGAGTAACATGATTTTGTTTTAAGAGGAATGTCATTTTATGAAATTGAAAATGAAATCAGTATAAAACATCAATTTAAAAACCATTTAAAAATTAAAAGTATGAAAAGAAATGCAACAGCAGTATGGAAAGGTTCTGTAAAAGAAGGAAATGGACAACTTACTACACAAAGTACTACGCTAAACAATACACAATATTCTTTCAAATCTCGATTTGAAGAAGGAGTAGGTACAAACCCAGAAGAATTGATTGCGGCAGCACATGCAGGTTGTTTTACGATGCAATTATCAGCCTATCTCTCGGAGGAAGGTTTTCAGATCGAGAATATTGAGTCAAAATGTGTTATCGATTTAATAGATGGTGCAATTGTCACTTCACATATAACTATTTCAGCAAAAATAAAAGATATTACTGACGAAGTTTTTCAACAGCACGTTACAAAGGCAGAAAAGAATTGCCCGATTTCAAAGCTTCTTAATGCAGCAATTTCTACGGATGCTACATTGATTGCGTAAAAAAGCAGAACATAGAAGGGGATTAGTTTTTATTGAAAATTAATCCCCTTTTACTTTTATTTAATCAAATAAATCAGACGATAAATAGCGATCACCTCTATCACAAATAATAGCAACAATTACTCCAGTGTCTAGGGTACTTGCTATTTTAATTGCGGCAGCAACTGACCCTCCGCTACTCATGCCAGCAAATATTCCTTCTTCAAGAGCTAATCTTTTAGTCATTGCACGTGCTTCTTTTTCAGAAACTTCAATCAGCGTGTCCACTTTTGAAGCATCATAAATTTTTGGAAGATATTCTTTTGGCCATTTTCTAATTCCGGGTATTTGAGATCCATCGCTTGGTTGTGCACCTACTATTTGAATGGATGAATTCATTTCTTTTAAGTACGTCGAAGTCCCCACTATAGTTCCTGTTGTTCCCATTGCTGCTACAAAATGGGTGACAGTTCCATCAGTATCATTCCACACTTCTGGACCTGTGGTGTTATAATGAGCTTTCCAGTTATCATCATTGGCAAACTGATTTAACATGATATAGCCGCCTTCGGCTACTTTTTTATCCGCGTAATCTCTGGAGCCAATGATTCCTGTGCTTGCCGGTGTTAATATTACAGTTGCACCATAGGCACGCATCGTTTGCGTACGTTCTTTTGTTGAATCTTCGGGAAGTACTAGTTCAATTTCTATGTTGAACAATTGTGCAATCATGGCTAAGGCGATACCTGTATTGCCGCTAGTAGCTTCAATTAATTTATCACCTTTCTTGATTTCGCCTCGATCTAAAGCCGATTTTATCATGTTATAGGCCGCTCGGTCTTTTACGCTACCTCCCGGATTATTACCTTCTAATTTTAAAAAAAGTTTTACGTTTTTATTTTGAACTAAATTTATTGATTCAACTAACGGAGTGTTTCCAATTAGATCAACTATTTTTTGAGATATCATGTTAGTTTATTTGATGTGTTTTTAATCGATGCAACCATAATAGGGGTCATAATTAAGTAAATTTATTTTTTTTTCATTGTCAGTAGTAAGGTGTTTTTTGCACTAATCGCAATAAGTGTTGGTAATGATTAATGTGTTAGGGCAATCACTGTATTTGATGTAAAAATAGAAACAAAGATATTGAACTAAATTTGATTATTTATTTCGAAAAAGAAAGCTATTACCTTATTTTTATTACTTTTCATTAAAATTGTTAGTAATTTAGTTCTATAATAATTTGGTTACTTAAAACAAATCATCTTTTAAAAAATAGTTGAGCAAATCTTATTTAAAATACCTTAAAAAATATTTATGAACAATAGCACTTTTATAAGCGATCTTTCAAAAAAGGATTTTCCTATTTCTGAGAAAATATCTGCAAAGACAGTACGAGATCCTATTTTTACTTTAATTAAATTTGATTACCCAGATTTTGATGAAAATCAATTTCTATCTATTGCAGAACTGAATATGTACCGTGAAAAATATATTTCTAATTATCTATCTGTTGAAATAGGAGAGCTTTCTAAACTAGAAAACAAAGTTATTGGCTCTTTAAAAAAAGATGTTTCATTGGTGAATTCTGTTGAAGATGAAATAGGATTTAGAACCTTTGGACAAAAAATAGCCGATAAAGTAGCAGCATTTGGCGGAAGTTGGAAATTTATTATACTTTTTGGAATATTTATCTTGCTTTGGATTTTGGCTAATATTTATCTTCTAATTAATAAAGGATTCGATCCCTATCCATTTATCTTATTGAATTTAATTTTGTCTTGTTTAGCTGCGCTTCAAGCTCCAGTGATTATGATGAGCCAAAATCGACAAGAAGAGAAAGATCGAGAAAGAGCTAAGAAGGATTATATGATTAATTTAAAATCAGAACTTGAAATTAGAATGCTTCATGAAAAATTAGATCATTTAATTATGCATCAACAAGAGGAGTTAATTGAAATTCAGAAAGTTCAAATCGAAATGATGAATGATATTTTAACTAGAATTAAAAAATGATTTTTAAAAATGTAATTAATCTAAATTAGTTCTTAATAATGCTTATAGATGTAACCCCCTACCATAAAAATTCCATTTAAAATAGCGGAAGCAAAAATCATATTTTTGAAGTTTTTATTACTTTGGATAAAGTTTAAAAATAAAATTCCTAAGAATAAAAAGGTGGTTAATAGTGCAGGATACATTTTAAACGAACCGGAAAAATCACCTTGTAACAACAACACAAAACTGCGCTGAAAACCACAGCCCAAACATTCAATTCCAAAGAGTGTTTTACTTAAACAAGGAAACATAAATTTTTCTAAATCCACTACTTTTATTTTTTACAATTTTACGAAAAAATAAACAATGATTTAAATAATTAACAAGCAATATTAAATTGATTACTTTTGGAATCTGATATTTTTAAATATGAAAAAATTTATAATACCTATAATGATTGTTGCTATAATTGTTGCATTGTACCAACAAGCAAGCTCCGAAAAAAATATTTACATTATGGTAATTGCAATTATAATTTTTATGATTGGAATGATGCAGCTAAGTGCGAAAACGCCGAGTAAAAATCAAGATAAAGAAGACGACAATGTATAGTAAGGGAGATAAGGTTTCTGTTCTTGATGAAAATATGAATGGTGTAGTTTTATCCGTTTTAGATAATCAAGTAACTATTGAAACCGAAGATGGTTTTTTGATGACATTTAATGTCAATGAGTTGATTAAAATAAACCAGTCCAGCAACTTAATGGATTCTATCAGAAGAATTAATGTAGCTGAAATTGTGAAAGAGAAGGAGGTTCCAAAACCGAGAAGCTTTGTAAAAGAAAAGAAATCCAAGCATGAGATTCCCGCTCCTGAATTTGATTTACATATAGAAAAACTAGTGCCTAATAAACGCGGAATGTCTAATTATGATATCCTAACTTTACAAACTGAAACAGCACAACGTCACATTGAATTTGCCATTAGAAATCGAATTCCAAAGATTGTTTTCATACACGGCGTTGGCGAAGGTGTGTTAAAAGCTGAGCTGGATTTTCTTCTAGGCCGTTATGATAATATTGCTTTTCAAGAAGGAAATTATCAAAAATATGGACAAGGTGCTACCGAAGTTTTTATAAAGCAAAGTGCTATGTAAACATTAGTAAAAGCATTTATATTTAAAAAAAACTCTAATTTTAAATAAACATCTTATGAGAAATTCATCTAAAATTAGAGTTTTATTAGTTTAAAGAAGAGCTGTTTTAAGGTGCTCAAATAGTAATTAATTTGTGGTTAATAATTCACCATAAATATAATTGTCACCTAATAAAAAATCACTATTTCCTTTCTTTAATTTTGCCTTTTTGATAACTACGGTATGCTTAAATGCATTTCCGTTGGCAGTTGTTGTTACCTCAATCATCCCTGATGTATCAGCAACGCCAGCTACAGCAATCCACTCTTCACTAATAGCAGGAGTTGCTGGGAAAGTAGTGTTACAGAAATAATCATCAGTTAATAAACCAGAAAACAATCTATAAGTAAGTTTGTTTTTAATAGTGCTTATTAATCCTACTCTCGGAGTATTTAAAGGTGTGACCGCATTGACAATTAATGCAGAGTCTATATCTAGAATTAATGCTTCGCTACTATTTTTATCATACAATTGTTTAGTAACTGAACATTGTTTAATAATTTTAGTAAATGCAAATGGTAGGGTTTTCGTACTCATCACGTAATCTCCAAATGTAAATGTTTCGTAAACTTGGGTTCCATTTACCTTATTAAAAGTGATATTTTTAAAAGTGATGTTGTGATTGTACCCAGTAATTTTCGAGCTATTGTCAGTATCATTTGTACTTTTTACAGCTGTAGTATTTATTACGATTTTTCCACCGGTTGCAGTCCATTCTTCCGTTACTACAGGAATAGCTGGAGGGATTGATTCACATATTGTAGCAGCACTAACAGTACTGTTATAAAATCTATAAATAATTCTATTAGTTGCACTAATATTAATTTCTTGAGAGGTCGTTTCGGTAGGAAAAGTTATATTGCGTGCTTCAAAAATTAACGCCTCGTTTTCTTTCAATTTGTAAAGTAAAGCATTTGTTGTACATCTTTGTACTGTAACAGCATCAAAACTTATATTTTCTTGGGTAAGATCTCCATCGTCACAGCTATTAACCAGTAGTGATAATGCTAGTAAAGTTATTATTCTTTTCATTTTTAAAAATTTGAGTAAAAATAGAATTTTAATTTGTTACAATTACAGTCTATCTTGAAAATAGCATTTTTAGTGCTTTTGACCACATGTATTAAGATTAAAAAAGCAGTTTTTTAAAGGAAGTTTTTTATCTGGTTTTCATATTTTATTTAAAAGTATATGGTATTCATTATCTTTGCAGGAATTTATATGCATTATGTCTCTTACTAAGTATTACTCCGCTGCATTTATCGCCTTCTTTATTTGGGGTTTTTTTAGTTTTGCTCTTAAACCTTTACACAATTATGCATCTTTAGATATACTTTTTTATAGAGTATTCTTGAGCGTCATCGTGATGGTTTTAATAAATGTGGGCTTTCGCAGAAGTCACATACGCGCTAATTGGACGATATTTAAAAATTGCGATGTAAAACAGAAAAGAAGTATCATTGCGCTAACTTTTGGCGGAGGTATATTTCTAACCTTAAATTGGTTCGTTTTTATCTATGTGGTTAATCATGTTTCTGTAAATGCGGCTTCATTAGCGTATTTAATTTGTCCAATACTCACCACAGTTTTTGCGTATTTCATCTTAAAAGAAAAACTAAATAAGTGGCAGTGGATTGCAGTTTTTATTAGTATTTTGAGTTGTTTGTTACTTTCATTTAATCATTTTCATGCATATTTTTATAGTTTGATTGTTGCTGCTACTTACGCTTTATATCTTGTAAGTCAGCGTAAAAATAATGTTATGGATAAATTTTTGGTTTTAACACTTCAACTTATTTTTAGTGCGATTGTTTTACTGCCGTTTTACCCTAAGTTCAGCGGAATTATCCCAACGGAGCCTTTATTTTATTATTATATGATGATAATTGTAGTTTTTTTTACAATCATCCCACTATTTTTAAGCTTATATGCACTTAAAGGAATTACTTCTTCTGCTGTTGGAATTATGATTTATATCAACCCATTAATTAATTTTATCTTAGCAATTTTTTATTATAATGAGCAAATAAGTTCGCGACAACTGTTATCTTATTTTTTAATTCTAATTGCGATACTTATTTTTAATAAAAAAATACTTTTTTCTAGTAAGGGAAATTTTATGTTACCTAGAAGAAAGGCTCAAACTAATTTATAAAAGTCAAAAATGAGAAATATATATTTAGATAATGCTTCCACAACTTCTGTTCGTCCGGAGGTAGTTCAGGAAATGACCAAGGTACTAACCGAAAATTATGGAAACCCATCGTCAACACATGCTTTAGGTAGGAAATCAAAAAGCATATTAGAACTTTCCAGAAAATCTATAGCGCAAAATTTAAATGCTACTGCTCAGGAAGTTATTTTTACTTCTTGTGGCACGGAGGCAAATAATTGGATTCTTCGTTCGGCGGTGAAAGATTTAAACGTCAAACGAATTATAACGAGTAAAATTGAGCATCATGCTGTACTTTATGCGGTTTTTGTATTAAAAAAAGAATATGATATTCAAGTTGATTTTATTAATGTCAAGCCAGATGGAGAAATAGATATAACTCATTTAGTTGAACTACTATCGCAAGATAGGAAGACATTAGTAAGTTTAATGCATGTAAATAATGAAGTAGGAACAGTTCTTGACCTAGAGCATGTGAGTATGATTTGTAAAGAGCACGGTGCATTATTCCATTCGGATACGGTACAATCCGTTGGTAAAACACGCATCGATTTACAAAAATGTACAGTCGACTTTATTGTAGCAAGTGCTCATAAATTTCACGGGCCTAAGGGAGTTGGGTTTGCATTTATTCGTAAAAATTCTGGATTACAACCGCTATTTTTTGGAGGAGATCAGGAAAAAGGATTACGAGCCGGAACAGAAGCTCTCCATCAAATTGCCGGAATGGCGAAGGCTTTAGAGTATTCTTGTTTAAATATGGCTGAAGAAAGAGAGTACATATTAGATTTAAAAGAGTATCTTATTTCTCAACTTAAAAGTCAATTTCCAACATTTAAAATTAATGGTGATATCAATGGTTTTTATACCATTTTAAACGTTCTCTTACCTTTTACAGAAGATAAAACTGCCATGATTTTGTTTCACTTAGACATGAAAGGAATTGCCGTTTCACGTGGTAGTGCTTGTCAATCAGGAAGTATAAAACCATCTCATGTTTTGGCAGAAATTTTATCAGAAGAAGATTTGAAAAAACCTAGTTTACGAATTTCCTTGAGTTATTCTAACACCAAAGATGATGTAGATGCATTTATAGATGCGTTGAAGACAATTTAAGTCTCACCTAAGTACTAATGTAAGTTGTGGCCTTTAAAAATTTATTTTTATAACAAAATATGATGGTTATGATCTTTTACTTCTTAATGAAAGTTCCAAAATTTAGATATTGCATATTTATTTTGACTAGTGAAAAGCGAAATTTGTTACTTTAGTGTTGTTTTAAAAGAAAAGAGACTTTGTATAAATGTTTAAAAACCGAAGTGTTTCTTTTTAAATTGGTTCAGTAAATATTAATTTTTTTTCTGAAATTATAGATATGTTGTAAAAAAAAGAGCAGTAAACGTGATGTAAAATTAAATCGATCTTGATCGCACATCTTAAAAAATATTAAATTTATTAAAAAATAAAATAGGAATTATGAAGATAACAATTGTAGGAAGTGGATATGTTGGTTTAGTTACAGGTGCTTGTTTTTCAGAAGTCGGTATTGATGTCGTTTGTGTTGATATTGATCAAAGTAAAATTGATAATCTTAACAATGGTATTATACCCATTTACGAACCCGGACTAGAAGAAATGATAGTTCGTAACATGAAAAAGGAAAGACTAAAGTTTACCACCAATATTGCAGCAGCAGTTAAGGAATCTGAAATAATTTTTATATCTGTGGGAACGCCACCTGATGAAGATGGAAGCGCAGATTTAAAATATGTACTAGCCGTTGCTCGTGATTGTGGTAAACACATGAATAAGTATACACTTGTGATTACAAAAAGTACTGTTCCCGTAGGTACTTCGTTAAGGGTTAAAAAGGCAATACAGGAAGAGCTAGATAAACGTAAAGTAAATATCGATTTTGATGTAGCGTCAAATCCTGAGTTTCTAAAAGAAGGAGCTGCAATTGATGATTTTTTAAAACCTGATAGAATTGTGGTGGGGATAGAAAGTGAATATGCAGAAGAGTTGTTGACACAATTATACAAACCTTTTGTATTAAACGGACATCCTATAATTTTTATGGATATTGTTTCTGCTGAAATGACAAAGTATGCGGCAAATTCTATGCTAGCTACTAAAATTAGCTTTATTAATGATATTGCAAATCTTTGCGAACTCGTAGGAGCAGATATTAATCAAGTAAGAAAAGGTATTGGATCAGATGGTCGTATTGGTAACAAATTTATTTATCCAGGTATTGGCTATGGAGGTTCTTGTTTTCCCAAAGATGTTCAAGCATTAATTAAAACAGCTGGTGAGTACAACTATGATTTACAAGTTTTAAAGGCTGTTGAAGCTGTCAATAAGGCGCAAAAGTCTATATTATTCAATAAAATTTTGAATTATTACAATGGTGATGTCAAAGGTAAAACAGTAACTTTATGGGGATTGTCGTTCAAGCCTCATACTGATGACATGCGTGAAGCACCATCTTTAGAAATAGTAAGCAAGCTTTTAAAAGCGGGAGCTCGCGTTAAAGCTTATGATCCAGTTGCTATTCCAGAAGCAAAGCATCATTTCGGAGATACAATTTCTTATTATAATGACCAATATGAAGCACTAATAGATTCGGATTGTTTAGCAATAATTACAGAGTGGCCAGAATTTAGAATTCCAAATTTTAACGTGATCAAAAAACTATTGAAAACACCCGCTGTTTTTGACGGAAGAAATATTTATGACAAAGACGAAATGAGACAAAATGAGTTTGATTACTTCTGTATTGGCGTTGATACTGTCAGGTATATTTTAAAGTAGAAAGTAAATTTTTTTCTCAAGATTATTTTGACTTATTATAGAATTTGAAATTATGACAATAGACAAAGACACTCCTGTTCTAAATGGGAGTTATTTTATTGTATCAAATATAAATAAGTATTGGTCAAAAGATAGTAAAGAATTGTATTTTTAAAATATTTTACAGCTCAAAAACAGATTTATTGATTTTTAAATTAATGCTGTAACTATTAATAATTGATCAATCTACAATGTTAAAAACGTTTATAACTCAAATTAAAAAAAATTTTGACTCTTCTAAATTTAACATAATCATTTCATTTTTAGCTAAATAAAATTATTTTACTAAGGAAATGAATTATCTGTTTTATATAAAGTTGCATAGGAAATAAAAAAATTATCCATTTGGAATAATAGATTACAGAAACTCAAAGCTAATTTATAATTTCAAGACCTATTTTCATTTAAGAAATGGAAACGCATTACTTATCATTTGCACAATAGATACTGAAATTCCAAATAGTATTAAAAGACAAATAAAATGAATCCTAGTTTAATCAAATAAAATTACTTTTTTATAGCTTTTTGTTTTTCTTTCTCCTGTTTTTTAAAATAGCCTCTAAATAAGAAATTGTGCTTTAAAGCTTCTAAATTTTCGTTCAATCTAAAGCTAGCTTCATTAATATTTATCATTGTAGAGTCAATCTTTCTAACTAAATTAGGATCATTGGACAGGTAATTCAAAGCTCCTTTTCCTTCCTTAATATTGAGTATGGTAGTGTTTAAATTACTTACCAGTTTATCAATTCCAGCACTCGACCGATCTAAATTTTGTACTATTTTTTTAATATCATTAGCTACAGCCGTATCTTTTAAAACGCCTATAACGTTGTTTTTGTTCTCTAAAGAACCAATTAGCTTATTTAATTTTGTGACGGATTCTGCTGTTCCTTTTCCTGTTACTTTTAAGTAAAACATAGTCTGTTTTAGATCTTGCGCAATAACCGTATCGTTTATTAATGAACCAACTGTTCCTTTGCCTTCTATAATTTCTTTTGTTATTTTAAGTAAATCGGCAGTGAGGAGAGCTGCATTTTTATTAGTAACGTCCAGCGTGCTTAGAAGATCATCGGTTTGCACTCTTTTGACGGTCGTAATTTGGTCTCCATGCTCAACAGCTGCTTTGTTGCCTTTACCGGGAACAATATTGATAATCATATTTCCTACTAGTCCATCAGAACCTATAATAGCTATGGCATCTTTTTTTATGTGACTAAAAATAGATTTGTCAATAAGCATTTCTACTTCTATTACGCTATCATTAATCATATTTATGGTTCGCACTGTACCTGCGTTTACGCCAGAATACCGCACGTTATTGCCTAACTGTAATCCGTTTACATTATTGAAAATCGCTTTTAGATGATTAGTTTGTCCAAACATTTTTTGTTTATCGCCAATAAAATAAATGGCAACTATAAAAATGATTAGGCCTGAAATAACAAAGAATCCAAGACGTATTTTTTGTGATGTCGTTTTTTCCATATTCGATATTATTTAAAGAAAGCTTGTACTTTAGGATCCTTTGAAAGGGACAATTGCTCAAAGGTTCCTTCTGCATAATTAATGCCATCAACTAATAAAATCATCCTATTCGAAATTACTCTGGCGCAATCGACATCATGTGTAATTATGATTGATGAGGTGTTGTATTTATCTTGAATTGATTTCATTAGTATCAATATTTCCTTTGCAGTTATTGGGTCTAATCCAGTAGTTGGTTCGTCATAAAGAATCACTTTTGGTTGTAAAATTAATGTTCTCGCTAATGCTATTCTTCGCTTCATGCCTCCTGATAGTTCTTCGGGCATTAAGTTCATTGTTTGTGCAAGACCTACATTTTCTAATGCTTGCATCACTAAAGGTGATGTGTCCTTAATCACTCCAAATTTTTTAGTATGCCTTCGCAGTGGAAATTCTAAATTTTCTCTCACGGTCATTGAATCGTACAAGGCACTGCCCTGAAATAAAAAACCTATTTCTGTTCTAAGTTCGTCTAAAGTTGTGCGGTCTAAGCCGTTTATATTTTTTCCCATTACGGTGATGGTGCCGCTATCAGCGGTTTCTAAACCAATAATGCATTTAATAAGAACAGATTTCCCAGATCCCGATTTCCCCATTATTATTAAATTTTCCCCTTCATTTAAGACAAGGTTAAATTTATTAAGAACGTGGTTATTACCGTAACTTTTCATTAGGTTTTTCACTTCGATAATTGGTTTTGTATTTTCGCTCTTTAAATTCATATTAACCTATAAATCATAAAAAATGTTAGTTATAAAAACAGCAATAAAATCTATTACAAAAAGTAACATTGAAGTATATACGACCGCAGAATTAGCTGCAACTCCCACACCAGCTGTTCCTTTTTTACAATTGTATCCTTTAAAACAGCCCACTAAACCTATTGCGAATCCAAAAAAGAAGGACTTAATGGTTGCTGGTATTAAGTCGCTAAATTCAGATGCATTAAAAACCTGATTATAATACAGCAAAAAAGACACATTTCCTTTTATATTTTCAACAAGATAGGATCCAAATATTGCAATTGCATCGCCAAAAAAGACTAAAAGAGGTAACATGAGTGTAGTAGCCAGAATACGGGTTACCACAAGATATTTAAAAGGATTAGTTCCAGATACTTCCATAGCATCAATTTGTTCAGTAACTCGCATCGAACCTAATTCAGCACCTATTCCTGAACCTATTTTACCTGCGCAAATTAAAGCAGTTATGATAGGTCCTATTTCTCTGATGATTGAAATACTCACCATTGAAGGTATCCAAGAAACAGCTCCAAACTGCTGTAGTGTGGGTCTAGATTGCAAATCAAATACTAGTCCTATTATAAATCCTGTAACTGCAACTAGAAGAAGTGATCGATTCCCCATGTTATAACACTGTCGTAAAAACTCTTTTAATTCAAATGGCCGATTAAATACTTCATTAAAAAAACGTCTTGCAAAATAGGATAGTTCTCCTATTTCTAGGAAGAATTTTTCAAATGAGTGAACTATTTTATTTTTACTGCTCACAGTCTTAAAAATTGATTTAAACAAGAAGTTATCAATTAAAAATAATCTCTTTTAAAGATGAAATAAAATAAGATTACATTTTTTCTCCTATTTTTTATTGATTTAAGAATATTATAAAGATTGACCTTTAATGGAGAAGCAAATAATCATTCTATAAAACAATGTTAAGTTTTTTTGTTTGTAAAATGACCTTAATTATCATTTTGATATTGCTTGCAGTAAAGAATTTAGTTTAACTTTCATACAAGCGCAATCTGTTTTTCAATGACGTAACTTCATTATTTAAGGCCTCTATTTTTTCTAATAAATTTAAAACCACATCAATTCCTTCAATATTCACATCTAAATCTTGGTGAATGTGAATCATCTTCTCGATTTCGTATATGCAAGCAGAATCAATATAAGAAATAGTTTCAACTGTTTTTATTTCAACTAAACCCACTTCCTTAAGATTGGTAAAAAATGACATTTCCATCTGGTAATGGGAACATAATTCAGGTATCGAAATAAGATTTTCTAGAGTCATGATTTTCTGAGTTTTGCAAGTTCTGTGAATAATTCTTTTTCTTTTTCAGAAAGATTTTTAGGAATAAGTATTTGATAAGTAAGATATAAGTCACCGAATTCTCCATCCTTTTTATAAATAGGAAATCCTTTACCTTTCAGTTTAACTTTTGTTCCATTTTGAGTGCCTGGTTTTACACTTAGTTTTACCTTTCCGTCAAATGTTTCGGCAGTAATATCACCTCCAAGAGTAGCTGTAAATAGATCTAGATCGACCGAAGAATAAAGATTGTGATTTTCTAATTTAAATTTGCTGTGATTCTCTATTGAAAATGTTATGTACAAATCGCCCTTTGGACCGCTACTGGCACCTTCGCCACCAAGTCCGCTAATTTTTATTTGTTGTCCATTTTCAACTCCTGCAGGAATTGTAATTCTTATGTTTTTTCCGTTAATGGTAAGGGTTCTCTTTTGAGTGGTGTAAACATCTTTCAAGTCGAGCTGTAGCTCGGCATTGAAATCTTGTCCTTTAAATTGAGTACTTCTGCGGCCTCCATTAGAAGTTCTTCCGCCAAACATCGATTCGAAGAAGTTTGAGAAATCAGCCCCATCTGCATAATCAGTTTGCTGTCCATTTCCTTGATATTGTTGCTGCTGTTTTGATTTTTCAAATTGCTCCGCATTTTTCCAATTTTCACCGTAATCATCATATTTTTTTCGGTTTTCAGAATGACTTAATACTTCATTCGCCTCATTTATTTCCTTAAACTTTTTTTCGGCTTCTTGGTCGTTAGGATTTAAATCTGGATGATGCTTCCGAGCGAGTTTTCTGTATGCCTTTTTTATTTCGACATCAGTTGCTTTATTATCCACTCCAAGAATTTTGTAATAATCAATAAATGCCATTGCGAATTTTTTTAGAAATTGTTGTTAATCAATTTACAAGTGTAAAAAGCAACTTTCTTGTTTACTAAAATTGATTACACTATCAAATTTAATCATTTATTTACTTTAAATCCATAAGTAAGTATTTTATTAAATTTCTTTGATGTAAACAAAAAAACTCGCTTAGTAATTCTAAGTGAGTTTTGAGATTTCAAAATGATTTGTTTATTGAACACAGATTATTGTAAGGGAAATTTTGCTTCAAAGGTTTTAAATCGACTATCTAAATCATTTAGTAAATTTTTTCGAACTTTTTCTTCTCTGATAAAACTGTAATTGATACTATTGTAAACAAATTCCTTTATATCAGCATAAGATATATTTTTATATCTTTTTGCTAATAAAACATATTGTTCCGTCATATTAGAGCGCAGAATTCCAGCATCATCAGTACTAATAACAATGGGAACGCCAAAATTTTTATATAATGTCAACGGATGACGATTCTCTTTTACTTTTAAAATAAATTCATTACTTACCAAATTAATTTCTACTGGAATTTTATTTTTTGCCATAAAACGCAGTAAATCGTAGGCATCTTTCTCATAAGCTATATCAACGCCGTGGCCTATTCGATTTGTCCCCGCGGTGTAAACGGCAGCACTTATATGCCACGTTAGTTCTTCTGGCTGCACTAGTCCAAGGGTAAGTTCTCCGGCGTGCATCGTGTACTTCACATTTGGATAACGAGAATGACAGTATTTGAACATAATCATATGCAACCAGTAATCATTCATTGATGTTTCACCATCTTCGGGAGAAACGATATTAACGCCTGCCATAAGCGGACTACCATCTGCAGATATAAATGCAATGACCAAGTTTTTGAATAAATCGACAGGTTCCATAAAACGCAATACAAAATTTTGATAACGCATCGTAAATTGCGAATCATCAATTTTTAAATCGTTATGCAACTTAGTGACGAAATTTATATTAAAATTTTTTGCATCAGTTTCTGCTCCCTTTTTAATTAAGCTAGTGTAAATTGAATCTAGGGATTTCAGGATTTTTTTTTCATCTTTTACTAAAGCTAATTTTCTTAATCGAGAATTAAATGGCCCCAGTTCATCTGTATTTATTGTAGTAGGTATAGTTGACAATTGGGTCTCAATATAACTTACGTTTTCAGTAATAGCTCTATTTTTTAATTCTATTAATCCTTGACCAAAATTTCCTTGTATAGCGGGCTCAAATTTCATAAATGACTCAAAGAATAATTTATCCGATGGATAATCAACACCATTATAATCTTTTACGGACCATTTTTGCAAGATTTTTTGCTTAAATAGTTCTAAAGTTCCATTATTTTTTAATACCGAAAATTGTTCCCACTTTCCTTTAGATGGTCTTTCTTTAAGAACATCCATTGTTTCTATATTAAGGTAAAAATTATCCTCAATGGCCCGCTTTAGTAACGGTTCTGCATAAATAGAGCCTGAAAAGTGGTGATGTAGATCTCCACCTTTTGGCATCTGCGAAAAGAAAGCGGTTAATTCCGCTTCATTATCTCTTATTTTTTCAAAATATTCATTCGCTTTTTGCGAATAAGCTGTAGATAGTAAAAAGGCAAAAAGAATAGTATATAATATTTTCATAGAATGTTATTTTTAGGTTTTTTATAAGCATATAAAGATTTTAAATAAATGTTAGCTTAAAAAATAAAATTTGACAAAGGTGAAGATTTCTTATTTAATTTGAAAATTAATTAAAAGAATTGTATTTTTTTTAATTTAAATGACTCTATACTTTATAAGAAGATTATTTAAGATCGCAAATGATAAAATTTAGATAATTAACTTCGGCCGCGAACTATACGGATATTCACAAATAAGATTTTTTGGAATTGCAAAAAAACCTACAATCCTCATATAAATGGAAACAGTTAGTTTACGAGAATTTGTGTATTGATCACAAATGCATTGCCGTTTATCAAAAAATAATCTTTTACTAATAACATATATTATGAATTTTTAAGTACTGATAGCATAAGTATTTCCTTTATCTTTTGGTATAAGCCTCTAAAAGTTTTAGTTTTGCACTTCTAATAAAAAATGATTCACTTAAGTAATTAAACCTTGATTTATAGCCTTTAAATCAAGAATTTTTTCTAAAAAATTATATCTGATTTTTTCGATACAATTTCTATTTTCGAAGGTGTGTTTAAAAATTGTATATGAAAAAAGTATTTAATCTGTTTGATTTTTCTCAAAAAGTAAATTTCCGTACTGAAATTTTAGCAGGCTTAACTGTTGCTATGACAATGATTCCAGAATCTTTGTCGTTTGCTATATTAGCTGGTTTTCCACCGTTGATGGGTTTGTATGCGGCATTTATTGCTGGTTTAGTGACCGCAATTTTTGGCGGAAGACCTGGAATGATTTCTGGAGGTGCTGGCGCAACGGTAATTGTTTTGATAGCTTTGATGAAATCACACGGTTTAGAGTTTGTTTTTGCTGCAGTAATTCTAGCAGGAATACTACAAATAGTTGTTGGAATTTTTAAACTTGGAAAATTTATTCGATTAGTGCCGCAACCTGTTATGTTTGGTTTTGTAAATGGTTTAGCAATTATCATTTTCATGTCTCAATTAGAGCAATTTAAAACGATTGTTAATGGTAAAATGACTTGGCTCAGCGGGAATCCTCTTTATATAATGCTGGGTTTAGTGCTGCTTACAATAACTATAATTGTGTTTTTACCAAAATTGAGTAAAGCTATTCCAGCTTCATTAGTTGCTATAATCGTTGTATTTGCTTTAGTATTTTTCTTTGGAATTGAAACTAAGACGGTTCGAGATATTGCTTCTGTCAGCGGTGGATTTCCTCCTTTTCATCTTCCTAATATTCCTCTAGATTTCGAAATGTTGCAAGTTATATTTCCCTATGCTCTGATAATGGCAGCAGTAGGATTAACTGAAGGTTTGCTAACGTTGAACTTAGTCGATGAAATTACGGAGACAAAAGGCGATGGAAATAGAGAATGTATTGCACAAGGCGGGTCAAATATTCTAAATGGATTTTTCTTTGGAATGGGCGGTTGTCCTATGATTGCGCAAACATTAGTAAATCTTTCGGCAGGATCAAGAGCGCGCTTATCAGGAATTATTGCTGCCTTTACCATATTGCTTATTATTTTGTTTGGTGCTCCTATAATCGAACGAGTTCCCATGGCGGCATTAGTGGGCGTTATGGTTATGGTTGCGATTGGAACTTTTGAATGGGCAAGTTTCCGAATTATCAACAAGATGCCTAAACACGATATTTTTGTAGGTATTGTTGTGGCTGTCATTACAATCCTATTACATAATTTAGCTCTTGCTGTGCTCATTGGTGTTATTATATCCGCACTGGTTTTTGCTTGGGAAAGTGCTAAAAGAATTCGTGCGAAGAAATATATAGATGCTGCGGGAGTGAAGCACTACGAGATATACGGTCCTTTGTTTTTTGCATCAACAACTGCTTTCTTGGAAAAGTTTGATGTAGCTAATGATCCAGCAGAAGTAATCATTGACTTTAAAGAGAGTAAAATTACTGACATGAGTGCAATTGACGCAGTCAATAAACTTACGGAACGATACGCTAAAGTGAATAAAGTGGTCCATTTGCGTCACTTAAGTTCCGATTGCAAGACGCTACTAAAAAATGCAGATCAGGTTATTGACGTCAATATATTTGAAGATCCAACTTATAAAGTTTTAATAGATTAATTTTATCAATTGTTTAGAAACTACTGTAATTTTTCTAGATGTTGTTGATGGTTTTACATAAAGTAGAATAGCTTTCATTTTTAGAAACAATTTAAATTTTCATTGCTTCTGCGGCTAATCGGCCTGTTTTCATTGCTGCATTTATGGAGCCGTTTAATAAATTATCACCACAAATAAACAAATGATCTGTAATTTTTATTTCAGATGCTTCAATGTTGTTTCTAACACTTTCTTGAGTAGGTAATGCGTATTCAATTCGGTAGCTTTTTAACATTTTCCAGTTATTTACTTTTTCACCGTACCACTGCTTCAATTCTTGCTTCATATTTTCAGCTAAAGTTGCGTCATTTATTTCCGGAATTCCATTGTATGAAATAGAAATTAAGATTTTTCCTTTTGGCGCGTATGCCTTAGACACATTTGTCATAACAGTTAAATTATTGACCCACTTTTTATTTAGTGAAGCATTTAAGACTACAACCGCTTTTTTAGTTGGTGCTTCATTTGCTTCAAAATAGATATTCGTTACTTGGTTCGAGCTCATTTTTTGCTTTGGAACAAAATGCTGCGTCAGGCTATTAGCGTTAGTAGCCAACAGGATTTGATCGGCCTCATATATCGTTCCGTCAGCTAATGTGACTTTATTTGAATCAATCGAAGTCACGCTATTGTTGCATAGAATGCTATTTGGGGGAAGCATAGCTAGCAATTGTTTCGGTATTTCTTCCATTCCTAATTCTGGTACAGCAACATCACCATCAGAAAACATTTTCATTACAAAATCAAACATTCGTCGGGAAGTTGTTAATTCGTTTTCGAGAAATATTCCAGAAAGAAAAGGCGCGTAAAAACGCTGAATCATTTTTGGTGAAAAACCATATTCATTTAATTGTTTTTGCGTAGTTTGCTCAGGCTGTTTAAATATTTCGTCGATACTCAGTTTTTGTAGCCTAATTTTTAGCCAAAGTGTATTTATTTTATCTTTTAAACTTCCTACAGGAGCAAAAAGGGTTGCAAATGCCGCCGATGGTCGTCTAAAAGGATCTGCAATTTCGAATTGGCCACCATTATAAAGTACCGTGGCGCCAGGTAACATTTTTTTTAGTTTTAAATCTTTATAATTTAGTAGTGCTTGTGTCTCTGGATACGCAGTTAGAAGCACTTGAAAACCTTGATCGAAAAGAAAACCGTCTTTCGAATCCGTTTTTACTCTTCCGCCTGCACGATCACTGGCTTCTAAAATAAGTACTTTTCTTCCTTGACGATGCAAATGAACCGCTGCCGATAAACCCGCTAATCCTGCTCCAACAATAATTACATCTTGTTTCATAGTTTTTGTAAAATTTGTTGCAAAAATAAGCCAAATGCGGTTTTAATAACGTTTAATTAATGATCATTTTATGCTTTTGCAAAGTTTATAAAGTAGACTAATTTAGAAGAGAAAGTTTCATTAACAAATCAGTTTGCTTGTCATTTCCCATCATAAAATCGTGCTTATCAAAAACTATAAAACTATTTTTATTATAAAATTGAATTGCCTTATGGTTCAACTCCCAGACCCCTAACCAAACATTTTCACATTTAGCATCTCGAGCTATATGAAGTGCTTTATCTAATAAAAGTTGACCTATACTTTTACCGTGAAAAGACTGTAAAACATAAATACGATGTATCTCTAAAGTGTTACCAGCTATTTTTTCTGTTTGTGCATCGCTAAAATTTATCTTGATGTAACCAACCGCCTCAGCATTTGCGTAAGCGATATAAAAGTGTGAATTAGGATTATTTAGTTCAAGTGCTAATTGTTGTAAATTCAAATTTTTCTCAATGTAACCAGCAATATTTTCAGCACTATTAGAGGATGAAAAAGTAGCTGCAAATGTATTAATACTAATTTCTTGTAATAGATTCAAATCTTTTAGGATTGCTCTTTGAATATTAAAAGTATTGATGTTTTGCATCGTTTATTTTATTTAGGCTGTAAAAATAGTGATAAATTCTGTTTTTGATTTGGATATTTTATACTGACATTATACAAATCAATTATAAAAGGTACTTATTATGATATTCAATTAGTATTTTTGGTGAACAAAAGAAATCAAATAGTAGTATATGAAAATTGTTATATCGCCAGCTAAATCATTAGAATTTACAAAAGAATTACCGACTGAATTGCATACTGAATCCCTTTTTTTAAGGCAATCAAAAAAAATTCATAAGGTCTTAAAAGAAGTAAAACCAGCTGACTTATCCACTTTAATGAGTATTTCAGACAAATTAGCTGATCTGAATTGGCAACGTAATCAAGATTGGAAAACACCATTTACTTCTGCAAATGCACGTCCGGCGATTTACACTTTCGATGGCGATGTTTATACTGGATTAGATGCATACACAATTCCACTCGATAAAATTGCAACTTTACAAGATCGTTTACGTATTCTTTCAGGTTTGTATGGCTTGCTGAAACCACTGGATTTAATGCAGGCATATCGTCTTGAAATGGGCACTAAATTGCCAATTGGGGAAAGCAAAAACTTATATGATTTTTGGAAAAAGACTATTACAAAATCCTTAAATGATGAACTTAAAGAGGATGAGTTATTTATTAATTTAGCAAGCAACGAATATTTTTCGGCTGTTGATGTAAAAGCTTTAAAAGTTCCAGTTATCACACCTGATTTTAAAGATTACAAAGATGGTAAACTAAAAATCATTAGTTTTTTTGCTAAAAAAGCAAGAGGAATGATGGTGCGTTATATTATCGATACCAATGCAGAAACAATTGAGGACTTAAAAGGATTTAATTACGATGGTTATCAATTTGATGCTAATTTATCGAAAGACAATCATCTAACTTTCACTAGATAGCCCTGCAACCGGGATCCATTCTATATTTTTAAACCTTTTAATGCATTGCATCTGCTGGATTGATTTTGTTTTTTCCTTTTTTGATTAAAAGGATAAATGGAATACACAGTAAAAATAGAGCTCCTAAATATAAAAATACATCCATATAAGATAGCACTGAACTTTGCACCATCACTTTATATTCAATTGTTTTATAAGCCTTTGCTAATGCTTCATTTTCGGCAAAGCCTTTGGACATAAATCCCATTTTGAGTTGTTGCACTGTTTGTTGTACTTCAAAAGAAGTTTTATCTAAATGTGCTATTAAATTCACGCGGTGTTCTTGGTTGAATCGGGCTATGAAAGTAGTGATTATTGCTATACCAAAAGATCCTCCTAATTGTCGCATCATTCCTGTGAACGCTGCTCCTTCACCAATACTTTTTCCTTTTAAGGTTGAAAGTGAAAGCGTGGTAATAGGCACAAAAAGTAATCCTAATCCAACTCCTCTTAATATCAATGGCCAAAATAAATGTTCTTCACCAGAATCGGGGGTAATTACGTTTTGCATCCAAAAAGTAAATAAAAAGAACATAAAAAAGCCAACAGCTACCATGTACGCTTGCGGAATTCCTCTTTGAATCATTTTACCGATAAAAGGCATCATAATTCCTGTCGTAATAGAACTAGGAATCAACAGTAATCCTGCATCTAGAGCACTCCAGCCTAAAACAGATTGTGTATAAATAGGTATTAAAAATGTAGAGCCATACAACCCAAAACCTAAAATGAAACACATAATAGTTCCTACCCTAAGGTTTGTGTCTTTTAGTACTCGTAAATTTACAATTGGATGTTTATAAGTTAGCTCTCGCCATATAAATAAAATCAAGCCAAACACTGTTACCGTTGATAAAATAACAATTGTGAGATTGTTAAACCAATCATCTTGTTGACCATGTTCTAGTACATATTGCAAAGAACCAATAAAGGCTGTCAGTAGAAAAATTCCAATCCAATCTACTTGACTTGCTTTTAGTTTCTCACCGTATTTTGGACTTTTTACAAAAGATAAAGTCAGTAACGTAGCTATAATTCCAAGGGGGATATTGATATAAAATATATAGGGCCAAGAAAAATGATCAACAATATAACCTCCTAAAGGCGGTCCAAGCGTTGGTCCTACAATTACTCCCATTCCGTAAATAGCTTGAGCCATTCCTCTTTTAGCAACGGGATAGCTCTCTGTTATGATTGTTTGTGCAGTTACCAGTAATGCTCCACCACCGAGTCCCTGAATAAATCGAAAAGTTACCAGTTCCCAAATATTATCAGCATTTCCACATAAGAAAGAGGCGACTGTGAAGATTATTATGGAAGCAGCAAAATAATTTCTACGTCCAAATTGCTGTGATAGCCAACTTGTCATGGGAATTACAATGACATTAGCAATAGCATAAGCAGTTATTACCCAAGCAACATCAGTGAGAGATGCACCAAGGCTTCCTCTCATGTTGTTTAATGCAACGTTAACAATTGTAGTATCTACAATTTCTAGCATCGCACAAAGTACAGCTGTAATGGTAATTATGACTCTTCTAAAGCCATATTCTACTAAATCATCTTCTCCGATTGGTGCCATTTTATACGTAATTGTAAGCTTTACTACTTTTTAAAATTATGTTTCTTAAAATTAAATTAATCTAAATGAACATCTACGTCAACGTTCATTCCCGGACGAAGTAGTTTTATTTTTTCAGGATCATTAGTTGGATTTAAACTTATTTTAACCGGTAATCTCTGAATCGTTTTTACAAAATTTCCTGTAGCATTATCTGGAGGTAGTAGAGAAAATTTAGATCCTGTTGCTGGCGAAAAAGAAGTCACTGTCCCTTGAAAATCATAATTAGGATAGGCATCTACTTTTACAGAGACTTTCTGGCCTATAATCATTTTGTTCAATTGCGTTTCTTTAAAATTTGCAATCACCCATGCTTCTTTATTGTTAATAATGTAAAATAAAGATTGTCCCGGTTGAACTAATTGCCCTGGCTGAATATCAATTTTAGATACTTGCCCATCTATTGCAGCAGTGATAATAGTGTAACTCAAGTTTAATTCTGCAGCGTCAAGTATAGCTTTTGCGCGTTTAATATTGGCTGCAGCTACCTCTGTTTGTTTATCTGATACTTTAGATTTAGCAATAATAACGGATTTTTGAAATGAACTTGCTCTTTGTTGCTGCTGTAAAACGCGAACCTGGCTTTCGGCTTCCATCTTTGCTGCCAGCGCCTGCTCATATTGTTGTTTCGTAATTGTGCGGCTCTTATATAAATTATCGTAACGGTTGTAATCATTAGTAGCGCGGTCTAATCTTATTTTAGCTGATTCAATGTTCCCACCTGCTGATTGCACATTAGCATCCGACACAGAAATACTAGCTAAAGCACTACCAGTGTCTGCTTTTGAAACTGCAAAACTACCTTCAGCGCCTACAACCGCAGCTGATGCTTCCTCAATTTTTAATAGATAATCTCTTTTATCAATAGTAAAAAGAGTATCACCTTTTTTTACATAATCGTTGTCTTTGATAAATACTTTATCCACATATCCCGAAACTCTTGGAATAATAGGATTCATGTTTTTTTCAATTTGTGCATCATCAGTTTCTTCATGTGATTGGGAATGCAGGTATTTATAAGTTCCATAAGTTCCGCCTAAAACCACTAACGCTACTAGGATAATAATAAATTTTTTATTTGTTTTTTTCTTTTCCATGGTTGTGATTATTTTTGAGCTATGTTGAAGGTTTGTGATAATTGGCCAGTTACTGAAAGTAACTCATAGTATTTTTGAATGGTATTTGCTTGAGCCAAAGCGGTATTAATCTTTGCACTTAATTGCTCTACATCAGCGTCTAGCAAATCGTTAGTGTCAGAAAGTCCATTTTCATATTTCTCTTTAACAATTCGATAGTTTTCAGTAGCTTGTTCAGCTGCTTCATTATAAACAACTTTTTGTTTTAATGCTAAGTCGTAATCTTCAATTGCTTTTGTGACCTGAATTTTGATATAATCTGTCAACACTAATTCTGAATTTTGAACTTCAAGAAACTTACTTTCTGCTAATTTAACCAAGGTTGTGTTTTTCAGAATTGCACTTAAATCATAAGAAATTCCTACGCCAATATTCATTGCGTTTTGCACAGTAATTACGTTACTTAAATCTAAAGCGGTATAACCTCCAACTATTGCAATTGATGGATAATAAGAACCTTTAGCTATTTTTATGTTGGCTTCACTTGCTTTTTCTTGAAACCGAATCGCTTCTAAATCTTTTCTATTTTCTAGAGCAGGCATTTCGTTGGTAGGTACATTAGCCATCTGAAAATCAGCAAAATCTTCTTCACGAACTTCTAATTTTGTATTTGGATCTAGTTTTAAAAGTGTGATCAAATAGAAATTAATTACCTTAATATTATTATTAGTCTCATCCAGAGATAATTGAATTTTAGAGGTCTGCAGTTTTGATTTTAAAAGATCATTTCTGGGAATAATTCCGTTTTTCTCTAGTTGTATAAAATCTTTAACTCGCTGCTGAGCAGTTTTTTGATTTTCTTTTAGTAATTCAATCGTTTTCTGTGCTTTATATAAGCTGGCATAATAATCAATAACACGAATTGCAATTTCCTCTTTAGTTTGCGAAGCCGTTGCCATTTCTGCTTCATATAAATTCTCGTAAGCAACAATACTATTTTTAATTTTAAAACCAGAAAAAACAGGAAGTTTGGCATTTAACTGCCCAATCATAACCTGATTTACAATCGGAAGCGGCTCTTGAGCTCCAGAATTATTTTGATTAAGTTTAAAATTAATATCAGCATTTGCTAATCTTAAATATTGTCCAGAAAGTTTTAAATCAGGGTATTGACTATTCTTAGTAGACTGCAATTCATATTTTTTGGTTTTTACTTTCGTATTTGCCAATGTAACTTCATTGCTTTTGGCCCAAGCCAAATTAATAGCTTCGTTCAAAGTTAAACTTGTTTTCTCTTGTGCTTTTACGGATGAAATTCCTATGAATAAAATTCCGTATAAAACGAATTGACTAACTTTCATAAATTAGAAGTGCTTTAATTGTTTGTTGAATATGCTTTGTCAAATTGGTCTTTATGTAATTATTGTATAATTCTTCAGTCTTTAAGTTCAATAGATTTTCAAAAAAGGTTTTATTCATATGAAAATGAAAAAACGTACCTAAAATTGTTGGCGTAATTAGTGGAATGATGATGTCTTTTCTAAAAATTCCTTTTCTTTGACCATCTTCAATAATGGTTTCTAAAGATTTTAAATTTCCCTTTTTCAGTTCGGAAAAGTCTTGTAAACTTTGTTCTCTTTTTTTAGAGGTAAATTCAAAATGCAAAATTCTATATATACCTCGATTACTATTTATTCGATTAATATAGAGCTCAATGAGTTTGTTAATTTTTTCGATAGGTTCAAGGTCTTCTTGCAGTAAATTATCTAGTTGATTTTTTAAATCAGAAGTTCTATAAATAATCAACGATTCTAATAAGCGCTCTTTTGATCCAAAGTAGTATGAAACCATTGCAATATTGATTTTTGCCATTTTCGCAATATTACGTATTGAGGTACCGTCAAATCCTTTTTCTGCAAAAAGACATTCGGCAACTTCTAAAATCTGGATTTGTTTATCGTTGAAATTGTTTTTCAATTTATCTGAAATTTTTCAAACGCAAAATTAAACAACTGTTTAAATTAAACAACTGTTTAATTTTTGAATTAACATAATATTAACGAAAAAGATTTTACTATTGAGCTATTTATTATAAAAAGCATTGAAGCAATTCGCTCGATAAATTTTTAGAAATAAATAATAATATTTATGAACGTTCATTCTTTTTTAATATCTTTGTCAAAATATTTTTCCGTAAAATTTATTAATTAATTAAATATTTTAGCATGGCCTTACTTCAAAAAAGCATTGATAAACGCAGCGCACTACTAAAGGCTACTTTGTGTTTAGTAAATAGAGATGGTATTCAAGGTGCATCAATGGCAAAAGTTGCCAGAATTGCTAATGTATCACCAGCTACTATTTATCTTTATTTTGAAAGTAAGCAGGATTTAGTAAATCAACTGTATCTTGATGTGAAGGAATCTTTTGCGAAAGCTACTTTCGCTAATTACGATTCGGGAGAAACAATAAAAGATCGTTTTGAAAAAATTTGGTACAAAATGGCTCACTTTAAGTTAAACAACAAGGAAGAAGCATCTTTTTTATCTCAGTGCGACAATACGCCTATGATCGACGAACCAACGCGACAAGAAGGATTAAAACATCTTAAATTGCTTTTTGATGTATGGAATGAGGGAAAGCAACAAGGAATCATAAAAGAGATATCACCTTATTTACTTTATGCTTTTACTGTTTATCCTATTGCATTTTTAATGAATATGGATAATAGAAAACTTTGTACTCTATGCGATACAACACTAAACGATGCATTTAAGGTAGCTTGGGACAGTATTAGAAGATAGTAATAAGTAAAATAAATAGAAATTTAATAAATAGAATATAAATGGAATTAATTGATAAATTGAAATGGCGTTACGCAGCTAAGGCTATGAATGGCGAAACAATAGGACAAGAAAAAATAGATGCTATTATTGAAGCAGCATCTCTAGCGCCTACGTCAAGTGGATTGCAACCTTTTGAAATCATGGTTGTAACTAACCAGGAACTTAAAGAAAAAATTAGAGTAATAGGATGGAATCAATCCGTAATTACTGATTGTTCTCATTTGCTTGTATTCGCTGCATGGGACACTTACACTGTGGAGCGAATTAATAAAATGTTTGATCTGACGAATGAAATTCGCGGCTTCAAAAATGAAGGTTGGGAAAAATACCGTCAAATGTTGTTGAATACCTATCCGCAAAAAGATCCTGAAGTGAATTTTCAGCATGCAGCTAGACAAGCTTACATTGCTTTTTCACAAGCGATTGCCGCCGCCGCTTTTGAAGGTGTAGATAGTACACCTATTGAAGGTTTTGATCCTGAGGCATTAGATACAATTTTAGGATTAAGAGAAAAAGGTCTTAGGAGTTGCGTGATTCTTCCACTTGGTTATAGAGATGCGAGTAATGACTGGTTAGTCAATTTAACAAAAGTGAGAAAGAGTAGGGAAGACCTAGTTACTTTATATGAATAATTAAATTCGACATTCATAAAAAACAGCCCTCCATTTTTGAGAGGCTGTTTTTTTTTGTAAAATTACATCTCTTTTTAAAAAATAAAATAGACAGTGAAATATAAATCAAATTGTGAATATCTATTTGGCAAAAACTACTTTATTTTACGTCTAAAATCTATCTTTGACATCCTTAAATAAATAAACGATGAGCACAATTTGGTACGAATGTAAAGTAAAGTATAAAAAAACAGATGAAAATGGCGGTCAAAAAGTGACCACTGAACCCTATTTAGTTGATGCAGTTTCCTATACAGAGGCCGAAAGCAGGATCACAGAGGAAATGTCGGCTTACATTAGCGAAGAATTTAAAATCACCAATATTAAGATCGCTAATTATGCAGAAATTCATCCTTTTGAGAATACAGATCGATGGTTTAAATCTAAAGTTTCGCTGCTAGCATATGATGAGGAAAGTGGAAAAGAACGCAAAAGCAATATGTATTTATTAGTTCAAGCTAATGATGTAAAAGAAGCATTTGATAATACAGTTAGTGTGATGACCGGAACGATGGGCGATTACACAATTCCTGCAATTACAGAGTCACCTATATTTGATGTATTTCCTTATTTCTCTGGTGAGGAAGGAGAACTAGAACAACTCGAAAAGTTCAACACATTAAAAGCATCTAAGTCAGAAGTTCTAGAAGAGGTAGAGGATCACATGGAATTTGTAATAGAGGGAGAGGAAGTTATATAAAGTTTAAATCTAATTTAAAAAATTAGATTTAAACTTTTCAGAATTCAATTTTATGAGTGTTATTATTTTTATTTGATAATTATAACTAATATTATAAGTAGCGCTATAAACATCTTTCTGATTAGAAATATACATTGATTTTTATCCGTAAAAAAACCGTTACATTGCTGTAACGGTTTTTTATAGAATTAGTTAAGAACCTTATTTAGGCATAACAACCGTATCAATAGCGTGAATAACACCATTTGAAGCAGCAACATCAGCAAGAATCACTGTAGCAGTTCCTCCATTAGCATCTGTTAGCATTACTTTTCCGTCTTTCAAGCTTAATACAATTGTACCACCTTGTACTGTAGTAACAGTGTATTTTCCATTATTTTTATTGATTGCATCAATAACTGTAGCAGCATCAAATTTTCCTGCAACAACGTGGTAAGTCAACACTGATTTTAATTTTTCAGCACTTTCTGGCTTCAATAGAGTATCTACTGTACCTGCTGGTAATTTATCAAATGCAGCATTGTTTGGAGCAAAAACAGTAAATGGGCCTTCTCCGCTTAATGTTTCAACTAAATTTGCTGCTTTTACAGCTGCTACAAGAGTAGAGAAATCTGCATTCCCAGCAGCTACATCTACAATGTTTCCAGTTTCAGCTACTGCCATTGTATCCATTGCTACAGCAGTTGTGTCAGCCATTTCTGTTGTGTCAGCTGTTTTTTTCTCTCCACAAGAAGTAGCTATTACTCCTAATAATGCTAAAGCACTAATTGATTTTACTAATTTCATAGTTGTTTTTTTATGTTAAAATTAAATTAAGATGCTCAAAGATACACTTTTTTTTAGTTTGTTTATCATTTTTAACAAATTATTAAACAAAAATTTAAAATGTTTAAATTTTTGATAGTGATGTGAATTTTTTGGTGCTGCAATTAGAGGCGGTTTATAGAGCGTGTTATGTTGAAATAAAAAATCATTCGGTCAGAATACTTAATCCTGCTTTAGCAATGCGAACATCTTCACTTCCATGAGCACCGCCAACTCCAATTCCGCCAACAACTTTACCGTTCCTAATAATTGGAATCCCTCCATCCATCATTAAAATGTTTTCATCTAGAAATCGAATATCTTCAGGAATACTTCCATCTATTAGTCCTTTTGCAATTTCAGCAGTTTCTCTCTTTTGAGAACAAGCGGTATAAGCTTTTTTATAACTTGCTCTTATAGTATGCACGCCTGCATTATGGTGTCTCGAAACTGCCAGCGTTTGCCCTGATCGATCTACAATAGTGATAGTTACATATAATCCATCTTTTTGAGCTTGCTCTGCTGCAGCTTGTACCATTTTTAAAGCTGTTTCACCAGTTAATATTGGGATTTGTATAAATTTTTCTTGCGCATTTATCATTGTAGACATGAATAGTAGTAAAATTAAAATGGTATTTTTGATCATCGTTTTGTTATCGTTGAGTGGTATAATTTTTTAAGATAGTTTTAGATTTTTATTTTATATCAGGGACAAATATAACTAAGTTGTGACAGGAAAATAAATTTATTGTTTTAATAATACAAGGCATTTTAGCTTAAACATAGCTCTTATTTACATTGAGAAACAATATGATTAAGCCATAATTATTTTATTATTTTTAATTCATTAAGATAAATTTACTAATTATAAAACAGGAAACTCTACACTACATAGGCAATAAGTCACTTTTTCATTAGGAATTATGAATTACAAATTACGTTAAATAATTATCAAATAAATAACTATTATTTTAAAAATATTTATCGTAGTACTTAAAATATTCTTTAAATTTATTATCAAATCTATTTATAAAAATTGTCAAGCTTAGTTCTGGATTGTTGTTGCTAATAAAGTTTGAAATCAAACTTACATATTTAATTTTTTTTGCTGTAATGTTGTAAGTCTCGTAATGCCTATATTTTATTTTAGATTGTATTTCGATACGATGATGTTAATATGTAAAAAAAAGCGCTCCCTTTCGAGAACGCTTTCCATATATAAATAACTAAATATTAGTTGTTTTCAATCCATTTTCTGGCATTGATAAACGCTTCATGCCAAGGCGAAACTTCATCGTTTCTATCTTTTGGATAGTGCGCCCAGTTCCACTGGTACGTAGAACGCTCAATGTGCGGCATAGTAACCATATGGCGTCCCGTTACATCACAAAGCATAGCAACATCATAATGAGAACCGTTTGGATTAGCAGGATAGCCTTCGTAAGCGTATTTCCCTACAATGTTGTAACGCTCTTCACCTAATGGCAATTCAAATTTTCCTTCACCATGCGAAACCCAAACGCCTAATGTTGCTCCAGCTAAGCTTGACAACATCACAGATTTATTTTCTTGTACAGTTACTGATGTAAAAATACTTTCGTGTTTGTTACTATCATTATATAACATTTTAGGCATTTGTTCGTGCTCTGAATGGATTAATTCCAATTCGACGAATAATTGACAACCGTTGCAAATTCCAACCGATAAAGTGTCTTCGCGTTTAAAGAAGTTATTTAATGCCGTATTTGCCTTTTCATTGTATTTGAAAGCTCCAGCCCAACCTTTGGCAGAACCTAAAACATCAGAGTTAGAGAAGCCTCCAACCGCTCCTATGAACTGAATGTCTTCTAGATTTTCACGTCCTGAAATCAGATCAGTCATGTGAATGTCTTTAACGTCAAAACCTGCTAAATACATTGCATTAGCCATTTCACGCTCAGAATTACTTCCTTTTTCACGGATAATAGCTGCTTTTGGACGTGGTTTTGAATTATCGATTACTGGACTTTTCCCTGTAAAGTGAATTGGGAAAGTGTACTGTAGGGGTTGGTTTTTGTAATTATCAAAACGCTGTTGAGCCGTTCCGTTTTTAGATTGTTTTTGGTCTAATAAGAACGAAGTTTTAAACCAAATATCTCTGTATTTTGCAATATCTAATTTACTAGGGCCGAAATCTAGAGTAGCATCGGCAGTAGCGTTTCCTAATTTGTAGAAAGTAAGTCCGTTAGTGTTTAATTTAGCTTCAATAGTTGTATTGTCTTTCGCTTGGAAAACAATTCCGATATTCTCAGCAAATAAATATTTTATGATGTCTTTTTCTTCAAAAACAGAGAAATCAATTTTGGCCCCTAAATTCACATCAGCAAAACACATTTCTAATAAGGTTGTAATCAAACCACCACTTCCTATATCGTGCCCTGCAAGAATTTGATTGTCTAAAATTAAATCTTGAATGGTATTGAAAGCATTTTTAAAGAAAGCAGCACTTTTAATAGTTGGTGCTTCGTTTCCTATCGCATTTAATGTTTGTGCGAATGATGAACCACCTAATTTAAAATCGTCTTGCGACAAATTAATATAATAAATAGAACCACCATCTTTTTGAAGGACAGGTTCTACTACTTTTTTAATATCGATACAGTTGCCACCTGCCGAAATAATAACTGTTCCCGGTGCGATTACTTCGTCATTTGGATATTTTTGTTTCATAGAAAGCGAATCTTTTCCTGTTGGAATATTGATTCCCAATTCAATTGCAAATTTTGAACAAGCTTCCACAGCTGCGTACAAACGAGCGTCTTCACCTTCATTTTTACAAGCCCACATCCAGTTGGCAGACAATGAAATTCCTTTCATTCCGTCCTTAATAGGAGCCCAAACAATGTTTGATAACGATTCTGCAATAGCAGTTCGTGTACCCGCAACAGGATCAATTAAAGACGCGATAGGAGAGTGCCCAATTGATGTGGCAATTCCCTCAGCTCCTTGATAATCTAAAGCCATTACACCAACATTATTTAATGGTAATTGCAAGGGCCCAGCAGTTTGTTGCTTGGCTACTTTTCCACCTACACAACGGTCTACTTTATTAGTCAACCAGTCTTTACAAGCCACTGCTTCGAGTTGCAATACTTGTTGTAAGTAAGTTGAAATGTTTTTTACAGAATACTCCAGAGGAGCATAATTGTAAGCAATTGTTTTATCGTTCATGACCGTTTTTGGAGAACTACCAAAGAAATCTTCCAAAGCATAATCCATTGGCTTAGCACCAGTAGATTTTGATTGGAAAGTAAAACGGTGATCGCCCGTAACATCACCCACTTGGTACATTGGAGAACGTTCTCTATCGGCCACTCTTTGTAATAAATCAATGTCTTTTTGACTAATTACCAATCCCATTCTTTCTTGAGATTCGTTACCGATTATCTCTTTTGCCGAAAGGGTAGGATCTCCCACAGGTAATTTATCAAGATCGATTAATCCACCCGTTTCTTCCACTAGTTCAGAAAGACAGTTTAAGTGTCCTCCAGCACCGTGATCGTGAATAGAAACAATTGGATTATTGTCGCTTTCTACAAAGGCACGAATAGCATTTGCAGCGCGTTTTTGCATTTCTGGGTTCGAACGCTGTATCGCATTCAACTCAATTCCTGAACCGAAAGCTCCAGTATCTGCAGATGAAACCGCAGCACCACCCATTCCGATTCTATAATTTTCTCCACCTAGAATAACAATTTTATCGCCTTCTTGTGGTTTTTTCTTAATAGCTTGATCTAATTTTCCGTAACCAATTCCTCCCGCTTGCATGATCACTTTATCGTAACCAATTTTGCGATTGTTTTCTTCGTGTTCGAAAGTTAATAAAGATCCCGTAATTAGCGGTTGGCCGAATTTGTTTCCAAAATCAGAAGCTCCATTAGATGCTTTAATTAAAATATCCATTGGAGTTTGGTACAACCATTTTCTTTCTTTCATTCCATTTTCCCATGGTTTGTCATCGTGAGCGGAGTCGAACGTTTCCAAGCGTGAGTACGAAGTCATGTAAACTGCCGTTCCCGCTAATGGTAAAGAACCTTGTCCACCAGCTAAACGATCTCGAATTTCTCCACCTGAGCCTGTTGCAGCTCCGTTGAAAGGCTCTACGGTTGTTGGGAAATTATGTGTTTCAGCTTTTAAGGATATAACCGAATCAAATTCTTTTATTTCGTAAAAATCTGCTTTGTCAGCGGTTTTTGGAGCAAATTGTTGTACTCTTGGCCCTTTTACAAAAGCCACGTTATCTTTATATGCCGATACAATATCGTTCGGGTTTTCTTGAGATGTTTTCTTGATTAATTTGAAAAGAGAAGTTTCTTTTTCTACACCATCAATTACAAATGTTCCGTTGAAAATTTTGTGACGACAGTGTTCAGAATTCGCTTGTGAAAATGCGAAAATCTCAGAATCGGTTAATTTTCTACCTAATTTAGCGGATAAATTATCTAAGTATTCTACTTCATCAAGGCTTAAAGCCAAACCTTCTTTTTTATTGTACGCATCAATATCTTCGATGTCTAAAATAGGTTCTGGTTGCACATTGATTGTAAAAATATCCTGGTGTAACTCTGTATATTTTTGTGAAAGCATTGGGTCAAAATCAGTAAAATCTTCCGTTACTTTATGAAATTCCTCAATTCGAATGATACCATTAATTCCCATGTTTTGAGTAATTTCAACAGCATTGGTACTCCAAGGCGTTACCATTGTGGCACGTGGTCCAACAAAAAAATCCGTCAATACGGATTTTTCTATTTTATTTGAGTCGGCAAAAAGCCAATTTAATTTTGAAATGTCTTGAGCCGACATCTCGTCTACGCTCGATAGTATTTGCATTTGTACTGCAAAAACAGTTTTGCTTTTGTTTTCAAAGAAGTGGATCATTGTTGTGTAGTTTGTTGTATTGCGATGCAAATTTAGTTTAAAAAAATAGTACGAGCAAGGAATTAAAATCCAATTTTAAATGATAAAAACTACCTGGTTTAAATTTTTAAATTTAAATTTTATAAATTTATTTTCTAGACGAATTTACTTAACTAAAGCAATTTAATTAGAATGTTGATATCTGAAACAACTTCCGATAGAGACAAAAATTAATAACTAAATTAAAGTTGAAGTACAAATTAAATGATAAGAGCGGCAATAAATGCCGCCCTTATTTGAATAACTGAAACTGTAAATTAATTTACGATTAATTTTTTTGTTTCTGATGCACCGTCCCTTGTAATCTTGACGATGTAAACACCTTTCGTTACATAATTAATTTCAGCATTTGGACTATTGATATATTCCTCATCAAATACTTTTTGTCCTGAAAGCGAAAATATTTGCACTTGATGCTTCTCAGCAAAATTGCTGAAATTAATTTTTACAGTTCCATTTGAAGGATTTGGGTAAATTGTAAATTTACTAGTATCAAAATCAATATTTGATAATGAATTATTACAAGACCATGAAAGATCATCAATTATTACACGATTTTTTGTGCCACTATTTCCATTAATGCTAACAGTAATATTTCCTGTTACATTTATTCCAGATATTGTAGTTGTTGTGACAGCAGAACTATAAGGAATGGTTCCTACTTCAATTCCATTAACATTTAGTTTAAATGTTCCTGCAACTCCAGAGAATACTAGTTGAGTGGTAACGGTTAAATCTTTAATACCATTAGGAATAGCAGAAGATGTTAATGAACCATTTCTAATTGTTATTGCTCTTGCGTTTAAGGATTGATCCGTACGTGCATCAGTAGCAGTCCAAGTTACTCCGCTGTTAGTCCAAGTTTGAGTGGCGTATGAAACGGAGTTGGCTGGAATATTTTGAAAATCTTCAGAAACGCAATTCGTTGTGCCTGATGGAACCGCTGTTGTTGTTCCATTTATAGAGGCAGTTTCAACAGATGAATTTCTTTCATCATCTCTCGTAATTAAATAAAAACTGTACGTTGTGGATGGTAATAAACCTGTCACATTTGCTGTCAAATCTGTGAAAGTTGATTTGAAAGTTCCATCAACGTAAAGGTCATAGCCAGTTACTCCAATATTATCTGTAGCTGCATTCCAAGTTAAAGTAGCGGAGTTTGAAGTTGTTGTTACTGTAAAGTTTGTTGCAGCAGTTGGTGCTTCGGTATCAGCTGGCTCGGTACTCCAAACAGCTGCCACAAAACTAGGATTATCAATATAAGGATTTCTATTATTTTGACGCGCATAAATTGCATTATTTCTTGCTACTTCCCTTGCACTAACTGGATCTTGATTGTGCCAAGCTAGTAATTGACTTAAAAAAGCATTTGTAAAAACTTTATTAGTGGATTTGTTAAACATGGGGTAGTTATATCCAGCTACTAAATTTTGATAGCGAGTAGCGAAATAAAAATACATTCTAGCGATATCGCCTTTAAACTCATCTATTGGTTCAAATACTTCTCCAGTATATCCTGCAATTGTGCTCAGTCCTAATTTACTTCCGTTTGCTGTTACCAATGTTGGCGATGCTACTACAGAATGTGGAAAATTAGATCGAATTCCGTTGACTTGACCGTCAGTAGGAGTAATAAAATGCGCATCAGAAACCATCGGCGTTTGCTCACCGAAAACAGATTGTGGTATAATATGCTCTCTATTATAACAATCACTTTCCTTGTTGTAACCGTTACTACCGCAGCGTTGAGTCGACGCTATACTGTAATTATAAGGGTCAGCACCTGATGGATTTTCAGAGTACATATCTAAAACACTACCATCATTTTCATAGAAATTATCAACGTCTGAGGTTTCATAAGTAACGTACAAATCAGCGTAACTTAATACTGTATGACCCTTTATAATGTCATATAATTGAGTTTTTAAGGTATAACCACTTCCGGTGGCTGTAGAGTAGTATCCCGCTGGAGCTTGCGCAAATCCAGCTGTGAATAGTAATAAAAAGAGTAAAGAGTAAATTTGTTTCATGGTTTAGTTATTGATTAGTATTTGATTATTGATTTTTTTGTAACAAAAGTAGTAACTGCTTTCCTAGCTAATGTTAAGATATTTTTAATTTTCATTTTTTTTAAATAGCAAAAGAATAGAAATAATTAAGGCTTTTTAGGAAATTCCATACTCTGATATGCTCCTAAATCAGGAGGTAAACTTCGTGTTTTTCCTAAAATGTCTAGCGGAATTAGATAGGCTTGATTCCCTTTTGCGAAAGCAGCAGAAGTGGGGTCAATATTCAATTTATTTTGTGCTGTTTTAAAGAATTTGGGATCTTTATTTAAAATAATAGCATTATAATGTACCGCATCAGTTGTAAATTGATAATCTGGATTAGTTGCGAACTTACTTGATGTATTATCAAATTTAATCAAGCAGTTGTTGAATTGATATTCAAAAGTAGCTCCTGCTTTCTTGTTTAGAATCAATTCATTCGAGTATGAACCGTAGATAATACAGTTGTTAAAAGTGGCTTGCGTTAGATCTTTAGTTTCTGGAATAGCGCCTAAAATATAATTACTTATGGCAACAGCAACTTGCTGCGAACTGTTCCAATTGTTGTTGAAAGTAGAATGTGTAAATTTATAATTTCCGCCATATGTGCAGGCTAAACTCGCTTGTCCTGCATTATTTATAACTATGTTTTCGCCATTAATTTTTGCGGTCTGCGCCAAAATTCCATAGTTAGTCGAGTTGTAAATTTGAGTGTTTTTGATAGAAACTGTAGTTCCATCATTGTTTTGAATCAGTAATCCTATGGTTGCATTTTTAATAGTCAAGTGATTAAATGAGTTATTATTACTGCCATCAGTGAGCCAAATTGTTCCCCACTGTCCGGGTATATTTTCAAAATTAGGTTCTAAACGATCGCCTTCAAAAACAACTTCATTCTCCATTTTATCAGTTAAAGAAACTGCGCCATTTACTCTTATTGATGCTTTATCAGAAATGATAAGACCTGAATTTGCATGAAAATAAACTTTACTTCCTGCTTCAAAAGTGGCTATTTTATTAGCAGGAACCGCGGCATAACCATAAATAACATACGGTTTATTTTTTGTGAATATTAACTCGTTACCATTAATAGGATCGTTTTCATCTAAATAAAAACCATTAATTTTTTCAGCACCGATGGGAAGTGTTTCAGTTGTTCCATCAGAAAAGCGTTTTGGATACAAGAAAACAGCATCTTGTATAAGAGTAACCAGTTCTACATTTTGAAGATTTTGACCACCGTCAAATTGAATTTGGTCTGTATATAAAAAATTAGTAGGATTAGTATCAGCGATATTAGCGGTAGTTTCTATAAAAATATACAAACTGTCTTTAGCTAAAATATCAATATTAGTAAAAATTTTTCCGTTTGTTCCTTGCATTCCATCAACTGTCATTCTGTATTTAGAACTGAGTCCTTTTGCAAATTTAATTGATGGTATAGTGATATCATCCTTGCTTTTATTATAAACTTTCAAACGGTAAGTGCTGGAGCCTATATTTGTAAACACAGTATCCAAATAGATTGTATCTTTTGAAAATTCTAATTTTCCAGAACTTGCTACTGTTTCAAAATCAGTGCGACAGGAGCAAACAGAAAGAATGATTCCCATAAACAAGAACAATATTTTTGAACGCATTTGGATTTTTTTTTGTAAAAATAAGAAAAATCTATTTTGCAATTAGAATTAGAAATTTAATAGCCGCTTTCTCCCGTATCTTTTCTTTAATTTTGCATATTAAAAGTAATACCATGACATTCGATAGAGATAAAATTTTACAATATTGCAATCAGGTTTCAGAAAACACGCTAATGAGAACCCTAAATATTACATATGTTGATGCGGGTGAAGATTTTCTGGTAGCAACTATGCCAGTCACTCCGGCAGTGCATCAACCTATGGGATTATTGCATGGAGGCGCTTCAGTAGCATTAGCCGAAAGCGTGGGAAGTGCTGCTTCCATGATTTTTATAAATTCGGAAGTGAGTGAGGTGAGAGGGATCGAAATTTCAGCCAACCATTTGAAAGCAAAACGTAGCGGTATGGTAACAGCTACAGCTAGAATTATTCATAAAGGCGCAAGCATTCATTTATGGGAAATACGAATTGCAGATGAAAAAGATAATTTAATATCGCTCTGCAAATTAACGAATATGATATTGCCAAAAAGAAAAAGTGAAGACAAATAATGGAAACGATTGAGACTAGAGTTCAAAAACAGTTATTGGACAATTTACCTTTTGTTTTGTATTCGAAACCAAATTCAAATGAAATTATTGGTTTTTTTCAAAACAATGAAACACTATTTGAAGTAAATGATTTTACTGAAAAAGGCTTCATCTTAGCTAGTTTTGATAGCGCAAAAAAATACTTAATTCCTGAACAAGAATCAGAAATAATTCATTTTAATACCAATACAATAAAGTTTAAATTTGTTGAGAAAGAATTTTTAAATCGCATTTCGGAAAGTGCGGAAAATTTTAAAGTTTTAGTAAGCAAAGGGATTAAAGCAATAAACAATAATGTGTTTAAGAAAGTGGTTTTATCTCGCACAGAAACTTTCGACTTGATTAATTTTAATTTGATAAAAACTTTTCAAAAGTTAGTTCAACTTTATCCATCTACTTTTGTTTACTGCTTTTTTCATCCAAAGATAGGAAACTGGATAGGTGCAACACCAGAGCAATTATTGAAAGTAAAAGAATTAAATTTTGAAACTATTTCATTAGCAGGAACTCAAAAAGATAGTGGTTCTTCTGAAATTATATGGGGTGACAAAGAAAAAGAAGAACAGCAATTTGTAACCGACTATTTAGTTTCAAGACTTAAAGATGTAGCTTCTGAAGTGCATTATACAAAACCTTACAGCGTAAAAGCAGGAAGTATTTGGCATATTAAAACAGATGTTTCGGGAATTTTGAATGCTGATTCGAGTTTAAAAGAGGTTGTACAACTATTACATCCAACACCGGCCGTGTGCGGTTTGCCTAAAGAAATAGCAAAGGCATTCATAATTGAAAATGAGCTTTACGATCGAGAATTTTATACTGGTTTTCTAGGAGAATTAAATTGCAATTTTAGAGATAATAGCGTGAGTTCCGACTTGTTTGTAAATTTACGCTGTATGCAAATTAAAGATACGCAAGCTTATTTATATATGGGTTGTGGTATCACAAAAGACAGTAATCCTGAGAAAGAGTGGGAGGAAAGCGTGAATAAGTCAATGACAATGAAATGGGTATTGTAGTTTAGGCTTTTTGAAAATTAGCATAATTATTAGCTCAAAAAAATAAACCGTTTAGAGGTAAATAAAAATATAAAAAGATGAAATTAGACATACTAGCTTTTGGAGCTCATCCTGACGACGTAGAATTAGGTTGTGCTGGAACTATTTTAAAAGAAATCTCATTAGGAAAAAAAGTAGGAATTGTGGATTTAACTCGTGGTGAGTTAGGAACTCGTGGTTCAGCTGAAATACGAGATCAAGAAGCGAATGCTGCTGCAAAAATTTTAGGAGTTATAGCGCGAGAGAATTTAGAAATGCGCGATGGCTTTTTTGTCAATGACGAAAATCACCAGTTAGAAATCATAAAAATGATTCGTAAGTATCAACCGGAGATTATTTTGTGCAATGCAATTGATGATCGGCATATCGATCACGCAAAAGGAAGCAGTTTAGTTTCAGACGCCTGCTTTCTATCTGGTTTAATGAAAATAGAAACGCAATTAGATGGACAAGAGCAAAAAGCGTGGCGCCCAAAAATTGTCTATCACTACATTCAATGGAAAAATATTAAACCTGATTTTGTAGTTGATATTACGGGCTTTACTGATAAAAAGATAGAATCAATTTTAGCGTATGGATCTCAATTTTATGATCCAAATTCTAAGGAACCAGAATCCCCAATTAGCAGTAAAAACTTTCTAGAAAGCTTAAATTACCGCTCAAGAGATCTCGGTAGGTTAGTAGGAGTAGAACATGCTGAAGGTTTTACAGTTGAAAGATATTTGGCAGTCAATAGCTTAGGAGATTTGATTTAAAATTGTTCTATTTTTTTAAAAAAATTATTTGTAAAAGTAACTTTATATTGTATCTTTGCCACCGCTAAGCAGTATGGTGGTTGTAGCTCAGTTGGTTAGAGCATCGGTTTGTGGTACCGAGGGTCGCGGGTTCGAGCCCCGTCTTCCACCCAGAAAGTCAAAAGCCTCTCAGAAATGAGAGGCTTTTTTTGTGGTGTCAAGTTTTCATAAAAAAAGCTTTGAATTTCTTCAAAGCTTTATTTGATTGCTCTTTTCTTTGCACAAGGGATAGCAGTGAAAATCCTTTTTATGCGCAGGAACGGAGCATGAAAAGATTGTAACGTATAGCCCGACCACGCTGAAACGTCCCGACCTTTCGGGAGTGAGAGCGTGGATGTGCCCAAATACTATTTTTTATCTACAACAGGCCTATTTTCTCTATTAGCAAGCTCCCAGGCAGTTACAAAAGCAAATTGAGCTCTTTTTTCTAAGGCATCATACTCAATTTTATCGGCGGTATCAGTGTGTCTATGATAATCGGCATGAACACCATTAAAAAAGAATACAGATGGAATTCCGTTTTTTGCAAAGTTATAGTGATCAGAGCGCTCATAAAAATGATTAGGATCTTTTGGATCATTAAATTTATAATCTAAATTTAATTGCGTGTATTTAGCATTAGCTTCTTTACAAATGATATCCAAATCAGTAGATAAACGATCAGCTCCAATAACATACACATAATTATTGCTATCAGCGTGTGCAACATCACGGCGACCTATCATATCTATGTTTATGTTAGCAATTGTATTTGCTAGCGGGAACAACGGATTTTCAGAGTAGTACCTCGATCCGTGTAAGCCGTGTTCTTCACCAGTTACATGAAGAAATAAAATAGAACGCTTTGGGCCATGACCTTCTTTTTTAGCTAGGTGGAACGCTTGAGCAATTTCTAATAAAGCTACTGTTCCTGACCCATCATCATCGGCTCCATTATAAATTTGTCCTTTTAAGATTCCTACGTGATCGTAATGCGCTGAGATTACCACAACTTCGTTTGGTTTTTCTGATCCTTCAATGTAAGCCCAGATATTTTCGGAATCGGGTAAATTTTCATTGCGTTTAGCATTCAGGAAAGAAGCAGGAATGGGTTGATAATAATTTGAAGCGGCACTAGGAAAGGAAATATCATCTTTCTTGTACTGATCAATAAGGTAAACACCTGCTTTTTTCTGACCTGCTGATCCAGTTTCGCGACCTTCCATTTCATCTGAAGCTACTATGTACAGATGTGTTTTTAACTCATCAGCGGTAATCGTTTTCATGTAATTCGTAGGCTCAACTTGAGTAACATTTATTTTTTGGGAAGTACAACTTAGTGTAATAACGGCTAATAAACCTAACAAGGGTGTTTGTTTCATTTCTTTTGAAGTCAATTAATGATTAATTATATGGGCATAAAAGTGTAAATATAATTAAATCTTTTGCGCAAACTAAAAATTTTGTGCTTGAAAACAGGAATGATATTTTTTTAACTTGCAATGAATTATATAATGTTCATTCCTTTTTTTACATAAAAAACAGTATAAAATCAATTCATTGTCAGCTATTTTACACAAGCCAACATTAAATTAAAAATATACTGTCTTTTTAAACTTATGTCTTATTATTTCAAGACATTCTGTAGGAACGTATTCATTCTCTCCCAAGAACGGATGGCTGCTTTTTCATTGTATGCTGCACCTTTACTATTGTCATTTCCAGCCTCTGGTTCTGTAAATGCGTGTACTGCGTCAGCATAATAAATCATTTCCCAATCTGCTTTTGTATCGCGCATTTCTTGCTGAAAAGCCGCCACTTCAGCTACCGGTACATAAGGATCATCTGCACCATGTAATACTAGAACTCTCGTACTAATAGGATTGTTGTTTCTTGCTGCATCACGACCTAAACCTCCGTGAAATGAAACTACACCTTGAACTTTCATCCCAGCTCTTGCAGCCTCTAGAACTCCAGTTCCACCAAAACAGTACCCAATCACAACTATATTGTCAGGATTTGCACCTGATTTAACTAATTGATTTAAAGCAAGTTGAATTCTTCTTTGATAATCTAAGTAATTTTTTTTGTAAAATCCAGATTGTTGTCCCGCTTGATCTGTATTAGTTGGATAATTACCTTCACCGTATATATCAGCTACAAATGCATAATATCCCATTTTTGAAAGCTTTTCGGCAGATTGTTTGGAATGATTGTCAATTCCTTTCCAAGCTGGAAGAATTAAAATTCCAGGTTTTGTTTTCATTTCTTTCACTGGAGTAATCGATAAACCATTTAATTTTTGAGTTCCATCAACATATTTTACTGTTTTCAATTGTGCATTAGCAGCAGCTGAAAATAGTATAATACTAAGTAAAGTAAATAATGTATTTTTCATATCTTTTTTTTAGAATTACAAATTTCTAATATAATTATCGTTTAGGTAATTTTTTTTATTTTTTTATCTTATACTACTATTTTTAAATTTTATAATTAGTCGTCTTTAAATTATTTACCAGGATGATAGGTTCTTTCGGCATTTTTTTCTACATCTTCTTTATAAAAAAGTATATCTTTAAATGTGCCTTTTTGATACATTTCTGCTTGATCATAAAAATGTTCAGAAGAAGGATCGCCACTGTTTCCGCCTGCTAATAATGATTTTGCTTTTATTTTGGGTCCAAATTCAACCGCGCATACAAAACTATTTCCGTTAAAACCGTATCGCTTTTTTGTCCCTTTTTGATAATTACTTTTAAAAGCAGGTAAACTACCCCAGAGCGCTGGACCGTATGAAATTGGTAAGCTATTTAGGGTGTCGCTGTAAGTCATATTTATTTCGCCTGATGTTCTTTGAAAACGATTAATCTCGCCCCATGAAATTTGCCAAGTTCCAAATTTCTCTTTTAATTCCTTAATAACTATCTCAAGTTGTGGAAGTAAATTTTCCAATTTTGCGTTTTTTACAAAAATTTGTGTATTTTCTATTTGGTCTAATTCTCCTTCGTTAGTATAAACTTTTTGAAGTATTGGGTCTAATTTATAGGCCCATTCTATGGCTAATGTTGTGGCAACAGAATTTTCTTTTGCATAATAATCCCAATTTTTTAGTTCTTTTATTGGTTCAATTAAATCTTTATAAATGGAATTCTCAGCTAAATTATTTTTTTCAAATGTTGAAATTAAAGCTGGAATAAGAAATTCAAAAGCAGTTAGCTTTGTATCATAACCATCAGCAATTACTTTGTCTAAAGTGTAATCAGTTCCTCTGCTTAATAGACGAACTGCATTTAATCCCCTGAAACTCTCACCATCTGGCGCCATGTAAGGTAAGTAATCTTCTTCTTTTGGACTATTTGCTCCAGCGACAGAGTAAGGAGTTGAGTTACAGTTTTGTAACCAACCGTTTTTAGGATTATAGGAATGTACCGTTTCTGCAACTTCGTGTAATCCCTTCCATTGCGTTGCAGCAAGTGTACCATCCATGACTTTTGACCAATTCAAATTTTTATCTCTAATGGGAACAAAATTTCCATGCCAATAGGCAATGTTTCCTTCTTTATCAGCATAAACAGTATTGTTAGAGGTGTTAGCTTTTAGATCCATCGCTTTTTTGTATTCACTAAAACTTGTTGACTTGGTTCGAATCCAACTTTGTTCCAAACTTTTCATCGACCGATTATTAGATTTTAAACTGATCCACTTGTTGTCACGTTTTGCCATTATTGGGCCATTGTGTGTGTAGAAGGTTTTAAAAGTTTTAGGAATTAGTTTGCCGTTTTCAAGATATTTAATGGTAATTAATTTTTCGATCACAGGTATTAATTTACTCTCATATTCATAAAACAATTTCTTGTTTTTAACAGTTATTTTTTCGGCATAGACATCAGCAACATCCACATTAGAGGAGGTATGCATCCATCCACAATTTTCATTAAATCCTTGATAGATAAAAAATTGTCCCCACGTTACAGCGCCATAAGCATTTAGACCCTCTTCACTGGTCATTTGGATTTCGGGACGGAAATAAAAAGTAGTGTGTGGATTGATATACAAAATAGCATTGCCAGATGCTGTATTTGATGGAGCAATTGCAAATCCATTCGAACCCGTTTGAACATCTCTTTCACGTTCTACATATGCCACTTTATCGTTATTGCCAGAATAAAAAGCTTTCAACTCTCCTGTTGAAAGATCAGCTGTACTTATGGCTCCAATACTTCCATCGGTCCATAATAATGGAAACCATGGTTCAAAATGAGTCAATAGAGCAGGTTTTATTTTAGGATTTTTATAGAGATAATAATTGATACCATCAGCATAGCTATTGAGTAGTTTTTTTAACCAAGGTGCGGCTTTAGCGTAATCATCTTTAGCTTCATCAGTATCAATTAAAAGTTTAATTTCAAGATCATTATACAAAACAGCTTGTCCCTTGATTTCTGAAAGACGACCTAGTTTTTCAATATAATTCATTTCAACTCTTTTAAAATCATCTTCACATTGAGCGTAAAGCATTCCAAAAACAGCGTCAGAATCTGTTTTACCATAAACATGTGCAATTCCCCATTTGTCTCTAATTACAGTTACTTGTTGTGCCAGTTTTTCTAACCTAGTAATTTCTTTGGCGTTTATATTTTGAGAATAAGCAGAAGCACTCAAGAAAATTACTACTATCGTTATTGGTATGTACGTTTTTAAACTCTTCATTTTATTTTATATTATTTTATTTTGAATTTTTGTCCTTCTGTATAAATTGCCATTTCTAAGCTTTTGATGCTAACTAAATTTCTTTTGTTAGATTTGATAATTCGTTTTGGATTTTTTATTACCACAACTTCACTTTCGCCAGCAATTTCAATTTTTTTATTTCTAACAATTATTGCGGTGCTTTCATCGATTCCAATCCCTATATGATCTGGATACTCTACTAATGCGGTTAATAATCTATTGTACCGATTCCTTTTTAAAAAATGCTGATCGATAATAACATTTTTTACTAGTCCTAATCCTTGTGAAGTTTCTAGATTGTCATACCTGATGTTATCAAAAGTAGAGGTGTACTTAGTCTCTAACTTTTGGTTTCCCGTAATCATGTGTTCACACATCACCGCAGCGCCAGCACTGGTTCCCGCAATCATACTCCCATTTTTATACGCTTTGTGAATAGTGCCATATAACAAAGTGTTATTAACCACATTCATAAATCGTGTTTGATCGCCACCACTGATAAATATTAATTTTGCTTTTTGTAACGAGTCGTTTAGAATTTTGTTATTGGCATCATTTTTATCAAAATTCAACATAATGATTCGATTTGTAACTAATTTTTTCATTTGATTTTTAAAATAAATATAGGCGCTATCTGGCTCTTCACTGGACATAGGTAAAACAACTATGTAATCTTTTTGCTTTAAATCAGCAATAGAAATCAGTTGATTCATCAATTCATCTGATCGATTTCCGCCACCTATTATAAAAAGATTTCCTTTATTTTTTTGTGCTTGGCTATTTGCGGTAAATACCATTATTACCAGTAGAAAACACATTTTGAAATATTGCAGTAGTGATGATTTTATTTTCATTGATTTGATTTACAGATTAGGTTTTGAATGTTATAGTGTAACATTTCTTTTAAATGCACACCCCAATTCCATTATGGAGTCTGTTTTTGCTATTCCTGGTATGGTATCTATTTTTTCGTAAAGTATTTTTCTCATGTGTTCATGGTCTTTAGCAATAATTTTGATATACAGTGTAAAAGATCCAGAAATATAGTAGCATTCGGTTATTTCAGGAATTTTTTTCAATTCTTCAATAATTCGATTGGAGTCTTGATCTTTATTCAAGGTAAGACCAGTAAAAGATCCCCAATCATAACCCACTTTTTTTTCATTAATAACAGGCTTTATTCCAGTTAAAATTCCATGTTCCATCAATCTATTAATTCGTTGATGGACCATTGTATTTGAAATTTTCAAATTTGCTGCAATAGCTGAATAAGCCATTCGTCCGTCTTTTTCAAGTTCTTTTAGTATATTGATGTCGAATTCGTCTATTATTTCCATTTTAATTGATATGAATTTCAGTCTTTTAGTTGTTATAAAAGTACTAATAATTAAGCTTGTAGTTTTTGAAAGCAATTATTAAAAAATAAATTTAAAATGACTTAATAACTCCCTAAAATAGTCAAAATATTACGATAAAGATCTAAATAAAAGTCAAAATTTTGATTTTCATTGTCGGTCTAAAAAAAAACTGTAGATTTGTCTTTTGAAATTTTAAATATAATAAAATCATGACACATACTGAATCAATACTTTCTTTAAAGTCAGAGTCTTTAATAGCTAAAGAAAATAAATACGGCGCTCACAATTACCATCCTCTACCAGTGGTTTTAGAAAGAGGTGAGGGAGTATATGTTTGGGATGTCGATGGAAAAAAATATTTTGATTTTCTATCAGCTTACTCAGCGGTAAACCAAGGACATTGTCATCCAAAAATTGTTGGTGCAATGATAAAACAAGCACAAACCTTAACATTGACTTCTCGTGCTTTTCACAACGATCAACTAGGCCCTTTTGAAGAATATGTAACGAAATATTTTAATTTTGATAAAGTCCTTCCTATGAATACTGGTGCAGAGGCCGTGGAAACAGCCTTAAAACTTTGTAGAAAATGGGCGTATGAAGTAAAAGGAATTTCTGAGAATGATGCGCAAATTATTGTTTGTGAGAATAATTTTCATGGGAGAACAACAACTATTATTTCGTTTTCTAATGATGAGAATGCTCGCAAAAACTTTGGACCTTTTACCGCTGGATTTATCAAAATTCCGTATGACGATATTGAAGCTTTAGCAAATGTATTAAAATCAACTAAAAATATTGCAGGGTTCTTAGTAGAACCTATTCAAGGGGAGGCTGGCGTTTATGTTCCCGCAGAAGGATATTTAGCGAAAGCAAAGGCACTTTGTCAAGAACATAATGTGTTGTTCATTGCTGATGAGGTACAAACAGGAATTGCACGTACCGGAAGATTATTAGCAACTTGTGGAAACTGCGATTGTAAAATAGGTTGTGAAAACAAACCCGAAGTTAAGCCTGATATTCTAATTTTAGGAAAAGCAATTTCAGGTGGTGTTTATCCTGTTTCGGCAGTGTTAGCTGATGATCATATTATGAATGTTATTAAACCAGGACAACATGGATCTACTTTTGGAGGAAATCCAATCGCTGCAGCAGTTGCAATAGCAGCTTTAGAGGTTGTTCAAGAAGAAAATTTAGCACAAAACGCAGCTTATTTAGGCGAAATATTAAGAAAAGGACTCAATGAAATTGCCTCGAGAAATCCTATTATTACATTGGTTCGTGGTAAAGGTTTATTAAATGCAATTGTAATCAACAGTGGCGAAGAATCTGATTTAGCTTGGGATATTTGTATGAAATTTAGAGATTATGGTCTATTAGCGAAACCAACTCATGGTAATAAAATTAGATTTGCACCGCCTTTAGTGATTTCTGAATCGCAAATTCATGAATGCTTAGCGATTATCGAACGAGCATTAAACGATTTCAAATAGATTTTAGTAATGGACAGAGTTATAAAATTAATTAAAAATAGATCAGATATTGGTGCTGGAACACGTGGCTCAGATTTGGGGATTGATGCAATAGAAATAGCTGCGATAAATAAAAATAGTGACTATTTCAATAAGTTTGACTTTGAGGACTTAGAGACTTCTAACGAATCCATTTATAATAAAAATCGTAGTTCTTCAGCAGAAAGAATTGAGCATGTTGTTAAACAATGTACGAGAGTATGTTATTCTGTAAAAAAGAACTTGCAGAACAATTATTTTCCAATAGTTTTATCAGGTGATCATTCCTCAGCATTGGGAACAGTAAGTGGTATTAAATCTGCTTTTCCAGAGAAGAGTATCGGAGTTTTTTGGATTGATGCCCATGCTGATTTACATTCTCCATATACTTCTCCGTCTGGAAATATTCATGGTATGCCTTTGTCAGCAGCTTTAGGCGAAGACAATTTAAATTGTAAGAGTAACGTAATTACTTCCGAAACGCAACAACATTGGGAGGATATGAAAAATATCGGTTGTAAAGGCATAAAGGTTAGTGCTGAAAATTTAATTTATTTCGGTGTTCGCGATACAGAAGAGCAAGAGGACAAGCAGATTGACAAACTAAATATTAAAAATTATAAAGTTGAAGAGGTTCGCTATAGAGGATTGCATCTTTGCGTTGAAGAAGCACTTGCAAGAGTAGCACATTGTGAGGTTTTATACATTTCATTTGATGTAGATTCAATGGATTGTGATTTAATATCGTATGGCACAGGAACTCCGGTGGCACAAGGGTTCAATCAATATGAAATCATAGCTATTATCAATCAAATAATACAATCAAAAAAAGTTGTCTGTATGGAGGTTGTTGAGGTAAATCCATTATTGGATAATAAAGGCAACAAAATGGCTGAAACTGCTTTTGAAGTTTTAGAAGCAGTAACCAACACCCTTATTTCAACAGTAGAATAACCTTTTTGAACAAGGAAAAATTAAAGCCCAAAATCAAATTTAGATTTCGGGCTTTTGTTTTTTAAAGTGCTAATATTTTTAATAAAAATTAGTATCCCGGATTTTGTGTTATTTTCTTATTAGTATTTAATTCCCTCAGCGGAATAGGAAATACTAATTTTGGATCGTTGTATAAAAAAGTTTTCGATTGCCCTACAATCGTAGTTTTTGTTCTTTTTAGATCATGAATCCAAAAACCTTCAAAGGCTAATTCTATCTGTCTCTCATTTAAAACATCAGCTAACGTTATCGCAAGTATAAAATTATTGGCCCCAGCCCTGGTTCTAATTCTATTAATATCATTGCGTGGTGTATCGCCTAGCGCGCTGGTTAATCGTATATTGGCTTCGGCACGAATTAACAGTAATTCTGCAAAACGAATCACGTTTACATCAGCAAACTGATTTGTATATTTTAAAGTTAAATCATCACCTAAACTATTGCTGTATTTAAAACTACTTCTCTTATCATTTGGATCTGTAAATTTCAAATAATATCCACCGCCGATTGCGATATCACCACCACGACCACCTAAATTAGTAGATGCATACGAATTATTTACTTGATTATCTCCAGTTTGAGAGGTAATCGCGATTGAAAATACATCTTCACTTTGTTTTGTATCGTGATTGTAAGCGCCTAATAAAGTTGTTGACAACGAATATGTCCCATTAGTAATCACATCATTCGCCGATGTTAATGCTTTGGGATAATTTTGCTGCTGTAAATAAACACGAGCTAAAAGTGCTTGTGCAGCATACTTGTCAGCAAATTCGCCATTTGTTACTGGTAAGTCTGCGTAAGCGTCTTCCAAACTTGATATTACTTTTGTATAAACCTGAGCAACGGTATTTCTTTCTGCAGATAAATCAGCTCCTTGATATTTATAAATAGCTTTTGGCTTGATGATAACACCCAGCTGCGTATTACTAGTTGTAGCATCAAAAGGAAGTGCAAAGTAACGCACTAAATCAAAATATACTAAACCTTGTATGAATTTTGCTTCTGCAATTGCTTTTTTTCGATCATTTAGATCTGTTATTAGATTTGCATTTTCGATAACAATATTGGTAGCATTGATAACATCATAGCTTTCACGATATAAATCTTCAGCAAAAATATTATCATTGGTCATATTTTTAGAATAGATATCACTAAATCCTGCAAATGTCCCGTACCATTCAATATGAGTTGTACTTGATCTACCTGTAGCTCCTAGCAGATCTGCCATTATTTGTGTTCGTCCACCGTATAAAGAACCGTTTGCTAAGTTAGCGTATGCACCAACTAAAACTTGTTTAACACCACTTTCTGTTGTTAATACAACGCCACTATCTAAACTTTGTTTAGGATTAAGTGCTAACTCAGATTCACAACTTACGAATAAAACTGTTGTCAAAAAGAAAAGGTATATTTTTATATTTTTCATCATTTATATTTTAAAATGTTAAATTCACTCCCAATGCAATAGTTTTAGCTGGCGGAGCAGAATAGAATTCTTGTCCAATGCTTCCACCGATATCATATCGTGCTTCAGGATCATTACCTTGGTAGTTTGTAAATGTTAATAGATTTACTCCAGTAATATAAACTCTCACCTTACTTAAACCAGATTTTTCAAGTAAAGATGTTGGTAAAGAGTAACCTAAAGTTAAGTTTCTTAATCGTACAAAATCAGATTTATCAAGATACCTTGTTGAAGCTTGAGTACCGTTTCCACCCACATAGCGAGCTTGCGGTACTCTTGTAATATCACCTGCTTTTTGCCATCTATTTAATTGATCAATGGTTTGATTATCCCAAAAATCTCCATTAGCTGATTGGTACTGTCCACCGCCGTTATAAATGCTTGATCCCCATTCACCTTGAAAAGTAAATGAAAAGTCAAGTCCTTTGAAATTTATTGTATTTGTGAATCCGCTCATTAATGTTGGAAAAGGATTTCCTGAAATTACTCTTTCTGCTTGACTATAGTCATTTGTGGTTGATTTATCTAATGATCCGTCTGGTAGTCTAGTGTTTTTTACAAATAATGCATCACCATTGGCTTGATCAACACCTCCATATTCAATTAAATAGAAAGAATTAATGTTTTCTCCAACTCTATTGATTGTATATGTACCTACAATATCAGTATTATTATCTGGTAATTTCTTCACTGCAGATTCATTAGTTGTTAAATTTAATGAGGCGTTCCATTGGAAATCATCGGTATCAATTATTTTTCCATTTAGCACAAATTCAAACCCTTTACTATTGACTAGTCCTATATTTTCAGTGATTGACGAAGCTCCTGAACTAATCGCTAAAGGAACATCAAATAATAAACCATCTGTATTTTTATCATAGTAATCTATCTCGCCGCTAATTCTATTTTTCAAGAAGCCGAATTCTAAACCTAAATCTAATTGTTTAGATTTCTCCCAACTCAAATCATTATTTCCGGGTTGAGAAGGCAATAATCCCGCTTTTAAATTATAAGATGCTCCAGAGTATAGCGATCTTGAACTAAAATTACCTATTTCAGCGTTTCCAGTTTGACCAAATGAAGCTCTCAACTTTAAGTTAGAAATAGTATTATTGTCTGCTAAAAAATCTTCTTGAGAAAGAACCCAGCCCGCCGACACTGCCGGAAAATATCCATATTGGTTATTTTGTCCAAATCGGGACGATCCATCTCTTCTTACCGAGGCTTTTAGTAGATATTTGTTAGCATAACTGTAACTCACTCGTGAAAACAAGGAGTCAAATGCATAATCAGATTCGTTACCTGATCCGGCATTTACTTCAGCGCCGCTATCTACAGTTTGAAGTGAATCACTTGCGAAGTAAATCGACGTTACACTTTGATAACGACTAGCAAAACTTGTAAATTCTTGACCAGCAACTATATTCAAATTATGATCTCCAAAAGTTTTATCAAACGTGAAATAATTGGACAATGTATATGATTCATTATTAACTGATGCTGCAAATACTTCTCCATTTGTGGCAACAAAGGGATAATTGGTACCATACCAATTGTCCTGCGTTTGAGCATATAAATCATATGAAACCTCAGAGTTGAATTTTAAAGGAGTAATAATTTTATATTCTCCAAAAAATTTCCCTGTTATTCTTCTAATGATAGTCTGATTGTTTCCATTATCCTGAGCTGCTAAAAAGTTTACGTATTGCGTAGCAGTGTTAGCAGTTCCATCATCATTTCTTGCAGGAGACAATGGCGACTGTGCAACTCCTTGCATTGGCGTGGTAAAAGAGTTATCATTAGTATTACGATGAATTAAAGTACGTGAAAAAGCCATATTCATTCCCGCGCTGAAGCGATCGGATATTTTTGTGGTAACGTTATTTCTAAAATTAAATCTTTCTAAATCATTAAATGACACAATACCAGTATTTTTGCTATAAGCGCCAGAAAAGTAGTATTGCGTTTTATCTGTTCCTCCTGATGCCGAGACATCGGCATCGGTTGTATATCCAGTTCTCAAAGCAAGTTTGGTCCAGTCCGTATCGACCTCGCCTTTTCTCCAGTCTTTACCTGCTGATAATTGGTCAAATTTACCTCCTGCATTTCGTGGATCACTAAAACCCTCATTCAAACGCGCTTCGGTAAATAATTCGATGTACTGTGCACTATTCAAGAATTTTCTTGTATTTGTAGCTTCACTAATACCTTGTGAAAAGTTCGCTGAAAAGGCTGTTTTTCCTGCTTTTCCTTTTTTGGTTGTAATAATAACAACTCCGTTAGCACCCCTAGCACCATAAATAGCTGCTGATGATGCATCTTTCAAAATATCGATGGACTCTATTTCATTTGGGCTTAGAGTTAATAATGGATTTAGAGCAGCACCATTAAGAGATTCATTTTGATTAATTAAAATCATGCCATCCAATACGTATAGAGGTTGTGTTCCAGCAGAAATACTAGCTTGTCCACGTACGCGAATATTCATGCCGCCTTCAACTTTGCCATTTGTTTGCGTGATTTGTACCCCTGCAAGTTTACCCACTAACGCATTTTGTACATTTGAAACAGGGATATTTTCAATATCTTTTGCCGTAACTCGTGAAACTGCATCTGTAGACTTCTTTTTAGATTGTGTACCATAACCCATTACAAGAACTGTTTCCAGCTGGTTTGAATCATCTTTTAATTTAATTTGCATGGAGTCAGAGGCAGGAATTTCAACTGTTTTCATACCTACAAAACTTACAATTAAAAGTTGTCCTTTTTTTGCTGTGATGATAAATTCACCGTCAAAATTAGTTTGAGCACTTGTGTCACTGCCTTTAATAACAATATTGACTCCGGGAATAGGAAGGCCTGTCATGTCAGTAACTTTTCCTGAAATTTTACTTTCTTGAGCAAATATTAATTGTGCAAAAAGCACCAGTAAGAAACTCAAAAAACACTTGAATTTAATTTTCATTTTTACTTATTTATAGTTAGTTCAAACAAATATCTAAATAAAATGTTAAATAAAAATACGATCTATTAAAAATTGTTAAATAAATTTAAATAAGTGTTGTTTTTTGATTAATATGTAAATTTTTTATTGATATAATAGGAAATTATATTTCGAATTGTAAATTTTATTTTGTCTAAAATTGAAACTACAAAATTCTTATTCTTCGACTGTTTATGAAATAATGAAAATACTGCTATTAATAATAAGGTAAAAAAATGTAATCTTATCTTCATTTTTAAAGTAATTTTTAACAACGCGTTGATAGTTTTCGGTAAAAACTTTGATTTTTGTAAAAGTTAATATCAAAAGCAATTGTAGTGTATTACTTTTGGATCGATATTTAAAGTGAATTTGAATAATTTATTTCAGAAAAACACTAAAGAGGAAGAAAATCATTATATAATCTTGAAAATAAAATTCTTAGTAAGCTCTTAAATTCAGAGGGTTTGGGTACTTGAAGTTAATTTAAACAATTTAGATTTCAATGCTAAAGCTAGATCCAAAAAATAAAGTATTCATTATAGCAGTAGAGTTAGTGTTTTTAGAGTTCCATAATATTAGCTTAGTTGACGATAATAAGTACTATCTTAAACATTGTTATACTTATATATTGGACCGATACTTATTGTAAACATAAAAAAAATCTATTAGTCCTTATTTAGTAATAGCAATCACTTTCTTAGGAGCTTAATCGCGTTATCCGTTTCAATCTCTCGCTCATTTGCCTTTTTTCTATTTTTATAAAAGGAGCTTCTTGCAGTCGCTCTTTTCTAA
>NZ_FQWE01000001.1 GCF_900129575.1 Flavobacterium segetis | reverse complement strand
TAGTGCCGTTGAAGAAAACAACAAACGGTATCAGGAAAACCCACAACTATATCGCACCAGGCAAGAGATCAACGAACATATCTTTGGAACCATTACGAGACAATGGGGCTACAACCACACTAATTTAACGGGACTAGAAAAAGTAAATGGTGAACACAGTTTAATTATGCTAGTGTACAACATCAAACGTGCGATAAACATACTCACAGTTCCCGACTTAATAGATAAACTCAAGAAATGGAAGTCACCTTACAAAACCAAAGGTGTTATTATTTTTAGGAGGCTTTATTTAAGCCTTTTTATGGACTTAATCGAAATGAACCTAACAATTGCTGCCTAAAAAAATAGCTTGCTTAGCGTAGTTCTATGCAATTATACAGCAATGGATTTTGAGGTTATTTAGTGAAAAACGGAGTTTTTTCACAACCTGACGTTTCGCGGCTTCAAGAAGTGGCGAACTTCGTAACCGAGTACTTTCTGCCAAGATAAAATTTCTTGCGAAAGAAAAATATGAATTTAGCAGATTTCTCGCCATTTCTTGAAACCGCTGTTAGCAGATGTAGTTTTTACCATTTTCGTTTTTCAACAACTTCTTTACACAATAAATCCAATTCTTCAGACTTTTCCATTTCTGTTGGATTTTTGGCTATTCTTTTTATTATTTCAATATTTTTCTCATCTACAATCAAATCTTTAAAGATGTTTATAACATTCCATTTCCAAATATGATCTACAGTAATTAGAATTGGATAGATTTCATTTTCAATTTCAATAAAATTATCGACTAAATATTCGGCAACGATTCCAGATATTGGCCAATTCATATCTTGAATCCATTCCAACAAATTTGGTATGATTGGTTTCAATTCTGCAACATTATAATTCTTTAGATTTTTAGCTCTTTTATAATCACCTTTTTCCTTCGGAATCAAATCAAATATGTTTTGTAGTTCGTTTCTCATACTATATCTGCTAACTAGTATATAGGCGAAACAAACCTTCGCATATCCACCCAAATTTGGGTAGATTGGCGAAGGTTTGTTTCGCTTTATTGCTTTTCAAATATATAAATAATTCTTTACAAATCATCGAATGGGCTTTTTATTTGTTGAATACTTTTCGTCCTTACGTGCGTATAAATTTCGGTGGTTTTGCTGCTGCTGTGGCCTAATAATTCTTGCATGAACCTTAAAATCATTATCACTTTCTAGCAAATGCATGGCATAACTATGCCTTAACCAATGCAAACTTACTGGTTTGGTAATTTTTGCTTTTTGCAATGCTAGTTTTAAAACACTATGTAAACTTTTTTCTAAACAAGCGTTTCCCGCTACTTGCCCGTCATACAAGTAGGTCTGTGGTTTGTAATTTTATACTATTCACGCAGTTATTTAAGTATTTTAGGACTAATGGGCACGATTCTATTTTTATTTGGAATTATATCGCCTACCTAGTATACAGGCGAAACTAACCTTTGCATATAAATCCAAATATGGGTAGCTTGACACCGGCTTATTACGCTTTATTGATTTTCAAGTAAATCATAATTTTCTTAGAAATTTATTTTAAAAACAATCTCTTATAAAAAACACACCTCTTTTCTAGCCCCGATAGCAGTGAAAATCCTTTGCTTTGGCGGTAGCCAGAAGCAAAGATTGTAGCGTATAGCGGGACAAAACCTCTTGTGAAAAGCGCTTACTCTGCTCCAAAAAAAAAGCTGCCCAGTGGTGGACAGCTTTATTATATTGGATATTCCGTAATAATTCGGAATTAGCAATTCACGCCATTTTAATTCATAAAATGGGTTCGCTACTTATTTAATCAATTCAAAACTTCTTTTTACAAAAGCGGTAAGTGCTTCTCCTTTTAAAAGGTTTTGTGATAGTTTAGCCAAGTCAAGCGCTTGTTTGATTAAGCTTTCTTGAGCTGCTGCGTCTTTGTTGTTTAGAATGCTGGTCGCTAATTCAGAATTAGTATTGACCACTAAATTGTACATTTCTGGCATATTACCCATTCCAAACATTCCGCCACCGCCTGATTGACTCATTTCTTTCATTCTTCGCATAAACTCTGGTTGTGTAATAATGAATGGTGATGCGTTGCTGTCTAGCGCTTCCAGTTGAACCGTGTACGTTTGTTTTGGAACTATTGTCTCTAAAACAGTTTTCAAATTAGTTTGCTCTTCTTCTGATAATTTAGAAATCGTAGTTTCGTCTTTCTTGATCAAATTATCAATATGATCTGAATCGACACGGATAAACGTCATGTTGCTGTTATCGCCTTCAATTTTTTGAATCAGGTGCGAGATAATAGGAGAGTCTAGTAATAAAACTTCATATCCTTTTTCTTTTGCAATCTCAATATAGGAGTGTTGCGCTTCCTTGTTTCCAGCATACAAAACAACTAGTTTTCCGTCTTTATCCGTTTGATTTGCAGCAAGATTTTCTTTGATTTCTTCCAGCGTATAGAATTTGTCATCTACTGTTGGGTATAGAACAAAAGCTCCTGCTTTTTCGTAGAATTTATCTTCAGATAACATTCCGTATTCTAAAACAATTTTAATATCATTCCATTTTTGTTCAAAATCGGCGCGGTTTTCGGTAAACAACGATTTCAGTTTATCGGCTACTTTACGAGTAATGTAATTTGAAATTTTCTTTACTGCTGCATCCGCTTGCAATCCAGAGCGAGACACATTTAATGGAATATCTGGTGAATCAACAACACCTTTAAGCATCATTAAAAACTCAGGTACAATTCCTTCTACATTATCAGTTACATAGACCTGATTTTGGTACAACTGTATTTTGTCTTTCTGAATTTGTAAGTCAGAGCCCAATTTAGGGAAATATAAAATTCCAGTTAAGTTAAAAGGATAATCAACATTTAAGTGAATATGGAACAATGGCTCCTCAAACTGCATAGGATACAATTCATGGTAGAAATTTTTGTAATCCTCTGGAGATAATTCGGTAGGTTGTTTTGTCCATGCTGGATTAGGGTTGTTGATGATATTGTCCACTTCTACTTCTGTAAAAGTTTTGTCTTTATCTTCTTCGGCAACTTCTTCGCCCTTTTTTTGTTCAATTTTTTCTGTCTTAGTTCCAAATTTAATTGGAATAGGCATAAACTTATTATACTTATTCAATAAACCTTTGATCTTAGAATCTTCAAGAAATTCTAAAGAATCTTCGGCAATATGTAGAATGATTTCAGTTCCACGAGTCGTTTTATCAGCTGGTTCTAAGGTAAACTCAGGGCTTCCATCACAGGTCCAGTGAGCCGCTGGTTCGTCTTTATAAGATTTAGTTATAATTTCCACTTTTTTAGCAACCATAAAAGCAGAGTAGAAACCAAGACCAAAATGACCTATAATTCCAGAATCTTTAGCAGAATCTTTGTATTTATCTAGGAACTCTTCAGCGCCAGAAAAAGCAACTTGGTTGATGTATTTCTCCACCTCATCAGCAGTCATTCCTAAACCTTGATCGATAATATGGAGCTTTTTACCTTCTTTATCGATTTTTACTTCAATCATTGGGTTGCCATATTCTACTTTGGCTTCGCCAATGCTTGTAAGATGCTTTAATTTTAATGTTGCATCAGTACCATTAGAAATTAACTCTCTCAAGAAAATCTCGTGATCGCTGTATAGGAACTTCTTGATTAAGGGAAAGATGTTTTCAACCGAAACATTAATTTTACCTGTTGTCATATTTTGAATTTTTAAGTTTGTTTTAATGGCAATTAATCTTTCAAACACAGTACCATTAATAGATTAAGTGACAAAATGTCGGAAGTGTTAATTTTAATAAAATATAATAAAATTTTGCAACAATAATGTAAACCTCCAACTTACCTTTGTGTAAGTATTAATTCATTAAAATTGAGAAAAATGAAAAAAGTTATTTTAATATGCACTCTAGCAGTTTTAATGTTTGCTTGCAAATCACAGTCTGCGACTAGTACAAGCACAGATAGAAAAGCACAAGTTGCTATAAAAGGAAATTGGGAAATTAGTGCGGTGACGTATCCAGGATCACAATACATCAAAGTGAATACATTTCAGTTAGCAGATTCAGAATGCTTTGTAGGAAGCACATGGAAATTTGTTTCAAATAATAATAAAGGAACAATGGCTTTGAATAAAGCAGACTGTATTTCTTTCAGTTCACCAATTACTTGGTTTGTAAATGACAACGGTCAGTTTGTATTGAAAGTTTTAGATGCTGGTGAAAAAGCAAAAAAAGTGAGAGATGGTTATGTATTAGGATTAGCTAATCAAACTGAATCCTCTTTCCAATTGATTGACAAAATTGATGTTGGAGGAAAAATGACAGATGTAGTTTATCAATTTCAAAAAACTAACTAAATAATAAATACAATTATGAAAAAGATTTCAGTAGTTGCAATTGCAACAATAATGGTTATAGGTTCAATGTTTACTAGTTGTGAAGCAGTAAAAAATACCAATCAAAAACAAAGAGGAGCGGGAATAGGTGCTGTTGCTGGTGCTGTACTTGGTGGAGTTCTTGGGAACAACCTGGGTAAAGGTGGTAACGGAGCTATGGGTGCTGTTCTTGGTGGAGTAGTTGGTGGAGTTGCTGGTGGCGTTATTGGTAACAAAATGGATAAGCAAGCGAGACAAATTGATGAAGTTCTTCCCGGTGCTGAAGTTGTGCGTGTGGGAGAAGGAATTAAATTAGTTTTAAATGAAAACGCCGTGCGTTTTGATACAAATAAGTCTTCTTTGACTGCTGCTGCAAAAGCAAATTTGGATAAATTAGTTCCGGTGTTTGCAGAGTATCCTGATACTAACATCACTATTTATGGTTATACTGATAATACGGGTGCTGCCGAATATAATTTGAAACTTTCAGGTGAAAGAGCAGCTGCAGTTAAAAGTTATTTGACTGGAAAAGGTGTTGCTTCTAATAGATTTCAAGTGACTGGTTTAGGAATTGCTGATCCAGTAGCTTCTAATGAAACGTTGCAAGGAAGAAGTCAAAATCGTCGTGTTGAATTTGCTATTACTGCAAATGAAAAAATGATCAAAGACTCTGAGGCAGAAAGCAAAAATTAATAGATCTTACTTATAAAAAAAAGGTTGTTTCTTTACGAAGCAACCTTTTTTTATATCTTAATTTTAATACAGTTTTGCTGAGAAGGTCTAATATAAAGGAGTACATTCAAGTTTGTAATAGAGATTAATTAAACACGCTTTAATTGCAATTAATCGTCGCTGCGCTTGATTTGATAAAATAAAAACAGTGTTTTCAAGGACTAAATGGATTACCCGCCTCATTACAGCTTGATACAACCATTAATCAAATTAATAAAGAGAAGTATGTTTCATGACAGTTTTTCACTTGTTTTTGAAATGTAGTGATTTGAAATCCCAGTTAAAATGATTAATAAAAGACGATTACGCAGGAAGATATACTGCTGATAAGTTCTGAATGAATCAGTTCTGAATAAATCATAAACCCCTACAAATCCTCGTGTAAATAAATTAAACATTGTAAATTTGCACTTTTAAAATTTGAAGATGCTAGAGATAAAAGACATAACATTCACTTATATTAACCAACCAGTTATTGAAAACATCAGTTTTACGATTGCTAAAGGTCAAAACACAGCGATCATTGGCGAAAGCGGTTGCGGAAAAAGTACTTTGTTAAAACTTATTTATGGATTATATGACTTAGATAGTGGTGAAATTAAATACAATGGAAATCCTATTTTAGGACCCAAGAGTAATTTAATTCCCGGCGAAGATTATATCAAATATTTAGCACAGGATTTTGATTTAATGCCATACATAACTGTAGAGGAAAACGTAGGTAAATTTTTATCGAATATGTATCCTCAGGAAAAAAGTGCTCGTGTTCAGGAATTATTAGACATGGTTGAAATGACTGCTTTCGCAAAAGTAAAAGCTAAATTTTTAAGCGGTGGTCAACAACAAAGAGTGGCGCTGGCTAGAGTTTTAGCAGTAGAACCAGAAATTTTATTACTTGATGAACCTTTTAGCCAAATTGATTCTTTTAGAAAAAATTCTTTGCGTCGTAATTTATTTCGATATTTAAAAGATAAAGGAGTGACTTGTATTATTGCCACTCACGATAGCACAGATGCGCTAGCTTTCTCAGATGAAACAATAGTAATGCAAGCTGGAAAATTGTTGGCTAAATCCAATTCGAAGGCCATATATGAAAATCCTGCAAATAAATATATTGCTTCCCTTTTTGGTGAAGTCAATGAATTAAAATTGTCGCAGCTAATTCCTTTAAAAGGGGACGAAGATCGCTTATTACTACTGTATCCGCATCAATTAAAAGTTGTTGACAACGGAATAATGCAGGTAGTGATCAAGCAGTGCTACTTTAAAGGAAGTCATTATTTAATTAAAGCAGCGTTTGAGCGACGCGCTATTTTTTTTGAACACGATAGTGAATTAGAATTGAATCAAGAAGTTACATTGATGATGTCGTAAAAAAATAAACCCCGAAAAGTACTAATTTTCGGGGTTTTCTATTTATTATAATGAAGCTTTTTTTACCGTAGATTCGCAGATTTTAATTTTGTGAATCATTTGCCGCTGGATCAGAAAGGCGTGAATTTAATTGGTTAATCAACCTTAAAAACTTTGTGACTTTGTGGCAATAAAATCTTTTATTTATTAACAGTAAATAACTTAATTCTTCAAATACTTTTCTAAAAATTGATCTTGTTCCCAAAGTAAATGAAGTATATTTTCTTTCGCGACATAACCGTGCGCTTCTTTTGGTAAAATCACCATTCTTGCTGGAGCTCCTAATCCTTTTAACGCTTGGAAATAACGCTCTGTTTGCAATGTAAATGTTCCAGGATTATTATCAGCCTCTCCGTGAACTAATAACATTGGTGTTTTCATTTTACCCGCATTCATAAACGGTGACATAGCATTGTAAACCTCTGGACTTTCCCAGTAGTTGCGTTGCTCACTTTGAAAACCAAAAGGAGTTAGCGTTCTATTGTAAGCACCACTTCTAGCAATTCCGCAAGCAAAAAGATTAGAATGTGTTAGTAAATTCGCCGTCATAAACGCACCGTAAGAATGACCTCCAATTGCTACTTTTTTCTTGTCAATATAACCTAAAGCGTCCACAGCATTAATTGCAGCCTCCGCATTATCTACTAATTGGGTGATGAAATTATCATTTGGTTCCGTTGTTCCTTCGCCAATTATTGGGAAAGCAGCGTCATCAAGAACTACGTAACCTTTAGTTACCCAATATACAAAAGAGCCATAACTAGGAAAAGTAAACTCATTTGGATTTTGTGTTACCTGTCCCGCTGAATTCTTGTCCTTATATTCTGCTGGATAAGCCCATATTAGTAATGGCATTTTCTCTTTTTTTGCTTTGTCATAACCAACAGGTAAATACAAAGTACCTGACAATTCAACTCCGTCTTTACGCTTGTATTTAATCACTTCTTTACTTACGTTTTTAATACTTTCAAAAGGATTTTTAAAATCAGTAATTGGTGTTAACTTGTTTTTTTGTTTGATGTTTCGTAAGAAATAATTAGGATACTCATTTTTAGATTGAATTTGTACTAAAACAGTACCTTTCTTGAAATCCTCAATTTCAATAATATCCTCTTTTTTATCAGTATAAGTTGAGGTATACAATCGGTTTGATTTTAAAGTTTTTAAATTAAATTCACTAATAAATGGAAATTGACCGTTTTTTGTAAAACCATTACCAATGAGAAAAGCGTTTCCATCCTCCATTGCTAAAACATAGCGATTGTATTCATTTTTTCGAGTTTCGAAATTTCCAGGATCAGAGTATACATCTTGTGAATTTCTATCAAAAATTACTTTTGGTGCTTGACTTGGATCCGATGGATTTATTAAATACGTTTTTGTATTTCTAGTATCATACCATTCGTCAGAAACGATTGCCATAGTATCATTACCCCAAATCATTCTGTCATAACGTTGTGGTGTTTTAACTAATGTAGTAGGATCATTGTTAAATGGAGCATTCCACAAGAAGACTTCATCTCTAAAAGCTACATTATTAGCAGGATCTCCACCATCTAATGCTTCCGCAAAAACTAAAGTAGCAGGCTTATCTGCTCTCCAAGTCATGTTTCTTTTTCCTTTACGAACTGCCATAAATCCTTTTGGAATAATTTCAGTCAGCGGAACCTCATTAACAACTTTGATCTCTTTTCCTGATGTATCATAAATAGCTGATTTAGATGGGAAACGGCTAAGTGGAACAATATAAGAGAATGGTTTTTGAATGGTGGTTACCATCAGATAATTACCGTCTGGCGAAAAACTTTCTCCGGCATACATAGCTGCTTTCATAAACAAAGTAGCTGTTCCATTTAAGTTTACTTTGTACAATTCAGAAGTCATGATGTTTTCAAAATTAATCTCGTCATTCTTGTTTTTCAACATATCTGGATAGGTTCTGTTTTGAGATTTTGCTCCATCAGCATTTGAAATTATTGGCCCAGCTGGTAAGTCTTTTTTAGAATCTAATAACGCCGCTCTATTTTTTGGAAGCATTTTCACTAATATAGTTTCGTTGTCATTCATCCAGCTAAACGGACTTCCTATATTAGCATTGACTGTAGCTTCAGTTAATTTTATGGCTTTCGCCGAAGCAACATCAATAACCCAAAGCTCAACTCCAGAAGCCGTAGTATGAGAAAAGGAGATTTTCTTATCGTTTGGTGACCAAGCTAAATTACTAATACGAGGATTTTGAGGCAAACCAGTAACTTGCATTTCATTTTTGTCACTTACTTTTCTTAATTTAAGATTATTGATGTAAGTGACTGTGCTAGATATATTGGTCAAGGGATTGATTCGTAATCCACCTAGACGCAATTCTTCTTGATTTAAATCATCTAATGTTTTGTATGTATTTCTATAAGATAATAGCAAATATTCTTTTTTAGTATCCATTGATACTGCGGGTGCTCTTTCGAAATCAGCTAATTCTAAGATGGATTTAGATGGTTTTTGGTAACTTAAGTTTTCTTGAGCAAAGGTGGTTAGGCTCAGTCCTAAAAATAGGAAAAACGGAATTTTTGACTTCATAATTTGAATGATTTTAAATTAGCAATAGCATAAGGTAATAGTAGTCGAAAATAATGCAATATTATTACATTTGAAAGCGAAAGATCTTTTTTCTATAAAAGGGAGTAAGATTTTTTTTTTGATGGTTACGCCAAAACGAAATATTGATATCCAGTTCGCAGCATTTAAACAAAATCAATTTGTAGAAACGCAATTCACGAGCTTGAAATTAATTTATTTTTTAACCACAAGTATTCTGGTTTTAATTATTAAAAAAGCAGTAATTTGTACGTTCAAATTTTGCTTTGTGGTTTAAATTTACAACGGATTTATAATAAAAATAATAATATGTATCATTCAAAAATAACAGGACTAGGATTTTATGTTCCTGACAATGTAGTAACGAATGATGATTTATCTAAAATCATCGAAACTAATGACGAATGGATTCAGGAAAGAACAGGAATCCAAGAGCGAAGACACATTATTCCGGGCAAAGACACTACCACGTCAATGGGAGTGAAAGCGGCTGAGATTGCCATCAAGCGTTCCGGTTTAGACAAACATGATATTGATTTTATTGTTTTTGCAACACTAAGCCCTGATTATTATTTTCCTGGCCCAGGAGTTCTAGTACAAAGGGATTTAGGTTTGAAAACCATTGGCGCATTAGATGTAAGAAATCAATGTTCCGGTTTTATTTATGCTTTATCAGTTGCTGATCAATATATCAAAACTGGAATGTATAAAAATATTTTAGTTATTGGATCTGAAGTACATTCATCAGGATTAGACATGACTTCTCGTGGTCGCGGAGTTTCAGTAATTTTTGGTGATGGAGCAGGAGCAGCCGTTTTGAGTAGAGAAGAGGATTTAACAAAAGGAATCTTGTCTACACATTTACATGCTGAAGGGCAATATGCTGAGGAACTAATTTTGAAAGCACCAGGAATGGGTGGTCGTTGGGTTTCAGATATTCTTGCTGACAACGATCCAGATGATGAAAGTTATTTTCCTCACATGAACGGACAATTTGTTTTTAAAAATGCAGTAGTTCGATTTAGTGAAGTGATTAACGAAGGTTTAGAAGCTAATAATTTACAGGTAGCCGATATAGATATGTTGATACCGCATCAAGCTAATTTGAGAATTTCACAATTTATTCAAAATAAATTCAAGTTACGCGACGATCAAGTGTTTAACAACATTCAAAAATACGGCAATACTACAGCAGCATCTATTCCTATTGCATTGACTGAGGCTTGGGAACTGGGAAAAATAAAATCCGGCGACACTGTTGTTTTAGCTGCTTTTGGTAGTGGCTTTACTTGGGCCAGTGCAATTATAAAATGGTAAATTAACGTTATTCACAGTATGCAATAAATCTATTTATTAAGACCTATGTAATTTATTACCTAGGTTTTTTATTTGCAAGTAAAATCAATTAAGTAATTTTATAAAAAAAGTATGACTGTCATATTATTAATAGCCGTAGCAATAATTGTTTTAGGATCTTATTTAAAAAATGATTACGAGATCGTTAGAGAAATAAGAATTAAGAAACCAAAACAACAAATTTTCAGTTATATAAGATTACTTAGAAATCAAAACGAGTATAGTTATTACAACAGAAAAGATCCTAATACAGTAAAATCCTATTCTGGAACTGATGGTGCAGTAGGTTTTACTTATTTATGGAGTAGCAAAGTCAATAGTATTGGTACGGGAACACAAACCATATCAAAAATTGTAGAAGGTGACGAGATTTCTTGTAATATACAATTTACAAAACCTTTACCTTTAAAATCTATTGCAGTAATTTCATTGACAGCAATTAGTGAAAACGAAACAAAGGTTACTTGGACTTTTAGCAGTATTTATAACTTTCCACTTAATGTTGTAATTTATTTTGCAGATCTCGAAAAGTTAATAGGTAATGATATTGCAAGTAGTTTAATCACATTGAAGGAAACTCTTGAACGATAGCTTAAGAGGGTGGATGACTACAAAGATTTTTTTTTGATTATTTTCATAAGAAGAATTTTTTCAGTTGCTCTATTTAATTTTAAAATTTTATCTAAATAATTAGATTTTCAATGGTAGAAAAATTACCCTCTTTGCAAAACATCAAGTAATTGTAAACAAATTTCTTCAATTTATTTTTACAAATGATATTGTTACTTCTTTTTTGAAGTTTTCGCTTTCTCATCGGGAACGCAGTCTGGAACTTTCTTGCTGTCTTTTGTTTTCATCCCCAATTGATGATAACCGTTCCAACAAGGATCCTCTTTCTTTTCATTTTTTTTATTATCCATTGCTATGTTTATTCATTTAAAAATTATTTTATTACTTTGATTGTACAAATCAACTCGTTTTGTTGTGAAACAATATTGTTTTTAAATATTAAGAGATACATAACTTTACGTTGCGACTGCTGCTCCTTTTTAGATTTTTGTTTTATCTCGTTTTAAATAAAGTATAAATTAAGATGCAATCACAATTTCAGGTTCTATTACAATAGTAGTTTTGACAGAATTAGAAATAAGACAATTTTTTTCACTCATTTTAATAACTCGTAATGCTTTATCAGCATCTTCAGCATTAGTGATAGTAAGAATGAGTTTTAATTTTATTTCAGTTACCATATACATTTCATCGATTTTCTCTACAATTCCGATAGCGTTGCATTTAAAATTTTCATAATTTAATTCTGAATTATCGGCGATGGCAAAAAAAGTATTCATTACGCAACTATTAATTGCTGCGACAAATAAATGTTCTGGTGACCAAATATTAGGCTCACCATTGGGGAAATCTGGTGGTGTTGCAATCTCTATTTTTTGATACAAATCAGGTGAAGAAATAATTCCTTTTCGTTCATCTGTCCATTCTACATCTACTTCGTACTTGTGTTGATTTTCCATTGTATAAGATTTTATTATATAGTTTTAATTTTTACAAATCGATTTTAAAACGATGAGGTTATTAATTTTATTTCTTTCAATGCTCCTTATGTGTTTACAAAGCCATTCAATTTTTTTATAATTATTGAACAGATAATCCACCATCTATCAGTTGTATAGTTCCTGTAATAAATTGACTATCATCACTTGCAAGAAATAGCACTAATTTGGCAATTTCTTCTGGTTCCGCATAGCGTTTTAAAGGTATCGTTGCTTCAAAATCTTGCTGTACTTGCGCGGCGTTGCCTGAAGAAACACCTTCTTCAATAGAGCGCATCATTCTATTGTTAACTGGCGAAGGATTTATCGTATTCACTCTTATTTTTCTTGGCGCTAATTCGATAGCTGCATTTCTCATTATCCCTACAACTGCATGTTTGCTAATGATATAAGCGCTCATATTAGCGGAGCCTAAAATTCCCGCAACAGATGAGGTCATAATTATACTTCCACCATCATGCATATGTGGTATTGCATATTTATTACCTAACCACATTCCTTTGACATTAACAGCGATTACCTTGTCAAAAATTTCTTCTGGATAATCCTCTATTGGTTTAACACCACCTTCAATTCCAGCATTGTTAAAAAACACGTCAATTTTTCCAAAAACTTGAACCGTTTCATCAATATAATTTTGGACATCAATAGCTTTTGTGACATCAGCAACGCAATATTTAACATCTACACTATTTAGTTCTTTAATTGTTTTTTTAAGGGATTCTTTGTCTAAGTCAATTAGCATAACTTTTGCGCCTTCTTCTAAAAATAGTTGAGCGGTAATTTTACCTATACTACCAGCACCACCAGTTATAATTGCAACTTTATTTTTTAATCTTTTCATTTTGATATAATTTATGAATTTGTTTTCCGTTTTTAATTTGCTTTTGATTGACAAGCATCTTAGGACCCAATTTGAACATTGAAGTTTACTGTTAAATTTTTCGAATTCTAAAAGTGTTCAACTGTTAATTATTTTTTTTGATCAACTCAAAAGTTTTTGTTTATTATCCTTGATCTTCCTCTAAATCATTATGATTGTCGCCACCCAAACTGTAATAATTATTTTCTTCATCTTCACTACCAACACTTTCCTGCTGGTCATCCAACTCTGAACCTGGCACGTCTAAATCGCTTCCTGACCTTGCGTTTTCAAAAGATTTTTCATTCATTCTTGGCGCTTGATCTACTGCTGTTTTATTTTTTGAGGTATTCTCAGGATTTAAATCTGCTTCTTTAGTAAATTGTTGATAAATATCTTCCTCAGCTGGATAAATTTGAAGATCTGCGTATTCAGTGTTTTTATTATCACTAAGTTTAACATTACCTTCATGAGTTTGAGAATATTGATGAACAATGTCTAGTAATGATTGATAATACTTTTTGAAATTTTCAATTAGGATCTTCTCGTCTTTATCGTTATTTTCAGGCATTTCCGATATATATTTAGTAAGCTCTGGAAATTCCTCTCTTATCTTAGTAGTGATAGCAATTATCTTTTGTTGTATTTCTGTTATAGTTTCCATAATTGTTTTGAATTAATATTTAAATTTGACGCTATAATAAATTATATTTGTCTGCAAATATTTGTAATACTAGGATTAGGTACAAGTGTGGTTAGAGCGCAAATAGAAAATGTAATCAATCTGCACTATTGAAGTTCTTATAAGTGTGATTATTAATATTCCGATTATAATTGCGACAAATAAATGAATTATAAAGGTCATAATTTTTAATTGAAATAGTGTTATAGAATTATTTAGATTCATTGTCTTATTCACTTATTTAGTCAAAAACAGCGGTGTTCTAATCGTTTCTAACTTTAATTTCAATTTTAGTGATCATAATGTCTTAATTATTTTGTTAATAAATCGTGCTGGCTTTGACTAAAGATTAATTATATATTCGCAAATTCACAATTCTCAAATTCCCTCAGAATACCTATCTTTGCGCTCTTAAAATAATTTATAAAATGACATTACCACTAATTCTTACGCCCGCTATCGAAATAGCTGTAAAAGCTTTATTTGACGTTGTTCTTGATAAAGTTGAATTTCAAACCACTCGGAAAGAATTTGAGGGCGATATTACAATGGTCATTTTCCCTTTACTAAAGTTGGTACAAAGTAATCCGGTCGAATTAGGGAATAAAATAGGAAACTACCTAGTCGAAAATTTACCGGAAGTCAGTAGGTTTAATGTCGTTTCGGGATTTTTAAATATTGTTATTGCTGACACCTATTATTTAGATTTTTTTGCACAAATAAAAGAGGAAGCTAAGTTTGGTTTTGTAAGTCCATCTTTAAGTGAAGGAATAAATGATAAAGCGGTACTCATTGAATATTCATCGCCTAATACTAATAAACCTTTACATTTAGGTCACGTTCGTAATAACCTATTAGGATATTCGGTTGCTGAAATAATAAAAGCGAGTGGAAAAAAAGTATATAAAACTCAAATCATCAACGATCGCGGAATCCATATTTGCAAATCGATGTTGGCTTGGCAAAAATTTGGAAAGGGACAAACTCCAGAATCTACTGCTACAAAAGGGGACAAACTAGTTGGGAATTATTATGTTGCTTTTAATAAGGTATATAAAGAAGAGATAGCACAATTACTGAGTGCTGGTAAAACCGAGGAAGAAGCTAAAAAACAAGCTCCTATTATATTAGAGGCACAGGAAATGCTTCTGAAATGGGAAGCGGGTGATGAAGCTGTTATTAAGCTTTGGAAAATGATGAACCAATGGGTTTATGATGGTTTTGCTATTACCTATAAAAATTTAGGAGTTGATTTTGACCAGTATTATTATGAAAGTGATACCTACTTACTAGGAAAAGATGTCGTCCAAATTGGTTTAGATAAAGGAGTTTTTGAAAAAGATCCTGATGGTTCAGTTTGGATTGATTTGACTGATGAAGGTTTAGATCGAAAAATTGTACTGCGTTCAGATGGAACAGCGGTTTATATGACCCAAGATATAGGGACTGCCATTCAACGAGTGAAAGATTTTCCTGATGTGGGTGGAATGGTCTATACTGTAGGAAACGAACAAGATTATCACTTTAAAGTGTTGTTCCTAATCCTGAAGAAATTAGGTTTTGATTGGTCTAAAAACTTATTTCATTTATCTTACGGAATGGTCGATTTGCCGTCTGGTAAAATGAAAAGTCGCGAAGGAACTGTTGTTGATGCAGATGATTTGATGGAGGAAATGACTAATACGGCTCAAAAAATTGCTGAAGATTTAGGAAAATTAGATGCTTATTCTATTGAAGAGAAGTCAAAATTATATAATACAATAGGTCTTGGTGCTTTAAAATATTATATTTTGAAAGTAGACCCTAAAAAACGAATCTTGTTTAATCCAGAAGAATCAGTAGATTTTGCTGGAAATACGGGTCCGTTTATTCAATATACATACGCTCGAATTCAATCGATTATTCGTAAAGCTGATTTTGATATTAAAGGTAAATCAAACATTTCTGAGTTGCACCAAAAAGAAAAAGAATTAGTGAAGCAATTAGAATTATTTCCAGAGGTAATTCAAAATGCGGCACAACATCATAGTCCTGCTTTGGTAGCTAATTTCACTTATGATTTGGTACGAGAGTACAACTCATTTTATCAAGCAGTTCCTATTTTGGGCGAAGAAGATGTTGAGAAAAAAATATTCAGAGTCCAACTTTCGAAAAAAGTGGCTGATACTATAGCATTAGCATTCAAACTATTAGGAATTAATGTTCCTGATAGAATGTAATTGCATTTTTAGTTTTGGCAGAAGCCTAATAAAAGTCCTTTGCTTTATTGTAAAGGACTTTTTTGTATTTCAGAATTTTCACTTAAAATTTTTAAGTATCTTTCTGTTTTCTACAAATAGGATAATAAGCAGTTCATCAAATTTACTGATTTGAAAAAATTAATGCTCATGAATGAAACGATAACGCAATATTTATTTGATCCCACCATTGGAAAAATCTCAACAATAGTAATTGGAGTAGCTATAATCTGGATTCTAGTACGATTAATTCAACGCAGTTTATTGTCTAGAATTAAAGGTAATGATAATCATTATCGAGCTAAAAAAATCAGTAATTATATTGGTTATTTGCTTACTATTATCTTACTTATTGTGGTTTTTAGTGATAAATTAGGTGGTCTTACTGTAGCGTTAGGGGTGGCAGGAGCGGGAATTGCTTTTGCTTTACAAGAAGTGATAGCTTCTTTTGCTGGATGGTTGGCAATTATGTTTGGTGATTTTTATAAAACTGGAGATCGTGTGCAACTTGGTGGCATAAAAGGTGATGTAATGGATATTGGAGTTTTACGTACTACAATTATGGAGACTGGTGAATGGGTTGATGGTGATTTATACAATGGGCGAATTGTTTTAATTGCAAATAGTTATGTGTTTAAGGAACCTGTTTTTAATTGTTCAGGTGATTTTCCCTTTTTATGGGATGAAATCAAAATTCCAGTGCAGTATGGTAGTAATTATGATTTAGCAAAGCAATTATTGCTAGAAATTGGCAACCGAGTTGCCGGAGATTTAACTATTCAATCTAGAGAAACTTGGTCTCATTTACAAAATAAATACCGTTTAGAAGATGCGCAAACAGAGCCAATGGTTTCACTTATCGCTACTGACAATTGGGTAGAATTCACGCTGCGTTATGTGGTAACTTACAATAAAAGGCGAGCAACAAAAACTGAATTATTTACCCAAATTCTAAAGAGTTTTGAGGGAACTAATGGAAAAATTAAATTTGCTTCCGCTACTTTTCAAATGGTTGAATCTGCTGATTTTAATATCAACATAAAAAAATAATTTGACAACGATTTCATCTAAAATTAGGAAGAGAGAAATTTGTTAAAATTAGTCTTGAAATAGCTTTCAATTATCTAATGTATCTAATTGCCTAATTATCGAATTAGTTTATCTTTGCATTTCAAAATAAATCACTACTATGTTTGATAATTTAAGCGATAAATTAGATAAAGCCTTTCATATACTTAAAGGTCACGGAAAAATCACCGAAGTAAATGTGGCTGAAACGCTCAAAGAAGTGCGCAGAGCCTTGCTTGATGCCGATGTAAACTTTAAAATTGCAAAGGATTTTACAACAAAGGTTAAGGAAAAAGCACTTGGGCAAGACGTTTTAACTACACTTCAGCCTGGACAGTTGTTGGTAAAACTTGTTAAAGATGAATTAACAGAACTAATGGGTGGTGATGTTGCAGGAATTAATCTTTCTGGAAATCCAACAGTTATTTTAATGTCAGGATTGCAAGGTTCTGGAAAAACTACTTTTTCTGGTAAACTAGCTAATTATTTACTTAATAAAAAGAATAAAAAACCACTTTTAGTTGCCTGTGATATTTATCGTCCAGCAGCGATTCAGCAACTTTATGTTGTAGGAGATTCTATAGGGGTTGAAGTTTACTCTGAACCAGAAAATAAGAATCCAGTTGAAATTGCTCAAAATGCGATAAAACATGCGAAAGCAAATGGATTTAATGTCGTTATCGTCGATACAGCTGGTCGTTTAGCCGTTGATGAAGAGATGATGAACGAAATTGAACGGGTTCATAAAGCAATTCAGCCGCAGGAAACATTATTCGTTGTGGATGCTATGACTGGTCAAGATGCTGTTAATACAGCAAAAACATTCAACGATAGATTGAATTTTGATGGAGTCATTCTAACTAAGTTAGATGGTGATACGCGTGGTGGAGCAGCACTTTCTATCAAGACTATTGTTAATAAGCCAATAAAATTTGTAGGTACAGGAGAAAAGATGGAAGCCATTGATGTTTTCTATCCTATTCGTATGGCCGAGCGAATTTTAGGGATGGGTGATGTTGTTTCCTTAGTTGAGCGAGCTCAAGAGCAGTTCGATGAAGATGAAGCGAGAAAAATCCAAAAGAAAATTGCTAAAAATGAATTTGGTTTCGATGACTTTTTGTCCCAAATTCAACAGGTAAAGAAAATGGGTAATATGAAAGACTTGGTAGGAATGATACCAGGTGCATCAAAAGCGATGAAGGATGTAGAAATAGAAGATGACGCTTTTAAACATATTGAAGCAATAATTCACTCAATGACACCAATAGAAAGAAGTAAGCCCACATTAATCGATGTAAAAAGAAAGGCGAGAATTGCGAAGGGTTCAGGAACTAAAGTTGAACAAGTGAACCAGTTGATGAAGCAGTTTGAGCAAATGAGTAAGATGATGAAAATGATGCAAGGACCCGGAGGAAAAAATTTAATGAAAATGATGGGTGGAATGAAAGGTGGAATACCAGGCGGAATGCCCGGAATGAGATAATATTTATTTAAGGTTTAAAGTTTTAATTATGAAACTGTAAACCTTATTTTTTTGATACACAACTACAACTATATTTAATGAAGATGTTTCTATTATTAGCTCTAAAAAAAAATAAAATAAAACAGTTTCAAGCTCTAAACTATAAATTAAAATGCAACTACTAGACGGAAAAAAAACAGCAGATGATATTAAAGTTGAAATCGCTGTTGAAGTACAAAAAATTAAAGATAGAGGGGAAAAAGTTCCTCACTTAGCAGCCATTATTGTTGGAAATGATGGTGCTAGCTTAACTTATGTGGGCAGTAAAGTAAAAGCTTGCGAAAGAGTGGGCTTTGAATCTACTTTAGTCAAAATGCCAAGTACTACTACGGAGATTGAGTTACTTAAAAAAATCAAAGAATTAAACGAAAATGATGAAATAGACGGGTTCATCGTTCAGTTGCCTTTACCAGAACAAATCAACGAGCAAAAAGTATTAATGGCAGTTGATCCAAGTAAGGACGTTGATGGATTTCATCCAGAGAATTTTGGTAAAATGGCCTTAGATATGAGTACGTTTATACCAGCAACACCTTTTGGGATATTGGAATTACTAGAAAGATATGGTGTTGAAACTAAGGGGAAGCACACGGTGGTTATAGGGCGTAGTCATATTGTAGGTAGGCCGATGAGTATTTTAATGGGAAGAAAGGGTTTTCCCGGAAACTCTACTGTTACACTAACGCACAGTTACACTAAAAATATTGAAGAAATCACTGTTCAAGCTGATATAATTATTACAGCACTTGGCGTTCCTAATTATCTAAAAGCTAATATGGTCAAAGAGGGCGTTGTTGTTGTTGATGTTGGAATTACACGTGTCCCAGATGAATCTAATGAAAAAGGATATGTAATTACAGGTGATGTAGATTTTGATGAAGTAAGTAAAAAATCATCGTTTATTACGCCTGTTCCAGGTGGAGTAGGACCTATGACTATTGCAATGCTATTGAAAAACACACTTCTCGCAAGAGAAATGAGAAGGAATAAATAGATTCGAATTTTGCAGCATTTAATTTATAAGTTAATTAGAAATTTACTTAGCCTATGAATTGGTAATCAAACTTTAAAAATTGTATGATATAATGCTCAAGAAAAATTTTTAAAATTTTACATAATTACTCCACAATACAAGCCTTAAGCATCTGTTTAAGGCTTTTTTTACCTTAAAAAAAGCTTAAAAATTTTCATATAGGTTTGCATGGATAATTTATGCAATACTTTTGCAAAACTTAAAAGAGTAAAAATGAACGATTATTATTCGGGAATGTTCAATTAAAATAGCTTTTGAAATAGTCAAAATGCTGTAACTAAACCTATACAATTTGATATGAAAGCTTTTTATAAAAACAATAATGGATTAATTGCTACTACTGATTGGATTCCAAACTGTTGGATTAATATTGAATGCCCCACCGAATCAGAAAAAAGATATTTGCTCGATGAGCTTCATGTACCTGAAGCTTTTTACAATGATATTGAAGATATTGATGAAAGACCTCGAATAGAAGTTGAAGATGGCTGGACGTTAATCATAATGCGCATTCCCGTAAAAAGTAAAGTGATTAAATTGCCTTTCCACACTATTCCTGTTGGTATTGTTTTTAAAGATGAGATTTGCATTACGATAACATTTCATCAAACAGAAATGCTATCTGATTTTGTAATTTATACAAAACGTAAGAACATTGATATTAAAGATAATTTTGATTTAGTTTTAAAGTTATTATTATCATCTAGTGTTTGGTTTCTAAAATACTTAAAGCAAGTTAATCAGAAAATAAAGTTAGCCGAAGATAATTTAGAAAAATCTATAAAAAACGAGGAATTACAAGCCCTACTCCAAATAGAAAAATGTTTAGTTTTCTTTATGACTTCTTTAAAAGGGAACGATATTTTGCTGCATAGAATTAAGAATATAAAATCCCAAAAAGAATTTTTTGATCTTGATTTATTGGAAGATGTCGAAATTGAATTGCGACAAGCACAAGAAACAACTAATATTTATAGCGACATATTAACAGGGACAATGGATGCTTATGCTTCTGTGATTTCGAATAATATGAATACTATTATGAAACAAATGACTTCGATTTCAATTATTTTAATGATCCCAACTTTGATTGCTAGTTTGTATGGGATGAATGTACCTAATAATTTGGAAAACAGTAGATATGGCTTGTCGATTGTTATAGCTGGATCGGTTTTATTATCTGCTTTTGGAGTTTATTTGTTTAAAAGAAAAAGATGGTTTTAAAAAAATAGTAAGAAGGATTTCAAAGTTTTTAAACACGCTTACTATTAATAATCGCCCCTTTTCTTAAATCTAGGGTCATCACGTTTTATAAACTCTGTTCGTCTTTTTACAATAGGTTCTATTTTTGGTAAACTTCCTTCTTCGGTTTTGATAGAGGGTTCAATAAGCTCATTTAGTTCTTTTATCTCAGCATCAGTTAGATCTCGAAAACGACCTACAGGAATATCTAAGGAAATATTAATGATTCGGATGCGTTTTAAAGCGACAACGTCATATCCTAAATATTCAGTCATCCTCCTAATTTGGCGATTTAGACCCTGAGTTAAGATTATTTTGAAAGTGGTTGAACTGATTTTTTCAACCTTGCATTTTTTAGTGATAGTGTCCAAAATAGGAACACCATTTCCCATCTTATCTATAAAACGATCAGTGATTAATTTATTTACGGTTACGGTGTATTCTTTTTCGTGATTGTTTCTAGCTCGTAATATTTTATTTACGATATCGCCATCATTTGTCATAAAAATTAATCCTTCAGATGCTTTATCTAATCGTCCAATGGGGAAAATACGTTTCGGATAATTGATGTAATCTACAATATTATTACGAACTTCTAAATTAGTCGTACATTCAATTCCTACGGGCTTATTAAAAGCAAGATAAACGGGTTTCTCATTTTGCTCCCGAATTAATTTGCCGTCAATTCGTACTTCATCATGGGCTGATACTTTTGTTCCTAATTCCGGTACAATCCCATTAATCGTTACTCGACCTTCTTCGATTATTTTATCGGCTTCGCGTCGCGAGCAAAATCCTGTTTCGCCTATAAATTTGTTGAGTCGTTTTAGATTTTCTTCCATGATGCAAAAGTAAGTAATTAGAAAATTAGTTAATTAGAAAATTAAACAATTTACTGACTAGATAAAAACTGTTTATTTACAAATTTAAATTTAAGGGAGTTTTATCAAATAGAAAATCACTAACCTTTCTATATAAATCGGCATCATGTAATTTATGTCCCAATCCTTGAGTTTGCTCAAATTGAACATCTTGCCAAGCAGCAGCAATTTTCTTTGCTTCGCTGAATAAAACTATTGTATCATCGACGTCATGAGCTAATAGACCAGCAACTTTTAATTTTTTAGCAAATTGCTTTGAAGCGAATTGGGTTAAATCTACCTCTAATATATTTCTATATTTTTTCTCTAATTCCTTAATAACTTTTTGATTTAAACTCAGGAGGTTAGTAAAATTTTTTAAGATTATTAAAAAATCACTTGGCGCACCTAAAATAACCATTTTTTGAATTGTAGGACTTTGATATTTGTACTGAAAGTACAAACTGGTTTTCCCTCCTAAAGAATGACCAATTATATATTGAGGTTGATATTTTTTAGAGACTATATCAATGAATTCAGCATATTTTGGTACCGTAAATTCTTTTCCGTTAGACAATCCTTGGCCAGGACCATCAATTGCAATAATCGTACTTCCGGATTCTAGTAGATACGGTAACATTTTTTTCCATCTCGAAGAATTACTTTCCCAACCATGAATTAATAAAATAATAGTTTTGTTTCCTTTCCAGATATAAGTCTGAATTATATTTTCATTATCAAGAATAGTCTCTAAAGTGGCGGTTTGTAATGTTTTAGGAAGATCATCAACGGTAATTTTACCTTTTTTAGGTTCACTAAAATGACTATGCGCAATTTGAATCGCTTTGTTTGGAAAAATATAAAATAGTATGTTTATATATGTCCCAACTGATTTTGTCAATAAATAATAAAATGTTTTTTTCATGAGGGATGTTGTCGAAATAACTAAACGAAAAAAGTCTGCAAAGCAGACTAATTATGCAATAAAAAAAGTCCCGATGTGATTCGGGACTATCTGTATTTAAAACTTAGCAAACAATTGCTCCATTTTTTCTTTTTCTTCGTCAGCTAATGTGCTATCTACTAAAATTCTTCCAGAGTGCTCATCAGTAATGATCTTCTTTCTTGCAGCAATTTCCACTTGTGTTTGTGGTGGAATAGTGAAGAAAGACCCTGCAGATGCACCTCTTTCAATAGATACAACAGCTAGTCCATTTCGAACACTAGTTCTAATTCTAGTATACGCTTTCAATAAACGCTCCTCAATTAAAGCTTGGTACTCTGCTGATTTTTCAGATAGAAATGCTTCTTCCTTAGCTGTTTCTGCCATTATGGCGTCAAGCTCTAATTTCTTGTGCTTTAAATGATTTGATTTTGCTTCTAATTTCTCTTTAGAATTTACAATCACCTCTTTTTTGTGCTCGAGAGAAGCCTTCATTTCCTTAATTTGTTTCTCAGATAATTGAATTTCTAATTCTTGAAATTCAATCTCTTTAGTTAACGAATTAAATTCTCTATTGTTACGGACAGTTTCTTGCTGTTTAGTATATTTTTTGATAGCTTCTTTGTGCTCATCAATAGCGTTCTTTTTTACTTTGATAAGATTTTCAACTATTTCAAGTTCTCCTTTCAATTTCTCTGAACGTGTGCTTAAACCAGCAACTTCATCTTCTAAATCGTCAACTTCTAAAGGAAGTTCTCCTCTTACGTTTCTGATTTCGTCAATTCTAGAGTCAATAAGTTGTAAATCGTAAATCGCTCTTAACTTGTCCTCAACACTTAATTCTTTCGTATTCGCCATATTCTATAAGTACTTAACTGGATTTGAATTTTCTTCTGCTAAAATAACAGCAAAATTAAGGATTTTTTTTCGAAGATACTCTACAATATAATTTTTTGTATAGCGTTCGCTTTCAAAATGTCCAATATCAGCTAATAAAACCTGGTTTTCGGCTTCGTAAAACTGATGATACTTCAAATCAGCCGTCAAAAAGACATCAGCTCCAGCTTGAATTGCATTTTTTATTGCAAAACTTCCAGCTCCACCTAAAACAGCTATTTTTTTTACTTCTCTTCCTAAAAAACTAGAATGCCGGATTCCGCTAGCTTGCATTTTTTCCTTTACAAATAGTAAAAAGTCTTTCTCTTTCATCGGACTGCCTAATTCTCCTATCATTCCTAATCCAATATTTTGATGTTTGTTTCCTAAATCATAAATTTCGTAAGCGACTTCTTCGTAAATATGATTCTGAAATAAGGCCTTCAAAATTTTATTTTCTAAATATTTTTCGAAAGTGACTTCTATTTTGATTTCTGCAGTCTCAACAAACTCAAATTGTTCACCTATTTGTGGATCGCTGTTTTCATTTCCCATGAAAGTTCCCATTCCTTTCGAGTTAAAACTGCAATTTTCATAATTGCCTATAGTTCCAGCACCAGCAGTAAATAAGGCATTTCTTACTTGCTCTACATTTTCTGGGATAGTGAAAGTTATTAATTTCCGAATGAAATTTTGTTTTGGAATTAGTATTTTAGTGTTTGTTAAACCCAATGCATCACAGAAAATTTTGTTCACTCCATTTTGGTGATTATCTAAGGCGGTATGAACTGCATAAATTGAAATATCATTTTTTATAGCTTTTAATACTGCTCGTTCGACATAATTTTTTCCAGTAATTTTTTTTAATCCAGCGAATAAAATAGGATGAAAGCACACTACAAGATTGCAGTTTTTAGAGATTGCTTCATCAATTATATTTTCTAGAGCATCGTGACAAACTAATATTCCTGTAGCATCTGATTCTTGATTTCCAACTATTAAACCAACATTGTCGAAATCCTCTGCATAAGCTAACGGTGCCATTTCTTCAAGCACGGTGATAATTTCTTTAATTTTCATTTTTCTATTTTAAAATTCAAATTTCTTATTTTATTAACTTAAACATTTGAAACAAAATCTATATTACAATAATTAAACTTTAGCTTTTTTTAAAGAGTTAAACCTGAGTATAATTTTGAAAAAAAGATATTTATTCTATTTGAATAGTTGCAATAGCATTTATAGAAGTTCACTATTTCTTTTTTCTTTTGATTATTGCTTGACTTTTATCCAATATAAGAAATAAAATGAGTTTAACTTTTTCTTTTAAATTAAATCGAAGTACAGAGAAAGCCTTTGTTATTTGAGCCTCAACTGTTTTAATGGATACTCCTAGATGTTCAGCAATTTCAATATTAGTCAAACCTTCTTGCTTGCTTAAGATGAAAACTTCTTTGCATTTTGGAGGAAGGTTTTTAATTTCTTTATTTACAACGTTGACTATTCTATCCCAATCTTCAGAGCTATTTTCTTGAACTACTTCATTCAAGGCTTCAAAATATGTTTTTTCGAGAGAGAAGAGTGATTGTTTTTTACGATATTGATCTATAAACTCGTTATAAACTGGCTTGTACAAAAAACTTTGAATAGAATGATCCGATTTTAATCTCGTGCGTTGTTCCCATATCTTAACGAAAACATTCTGAACAATATCTTCGGCGGTATAAATATTTCTAATAAGACTATTAGCATATACACACAACTTATGATGGTAGGTATTCATCAAGTGTTGATATGCTTTTTGATCACCTTTTTTTAGGCATTCAAATAAAAAGTTATTATTATCAAAATTTCCACTATTCATATAGGCAAAGTAAATGAATTATAAAATATAATTCATTTTAAATGAAAAAAAGATAAACAATTGTTAGGGTATTGGTTTATGGCTTCGTATGAGTAAAAAATAAAGTCTAACATGGCAGAAAATAAGGTAGAGCAACTAATAGTAAAATACATTACAAATCAAGCGGATCTAGAGGAGATGGATGCTTTTAATAAATGGCTTGAAGGTAATGCAGCTAATCAAAAAGTATTTAAGGATTTTGTAAAAACGAACTATGCTATTAATTGTGCTATGAATGCTTTTGATTCTGAAGGTCCAAAAAAGAACATAATGCAGCGGATCAAACAAGAGAGAAATTTATTTTTAAAACGTAGAGTAAAATCTTATTTAAAATATGCAGCTGTAATTGTATTAGGTGTAAGTGCATTCTATTTTTATCAAAAAAGCGATGTATTTACGCCAAAAGGGAATAAAGTAGATATAGTGAATATTACGGAAGAGTTGATCACTTTGCAATTAGATAATGGAAAAGTAGAAGTGATTGATCCTATAAATTCAAAAAATATAATCAATAGATTCGGAAAAATAATAGGTAGACAGGATAAAACTAAAATTATGTATTCAGATGATATTTCTGATAAGTTTTTGACTTACAACACTATAAAAATTCCTTATGGTAAACATTTTGAATTAGGATTGTCAGATGGTACAGTCGTTTATTTAAATTCAGGAAGTTCTTTGCGATACCCTGTTCGATTTTTAAAAGGACAAAGCCGTCAAGTTTTTCTTAATGGAGAAGCTTATTTTGATGTAGCTAAGGATAAAAAACATCCTTTTATTGTTGGTTCAAGTGATATGAACGTTAAAGTTCTCGGAACAAAATTTAATGTGACTTCTTATAAAGAAGATGCTAAAACATACACAGTTTTAGTCGAAGGAAGTGTTGTAGCTTCAAGCAACGTTACTGAAAATAATGAAGTGATTTTAAGACCAGGTAACAGAGCTTTTTTCGAAAATAAAAATTTAAAAACAGAACCGGTAGATGTTAGAAAATACATCGCTTGGGTTTCTGGACAGTTGATGTTTATTGATGATTCTTTTGGAGTAATTACAAATAAACTGGAGCGAAAATACAATGTTGATATTGTTAACAATTACGATGAGCTGAATAACATTATGATTACTGCCACATTTAAAGAAGAGAATATAGAGCAGGTTTTGAAAACTTTTCAAACCTACAAATCTTTCAATTATACGATTAAAAACAAAGTAATAACTATAACTAAACCGAAGAATATGTAAGAATTTATTTAAGCAAAAAAAAGGAAGATGCGCCAACACCTTCCCAGTCATTCTAAAAAATGATTTAATCTAAAACTAACAAAATTAAACCAAGTGTAAACTTATGAAAAAACAGCGAACTAAAAGTGCGTTGAGACGCATTTTGAATAACTCTAACCTAAAGATGAAATTTTCACTCTTATTTTTATTCACCACTCTCATGCAGGTCAGTGCAGCAAGTAGTTATGGACAGAAGAACACCATTACCATGGACGTAAATGGTGTTGCAATGTCTAACGTATTTCAGATCATTGAAAACCAAACCGATTTTCATTTCTTTTATAATCGCAATGAGTTGAATCTAAACCAAAAAGTTGATTAAAATGTTGACAAAAAGTTAGTTTCAGATGTGTTAGGCAAACTGTTTTCTAACACAAAGATTTCATTTCAAATACTAGGAAATCAGATTGTTCTAAAAAAATTAGACGATACAAAAATCGAAAGCATTGCAACTGCTGATCAGAGGCAAGTAGAAGGAATTGTTACTGATAAAGCAGGAATGCCATTAATAGGAGTTTCTGTAATGATCGAAGGAACAAAAACAGGCGCAGTAACTGATTATGAAGGAAGATTCAAACTAAATGGGGATGCAACGGGTAAATTTATCTCATTTTCAAATATGGGATATAAATCAAAACGTATTGCTTACGGAGGTCAATCTTTAATGAAAGTAGTTCTTGAAGAAGAGTTGAATGAACTTGAAGAGGTGGTTTTAGTAGGCTACGGAAAGCAAAAGCGTTCTGAATTTTCAGGAGCCGTTTCATCAGTAAGTGCAAAGGATATAGTTCAAGCATCTACTGGAACAATTGGTTTTGATAGAGCTTTAGGTGGGTTAGTAAAAGGGATACAAGTTTCTCAAAACACAGGTCGACCTGGTGCGCCAGTTCGTATCAATATTCGAGGTTTAACTTCGCCATTATCATCTGTAGGTGGAGGATTAAACCAACCTTTATTTGTAATTGATGGAGTTCCATTTAATTTTGATGCTTTGAACGGAGCAAATCCTTTATCAACACTAAATCCGAACGATATTCAAAGTTTTGATATATTGAAAGATGCTGGAGCAACTTCTATTTATGGATCTCGTGGTGCTAATGGTGTAATTATCATTAAAACTAAAAGAGGTAAAAAAGGACAACCTGCTAGAGTTAATTTCAATTATGCTACTACTATAGCGAAACCTATCAGCACGGTTGGAGCATTAAATGCAAGTCAATATAAAAACTTTTACAATCAGTTGATTAATAATAGCGTTGATGCTATGAATAACGGTCAATTAGATCCTTTTACTGCTTTTGATTTACAGAATATTGCAAAAGTTGATTTAGATTTTGATACTTTCATTGTAAGCAATGATGGTATAAACGATGATTATTTTGGCACCGCAAATACAGATTGGAATAAAGAAGTGTTTAGAACTATGGCTATTACTAAACAAGCTAATATAAGCTTGAGTGGTGGAAGCCAGAAAACAAATTACAATTTCAGTACATCGTTTATTGATCAAGAAGGTTTGACTATTAAAGATAAAATGAAACAGTATAATTTAGGTCTTTCATTAGATACTGATCTTACTAAATATGTAAAAATAGGAACATCAGTAAATGTGGGTCATACTGAAGCTAATTCAGGAGAAAATGACATTTTAAATCAATTTACTATTAATACTTCTATCGCTGGTGCTCGTCCAGATTTAGCTCCAAGAGATGCAAATGGAAAATTAGTAGGTCAGGCAGAATATCAATATGGATTTATGACTCTTGAGCCTAATCCATTGATGCGTTTGGGAAATAAGACGAATAACAAAGCGTACAACTTTATAGGTGGTGCTTATATTGAAATTGAACCTTTAAAAGATTTAAAATTAAAAGCAGAGTCAAATGCTTCTATTTTCTATAACAAAAACTCTTCATTTATACCAAAAACAGTAGAAACTGATTTTGTATTCTTTCCAAATGATTCTTATCTAGCGGAAGCAGATGGTTTAGTATCTAACATTACAACGAACTTAACAGCTGATTATAACTTTAATATTTCACTAAATCATAAGTTTGGAATCTTAGGAGGAGCTGCTTGGGACAGAACTAATTTTAATAGTTCTAGTCATTTTTATAGCGGTTTTCCAGATGACGAAATTTTAAATAACGCAACATCAGCTCGTACAATTATTGGTTATTCTACTAATAAATTAGATACCGGTTTATATTCTTGATTCTCTCGTTTAAACTATGGATTCAAAGATTTGTATAATGCCACTTTAAATTTTAGAACAGATACTTCGTCTAAATTTGGACCAGCTAATAAAAGAGGATATTTTCCATCTTTATCTGCTAGTTGGAACATTTCTAATGAAAAATTTCTTTCGGATGTATAGCAAATCAACATCTTAAAACTAAGAGCGAGTGTAGGAAGGGTAGGATCTACTAACGTATCTGACTTTGCTTATTTACAATTTTTTCAAAATACTGCTTCTAGCATCTACAATGGTAATTCTGGTATTGTTGCTGAGGATAATTTTCCAAATCCAGAAATTGGTTGGAAACTACAGACGAGGTTAACTTAGGTTTAGATTTTGGATTTTTTAATAATCGCTTAAAAGGTAGTTTTGATGCGTATTCTAGAAAAACTACTGGTGCATTAGTTAAAACTCCTATTCCTTTGGAATTAGGACCTAAATCGTACTACTCTAACTTTATGGACGTAAGTAATAAAGGTATTGAAATCAGCTTAGGTGGAGACATTGTTAGAAGTACTGATTTTGTTTGGTCAACGACTGTAAACTGGTCTTTCAATAGAAATAAATTAGTTAAACTAAACGGTGCAAGTATTAATCCTTTCCAATTAGATTATTATATCGAAGGTCAACCCGTAGGAACGATCAAAGGTTATAAAGTAACTAAAATATTTAATTCACAAGATGAAATAGATGCATTAAACGCAGCTTCACCATCAGGATTATATGATAAAGCATCCACTTCTATTGGAGATTTCATGATGGAAGATGTAAATAAAGATGGTTTAATTACAGCAGATGATAAAGCGGTAATAGGCGATATTCAACCTAAATTCTTTGGTGGAATATCAAATACATTAGCTTACAAAAACTTTAGTTAAAGTGCTTTGTTCCAATATTCAGTGGGAGCAAAATCGATTTGGAATGCAATTCCAACAGGAGTTTTCAATTCATTAGGAGAAAATAAATACAGTGAGTACGGTTTAAATACTTGGACACCTGAAAATCCTAATGCACGTTATGCAAAAGCACTTTATACAGATCCTTCTTCAAATGGAAGAATTTCAGATCGCTATATTTATGACACTTCTTACTTGCGTCTAAAAAGTATACAGTTCACCTATAATTTTGAACAAAAATTAAGTAGTAAAATGGGTATTGACAAAGCGTCGCTAACACTTACAGGAACTAACTTATTGACATGGACTAAATGGCCTGGTATTGACCCAGAGACTTTCTCAGAAAGAGGAACGATTACTGATCAAATCAACAATGAAGATCCATATCCACTAGCTAAGTCATTCTCGTTCGGAGTTCATTTACTGGTTATGCGTGCGTGAACTGTAGAAAAATGGAACAACAAGTTTGGCCAAAAGAGCAAATTTTATCTATCTTAAAAAATGAAGTAGTACTAATTTCATTATATGTTGATGATAAAAGACCACTTCCTGCAGGCGAAGAAATCGAATCGAAATTGAGACCTGGTAAACAATTAAAATACGTGGGACAAAAATGGAGTGAATTCCAAACCATAAAATACAAGGCAAACGCACAGCCATTTTATGTATTATCAGATCACGAAGGTGAAAATTTAATTGATCCTGTGGGTTATACCCCAGATGTTGAAGAATATCACAGCTGGTTGAAAGCAGGATTGGCTAACTTTAAAAAATAAATCAATGGAATAGACAGTATTAATTTACAAATGGTATAAAATGTTTAAGTATTAAATATAGAACGGCTTTCTTATCATCTAAATATTCGTTAATTTTAAAAAATGGAACTAAAAAAGAGATCAAATAAAAAAGTAGTTTGCACCATTGTTTTATCTATGGTGCTATTACTTAGTTGTTCATCAAAAAAAAAGGAATTAAAAGAAGATAGTATGGTAAGCAATAAGGCAATTTTTGAAGCAGTTTACAATGGAGATAAGAATCAGTTAGTGGATATCTTGGAAAAAAGCACGTCTTTGGAAATTAAAAATGATCAAGGACGAACTCCATTGATGGAAGCAGTTTACAATAAGAATAATGAAATAGCTACACTTTTGATTAATGCGGGTGCCGATGTTAATGCACAGGATAATATGAAAAACAGTCCATTTTTATACGCTGGTGCTGAAGGTAATATGGAGATCGTAAAATTAGCGCTTGAAAATGGAGTCAATTTTAAAATCTACAATCGCTACGGAGGTACTGCACTCATACCAGCGGCAGAAAAAGGGCATTTAGAAGTTGTGAAATTGTTAGTAAATTGGCTAAATTTCCCTAAAGACCATGTAAATAATTTAGGTTGGACCGCATTGCTTGAAGCTGTTATATTAAGTGATGGCGGCCAAGTTCATATAGATATAGTAGCTGCGTTAATAAAAGGAGGTTGTGATGTAAATATTAGGGATGAAAACGGAATGACCTCATTAATGCATGCTAAAAAACAAGGTTATGCAGAAATGGTAAAGTTATTACAACAAGCGGGAGCAAAATAATAAAAATGTAAAAATGGATCAAAACGGAATTAGTAGAAAAAAATTTTTAGGAATGAGTGCAGCTGCAACTGGCGCAGCTTTTTTATCCACAGTGGGCAGTTCAGCAATGCCTCATAAAAAACGGGAGGATAGTACGACAACTAATTTGAAAGAATATATTTTATCGAATGTAAGATTGGAAGAAGGTTTTGAATACAATGAAAAGAAGGAAGTGGTTTCCACCAAAACAGACATGTATAATTTGCATATTGCCGATGGTAAAGTAAAAATGATAAATAAGGGGAAACTAGATTTAAAACTAAAAGTTATTGATGCAAAGGGACTTTTAATGTTACCCGGATTGCGCGATATGCACATACATATTGATAAAACATATTACGGTGGGAAATGGAATGCTGCACCAAGAAAAGGCTATACGGTAAAGGACATGATTGCGTTAGAGGAAAAAATAATTCCACAATTATTGACAGATTCGCAACGAAAAGCCGAAGAAGCAATAGAACTAATGAAAAGCCAAGGTACTTATTTTGCCCGTTGTCAAACAAATATTGATCCCGTAAGCGGATTAAAAAGCTTAGAACATTTACTAGCCGCTCTAGAAAAAAACAGAGATAGTTTTGCTTGGGAAATTGTAGCTTTCCCACAACATGGAATTTTGTATTCACAATCAGAGTCGTTGTTGCGCGAAGCTGCTACAATGGGCGTTGACTTCATTGGTGGACTAGATCCTACTACTGTTGATGGGAATCTTGAAAAATCCCTTGATGTTATGTTCCAAATTGCTATAGACAACAATAAAGGAATCGATATTCACCTGCACGAGGGTCTACCAACAGGAAAGGCTGCAATTGATTATATTATCAAAAAAACAGAGGAGAATAAACAGTTGCAAGGTAAAACATATATAAGCCATGGTTTTGCACTTGCAAAAATAGAGCAAAAAGAATTAGAAAAAACAGCCGAACAAATGGGAGAACTCGGAATTGGTGTTGTTTCTACAATCCCTATTGGTAGAACTATTATGCCTGTTCCTACTTTGAAAAAATATGGCGTAAAATTAATGACAGGAACTGATAGTATTGTGGATCACTGGCAACCTTTTGGAAACTGCGATATGCTTGAAAAAGCAAAACTGTGTGCCCAACTTTATGGATGGACGGATGAGTTTAGTTTGAGTCGTGCTTTGCACATAGCGACTACTAACGAAATTTTACCACTTAATGATGCAGGGATTCGTACTTGGCCTGTTTTGGATAATGAGGCCAATTTTATTTTAGTAAAAGCAAGTTGCTCTGCAGAAGCCGTAGCGCGCTTACCTAAAAGAGAAGCAGTTTTTTTTAAGGGAAAATTAATAGCTGGTGAAATGAAAACTTAAGTTTTCATTTAAGACCTTCAATAGTTTTGCATGAATTACAATTGTGATATTTATGTTCAATAAGTTTATTTTTTAAATTGTGTCAGGAGAGATGAAATTAAGAACTATTATTTTTTTGTTTTTATAGTATAACACTGATTGGATAGAGCATTATATATTTAGATCCTTTAGACATATTTCAACTTTAAGATAAGGATTACCTTATTTTTTAAATCGAAAATAGAAGGCATTTAATTTGTTAAATTGATGTTTAATTTTTTTACTTTCGTCTAATGATTTTACTGCGAAAAATACTCTTTCCGTTTGCTGTTTTGTACGGTTTTATTATTGCTATTCGGAATTTTTTATATGATAAAGAAATCTTAACTTCTTATGCTTTCGATCTGCCAATCATTGCTGTGGGAAATCTTAGTGTGGGTGGTACTGGCAAAACACCTCAAATAGAATATTTAATTCGAATGCTTTCTAAGAATTATACTTTAGCTACTTTAAGTAGGGGTTATAAAAGGAAGTCGGAAGGTTTTATATTAGCCAACTCAACATCTACAGTCGAAATTTTAGGGGATGAACCTTTTCAATTTTATTCAAAGTTTAAGAATATTCAAGTAGCTGTTGATGCAAATCGTAAAAATGGAATTGAGCAATTGCTATTACAATCTCAAAAACCACAAATAATATTACTTGATGATGCTTACCAACACCGGAAAGTAAAAGCAGGTTTCTATATTTTACTAACCTCTTTTGGAGATTTGTATTCAGATGATTTCATGTTGCCTACTGGAAATTTACGAGAAAGTAGGAGTGGTGCTAAAAGAGCCAATATAATTATTGTGACAAAATGTCCTCATACGCTCTCTTCAGTAAGCAAGAATGATATTAGAACTAAGTTAAATCTTTCTGTAAACCAAGAATTATACTTTACTTTTATAGCGTATGATAATTTTGTTTTGGGTGAAAACCGAAAGATAAACGTAAATGATATTCAGGAATCTTCTAAACTATTGGTGGCTGGTATTGCTAAACCTGAACCTTTTTTCGATTATTTACAAAGAACTAATGATGTCTGTTTATCTTTTCCTGATCATCATGATTTTAGTGAAAATGATATTTTAGATATTAAAAAAAAGTCGATAAACAGGATTGTTATTACAACTGAGAAGGATTATGTGCGATTGCAGGGGAAATTAACTGCAGAGCAACTTTTTTATTTACCAATTAAAAGTCAGTTTCTCGAAGAGGAGCACAACTTTAGAAAAAAAATTTTAAATTATGTGGGAACAAGTTCAAGAAACCGTTAATTTTATTAACGCTAAAATCAATTTTAAGCCAGAGTATGGTGTAATATTAGGATCAGGATTAGGGAGTTTTACTGATGAAATGAAAGTAGAACATACTTTGCCTTATAATGAAATCCCAAATTTTCCCGTATCTACTGTACAAGGTCATAAAGGTGCGCTAGTTTTTGGAACGATAGGTACTAAAAAAGTTGTTGCTATGCAAGGACGATTTCATTTTTATGAAGGATACTCTATGACTGAAGTTACATTTCCAGTACGAGTTATGAAGTTTTTAGGTATTGAGAAATTAGTAGTTTCTAATGCTTCTGGCGGTGTTAATCCATCTTATAAAGTTGGATCGATTGTGATGATTACAGATCATATTAATATGACTCCAGAACATCCTTTGCGTGGAAAAAACGACGAGCGCTTTGGTCCACGGTTTGTAAACATGAGCGAACCGTATTCTTTAAAAATGATCACAAAAACAACGGAGTTAGCAAAGCAATTAGGTATTGATGTGCATGAAGGAATATACTTAGGATTGCAAGGTCCAACATTTGAAACATTAGCTGAATATAAAATGGTAAAAATTCTTGGTGCGGATTGTGTAGGAATGTCAACCGTTCCCGAAGTTATAGTAGCACGTCACATGGATTTAGAAACTTTTGGTATATCAGTTATTACAGATATGGGTAATGAAGAAAGCATAGGAACCATATCTCATGACGAAGTTTTAGAAGCAGCAAAAGCGGCTGAGCCAAGGGTAAGAAGTTTAATTAAAGAGTTAATATTAAACTACTAAATTTTAAATGTGCTCAGCAATTATATTATAAAATTCCTCTGGAATGAATGGTTTAGTAATCACTTCATTCATTCCAAAGGATAATAACATTTCTCTGTTTTCATGAAGTGAGATCGCTGTTAAAGCAATAATAGGTGTTACTTTATCAAAATTACGAATCATTTCAGCTGCAATTGTTCCATTCATCCCTGGAAGATGAACGTCCATTAAAATCATGTCAAATTTATTATTTTTAGCTGATAATATTGCGTCTTCGCCATTGTCAATGATTTCACAAATTATTTGCTTGTTTAGAAGCATACGTTTGGTAATCATTTGGTTGATTTTATTATCCTCAACGACTAATATTTTTTTATTCTTTAATTTACTCTCGTATCCATTTTTTTGAGATGTTAGTATTTCTAACGGTTTCTCCCCAATTTGAAATTCTAAATTAAAAGTAAAAGTTGTTCCTTGATTGACTACGCTTCGTACTCTAATTTTTCCGCCAAGAAGTTTAATTAATTTTTTTACAATAGTTAAGCCTAAACCAGTTCCGCCGTATTTGCGGTTAACCTCTGTAGAAGCTTGAGAAAAACTTTCAAAAACACTTTCTAGTTTGTCCTCTGGAATACCAATTCCTGTATCTGTAATTTCAAAATACAACTTCGTTTTATCATCGATTTTATCTTTTAATTTAACAATTACCGTGACCTCTCCATCTTTACTGAATTTTAAAGCATTGTTTATTAAGTTTAAAATAATTTGAGATAATTTTGTTGGATCGCCTATTAAATATTCCGGAATATCGGCATCAACTTCTAATATTAAAGTGTTGTTATTTGTTAAAGCAAGTTCTTTTAAAGAATTTTTAATGTCACATAAAAGTTTTTTTAAATTAAAATTTAATTCTTCTATCTGGGAACTATGAGATTCAATTTTATTTATTTCTAATATTTCATTGATAAATTTTGTTAAATAATCTCCTGAATATTTTAAGGACGATAAATACTCCATCTGCGATTTTCTTGGATTTTCTTCTAATAATAAGTGTGCTATTCCATTGATGGCATTCAAAGGAGTTCTAAGCTCATGACTCACAGTTGAGAGAAATTCTGCTCTTGCCTTTGAGGCTTTCTCTGCTTTGTTTTTAGCAATTTCAAGTTCGATATTTTTTTCTTGGAGAAGTAAGTTGGATTGATTTCTTATTTTATTGTTTTTATAAAGCGACAAACTCAATAATGATAAAATAGATATGATAGCGAGAGCAAAAATACTGATCAGTTTCGAGAATTTACTCGTTTTTTCTTGCTCAACGATTTGCTTGTTAGTTTTTTTGATTTCACTTACCAGCTCGGACTCTTTAAATTTTGCGTAATCATCAATTCCTAAGCGAATATTGTTTCTTAAAGAAATACGTTCCTTAACATTCAAATATTGTTTTAAATAAGAATAAGCTGTTCTCTTATCTAACATATTTTCGTAGGTTGTGCTTAGAGCAAGTAATATTTTAGATCTTTGCTCAAAGTTTTCAGTATTAGAATTTAAATCCAGTGCTTTTTTAAAATAGTTAGTGGCAAGTAAAATTCTCTTTTTCTTTTGTTCAATAATGCCAGTTTGATACAATGCTTCTGCTTTAATATCATCTGATATAGCATCGTGAGGTAATACTATAATTGGATTAAAAAGAGCTAAAGCATTATCTAGCTGATTTTGAGCTGCGAAAATTCTTCCCTTTTGTAAGTTAAATAAAATTGAAGTTTGGTTGGTATCTACTTTCGCAAGCATAGATCTACCTTTATCAAAATAAATGGTAGCTCTATTGTAGTTTTTCTGTGCTATATAGCACAATCCTAGCATGTAATAACTAGCAACGTGTTTCGAATTTAATTCTGTTTTGGAATAAAATGCAGTACTTTTTAATAACCATACAATGGCATCGTTGTACTTATTTAAACTGTAATAAAGTTTGCCTACATTGTAGCTTTCTGATGCCTGCTTGTTATAGTCGTTGATAATTTGTGCTTTAAAAACAAGGTCTTGGCTTTGTTGTAAAGCTTTTTTATAATTATTGTCTGCAACAACAGGAAAATTGGTATCGCTGTAATAAGCAATGCTGTCTATTTTCTCTACTTTTTGAGAATATAGCACTGTACTTAAAAAAAGGAAGTAGATGAAAATCCATTTCATTAATTACCATTTTTTCATTGATTTTTTGTCTTTGATGTTAAGAGTATTAAATCAATTATTCGGGAGGAATATCCTATTTCATTATCATACCATCCTACTACTTTTACCATTTTTTCGATAACTGAAGTCAGTTGTGCATCAAATATACATGAATTTTTATTCCCTATTACATCAACAGATACAATTGGATCCTCAGTATAATCTAAAATACCTTTTAATGTAGTATTTGCTGCTGTTTTAAAGGCAGCATTAATTTCCTCTATTGTTACCTTTCGTTTTACATTGAATGTTATATCAGTTAATGAACCATCTGGAACAGGTACTCTTATTCCACATCCACCAATTTTGCCTTCAAATTTAGGAAATATTTTAGTCAAAGCTTTTGCGGCTCCAGTTGTAGTAGGCACAATAGATTGACTCGCGCCACGTGCGCGACGTAAGTCTTTATGTGGTTGATCGTGTAAGCTTTGATCTGTAGTAAAAGAATGGATTGTGGTGATATAAGCCTGCTTAATGCCGCAAAGATCAGCAATAACTTTCATCATTGGCGCAGCATTATTGGTCGTACAGCTGGCATTCGATATAATTGTTTCGGTACCATCAAGGATTTCTTCATTTACTCCAAGCACGACCGTTTTGATAGTGTCTACTTCAGAAGGAGCAGAAAGAATTACTTTTTTGGCACCAGCTAAAATATGCGCATTTAGTTCTTCAAATGTTTTAAACTTTCCCGTTGATTCAATTACATAGTCAATCGCATTGCTTTTCCAATCTAGGTTTGAAATCTTCTTTTCATGGAAGAACAAATAATGTTTCCCGTCAATAAAAATTCCATTTTCATCGCTAGTAACAGTATACGGCAAAACTCCATGAATACTGTCGTATTTTACTAAGTGACTCATTGTCTTAGTGTCTGCAATATCATTTATGGCAATGACTTCAATTTCGGGATGGTTGATTAACAGTCTAAATAAATTTCTACCTATTCTTCCAAAACCGTTTATAGCAATTCTTATTTTCACTTTTTTTAAATTATTTCCCTACTTAAAATCTTAAAATTTATAAAATATGTTTCTGAGCTTTGTACGAAGAACGAACTAAAGGTCCGCTTTCTACATGTCGAAAACCAAGCTCTAATCCAAATTTTTCATATTTTGCAAATTGTTCAGGCGTAATAAATTCTTTTACAGGCAAGTGTTTTTTACTAGGTTGCAAATATTGACCAATTGTCACAATATCCACGTTTACAGCTCGTAAGTCCCGCATGGTTTGATACACTTCTTCTTCAAGCTCACCTAGACCAAGCATAATTCCTGATTTTGTTCTATTAATTCCTTTATCTTTTAAATATCGTAAAACTTCTAGACTTTTATCATATTTAGCTTGAATTCTTACCTCACGAGTCAATCTACGTACAGTTTCCACATTATGGGAAACAACCTCAGGATTAGCCTCAATTATTCTATCTATATTTCTTTCATTTCCTTGAAAGTCAGGAATCAAAGTTTCTAAAGTTGTCTTAGGATTCATTCTTCTAATAGCTTTGACCGTCTCAATCCAAATGATTGAACCACCGTCTTTCAAGTCATCTCTATCAACGCTTGTGATTACAGCGTGTTTGATATTCATAATTTTAATAGAGCGTGCTACTTTCTCTGGTTCATCCCAATCAACGGTTTCAGGTCTTCCCGTTTTCACACCACAAAAACCACAAGAGCGGGTACATATATTTCCTAAAATCATAAATGTTGCCGTTCCTTCGCCCCAACATTCGCCCATGTTAGGGCAACTGCCTGCAGTACATATTGTATTAAGGCTATATTTATCTACTAGTCCACGAAGTTCAGTGTATTTCTGACCTATTGGAAGTTTTACTTTTAGCCATTTTGGCTTACCACCAGAAAGTTCAATTTTATTTGCGGTTGTTACCGCTATAGTTTTTTCTAAAACAGTTTCCATATATCATTTTTCAGATTGCAAAGATAAGGAATGTAGTTTATTTGTTCATTAGTTTACGCTTTTATTTAAACAAAGTTCAGTAGTTATTCCGGAAAAGTTGTTTTCTTTTTAATTGATCATCCTTTAGCTTGTAGCTCCCCGTTCCAAGATGACGACACCTACTGATGCTTTGAGATTATAAGGGTTTTGCAGTGTTGTTGATAGTTCTAAAAATCGTTTTATGAAATCTAAAAGTAAGCTTTGGAAATTAAAATAGATTAAAAAATAGTAAAGTCTTTATCAAAGTGTGTTGTACGATACAGTTATTTCTATCCCCAATAAATAATTTATTGTTTATTAGTAGTTATCAATTTAAAAAAGTAAGAGTAATAGATTTTGAGCGCTATTTTTAAAATAAGTGTTAGAATTGTAGTAGATCGGATTGCGAAATTAAAGATGAATTTATTGAAACAAAAAAAGCAGCACGTTTTAGTACTGCTCTAATAATTTACTTAAATATTGTTACTGCATTTGTATTAAAATTGGTAAATTATATGCGGTACGAACCGCTTGACCAGCGACCATACCGGGAGTCCACTTAGTTCGTAACGATTTTAAAACGCGTATCGATTCTTTACCTAATCCATATCCCGGATCTTTTAGCACTTTAATATCCGTCATTTTCCCATCTTTTTCTATAATAAATGACACAAAGATGCGAATAGTTCCCATGTTGTCTATCTCTGGTTTTTCAAAATTAGTTCCTACGTAAGAATAAAATTTATTAATACCTCCTGGGAATTCGGGCAGTTTGTCTAATGAAACACTATTCACAATTGCATTTCCGTTATCAGCTGTTGCAGAATGGATTACAGCTGTTTCAATACCATTAGAAGATGAAAGATTTAAACCAGTGATTCCTGTACCATCTGTAGTGGGAGCTGCTATGGCTTTGTAATCAATGTTTTTTGCAAGGTCAGGAGTTGCTACTGTTGCTTCTACAATCTCAGGCTTGCTCAATTGAACCGTCTTTGTAATTTCGGTAACAACTACATTTTTTACAGCAGGAATTGCTGCCATGGGTTTAGGTTGATTTGGCTTGACATTAGCAATCGTAATAATTTGATCAATTATTACTGGAGTATTGGTAGCCACTTGATTAACAGGTGAAAAATAATTTAGTAATCGAGGAATTGTTATCGCTCCACAAAGGACCGTTATTCCTGTAATAAGTGCTAAAAAAGAAGTTTTAGTACTATTTTGACGCAATTGATAGGCTCCGTATTCTTTATTTCTGTCTTGAAATATAATGTCAATCCAGCTGGTTTCGTAAATGCTTAATTTAGACATAATGTGTGGTTTTAATGGTTACGTAACGTTCACATCATAAGCAAACTATAGTTTTGATTTCTAACGTATAAATAAGAATTTTAGTATCAACAGATTTTTTTTTTACTTTTTAGCAAATGGATTGTAGCGGTATGCGGGATACAGTTAAAATAACGTGAACTATCAATAAAAGGTAGTGTTTTAATTGAGGCTATAATAATTATCGTCATTATAAGACATTAAAATAGATATCACGATTTTGTGAAAAGAAAATTTTCTATTTATAGAAAGTTAAGTTGCTTTTATCTTTTATTCCTGATAATTTCTGCTAAAAGTTTTTTCGCGCGAAGCAATTTAACTTTTACATTATTCAGTGGTTCATCAATTTTAATAGCAATTTCTTGATAACTCAATTCCTGAAAATAGCGCAATTGAATAACTTCTTGGTAATGAGGTTTCAATTCTTTTACAAACTGTAATAAACGCGATAAATTTTGCTCCGTAATCAACGTATCCTCAGCAGAAGGTGTAGTGTCGGCAATGTTGTATGCTTGCTGATTTTCATCATCAGTGATCTCAATAAAAAGGCTAGATTTTTTTTTTCGTAACAAGTCAATGTGTACATTTTTAGCAATTGCAATGAGCCAAGTGTTGAATTGAAATTCAGGATTGTATGTGGCTATTTTGTCAAATGCTTTAGAGAAGGTTTCAATCGTAATATCTTCGGCATTAGTTTCGTTTTCAGTTCGTTGTAACATGAAACCATAAACTTCGTTCCAGTAATGATTTAATAGAAAAGTGAAGGCCGCTTGATCGCCTAGTTTTGCTTTATCTATCTGTTTTTTTATCTCCACTGTACTGGTTTTGAAAATATATTTGTTATGAAAATATTTATTTGCGTAAAAACTAATGTGAATTCAATTATTGGATAAAAATACACGACATCTTTTTCTTTTAATTTTGCTGCCGAAAAACCTATGATTATCCATGTTATTAGATAACGTAATCCTATTAAACTTAGTACAAAAATCCATTGAAATTCAAATAGTAGTAAAATTATTGGCAGTACTAAAAACAGTAGTTGGGAAAAGTAAAAAACTCCAAGTTGAATTTTGTCGAATGTCTTATAGTAATTTGCCGTCGCAACATGTCTCCTTTTTTGAATAAACCATTCTTTATAAGTTGTCTTAGGTTTAGAAAGTGTAAAACTATCTGGATTAAACGAAATTGTAGTATTTTTTGACTTAGCAGCTTCATTTATAAATAAATCATCATCTCCAGAGCGGACTTGAATATGCGAAATAAATCCATTTACATTAAAAAATTCTTCTTTTTTATAGGCGAGATTTCGTCCAACTCCCATATACGGATGACCAGCTTTTGCCCAAGAAAAATATTGAATTGCAGTTAATAAAGTTTCAAAACGTACAATTTTATTGAAAAAAGAGTTGGTGATTTTTTCATATTTGCCATACCCTAAAACAATAGTTTTTTGCATTGTAAATTGTGAACTCATGGCAGTTATCCAATCTTTAGAGGTAGGGTAGCAGTCAGCATCGGTAAATAGTAGATATTCTTTTCGAGATGCTTTTATACCTAAGGTTAATGCGTATTTTTTATTTCCCCAAAAAGCTTCATTGTTTTTTACTTTTACTAAACGAACATTCGAATACTGCTTTTCAAATTCTTCAAAAATATCAAGTGTAGTATCGCTAGAAGCATCGTCAATTAAAACAATTTCAAAATCTGGATAATCTTGTTCAGCTAATAAAGGAATGAAGTTGGTGACATTTTCAGCTTCATTTTTAGCACAAACTATAACAGAAACGGAAACTTTTTTTGGAGTTATAATTTGAGCTTTGGCAAAAGCAAACTTTCCAAAAATCATTAAATAATATAAAATTTGTACTGCAACGATAAAGATAAAAAAGTAAAGAATAATAATAAGCATCAGGATTTTGTTTATAGTAATTCTCAATTTTTAATAAAGTGCAAAGGTATAAAATTCAAAGATGAATTGTAAATTAAAGGTTAACGAATTTTAATTGAATTTATAGCCCTTTAAGCATCATTTTAATAGTAAAATTCATGATAGATTTAGCTCCTTTATTTAAAGTTTTATTATTAAACTTTATTTGCTTTTAAATGACATTTACTTCAGCGTCAATGTGTATTCCAAATTTTTTTAAAATTGTTTCCTGTATGTCTCTAGATACGTTAAGGATTTCCTGACCTGTTGCATTTCCATAATTCACTAAAACTAATGCTTGGTTTTTATGAATTCCAGCATCTCCAAAACGTTTGCCTTTAAATCCAGCTTGTTCAATCAGCCATCCTGCAGGAACTTTAACTTCCGTTTCAGAAATCACATAATATTTCATCTCAGGAAATCGTTGATGAATTTTTTCAAAATCAGCTTTTTTCAAAATCGGATTCTTGAAGAAACTGCCGCTATTACCTAATTCTTTAGGATCTGGTAATTTACTTTTCCTAATTGCAATCACGGCATTGCTTACTTCTTTTAATGTTGGGTTGCTAATATTATATTTAGCTAATTCAGTGCTTATATCGCCATAAGAAGTATTTATTTTATGATTTTTTTTTGTCAATTTATAAATTACCGATGTAATTATGTATTGGTCTTTTACCTCATTTTTAAAAATACTCTCTCTATATCCAAAATTACAATCCTCTTTAATAAATGTTTTTATTGCTTGATTTTCAATTGAAACAGCCTGACATGAAATAAAAGTATCTTTGATTTCTGTTCCATAAGCACCAATATTTTGAACAGGGGTCGTGCCTACATTTCCGGGAATGAGCGACATGTTTTCTAATCCGCCAAAATTGTGATCTATGGTGTATAGCACAAATTCATGCCAGTTTTCACCAGCTTGACTTTCTACCCAAACATAATTTTCGTCCTCAGCAATTATTTTTATTCCCTTAATATCAATATGAATCACTAAAGCATCAATATCTTTTGTCAAAAGCATATTGCTTCCACCGCCTAAAATAAATTTTTTTTGCGTTCTATTTTGCTCTAAAACTAATTTTAATTCTTCGACCGAGTGAACTGCAATAAACTGTTTTGCTTTGGCTTCAATGCCAAAAGTATTGTACTTTTTTAAAGAATATTGATTGTAAATTTTCATGAAAAGGGCGCTTTTTTAAATCTGAATCCAAAAGTAAGGATTAAAATTTTGTTGTGTAGGTTTTCATCCAGATATGCATCATGAACAATGGCATTACATAAGATGTGATTCTAGAATCCCCGTCACGTAATTTTTGAACGAGTTTCTTTATATTTATTTGATCAAAGTAGGGCATTTGAAAAATTTCACTTTTTGTTAAAGATTCTAATTCATCTGCAAAAGCAGGACTTTTTGTAATATAATCTCCCCATGGCGCACTGAGGCCTACTTTTTTAAATTTTAAAACTTCTTGCGGTAAACGTTTCTCCATCGATTTTTTTAAAATATACTTGCCTTTTTTTCCTGTAAAAAGCCATTTATCAGGAAGGGATCCTAATCCTGCTATTAACCTTGGGTCTAAAAATGGTTCTCTACATTCTATAGATGCACCCATTGTACATCTGTCATTTCGGTCAAGGAGAGAACATAAGTAGGTGTGCTGGTCAAAATAAAGTGCTTGCCTTCTCAAGTTTTTGGGGTAAAGGGATTCAGCTTCTTTAAAAATCATATTGCGATATTGGTTTATAGGCGATTTGCCTATTCTAAAAGTTTCCAATATATCATTAGGATAAATATTAGAACCGTTGTAAATAATTCGTTCCGAGTTCCGAGTTATTTGTGAGTAACGAGCTAGTTTTTCAAAACGTGGTTTATTTTTTAAAAAGTCTGAATGTCCAAGCATAGTTATTGAATGCAATAAAGCGGGATGTCTTAAGGCTTTATATCGCACGTATCCACCCATGAGTTCATCTGCTCCTTCGCCTGATAGTAGTACTTTTACTTGAGGTTTAGCCATTCGAGAAACGGCTAAAATATGAGGTTCACTTAAGTGCATTATTGGCTCATCTTGAAAATAAGTTGCATCAATTAAATTATCAAAAAGATTTTGATTTTCTAATTGCATGGTATAAAAACCATAGTCCATCTTAGCTGCTAGCAATTGGGCTATGTGAGTTTCATTGTGCTTCTTTTCTTTAAAACCCATATTAAATGCTTCAATACCTTTGAATTTTTGATGATATAGTGACGCTAAAATTGATGAAGAATCTAATCCACCACTTAATAAAACCCCAACAGATACGTCACTAACCATGCGTAAATTCATAGCATCGTCAAATGTTTCCCGAAACCATTCAATAGGATTTCTTATTTCAGAATGATTTAATATTTCATCGCTGAGATTCCACCATTTTGTCGTGGTGACTTTTCCGCTTTCTTCTATCGTCATAAAATGTCCGGGAAGTAACTTGTGTATGTTTTCATACAAAGTATTTTCGCCAGCTACAAAACGATTAAAAACGTACTCTTCTAAGCCATCTTGCGCTATTTTAAGAGGAATACCTGCTGTAAAAAGTGCTTTTTGCTCTGACGCAAAATAAAAAGTTTCGTTGTGAAAGGAATAGTACAATGGCTTAACACCCATTCGATCTCGAACCACAGTCAGCTTTTTTTCTAATTTATCCCAAATTGCAAAAGCAAACATTCCGTTTAAACGATTAAGCATATTAATTCCATACAGTTCAAATAATTTAATTAAAACTTCCGTATCTGACGAAGTCTTAATGTCAAAGCCATTACTTTTTAATTCGGTATAAAATGATTTGAAATTATAGATTTCTCCGTTGTAGGTCATTACGAATCGTCCATTATCTGAAAAAAATGGTTGATGTCCAGCAGTTGTAATATCGAGTATAGATAAACGCCTATGTCCTAGACCAATATTTTTCTCAATGTAAAATCCTTTATCGTCTGGACCTCGATGTTCAAGCGAATCGCGCATTTTCACTAAAACATTTTCTGCCACTTTTTTTTGCGATTGCAAATGAAAAATACCATTAATACCACACATTTTTAAGTAAAGTTTTTATTAGCAATTAATTGATGGTATTTATCAGAAATAATTTTCATATTTGTTTTATAATTGGCGTTGTCTTCAACAAATACTCTATTATTTAGAACTGCATTAAGGCGATGATTTTTATTTTTAATAGACCAAATTATTTCATCAGCAAGACTTTCAAAATCATTAATTGTAACTAAGTTTCCATTTTCTCGATGATTTATCCAATGTTGATTTCCCGCAATATCTGACACTATTGGATAGCAGTTACAAGCCATTGCTTCAAATAATGATGCTGAAACTCCCTCGGTTATTGGCATACTGATGTAAAGGTTTGATTCATGCAGTAATTTCGGTAACTGATTATTGTCAATTCTACCTGTAAAAATCACTTTTTGCTCTATTTTTAAATATTTTGCTAATTGTTTTAAAATTAAAAGTTGTTTTCCATCTCCAACAATAGTCAATGTGAAATCAATTCCTTCTTTATTTAAAATTCCAAATGCTTTTAAAATAATAAGATGTCCATATTCTGGTAATAAAGAACGCGTAACAATGGCGTTGATTTTTTCTGTAATTATTTTGTTATGATTTGTAAAATTTTCGAGATTAATTCCTTTTGGTAAAATTAAAACCTTTTCCATATCTACTGCCGCTTCTAACATTGCAAGTGTCATAACTGGACCCCATGCGTGAATTAGAGTTGCTTTCTTAAAAGCATAATTTTGAATTAATTTTTTAAAGGAAAAAAAAATAGAATTTTCCGGCCATAAATCACTGTGACCTTGTTGAGCTATAGCTACTGGCTTTAAGCCTGATACTGCAGCAAGAAAACCATAACTTGTTGTGCGTTCTGCAATGACCATATCTGGTTTTTCTTTTGCAATGATTTTCTTTACTTGGTCAAACGCAAATACGAATTCTACTGTTCTTTTAATTCGATTTAAATTATTGTCACTAGGTGTTTTTAATTCCCAAGTGATTATATCGAAATTACCATATTCTTTCAAACCATTAATCCAAGTTATGGCGTCGGCTCGAAATGATTCGCCAAGAAATAGTATTTTCTTTTTTTTCATCTATTGCAAATTACTCGGAAGTTAATGCACGATTAATAAAATCATTGAGAGGCTTAAGGACGATTAATTTCTGACCCATAATCGTAACAAAATCTTTTTTTGTAGCAGCGGAAATATCAATTTTTTGCGCAGATTCAAAGCTTTTTAATTTAAGAAAGTCTATTGCTGGATGCTCTTTTTCATAACCCCTTGGTGGATTTTTTAGAGTATTTTTTTCCTCACGAGCAAAATTACCAAATTCTCTTTTGAAATTTTTTTCATCAAGAATTTCTTGTAAATCATCGTAGAAAAAGGCGATTTCTTTTCGGATCTTTTTCAAATCATCTGCTTCTGGGCAGTACAAGCCACCCGCGATAAAACTCGCTCCTTTCTCAAGGTGAATATAATATCCAGAACGATTTTGACCTTTCGCACCTGATGAAAACCAAAAGCTTAAATGCGTTTTGTATGGCGTTTTATCTTTTGAAAACCGAATATCACGATTAATTCTAAAAGTACATTTTTTCGCCTCAAGCATTTCTAGTGAAGCATCAAGAGGTTTTAAAACATCAAGTAAATCGCTAGCAGTTTGTAAATAATCATTTTTAAAAACTTCGTATCGTTTTTTATTTTCTAAAAACCAATCTCGATTATTATTTGCTTTTAAATCATCTAAAAATTGAAGTGTATCTTTTGATAACATCGTAGCTATTGTATTTGTTTTCTTAAATCAGCTTCACTTACAAAACCAGACTGTCTCCATTTCATTTCCTTTTTGTCGTAAAGTAATAAGGTTGGAAGTTCACTAATTTTCATTTCAGCCATTAACGTTTTGTTTTTATCAGCATCAAGTCGAATAATGGTTACATTATTAGCAAACTCAGTTTGCATTGTTTTGATATATGGAGTCATTTTTTTACAAGGGGCACACCATTCAGCGTAGAAATTAATTAGTACTTTTTTGTCAGAGTCTACTAATTTATTGTAATCCTGCATAGTCATACCTACTACTTTCGTACTTGGTTTAGACAAACCTGCTGCATCCCATTTCAACATTCCACCCTGCAATAAATAAATTTTAGTAAAGCCTAATTCTTCTAATTTTGTTGCAGCGTTTCCGCTTCGTACACCACTTTTACAATAAACAAATAGCGGTTTTGTTTTGTCTAATTTGCTTGTACCTTCAACAAATGTATTTCCTAACCAGTCAGAATTTACCGCTTGATCGATATGATCAGATGAAAATTCCGCTGGAGTTCTTACATCTAAAATTTGAGGATTTGATGTCGCTGTTATCTTTTCTAAAAAAGTTTTAGCGTCTACCGTTTGACTATTTTTTGCTACTTGACCATTACATGATAAAATTATAAACGATATGATGGCGAGAAATATTGGATTAAATTTCAAGATGATTTTGTTTAAATTGATTATGTAAAAGTAGCTCATTTTTCATGTTTGTAATAGGGGAATTTAATAAATAAAACTTATAAATTAAAAATTTTATAAGTTTGATGTGTTGATTTTAAAATGATCTCTGTACGCTCAGGGTGCGTGTCAGTTATAAAAAGCTGTCCAAAAGTATCATTGTTGACCATTTCAATAATTTTTGCAACTCTGTTCTCATCAAGTTTATCAAAAATATCATCAAACAATAAAATTGGCTTTACACCGCTTTGCTTTTTCAAAAATTCAAATTGTGCTAATTTAAGCGCAATTAGATAGGATTTTTGTTGGCCTTGAGATCCAAATTTCTTGATTGGATAATGATCAATTTCGAATGCTAAATCATCTTTGTGAATCCCTGCACTTGTATAATGCAGTGCGCGATCCTTACCTACACTTTCTTGCAATAGCAATAATAGATTTTTTTCGGATAAATTACTTTCATAAACTAATTGTACAGTTTCCTCAGATCCAGTTATCGCCTGATGATGTTTATTAAAAATAGGAATGAATTGTTCTATAAATTCTTTTCTCTTTTCAAAAATATACTGTCCGTAAACAGAAAGTTGCTCATTATAGATGGATAAAGTATCGTTTTCAAAAACATGATTAAGGGCAAAATATTTTAAAAGTGCATTTCGCTGAATAATAACTTTTTGGTATTGTATCAACTGTTGTAAATAATTTGGATTTAATTGAGAAATTACACTATCCATAAATTTACGTCTAGTTTCACTGCCCTCGACGATTAAGTCTCTATCAGCTGGTGAAATAATTACTAAAGGAATGAAACCAATGTGATCTGAAAATTTATCATACGGTTTTCCATTGCGTTTTAATATTTTTTTTTGTCCTTTTTTTAAACTGCATATAATTTGTTCTACTCTTTCGTTCTTATGGAATGTAGCTTCAATGACAAAAAACTCTTCATTATGCTTAATATTTTGAACTGCCAGAGGATTAAAATAGCTTTTACCATAGGATAAATGATAAATGGCATCAAGGACATTAGTCTTTCCAATTCCGTTTTTTCCAACAAAACAATTGATTTTGCTGTCGAAGTCGAAAGTCGCTTCTGCAAAATTCTTGTAGTTGAATAGTGAAATATTTTTTAAATACATGTTTTATAGTGCTGGTGTTCAGAATTTTAATGTTCTAAAAACTATTTTTTAAAGAGAGTGCAAATTATCGAAAATTATCGATAATACATACATTTCAGATACTTTCTCATGTAATTATTTTGCTTTAGAAAATAAAAATCCAGTAATAGTATTTTTTTTTAATATTAAAGCATATTTGTTGCGTGGGTTTGAATAAAAATTTTATTTTTGCGCTTCACTAAATTATAAAAAATGGCAACGTACAATAAACGAGGATATAAAGCACCAAAAGATAAAGAAGTAAAAGATGATTCAGTAACGGCTACTGCTATTAATGAAAAAGATAGTGCAACTGCTGAAGTATTCTCAACATTAGATCGCGGAGCTAATGTAGCTGAGGACTGGGTAGCTAAAAATCAAAAAATTATTATTGGTTTAGTTGCTGCAGCTGCTATTTTTACTATTGGTTATTTAGGATATCAACGTTTTATTGCTGCTCCACAACAAGAGGAGGCTGCAAATGAGATGTTTGTTGCACAACAAAACTTTCAGAAAGCAGCTGATGGCGTATCAAGTGATTCACTTTATAAATTATCATTGAACGGATCTGAAGGTAAATTTGGTTTTTTGAAAATAGCTGATGAATATTCAGGAACGGATGCAGGAAATTTAGCTAATTATTATGCTGGCATTGCTTACTTAAACACTGGAAAATATACTGAGGCGATTGATTATTTAAATAAATTTAATTCTGATGATATTGTTTTAGGTGCTTTAGCAAAAGGAGCAATAGGCGATGCTTATTCTGAAAAAAACCAACCGAAAGAGGCATTAGACAATTATATAAAAGCTGCTGAGTCGAATAAAAATGATTTTACTACGCCTCGTTTTTTACTTAAAGCTGGAAAAGTAGCCTTAACTTTAGGAAATAAAGCAGATGCTTTAAAATATTTTAATGACATCAAAGATAATTATGATGCTTCGCCAGAAGCAGCTTCAATTGATGTTTTAATAGGTTTAGCTCAATAGTAGAAAAGGATTTGAGATTGATGATGCAAGAAAGTTCCTTTTTAATTGTAAAAAGCTATCTTTAACAGTGCAAATAATAAATCTGAATTAAAAATTAGACTCTAATGGCTACAGTAAATAAAAATTTATCTGAATACGATAAAAACACACTCCCAAACGCGAAAGATTTTCGGTTTGGGATTGTTGTTTCAGAATGGAATGAAACGATTACCGAAGGACTTTGTAAAGGAGCAATTGAAGCATTACTTGAAAACCAAGTTCCTGCTCACCATATTGTAAGATGGAACGTTCCGGGAAGCTTTGAACTTATATATGGTTCAAAAAAAATGTTACAAACGCAAAATGTTGATGCAGTTATTGCCATAGGATGTGTAATTCAAGGACAAACTAAACATTTTGATTTTGTTTGTGAAGGCGTAACACAAGGAATAAAGGACTTGAATGTTCAAACTGATATTCCTGTTATTTTTTGTGTGCTCACTGATAATACAATGCAGCAGTCTATAGATAGAAGTGGAGGAATCCATGGAAATAAAGGTACTGAAGCAGCTATTGCAGCGATAAAAATGGCTTATATTCGTCAGCAAGCTTCATTTACGCACCAAGTCGATAATCAACATTTATTGACATCAGGAGCGTTACAAATTGAAAATTTACCGCTAGAACTTAAGGAATAAATGGTATAAAACTCAATAATCAAAAAAACCTATACTGTTTTAATAGTGTAGGTTTTTTTGTTTTTATTATGATTACTTACACTATCATTGCGGATGGAAATTCATTAAATTTGCAATGCTGAGTTCTAAAAAATTATTACTTAAAAATTTTAATCCACAATTATTAATGTCGAGTATTATTCAATTACTTCCTGATCATGTTGCGAATCAGATTGCTGCTGGAGAAGTAGTTCAAAGACCCGCTTCTGTGGTGAAAGAATTACTTGAAAACGCAGTTGATGCTAGAGCAACTGATATTAAGCTAATTATAAAAGATGCAGGGAAAGCATTGGTGCAAGTGATTGATAATGGTTTAGGAATGAGTGTCACGGATGCACGATTGTGTTTTGAGCGTCATGCGACTTCTAAAATTCGGCAGGCAGAGGATTTATTTTCTTTACACACAAAAGGTTTTCGAGGAGAAGCATTAGCATCCATTGCGGCGATTGCGCACGTGGAGATGAAAACTAAGCAAGATCAAGAGGAGCTTGGAAATTACATTATAATCGAAGGTAGCAAGTTTGTTTCCCAGGAAGTAGCTGTTTTGCCAAAAGGAACTTCTTTTGCTGTAAAAAATCTTTTTTTTAATATTCCAGCACGACGCAATTTCTTGAAATCAGACACTGTGGAGTACCGGCATGTTGTTGACGAATTTCAGCGTGTTGCATTGGCCCACCCAAAAATTCATTTCACTTTTTATCATAATGGAAGCGAAATGTTTAACCTGTCACCAGGAACTCTAAGGCATAGAATAGTTGCTGTTTTTGGGAGTAAATCTAATGAAAAACTGATTCCAGTTCAGGAAGAAACTGAAATAGTAACAATTGAAGGGTTTGTTAGCAAACCTGAATTTGCAAAGAAAAGTAGAGGTGAACAGTTTTTCTTTGTTAATAATCGATTTATCAAAAGCGGTTATTTACATCATGCAGTAATGGCAGCTTATGAAGGAATTCTAAAAGATGGTACTCAGCCTAGTTATTTTTTAAATCTTACTTTGCCACCGCACACTATAGATATTAATATTCATCCTACTAAAACGGAAATTAAGTTTGATGATGAACAAGCATTATACGCTATTTTAAGAGCTTCTATAAAACATGGTTTAGGACAATTTAACGTCGCACCAATTCTGGATTTTGAACGAGATTCTAACTTAGATACTCCTTATCATTATAAAGATTTAAACGGAGAGGTTCCTGCTATTGAGGTAGATGGAAGTTTTAATCCCTTTTCTGAAAGTAGACCAAGCAAGCAGTTTTCATCTTACAAAAAACCTGAGACAACAGCCAGTTGGGAAAGTTTATATGTTGGATTTGATCAAGTTCCTAATGAAAGCCAACACATAACATTTGAAAACGAAGAAATGACTTCTTCATTATTTCAAGATGAAGAGGTAGAAAATTCAATCCATAAAACGTATCAAATTCATAAAAAATATATTATTTCTTCTATTAAGTCAGGAATGGTAATTGTAGATCAACAGCGCGCGCATCAGCGGGTTTTATATGAACAATTTCTTATGAATATGACTGTAAATCAAGCATCAAGTCAGCAGTTATTATTTCCACTGAATTTGTTCTATTCTACTACTGAAATGGAACTTATTTCGGGTTTACAATTGTCATTGATGAACACAGGATTTGTCTTCGAAGAAAATAATACGGATCATATCGTAATCTCAGGAATTCCTGTAAATGTAACAGAAAGTGAAGTTTCTATCGTTTTAGAGCAGTTGTTAAGTGATTTACAAGATGGAATTCCCGAAAGTAGTTTCAGTCAGAACGATTCGATCGCAAAATCAATGGCTAAAAGTTTAGCTGTAAAAACAGGAACACATCTGACAGAAAAAGAACAAGAAAACTTAGTTAATGGGCTTTTTGCTTGTAAAGATCCCAATGTATCCCCATTTTATAAACCTACTTTCATTACGATGCGTGTGGAAGATTTAGATAAAAAATTTGCAATATGAGAAACGTTACCGAAACTGTAAAACAATTAGTAATTATAAATGTTTTGTTTTTTGTTGGAACCCTTGCTTTAGGCGATGTAGCCTATAAATATCTTGCGTTGTATTTTCCTGAAAATCCAGGTTTTGAATACTGGCAAATAATCTCACACATGTTTATGCACGGTGGCTTTATGCATATTTTCTTTAACATGTTTGCTTTATATTCTTTTGGGTCAGCTTTAGAAAGTGTTTGGGGAAGTAAAAAATTCCTATTTTTTTACATTTCATGTGGTTTAGGAGCGGCCTTGCTTCATACAGGAGTAAATTATTATTATTTTCAAGATGGTTTGAACACGCTGATGGAAAATGGATTTCAAAAACAAGATATTTTACAAATATTAAGCGAGGGAAAAATTAATACGGGCTGGCAAGAAGTGCTAACTGTGTCTGATTTTAATAATTTCACTAGTGCGTATATAGGGACCGCGGTGGGAGCATCAGGAGCTATTTATGGAACGATTGTAGCTTTTGCTTTTATGTTTCCCAATGCTGAACTCGCTCTAATGTTTATTCCTGTTCCTATTAAAGCAAAATATTTTGTACCGGGAATCGTCCTAGTTGATTTATATTTAGGAATTTCTGGTAAGTCAATCTTTGGAGGTGGCGGAATTGCACATTTTGCACACGTTGGTGGTGCCTTATTTGGTTTTATTATAATGTGGTATTGGAAAAAAAATCAGTTCAACAATAACCGTTGGAATTAAAATCTACTGTAAATCGAATATAGAATGAATATAATTGACGACTTAAAATTACAATATAAAGTAGGAGGTATAGTGACAATGCTCATTTTTTGGAATGCGGCTTTATTCATCTTACCTTGGTTGCTTTTTGGGCTATTGTCATTAGTAGGAATCAATATTGATTATGTTCAATTTGTAAGTTTGTCATCTGATCCAGCTAATTTGATGTGGAAACCATGGTCTTTGTTGACTTATGCTTTTTTTCATGCAGGAATTATGCATATTATTTTTAATTTGCTAGTGCTGAATTTTGCTGGCAGATTATTTATGACTTATTTTACGGGAAAGCAATTATTAGGTTTGTATGTTTTAAGTGCTATTTTTGCAGGGGTCATTTACATTTTAATTTTCTATATTCTTAATATTAGCGCACCGCTTGTTGGTGCATCCGCATCAATAATGGCAATTTTAGTTGCAACAACTACTTATAATCCCATGATGGAATTGCGTTTGTTAATCATAGGAAATGTAAAATTATGGCATGTTACAGCGGTCATTATCCTTATTGATTTGATGCAAATTCGATCTGATAATATGGGTGGTCATATTTCACATCTTGCTGGTGCTTTATTTGGATTTATATTTATTAAATTGCTGCAAAATGGAACTGACTGTAGTAAAATTGTGTCTACGGTTTTAAATTTTTTTACTAATTTATTTCGAAAGAAAGAATCGACACCTTTTAGAAAAGTACATAAAAATTACAGTAAACCTGTTGAAAAAAGTATTTCTAAAATAGTTACTAAAGATAAATCGCAGCAACAAATTGATGAAATTTTAGATAAAATAAGTCAATCTGGATATGATAGTTTGACGAAAGAGGAAAAAGAATTTTTGTTTAAAGTAGGTAAGTAATTTGTCAAAAATGCCTTCAACCAATATAAAAAATATCGTAAAATGAAAAATTTATCATGGTTTAATAAAGGAATGTTTTTTTTAAATATTGTTCTTATTCTTGTGACTTTTATTGCCTACGCTCTACCTTTTCTAGCGCCAAAATCTTTCCCTATATTATCTGTACTTACGCTTTTTATGCCTCTTTTCTTTGTTCTTAATGCTCTGTTTTTTATGTATTGGGCAGTGCAATTTAAAAAAAGATTAATTTTATCTGGTTTAGTTTTACTTCTAGGAATTACTTTTATTAATAAGTTTTATAAATTTTCGGTACCATCTTTTACAGTAGAAGAAAAAGATTTTACGGTGATGAGTTATAATGTGCGACTTCTTAATGTTTTTAATTGGATTGATAGAAACGATGTTCCTTCTGATATTGTCGATTTCATTAATGAAAAAAATCCAGATATTCTATGTATTCAGGAATATGCTCCTTCCGCTAATATTGATTTGAAGGTATATCGCCATCGGTACATTTTCACTACTGGAAAACAAATAAAATCAGGTCAGGCTATTTTTTCTAAATTTCCTATTATTAATCAAGGTAATATTGTTTTTCCAAACTCCAATAATAATGTTGTTTACGCAGATATTAAAAAAGGTAAGGATATTATTAGGGTATACAATATGCACCTTCAATCTATAAAAATATCGCCCGACGTAAATGAGATTGATGAAAATATTGACGCTATTGATCAGCAAAAATCACAACGACTTTTAAATAGGTTAAGTAAAGCCTTTAAACAGCAACAACAGCAAGCGGAAATTTTGAAAGATCATAAAATGTCATCTATTTATCCTACTATAATATGCGGTGATATGAATAATAGCGCTTTTTCATATGTTTATCGCAATATCAAGGGCAATATGAAAGATGGTTTTGAAGAAGCAGGAACGGGATTTGGAGCGACGTATAAATTTAGATATTATCCTGCCAGAATTGATTATATTTTCGCTGACGATAAAATGACAGTGAAAAGCTTTGAAAGTTTTCCCGACTTTGTAAACTCCGATCATTTTCCTATTATGGCACGAATTACTTATGATTGAGAAGCGATTTTTTTTTACTGGAAGTTTTGCTCTAATTTCGATATTGTATATTTCCAAAGTGAGTATTCTACTTTACATAAAAATGGATGTTTAGATTATAAGTGGAATTGATGAAATCACTATATTTCAAAGAGTACTCATGTTTTTAGGTTATCTTAAACTGCAATTTCGAGGATTAAATCTCTAATTACCTGATAATAATTCTTTGTTCTTTTAGATAATCTATAGCATATTTACCTTCATTAAAGATTAAATCAAGAACACTTAAATTATTGATGAATCCATGTTTGTCATCAAAAACTTGAGTGTATTTTGTGAATTCAGAAATATCTTTTTTACCATCAACTAAATTTCTAAAATCTGTTATTTCACTTGATGCAACTTGGGGAAAGTATTCAATAGTTTTATCATATTCGACTTTTATTCGCAAACATTTCAAGACTATTTCTAAGGATTCGAAATTTAAGTCTAATAAAAAATCGTGTTTCTTTTCAAAAATTGGTCGAATATCGTCTTCAAAAAACTCAAAGAATGGTGAACTTCGGTAAGCAGCTTCAAGAGATTTGAAATGTTGTTTCTGCCAATCGAAATCAGTTTCAATTTTAATGTCTTTTGTTTTCTGTCGAGAGTCTTTGGAATGTTTTACTGGAATATTTAGTAGTTGAATTCCATTTGGACTATAAATATAAGTTCGGTTACGGTTGGTCTGTTTCTGAAAATTATCCTCTATTTCAAAGATAGCCTTCTCTGACTGCACAAGTGTTACAAGATGACTTATTGATGGAAAGTAAGTAGGATATAATAAAATTTTCATTTTGATTTTTTAGAGCAAATAGTCTGACAAATTTTTAAATGTCAGACTATTTATTTTTTTAAACTTTAGACGCTTTTCTTTTTTTCCAGAAATATTCACCCACAAAAAACAGCACTAATCCAAGTAAGAATAGTTTAAAGTATGATTGTGGCTGACCTTCGCCACTAACTGTTGTAAAAACTCTATCCCATCGTACCTTGTTAATCCCTTTTCCATTGGGATCAATACTTAACCAGATAAAAACAGGTTTTCCTACGATATGGTTCTCAGGTACAAATCCCCAAAAGCGGCTATCTTCTGAATTGTGGCGGTTATCCCCCATCATCCAATAATAATTCTGACCAAAAGTATAAGTGGTTGCAACTTCGCCATTAATTCTAATTTCAGTACCAGTCACTTTTAAGTCATTATTTTCATAATCAGTAATGATTGCTTTATAAAGAGGTAATGTTTCCATGTTTAAAGGAACTGTTTTTCCTTGTTGCGGAATATAAATAGGTCCGTAATTATCACGATTCCATTTATTGATGTGTGGGAAAACTCCATTATCTGCGGCTGTCGAAATTTGTCTAATAACTGCAGTGATTCCGGGTGTATTCTTAAATTTCTGTGCTCCAACTTCAGTTAAAGCACTTAGAAATAAAGTATCTCTTTTAGAATCATTCAAGAAAAACGCTGGATCTGTGATACTCAAATCTTGAAATAAGTATTCCAAGTTTACAGGAGTTTTTCCATCAAAAGCTACTTTGTATGAAAATTGTGGTTTTGCCCTTTCAGGTAATTGTAAAATTTTACCGTCAATATAAACGATGCCATCTTTAATTGATAAATTATCACCTGGAATTCCAACACATCTTTTTACATAATTTGATTTTTTGTCAACAGGTTTGTAAGCACGTCTTTTTGATGTGTCAAAAAATTTAAAAACAGTATCAACAGGCCAGTTAAAAACCACAATATCTGTTCTATCAATATTTTGAATACCGGGCAACCTCATGTACGGTAATTGTGGTTTTATCAAGTATGATTTTAATTTTGTCAGGGGAATCGAATCATGAACCATAGGCAGAGCTATTGTAGTCATAGGAACTCGTGCTCCGTAGTTCATTTTACTGACAAATAAAAAGTCACCTACGAGTAATGATTTTTCGAGTGATGACGTTGGTATTGTAAAAGGTTGAATTAAATAAGTATGTACTAAAGTCGCAACAATTACCGCAAAAAGAAGTGAGCTAATAGTATCAGCGGTTTTATTCTGAGGGATTAAACTTCTATCAGAAACATATTCTAACTTTTGAGTGTAATTAACGTAGTAAATATAGAAGCCAAGTGTAATAATTCCTAAAAAGGTATCGAGCGCTGATCTTTTGCCAAAACTTCTTAGAGTTTCTACCCAAATTACTGGGAAGATAATCAAATTAATAATTGGCAAAAATAATAATACAGTCCACCATGTAGGGCGTTTTATTATTTTCATTAATACAATCGCATTATAAACTGGAATAGCCGCTTCCCAGCTTTTTCTGCCTGCGCTTTTATATAATTTCCATGTTCCGAGAAAATGAACAATTTGGATAAGCAAGAAAAATACAAACCACTGATATGCTGACATAATTTTTTATTTTTTGTTACTAGTCTATAAATTAAATACTAGTTAATTTGACCACGTTATTTTTGTATCGATACATTTTAAATTAATCGTCAATTCATATTTGTTTTGAAGATAAACCTAATCTTTATTACTTTATAATTCTAAAACGTCTTTCATTGTAAAAATACCTTTTTTCCCTACAATCCATTCAGCAGCAATTAAAGCACCAATTGCAAATCCCTCACGATTGTGTGCAGTATGTTTAATTTCAATTGAATCGACTGTGGAGTTGTATATTACCGCATGAGTTCCCGGAACTGTTCCAATTCGTTTTGCATCAATATGAATTTCGTTCGACTTTGGGTTTTCTAAAGTCCAGCTTTTATAAGAGCTATTTTCAATTATCCCTTTGGCTAATGAGATTGCGGTTCCACTTGGAGCATCTAGTTTTTGAGTATGATGAATTTCTTCCATATTTACAGTGTAAGAATCAAACTTGGACATGATCTTTGCCAAATGTTCATTCACTTCAAAAAATAGGTTAACTCCTAAACTAAAATTGGAACTAGAAATAAACGCACCGTCTTTACTATTGCAAAGATCAACCATTTCTTGATAATTTTCTAGCCAACCAGTTGTACCTGATACCACTGGTACATTGTTATTAAAACAGCTTGAAATATTATTTACCGCAGCAGCTGGAATACTAAAATCTATAGCAACATCGGCAATTTGAAGACCTTCAAAAGTATTATTTTCATCTTTTTTTAAAACGATTTCGTGCCCTCTTTCAAGTGCAATTCGCTCAATTACTTGACCCATTTTTCCGTATCCTAAAAGCGCAATTTTCATTATTATTTTTTTAATTTATTGTAGTAAGCTATTCCTATAAAAGCTTGTGCCATAAAAAAACCTCCAAAAAATCCTGAGAAGAAATCATTCATTCTAATCGAAGTAAAGATTTCAAAACCTGAATAGTTAATAATATTGATAATTAATAATAGTAGAAAAACAGTGGTAAAATATTTCTTTCCTATTTGTTTTAGCTTTGACATGTTCAATATTATTATACTTTATCAACTTTTGATATCACATAACAATCAAAAATGGTAATTGAGTGTTAGTCCAACATTTGTTTTAAATGTTACATCATTTGGATAGATAACTGGTCTTACTGATAGATTTTCATCCACATTAAATTGGATTAAAGCGGCATCTACATTGGCATCAATTATGTTTAATGCATAAAACGCTAATGTTACTAAAGCAGATAAATCTCGGTTACGCTGGTAAAATTTTTGTCCGGCAATTAATCGATTGTTATCAAGAAACGCTAAATCATCAGTTGTGTATCCTTCCAGTCTACTTTTATAAGCGTTTCTATATTTTCTGTAATTTCTATTACTGTCGATATAAAAATAAACACTTGTCCCAAGTGCGCCGTAAACCAAAGGTATCTTCCAATATTTTTTATTATAAGCCTGACCTAATCCAGGTAATACAGCAGAGTAAAAAGCCGCTTTAGCTGGGGTCAGAGGATCAATATCATTTGACTTCAAAGTATCTTTTGCCACAAGAACTGCGTCTGTTTTTTTTTGAGCAAAAACAGTTGCAGTTCCAATGGTAAAAAATAAAAATATTGTGAAAAAATATTTATCCACTATTCGTTAATTAGTTTTATAATTCTATTGAAGTCTTCTTGTGAATGGAAGGGAATTGTAATTTTTCCTTTACCATTTCCAGCTACTTTTACGTCGACTTTGGTTCCAAAATAATTAGTAAAAGCATTTTTTTGAACCTCTTGTATTTCAAATGATGTTGCTTTTGGCTTACCAGCAGGTTTTGGTTTTAAACTTTCTTGATAATTTTTAACTAATGCTTCTGTATCTCGAACGGATAAATTTTGACTAACAATTTTTTGGTAAATCTCAGTTTGAACATCTTGATCTTCAATGTTGATAATTGCCCGACCATGTCCCATAGTTATAAAGCCATCACGAATTCCAGTCTGAATAATTGGATCCAACTTTAAAAGTCTCAAATAGTTAGCAATTGTAGAACGCTTTTTACCCACACGGTCACTCATTTGTTCTTGTGTTAATTGAATCTCATCAATTAGTCGTTGATACGAAAGAGCAATTTCTATAGGATCTAAATCATGACGTTGAATGTTTTCAACAAGCGCCATAACCAGCGATTCATTGTCGTTTGCAATTCGAATGTAAGCGGGAACAGTTGTTAATCCTACCAATGTTGAAGCACGAAGTCGACGCTCTCCAGATATTAATTGGTACTTATTAAATTCCAATTTACGAACGGTTATAGGTTGAATTACTCCCAATTCTTTTATTGAAGTAGCTAATTCTCTCAGCGATTCTTCGTTAAAATTACTTCTAGGTTGAAACGGATTTATTTCAATAGCTGTAATATCAAGCTCAATTATATTTCCTACAACTTTATCAGCGTTTTTATCTGCAACCGATTTAATATCGTTTTCTGGATCTTTTAACAAAGCTGATAATCCTCTACCTAATGCTTGTTTTTTTATTGCTTGTGCCATAAAATTATTTGCTATTTTTCTTTATAACCTCTTGAGCTAAGTGCAGGTAATTTACTGCCCCTTTACTCGTTGCATCGTAGTTTATAATGCTTTCGCCAAAACTTGGTGCTTCACTCAATTTCACATTTCGCTGGATAATAGTTTCAAAAACCATATCATTAAAATGCTTTTGAACCTCTTCTACAACTTGATTGGATAAACGAAGTCTGGAATCAAACATCGTCAAAAGTAAACCTTCAATATCAAGATCAGGATTGTGAATTTTTTGAATACTTTTTATAGTATTCAATAATTTACCTAAACCTTCTAGTGCAAAATATTCACACTGAATAGGAATAATAACAGAATCAGCAGCCGTCAAGGCATTTAAAGTCAGTAGGCCTAACGACGGGGCACAATCAATAATAATATAATCGTACTCATCTTTAATGCTTTCTAAAGCTTTTTTGAACATATATTCTCTATTTTCCTTGTCTACCAATTCAATTTCGATGGCAACAAGGTCAATGTGTGCAGGTATTATATCAACATTTGGCGCTGAGCATTGTATAATTGCCTCTCGTGGAGTGTGACTATGTTCTAATATTTGGTATGTGCCAATTTCAACAGAGTCTACGTCAATCCCTAAACCTGAACTAGCATTTGCCTGAGGATCAGCATCTATAAGTAATACTTTTTTTTCTAAAACCCCTAATGAAGCAGCAAGATTAACTGATGTTGTGGTCTTTCCTACGCCTCCTTTTTGATTAGCAATCGCAATGATTTTGCCCATTTTGTTTTGTAAATTTTGAAGCGTAAAAATACAATTATTTATGGTTTTTGAAAATCTATTTTGTTAACATTCGTTAATAGGTGTATGGGTGCAGTTTATCCATTTCATTTTTTTTAATAGTAGGTTTTTTAGGATTTATCGCGACTAAATATTTTCAATTTTTGTAAAAATTTAAATAGTACTGAATAGATTTTTAGTCTTTTGAAGATAAATATCAAAAAAAGTTAAGCATTGTTGTTTGACTTTTATCAAATTGATAGGATTTGAAAGTATTTCTTAGTTGCAATTACGAGATACTTTAATCGATTTTATCTGTCTAAATTTTAAAAGTATAAAAGATATTTTAAGAAAGTTTTATACCTCTTATTTCATTGTGTTTTCTAGAACATTTTAACGAGTATTCCCTAAAAATGAGAGAATTATAAAATTCATTTAAAGTAAAAACACAAAAAAAGTCAAACATTGCTGTTTGACTTTTTGTCGGGGTGGCAGGATTCGAACCTGCGGCCTCCTGCTCCCAAAGCAGGCGCGATAACCGAGCTACGCTACACCCCGAATACGGGTGCAAAGATAGAATTAAATTCTAAATGAGCAAAAGATATTACCAAATAGAATGTGATTATTTTAAAATAGCAAAAAGTGATGTTTTTTTAAACTAAATTTTTGATTTTAAACCGTATTTTTGCACCATCAAAACTGAAAAAATTCTACTATGTCTGATACAATTGAAAAAATAAAATGTCTTATTATAGGTTCTGGTCCCGCAGGTTACACTGCTGGAATTTATGCCGCTAGAGCTAATATGTTTCCAGTTCTATATCAAGGAATGCAACCCGGAGGCCAACTTACAACAACTAATGAAGTAGAAAACTGGCCGGGAAATCCAGAAGGTATTACAGGTCCAGAAATGATGGTAGGATTGCAAGCGCAAGCACAGCGTTTTGGTACCGATGTGCGTGATGGCTGGGCAACTAAGGTTGATTTTACTGGTGATATTTTTAAAGTCTGGATCAATGACGTGAAGGAATTGCATTGTGAAACAGTGATCATTTCAACAGGAGCATCTGCGAAATATTTAGGATTGCCATCAGAGCAACATTATCTTAAAATGGGCGGTGGAGTATCTGCTTGTGCTGTTTGTGACGGATTTTTCTATAGAAATCAGGAAGTAGTGATCGTTGGAGCAGGGGATTCTGCTTGTGAGGAGGCACACTATTTATCTAAATTGTGTAAAAAAGTAACGATGTTAGTTCGTAGCGAGAAATTTAGAGCTTCTAAAATTATGGAAGCACGAGTTCGTAAAACGGAAAATATTAGTATTCTCATGAATCACGATACGGTAGAAGTTCTAGGGGATGACCAAGTCGTTACTGGCGTAAGAGCTTTGAATAAAACTACTGGAGAAACTTTTGATATTGAAGCCACTGGTTTCTTTGTTGCTATTGGTCACAAACCCAATACGGATATTTTTAAAGACTTTTTAAATCTAGATGAAACAGGTTACATTATTAATACCGCTGGAAGTTCAAAAACTAACGTTGAAGGCGTTTTTGTTGCAGGTGATGCTGCTGATCACGTTTATCGCCAAGCGATCACTGCTGCCGGAACTGGATGTATGGCTGCACTTGATGCTGAAAGATATCTAGCTGCGAGAGAATAATTCCATTTCTATTTTTATAAAAAAAGGGTCTCAATTTATTTAAATTGGGACCCTTTTTATGTAATTAAGTAAGTAGCTGAACATTCTTGATTTCAATTTTTACAATGCTAGTAATGATCAAAAATTATTTATTTTATTTTCTTAGACAGCTTTGCTTCATCCAAAAACTTTAGTATTTCGATTTTTGGCAAACCTAAAAGTTGAATTTCTGATTTATCCGTGGCTGTAATTATTACATTATTTGCAACAAATAAACTGCAGTTTGTATAACTTTCAGTAGTGATTTCAGCTTTTTTAGTCGTGAATTTATTTCCAGTAAAGGAGGAATTATTGTCTAAACGAATCATAGCGTTTTCAGCGGTTCCTTCAATAGTTGATGTCGATTTTTGATATTGATCTATTTTTAAATCGATTGTGTTTATTAACGCTTTTAATGTAGAATTTTTATTTAATTCAACTGTTGCAGTTGTTGACTTTAAGTTCAATTCTGTTTTAGATTTACCGTCGGCTTGTAAGGTGAAGCTGGTTACATTAGCATTTATAAATAATTTGGATTCATCCTCAGCTTTCAAGGTAATAGAATTTAACAAAAGTTCTTGAATGGCGTTTACAGTTGTTTCGTTCTTCGCATTTACCAAACTTAGCTTGTCTGTGTACGTTACCCTGATGTTTAATTTTTTGAAACTACTTGCTTTTTTTGTAGTAGAAATTCGAAGTGTATTGTTAGACACTTCAACAGAAACAATGTCTTGTAAGTTTTCATCAGCTTCGATTTTTACTTCTGCTTTTTCTCCTCGTTCTAGACTAATTTCTAAATTATCTTCAACTATTAATGTTTGAAATTCATTAATTTCCCTTTGTTCAGTTGTTACAATTTTAGAACCTTTAATCTTTTCCTTTTTTTGCGCTAATGTAATTGTCGTTGATAATACGAGAAGCAGTAAAGCGATATATTTTTTCATTTTAATTGTATTTTGTCTATTCACAAATGTAAAAAAATCATCCACTTTTGATGGATGATTTTTTTATAATTTAATAAATTTATTAGCTTTTAGTAATGGTTCCACCAGAACTTACAAATTTCTTTGTTTTCCTGGGTTGTATGTCATAAGTAATACTCCCGCCGCTAGAAGCTTCTGCAACTAAATTGACAATTGGATGAACGCTAATACTTGCTCCACTTGATACATCTGCATTTACTTCATTAGCTAGCAATTGTACAGCTGTAATTTGACTTCCGCTGGAGGCTATAGTTGAAATTTTGAGTGCTTTACCGCTTACTACCATGGTACTTCCACTACTACTATCACAATTCACAATTTCGGCCTCGAGATTTAGGTTAATTGTTGCACCACTAGAGCTGTGCAATCTTATATTCTCTCCAGTTAAAGTATTTTTACTACTTATATTAGAATTACTCGTAGCTTCTAGTTCTTCAATAACTGGCATTTTTACTCGTACTTTTATAGCATTCGAATCCATGGAAGAATTTTCGTTCCAAGAAATAATTAAAGTACCATTTTCAATCGTTGTGGTAATATGCTCTTGCAAATTATCATCCGCTTCTACCGTTATTTCAGTGATTTTTGATTGTTCGATGATAAGATCGATACTATTATTTACTTCAACGCTTGTAAAATTGCCGTCAATCTTTCTTATTTCAGTGGTTATATTTCCGCTACCTTCTATTGAATTCCAATTTCCAATTTGATTGCAAGAAGAAAAAAGTATCGCTGCCAGCGCAACTAAAATAAATTTTGTAACAAGGGTGATTATTTTTAACATGGTTAGTTAGTTTTAATTATAATACCGTCTTTATTTATGGTCAGTCCTTTGAATTTTTTATTGGACTCATTAATAGTATCTCCTTTTATAGAGACGCCATTTTTATCGATGGTGATCGAAGTTTGAGTGCTATCAATAGTTACGTTACCGTTGCTTTGATCAAATTCATCAGCGCTACAGTTTATACATTTTATTGAATTTTCTTCCACTTTATAAACGTTAGTACGTGATTCTGGATTCCATAAAAAGTAATCGCTATCAGTTCGATCGTAATCTTGCATAGAATCGTCAGGCTTAATCAAAGTGCCTTTTGGTACATATAAAGTAATCTCTATTTCTTGATCGCGATATTTATTTTTTAAATCAGTCAGTAGATAATTGTCAAAAACTAAACGACTTCCTTCAATTTTATAGTTATATTTTATTTGCTCGGCTCTCTTTTTAGCTTCTGACAAGGATTTCCCCTTTGCCTCTTTTTCAATTTGGATGTAAGGCAATTTTTCGTCAGTTCTTTCGATTTTTAAACTCACTTCATTCGAATAAATGACATCCATTCCAGTCGAATCTTGATTGATCATAAAATCATTCCGATCGTTTATATTTTTAGCAAAGTAATCATTATGAATGAATTTAATATGAAGGGTATCAGTTGGATTTATGTATATTGTTTCTTTTTTTACAACTCTTCCATCAACTGCAAAAGCGCTCGCTTGTTTGACACCAATAGAAATCAATATCGCAATCACAACAATCCAAACTGCTAAAAGCGTATATTTTGCAATATTTCCAATTGATTTTAAGTTTGGAGAAACTAATTTGAATCCTAAAAGCATCAAAAAGAAATTCGGAATTGCAACAGCTACAAATAATAGTGCTCCAAAAACCCAAACAGGATAGTCAGTAAAATTCCCAGATTCAATAAATTGATGTGTCGGGAAATTACCAAAATTAGTAGAGCCTAGCGTTAACGCACCAACTAAAAAGACGATAATCATAGCCAATCCAGATAGAATTAAAATGATTCCCAGTAATTTTGCAAAAATTTTAAAAGCGGTGATGATAAAATCGCTAAAGGAGTTTCCTAATTTCTCAGCACCAGTTTTTATTTGATTCCCATATTTATCGTAATCAGCATTTTTAATTTTATCAGAAACGTTATCAAATTCCTCTCTAACTTTTCTTTCAATATTCGAAATATTTACTGGTTCTCCAGTCATTTCTAATTTTTCTGATGTGGTTATTGCTTCTGGGGTTACAATCCATAATATGATGTATGCTAAAATTCCAGTTCCAAAACCAGCAAAAACTAGTAAAATAAGTGCAATTCTAATCCACACGGTATCAATTCCAAAATAGTATCCTAAACCTGACGATACGCCGCCAATCATACCTTTTTCCTTGTCGCGATATAGTTTTTTTGTGCCTCTTGAAGTAGATTTGAAAACTGGTTCAGCAGTAGAATCATCTTCAATAATATAGTCCTCTGGCTGTCCCATTACCGCAATAACTTCATCAACATCTTTCAAAACTATGACGTGTTTATCGCTTTTTTGCTTCTCATGCAATAATTCTGAAACACGCATTTCAATATCTTTTATGATTTCGTCGTGACCAGATGAATTAGATAAGGAGCGTTTTATTGCGTCAAAGTAGCGTGTTAATTTTTGGTATGCATCTTCATCAATATGAAAAAACATTCCGCCTAAATTTATATTTACAGTTTTGTTCATGACTATTGTTTTTGGTTGGTTATAAGGTTTACGGCATCGGATAATTCAGTCCAAGTACCATTGAGTTCGTTTAAAAATGTTTGTCCTATTTCAGTGAGACCGTAATATTTTCTTGGTGGTCCTGATGTTGATTCTTCCCAGCGATAGCTAAGTAAACCGTCATTTTTGAGTCGGGTGAGCAAGGGATAAATAGTTCCTTCAACGACTAACAATTTTGCGTTTTTCAAAGTGTCTAATATTTCCGATGTGTAAGCATCTTTCTCTTTCAATACAGATAGGATGCAAAACTCGAGAACACCTTTGCGCATTTGGGCTTTTGTGTTTTCAATGTTCATAATTCGATTTTTTGTTTTTTAGTTGATTAAACTGTTCATTTTTTGATTGATTTACTAGTCTGATTACATGGCTTGTTGATGATTTTTTTAGGAGCTATTTCCCGCTTTTCATTACAATCTTTTTTTCGCTACGGCGATAAAAAAGGATTTTCATTGCAATCGGGGCTAGAGCATTCGCATTCTTAATATTTCTGTTCTTTATTATAATTTTCCTCTTATTTTATAAAAGGAATCGTGATTGGATATCGGTATATGTCACCATTTGACGTTTTTATAGAAGCATAAATTATTAGAAAAAATTCAGCTACTTTCAAAAGACCAAAAATTAAAAGACAAGTCAAGCCTAAAGTTAGCATCCCTATATTATCTTCAAAATTAAAATTGGAAATATTAAAATCATGCTCGGTCACTAAGGCACTTAAAGACACATTATTAAATAGTGAAATTAAAAAAGCAGGAATAGCAATCATAATTAACACTAAGGAGTATAGAAATAAACTTAATTGAAAATTTAGAACTTGTTTTCCATTATGATTGACAAATTCTGAATCATTTTTTTTAGTACTCCATAAAATTATTGGAAAAATATAATTCCCAAAAGGGATGAAATATTGGGTTAATGTACTCAAGTGAGTAAAAGTAGCGATGTTTTTGTGAGTGGTTGATTCCATTTTTTTTGATTTTTTGACGATGACTGAAACGCATTACTAAATCTTAATTAGGTTACCTAGTAATTTCTTATGCAAATATATAGCTAAAAGACAGTATCTTGTTTCGCATAGTACTTAATATTAACATTTTATTAACAAATTAAAATATTATGTATGCATAGTATTTTTTTGTATTTTAGCAAAAAACCACTGATAATGAAACTTACAGCGTCTAAACTCAATAAATTTCTATTGTTCAAATTACCATCAGCATTTATCTGCGGTGTGCGCGTTAAAACAATTGATGAAAATAATTGTGTCGTCTCTGTTAAACATGGCTGGATCAATCAAAACCCTTTCAAGTCAATGTATTTTGCTGTACAGGCAATGGCTGCAGAGCTTTCTACGGGAGCACTGGTAATGTTCCAAATTCAAAAAAGTGGTAGAAAAATATCAATGTTGGTTGCAAATAATAAAGGTAATTTTACAAAAAAAGCCACAGGAAGAATAACGTTTGTTTGTAATGATGGTCATCTCATTGAGAAAGCGATTCAAGAAACAATTGCAACTGGCGAAGGACAAACTTTCTGGATGAAGTCAATTGCCACTGATGAAAAAGGAGCTCAAGTTTCGGAGATGGATTTTGAGTGGAGTGTAAGAATAAAATAAATAAAGCTCTATTATCTTTATTATTAAAGCGTTCAAATTAGTATTATTTTTAAGTTTAGTTATATTCTTAATGGTTAGGTTTTGATAAGTTATTTGCCAAATGTGTTTCATCTTAAAACTTTGATCACATTATAAATAGTTTAAAGATAAATGAAAATGCCACTGAAATTCAGTGGCATTTTATGTTTTGGTCAACAAGCATTATCTTTCAGTTAGCACTTTTGGCTTGAGCCGGTCTCACATTTTTTTTCCTCTGCTTTGCATTTTGCCTGACACTTTGCCACATCTGCAGCGCTCATTGTTTTAGATTTCGCCTCTTTTTTTGCATAACAAAATTCTCTTTTAGCTTTTTCTTTTCCTACAGCTTTTACTTCTTGCGCACCTACGCTAATTGTAAAAAAAGCAATTGCCACAAATATAATTATTTTTCTCATTTTTTAAATTTTAACTTATTATATTTTTTTTTCTCTTAACCAAAAAGTGTCCCTAAATAAAGCATTTATTACAAGTCAACAACTAAAAGCACATCCTTAATTATGTTAATTAATTTTACCTTAATTATTAGGATGTAATCTTAATAGAAGGCAAAGTGAATTATTTAACAAATATATTTCATATTTGCTTACTTTCTGTTAAAATTATTTAGAACTTACATGGTGTCTTAGAGAGTTAAAGCACTCTTTTTTAAATTAAGATCATACGTGAATTGTATAAGAATCTCCTTGAATACTATAAGATAAAGGGAATGAGACTGAACTACCTTTGTAGGGTAATTAGAATTAAAAAAATCTAAATAAGAATACAACTTATTGCCTATTTATTTGAGTAGCGTTACAAAGACAAACGAGAGATATATAAAACTATTGATCAAGTTTCTAATTTCTTAAAAGTCAACTTCGTTACCAGTAGGTGTCCCTTTTTTAATCCTCCTTGCTAAATAATTTGTATCTCATCAATATTTAGATGAGTTCTAATCTAATAACTAAAAATAAAAGCTATGAAGAAAATTTTTACTATTTGTGCGTTGGCTTTAGTAGGAGCTAGTGCGCAAGCTCAGATGAAAGACGTAACGGTTAGCTTACAACCCACTGCAAGCTATAATTGGTTTGACAAAAATACAGCCATTGAAGATGGTGTTATGTACGGTGGTCGTGTAGGATTTGGATTTGGCGAAGCTATTGAACTTCGCGGGGTTTATGAAAAATCAGCAGATTTGAAGAATACGGTTGATGGTTTTAATGTATTTTCAAATGATTTTGTAAGTAACTTTAAATCTAGATCAGTAGATGTAGAGCGTATAGGAGGAGAATTTAAAGCAAACATTCCCACTCGTGGCACATTTGTTCCTTATCTTACGTTAGGAGCAGGGGTTCAAAAGCTAAAAGTTGATATTGCTGCGGCAAATGCTCCAGCAAATGAACAAAAATCAGAACAAATATATCTTGGATTAGGTTTAGGAACTCAAATTAAATTAGGCAATCGACTCTTTTTAAATTTAGAGGCTAAAAACACGATTTTTAATATGAATCCAGCCTCGGTACTATACCAAGATGGACAAGATCAAAGTGATATTGAGAATTGGTTGAATGATAATGACAATTCTAGAATGTATAATTGGTCAGTTTTGGCTGGTTTACAACTATATTTAGGTGGTCAAACTCCAGAGGAAATGACTGCTCTAGAAAGAGCATATCGCAATAAATATTCAGGAGGTTTAGGTGGATTTAAGCTTATTGTTGAACCAGTTGGGGCATATCTAAATTTTGATAATGATACTAATTTAGCTGATTCCTATTTCTTAGGTGGTAAAGTAGGTTTTGATTTAAATAATTACATTGGTATCCGAGGATACTACTACCAAGCGACAAAAAACGAGCAAGTATCATTTGATTTTGATGACATGGCAATGTACGGTGGTGACTTTATTGCTAAACTTAATGTATCACGTGGACTTACACCTTATATAAACGTTGGTGGCGGATATTTAAATGTAAACCAAAATAGTTATCGAGGAAAAGATGGACTTACAGCAGCAACTTCAGGATATTTTGCAAAAGGGGGTTTAGGTTTAAATGTGCCTCTTGGAACAAATTTCGAAGTTTTTGGTGACGCAAGTTTGATGTTTATGTCAGGTCGTAACGCCAATGATTTAAATAATATTATTTCGCCGGATGAGTTAAAGCAACATACTATGTATTCTGTAGGAGTTCGTTTCCAATTAGGGAAAAAATCGGATAATACAGATGAGTTATTGCAAAATCGAATTGACGATAGAGTTAATGATAGAACGTCAGCTTATCAAGATCGTATTGACGAGTTAGAAGCAGAATTATCTGAAGCTTATAAAAATAATGATACGAAAAAAGCTGTTGAAATTATTGAAGAGAAAAAAGATTTAGATAGACAAAAAGAGCAAGAAAGTTCTATTGAGAATAAAGAGGCTAAAATAATTAAAGCTAAAAAAGTTGATACAGAGTCGCGTGTTGAAATGACTCCTAAGGAATTAGAAGATTTAATTGAAAAAGTGATTCAAGGTGTTGATGAGGAATCTCGTAAACCACAAACTATTGACGATCGTATGGATCGATTAGAAAGTTTATTACTCGAGATTAATACAGGGACATATAAACAAAATTTATCTCCTGATCGTCAAGAAAATGCTTCTCAAAAAATACTAGACAAATTGAATGAGTTAGATAAAAAAATTGATAGAAACACTAATAGACTTGATAATCTTAATTATGCTCCTAAGGCTCAAAATGATGATAAAACAGTAATTATATCATCAGGACAAGTTGCACCTATTGCACCACAAATGGCGCTACCAGCTGAAACGAGAGTAACAGCGGATGACAATGGTGATACAGTGGTGAGGTCAAATAATACAAATCAAGGTACTGCCACAGGATGGGTGGTAAATGAAGGTTTATCTTTATTTACAGGTGTTGCAATCGCAGATAGAGTATCAATGACTTTAGGAATAAGAGGAAATTATGCATTTACAAATTCACCTTTTAAATTCATGCCGGATTTTTATATTGCTCCGGGTAAGGATACAGGTTTTGGTATAAATGCAAATGTTGTTATACCCTTCAAAGTTGATGCAGGGGTTATATTAGAACCATATGCTGGACTTGGGCTTGGTTATAATGATGTAGTGGGAGAAAGTACATTTGCTCCTAATTTAGTTTTAGGTACTACATTTAATGTTTTAGGTGGTAAATTGTTTGCTGATTACACAGCGCATAATTTTGTAGATATACATAGAATATCTATTGGGTATAAATTAAAATTTTAAAAGGATGTCAAATGCAATGATAATAGATAAAGTAAAGACAATTGTACTTTCTGTATGTATATTATTTTCAGTAAGTCTTCTCGCGCAAAGCGAGCAGACTTCTACAAAAAGTACTATTGTAATGACAAAATCTGAATTGAACTCTTTTTTGAGTACAATTGCAGATGCAAGACGCTCTCAAATTAAAGAGAGAGAAAATAAAAATAGCAAAGCTAATTTATCTGACCTTAGAGCAAAGTATCAACAGCGTGCCCCAGTGGATAATTATAATCAATATAATATTACCAATGAACAACTGCTGCGTGAGATTAGGTATTTGAATGAAAGGATTGACAACCTAAGTCCTCGTGATAATAGGTTTCCATCAATGTCAAGAGATAATTCTACTATAATAATGCCAGGAAATGCTACTGCAAATCCCATGTATAATCCTAATGCTAATGGTGCTACAACAGTTGTTGCTTCAAATAAAAAATTGATCAGTGATTTGCAACAAAGAATAGATTCTTTAAAAAGAATTGATTCGGGACAAAATAACTTACGGAATAACAACGGTCTTGCTGATAGTTTAAATAAGGTTAAATCTAGATTATCTGATGTGAGACGACAATTAGATAGTTTGCAGGCGAAAATGACTCCTGATAAAAAAGTTTTGAAATCAGGTACTAATGCTACCTATTTTCGAAAGCAAGTTTATTTTCAAAATAATTCTGAATCTTTAGAAAATGAATATCTACAATTTGTTGGGGATCTTACACAAATTTTGAATAAATATCCTGAGGCTAAAATTTTGTTAGAAGGTTGGGCAAGTCCTGTAGGAAGTGCTAATTACAACAAACAATTATCAATGCGAAGAGCAGAATCTGTTGAGAAAGCTTTCATAAATAATAACATTCAACAAAGCAGGATTCTAACTTCTTTTAAAGGAGAAGATAATAAGTCGTCAGAGGAAAAGGCACGTCGCGTTGAAATGTCTATAATCGTACGATAAAATAACTTTACATTACGTGAGAATTTTATAAAAAAAATATCCTCGAAATCTTTTGATTCTCGGGGATATTTTTTGTTAAAAGTAGTTTTAACTGTTCAATAATAACAAACTAAAATCAATTAGTATTGTATTTAAAAAATTTTAGTAGTATCATTTTAAACAAATAAAGCCAACCAAAATGGTCAGCTTTATTATATCGTAACTTTCTTCAGAATTATTTTTTAGCTTCTTCGATAGAAACTTTTCTGAATTCTTTTAACATTTTTTCAAGTTCTAAAGTTGACTTACGAGCTCTAGCTCCAGCAGCTTTAACACCTTTCTCTGTTAATGAATTAGTTTCTGATTTAAAAGTTTCAAATTCAGCATTAATTTTTTCAATAAGATCTTTCATAATTATTTTGATTTAGAAAAACAAAAATACAGTAAGAAAAGCATAATTCAAAGACGAAACGATGAAAATTTAGTAGTTTTTTAGATTTTAGTGTACCTATTTTTACAGTAATATTATTATTAAGTAGATATCTAAGCTTAATCTATTTCTTGAATGCATTTGCTGAGATATTTTTTGCGTTTGTTATTTCCTATCCTTACATAGGAGTGTCTCAAATGATATTATTTGGGCATGATGGATCGATGATGTCAGAATATAGGAATTATGATAAAATAGTGCCAATCATCTTTTTAGCTTAGCCACAAAATAATTTTACTAATGATGAAATATTAAAATTGACTGCTGTTTTATCAAAATCCACTAAGCAAGACCGTTTTATTTAGATTACTTACTTCACTGTTAACCGATAAACAAAGACCAATTATTGAAGTCATTCCATCCTACAATACTGATTTCGCTTTTACTTTTCCTTTAAAATATTATAGGTCGAAGATACTATAATCAACCAAAAACTTGTTACTACAATCCTCAATAAATCAGGTTATTTCCCTAAATTAATACCCAATGGAGAAATAGATTTAGATACATGTAAAACATATAATTTCGATTTTAATTTAATTGATGAGCTAATTCCTGAGATGGATGGTTTAAAAATAGCCAGAAATTTAACAGAAATTTTTATCTCTAACTGCTAATGCGATGTAAGAAGATTGACAAGAGTATATCATCTCAGGAATAAATAATTATTTGTCTAAACCATTAAAAGTCGATGATCTATTAAAAACTTCACAAAAGACGATAGTCAATTAGGATTTAGAATAACGATTAATATTTCGTAAAAAATCTTAGTCTTGGTCAAGTTTTAATTAACTGAGTCTTGAATTTATCTTGAAATAATAAAATTAAAATTCAAAATGATTAGAAATAGAAATCTAGATTTTTAGTCTAAAAATATTTTTTATTAGTCGATGATGAAAAAAAATAAAGCAAATAATTTTAGATTTTTTTTAACTACTTTTACAATTAACAATAAAAACATTAACATGAAATTATTTATTTTAAAATGGTATCCAATTATTTTAGCATTCATTTGTATGCTTTATTCAATTACATTGGGTATTTTAGGAAGAGAACAAGAGGCCCTGTATTCAGCGCATTGGCCTGGTACAATTCTACTGTTTGCAATAGCTATTCGCCAAAGAAGAACGACATGAGTATCAGTTTCTTTATTATCGGCGCAATAATTTTCTCAATCTATTTGTACTTCACTATTTGGAATATTTATTATTCAAATAATAAACAAAGAAAAGAAAGTTATCCAACTGTAAGAGAAAAACAACTCTCTCAAAAGAATGAGGCTGAAAAGAATGAGGCCAAAAAGGATATTTAAATTTTTTTGACTTTGCAGAGACTTTACTTAAGCAACTTCACGTCAGAATTATTTTAAATTAAATCCGCGATTATTTACTATTAGGTTTCTGTTCTTAGAAACCTATTTTTTTTACTACTAAGCATTTTTAAATAATTATATTTAGTAGCATTTTAAAAATAATTTTTATGTTTCCCGCACTATTTTTTTTTACTTTTTTATATTAAAATCATATTTGAGTAAATTGGTAAAGTCACAAATTATTTTTGCGTTTTGGGTGTGATCTTTATATTGTCGAAGTTATTACAAAAATTTCTAAGGTCAGACTAATAAAAATAAAATACATTAAAAAACCCTTAAACAATTGCTGTTCAAGGGTCTGTTTTTGTAGCGAAGACGGGAGTTGAACCCGTGACCTCAGGGTTATGAATCCCAGATATACGATTTTTTACACATTTAAAACATTAGTAATCATGTAATTAGGTTTATTGGTATTCTTGTTTTGACTAGTTTTAAGATGATTTCGTCACTCTTTTTCGTCACTCCTTTATTTGTGGAATAGTAAGGTTAAAAAAAGACTGTTAAAAAACACGTTTTAGCTAGTGTAGTGATGAAAATTAATTATTAAAAATTGAAATGTAATTTTCTTCAATTTCTTTTATCTCAATTTCAGATAGGACATTAAACTCTTTATCTAGAGCTCTTTTTGAAAGTTTTCCATTATTTTGTTCTAAAAAGCGAATGAGCAAGGCAACTGTTTTGTCAGGCATCTGAAAAACATCATCTAAATATTTTTTCATAGCATCGTATTTCTGTAGATAGTTTACCTCAATAGGGATTACATTTACAATAGTATCGTTGACACAATCAAATAAGAACTCTGCTTGTTTTGTTGCGTCAAAATAGCGGTAATAATCAAGCGTTTCATTCAAAACTTCTATATTGTTGGACTTTGTAGTTTTCCATTTTATAAAGTCTAATAATGGATGTGAATAGGATTCTAATACTATTCTATAATCATCAATATGATTTAATATTGAAGCAGAAACGGGGAAGATTATTCCTTGTTGTGCAAATTGCATTTTGGTTAAGATATGATGTATTAAATAACGGTGTATTCTTCCGTTGCCATCTACATAAGGATGAATAAAAACAAATCCAAAAGATATTTTTGCAGCTGCCAAAACAGCGTTGAAGCCAGTTCCTTCGATGTTTTTATAAGTTGCAATTAATCCGTCCATCAATCTTTCAATATCTTGCCATTTTGCTGAAATATGTTCTGGCATTGGTTCTCCACTAACTCTGTCATGTTCCCCCACAAAGCCCCCTTCATCCCTATAACCCATTTTTAGGAAACGACTATTTTCTATCACTATTTGTTGTAATCGCAATAGTTCTTCTTTTTCTAATGGTTTTGAACCTGCCTGACCTATGGCTTTTCCCCACCTAATTGCTCTGTTATTAGTGGGAGTTTCTCCTTCTATGGTAAAAGATGCTTTTGAATCTTTTAGTAATAAAAATGCTGATGCTCGTTGTAATACGTCTTTGCGAATTGCGTTTAAATAACTATTTTTTTTATTGGAAAGATCATCAGCTATATAATCATTCAACTTTGGAGTTTTAAATATTAGCGGACAAAAATCAACAGTACCAGGCAAGTTGTTTTTTATACGATGGCGGCTGGAATTTGTACTTATAGGCAAAGCAAATTGTATATCTTCATCAATTAGGGTAATGAAATTTCCTTTCTTTAAATCTGGAATTGGAAGTGACGTCCCCATAATCCATTCGTATAAGAACCAAACTTTACGACTGTATTGTCCTTGCGGCTCTATTTGCACCACGGAAGTTATGGTTTCTTCTGACAGTTGTTCAAATAGTTTTTTAAAAAACAATAAATTTATTCCTTCGTATTTTAAAGCAAATACCAATTGTTTGTAAAGAGTGTCTTCTGGTTCGTGACGCGAAGTAAGCACTTGCCAATGATCAGTTTTATATTGACGTTTTTTAGTACTTATCAATGATAAACGATTAGGTAATGGCATAGCCAAAGCTAAAGCTTCGATTAAAGCACCATAACCTACCAGTATTCCTTGTTCAGGTACTTTACGACCGTGAAAAACACTTATTCTCAGTGAAAATTGATTATTATTCATGCCTATTGGTGAAAATTAATTATTCAAAAATAAGTGAAATATACTTATTACTGGTGAAAATCACTTATTTTTTCTCTAATTAAAGACAATACACATATTTTTAGAGTATTAATTCTACTAAATGAGAATAATTGGAGTCAATCTCATTTATATTCTAATGATAATAAAAGATATTAAACTTTTTTGCCGACCCCAAGAAGGGCAAAATATATATTAATAATTAAACTCAGTATATACAATTACCCTACAACGATTCAAGAAGAAAGGCTATCAATCATTGACGGATGTTTTCATTCAGCTTAACCCGTTACTTTGCGAAACACTGTATACGAGACTCTTACGTACAGTGGTGTGAGAAGTGCACTCCGTTAGTTTCTAGCGGAGCCGTCTACTCGATTAGCACCTGGCGTTCTGTCCACCGTTGATATTTGTTCAATACTTGTCAAAATATATCCTTGTCTTTACCGTCAATTTTATGATTTACTTTCTCTCCCATGCTTGAAGTAACGTATCCTGCAACTGTTTCTTCTTTTCGTTGTCCATTTGATAAGTAATTAATGTCTATTGAACAGTCACCTGTTATATCAACCCAAACAGTTTTACTTTCTCCGACTTTCAATTTGTCAATGTGTCCACCGCCACAACCAACAATATTTATGTCTGTCAAAGTTGTCTGTGTTGAGTTCGTAAATGTTATTCTCATTATGCCAAGAAGAATAATTGCAACCCAACAATAAAAAAGCATAATTGGAATGTTCAGCAACATTAGCCCGCACGTTGTCAAAAGATTTGTTCTATTGTCTTTATCCTTGTTCGATTTTGATAAAATTGAGATTAATATTCCAAGGTTTATTAGTCCCGTCAATAAAATAAAACCGTAACCAAGAAAAAGTAAGTCAGACGAAGAAGTCAGGAAGTAAAGTCCAAAAATAACTGTCCCCAGCAAGAAAGAAATTAATGCTGTTTGTCGTCCGAGTTTTATGTGTCGTTCTGTCGTCATACGCTTGGTGTAAAGTCAGTCTGTGAAAAAACTTCCGCTTATTTCTTTCAAAAATAGTCAAATTATTTTAGTAAAAGGAAGAAAAGTTGTATATTTAATAATGCAACACATCACAGGAATACCGCGCAACCAAATTTATTTTTATCACGAGGCTTCGGGATTAGAAGACATAATTTCCTCAGAAAATCCTATTCGGTTTATAGATGCTTTTGTAGCAGCTTCTTCTTTAGAGGCTTTGGGTTTTTCGGTTCAAACGATCAAATCCGAAGGTCGTCCTAGTTTTGATACTAAAATCTTCCTTGTGCAAAACAGGAAATTTACATCGGATAGTGGTTTTTGATCAGCCTGATCCGTGTGCATGATAACATTGAGATAGCCACAATTCAATTCTCTGTAAGAACTAAGTTTTAGGAGAGACTGGATAATCATAAAAAATTCGTAGTGGAGTGACGAAATTGTTTTAAACAAAAAACCCTTAAACAATTGCTGTTTAAGGGTTTATTTTTGTAGCGAGAACGAGATTTGAACTCGTGACCTCAGGGTTATGAATCCTGCGCTCTAACCGACTGAGCTACCTCGCCAACTATCCAAGAAATGTTGCCTTGAATGCGGGTGCAAATATAGAAATTATATTAAACCTGACAAACATAATTTAAAGAAAAAAAAATATTTCTCAAAAGGCTTTTTTCTTGTAGTTATATTCTATATATTTCGGAAAAATTAAATGCAGCTCATGGATCAGAAAGTACGTTACGAAATCGAGTTTCCTATAAATTCTTCGCCTCAATTATTGTATCAATACATCTCGACTCCGTCAGGATTGTCTGAATGGTTTGCTGACAATGTAAATTCTCGTGGTGAATTTTTTACTTTTATTTGGAATGACTCCGAGGAGAAAGCGAGACTTGCCTCTAAGAAAACAGGTGAAAAAGTAAAATTCAAATGGGTTGATGATAATGGAAAGGACACAGAATACTTTTTTGAATTACATATTTTAGTCGACGAACTCACGAAAGACGTTTCTTTAATGGTTGTGGACTTTGCAGAGGAGGATGAGGTTGATGAAGCTACATTACTTTGGGAGAACCAAATTTCAGATTTAAAACATCTTATTGGTTCTGTCTAGTATAATCCTAATTATATAACTTATATTTGCCCTAATTATCAATTAGGGCTTTTTTTATGATTAATTTTAATGGAAATATAGTATCTAGCAATACTAATGTACTTGCAAATAATCGAGCATTTTTATATGGCGATGGAGTTTTTGAAACAGTTAAAATCGTTAATGATAAGATTCTTTTTCTTGAAGATCATTATTTTAGATTGATGTCCTCTATGAGGGTAGTCCGAATGGAAATTCCTATGAACTTTACAATGGAATATTTAGAAGAGCAAATTCTCGCTGTTGTAAATGCTAATTCATCTGGCAATTCATCTAGAGCAAGAATTACAGTGTATAGAAATGATGGAGGTTATTATTTACCCCAAAACAATTCTATTTCCTTTATAATTAATTCTGTTCCAATTGAAAAAACTTTGTACTCATTCGAAAAATATACTTACGAGGTAGATCTTTATAAGGACTTTTATATCACTAAGCAATTACTCTCCTCCATAAAGACAACTAACAAAATAATTAACATAACCGGAAGTATTTTTGCTTCTGAAAATGGTTTAGATAACTGTTTGTTATTAAATGACAGCAAGAATGTAGTAGAGGCATTACAAGGAAATATTTTTATGCTTTTAGGCAATAAATTGATTACTCCGCCAGTTTCTGAAGGATGTCTAAATGGAGTAATGAGAAAGCAGATTATCGCTTTGGCAAAAAAAATGGAAAAATTAGAAGTTGTTGAAGAGATAATTTCGCCATTTGATCTTCAAAAAGCAGATGAGTTATTTATTACCAATGTTATAAAAGGTATTCAACCCATAACACAGTACCGTAAAAAAAGTTTTAATACGATCTTATCAAAAGAGTTATTGGAAAAGTTAAATGAAATAATAGTAAAAAATTAATTTAAGTAAGGGTTTTCAGGTGCATTTAACCAAATGAGGTAGTCGCCGCCTAATTCCTTTATTTGCTCTTTCCAGAAATGAGTAGCTGATTTACCAATAATTTTGTTTTCATATCTGTTTGAATTTATAATCCAAGAATGGCTTGCCATTTCACTCTCCAATTGGTTTTCATGCCAGCCCGTGTATCCAAGAAAGAAACGAATGTTATTATTACTTATTTTTCCGTTTTTAATTAATTCTTTAGCCGATTCAAAGTCACCACCCCAATATATTCCGTTAGAAATCTCAATACTGTTAGGTATCAATTCAGGAATATTATGGATAAAATAGAGGTTGTCTTGTTCAACTGGTCCGCCATTGTAAATCCTAAATCTAGCGTCAATCTCTGGAATTAGATCGTGAATAGTATATTTTAATGGTTTATTTATAATAAAACCAACAGATCCCTCCTCATTATAATCCGCTAATAAAATGACTGACCTGCTAAATGACGCATCTCCTATTACAGTTGGCTCAGCAATAAGCAGATAACCTTTTTTTAACTTATCTTTTATCATTTGCGTATAATTTTTTATTAAATTTAAGTTTTTTATTATAAGATTGCCAAATAAAATCGTTAAAAAGCATAAAAAAACCTCCTGAATGGGAGGTTTTGATTATATAGTAGCAGCTTTAACTAGTTCACCGCACCTTCTAATTCTGCACCCGCTTTAAATTTAACTACATTTTTAGCAGCAATTTGAATTGTTTTTCCAGTTTGAGGATTTCTACCATCTCTAGCAGCTCTAGCAGAAACAGACCACGATCCGAAACCTACTAAAGATACTCTTCCACCTTTTTTCAAAGTTTCTCCTACGTTTCCTAAAAATGATTCTAAAGCTAGTTTAGCTGCAGCTTTTGTGATTCCTGCATCAGCAGCAATAGCATCGATTAATTCTGATTTGTTCATAATAAATAGTTATTAATTGTTGGTTATACAATATTGTCAATACACAAATTTAATAGGAATAACGTACCTTGCAAGTGTTTTATGCTAAATTAATTTAATTTGTTGATAACTTATATTTTTTGTTGATAAAGTTATAAGTTTTATTACAATTGGTTAAAACATACCGCTATCATTGGAGTTAATACACCATTGCCTTTGCTGAAAATTTAATTCCATTTAATAATTCTGCACTATTCATCTTCTTTTTACCTGGAAATTGAAGAGTATTAATTTTAACAAATCCATCTTTTACAGCAATATTCATTTCTTTTTTGGTACAAATTAAACTACCCACTGGTAAATTATGTTCTTCTATCCGAATTTTACATTCATATATTTTTACATTCCAATTGTCATCTTTATCTACAAAATTACACCATGAAGCCGGATAAGGAGATAATCCCCGAATTAAATTATGTATTTCAACTGCTGATTTAGTCCAGTCAATTTTGCAATTATCTTTATTCAATTTGTACGCAGTCTTAATTTCTCGATTATCTTCTTGAATTATAGTTTTAATAGGTCCTTTTTCTATTTGTTTTAGAGATTCAATAACAGTTTGACTTCCTAAGGTCATTAATCGGTCATGTAAATGTCCTGCATTTTCATTTTGATCAATAGATATTTCTGAACTTAAAATCATTGCACCAGTATCAATTTTATCATCAATAAAAAAAGTAGTAACACCTGTCTTAGTTTCGCCATTAATAATAGCCCAGTTTATAGGAGCTGCTCCACGATAATTAGGAAGTAATGATGCATGAAGGTTAAATGTTCCTAAGGATGGCATTCCCCACACTACTTCTGGTAACATTCTAAAAGCTACTACAATTTGTAAATTAGCATTTAAAGATTTTAATTCTGTCAAAAAACTTTCTTCTTTTAAACTAATTGGCTGTAGCAAGTTTAGATTATTTGCTAGTGCAAATTCTTTTACAGCAGAAAATTTTATTTTTTGTCCACGACCAGCAGGTTTATCTACCGCGGTAATGACGCCAACAACTTCATAATTATTTCTAATTATGGTTTCTAGAATTCCTACCGCAAATTCTGGAGTTCCCATAAAAACGATTCGTAATTTTTCCATTATCTTTTCAAAGTGTATTTGTTATTTGCTTTAACCAAAATAAAATTATTTTCTAATAATTCCTGTAATACAAAGATAACCTCCTCTGAATTATTTTTGGTCTTTTTTTGAATATCTCTTGAGTTTAAGTCTTCAGTCTCTAATAATTTAATAATTTCAGTAGAAAGCAGAGATACATCTTTTTTCTTTATTTTTTTGGTAATACAAAATGAACAAATACCACAATCCACTGTTGTATTTTCACCGAAATATTTTAAAATCAACTTATTTTTACAGACGGATTTTTCATTTATATACTCTACAACAGCTTGGAGCTGCTCTTTTTTTAATTGATTTTGATTTTCTAGATGTTTTGAGACCCTACTGATTGTTCGCTCATCTTCTCGCACTTCATTGAAAATTATTGTTGCATCATTATTTTTAGAGTGATAATCAATGATTTCTTTTTCTTTTAATTTTTCTAGAATAGCGATAACTTCAGATTCTTTATGATTTGATTTTTTTGCAATTAGCTGTAGATTAAAAGCAGTTTGCATTTCATAAATTCCGGGATAAGTGCGTAATATAGCAAGTAAAATTTCTTCATCATTAGGATTTAGACTTGTATAACGAATTACTTCTTTTGACGTTATTAAGAACTGAATTGCTATTTTCTCTGAAAATTCTTGTGACAAAGTAAGGATCCCTTGGCGGTCGAGAAACTGCAACGCATTGTAAGTTTTTAAAGTTGGGAATTCATAGCGCAGGCAAAAATGATGTAAGTTGAAAGTAAACTGCTCATTGATTCCCTCGCCGTAAGCAATTTGGAAATAATTATTTAATTTTATATACACCAAATTCAAGAACTTTTTATCTGGTAAAACATTAATAAATTGATTTTTAGCCTGAATAATATCTGACGGACTACTTAATAAAATTGCAAAAGCTCTTTCTCCATTTCGACCTGCACGTCCAGCTTCCTGATAATAATTTTCAATATTTTCTGGTAGTTGAATATGAATTACAGTTCTTACATTCGCCTTGTCAATTCCCATACCAAAAGCATTGGTAGCTACTATTACCTGAACATCTTCATTCATCCACGATTGCATATTTTTATCTTTTTCTTTGGACGAAAGTCCGCCGTGATAATAGGTTGCTTTAAAACCCAAGGCTTTCAACTGTGAAGAAATATCTAAGCACGATTTTCTATTTCGAACATAAATAATAGAGGGTTCAGGATTTTTCTTTAAAATTTGTTCTATTCTGAAAATTTTATCTTCAATTTCAAAAGCCATATAAGCGAGATTCTCTCTAGCAAATGATTTTTCAAATATTACAGGTTGGTATAAACCCAATTCTTTTATAATATCAATTTTCACTCTTGAAGTTGCGGTGGCGGTCAAAGCAAGAAAAGGTGTTTTTGGGAAATGTTTTTTAAGCGCTGAAATTTTCAGATAGGCAGGTCTAAAATCATGACCCCATTGAGAAACGCAGTGTGCTTCATCAATGGTGATTAAATTAATAGGTAACGATTTTATCCGATCTAAAATCCAATCAGATTGTAATCGTTCTGGAGAGAGATACAGAAATTTGTAGTTCCCAAATTGACAATTATCCAATAAATCTATCATTTCTTCTGATCGAATTCCTCCAGTAAGTGCAATCGCTTTTATGTTTCGCTGTTGCAAATTAGCAACTTGATCTTTCATTAGGGCTACAAGGGGCGAAATCACCAAGCAAATCCCCTCATTAATTAATGCCGGAATTTGAAAACAAACTGATTTTCCGCCTCCAGTTGGCATCAGTGCAAAAGTATCTTGACCACTTAAAACGGAGTTTATTACTTCGTTTTGAAGTGATCTAAATTTGTCGTGTTTCCAATATTTTTGAAGTAGTGCTAATGCTTCTGGCATAGATTACAGTTTTCAATTCAATAAAAAAGGAGTTCAAATAAAATATTGAACTACAAATTAATTAGAAATTTCATCTAATATAAAAAGAATTCTGTTATCCATGGTGTCTTTTGGAACTTCAATTAATTCGTAACCATAATTTTGATAGGTTTCAACTAGATGTGAGTAGATTAATTTTGCTTGTTCAAAATTTTCGTAACGTGCATCATCACTTATATAAATTTCTTCCCAAGGTGGTAGTATGAATATTTTTGAATAAGTATGTTCGCGACAAGCATTGTCAAAAGTAGAAGGATAACTATCGCCAATGTAGTGCATGTAAGCTAAAACATCTGGAATTCCGCGATCAATAAATACTATTTCATGGCATTCGTCTGTAGCATTTTGATACTGCTTTTTGCGTCCTTCTAGCAATAATTCACTAAATAATAATGGTTTTTCAAGAAATAATTGTTCAATCCCTTGTTTCTTAGCTTCCAGAGTTACTTCCCGTGAAATTTCAGGATAACAGCAATGGCCTTTTGAAATTAATCCATCTATGATCGTAGTTTTACCTGTTCCTGGACCGCCAATAATAACTATAATTTGTTTTTGCACTTTTTTGGAAAATAAGGCGCAAATTTACTCTAATTTATTGGTAAAGCGAAAAATCAAAGCATCTAAATCAGTTCACGTAAAAAAAAATATTCAATATTCATATTTTCCTTTTGAAACTGTATCTTTGCTTTTATTTTAAATGAACGATGGATCAAAAGACGAAAGAATTCTATGATAGATTGAAAGTTGAGTTGGACATGAGTAATACTTGGCCAACAATTTATTTATTTAAATTTATTGTTCCTACTGTAAATAATAATGTTAAGCAAGTTGAAAATGCTTTTGATTGCATGGGTGCCGTTATCAACACTAAAAAATCCAAAACAGGAAAATATACTAGTATTTCTGTTGATGTTACTGTGAAAGACGCTCAAGAAATAGTAGATAAATACCTAGAAGTTTCTACTATTCAAGGAATAGTTTCCCTCTAAACTAAAAATTATAATTTTATATGATGATCTCAACTGTGCATAAATGTTAAGATTCCTATCATTAAATTTTAAAAAAAAACATTTGAACATGAATCTAAAATATATAAAAGAAAATTCGAACGATGTTGTTCATCATTTAGAATATAATGCAGAACGGTCACACCTTATTATCCCTGAATATGGTCGTCATTTGCAGAAATTAATTGATCAAGCTACTCATATAGAGGATGATATCGAGCGCAACAAAGCAGCAAGATATATTATTCAGGTAATGGGAAGTTTAAATCCTCATTTACGTGATGTTCCTGATTTTCAACATAAACTGTGGGATCAACTCTTTATAATGTCCGATTTTAAATTAGTGGCTGATTCACCATATCCAATTCCTTCACGCGAGGTCTTGCAACTAAAGCCAGATGTTTTAAAGTATCCTCAGAATTTTCCAAAATATCGATTTTATGGCAATAACATAAAATATATGATTGATGTAGCAAATAAATGGGACGATGGCGATATGAAAAACGCCTTAGTAAAAGTCATTGCTAATCACATGAAAAAATCATACCTGAGTTGGAATAAAGATACTGTGAAAGACGATGTGATTTTTGAACATTTATATGAACTGTCTGACGGCAAATTAAATTTACTGCAAAGCGAAGAAGAATTATTAAATACGACTGATTTATTAAGAACAAATAAACGTGTTTCAAATAAAATTTTACCAGTTGGGCAGCCAAAAATCTTAAGTAATAAAAACAGTAAAACGGGAAAACCAAATCCTGTTCATAAAAATCAAAATAGAAAGCCTTTATAAAATTGTTGTTGGTTTTGAAATAAACCATTTTTAATTTAAAACCTTTAAAATATAAATTACTACAGAATGGGAATTTTTAAAATAGAAGGAGGCATAAGTCTCAAAGGAGAAATTACACCGCAAGGAGCTAAAAATGAGGCGTTACAAATATTATGTGCCGTTCTTTTAACGCCCGAAAAAGTGATAATTAATAATATTCCTGATATTATTGATATTAACAAATTGATTACTCTTTTAGGAAATTTGGGTGTAAAAATCGAAAAAAAGGCACATGGTTCTTATATTTTTCAAGCAGACGATATAAATATACAATATTTAGAAACCGAAGCATTCAAGAAAGAAGGCGGTTCTCTAAGAGGTTCAATTATGATTGTCGGACCGTTATTAGCGCGTTTTGGAAAAGGTTATATTCCAAAACCAGGGGGTGATAAAATAGGCCGTAGAAGGTTAGATACCCATTTTGAAGGTTTTATAAATCTGGGTGCTAAGTTCAGGTATAATAGAGAAGATCATTTTTATGGAGTAGAAGCGCCAGAGGGATTAACCGGTGCGGATATGTTACTTGATGAAGCATCAGTTACTGGTACTGCTAATATTGTGATGGCAGCAGTTTTAGCAAAAGGTATCACAACGGTTTATAATGCAGCTTGCGAACCCTATTTACAGCAATTATGTAAAATGCTCAATTGCATGGGTGCCAAAATAACAGGAGTAGGTTCTAATTTATTGACTATTGAAGGAGTTGATAGTTTAGGTGGTTGTGAACACCGAATTCTTCCTGATATGATAGAAATAGGAAGCTGGATTGGTCTAGCTGCGATGACAAAATCAGAAATCACAATTAAAAATGTGAGTTGGGATAACCTGGGATTAATCCCAAATACTTTTAGAAAATTAGGAATTACATTAGAACGAAGAGGAGATGATATTTATATTCCTGCTCACCTTGACGGATACGAAGTAAAAACGGATATTGATGGTTCTATTCTTACCATTGCTGATGCACCATGGCCAGGGTTTACGCCAGATTTACTAAGTATAGTTCTTGTGGTTGCCACTCAAGCCAAAGGCGATGTATTAATTCATCAGAAAATGTTTGAAAGTAGATTATTTTTTGTAGACAAATTAATTGATATGGGTGCAAAAATAATGTTGTGTGATCCACATCGTGCCGTTGTAATGGGACACAACTTTGAATCGCAATTAAAAGCAACAACGATGTCATCACCAGATATTCGTGCTGGTATTTCTTTGTTAATTGCTGCGCTTTCAGCAAAAGGAACTAGTACGATTCAAAATATTGAACAAATTGATCGTGGATATGAACGTATAGACGAACGATTAAGAGCTATTGGTGCTCATATTGTGCGAGAATAAATAATATACATAATTATAAATTTCGTTTAAGTAAACCATGAGTGATTTAGTTTAAAAATCATATCAGGTTTATTTAAACGTTTTTATTTTTAATACACGATAATTATAAAAATGTCAAACGAAAAAACAGCAATTAACGCTACTTATTTTAGTATCATCGGAAATACAGTACTGGCTTTTATAAAAGGTTTAGCTGGGTTTTTTGGAAATTCGTATGCGCTAATCGCAGATGCAATTGAATCAACAACTGATATCTTCGCATCTTTTTTAGTATTATTTGGTATAAAATATTCCAACAGACCGCCTGATGAAAATCATCCCTACGGCCACGGAAGGGCAGAGCCACTTATCACTTTTCTAGTTGTAGGTTTTCTAATCACTTCTGCAATTGTTATCGCTTACAATAGTGTTTTAAATATTTTGACACCGCATTTATTACCAAAACCATGGACCTTAATTGTGCTTGGAGCAATAATTATTTGGAAAGAATATTCATATCGATTAGTGATAAAAAAAAGTATTCTAACTAATAGTTCTTCTTTAAAAGCTGATGCTTGGCACCATCGCAGTGATGCAATTACATCTGTAGCTGCTTTTTTAGGAATTTCGATAGCCTTGTTTTTAGGTAATGGTTATGAAGCTGCTGATGATTGGGCAGCACTTTTCGCTTCGGGTTTTATCGTTTATAACAGTTATAAAATCTTCCGACCTGCTCTAGGCGAAATAATGGACGAACATTTGTACGATGATTTAATTTCACAAATTAGAATAATTTCATTGCAAGTACGTGGGATTTTAAACACGGAAAAATGCTTTATTAGAAAAGTAGGTATGCAATTTCACGTTGATTTACATGCAACTGTCAATTCTACTATTACTGTAAAAGAAGGACACGATTTAGCTCATCAACTGAAAGATCGTTTACTTGAAAAAATTCCAGCACTTGGAAATGTATTGATTCATATTGAGCCTAATGAAGAATAAATCAAAATAAAATAATTATGAAATTTTAATTGCGTCTGCTGATGAAAGTAATTGATAAATTAGCATGGATAGAACTGAAAGATAAAACAATCCTTTCGACGAAAAGTTTTAGAAAGGATAAATTTTATATTCCTGGCGGTAAAAGAGAAGGTGCTGAAACCGATGAACAAGCTTTAATTAGAGAAATTCATGAAGAGCTTAATGTAATTTTAGACAAAAAATCATTAACCTACATTGGAACTTTTGAGGCTCAGGCGCACGGACATTTAGAAGGTGTTTTAGTACGAATGACTTGTTATTCTGGTACATTTACAGGAGAATTAAAGGCATGCTCAGAAATTGAAGAGTTTGAATACCTTAATTATTCAGATATAAAAAAAGTCTCGGCTGTTGATAAGCTGATTTTTGAATACCTTAGAGAAAATGGTGCTTTAAGGTGATAAAAGTTAAATTTTTTAATTAGGCTTTTATTTTTAATTACCACCTTCAAGTTTTACTATTCTAAAATATTTAAAAACTTAAGTCCAAAAATCACCCCGTCGCTTTGAAAACCATTTTGATAGGAACGAACATAATCCACCCGTAGTATTTTAAATTTGCCAAAACCTAAATTGTCTAAACCGGCTGTAATTTCCCTATAAGGTTGATTATTAGAAGTCGATAAAGCATGAAAACCAAGGTTAAGTGTAGATTTCAATTTGTTTAACAATGGAATCTTATTCATAATAAATCCTTTATCATTGTATTCACTATGCAATTCAAAATAGCTATTATTGGTGCTATTAGAATAGTAAGGAAGCAAATTGAAAACATTTAAGTAGCGATCAGTTTGCCCAATGCGAGTTTGATTTCCATTAAAATGCTTGTAATCTATGAATGTAATATTTTCTGCATTTAAAAATTTACCAGCTCGCAGGTTTATACCAGCAGTGCCTTTATTACCAATAGTTAAATCATAAGTTAACCTAGTGCTTATTTGATCAAATTCATAATTCTTTTCGTTTGCAGCTATTGCTTTTTCGTAGGCTATGTAAAGTATTGGGTATTTTTCATTTCGAATATTAAATTTTCCATCAGGGCGTGAAGCGTATTTATTACCAAAATTAATTCTAGCAAGTACATTTATTTTTGTCAAATGATGAGGTGTAAAAGCCGAGTTTATTAAATCATTTGGTGCTAATGGATTATTAGAAGTATAAAAATCGTCTTTGCTAAAAAAGGAATAGTCTGTATTGTTGAATAAAGGTTTGCGCTGTTGGTATTCAATTTTACTGTTCAAGTTGACACCATTGGCGATATCTTGGCTAAAGCCAATTCCTACTGCTTCAAGATTATATAATTTCATAAAATTATTCTTAAAAGCAAGCGAACTTATTGTGTTTATTGCTTTGCTAATGGGTTCATTTGCATTGAACTGCTTTACTGAACTTCCACCGGTCAGATATAAAGTTGCATAATTTTGATTGTTAAATCGGTGGATGAATTGACCTGTTACTCGCAGTCGATCTTCAGCAAAACCGTAATTAAATTTTGAACTAATTGCTGTGTATTCTCCATTTGATTCTTGTTTTTTTCGACTCGTAAAGCTAAAACCTGAATCTAAATTATAACCCTGAACGGTATTGAAACTTAGAGAACCTATATTTAAAATTCCATCATACTTTAAACTGTATTTTTCTGAGCTGTTGTTAAAAGTGTAACCCGTAAGTAATTTTGTTAACTTGAATTTATTCCCTTTTTCATCAATTGAATCAAGATACATTTGAGAATTTCGGATCTTATATATACTGTCTTTTCTGATATAATCAGTAGATTCTTCCGTTGTTAAAGGAATAGGTCTATTAGTAGTCCAAAAAAGCGAATCTTTTTTATTAGAGGTCAGTTCGATCCTTGTAATTTCGTTCGTAAATGTTTTTGGGGAAAAGGAATTTATAAATTCGTAATTGCTGTACACATAATTATACTTCCCTGTAAATTTTATTCCAAATGCACCAGCTACAATTTCTAAACTCTGCGTATTCTTAGCCCATATTTTATTGCTGTTGTTGTAACTAAAATTTTGTTTTAATGTCATTATATCTAGAAACTCTTCCTTGATTCTGTAGCCTTTAATATCTAATTCTACTGCGTAAATCGCCCACGAATCTTCAACGATATAGATATAACCTTCAAAAACAGGTTCGCTATCGCGTTTAGCAATAACTTTTATTTTATTAATCATTTTTTGATTATCGTCAAAAAAGGTACTTTCTAGCTTGTAATCATAATAAGCCAAGGCATTACTAGCAATAGGCGAAATTAATTTGATACCAAAATCGACTGTGTTATCATAAATATCGTAGAAGGAAGATCGAGCGGTGTTATAACTATATCCGTTGTCTCTACCACTGACTTTAGATGCGGTGACAACCTCTTTTAGATTATCAGGTTTTTCAAATGATATTTTAGAAAAAGTTTCAGATAATGAAATAATACCAGTTCCTGTTGAATCTAAAGCTCCATTAAAATCGCCAATTTTTTGTCCTAATATTTTTTTAGGTGCATTTTTTAATCTAAAAATACCGCGAGAATAGAAATCTGCATTAAATCTATCGCTCTTTTTAGTATTTTCTTTTCTACTTGCAATCGCATTTTTTATAATAGCAATTGCGGGATTAACTTTTTTATTGATTACCACTTCATTGAGAGAGAAACTTTCTTCTACCATTTTTATATTTAAAGTAGAGGGTAGTTTATCAAGATCGATGGTAACTTTTTGAGTTTTAAAACCTAAAAATTGAAAAGTAACAATAGGATTATCTTTCTTTCGCAGTGCAAATTCGTAATATCCTTGTTCGTTCGAGGTGGTTCCGTTGTAAGTATTTTGTTGTAATATAGTAACAAACGGTAAAGGATTTCCTTTATCGTCTGATATAGTTCCTTTTATTTGCGCTTGAATGGCAATTGAAAGCAAAAATAATAATAAGAAGTAAATTTTTATCATGAAAGTTTTTTCTCTCACAAAAATAGAAGAAGTTTGAAATTAGGATATTAATTATTTGTTAAACATTTCAAACATAGTTTAATAAAAATAAAAACTATAAAAATGAATGTACTGCTAGTTCATAACTTTGTAAACCAAATCCTAAGATAACACCTTTTGCATTTCCAGAAATAAAGGATTGATGTCTAAAATCTTCTCTAGAAAAAGTATTTGAAATATGCACTTCAATCACTGGAGTGATGATTGCTTTCACTGCATCGCCTATTGCTATAGAGGTGTGAGTGTATGCACCAGCATTTAAAATAATCCCATCAAATGAAAAACCTAATTCTTGAATTTTATTAATTAATTCGCCTTCAATATTACTTTGAAAATAAGTAAATTCAATCGCGGGAAATTGTATTTGTAAAGTTGTAAAATACTCTTCAAATGAAAGATTTCCATAAACTTCAGGTTCGCGCTTTCCTAGAAGATTTAAGTTGGGTCCATTAATAATACCTATTTTCATAAAAATTGTTTTGTTAAAAATAAAAAAACCGTTCTTGATAATATAACGGTTTTAGAATTTTTTTAAATTATTAAAATTTAAAGCCAGCTGAAATCTGAACTACTGAATTTTTGACATTCGCATTTTGAGTAGCTTCTGTTAGACCTAAAACATAGCGGCCTTGAATAAAGATACCTTTTGTTACATTTAAGGTTAGGCCAGAAGCGGCTCCAAATTCAAAAGTTTCAGATTCTTTAAAACTAACATTTTTTCTTTCACTCAAGAGAAATGATGCTTGAGGTCCTAAGTCCAGACTTACGTATTTATTAAGATTAATTTTTGCAAGAACCGGAATAGAGATGTATCCTAATTCATTTTTAAACTCTTGAACTGCATTTTTATAAGTTGCTCCTTGAGTCGAATATAACAATTCAGGCTGGATTGCAAATCCTTCTGTAACTTTTATTTCTACGATCAGGCCCGCGTGGTAACTGGTGATAGCTTCTTTGTCATAATTAGCAGTAGTGATATTAATATCGCTTCCTGTTTGGTTAGCGTAATTTAAACCTGCTTTTATACCAAATTTTACTAATTGTGCTTGTGCACCCAATGATGTTGCTAAAACGACTACTGCAGTGATAATTATCTTTTTCATATGATATTATTTATTTGTTATACTATTATTCAAAACTCTTAATTTAAAAAATTATTGTCTTTTTTTATCTATGCTAAATTTAAAAAAGAAACTGATTAAAAAGTATAACTTAAGGCTTTTGAATGATACTAGAATTTTAAGAGTTAAATTTTCACTAAATATTTAATTTGAAGTGCACGAGACATCAGAAATGGAACTGATAAATTAATTATTAATCAAACTTTTTCAGCACAAAAAATGGTTTAAATTTAAATTGGTGTGTTTTATGATTTCGCTTTAAATTTTAAACAAATATAGGAAAAAGATTTTCTTACAGCTGCTTCTGTATTTGTATTTATGACCGCGAGCGCTCAAAGTATTAACGAGGCTGGGAAAAGTTTTGGATCTACTAAGGGGATTATTTCTGTTGAGGGAAACTTAGGTTTTAATTCTTCAACTGATAAAAATAACGATTAAAATGTGAACTCACTTTCTTTTACACCTCAAATTGGTTTTTTTGTAAGTGATGATCTGGACGTGGGAGTTCAAGTAGATGTTTAAATTTCTAAAAGTGAATTGACTGGAGTTGATACTGCTAAAAGTTCTACTTTTGGAGCAGGTGTATTTGGTCACTACTATTTCTTAGAATTAGGAGAAAGATTTAAAACGTACGCTAGCGGAAATCTCAGTTTTGGGAGGTTAAAATCTGGATTAGGTAATGGCGACGTTACAACTAACGGTGCATCTCTTGGAGATGGCATTGCTATCAATTATTTCGTAACTGAAGTTATTATTTTAAGATATTCAACTTCAAAAGTAGATATTGCTAGAGGTAAAAATTCTTCTCGACTTGGTCTTGGCTTGAACGGAAATGTTGTAAATCTATTTGCTAGAGGAAGTTTTGGTGTTGGTTGCCTATTTTAATCAAAAAAAAATATTTTTTGAAACCTCTTAAATTGGGAGATTTTTTTATGAAGAAAAAGTGTTACTTTGTGAATATGAGTTGGAACAACGACATAAAAAAATTTCAATCTTTTTTAAGAATTGAACGCGGATTATCTACTAATACGGTAGAAAATTATTCGTACGATATTGAGCGCTTATGTCTTTTTCTAAAAGAGAATAAAATTGATGTTTCCCCTGTTAATATTACAGAAGAAACGTGTCAAGAGTTTATTTACCATGTTTCAAAAGAGGTAAATCCCCGATCGCAATCTAGAATAATATCAGGTTTAAAAAGTTTTTTTAATTATTTGATTTTTGAAGATTTGAGAGTCGATAATCCATTAGAACTTATTGACTCACCTAAAACAGGTCGTAAACTTCCCGATACTTTATCGGTAGAAGAAATTGATAAATTGATTGAGGCAATAGATTTAACCTCTAATGAAGGCGAACGCAATCGCGCAATGATAGAAACTCTTTATGGTTGCGGACTGCGGGTTTCAGAGCTCATTACTTTAAAAATTTCAGATTTATTTTTTGAAGAAGGGTTTATAAAGATCACAGGAAAAGGAAATAAGCAGCGGTTCGTGCCAATTAGTGATATAACTCAAAAATATATTCATCGATACAAAGAATCAATGAGGAAAGATTTAAATATTCAAAAAGGGCATGAGGACACATTGTTTTTAAATAGGAGAGGAAGACAGCTAACACGCGCAATGATTTTTACTATTATTAAAAACTTAGCGATGAAACTTAGCTTCTTTAAAACTATTAGTCCGCACACCTTACGCCACTCATTTGCAACACATTTATTAGAAAATGGTGCTGACCTGCGTTCAATTCAGTTGATGTTAGGTCATGAATCAATTATTACAACTGAAATATATGTTCATTTAGACCGAAAATTTTTGACTGAGGTGTTAAATAACTATCATCCAAGACGATAAATATATTACGAATTTAGTTAGTGTGATTAGTGGGTCGACAAATATTTTATAATTGTTTTTTTTATTAAATTTACAACAATATTGTATCGAACTGTATCGATTTGCTTTACTTTTATTTATATTTTAGCATTATATTTTAAATTAATTTTTTATTTACTTTATAATTGAAATTTAAAAAACGCAAGATGATTTCTAATTTTTTGGAAAATGGTACGCCAGAAAAAATAAATGAATTCTACGGTAAATTATTTGCTGGGATTCCAGATTTAATATTTGGTTTTGTGATCGCTCCAGATAGTTCTTACTCATTTCCTGTGGTAAGTAAATCTGTAAAAGATTTTTTTGAGTTATCTTCTAATCAATTTATTGATAGTGATAAATTTCTTGTCTTCGAAAGAATTTACGAAGAGGATAGAAATTTATTCTTTAATTCTTTAGTAAACGCAAAGCGCAATCTTACAAGATGGGAACATGAATTTCAGGTTTTGTTACCTGAGAAAGGATTACGCTGGTTAAAAGTCTCAGCAAAACCAGAAAGGTTTGCCGATGGAAATACTGCCTTTTATGGAAGAATATCGGATATTACTGAATTAAAGGAGCAGGAAAATAAGCTTAAATTCTCAGAGGAGCGTAGTAAATTTGCACTTGAGGCATCTGTAGCAGGAGTGTGGGATTGGGATTTACGGTTGAATAAAGTCTTTTATTCCTCGCAATCAATGGCGTTGCTTGAACAAGAAACGACAGATGTTTTTGATCATCCAGAACGTTGGAACAGTATTGTGCATGTTGATGATTTGAAAAAATATTATTCAGACATTCAAGATCACTTTAATAATAAGACACCGTTCTATGAAAATCAACATAGAGTTTTAACATCTAGCGGTAATTATAAATGGATTTTGGACAAAGGCAAAGTGATTGAACGTGATAGCAATGGTGCACCTTTACGCGTTATTGGAACACACACTGATATTTCTTTTCAAAAAGAAAATGAAATTGAATTGATAAAAACAATGGATTTGTTTAGTCAGCAAAATAGCCGATTATTAAATTTTTCACATATCGTTTCACATAATCTTAATACACAAGCTGGTAATATCAAATCACTTTTAGATATTATTGATTATGATAATGACGCAGAAAGTAGTCATGAAATGTTAATACATTTACGCACTGTTTCAAATGATTTGAATGAAACAATTGCTAATTTAACTCAGTTAATTTCGATTCAAGATAGTTCAAACATTCCAATTAAGCTGATTGATTTAAGTCTCTATTTGGACAAAACATTGGGCTTGGTTCAAAATATGGAAAACTATGATCGAGTTACGATTGTAAATCAAATTCCAGAAGGTAGTTTTGTGAAATTTAATCCTGCATATTTAGAGAGTGTCTTATTGAATTTCACTACCAATGCTATAAAATATTCAAATCCTGATAATCCTATAATTATAAAGTATTTATTTGTTGTTGAAAATGGGATTAAAACTTTATCAATTAGTGATAACGGGTTAGGTATTGACTTAGGTAAATACGGTAAAGAACTCTTTGGAATGTATAAAACATTTCATAGGCACGAAGAGGCGAGAGGATTAGGATTACATATTACAAAAAACCAAATTGAGTCAATGGGTGGTTCAATCACTGTGGAAAGCACTGTTGGTGCTGGAACAACATTTAAGATCTTCTTCAGCGAGAGTTTAAATATTTAGTGAGTGCAATAAAAACAGATGGCCAAAAAAAAACTTCCCAATAAAGAGAAGTTTTATAAAAAATATAAGAATTAAATTTTATTTTGCAATATTGACTGCTCTAGTTTCGCGAATTACGGTAACTTTTACTTGTCCTGGATACGTCATTTCTGTTTGAATTTTTTGAGAGATATCAAAAGACAAACTTGCCGCATTTTCATCAGAAACTTTTTCACTTTCAACAATTACTCTAAGTTCCCTACCGGCTTGAATAGCGTAGGCATTTTTTACTCCACTAAATCCGTATGCTACTTCTTCAAGATCTTTCAAACGCTGAATATATGAATCAAGCACTTGTCTTCTCGCTCCTGGTCTTGCTCCAGATATTGCATCACAAACTTGAATGATTGGTGATAGTAGCGATTTCATCTCAATTTCATCGTGGTGTGCACCGATGGCGTTACAAACTTCTTCTTTCTCACCATATTTTTCAGCCCACTGCATTCCTAATAACGCATGAGGCAAATCACTTTCAGCATCTGGTACTTTTCCTATATCATGTAAAAGTCCCGCTCTCTTGGCTAGTTTTACGTTTAAACCTAGTTCAGCAGCCATAATTCCACAAAGTTTCGAAACTTCACGCGAGTGCTGTAATAAATTTTGTCCATAAGAGGAACGGTATTTCATACGACCTACTACTTTTATCAATTCTGGATGTAATCCATGAATTCCTAGATCAATAACGGTACGTTTTCCAACTTCTATGATTTCATCGTCAATTTGTTTCGCAGTTTTAGCAACTACTTCTTCAATACGTGCGGGGTGAATACGACCGTCAGTAACCAATTTATGTAAGGCTAAACGTGCAATTTCTCTTCTTACAGGATCAAAACAAGAAAGGATAATAGCTTCTGGGGTATCGTCTACAATAATTTCTACTCCTGTAGCAGCTTCTAGCGCACGAATATTTCGACCTTCACGACCAATGATTCTACCTTTTACATCATCAGACTCTATATTAAATACAGAAACACAATTTTCTACTGCTTCTTCTGTTCCGACACGTTGTATAGTATTGATAATAATTTTCTTAGCCTCTTGCTGTGCTGTCAATTTAGCCTCCTCAATTGTATCTTGAATATGAGACATTGCTTTGCTTTTCGCTTCTGCTTTTAATCCCTCAACTAATTGATTTTTTGCTTCTTCTGCTGATAATCCAGAGATAACTTCTAGTTGCTGTAATTGACTTTTATGAAGCTTGTCAACTTCTAATTGCTTTTTATCTAAACTTTCAATTTTAGTCGAGAATTCATTAGTTTTAGATTCAAAATCATCGTTTACTTTTTTGGCTTTTGATAATTCATTAGAAATTTGAGATTCTTTATCGCGAACTCTTTTTTCTATTTCTGCTACTTTCTTATCTCTTGACAGTATAACTTGTTCGTGTTCTGCTTTTAATTCAATAAATTTTTCTTTTGCTTGAAGAATTTTATCCTTCTTTATATTCTCGGCTTCAAGGTTTGCATCTTTTAATATAGAGGCTGCCTCTTTTTTTGAGTTTTTTATAAGATTAGAAATATTGCTTTTTTCTATTAATTTAGCAATTATAAAACCGGCTACTAAGCCTAATATCCCTGAAATAACGATTATTAATATGTTGTCCATGTTAGTTTAAAATTTATATATAAAAAAAGCCTACAATAGTTTGATTGCATAAACTCGAAAAGACAAGTTTTGAGCTAACTCACTGTTCAAGTTTCCTCGCCGAAGCGTGGCGTGCTTTAGTAGTGATGATTTGCTCATTCTAAATTGTTAGTGTTGAGTTTACCAAATATGAACTAATGTAGGCAGTATCTTAGTTGTTGTAAAGAACGTTTATTTGTCGAGATATTGATCTAAAATTATATTGATTTTTTTAATTCGATCAATTGTTGCTTCTCCATCAATGGCATTATCAATTTGTTTTTGCTCTGTTAGCGAGGCAAATTGTAAAGCGCACATCGCTAAAACATCTTGTTTATCTCGCACTGCGTAGTTCTCTTCAAATTGCTTAATCATTTTATCAATTTTTTTTGAAGCGCTTCTTAAGCCTTCCTCCTGAGCTGGTTCTACCGTTAAAGGATAAACCCTGTCTGCAATTGATATTTTAATCTTAAGCTTTTCGTCCATGTCTATTATTAATCAGATAGCTGTGCTATACAGTAATCAATTTCGCGAATTAATGAATTTATTTTAAGCTTTGTATCTCTTCTATTATCGTGACTGCCTAATAATGAATTTGCTATTTTTAGTGTTTCGTATTGCTTCTTTAAAGATTCAATCTCATCTGATTGCGTTTGAATTACGATTGCATTTTTTATGATTTCTTCTTTTAATTCTTGATTGTTTTTCTCTAAAATTTTCATTTTTATGAAAAGTTTTTCGATTTTATTTTCAAGAGTATCAATAATTTCTGCAATAACACTCATTGTATCTCTAATTCATTACATTATGATACAAAGTTAGTATTCCTTTTTAATTTTGCAATATTTTATTATTTTTTTTGTTTAAAATTAGTCAACCGTCTATTTCATAGAAAGTTACAAAAATTTTTTTTTACTACAATTTTGAATACTTTTTTTATCTTAGCATAAATGTAAAACAATGAAATTTTCTTTAATTTTTCTATTTTTTGGAACTGTAGTTATTGCACAAGAAATTTATCCTACTGACTATTTTAGATCTCCCCTAGATATTCCTATGCAATTATCTGGAAATTTCGGAGAGTTGAGGCCTAATCATTTTCATGCTGGTTTTGATCTAAAAACACAGCAAAAAGAAGGTTTGAATGTATATGCAGTAGCTGATGGTTATATTTCAAGAATTAAGATTTCTACATTTGGAAATGGAAAAACAATCTACATTAACCATCCTAACGGATATACTTCTGTTTATGGACATCTTAAACTGGCAAATGGTGAGATAGAAAAACACATCAAAGAAGTTCATTATAAAGAAGAGAGTTTTGAGATTGAAATATTTTTTAAACCTGATGAAATGTCAGTTATTAAGGGACAGATAATAGGATTTTCAGGGAATACTGGATCATCTGAAGGTCCACATCTGCATTTTGAATTTAGAGATACAAAATCAGAGTTTGTGATCAATCCAATGCTTTTTGGATTTGATAAATTTATAAAAGATTCGAAAAAGCCGACCGTTTCCAGCGTTTACGTTTATCCTTTAGACGCAAAAACCATTGTTAATCGTGCACAACGTCCTGTTTTACTCAATGTGGCACTTCAAAAAGACGGAACTTATATTGCGGATAAAGTGACTGCAAATGGATCGATAGGTTTTGGTATTACAACTTTTGATACAGACGATGTGTCTTTTAATAATAACGGAGTTTATAAAGTGCAATCGTTTTATAATGGTCTACCAAACTTTGGATATCAATTCACTACCTATTCATTTGATGAAATGCGTTATATAAATGCCCTTGTGGATTATTCAAGATATAAAAAACTACAACAAAGAGTTCAAAAACTTTTTATGAAAACCCCCTATAAATTAAGTATCATCAACGCCGCAGATAATAATGGTGTGTTGCAGGTTTCCCCCAATTTAACATCAGTATATCGCATCGAAGTTTCCGATTTTTTTGGAAACACTAAGATCATTTCGATCCCTATTCAATATGATACACAAGCAGCATTAATTAGTAAAGAAGCAGTACCGTCGAGTTATTTTATAAAAGCAAATAAAGACAATAATTTTGCGTTAAAGAATAGGTCTGTTTTTTTTCCAGCAGGAACTTTTTATGATGATTTTGAATTTAATTTTGCTGTTGTAAATGATACAATGACATTGCACGATGACACAGTTCCTGCACATACTAATTTTACAATTTCAATTGAAGATTCAATATCAACTGATGCGCAAAAGGAAAAAATGTTTATTGCACGAATTGATGGAAAAAGAATTTACTATAATTCAACTTATAGAAAAGGAAACGTTTTTAATACAAAGGTTAAAATTCTAGGAAAATATGCTTTAGTGAGTGACATCAAAGCGCCCACGATAAGTATCGCCTCTCCAGTGGAGGGAAAATGGATTAGTAATCAAAAAACAATTCAACTTGCTATCCATGATGACTTGTCTGGCATAAAATCGTACAATGGATATTTGAATGGAAAATGGATTTTAATGGAATATGACAATAAAACTAGAAAATTAACGCACTTTTTTGACGACGGGATTGTTGCTGATGGTGCTAATATTATGAAAGTAGATGTTGTTGACAACGTAGGTAATTCAACTACTTTTGAAACTAAATTTTTTAGAAATCAAAAAAAATAAACATTTAAACTTTTGAACACAAATTATTTAGTATCGATATTTTTCTTCTTTACAATTTGCCTAACTACTTCAGCGCAAACTGCGAGAATTAGAGGAGTTATTTTAAATAAAAACAATCAACCAGTCGAGAACGTCAATATTTCCTGCCTTAACGTCACAACACGTTCCAATAGTACTGGCTTTTATGATTTAAAAATTCCAGCTAACCAGAAAGCAACTATTATTTTCACACATATTTCATTAAAAAAAATCACTATAAGTCTTATTTTAAGTACTAATGAACAAAGAGAGTTCAACCCTGTAATGAGTGATCGTGAGGAACAAATGGGAGAGGTTATAGTCTTTGCCAATACTCGAAAATTGATTCAAGGTGTTACTACAATAGAGCCAGAACTGATTCGTAAAATTCCTGGCGCAAATGCAGGAATTGAGAATATTTTAAAATCTTTGCCTGGCGTAAATTCTAATAATGAATTGAGCACACAATATGCTGTTCGGGGTGGGAACTATGATGAAAATCTAGTTTATGTAAATGAAATTGAAATATATCGTCCCTTTTTAATTCGTTCGGGACAACAAGAGGGCTTGAGTTTTACTAACACTGACTTGGTGCAAAATGTTGATTTTTCGGCAGGAGGATTTCAAGCTAAATTTGGCGATAAGCTCTCTTCTGTTTTAGATATTACATACAGAAAGCCTATAAAATTTGGCGCTAGCCTCGAAGCTAGTTTTCTTGGCGGAAGCGTCGCTGTGGATGCCGTTTCTAAGGATAAAAAATGGTCTGCTATAACAGGAATTCGATACCGTAACAATAGCCTTTTAGTAAACAGTCAGGAAACACAAACTAATTTTACCCCTTCATTTGCTGATATTCAAACCAACATTAACTACCAATCATCTGCTAAATGGCAATGGAGTTTTTTAGGAAACATTTCACAAAATAAATATCAGTACCAGCCACTAGCGCGGCAAACTAATTTTGGAACTATAGATAGTCCTATGGTGCTGACCGTTTTTTATGAAGGTCAGGAAAGGGATAATTATGAAACTTACTTTGGAGCCATAAAAACAACTTTTAATGTAAACGACTCTTTTACTGTAAAGTTTATCGGTTCTATATTTCAAACTTTAGAACAAGAGTATTTTGATATTTTTGCTCAGTATAGATTGGGCGAGGTAGACGCAAGTATTGGTTCACAAACTTATGGAGAGGTATCGTATACAAAAGGAATTGGCTCGCAACTGAACCACGCTCGTAATGATTTAGACGCCTTAATTGTAAATACTGAGGTTAAAGGATTTCATGATTGGAAAGAAAGCCAACTAGAATGGGGAATAAAATATACAAGAGAATCGATAAGAGATAGAGTTATCGAGTGGGAGGTAATAGATTCTGCTGGTTTTTCCGTGAATCCTCCTATTTTAAATTTTGTTAACAATGATCAACCTTATTCTCCGTATGTAGGTCCATTAATACCGTATCAAAATGTACGAGCTACTAACTTTAATACTATAGATAGATTTTCAGGTTATGGTCAATGGAGCTTAAAATCATTAATTGGCTCAAGCGAAGTTTGGTATAATGCCGGCATTCGCGCTCACAATTGGGAGATTCAGGGTGCTAGTACAACTGCTAAGTCCCAAACTACATTAAGTCCACGATTTCAATTTGCAATAAAACCGAATTGGAATTCAGATATGCTATTCAGATTTTCAGGAGGTTTGTACCATCAGCCGCCGTTTTATAGAGAATTGAGAGATGCTGCAGGAATAGTTCAACCAAATACAAAAGCGCAACAATCAATGCATTTTGTTGTCTCGAATGATTTTAGTTTTAAAATGTGGACTAGGCCTTTTAAGTTGGTCTCAGAACTATATTATAAATCCTTGACTGATGTAAATACTTATACAATTGATAATGTGCGTTTACGTTATGCAGCTAATAATAGTGCTACAGCCTTTGCCCAAGGAATAGATTTGAGATTAAATGGCGAATTTGTTCCGGGAACAGAATCATGGGTTAGTTTTGGATATTTGAAAACGGAAGAAAATAGTAATGGTAAAGGATTTATAGCTCGACCAACAGATCAGCGATTAAAATTTGCGCTCTTATTTCAAGATTATATGCCAAATATTCCTAGTATAAAATTATATTTGAATTTAGTTTACAATACTGGATTACCTGGTGGATCACCATCCTATGCCGATCCGTATTTATATCAAAATAGATTGAATGACTATCGCCGAGCAGACGTGGGTTTTTCGAAAGTTTTTATAGATAATACTTCAGGAGAAATTAAAAATAAATTATTTAAAAATTTTAAAGAATTAGCTTTAGGATTAGAGATTTTCAATCTTTTTAATAATCAAAATGCAATAACGAATACTTGGGTTAGAGACGTCTATTCAAAAAATCAGTTTGCGATTCCAAACTACATGACCACTCGCGTGTTTAACATAAAATTGACGGCAAAGTTGTGATTTTTACCATGTAGTTCATTAGCGCTAATTTTTAACTTTAATTAATTTTGTTAATCGGTTTTGGAATGAGGTTTCATTTTTCGAAAATGACTACATTTGAATTTTAATAGTATTAAATTATGAAAAGATTACACTTCACAATTATAGGATTAGCAGTTTTACTTTTAACAAGTTGCAAAGAGGAAGTTGAAAAACCAAAAGTAACGTACGATGAAAATGCCAAAGCAAAAATGATTGCGCGAGCAGATTCCTCTCAAATACAAATTGCTGATTTACCACTCCAAATGGAAGGGACAGACTATTTACTTCATCCAGTTGCTGATTTAAGCATTCGTGAAAAAGGGATTAAGGCTAGATATGGTTCTTCTAGCGTTAATGATTTAAGTTTTACTATTTCAAATTACGGAGAGTTTGAAATTACGGGTTTTTTGCAAAATATTAAATTTCAAAAAACAGATTCGGATTCCATTAGAAAACTGACTGAAAAGCCCGTTCTAATTCAAACTGCAACATACTTAAAAGAAGTTGCTGAAAGAACGAATAACCAAATTATGGTTTATACCATGTTTGATATGGACACAAACAAAGATGGTAAGTTAGATACTAGCGATATTAAAGCATTGTATCTAAGTGAGATCAGCGGTAAAAATTTTACAAAAATATCAATTGATTTTCAGGAATTAATTGATTGGAAATTGATTGAATCTAAAAATAGATTGTATTACAGAACAGTAGAAGACACTAATAAAAATGGTGAGTTCGACAAGAAAGATGTAGTCAATTATTACTACATCGATTTGTCAAAAAAGGAATGGGAAGCGATTAGTTATGAGCCTGTATAAAAATGTTAGATTAAAATCTCACTTTCCAAGTCTGATTTTTCGATTGTAAATTTAAATCCTAATTCTTTCACTAATTGAATCACTAAGTTTTTATACCAGTTTTCTGATTTTGGGTGAATGTATATCTTTTCGATTAGCTCGTTTATATCAACACTTATTTTTAATCCCTCGTTAATTTGGATCCCACTTTCGCCAATATCAGTGATAACGCGGACTTCCCCTTCATATTGAAAACTTTTTCTTTTAAACAAGAAAGGAAAAAATAAATCATCAAACGGAATGTGTTCTTTCTTGTAATCGATGTAATTTACTTCTCCTATATATTGCTCAAATTCATTTTCAAGCTGCAATGATCTTTGCAAGCGGCCAATAGTGGATTGAATCGCTAATCCTTCATTGTTTTGAGTAAAAATTTGCCACATCGCAAATGATTCGTACTCGTTTATATGCCAGCTACTAATAGCTACTTTTTCTCGATGCGTTTTATAGTGTTTTAGAAAATCAGGATTATCAATGGATAGTTTTTTGATTTCCTCAAATGTTGGTTCGCTAAAAGTGCCTTCATACTGATCCTCAAACTTATCTGACCGAGACATAAATAATTTTTGAGACATTAATAAATCCAAAAATTTAGATAAATCAAGATATTTCCAAACCACAGTATTCGGATCTCTAGGAAGTTTGATGTTTGGATTATGGATGTACATTTTTTAATTATTTGTATTAATAAAACAGCCCCAAACTTTTTTATTCTAAGGATTGTAAGCTTACTAATTTATTATAAACGCCGTTCATAGCAATTAATTCCTCATGATTGCCTTGCTCTACAATTATACCTTTTTGCATTACCACAATGGTATCTGCTTTTTGAATAGTTGAAAGTCTGTGCGCAATTACTATGGAAGTTCTATTTTGCATCATGTTTTCCAGCGCAACTTGTACAAATTTTTCGCTTTCAGTATCTAAGGCTGAGGTAGCTTCGTCTAAAATCATAATGGGAGGATTTTTCAAGACCGCTCTCGCTATTGATAATCGTTGCTTTTGTCCACCAGAAAGCTTGTTTCCGCTGTCGCCAATATTGGTGTGAATGCCGTTAGGTAAATCTTTTACAAATTCATAAGCATTTGCAATTTTTAGAGCTTCGATAATTTCCTCATCTGTTGCCTCAAGTTTTCCTAATGAAATGTTTGCTTTGATGGTATCATTAAATAAAATACTGTCCTGCGTTACAAGTCCCATTAAACCTCGTAATGATTGCAAGTTCAGATCTTTTATATCTATTCCATCAATGGTTATTGTTCCCTCGTTTACGTCGTAAAAACGAGTTAATAAGTTAGCAATCGTACTTTTTCCGCTTCCTGATTGTCCTACAAGAGCTACTGTTTGTCCTTTTTTGACTTTTAATGAAAAGTTTTTTAGAACGTTTTCATCTTCATATTTAAAATTGATATTTTGAATCGTGATATCTGAATCAAAATTCGTTTTTTGAACTGCATTTACTTTTGATGTGATCTCATTTTCAACTTCCAAAACTTCAAAAACACGTTCTGCAGCCGCTAGACCATTTTTTACCGCATATGAAGCCTTGGATATTGCTTTTGCCGGAGTCAAAATATTAAATGCGAGTGTGAGATAAACTATGAATGCTGATCCGTCTAAGGTTTTTTCAATGAGAACTAGATTTCCACCATAAAAAAGTAAAATTGCAATTGTAGTTACACCCAGAAATTCACTCAACGGCGTAGCGAGATTATTTCTACTTCCTATTCTATTAGATAAGTCTAACAATCGTGAAACTGAACTATCAAACCTACTTTTAAAATTAGGTTCTGCATTGTAGCTTTTAATTACTTTTAACCCACCTAAAGTCTCATCAACGATTGATATTAAAAATCCACTTTCGCGCTGCGCTTCTAATGATTGAGCTCTCAGATTTTTGGCTAGCTTGGAAATAATGTATCCCGATATTGGTAAAAAAATTAAAACGAATAAAGTAAGTTTTGTGCTTATTATAAACATTGTAACTAATGCAAAAATTATTGTTAATGGTTCTTTTACAACCAATTCTAGAATCGAGAAAAAAGAGTTTTGCACTTCATTTACATCACCAAGCATTCTGGCCATGATATCGCCTTTTCTCTTCTCGGAATAATAGGAGATGGGTAGTTCTACGATTTTTTTATACATTGAATTACGCAAATCTTTCAACACGCCATTTTTAAGATGCATGATATGATAAGACGCTAAGTAATTAAATAAATTTTTGAATAAAAACGTTGTCATTATTAATAGAACAACAAATAGTAAAGCAACTTCAATGCTGTTTCCCTTGGTTAATGTAGAAATTTGGAAGTGCATATAATCAGTTCCAAATTGCTTTATATCTCCTATTCCTGTGTAAACTGGTTTTATAAGTACAGTTTTAGTTTTTCCAAAAAGAACATCCATAACAGGAAGTAAGGTAAGCATGGAAATGGTACTAAACAAAGCGTATAAAATGTTATAGATCACATTCCAAACGATGTGCGATTTATAAGGTTTTGTGAAAGGTATTAATTTCTTGAGATTGCTCATTTAATTTTTTTTTGTTGTCTTCTGCTATAGCTCTTCCTGATTGTTGTAGTTATAACTCTTTTTAAACAGTTGTGTAGGATCTTCTCTTACTGCTATTTGCTTTAAAATTTAAAAGCTTCTTTTTTTTACATGATCAATTTACGTAATAACTGCATTTTATGATTAAAGATCAAATTCTAAATATGTGGCTAATTTAATTATTTCGATACTATGTACAATTGAAATTTGGTTGAAATAGTGTTTAGTATTAATAAATTATCAATAGTTCTTTTGCTGAATTCACTATCATATTTATTGTTAAGATTATCACTCAAACTTTTAATTACTTTCATTCCATAATCAGTTCTACAATTGTCGAAAAACTCGTTATTAGTAGTTTTTTCAAAATTTAAAGATAAGGATGTGAGTTCTTGATTACCAGTTTTGATTACTTAATAATACGTCTGACAAATTAATGTAATTGTAAACTACAACTGTTTTAGAGAGTTATTTACATCTAATTAACCACTATTAAATTTAGTTCAACTGCATCGCTGTGATAATATTTTTTATTTTATTATCTAAATTACTTTCGACTTCCTTGAAATCTTCCACACCTTCTAATTCGGTGTTTACACTGATATAAAATTTAATTTTTGGTTCAGTTCCACTTGGTCTAGCGCAAATTTTGGAACCATCCTCAGTATAGTAAATTAATACATTCGATTTTGGAATGGTCATCGTCGATACTTCTTCTGTTAGCAAGTTTTTAGCAGTCGATGATTGGTAATCTTCAAGTATAATCACTCTTTGTCCGTTGATTTCTTTCAATGGATTCTCTCGCATGTCAATCATCATCTGATTAATTTCTTGCAAACCGTCCATTCCTTTTTTAGTTAAGGAAACTAAGTGTTCTTTGTAAAAGCCGTTGTCTACATACAATTTCAATAGTTCTTTGTATACCGAACTTCCTTTTGCTTTGGCTTGAGCCGCCATTTCACAAATTAGTAGAGTTGCGGCAACAGCATCCTTATCACGAACAGCATCACCCACCATAAAACCAAAACTTTCTTCGCCGCCACCTATAAATTCTAATTCGGGAAAATCCTTAATCATTTTGGCAATCCATTTAAAACCAGTCAATCCTATTTTGCATTCTACACCATAATTAGTGGCTAGTTCCATCATCATAGGAGTAGAAACGATCGTCGATCCTACAAACTGTTTTCCAGTTATTTTACCTGCTTTTTTCCATTGTTCTAATAAAAAAGCAGTCATTAAAATCATGGTTTGATTTCCATTTAGCAACGTCATGTGTCCTTCATTATTTCGAACCGCAACACCTAAACGATCACAATCAGGATCAGTGCCAATGACAATATCGGCTTGTAATTTATTAGCTAGTGCAGTTGCCATCGCTAATGCCTCCGGCTCCTCTGGATTTGGAGATTTAACTGTTGGAAAATCACCATTAGGAACTGCTTGCTCTGGAACAATATTCACATTAGTATAGCCCGCTTGTGACAAAGTTTCAGGAACTAAAGTGATAGACGTTCCATGTAATGAGGTAAAAACAATATTGAGATCTTCTTTGGCTGCAGCCGAAGTATTAAAACTTGCATTTGCAATTGACGATTTGATAAATGCTTTATCAATTTCAGTGTCTATGTAATGAATCAAATTATCATTAGCAGTAAACTTGATCTCATTATAATTTAAATTTTCAATAGTGTTAATAATGGCTTCATCTTCTGGCGGTACTATTTGCCCGCCATCTTCCCAGTATACTTTGTAACCGTTGTATTCTGGCGGATTGTGTGACGCTGTAAGCACAATTCCAGCTTGGCAACCTAAATGTTTAACTGCAAATGACAATTCAGGAGTAGGACGTAAGTCTGAAAATAAGTAGACAGAAATTCCATTAGCAGTAAAAACATCCGCAACAACTTTTGCTAAGGATTTACTATTATGTCTACAATCATAAGCGATGGCAACTTTCAAATTCTTGTTTGGAAAAACTTTGTGCATGTAATTAGAAAGACCTTGCGTACTTTTTCCAAGGGTATATTTATTGATGCGATTATTACCAACGCCCATAACACCGCGCATTCCGCCAGTTCCAAACTCTAAATTCTTATAAAAACTTTCCTCTAGATCTAATGGAGAGGTTGTCATTAATTCCTTAACGGCTTCTTGAGTTTCCTTGTCAAACGTCGGTGTAAGCCATTCATTCAACGCGTCTAAAATGTTTTGTTTGATTTCCATCTTGTATCTTTTTTAATTTAAGTTTTAGGAGCTTATCCCGCTATTCGCTGTATCTTTTTCTATTTTTAGAAAAAAAGAAAAAGGATGCCGCTACTATCAGGGCTAGTTAGCTACTCATCAACTTTATTTTTTATAACCTATTTTGTTTCTCTCTATGATTTTCTTAGCTTCACTGTCTATATCAACTAAGAAATTTTATACTTTATAAAATATGTGGAAATTAATTTTCAAATTCAGTTAGCTTTTTCGTTAGTGCTTCATAATTCAAGACAAATTTTTGAAGTAAAAAAAAACTTCAAAAAAAGGATAAATCAAAATCAAGCATCACTTAATAGTTACGAACTTCAAAGATTTAATATATGATAATTTCAACATCCATTAACAACTATTTAAACGGCCAAATTCTCTAAATACTAAGTTTTAATTATGAAAAATTAACTTCGGTAGCCACTTTATAGCGTTCTTCATTATTTTTAGTACGTAAAATAATTTCACCCAGAAATCCCGCTAAAAACAATTGCGTTCCTAAAATCATTGATGTTAATGCAATAAAAAACCAAGGATTGTTAGTCACTAAGCTATACCGCATATCATTATACATGTGGTATAATTTTGAAATTCCAATAAATGCTGCCACTATAAAACCAATGATGAACATTAAGGAACCGATCGCACCAAACAAGTGCATGGGTCGTTTACCAAAACGTGATAGAAACCATATTGTAATTAAATCCAGAAATCCATTGACAAAACGTTCCATTCCAAATTTAGTTTCGCCATATTTTCTAGCTTGATGTTGAACCACTTTTTCACCAATTTTTCCAAACCCAGCATTTTTTGCCAAAACTGGAATGTAACGGTGCATTTCACCAGAAACTTCAATGTTTTTGACAACAATATTTTTGTAAGCTTTCAGTCCGCAATTAAAATCATTCAATTCTACGCCTGACGTTTTTCTAGCAGCCCAATTGAATAATTTAGACGGTAAATTTTTAGCCACAATAGAATCGTATCGTTTCTTTTTCCAACCGGAAACCAAATCATATCTGCCATTTACGATCATTTCATACAATCCAGGAATTTCCTCGGGACTGTCTTGCAAATCAGCATCCATGGTAATAATTACATCGCCCTTGGCTTTAGCAAAACCGGCATGTAGGGCTTGCGATTTGCCAAAGTTTTTCATGAAACGAATCCCTTTTACATTATTATTTTCTTGAGAAAAACGCTCAATAATCGACCATGAATCATCGGTGCTTCCATCATCTAGAAAAATAATTTCGTACGTATAATTGTGCTCTTGCATTACTTTAATGATCCAAGAGTACAATTCTGTTATTGATTCCTCTTCATTAAGAAGCGGTATGAGTACGGATAGATTCATTAAATTATAGACTTTGAGGATTTTCGTTCTTAACAAATGCACCTACAATTAGAGAATAAATCAATCCAAAAAAGGAATACATAGCAAGAGTAGCTGGGAAAACAATAAGCGGGTTCATAAATTTTTCAATCATATTTAGTCCTAATTCTAACTGTTCGCTTGTTATGTCAGGCGTTGTCTTAATCATTTCACTTTTTGAAATTGAAAGCATTTCACTTATAAATTCTGGAAAAATTAAATTAAAAATGACACTAAAAATGGCATAGATCAATGCTGCGACAAAAGTAATTGAAACTCCAGTTTTTAAGCATTCGCCAAAAGTTATAAATCCATTGTTAATATTTTTTTTGTAATTGTTACAACCTAAATAAATGAAAACCAATGGTAAGATTAAATAATTAGCAATATTTACAATCATACCTGCACTTGTCCCAACTAGGGATTTCATGCCTATGATATACATAATAACAAACTCCAGAACCATTATTACGCCAAATAACACACCGAATATTAATCCAGATTTCGCTGGGGATATTTTATTTTCCATATTTATCTTAATTTATTTAGCCACAAATATAACAATTCCCAATATATAGCCATCGATAAAATGATTTTAACCAACATAAAAAAAAATGAATCAAAGAATTGTTTATTGAAAAATAATTGTAAATTTGCAGACTCAAAATAATAACGTAAAACAAAAGGTTAAAACGAATCTATACCTTTTCTGTTAGAGGAAAAGCTTCAAGATTAGTGATAATTAACAAATAAAAAAGATCAACAAGATGAAACAAGGAATTCACCCAGAAAATTACAGATTAGTTGCATTTAAAGACATGTCAAATGACGAAATTTTTATCACTAAATCTACTGCAGATACTAAAGAAACGATCACTCACGATGGTGTTGAATATCCAGTTGTAAAAATGGAGATCTCTAGAACTTCTCATCCTTTTTACACAGGGAAATCTAAACTTATTGATACTGCAGGTCGTATTGATAAATTCAAAACTAAATACGCTAAACACGCTAAATAATTTGCATGTTTACAAATATAAAAAAGCCACGCCCAACAGCGTGGCTTTTACTTTTGAAGTAAACTAAAAACCTTTCAACTTTATTAAGAATTTAAACAAAAAAATATTTTTTATAATTATTTTTGCAATCTGAAAAGTATTTATTAAAAACTAATCAATCGCTTTTATGAATTATATTCTCTTTGATGGCCCCGCACGTAATGCATTGTTGCCTTTTACATTTACCCGCCCTGTTGCTGATATTTTAATTGGAATTATGACCATTCGTCAAAAGTGGGAAATGCGTTTGGGTTCTACCACAACGACATTAACAGAAGAATATTTATCGGAGAAATATCCGATGGTTGAATTAGAGGAAAATGTAATGATTAATGCTTCATTTTTACCTAATGCGGTATTAGCAGAAATGGTTAGTAATTTGGAGCCCAATCAAGCTATTTTTAAAGGGGATGAAGTGATCGCTTTTTATACAAATGATGAGCAAGAGGAAGTAGATTTTGACACTTATGAAATCTTAGAATTTCAAGAAGATTGTATCACATTAAAAAACACTTGGGATATTTTTTCAAAAAACAACTTGGCTATACAAGAAGATTTTGAATACATAACTGAAGATAGGAAATCGCAACCAATTCCTAAAAGTGTAAATGTTATAGGTGCTGATAATGTTTTTATTGAAGAAGGTGCCATATTAGAATTTGTTACACTTAATGCATCTGCAGGTCCAATATATATAGGTAAGGATTCTGAAATTATGGAAGGGTCTATGATTCGAGGGCCATTTGCTTTATGCGAATATGGTTCTGTAAAAATGGGCTCTAAAGTCTATGGAGCTACAACAGTTGGACCTTATTCGAGAATTGGTGGTGAAGTAAAAAATGCCGTTCTTTTTGCTCATGCAAATAAAGGTCACGAAGGGTATCTTGGAGATTCTGTTATTGGTGAATGGTGTAATATGGGAGCCGATACTAATAATTCAAATCTAAAAAACAACTACGAGGAAGTAAAATTGTGGAGCTATGAAACCGAGGGCTTTATTAAAACAGGACTTCAGTTTTGTGGTTTAATGATGGGAGATCATAGTAAATGCGGCATTAATACTATGTTTAATACCGGAACAGTGGTAGGAGTGAGTGCTAATATTTTTGGAACTGGATTTCCACGTAATTTTGTACCTAGTTTTTCTTGGGGTGGAGCTGCTGGATTTACAACTTACATCACTAAAAAAGCATTTGAAACTGCGCGATTAGTAATGAGTCGCCGCGGAATAGAATTTGACGAACGGGAAGCTGCAATCTTAGAACATGTTTTTGAAGAAAGTAAAAAGTGGAGAAAAGAATAACGATTTTATATCAATTGATAAATAAAAACTGCCTCCTCTAATTGATGAGGCAGTTTTTTTTAATTATTATTTTTAAATCATTTATCAATCTATGCTTCTTTTAAGGAATAACTTCCCGTCACTTAAAACGATATTTATCGAGCATAGCGCCACAAATTTTTTACCATAAAAAATACTGAGATCTACAAAATCACATTGCGATTCTAATATTTCAAAAGCTCAAAAATATGTCTTGTAAAATAGTACTTCACTTTCATTCTCAAATTTTTCCAACGTAAAGTTCCATAAAATGGATATAATTAGTTAAATTTTTTTTATGTTTAAGTCATGTTTTAAGGATTTTATTTTAACCTGATTTTGAGTTAATTAATGCGTAATTCAATATTTATAAGTGAGATAGTTAGTTTATTATATCGATATTTTTTAGTTTTAGCGAAAATTTTTATTTGATTGATTTTTTGATAAATATAAATAAGATAATTTTATGGAGGATTTTGTTGGAACCATCAATGGTATTATTTGGAGTGATGCGTTAATAGTTTTGTGCTTAGGCACTGGGCTTTATTTTTCGCTACGTACACGATTTTTACAAGTACGTCATTTCAAAGAAATGTTTCGCTTGTTATTTGATGGCAAAAGCACTGAATCTGGGGTTTCTTCATTTCAAGCTTTATCAATGTCTTTAGCGGGTAGAGTAGGTACTGGAAACATAGCAGGGGTTGCAACTGCTATTGCATTTGGTGGACCTGGAGCAATGTTCTGGATGTGGTTAGTCGCTTTTTTAGGAGCAAGTACTGCATTTATCGAAGCAACATTAGCCCAAATCTATAAGGAAAAACATTTAGGACAATTTCGCGGAGGTCCTGCTTTTTATATTGAACGAGGATTGGGCGTGAAATGGTTTGGAGTATTATTTGCAATCGTTTCTGTTATCTCTGCTGGCATGTTGTTGCCTGGGGTTCAAGCCAATTCAGTGGCTGATGGAATTAAAAATGCGTTTCAATTAGATACTTGGATTAGTGGATTATTTGTTGTTTTGATTTTTGCTGCGATTGTTTTCGGTGGTGTAAAAAGAATTGCCAAATTCACAGAATATATTGTTCCCTTTATGGCAATAGGGTACATGTTGATTGCGGTGGTAATTATAGCAATTGATATAAAACAATTGCCAGATGTGATTGCTTTAGTATTTAAAAGTGCTTTCAATATGGATGCTGGTTTTGGAGCAGTATTTGGCTTAGCAATACAGTGGGGCGTAAAAAGAGGAATTTATTCTAATGAAGCGGGTCAAGGAACTGCTCCTCATATTGCCGCTGCTGCTAATGTTTCGCATCCTGTAAAACAAGGTTTAGTACAATCTTTTTCAGTGTATATTGATACCTTATTAGTTTGTTCCGCAACTGGATTTATGTTACTCATCACAGGAAAGTACAATGTTTATAATCCCGCTTTTGGATCTGCTAATGCAGCCGAATTTTTGTATTCTGGTGCTCAAAATGTAGCTGTAGGGCCAGGATTTACGCAAAGTGCAATGGATAGCGTTTTTCCTGGTTTTGGATCTTATTTTGTTGCGATAGCTTTATTTTTCTTTGCCTTTACTACCATCATTGCTTACTATTATATTGCTGAAACAAATGTTTCGTATTTGACAAGAAAATTTGAGTCGCCCGTTTTCAATTATGTTTTAAAAGCGGTTATGATGTTTGTTATTATGTACGGCTCAATCAATCAAGCAAAATTAGCTTGGGATATTGGAGATATTGGTGTTGGATTGATGGCTTGGTTTAATATCATAGCAATTATTTTATTGCAAAAGCCTGCATTAGCCGCGTTGAAAGATTATGAAAGACAAAAAAAGCTAGGACTAGATCCTACCTTTAACCCTGAAGATATAGGAGTGAATAATGCACACATCTGGAGTACTATAACTAAAAACAATCAAGTGTAACTAGGCCGTAAGTGTATTGTAAATCGCATTGATATCATTTATGTTTTAAATTTACTATTAAAAAGAATTGGAATTTGTCATTTTGAGCACGTCCTAATAATTGTAATGATGCACGAAAAATTGTTCGTAAGTCCATCGCAATCTCGACTTCGCTTAATTTGACAAAATAGTTATAATAAGTTTAAAGACAATTTGTTGTTACTTGCACAACAAGCAATTACTAGATTTAATTTATTCACGTTTAGTCCGTTTTTATAACTATTCATAGATTTCTACAATTTTACATATTATTACTAGTTTATTTTTTAATTTTTTCTTGATTTTTAGCTTTTTAGGGAATTTACTGTAGCGCTCCCCTGCTATTCCTTGCTCTTTAAGCACTCCATCGTTAGTTTTTTTTAACTTAAAACTTTATTTTTATCAAAATAAGTATAAGATGAGTGCAATTAGCTCTGTTTAAATTAGTAATAAAGTAAAAGATTTATGGAAGAGATTATTGGGGTATTGAATGCTGTTGTGTGGAGTAATGCGTTAATTGTTTTGTGTTTAGGGACTGGCTTATATTTTTCTGTCAGGACTCGTTTCTTGCAGATACGTCATTTTAGAGAGATGTTTAGATTGTTGTTTGATGGCAAAAGTTCGGAATCGGGTGTTTCTTCTTTTCAGGCGTTATCGATGTCATTAGCAGGTAGAGTGGGTACGGGAAATATCGCAGGCGTTGCTACAGCAATAGCTTTTGGAGGGCCAGGGGCATTATTCTGGATGTGGATGGTGGCTTTTTTTGGAGCAAGTACCGCTTTTGTGGAGGCTACTCTGGCTCAAATTTATAAGGAAAAGCATTTAGGAGAATTTCGTGGTGGACCGGCTTTTTATATTGAAAGAGGTTTGGGCGTAAAATGGTTTAGTGTACTTTTTGCGGTTGTTTCCATAATTTCTGCCGGGTTTTTACTTCCAGGTGTTCAAGCTAATTCTGTTGCAGATGGAATACAAAATGCATTTGAAATTGATACTTGGAAGTCAGGACTAGTGGTTGCGCTAATTTTTGGTGCCATTGTTTTTGGTGGTGTAAAAAGAATTGCAAAGGTCACTGAATTTGTGGTTCCATTAATGGCTATTGCATACATTGTAATCGTACTGGTAATCATAGCAATTGATATTGACAAACTTCCTGCTGTTATCGCTTTGGTTTTTAAAAGTGCTTTTAATATGGAAGCAGGATTTGGAGCTGTTTTCGGTTTGGCAATTCAATGGGGAGTGAAAAGAGGGATTTATTCAAATGAAGCTGGTCAAGGCACTGCACCACATATTGCTGCTGCCGCAAATGTCTCGCATCCTACTAAGCAAGGTCTGGTTCAATCATTTTCAGTTTACATAGATACTTTGTTGGTGTGCTCAGCCACCGGATTTATGCTGTTAATTACCGGAAAATATAATGTGCATAATCCTGTTTTAAGTTCTGATGGAAATACTGATTACTTGTATTATGGAGCACAAAATGTTTCGGCTGGCGCTGGATTTACACAAACTGCAATGGATAGCGTTTTGCCTGGTTTTGGATCTTATTTTGTTGCGATAGCTTTATTTTTCTTCGCGTTTACCACTTTACTAGCGTATTACTACATTGCAGAAACTAATATTTCATATTTAACTAGGAATTTAAAATCCCCTATTTATTCCCATTTACTGAAAGTATTAATGATGGTCGTTATTATGTACGGATCGATCAATCAAGCCAAACTAGCCTGGAATATTGGTGACTTGGGAGTAGGGTTAATGGCTTGGTTCAATATAATTGCTATTCTTTTATTGCAAAAACCTGCATTATTAGCATTGAAGGATTACGAAAAACAGCGAAAAACAGGTATTGATCCCGTGTTTCATCCTGATGATATTGGGGTTTCAAATGCGCATATTTGGAATTCCATCAATAAAAAGCGCGAGGAGAAATAGTTCAAGTAATAAATGACTTGATCGCTTTTTTAAATCCTATTTCAATCGGTTTTTAGAAGCTTTTATTTTTTAGCAAACAAATTAGTAATTAATCTATCTTTGCACTTTTTATAACAAATCGGTTTTTAGGGTAACCAGAAACCGAAACCACAAATCAACAATTCAATGATTACAGTTAACGATATTTCTGTGCAGTTTGGTGGCACAACCCTTTTTAGTGATGTTTCTTTTGCCATAAATGAAAATGATAAAATTGCTTTAATGGGTAAGAATGGAGCAGGAAAATCGACACTCTTAAAAATAATTGCTGGACAAAGTAAACCATCAACTGGAAATATTTCTGCACCAAAAGACGCTGTTGTAGCCTATTTGCCGCAGCATTTATTAACGACTGATGGTGCGACGGTTATGGAGGAAACTTCTAAAGCTTTTGGCGAAATTTTTTCGATGAAAGCCGAAATTGACGAAATTAACGAGCAGCTCACTATTCGTACGGATTACGAAAGCGATGCATACATGAAATTAATTAAAAGAGTTTCTGATTTGAGTGAGAAATTCTATGCCATCGAGGAAGTGAATTATGAAGCTGAGATTGAGAAAATTCTTCTTGGATTAGGATTTGTACGCGAAGATTTTACGCGTCAAACTTCTGAGTTTTCAGGTGGTTGGAGAATGCGTATTGAGCTCGCTAAAATACTTTTGCAAAAACCAGACTTAATTTTGCTTGATGAACCTACAAACCACATGGATATTGAAAGCATTCAGTGGCTTGAAGATTTCTTGATTAATTCAGCTAAGGCTGTAGTAGTTATTTCGCACGATAAAACTTTTGTAGACAATATTACTAATAGAACGATCGAGGTAACAATGGGTCGTATTTATGATTATAAAGCCAAATACACTCATTATTTAGAGTTGCGAAAAGATCGCAGAATGCACCAACAAAAAGCGTACGACGAACAACAACGCATGATTGCTGATAATAGAACGTTTATTGACCGATTTAAAGGAACATTTTCTAAAACAGATGCGGTTCAATCGCGTGTTAAAATGTTAGAAAAATTAGTCATCGTTCAAGTGGATGAGGTTGATACATCAGCGCTAAAATTAAAATTCCCAGCAGCAGTTCGTTCAGGACAATATCCTGTAATTGTTAAAGATTTATCAAAATCCTACGGAGATCATGTAGTTTTTAAAGAGGCGAATATCGTTATTGAAAGAGGTCAAAAAGTAGCTTTTGTAGGTAAAAATGGCGAAGGTAAATCAACCATGATCAAAGCCATCATGAAGCAAATAGAAATAAATGGTGGTAGTCTGGAAATAGGTCACAATGCTCAAATTGGTTATTTTGCACAAAATCAGGCGTCATTATTAAATGAAAACGCTACTATTTTTGAAACAATTGATGATATCGCTGTGGGTGATGTTCGAACAAAAATCAAAGATATTTTAGGCGCGTTTATGTTTCATGGTGATGATGTTACTAAGAAAGTCAAAGTGCTATCTGGTGGTGAAAAAACGCGTTTAGCAATGATAAAATTATTGCTAGAACCAGTAAACTTATTAATTCTTGACGAACCTTCGAATCACTTGGACATGAAAACTAAGGATATTATTAAAGATGCTTTGCGCGATTTTGATGGAACTTTGATCTTAGTTTCTCACGACAGGGATTTCCTGGATGGTTTAGCAACTAAGGTTTTTGAATTTGGAAATAAAAGAATTGTGGAACATTTTGAAGACATCACAGGTTTTCTAGCTTACAAGAAAATGGATAGTATGAAAGAGATTGAGAAATAGAATTTGAATTTGTTCATAAATTAAAAATGAGGCTGTATTTTAGAACACAGCCTCATTTTTTTTACAGCCTAATTCCTGGGGGAAGTAACTCTTTATAAATAGGATTTTTTTTAAAAAAAAGAACTATTTTTGGTAATATAGGAACCACTCTTAATTTCCGTTCAATAGCGATTTCCATGATATTCTTTAGAAAATCAGAAATAAATGCTTCGTTTTCAAATGCTTCAGGAACATTTATTTTTGTTAGAAATATTTTCTTCTCTTGAAAGGAATATTCTACTGTAATTAATCCCTCGTTTACTGTAGTCTCAAATTGTCTTGAAAAAGTGTTGTCTTTGATTTCCATAGGATTTTCTATGTTCATAATAGTTAAGTCTAATTCATTGGTACTTCTACCAAAAGTATTTTTGATTTGGAAACAATATTGATTTCGAAACTCTCAAAATCAGTGATTCCCATGGCATCTCTTGCCTTCAAAACTTGATTATTTATTTCTATTTCGCCTTCGATCAAAAATAAGTAAACACCATTTTTAGGAATTTTAATATTATAGTTCGATTGAGTGTTGCTATCGAAAATTCCTAAGTAAAAAAAGGTTTTTTGGTAAACCCAAAGTGCATTTCCATCGTTCATTTCATTTGGCGAAACAATGTTCACAAAGGTATTGATTTGATTGTCAATATCAAATGATTTTTGATCATATCTAGGAGTTACATTTTCTCTATCAGGAAACACCCATAATTGTAGCGTTTTTGTCTTCTGGTCTTGACTTGCATTCATTTCAGAATGTTCAACTCCACTTCCAGCACTCATTACTTGCACTTCACCAAAGCGGATGGTACCGTCATTTCCCATACTATCGCGATGTTTTAAAGCGCCTATAAGGGGAATTGTAATTATTTCCATATTAGCGTGACCGTGTGTTCCAAAACCGGTTCCGCCATCAATCATATCGTCATTTAAAACGCGTAGCATTCCAAATTGCATTCGCTCCGGATTGTAATAATTTCCGAATGAAAAGGAATAATTTGCTTTTAGCCAGCCATAATCAGCAGTACCTCTCGTGTTTGATTCAAAAAATTGTGTCATCATAAGATATTGATAATATAAAGATGATTGTAGAATGAGTTTGAATAAAAAAAATTAATTTTATACAAAATTCGAGATTCTAAATCACAAAAGTGTTATTAAATCGTTAAAACAATTATGAGTAAAATACCAGTTTACATGATGCCCGGTTTAGCAGCAAGCACCGCTATTTTTGAGCGAATCCAGTTGCCTGAAGATGAATTTGAAATTCATCTTTTAGAATGGGAAATCCCATTAGACAACGAATCTTTAAAGGAATACGCTCGCAGAATTACCAAGAAAATCACACACTCAAATCCAGTTTTAATAGGAGTATCATTCGGTGGTATTTTAATTCAAGAAATGGCACAATTTATCAAGGTAAGAAAGGTAATTATTATATCAAGTGTAAAAAGTAATTTGGAATTCCCTAGACGATTTAAATTAGCTAAAACTACTAAAGCTTACAAGCTGATCCCAATGAGTTTGATTTTAAATATCGAAAATTTAGCTAAATTCTCTTTCGGGGAAACCATCAACAAACGATTAAAATTATATGAAAAATTCCTATCGGTTCGTGATATACGCTATTTAAATTGGGCAGTAGAGCAAGTGATTTTGTGGGATAGAACTGTTGTTGATGAAAGCGTAATTCACATTCATGGAGATGCTGATGATGTTTTTCCTATCAAATATATTAAGGATTGTATTGTTGTTAAAGGTGGAGCGCACATTATGATCTTGAACAAATACAAGTGGTTAAATGAGCATTTACCGGCTCTAATAAAAGGGTGAAATAAAAAATAGGAGATTTTAATTGGACAATACTAATTTAAAATAATATGAAAATGACAATCCAAACTATAATTTTATTAATGTGTATTGGTTTAACTGCTGGAGTTTTGAGCGGTTTAATAGGTATTGGAGGAGGAATAATAATGGTTCCACTTTTGCTCTTAATGGGTTTCACGCAGCAGCAGGCTCAAGGAACTAGTCTGGCAGCATTGTTGCCACCGGTAACTTTACTTGCTGTACTGAATTATCACAAAGCAGGTTTTGTAGATTGGCGATTTGCCATTATAATTTCAATAGTTTTTGTGGTTGGCGGTTATTTTGGTAGTAAAATGGCAATTAATATTGATCAAAAAATTCTCAAAAAGGTATTTGCTGTTACTTTGTTACTCATTGGTGGGTTTCTACTATTTGAGAAAACATAATATAAAATTTATTTCATTTCTAAATAAAAAATTAGTAGTGGCTTGACTATTTCAAGAATAGAAAATTCATCTTTCGGCTGCTACTCAAATAATTCTTAGCTGCTTATTGATGTGAAATATGATAATAAATTTGAAGATAAATAATATTTTTTCCGACTGCGATCCAATAAAAAAAAGGAGCTAAATGATTGACATTTAGCTCCTTGATAAATTATAATTTTTTCATTTGATCTTTCATCATCGTGATTTGCTCTTTTAACATGTTCTGTTTATCGAGCTTTCGTGCTTCATTCAATAAAGTTGTTGCTTCTAGTTTTCGTCTCCTTGACATGGCAACGCCAGCAAGATTCAATTTGGCTACAGCTAAATCCATATCCATAGACAACCCTAAAGCAATTGCTTTTTTGAAGTATTTTTCTGCTTGATTGATATTAGTTTGTGAAAGCATGATTCCGTGTAGATAATTGAAATAGCCTTGTTGTTTTTGTACCAATGCAGTTTCTGGTTTTTTTATGTACGCTAACCATTTTTTAGCCCCTTCAAAATCTTGTTTTCTTAATTTTAAAAAAGCTAACAAGATAAATTCATTTTTGAAGTAGAGGAAAATAGGAAATGCACTTATAAGTAAAAGGAAAATTCCATTACCAATATTGCTCTCTGTAAATTGCCAAACGCCAGTAATAATGATAAGTCCGGCGAGAATAAGTTTGATATTTCTGTGAAACATGTTGTGATTATTTTAAGATCACAAATATAGTAAAAGGAATTGAAAATATTTTTACAAAACTACTTGTGAGGAAAAAAAGTCTTTGTATATTTGCACTCGGATTTCAGGTAATGCGGATCCAAATAAAGATAAGCTATAAATAAGATTTTAAATATACAAAGCAATGAGCAAAAGAACGTTTCAACCATCGAAAAGAAAAAGAAGAAATAAGCACGGATTCATGGACAGAATGGAGTCTGCAAATGGAAGAAAAGTTCTTGCTAGAAGAAGAGCTAAAGGAAGACATAAATTGACTGTTTCTTGTGAACCAAGACACAAAAAATAATGTTTTTTTAAACATAAATAAGGCGTTACTTTTTTTAGTATCGCCTTTTTTTATACCTTGTTGGCTCGTAATGCTTTAATATCAGCCTTTTAAGCGCGTAAAATACAGGACCATAGCTACAATAAAACACTACAACAACACAACACAATACAAAATGCCAAAAGACACATCCATTAAATCCGTTTTGATTATAGGTTCAGGACCTATTGTTATAGGTCAAGCCTGTGAATTTGATTATGCAGGATCACAATCTGCACGTTCTATTCGTGAGGAAGGAATTGAAGTAATCTTAATCAATTCTAATCCAGCGACAATTATGACCGATCCATCAATGGCCGATCATATTTATTTGAAACCTCTTACAACAAAATCTATTATTGAAATCCTAAAAGCGCATCCTCAAATCGATTCTGTTTTGCCTACAATGGGCGGACAAACTGCTTTGAACTTGTGTCTGGAAGCGGATGAGAAAGGGATTTGGAAAGATTTTGGTGTAAAAATGATAGGTGTTGATGTCAATGCCATTAATATTACCGAGGACAGAGAGCAGTTTAAGCAATTGCTTAAAAAAATAAATGTTCCTTCTGCACCGGCCGAAATTTGTACCTCATATTTACGTGGAAAGGAAATTGCACAGGAATTTGGTTTCCCATTAGTAATTCGTCCTTCTTTTACACTTGGTGGAACTGGCGCTGCGATTGTCTATAAAAAAGAAGATTTTGACGAACTTTTAACTCGTGGTCTTGAAGCGTCACCTATACATGAGGTGTTGATTGACAAAGCATTGATGGGTTGGAAAGAATATGAGTTGGAATTGTTGCGAGACAAAAATGACAACGTGGTAATTATCTGTTCCATCGAAAACATGGATCCTATGGGAATTCACACTGGAGATTCCATTACAGTGGCTCCAGCAATGACATTATCAGATCGTACTTTTCAAAGAATGCGCGATTATGCCATTTTAATGATGCGTAGTATTGGGAATTTTGCAGGAGGTTGTAATGTGCAATTTGCCGTTTCGCCTGACGAAAAAGAAGATATTGTAGCCATTGAAATCAACCCTCGTGTGTCGCGTTCTTCGGCATTAGCATCAAAAGCGACGGGTTACCCTATTGCAAAAATCGCCTCAAAACTAGCGCTTGGATACAATCTAGATGAATTGCAAAACCAAATTACCAAATCAACTTCGGCGTTATTTGAACCCACTTTGGATTATGTGATTGTAAAAATACCGCGTTGGAACTTTGATAAATTTGAAGGTGCTGACAGGACTTTAGGACTTCAAATGAAATCCGTAGGTGAAGTAATGGGAATTGGACGTTCGTTTCAAGAAGCCTTGCACAAAGCCACTCAGTCATTAGAAATTAAAAGAAATGGTTTGGGAGCTGACGGAAAAGGGTATACAAACTACGAACAAATTATTGAGAAACTGACTTATGCGAGTTGGGATCGCGTTTTTGTGATTTATGATGCTATTGCGCTTGGAATTCCGTTGAGTCGCATTCATGAAATCACTAAAATTGATATGTGGTTTTTGAAACAATATGAAGAGCTTTATACGTTAGAAAAAGAACTTTCAAATTATAAAGTAGATACACTGCCAAAAGAGTTGTTGCTAGAAGCGAAACAAAAAGGATTTGCTGATAGACAAATAGCGCACATGATGGGATGTTTAGAAAGTCAAGTGCACAGTTTGCGTGATGCAATGAATGTGAATCGTGTCTTTAAATTAGTGGATACTTGTGCGGCTGAATTCAAAGCAAAAACACCGTATTATTATTCAACTTTTGAAGCTGAAATTGAAAAAGCAGACGGAACGCGTTACGTAGATAACGAAAGTGTGGTTTCAGATAAAAAGAAAATCATTGTTCTGGGCTCAGGGCCAAATAGAATTGGACAAGGAATCGAGTTTGATTATTCTTGTGTGCATGGTGTGCTTGCCGCCAAAGAGTGTGGCTATGAAACAATCATGATTAATTGTAATCCAGAGACCGTATCGACTGATTTTGATACAGCAGATAAATTATATTTCGAGCCTGTTTTTTGGGAGCATATTTACGATATTATCCAACATGAAAAACCAGAAGGTGTTATCGTACAACTAGGAGGACAAACCGCTTTGAAATTAGCAGAAAAATTGTCTAAGTATGGAATTAAAATCATAGGAACTAGCTTTGATGCTTTGGATTTAGCTGAAGATAGAGGACGTTTCTCTGAGTTGTTAACCGAGTTGAATATTCCGTTTCCACAGTTTGGAATTGCGGAAACGGCTGATGAAGCTTCAGCGCTAGCGGATACTTTAGACTTTCCTTTATTGATTCGTCCTTCATATGTATTAGGAGGTCAGGGAATGAAAATTGTAATCAATAAGCAAGAACTAGAGGAGCACGTGATCAATTTATTGAAAACCATTCCAGGAAACAAATTGCTATTAGATCATTACCTCGATGGTGCTATTGAAGCGGAAGCCGATGCGATTTGCGATGGAGAAAATGTGTACATCATAGGAATTATGGAGCATATCGAGCCTTGTGGTGTGCACTCAGGTGATAGTAACGCAACTTTGCCACCGTTTAACTTAGGCGAGTTTGTCATGCAGCAAATAAAAGATCATACCAAGAAAATAGCACTTGCGTTGCGAACTGTAGGTTTAATAAACATACAATTTGCTATCAAGGACGATATTGTGTACATCATTGAAGCCAATCCTAGAGCGTCTCGTACGGTACCATTTATTGCAAAAGCTTATGGCGAACCTTATGTGAATTACGCCACCAAAGTAATGTTGGGCCATAACAAAGTAACCGACTTTAAATTTAACCCTCAATTAAAAGGATATGCCATCAAGCAACCGGTTTTCTCTTTCAGCAAGTTCCACAATGTCAACAAAGCATTAGGACCTGAAATGAAATCAACAGGAGAAAGCATCTTGTTTATTGATGACCTAAAAGACGATCAATTTTATGAGTTATACTCTCGACGAAAAATGTATTTGAGTAAGTAAAATCATTTAAGTAGCCTTCTACTTATTGGTTTTAAAAAATATTTTTTACCACAAATTGCACAAATTTCCACTAATTTAAGAGTGCGAGTTTGTGCAATTTGATTTTATAATATTTTTTTTATCATAAACTTTAAGCACTCTTTCCTAAACCATTTGGTAAAGGTCTATAGGCATAATAATGCAATACTTCTTCAATGGCTGGTGCCAAAGCTTGATTTATGGGAAGTAGAGTAGTAGCGAGTCTATTGTCTATTTGTGACAATTGCATGTAGTAATCTGTAAATACAGGAACATAAAGTCCTTTACTAATCGCTTCCTCAGCGGTGTTGTAGTTTTCTTGTTGTCCTTCTTTTATTATTTTGCAAGTGGCTAAATGGAGTTGGCCATATTTATCTTTACTCGCTGCATATCCAAAAAGCCTACAAATTAATCCCCGATATCGATAGTCACTACAACTTCCCATACTTCTATCAATGAAAGAATGCGGACGATATAAATGACAGTTGGAGTCTGATTTTTTCTAGAGTTGGAGCAACATATCTTCAGTTTCTCCATTTAAAAATAAGTAAAATGCCCATGGCAAAAACTCTAATGGCGATGCATCGATTTCTGGAGTAGAGCGACACTTGCCGCAACCAGCAATACAATGTAAATGTGTTTCTGTCTGGAATACTGCAATTTCTATTTCAAGACGGTCGAATAACACTTCAACCAATCTAACCTTGTGCTCTATAGCCATTATTTTCTTTATGAGGTAGTTTATTCTAATCCCGTACAGAGAAAATGAGGTTTTTTGTGATAAATTTATTTTTTGTGGGATGAGGTTGAGTTTAAAATTATCCTACAGACATTTTGGCAGATTCTTTCCATAGATAATTTGGAATGGGTTCATTTAATTCCCATTTTATGCTCATTGGTTTTGAACCTTCAGATTCTATAAACTTTGCTTCGCCGATAAAAACGTATCCCATTGTATTGTTAAATTGATTTTTCGACTGTTCCCTAATGAATAATAAAATTTTTTTTCCAAGTTTTTGATGATTGATATATGTTAATCCTTTACCTAGATCATCCCTAGTTTGATTTTGTGATTGCCAATGAAATAAAATTTCACTGATTGCATAGTCATCATACATAGTTGTTGGAGAGTAATCTTCTTCGGATTTTAATAAATCAACGAAAAGTAATTCTGAATTAATGTTTTCAATGAAAGCAACCCCTTCTCTGTTAGATGATTTTTTATCGAAACTACTATCTCCAAATGCGGCTAAAATTTGATCTCTGGTATATCGGGCATGTACTTTTAATGGCTGATCATAAGGAAGCTTGATGTCAATTTCCTTAAAATCAACTCTGTCAGATAGTATTTCTAAAACTTCAATTATTTCGTTAACTAAAACTTTATTTTCACCTATTTGATTGATACTTTCTTCCAAAGAGTTAAAGCCAGCAGCACTTTGCCAAACGTCATAGTGAAGCATAAGCAACATTTTTAATTCATTTTCTGAATAATTCTCCAGATTTACTTTAAAATCTTTCTTTGCTATCTTTAAGATGAAATTGAAGTAACTCGTTGAGTTTGTTGAAAGCCATTTTTTATTGATAGCAGAATAAATTTGTTTTTCATTGAGCTTACCAAAATCTTCAATAATTCCCGCTTTTTGGCAAAGTCTTGACCAATTATCTTTTTTATAAATTGCTTCTAATGGAATATGGTTTAAATCTATGAAGTTTTGAAGCGTTAATGGTAACGTTGTTTGAAACTGAAAATTTCTAATTTTTGTAATCAGCTGATTTACATTGAAGGAAGTAGCTTTTCTGATATTCTCTAAAATTGTCTCTTTTGTTCTTTTCTCCAAAACAATAGAACATCCTAAAGGTAAATGAGGAAAGTCAGCTTCAATCTCTTTTTGAACTGAAGTGGTTGTTTTTCCAATTAAAGCTCTGAACTTACTTTCAAAATCATATTCAGGTCTTGAGTTTCCAACAAAATCTAGAACAGTTAGACAATCTTTCCCCTCAGACAAACGTAAACCGCGTCCTAATTGCTGAAGGAAAACCGTTAAACTTTCTGTAGGACGAAGAAATAAAACGGTATCAATTTCTGGAATATCAACTCCTTCATTAAAAATATCAACAACGAATAAATAATTAAACTCCTTTTTCCTAAATTGGTTACGAATCAACTCTCGTTCACTCGAGTTTTTACTTGTTAGAAAAGCAGCTTTAATTCCAGCAAGATTGAATTTTTCTGCCATGAAAGTAGCATGCTCAATAGTTACGCAAAAACCGATCGCTCTAACATCGTGGATATCATTCGTGTGTTTTTGAAGTTGATTAATTATTTCGCCTACACGAACATCGTTCTTGGTATAAATATTTGTCAACTCACTCGCAACATATCTTCCTTTTTCCCATTTTACATTGCTTAGATCGATACTATCGGTTATACCAAAATATTGAAAAGGAGAAAGTAGCTTTTTATTTAAGGCTTCCGGAAGTCTTATTTCTGCAGCAATTCGATTGCAAAAATCTTCAAGAATGTTTTCTCCGTCCATTCTTTCCGGTGTTGCTGTTAAACCTAATAGAACCTTTGGTTTGAAATAGTTTAGAATTGGCCTATATGATGAAGCAGATATATGGTGAACTTCGTCAATGATTATAAAATCATAATATTCGGGAGTTAGACTTAATTCCTTTAATCGATTATTTAAACTTAGAACCGAAGCAAAAACATATTCATTGTTTGTGGGTGTCAATCCGTCAACCATCAATTCTCCAAAATTGTTATCTTTTAAAACACCTTGAAAAGTAGCTTTTGCTTGTTGCAAGATTTCTTTTCGATGCGCTACAAAAAGAATTCTAGAGGATTTGTTATTATCTTTAAAACTCTTATAGTCAAATGCTGAAATAACGGTTTTACCAGTTCCTGTTGCCGCAACTAATAAATTTCTGTATCTGTTGTGAATTGTTCTTTCAACCTCGAGCTTTTCTAAAATCTCCTTTTGATAAGGATATGGTTTTATATCAAAAAAAGTTATTGGTGCAGAGTATTCTTTAGAAAATTTACCTTCTTTGAGAGCAGTAACTAATTTTTGAGAATGATTCTCAGTATTAAATAATTCAAAATCTGAATCTTGCCAATAGGCTTCGAATGTTTTTCTGAACTTATCAATTATATGTCCGACTTCCTTGGTTGTGATTTTTAGATTCCACTCCAAACCATCTGTTAAAGCAGAACGTGAGAAATTAGAAGAACCAATGTAACCTGTATGAAATCCGGTATTTCTCTCAAATAAATACGCTTTGGCATGCAGTCTTTCATTTCTTGTATTGTAAGAAACTTTTACTTCCGTATTTTTTAAAGATGCGAGAAACTCTACTGCTTTTGAATCTGTTGCTCCAACATAAGTTGTCGTTATTACTCTTAATTTTCCACCTCGATTTGTAAATTCTCTTAATTCTTTTTCTAAAATTCGGATTCCTTGCCACTTGATAAAGGAAACTAATAAATCTACTCTATCTGAAGAGAGAATTTCTTTTCTTAATTCACTTTCAAGGGTTGTTCCAGAATTTCCACCAGTAAAAAGTTCACTATGAATTAATCTAGTATAAGGGGTTATTTCTTTTAGATGTAAATCTAAATTAGAAAAATGAGCATCAACCTTAGTAAAAACGGCTTTTAGTATTTTTCCCTCTGTTTCAATTAGATCATCTGCAAACTCTTCCTTCTTTAATTCATCTTTTAAAAATAAGATAATTTTGTTGGCAATTGCAATTTGATTTTCTAAAAGATTTTCTCCTTTTACTAAAGTTAATGCATGCTTTAAAATTCCAGAAATATGCTGAGACAAAAATTGAGCAGCTTCTGTTTTATCGACAGACGTGGTTTTTACTTGAAAAGCATCTTTGTCTAATTCATCAAGTTTAAAACTTATTAATTTCGTTACGAGCTCCTCATAAATTCCTTGATTCATAAATTATAATTTAATAATTCTCGCACAATTGGCAAATCTGCTTCTGCCCAATCCAGATCTAACAATTGTTCCTTGTGCACTAATTTGAAATCTTTATGCTCCGATAGTTTTATTGAACCATCTTTATAATTTGCAATGAATGGAATTAAATTGACTTTAAAACTTCCGTAATCAAATAAACTATTGGTTAATGTGCCAACTATTTCAATCTCTATATTGATTTCTTCAAGAATTTCTCTTTTGATACAATCTTCTTTCGTTTCACCGTCCTCTAATTTACCTCCTGGAAATTCCCATTTCAATGGTAATTTCATTTTATCACTTCTTTGAGTAACTAGAATTTTATTATTAAAATATACTATTGCACAGGTTACATCAATTTGTTTTTTCTGAAACATGTTTTATTATTTTTTTAATCCGATAAATCAATATCATTAATTATTTGAATTGCTTTGTATTTGCAATAACAATACTACTCAATCCTTTTGAAAGAAAAATAAATAAAATCAGAAAAGAAATATAAAAGATGATTGTAGGCTAATAATTCCCTAAATAGTCGAAATTTCTTTTACACAAATAACTTCTCAACCACTTTTTTTCAGATCGTCAATAATAAACTAAATACTCATTTCACCACAATTTTGCGTTAGGGAGTGCAGTGAAAATCCTTTTGTTTTTGAAAAAAACAAAAGATTGTAGCGGAAAGCCCGGTCGCGACAGCGGAAACGCCCAAAAGAAATTTATTATTTGAAAAAGGGCTTTGGTATTTTTTAGCTACTTCCCTTTTACCTTCCTCCAAATCATCATCGAACCTTTTACAAGTAAAAAAGCAATAATTCCGCCTACGAGTCCAGCTAGAAATTCGCCTACTATTGACGGTAAACCTTCAACTAAATGATGAATTTGTTCTATTTCATGCACAAATATTCCGCCCGCTACTAGTACAAGAGCAACGGTTCCTACAAAGGCAAGTCCCTTAATTATCAATGGAAGTGCGCGTATTAGTAAATTACCAATGAATTTTGATACAGTACTTTTCTTGGCAGTTAGGACAATTCCTAAGTCGTCCATGCGTACAATGGCAGCTACAATGCCGTAAACTCCCACCGTAGCAAGCAAGGCAATAAAGCTCACAACGATAATTTGTGTGGTGATGGGTTTTCCTATGACGCTACCTAGCGCTATGATGACAATTTCAACAGATAATATAAAGTCAGTGACAATAGCCGATTTAATCTTGGCTTTCTCCAGTGATAAAATTTCTTCAGCAGTCAAGTCACCTTCGTCTGTTGAGATAACAGCATGCTGGTGCGGAACGATGTATTCATATATTTTCTCGGCTGCTTCATAAGCGAGATAAACTGCACCTAATACCAAAATTATGGTAACTACTGATGGTACATAATAACTTAATAAAAAGGCGAGAGGCAAAATAATTAACTTGTTGTAAAAAGAACCTTTAGTAATGGCCCACAAAACGGGAATTTCTCGTGAGGAAATAAAACCGGATGCTTTTTCGGCATTCACAGCCAAGTCATCTCCTAATATTCCTGCGGTTTTCTTAGTAGCAATTTTACTCATTACTACTACATCATCCATAAGTACCGCGATATCATCCAACAATGCAAAAAATCCTGATGCCATATATTTTTAATTATAGATTTTATTTTTCAATTCAGTTTCAAATATAGAAAATAATTACTCTGATTAAACTGAGATTTTCTTGTGTTTTACAAATTATTTATTACGATATATTATGTGAATTTTACTTCAGTTACAGCAAGGTTATGGCACAAATAATTAGTTGTAATTCGTGTATTTTCATTCTATAGATAGTTGTTTTTGAGTTGAATTAAGTGTTGATATGTTTTTTTAGCCTAGAATTTATAAATCTGCTCAAAAACAGTGAAATTTTTTAGCTAAATCTTTTTCCTTCTAGAATTTAAAAGCCGTACTCAATTAGATAGTCAAGCACGCTTGCTTGTGAACATAAGTAATAATCTTTTGAAAAACAGAAGCAAATACTTTTAGTGGAGCTCATGAAAAAGAGGATTCTTTCAATTATAGCAATTGTTTGGAAGGGATTATCTCATGGATTACAGTTTTTCATAGGAGATGATAAATTCATTTAAATGGAAGATCGATTATAAAAGTGGAGATGAGGAAAAGCTGAAGTTTTAATTATGCTTGAAAAAATGTCAAAGAAAATCCGTACTATTTAAAAACAGTTTAGGAGCTTTCAAACGGTTGATTATTTTCCTTTTATCTTGTTCCAAATTATTATGATTCCTTTTACAACTATAAAAGAAAGTAACGCGCCAATGATGCCAGCTATGAATTCGCCTAAAAGTGATGGTAAACTTTCTAGCAAATGATGCAGTGGTTTGATGTTATGCATAAAAATACCGCCAGCGACAAGTATTAAAGCAATAGTACCCACAAATGCTAGTGTTTTAATGACTTTAGGGAGTAATTGAATCAATTGTTTTCCTATAAATTTTGATGTAGTAGATTTTCTCTTAACTAGCAGCATTCCAAAATCATCCATACGAACAATGGCAGCTACAATTCCATAAACTCCAATTGTTGCTACAACAGCTACAAAAGAAACTGCGATGATTTGTGTCGAAATAGGTTTGCCAATTACACTTCCAAGGGCAATTATGACAATTTCGATAGAAAGTATAAAATCAGTAACTATCGCTGCTTTAATTTTTTCTTTTTCCCGTGATAAAACTTGTTCTGGAGTTAGGAAGGCAGCCTCCTTTGCAATGGCTTGGTGTGCATGTGGTACAAAATATTCATAAATTTTTTCGGCTGCCTCGTAAGCGAGATACACAGCTCCTAAAATCAATACAACGGTAATAAGCCACGGTATAAAATAACTTAGGAGGAAGGCAAATGGTAGGATGATTAACTTGTTTAGGAAAGAACCTTTCATAATTGCCCACAAGACAGGTATTTCTCTAGAGGAAACAAATCCTGATGCTTTTTCTGCATTAACCGCTAGATCATCGCCAAGTATTCCAGCCGTTTTTTTAGTAGCGATTTTGCTCATTAATACCACATCATCCATGAGTGCTGCGATATCATCTAATAATGCAAAAATTCCTGACGCCATATTCTATTATTTACTTAGTTTTTCTTTGAAAAAATCGATTGTTCGTTGCCATGATAGCGCAGCAGCTGCTTCGTCATATCGCGGCGTTGTATTGTTGTGAAAGCCGTGATTGACTGCGGGATAAATAAATGCAGTGTTCTCCACTCTATTTTTTTTAAGTATAGTTTCAAATTCGGGCCAACCTTCATTTACTCTACTATCTAATCCAGCATAATGCAACAGGAGTGGGGTTTTGATGTTTTCAGCTTCTTCTGCGTTGGGTTGTCCACCATAATAAGGAACGGCTGCATTTAGTGCTGGAATTTTAACCGCCATCATATTGGCAATCCAACCACCAAAGCAGAATCCAACAACACCAACTTGCCCATTGCAGTCCTTATGTGATTTTAAGTAGTGATAAGCTGCGATAAAATCTTCGAGCATTTCTTCGCGTGTACGCTTTTTTTGTAATTCTCTGCCGTCATCATCATTTCCGGGATAACCACCTAAAGGAGTCAAGGCGTCAGGCGCCAAAGTGATAAATCCTTCTACAGCAGCTCGTCTGCCCACATCTTCAATGTATGGATTGAGTCCGCGGTTTTCATGGACCACAATGATGCCGGGCCATTTCTTTTTAGATTTGGCTGGTTGCGATAAAAGTCCTTTGATAGCTCCACCGCCTTTTGGCGAATCGTAAGTAATGAATGCTGATTGCACTCTAGGATCATCAGATTTTATCAAAATGGAATCTAAATAATTAGGAGTCATAAAACTTAGTAATGATGGTAGCGTAAGTGTCCCAACAGCAAACAAGGATAGTTTTTCAACAAATTGCCTTCTCTCTATTTTGTTGTGGGCATAGTCATCGTACAAATCAAAAACTTCTTGACTGATATCTTCCTTAGTTAATTTTCTCATCACTTTCGATTTTAGACTGCTAAAGTAAGAAAAAAAGTTTTTTTTACTGCCATATTTCTATTCAACAAAGCAAAAGGATAGTAAAATTATTCTTACTGTTAAAAATGTTTCAAAAGTAATTGTTGCTGATTATTTAACTATTTGTTTTAGCGCAAATAAAGTAAAAATATAGAAAGTAATTATTTGTATGAAAATAGTTATATTTTTTATTCCGCTGAAATAGCTTAAATTGGGTTTTGTTTAATGTTTTTAAAAAAATGCAAAACCTTTTTAAAAGTTTAAAGCATAAATTATGGTTTATACTAAAATTTATTTTACTTTTGTTTAATAAATTTGAGCTAATGATAAACAATATAAAAAATGTGTTCAGTATCAAGGATCTAGAAAATCTTTCAGGAATTAAAGCGCATACAATTCGGATTTGGGAGAAAAGATATGATATTTTGCAGCCAATGCGTACCGACACTAATATTCGTTTATACGATTTAGCTAGCTTGCAAAAATTGTTAAACATAACATTACTGCACGATTATGGTTATAAGATTTCGAAAATTGCAACATATCCTCAGGAAAAAATACCATCCCTTGTACGTGAAATAATTTCGAACAAAACTGCTAAAAGTCACGCGATAAGCGAATTGAAAATGGCGATGATGAACTTTGATCATCAATTGTTTTTTAAGACGTACGACTGGTTAATAGCAGAAAAATCATTTAAAGAAATTTTTCATCAAGTGTTTGTTCCATTGATGAATGAGTTGGGGCTTTTATGGCAATCAGATACAATAACGCCTGCTCATGAGCACTTTATTACGTATCTAATCAAGCAAAAAGTGCTTGTGAATACAGAGAAAGTTCAGCTATTGCAACCTACAAGAACGGACAAGGTTTTTGTTCTTTCGCTTCCTATGAATGAGATCCACGAGTTGGGATTAATGTATCTAAATTATGAAATTTTGTTAAATGGTTACAAAACAGTTTTTCTGGGCGAGAGTATGCCAATTGACAATCTCAAAGATTTAAAAAAACATTTTGAATCTATAGTTTATGTATCTTATCTTACTGTTCAACCAGAGCGGGATTTACTCAATGCCTACATCGAAAAAATGAACGAAGAATTGTTAGATGATACTACTGAATTATGGTATATTGGACGATTAACAGAGTTTATCAACCGAGAAGGACTCTCAGAGCGCGTTTCGATATTTAATTCAATGGCTGAATTAACAGATCAAGTGTAGTGTGCTGTTTAATCAATTAGTGTATTTACTACTAAAATGAAAAATAAAATTACAATTATAGGTTCGGGATTTTCTGCTATGGCTGCTTCTTGTTACTTGGCTAAAAGTGGAAACGAAGTTACTGTATACGAAAAAAATTCAAGTATTGGCGGTAGAGCCAGACAGATGAAAAAAGAAGGATTCACATTTGACATGGGGCCAAGTTGGTACTGGATGCCCGATGTATTTGAACGCTTTTTTGCTGATTTTGGAAAGAAAACAACTGATTATTATGAATTAATAAAATTATCTCCAGCGTACAGAGTGTATTATGGAATTGATGATTTTATTACCATTGCCGATAATTTAGAGGAAATTATTTCGTCGTTTGAAGAAATTGAAAAAGGTTCTGGTGCGTTATTAAAGAATTTTATGGCTGAGGCCAAAAGCAACTATGATATTGCTATAAAAGATTTAGTTTATCGTCCAGGAATTTCACCTCTTGAGTTAATTACGCCACAAACGGCAATGAAAGTGGGACAGTTTTTTAGTAATATCAGCAGAGATGTTCGTAAAAAATTCAAAAACAAAAGGCTAATTCAAATTCTGGAATTTCCAGTTTTGTTTCTGGGCGCTAAGCCTTCTGATACGCCTTCTTTTTATAGTTTTATGAACTATGCTGATTTTGGTCTAGGAACTTGGCACCCAAAAACAGGAATGTTTGATGTTGTTCGTGCTATGGAGAATTTAGCAGTAGAATTAGGCGTAAAATTTAAAACAAATGCAAATATCCAAAAGATAATTGTAGAGGATAAAATTGCGAAGGCTATCGTTATTGATGGAGAAACTATTTATTCGGATATAATTTTGAGTGGTGCTGATTACCACCATACAGAAACACTGATGGATCAGGAACATCGTGCTTATTCTGAAAAATATTGGGATAGTCGCGTTTTTGCGCCTTCATCTTTGTTATTTTACGTAGGTTTTAATAAGAAAATCGATAACATATCACATCATGCATTATTTTTTGATGTTGACTTTTATCAACATGCAAAGGATATTTATGATGAACCGCAATGGCCTCAGGAGCCTTTATTTTATGCAAATTTTCCCTCTATAACTGATAAAACGGCAGCTCCAGAAGGAATGGAATCTGGCTTTTTTCTTGTACCTTTAGCACCGGGAATCAATGATAATGAGGCGTTAAGAGAAGAGTATTTTGATAAAATAATTGATCGTTTTGAAACTTTAACACAGCAAAGTGTTCGAAACAATATTATATTTAAAGAATCGTTTTGTAAAAATGACTTTGTTTCTGAATACAACTCATACAAAGGAAATGCTTATGGTATGGCAAATACCTTATTACAGACTGCATTTTTAAGACCGAAATTAAAAAGTAAAAAAGTAAAGAATTTATATTTTACGGGACAATTAACAGTTCCTGGACCCGGTGTTCCACCAGCACTCATTTCTGGAAAATTAGTGTCGGAATTAATTAATAAGCAATTTTCAGAGCAATAATATGAAGCAATTATTTGACGATGTATCTTTTAAGTGTAGCAAGTTAGTTACCAAGAACTACAGCACTTCTTTCTCCTTGGCCGTTTATATGTTGTCGCCAAGCATAAGAGATGCTATTTATAGCATTTATGGTTTCGTTCGTTTTGCGGATGAGATTGTAGATAGTTTTCATGGTTACGCTAAAGAAGACCTTATTACAGAGTTTGAGGAAGAATATTACAAAGCTTTCGAGAGAGGAATAAGTCTAAATCCAATCTTAAATTCTTTCCAGCAAACAGTTAAGGAGTACAATATCACTGATGATTTAATTCAATCTTTTTTACGAAGTATGAAATTGGATTTGATTAAATCAGATTATTACAGCAAAGAAGAATATGATGCTTATATCTATGGTTCTGCTGATGTTGTTGGTCTAATGTGTTTGAAAGTTTTTGTAAAAGGTGATGATGAGCGGTACACACAATTGAAAGATGAGGCTATGAGATTAGGCTCAGCATTTCAAAAGGTAAATTTTCTACGAGATTTAAAGGATGATAATCTAGTGTTGAATCGCAATTATTTTCCCGGAGTTGATTTAAATTCATTTGATGAAAATGCAAAAACAAGTATTATCAATGAAATAGAAGAAGATTTTAGAATTGCTTTTGAAGGTATTGTAAAACTGCCTATCGAAGCTAAGTTTGGTGTTTATACTGCTTATATCTATTATAAAAAATTATTAAAAAAATTAGAAAATACCCCTTGTCACGAAATAGGAAGTGCTAGAATTAGAGTTTCAAACTACACAAAAGCAGGGTTGTTAGCTAAATCGTTCGTGTCTTATAAATTAAAATTAGTTTAATTATTAATATATTTCAAACATTTGTTTTACTTTAATTTAGTATAAAATGATATTTTTTTTAATTTTCCTTAGTACTTTTTTGATTATGGAATGTGTTACATGGTTAACGCATAAGTACGTGATGCACGGATCTATGTGGTATTTCCATGCTGATCATCATCAACCAAAATACGCTAATATATTTGAGCGTAATGATATCTTTTTTGTAATATTTGCAGCTCCTAGTATTGCTCTTTTTTATTATGGAGTGGAAGGCGGTTTAAATTTCAAATTTTTTATAGGTCTGGGTATCATGTTCTATGGTTTTTGTTACTTCATGATTCATGATGTATTGATTCACCAGCGTTTCAAATGGTTTAAACATACTACCAATAAATACTTAATTGGGTTACGCAAAGCGCACAAAGTACATCACAAACATTTAGGAAAAGAACACGGTGAATGTTTTGGTATGTTATTTGTTCCTTTTAAATATTATAAAATATAATTACAAAATTATTCATTTTATAATCATCAGAGCGGCATCAGTAAAAAATGATTCTGCTTTTTTAATTTAATCAAAAGCTAATTTTTTACTCTTTATCGATATAATTCTGATTGAAATATTGCAAATTTTGCAAAGCTACAAGTAGGGATAACGATAATTTTCAATACCATAATGGTTGTTTTTTTGTCAGGTTGAGCGCAGTCGGAATCTTTTTATTAATAGTACATTACATCGATTGCGCTCAATTCGACAAAAAAAACAAATTAATTTTCCATTTAAATAAATACAATGAAAATATACAAACAAGAAACGGTGCAACACGTAAATGCTACTGTTGAAGAATGTTGGGCTTTCTTTTCTAATCCTAGGAATCTTCAGAAAATTACTCCTGAGGGAATGGGATTTCAAATTACTGATTTTGATCAAAAATCAATGTATGCAGGACAAATTATTCAGTATAAAGTAACACCACTTTTTGGAATCACACTCTCATGGATGACTCTCATTACTAATGTAAAAGAAAATAGTTATTTTATTGATGAGCAACGTTATGGGCCTTATAGTTTTTGGCATCATAAACATTTTTTTGAAGCTACAGCAACCGGTACTAAAATGACTGATGTTGTTCATTACGGACTGCCACTTGGCTTTCTAGGTAGGATTATGAATACTTTAGTGGTTAAAAATAAATTAAAATCTATTTTTGAATATCGAGTAGTGAAAGTGGATGAAATGTTTAATGGGAAGTAATGAGCAAGCAAGAAGTATCTTTTTTTTGGTTCAGACGTGATCTTCGTTTAGAGGATAATGCTGGTTTGTATCATGCGTTAAAATCTCAATATCCTGTTGTTCCAATTTTTATTTTTGATGAAGTAATTTTAGACAAATTGCCAAAGGACGATGCACGAGTGGGATTTATCCATGAGAATCTTTCGAAAATTAATGAGGAGTTAATTCAAATTGATAGTTCCATTTTAGTTGTTAGAGGGAAAACTTTAGAAGTTTGGGATTCGCTTTCAAAAGAATATAATATAAAAGAAGTATTTTTCAATAAAGATTACGAGCCTTACGCTACTAAGAGAGATACTGAAATATCTAAGTATCTTGAAAACAATAACATTGTTTGTCATACCGTAAAAGATCAAGTGATTTTTGAAGAAAAAGAAATTACCAAAGCTGATGGTTTGCCTTACACGGTTTACACTCCTTTTAAGAATAAGTGGTTAGAGAAATATAAATCTTTAGCACCTATTCAAGAATTTGACATTAATGCTCATTACGCTAATTTCTTTAAAAGTAATTTTGTTTTTCCAACATTAAAGCAAATAGGATTTAAAGAAAGTTCAATTAAAGTTAAAGCTCATAATTTAAAATTTATTTCTAATTATCAGGATATTAGAGATTTTCCAGCAATGGATAAAACTTCTTATCTATCGCCGCATCTACGTTTTGGGACAGTTAGTGTTAGAAAGTTAGTGAATTGGGCATTTCAAAAAAATGATGTGTTTTTGAGCGAGCTGATTTGGAGAGAGTTTTTTATGCAGATTCTTTATAATTTCCCTAAAGTTGCTAACCGTAATTTTAAATCGGCTTATGATGGCATTCAATGGCGCAATGATGAGGAAGATTTTAAACGTTGGTGTGCTGGAAAAACAGGTTATCCAATGGTTGATGCAGGAATGCGCCAACTTAATGAAACAGGATATATGCACAATAGAGTACGTATGGTTGTTGCTAGTTTTTTATGTAAACATTTACTGATAGAGTGGCAATGGGGTGAAGCTTATTTTGCTGAAAAATTATTAGATTATGATATGTCAGCTAACGTGGGAAATTGGCAATGGGCTGCGGGAACCGGATGTGATGCAGCGCCCTACTTTAGGGTTTTTAATCCAGAAATTCAGCAAAAGAAATTTGATGAAAATGGAATTTATGTTAGAAAGTGGATCAAGGAATTTGATTTAGGATATGGAAAACCTATGGTTGAGCACGCTATGGCAAGAGATAGAGCGATTGCTACCTATAAGGCTGGAATAGTAAAATAGTTTTTTTGGCACTGATTTCACAGATTAGCACTTATTTTTTTGTAAATAACTCTAAAGTTGGAATTTTCAAGTAAATTTTATTTCCACTGATTACGTAGATTAGCGCAGATTCTTACTTGAGATTTTTTTAAAAACCTAAGTTAACTAGGTTGAAAAAATAATTATTGTTTTAACATTCAAACTTTATGAAAGTCGAAGTAAATTAAGCTTAAAAATAGCAGCAACGGTGTACCTTGAGCCATGTTATTTAATGATAAAACATCTAATTTTATATAATTAAAATTTTTAATCACATTTTTTTAAATTCGTGTTTTTGTGCCTTTTTGTCTAGTCAACGATAAACCTACATGACTTATAATTTAAGTAAATTATTTAATTAATTTCTCCAGCATTCCTTGGAAAATAAAACCATGAAATGGCAAGACCGAATACCAATATAATTTACCCCAAATTCCTCTTGGTTTAAAAGTCGCGGCTTGGTATAAAGTGTTATTTATAATTTTAAATTCTAGCCAAGCTTCACCGGGCAGCTTCATTTCTGCGAAAAGAATTAATTTTCCTTCAACCTTATTTGCGTACAAAACGCGCCAGAAATCTAATGCGTCTCCAGAATGAATATCATGTCGATTTGTACGGCCTCTTCTCGAACCGACGCCGCCATATAATTTATCGATAAATCCCCGTAAATTCCAAAGCCAGTCTCCATAATACCAGCCCGTATCACCACCAATTGACCAAATACGATTAATAGTAAAATCGCGATCTATAATTTCCATTTTTCGACGATCTATAAAACAATCTTTCTTTGGGACTTTTAGATATTCAGACATGCTACTTGTAAAGCGGCCGCTCACCAATGAATCTTTCCAACTAGAAGCAACTTTGTCTTCATCTACTTTAATCAAAGCTCTAGAAAGTGCTTGTTTGTAGGTCATAGGTATGACACCAAGCAATTCATTAATTCTAGTATCATTGCATACCACTTCCACTTTCATGCTACTGACTAGCGCAGAGGCGAGACGATATGATGTCGAGGTCACAAAGTACAACCAATATGACGATAATTTTGGAGTCATTATTGGAACGGTATAAATCCGTCTTTTTAGATTTTTTGCTTGAGCAAAACCCAAAAGCATTTGTTTGTAAGTTAAAATATCGGGTCCTCCGATATCAAAACTTTGGTTGTAAGTGAGTGGATTAAAAAGTGCTTTCGATAAAAATTCTAATACGTCAGGAATAGCTATTGGTTGGCATCTGGTATTTAACCATTTCGGTGCAATCATTATAGGTAATTTATTCACTAAATCCCGAATAATATCGAATGATGCACTTCCTGATCCTACAATAATTCCTGCCCGTAATGTTGTTGCGGCAAAAGTCCCTGTATTTAATATTTCTTCAACTTTTTTTCTTGATGATAAGTGCTTTGATAGCGATTCGTCATTTATGATTCCGCTGAGGTAAATGACCTGTTTTGCCTTTGTATTATTAACGTGATCTACAAAATTTTGAGCGGATAAACTTTCTAACTCATCGAAGTTAGTTGCGGAACCCGACATAGAATGAATTAAATAATAAGCAACATCAATTTGAGTAGGTATAGCTGATAAAGTTTCTTTTTTTAAAAAATCCACTTCAATTACTCTCACATGGTCTTGCAACTCATCTGGGCAATAAAATCTATTTTTATCTCTCACACAACAAATTACATGGTGACCTGCTTCTACTAATAATGGTAAAAGTCGTTTTCCTATATAACCTGTCGCACCTGTTAAAAGAATTGTCATTGGTATAAATTTTTTAAATCAAAAGGCGCATAACAAAAAGATAATGTGCTTTTATAACTTGCATTTTTCTTTAATGATATGCGCCTTCGCGATTGTGTTTTAACTTTCGTACTCTTAATACTTTAAAGTTAACTTAATTTATTGGAAAGAAGACTAATAAATTCTTTTCTTGTTTTATTTTTTTCAAAAGCCCCTGTAAAAGAGGAGGTCGTTGTAACTGAATTTTGTTTTTGAATACCGCGCATTTGCATACACATGTGTTGTGCTTCAATCACTACCGCCACACCAAGTGGGTTTAAAGCTTCCTGTATACAATCTTTTATTTGATCAGTTAAGCGCTCTTGAACTTGCATTCTTCTTGCAAAGGCATCAACAACTCGTGGAATTTTACTTAATCCTACAATTTTACCGTTTGGAATATAAGCAACATGTGCCTTTCCAAAAAAGGGTAGCATGTGATGCTCACACATTGAATATACTTCAATATCTTTTACTACAATCATTTGGCGATGATCTTCAGTAAACATTGCTGATTTCAATATTTCTAATGGATCTAGTCCGTAACCATGTGTTAGATATTGCATTGCTTTAGCTACTCGTTCAGGAGTTTTTTCAAGACCTTCTCTTGTAACATCCTCACCAAGGCCATCTATGATTATCTTATAATTACCAGCTAATGCCTCTGTAATTTCAGGATCATATTGTTCAATTTTTTCGTAGCTCTTCATCTCTTTTATCATCGTATTCTGGTTTTTATTATATCTTGGACTTATCTATTATATTTTAAAGGTAACAATACCGTAATCCATCTCAAACACTTGACCTGAAATTGATTTTGCATGTTCTGAAATTAGAAAGTTTGCCATACTAGCAACTTCTTCTGGCTTCAAATATCCTTTCATAGGATGGCGTTCTACCATATTTTCTTTCATTCTATCATTACGTAAAATACCTGCTGCAAGTGTAGTTTCTGTTATAGTAGGAGCAATGGCATTAATTCGCACAACTGATGCTAACTCAGCGCCTAGTGATTTTACTAAACCTTCAACACCTGCTTTTGCGGTAGCAATACTGGCATGAAAAGGCATTCCTAATTTTGCGGCAACCGTACTAAATAAAACGATAGAAGGATCCGTGCCTTTTCTTAGGACTGGTAAATATTTTTGGATTGCTTTCACAGCTCCAATAACATTTATCTCGAAATCATTTTTAAAATCATCAATGCTTAAACTCGCAATTGGCTTCAGATTTATTGATCCTGGACAATAGATCAGTGTGTCAACATTTTCTATTTCTGGCAACACATCTTCTAGTACATTTAAAGAGAAATGAGTTAGGTTAGGGTGTGTGATTTCTGGAGCATTTCTGCTAATGTTTACAACTAAATTATTCTCCAATTGTTGTAACAAAATAGCATTTCCAATTCCTTTACTACCACCAATAATTACTATGTTTTTCATGTTTATTTATTCAAACAGTTATTAAAATATTTACATTTCTTTAATTTCTAAAGCCTATCTTTTTGAAATCTTATTATTATTTATTTGTCTTTGCATGGTGCATTTAAAGCGCCCTTCTCGGAAATCTCTTAATTTTTCATGCTTAGTTTTACGTCCCTGAACTCGCGCACGCCACATTCTAAAACTAGAGGGTTTCATTTCAGTACGCATCAAGTCTATTACTTCTTGCTCTTTTAGACCAAATTGCAATAAAATTGCGTCAAATGTGGTTCGATCTTCCCAAGCCATTTCAATGATTCGGTCTTTATCTAAATCTGTGAGTTCTTTTTTTTCAGTCTCAATTTTCATATTTTTATCTTTAAGAAACTTTATATAGTGCTATTCACTATCTCCAATGTCGGCCATAGTGTGTAATTTTAATATTCGCAAGCCTTCTGCCTTAACTAATGGATCTTTTTTCATTTTCCATAAAAAATCGCTCGCAAATTTTCTAGTTCGTTCCATATTGACTATTGGTTTTGGATAATTTTTTCCAATTTCGAAGTCATTAAATTTTTGATCGAGATAAGTCATTTTGTAGGGCTCATGAATAAAAGCTCTTGGCAAATCAGCTAATTCTGGGACCCATTTTTTTATAAATTCTCCTTCAGGATCATGCTCGTAACTATTTTTGATTGGGTTATATATACGTAACATATTTATACCAGTCTCCCCAGCTTGCATTTGCAATTGCGGAAAGTGAATTCCTGGCTCAAAATCAAGAAACATTTGCGATAAATGTTGCGTCGCTTCTTGCCAAGGTTGCCATAAATTATGGGTAAAAAAAGAAACCAGCATTGCTCGCATCCTAAAATTTAAATAACCTGTTTCGTTTAAACATCGCATAGACGCGTCAACTAATGGAAAACCAGTCATTCCTTTCTTCCATGCTTCAATATGATTTTCGTTTGGTTTCTTTTTAAGAGTGTGAAAACCTTTATTTACGCTTTCAAATTCCATTATTTCTTCCATCTCAAATTTTTGAATGAAATGAGCTTGCCACGTCAATCGTGAAACAAAAGAATCGATTTGTTTTTTATCTGTACAAGTCAACCTGAACGTTGCCGCTTTTTGCAAAACCTGTCTTGTAGATAAGTTACCCCAAGCAATATAAGGCGATAATCTGCTACAACTTTTACGAGCTAACAACGGTTTAGAAATGTGATAACTATATTGATGGTAACGTTCATCTAAGAACGTTTTCAAGTATTTTCCAGCCATTGTGGAACCTCCTTTTTGAAAAACACGATCAGGAATCGTTTCTAAATTTGTTTTTTCTAAAACATTTTCAAGTTCAATGATAGATTCCATGTTTAAAAACTGATCTTGCTGTGGACTAAAATCTAACTGCGGTTCATTCATATAATTTTCCCAGCCTGAAACCCAGTTTGATCTGTCAGTAAGCCCTCTAAAAATTCCGTTATTGATATTTTGAACCCAATTTATTTGATTATTTTTACAAAATCTCTTAAACGTTTTGTCTCTTTCATAAGTGATCTTTAATCCTGTTTCTTGATGTGAAAATACGGTATCAATTTTATACGTCTCTTCTAGGATATTCAACACTTGAAGCATTTCAGATGAAACTGAAAGTACCTTTGTGTTAAAAGACGCTAACTGTAAATTGATGTCCACAAGTGATTGTTTAATAAAGTTCCAATGTCTGGCGCTGTAGTGCGAATCGTTTTGTAAAGATTTTTCGAATACAAAAAGTAACAAAGTTGGTATATTTGTTCTTATCGCATTAAAAATCGCCTCGTTATCTTGTAAACGAAGATCTCTTTTGAACCAAACCACATTGATAGTTTTCTTGTTAGTATTCATCTTTTTCTAAAATAATTTTTGTTGTAACCACAATTTCTGAAATTTTGACTGTCCATCGTAATTTTCAGCTTGCAGCTTGATGTTGAATTTTCTATCTCTTGGATCATTTCCAACACCTGAAACGTACATCCAATTACCATAATTGCTGTGAACATCGTAATCTATTAACAGCGACTCAAAGTAAGCAGCTCCAATGCGCCAATCTAAAAATAGATTTTTAGCGAAAAAGGATCCAACATTTTGTCGGCCTCTGTTGCTCATCCATCCCGTTTGCTGCAATTCGATCATATTTGCATTTACAAACGGTTCAGCTGTTGTTCCGTTTATCCAACTTTCGATTGCTGCTTTACCAGATTTCCAATCATACTCTTTATCTAGAATTCCACCAAGTTTAAAAATAGAATTTCCATTTTTTAAAGAGACATATTTAAAATAGTCTCTCCAAATTAATTCAAATATGAGCCAATAAGTAGAATCATTTTTTTGCACTTGTTGTTCGTATTTTTGAATCTCCCAATAAATAGTTTTTGCAGAAATACTGCCATTTGCTAGCCATGGTGAAAATTTCGAGCTAAAATCAGCACCAATTAGTCCGTTGCGTGTCAACTTATAAACACTTAATTTTTCTGTTTCCCAGAAATAATTTTCCATTCTTTTTAAGGCTTGATTCTCTCCACCTTTAAACGGAAATGCCGTTCTGGAATCTACTTCAACTTCTACTAGACCGAGAATATTCAAAGTAGGTATTGTCGTATTGTTTTCTTGTAAATTTCCCTTAGACATTAGTTTAACAGTAAATTCTGTTTGAACCTTGCTGTATTTTTCACATTTATTTCGAAATTGAGTAAAAACATTTGGAATTGTATTCAGTTCAAAAGGAATATCTTTTGGGTGAAATAAAAACTGATTATAAGTGGTTTCAAATTTTATTAAATTGGAAACGTTTGCTTTCACACTTTCAAAAACTTCTCTTTCCTCACTTGTCCATTCCTCTTGCGAGTAGATGATGTTGATATCATACTCATCGCAAATTGTACTTAAGCAATTTTCAGGTTTTTGGTGGTGAACCAAAAGCGAGATATTCAATTTTGCTAAGTTTTGTCTTAACTCTTTTATCGTTTCAATTAAAAATTTCGCTCGGAATTTCTCTGTTTTTTTAAACCCAAATTTGGTGTTTTCAAAATGTCTTGGATCAAAACAGTAAACAGCAATCACCAATTCATTTTCATTAATTGCTCTCGTTAACGACTGATTGTCATTTACCCGTAAATCATTTCTAAACCAAACTAATCCTTTTTGTTTCTTCTGCATTTTTCACTACAATATTTGACCTCTTCCCAGACTTTTTCCCATTTTTTTCGCCATGTAAACGGGCGGTTACAAACCACACACATCTTAGATGGCAAATGTTCTTTTTTCACTAATTATACTTTTTATAGTGACTTACAGTAACTTTTGCTTTTAAATCAAACATCAAATTATATAAGCCAAAAAAGGTGCGATTCATATAAATAAAATGTTTTGAACCTCTATTACCATTCATTTTTCTCAAGTTCGTATCTTTAGTAAATCTTTCTCCTAATAAAGCGATACTTTCAAAAAAGCTCTCATCTGCAAAATCAAATATTTCAGACTGTAATGGCTTCGTAAACAAGGACAATAAATCATGGAATATTCCGGTGAAATAAATTAATTCTTCTTTAGAATCATCTGTTCTTAAAATTTCAAGTTCAAATAATTTTGAGTTGAATACTTCCGCATTATTAATCACATTTTTGTCAATCAAGTCAAAATAAGGAGTGTAAAAATCTAGTGGAATTTTCTTCATACATCCAAAATCAAGAGCGACTAATTGATTTTCATCATTCACTAAAAAATTTCCTGGATGAGGATCAGCATGTACCTTCTTCAAAATATGTATCTGATACATGTAAAAATCCCATAAGGCTTGACCAATTTTATCTGCTACCGCTTGATCGGTATTGATTTTTGTAAATTCTGATAAATGTTTTCCGTTCATCCAATCCATTGTAATGATCTTTTCGGATGAAAACTCAGCATAATAATTAGGGAAAACTATATTATCTATTTTTTTACAGGCTTCAACAACTTCTTGACTTTGTTTTAATTCTAGTAAATAATTGGTTTCTTCAATCAATTTTTCTTCAACTTCTTTAAAATATTTATCAGAATCTTTACCTTGTAGGTTAAACATTCTTACAGCGATAGGTTTTACCATCGACAGGTCAGATGAAATGCTATTCGCCACGCCTGGATATTGAATTTTGACAGCGAGTTTTTTACCGTCTTTCATGGCAACATGAACTTGACCTATGCTGGCTGCATTGACAGAAATTGCATTAAATTCATCAAAAATTTCAAATGGTGTTTTACCAAGATTTGTCTTAAAAGTTTTCAATACTAGTGGTGCAGAAAGTGGTGGCACCGAAAACTGTGAAAGAGAAAATTTCTCGACATACGCTTGAGGTAAAAAGCTCTTATCCATACTCAACATTTGAGCAACTTTAAGCGCGCTTCCTTTCAAGCTTTTTAAGCCATCGTAAATGTCTTCTGCATTATCTTCATTTAATTTGTCACGTGTCAAATCAGAATTAACTATTTTTTCACCGTAATATTTCAAGTAATTCACTCCCACTTTAGCACCAGTTTGAACGAGTTTAGTAGCTCTTTCAATTTTTGAAGTTGGAATATAGTCTATGGTTTTCATTATTTATTGTATATTTTTTCTTTGAAAATAAATTTCCCAAAGTCGATTAAGCTGTCTATTGGAGCAATATTCATTAATTCAAAATTCGCTTTAACTGACTTTTCAATATAAATATCAGTTTTTTCAAAAGATGGTGATGAATCGTCAAGCCAAAATTTCATTGTGAGCAATAATTGAAACCATGACGATTCCTGAAATGCTTTTTCTTGAAAATTTTGCAATCTTTCTTGCTGTGTTCTAAAATCGTCAGTTATAATTTCGATTAAATAATTTTTAAAGCTAAGTTTAAGCCCAGCAAGCAAACTTAATTTCTTTAAATTATTATTGTGTTCTTTAAGAACTAACACGACATAACTTCTATTTGCGGTTAAGATTTCAAAAAAAGTAAAATAAAAACTTAGCATTTTACTCTTCATATCGTACATCACATATTCCTGGTTTAAATTTAGCAGGTCTACTGTCTTTTCAACAAACATTTTGAAAATTTCTTTCTCGATGCTTTCGATAGTTCCAAAAAATGCGTAAAACTCAGTTTCTGAAAAATCATTCATTTTCGAAAAAATATAAACGGATTTCGGTTTTTCACTGTGTTCTAATACGTAGTCCATATAGAGTGAAACTATTCTGTCTTTCGTTACTTTTATTTTTTTTGTAGCCATTTTTACTGAATTTCAAATTAGAGTATAAAGGTAATAAATGTTTAACGATATATTAATAAAGTTAAACAAAATTTATTATAAATTTATAAAATTAAAAATCAGTAGCTTTACACTATGATGAAAAAAAATGTATTAATTAGCGGTGGTTCTGGATTTATAGGTAGTCATTTAACAACTCTTTTGTTAGCCAAAGGATATTCGGTTTCTATTTTAAGCAGAAGTGAAAAACAAAATAAGGAAAACGTTTTCTATTATAAGTGGGATGTAGCAAGACAGTTTATTGAAGAAGAGGCTGTTTTAAATGCGGATTATATCATCCATCTTGCCGGTGAAAATATTGGTGAAAAAAGGTGGACTGCTAAACGAAAAGCTGCCATTATTGATAGTCGTGAGCAATCGACTTTACTATTGTACTCTGTAATTAAAAAAAGTAATAAGAAATTAGATGCTTTTATATCTGCATCTGCTATTGGATTTTATGGCGCCCTTAATGGGCAAGAAATATGTACAGAAGAAATGCTTCCCGCAAATGATTTCCTTGGCTATGCATGTCAAAAATGGGAGGATGCCATCGATTTCATTGAGAATTTAAACGTAAGAACTGTTAAAATTAGAACGGGTTTAGTACTAGGTAAAAATGATGGATTTTTAAAGAAGTTGATTCCGCTATTTAAATATCGTTTAGGAGCTCCATTAGGGACTGGTCAACAATATATGCCTTGGATACATGTTGATGATTTATGTGCGATCTATTTAAAAGCGATGGAAAATGAGGAAATGGTTGGACCTTATAATGCCGCAATAAATGATGATACTACTAATGAAATTTTTTCAGAAACTTTTGCACAACTTTTTGGATATCGTATCTGGTTACCAAATGTTCCTGCTTTTGTACTTAAAATGGCTTTAGGTAAAATGTCGGTCATTGTTTTGACAGGAAGAAGAGTTTCATCAGAAAAGATTCAGCAGACGGGCTTTACATTTAAGTATCAAAATTTAAAAGAGGCTTTAAAGGATTGTATCTGAAACTAATTCTTATTGCAAAAAACAAAATACTGTTGTGTTTACGGTTTTCGATACTTTAGATCTAACTACAAATGGAATTTCTATATTAAAATCGTCTGTGTTTAGAGGAAATTCCGTAGTAAATTCATAACCATTTTTAACTTTTGCTATGTTTGCTTTAATTGCAATATTTTTACTTCGTCCTTTAATAATAATTCTACCCTTTATTTGATAAGCAGCCTTTATTGTATTGATTGTTTTTAAATTTAAGTTTTCAATTTTGCCCTTAAATACTGCTTTTGGATAGCGATTACTTTCCATATAGATGCTGTTAAAATGTTCTTGCATCAAAGTTCTCTGGAATTCAAAATCCCTAATATAGAGCGAAAATAAAATTTGTCCACTTGTTGTTATTAAGGTGCCATTTGTTTTATTATTTACTGCCTTTACCTCTTCAAAAAATGGAATAGACGCTTCAAAATTTGTAATTCCATTAATTGAAGATAACCTGTCTTGGGCGAATGTTGTATGAACAACTAAAAACAATATAAAAATAATTATTTTTTTCATAAGTACCTCTATTTTAGTACATCAAGGTACAAAAAAGTAAGTTATAATTATTCTAATTTTAGATATTAATAATTCAGTACATGTTTTTCATTGAAATTATTAGTAATAAAAAACAAGCTAGGTCATTCGTATTTAAAATTCTAATTTGACATTGTACTTTTTGAGACTTTCTAGTGAATCTTTTGAATCATAATCGAATTCTTCCTCATGTAAATCTTTTTCTTTTTTAAGTGCAATTTGTTTAACACAATTAAAAAATCGTCTTACATCATTTTTACCTGAAAGAATTAATCCAGGAACGTCTGCTTTCTTGCCATCGGCATCTTTGGCGACCATTGTGAAATAGGAAGAATTGCAGTGTTTAATTTTCGATGTTTGAATATTTTCTGATTCTACTCTAATTCCTATAATCATTGAGCTAGAACCTACATAATTCACACTAGCTTTCATAGTAACGAGTTCACCTACTTCTATAGGATTTAAAAAATTTACGGTGTCCACAGAAGCGGTCACGCAATAATTTCCGGAGAATTTAGAGGCACAGGCAAATGCAATTTGATCCAATAAGGATAATATATATCCACCATGAATTTTACCACTAAAGTTGGAATGACTAGGGAGCATCAATTGTGAAATACTAATGTGTGAGGAAGCTACAGTTTTATAAATACGAACCATTATTTTACTTTAAAAGGAGAATTAACTTTTTTGACTGCGGTAATAAAGTAGTGCGTATCGCCCCACCAAGGGAAAGTTCTATACCGTTCATGATACGTAACTTGTACATATTGTCCTTCCATTTCCTTGAGACTTGTAATAACTTCTTTTTCACTATCTAGAATAGAAAACGCAAAAATTTGTGCACCAGAAATACCCTGACTAATTTCTCCTTCCCAGGTTTTAAAAACCATCCCTTTATGGCTGACTTTTATTAATTCGCCTGAGCGAACACCCTCACTGTAAGTGGCAGTGCTTAAAAATCCAAAATATAGCACAACAGCTAATACCGCTACTGCTGTCACAATTAATAGAAATTTTTTCATCTATTCTTTAGTTTATTAGTTGGTTCTCACCATTATTAGAATTGTTAATTATACTTTCAGGGAGAGATTTCTTGGCCTTAGCCCCCATCTTTTTTAATTTTTCAACACTTACAATTAGGTTTCCTTTTCCTTCGGTAAGTTTACTCATTGCACCGTTATACTCTGTTTTAGATTCGTCAATTTTTTTTCCAATTTTAATTAAATCAGTAACAAAACCTTCAAACTTATCGTAAAGTGCTCCGGCTTGTCTTGCAATTTCAAGAGCATTCTCTTGTTGTTTTTGATTGGTCCACATACTATCAATGGTACGTAAGGTGGCAAGCAGCGTAGCAGGGGTGACAATTACTATATTTTTTTCAAACGCTTTGTTGTATAAAGTTGTATCTTCATTGAGTGCTATTGCAAATGCAGGCTCGATAGGAATAAAAAGCAGCACAAAATCAGGGCTTTCGATTTGATACAAATCATGGTAATTTTTATTACCTAATTGCTCTACGTGGCGTCTAATAGAAAAGACATGTTCTTTTAAATAGCTGGTTTTTAATGTATCATCTTCTTCATTAATATACTTTTCATAAGCGGTAAGCGAAACTTTTGAATCGACAATCATCTTTTTTCCATCAGGCAAGTTGATCACTACGTCTGGAAAAACGCGATTTCCGTCACTGGTTGTAAAAGCTTGCTGTACCTGATATTCGCGGCCTTTCTCGAGACCTGATTTTTCTAAAACACGCTCTAAAACTAATTCGCCCCAGTTTCCTTGCATTTTGCTATCGCCTTTTAGCGCTTTAGTCAAGTTGATTGTTTCTTTACTCATCTGAATATTCATTTCTCTTAAGCCAAGAATTTGTTGGCGTAAAGCGGCATGATAATCAATGCTTTCTTTGTGCGTGTCTTCTACTTTTTTTTCAAATAACTGAATTTTATCTTGCAGCGGAGTCAAGATCGTTTTCATATTTTCTTTATTCTGTTCCGTGAATTTATTTGACTTTTCTTCTAATATTTTGTTAGCCAGATTCTCAAATTCTTTAGTGAATTTATCTTGTAATTTTTCAACTTCGTCTTTCTGTTCTTTGTTGCGTTCCCATAAATTTTCAAAATCGACCTCTTTTTTAGAAAGTTGAATTGCTAAACTATCTTTTTCAGTTCGGATGGCCTCTTTTTCATTATCTGTTGACTGTAAATGTTCCTTTAGCAGAGACAGTTGAGAATGTGCAGCAATTAGTCTTTCTTCTAAGCTCACTTTTTCCGATGAAAAGTGATTGGAAAATAATAGTTTACCCATGAAAACACCTATCGCTAGCGCGATAATGAAAATTATTAAAAATGGAATCAGGTTTGACATTTAATTGATCTGTGTAAAAGGGTAAAAATAGAAAAAAGATTCCTATTTCCTTTTCGGAAAATGCAAATCAGAAATAACTTTTAATTAGTAAACAATACAGTTTTGAGAAAAATTAAAAAAAAAGTCAAAATCTTGACAGATGAAAATAGCTTACTGGACTCTCTAATCTATTTAGTAATGTAAAGTTCCTAAAATAAAAAAGCCAGATTTTTTTTTAAAATCTGGCTTTCTAACTGCTTAAAAAATCTTTTAGTTTTTAATAATTTTGTCTTTAAAAACAATTTTGTTGTCTTTTGAAATGGTGTAGATATAGATTCCTACCGGTAACTTTGTACTATTTATTTTTATGGTATTTTCACCAGTTAAGCCTTTCAACTTAACTGCGTCTCCCATAACTCTACCAAGCATGTCATATATATTTAGCTCTAAATCTACTGTGTCTACTGAACTTATTGTCACATTAAACGATTCAGAAGTTGGATTTGGATAAGACACCACAGATAAGCCATTTTTCATGATGAATTCGTTAGTAGCTAAATTTACAGCTGCTTTTAGTTCAAAACGAGCAATGACAGGACCATGATCTGATGTTGTATTGACATAATTTGGTACATCTAAACGAGGATCATATACTTTAATTGAATTCGGCACATAATCTGCAGTTAGTTCATTAGATATGATTATGTGATCTAAGAATCCACCAGATGACAAATAACTAAACGCTCCTGCTTTACTTATGTCTAATGTTAATGGATTATAACGAGTCACATCTTCAACTATTTTCTGGAACGTAGAAGGCTTACCTGCAATAACTGATTCGTCAACATCATCATTATAATCTCCTAAAATAATTAAATTAGCATCCGGATATTGCGCATCTAAGCTGTCTTTTAAAACATCTACATCATATTTTCTCTGGTTGTATTTAACTAAGTCACTGCCGCTATTAGCTCGAGCATGTATATTAATTATTTTTAGTTCCTTTTTTACACCATTAATGTTTGTTTCAATATCTACCACATAAGGTAATCTTCCTGATGAGAAAAAACTTGAAGCAACATCTGGATAATTAGGTAACGTTTTTGTTCCTGCGCGAAGATCATCATACAGTTGACTAAGCATTACCCTAGTTTTTTTTACGGTAGTTGTCTTTGTGTTATAGATCACGACTAATTTTTGTGGCGGGAAAGTAGGATCTGGAGCCTGATAAGACCGTGACCAAACTGGAGAGATCACTTTATCAAACGTTTTTCCGTTAATACTTATTTTTTGAATTAAAGTTTCCAAAGCGCTATCATCTGAAACTTCTTGAACAGCGTAGACATCAGCATTTAAAGTATTCATCACTTTAGCCACATTGTCAATTTGTAGCGCATCGTCCGTAGGGCCAAATTCTACATTGCTAGTATTTTTCACGTCAGTTCCAAAAAATTCTAAGTTGTAGGTAACAATATCAAATGTGTCTGTTTTTAGTAATGAAGAACCATTTAAAGAACCTATTCCTTGATTTAATCCTGTTCCTACAACTGTAAACGTTCCTGAAATATTTAACGCTTTTGTTGAAGGAAAAAAACGAGCATAAATCGTTTTACCTGCAAGTGCATCTGCCGCTAAAACAGTGAGAGCGGATTGAAAAGTAATATCGTCAAGAGAGATTTGATAATCAGTTGGAGCGGTAATTGTAAGATCACCGTATCCACCTGCTGTGAATACGAAAGATTGACTGGCAGATGTTGCATTAATCTCAATTTCGCCAAAATTTAAATCAGGAATGGAAGCTAAAAATGATACCGTATTGGCAATACTTACATCATCAACCGTCCATTCGGCAGTGTTTGTTCCGCCACCTGCGGTAGTTTCATATACCCACGCTAAATAAGTATGATCAGTTTTATAGGACTCTAAATTGATGTATCGTGATTGTTTGAATGTTCCAGTGGTAGTAGGAAAATCTCCATCTAGAGCGATCCAAGTGGCTGTCTCTGGATTACTTTTTCCATCATAATCTACTGAAACCATTAATTTAAGTGCCGGGCCAGAGAAAAATTTACGCGAATAAAAGGATAATAATGGGAAATTATCAAAACTATTTAATCGTAAATTGGGCGAAATTAACCAATCCTTACTTTCACCTGACTCCCCATAACCATTTATTTGCACCGCCGCTGGAGAACTATTAAAGCGAGTTGTAGTGCTGACCCATTTTATGGTATTACCAGCGACACTATATTCTGTCCAACCGCTATTAATAAGCACATTTGCATTATTGAAATCCTGGATGTAAGGATTTATTCCTGTTCCTGATAATGAAATTATTTTAGTTGTTGCGCCACTTGATGCGTGTGTGATTTGACCCGTAAAAGCATCCGTTGCATTGGGTGAGAATTTCACATAAACATTCGCGGTAGCGCCACTACTAAAATCAGCGGCAGTAAAAAGTAAAGATGATTGAAAAGCACTATTTTGATCCTTAGAAATAGTAAAATTTCCTGATGCAGTAAGAGTTACAGTTCCATTTAAGTTAATTCCTTGTAATTCATAACTTTGAATAGTTGAATTGAAATTTTGCTCTACTAAACTAAAATCGATAGTGGTTTTTGAAGTCTTTAAAACAGGAACTAAAACACTGGACGTTGTCACATCTATTTTATTTACTGCACTTTGAATGTTACCATACGCATCTTCAGAAATAGAATAAACAACATAAGCTGTCCCTAAAGTTAATCCAGTAATATTTTGAGAGTAGGGAAGCGCTGCATCATCAATTGCAAGAGTGCCCGCTTTTATGGCAGCTGCATTTGCAATATTTGTTCCTGCTTTTATTTGAGATATAGTTGGTTCAGCGCTACCTGATGGCAAAATAACATAATACGTTTTTCCAACCTCATTTAATTGAGATAAAAAATCAAATCCATCAGCTACTATATTGCTAATTTGCGGATAATTAACAGCATTTACAGGTGCTGCTATGTCGTTGATAATGCTTATATTATCAATAGCGAAAGAAGGTCTAGAACCGCCACCCGAAAATTGTCTTGAAATCCAACGAATTTGAACAACGTCTTGATTATTACAACCATTTGGTAACAGTATCTTTATCTTTTGAATATTCTGTCCTATTACGCCAGAGTTTTGCGCTGTTGTTCCGTTCGTATAAACTGTAGGTACTAAATTAGTAAATTCATTTGTTGTGCTGGTGCGATACTGTAGTATCAAATCATTAAGTCGGTCACTTGATGCGCCATTGTAAGGATTACGAATTACCATAGCATCATATTCAACAGTAATTCCTGATTTCCCCGTTGTTTTAAATGCAAATCCAATAGCTAAATCTAATGCGCTAGTATTCAAAAACCCAATTTTTCCATTGTAGTTGTGTACATTACCGCTTGCTGTTGAAGCCGTGCTACTGGCAACTAAAGCTCGATCAGCTACTATGGTTGCTGAAGTGTTGAATGCAGCCCCAGAGGAAATACTTGCTGTCCAACCCTGAAATCCAGCTGGATATGTCGTAGCTGCATGTGGTAAAGAGGAGAAATCTTGTGTGTAAGGCAATTCCTGTGGTACTGGAGCGGTTCCCTGAGCAAAAACTGATACCGAAAAACAATAAAAAAAACTTAAAAATGCCAGAATCTGGCGAAAATGGTAATTCTGTTTCATTGGTTGTATTTTATATTTGAAACAAAATTAATACTTCTTACGTTAAGACAATATTATAAAATAGATGAAGTATAAGTTTTAACTAAAAAAATCCATCCATCAAAAAAGCCAGTAAAAATTTTCTTTTCACTAGCTCACTACAAATTAAAAATTATAATTAATCGTCAAGCTTTATATTTCCTCTATCCTGATGATTATCTGGATGTGATGCTGGATATCTATGTGCAGTAATATCCGAGTTTAAGTCTTCGTTTTCAACTGTTTTCATTGCTTCCTCTTCAGTATGTACACCCCTACTTAAGCTCTCATTTTCATTCCACGTTCGCTGGTCTTGCTCAGGTAATAAAGCCTCACTCCCATCAGCATTTCGGGCGCGTTGCACTATTGTCTCATTGCCATCTCTATCAGTAACAACTTCTTCTTTAATGATAGAATCGGCTGTCTTGCAATCATCAGGCATATTGTCGCCGCTGAAACCTTCATTAGTGCTTTGTTTATTGTTCATTTTTTTTGAACCTAAATCATCATTTTCCATGGTCGTTATTTTAAATTAATATAATTCTAAGTAAACATAAGATTACGAAGATAATATGATTATGTGAAATCATTTAACAGCACATTTTGATTTTGAGATTATAACTGCAATGTTTCTATTTTCAAATTACTAAAAACAAAACTACCTTTACAAGGATTAATTACAAAGTAAAAATGACTCATTCACACTTTATCATTCATAAACCTTACGGATATCTCAGTCAGTTTATTTATGAATTAAAAAGGAAAAAGAAGCTACTTGGCGAATTGCATGACTTTCCAAAAGGAACGATGGCAATAGGGCGTTTAGATGAAGATTCAGAAGGACTATTATTATTGACTACTGACGGTATGATGAGCGAAATTATCCGAAGTAAAAAAGTAGACAAAGAATATTATGTTCAAGTTGATGGTGTGATTAATCAAGAAGCGATTGAACAATTACAAAAAGGTGTCGAAATAGGATTTAACGGTACAAAATACATCACAAAACCTTGTACAGCAAAATTAATTACTGAAATTCCTGCTTTTGGGGCTAGAGGAAAAAAAATTCGGGACGAACGTCACGGTCCTACTTCATGGGCATCAATAACGGTCAATGAAGGGAAATTTCGCCAAGTCCGTAAAATGACTGCTGCAGTTGGTTTTCCTACCTTGCGCTTGGTTCGTGTTCGAATAGGAAGCGTGTATCTTAATGATTTGCAAGCAGGAGAGGTACAAGAGGTAGATCATTTTTTATAGCTCTAATCAAAGATCAAGTGAAGTATGTCAATTAAAAATTAACAATCAAAAAACTCTTCAAAATGTTAAATATTGTTCTCGTAGAACCTGAAATACCAAATAATACTGGAAACATTGGTCGCTTGTGCGTAGGTACCGAGAGCCGTTTGCACTTGATTCATCCTTTTGGATTTGAAATTAACGATAAAAATTTAAAACGCTCAGGTCTTGATTACTGGCCACATCTTGACGTAACTGAATATCAAAATGTAGCGGAGTGGAAAGCTCAAGTGCAGGATTTATCTCGGGTCTTTCTAATGAGTTCCCATGCTGAAAAATCCTATCTGGAAATAGAGTTTAGAGATGGTGATTGGTTGGTTTTTGGAAAGGAAAGTAAAGGTTTGAGTCCAGAAGTTTTATCCCAATTTGATAATCACCTTACCATTCCCATGTCTACACTAATTCGAAGTTTTAATATTGCGAATTCTGTTGCTTTTTTAATCGGTGAAGCAAAAAGACAAATAACACTAAAAAAGTAAAAATTATACAATAAGAAACTTTCCTTTTTCTTGGTCAAATTGGATATGCTCATCGTTGAATAAGGTCGCAAAAATTCCTTTGGATATAAAGTTACAAGGCTCATCTTGGACAACAATTTGAGGAGTCATTATGATCATTTCGTCACTTAATTGTATCGCCATATCAATATCATGGGTAGAGAAAAGAATACATTTTTCAGTTTCTTGAGTTAGCTTTTTTAGCAATTTAAAAAGTGAAACTTTATGTAATAAATCAAGATGAGTGGTAGGCTCGTCCAAAATTATCAAAGGAGTATCCTGTGCCAGAGCGCGTGCGATTAATACCTTTTGCAATTGTCCATCACTAATTTCATAGTGCTTTTTATCCGCTAAATGGCTAATTTGAGTGAGCTCCATTGCTTCATAGATCTTGCTTAAATCATTTCGAGTTAATTTTCCTATCCAGTTGGTGTATGGTTGTCTACCTAATGCAATTAATTCAAAAACGGTCAAGTTACTCGGCGGTAATTTTTCTGTCAATACTAGACTTAGGTTCTGTGCTAACACTAAAGGTTCATATGAACTAATTTTCCGTTCATTTAAAAATACAGCACCTTGCAGCGGTTTTTGAATTCCCGTTATCGTTTTTAAAAGTGTGGATTTTCCAATGCCGTTAGCACCTATTAAAGCGATCAGTTTCCCCTTTTTTAAATTTATAGAAATATTCGAAGCCACTACGATATGCTCTTTTTTATGAGAATAACCAATGCTAATTTTTGAAGCTTCCAGAATGATTTTATGTTCCATTATGCAATCATTTTTCGTTTTCGTACTAGTAACCAAATTACCACAGGGGCGCCAATTATGGATGTTACGGCATTAATAGGCAAAGTGATTTCTAATCCAGGCATTTCTGAAATAACATCGCAAATAAGCATAATTGATGCTCCTAAAAGCAAAGTACTCCAATATAATACGGAATGATCACTGGTTTGAAATACTAATTTTGCAATATGAGGCACCGCTAATCCTATAAAAGCTATTGGACCTGCATAAGAGGTGATACTTCCTGCTAAAATACTGGTTGCAAAAATAATGATTAAACGAGTTTTTTTAAAATTTAAACCTAAACTGCGAGCATAATTTTCGCCTAGCAGTAAGGCATTTAGTGGTTTGATGCTAAAAAGACTTAATAATAATCCTACTGTAACACAAACTGTTAAAATTAAAATAGAAGACCACGATAAATTGCCCAAGTTTCCCAAGGACCAAAAAGTAAATTTTTGCAATTGTTCAGCTGAACTAAAATAAGTAAGAACCCCTACAATTGCGCTGGTAAAACTCCCAAACATTAATCCTATAATTAAAATAGCCATGGTGTCACGCAATCGATGTGAAACGGCTAAAACAGCTAATAATACAATTGAACTTCCCATAGTCGATGCTAAAATCACTCCATAAGACGATAATAAGACAGTACTTAAAAAAGACGGCAGTAAACCTGCTCCTAAAAACACAAAGGCAACACCCAAACTGGCGCCAGAACTTAGTCCTAAAACATAAGGTCCTGCTAAAGGATTTCTAAATAACGTTTGCATCAATAAACCACTTATCGATAATCCCATTCCTACAAGAATTGCCGTAATCGCTTTGGGTAAACGATAATTAATGATGATGTATTCCCAGGTAGATTTGCTCGCTTGACCACCGGTTAAACTAGTGTAAATTTCTTTAAAAGGGATTGTAATGGAACCAAAACTAATGTTTACAAAAAACAAAACAATAAGCCCTAAAGTAAGTAAAAAAAATAAAATCGTATTTCGTTTTTGATTATTCAATTGTCGTTTGTTTGTCTAATATTATATTTAGCTTTTTGATAAGTAAAAATCTAGTTTTGGCTTCCTCTTTTTTGAATCCTCTGGACGCTTGGGGAGAGGAAAGGATTTAGTTCAGTTTTTGTGCAAAAGTAAAAGTATAGTTTGGAAGTAAATCAGGATGGAAAATTTTAATGTAATCTTTCAAAACTAAGTCCGGTCGGCTTGGGGCTAATTCATAATAAATGGTTCCTCCTGTACTGCCTAACTTACTTTCAAAAGTGTAAACATTGTTGTTTTTTAGAGCATCAAACTGACTGTAATGTGGGTTACTGTTTTTAAATTCAGTACTATTCTTAAAAGAACCTGTTGCGATCCAATAATTTGCCGTTTTTGCCTTATCTAGTATTTTTTCAAAAGATAAACTAAGACTTCCTGTTCCTTCAACATCGGCCCACAAATAATTAGATTTGGCATCTTTCATAAATTGGGCTACCCAGCTATTTCCTTTTGCAACATACCATTGATCTTGATACATAGATCCGTACAAAACAGTGACTGTAGATTTTTGGGTTGCCACTAATGCTAGAGCGTCATTATAATTTTTGACAATTGTTTCAAAAAGTATTTTAGCTTCTTTTTCTTTTCCAAACAAAGCTCCGTAAAGTTTTATCCATTCGGCTTTGCCTAGCGGTGTTTGTTCCATCCAATCTGCTTGAAAAAGCACATTAAGGCCACTTTTTTGTAAATTATCAATCATTGGGTTGTTGTTGTCAACTCCATAAGCTACTATTAAATCAGGCGCCAAGTCAATGAGTTGTTCCATGTTTAATTTTTCATTCTGTCCTATGTTTTTTACAGCGCCAGCATCAATTAATTTGCGGGTTTTTTTAGATGAAATGTAGTCCGTATTAGGAAATCCCACTAATAATTTTTCAACTCGTAACATTTCTAAAAAAGGAATATTTGTGGTTGAGGTGACCACAATCGACTGCAAAGGTATTTGAATTACATTATATTTTTGTAGACTATCAGGAATGACACCGTTTTTTTCTTTCAATATATAAGTGAAGTTTTTACTGGACTCAGGCCAAGGATTTGAAACCTTTACAACGGAATAGCCATCGTACTTTGAGATAGCTAAGCTTTTAGCGTAAGCTATCGTATTTCCAGAAACATCAGAAATCTTATTGCTTAGTTGTTCGCTTTTTTTACATCCAATTAATAGTAACAGCAAAACAAGAAAAGAAAATTTATTACTATTTATGTTCATAATTTTTTGCAAATTTAAAGGCAAATATAAATTATAAATTTTTTATAATCAGTGACAAATTTTTTAAATTATCGGGTAGATTCGGATCCTACCCAAAACATAAAATAAGATTTATACCAATAGTTCCATTCATACGGTTATATTTGTATTTAGATTCTTGTCTGTTTTGTTTGAAATAAAAACCGATGGAAGCTAACCAAAAGGATGTAGGTTTCGCTGATTTTGTATGTTGCTTGATTATTACAATCTTCTCACTTTTTTATTGAAAAACTATTTTATATTAACACAAGGATTTATATACTGTTAGGATGATTAAAATTTGCTCTTTCCTGCCCGCCGCCACTTCTATGATTTATGAAATGGGTTTAGAAAATCAATTAGTTGGTGTTACCTTTGAATGCCATTCTGATAAACCCAAAGTGGTACGTTCTTACCTTGAAGGAACTAATCACACGAGTAGTGAAATTGACCAGATTGTATCACAATCTAAAGCGCAAGGTAAAAGTTTGTATTACATAGATGACGCTTTGCTAGAATCTCTATCTCCCGATGTTATTCTCACTCAAGATGTATGTGACGTTTGCCAGATAGACACGAGTCATGTGGCTCGTTCCATTTATCGATTATCCAAAGAGCCAGAATTAATTCCACTAATTCCAAGAAATTTAGAGGATATTTATCAAAATGTAATAACTATTGCCAAAGCTTTTAATAAAGAAGAATGCGCTTACACATTATTAGCAAATCTCAAAAAGAGAACTGATTTTATTCTGGATACGCTTCGTAAAAACAACGCTCCGCTTAAACGAGTAATGGTTTTGGAATGGCTCGATCCCATATACAATTGTGGACATTGGATCCCATACCAAATCGCACAAGCCGGTGGTGTAGACATGCTTGGGAATCCTTCTGGATATTCTATTGTTACCGCATGGGAACGAATATTGTTATATAATCCTGAGGTACTCGTGGTTGCACCGTGTGGTTTTGATATAAATCGTTCCAGTCAAGAATTAGAGGTACTAACAAAATTAGACGGATGGGATACCTTGAATGCAGTTCAGAATAACGCAGTTTTTTTAGCTGATGCCGATTTATTTACACAGCCCAGCACAACTGTTGTAGACGGAATTGAGTTGCTTGCCGCGTTGTTTCATCCTGATTTATTTGAAATCCCAAAAAAATTAGAACACAAATACCTTTCTTTTCGCAGTATTGCAAAAGTAAAGTAATGTCTAATTTTCCTATTGATATTTACCATAAAAAAATGTTCTGCTTGCGGAACCCCTTTTAATTGCGGAGATACTACAGACGGAAATAAGTGCTGGTGCAACAATTTTCTGCCTATTTTTAAACTAACTGAAGTGATAGACTGTCTTTACTCTTCCTGCTTTACAATGTTTTGCTCGACTAAAATTAATGAATATGTTGCCACGGTTACTGCTGAAACCGCAATAAATAGCAGCGCTAGAGATTTACCTAAAACCAAACAACCAATAGAGGGAATTGACTATTATATTGAGGATGGAAATTATGTTTTCAAGGCTTGGTTTCATTTAAAAAGAGGGCATTGCTGTACGAATGGATGCCGACATTGTCCTTATAAAACGCAACAATTACAATGATATATCTAATTACGGGAGGAGAACGCTCAGGCAAAAGTAGTTATGCCGAGAATTTAGCAAAACAATTATCGCATAAACCCATGTACGTGGCGACTGCCAGAAAATGGGATGCTGAATTCCAAACGAGAATTGACCGCCATCAAAACGATCGAGACAAAAGCTGGATTAACATCGAAAAAGAAAAGTATTTAAGTGAAATAAATTTTTCGGGTAAAGTGGCTGTTGTTGATTGTGTAACACTCTGGTTGACTAACTTTTTTGTTGATACTAAAAACGACATTTCTTTGTGCTTAGAACAAGCCAAAGCTGAAATTGATGCAATCGCCAATCAAGAGAATTCGGTAATAATCATTGTTACCAATGAAATAGGAATGGGACTTCATGCTGATACCATAGCTGGAAGACAATTTACAGAGCTACAAGGATGGATGAATCAATACATTGCTCAGAAAGCCAATATAGTCGTATTAATGGTTTCTGGAATTCCAGTGAAAATCAAAAGCTAACGCATGAATAATTTAGATGATATTTTAAAATCTCGGCGAGATACACGTCATTTTACGCAAGATGCCGTCCCTGATGAAGTTCTGAAAAAAGCACTTCAAGCAGGACATTGGGCGCCTTCTGTTGGTTTAACTGATGCTACTAAATATTACACTATCAAATCAGCGGTATTGAAAAAAGCCATAAAGAATTTATTCTTAGATTATGATGAAAAAGCAATTGCCTTGACAGATAATCAGCAGCAAAAACGAGATTATAAGGCACTGAAACTAGAAGCAATTGAGGAAGCGCCTTTAGGATTAGTCATTTGTTATGACCGTTCTGTTTTGAATAATTTTACCATTGGTACCGTTGGGAGTTCTGAGGCGATCAAGTTTAGTTCCGTATGCGCGGCACAAAATATTTGGCTTTCCTTAACAGAGCAAGGATATTCAATGGGATGGGTTTCCATTTTAAATTATTATCAGTTTAAGCAATTGTTAGGATTACCTGAAAACATAGAGCCATTGGGTTACTTTTGCGTAGGAAAGCCAGCAACTGATTATGATGAACAGCCCATGTTACAGCAACTGCAATGGAAACAAAAACAAGAAAATCCAGTTGTTGAAGAAATTACTATTTTTGATCAAAGTAGCGCCGAAACGACCACTTTTAAGGTTAAAAATGAAGTAAATAATACTCTTTTTGCAAAAGAAGTACAACATAAAATCGATCAAAAAACCAAGCCAACAGGTTCCCTAGGAGTTTTAGAATTACTTGCTAAACAAATAGGTGTAGTGTTTCAAACATTGGAACCAAAAATAATGCTACCACATATTGTTGTCTTTGCTGCTGATCACGGAATTGCAAATCATGGCGTAAGTGCTTATCCACAAGATGTCACGAGGCAGATGGTTGCTAATTTTCTCGATGGCGGTGCAGCAATAAATGTATTTTGCAAGCAACATTCCATCCATCTTTCAATTGTAGATGCAGGTGTGAATTATGATTTTCCTACGAATGCGGATTTGATTTCGGCCAAAATAGGGAAAGGAACCCAGTCTTTTTTACAGGGTCCTGCAATGAGTTTAAGCGAATTGCAATTATGTTATAGCAAAGGGAGCAAAATTATTGCTGGCATTGCAGAAACAGGTAGTAATTGTGTTGGTTTTGGTGAAATGGGAATTGGAAACACCGCAACTGCTTCGATATTAATGAGCATTATTTTAGCATTGCCTGTTGAAGACTGCGTAGGCAGAGGCACTGGTATCGATGACGAAAAACTCATTCAAAAAATTAATATCCTCAATAGATGTGTGGATAATTATAACGGTGCAGCTGATTTAGACAGTAAGTTAGCCTACTTCGGAGGGTTTGAAATCATGCAAATGGTAGGCGGAATGCTTCAAGCAAAAGAACAAAACATGTTGATTCTTGTAGATGGTTTTATAGGTAGCGTCGCTTTTTTAATTGCCGTTAAAAAGAACCCTTTTATTCTTAAAAATGCTATTTTTTGTCATTCTTCTGCTGAACAAGGACATCAAAAAATACTTGATTATCTTAACGTTCGTTCAGTATTACAACTCGATTTACGCTTGGGCGAAGGCACGGGCTGCGCCATTGCTTTTCCGATAATCCAGTCTGCAGTGGCATTCTTGAACGACATGGCAAGTTTTGAAAGTGCTGGGGTAAATACTAAAGAAATCTAATTTTATCACAGCGAATACGATTCAATTGGCTGCAGCCAAAAAATTATATAAATGAAAAAAGAACTCCATATATTTTTTACAGCTTTGATGTTTTACACTAGGATTTCGTGTCCTACAAGTATCGATCACAACCCAGAGTATCTAAACAAAGCCTCTCGTTATTTTCCCTTAATCGGATGGATTGTGGGCGGAATTGCTTTTGTAGTCTTCTATCTTTTTAATTTTGTACTAGCCCCTGAGATTGCAATAATCCTTTCAATGATTGCTTCAGTTTTAGTTACCGGCGCTTTTCACGAAGATGGTTTTGCTGATGTTTGCGATGGTTTTGGCGGCGGTTGGACCAAAGAAAAAATCCTAATCATCATGAAAGACAGTGCTATTGGTGCGTATGGAGCAATTGGTTTAATTTTGTTATTACTACTCAAATTTCAGGGGCTAACGCAGCTAATAAATGTTGTCAGCAATTCCTATTTGTTGCTTTTTTTGCTATTTGTTTCTGGCCATTCTATTAGTAGGTTAGCTGCAATTTCGATAGTTTTTACACATAAATATTCTAGGGAGGATGCTTCCAGTAAAAGCAAACCTATTGCGCAAAGTTACTCTTGGCGAGAAGTGGTGGGATCCTTATTTTTTGGATTACTTCCGCTACTTGTATTGTCTTGTTTTGAATGGCAATTGCTCTTAGTAATAGTACCAGTTTTTGCCGCTCGATTTTTCTTAGCACGCTACTTCCAGAAATGGATTGACGGATATACCGGTGATTGTTTAGGTGCGACTCAACAAGTTTGTGAAGTTGTTTTTTATATCTCAAGTATTGCAATATGGAAGTTTATTTAGTTCGTCACACAGAAACGGTTTGTGAAAAAGGTATTTGTTATGGGCAATCTGATTTGGAAATATTAGAGCCTTATGATGCTGTTTTTCAATCTGTTTTAAAACAATTGCCACAAGATGCCAAGTTGTATTCGAGTCCTTTACGTCGTTGCGTAGCTTTGGCTAGGTTTGTCAAAGATAGTTTACAAATTGATGCGATACATCAAGATTCCCGTCTGCTGGAAATGAATTTTGGAGATTGGGAACTGAAAAATTGGGATGCAATTGAACCCGAAGATCTAAATCCTTGGATGTCTGATTTTGTAAATGTTCGCGTTCCTAATGGCGAATCATTTACAGATTTACACTTGCGCGTAAGTGATTTTATGCAAAATGAACTTGAAACCAACGGCACTAAACCGATAATCATTATCGCACATGCTGGAGTAATTCGCAGCTTTTTATGTAAAATCTTGAATATACCTTTGAAAGATGCTTTTCAAAATAAAGTAGATTTTGGAGCTGTAATTAAAATTGAATTATAAAATCTACAATCATTTAGGTTATTAACTTATTATAATTCTATCTTTGTCACCGTATTGAGGTTGTGGTTTAATTTTTTTTAAATCGCATTAAAAGGGAATCAGGTGATAGATTTCAAGTTTTGGCTTTCAGATTTTAGGGTTTAAATCCTAAATCAAAAATCCTAAATCTTAAATCAAAAATCCTGAGCTGTACCCGCAACTGTAAGCTATTAAGCTTGTTGTTATCTATAAAACCATTGTTCGTCGTGGCGAATGAGAAGGTCAACAACAAGACGCAAGCCAGGAGACCTGCCTTTTTTTATTAACAAATATCGAACTTTCGGGAAAAAAGGTTCAGGACATTATGACTTATTTTAAACATTTTTTTTGTTTTTGCTTATTCGCAAGCCAATTTCTTTTGGCTCAAAAGGAGGACACCATTACTCGTTTAAATGAAGTAATTGTGTCTGATACTAAGTTGCGTAAGTTTTCCAGTTCACAAACAATTCAACTTTTGAACGACTCTATTTTGTCAAAAAACAGTGCTTTGCTGACCAATGTTCTTAACTACAATACAGCTATTTATTTCAAAGAATATGGACGTGGAATGCTCTCTACGGTTTCTTTCCGGGGGACAACTGCATCGCAAACAGCCGTGATCTGGAATGGTATTAACATTAATTCTCAAATGAATGGAAGCACTGATTTTAACACACTTTCGGGAATGGATTACAGCAATATTGCTATAAAAGGCGGTGGCGGAAGTGTTATTTACGGGAGTGGCGCCATTGGAGGAACTGTGCACTTGAACAATGATTTGAAATTTGATAGTTCTTTTTCAAATCAATTGCGATTGGATTATGGTAGTTTTAATACGCAGGGTATTAGTTATAAAAGTCATTTTTCTAATAAAAAATGGTCGGCTCAAATTGGCTTTTCACGCAACTATTCAGATAATGATTATAATTATCCGGGAGCTTTTGATTGGAAAGGCATGCAAAGGTTTAATGAAAATGGAGGATATCAAATCAGTACACTTAATGCCAATGTCGGATTTAAAATTGATGACCACCAGTTACTGAAGTTGTACAGTCAGTCATCAAACACTGATAGAAATATTTCTTTGCTTTCGCCATCAGAATCTAGAACAAAGTATAAAAATGATTTTAGCCGTAACTTGTTAGAGTACAATAATGTGCTAGGAATGTGGATAGCTAATTTCAAAACGGCATTTATTACTGAAAATTATCAATATTTCCCAGATAATAAAGTAAATCAATTTAGTTACGGTGGCACAAAAATGCTGACATCTAAAGCAGATATAAGTTTTCAAGCCAATAAAGCTCTTTTGTTTAATTCAATTTTGGAATATAGCAACACAACGGGTGAAGGTTCTAGTTTTGGCAATCATGAGCGGGAAATTACTGGTTTAGCACTTTTGATTAAGCAAGAGGTTTCGTCAAAATGGCAAAATGAATTAGGAATTCGTAAAGAGTTTACCAATAACTACAAATCTCCTTTCCTCTTTTCTATAGGAAGTGCGTTACAGCTTACAAATGCATATCAATTAAAAATTAATGCCTCTCATAATTTTAGAATTCCCACCTACAATGATTTGTATTGGGAAGAAGGCGGAAATCCACATTTAAAACCGGAAAGTTCTTATCAGGCTGAAATAGCTAATGTTTTCAGGTACAAAAATGTTAAACTAACCCAAACTGCTTATTTCAACAAAATCAAAGATTTGTTGCGTTGGATACCTGGTAATAATGGTATTTGGTCTCCTCAAAATACGGATAGAGTAGAGGCCTATGGAGTAGAAACCTTGCTTTCCTGGAAAAAGGGAATTGGAAAAAGCATTGTAGAGGTTAATGGTACGTATGCTTATACGATTTCAAAAAACGAGGCAACTGGAAAGCAATTGTTTTTTGTGCCTTTTCACAAAATAACCGGTGCAGTGGCTCTTTCCCATAAAAAATGGAGTGCTAATTACCAAATGCTTTTAAATGGTTTTGTCTATACGCAATTAGATAATGATCCTACCGCTGTTGTTCCATCTTACTTGGTTGGGAACTTAGGTATCGATTATGATATTCCCTTTATTTCTCATTCTAAATTTGGCGTTCAAGTGCTTAATCTTTGGAATGAAAAATATGAAAGTCTGGAAAATAGAATTATGCCCGGACGAAATTACAATCTGTATCTAATTTTTAAATTTTAATATAATGAAGTTAACTAGAGTTTTATTTGTCGCGTTATCAATTGCTTTTTTGTCGTCATGTACTAATGATGATAATGACAATAGTCCTAAGGGAAGTTATGATAATGGAGTGTTTGTTTTGAATGAAGGAAATTCCTCAGGAGGGTCTGTTTCTTTTTTAGGAGATGACATGGTAACCTTTAAACAAGATGTTTACGGATCGGAGAATCCAGGTGATGTATTTGGAAAATACATGCAAAACATCTTTTTTGATGGAGACAAAGCGTATATCATCGCGGGAGGATCTAACGTAATTAATGTTGTCAATAGATATACATTTAAGTTGATCGCCAAAATTGAAACTGGTTTAATCACCCCAAGATATGGAGTGGCAAGAAATGGTAAAGCTTATGTCACTAATGCAAATACCTATTCTTATGCTAATCCTGCAACCGGAAATACGGATGATTTTGTAGCAGTTATTGATTTAGTTACCAATAAAGTGGAGTCAAAAATAAATTTGAATGCTACAGCAAATCGTATTGTTATGGATGGAGATAAATTGTATATCTCTGAACCTTACGATAGTGAAAAAGTTTTAGTTGTAAATACCGTTACAAAAACTTTAGAAACACCTATTAATGTAGGTTCAAGTGCCAATACTATGGAAGTGAAAAATGGTATTTTATATGTTTTAGCTTCACCTTATGGAGGTGCAAGTAAAATTATAAAAGTAAAATTATCTGACAAATCCGTAACTGAGGTTTTATTCCCACTTGCTCTGAAAGATGCAGGAAATTTAGATATTTATGGCTCTAAAATTTACTTTACTAAAGGTACAGGAGTGTATAATATGGATATAACGGCTACTCAACCTGTAGAAACTCCTATCTTTAAATACACTTCAACTTCTCAATATGGAGTTATGTATGGTTTTGCTGTGGAAAATGATAAAATTTATATCGCTGATGGTGGTGATTTCGCATCAAATGGTAAGGCTTATGTTTATTCATTGACAGGAACACTTCAAAAGGAACTGGCTGTTGGAGTTGGACCAAACGGTTTTTATTTCAATGACTAAGAATTAGTATTTACTAAATAGCAAAGGCGTTTTCTTAGTTTGAAAACGCCTTTTTTTATATACTTTTAAAAAGTATTGTAATGCTGATGCAACCTAAATAATATGGAATGTTGATTTTTAGTGTTCAAAAACTTAAAGAAATTGCACTGCTATTATTTTTTTAATTGTGTGTTCTTAATTTAGTTTTTAAGACTTGCTCAAGGTTACGTTTTAATCCAAAGCTTTTAAAAGTCCTTCAGGAGCTTTCTCGATATACATTTCGTTTTGAAACTCGTTTATTGATTTAGAATCTTTAAAGAATTTTAGATCGTTTGCGGGAGTCGCTTTCATCATCCTTGCACTTCCTGTAATTTTACTAATTGCTAAACTTAATAAAGGCTCTGATGAATCTCCAAGAGTTCCTAGTGTACTAACTGTCTCTTTTAGTAAGAAATCAGGTTGTAAACCGTTGAAATAATCTCCAAAACCCGCTGAATTAACAATTTTTAAGACTATCGGTTGCATCGCATATTTGTGGTTTGGATTTCTATTTTCTGACCCAAAAGTGGGTGAGTCATATAAGGTCACAGAACCTACATTTTTCCCAACTGTTACATCACCTATTTGCACTACCGTTACATGAGGTTTTAAGCCGTTGATAACTAATTCACTTGCTGATGCAGTCCCACTTGCGGTTAAAACATAAACTTTACTCATGTTTATACTGTTGATTGTTGTAGAGCCTATTTTTTCGGTGAAGTAATTAAATAAAGCTGATGGATTTTCTTTTTCGAAATAATCATTGATCTTTTTATTCCATTGCTGTTTTGCAAAAACTTGCCCAGTGAATTGACCTGTAATCATGCTTGCTAATCTTGCAGCTGTTTGAACTGATCCACCACCATTGTATCTTAAGTCCAAAACAAAGTCAGTTACACCTGCTGATTTTAGTGCGCCAAATGCATCATTCAAACGGATGTCATAATCAGCATAAAAGCCGTTATACATCAAATATCCAATTCTTTTTGAACCTGAAGGAATTACTGTACTTATCAAAATAGGATTCTCAGATAAAACTGTTTTTGTCAAAGACACGGTTTTGCCATTGCTTACAATTGTTGTTCCATTAAAATCAGCCATATTCAAATCATAATTTTCATTAGATCCAAAAAGTAATGATTGATAATTGCTTTTGTTAAGAGCAGTTCCATTAACTGCATTGAAAATATCACCGCGCTTAATATTTTTAGTTGAAGCGTCAGAATTGGCAATTATATAGCGCACGAAACCTATTATTTCAGTTGTACTCCCCGGTTTATAACTCAAACCAAACTCAACACCATTATTTTTAGTAGTTCCTTGAAGTTGTCCTTCGAGCTCTAAATAATCATCTACAATCCAGCTAAAGCGATCTTTTGATTTATCAACTCGCAATGCATCAAATAATACCTCAGGTTTAGGATAACCGCTTAAAAAAGAATTTAAAGCAGCCTGATCAGCAAACCGTTTGTCATCTAAATTAGGGACATCTGCTTGCCACAAATAGTATTGGTTTAAACCTTTCCAAATAAAATCTTGGATTTCTAGATTCGCTGCTGGTGCAACATCATCATTATCTTGACAACTTTGAAAACCAATCGCGGTTGCAAATAATAATAGAACGAGGTAATATGTTTTTTTCATGTATTTAAGTCTATATTTATTTATAAACGTAAAAATAGTAACTTTAGTTTTTATTTTTTCTGTTTTGTAACAAAAAAACTTATGAATCGTCTTGCTTAAAGAGACCATCTAAATTAACGTTTTTTATGAACCAAATTGAGTTTGTTCAACTTACCGAAAGATTCAAAGATAGAATCTTTCGTTTAGCAAAGCGTTTATTAATCAGCACAGAAGAGGCGGAAGACGCGACACAAGAAATTTTATTGAAACTGTGGTCAAAAAAGGAAAGTTTAGCAGCGTATAAAAGTGTGGAAGCACTTGCAATGACAATGATTAAAAATCATTGCTTAGATCAGCTTAAAGCAAAGAGGTCGTTAAACATGAGAATTGAATCTCAGGATTTCAAGGATTCGCAAACTATGCTTGATAAAAAACTTGAAGATCTGGATCATTTACAGTGGGTTGAGAAATGCATCAATCAGTTACCGGAACAACAACGAATTATAGTTCATTTACGTGATATTGAAGAATATGAGTTTGAAGAAATTGCTAAAATTTTAGAAATAAGTGAAAGTACAATAAGAGTCGCGCTTTCCCGAGCTAGAAAAGCAATTCGAGAAAAAATAATAAAAATTAATGAATATGGAATTAAGTAGAGTAGAAAGTTTGTTGAAAACATATTTTGAAGGTAATACTTCGCTTACTGAAGAGAAGGAACTACAGCTCTATTTTTCATCTCCTAATATTGATGTTCATTTAGTAAAATATCAGCCCATATTTACTTTTTTGGCTGGAGCCAAAGAGGTGCAATTTACAAAACAGGTTTCTGAATTTAAAAATGCTAAACGTAAAACAGGAGTGTCCAAATTTATAATTTATGCAGTATCAATTGCAGCTTCAGTTATTGTTTCAGTAGGCTTAGGAAATTACTTTTTTTTCGAAAGTAAGTCTTTAAAAAATGCTGAGGACTTAGGTACTTTTGAAGATCCTAGAGCTGCTCTTGCGGCCACTCAAAAAGCATTGTCGTTATTATCAAGTAACTTAAATGTGGGCATTAACAATGTGCAACAGATTGATGAATATCAAAAAACAAAAGATAAGATATTTAAAAGAACAAGTTCAAAAAACGAAGAACTGTAAAAACTTCTATTTGGAAGCCATAATTAAATTAAAAAGCAATAATAAATAAATCAAAAAAAAATGAAATCAATCAATTTAAATTCAGTGAACGACGTTCAAGCAAAGCAAAAGGAAAGTAGAGCAATTGCCGTAAAAAAGTTTGTACTTACAATGCTACTTATGTTTGTAGTGAGTCCAATATTTGCGCAAGCAGTATTTGATAAATTTGACGGTCAAGATGACGTAACATCTGTTATTGTCAATAAAAAAATGTTTGACTTGATGAGCAAAGTAAAGAGTGATGCGACAGATAAGCAAACACAACAATATCTTGCATTGCTAAAAAAATTAGATAATTTAAAAGTGTTCACAACCAAGAGCACTCGTGTAGAAGGAGAAATGAAATTAGCGGCTGAAAAGTATATAAAAACAGCTGGTTTAGAGGAACTGATGCGAGTTAATGAAAACGGAAGAAATATTAAAATATTAGTAAAATCTGGATCAACTGATTCGCAAATTAGAGAACTGCTAATGTTTATTGAAGGTGCTAAAAACGATGACACTATTTTAATGTCGTTAACTGGAAATTTTGATCTCAATGAACTTTCCGCGCTTACTGACAAAATGAGAATTCCAGGCGGAGAGGATTTAAAAAAAGCAACTAAAGGTAAAAAATAAGATGAAAGCAATGTATGGATTTGCGCTTTTTTGCGCTGTGATGCTTTCGAGCTGTAACTCGGAGCCAAGTTTACAAAAGTATTTTGTAGAAAATTCTGAAAATAAAAATTTTCTTGCACTTGATGTTTCACCAGAAATTATAAATGTTGATCAAAAAAAATTATCGGTGGTGGAACTTGAGGCTGTAAAATCATTTAAAAAAATGAATGTTTTAGCTTTCAAATTGACAGATAAAAACAAAACTGAGTTTGAAAAAGAGCGAGCCAAAGTAAATTTAATCTTAAAAGATAAAAAATATCAGCAACTAATGAAATTTGGTTCTGGAAAGGAAGGTGCTTCGGTAAGTTTCGTGGGAACGGATGAGCATATCGAAGAATTTATTTTATATGCAAATAAGAAAGAAAATGGATTTGCTGTAGTCCGGATTTTAGGAAAAGATATGAGTCCTACAGCTGTTATGGCCATGATAAGTGTGTTGCAAAGGTCTAATATCGATTTGGAGCAATTGAAACCGCTTCAACAATTAATGAAATAAGTTTATTTAGCAGAGTACAAAAGCGTTTTGAAATATTTCAAGGGGTTTTTTTTGCATTTATTTTTTTCATTGAAAAAGTAATTTATCGATCTTAAATGATGAGATTTGTAGAAATAAAATTATAAAAAAATGACTTTTCTCAATCGATTTTTACTCTGTTTCATATTAATTTCGGTAAATGTATTTTCGCAAAAAACACAAGAAGCCTATTTTAAAGTAGTTCCACTGGGGACAAAAGGCGGAATCGATGAAAAAAATCTATCAGCATACTTGCTGGCTCCGTTAAACACAAACGATTATATCAGTTTGGATGCGGGAACGATACATTCTGGGATCGAAAAAGCAATCGAAAACAAAGTTTTCAAAGTTTCAACTAATACGGTTTTAAGAAAATTTATAAAAGGATATTTGATTTCGCATGCACATCTAGATCATGTTTCGGGTATGATTATAAATTCGGCTGCAGATTCTTCAAAGACAGTTTACGCGACAAATAAGTGTATGGAAATGATGCAAAAACATTACTTTAACGATGAGACCTGGGTTAATTTTGGGGATAGAGGTCGCGGAAAACCTTTGAATATGTATCACTTTCAAACCTTAGCGATTGACGAAGAAATAGCGATAAACAATACAAGTATGACGGTAAAGGCATTTCCACTCAGCCATGGTAATCCGTTTGAAAGCACTGCTTTTTTGATTAAAAATGCGGATAACTATATTTTGTATTTAGGCGATACAGGCCCAGATATTGTTGAAAAGAGTAATGATCTTCGCAGCTTATGGGCCATAGTTGCTCCCTTAATAAAAACTAAACAGTTAAAAGGGATGTTTATAGAGGTTTCTTTTCCTAACGAACAATTAGATCAGTTTTTATACGGGCATTTGACGCCAAATCATTTAATGAAAGAATTACATGTATTAGAGGAATTGGCTGGAAAGGATTCTTTAAAAGGTTTTAAAATCATTATTACGCACCTAAAACCGCCAGTAAATAATATTGCAAAGATAAAAGCGCAACTAAAAAAACAAAATGATTTAGGATTGAAGATTATTTATCCTGAGCAAGGAAAACGATTTAATTTGTAGTTTTGATCGATAAGTGATTTTATGTTTTTCTATATAATTTAAGCTTAATCGGGGATTAACTACTTATTCGCGAATAATGCTCCGTTTTAAAATAAAATTAATGCTAATAAAATAGTCAAGCTCTCTTGATTATTTTATTAGCATTTATTTTTTTTAGTGACCACGGTGGGATTTGAACCCACACGCCCTTGCGAGCACCAGCCCCTCAAGCTGGCAAGTCTACCGTTTCTCCACGTGGCCTAAAATAAGTAGAGACGTTGCTATGCAACGTCTCTATCTTTGTGACCCGACTGGGGCTCGAACCCAGGACCCCATCATTAAAAGTGATGTGCTCTACCAACTGAGCTATCGAGTCAATGCTTTCAAGGAAATTATGTGTTGATCACTAAAATTGTGACCCGACTGGGGCTCGAACCCAGGACCCCATCATTAAAAGTGATGTGCTCTACCAACTGAGCTATCGAGTCTTTTTCTTTCCTTGAATGCGGGTGCAAATATAAGGACTTATTTTGGAGTTTTCCAAGCATTTTTATTATAAATTTGTCTTTTTTAAATATAAATAGTCAACACCTTAATTTGTAAGGTTTTATTAAGATGAAAAAAATTATATTGTTAGGTTATATGGGTTGTGGCAAGTCGACCATTGCAAATAAATTATCGCAAATCATTCAAATCCCTTTTGTCGATTTAGATAGAAAGATTGAGGAAAAAGCAAATTTATCGATAAATGCAATTTTTGAAAAACATGGAGAAATCTATTTTAGAAAATTAGAACATCAGGTTTTTGTTGATTTATTAAGTTCTCCTGAAATCTTTATAATAGGTTTAGGCGGAGGAACTCCATGCTACGCTAATAACCATGAATTACTTAATGATGAAGGTGTTTTCTCAGTTTACTTAAAAGCTTCAATTGACACCTTGTTTAATAGGTTGTCAACTAATAAAAGCAAAAGACCACTAATCGCTGGCAAGAGCAATGTAGAAATGAAGGAGTTTATTGCAACACATCTATTTGAAAGGAGCTTTTATTACAATCAGGCACAATATAAAGTTGTAGTGGATGACAAAACGATTGATGTTGTTGCAAATGATATTGTTGCCATATTAACTTAAATAGGCATAACTATTTTTATCATCATCAAAAACAACTTGAACATGCTCTCGTAACGATGTAGAAAGTGATATACCTTTAAAGTCAGCCTTAACTGGGTATTTTTTATGATTTCTATCTACCAAAACTGCAGTTTTAAATTTTTTAAGTGGCACATCGATAAAATGTCTAACTGCATAGATTAAAGTAGTTCCAGAGTTCAAAACATCATCCACTAAAATCAATCCCTTATTTGCATAATCTTCTTTAGTTATCGAGGTTGTAACAGGCAATTGTGGGTTTAACTTATTTATTTGGACCTTACAAAGTGCTACTTTAATAGGAGAAATTAGTTCTAAGGCTAGTGCTAACTTTTCTGCAAATATATATCCGTTGGAGGCAATTCCCGCGATTACGATTTCCTCTTCGTCTACAAAGGTTTCATAAATCTGGTAGGCAATTCTTCTTATTTTATGCTCTATTTCCTGATGCGTTAATATGATATTCTTGCTCATTTTTATTATGTTGTAAAAATTATAAAAGGTTTTAATCGGTTTAGCTAGGCGCTTTTAATGGATTGGAGGATAATTAAATTAATCTTCTTCGATTATGATCTCATTTCCAAATTCGTCTATGTCCCTTCGATCTTTCTTTGTAGGTCGTCCAGTTCCATTTTTTCGATAATGTTCCTTCGATAATTTTAAAAGTTCTAAGTGTTGATAGGCTTCTTCCGGCGTGTCATTTCGTCTATAAATATCCACTAGCTTTGCGCCAACGCGATTTTCGGGAATGTCTAAAACAGTAATGATTTGAGTAATTTGGTCTTTCCTAAAGGTGATTTTATCAGTTGCAAAAACTTCCTTAGAAGGCTTAGCAACAAGACCATTCACAGTAACGTGATTTTTTTTGCAGGCTTCAGTAACCATGTTTCTCGTTTTATAGTAGCGTACGCACCATAAATATTTATCTATTCTCATATATTTTTCAAAAATCAAAGTTAAATAGTTTACAAAAATCAATCAATATTGTATCTTGCGCACTTAAAAAATTTAGCTATAATGAACAAATTTAAGTATTATTTTATTCTATTAATTACAACTGTCACTTTATTTTCATGTTCAAAAGATGATCCCGCAGCACCTATTACTCCGCCAAGAGAATATGCAGTACAGTATGCAACTGATTTAAATGATATTGAAGAATATTTAAAAACCTATTATATCGAAGACTTATCTGCTGATGTGGATACTAAAATTTTAAAAATTCCTGCGGGCGGAAGCCAAACTCCTATTTATTCCTATTTGAACAGCACTGCGTTTCCAAAACTTTTAAGTAAGGAGGCTGTTTATAATAGCGTTACTTATAAAGTCTATTATTTGATTTTAAGAGAAGGGGTAGGGATGTCACCATCTAATACCGACGGTATATTTACTGCTTATAAGGGAGAATATCTAGCTCGTAAAAAGGTAGCTGAAGTTGAAACTTTGACAGCAACATTTTTTGAAGAATCAAAAACTCCACAAAATTTCTTTTATTTGTACAATCCAACTGCACCTTTAATCACTGGTTGGGCTGAGTTGTTCCCAGAATTTAAATCAGGAGATTTCACATCTAATCCAGATGGAACAGTTTCTTATACTGATTTTGGAGCGGGAGTTTTCTTCATTCCGTCAGGGTTAGGTTATTACAATTCGGGAAGTGCAACTATTCCTGCTTATGCTCCGTTAGTTTTTAGCATTAAACTATACGCAATTAACAGAGTTGATTCAGATGGTGATGGGATTTTGAATTATTTAGAGGATCTAAATGGCGATGGTTATATGCGTTTATTACCAACAGGCACGTTAAACCCAGATGATACGGATGGAGATGGAATTCCTAATTTTCTTGATAGCGATGATGATGGAGATGGAGTGAGCACGAGAAAAGAAATAACAGCAGCAAACGGAACTATTATTCCTTTTGCAGATATTCCCGCATGCGATGGCAATACAACTAATCCTGAAAGAGTAAAAAGACATTTAGTAAAATGTAATTAATATAGAATATCAAACAAAAAAATCCAGTTTACCACAAGGTAAGCTGGATTTTTTTTGTTCAATAATAAAAGGAATTATTTTCTTTTCATCACTCTTTCTACTGCCTCAACAATCGCTTGATTGTTCAGTTTGTATTTATCCATTAATTGTTCTGGTGTTCCTGATTCACCGAAACTGTCATTCACGGCAACAAATTCCTGAGGTAATGGACTGTTTAGCGCTAAAACTCTTGAAATGCTTTCGCCAAGACCACCTAAAATATTATGTTCTTCAGCAGTGACAACACATTTAGTTTTAGCTAATGAATTTAAAATAGCCTCTTCATCCAATGGTTTAATGGTATGAATATTAATGACTTCAGCAGAAATTCCTTGCGCTTCTAAAGCTTCAGCTGCAATTAGAGCCTCCCATACTAAATGACCTGTTGCCACAATAGTGACATCAGAACCTTCAGTTAAAACAATGGCTTTACCAATTTCAAATGGCTGGTCAGCTGGCATAAAATTAGGAACAACGGGACGACCAAAGCGCAAATAAACCGGTCCATGATGATCAGCAATAGCTAATGTCGCCGCTTTTGTTTGATTGTAATCGCAAGTATTGATAACCGTCATTCCAGGTAGCATTTTCATCAAACCAATATCTTCAAGGATTTGGTGTGTAGCTCCATCTTCTCCTAATGTTAAACCTGCGTGTGAGGCACAAATTTTTACATTTTTCTCTGAATAGGCCACTGATTGACGAATTTGATCGTAAACTCTTCCTGTAGAAAAATTAGCGAAAGTGCCTGTAAAAGGAATTTTTCCTCCAATAGTTAATCCTGCTGCGATTCCAATCATGTTTGCCTCAGCAATTCCAATTTGGAAAAAACGCTCAGGATGATTTTTCTTGAAATCATCAAATTTTAATGATCCTATTAAATCGGCACAAAGTGCTACTACATTTTCATTTTTTTGACCTAATTCTGTCATTCCCGCTCCAAAACCTGAGCGCGTATCCTTACTTCCTGTATTTGTATATTTTTTCATTTTCTAATTTAGATTTATAGCAGTATTCAACTGAACACTATTTTCTGTCTCTCGACTGCGCTGGAGATGACAACTGAACACTTTCTAATAGTCTGAATTTCCGCCAGTATTATAATTTTGAGCCAAGCCAATTTCTAGTTGTGTGTCGTTAGGTGCTTTACCGTGCCAAGCATGCGTGTTCATCATAAAATCGACTCCGTTGCCCATCTCTGTGTGCAATAATATACAAACTGGTTTTCCTTTTCCAGTTCTTGATTTTGCCTCATTCAAACCAGCAATAATAGCTTCAAGATCATTCCCTTTTTCAATGTCTAAAACGTCCCAGTCAAAAGCTTCAAATTTAGCTCTGATACTCCCCATGGCTAAAACTTCATCAGTAGTTCCATCAATCTGTTTTCCGTTTAAATCAATGGTAGCAATTAGATTGTCTACTTTTTTTGCTGATGCGTACATAATTGCTTCCCAGTTTTGCCCTTCTTGCAATTCACCATCACCGTGAAGCGTATAAATAATATGCGAATCATCGTTTAGTTTTTTAGCTTGTGCAGCGCCAATTGCTACAGATAAACCTTGTCCTAATGAACCAGATGCAATTCGCACTCCCGGTAAAGCATCGTGAGTAGTAGGATGTCCTTGTAATCGTGAATTAATCAAACGAAAAGTGGCTAGTTCTGCCACTGGAAAATATCCGCTTCTTGCTAAAACGCTATAAAATACAGGAGATATATGTCCGTTTGAAAGAAAGAAAATGTCTTCTCCCATTCCGTCCATGTCAAAACCCTCTTTGCGATCCATTATATTTTGGTATAATGCCACAAGGAATTCTGTGCAACCTAGTGAACCACCAGGATGACCGGAGTTTACTGCGTGTACCATTCGAAGAATATCTCTTCGTACTTGGATAGTTAAATCGTTTAATTGTTGTGTGTTCGGTTTCATTTGTGTGTTAAAATTAGACTTGGCAAAGATAATCAGATATTTTGATTTATGGATATTTCCATTTTTTGATTTATTAATAGTTATCAAGGGTTTTAATTTTTTTGACCAATACTATTTTTCGTCAACCATAGAGTATTTACTATCTTGCGAATATGTTTGAACAATTATTCAAAAGTATTCAGGAAAAAGTAACCCTAAATGAGGACGATAAGGAGGTTTATAAAAGCTTTTTTATTCCTAAAAAGTTGCGTAAAAAACAAACTTTATTACAAGAAGGGGATGTTTGTATTTATAATGCATTTGTTGAAAATGGCATTTTGCGCTCTTTTTTTACTGATGAAAAAGGGAATGAGCATGTTGTTCAATTTGCCATTGAAGGCTGGTGGATTACTGATTTATCTAGTTTTTTAACAAAGAGTAATTCTATTTATACTATTGAAGCACTTGAGGATTGCGAACTCCTATTATTAACTATGGAAGCGAGAGAAGCATTGATGGATAAAATTCCAATGTTTGAAAGATACCAACGCTTACTATTGCAAAACGCTTATATTGCTAATCAAGCAAGAATTAATTCAACCTTAACAGAAACTGCCGAAGAAAAATACATTAAGTTAGGTTTAGCCTATCCTGGAATTATAAAACGTGTTCCTCAGCACATGATTGCTTCGTACTTAGGTTTAAAGCCAGAAACGGTAAGTAGAGTTCGAAAGCAAATTAATACAAGAATCTAATTTTCTGTTGACTTAAATCAATAGAATTTCTTGCTTTACATCAATGGAAAAGATGTTACGCTAGCCTTAACTTTGTACTTTAAATACCAGTTAATGTCATTTATAAAAACATATGCAGCAATCGGACTTTCAAAATCTGGAATTGTTTCATTACTATCTATTACGGATCAAAATAATGTTGTATTACTTTTTGACTATAATTTAGAAGTGTTAAATGATGTTTTTTTTATAAATCACTTGAAAAACTATAATAAAAAAGTAGAGGTAATGAGTTGCGCTATCAATGCTAGCTGGGAAGCTGATATTATTGTTATTTCAAATGCGTATTTGAGAAATAAGGACTTAGTAAGACAAATTAAGATGGTGGCTACCGGTAAAGTGGTCATTGTTTTACTGGATAAAAAGAATCAATATCACGAGAGTATAAATCCTGAAGCGATGTTGGCTTTGTTTCCTTTCTCGAAAGTTCTATTTATAACAGAGTTAGAAATGGACCATCTTGGCATTTTTTTAAAGGATCACGATCATCAAAATACCAATTATGCGGGAGCTTTATCATAACATTTAGCTTGACAAATAGTAAACAATAATAAACAATAATTTAATTTAAAATCAATGAGTAAAATAATATTAATGCAACCCTATACTTTAGGAAATATAGAACTTAAAAATAGAATTGTTATGGCGCCTATGACACGCAGCCGTTCTAATAACGAGGGGAATGTTGCTACGGCACTGACTGCTAAATATTACGAGCAAAGAGTTACTGCGGGTCTAATTATAAGCGAGGGAACATTTGTAAGTACTAAAGCAGTAGGTTTTATAAATGTACCGGGAATTTATAGTGAAGCACAAACTGAAGGATGGAAATTAGTTACAAAAGCGGTTCATGATAAAGGGGGAAAAATATTTGCTCAACTTTGGCACACTGGCCGATTATCACATCCAGATTTACATAATGGAGAGCTGCCCCACGCACCTTCAGCCTTAAATCCCTTAGCAAAAGCCTATACAAATGACGGTTTTGTAGATACGGTTGTCCCAAAAGAAATGACAATTGAAGATATAAAACAAACGGTATTAGACTTTGTAAACGGAGCTAAAAATGCTTTGATTGCAGGTTTTGATGGTATAGAACTGCATGCTGCAAATGGATATTTATTACAACAGTTTTTTAACGGATATTCTAATCATCGCTCAGATCAATATGGCGGTTCTATGGAAAATAAGGCTAGAATATTGTTTGATATACTAGATGCGTTCAAAGGTGTGATTGACTATGCTAAAGTCGGCGTTCGACTAAATCCTAGCTTGCATAATGCGCAAGGTATGATGCTAGATATCGATACTATTCCTACACATGAATATATTGTGAATCGCTTAAATGATTACGGCTTGGCTTATATTCATTTAACAGAGCCCTATGTTCCAGTTGATGATGTGCCTTATGCGGTAACCGAAGTTGCAAAACATTTTAGACCGTTGTATAATGGTACATTGATTATTAATAAAGGTTTTACAAAAGAAACAGGTATTAAAGTTATTGAAGAAGGATATGCAGATCTTGTTGCTTATGGAGTGCCATTTATCGCTAATCCTGATTTAGTAGCTCGTTTTGAAAATGACGCTCCACTAAATACACCTGATCAAGCTACATTTTATACAGCAACTGAGGAAGGGTATATTGATTATCCTACGATGAAAGAATAACGTGAACGATCAGCAATATAGTTCATGTAAAAGCCCGCGAGATGCGGGCTTTTACATTTTGATAAATAAAGTAATTACTAAAATATCTTGTGTTACAATTTTTAAATAATCCTATTTATTACTGAATTTTATTTTTCAAACTGCTCCATCCACCGCCATTATAGACTGATGTAAATCCTTTTGATTTTAAAATACTTTTAGCTGAAGCGCTACGCATTCCTGAAGCGCAACAAGTAATAATTGTTTTGTCCTTGTCTTTTAGTTTGTCCAAATTATTGCTTAAGGTATCTACTGAAATGTTGATGGAACCATTTATATGTCCACCTGCATATTCTCCTTTGCTTCGAACGTCTAAAATAATTGCACCTTGTTTTACTAATTCACTGTAATTTACGTTTGGCCCAAATCCTAGCAGTTTTTTTATTGTATCGAACATATTAATTAAGTTGTTTGTGATTGATAAAAATTGACATCTAACCAGGAACCGCCATTGTAGCAGTCAATTCCTTTTTGTGCAAGATAATGCTGCGCTTGTCCGCTTCTATTTCCTGATGCACAGCATAGAATTAAAGGTTGTTTTAAACTCTCTACTTCCTCCATTCGTTCCTGAATATCTCCAAGCGGAATATTGATTGAGTCTGTAACATGTCCACCCATAAATTCTTCATGAGAACGAACATCAACAATTGTACACGCTTTTTCTTTGATTAAATTTTCTATATTCATTTTTTTTATTTGATTTAAAATTAATTATTAAGACTAGTTTTTTTAAATAGTTGAGGATTTTGTTTTATGTTACAAAAGTACTTTGTAAAGAGGTATTTCAAAGTAACTTTTGTTACATAAGAAATTTTTTTAATGTTGGTTTATTAATTTATTTTTTCGAGTAAGTTAATCTTATATATGAAGCGTAAATTTTTAAACTTAGTTGTTTTAAAGTCAAGATATAGAGAATTTTGAGTTTATTTAATTTTTAAAAAGTGGTCATTAATTTACTCTTTAATTTCATTAACGCTCCAGAGCTTTAAAGTAACTTATTTTGAAGAAAGTTATTTAGGAATAAAAGATTATCTTTCCATAACTTAATAATGAGGTAAATAGTTATAATTATACCATTTTGTGCTTATTGATTTGATATTTTAATTCTTTTATAGAAGTAGCAAAAGTTTAGCTCAAAAAAAGTGAGATCACAATTTTGTTGCTCATTCTAAATAGTAATTGATCAAGCTACATTGTTTTGTTCTCAATAGTTAATTTAAAATATTGGATAATTTGAAACATCCTAAATCTAATCATTTAAAGCAGTAATTATGTCAGAAAAAGGTAAAAAACAATTCGGAGTTTGGTTGGATACTCATCACGCAACTATAGTGGGAAGAGAGAATCTACAATCAGGTGATTTTGTACTATTAGGTCACGAAAAAATGGATGGTCAAGGGTCAAATAGTAGTGAAAACGCATCGAATAATGCGGAACGCGACTCACTTCATAAGTTATTTAAAAATATAACTGCCCACATGCAAAATGTAGATCAATTATACATAACGGGACCTGGAACAGCTCAAGAGCAATTTATGAAATATTTGAGTGAGACCGCACAATATAAGAATGTTGAAATGAAGGAAAGCACAAGCATTAAAATGAGTGACGAAGCATTAATTGCCCATGTTACGTCTCATTTTAATAATTAGTAGCAATAAATAAAGGAGGCTGTCCTAAAAGATAGCCTTTTTTACCTTTTCAGCAACAAATAAAATTAACGGTTAGCTTACAGACTTTAGTTCTTTGCATTAAAAGTTATTTTAAAACGTGTGGCTCTGTAATCTTATATTTAATGTTATATTCGTAAAAAAAAGATGCGTTTCTCTTTACTGCTAATCACTTTTATTAGTGCTACTCTTTCTTTAAGTTGTAGCTCAAAAAAAATTACAAATGTTTCATATCTTAATTCCGGCGATAAAAATGGTATTGTTGAACCAAAATTAAATGTTTTTGTTCCCCGAAAATCTTCTGCTGAATCGTTTCCAGTATTAATTTTTGTGCATGGCGGCAACTGGAATAGTGGTAGAAAAGGAATTTACGATTTATTAGGTAGAAATTTTGCAAAAAAAGGCGTGCTTACCATAATTCCTGACTATACTTTAAGTCCAGATGCAAACTATGATAGTATGGCAAAACAAATTGCTGCTGTAATTCAATGGTCCAAGACGAATGCCAACCAATATAATGGGAATCCAAACCAAATTTTTATTACGGGTCATTCTGCAGGAGGACATCTTGGAGCATTAGCAGTCATGAATCCTAAATATGGAATTGACAATAAAGGTATTTCGGGAATAATATTGAACGATGCAGCAGGACTTGATATGAAAAATTATTTAGAAGGCTATCCTCCAACTTCTAAAGATAGTTACTTGACCACGTGGACAAATGACCCAACAATGTGGAAAGATGCTTCACCTATTTATTTTTTAAACGAAAACACACCTCCTTTTATGATTTATGTGGGCGATAAGACCTATAATTCAATAAAAGTAGCGAATAGTAGATTTGTGAAAGCACTACAACCTTTTCACCCTAACGTTTCACCCATACGTTTAAATAAAAAGCATGTTCCTATGTTATTGCAATATTTTTATCCTTGGAGCAAACGATTTGATGAGATTATAAATTTTATAAATCTAAATTCAAAAAAGGAATAATATTTCTTTTTTGGTGATTATTTGATTTTGTCTAATAATCTGTCTAGCGAATATTTACCGCTACCTAAAAGGAACAAACTTATATACGCAAATAAGTATAGTAATCCCATTTCCTTAGTTCCTAAATCGTCATTAGCATGAACAATAAATACGGCAACAATCATTGTAATAATTAATGGTATGAGTGCTAATCTTAACCATAATCCTAGGATTATTAAAATGGAACAGATAACCTCTGAAAAAACAGTCAATGTTAGTGAAGCTGCAATTCCAATTCCCAAAGGATCAGCAAACTCAAAATTTCCATTGATTAATTTAAGCATTTTTGGAAATCCATGAGTTAGCATTAATAAACCAAATGAAAGTCTTAAAAGTAAAGCAGCAAAATCAGGGGAATTTGTAGACCAAGAGGCAGGTAATAAGAATTTTTTGATCATTGGTTTATTTTAAAGTAGTTTCAGTAACAAACATACTATAAATTGAGTACAACCAATTATTAAACCAATAAAATTTAGCAACTAACAGAAGGAAAAATTCCACTATTCTAAGCTCTAAAGTAACTTTTAAATAATTAGATTGTATTTGTAAATAGGCTTAAAACCACAATAACAGAATATCCTCATCTAAAAAAACTAGAAATTATCAGTTAAATTAAATTCACAGTTAAATTTTCTTCTATCTAATTTCCAAATTGTCTAATTAAGCTATCTTTGCGCACCCGAATGGTCGGGATTAAAAGTATTTATGGCGAGACCTATTAATTCCATAAAGAAATATTAAGAGAGACAGATGAAATTTGATTTATTGAAAAAAGACCCGTTATCCAAAGCTAGAGCGGGTAGCATTACTACAGATCATGGTGTTATTGAAACGCCTATTTTTATGCCAGTTGGAACAGTGGCATCTGTCAAAGGAGTTCATCAGCGGGAATTAAAGGAAGATATTAATCCAGATATTATTTTAGGAAATACCTATCATTTATACTTACGACCGCAAACTGAAATTTTAGAAAAAGCCGGCGGCTTACATAAATTTATGAATTGGGATCGCAATATTTTGACTGATTCAGGCGGTTACCAAGTGTATTCGCTTTCGGCAAATAGAAAAATTAAAGAAGAGGGCGTAAAGTTTAAATCGCACATTGATGGATCGTATCATTTTTTTACACCAGAAAATGTAATGGAAATTCAACGCACTATAGGTGCCGATATTATTATGGCATTTGATGAGTGTACTCCTTATCCCTGTGATTACAGGTATGCGCAAAGATCAATGCACATGACGCATCGCTGGTTAAATCGCTGTATCGATCATTTGGTTAAAACACCAGTTAAATATGGTTACGATCAGGCTTTTTTTCCTATCGTTCAAGGAAGTACTTACAAAGACTTACGCCGACAATCAGCAGAATATATTGCAAACAGCAACCAAGTTGGAAATGCTATTGGCGGACTTTCAGTAGGCGAGCCTGCTGAGGAAATGTATGCTATGACTGAAGTAGTATGTGAAATTTTGCCTGAAGACAAACCACGTTATTTAATGGGCGTGGGAACTCCTATTAATATCCTTGAAAATATTGCTTTAGGTGTTGACATGTTTGATTGTGTTATGCCAACTCGGAATGCTAGAAATGGAATGCTATTTACAGCTAACGGTTCGATAAATATCAAAAATAAAAAATGGGAAGCTGATTTTTCTCCTATTGATGAAATGGGAATCACTTTTGTAGACACAGATTATACCAAAGCATATTTACGACATCTGTTTGCAGCTAATGAGTATTTAGGAAAACAAATTGCTACTATTCATAATCTTGGTTTCTACATGTGGCTTGTTCGTGAAGCCAGAAAACATATCTTAGCAGGAGATTTCAAGCCTTGGAAAGAAATGATGGTTAAAAATATGAATCAAAGACTATAACAAAATGTTTAATCATTCTATCGATTAACCACTTAAACCAATCATTGATTAAAATTCACTATGTTAACAATAATAGATAAATACATCTTAAAGAGATATTTAGCCACATTTGTGGTTATGTTGTTATTGTTTATTCCAATTGGAATTGTTGTAGATGTTGCTGAGAAGATTAACAAGTTACTGGAGAACAAAGTACCATTTGTAGAAATTGCACTTTATTATTACAATTTTACAGTTTATTTTGCGAATTCGCTTTTTCCCATATTTCTTTTTTTATCGGTGATATGGTTTACTTCAAAGTTAGCAAACGACACTGAAATTATAGCGATTTTAAGTTCGGGAATATCATTCACGCGATTTTTACGTCCTTATATAATTGGTGCCTCTATAGTATCAATTTTAGTTTTATTAATGGGATTTTTTGTTGTGCCAGCTGCCAGTGAAGGATTTAATAATTTTAGATACACCTATTTAAAAGGAGGAGGAAAGGAGGCAATGCGCGGAAATAGCACCGATGTGTATCGCCAAATAAGTGACAATGAATTTATTTATGTTAATAGTTTCAATACGGAATCTAAGACAGCATTTTATTTTACACTTGAAAAATTTAATAAAGAAAAATTAGTACATAAAATAACAGCTACAAGAATCAAATGGAATCCTAAGGAAAAAAATTATACGATGTATGATTACACAAAAAGAACCGTGGGTGAACTAGGAGATAAAATTGAAAAAATGCCTGAAAAAAATGCTCGTTTTAACTTTGATTTAGAAGATTTAACACCAGTAATTTACATTGCTGAAACCTTAAGTCTAGGAAAATTGAATTCATTTATAAAAAAAGAGAGAGAGCGTGGGTCTTCTAATATCAATGTTTACTTAGTGGTTTTATACAAAAAGTATAGTGTGCCAGTATCTGCTTTTATCTTAACTATCATTGCTGTGGCAGTATCTTCAATGAAGCGAAGAGGTGGGATGGGGACAAATTTAGCTATTGGGATTGCACTTGCTTTTGCCTTTGTGTTTTTTGATAAAATCTTTGGTGTTCTTGCAGAAAAATCAAGTATTCCACCATTGTTAGCCGTTTGGTTGCCTAATATTGCCTTTGGAATTTTAGCCATTTATTTATTACGAAATGCGAAACGATAATTTTAAAAGTTACCTAAATCTTCATCTAATAGTTTTTATTTGGGGCTTTACCGCTATTCTTGGTGCATTAATTACCATCACAGCTGATGCATTAGTTTGGTATAGGATGTTTTTAGCCGCCATTTTTCTTGGTCTTTTTCTTGTATTCAAGAAAAAGTCTTTTAGAATTCCTTTGCGGTCTTTTCTTAAATTAATTTTTGTGGGTTTATTAATTGCACTACATTGGATCTTTTTTTTCAAAGCAATTCATGTGTCAAATGTATCTATTACCTTATCAGTCTTTTCGCTAGGTGCTTTTTTTGCGTCAATTTTAGAGCCTCTTTTTTACGGTAGGAAAGTACTATGGTATGAAGTGTTTTTTGGTTTAATCATAATTGCTGGTTTAGCACTGATTATGAAAGTTGAAATAAATTATCTAGACGGAATGTTGTACGCATTAGCAGCAATCATTTTAGGCGTTTTATTTACATTGATGAATGGCAAATTAATAGCGGATCATGACCCATCCGTTATCTCATTTTATGAATTTTTAGCAGGTGTTTTTTTTATATCAATTTATTTTTTGTTCCAACAAAAGTTCTCGTTTGATTTCTTTATTTTGACAACAAATAACTGGATTTTGATTTTAGTTTTGGCTTCAGTTTGCACGGCCTATGCATTTACGGCTTCGGTAAAAGTGATGCAGAAATTAACACCTTATACAGTGATGCTAACTACAAATTTAGAACCTGTTTATGGAATTATTTTAGCTTATTTTATCTTGGGCGGAAAAGAAAAAATGAGTTTTGAGTTCTACATTGGAGCCTTAATTATTGTGCTTACTGTAATCTTAAATGGGATAATTAAGCAATACGAAAAGACAAAATTTAAAAAAAATCGTCCCACATTATTCAATTGAATTTTTACACATAATTAAAAAAATAGTCTTTTCGACCGATTTAAAATTTTATATTTGCGGTTCGAAATTAAACAAAAACGCAAAAATCCTATGGAATATTTAGATTTTGAGCTTCCTATAAAAGAATTAGAAGAACAGTTAGGTAAATGTCTTATCATTGGACAGGAATCAGATGTTGATGTGACTAATACTTGCAAACAAATCAACAAAAAGTTACAAGAAACTAAAAAAAGTATCTATAAAAACTTAACAGCTTGGCAGCGTGTTCAACTATCGAGACATCCTAGTAGGCCATACACAATGGATCATGTTCGCGCTTTATGTGGCGAAACGTTCTTAGAACTTTTTGGTGACAGAGGTTTTAAAGATGACAAAGCAATGATTGGTGGTTTAGGAAAAATTGACGGACAGTCTTTTATGATTGTTGGTCAGCAAAAAGGATTTAATACAAAAACACGTCAGTTTCGTAATTTTGGAATGGCAAATCCGGAGGGATATAGAAAAGCATTGCGACTGATGAAAATGGCAGAGAAATTTGGCATTCCAGTTTTAACGTTAATCGATACTCCCGGAGCATATCCAGGATTAGAAGCAGAAGAACGCGGACAAGGAGAAGCTATTGCTAGAAATATCTTCGAAATGATTCGCTTAAAAGTGCCTATCATTACCGTAATTGTTGGAGAAGGCGCTTCGGGTGGAGCATTAGGAATAGGCGTAGGTGACAAAGTGTATATGATGGAAAACACGTGGTATTCTGTTATTTCACCTGAGTCATGTTCCTCAATTTTATGGAAAAGTTGGGAATATAAAGAACAAGCGGCTGAAGCGTTAAAATTGACTTCTGCTGACATGAAAAAACAAAAATTAGTTGATGATATTATCCCAGAACCTTTAGGCGGTGCACATTATGATAGAGCAACTGCTTTTAAAACTGTGGAGCAATATATAATGAAAGGATTCAATGAATTGAAAGACTTATCAACAGAAGAATTAATCGCCCAAAGAATGGAGAAATACAGTAGAATGGGCGAATACAAGGAATAAAATCTCACAAATTTTAAAAAAATCCGAAGCCTTATCGTTTCGGATTTTTTTTGGGTTATAAACAAATAATAGTTAGTTATAAACAATTATTAGTAACAACTCAAAGCCAATCTTTTTTTAATTTTTGCTACTTTCGCTACATGGAAAACTTTAGAAATATCAGTCCTATCAAGGTTGATAAAACTACTATTATAAGCCTTGAAAAAGGAAAACTGCAACCACAAGTTCTCGAGTTAGAAGAGGCTGTGCTTGGTGCTATGATGATTGACAAAAAGGGAGTGGATGATGTAATCGACATTTTACAGCCTGATGCTTTTTACAAAGAAGCACACAAACATATATTTGAAGCTATCGTGCAGCTGTTTACTGAAACGCAACCAATTGACTTATTAACCGTTTCAGCTCAACTTAAGAAAAATGCAAAATTAGAGCTGGCTGGTGGAGATTTTTACCTTATTCAGCTTACGCAAAAGATTTCTTCCTCAGCGCATATTGAATTTCACTCGCGAATAATTTTACAGAAATTTATTCAGCGTAGTTTGATACGGATTTCGACGGAAATTATTGAAGATTCTTACGATGAAACAACCGATGTTTTTGATTTACTGGACAGAGCGGAATCTAAATTATACGAAATCACACAAGGAAATATAAAACGAAGTTCAGAGACTGCTCAAAGTTTAGTATTACAAGCTAAAAAACGAATTGAGGAAATAGCAGGACAAGAAGGACTGAGTGGAGTTGCTACAGGTTTTGATAAATTAGACAAAATAACTTCAGGATGGCAACCAAGTGATTTAATTATTATTGCAGCAAGACCTGCAATGGGAAAAACGGCTTTTGTACTTTCTATGGCTCGAAATATGGCTATAGACTATGGAATGCCCGTGGCATTGTTTTCACTTGAGATGGCTTCGGTGCAATTAATCACTCGTCTTATTTCATCAGAGACAGGTTTGTCATCAGAGAAATTACGGACTGGAAAATTAGAGAAACACGAATGGGAGCAGCTGAGTACTAAAGTAAAAAATTTAGAGAAAGCACCACTTTTTATTGATGATACGCCTTCTTTATCTATCTTTGATTTAAGAGCAAAAGCACGACGACTGGTTTCCCAGCACGGCATTAGAATTATTATTGTTGATTATTTGCAATTGATGACAGCGGGAGGAAATGGAAAAGGTGGCGGAAATAGAGAGCAAGAGATTTCTACCATTTCTCGAAATTTGAAGGCTTTAGCCAAAGAATTAAATGTTCCCGTAATTGCGCTATCGCAGTTGTCCCGTGCGGTTGAAACACGTGGATCGAGTAAAAGACCTTTATTGTCAGATTTACGGGAATCAGGGGCGATTGAGCAAGATGCAGATATTGTATCCTTTTTGTATCGACCTGAATATTATAAAATTGACGAATGGGATGATGATGAAGCTTCGCCAACTGCAGGTCAAGCCGAAATCATGATTGCTAAACACCGTAACGGTAGTATTGAAAACGTGCGTTTGAAATTTATAGGACATCTTGGAAAATTTGATAACCTTGAAGATCATAGTGGAAATTATGATGACTTACCTTCAAGTATGAATCAAGATGATAATCCATTTATTACTAAAAACTTACCATCAGCAAATGAAGCTTTTGGTAGTAATTTCAACGATCCAGACGATGATAGCGAGGTTCCATTTTAAAATAGTAAAGTTAAAGTCTGCATTTCTAGCAGACTTTTTTTATGTTTTAAGTCCCAATAAAACGTTTATCTTTGAAATAAAAAATTTCCCATGTTGCTAAAAAGATCATTTTGGATGCTTATTTTATTTGTTTCTTTCTCCGTGAAGGCTTCTTTCATTTTAGTGCCAATGGATGAAACTACGCAGCAAAATCATCTCAAGGCTTATGGAATTACATTTTGGTGCATCGATAAAAATTATAAAGCCAGTTGGTTGCTTAATTATCGAGGAGGTTCCTTTTTACTTCCTGATGCGCCAGAAATTAGGAAAGAATGTCAGATACGAGGTGTAAGTTTTGAAATAATTTCTGATGCAGAGCAAACAACTATTTTAAATGAAATTGCGAGCCCTTCACAAAACATGGAGGCCGTTATTCTTGAAAAAGCACCTAAAATTGCTGTTTACACTCCTAAAGGAAAACAACCGTGGGACGATGCAGTGACATTAGTACTAACATACGCAGAAATTCCTTTTACAGCTATCTATGACGAAGAAGTATTAAGTGATCAACTTTTATTATTCGACTGGTTACACTTGCATCATGAAGATTTTACGGGACAGTATGGTAAATTTTATTCCTCTTATAAAAATATTCCTTGGTATATCGAACAAAAAAAAGAAGCGGAGGTTTTAGCAACTAAATTAGGTTTTAAGAAGGTTTCTCAGGAAAAAGGAGCGGTAGCAAACAAAATTAGAGATTTTGTAATTGGCGGTGGATTTATGTTCGCGATGTGTTCAGCAACAGATAGTTTTGATATTGCTCTTGCAGCTACCGGAATTGACATTTGCGAGGCAATGTTTGACGGCGATGCAAGCGAAGCGAGTTATCAATCAAAAATAGATTATAATAATTCTTTTGCTTTTAAAAATTTTACTTTAGAGAGACGCCCAGAAGTGTATGAGTTTTCAGATATAGATATGACTTCAAAGCGAAAAATTCCTATGGATAAAGATTATTTTACCTTGATGGAATTTTCAGCTAAATGGGATCCTATTCCTAGCATGTTATGCCAAAACCATACGCAATTAGTAAAGGGATTTATGGGACAAACTACAGCTTTTGATTCTGAATTTATTAAATCGAATGTTTTAGTTATGGGTAGTTGTGAATTAAACGGCGAGGCACGTTATATTCACGGCCAAAAGGGAAAAGGAATGTTTACCTTTTACTCCGGTCACGATCCTGAAGATTTTCAGCATCAGGTGGGTGATCCTCCTACAGTTTTAGATCTACATTCTAATTCGCCTGGCTACAGATTAATTTTAAACAATGTTCTATTTCCAGCAGCTAAGAAAAAGAAGCTCAAAACATAATTAAGTTCTATACCTATTGATTTAATAAAATGTGCAAGATTAAATAAAATGGAATAACTTTTTACATCATATTAAAAACGAAGAAAATATAAGTCTGTTTTTGATGTCAATTAAAATTATTCAGGTAACATTTATAGATTAAGTCAAAGCTAGATTCGGTCAGCAAGATTATTAAAATGTTTAATTAAAACGTGATCGTATCAACTTTTATCTTTTCATAAGATTTGCAGATTTAGTTTTCAATGTGAATGCTTTGTTTATCATAGAAAACGTTACAATTTTAATTCAAAGAGAACTGAAACCAAATAGGAATATGATCTGAAATTGTGCGTGCTTCTTTAAGTGAATTGAAGTTCGTGTAAAAATGTAAAACCCCTGAGTCTAAAACTTTAATTTTTGCGGACGAATAAAATATATTATCAAATTCTGATGCGAGACAATTTTCGTTTTTACATTCTTTTTTTAGTGATGTTTTTTGTCCAATGAAAACAGACTCATAACCCATTTTCTTCAATGGATTAAAAACAGTATGCGATTGCGGACAGTTAAAATCACCAGCAAAAATTAAGTTTAATTTAGGATATTCATTCGGTAAAAACTTAAAGTACTTAATTTCGGTTTCCGGTTGTCGGTTTTTGGTAATAGCGTGAAAATTCACTAGTGTAAATTGTTTGTCCTCATATTGAAAAGTACAGAAATAGGGCTCTCTATCAATCTCTAAATGGTATTTTTGTTCCAACCATGCTTTTCCTATTTTCTTCACTTTACTCGTTTTCCAGATAAAAGCATAACGCTCGGTTTTATAAGCACTGCTGCTTGTTGGTTCGCTTATGGTGTAATCCCATTTACTCCCTTTCCTATTCAATTCATCTGCTAATCTAGCTACTGCTTGCGCTCCGCCATAACCCGCTACAACTTCTTGTATGGCTATAATATCGTAGTTTTTTGCGGTTTCAGCAATATAAATTATAGTTTCATCTGATTTTGATTTTCCTAGGTTTTCTATATTCCAGGAAAGGAGTTTGACTTGGGCTGATAAAGTACTGGAAGATGATGTTACAAAAAGTATTAGCAGTACTAAATTTTTAATGTAATTATTCATAATTACTTTTATTCCTAATTTATTTATTACTTTGTTTTTTTGAATTTAATGCAATATTAATTAATAAACTGATAGCGACTCACACATCAACAATATTCCAAACAGTTCGTCCGAACGCGATTTTTACAAATGGCTGAAACAAAATTGTTAGTGCTATATCGATAAATATTTCGTTGTCGTTATTTTTTTTATTAACTAAAAATGCCAAATAACAAAAAGCAACCATCGCTACAAATCTAACGAATTGAAAATAACCCTAAGCTAAGTCTAGCAGGCATAAGAATAGGAGTATTGCTAGGGAGGTTTTTATGAATCGATTTTTCATTGTCTTTAAATGTTTTTATTTTAGTTCCTTTTACAGCTGCAAAAATAAATCAAAGGCACTGTATATACTTGTTGTCGAAATATATTTTTATTTATCAAAGACTGTATTGGTTTTTATTCTACTTATTTTAGTGATTATTTTTGCTAAGTAATTCAATTTCAATGGTCAATAATCTAAGCATCTCACCTTAAATTTTAGAGCACATAGCTATACTTTCAAAATACTTTTTATCACTTAACTTTGAGACTTCGCCATAATTATCAGGTATGGAATCCAGAGATTCCCCTTTTTTTGTCAATTCATCAAAATAATTTTTGATTAAAATTTCATCAGTGGTCTGATTGTTTAGCTCATATACTAATAATGAGAAGACTTTAGCCTTCAGTGTTTTTATGCTCGTCTCAAGTTTATGTTGTAGAAGTCTAAATTCTTAATTTACAATATTTGAATTAACAATTGAATTGTTATTGCTATTTTGCAATTTTTCAATTTCTTCTTCCTTCCATTTTAAAACAGCAATTTTTGCAATTTCAGCTTGCGCTAAAGCTATCTCATTTAATAACTCTACATTTCCTTTCAATTCTGCCTCTAATTTGTTCTTATTTTTTTCACTACTTATTTTTAAAACGGTATTAATTTCATCGTTAAGATTCGAAATTTTTATCTTTTGTTCCATACTAATTGCGTATTCTTTTGCTTCTAAAATCTCTTCATAAGTTCCTGTTGAGGATAGAAGTTTTACGACAACTGGAGCAGTTTCTAAAATCACAAAAAGTAAAGTAATAAGTAGACTTGCCCATGCAATACTTTCATTCTCATCTGTAAGCTTTGACAATGCTTGCAGTTGTGCTGGTAAATCTTTAGCATTATTAGAGCGATTAGTACAATCAGCTAAAAACACTTGTCTTTTATTATTATGGTCGTTAATTTGTTGCTGAACACCAGAGATTTGATTTGTATATTGTGCTTCAGTTGTTACAACTTGTCTTCTTAAAACTTGTTTTCGATTGTTTTTTTGGACTTCAAATTCCCCGATTTTTATATTGTTTCTGTTTATTTCACTTCTTAAAGAATTATTAATTTTAAAGGCATTATTTGCCGCAGCATTTCGTCTTATGGTCTTTCTAGGACTACCATCTTCTTTATAAATAATAGAACCATCATTTCTGGTTAAATTTGGATAAGATGTTCCTCTTGAAATAATTGAATTATTTACGCTAATTTTATTTTGGTTAGTTTGATTAAGTCCTGAAATTTCTTTTTGTTCTTTTACAAAGTCGGTATAAATACCATCTTTATTATAAATTTCTTCCGTTTTTTGTTTTCGTTCATCTTCTAAATTACTTTTACTTTTCGCTAATTTATCTCGTTCTTTATTCCAATCTGCTTCACATCCTGAAATACTTGCATTAGCTATTTCGCCCATAGATTTGTTTACAGCATCTTGAAAAAGTCTTAGTTCTAATGGTTTAGAAATAGTTATTGCTAATACGAAAGCTATTAGTAATCGAGGGAATGCAGTTAATAATTGTTTCCACCAAACACCCTTTTTATCTATACTGGTTACAATGTATCTATCGAGGCTGAAAATTACAATACCCCAAAATACACCAAGAATAATTGAAATTAAAACAGAATCAAAAGTAGAGTGTATCGCATAACCACCAGATAACGATGCTAAAACAGCAGTTAATAATAATGTACTTCCAATACCTGTAAATTTATTTTTTTCTTTAACTGTACATGCGTCGAGTATTTCTTGATCTGCTCCCGCACATTTGATAAGAAAATTAGATATTCTATTCATTTTTAAAAATATTTTTTAATTTTTTATTTACTCTTTCTTGAATTTTTTCAAATACTTCTGAAATTGAATCATTAGTTTTATAATTTGGCAGAAACGTATTTTTCGAATTACTGTTTAGCTTTTCAAAATCAAGAGGATTACAAGTAAAAATGGTTGGATTTAAGTTTATTCCCAAGTTTATCTGTGGAGTTTCAATTTTCAAATTTGAAATGGATGTTTGATGACTAAATATTGGTATTGGTATATTTAAAGTTTTAATGATTGGTGTTGGAAAAACCTTTACTTCAAGTTTTTTATCTACTGTTTCATTAAAACCAGTTGCAGTTAAAACATATTCAAAGTTATCTTGTGGCTTTAACACAACACTTCCATTATGCTCAACTTCATCTACTCCATGATTAATCATAACTTTTAGGGCATTTTCGACCTTCCATGATAAAGTTATTTCAAGACCTTGAATTAATACTTCTTTATCACTAATAAATTTTTCTATAACAGGAGGTTGCAAATAATAAGATAAAGGCTGTAAATCAGTATAAAACGTGATTTTTACATAATCAATTAAAACATCAAGAAGCTTATCTATTTTTAAAGAAAGTCCAAATAGGTCTTTATAAATAGCTGAATTTTCTAAATCCTCAAAATCAGTTTCAGAAAACAACAAATATTGTGTGTCTTTGACTTGATATTTATTCCAAAGTTCTGCTTTTTCAGCTATTGCGAGAATTGACAAATAAATAATCAACTCTGAAAAATAATCTGCTTTTAACGTAGCTTTTCCACCTTTAAAGCGTGATGGATGCTGATAACCTTTAAGTCCTGTTACAAGTTCTTTTTGACCTTCAATTTCTGGAATACAAATAGAATCATAATCTACTAATTTTATATCTCCTTTCTCGGTTACTAGAATATTTCCTTCTTGTAAGTCTCCGTGAGAAATTTGGTTGTATCTCAAATCTTCGCACATTTTCAAGAAGTTGTCTGAAAGTAAAACCAATGCTGACGAGTTAGTAAGGTTCTTTTCAACATAGTCTTTGAAAAGCAAACCATCCAACCATTCCATCCTTATAGTGTCAACCAATTCTCCATTTATAAGAATTCCTTTTTCGTCGTATATGAAATCTGCGAAATAGGGCAATTTTTTGGAGGCTAGGTATTTTGATATTCTTAAGTACCTGTGTTCGTTTTCACCCATTGGCACATGCCAAACACGAAATGCCCATTTTTTGGAGTTATGAGTTAATTGAAACACCATATTAAAACCACCTACATAAACAAATGGATTTCCATTTTTATTAATTCTAGCTATTGCACCTTTTAAAGCAGGTACTTTCAAGAAAAGGTCTAGATTTGCTATTGAAGTTAATATGTCCTGCTTGTTAGTCATAGATTAAAATTTGTCTAAAATATTTGAAGTATTTTTGATGGTTTATTATTACTTGCTTTTACATCCCATTTTGCCATTATATTTTCTATAGGTAGCAATGCCACTTTATTGTTTTTAATTGCAAATCCAAATTGGGGTTTGAGGTCTAAAAATTTGTTTTCAAATTGTTTCGTCAGTGAATCATCATCTTGAATGATTAATATATTTTCATCATTCATTCGAGCCTTAAACGACCAATTGTATGAACCCGTAATTACTACATTATTATCTATTATACAGAATTTGTTGTGCATAAAACTATCTCTCGAACTATCGGAAAGATTTCCTACATAACCAACCTTTCCTTTGAACTTTAAAAACTCTTTGAAATCTACTCTTGATTTTTTGTTAAACTCATGATTTGCAATAATTACTTCTATGTTCAATCCCTCTTTTAGCTTGTCGACTAATTTTGAGTAAATTTCAAAGTCAGTAAACCAAGCAACACAAATCTTTATATCCGATTGTGCATACTCGATATAATGAATGATTTGAAGATGTATATTTTCGAAGTAAACTTTTACCATTAAAATTTGTTTGTGATGTCATTTTTATTTGGTAGCGCAACTTTCTTTTTTACAGCTTGATTGGGTTGTTTTTCCCACTTATCAAAAATATTGTCTTTGGCTACTTTACGTCTGTTCATCAACAAATCTTCCAAAGGACGTAATTGAGCTATGTCAGTTGCTTTTAGTTCTTCCACCATCTTTTCAGTAAGTTGAGAAATTGTTGGATTAACTGATTTTAAATGAGTAATAATTAATTTTGAATTACTAGGATTTGCAAAGTCATCTTTTGAAAAAAGCAAATCCTCTGTTCCATAGTAGTCATCCCACAATTTTGGAGTGTCAGCATAAATTAAAAGGGAAAGATATATTACAAGTTCAGAGAAGTAGTCTAATCTTGAATTTACAAATTGATTGCTATGTCTTGCTGGGTGTTGATAACCTGGCAAACCTTTTATGGTGTCAGTCATTCCACTTAATGGTTCAATAAACATTGAATCATAATCAATTGCGACAAGCGAGCCATCACTTTTTATTAAAATATTTCCGTGCTGCAAATCTCCATGAGCAATATTCTCCAAATGAAAATATGCTGCCATTTCTTTGAATTTTTTTGCTAATTCAAGAATTTTAGAGGTGTTTGTAATATTGGAATTTATATACTCTTTTAAAGTTTGTCCGTCCACCCAATCCATAAGAACAATTGGATGAAATGTGCCATTTACCAATACTGCATCATCAATATATTTGAATCCTGCGAAATATGCGTTATTTAAATTCTCCAAATAATTAGAAATTTCAAGTGAACGTTTTTTTGCATCTCCAATATCTGCAATCCAGAGTCTAACAGCTACTTTATTTCCTGTTTGTTTATGAAATGGAAAAACAGTTGTGTAGCCACCTGAATATTGAATTATCCTAGAATCTTTTTGAATGATTGAACCACCAATTATTTCTTGTGATTTAAAGCTAACGAGTGGATTTCGCATTGCAGTAACAATATCTGTTCTAGAAGGATAATTTGACATAGTTAGAATTTATCAGTTATATTTTGCGAAAGTTTGTTTGGTGTTTTGGCATGTGGTTCAGGTTCTACTTTACTATTTGGTTCACTTTCTTGACTTTTGTACTTTTCTAAATTTTCAGATTTCTCAATTTCGCTATTATTTTCTTCGCCTTCAGCTGAAGGTTCTTTTTCTTCATGATGTTCTTCTGTTGCTGCTATTTTTTCATCAGTTTGGATTTCTACTTGTTCAGCAGATTGCTCTTTTCCCTTTTTACCAAACAACAACTCTTTTCCTTTTTCTATTATTCCTTTTTTAGGCTTTTCGATTTCAGTTTCTTCATCTTCAGAAAGTGTATTTTCAATAGGTTCAATTTGTTGAGTTTGCTCAATAGAAATTTCAGAATCAGAATTTTCTTGTTTAAGAATTAATTCTTTCTCTTTTGCTTTTTCGACAAATTCAATTTCCTTTAGTTGGACCTTTACAAGTTCGTTAATATTGGAAACGTCTTCTGAAACGTATATTAATTGGTCTTTTTTGTCTTCTTCTATTTTAATTGACAAAAAAGCTGTATCGTCATTTCCTAATTTCTCATTGTGTCTTTCTTCATCCACAAAACGCTCAAAATCTTTTTGATTTTGCCAAACACTAATCTTACTTATTGCATTTTCCTTTTCATTTAAAAACCATTCTGCAAGCGCATCAGTCATTAAATAGAATGTTCCAGAAGTCAAATGGCTTTCCATTATCTGTTTTTCTCCTTTGTGATTATCTCCTAAACTGCTCAAGTAATCTGGAAAATTGTCAAAAACAATTGGTTCTTTTTTTGATGATAGAACAATGCATTCTTTTGAAAAATCTTCGATTTTTTTTGGTACAAAAAATAAAAAGCTGTCTCCCAAAGTTTCTGCCTTCCAAAACCATTCTTTCTTTTTTTTGTAAAATCTTAACCCAACAAAAGTTGCAAGTCCAGATTCTTTTCTATTGAAAGCATTTTTAGTGAACCATTTTGCATCAGGTTTATTAACGATTTCAGTAACTTGTTCTAACCAATTTTTTTGACAATCGATTATAAATTGATCTTCATCAAAATCCTTAGAATTAACCCATTTGTTCACTAAAACGTCAGCCCAAATTTTTGGAAAGAAAGATTTAGAAACACCGTCAGAAATGGCGAATTTATTTTGTGATTTATTATAGGCATATCTATCTGCACAGTCAAAGAATAATTCTGATTGTTTTGCCGTGATATATCCTTTAATTGATATTTGCATTTAAGTCAATTTAAAGATTATGCGATTTTATCTGAACCACCAGAAGAACCGAAGTTGATGAACTGTATAAATTCTTGAGCATCTGCATTTGATACAAAACCTCTCGATTCGGGTTTAGTTTTGAAATCTTGCTTTTTAGCCGCTTGTTTGTACGATTCAGGAACTTTACTTGAGATTTTGAACAAGAATTTAGCTTGGTCATCAGAAAGTTCATTTTCACTTTCATTAAAACTGTGAGATTGCCCTTCTCCTAAGTGACAATTGAATATTAAAGGATTACCATCTGCCGAATTGATATTCATTATTTCTTTTGAAACAGAAATAGCGTTATTCATTGCAATATCAATTGAATCACCTGTATATGGTAAACCATCAGAAATATTTATGATAATTGGTGCTGGATTATCAGGTTTCTTTTGCAGCCAACCTTCAATTAATTCTTTTGTAAAAGAAAATGCATCTGCCATTGGCGTCAATCCATTTGCAGTTGGTTCAATAAATATTGGCATTTGTTCATCTATTTCGATTAGACCGCCTGCGCCATCAGAAACTTTCTTTTTTAATCGTTCCATTCGTAATGGATTGTCAGCAAATGAACTTAAATAGTCGGATCTAATGTCATCTACAGCAAGTGAACTACTTCCACCATATCCAATCATTGAAATGAATACTCGGTCTTTCACTTTTTCTCCGTCCATATTTGTGTTGATAAGTTCGTTTATGGTACGATTAATAACAAGTGCGGTAAATTCCGACCTAGTTTTTCCTTCTGCATAAGATTCATTCATAGAACCTGATTGGTCTACAAGAAAGATAATGTAACCTGGAGTTGCAGAACTCCATTGTTTTGAATTTGAATTAACCATGTTTATTTTTTTTATTATTAATCTAATACTTACCGCTCATTGGTTTAATGTAATATTATTATTTAGAATAGTGCATCGTTGACTAAGTACTAATGTTATTTGTTTATCTATTCATTCTCAAACTTCAAACTACATTCCCCCTTATACATATAATCTCTTTTAACCTTATAAAATTCTATAGGTACTTTCAAATCATTCTTCATAAAAAAAATATAATTATAAAGTGTACGCTCAGAAACTTTAAGCTTTTCACTCAACTGTTTTGGTGTTCCTGTCCAACTGTTTTTTATACAATCGTGAATTCTGATTATGATTCTTATATCCATTACTTTACAATTATACTATTGCTAACTGCAAACAGAATGCAGTGTATAAAGATGAAATGTCTAAATGATTTAATGGCCTCATTTTTAGTGTTGTAAGAAGTTTTTTTTATGAAGTAATATATATTAGTACTCTTCTTTGAGCAACGGGGATATTATATTATCTTCTTGCGAAATTTTATCTTCGCAAGAAGATTTTAAATTACTCCGTAAATTCTACAATATTTGCTGATGCAGTGATCGTCACTTTAGAATAAAAGGGAAAAAATCCATTGACATGTTTGTCGTAGGTTAAGTTGACAAGTGCTTTTGAGCCACTCAATTTAGCATTCTTCATCATTTCACTTTTTGCTTTCTCTAGTAAGGACCTATTTGCATTTCCACCAAATCCTAATATGTACGTATTAGAAGAAACACCACTGATATCGCCCAAAATATTAAAATTCTTTTTAGACAATTCAACACTCGTTTGACTCATACTCGTGTTACCTGCTATTGAGGCACTTCCCCCACAGCTTGCAATTGTTAATGCTAATGAAAGTGATAATAAGCTTAAAATTTTTTTCATAAAAAATAATTTAAAATATTAATTTCCTACTCTTGTGGATTTTCGGTTACTCCCCAATTTATTGTTATGGATCAATACCCCCAAACCTACCATCATTAAAAACAACATCTTTACGGGAAACCTCATTTTGATTAAATAAATATAATTTTGTTTTAACTAACTTAAAATCAAATGATTAAATGTTAAATTAATTTTAGAAAATTATTCTCAGTTAGAAACCTTACTTTGATAGATCGATTTTTTTATTTTATTTACTGTCATTATCATGTTACTTTTTAAAGCAATAGAAAATTTCATTTTACATAGTGAACCATTATTCAATTTGATTCTTAATTCATATCCGCTGTAATAACTAAACTTGATAAACATTGGTACAGTTGCGAGTAATACAATAGGAATTAAAAACTCAATAGCGACAGCAAAAGTCATCAGACCTATAAATAATAGTACAAAAAATACTGAAATTAAAAGAACTGACTTCGGTAATTTAAGCGGTGAAATGTAGATTAATTGTAAATCAGAAAATAAAATTTGTTTGCACTCATTTTTTCTTTTTATCAAAATTAGGCTGTCGTCATTGATGATCATATCATTAAATTTCATCTAAATATTCGTTTTTGTGTTTGTAAGTATATTTAATACTTTTTCTGTTTAAGTTAGTAGAGATTAATACCGCGATCAGCGGTTTTTCCAGATATGATATACGATATAAGCGATGAATATTGAGCCCAATATTAGGAATCCAACTTGGGCATAGAAAAATAAGTTCAAGTATATCAGAGTAGATGGTGTCATTATCAATAGTTTAGTTGTTCGTAATTCTATGATTAAAATCATAACGAATATTGTATTGTTATCAAGAATATTTTAAGAATATTTATAAATAATTTTCCCTTTCTTGTGTCTTGTTGGAGATTTTTCAGTAAATTTTAAGTTGGGCAACAAACTATACTTTTGAGGAACAATGAATTTTTTAAAGTGATTTGTTTTTTTGTTTTTATTTAAAATTAGCTGCTTATTCTTTTTAATAACAATTGCGGAATCAGCCTTATTTAAAGATTGCACATTACTCGATTTATTGTTTTTTAGTGTTGCAGCAATACTATTCCAGGTAAATGCGATGGTTACACAGAAAATGATCTTGTAAATAGCGAAAACAATTTTAGTCATATTTTTTATTAAATAATTGTCACTTTTTAGTATCATTATATTAGAAATGTTTTTATTATTTTCGTTCTTTTTCAGTGATAATTTTTTAGCAATAATTTTATCTGTATCACAGTTGAGTACACCTATTATTATTATTATTATTAAAATTTAATAATAAGCTGCATTTTTAATCATTTAGATTTTGCCACCAAGACTTAATGGCTTTTTTATTTAATAATTTGTAGCTCTACTTATTACTTTGCTCTTTAAATGATTTGTTTTAATGCTTTTAAATATTAATATTCAAAATTAGGATTATGAAAATCAAGAAGTTTACGGGTTTCCGTAAAAGCAAAGAATATAATAAAAAAGTATGATGATAATTTTTTAAATAGTTGTAAATGAAATATTTAAAAGTGATTATAAAGTAGGAAATTTAATATTTTAATTGAAAAATAGTAGTTTCACCCATAAAACTATTTTATACAGATTGTTAGTATTGGATTGCAATCAATAAAGGCAGTTTCTAAATTATTTATTCTATTATATTGTTTTTTTTACTTTATTTGGTACGGTGAAGTTGGTGTCATATACAATCAAAGGTCTTCAATATAATATTTTATGGAAGCGACTTTTTTGAAACTTAATTAAGTGATTTCTATAATATTTTTGTAATTTATAAGTGTGTTGGATTTGTGCACTATAAATAGGAAAGTCCAGCTAAATAATTCATCTCCATTGGAGAAAAGGTGGTTGCGTTTTCGATTTTTACTTGGCAACAGCCAAATAAAAAATTATGCTACAAATAGGAGCAATGGTATTGTTATGTGTAAATTTCGGAGAAAGATGAATTGGTATTTTTAGATCAGTCCTAAATCTTTAGTAATTGCTATCAAATGCACGTTATTGTTAGCTTTGAAGTATATTTTTAGTCGGTTTATTCGTTTTTCTAAACTGCTACTGCCATTTGGTTGAATTCTGGAATCTTTAAATTCTGAAGAAATTTCGTCCAGTGTTTGCCCTTTAGCTAATGATTTTAAAAGTATTATATCGTAGGACTCAATTTCAAAAATAGTTTTATCTCGTAAAGCAAGCGCTAATTCGTTTGATACTATTACCTCTTCATTATTAGAAATACGCTGAATTGCAGCTTGAAGCTCCTGAATGCTATCTCTACCTTTACATACGTAAGCATTTATTCCAAGATTGTTAAACAGAGATTTTATTCGGAATGATTTATCTTCGATAGAAAAAATGACTGTTTTTATTCCAGGTTGTACCTTTTTTATAGCTTCAATAAGTTCTTCTCCAGAGGTTAACTTATTTTCCCGATGGTCTACTTTGAATGATAAATCACTTATAACTAAATCATAAGGTACATTGTCATGAAGAGCTTTTTTTAATTTTAAAAGTGCATCATCGCAATATTTTGTATGATGAATTTCTGTTATAGAAAGTGTTTCTAACGCTTGAACTATGGCGATGCTTATGGTGTCTAAATCTTCGGCAATTAAAACTTTATTAAACATATTGAGTACAGTTATATTGGAAATATTATGTTTGTTTTAAATCCTTTATTGGATTTAGTATCAAAAGTAATTGTTCCTTTTATAGCTAGAATACGGTTTTCCACATTTTGAAGTCCATTTTTCAAATTTATTTCGTCAAATACAACTCCAACCCCGTTATCACTGTAATCTAAGTGTAATTTATTTTTAATATTTTTGAAAGTAAGTACTACTAGACTGCATTTACTATGTTTTTTCATGTTTACTAATAGTTCTTGAAGCACTCGATATACAGTAATTTTTTTATTCTCTTCAACAGTTGCCCAGTTAATGGTATCCAGTCCGTTTATTAGAATGTTAATGGAATTAGTATTAAAACCCGACATCATTTCTTTTAGATTGGGTATAAATAAATTGCCAGTTTCTATTGCGCTATTTTCTCTGGATATGTTTCTAGTTCTGGAATAAATAGTATCCAGATTATTAAGTAAAAGTTCCTTATTATCGGCTGTAGATAAATCTTGTGTTTCAGCAAAAGCCATAGTTTGATAGACATCATTTGCTAATTCATCGTGAAGTTTTTTGGCTATTCTAATTTCAGTAGTATAGGAGGATTTTATTTTTTCTCTTTCATTTTTGGCTACTAAATAATAATAGATAAAACTGGTTATAGTAAAGCCAAATCCAACTATGAAATACAGTACTAAATTCTTGTTTTTTTGTTTTTCTAATTGTAATGTATCTTCAATTTTTTGTGTTTTAAGATTTAGATTTTCTTCCTTTTCAATTTTAGAATCGTATTTTATTTTTGCAAAATTATTTTTTGCTTTTTGTCTAACTTTTTTAATACTATCGCTGATTTGAAGATGTTTTAGCGAATATTTCTTGGATTCAGTTCCCGTACTGGCTTGAATCAATAACGCTAAAGATGCAATACGATCATCAATACTATTTATTTCGCTCGCTTTTTTGTATGCTAATTGCGCATAATCAATGGCTCGATATCTATTGCTTTTCTGATAAAATTCTGATAAATGATTATAGCTTGTAATCATTCCAAATTTATTATCTACTTGTTTTTGCATCGACAAACTTTCATTTAAATAACTTAAAGCATTTGGGTTGTCTGTTTTAAAATAGCAATACCCAAGATTATCAAGTACTCTTGCATAATGTTCTGTATCGCTCACTTCTTTTTTACCTAATGACAATGGAATTAGAATTGTTATAGCTTTTTTATAATCATGTTTATCCATATAAACAACTGCTAGATTATTCTTGAGTATGGCCTTTTGTAACTCACTTTCTGCGTGTTTATAAGCTAGATTAAAATATAGAATAGCGTTGTTATAGTCGTATAGGTTTTCATAATTTATTCCTAGGATATTGTAGGCCGAGCATTTATAAGCAGCGTTGGTATGGTGCTGAAAATAGGAAACTACTTCTGTAGCTGTTGTCTCACTGCTTGAATAATCACCCTCTATCTGCTGGATGTAAGCCATTCTTAATAACGAATAGATGATTCGGTTAAGATCGGTGTTAACATCACATACCGACTTTGATTTATTAAAATAATAAAAAGCACTATCAAATTTTTGATTAGACATGTGCTTCTCCGCAATAGTATAATAGTTATCGTAGGCTTTGTTGACAGTGGATTTTGCATTAGTTTTTAGCTCCTTTTTACAGGACATAAACCCAGATAAAAATAGCATTGATACGATGAAAATTGGGGAATGTAACTTTTTTAGTAGCATTCCCCGAAAATACAGAAATTAATTAAAACTGTGATCTATTTTTAATTAACATTTGTAAATATTACTTTGGTGGAGGAATAGGAGTTTGTCCATTTTGATTACCTCCTGAATCGAAGTCAACATTTAGTTGTAGTTTTTCATTAGTGGTGTTGTTCTCTAAATCGTCTGTAGTACAGGAGTTCATTAAGATACTCGCCAGAAAGTATAGCGATACTAAAATTATTCTTTTCATTTTTTTTGAGATTAAAAATTAGACATAAGTTGGGCTGTCCGATTTTGAAATCGGATTTTACCCTGAGTCTGATTCCTGAAATTGGAATTGCTCTTTTTGCTTTTTGGGAAGTGAAGTGCGCCGGAACAGAATAGTTTTATTTATACTTCCCGAATAAATGAACTAAGCTGTTTTGCATCACTTTTTAGAACCAGTTTTGTACATTTGTCTTAATTGCAGGTTAGGACAACAACGAATTCTGAAGCAAAGGAATGCTTGATGTCTTGAAAAATTGTAATGGAATTCCAGTGATTCTACTAATTCCGATAAATTCTTTTAAATTCTATTTAAGGTCTATGAGTAAAATTACTTTTGAAGAATATAAGAAAGCTGTTAGGGCAAAATATGCAGTAAAGAAGCGTGATGATGTGTCAGGGATTTTATTGAATCCTACTCCTGCACAATTGCGAAATTTGTGTTTGTTGCTATTTGAGAACGGATTAAATACTACTGACGAAAATATATTCAGTATGTTTTTTAATGCAAAGGAGGTGGGAAGTATAAGGAGAGCGATAGTGAATTTTGATGTGAGTAAATTCAAACCGATAATTTCATTCTTGAAGGAAGAGAAAGATTCAGAGCATGTGACCAGAATTGAATTAGCAGCCGTAATTGTAGATTTTATCCCAAGACCTTACAGTAAGTATTTGCAAAGTGATGAAAATGAAACAGCAAAGATTCCAGAATTCTTACCAGTAGAAAAAAATGAAATAATGCGTAAGGTTTATAAATTATCAGAAGAACCGATAGTGATTATATCTAAAAATAATACTGGAAAAAGCATTGCAATTGGTTTTTTAGTTTTGCTTTCTTTATGTTTTATGGGATACACAGTCAAAGGAGTCTTTTTTCCGAAAAAGGAATGTATGCAGTGGAAAGAGGATCATTATGAAGAAGTAGATTGTGGTATTAATCAATTAGCAATTGGACAATTAAATACCGTTTTTCCTTTGGATGAAAATACCATCCATTTAAAAAAAGTAAATTCAAATCATAAGCTTACCTTCTTTAAAAATGGTAATGCTTTAATTTGGTATTCTAAAAATGAAGGAGTAATTGAACTATTTAATACTTCTGGTTTTAATCCTGAAACGGGCAAACCATTGAAACCAATAACGAAATATATTATCGAGAAATATAAGTTGCAAAAATAGTAATTCAATAAAAATGGCTAGAAAATAAAAAACCCCATTACGCTAAGCGAATGGGGTTTGTATAAGTAAGTAATCTAAATTGTGTTGATAAAACGTTTATTTTACTTTATTAAGTATTGCTTTGAAAGCTTCTGGGTGGTTCATAGCTAAATCTGCAAGAACTTTACGGTTCAATTCGATATTATGCTTTTTCACTTTACCCATAAATTGAGAATAAGATATTCCTTCCAATCTAGCCCCAGCGTTGATACGTTGAATCCATAAAGCACGGAAATTTCTCTTATTCACTTTTCTATCACGGTAAGCGTAGCACATTGCTTTTTCTACCGCATTCTTAGCAACTGTCCAAACGTTTTTACGTCTACCAAAGAAACCTTTGGCTTGCTTCATTATTTTTTTTCTTCTTGCTCTTTTAGCAACTGAATTTACCGATCTTGGCATAATTTTATTGTTTTTTTTGTAGCAGGCGGCTTGAATTAAATCAAAAGCACTTAATGGCCATACTCCAAGGTTATTTTAAATTGTTTTAACCTAAAGAAATCTTTAGTCAAATGTCAAATGTCAAATATCAAAAGTAATTAACTTTAGACTCTAAGACTTTCTAACTTTAGACTTATTAGATAATTCTTAATTGTTGTTTAATGCTTTTCATATCTGTTTTGTGAACTAGCGCTGAATGTGTCAAAGCTAATTTACGTTTTTTAGATTTTTTAGTCAAGATGTGACTTTTAAAAGCATGCTTTCTTTTAATCTTTCCAGAACCAGTAACTTTGAATCGTTTCTTGGCGCTAGATTTGGTTTTCATTTTAGGCATTTTTTCCTAGTGTTTTAATTTATTCTTACTTACTTATTTTTCGGCTGAATGCTTTTGGCTATTAGCTTTTAGCTAAAGGCTCAGAGCCAAGAGCTTTATTTCTTTTTCTTTGGAGCGATAAACATAATCATTCTCTTTCCTTCAAGAACGGGCATAGCTTCTACTTTACCAAATTCTTCTAGATCTGTCGCTAATCTTAACAGCAAGATTTGACCTTGATCTTTGTAAATAATCGAGCGACCTTTAAAGAAAACGAATGCTTTTAATTTAGCACCTTCCTTTAAGAATTTTTCTGCGTTCTTTCTCTTAAATTCGTAATCATGCTCATCTGTTTGAGGTCCAAAACGAATTTCTTTAACAGTCACTTGCGTCGACTTTGCTTTAAGGACTTTATCACGTTTCTTTTGCTCGTAAACAAATTTCTTGTAATCCATGATTTTACAAACAGGCGGCTCGGCATTAGGTGAAATTTCAACTAAATCCAATTCAAATTGATCTGCTAATCGTAAAGCTTCTGTAAGTTTAAAAACTCCAGGCTCTATATTTTCTCCTACAAGTCGTACTTCTTGTATACCACGAATAAGGCCGTTTATTCTATGGGCATCTTTTTTTTCTACGCGAGGTTGGTAACCTCTGTTGCTTCTTATTGCTATGACTTTATAATTTAAGTTAAACTGTAAATACTTTTAATGTTTTGCTGATTTCTTCGTTTACAAGCGTAGCAAATTCATCGATTGTAACTGTAATATTTCCTTTTCCTTCCTGACCGTGACGTCGTATAGAAATTGTTCCGTTTTTTTCTTCTTCTTCACCAACTATAAGCATAAATGGGATTTTTTGCATCTCCGCATCTCTAATTTTTTTACCTATAGTCTCATTTCTGTTGTCAATCAGGGCGCGAATTTCGTGATTTTCTAGCAAATCTAAAACTTTTTTCGCATATATTTCATATTTCTCACTCAAAGACAATATTATAGCCTGTTCTGGCATTAACCAAAGTGGGAAATTTCCTGCTGTGTGTTCTAATAAAATAGCTATAAAACGTTCCATTGAACCAAATGGAGCTCTATGAATCATCACAGGTCTATGTAATTCATTGTCAGAACCTTTGTATGTCAAATCAAAACGTTCTGGTAAGTTATAATCTACCTGAATTGTTCCTAATTGCCATTGTCTACCTAAAGCATCTTTGACCATAAAATCCAGTTTCGGACCATAAAAAGCAGCTTCACCATATTCAATAATAGTATTCAAACCTTTATCTGCAGCGGCACTTATAATAGCATTTTCTGCTTTTTCCCAGTTTTCATCGCTACCAATATATTTTTCTCTGTTTTCTTTGTCTCTCAATGAGATTTGAGCAGTGAAATTTTCAAATCCTAAAGAACCAAAAACATAAAGAACCAAGTCAATTACTTTCTTGAATTCTTCATCCAATTGATCTGGAGTACAAAAAATATGTGCGTCGTCCTGAGTAAAACCCCTTACACGAGTTAAACCATGTAGTTCACCACTTTGTTCGTATCTGTAAACGGTTCCAAATTCAGCATAACGTTTTGGCAAATCTTTGTATGACCACGGACGCACATTGTAGATTTCGCAGTGATGTGGACAGTTCATTGGTTTTAACAAAAACTCTTCACCTTCATGCGGAGTAGTTATTGGTTGAAAGCTATCAGCTCCATATTTTGCATAGTGACCAGAAGTTACATACAATTCTTTCTGTCCAATATGCGGCGTAACCACTTGCTCGTAACCTGCTTTTTTCTGTGCTTTTTTTAAGAATTGCTCTAAACGTTCTCTTAATGCAGCACCTTTTGGCAACCATAAAGGCAATCCCGCACCCACTTTAGTTGAAAAAGCAAATAATTCAAGTTCTTTACCAAGCTTTCTGTGATCTCTACGTTTTGCTTCTTCAAGAAGTGCTAGGTACTCAGTAAGATCTTTTTGTTTAGGGAATGATGTTCCGTAAACACGAGTCAATTGCTTATTTTTCTCATCACCACGCCAGTATGCACCAGCAACACTCATAATTTTCATCGCTTTGATAATCCCAGTGTTTGGAATATGACCACCACGACATAAATCAGTAAAAGTATCATGATCGCAAAACGTAATTGTTCCGTCTTCAAGATTTGTGATTAATTCTGTTTTATAAACGTTGTCTTTATATAATTCTAAAGCTTCTGCTTTAGTTACAGGACGTAATTTAAACTCATGTTTTCCTCTTGAAATTTCAAGAACGCGGTCTTCAATTTTTTTGAAATCAGCATCTGTAATTTTATGATCTTCAAAATCTACATCATAGTAAAATCCATTTGAGATTGCTGGCCCAAGAGTTAATTTAATTCCGGAATACATTTCCTCAAGAACTTGTGCCATGACATGTGAAGTAGAATGCCAAAAAGCTTTCTTACCATTCTCGTCGTTCCAAGTGAATAATGTAAGATTTCCGTCCGTTGTCAATGGAGTAGAGGTTTCAACAGTTGTACCATTAAAAGAAGCTGAAATCACGTTTCTAGCAAATCCTTCACTAATGTTTTTAGCAACATCCATCGGAGTTACGTCAGAAGCATATTCTCTAATTGACCCATCGGGTAAAGTAATCTTAATCATTTTTTAAAATTTTATGACTGCAAAGATAGATTATTAGAAAAACACAGACAATATTAAGGTAAGGTTTGTTTGTCTAAAATTTATGTACAAACATGAAATCTGAATAATTGAATTTAAGCTGCAGCAAAGTGAGTTATTTGCTGGGCTGATTAGCAGTTTAAATTTTTTAGTTAAAGATCTATTTTTTTTAATTCTTTGTAATTAATAAAAAGTTTACGCAATAATATGCCATAAACAACTCTGTAGAATAACCAAAATAATCCAAAAAACAGCAAGCTAGTAAGAAATAAAACACCAACAGTTATTATCATTACGTTGCTATTTGATGCAATTTTCTCTTTTAAAACTTCCATTTGAGGATTGTAAATAAATGCTACTGTAAAAGCGATAATAGTATAAATAACAATCATTCCTAAATTATACCAAACATAGTATTGAACTGTGCATCGCGTTTTCAATATATCTTGCATTAATTTTTTGGTAGATGTTGTGGTTGAAATTAAAATGTAATTTTTATAAAATTGATAGATAAAAATTAAAATAACGGCGTAATTGACATAAGTCAAAGCATCAAAATAAGGAATTAATTCTACATGTTTTATTTCTCTTAGATAATCATCACTATTAGAGAAAAGACTCAAGAGAGTCCATAATAAAACTTCTAAAATGCTGATAATCAATATCCACTTTACAATCGAAGACGATCTTTTATGGATCATTATGTAAATGTCATTTTCTGATACTTGCACAAAAGTATTATCACTCTTTTGCCAATCTTTTTTTAATAAATCCAGCTCTTTCATATTCCTAATGGATTTAAAATTTTCTTTAGTTTCCCCTTTATCCTGTTCATTTTCACTCTCGCATTTACCTCGCTAATTCCTAATGTCTCTGATATTTCATGATAATCCTTATCCTCTAAATACATAAATATCAATGCTTTTTCGATATCATTTAGTTGGTAAACGGCTTTATACATTAATTTTAGTTGCTCTTCCTCTTCATAGTCATATTCCACATCATTCAAGAAATGTTGTCGCCCTTCAAACTCTACAGTATTAATAGATCGCTTTGTTTTTCGATAGAGTGTGATTGCAGTATTCAGCGCTACTCGATAGGCCCAAGTGGAAAACTTACTATCACCTCGAAATTTTGGAAACGCTTTCCACAACTGAATGGTAATTTCTTGGAACAAATCCTTGTGAGCATCATCATCATTAGTATATAACCTACAAATCTTGTGGATTATATTCTGATTTTCTTGCAACTGCTTCACAAATGATTGTTCTAAACTTTTACTCATATATACGTTAGTAATGGCATTGTAGATTTTGTTACAAAGTTCTATTTTTTATTTGGGAGCTCACGATAATTTATTATTGACACTATCTATCCTGCTGTGCATTTCAATCTTTATTTTTCTGGAACAACCAGAAAAATAAAGGATTTCCATTCCCATCAGGGCTAAGTTACGCAACCTATTTTTAAAAGATATTTTCATAAAAAATAAAAGTTTGCTTTTATTTGACGAAAAGGTACATCAAAAAACTTTGTATATTTGATTCTTAATAACTTTGAAATGTTTACGAAAAAATGAATATCCCAAATTCAACTTTACCCAGAATAGTTATTATTGGTGGCGGTTTTGCCGGAATCGCTTTGGCCAAAAAACTAAAAAATAAAAAAGTACAAGTTGTTCTTTTGGACAAACACAATTATCATAATTTCCAGCCGTTGATGTATCAAGTTGCCACAGGCGGACTAGAAGCGGGTTCGATTGCTTATCCAATTCGGAAAGTGATTCAAGAGTATGATGATTTTTATTTCAGACTGACTAATGTGGAGGAAATTGATACTAAGAACAAGAAAGTAATTGGGGAAATTGGGGAATTAAGTTATGATTTTTTGGTGATTGCAACTGGTTCCAAAACAAATTATTTTGGTAACAAAGAAATAGAGCGCAACAGTATGGCGATGAAAACCATACCGCAATCGCTAAATATCCGAAGTTTAATTTTAGAGAATTTTGAACAAGCGGTTTTAACTAAAGATGTTGCGGAGCAAAACAGTCTTATTAATTTTGTTCTCGTTGGTGGTGGACCAACAGGCGTAGAGCTTTCAGGCGCTCTTGCCGAGATGAAAAAAGCGATTTTACAAAAAGATTACCCTGATCTTGATATTGCCAAAATGCAAATTAACTTGATTCAAAGCGGCGACCGAATCTTGAATACAATGAGTGAGAAATCTTCTGCGGCAGCCGAAAAATTTCTAATAAATCTAGGAGTGAAAATATGGAAAAACGTACGTGTTACTAATTACGATGGTCGCACGATTACTACAAATTCCGATTTGATTTTTGAAACTGCTACTGTAATTTGGACTGCAGGAGTTCAAGGAGCCATTGTAGCAGGATTAGATAGTAAGTCACTAGTAGAAAGAGTAGAGCGTATTCGTGTAAATGAGTTCAATCAAGTTGCAGGATATAGTGACATATTTGCAGTAGGCGATATTGCATCAATGGAATCAACTGATTATCCACAAGGTCATCCTATGATGGCGCAACCTGCAATGCAGCAAGGAGAGTTGTTAGGCGAAAATTTACTAAGATTAATTCAAAATAAAACCATGAAAGCTTTTAAATATAAAGATAAAGGTTCGATGGCAACAATTGGTAGAAATAAAGCGGTAGTCGATCTACCACACTATCACTTTAGTGGTGTTTTCGCATGGGTTGTTTGGATGTTTGTGCATCTGTTTTCACTAATCGGCTTTAAAAATAAGGCAGTTGTTTTCTTAAACTGGGTTTATAACTACATTCGCTTCGATCGCGAAGGTCGCCTGATTATCAGACCTTTTAAAAAGAAGAGTTTTACGACTTTTATAAGCGATGAAATTTAGTGCGTAAGTTCTTAGTCTTTATTTCTTAGTCCTTAGCTTTTAGTTTATAGTACATAGCCATATAATCGTAAATAGAAATAGCTAGCGCCTGATTTTGTCATACTGACGAAGTAAGTATCTCTACACTATTTTAGTCTTCCTGCGATTTTATTTATTCATAACTATTACATTCTTAATTTGTCATACTGACGAATGAAGTATCTCTGCATTATTTTACGATAAGTTTGATCTAAATTTATCTAACCCTTAATTTGTCATACTGACGAACGAATTATCTCTACACTATTTTACATTTTCTGTGATTTTAATTTATTCATAACTGATACACCCTCAATTTATCATACTGACGAAGGAAGTATCTCTACACTAGTTATAAAATTTTTGTCAACTTAACTGATACACTCTTATTTTGTCATACTGACGAAGGAAGTATCTCCATGACTTTAATTACATTATTTTACCATCACAAATGCTTTATTTTTTTCAGAATTAATAACTATTAATTTCAAAAATCCTCATTCAAAAATCGCAATAATAAGTTCGTCGAGTTTAGATTTTAATTGCTACGCTAGTTGCGATCGCTCGAGTAAAAAATCGTTAATTTACAATCACTAATCATTTTAAAAATCCTTTTCCTTATAATAATTCACCATTAAATCCACATACTTACTATAACTTTCTAGACCATCTTTTTGCTGATTCATTTTCAGGAATTGATCATAAAAAGCATGAAACCCTTTATCAATAATCGTATCATATTGTTTCCAAAAATCTTGACTTTCTTTATAATTTTTTAAAATTCCTGGATTAATTGTTTTTAGTAATTCATTGTAAATTTTTTCATCTCGAGCGTACCAATTTCCCATACAATACCGCAAAGCGGTACTGTAACCGGAATATTGAACATAGTTATCTTTATTATTTACAGAGGCTAAAAATCCTATAAAATTGCATTCACTCTCGCTAGCAAAACCCATTTGGTGTGCCATTTCATGATTAGTCGTCATAGGAAAGCTGTACATAGGTCCCAAATAATTGACTTGGGCTTCATTAGTAAACGGATTTAAATAACCGCCAAAACCCATATATGTCAGTGGTAAACTGAATAATGATTTCTTGACACTTGGGTTTTTATATTGAAAAAATGGATGTTTTTTTGAAAGCGTTTCGTAACCATTTAAACTCATCTTGAAAACTTGCTCTTGCGAGTAAGGCACAATTACTTTTAAGCTATCATTTTTTGTAATTAAAAGTTGAAGAGCATTAGTTTTTGCGATTAATTTTTTAGTAAAGATCAAAAGATCAGCGTCAGAATAATCGCGTTCTATATTCATCTTTTCAAATAGCGGTTGGCGGTAATAATTTAAACCCCACAGTAAGTGAAAACAAAAATAAAAAACTGAGATGAAACTTAAAACTACCAGAATGTTATTTTTCCAATTTAATTTCCACTTTTTTCTATTTGTAAAAAGCCATTTAACTCCAATAATAATCAAAACAAAATAAAGCAAATCACCCAAGGAAAAAGGTATTATTCCCAATACAATTCTAGAAATATTAGAAATAATAGGATACAGGCCGTTACTATAATAAAGTTCTACCTGCAAAGGAAAGTAGGGAATAATTTTTAAAGCAATAATTTGAATGACTAAGAATAAAGGAAGAATGTATTTGCGCTGCATTATTTCTAATTTGGTTATAAAATTAGTATAAATTGACCAACAGCATTTGTTTTGTGTGAGTTTGTAGTATAAAATAATTTTTATGGAAATTATCACAGACAGAATTACTGTTGATGCTGAAACTTATAATAGAAAACCTTTTATTCGTAACAAATGAATCACAATGCAGACTATTTTAGAATTTTTGAGTGTTGGCGAATCGCAGTAGGAAATAGTACGTCAATATCCATCATTAGAAAAGGAAAATATTTGTGCTTGCCTAAAATTTGCATCTGATTTAATGAAAAGAAATTTCACAATCAAAACTGCCGCGTAATGCCAAGTTTCTTAATTGACGCAAATCTTCCTTATTATTTTTCTATTTAGAATACCGCCTAATGCTAGTATAATATAAGAATTAAGATAGTTATTAAGATGTTTTCGTTAGTGATAAATAGTAATTAAAAGCACTATTCGCTCGCGTGAAGGGGAGAAGCAAACTACCAAAGTAGTGCGTATCTCCTGACAGCACTATGAAAAGGGGCTTTATATTTACAAAAATAGGGAGCCCCTTTTTATAGTGGTGGCACGCCCTAATAATTTAGCAAAATTTAAATGATAATTTACTTTGTAAAGGTAAAATCGATTTTAAACTTTGTAACTTTGAAATCTTAAATTGTTAAACTTCAAACACACGTAAATGAGTCAAGAAATAAGAAATTTAGAGCCAAAAGCACTTTGGAATAAGTTTGCTGATTTGAATGCCGTTCCACGTCCTTCTAAAAAAGAGGATCGTGTAATTGCGTTTATAAAAAACTTTGGCGAAAGCCTAGGATTAGAAACTTTTGAAGATGAAATACGCAATGTAATTATTCGGAAACCTGCTACAGCGGGAATGGAAAACCGCAAAGCAATTGTGCTTCAAGGGCATTTAGATATGGTACATCAAAAAAATGCTGATACCGTTTTCGATTTTGATACACAAGGAATTGACATGTATGTAGATGGCGACTGGGTTCGCGCTAGAGGAACTACCCTTGGTGCTGATAACGGTCTTGGAGTTGCTGCCATGATGGCCATTTTAGAAAGTACTCACATCCCGCATCCGGCAATTGAAGCGTTGTTTACCATTGATGAAGAAACAGGAATGACAGGAGCTTTGAATCTTAAAGGCGGTGTTCTTCAAGGTGAAATTCTATTGAATATGGACACGGAAGAAGATGATGAAATTGACATAGGTTGTGCAGGAGGAATTGATGTAACAGCAACCGCTGAGTACGATGAAGAGGAAACTCCAGAAGGTTCTGTAGGATACGTAATCACCGTAAAAGGTTTAAATGGTGGGCATTCAGGAATGGACATTCACAAAGGTTTAGGCAATGCTAATAAGATTATGAACCGCTTACTATTTGATGGTTTTGATAATTTTGGATTGCAAATTTCAGAGATTGTTGGTGGAAGTTTGCGTAATGCTATCCCACGTGAAAGCACTGCTAAAGTAATTATTGCTGAAGTATATGACGAAGCTTTTGTTTTTGACATGCAGCAAATTGTAAATGAAATCAAGACCGAACTTAAAACAACGGAACCTAATCTAGAAGTTATTTTCGAAAAAATGGAGGCAACTCCAGCTAAAGTAATGCCTTCAATTGCACAATTTTACTTTGTGAGATCGATGTATACAGCACATAATGGCGTTTATAGAATGAGTGCTGATTTTGATAATCTAGTAGAAACATCTAATAATATTGCAAAGGTAATTTTAGGCAAAGGCCAACTTTCCGTTCAATGTTTAACACGTTCTTCGGTTGAAACTTCTAAATTTGATTTGGCAAATGCTTTGCGTTCTGCTTTTGAATTAATGGGTTGCGAAGTAGAATTTTCGGGATCTTATCCGGGATGGACACCTAATGCTGAGTCGGAGATATTAGATGTCTTAGTGCCCATTTATGAAAAACAAAACGGTGCAAAACCAAAAGTAGTAGCTTGTCACGCTGGGTTAGAATGTGGAATATTAGGAACTAATTATCCTGATATGGATATGATCTCTTTTGGACCCACCATCCATGGCGCACACTCACCAGATGAAAGAGCAAGCATTTCATCGTCTCAGAAATTCTGGAAATTTGTGGTTGAAATTTTAGCGAATATTCCAGTGAAAAAATATATTCATTTATAATAAAAAGGCAAAATTAATTTCCTAAATGATTTTAATTTTGCTTTTTTTTATTTCTAATTTCTAAAAAAATCTCGCAGTAGTTTTTTACTTCCCACCACCCACAATATATCGTGTTTTTCTAAAACCATGTTAGATTCAGGATTCAGGATTCGTTTTCCTCTTCGTTCAATTCCCACAATCAAACCATTTGTTTTTTCACGTAATTGCGAGTCTTTAATAGTGGCACCAATAAATTGTTCCTCTAGAAGTTCTAATTGTTTTAAGATAATATCATTCTCAATAACCTCGGGATTTTGAATTTCGTTTTTATGCAAATACGAGTTAAATTCTTTTACCTGATTATCTGTTCCAATAATACAAATTTCATCTCCTGGGAATAAGCGTTCGTTTTTATTAGGAATATTTATAATAAATTCCCCCCTTTTAATAAAGGCAATATTGACACCTAATTCCTCCCTAACTCGCAATTCGCTTAATGTTTTACCTACTACGTTTGATGTTGGTGCGATCTCAAACGTGGACATGTGTCCTTCCCAAGGTGTTAAATCGCTTCTGCTTCTCACTCCTTTTTTACCTTCTCTTGCATTGAAATTTTTTAGAAAGTGGTCTTCAATTTTATGATACTGTGCATTCAATTTTTTTGGAAAAACATAATATACTATAACTGCAACTATTAAAGCGATGAAAGCAATAATAGGCGAGAAGAAAATATTCAGTAAAAATCCAATATAAAAAAGCGTTAATAACATTCGCATTAAAACCATCATTAAAATTGGTCCGCGATATTTGCGCTCTTCTCTTAAAATAGCTACTTGGTCTACAGCTACTCTTCTTAAAGAAAGTGCCCATAAAAAAGGAGATATTATTATCAATGTTATTAATGCGCCAACGGCATTTCCAAATTGATAATCTTCAACCAACGGTAGTATAAATTTTGATGAAAGCAAAATTACAGCAACTATAATAACAGAATGAATTACGACCTGAGTTAAAAAGGCTTTGACTACAATTTGCCAATTTGATACTAATTTGATAGACTGTGCATTTGCACTATAGCGCTCAATCCTTTTTTTCCATCTTCGTGGTAATTTTTTTTCAATATATTCTGAAAAAGGATTAGCAAATTTAACCATAAAAGGCGTTGTAAAGGTAGTAACCGCTGAAACTGCTACAACAATAGGATATAAAAAATCGCTTGTCACATTGAGTGTCATTCCTAAAGTGGCAATAATAAAGGAGAATTCGCCTATTTGTGATAAACTCATCCCCGTTTGCACGGATTGTTTCAAAGGCTGACCAGAAAGCAACGCACCGATGGTGGAACTAATCGATTGTCCAAAAATAACAACTAAAGTTAAAATACCAACGGGTAACGCATATTCATAAAGTGTTTCAGGATTAATTAGCATTCCAACAGATACAAAAAATACAGCACCAAATAAATCTTTTACAGGTTTTACTAAATGTTCAATATGCTCCGCTTGCGTAGTTTCGGCAATGATTGAACCCATTATAAAAGCACCTAATGCAGGAGAAAAACCAACATTAGCAGCGAGAATTACCATCATCAAACACAATGCCAGCGAGATTATCAATAACATTTCGTCTGTTAAGAGGCTTTTTGCTTTTTTTAATAAAGTGGGAATGAAAAAAATACCACCAACAAACCATATTGTTAAAAAGAAGATCAACTTTAAAACGGAATATAACAATTCAGTTCCTGAAAACTGCTGACTCACTGCAATCGTAGAAAGTAAAACCATCATCAAGATAGCAACGATGTCCTGCACAATTAGCGAACCTAATACAATTCCTGCAAATTTTTGTGTTTTTACACCGAGTTCTTCAAAGGTTTTTAAAATAATGGTTGTTGAAGATATAGATAATATAACGCCCAGAAAAATGCTGTCCATAGGTTTCCAACCAATCCATGTTCCTACTGAATAGCCAATAGCAACCATAGCAATAATTTGAGTAACTGCTGTAATTGATGCTGTTCCACCAACTTTCATTAATTTTTTAAAACTAAATTCTAGTCCTAAACTAAACAATAAAAAGATTACACCAATTTCTGCCCAAACCTCAACACTCTTGATATCTTTTATGGAAGGGAAAAAATCAAAGTTATTTCCAGCTAAAAATCCAGCAATTAAATAACCTAAAACTAAAGGTTGTTTAATTTTTTTAAATAATAAAACCGCAACCGCTGCGGTCATCAAGATTAATCCTAAATCACGTATTAACGGTTGTAAATGTTGCGTTGCGGAGACTACTGCTTCAGCTGTATTCATATTTATTTAAGAAGTAAGTTTTGGTTTTGTGGTAAGATAAATAATTTTTTTTAGAAATTAAAATTTTTATCAAATGGACTATTGTATTAAATGTTTAAAATTAAAATTCCCATCGATAAGAATGCTTTTTCTCGTCGATAGGAATAACAAATTTTGTGATTTTTTTTTCTAGATACCCAGAAAATTACTTGGTGTAATTTGCATTAATTCAGCTTTAATTTCATCTGAAACATCAAGTGTTGCAATAAAATTATGGATCGCTTTTTTATCAATAGATTCATTAGTTCTGGTCAATCCTTTCAAAGCTTCATAAGGATTAGGATAGGCTTCTCTACGCAAAATAGTTTGAATAGCTTCGGCAACCACAGCCCAATTTTTCTCTAAATCTTCATGAAATTTAGATTCATTCAACAGCAATTTATTGAGTCCTTTTAAAGTGGCTTCAAAGGCAATTAAAGTATGACCTATTGGAACTCCAATATTTCTTAAAACCGTACTATCTGTTAAATCTCGTTGCAGTCTTGACACGGGTAATTTAGCCGATAAATGTTCAAAAATAGCATTTGCAATTCCTAAATTTCCTTCTGAATTTTCAAAATCAATTGGATTTACTTTATGCGGCATCGCTGATGATCCTATTTCTCCCTCTTTGATTTTTTGTTTAAAATATTCCATCGAAACATACGTCCAAATGTCTCGATCTAAATCAATTATAATGCTATTTATTCTTTTTAAAGCATCAAAAAATGCTGCAAAATGATCGTAATGTTCAATTTGTGTAGTAGGGAAGGAGTGATGTAATCCCAGATTTTCTTCAACAAATTTTCCACCAAATTTTCTCCAGTCAATCTGGGGATAAGCCACATGATGTGCATTGTAATTTCCAGTGGCACCACCAAATTTAGCCGCAAAAGGAATATTAAACAGCAAACGCATTTGCTCTTCTAAACGTTCTACAAAAACGCCTATTTCCTTCCCTAATCGAGTAGGAGAAGCAGGTTGTCCATGTGTTCGCGCTAGCATTGGAATGGCTGCCCATTCCATACTTAAGTCTTTTAATTTAGAAGTCAATGTAATCAAAGAAGGCATGTATACTTTCTCAAAAGCTTCTTTTGTCGAAAGTGGAATCGCCGTATTATTGATGTCTTGGGAAGTCAATCCAAAATGGATAAACTCTTTATATTGTGATAATCCTAAGGTTTCAAATTTCTCCTTAATAAAGTACTCAACCGCTTTTACATCGTGATTAGTGACTTTCTCGGTTTCTTTGATCCAAAGCGCATCTTGAGTTGAGAAATTTTTATATATGTTTCTTAAACTTTCAAATAAATCTGGATTTACTGACGTCAGTTGAGGTAAAGGCGTTTCGCACAAGGCAATAAAATATTCAATTTCAACTAGCACGCGGTATTTTATTAAGGCTTCCTCAGAGAAGAATGGAGCCAGCGAAATAGTTTTATTTCTATAGCGTCCATCAATAGGCGATATAGCATTCAATTCGTTTAAAGTAGTCATTGTTTAGTTGTTTGTTCGAAAGTCGCAAATATAAGCAGAACTTAGAAATTAGACATACTATTTCTAATAATTGACTTGCATAAAAGTGCGCTTTAAAATATTTTTTATTTTTAGAGAAACGAAAGCAATTTATTTCTCATAATTTCAACTCCTGTAGAAGCCATTTCAGGAATTATTTCTAATCGGTTTTTAAGATTTGGAATTTTAATTGGTTTTGGATCAATATAAAATAGCGGTGTTTCTCGTGGCGTAAAATCAATTAATCCAGCTGCTGGATAAACTTGTAATGAAGTTCCAATAACGGCAAAATAATCGGCATTTTGAGTTAATTCCAGCGCTTGCTCCAGTGCAGGAACTTCCTCTCCAAACCATACAATATCAGGTCGCAACTGATTATTATGTTTGTCAAAATCCCCAAAGTTCAAATCATCGTGCCAGTCTACAATATAATTTGGGTCACTTATACTTCGCACTTTTAGCAATTCGCCATGAAGATGCAAAACATTAGTACTTCCAGCACGCTCGTGCAAGTCATCTACATTTTGAGTGATAATATAAACCTCAAAATCTTTTTCTAATTCAGCTAAAATTTCATGACCACGATTAGGAACCACTTCTTTGAGCTGCTTACGCCTTTGATTGTAAAAATCAAGCACTAAAGCAGGATTTTTATACCAACCTTCAGGCGTTGCCACGTCCATCACGTTATGACCTTCCCAAAGTCCGCCGCTGTCTCTAAATGTTTTCACACCACTTTCGGCACTTATTCCTGCACCAGTAAGGACAACTAATTTCTTTTTCATATTTTTTTTATTTGAGCGTGACCACAAGGGTCGGGTTTTCGGCTTTATCTTTTTTGGCTAAAAAGCATAAAAAAAGATATCGCCTCTATCCCTCACGCAAATCTTGTTGATTTTCATATTTTCGTTATTATTGAATATTATATAATGAATAGTAGTCAAATTTAAACTAAAAGTATTCATTTCATTTAGGCGTGTTCGCAAAAGCGACTTTACTTTAAACTCTATATTTATTGAACAGAAAGCTCAAATAAGGAAATCGTCTATATCTCAATAGCCTTAATTTAAGTTTATAGCTAACTAAATTTGTCATTCTGACGAAGGAAGAATCTTTGTTTGTTGCTCTAGTTGTTTAGATTGCTTCTCCTTTTCGGGTAAACCCGCGACTCCTAATTTATTTAAATCCTTAGCTTTATTAAACTGGCCTTAATACCGCATACTAACTCAAAAAAACAATCTTAATTCCTAAACAAAAATTCAATTGAGGTATCACAAACCAATTTTAAAGTGTTAAGGCTACTCTTTTTTACTGTTTTTGCAAAAAACTATATCCTGTCAGTTGACATCGATTACTTTATTTTACTAGAAAACATTTATCGGTAAACATGCATTACAAAATTTTTAAGTCTTGTAGATAAAACGAATTGTTGTACTATTGTTGTACAAGACATTTTTCATCAAAAGTACGAGTGTGTTAAAAAAGAGTTAGATACAAAAGAATTAAGTTCAATAAATCACTCCTAATTTTAAAACTAATTTGTAATTTTGAGTTTACATAAATGACGAAATTATGAATAAATACGCTCTGTTTTTTATAATTGTAAGTTCGTCTTGCGGCTTTGCTCAAAAAGCTAATTTTAAATCTGGATTTTATAGTGCTAATGAAAGTTCTTTAAATGTAACAGCAAATTATTTTAAAACTAAAAGCGCTTCCTTGTATAGTTACAGTCGAGAAATCCAATATTCAATTTATAATCCGAAACCTGGATTGTGTGCCACTAAAATAGCTTCAGAACATTTTTATCCTTTTCAAAATACTGCAAATTTACTTGGAAACGAAATGAAGAATAGGGAGAAAGAGCCAATTTTTCCCGACTTTAAACAAGAAAGTTTAGGAGAAAAAATCATCTCTGCTTTTATTACTTCTATTTTAGAGTAGTGAATTTCGACTTTTTGCTATTTTTGCAAAAAATAATTCGCAATGGTTGATATCGATTACCTTACTTTTCTTGAAAACATTTTAACAGACAACCGAAAAGAAAAATTCTTAAAAGTCCTCGAAAATAGAACAAAGCATTTTACAATTGTAGTAGAGGATATTTTCCAAATGCACAATACAAGCGCGGTAATGCGCAGTTGTGAAGTCTTTGGAATTCAAGAGCTTAATGTGATTGAGCAACGTTACGGAAAAAGTATCGACAAGGAAATTGCAATGGGAGCCCAAAAATGGGTAGACATCAATACATTTGATTCCATTACAAATTGTATCGACACTATAAAAGGGCAAGGCTACCAAATTATTGCCACAACACCCCATGAAGGCGATTGTTTATTGGAGGATTTTGATATCGCTAAACCAAGTGCTTTGTTTTTTGGAACAGAACGAGATGGATTATCTAAAGAAATTTTGAAACGCGCCGATGGCTTTCTAAAAATTCCTATGGTAGGATTTACCGAGAGCTTAAATATTTCAGTTTCAGCTGCTATCATAATTCAAAACCTAACGAATCGATTGCGTAAAACAGACATTGATTGGCATTTATCGGAACAAGAAATTCTGGAAAAACGTTTAGCTTGGGCCAAAAATTCCATAAAAGATATAAAGCGCATTGAAGAAAGGTATTTTTTAGAAAATTAAAACTTCACTTCACTTACTAATTTTATATCAGTAATAATAGAAGGGTTTAATTCATAGCTAAAAACGCCAGAATCTCCGATAGCAAATAAAGTGTTGTCTCTTATTATGACATCAAAACATTTTTTACTGATAGAGTTAACTAAAATTGGTTCGAAAAGAGTAGCGATGTCAAAGATTTTTATCACATCATCACTTACAAATAAATATTTAGAGGTGTAAAAACCTTATCCTTTTGGTTGCGTCAGTGTTCTACTGCGCACTAATATTGGTTTGGTTAAATCTTTAGTGTCATAAACCTGTAGCACATTGATATTGTTGCCGCAAGTTACATTGGAATTCAATGATACAAAGGAATGGGTGCTATTAGCAATTACGGGATAAAATGCGGTACAATGATTCACACTAGATAACTTTGTTGGATTCTTGGGATTTTTTACAGGACAGCACCTTGAGTTGTAGGCTAACAGGATGTAAAAAAGAACAAATCTAAAAGTAAACTTACTATTTTTTGCATCACTACTTTTTTTTTAAGAAAGCAAAAAAAAATGTTGGTTTCGTTTGTCAACTAAATTTTTGTACACTAATATATTTTACTTGAATAATAAATTAGATTACGCGATTGTTTTCAAACAATTTAGAAAATTCGGTAACAGTCTCAATTTTGTATCATAAATTTATTCTATTTTTCGTTTGAGTGGGTGCGGTATAATTTGACATATTTATTAAAAGCGATCGAAGATTTAAGCTACCTAATTTTGGTTAAAAGGTGAGCGATAAGTCAATTAATATTTTACATTAAAAATATTAAAGAATAAATGTACTGAAAAGAAGCGTGTAAAAAATTGCATGAAATACAAGAAAAAGACAGAGATAGAATTTTTTTATATTTTACTTCACCACTAGTTGAAGGTATGATAGGTGTAGTTTTACAACAAAAATATTATAGTATTAAATAAAATTTAAAATCTTTATATTTTTTTAAGTTAGTTCACTAAATGTTCTAATTTTTTCATGCATTTTTTAGAAGTGTAAAATTTTATAATCGCAATTATATTATACCTTTCCCTTTTTTAAAAAGTATTTAACTAAGTATTCTATGAATTATATTCTTACAATTATAGTATTAATTTTAATCAATACAAATTCTCAAAATACCTTAAAATTTGATAAGAGCAATGAAGAATGTGAAGATAAATGGTTTCATATCAAATGGATAAAGATAGTAGTTATGTTTTTGGGTTCATTTATATGGATTCGCAAGCTGGTTTGACCTTTAACAATGAAGGGAAATTTAGAATTGACGGCAGTGGCAAATTCATTAGGATAGAAAGCGGCGTGAAAAAAGAAGTAGGATTTATGAAAGTCAGAGTGCGACCAAAAAAAACAGCAGTAGCTGAAATACCAGAGTCAAAATTTAGAGAGTTGAGTGTTGAAAAAATACCAGGCTGGTTGAAATTTTATAAAACCGAAGATGACAAAGTCGCTAAATTATATCGTTGGGGCTATCTGTACAATGAATGGAATGAAAGTGAAAAGGCTTTGACCTTTTTAGAAAAAGCGGACAAAATAGATTCTAAATTTAAAGGCCTACAAACAGAATTAGCTTTTTCTTATAGTGCATTAGGAAAATATAAAAACGTAGAATTATGTTGAAAAAAAACAATTGTACAAAATCCTAATGACTGTTATACTAATAAGGAATTAGCCTATACTTTTACAAAGCTTCTCAAATATGAAAAAATTGCTGCCACGTACACAAAAATGTCGTTGCTATGCAAAGAGAATATTTTTCTACAAGAAACGGCTTATAATTTAGCATTCGAATTTTACAAAGTAAAGTAGAAAGTTAAATTTAAAAAATGGAATGAAGAAGCATTAAAATGATCAAAAGCAGACAATCAATACACTCGAAATTTAATAAAAATGGAAGCTGATTTAAATAAGTAGAATAATAATTATATTTGAAATTAATGTGAGCGGGAGTAAATTATACTATTGTAATTTTTGGCTTTCCGACATATAGCTATTTTAGTCAATAATTTTAGTTGGTAATTTTAATTTCAAATTACATGTTTTACCCTGATAGCTCATGCCTTTTAATTCGTAATTCTAAACTTAAAACTCCTATTTTTCAAAATGGATCAAGATCAAAAACAGCTTATTAAACTTGCTCATACTAAAATGCCTTTTGGTAAATATGAAGGTTGGTTTCTTATCGATATACCTGAATATTATATCGTTTGGTACAGTAATAAAGGATTTCCAAAAGGAGAATTAGGAGAACAATTAAAATTGATCTACGAAATAAAACTCAATGGTCTGGAAGAATTAATTCGGAATATAAAAAAGCAATATCCAAAACCAATTTAAAAATTACGCAGAGAATAAGACAGACAGCAAGATTATTAATTTTCTCGTTTTCTAATTGATAAATTTTCTAATTCACTAACAGCTTTATTTTCTCGTTAGCTAATTGCCAAATTCTCTAATTAAATTTGTACTTTTGCCACGTTTTTTACACAACTACAACAATTACAATAAGATAATGAATCAAACTAAATATATTTTTGTTACCGGTGGTGTGACTTCTTCTCTAGGGAAAGGAATCATTGCAGCTTCATTAGCAAAATTGTTACAAGCAAGAGGGTATCGTACTACTATCCAAAAGTTTGACCCGTACATAAATGTTGATCCAGGGACATTAAATCCTTATGAACATGGCGAGTGTTACGTTACTGATGATGGAGCAGAAACTGATTTAGATTTGGGACATTATGAACGATTTCTTAACGTTCCAACTTCTCAAGCTAATAATGTGACAACTGGAAGAATATATCTTTCCGTTATTGAAAAAGAACGAAGAGGAGAATTTCTTGGAAAAACAGTGCAAGTTGTACCTCATATCACCAACGAAATTAAAGATAGAATGCAATTGCTTGGTAATACAGGTGATTTTGATATTGTGATAACTGAAATAGGAGGGACTGTAGGAGATATTGAATCTCTTCCGTATATTGAGTCTGTTAGGCAATTAGTCTGGGATTTAGGAGAACACAATGCAATTGTAATTCACTTAACGTTAGTACCTTACTTAGCCGCTGCTGGAGAATTAAAAACAAAACCAACGCAGCATTCTGTAAAAACCTTAATGGAAAGCGGAATAAAAGCTGATATCTTGGTTTGTAGGACGGAGCATGAACTTTCAGAGGAATTGCGTAATAAACTAGCTTTGTTTTGTAATGTCAAAAGAGAAGCTGTAATACAATCTATTGATGCTTCAACAATCTACGAAGTGCCAAATTTAATGCTAGAAGAAGGATTAGATGTTGTGGCATTGAAAAAATTAGATTTGCCAAAAAAAGCTGCACCTGATTTAAAAAATTGGAATATCTTTTTAAAAAGATTGAAGAACCCAAAACATACCGTGAACATTGGTTTGATTGGAAAATATGTAGAAATGCAAGACTGTTATAAGTCCATATTAGAAGCATTTATTCATGCAGGTGCTGCTAATGAGACTAAGGTGAATGTCATTTCAATTCATTCTGAGCATATTGATGGTAATAATATTGATAGTAAATTGTCTGGTTTAGATGGAATCCTTGTCGCTCCTGGTTTTGGCGAAAGAGGAATAGAAGGAAAAATTGCAGCAGTGAAATATGCACGTGAAAACAAAATTCCATTTTTCGGAATTTGTTTAGGAATGCAGATGGCAATTATTGAATATTCACGTAATGTTCTTGGATTTACTGATGCAAATTCAACTGAGATGAATGAACAGACAGCTCATCCAGTTGTTAATTTAATGGAAGAGCAAAAAACCATTACTGATAAAGGTGGCACAATGCGTCTTGGAGCTTGGAAATGCGATATCAAGCAAGACTCATTAGCTTATGGAATTTATGGTAAAAACACTATTTCAGAGCGTCACCGTCACAGATATGAATACAATAGTAAGTACGTAAAACAATTGCAAGATGCAGGATTAATTGCATCAGGGATAAATCCTGACACAGGTTTAGTAGAAATTATAGAGATAAAAGATCATCCATTTTATATTGGGGTTCAATATCATCCAGAATACAAAAGTACAGTAGCAAATCCGCATCCTATTTTTGTAAATTTCGTTGCAGCTGCTGTTAAGGCGAAGAAAAAATAACTAGAAGCAATTTAGTTTCGGTTTACTTTAAATTTAAAACTTTTTTTAATTACAATGGAACAAAAAAAATTTGACCTCAATTCGATTATAGGTTTCGGATTAATTTTCATTATTTTGATTTTTATAATGTATCGAAACCAGCCAGATCCGAAAGTGGTTGCTGCAGAAAAAGCAGAAAAGGAATTGGTAATTAAAGCTACAAAGGCTAAAGAATTGCAAGATAAAACGGTTGCTAAAGCTACAATTGCAGTAGCTGCAACTGGCGATTCTACGCAACTAGCAGAATTGCAAAAAAACTTAGGAAATTTTGCTTACTCAGCAACTCTTCCATCAGCAAAAGCAGGACTTACTACAATTGAAAATGAAGTAGTGAAACTTACTATTGCAAATAAAGGTGGCTACATTGTTGAAGCTACGCTGAAAGAATTCGAAAAATTCAGGAAAGGTTCAGGTCAATTAGTTCAATTAATAAAAGATAACAATTCTAACTTAAATGTTCAGTTATTAACTAGTGACAACCGTACTTTAAATTCAAAAGACTTATATTTCGAGCCTACTTTAACTAAAATAGGAGCAGATCAGGTTTTGTCTATGAAATTGAAAGCTGGAGCTAACGAATTCCTAGAATACAAATATATATTGAAGCCAAACGAATATATGGTTGATTTCGATATTCGTTCGCAAGGATTGAATAAAGTATTGAATACAGCTAAACCTTTGGATTTAGAATGGGATTTAAAAACAATAAGAAATGATAAAAGTGTTTCTTATGAAAATCGCTACACTGAAATCTATTTTGAACATGAAGATGGTAAAATAAGCTATTCTGGACTAGGAAAAACGGAAGAATCCTCTCTTGATAAAGCAACTTTTATAGCTTATAAGCAACATTTTTTCTCTACCATATTATTAACAAAAACTCCTTTTGAAACCGCTAAATTAAAGTCATTAAATTTAGTTAACGACGATAAAGTAGATACTTTGTTTACTAAAAAATTTACGGCAAATATTCCGTTAACTTTTACTAATGGGGAATTAGATCATAAGATGAGTTGGTATTTTGGTCCAACAGATTATAAGACGCTAAATAATTATGACAAAAATCTTGAAAAAATTATTTCTTTAGGTTGGGGTATTTTTGGATGGATTAATAGATTTGTATTTATACCGTTATTTGGCTTTTTAAGTTCTTATATTTCTTACGGTATTGCTATTATTGTTTTTACAATTTTAATAAAGATAGCCATGTCGCCTATTACTTTTAAGTCTTTCTTATCGCAGGCTAAGATGAAAGTATTGCGTCCAGAAATTGCTGAGTTGGGAGAAAAATTCAAAAAAGACCCAATGAAGAAACAACAAGAAACAATGAAGTTGTATAATAAAGCAGGAGTAAATCCTATGGCGGGTTGTATTCCAGCATTGATTCAGCTTCCATTTATGTATGCTTCCTTTCAGTTTTTTCCATCGGCTTTTGAGTTAAGGCAAAAAAGCTTTCTTTGGGCAGATGATTTATCTTCTTTTGATGAAATAATCAGACTACCTTTTTACATTCCATTTTACGGAAATCATATAAGTTTGTTTCCAATACTTGCTTCAATTGCAATTTTCTTTTACATGAAAATGACCTCTGGGGATCAGCAAATGATGGCGCCACAACAAGAGGGAATGCCGGATATGGGTAAAATTATGAAAATCATGATTTATGCTTCACCTATAATGATGCTGTTTTTCTTTAATAGTTATGGTGCAGGATTGAGTTTATACAATTTTATCTCCAACTTGATTACTATTGGAATCATGGTTGTTATTAAAAAATATTTTATAGATAGCGATAAAATTCACGTTCAAATCCAAGAAAATAAATTGAAAGAGCCTAAAAAACAAGGTAAATTTCAACGTAAACTTCAAGAAGTGATGGAACAAGCCGAAGCTCAAAAAGCATTAGATAAAAAGAAAAAGTAACACATTATCTTTTTATCGTAAACATAAAAAAGGAAATCAAGTGATTGTAAACTCATTTGATTTCCTTTTTTTGTGATATTGTTTTTGCTCGTGGTTTATTATTGGTTATGAATGTGACTTATATATACACTGACACTTGAGTTTATCACGCTGGAATTATCTCAGGGCTTTATTATAAGTACTATTTAATGGTGTTGTACTTAAAAAAATAAAAAAGACTGTCTCAATTAATCAACATACGTATGTACATCATTAATAAAATTAAGAAACATCTAGTAGTATAATCTTAAATTAACGCCCTCAATGGTTAAAAATCCTATTTCATGTCTATAGAATGAATAATATTTTTTAGCAAATAAGCACGCCACAATTTGTCACGCTGGAAGCATCTCAACACTCAAGACTAACTCACTAGAAATTAATTTCTACTTCAACACTTTTGAAAAAAAATGGATCTCAATCAATATAAATACTTATCTAAACCGGTAAGAAAATTAAGAAAAGAAAGCGCATTAATCTAAAATTAATTTAACTCCCTTAATGATTAAAACAATCTGTTTCATAATTGTATTGTCTGTAATATATTTTACCATACTTATACGCCGCAAGTTGTCACGCTGGCAGCGTCTCAACATTTAGCAGCGCTTTTTATCGAATTTGATCTACTAAAAGCATCGTAAAATATCGTCTATAACATTCAATCATTGACTGTACTAAAACCATTATGATCAGTGTAATTTTGCATTTCAGTAGATATAAAAATAGAGAAAGATAAATGCACAATTTGCGGAACAAGAGAAGAATGTAAATAATTTTTGCTTGTAAAAAAGCGCTTAAATAAATCGAAATTTATTTAAGCGCTTTTTAAAAACATCCGAGAGTCAGCAATCAGCTTCTGCGATTGCAATCTCTATATTAATTTTACATTTACTGATTAAAGTACAGGTAACAATACTTTATCAACCGCATGTATAACACCATTAGAGCATTGTACATCAGCAATCATAACGGTTGAAACTCTTGCTCTTGCATCAGTAATCTTAACGCCACTTGTTGTTTGGATAGTGAAGGTTTGAGATGGAGTCAAAATAGGCGTAACTACTTGTCCGTTTGTTAATGATGACGATAAAATATTTCCCGAAACGACATGATACTGCAATACTTTTGTCAAGTTTGCTGCAGATACACCTGCGATTCCACTTGGAGCCAACTCAGTATTTAAAGCTGTAAAAGCTGCATTTGTAGGAGCAAAAACTGTAAATGGTCCTGCTGCAGATAATGCTGTAACTAAATTAGGTTGACCTTCACGGTTTAAAACACTTACTAGGGTACTGAAGTTCGCATTAGCAGCTGCATGAGTTACCACAGTTGGTAGTCCAATTACTGCATCTACTACGTGAATAACTCCATTGGATGCCGCTACATCCGCTGTCGTAACTTTAGCAACTCCATTTAATTTAACTCCTGAAGTTAGGTCAACATACATGCTTAAAGTGTTTGTTGCTGAGGCACTTCCTTTAGCTAATGTTTTGATGTACCCGGTAGTCAAGCTAGCTGCTTTTGCTTCGCCGCTTATTACGTGGTTTAATAAAATTTCTTTTAATGCTGCAACTGGTACATCATTAATTGTAGCGTAAGGCGTTGTTTTCAAAAATGCAGTAAATGCTGCATCCGTTGGAGCAAAAACTGTAAATTTACCTGTTCCTTGTAAAGTAGTTGCTAGCTCAGCACGAGTTAACGCCTGAACTAAAATCTTTAAATTTGGATTTTTTACTGCAACGCCAGTAATTGTGTTGTCAACGGGAACGACAGGATCGTTATTGTTGTCACACGAAATGAATACGGCTGCAAATAATGCTAAAGCCAAAACTTTTAATCCCAATACTTTTTTCATAATAGTTATTTTAATTAATTTATAAATATAAAGCGTTTTGTTTTGTTCGCTAATTTAGCTATAATGTTAAACAAAAAAAAATACTTATGTAAGCTTTATGTTTTGTTTAAGCGCTTATTTTCAGCTCATTGTGTAATAACGCAGAAAAAACAGAACTATTTTATATTTATAAAAAAATATTATAACGATATATATTAAACAAATTAAAGTATGAACGTGTGACAGTCATCGTATTAATTTTTATTATATTTTTAACTTTTATATATTTTCCTATTTTTATTATCTCCGTCCAGTTTTATAGAAAAAGAGTTAAATTTGACAGGTAATAAATTTTAAACATTATGACCTTTATTTTTAAAAGAAAATATTTTAGCTATTCAGTAGTAGTTTCGCTTTTAAATATTTGGGTCAGCCATGCTCAATCTACTTACAATAAGATTGATGAAAGAGGAAAAAAAAATGGATTGTGGATTGGAACCTATAATGAGTCAAAAAGACCTAAATATGAAGGTAATTTTGTGCATGGTAAGGAAGTTGGGGTTTTTAAGTTTTATGATGATACAAAAGCTAAATCGTTAATAGCAACGCGAGAATTTAATCCAAATGATGATTCGGCATTTACAATATTTTATGATCAAAAATATTATAAAGTTAGTGAAGGAAAAGTCATGAATAAATTATTTGAAGGAGAATGGAAATATTTTCATCAAGAGTCCAATACAATAATGACTATCGAAAATTATAGCAAAGGTAAATTAGAAGGATTACGAACTGTATTTTATGGTAGCGGAAAAATAGCAGAAGAGCAGGTTTACAAAAATAATGTGAAGGATGGTCTTTATAAAAAATTCACTGAAAAAGGAATTCTCTTAGAAGAATCCAATTTTAAGAACGGTTTATACGAAGGCGCTGCAATTTTTCGAGATGCTAATGGCGATGTGGCTTCAAAAGGTATATTTGCGAAAGGCAAAAAAGTGGGGATGTGGCAATTTTATGAAAAAGGAAAATTAATTAAAGAGGTTAATATGAGTTTGCCTGCAAATAGGTTAAAAGATTAAGCGTGAGTACTAATTCTAAAAGTGAATTCTAAATAGCAAGTAGGACGATATTTAGTAGATAATAAGAAATGTCTTTCCTGATGCAATGATAGTTGTTTTAGGTTTGTTAAATTGATTTTTTAGATGTAAACAATCGTGGACTAAAAGAAACCATCAGCCAAATCCAATTATTAGTTGAAGCCGCACTACCTATATTTTTAACTCTTTCTAAAGTTGTAGAACCAAATATTTGAGAATATCCTGCCTGTGCCATTACTTCTTTACTTACAGTATATGATGCTGTAAAGTCAATTTCAGTTCCTAAGTAGCTATCCATTTTCTTACTGCCGCTATCTAATACGGTGTTAGGTGCGCTGAAAAAATGTGGGGTCAAATTAAATTGCCATTTTGCTCTTGTATAATTTAGTTTTAAATAAGCATCACTCAATCCGATATTGTTTTGATGATTACCCACATAAAAATAATCCATATAACCATTAAAAGCGTGGTTTGTACCGAAAATTGGCGAGAAAGATTTAATAACAGTGCTATTGTCGTTTTGATCTTTACCAGACAACAATTCATATCCAAATCCGCCTTTAAAGTTATCGGTAAATCCATAACCTACAAAAGCTCCTGTATACCAAGCATTAACTTTTTTGTCAGTATTTTTACCTGATTGACCATAAATTGCAAAGTTTATATCCCATTTTTTCTCTTTAAATGTGAGGTAAGTCCCGAAGGTCTGCTTGAAATCAACTTCCAAATTATTACTAGATTTTTCAAATTCATATCCAGTATTTAAAAATAATAAACTCATTTTTACTCTACTAAATTTTGTTTGATACCAGGCGTATTGCATCGATTTATAGTTAATTGTGTAGGGAGTTTTTGGAGCAATTACATTTTCTGCATTGGCGTTGAACGCAAATCCTAAATCCAATTGATTATTTGTAGGCTTGAACGTTAGAACTACAGCATCATGACTTTGACCTTGTTGGGCCCAGTCAATTTCTCCAAAAATACGTTGGTTATCATAAGAAAGAACTTGACGTCCAACACGCGTATACCACTTCGAATTTAATTCGTATTGTGCCCAAGCCTCAAAAACAGCAATTCCATTTTTATCTGTTGTTGTCGTTGTAGAAGCATCTCCCCAAGTTCGAATATTTTGAAAAGTTAATTTAGTTTTTAGCTTTTCATAATTATAATTTAAATTAAGACGGGAACGCTGTGATACAAAAGAAGTAGGCTCTTCGCCATTAGAAATTAAATTTTTATAACCATTTCTATATTCATAGCGAGGTCTTAATTGTAAACTAGCTTCAAATTCTTGTGCATTACTAGCTACGCTTATCAATACTAGTAATGATAAGTAGATTTTTTTTAGTAAACTCATGGTGATTTAATTTAGCTTTTCAGCTTCTTCTAAAATTTTATCGATAGTTTGATCAGAGTTTACTCCTAGACCTTCTTGTTGATAGGCTAATTCGCCTTTTGCATTAAAAACAGAAATAATATTTGAATGGGAAAAATCTAATGGAGCGATTTTTTTATAGTTTACTGCTAAGACGGCTGCAAACTCGCGAGTGTTTTCCTCTGATGAACGTAAAAAAGTCCATTGATCACCATCCATTTTATTTTCAATTGCAAATGCTTTCAATCTCTGTGGTGTATCTACCTCCGGATCTATACTTACTAGAACGAATTTTACATGATCTTTAATTTTTTCTGGAATTCGCTGCTCAATGTTTCTCATGTCAGCAACAAGTCTGGGACAGGCTGCTTTGCAAGAGGTATAAATCATGACCATCACTAATACTTTTCCCTTTAAATCTTTTATTTCTAAATTTTCACCTTCTTCATTTGTCCATTTTGAAGGTAGATTATAAATGGAAAGTTCAGAAATAGGTTCCTCAATAATAGGTTTGGTTTCTGTTTTATTAGTACAGGAATAAAACGAAAGAAAAAGAAAGCAGATTAATATATATAAAATAGATTTACTTTTAAATGATATTCTTGATCGGCTCGAAATTCTTTTTTTTATTTCGAAGTTAAAATCGGTTAATTTCATTTTTTTGTTTTTGGTTAAAATAAAAGACTATTTTTTATCTTTTGCGCAACGGAAACCTAAATTTTTTGTGGTGTATCTGGCTTTCAAACTTCCTCTAAAAGCGTAACGCATGAAAGCAGCATAGTTCATTAAATCAGTTGCATTTACTGACGCACTTCCACAAAATAAATTTTTGTCAGTATCCTTGTCCTTTCGTGATTCACCTGATAAGAAGATACTGTTAAAATCACCGGTCCACTCCCATACTAATCCATGCATGTCATAAACACCCCAATAATTTTTAAATGTTTCTCCCACAGGATTCGCATAAGTATTGGGTTTTTCGTACCATGACATAATGTATTTATTGAAGCTTTCTTTAGTACGGGCATCAATTCGTTTTTCGTCAGCCATTGCAACATATTCCCATTCATCCATGGTAGGAAGGCGACCGCCTTGGCATTCGCAATATTTCTTAGCTGTAAACCAGGAGACATTGGTCACTGGGGCATTACTCAAATTAACCTTTCCGAAACTAAAGTCGCTTTCCCATTGAGATAAATAACTTTTATCAGCAAAAATTCCTTTAATTCGAGAACGGCTATTTTCGGGATATTTTTTTAGAAAAGTTAGATATTGAGCATTTGTAACTGGATAAACGTCAATATAAAAAGGTTTTACTTCAACAGGAGTTTTAGTTGTAGCACCATAGAGGGGAACAAATTTCCCCCTTGCTATGGCAACCATTTTAGGCTCTTGAGCTACTAGCGATGTTGTAACTATTAATAGAAATAATGACAAAACTATTTTATTTTTCAACATGGCTTTTTTTAATTTGAGGTTTTACTTTCTTTGAGCTTTAACCATTACAGTAGTTACAACAGTTTTATTATTTCCCCAGTTTGCGTAAACATAAGTCATAACATCAGCTATTTGCTGATCGTTTAGTGCTTGAGCAGGCATCATACTATTATACTTTGTCCCATTTACAGTTATGGGGCCTTTAAGACCTTGAACTACGCCTTTTATGGCTCTATTCACATCTTTATTTAAATAGTCAGATTTAGCTAGTGGTGGGAAAGCTCCAGGAATTCCTAAACCTGTGGGCTGATGACAAGCTATGCAAACTTGATTATAAACTTTTTTACCTTTATCAGCACTTTGACTGTATCCTTGAAAAGCCAGTGCTATCATAGCGATTGAAAAAATATACTTTTTCATTTTGAAATTATTTTTGTTAAAATTATTATTACTTTTTTATTCATGGACATCTTTAGCTTTTGGAGCTGGTTTTGCTCTAATTGCTTTTACTTTCTCTGGAGTTATAATCGTTTTATTATTTCCCCAACTGTTATAAACGTATGTTAATACATCAGATACTTCGTCATCAGTAAGGTTTTGACTAGTCATAACATTATTGAATTTTTTACCATTTACGGTTACTTCTCCGCTTAAGCCATGTAAAACTGCATTTACTGCTCTATCTGGATTTGCATTGAGGAAATCTGATTTGGCTAATGGAGGGAAGGCATTTGGCACACCTTGTCCCTCTGCTTGATGACAAGCAGAACATGTTCTTCCATACAAAGCTTTACCTGAAACAACCTGTTGAGCTAGTGTTTTAGCTACTGTATTTTTTGGAGTACCTGCAACCTTTGGCATCGTCTGGATTGTTCCACCCTCAGGTAAATAAATTCCCTCTTGAATAGTGCCTGAATATACTTTTTTATTTTCTTCACCTTCTACTTTCAACATTCCTAGTGCGCCCTTATTAAAGGCTCTAAATATCGAGTGATCTACAAGAATAAAGGTTCCAGGAACTTCAACTTTAAGTTCAACAATAGCAGCACCACCAGCAGGAATTAAAGTAGTTTGAACGTTTTTATTAATTAAATCTCCACCCTCAACGTGTACTTTATCAAATATTTCACCAATTGCATGAAAAGAAGAAACTAAATTTGGACCACCATTTCCCATAAAAATTCGAACGGTTTCACCTCTTTTAGCAGTTAATGCTTTGTCACCAGTTAGAGCTCCAACTTTTCCATTAAATACAACGTAATCAGGTTGTTCTTTTATCGCTTTTTCCATGTCAAACGGTTGATTACCTTGTTCCCCGTAAGATCCTTTTGTGTAAAAATCGCCCTGCATAATGTAGTATTCTTTATCAACGGGAGCTAATCCGCCTTCTGGTTCTACTAATATTAAGCCGTACATTCCGTTTGCTATGTGCATTCCCACAGGAGCGGTGGCACAGTGATACACATACAAACCTGGATTTAATGTTTTAAAGCTGAAAACTTTTTCATGTCCGGGAGCTACAAGTGATGAGGTGGCGCCACCACCAGGCCCTGTGACCGCATGCAAATCTATATTGTGCGGCATTTTATTGTCAGGGTGATTTTTTAAATGAAATTCTACTTCATCTCCCACACGTGTTCTAATAAAACTTCCAGGAACAGATCCGCCAAATGTCCAGTACGTATACTTTACGCCATCTACCATTTCACCTTCTTTTTCTGTAATCTCCATATTAACTATAAGTTTCATCGCTGGACGATCACCTACTGGCGCTGGAACAAATGGTGGAGCAGTCAATTCTGCTGTTTTTTGACCTACCATTTTTATATTTTCATAATATTTGGCATCTTTTTCCTCATTCTCTTTACAAGCGAAAATTCCGATTGCGAGAAAAAATAAGATTGCAACGCGCTTACTTTTCTGGATTAAATTAAATTGTGTATACATAATAAGGAGGTTTAGATTATTTTGATTTAATTCCTAAAATAAAAGATGATTTTATCCTTTGTTTTATTACTACAAATTAATGAAAGAAATTATTTAGAAAATATGATAAAAATCATTTTTTTTAAATAATTTGAATGTATTGATTTAACATAATTTTAAATATTTTTTATGAATTTAAATATCTCTTATTTAGCTATTTAAAAGGAATATTAGTAAAATTATTTAATTAAGGATAAATTTGTCCTTTATATAAAAAAAAGATTTAAATTTGTATAAATATTTTAATTTAAAAATTTTAATCATGCAAACTTTAGAGAAGATAACAATAGGAGAATACGTAGCAAAAGATTTTAGAACAGCAGCCGTTTTTTCGAGATATGGCCTTGATTTTTGTTGTAAAGGAAACAGAACGATTGAACAAGCTTGTGATAAAAAAAATATTGATATTAATATCTTGTATCAAGAGATAGAAAATATTTCAAACACTAAAAATGATAATGGGATTGACTTTAAATCTTGGCCATTAGATTTATTAGCTGATTATATTGAGAAAACGCATCATCGTTATGTGGAAGAAAAGACTCAAATTTTACTTCCATTTTTAGACAAATTATGTAAAGTGCATGGTGCTACTCATCCTGAATTATTTGAAATAAATGAACTTTTTAAAGGTTGTGCTGGTGAATTAGCGCAGCACATGAAAAAAGAAGAACTAATCTTATTTCCATTTATCAAAAAATTAGCAAAAGCGAGTCTTACTGATGAAGCGATCAAGGCTCCTCATTTTGGAACTGTAAAAAATCCTATTGAAATGATGATGCAAGAACACGAAGCCGAAGGTGATCGATTTGTAAAAATTGCTGAATTAACTAATAATTATACGCCGCCTACTGACGGTTGTAGTACATACAAAGTGACTTTTGCAATGTTAAGTGATTTTGAACAAGACCTTCACAAACACATTCACTTGGAAAACAATATTTTATTTCCAGCTGCGGCACTTTTAGAACAAAAATATACGTTCAAAGAAAACTAAAGTTTAATATGAAAATAAAGCTTAAAAATAATTTTATGATCTCACAAAAACCTTTAAAGAGAATAAAAGAACTGCAACCATTAAGCCATGATCATCATCATGGTTTACAATTGTGTTGGAAAATTAAAACTGCCTTTTCAAAAAATATTGATCTCAAAAGAATAAAAAATTATATAAATTGGTTTTATAAAACTCATCTAAAGTCTCATTTTGAACTGGAGGAAAAATTTGTGTTTTCTGTGCTTGGTTCGGCAAACGAATTCGTAGAGCAAGCCTTATCCGATCATTATAAATTGACCAAGTTATTTACGGAAGAGAATGATTTGGAACAAACGTTTAAGAATATAGCCGAATTATTGGAGCAGCACATTCGATTTGAAGAACGTACTTTATTTCCTGAAATCCAAAAGATTGCCAGCGCTTCTCAATTGGCTGATATTAGTAAATTTCACTCTGACGAGAATTTTATTGAAAACAATACCGATGTTTTCTGGTTATAAATTGAATTACTAAAGTGGATTGAAAATTTCAAAGAAGTGTTACCGTGATTCTGTAAATTTGTAAAAAAAACAAACTGTATGTTTTCTAAAACTTGTGAATACGGAATTAGAGCTGCTATCTTTATCGCTTCTCAATCTTATCTTAATACACGTGTAGGATTAAAGGAAATAGCAAAAAAAATTGATTCTCCTGAAGCCTTCACTGCAAAGATTTTACAAATTCTATCTAAAAATGCCATCGTTCAGTCCGTTAAAGGTGTGGGTGGTGGTTTTGAAATATCAAAAGAATTGATGCGCCAAATAACACTTGCACAAATTGTCACTGCACTCGAAGGAGATCGAGTTTTTACAGGTTGCGGTTTGGGACTACAATCATGTAATGAAGAACATCCCTGCCCTTTACACGAAAAATTTGTTCAAATTAGAACTGAATTAGCCTTGATGCTAGAAAATACCAATCTAGAGGAGTTAGCACTTGGTATTAAATCTGGAGATACTTTTTTGAGATATTAGACTTCGTTTATTTTAAAGTTCTCCAAGTCAAAACATAAAATAGATTAAAATATTTGAAGGCGGGCAGTTTTCAGATCGTTGTTTTATAAATTCTTCAATAACGATTATTTCCTTTTATTAGAAAATTCTCCCATTTGTCTTTCATAATTTTTTAGATATAAAACCGAAAAAATTTATTTACTTTTTTTACGGAGTAAGATATATTAATGATTGTCCAAGTTGGATTTTTAGCTAATAATAAAAGAATACCATCTCGATATTCTCATATTTTTTCTCCAGTAAATATTCGTAACTTTGCATCCTTATAAAATTATAATTTTTTGAAGATGAAGCGTGTTGTTGTAGGACTTTCCGGAGGAGTAGATTCAAGTGTTGCAGCCTATTTGTTGCAACAGCAAGGATATGATGTTATTGGTCTTTTTATGAAGAATTGGCATGATGATTCTGTTACTATTTCTAACGAATGTCCCTGGTTAGAAGACAGTAATGATGCTTTGCTAGTTGCCGAAAAATTAGGAATTCCTTTTCAAACGGTTGATTTAAGCGAGGAATACAAAGAGAAAATCGTTGATTATATGTTCAATGAATATGAAAGAGGACGAACTCCTAATCCAGATGTGCTTTGCAATCGTGAAATAAAATTTGATGTTTTTATGAAAATTGCACTAAATCTTGGAGCTGATTATGTTGCAACAGGTCACTATTGCCGTAAAACGGAAATTGATGTTAACGGCGAGACTATTTATCAACTACAAGCGGGTACAGATGGTAACAAAGATCAGTCGTATTTTCTTTGTCAATTATCACAGGATCAATTATCAAAATCTTTATTTCCTATTGGAGAATTGACAAAGCCAGAAGTTAGATCGATAGCCGCTCAAATGGACTTGATTACTGCTGAAAAGAAAGACTCACAAGGATTGTGTTTTATAGGGAAAGTACGTTTGCCAGAATTTTTACAGCAAAAATTACGACCAAAAGAAGGTTTGATCATCCAAATTGATAAGAACGATTCAATATATTCTAGTAAAATATCGTCTGGTAGTCTTACCTTAGAAGATATTTTACAAGCAGCATCCAGTCACGTTCCTTACACACCACAGATGGGTAAAATAGTAGGAAAACATCAAGGAGCACATTATTTTACCACGGGTCAACGAAAAGGATTGAATGTGGGGGGCACAACTGATCCTTTGTTTATTATTGCAACTAATGTAGAAACTAATACGATCTACACTGGATTAACAAGTATGCATCCTGGATTATTTAAAAAAGCGCTCAAAATTGAAAATCAAGAAGTGCATTGGATTCGAAATGATTTGGCTTTAGCCAATGGAGAAAGAGTCGAGTACATGGTGCGAATAAGATATAGACAGCCGTTGCAAAGAGCGACTTTATATCAATTTGAAACTGTATTGTATATTGAATTTGCTGAACCTCAATCAGCAATTACTGAAGGACAATTTGCAGCTTGGTATTTAGAAGATGAATTAATTGGATCTGGAGTAATATCCTAAAAAATATTAATTAAAACAATTGGTAATATTATATTTTTCATCATAACATACATTTTTTTATATGAAAAAACAGTACTTCATTTTATTATTGATTTCCTCTCTAGGATTTTCGCAGCAAGATGCTTGGGTGTATTTCAATGCAAAACCGAGTTCTCAACTATATTTTGATTCACCTTTGTCTATGCTTTCGCAAAGAGCTTTAGATCGCAGGAGTAATCAAAACATTACTTTAGACGAGAAAGATATCCCTATTAATTCCTCATTTATTACACAAGTAAAAGCAACAGTAGGAGTTACTGTTTTAGCTAAGTCAAAATGGCTAAATGCCGTTCATGTTCGCGGAAGTCAATCAAATTTGAATACTTTAAGAACATTAACTTTTGTAGACAAAATTGATTTTGCCAATAAATCTTTAAATCAGTCGGCGCGAATTATAAAATCGGCAAAGATTAAACAAGGTAGTAAAACTAAGAAGACTAAAATTGACTTTGCATACGGTACTTCCGCAAACCAAATAGAAATGCTAAGTGGACAAGTTTTGCATCATCAAAATTTCACTGGCTCGGGTAAAATCATTGCAATTATGGATTCTGGCTTTCCAGGAGTGAATACGGCACAACCTTTCCAGAGACTTGTAAATAACAATAAGATTTTAGGTGGTTACAATTTTGTATTGCGAAATTCTAATTTTTATTCAGGAGATTCTCACGGTACATTAGTGCTTTCAACAATGGGCGGCTACAAAGAAAATTCATTAGTTGGAACCGCGCCAGATGCATCGTATTATTTATTTGTCACAGAAAATGATGATTCTGAAAATCCTGTTGAAGAATCGCTCTGGGTCGAAGCAGCTGAAAAAGCAGATAGCCTAGGTGTTGACGTCATAAATTCATCATTAGGCTATTTTGAATTTGACGATGCTTCTTACAATCATACGTATAACGAAATGAATGGTACAACTGCATTCATGTCGAAAGGTGCTGAAATTGCTTTTAGTAGAGGTATGATTATCGTAACCTCAGCCGGAAATTCAGGTTCTGATAACTTGGATCCTCATATTGCTGTTCCCGCAGATGCTATTTCGGTAATTGCTGTTGGAGCTGTTAATGCTACTAGAAACCGAGTTGGATTTAGTTCTATAGGTCCAGCATTCGACCAGAGAATAAAGCCAGAAGTTATGGCTCAGGGCCAATCAGCTGTTGTTTCTGATGAAACAGGGAAAATAGGAGTAGCAAATGGCACTTCATTTTCAGCACCAATTATGGCGGGAATGATCGCAAGTTTATGGCAAGCGCTTCCGCAAAAGACAAATCGGCAAATTCGCGATATTGTTCTTCAATCGGCGGATCGATTTACAAATCCTGATAATGAATATGGTTATGGAATTCCTAATTTTTCTTTAGCATTAAAAAACCAGTTGTTTTCAAATTCGCTCGTTTCAGATGAATTTATCGTTTATCCAAATCCAACAAATGACTTTATTTTAATTATGTTACCTGATAAATTTAAATCTGGAACATTGTTTATTTTTAATACTATTGGTCAGAAAATGATGGAGCAAACGGTTACTGCTAACGCAGCAACAATTTCTTTAAAGCCCTTAGAAAAAGGAATATATTTTTATAAAATGGAATCAGATAATTTTTCTAAATCGGGAAAAATTATAAAGCAATAAGCATAAACTTAAATGAATAAAATTACTGATCTTTTCAAGATAAAATACCCAATTATCCAGGGAGGAATGATTTGGAATAGTGGTTATAAGTTAGCAAGTGCCGTTAGCAATGCTGGTGGATTGGGATTAATTGGTGCCGGTTCAATGTATCCTGAAATTTTGCGAGAACACATTCAAAAATGTAAAAAAGCAACTTCAAAACCTTTTGGTGTAAATGTGCCAATGCTCTATCCTAACATCGAGGAAATAATTAAAATTATAATAGATGAAGGAGTGAAAATTGTATTTACATCAGCTGGTAATCCTAAAACATGGACGTCATTTTTAAAAGAAAACGACATTACGGTTGTTCATGTAGTTAGTAGTTCAACATTTGCATTAAAAGCGCAAAGTGCTGGAGTTGATGCAATAGTTGCTGAAGGCTTTGAAGCTGGTGGACACAATGGTAGAGAGGAAACTACGACATTTACGCTTATTCCTATGGTACGGGAAAAAATTACAGTTCCCCTAATCGCAGCCGGCGGAATTGCAACGGGTCGAGGAATGCTAGCTGCAATGATTCTGGGTGCTGATGGTGTACAAGTAGGTAGTAGATTCGCTGCATCGACCGAATCGTCAGCACACGATAATTTTAAGCATACAATTGTGAATGTACACGAAGGCGATACCCAACTTACCTTGAAAGAATTGGCGCCAGTTCGATTAATTAAAAACAAATTCTACCAGGACATTCAAGATTTGTATCAGCAAAATCCAACAAAAGAGGAGCTTATAACGTTATTAGGTCGTGCAAGAGCAAAACGAGGTATGTTTCAAGGCGATTTAATTGAGGGCGAACTTGAAATAGGTCAAATTGCAGGAATAATAAATGAAATACAACCAGCAGCAAAGATTATTGAAGATATGATAACCGATTTTGAGATTGCAAAAAAAGAAATAACCACATTTGGATTTTAAATGATGACAAGAATCAAACAATATATTTTAGTACTTTTTCTAATTGCAGGTTTACAAAGCGCTTTTGGCCAAACCTATAAATTTAAAACATCAGGTTTTAGCGTTTTAGAAAAAAACGAAAAAGGAAAATGGGGAAAATGGTCTGATTTGAGTTTGGTTAATATTCTAGTAACATTAGATACCAATAAAAGCCGCATTGTGGTGTATTCTCAAATTATTCAACTTTTTGAAATTGTTACTTATCAACCCATTGAGGAAAATGATTCTGATATTGTTTATTCCTTTACCTGTATAGATAATGAGGGTTTAAATTGTACAGTCTCAATTGTTACTAGAAAAAAACAAGACAATAGAAAACAACTATACATAAATTATGGTAACCGAATTATAAACTATAATATTTTCAACATGCCTTAGTGACGCTCGTTAGAAAATTAAAGTTGTTGCGGTAATTGAGAATTATTAAGATGATGGGAGCAAGAAACTCTTAATTAAAGTTCTTTTAAAGAATTTGGTATTTTTTGATATTTCAAATTGGGTATGTCGTTTCAATCTTTTTGATAATTTTTCAAAAAAAAGATTTTACTATAAAGAAAAGTTAGATAAATTATATGAAAAATACTTTGGTATCTTTTAGAGTAAAATTTTAATCAAAACAAAATCTACTTTTTATCCACAAAAATTTTGGCGTATAGGCGGAATTTCTAGAGTGATTAAAAGAATAAATTTTAAAAACATTTAAGGAAGGTATTAAATGCTTAAATCACAATAATCACATAATTTCAATATCCTTAATAAAAGAATCGTACTCGGAATAAAACCCCTCTAATGCATTCATTTTTTCATTGTAAAATTCAAAAATCTTATCCCAATTATTTCTATTGCTGACTCCAACACCCACAATTTCTACCCAAATCCTGCTTATATTTTTACCACTTTCAAGGGTGTGTTCTTTTTCAAAAACTAAATCTTTAACAAATTCTTCTTCAAGAATGTTTTTCAATGCCTCTAGTTTTTCAAAATAAGCAATTCTTTTTTCATCATTTCGATGTTCAATGTCTATTAAAACCTGTGCTTTTCTATTATCAACATAAAACTTAAAGGAGAAATCTTTAATCTTAGTATCGTATAGAAGCCACTTTCGTGGAAATTTCAGAGCAAATTCTACCCAGAATTCCCGTTTTAATCTTTGAGTTTCTTCTTTACTATACATTAGCGATATATTTAGGTGTGAGAAAATAGGCTTAATTATATTTTCTGAGTACTTTTAAAATAAATAATAGTTAGCAAAAATAGACTTTGAATATGGATTTTCAAGAATTTTTACAGTTTGTTCCTAAAATAATTGACATTACACTTCCAGCTTTTCATGCACATATAAAAATGGCACCCATTCATAGAATGGAAGATTTAGCTACAATGGATTTAAGCAATAAAAACCCAAAAATTGCTGCCGTATTAATGCTTTTTTATCCTAAAAAAGAACAAACGCATTTAGTCTTAATCCTCCGGAATTCTTATGAAGGAATTCATTCGGCTCAAGTGGGTTTTCCTGGAGGAAAGTATGAACAAGGAGATGAAAATTTAATTTTTACAGCATTGAGGGAAACACATGAAGAAATTGGAATTCATCCTGAAAAAATTGAAATAATAAGATCTTTTACTCAATTGTATATTCCTCCTAGCAATTTTTTAATTCATCCTTATTTAGGTATTTGTAAACAAAAACTTATTTTTGTTCCTGATCCTCATGAGGTTGCCGCTGTTATTGAGTTGCCATTGTCTGTGTTTTTAAATGAAAGTACAGTGATAAATAGTAACGTAAAAATCTCTGATGCATCTATTAGTGCTGTGCCAGCTTTTAATATTGACAATCAAATTGTTTGGGGAGCTACAGCTATGATTTTAAGTGAGCTAAAAGAGGTTTTAAAACAAGTATTGCCTATTTCAAAATAAGTTGGTATTATATCTCTATTGCCAATAAATCATCAAAAAATATTTTCGTAAGTTTGAAATTTAAATATTGTAAACTATATTAGTTATGGGATTGTTAAAGCGAAATCCTTTTGGACACATACTATTTCTAAAAAAAATGTTGATTCGGATTTTCGGTGTGGTTACGCACCGGCGCTATCGAGGATTTAATGAATTACAAATCGAAGGATCAGAAATTATCAGGAATTTGCCGGATCGTAATGTTCTGTTTATATCAAATCATCAAACCTATTTTGCTGATGTTGTGGCAATGTTTCATGTTATAAATGCAAGTCTTAGTGGACGGGAGGACAATATAAAAAACGTTGGTTATTTATGGCAGCCCAAAATGAATATTTATTATGTTGCTGCGAAGGAAACGATGCAAGCGGGCATATTACCTCGAATTATGGCTTACGCTGGAGCAATTTCAGTAGAGCGGACTTGGCGCGCGAAAGGCGTTGATGTAAAAGATAAAAAAGACATCAACCCAGATGATACTGAAAACATCAAAACTGCGCTCAACGACGGCTGGGTAATTACGTTTCCACAAGGTACAACTAAGTCATTTAAACCCGTTAGAAAAGGCACTGCTCATATTATAAAACAACATCGTCCTATTGTAGTTCCTATTGTTATCGACGGTTTCCGACGCTCATTTGATAAAAAGGGACTGCGAATGAAAAAGAAAGGTATTCTGCAATCTTTTATTATTAAAGAACCGCTGGATATTGATTACGATAATGATTCTATTGATGAAATTGTAGAAAAAGTTGAATATGCAATAGAGCAACATTCTTCTTTCCTAAAGGTCATTCCAGCTGAAATTATCAAGGAGCAAGAAGAATTAGATAAAACACGTAAATGGGAATATTAAAAATAAACCAAACGTAGCTCTAAGCTTATCAAAGCGCTTTAGTCGTTATAAAAACTGATATATAGAGAAAACACAACTACTAAAACTAATGTGAATCTGAACTTGTTGAAGAACTTCAATTGCAATTTAAGGTGACGTACAAAGAATACTTAATTATTAAAACTAATGTCACCCTGAATTGCTCGATGAACACTAACGTATTAATAATAAGATGCAGTTATCCGTCATTATCCTGAACTATAATGTTCGCTATTTTTTAGAACTTTGTATTATAAGTGTTCAAAATGCACTTGTAGAAATTAACAGCGAAATTATTGTAATTGACAATAATTCACACGATGATAGCTGTGAAATGATGATAACGCGTTTTCCTAATGTAAAACTCATTCAAAACAATGATAATTTAGGTTTCTCAAAAGGTAATAATATTGCTGTGGATAAGGCAAAAGGGGAGTACATTTGTGTCCTAAATCCGGATACTGTTGTTGCAGAGGATACTTTTATTAAAATTTTGGCTTTCGCCCAAAGGCAAAAAAAACTAGGAATTATAGGTTGCAAACTTATTGATGGAGCTGGTAATTTTTTACCTGAAAGTAAGCGCGGTGTCCCAACTCCCTGGGTCGCTTTTACTAAAATATCGGGTTTGTACAAATTTTTTCCCAAATCAAAACTTTTTGATCAATATTACGCAGGCCATTTAGATGAAAATGAAACCGGTAAAGTCGATATTCTAGTAGGTGCATTTATGTTTATGAAACGGGATTTATATCGCGAAGTTGGTGGATTTGATGAAGATTGTTTTATGTACTCTGACGATATTGATTTATCTTATGTTGTATCTCAGAAAGGAAATTACAATTACTATTTTCATCAAACAACAGTCATTCATTTTAAGGGAGAGAGCACAGTAAAAGATCGAATATACATGAAACGATTTGCAGAATCGATGAACTTTTTTTATAATAAGCATATTAAATCAAAAGGTTTAGGATCAATTTATTTTACTGTATTTATGAAAATTGGTATCGTGTTTTTTTTTCTTACCAGAAAATTGCAACATAAAATACAAGAGGTATTAGTTCCAAATGCGTATTACCTATATTCTACCTCAGAAATATTATTAAATAAATTATGTGTGCTTTTGCAAAAAAAAGTCACTTTACACAATTTAAAAAATCAAAAAGAATTAATTTCGTGCCTAAATAGAAATGATAATAAAGTAGAAATGATTCTGGATAATGAAAGTATTTCTTTTAAAGACTATATTTCGTTTCTCGAATTAGCAAAGAATAAAGGTTTTACGTTTAAAATTAAACCAAAAAACGCTAATTTTTTAATAGGAAGTAATAATAGTAACGAAAGAGGCGAGGTTATTAAAATAGAGGAAAAAAATACATTTAATGTAAATTATAATTGAAATATTTAGTAATTTCGCAAACTGAAAATCAATATCACCTTTTAGGGTAACAATATGGCAAGATTTGAATTAAAACTTCCTAAAATGGGAGAAAGCGTCGCAGAAGCAACCATTACAAATTGGTTGAAACAAATTGGAGACAAAATTGAAGCTGATGAAGCAGTTCTTGAAATTGCCACTGATAAAGTTGATAGCGAGGTTCCAAGTGAAGTTTCGGGTGTATTAGTAGAACAATTGTTTGGCAAAGATGAATTAGTTCAAGTGGGCCAAACTATTGCAATAATCGAAACGGAAGATGAAGAATCTTCATTAATAGAACAAAAAGCAGTTACACCTGAAATTGTTACTGAATTAACTAAAATGGTGGCTACTGATAATTTAGTTGTTAAAGAAAATGCAACTACTAATGACTATTCAACAACAGAAAAATTCTTATCACCTTTAGTTAAAAACATAGCTAAAGAAGAGAGTGTTTCAGTGGCAGAACTTGAAGCAATTGCAGGAACAGGAAAAGAAGGTAGAGTTACTAAAAATGATATTCTAGAATATGTAAAAAACAGAACGAATCAACCAGTTGCTACTCCAGTTGTATCAGTTCAAAAAACAATTGCTGCTCCAGTAGCGCAAAAGGCAGCTCCAGTATCAGTAAGTGGCGGAGACGAAATTATTGAAATGGACAGAATGCGCAAGCTTATTGCGGGTTATATGGTTGCTTCAGTACAAACTTCAGCACACGTACAATCCTTTATTGAGGTGGATGTAACAAATATTGTGAAATGGAGAGAAAAAAATAAAAATGCTTTCGAAAAAAGAGAGGGAGAAAAGTTGACTTATACTCCAATTTTCATGGAAGCTGTTGCAAAAGCAATTAAAGACTATCCAGGAATGAATATTTCTGTGGATGGTGATTACATTATTAAAAAGAAAAATATTAATCTAGGAATGGCGGCCTCCTTACCAAATGGCAATTTAATTGTTCCAGTTATAAAAAATGCCGATCAATTGAATTTAGTGGGAATGGCCAAAGCGGTAAATGATCTTGGTGGTCGCGCCAAAGCGGGGAAACTAAAACCAGATGATACGCAAGGCGGAACTTACACGGTTACTAATGTTGGGACTTTTGGTAGTGTTTTTGGAACGCCAATTTTAAATCAGCCGCAAGTAGGTATTTTAGCTCTAGGAGCCATTCGTAAAGTTCCCGCTGTTATTGAAACTCCAGAAGGAGACTTTATAGGAATTCGTCAAAAAATGTTCTTATCCCACAGTTACGATCACCGAGTAGTAGATGGTGCTTTAGGCGGAAGTTTTGTAAAACGTGTTGCCGAATATCTAGAAGCTTTTGATATTAATAGAGATCTTTAAAAAGATAAAATTATAATTTTAACCCGACTCATTTTAAGAAAATAGTCGGGTTTTTATTTTAAGTCCTATTTGTTTTGCACACTAAATACTCATTTGATTTGTTTTTCAGTATTTTAATTTTTGCAGTTCTCAAGGGTGAGTATTGCAATAATAAAATTATTTTTATTGAGAGCTTACTTTTTTCCATTGAAACTTTAAAATCTAAACTTCACATAAATTTAAACTCAAATTTATATATTTGTAACCACACAAAAAATAAAAATGGAACTTAAACTTAGTAGGCCTATTTGCTTTTTCGATCTTGAAACAACAGGAATTGATATTGGCAAAGATAGAATTGTAGAAATCTCAATATTTAAAGTTTTTCCAAACGGAAATAAAGAAAGTAAAACTTGGTTAGTCAATCCTACGATCCCGATTCCTCCTCAAACTACGGCTATACACGGAATTACAAATGAAAAAGTAGCTAATGAGCCCACTTTCAAAGAGTTAGCGACCCAAGTCCATGCAATGATTAAAGATAGTGATTTAGCTGGATTTAACTCAGATCGATTTGATATTCCATTATTAGCAGAAGAATTATTGCGTGCCGGAGTAGATTTTGACATGAAAGGAAAAGTTTCAGTCGATGTTCAAACTGTTTTTCATAAAATGGAAGAACGTACTTTGAGTGCTGCACTTAAATTTTATTGCGGAACAACATTAGAAAATGCACACTCAGCGGAGTCGGATACAATGGCGACTTACGAAATTTTAAAAGCGCAGTTGGACCGTTATCCAGAGCTAGAAAATGATATGAAATCATTATCTGAATTTACGACAAGAAAGAAAATTGCTGATTTTGCTGGAATGATTGCTTTCGATAAGGACAATGAAGAGATTTTTACATTTGGGAAGCATAAAGGCGTGAAAGTCGATAAAATTTTAGAAACAGAACCTGGATACTTTAGTTGGATTCAAAATGCAGATTTTCCCTTGTACACAAAGAAAGTATTGACAGCAATTAAACTAAGGAAATTAAATACTAAATAAAAAATGCTCAGTGCTCATTTTGGCAGAATACTGAACACGAAACTTAAAATGCTATGAAAATAATCTGCATCGGTAGAAATTACACCAATCATATAGAAGAGTTAAAAAACGAGAGGCCTACTGAGCCCGTTGTTTTTATGAAGCCGGATTCAGCAGTTTTGTTAAAGCAACATCCGTTTGTGATTCCAGAATTCTCTAATGATGTCCACCACGAAATTGAGCTTATTGTGAAAATTAGTAAAGTGGGGAAATATATTGAGCCTAAATTTGCACACAAATATTATGACGAAATTAGTGTTGGAATTGATTTTACTGCCAGAGATTTACAAGATAAATTAAAGTCGAAGGGTTTGCCGTGGGAAAAAGCAAAAGCTTTTGACGGTTCAGCGGTTATAGGTGACTTTATACCGATAAATCAGTTTAGCTCGCTAGAAAATATTACATTTGAATTACATTCTAATAATCAAATAGTTCAAAAAGGAAATTCAAACCTTATGCTATGGAAAATTGACGAGTTAATTTCGTATGTTTCTCAATATTTCACATTGAAAATTGGCGACATTATTTTTACAGGAACTCCAGAAGGAGTCGCTGCAGTTAAGTCAAATGATGTTTTAGAAGGGTTTTTAGAAGGAAAACAATTATTTAGAATACAAATAAAATAATGGCAATACATTACAATCTTTCAAAAGTGTACGCACTTTCAGACAATGATCCAGAATTTGTAAATGAAATTCTGATGCTTTTTGTATCAGAAATTCCTGAGGATTTATTGCAAATTAAAGAGGGAATCAAGAAAAAAGATCACAAGCATGTATATGCTTTTGCTCATAAAATCAAGCCAACTTTAGATTTAATGGGTTTAAATGTCGCTTTTGAAGAGATTCTTCAAATAGAAGCATGGACTAAAACCGAAGGCAAAAAGAAGGATATTAAGGAAACCTTTAAAAGTGTCAAGACACAAGTGAAGGAAGCGATAAAAGAAATTAAAAAAGATTTTAATTTGTAGTTCTTAGGCGTGAACATTCTTCCAATAGCGTTACAGCATGTTCGGGCTATCCGTTACAATCATTTTATTGCGCTATAGTTCCATAATAAAAGGATTTTCACTACGATCCCTCACGCAAAAAGAGAAATGTGCTTAGAACAGACATTTCTCTTTTTATTTTAATAAAAATTTTAAGATTAAAATTCAAAACAATGAAAGCAACCATAGTTACTATTGGTGATGAAATATTAATAGGTCAAATTGTTGATACTAATTCGGGTTTTATTGCAAAATCACTTGATAAAATTGGTATTGAAATTAATGAGATGATTTCAATAAGTGATGATAAAAATCACATTTTAGATACGTTTGCAAAATTGCAAAACACAGTTGATTTAGTTATTATAACTGGAGGTTTAGGACCAACTAAAGATGATATCACGAAGAAAACTTTTTGTGATTATTTTGACGATGAGCTTATTGTAGATAAAAAAATAGAAAAACATGTAATTGAACTTATTGAGCGTGCGATGAATAGAAAAGCTTCGCAAATAAATAAAGATCAAGCTTTAGTACCCTCCAAATGTATAGTTCTCCATAATCAAGTAGGTACAGCTCCTGGGATGTGGATGAAAAAAGAAAATACAGTATTTATATCTTTGCCAGGAGTTCCTTATGAGATGAAATATATAGTAGAGCAAGAAATAATCCCAAAAATTGTAAGCGAGTACAAGCGACCTTACATCATTCATAAAACTATCATCACTTACGGGCAGGGCGAAAGTCTTGTTGCAGAACGAATTGAAGATTGGGAAAATAATCTACCTGAGTTCATCAAATTAGCGTATTTACCAGCTCCTGGGAGAGTGCGTTTGCGTCTTTCAGCTCGAGGTGTGGATAAAGAAAAATTAGAAGCTGCATTGGATGAAAGAGTGAGCTCATTGAATGCCATAATCAGTGATATTATTTTTGGTTTTGATGATAACGAAACTATTGAGGTTGTTTTAGGCCAGTTGATGACAAAGCAAAATCTAACACTTTCAACCGCTGAAAGTTGTACGGGCGGAAAAATTGCACAACTCTTAACCTCAGTTGCAGGAGCTTCAAATTATTTTAAAGGTAGCGTTGTGTCTTATGCAACACAGGTTAAAATTGATATTTTAGGTATAGACGAGAATTTGATAAAAGAATATTCAGTTGTGAGTGCTGAGGTTACTAAAGCGATGGCTTTGAGTGTTAAAAAGCTATTCAAAACAGATTTTGCAATTGCAACTACAGGAAATGCCGGTCCGGATAAAGGGGACTCAGATGTGGAAATCGGAACAGTTTTTATTGCTTTGGCAACACCAACCAATATAATTGTTGAAGAATTTCATTTTGGTCAACCCCGTGAAAAAGTGATAGATAGAGCCGTGATTAAAAGTTTAGAACTTTTACAAAAAGAAATTTTAAAAAATCTACAATAATATTGTTGGTTTATAGGTTTATTTTTCTTTTCTTTGCACCCTGATTTTGAATAACGATAAAAGATAAGAATAATGTCAAGAGTTTGTGACCTTACAGGTAAAAGAGCGATGGTAGGAAATAACGTTTCTCACGCTATGAACAAAACTAAGAGAAAATTTTCTGTAAACTTAGTTAAGAAGCGTTTTTATCTTCCAGAAGAAGATAGATGGATTACTCTAAGAGTAGCTGCATCTACGATAAAAACAATTAATAAAAATGGAATTGCTGCAGTTTTGAAAAAAGCACAGTCAGAAGGATTCATTAAATAATCTATTCCAAAATAAAAAAATAGCAAGATGGCAAAGAAAGGTAATAGAATCCAGGTAATTTTAGAATGTACTGAGCACAAGACTTCAGGTGTTGCAGGAACTTCTAGATACATCACTACAAAGAACAAAAAGAATACACCAGATAGATTGGAGATTAAGAAATTTAATCCAGTTTTGAAACGTGTAACAGTTCACAAAGAAATTAAATAATAATTAGAGATTTTGATAATCTAAAGTGGTTACATTTTTAGATTTATAAAATTTTAAAATACACATTTGAATCATGGCAAAGAAAACCGTAGCATCGTTACAAACAGCTTCAAAGAGATTATCAAAGGCCATCAAAATGGTGAAATCTCCAAAAACAGGTGCATATACATTCGTAGAATCTATAATGACTCCAGAATCAGTTGATGAATTTTTGAAAAAGAAATAATCATTAATTTATATTACATAGAAAAGCTACTTTCACTCGGAAGTAGCTTTTTTATTTTATACATTTACCATCAGAAATTGCATGGCTCGTTTTGACGTAAATACTTCATTTTTAACACTATATAGACAATGAGTTTTTTTAAAAAAATGTTTTCATCAGAAAAAAAGGAACCTACTTTAAATGAGCAGGAGAAGCAAACTTTAGACAAAGGACTTGAGAAATCAAAAGTATCTTTTTTTTCGAAGCTGTCTAAAGCAATTGCTGGAAAATCAAAGGTCGATGAAGATGTACTTGATGATTTAGAGGAAATTTTAGTAGCTTCAGATGTTGGTGTCAATACAACTTTAAAAATAATAGGAAGAATAGAAGAGCGAGTTGCCCAGGACAAATATCTTGGTACAGATGAACTAAATGAAATCCTCAGAGAAGAAATAGCAAACTTATTATCAGAAACTAATTCAGGTGAAGCAACTGATTTTCTTATACCTATTCAAACTAAACCATACGTTCTAATGGTTGTTGGCGTAAATGGAGTAGGTAAAACAACAACCATAGGTAAATTAGCTTATCAATTTAAAAAAGCGGGTTACAAAGTTGTTCTTGGAGCAGCAGATACTTTCCGCGCTGCAGCAATTGATCAATTACAAATTTGGGCAGACAGAGTGGGAGTTCCTATCGTGAGGCAAAATATGGGAAGTGATCCCGCTTCAGTAGCTTTTGATACCTTACAGTCAGCTGTTGCTCAAGAGGCTGATGTTGTGATAATAGACACAGCAGGACGATTACACAACAAAGTGAATTTAATGAACGAATTAACCAAAGTGAAACGCGTGATGCAAAAAGTTGTTGCTGATGCACCTCATGACGTTTTATTAGTTTTAGATGGTTCAACTGGTCAAAATGCTTTTGAACAGGCGAAGCAATTTACAGCTGCCACGGAAGTAAGTTGTTTAGCAGTTACAAAATTAGACGGTACAGCCAAAGGTGGAGTAGTAATTGGAATCTCTGATCAGTTTAAAATACCTGTAAAATACATTGGTGTTGGTGAAGGAATTGAAGATTTGCAAGTTTTTAATAAATATGCATTTGTAGACTCATTTTTTAAATAACAATTAGATGAATTTTTCCTTTTTTAAAAATTTACCAGTTCTTTATTTTTACTTAATCAGTATTGTTTCCTTTGTTATTGCGAATATTGTACGTGATCAAAGTATCACTATTTATTATATTGTATTGTTGATTGGTATAGTTTCTTTCTTTGTAGGAATTATGCGTCGTGTAAAGTCAAAATGATTTAAAACAAGTTACTTTTTTTTCATTAAATAGTATCAAAATTTGAAAGTGCTAGATTTACATTATCAGTTGCGTCACTCATTATAATTAAATCCATTTTTTGGTCGGAATAATGTAACTTTTATATTAATTTTTTCTTAGTGTCCCATATTCATTTGAAAGTACTTCTAGGATAATGCTTTCTTAAAATGTAGTTTGTATTTGTGGTAAATGAAAGGAAGCTTTTCTATTTAACCACCATAAATAGCCGTAAGATAAATGTATGTTTTGCGAGGTGTTTGCAGACTCTGAAGCTTAAAGGTCATCAATAATTATTTTAATTTCCCTCACTATATGACCGTTCACTACCATATTATATGCCTTGGTGTTTCTTAAAGCTAAATAATCTAAAAAAGGCGAAAAGCATTTTGATTCCAGCCTAAAATAGACAATGTTGTTGTTGCTCATACTATACTTGATATTTGTTTAAATAAGGCTTGTGACGTGCATGAATATTGATTACTGCAGTCTTAGAATTTTAGTCGAATCAAAATAATGGACGTTCATACAGGGGATTAGTTGTGGATATAGATACAGTGTTTAAAGGCTAAAACTAAGACCAAAGCAAATAAAAAAAGTTTAAATTGTATTTACTATTTTTTGTTTGTATTTATTACAATTAACTTTGTATCTAGAAAATAACTAATAACTTTCAGCATTCTAGTTATCGCCTCTGTTATTTTAGATTATAAAATAATAGCTGAAGGAATTAAATATGATTTGGGCGGAGATAATTATTAAAAAAAATAGTAATATGAAAAAAGTATTTGGAATTTTATTTATTTCTCTTCTTTTTGTCGCTTGTCAGCAAAAGATAAACAAAGAGGATATCACAAAAATTAACGGCTATTGGGAAATAGAAAAAGTCACTTTTGATAAGGAAAAAGACAAAGATTATACTATTAATGAAAGTTTTGATTACTTTCAAATTAAAGACAATAAGGGGATTAGAAAGAAGGTTATGCCGCAATTTGACGGCAAATTTTTAGTTAACGATGCATTTGAAAATGTTGTTGTTCGCTTTGTAGATGATAAAGCTTTCTTAGATTATTCAACGCAGTATATGAAGTGGAGTGAGGAGATTATTAGCTTGACAGCAGAAAATTTAATACTGAAAAATAAAGATAAAATTGAATATCATTATAAAAAAACGGAGGCGATTAATTTATTAGATGATGGCAAAACGACTAAATAATCAAAGTACAATAGGAGATGTTTTGAAACAGATTATTCAGGTAAATAAGCTTCAGCCAGGAATGGATCAAATTGACGTGAAAGATGCTTGGAGAAATTTAATGGGTAACGGTGTTAATAGTTACACGAATAATGTTGTTTTAAAAGGGAGTACGCTCTATGTCGAATTGACTTCATCAGTTTTACGTGAGGAGTTAAGTCATGGAAAGTCAAAAATCGTTGCGATGATTAATGAGGAATTGCGTAGAGACGTTGTAAAAGATGTTGTGTTGCGATAAAGCACTACTGTTTTATTTCGCTTTAGTATATAAAAAAACCAGCTCTACGCTGGTTTTTTTATATGATCTATTTTCCTAAAATTTATAACGGAATGTTGCCGTGTTTTCGATTAGGAGTTACACTTTCTTTATTTTCGAGCATGCTGAATGCTTTTATTAATTTTCGTCTAGTCTCTTGTGGTAAAATCACTTCGTCTATAAAACCACGCTGTGCTGCGGTATATGGATTAGCAAATAAATTTGCATATTCTGATTCTTTTTCTAGTAGTTTTGCTTCGTGATCTTTAGCTTCATTTATTTCTTTTTTAAAGATAATTTCAGATGCACCTTTGGCACCCATCACCGCAATTTCTGCCGTGGGCCAAGCAAAATTCATATCGGCACCAATGTGTTTTGAATTCATTACATCATATGCGCCACCATAAGCTTTCCGGGTTATAACAGTAACTCTTGGCACCGTAGCTTCGCTTAAAGCATACAACAATTTAGCACCGTGAACAATGATTCCGTTCCACTCCTGGTCAGTTCCTGGTAAAAATCCCGGAACATCAACTAATACTAGCAATGGGATATTGAAGGCATCGCAAAAACGAGTAAATCGAGCTGCCTTTTTCGAACTATTCACATCTAAGCAACCTGCTAAAACCATTGGCTGATTAGCAATAATACCAATACTTCGTCCACCTAATCTAGCAAAACCTACAATAATATTATCAGCATAATTTTTATGAATTTCATAAAAAGAATTTTCGTCAATAATACCAATAATTACCTTGTGCATATCGTATGGCTTATTTGGATTATCAGGTATTATAGCTAGTAATTCTATCCGAATCTCATCACCTAATTTATAAGGTAAAGTGGGCGCTAACTCTTTATTGCTTTGCGGTAAATAACTTAATAATCGCTTTAAATCCTCTAAACATTCTACATCATTTGTTGATGTGCAATGAGCCACTCCTGACTTTGTTGAATGTGTACTTGCCCCACCCAGTTCCTCAGAAGTTACGGTTTCATTAGTGACAGTTTTTACAACATTAGGACCGGTTACAAACATATAACTAGTATTCTCAACCATCATGGTAAAATCAGTCATAGCGGGAGAATAAACCGCTCCACCTGCACATGGTCCCATAATAGCAGAAATTTGCGGAATCACTCCAGAAGCTTGTACGTTTCTAAAAAAAATATCAGCATAACCGCCCAGAGAACGAACCCCTTCTTGAATACGTGCTCCTCCAGAATCATTTAGTCCAATCATTGGCGCTCCCATTTTGACCGCCATATCCATCACTTTACAAATTTTTTCCGCATGCGTTTCGGATAAAGAACCTCCAAAAACCGTGAAATCTTGAGCAAAAATATACACTAATCGCCCATTGATTGTACCATATCCAGTAATGACACCGTCACCATAATAAAGCTCCTTTTCCATTCCAAAGTCAGCCGTTCGATGGGTAACTAACATTCCAATTTCTTCAAATGAACCTTCATCCATCAAATAGTTAACGCGTTCTCTCGCCGTCAGTTTTTTATTTGAGTGCTGCTTTTCAATACGATTTTTGCCACCGCCTAAATGAGCTATAGCAATTTTATTTTTTAATATATCTATTTTGTCTTTCATGTTATTCACTTTATGTACCGCCTAGTTCCAATTTTTATTTATTTTTTACAATATTTTAAACTTATGTAAATCTTAAATAGATAATCGAACAATTTTTTGATCTTCAAAATATTGCTTAAGTGCTACAATAGCAGCAATTTCCGCTTCTTTATTCATTTGAATTTTTAAAACATCTGCGTAGTAATATTTTTTTACAAAATGTGTATCGAAATTTCCCGAGCGAAATGCTTCGTGTTCAAAAACAAATTTTCCAAAAGGCAATGTGGTTTGCACGCCTTCAACATGATAATCATCAATCGCTTTAATCATTAACTGAATCGCTTCTTCACGAGTTTCGCCATACGTTATTAGTTTCGCTAACATAGGATCATAATAAATAGGTATGTCCATTCCTTGTTCAAAACCATTATCTACCCGAATATTTTCGCCAATTGGTAATTGATATACATCCAAATGTCCAACGCTTGGTAAAAAGTCATTCATAGGATCTTCGGCATAAACTCTTAATTCAACAGCATGCCCTTTTATTTGTAAATCTTCTTGTTTAATTATTAATGCTTCGCCTCTTGCGACTCTAATTTGAAGCTCTACTAAATCAGTTTTTGTAATCCATTCCGTAACGGGATGCTCTACTTGTAGGCGCGTATTCATTTCGAGAAAATAGAAGTTGTTATTTTCATCTAACAAAAACTCAACGGTTCCCGCTCCTAAATAATCGCAAGATTTAGCAACTAGAACAGCGGCTTCACCCATTTTTTTTCGCAATTCAGGTGATAAAACTGACGATGGCGCTTCCTCAATTACTTTTTGATGGCGACGTTGAATACTACATTCTCTTTCGAATAAATAAAGAATATTGCCGTGGCTGTCTGCCATTACTTGAATTTCGATATGTCGTGGTGATGAAACATACTTTTCGATAAAAACTGAACCATCTCCAAAAGCAGCAATTGCCTCACTGATGGCCCGGTTCATTTGTGCTTCAAAATCATCCTCGCTTTCTACAACACGCATTCCTTTTCCACCTCCGCCTGCGGAAGCTTTAATTAAAATAGGAAAACCAATTTTCCTAGCGGCTACTTTTGCTTTCTCAATATCTGTAATCGCTTCATCAACACCGGGAACCATTGGAATGTTATATTCTTTAACAGCTTCTTTGGCCGCTAATTTACTTCCCATAACTCTGATTGCCTTAGACTTTGGACCAATGAAAATAATATTATTATTTTCGCATTCTTCGGCAAAATCAGCATTTTCGCTTAAGAAACCATAACCAGGGTGAATTGCATCGACATTCAAACTTTTAGCAACTTCAATAATTTTGCTTCCTAACAAATACGATTCACTTGAAGGTGCTCCGCCGATGCAAACCGCTTCATCAGCAAATTTCACATGAGGCGCATTTCTATCCACTGTAGAATAAACAGCAACCGTCTTAATTCCCATTTTTTGAGCAGTTTTCATTACTCTGATAGCAATTTCCCCTCTATTTGCAACTAATATTTTTTTCATTATTTATTTTTTATCCACAGATTCGCAAATTATAATAGTCTTAAAGTTTAATGATTGTAACAAAGATTATTCTTTACTATAATTTGGTAAGATGCTTTTTTTATTCAAACTCAATCAGTAATTGCCCTTTGTCTACAGCATCACCTACCACCACTGAAATGGATTTTATAACTCCATCACGAGGAGAAAGGAAACTATTTTCCATTTTCATGGCACCAAGAATAATTAAGTTATCGTTTGCTTTGACTTCCTGACCTACAGCAACACTAATTTCAAGAATTAGTCCCGGCATAGGAGCTTTGATGAAATTTACTTGTTTGGCGAGTCCAATTTCAAAACCCATTTCCTTGATAAGTAAGTCTAATGGATTTGATATAACTACATTATACCTGTTATTATTGACCTTTACTACATAGCTTTTTTCATTGAAATCAGCAGATATGATTTCTGCTTGGTAAGGTTTGTTTTCGTGCAGAACATGAAATTTATTGGTCTCAATACGCACCACATCAAGTGCGGAAATACTTTCCTTTTCTAATTCGAAATTTAATGTATCATTTACATTTATTTTATAACCAATACTCATAAGTACATTTTTTATTGGTTGTAAAAATAAGGAAAGAAATCGTTTTCGTTATTTAAAAAAAGTAGTTTTATCCTAAATTGCTAAAGATAGACGTAAAAATTTATAGTACTAACAATCCAAATTGTCTTAATGTTTGAATTGGCTTTGAATACCAGAACAATTCAAAATCAGGTAAGTTAGTTTCAAAGTCGTTTTTAATCTCCTGAAAAGTATAAATTTTAGTATTAGAAACGGAAATTTTCACAAGGATCTCAATTAGCCAATTCCCTTCTAATTTATTAGTTTGAATACTAAAACTTTCTTTTTTATCATGAAAAGTAAGTGTGACCATCTCCCAAGAATTTCCTTTTTTAGACTTTGTAAAATATTCAACTGTAGGTTTTCCTCCTAACCAAACTATTTTAGCTAAAGATTTAATATTAAAATCATTTTCTTCTTGTAAAGCATTAAAAATAAAGTCTGGTGAAATTGTAGTTTTTGGAATTTTAAAATCGAACCAATCTTGCAAACTATAATCAAAACAAATTCCGTGCATAAAATTGAATAATGATTTTTTGAGTCCAAAACTGAATTTTTCGTGATCTATTCCTGTTTTATCTGTAAAGGCTATATCGTTGTTAGCAAAAGTAATTTCATTTTGCTCCGCTATTACTCCGAACTTTTCAGGATGCATACCAACAGGACTGTGTGCCGTCATGGCAAATTGATGCCAAAAGCCAGATTGTAAAACGCCAATCTCAAATAATTGACGCACCATTTCCAAACTGTCTATCGTTTCTTGAATGGTTTGTGTAGGATAGCCATACATAAGATAAGCGTGAACCATCACTCCAGCTTCAGTAAAATTGCTAGTCACTTTTGCAACTTGTTCTACTGTAACCCCTTTATCAATGAGCTTTAATAATCTATCTGAAGCCACTTCCAGACCACCAGAAACCGCAATACAACCGGATGCTTTAAGCAGGAGACACAAATCTTTAGTAAAGCTTTTTTCAAATCGAATATTGGTCCACCAAGTTACTGCTAGATTTCTTCTCAGGATTTCAAGCGCTAGCGCTCGCATCAGTGCCGGAGGTGCAGCTTCATCGACATAATGGAAACCATTTTGTCCGGTTTGTTTAATCATTTCCTCCATTCGATCACAAAGTAAATTAGCGGCAACGGGCTCGTAAATTTTGATGTAATCCAATGAAATATCACAAAAAGTGCATTTTCCCCAATAGCAGCCATGTGCCATTGTCAATTTATTCCAGCGTCCGTCACTCCACATTCGGTGCATTGGATTCACAATCTCAATGACTGAAATGTATTGATCTAAAAGCAAATCAGAATAATCAGGTGTTCCCACTTGTGCTTGCTTATAGTCTGGTTTTGTCGAGTTGTTCTTGTAAACTACTTTTCCATTTTCAAGTAGAAAAGTTCGTTTATATTTTTTTTCGCTATTTTCGGAGGTCGATGCGTTTATTAATTCTTCAATAGGAACCTCGCCATCGTCTAAGGTTATAAAATCAAAGAAATCAAAAACGCGTATATCCGATAATGATCGTAGTTCTGTATTTGGAAATCCACCACCCATCGAAATTTTAATATGGGGATGATTTTCCTTGACCCATTGTGCAGCTCGAAAAGCAGCATATAAATTACCCGGGAAAGGAACAGAAATAAGAAACATACTGGGTTTTACATTCTCGATTCGATCTTTTAGAATCGAAAGAAAGATGGTGTCAATATAGGTTAGTTTTTGCTGCAAGGCTGTATACAATTCATTAAATGAATTAGCACTTCGTCCTAATCGTTCTGCATACCTACTAAAACCAAAATTTTCATCGATGCATTCTACAATAAAATCTGAAATGTCTTCAAGATACAAAGTGGCTAAATGTTTCCCTTTATCTTGTGTCCCCATAGTTCCAAAGGCCCAATCGAGTTCCTCTAATTGTGAAAATCGAGAAGCTTCTGGCAGGAAACCTTCCTGACAAATCTGAAGTGCTAAGGTTGGATTTTTTCCCTGTAGAAATTTAATTACTGCATCTATTGTCATCACATACTCGCGTTGCAAGGCAAAAATACGTTGTGAGTTAATAGAAATAGTACTGTTAATAGTAGCAGAAGTAAACAAATTATTTAGTCCTTCTTTGGAAAATAATTGTAATATTACTTCAATACCAAAATCAGCTTGCACGGACTCTACATTTATCGTGTTCAAAAAACCTTTAATATATGCACTTGCAGGATACGGCGTATTCAATTGCGTAAAAGGAGGTGTGATAACTAGCAATTTTGTTTTCAAGAGGTAATTATTTTGTGCAAAAATAGTGGATAATTAAATATAAATACTATTCAGCTATTGGTGTTCCAATTATTTATATTTATTTTTCTTGTAAGAGAAGATATATTACAAACTTCAAAAGTAATTAATCTTATTGCTATTTAAAACTATTAACAATTAATTATTATATAATATTGGATATTCGATTTTAAAGCCGTAAAATTACAAAAAGTTAACATTAATTTAATAAATTACTTATTTAGTGCTTAAAAGTGAAAATTAAATCAAATATAAATAATCACGATGATGACTTAGCGCTTTGGCAAGATCTAAGAGATGGAAATGAAAAATCTTTTTCAATAATCTTTGAAAAATATTATCCGCATTTGATCCGTTATGGAAATTCATTTTCACCATTTACTGAAAAAGTACAAGACTGTGTTCAAGATGTTTTTGCTGATTTGTGGTTGTATAGATCTTCGTTGAATGAAACTGTCTTTGTTAAAGCATACTTGCTTTCAAGTGTTAGAAAGAGAATGACAAGGCTTCAAGAGCGAGACTATATTTTCAATAAAAGCACATCATTAAAATCGATAGATTTTTTAACTGATTTTTCTATCGAACATGATTTGATAGCTGATGAAACAACAGCTTATAATGTCGCGAATATGAACAACTTGATAAATAGTTTACCCGCTCGGCAGAAGGAAGCGTTATTTTTAAGGTACCATCATGGTCTAGGAATTGATGAAATTGCTGACACACTTCAAGTCAACTATCAGTCCGCCAACAATTTATTATATCGCGCAGTGCTGAATCTTCGCAAAGGATGGAAAGAGAAATTATTGTTAATTTTAGCTCTATCTACCATTTTATTTTAACCTTTTTTTTATTTAACATAAAAATAATAATAAAAAGGTGAGTATATTATAAAAAATCTGTCCTTTCTATTATTGTAACCCATAGCTACATCATGCAAGACCGCAATAATTTTACGGATATAGAAGATTTTTTATCGAATGAGTCATTTCGTCGTTGGGTGAGATTTCAAGTTGATGATGAAAAGTGGGAAGATTGGACTTTAGAAGATCCTCAGCGCGCGAAATTAGTAGAAGAAGCTCGTTTGTGGATACTAGCAATGAACATTTCAGAAAATAGTGTTTCTAAACTGGAAATTGAGCGCGCAATAGAAAACACGTGGAACAAAATTAATAACAAAGCAAGTAAACTGGCAGAAACGGCGGAGGATTCAAGTTATTTCTGGAAAAATAATTGGGTAAGATCAGCAGCAGCTGTTATTGTTTTTGGAATGTTAGGATCTTGGTTTTATCAACAAAATGATTTTTTGAGCAATTCATCTCCTATATACAACGAACTAATTGCTGAAAATTTAGAAGGATTAGTCGAGCAAACTAATAATTCCAATAAGCCGCAAATCATTAATTTATCTGATGGAAGTTCAGTTCTACTTCAACCTAATAGCAAGCTGAGCTATCCTAAGATTTTCATTGGCAAAGAGAGAAAAGTATATTTAAGTGGAGAAGGCTTCTTTGAAATTAGCAAGAATCCAAAAAAGCCGTTTTTTGTCTTTGCAAATGAGATCGTCACGAAAGTTTTAGGGACTAGTTTTAGAATTAGAGCTTATGACAATCAACCTAACATAGAAATAATTGTTCGTACCGGGAAAGTGAAAATAATATCAAATAACACTGTTGCAAAATTTAATAAAGATGAAATTGAGCTGTTGCCTAACGAAGCGTTACGCTTTGTTAGAAAAAATCTTGAATTTAATAAAATTACCGATATAACTACGGATACTACCCTAAGTTCAAGTAATAACACAATTGAGAAACTTAGTTTTAATTTTTCTGATACACCTGTCGCTCAAATTTTAAAAACCATTGAACAAGCATATCTCGTGGATATTGATTTTCCTATCGAGAAATTAAAAAATTGTCATCTTACTACATCATTAAATGATCAACCTTTACCTGAAAAATTAAAAATTATATGCCGAAGTCTCGGAAATAATACCAGTTATGAAATGAATGGTAATCAAATAACTATATCCTCTGAAGGATGTGATTAACTAAATAGCCTATGTAAACTAAAAATAAAAAAGCGCCGAAATGCTGTAACATCGCGACGCTTAAATAAGTTCAAATTGTTCTCTGTAAAGGACAATTTGTATGTTGCCCAATACCCGTATTAAAGTATTTAACAAACAAACCAAAATTATGAAAAAAACTGTTGTCAAACAACGATTACTACATCGAATCATGAAAATAACATTAATTCAATTTGTTCTAGCAGTTGTGTTTTCCACTATTACGATGGCAAACAGCGTTAATGGACAAAGAAAGCTAGATACAAAAGTTACCGTATCAATCACGAATGTGACTTTAGAGAATGCCTTATCGCAACTTGAAAAAAAGGCAAATGTTAAGTTTTCATATAATTCTAGGATTAGCCAGTTGGGCTTAAAAGTATCTGTAGATGCAGTGGAAGAAAACTTAGCTGATGTGCTTGCGATAATTTTAAAACCATTAAATATTAGCTACAGCGAGGTTAGTAATCAAATTATACTTGAAAATAAAGAATCACAGAATGGAGAATTTTCTGGTTTTGGTATTTCCAAAACCGTATCAGAAAAATTGACTGTTGCACCTATTGTAAAAGGTAAAGTAGTAGATCAATCTGGTATGCCGCTTCCTGGGGCAACAGTATTAGCGAAAGGAACCAAAAAGAGTGTAATAACTGATTTTGATGGAAACTTTACCATTGATATGCCCGAAAACAGTACGAGACTTATAATTTCTTATATAGGAATGACATCACAAGAAGTTGGTATTAAATCAACTCCTCTCACGATAGTTCTTATCGAGAATGAACAAAGTCTAAAAGAAGTAGTTATTACAACTGGTTATGAAAAAACATCAAAAAGAACTTTTACAGGAGCAATTAGTAAAATAACAGGAAAAGAACTGATGGTAGAAGGTGTTATAGATATCAGTAGAATGATTGAAGGTAAGGCTGCTGGTGTAACGGTTCAAAACGTAACTGGAACTTTTGGTACTGCACCAAAAATTACCGTTCGTGGATCATCATCTATTTTTGGAGATACAAAACCATTATGGGTAATTGATGGAATTGTACAGGAAGATATTGTCAATCTTTCTTTTGCAGATTTAGCCTCTGGAAATTCAGAAACTTTGATTAGTTCATCAATTGCTGGTTTAAACGCAAGTGATGTATTAAGTATCGAGGTGTTAAAAGACGCATCTGCAACATCTATTTACGGTTCTCGATCCTTGAATGGTGTTGTAGTAGTAACTACAAAACAAGGTAGAAGAGACTCTCCGTTAAATATTACGTACTCTTTAGATCAAACAGTAAGAACTGTTCCTAGTTATAGTCAATTTGACATATTGAACTCTCAGGAAACAATGAGTGTTCTTAAAGAAATGGAAAGTAAAGGTTTTCTTGAATTACCAGCAACTGCTCAAACTCGATATGGTGGAGTCTATAATATTCTTGCTAATGCAGTGAACACTTATGATGCAACAGCTGGTACTTTTGGTGTTAAAAATGATATTCCTAGTAAAAATGCTTTTTTGAAAAAGTATGAGCTGGCTAATACCGATTGGTTCAAAGTATTGTTTAGACAATCAATCACTCAAAATCACTCCTTAAGTTTTTCTGGTGGTGGGAAAAACAACTCGTTCTTTGCTTCTTTAGCATTTTATAGTGATCCAGGATGGACGATAGCGGATAATGTACAGCAAATATCTTCTAATTTAAAAAATACTTTTTATATAAATGATAAAGTGAATTTAACTTTATCCACACAAGCTTCTATCAGGGATCAACAAGCTCCTGGAAGTTATGATAGTCTGAGAGATGGAGTTAGCGGGAGCACTACCAGAGATTTTGATATTAATCCATTCAGCTATGTCTTAAATACTAATAGAGCATTAAGACCTTATGATGATAATGGCAATTACGAATATTATAGAAATAATTGGGCACCGATAAATATAGTAGAAGAGTTGCAAAATAATTACATGGATATAAAGGTAAAAGACATCCGTTTTCAAGCTGATCTAGCTTACAAATTATCTCCAAAGTTAACATATAACCTAACTGCTAATGCACGATACGCAAATACCATTAGAGAACACAATATATTAGAAAAATCAAATATAGTAGGAGCCTATAATGCGCAAGAGACAACAATTGTTAGAGACGCAAATATCTTTTTATATCAAGACCCAGATAATCTTATAGCGCCAAAGGTTTCAGTATTGCCAAATGGTGGTATTTTAAGAAAATTTGGAAATGATTTAACTTCTTACAACATTAGAAACAGTTTTAATTACAAAAATGTTTTTAGTGAGAAACATGAAGTTGAAGCTTTATTTGGTCAAGAACTAAGATCTGTTGATAGAGGTAGTAATAATTTTACTGCTTACGGTTTGCAGTACGATAGAGGATTAACTGCCTTTACTGATCCAAGGATTTTAGAAAAACTAATAAACGGTGGCGAATCTTATTATTCCTTTAACGAAGAAAGAGAACGAACAGTTGGATTTTTTGGTAAAGTAGGATATACTTACGATCGTCGTTACACAGGATCTCTTACAGGACGTTACGATGGATCAAATAGACAAGGAAATAGTGGTTCATCAAGATGGTTACCAACATACACATTTAGTGGGAAATGGAATGTTATGGAAGAGAGCTTTATGAAAAACATGCAAACAATAAATACATTAGCATTTAGAGGTTCTTACGGTCTTACAGCAACTGCTGGACCGGCAACGAATTCCTTAGCGATTTATAGAAGCTTCATTACAGATCGTTTAAATTTGAATGATAGAGAAACCGGATTGCTTATTGCGGATTTGCAAAATGGTGATTTAACTTGGGAGAAGCAATTTGAGACAAACCTTGGAGTTGATTTAGGAATTTTAAATAATAGAGTTCAATTTTCAGCTGATATTTATAGTCGTAAAGCATTCGATCTTGTTGATTTTGTAACAACATCTGGAATAGGTGGAGAGAGAATAAAGCAAGGTAATAATGCTGATATGGAAACAAAAGGTATTGAATTTTCGATCAACACGAATAACCTAAATAATACAAAATTGAAATGGTCAACAAGTTTAAATTTCTCAGTTTATAACCAAGAAATCACTAGACTTCAAAACAATCCAAGTGTTTTAGGATTAGTTGATGGTACAGGAGGTAATACAGTAGGACATCCAAGAAATGCATTATACTCTTATCAATTCACAGGCTTAAACAATCAAGGTTTGCCAACATTCATTCAAGCTGATGGTGAAGGAGATGAAGTAGCGGGTGCTAATTTCCAAGATTCTGAAAATGTTACGAAATACTTGAAGTATGAGGGGACTATTGAGCCGAACAAAACTGCTGGTTTTTCTAATACCTTCAACTATGAAAATTGGTCCTTGAATATTTTTATTGTAGCATCAGGAGGAAATAAAGTTCGTTTAAATCCAATTTATTCTTCTGTATATGATGATTTAACAGTATTTACAAAAGAATTTACTAATCGTTGGATTAATCCAGGTGATGAGGCTTTAACTAACATTCCCGTAATTGCAGATCGAAGGATAGTTGCAAATTATGCGGCTGCAGGGAGTAATTTAAATAGAGCATATAATGCTTATAATTACTCGGATGAAAGAGTTGCTGATGGATCTTTTGTTCGATTGAAAAATGTATCCATTGGGTATGAATTTCCAAAAGATTTGAAGAAAAAATTGAATTTAAATACATTTTCATTGAAAGCTTCAAGTGCAAATCCACTTTTAATATATTCAGATAAAAAACTCAATGGACAAGATCCAGAATTTTACAGATCTGGTGGGGTTTCACAACCGATTACAAGTCAATATACATTCTCATTAAACGTATCATTTTAATTATTAAAAATATGAAAAAATTAAAATTAACATTTTCGCTACTTGTCCTTATTGGATTAAGTTCAAGTTGCGACGATTTTCTTTCGGAAATTCCGGACAATAGGACACAGCTGGATTCACCAGAAAAAATTTCGGAAATTTTAGTTAATGCTTATCCTACCGGAAATTACATGGAATTTGCGGAGACAATGAGTGATAACGTTTACGACAGTGGTGATTTGACATTAACTACAATAAAAAATAGTCAAATGTACAATTGGGAAATGCTAGATGATATTCAGCAAGACAGTCCTTCTGATTACTGGGACGCTTGTTACAGTGCAATTGCGCATGCAAATCAAGCACTTGATGCCATTGATAAATCAGGTAACGATCCTAAACTTAATCCTCAAAAAGGAGAAGCTTTAGTAGCGAGAGCTTATGCACATTTTATGTTAGTGACTTTTTGGTCCCAACGATACAATCCTGCAACTGCCAAAACAGATCTGGGTATCCCTTATATTTTAGAACCAGAAACAGTTCTTCTCAAAAAATACAAACGTAATACTATTGAAGAGGTTTTTGCATTCATTAAAGCCGATCTAGAGAAAGGTTTACCTCTAGTTAATAGCAACTATAAATTACCAAAATTTCATTTTAATAAAGCAGCAGCAAATGCATTTGCCAGTCGTTTTTATACAGTTACTGGAGAATGGGATAAGGTTATTGCAGTATCAAATGAATTAGGCAATGCGCCTGTCAATCAACTAAGAAACTATCAATCTTATTTAGATGTCGATTTTAATACTGGGCCGAGGCTTTATGGGCAGGAAAGTCAAAACACTAACTTATTGATTACCTCAGCGTCTTCAATATACCTTAGAAGCTTTTATTCGAACAGATTTCAGTTAACCGGAGCAGACAGGGATATCCTTTTTGGTAACAATACTAATTTGGCTAACAAAGAATTTTTATACAGACCTTTATCATATAATGGTCAAATAACTATTTTTGTACCCAAGTTCGTAGAGTACTTTAAAGTTACAAATGCAAATGCTGGAATTGGTCAGCCTTATGTTGGTTTAGTGCTTTTAAGTAACGATGAGCTATACTTAAATAGAATTGAAGCTCATGTAATGACTAATCAATTAGCTCTTGCTAACGCTGAAATTGACTACTTTTTAGCAGCCCGTGTAAAATTGTATAATCCAGCAACTGATAAAGTCACTGAGGCTAAGATTGTTGCTAAATATCCAGTAATCGCTGATGAATATACGCCTTTTTATTCACTTACAGCTGTGCAAAGCTCTTATATTAAGGCACTAGCTGAAATTAGAAGAAGAGAATTCATTCATGAAGGTTTAAGATGGTTTGACATAAAACGTTTTGCATTAAAGGTGATACATAAAACTTATAATCAACCTGATGCAATTTTGGCAAAAGATGACAAACGTAAAGCAATACAAATACCACTGAACGTGAGCGACACTGGTGTTGAAAAGAATCCACGCTAATTATTAATTAAAAAATATCATTAAGATGAAAATACAATATAAATTAATCACGGCGCTATGTTCAGTGCTTTTGCTAACGGCTTGCGCTGGTGAAGAACCTTTAAAGGAAAGTCAATTAGACGTTTCGATACCTGCCAAAACAGATTTAGATCGATATATTGATAATACGTATTTAAATACCTATAATATTAGTGTGCAATATAAATGGGATCAAAACAAGGTCGATTTTAATCGTTACTTATTTCCTCCATTACAGGCTAAAGTGCAACCAGCATTAGAAATAGTTCAAAAAATATGGTTAGAAACCTATAAAAAAGTTGCAGGACCTGACTTTGTAAAGCTGATTGCACCTAGAGAACTTTTACTTGTAGGAGGTATAAATTTAAATACGACGGGAACTATTACTTTAGGCCTAGCTGAAGGGGGATTGAGAATTACATTATTTGAAACAGATAATGTTAATAAGAGAGACCGTGCGAATGTAAAGCGCTTCTTAGCAACTATTCAACACGAGTACATTCATATTTTGAATCAAACCAAACCATTTGATGAAAAAACTTTAGCTAATATTACACCAACTGGTTATACCTCGAATTGGTATGCTACACCAACTTCTGAGGCTAGGGAAGAAGGATTCATTACGGATTATGCAAGATCAAATATTAATGAAGACTTCGCAGAAATGGCTGCGCAAATGTTGATCAATTCTAAAGCTGAATATGCTGCAATACTTGCGGGAATTAGTGACGAAACTGCAGTTGCAAATATTAAACTTAAAGAAGCGGTAGTAGTGAAATATTTCAAAGACAACTTTAATATCGATTTTTACAAGTTGAGAGATGAGGCTGAGAAAAACACTAACGAAGTTATAAACAATTAGTAAAAATTAAGGGCTCTTAAATTGAAATCAAAGAGCTTATAAAACTCATTTATTATTTTATAAATAAAATACCATGAAAATAAAAAACATAATTAATTACCTCTTGGTCGCTATAATGGCAATCCAATTGGTTTCATGTGACAATAAAGAGACCCTCGATTCACCATTTAAAGGTACTCCTACAGATCGTCTCAATGCAAGAGAGAAGGAATTAAATGATCTTTTGATGTCTTCTGAATTTGGCTGGAAAGCAGTATACTTTACTGATAACACCCAGTTAGGGGGATTTACACATCTATTTAAATTCAAAGATGGTAAAGTAGATATGGCTTCAGATTTTGATAACGATACTTCTATTGCTTCAAGTGAATATGATATTACGCTTGGTAGTACAGTGAGTTTGTTATTTACTACGAAAAATCGAATACACTTGTTATCAGATTCCAACAGCTTTCCAACGGCTGATTTAAGAGGAAAAGGATATAAAGGTGATTTTCAGTTTTTATATTATGGTCAGGAGAATGGAGAAATTATTTTTAGAACAAATCGAAGTTTTGAAGAAGTACGTTTTGTGAAAGCTAAAGCAACAGATTGGGCTGATCTAGCTTTAGGTAGACTCATGATTCCAAATGTAATTGGTGCTCCAACTAGACCTTTATTTAGATTACTAGAAACTAATGATGGTACAAAAGTGAGCCAGTTTGATTTTTCATTTAGTTCGGCTTCAAGATTTGCAACATCTAACTCTGTCGAAACTGGATCTAGTGTTACTAATAATATAGGAATTGCTTACACGCCAACAGGAATTATTGTTAGTCCGTCAGTAAAAGTGGGTAATCAAGAATTATCCGTCTTTACTTTTGATGCAGCAACAGGAAATTTTAACGCTATAGGTGCAGGTGGAATTAAAGCTTCAATTAAATATTCTAATAAGCCATTAGTTCTAACTGATGATTATAAGATGTTTTTGCCGGGAAATCCTTATTTTTACTATGGATTTACAATAGATGATTATATACAAGATGCACCAACAAATTCATCATTATTTTTTACAATATTGAATCAAACCAACTTAGACTTACCATCAGGAAAAAAACTAACTGATATCTATTTTTATTTCAATCATCCTACTAGAGGATCATATATTGATTATTATTTTGAGAATGGTTCTTTAATTAGGCATAATATAACTGTGACTGAAGACGCAATTAACAAAAAATTGATTTTAGTAAATAGAAATTTTCAATCAGGCGGAGCCGTTCCAGCTATAACGCTGATTAAAAATCTCGATGATCAGCTTATTAATGTAGATGGTATATACATAAAGAAAGAAAAATTTAAGGCTTACTATTCTAATGATGTTTATACTTTCACAAATGCTACAACTCCATTTAGAATTTCAACTTGGAAGTTAAATTAAAATCGTACCAAATCCCCTAATTGAGGCTGCCTTTTAATGGCAGCCTTTTTTTTGTTTAAAACTAAGTGGTTTCTATTAACATTATTGAAAGAAACTCTAAATTTCACAAACGTTCCCTAAACCTAAAATAATAACTTTACTTTTCTTATTTTTGTATAAAATAAATTTAAGTATGCCAACCGACTGTATAACCTATCAAAACTCAGGGTATTTTTCTACCTTAATGACTGATTATCTTGATCAAAAAAGTAATTTAAAACCCTTATTTAATAAATTTCCAACTCTTGAAAACTTTGAAAATCAGATTCTTGAAAAAAAAATAAGTTTTAATCATAACACTAGAAAAAATTTAGTCTCTGTATTACAAAAACAATATTTAAATATTAAAAGTTCTACACTAACCACTGAAAATATTCAATCCTTAGCATTAAGTAATACTTATACCGTTACAACTGGTCATCAATTAAATTTATTTACTGGTCCACTTTATTTTTTGTATAAAATAATCTCGACAATAAACTTAACCAATGAATTAAAAGTAAAGTATCCAAATTATAATTTTGTTCCAATTTATTGGATGGCTACTGAAGATCATGATTTTGAAGAAATTAATTATTTTAATTTTAAAGGGAAAAAATTCAAATGGAATTTAGAAACTAGCGGTCCTGTAGGTAGATTGACCACTAAAGGATTAGAGGATTTCTTGAAAATCTATGCACTTGAATTAGGCAATAGTACAAATGCTCAGGAATTAAAAGCAATGTTTGAAGAAGCTTATGTTAAGCACAGTAATTTAGCTGATGCTACTAGATATTTAGCTAATTCATTATTTGGGTCATATGGTTTAGTGATAATTGACGCTGATAATAGGGATTTAAAACGTGAATTTATACCACATATAAAAGAGGAATTATTACATCAAATTTCGTACAAGTTAGTCTTAGAAACTGCTCAAAAACTAAATGATTATACCGTTCAGGTTAATCCGCGTGAAATCAATTTATTTTACATCGAAGATAATTTGAGAGAACGCATCATTTTTGAAGACGGAAAATATAAAGTTAATAATACTATCATAGAGTTCTCGGTAACAGATATAGTTAAAGTTGTCGAAGAAACTCCAGAAAAATTTAGTCCTAATGTAATAATGCGTCCGCTTTATCAAGAAGTAATTTTACCGAATTTATGTTATATCGGAGGAGGAGGTGAGATAGCTTATTGGTTGGAACTTAAATCGTTTTTTGATGTTTCAAAAATTGTTTTTCCTATTCTTTTATTAAGAAATTCTGTATTGTTAGTAAGCGAAAAACGATCGAAAAAGGCTGATAAACTTGATTTGAGTTGGCGTGATTTATTTTCTAAGCAAGACGATCTAGTAAACAATAAAACGAAATTGTTGTCTGAATTTTCAATTAGTTTAGAAGACTTGAAGATACAGTTACAAAATCAATTTGAAACATTATATACAGTAGCTTCTCATACAGAGAAATCTTTCATTGGAGCCGTAAAAGCGCAAGAATCGAAACAAATTAAAGGTCTAGATAATTTAGAAAAACGTTTGCTAAAAGCGCAAAAAAGAAAATTGAAAGATATTTTAGATCGAATTGTCGATCTACAAAATGAATTATTTCCAAACTTAAGTTTGCAAGAACGACAAGCTAACTTTTCAGAATTTTATCTGGAAAATGGTGAGAATCTGATTCCAGCAATACTACATAAATTAAATCCTTTAGAAAATAAGTTTGAAGTTATTAAGTTTTAAATTTTTAGATTTTCTTAATACATATTTTATCATATTATCAAACAAAAAAGTTTATTTTTGCACTCAATTAAAAATTAAAAAGATGGCTACTAATAGAACTTTTACAATGATTAAGCCTGATGCTGTTGCTAACGGACACATCGGAAACATACTTGCAATGATTACTAATGCAGGATTTAAAATCGTTTCTTTAAAATTAACGCAATTAACTGTTGCTGATGCGCAGGCATTTTACGCTGTTCATTCTGCTAGACCATTTTATGGGGAATTAGTAGAATTTATGTCAAGAGGGCCTATAGTTGCTGCTATTTTAGAAAAAGATAATGCTGTTGAAGATTTTAGAAATTTAATTGGTGCCACTAATCCAGCCGATGCTGCTGAAGGAACGATTCGTAAAGCTTATGCAACTTCTATAGGAGAAAATGCTGTTCATGGATCAGATAGCGATGAAAATGCAGCTCTCGAAGGTGCATTCCATTTTGCTGGAAGAGAGCAGTTCTAAACATGAATTATTGATCGTGAGATCATAAAAAATAGTACATATTGCTGTAAGTCCCATTTACATTGTTTGTAAATGGGATTTTTTTTTGATTTCTACTGCTTTTTTTTATTTCTGAAACAGTTTAATTTAGCGATTAATCTCTTTTATTTTTATTTCTCTTCTATTTTAGATAGTAAAATTTGATAGGGAGAGTGTTTTCCAAAAATCTTATCTTAACTTTGATTAATGTTGAAAATTTTTTAATAATAAACAAAAAATGAAATACAATAGATGTGGAAAGAGTGGATTGCTATTGCCTCAAATTTCTTTAGGTTTATGGCATAATTTTGGTTCAGTAGATGTGTTTGCTCATGCAGAAAATATTGTTAAATCTGCGTTCGATCAAGGAATCACTCATTTTGATTTAGCAAATAACTATGGTCCCGTTGCTGGATCATCCGAAACAAATTTTGGAAATATCTTAAAAAATAATTTTCAAGGTTTTTTACGAGACGAGATAGTTATTTCCACTAAAGCGGGATATAAAATGTGGGATGGTCCTTATGGTGATTGGGGGTCTAGAAAACATCTTTTATCGAGCTTGGATCAAAGTTTAAAGCGTTTGCAATTGGAATATGTTGATGTTTTTTATTCACATAGATTCGATCCACTAACGCCACTTGAAGAGACCATGATGGCTCTCGACTATGCGGTACGAAGTGGCAAGGCATTATACGCCGGAATTTCTAATTATACCGCCGATCAAACTAAGGAAGCTACAAGTATTTTAAAACAATTAGGCACTCCTTGTTTAATTCATCAAGCGAAATATTCAATGTTGGAGAGAGGTCCTGAGACTGAATTATTAGAGGTGTTGGATCGAAGAGGTGTCGGTTGTATTGCTTTTTCTCCTCTGGCACAGGGCCTTTTAACTGATAAATATTTAAAAGGAATTCCTAAAAATTCTAGGGCTGCTAATCCAAATGGCTTTTTAAAAGTCGATGTAATTACCAATCCTTTACTACAAAAAATTAAAGCGTTAAATAAAATTGCTCAAGAAAGGCAGCAGTCTTTAGCACAAATGGCCTTGGCGTGGCTTCTAAAAGATAATCGTATTACGTCTGTATTAATTGGTGCGAGTTCTGTTGAACAACTTAATAATAATATTGCAAGTTTAAATGACTTAGATTTTTCTAAGATCGAATTAAACTTAATTAGTGATATTTTACTTAATTGATCTCCTTTATTCATTATTTAAAATTTTGATTTTTATCCTACTTATTGATTTGCGATGGAAGTTAATATTTTGAAGATCTAAAATTTGTATTATAAACTAATCTAAAGACAACATTATGATAATTCAGTCTATCAATCCATTTTCGCAACAAGTTATAGGAGAGCATGAAGTTTTGACAAATCTACAACTGCAAAATAAATTAAAAATAGCAGAAAATGCTTTTAAATTTTGGAGAAAATCGGTCTTTCAAGAGCGGGCGGATAAGATGCGAAATTTAGCACTTGTTCTTAGAAAAAATAAAGAAGATTTAGCCTTACTCATTACAAATGAAATGGGAAAAATAATTTCTGAAAGTATTTCTGAAGTCGAAAAGTCCGCTGATAATTGCGATTTTTATGCAAATCACGCTGAACAGATGTTAAAAGACGAGTATTACGATACTCCTTTTAAAAGTATGTCAGTTTACGATCCTCTAGGGGCAGTTTTTGCAATTATGCCTTGGAATTATCCTTTTTGGCAAGTGCTTCGTTATGCTGCACCTACAGTTATGGCTGGAAATGTGACAATTTTGAAACATGCTTCAAATGTAACTGGCTGTGCCAAAGCTATAGAGAATGCTTTTCTAGAAGCAGGTTTTGCGGAGGGAATTTTTCAACAAATTACGATTGACAAATCCCAGATTGAAAATGTTATAGACTCAACTATCGTACAAGGAATTACACTGACCGGAAGTGAAGCAGCAGGCTCATCTGTAGCTTCAATAGCTGGAAGGCATATAAAAAAGACTGTGATGGAACTAGGAGGTTCGGATGCATTTATAGTTCTTGATGATGCCAATCTCGAAAAAGCCGCTAGTGTTGCGGCTCATTCTAGAATGCTAAATGCAGGTCAAGCTTGTATTTGTGCCAAACGTTTTATCGTTACTGAGAAAGTTGCTGATGAATTTGTTTCTCTTTTTGCTAAAAATATTAAGATGTTACGTCAGGGTGATCCACTTCAAAAAGATGTTCATATCGGTCCCTTAGCTCGTTTAGATCTTGCTGAAACATTAGCAAAACAATTAGCGAAAACAGTAAAACAAGGAGGTAAATTACTTCTGGGTGGAGAATACGAAAATTGTAATTTTCAGCCTACTTTAATTGATTTTGTGGGCGTTACTTCGGTGGCTTTTCAAGAGGAAACTTTTGGACCTCTCGCTACAGTGACCAGAGCAAAAAATGAAGAGGAAGCGATAGTAATTGCTAACAATCATAGATACGGCCTAGCAGCTGCAATTTGGACAGAGGATCGCGATCGTGCTTATAATCTATCTAGAAAAATAGAAGCTGGAAATGTATTTGTGAACTCGTTAGTGCGATCTGATTCTAGAATACCTTTTGGAGGAATTAAAAAATCAGGTTATGGTAGGGAGTTAGGAGAAAAAGGAATTAAGGAATTTATGAACATGAAATCGATTATAATAGAGTAGTGATTTTTAGATAAATAGTTAGTGCTAATTTATTTGATATTAAAAATCGAGTGTAGAAAATTTTGATGTGTAAAAACTATCCTCAATTTTATCATAAAACTTAAGTCAAATAAAAAGCTATCATTATTTTCCAAAAGTATGCCTGATGGTTTTTAATTTTTTTACGATTTAATTCTAAACAATACGATTTTGTCGATGCGTTATTTAGATAAATTACTATCAATCAGATCTAGAAAATTTTATAAATATATTCTTCTTTACGCTAAAATCTTCTTAAGCATGATAATTCCTTTAGTTGACCGTAATTAATAATTTTAAGATTACTACACTTCAAGAATTTCATCTGTTAAAATATAAAATAAAAAAACAAACATGGGAAAGTAGTAATTACTGCATCTTATACACAGAGTAAATTGTATTTACGGTTTTTTCATCTAATAACGGGCTTAAGTCAGTTTGAATGAAATGTAATTTAAAAGCTCTTATAGCAGCTGTTAAATTTTTAGTGTCATAACCAATGATTTGTAAACCCTGCTCTGCATTAAAAGTAAGTGGAGCAGGTTCCAAAATTTCATCAGGCCATACACCAAATCCTTTCGCTGCTAATTCTCTCCAAGGAAATAAAACGCTCGGATCTACCTTTCGGCTGGGAGCAATATCAGAATGGCCTATTATATTTTGAGTTGGAATGTTGTAATCTTTTTTTAGTTTGGTTAAAAGAGCTATTAAACTGTCGATTTGTAGTTCTGAGAAAGGCTCCGTACCATTGTTATCCAATTCTATTCCAATAGATGTAGAATTAATATCAGTGTTTTTTCCCCAAAAACCATTTCCAGCATGCCACGCTCTTAGGTAATCATTTAGCATTTGAACGACTCTACCGTCATCTCCTATAACGTAATGCGAGCTAACTTGCGTTTTAGCTGTTGTAAATGTTTTTATTGTTTGCTGTATTGAATCTTGTGCTGTATGATGTATAATGATAAAGTTTGGCTTTCTTAAATTAAAATTTACTGTACCAATCCATTCGGTATTAACACCATTTGATAATATAGTAAGACCCATTTTTGAAATAGTATCTTTTGCATTTAATAATCGATCAGAATATAAGGTGTCAACCGTAATTTTAAAACTATTTACAAGTGGTAATGTTACCGTTTCCTTACTTGAAATGGTTTCTTGTAAATTTTTAAGAGTTTCATCATAAACTTTTTCACTTTTTTTATAAGGATTTATTGAACAAGAAGTTATTAAACTTATTAAAATCAGGCAATTAAGAAATTTTCTCATTAGTTATTATAAATATATAGTAATCAATTATTCTGATTTTTTCTTTTTTTCTTTTTTAGACTTTTTTGGATTTTTTGCTTCTTCATTAAGGATGTTATATTTCTCTTTCTGATCACTGTTAAGCAACTCCAATATCTTTCTGTCTGTTACTTCAGATAGTGCTTTTATATTTGCCATTTTATCATCTTCGCTAACTTCAGCTTTAAGCAACATTCCCTGCGTTCTTATGTTTTCTGTAAGGATGTTAGACAGTGCAATAACTTGCAATTCATCGAGATCAAGCTTAGGTTTTATCTGTTCTATAATTTTAGCAACAGTTACTTCAACGGGAATTTCTTTAGGTTTTTGCTGAGACATTGATTGATCCATCCCGCTATTCATTCTGCGATTACTTCCGTAATTATTTCCATATCCATTGTTGTAACCATTATTGCCAAATTGTGCCGAAACACTATTTGAGAATAGAAACACAAATAATAGCAAAAATGTAAATGGAATGGCTTTCATAATAAATGTTTTTAAGTAAAAAAAATAAGGTTTAAATTGGTTCGCCGTATAAATCAAATTCTGTTGCATCAATAATTTTAATCATTACAAATTCACCTGTTTTCACATAATACTTTGTAGCATCTATCAATACTTCATTGTCTACGTCAGGACTATCAAATTCAGTTCTTCCTACAAAATGACCGCCCTCTTTTCTATCGATAATACATCTAAAAGTTTGACCTATTTTTTCCTGATTTAAATCCCATGATATTTGAGATTGTAATTCCATAATTTCATTAGCACGATCTTGTTTAACGTTATCAGGAACGTCATCTTCAAGCAAATAAGCATGTGTGTTTTCTTCATGAGAATAAGCAAAACAGCCCATTCTATCAAATTTCATTTCTTGAACAAAATCTTTTAAAATATTAAAGTCTTCTTGTGTTTCACCAGGATATCCTACAATTAGTGTGGTACGAATTGCCATTCCCGGGACTGCAGCACGAAATTCTTTTAATAATTTAGTGGTTTTTATTTGAGTAGTTCCACGACGCATCGATTTCAAAATAGAATCGGAGATGTGCTGTAACGGTATGTCTAAATAGTTACAAATTTTAGGTTCACGTTTCATAATTTCTAAAACATCCATTGGAAAACCAGTTGGAAAAGCATAGTGCAAGCGAATCCACTCAATACCTTCCACTTTAACTAATGATTCTAATAATTCTGCTAATGCTCTCTTTTTATAAATATCTAAACCATAATAAGTTAAATCCTGTGCAATTAAAATCAATTCTTTTACACCGTTTTTAGCAAGGCCTTCTGCTTCTTTAACTAATTTTTCGATTGTTTGCGAGACATTTTTCCCCCGCATTAAAGGAATTGCACAAAAACTACAAGGTCTATCACAACCCTCAGAAATTTTTAAATAAGCATAGTTTTTAGGAGTGGTTGTTAAACGTTCTCCTAGTAATTCATGTTTATAATCAGCCCCTAATGCTTTTAATAAAGCTGGTAGTTCTGTAGTACCAAAAAATTGATCTACATTAGGGATTTCTTTTTCCAGATCAGGTCTATACCTTTCTGATAAACAACCAGTAACAAAGACTTTATCAACTAAACCTCTCTCTTTTTTATCTGCATACTCTAAAATCATGTTCACTGATTCTGCTTTTGCATTGTCAATAAATCCACATGTATTAATTACAATAATGTTACCTTCTTCTGCTTCTGGTGCTTCATGCGTCACCTCTTTTCCGCTTGCGCGAAGTTGACCCATTAGTACTTCACTGTCATATACATTCTTGGAACACCCAAGAGTGATCACATTTATTTTATTCTTTTTTAAGGACTTCGTTCTCATATCATTAATCTCCCGATAATTTGGGAATTTTGCAAAATTACAATTTTTATTTTATCTGGACTTGTTTCCGATTCTTTATATTTTTGCTGTGTCGAACAACAAAGTTTTATAGCGTAACAATGATTGAGTTTAAAAATAAATTATTCTTATTTTTCAACTCATTGCAAAAAAATATCCGTTTCAAAATAAAGAAACGGATATTATATTTTAATTTGTTTCAGGTTACAATTCGAATAATACCGAAAGGGAAATAGTATTATTAATAGCATCAATCTTAGCACCATCAGTAAAACCTTGTCCAAAAAAACCTTGTTGTGAAGTCCTCTTGGCGTACGAATAAGATAAATCTACTTTTGTTGAACCAAAATTATATCCTAAACCTGTTGAGTATCCATTTAAATCGCCTACTGTAATTCCGTTTTTGTATGGACTTTGCTCATATCTATATCCTGCTCGAAGGCTTAGAGCTTCAATTCTATATTCACCACCTACTCTAAGTTCGCCAGTATTGTCTAATAAATTATTGATATTAGTATTCAAACCATCGAATCCAGATTTTAACTTTATATTACTGTAGTTTTTCATTGCATAATCAATACTGATTAAACCTGATTTCCCAAAAATGTATGCGAAACTACCAGTTAATTTACTAGGAGTTTGTAATTTATAAGTCTCATAGATATTTACAACTCTTGGATCTACAATATCACTGATGTCGCTACCACTTGTAGCTTGACTTACAACACTTAATTTTTGCGAAAGTTCATCGTTTAAATTATACCAAGTCGACGATTCGTATGCTAATCCAAGTCGAACATCAGTCGTTACCTTTGCAATCGCTCCTAATTGGAAAGAAAATCCATTTCCGTACGTATATAACGTATTGTCAAATTGAATTTTAGAAACTGTATAATCGTTGGTTAACGGAGCATTATTTTCTTCAAAAAATCGCGTTGACTTCTGGAAATCTGTGAAATGTGAATTTAAATTCAATCCTATGAATAACTTATCCTTGTATGACGTTGCGGCATTGAAAGATAATTTACCATTATATCCATTAGTAGTAATTGAATTTTCTTGATAATAAACTGCGTTAGTTGGTACAAGTGACGAATAAGTACTATTTGTGTTATTAACATCTACAGCATCAATAATAAAGCCCTGATCATAAAATGCGATCATCGCCTGTTGAGCCGCAAATCCGCTAAGATTTGGAAATTGATTATTAGGCAAGTTAGTACCTAAGAAAGAATATAAATCAGCTACTGATTCTCCACTTTCACGATTGACAAATTGTTGCGGTACGGGAGCCCCATTGTTTCCTGTATTAGCATAACTTAAAAAATATTTATCAATAGAATTTATGGGATTAATTCCAGCTGAAAAAAATCTATTGTCAAAATTATTTGTGTTTTCGTAATTCACACCTATGGCTATTTTCTTCCAGTTGCTTTTGCTTCTATTATTAAAAACAAAAACAGTTCCGGCTTGATTTAAGTCAAATGAATTTTGTTTATCGCTTGTGGTATTACCAAAATAATTAGAATTGTTTTTTGTATTCATGCTACTAAGCGTTAATCCTAATTGATTATTAGAAAAAACAGCTGATCCTGCAGGATTTACGTTGAGGGACGACAAGTCTCCTCCTAAAGCTCCAAAAGCTCCACTCATGGCGCGAAATCGCGCTGTACCATTTATATTGTCTTGGGAATAAAGTAATGCATCAGATATTTCTTGTGCTTTTGCAATACTTGCCGACAAAGTTATAGCTATTAAAAAAATGTATTTTTTCATAAAAGTGACTGTTTGTAATAATGATTGCTGATGTTATAAAGCTCCAAATTTAACCTCTTCCACCACGGCTACTCCCGCCGCTAGAAGAACGTCCACCCCCACTTGAGTTGTTTCCACTGCTTGATCTACCGGTTGAACTTGGTGTATAGTTTCTGGAGCTATTGTCGTTTCTAGAAGGAGTATAGTTTCTTGAATTGTTAGTGTTGCTTTGAGGTCGTGATTGCGTGTTTCTTTCAATACGGCCATTGTTTGTGTTTCCTCTTCTGGGCGCATTTTGAGAATCATACCTTGTTTGAGATTGTGTTCTAGAAAAAGTTGGCGTAGTTCTAGCCGATCTGTCAAATGAGTTTCTATTAAAATTAGTATCACGGCTACTATTTGAGTTTACTGCTCTTCTGCTAATTGTAGTATTTTCAGCTCTATTAAACGTTCCAGAATTTCTTGCGTTGCCGTTAGAATCAGTAAATGACGAAGATCCTCTTCTTCCCTCATTCCGGGCATAAGACCTATCACTGCGATAATTATTGTATCCCCAATTATTTCCGTACCAACTATTCCAGCCAAAACCAACAGTAGGACCCCAATTATTACCGTACCAATTATTCCAACCAAAACCACCGTTCCATCCCCAATTATTCATCCCCCAACCAAAACCGTTATTATAACCCCAATTGTTCATATTCCAACCAAAACCACCATTGTAGCCCCAGTTATTCATTCCCCAATTGTTGTCATATATATTTATGCTTATTCCCTGAGGATTGCTACCCCATCCAGGATAACCTGCGTTATCATTTCGTTGATCTTGGACATCTACATTGTAAGAGTTATAATTGTCTACATTAGTAAAAATTTCTTCTGTTTGGTTGTCATTTTGTAAGGATCCAAAATAATCTTTGTATTTATCATTGTTATATTGTCTTTCTTGACTATCGTTTAAAACTGCTCTATTTGAACGGCTACCGTAAATTCCATCAGAGTCATAATAAGAACTATTTTGGTACGAGCCGCAAGAAGTAAAAATAATACTCAAGATTCCAACAAAGTAGAATAGTGAAGTATTTGTGATGGAAAGAGTATTAGTTTTCATATATATGGATATTTTTATTGTTGTACAGTACAAAAATAGTTAGTTTTGCTGAACTATTTTATACAATTTTAATAACGCAATATTTATGCCAAACTATTCATTATGAGTAAGAACTTAACTACGAGATCAGAGGATTATTCAAAATGGTATAACGAATTGGTTGTCAAGGCCGATTTAGCCGAAAATTCAGGGGTTAGAGGATGTATGGTAATCAAACCATACGGATATGCAATATGGGAAAAAATGCAGGCTGAATTAGACCGAATGTTTAAAGAAACCGGTCATGAAAATGCTTATTTTCCTTTATTTGTGCCAAAAAGTATGTTTGAAGCTGAAGAAAAAAATGCGGAAGGATTTGCTAAAGAATGTGCTATTGTAACGCATTATAGATTAAAAAATGATCCTGACAAACCAGGAAAATTAATGGTTGATCCCAATGCTAAATTAGAAGAAGAACTCATAGTGCGTCCTACAAGTGAGGCAATAATCTGGTCTACATATAAAGGATGGGTTCAATCATACAGAGATTTACCGTTACTGATAAATCAATGGGCAAATGTTGTGCGGTGGGAAATGAGAACCAGATTATTTTTACGTACAGCTGAATTTTTATGGCAGGAAGGTCATACGGCTCATGCTACAAAATGTGAAGCGATAGAAGAATCGGAAAAGATGATGAATGTTTACGCTGATTTCGCTCAAAATTTTATGGCAATACCCGTCGTAAAAGGAATAAAAACGGAAACAGAACGTTTTGCAGGTGCAGAAGAAACTTATTGTATTGAAGCATTGATGCAAGATGGAAAAGCATTACAAGCAGGAACTTCGCATTTTTTAGGTCAGAACTTTGCAAAAGCATTTGATGTGAAATTTGCTAACGCTGAGGGAAAACAGGAATATGTTTGGGGTACTTCATGGGGAGTTTCAACTCGATTAATGGGAGCCTTAGTAATGACACATTCTGATGACCAGGGATTAGTTTTACCTCCAAATTTAGCACCCATACAAGTTGTAATTGTGCCGATATACAAATCAGATGAGCAATTAACTGCAATTTCGGCGGAGGTGGCTACTTTAACGGCTGCTTTGCGAAAATTAAATATATCTGTTAAGTTTGACAATAGAACTACTCAAAAACCAGGCTATAAATTTGCAGAATGGGAATTGAAAGGAGTTCCTATTCGAGTTGCTGTAGGTCCGAAAGATTTAGAAAACGGAACTTTTGAAATCGCAAGAAGAGATACACTGACAAAAGAAGTTGTTTCTAATGACGGCGTTGTTACCTATATCAGCGAATTATTAGAAAGAATTCAAAATGATTTGTTTTTAAAAGCATTAAATTACAGAAATACTCATATCACTGAGGTAAGTGATTTTGATGAATTTAAAGCAGTTTTAGATTCTAAAGGAGGTTTTGTATCAGCACATTGGGATGGATCAGCAGCCACCGAAGAAAAGATTAAAGACTTGACCAAAGCAACGATCAGATGCATTCCACTAGACAGGGTTGAAGAGGCTGGAATCTGTGTGTTTACAGGGGAAGCTTCTGTGGGAAGAGTGCTGTTTGCAAAGGCTTATTAAAAAAAAGATATTTTTTTTGTGTAAGCTATTGTACGTTTCAAAAATAGTTGTATTTTTGCATCCGCATTAGAGAAGCAGGCCCGTTCGTCTATCGGTTAGGACGCATGGTTTTCATCCATGTAAGAGCGGTTCGATTCCGCTACGGGCTACTATTTTTTTGCAGGTGGAAGTAATCCTGAACTTAGAGGGAAAAATGGCCCGTTCGTCTATCGGTTAGGACGCATGGTTTTCATCCATGTAAGAGCGGTTCGATTCCGCTACGGGCTACAATTCAATTGTTATATTGATAAAACTTAGGGGATAATGGTCCGTTCGTCTAGGGGTTAGGACGCCAAGATTTCGTCTTGGTAACAGGGGTTCGATTCCCTTACGGACTACAAAAATTTAGTAAAAGAAAAAAAAGCAATAAAATGGCAAATCATAAATCAGCTCTAAAGAGAATTAGAACAAACGAAAAGAGAAGAGTATTAAATAGATACCAACACAAAACTACTCGTAATGCCATCAAAGCGTTAAGACTAGCTACTGAAAAAGTAGATGCTACATCTAAATTGTCAAGTGTTATATCTATGATAGATAAATTAGCTAAGAAAAATATTATTCACGATAACAAAGCTTCTAATTTAAAGTCTAAATTAACAAAATTAGTTGCTAAATTGTAAGCACACATAAATTTGTATTCAATATAAAACTCTCAGTATATGAGAGTTTTTTTATGCAAATATTTTATTCTAATTTATTTTGCAAGTATTCAAGCACAGCCTTAGTGATTGGTTTTGGTAAAAAATCAATAACCATTGGATATTTTTTTGACCTCTCTAACTCTTTTGGATCAACTGTAGAAGACAAAATGACAACTTTTATCTTGTCAAAATTTGAAAATTGTGAGTTATTAAAGTAATCTAAAAACTCCCAGCCACCCATAACTGGCATGTTTAGATCTAAGAAAATGAGCTGAGGCGGGGAAATTATTTCGCCATTTTTAAATGCTTCCTTGATTTTATCAAAGAATTCTACAGCTTGTTCACCATTTTGTAAAGTAATTATTTCTTCAGAAAATAGGGCTCTACTAATAACTTTTTTACAAAGCATTAGCGTAATTAGGTCGTCATCAATACATAATATTTGATTTAACATTATCCTTCTTTTTTAAATGTTAAAGTAAATGCAGTACCTACATTCACTTCACTTTCAATTTCGATAGTACCTCCCATTGTTTCAACTTGTGTTTTAACTAAATATAAGCCTAATCCCTTACTATTAGGATAGGTATGAAATCTTTGGTATAAACCAAAAACTTTTTCTCTATGCCTGTCCAAGTTTATCCCTATTCCATTGTCTTTGAAAATTAAAACAATAGTATTATTCACCTCATAAGTAAAAATAGTAATTTTAAGTTCTTCTTTTGGATTTTGATATTTAATCGAATTAGATAATAAGTTCGATAGTATACTTTCCAAATAAGCTTCATTAACATAGATGGAGTCTACTTTATTAAAATCTAAATTGATTAGTGGTTTATGTAATTCAATTTGTGAATTGAGCTGGCTTAAAACTTTTTCTAAAGCACTATTAATTAGTATGTTTTCTTTTTGAATGGAGGGGTTATCTCTGATGATGATAACTTTTACTAAATCGTTGATTGTATCGTTTAACAAGTGAGTTGATTTATTGAAACCTACTAAAATTTCGTTTAACTCTTCATTATCAATAGTTGTTTCTTCGATTAAATTTAGAAGTCCAATTAAATTAGATAGTGGAGCTCTCAAATTATGAGAGGTAATGTAAGAGAATTGCTTTAAATCTTTATTATTTTGCGTCAATTCCCTAATTAACTGTTCCTTCTCTATTTCAAGCATTTTTTCGTCCGTTACATCGCGTTGAATTGATAGCCAATGTGATAGCTCGCTGTCTGTATTGTAAATTGGAATCATGGAAAAGCGAACCCAAAATTCATCTCTGTTCTTTTTGTAACTTATTGTCTCAATAATACATTCTTGCTCCGTTTCTAGGGCGTTCATTAACTTTAAATATTCTTTTTCATCCGAATTTGGCCCCATGAAAATTGTTGGTGTTTGTCCTAAAACCTCTTTGTCGCTAAAACCGGACATAACTGTAAAAGCCGGATTTGTATACATTATTTTTGGAACTCCTATTTTATCTGGATTAGGTTCAATGAGTATTATGGCATCCTTAGATTGAGTGATCACAGTTTCTAATAATTTTAATCTTAATTCCTCCTCTTTCTGTTTTGTTATATCTTGTATTGCACCTATCATTCGTACGGCCTTGCCATTATTATCTTTGAGTAAGAAACCTCTGTCTAATACATATTTATATGAATCGTCAGCACATTTAAAACGATATTGATCCTGCCAGTTATCAGTTCTAAGTTCTATAAAAGAGTAAAGTTTTATTGACATTTTTATGCTGTCCTCTGGATGTATTTTATCAAACCACCAGTTAGAGTTGGATCCAATTTGCTCCTCAGAATAACCAAATACACTTTCTATTCCTTTATTCCATGTAAAACTATTTTCTTGTATTTTCCAGTCCCATATAGTGTCACTAGTTGCCTTAGCAACTATATCATACTTTTCATTAGACTCCCTAATATCATTATTGATTTTCTTTAGTTTTTGAAAATTGTTAATATTTCTCTTGTCATTTTTTGATAAAATAAGTTTGAATATTATTCCAGTTATTAAAATGAAAGTGAGGTCTTTAATAAATCCGTAAAAAGTAGTACTTTCATTAGAAATAAAATGTAATATTAATTTGTGACTAATAATAGCTACAAAAAGAGAAATGAGAATATAGGTAATTATTACCTGGTTAGTTTTACTTTTCATTACTCAAATATAATTAATTATTGGCTACGTTGATGAAATCATTTACAACTTGTTTGAATGTTTGGTTATGTGCCATTTTTTAGTTGTAAACGCTTAAGACTATGCAAACTATTATAAGCATGTTATTTATTTAAAAAAAAATTGTACATTTGCGCCCATTAAAAAACACAGATGGAATCTATAAGAAACATTGCAATTATTGCCCACGTCGATCACGGTAAAACAACTTTGGTTGATAAAATTATGTATCACTGTCAGTTATTTCGTGACAACGAAAATACAGGTGACTTAATCCTTGACAACAATGATCTAGAGCGTGAAAGAGGTATTACCATTACTTCAAAAAACGTTTCGGTTCAGTATAAAGGAACAAAAATTAATATAATTGATACTCCTGGTCACGCGGATTTTGGTGGTGAAGTAGAGCGTGTATTGAATATGGCTGATGGAGTTTGTCTATTAGTGGATGCATTTGAAGGACCTATGCCACAAACACGTTTTGTGTTGCAAAAAGCTTTAGATCTTGGTCTAAAACCATGCGTTGTTATCAATAAAGTTGATAAAGAAAATTGTACTCCCGAAGAAGTTCATGAGAAAGTTTTTGATTTAATGTTCGAACTAGGCGCTACTGAAGAGCAATTAGATTTTCCAACTGTTTATGGTTCTGCTAAAAATAATTGGATGTCAGATGACTTTAATGTTATGACTGAAAATATTGAACCTTTATTAGACATGGTAATTAAAAACGTACCAGCTCCTAAAGTTTCAGAGGGAACTCCTCAAATGTTAATTACATCCTTAGATTTTTCTGCTTTTACAGGTCGTATTGCTATCGGCCGTCTTGAAAGAGGTGTTTTAAAAGAATCTATGAATGTTTCTTTAGTAAAAAGAGATGGTACAATAATTAAATCACGAATTAAAGAACTTCATACTTTTGAAGGACTTGGTCGTAAAAAAGTACAAGAAGTTATTGCTGGAGATATTTGTGCAATCATTGGAGTTGAAGGTTTTGAAATTGGTGATACCATTGCTGATTTTGAAAATCCAGAGGCATTACAAACTATCGCTATTGATGAACCTACGATGAGTATGTTGTTTACAATTAATGATTCTCCTTTCTTTGGAAAAGAGGGTAAATTTGTAACTTCTCGTCATATTAGAGATCGTTTGACAAAAGAATTAGAGAAAAACTTAGCAATGAAATTAGGTGAAACTGATTCGGCTGATAAATTTATGGTTTTTGGTCGTGGCGTTCTTCACTTATCTGTTCTTATTGAAACTATGAGAAGAGAAGGTTATGAACTACAAATAGGTCAACCGCAAGTTATTATTAAAGAAATTGATGGTAAAAAATGTGAGCCAATTGAAGAATTGACAATCGATTTACCAGAATCACTTTCTGGTAGAGCTGTTGAATTTGTTTCTCTTCGTAAAGGAGAAATGTTGAGTATGGAGGGTAAAGGAGATCGTATGATTGTAAAATTCAATATTCCATCTCGTGGAATCATTGGATTGCGTAATCAATTATTGACTGCAACCGCTGGTGAAGCTATTATGGCACATCGATTTATAGGATATGAGCCTTACAAAGGAGAAATTTCTGGACGAAATAAAGGTTCTCTGATTTCTATGGAAAAAGGAAAAGCTATTCCTTACTCTATTGATAAATTACAAGATCGTGGTAAGTTTTTTGTTGAACCAAATGCTGAAATCTACGAAGGTCAAGTAATTGGAGAAAACTCACGCGCAGATGATATGTGTGTGAATGTGACTAAAGAGAAAAAACAGTCTAATGTTCGTTCCTCTGGAAATGATGAAAAAGCTAGAATTATTCCGCCAATTATTTTTTCTCTAGAAGAAGCTTTAGAATACATTCAAAAAGATGAATATGTTGAGGTAACTCCAAAATCAATTCGTATTAGAAAAATATATTTAACGGAAACAGATAGAAAAAGATTTAAAATCTAATTCTGTTAAAGTTCAATATTTAAAATCCCAAATTCCAGTTAATGGAATTTGGGATTTTTGCTTTAAAGAGTTTTTACGATTATAATTCTAAAACTGTTTTGTCTTTTAGCGCGTGAAGGATAGAAGCAATCCGCCGTGGCGGAGCGGATATCCTAACGGTATAAATTAAGGGGCTAACTCGCGGTTGCGGTGAGTTTAGCCCCTTAATTTATAGTGGCACGCCACTGTATTTCTTATTATCTTTTTAAGCTAAAATGTCCTTTACTCTGTCTTCCATCCTCTAATTTTATGGTGTACCAATAATCATCTGATGGTAATGGGGCACCATTAAAAGTACCATCCCAACCGATTCCAGTAGGAATTATTTGTTTTAATAATTTTCCATAACGATCAAATATATATATGGTTGATTTAGCATTAAAAGTACTATTTATACCTTTTACGTTCCAGTAATCGTTAAATCCATCATCATTAGGTGTAAAAAATTTAGGAGCTCCAATCACTGAAATAGTTTTGCTCACAGTGCCACAACCATTCATATCATTAACGTAAACTTCATAAATTCCAGCAGGGACATTATTAAAGATATTAGAGGTTTGAAAAGGACCGGTTGGATCATTTAAACTGTATTCATACATTCCTTTTCCAGTTGCATTGACTGTTATTGTGTTGATTTCGGTAAAATCGATTACATCAATTGTACTAATATTTGCAAGGTCTGACGCAGTTACTTTTATAGATCTAATTCTGTTGCATCCTTCAAGCGAGCTCACTTCTACTGTATAATTTCCTTCGGTATTTACGTTCAAAGTTGGATTAGTTTCTCCACTTTGTATCATATTATTTTTGTACCACAAGTATGAATAATCACTTACTACTGCAGCATTAGTTACACCAGCGTCTAATGTAACAAAAAATGTTGGTAGGTTAGAGCAAACAAGTTCATCTTCGCTGCCGTCAATGTTAAGGTTTATAAGTGGAAGAGGATTAATAATGAATGGTATTACTGTTGTTGCGCGACAGTTTGAGTTTATAGGATTCTCTACAATAGCTGTAATGTTTTGTGAAGTAGTTAAAAATGGATTTGGTAATGGACTTGACAATAAATTGCCAGTCGCATCAAAATATTTCACAGTCATTCCTGTTTGACCAGCTAAGATTGAGGCTTGAAATGTACTAGTATCAAATGCGTATCTACCATCTTGCATTAAAGGATCTGCTTCGTCATCGCAAATCGTTGTTAAAGTTGATGCGATAGGAAAGGCTTGAGGTAAATCATTAACTATAAAATCGATCGTAGTTTCAGCATAACATTCTAAGGTTGTATTATTAGTGACTACCGCTTTTATGATTTGCGAAGTTGTTGAAAAAGTGGAGGGAAATGGACTTGTTATTAAAACGCCGTTTGAATCTTTTAATGGGTTATTTAGAGTATCAAAATAGGTTACGGTCACTGGAAAAGATTGATTGCTTCCTATTACTGTAGTTTCTAATGTTGAAGTATTAAAGGTCAATATACCATCTTGATTATCGTCACATTGACTTGGGATTATAACTGGATTAGCGAAAGGCTGTTTCTCAACATTTAAATCAATATAAGGACCAAGTCCAAAACAAGCATTGTCAATATCACTGTCTACTCTCACCCAAATTTTTTGATTATTAGGATATCCTATGTTTCTATAATTATAAATACTACTCGGGTCTGTAGGGTCTGATGGGAAATTCTGGTTTAGTGGATTTATTTCAGATAGTGCATCATTCTCATTTCTATAATAGGTAATAGAATAAGGAATCGCTCCAGTTAAAAAAGTTGTTTTAATATCAGTAGTAACGGAATGAAAATCAAAAACTGATGTTCCATCATAATCAGAATTAGCTGCGGATGTCAAATCATCACAAACCGTAAACGGCCTGTTGAACGATGGTGGTATTGTGGTGGTAGAAATTTTTAAATCTAAGCTGCCAGTCGTAGCACAGCCGTTACTATTTTCAACTCTAACATAGACCGTTTGGTTAAAAGGAGTTGTGTTTATATAAGCCGTTGGATTTAATATTTGGGAAGGTCCACTTCCGTTGTTGGAATCTGTGTTGTCTTCGAAATAGGTAAAAGTATTTGTTACATCCGACGAAATAAAGCTGTTTTTTTGAGTGAGATTAAAGGTCGTTTTTCCATTGTTATCATCATCGCATTGTTTTAATACAATTGGTGAATTAATAATCGGTTTAGGATAAACTATTAATATTGTTTCATTACTAATCAATCCACAAGAGTTTCCCACTTTATCAAGTAGTACTCGGTATTTATATCCGTTCATGGTATTTGTAACGTTTATTAATGACAAGATGCTTGAAGTGGCACCTGAGTAAGATGCATTGTTAGTAATATTAGTCCAATTTATACCATCTATTGATAGTTGCCAATTATAAGTATTTCCGCCATTATCAGTTAAAGTGATTGTACTGCTTTGTAATTCACAAGTAGGCTGTGCTTGTGGCTGTACGGTTATACTAATAGGTGCCGCTAATAAATAATTAGGATTAGGTGTTGTGTAAGGTGCACCAATAACTAACCCTTTTGAATCTACCGTTAGTGGTGAATTCCCATATTTACCATCATTATCTCCATCTATAAAGCCCGCTTCAATAACGTCTGAACATAAATCGGCATCACTATCTAAATCGCGATAATTTTTAATACCGTCCGTATCTAAGTCGTTTCCAGCCTCAATTGAATCAAGTATTCCATCATTGTCACTGTCCAAGTCTAAGTAATCAGGGATGCCGTCACCATCATTATCAAATGGAATTAAACCAGGTTCGAATGCATTATCCAAGCCATTTTTATTGGTATCAATAGCAGAAAAAACAGTTGAATTGTTAGATTGAGCCTCAATTAAATCTGGTATTGAATCGTTATCGCTGTCTAAATCTATTTGATCTGGAATTCCATCTGAGTCACTCTGTTTTGGTACGCAGGTTGCTAAAATTTTAAAAGTAGCTTTGTTGTTAGCTGTATCTGAAAGATTTTTTTGAGTAAATGTTAGCGATTCAGTTAAGTATGATCTAAAACTAAATGTACCTGTACCAGCTACGAGTGGTACCGTGCTGTTTAATCGAAAACGAATTTCAAACGAAGAATATTCAGTTATTCCACTTTCAAAAATACCATCGTAGTTTGTATCGATCAATAATTGATTTGTTGGATTTAGAACAGTTATAGTTTTATTTACTGGCGACTTAATTATGAATTCAGCATCAGAGTTTATTAAATCAGCTGAATTTGCAGTAGCAACATACTCCAGTGCAACAGAAATAGGAGTAGTAAAATTCATTTTATAAGTCACAGAATTATCTTTACCTGCTGGCACTTCACTAATAAAATTACCATTTACATCCCCAGTAAATGGATTAATTGCTGGCGCAGCAGTTCCTGCAGTTGTAATAGTGCTTGTAAAAGAATTAGTATAAGTGTTTGATGTAATTATTCCTGAGGCGGAATTAGAAATATCTATTCCTAGATCTCCAAAAGATTCTGTACAATTTAAAATTCCATCGTTATCTAAGTCTAAATCAATATTGTTATTTGTCCCATCATTGTCAGTGTCAGAGGGACAAAAACTTACGGGAATTTTATCTGAAAAGATAGGAATACTACTTGGACATCCCGAAATACTTCCCTTAACTTGATATGAGCCTGGCGTTGTAGGTTGAAATGAATTTATAATAGCGCCAGGAATAACTATATCATCCTTATACCATTCAAAAGTATCGTAAGATGAAAGTGAATTTATTTTTAAGATTACATTTGGAATACATTCTGAATTAGTTACGGTTATTTTATCAAATATGATTTCAGGTTTAGTATCAAAACCAGAATAATAACCACCATAAGTTGCAGCACCATTTGTACCGAAAACCGAGACATAAACTTGAGCAGTTGATTTTATATTTATGTTCCCAGTTAATCCAGTGACTGTATAATAAACGAAAACAGGATTTGCATTTATTGGTATCGCAACTGAAACTATCGCACCATTATTTATAAGAACTGTTGCTCCAGCCTCTGTTACAATATTTAGACCGCCATTGTAAACTACACTTCCTATCTGTTCAATTAATGGTATATTATTTACCGTATTTGGTGTTGAACAGTTAATGGGAGGTACAAAAAACAGGTTTTGATTAGCGGGAGAGTTATTCCCCCCAGTGCTTTGATATGCAAATACATTCTCACTTGATTTGACGTACAAATTACCATTAATAAAGGAGTTACCATCTAAAATTAAATATTCACCTGCGTTTTTAATGATTGGTATACTACTTGCATTTATATAAATTTCAGTATTATTTTGATGAGCGATAAGTAAAACGCGCTCTAGTTCATCAGTACCTAATCCTTTGATAAATATATATTCTTTTCCAGTTTTTTCAAAAGGTACTATCTGGTCAAAGCCTACATCTCTGCCAGTTGGTTGTCCAATGTTTACTCCAGATGTAAATACTGCTGAGCTATTACTTCCTCCAAATGAACCAGAATTTACGACTATCGGTTTGTCAGATTCGATTAATGCGCCAATGATTTTTGAACTATTTGAAGGTAGTACATTTATACTGTTATCCATGGCTATAATATAACTTTCATTTTTATTTAATGTGACAATAATAGGTCCGGAAACTATTATACCGCTGGTTAATAATGTGCCATTTGGTATATTCGAAATGGTAACTTTTGTCCCATTTTCAGTAGAAAATATAGAAGCAAAGTTTAACAAGCTGGGATCTGAAAGTGGATTTAACATTGCTCCTAATCTAAAAATTTTACCTAGAGCGCTATTTCCTTTGGACACTAAACCACCTGCATGTACATAACCACTTGAACCCAATTGAGAATTAAGTCTTACGCTTGCATAAATTAGATCTTCAGCCTCTACAACAAAACCTTTATTTGTCAAAATACCTATCGTATTTTTTGGTGTTGTCAATTGTGTATTTGGACCTGAACCTATCGGATAAATATTAGGAGCGTTGTTGCTAACAACTCCATTATAAATAGTCACTCCATTAGCGATAATTTTAAACTTAACATTAACCAAACTTGGAGTCGAGATATATAGATATTGATCACCTGCTAAATTAGTAGTAGCGCAAGTTACTGGTGGAATATAATGTGTTTTGCTAAATTGAGCAAATACGCTTATTGATAAAAATGTGAATAGGACAAGTAATGTTTTTTTCATTTGCTAAAAATAAGAAATTATTCTTATCTTTTTAACGAAAAATGTCCATTAATAATTTTGCCATTTTCGAATTCTAATTTAAACCAATAGTCATCTGCGGGTAATGGATATCCATTAAAATTTCCATTCCATCCTGCAGCAGTTGATGTTGATTGTTTTAATAATTTTCCAAATCGGTCAAAGATTATTACTGTTGATTTTGGTAATAATTGTAAGTTTTTGATATACCATGTGTCATTAAATCCATCACCATTTGGAGTAAAAAATCGCGGATAGTCAAGAATATAAAAAGGAGTGGATGACAACCCACAGTTTAAATTTTCCCTAACAAAAGCAGTATAGTTTCCAAGGGCTAAGTTCTTAAATAAGGGACTAGACTGGTAAGTTATTCCATCTACAGAATATTCATATATGCCAGTGCCTTCAGTTTCAATTTTAACCGAATTATCAACACCAGAAAAGTCATTGATAATAACATTTTTTATATTTCCGGGAGAGGCAGGCGTATAGAGATTGACCTGTATTTCTAGTTCAATAACACCGTAGCAATTTAATCCATTTTCAATACGAGCAAAAATAGTTTCTGAAGCAGCATTATTGCGATAGATTGCAGGAAGTGAATTTGTCTTATTGATTGCATCATTTTCAATACTATAATATCCTTCAATTACTAGAGGTGCAACGACTATCGGTATGATTTTTGGGCTAACATCTGTAACTAAATCAAATACTCTACGACCGTTTTGGTTAGCGTCATTATCACAAAATGTTATTTTTTGAACAGCTGATGTGCTAAGCACTTGTAGGGTTATTGAAACAGAATCAGCACATCCTGTACTATTAGAAACCCGAGCGTATATAGTTTTACTTGCGGAGTTGTAATTTAAAATATTTGTAATTGTGGGACTTTGATTTTGTAAGTGTGCAACAGTTTCGAAATATTGAACGGTGTCATCAGTTGTGCTTATGATTTCGGTTGTTAAAGATGTTAAATTAAATGTTGCATTACCGGTGCTGTCGCCACATTGCGTAAGTGATTTTAGAGTAGGATTTTTAAACGCAATGTTTACAGTTCCCGTTGCAACACAACCTACTGCTAAGGTCGCACGCACTGAATATTGTCCTGGGCTAATTACCTCCAAGGTAGCATTACTCCCTACGACATTTATTCCACCATCTTTAAACCACTCATACGTATTTGTGCTACCTGTTAAACCAGCATCTAAAATTGTTTTATCTCCAAAACATAATGTTCGATCTGACCCTAAGTTGATTTTTGGAGCAAAACTTCCGGCTTCGATAAAAACAGCTGAATCGAATTCTACGTTTTCATCATCTGCGATAACTAATTTAATTTGGTATGTCCTTCCAGCTACAACAATACTTTGAGCATTGAGAACGACGGTTTGTGCACTGTAATTTATAGGACTAGAAGATGTGTTGTAAGTGCCAAAAAAATTTTCATTTTCAGCGGAACAACCGGGCTTTAAACCTACAGTAGTTCTAACTGGAGGAATAAAAGGATGTATGCTTGTAGAGGATACAGCCGTAGTTGTGTTTGGAATAACAGCTATGTTTTGATAAGGCTCTAAACTCCCTTTTTCTTTAATTAAAAATGCAAATCCATCTGAAAATTCACACGGAAAGTAGGATTGGTATTCATTTGACGCAAAGATATAATTGAAGCTTATGAAATTAGTCAAAGGAACAAAATCAAACTCTAAAAAAGTAGCATTTAAAGTTTTTGTTAAACCCAGCGCTTGTTCTAAATCGACATCACCTAACCATCGGGGATCGCCACCACCTCTATTTACGATATAAGGACCTACAGAGTTTTGACTTCGGGAAGTGTTTAGAACAATTCCTTCAACGAAGGGGAAGTTGTCAACTTGTCTTTGAAAATAACCATAGCTATTGCTACTGCCAGAGAAATCATCTCCGCCGGCGATAGAATTAAGAATCGTTGCGCAAGTACTATTTACTAATATATTTTCTACTAATTCCTGTGCATTTTTTGAGTCGTCCACAATAATGCTTTGCGCTAAAGCCGAGTTGCAATAACAGCCAAAAGAAAAGTAAATTATGATAAGATTCGCGTATTTCATGTCTCGCAAATATACTATAAATCTCTATTTTTTAGTAATTTGTGTGACAAGAAAACAAAGATAACCGTCCAGCAGGTCACAATCAATAAAGAAGATAACTCAACGTTGTAATTTTTAACATTGTCTAAACCAATTTGTGTTCCTAGGTTTTTTACTACTGATAAACGTGTAAAAGGCTCTACAATTAAATTAGACATTGATTGCAGTGGAAAGAACTGCATTACAGATGCTGCGGATGTACTATCTGGAAAGACTTTAAAAGACAAAATACCGTTAATAATGCCCTCGATTATGTTCCAAACTAATAAAAATCCTAGCGCAAACGCAGAACGTTTTACCAATATTCCTAAAAATAAACAGAACGAAAAGAAACCAACTAATTTTACAAAATAAGCTAATAAGTATTGCAAATCCGAAAAAACGATACTTATTTCAGTATATGAGGAAAAGCTGTAACCTAAAAGAAGAGACATTATAAAAATAAAAATAGTCGATACGCCTGCAAATAAAACAACAGTAAGGAATTTAGATTCGATAAATTCCCTTTTACTCATGCCGTCAATTAGATTTTGTTTTAATGTTCCATAGCTATATTCATTTGCCATCATCGAGACAATTACAATTGCGAGAAACAATTTTAGAATTGCAGCAATGTAAGTGTTGAAATGCCATATAAAAGGGAAATTAAATATTCCCATTTCAGCAAGATGAAATTTAAAAATTCCTAAATCGAATTTTATAGATGCTATCAAAGCGATAAAGGTAAGAAGTATAAAGTACGTCAAAGTCAAAACTCTGCTTGCTTTATTTTTCCAAATTTTTTGTAATTCTATTGAGAGAAGTCTTTTCATGAACTGATGATTAAGAATTTAGTGGGAAGAACTGAATGATTTTTATAATGTGAATGTAAGTGAATAACACAGTTGGAAATAGAGCAGCTATTTTCTCTCTGTTAATTCTAAAAATTGTTCCTCTAAACTGTTTTTTCTCTTAACTAAATGATTCAAAATTATATTATTTTCAAAAAGAAAACGATTTAAATCTTTTGACTCTAAATTTTCTTTTAAGTAAACTAATACATTGCCTTGGTCAGTTGCAATATTTTTGACAGCAGGATGGTTATTTAACACTTTGATTAAATTTTCATTATCATCAGAGTTTAGTTCGAAGAAAATATCGTTTGCTGACATTCCATCTACTAATCCGGTATATAAAATTACCCCTTTTCTAAGTACTAAAACATGAGTACAAACTTTTTCAACTTCATCAAGTAAGTGTGATGCAAGAAGTATAGTTGTTCCAGTAGCCGCAATTTGCTTAATTATATCTCGTATTTGATGTATACCTTGTGGGTCTAAACCATTTGTAGGTTCGTCTAAAATTAGAATTTCGGGATCGTTTAAAAGTGCAGAAGCGATTGCGAGCCGTTGTTTCATTCCCAAGGAGAAAGTGCTGAATTTGCTATTTTTACGCTCAGTCAAACCCACTAATTCAAGTTTTTCATTCACCTTTGCGTAATTTATTCCTTTAATTTTACAAACCAGCCATAAGTTTTCCTCGGCAGTCATGTATGGATAGAAATTGGGTCTTTCTATAATAGCACCTACTTTTTTAAGAGCTTCATGCGTCTCCATTTTTCCGCTAAACCATTTATAACCGCCAGAAGTTTTGTTAACTACATTTAAAGTTATTCCTAATGTGGTAGATTTCCCGCTACCGTTAGGTCCTAAAATACCGTAAACGTTGCCTTTTTTTATTTCAAATGAAACATTATCTAATGCCTGAAGAGCGCCATAATATTTATTTAGATTGTTGACTGAAAGTATAGTTTCTGATGAATTCATTTATTGATATTTTACAATAGGACGAACAAGTGTCAATAAAGTTACTAATTTGTTAAAATTAGTTTATATCAGCGATTAACTTACAAAGTGAATCCAGTTTTTGAATTGTTATGGGCTTTTCAATATAATGTTTTATGACATCATAGGTTTTTGCTTTTTCAATATCCGCAGGATCGATGGATGATGTCATCATAAAGATTATTATCGGCTTTTTTAATACTAAGTTTTTAAACTCATCTAAAAACTGCCATCCGTCCATCACAGGCATGTTTATATCTAGTAAAATAGCATCAGGAATTACTAAATCAGTTTCAATTACTTTTTTTAACTGCTCTAGCGCATTTTGAGCATTGTAAAAAGATTGTATCTCTTCGCAAAACTTGTTTTTAGAAATTAAGATGCTCATTAATTTGACGGTAAGTTTGTCGTCATCAATAATGTAAGTCAATTTATTTTTCATTTAAATAAATTTTAAATGTTGAGCCTTCGTTTATTTTACTTTCTACTTCAATTTTACCATTCATTGCTTCGAGTTGATTTTTAGTAATAAACAGTCCAATACCTTTAGCATCTTCGTTTCCATGAAAGGTTTTATACATTCCAAAAATTTTATGTCCGTTTTTTTCTAAGTTTATACCTAATCCATTATCTGTAAAAGTGACAACCGTATAGTTATCAATTATTTCATAACCTATTTCTAATGTGGCATTTCGGCAGGGCGATTTGTATTTTATTGCATTTGTAAATAAATTTAGTAGAATACTATCGATATAAGCAGGAATTACAGAAATAATTAAATGTTCAGGAATTGTATCAGTTATTGTAATATTACTTTCTTTTATGACTAATCTGAGTGATTTTTTTGTTTTTTCAATCTCTTGTTTTAAATATATTCCCTTTTTCTTTCTATTAGTGTTTTGTTGAATAGTAATTATTTCGTTTAAATATTCAATTGATTCAGATAATTTTTCTGTTGCCTCTTTAAACAAACTAAAATAGGAAATTTTCTCTTCTAAATTATCTGTGTTTTCAATTACATCAACAACCATAGATAAATTACTAGTGTGAGACCGAATATTGTGCGAAACTATGTGAGTAAAATTATATAATCTATTGTTTTGAATACTTGTAACCTCTAAAAGTTCTCTTAACTCTAACTCTTTCTCTATGCGGGAAGTTACATTTCTTCCAACACCTATGAAATTGATAAAATTATTATTTTTGTCAAGTGCTGTGTTTAGATTTAGCTCAAACCAATATTTTTCGTTGTTTTTATTATAATGTAGGATTGTAACTTTTATACTTTCTTTATTCGCTATCGCGTTATTTAGCAATGAATTCGTTTTTGCATCTGTTTCTGGACCTTTTGATAAATAACTTATCTTTTGACCTATTACATCGTTTAAGTTTAAGCCTGTTAAATCAATATAAGCCTTATTTGCCCAGACTATAATTCCAGTTTCATCAGCAATTACAATTGTATCTGTTGTTTCTGATGCTGCAAGAGAAAGTAAATTCAATTTATTTTCTGCATTTTTCCTTTGACTAATATCCCTAACAAAACAGACCAAATAAGTAATTTCAGCAACTTGAAATTTTTTACCTGAGGCAATTTCAACTGGAATTATAGCACCAGATTTTGTTTTGATAAATGATTCATCTATTGAGTAATCATTTCGAGCTAAGTTATAATTAAGAAAAATACGCACTTTTTTTCTAAATTCAACGGGAAATAAATAAGAATTATGCAAACCTATTAATTCAAGCGTGCTATAACCTGTTAAAGCACTTGATCGCAGGTTGCAATCAGTAATTAAACCATCGCAACTGTCAATTATAAATATTGCATCATTTGCACTAGAGAAAATAGACGAAAATTTTTTAACATTTAATTCTAGTTCGTTAATTAAGTTTTGTTCGTTTGTAATATCTTGAAAAGTGCCTAGCAAGCACACTGGTTTCCCTTCCACTTTCTCAACTGAACAAATACATTCAATATATTTAATATTATTGTTGGCAGTTATTATTTGAAATTTATCGTCAAAAGCAATTCCCTCATGAATTGCTTTCTGCATTCTGTTTTTAATTCTATCTCTATTTTCTCCTTCTTGATAAAAATTAAAAGCATCACAATCTAAAGGATCACAATCTTCTGAAACTTCTAAAATACATTTTATAACTGCGTCCCAGTGGATTTCGTTAGTTAATAAATCTATCTTCCAAATTCCGATCTTAGCTGATTGTGCAGCTTTGAAATAGAGTTCTAGTTGTTTCTTCATTTTTTAGTTTTGAAAATTTGTGGTATATTGAGGCTTCCAAATATAAAGTTTATCTCGTAGTATCAATTTTTTTTATCTAGTTATTTCATTTTCTATAGATGTGAATACTTTCTATTATTTTTCATAGCTATTTTTTACTGTATGAATTGTTGAACATAATTTTTTATAGATCAAAGTTAACTTCGTTTTAGAGCAATTTTCTGCAAAAACAAAGCTAGAATAAATGTAATTTTGCGCTAAACATATTCAAATGAGTGAGCCTGTAATGCTTTTTAAAAAGCCTTCCTACCCTGTAAATAAATCTTTATTAGAATATTTGAAACGATTTGATCGAATATCAGAGGTTTCTATATTTTACGAAGATTTGTTGCGTTTTTCTGGATCAGTATCGGTATACGATAAAAGTGATCAAGATACTTTGTGGGTAAGAGTATATTATAATGAATATGAAAGAGAAGAGATTGATTTGAATCTTAAAAAAATATATTCACTCTTACATTCTGATGGTAATTTGGGAATCATTAAGTTCTTAAATGTTGATTCTATTGATTACTGTACTTTTGGGAACTCAAAACCTTTTCGTATTAAAATCAGGAATATTTTAAATGATAATTATACTCATTTTTATGTCAAAAAAGCTGATGCTTCACGTATTTATGGACTTGAATTAGAACATATTCTTTCGCCAGATAAAATAAATTTTTTAGTGTATGAAGACACTTTAATTGAGGAACATATATTAGGAATTGCTGGTGATTTCTTTATTAAAAATTTACTAAATAAATGTACTGAAACTGAAAAAGCTCAAATTGCAAAAGAATTTGTAAAGTTCAATGAACGTTGTATGATTAGATTACTAGGTGACATGAGGTCCTATAATTATGTTATCGTTCCCATTCACGATTTTGATCAAGTGGTTTATCGAATCAGAGCGATAGACTTTGATCAACAATGCTATGAAGGTAATTTTAAAGTTTATCGTCCGCAATTTTTTAAAGAAAATTATCCCATGGTAAAGTTAGTAAAGGATAAATTGCAAGACAGTTCAATTCAACAATATAAAGATGAAGAAAGAGCCGTACTCGCTAAAAGGATTTTATCTGCTGAAAACAGAATTAAAAAATTACTTAAAATTATGGGGCAAGATTTTCTCGCGCCTGATGCACACGTTCAACGATTAAAGATGGAATTATATGAATATACAAATGATTTAAATTTTAAAAAATCGAAGTCAATGGGGAACATCATGATTGCTGCTTTTGATTTCATCATTCGAAATTATAAAAATATTAATCTATTAAAATTAAAGGTCTAATTTCTAGTCACAGTTAAGGAAAATGATTTTATCGTTTTGAAATTCTACAATTCTAAAATCCAAAACCAATACCCACTGCAATCCTAGCTCTATCTTCGTTGATACTTTTAAAATAGGTAAGTCGTCCCGTTAGCATATTTAAACCGTTAATCCATAAACCACCGCCATAAGATTGATGCCACTTCTCAGAATTTTCACCTTTTAACCAAACTCTCCCGTAATCAAAACCTCCAAGAATTCCAAAAGACATCGGAATGATATTTCTCCTAATTTTCCCTAAATCCCAGCGGATATCGCTACTGTGATAAAAAGATTTATCGCCTAGAAACCTCTCGTTTCTAAAGCCTCTTAAATCGTAATCACCGCCTACGGTTGCACCTTGATAAAAATCATAATTGTTATTGAGTATTACTTTTCCGCTCATGATAGTTGCGAGAACAACTTTACCGTTTGAGTCAATTTTATGATTAAAATTAAGTTTACTTTCTACTGTAGGAAAATTTCTTTTTGTATTTGCTAAATTTGTTTTCCAACCAGCCGCGATTGAAAAGCCCATTCCTAAAGTTGGAAACGCCGGAAGGTCATAATTCTCAAAACTATATTCTAAAGTAGCGCCAGCAAATTGTTGGTTTTTAAATACAGCGGTATTGAAAGCGGGAGCAACGTACACAAACCTATTAACAGTTTCTTCGACATTTATTTGTTCAAAACTAGTTTGAAATTGAATTGTGCTTCCAGATCTACCAACTTTCTTTAAAGAAGGCGAAAATCTAATGGTTTGAATACGAACTCTATTAAAATCCCGATCAAGGTCAGCTTCCAGATTTACAGTTTCATTTCCAGAACCAAAATAATTTCTTGTAAAATTCGGACTTGTATATTTACTTTCAACATTTAAATCCCATTTACCAAAAAGTTTAGGGAATTGTGCATCATATATAAATTCGTAACCTTTTGTTGCAAAAAAATAATTAGTTTTTAAACTGTGTTTTTGAGCGTATGGATCTTGTTTAAAATCATTTACTCTATAGCCAGTAATCAAGCCAAGTTTTATGCCGTCATCTGGATTGAAACCAATGTTTGGGTACAAGGAAAAGAAATTATATTTTGGTTTTTTGTAGTTATATAAATTAATTTCATAATCATCAGATAATAGAATTCTACTTTTTTTATCAACATTAAAACTATTGACCTCTGTTTTATAATCGTGGATTTTGACATTTTTACCACTTTCTACGCGATAAGAATCTTTATTTTGCCCACCAATTAACCTTATTTTAATTGGCAATTGTGTGGATCCATTTATTTCAAAAATATCTTCCTCATCTAAACCATAAACCCATATTTTTTTAGTCGTAGCACTATTTAAGATTTTATTATTTCTTAAAATATCTTCTCCGTTCACTGTTTCAAAAACTTTTATAACAACCTTATCTTTATCTAGTTTACTTATTACGAATTTATCTTTATTATCAGTGCCAACAATCAAAACGGTATGTTGCAAAACTTTGAAATAGTCCAACGCAGCTGCTTGAAGATCCTTTTTTCTTAATTTTAATTTGCGTTTAATCTCAATTATTGTCGCGTCCTGAACTTCAAGTGGTAATTTTTCAAAAGCTTTATCAATCGCCTCATCTGTTAAGTTTTCAACTATATATTTAGCTTGTTTGGTCCATTCTTCCCCATTTGTAGTTTTTAATAATGCTAAATCTAGAGGGTAAGGTTCACGATTCATTATTTTAACTCTCTTAATTTGCTCTGTAAAAGATTGTCTATTTCGCAAGGGCACACTTTTCATCAATAGAGACAGCAAAGCACCATCGTATTTAGAAAATGCTTGATCGTGATCTAATGAAATGGGTTTGTAAATCGTTTTTTGTCCTTCATTAAATTCCGTCCAGCGCCATTGATCGTCATTTCTGTCCCAATCGCCAATTAATATATCAAATAGTCTAGCTCTGATATAGGTACTTTCATCGATTGAATATTTAGCGTCCTTCCGTATGTTTTGTAAAACTTCTTTAGTAGATAAAATTAAAGCTGGCTGTGATTTGTTTTTTACCGGAAAATTCTCAACAAAGTAAAGCTCATTTCCAAAATTCGAATTAAATGTACCTAAAGCTTTCTGTTTTGGAATAAAAAGTAGCGAAGGGATAGTATGTGCAATATTTATTTTTTTCGCCAAGTCATGAATTGCTAACGGGGTGTAAGGATGAACAGCAGTGTAAAGATCATTGATGAGAGCTGCGCTGTATGTTCGGTCAAATTCATTTGGAGTTAATTTATATTTAAAAACAAACGAAGCAAGAAATTTATTTGCGTTTTGTTTTACAGCACTCATTGTATATTCATTACCTTTTTTATCGATCAGTTGCAAAACATTAGATTGAAAATCTCTAGTGGCTGATTTTGGCGTTAAGCCACCAAAAAGTGTATCGATAATTGCTGTTTTTGCATCAATAATAACGTCGTAATAATTTCTATAATGTTTTCCAAAAAGAAATTTATAGAAAAATGATTTTTTAACTTGTTTAGCACTATAAACGCTTGTAGTTGTTTTACTTGGAAAAGTGTTGGGAAATTGTTTGTTAGCAAATTTATTTTTTGGTTGTAAAATCACATTCTCAAATAGCAATTTGTCAGACCCATCCTCTAATCCATAAAAAGAAACAGTCGTAAGTCCGTTTTTATAGATTTTTAATGTTGCATATCCATTTCCGCCGTAAGAGAAATCATTGGGATATTTTGCACGCGCTGCCTCTGTTTTAGAATTAGAACCAGTAATAATTTGTTTCACATTATCTTTCTCAATATACTGTAAACTGTCATCGTGCGCTGACGCAATAACAACATTATTAAAATTTTTTACTAAAATTTTTACTCTTTTTACAAGAAGATTATAATGCTTGTTTTGTAAATCTTGTATGTTTATCCCGGCTGTTTCACGAAAAAAATTAAGTACTGAGCCAGCAAGAGGCAGGGGTCTTAGGTGCTGCTTTAATGAAAATTCTCCACCGTGAGATCCATTACTTAATATGGGATGGTGCATCGCTAATACTACGGTTTTTTCTTGATTTTTTATTAGTAAATCTTCTAATTCAAGAAAAAAGTCTTCGCGATTTTTAATGATACAGTCATTATTAATAGTTGGGATTTTATCCCAATCTTCCAGAAACCATTGACTATTAATTGTTATTAAAGTTATATCCTTATTAATTTGAGTTGCATTAATTCCACAGTTATTCTTGGGTAAGGAATTTGAATCTTTATTGAATTCTTTTAACTGCCAATCGTGATTTGAAGGTATAGAAATATTTTTTACTTTAAATAGTGCAGATACTGTTTGGTTTACTAATTGATCTTTTACAGTAGTTGTATCGTTTTTGTTGGTTAAAACGAAAGAGCTTTGAAAAGTATTGCTTTCTTCAAAAAGTAATATTGAAGTATTTAAATCAGCTTCTTGAAACTTATTTCTTACATAACTTATTTTTTGGTTTTGAGATTGATCATTTAAATTTTTGAGGTCACTAACTAAATAAAATGTTTGAGAAATAGCTGTCGAATCTTTCAATACAATTGGACCAGCTTTTTTATTGTTTTTACCAAATTGCGCATGTTTAGTCGCGCAAGATTGAAATACGAATGCTGTTATAATTAGAGAAATTCCTATTTGATAAAAGGTTTTAAAATATCGATTTAAAAATAATTTCATAATTTGTAAAAACTAAGTTTTATTGGTATTTAAAATCTTTTAATACGCTGGGATTCTTACTTTTTAAAAGAAGAAAAGATTGTTTATCAATACTTTTTAAAAGTCGTTAAAAATACAGTAATTTATAATACAACGTCATAATCATTTTATCGTTATTTTTCTCAACTTAAATAATTTGATCCCTTAATTATATAAAAAATCCCCAATTATTTTTAATAATCAGGGATGAAAATATTTTGAAAACATAAAAATAATAATCTTACGATTTTTGTTCTTTATTAAAATAAACTAAATAATAATACATTTGTTTTTCTTCATCCCAGCCTTTTTCCACGTACTTCTCCGCACTCTCGGGATTGATGAAATCCATTTTAATTTGAATGTGAGTATCTAAATTAATCACGTTTTTAATTGATTTTCGAGCATCGGAAACTGCTGCATTAGCAATAGGGAAAGAAGTTACATCTTCTATACTGTATTTTTCTCCTTTGTCGATCTTGTAATTTTTAAACTCTGGAATAAGGTCTGGATTATCGAGCACTTCATTCAAAAATTCTGTTTCTTCAAACTCGTCATTTTTAGCAAAATAGTTTACCGATCGATTCATAAACATCACCTCCTCTTTCTTATCCTCTGCTGGAAAAACAACATCTTTAGCAAAATTTTGACAAAATTTTAAATATTTTTTAGTGATGAAGTTTTCATCTTCAAAGGCGTCAACTGAAAGGAAATGCTCTAGCCAATATCTAGCGTCATAACGATTGCTGTCAACAGTGAGTATTTTATATCCTTCTTCTTTTTTGTAATTAAATATCAAACAACCCTTGTCAAGTTTATTAAGACTTACTCCGTGTTGCAAAATCATTTCAAGGTGAGTTGATTTCTCTTCAAATTGTAAAAAGTCAGCTTGGATTTCACTTTTAAAAATCCCTATAGCGTCGACAACATTATTATCAATAGTCAGGTTGGTCAAATACGTGACGTAAACTTCACCATTCTTAATGTGTGGATGATTAGACTGCTCGAATAAGTGCTGCGTTATTTTTTTTGAAGCTTCATGAATCGTTGATGGATTATCAAAAATTTCAGTAGCAAACTTAAACATGTCATTATAATCTAGATCAATTTCATGTGCAAACTGAAAATAATTTTCTTCTTTTTCTCTGAAGGGTTTGAAGAAAAATTCTTTCATCAAAGGCACTATTTCATCATTCAAACTAAAAGGTTGCTCTGATAAAAAAATTGCTTCATTTCTACTTTTGTTACCAACTCTATGAATTGATAAATTTTCGATATGTGTGTTATATAGGTTGATCATTTATTTAAAGTATTGAATGTAGATTTTGAAATTTGTTATGCTTACAATTAAAGACAAAGGTGGTGAGTAAAGTTGTTTTGAAGAAAGAAAAATCTTTTACTTCTTGTCAAATATTTTTATTCTTACTTATTTAAACTCCCGGTTGATTGCAGAAAGATAGGGAACGGACTAATTCCAGTTCTCCTCAAATCCATAGTCTTCAAAGCTATCTTCATCGCCAAACATATCTAAATCATCTTCATCTAAGCCATCTTCGTATTCATCGTTGTAACTATCTGCGTTTTCGGATTCAAAACTTTTTTCCATCGCTTCATCAGGAATTTCACCATGTGAAAATATGGTTTCTGGATAACTATTTCCTGCAACTTCTTCTTCAATAGCAGCAAGTTCGACAAGAAACGTCCACATGTTGATGAAGTCATAGACATAAATGATTTTAGTGTTCTCTTTATCTAAAATATCAGACAACCTATAATCACTCATTATTTTTTGTTCACCAATAACATCCCCCGTATCAAAAAGTGAAATTTCATCCTCTTGATTCCACGTCTCATCACAAGTATAAAAGGAAGCCACGTCCATACCGTCAAAACCAAAAGAATTGAAAATTGCATTATGAAGATCCTCCAATGTATCTTCGGCAAATATTGCTATGTCTCTAAAAACATCTTCCTCTGAGTCTAGAATTACTCTAAATTTATAAACCATAATCAATTCTATTTTTTTGAATGGTCAAAGGTAAAATATAATTTTAGATTTCGTCTCGAAGTTTTGCTACAGATTTTGTATTTGTTGATAAGATTTTTACTTAAATGTAGTCAGTAATAATCATAACATTATAAGTTCTTGCAGCACTAAAAATTTATTTTTTATAGTAGATTTTATCACTTAAAATTAAAGAGTTAAAATTCTAAAGTGTTTTTCTATTTCTAAATACACGTGAAATTCTTTTTCTAAATTGATGATACTTTTTGTGATTTGGATACAATCTATTATGTGCCATGTTATTGGTGATTAAAGCAACGGCAAGTAAAATTAAGGCTCCACTTAATACTGGAGACAGGACATACCAATAGCCTAAATTTTTAATTTTTTCAGAACCGGCAATTGCAATCAAAGCGGTAGCACCTCCCGGAGGGTGCAAGGTTTTTGTGATTTGCATTAAAACTATGGAGGAAGCAACGGCGAGTGGCGCAGTTAACCAAAGAATGTCTGGCATGAATTTGTAAACTGTTACACCAATAATAGCGGATATAACATGACCACCAATTAAATTTCTGGGTTGCGCCAGTGGACTTTGAATAACACCGTAAACAAGAACACTTGACGCGCCAAATGAACCAATTAAGTAAACCATATCAGATTGCGGAAGTGTATGCGATTGCAAGTAAGCAATTATGCCAATACCAAGAAATCCTCCAACGAATGCCCAAAAATGTTCCTTAAAATCAACAAGGGTTTCCTTGTAAAGTATATACTTAGTTTTTCGATAATTTCTTTTAATTCTATTAATAGATGACATATTAATTATTTTACTAAACTTGGCGAATAATTATAAACAGTGAACGGATAGATCATCTTAGCGGTGTATTTAGAAATTAAACAAACGATCAAAATTGGAAAAAACAAGGTGTAGTTATTAGTTAAACCACAAACTAAAAATAAAGCGGTAAATGGAGCGTGGATACTTGCACTTAAAACTGCAGCCATACCTATGATCATAAAATTGAGAGGAATAACATCGGCGTTCGTGTATCGATTGAGTAATAACGCAAGCAACAATCCTAAAAAAGCTCCAATAAATAAACTTGGTGCAAATACACCTCCATCACCACCTGCTGCTAATGTTGCAGATGTAGCGATTGGTTTTAAAATTGTTATTCCAAAAAATGTCAACGCTAAAGAAAGAGTTAAAGTAGTATCATTTGAATTAAATATGACTGTTTTAATGGCGTGATAACCTTCGCCGTACAATTGAGGAAATATAAAAAATGAAATACTTAAAAGTACTGAACCTACTATTATTTTGTAATAAGGTTCATTTATTTTTGAAAAGTATGATTTAAAAAATAAAACGCAACGTGTTAGATAAATAGAATAGATTGCCGATAAAACACCTAATAAAATGAAATAAGGAATTGCTTTTAAATGCCAAGTTGTAATGTTTACAGCGAATAATGGTTTCTCGTGTAAAAGGAAACTAAGTGCTGAAGCTATTATAACTGCGATGCCAGTGGTAAGAATAAATGTTCGCGTCAATTTTTTTGATATTACTTCTAGCGAAAATAGAATTCCTGCTATAGGACTACTAAATAAAACCGTAATTCCTGCAGCTATTCCAGCACAAATCAATTCGGTTTTATATTGCCTAAACATATTATGTTTTCTTTGTGCAACAGCTCCTATAGTGGCTGTGGCTACAACAGTAGAAACTTCAATTCCTGTAGATCCACCAGAAACGACTGTCAGTAAACCATTGATAAAATGAGAAGGAATTTTATAACTAGGTAAATTCTTCGTTTTCGAACTAACACTTTCAAAAATTTCTTTTATTCCTTTGTTTTCCTTTTTCTTAAATAAATACTGTCTTAAAAAATAGATAATTGATAATCCAAAAAATGGGAAAATAATAAAAAACACAGCATTAGTTTCAGCGCGATGAAAGAAAATAGATTCGTAATATTCAGTCGCATTTTTTAAAACTATTCCTAAAAAAGCGGAGAGAAATCCAATTATCACGGACACGATTACCAATTTTTTAAACTTAATGAATTGATAGTTTTTTTTAATTTCTGTATTTGTGCTCATTGGATTGGATTGCTGGATTGAAGTTTATATCAAAGCAGAGAAATCTTTAGTTAATAATATAATTACGTCATGCAAATTTAAAAAAACAAAATCACAATAGAATCTAAAAAATAGAGATGTTTCTATATTTTAATAATATCCCATTTTTTAGAAAATAAAAAATAAATAGTGATTGTTTTAGTATTAAAATTAGATCAATTAATACTCTTTTTCTAAAAAAAAGCCCAATCAACTGATTGGGCTTATAATTTATTTTTTTGGTTCGGAACAAAGACCTACAATCTCATGAAACGTGTCATGTAAATCAGTGATTGATTTTACTAATGTAGCATCTGTCGCATTTGCTTTCACTAACTTATTTAAAGCCTTACTCTGAATTTGTAGTCGCTCTGCTGATGCTAAAATTGCATTTGTTCTAAATTCTGTAGGAATGTCTGATTTTAATAAATCTGCTGCTTTCTTCATCATTTCTTCTGAGCGTGTCTTAATGGGGGCTAAATCTCCCTCTTCAGCTGGATGAAAAGTCTCTGACATAACTCCATGAAGTTCCTTCACTGCTGGCCATTTGTCAAAAGTAGATTGTGCCGAAACTATGTTTGCCACAAAAATTAGCGCAAGGACTGTAAATAATTTAAGATGTTTCATTTTCATTTTTTTTTTAGTTTCTAATTTTGATTATTATTCTTGATTCAATTTCCGAATTACCTTTGCAGGATTGCCAACTGCTAGTGAGTTGTCAGGGATATTTTTTGTAACTACTGCACCCGCGCCAATAACACAACCTTGCCCAATTGTAACACCCGGGCAAATCACTGAATTTCCTCCTATCCAGCAGTCATCACCTATAGTAATAGGTAAAGCATTTTCAAGTGTTTTCCGTAATTCTGCGTCAAGCGGATGTGTCGCTGTATATATTTGAACCCCGGGCCCAAAAAAAACATTAGACCCAATAGTAACTGTGGTACAGTCTAATACAACACAGTTTACATTAAAATAAACATTTTCTCCACATACAATATTGTAACCGTAATCGCAAAAAAACGGTGGCTCGATGTATAAGTTTGCTCCAGCATTTGGAATTAATTCTTTTACAATTTCTCTTGCTTTCTTAGTAACTCGATACTCCGTCACATTTAATCTGTGCAGTAAATTTTTAGATTTTCGTCTGTCTTTTACTAAAACAGTATCGCCAGCTAAATAATATTCGCCAGCTATCATTTTCTCTTTTTCGGTCATCGGTTCCATCGGTAATTTTTTTATTTTTTGGGCATGCCCTCCGCAAAAGCTGCGGTCGGGCTATCCGTTTCAATCTTTTTTTTCTCGTTTTGACAACGAGAAAAAAAAGGATTTCCACTGCTATCCCTCATGCAAATCGCTTCCGTTTTCGTCAGACTTGTTGTAAATATAACAGAAAAATAAATTATTTACAATTCATCTCTTGATTTCAACAGTTCGGAACAGTATAATTTGTCAGCGGTAGTCGTCCTGTTACATTTGCTTCATCATAAAATCAAGTCAGATGAAAACCATTATTACAGTAACATTTTTATTATGTACTACGTTTATTTTTTCACAAAATACAATTTCAGGAAAAGTACTAGATGAAAAAGGGAAACCTGTTTCAGGTGCTAATGTTTTTATCGAAGGGACTTATGATGGCGCATCAACTACTGAAACTGGAGATTTTAGTTTTACAACTACGGCAAAGGGCAATCCAACTTTGGTCGTTAGTTTCTTGATATTTGAAACTTCAAAAACAGTAATTGACGTGGCTAATTTTCAAAACAAAATAATCAAACTGCGAGAAAGCGTAACCTCTCTAGATGCGGTAGTCATTACTGCAGGAATATTAGAAGCGGGAGACAAAGCCAGAGTTTCTGTTCTAAAACCTTTGGATATCGTTACTACAGCGGGTTCTGCGGGGAATATTATTGCCGCTTTGCAAACCTTGCCAGGAACACAAACGGTAGGCGAGGACGGAAGATTATTTGTTCGAGGTGGCGAGGCCAATGAAACACAAACCTTTGTAGATGGAATTCGGGTAGCGCAATCCTACGGTGCTAGTACAAATAATGTACCTTCAAGAGGCCGATTTTCTCCTTTTCTGTTCAGCGGAATATCATTTTCAACGGGTGGTTATTCCGCAGAATATGGCGAAGCGTTGTCAAGTGTTTTGCTATTGAATACCCAAGATGAGCCGGACCAAAATAAAACCGAAATCTCTTTGATGACCGTTGGTTTAGGAATTGGAAATACCCAAAAATGGAAAAAAAGTTCACTGAGTGTTAATGCAAATTATATCAATTTAGCGCCCTATCAAGCCTTAATCCCTCAAAACGTAGATTGGAACAGTCCGTTTCAATCGTTGTCAGGAGAAACGGTATATCGCTATAACTTTAATAATGGGATTTTTAAAGTGTACGCTGCTTTTGATTCGTCTAAATTCGATATTAATCAGGAAAATATCAATTCACCAGAGAAAATAAGAGTCGATTTAAACAATAATAATTTTTATATGAATTCCTCTTACAAAGGTGTTTTTGGGGACAACTGGCAAATTACTTCTGGACTGAGTTATGGTTACAGCAACAACAAAATAAATTTAGATTCAGATAAAGTAGCGAATGACGAAAATGCGGCCCATTTAAAATTAAAACTGCGAAAAAGCTTTTCGGACCGATTGAAACTGTCTTTTGGAGCGGATTATTTTGTAGCACAATTCAATGAAGATTTTAATCCTACTTCCGGTTCGGTTTTCACCAATGGATACGATTCGAACATTACAGCTATTTATACCGAAGCTGATATTTTCTTCTCTAAAAAGTGGGCTGCAAAAGTAGGAGTTAGGGCTTCAAATAACGATTTACTGAATGAAACAGCTATTTCACCCCGAATTTCATTTGCTTATAAAATGGCTAAAAACAGTCAGTTCTCTTTCGCTTATGGAGATTTTACACAAACACCAAATGTGGAATACATCAAATATTCTAGTAACAATCACTTTGAAAGCGAGAAAGCGTCGCATTACATTTTGAATTTTCAGTACAATAAAAACGGAAAAACGTTTCGTGCCGAAACCTATTATAAAGACTATCGTGATTTAGTAAAATTTGATACTCAAATGGCAGCTTATAATTCGGTTTATGATAATTCCGGTTCTGGTTACGCAAAAGGTTTGGATTTGTTTTGGAGAGATGGAAAATCCATCAAAAACTTAGAGTACTGGGTTTCCTATTCGTACATCGATACAGAAAGAAATTATAAAAATTTCAGTTCTCAAGTGACGCCAAGTTTCGTTGCGGATCACAGTTTATCACTTGTTACGAAATATTGGATAAACGACTGGAAATCGCAAATAGGTTTTACAAACTCCTACAGTTCTGGCCGACCATACAACAATCCAAACGAAACAAAATTTATGAATGGAAAAACAAAATCGTATAATAGTTTGAGCTTTAACTGGGCGTATTTATTGAGCCAACAAAAGATTTTGTATTTCTCAGTTTCCAATGTCTTAGGAACTCAAAATGTATTTGGTTATGAATACGCGAATAAGCCAAACGATGCAGGCGTTTTTAATAGAAAAGAAATCATTCCTACAGCGGATCGGTTTTTCTTTGTAGGCTTCTTTTGGACGATAAGCAACGACAAAAAAGACAATCAGCTGAGGAATTTGTAATGGATTTAAGTCGCCTATTTTAACGCTTGAAAATTACTTTAAAATAATAAATTTTCAGGGTTTTGACGTGTATCGTATAATCGTAAAATCTCAATTCTAGTATCAGTTTCTCTATAATAAAGTGAATTTTGTTTTGTGATCACGCACTTTCTTATTTGTAGTTCTTTATTGATAACTGGGAATTGCTCAGGGTTTTGTTGGATCAAAGTGATACAAGAATCTAAATGATTAATAAATTTTAAACAAACTGATTTATTCCATTTTGAATCAAGATATTCTAACAGTTTAGCTAGATCTTGATCTGCAAATGAAGACCACTTTATAGATTTATACATACCTTGTTTTGTACTTATCCAAAACTGATTGATGAGCAAGACCATCATTTGAATTCAATTCCTCAATTGCATCTAGTAGTCCTTGTTGTTGCGCTTTTGGCATTGTGTCCCATTCATTGCTGTTTTTCTCAGAATTTATGAAATTTAATAATAGCCCGTACACTTCCTCTAATTTGGTTTTTTCCAGATTATCGATTTCACGGAATAATTTTAATTTTAATTCAGCAGTACTCATCCTCAAGTGTTTTTATCAAAATTACAAATTAATTTCTAATCAGAATACAACTCATCCATCAAAATTGACAGTTCAGTATTTATAAATTTTAATCCAATGAAAACCGAGATACTTTTGAAGTATAAATAACACAACGTTTTAATCATCAAAAAAACAACCATTTAAAACAAACAAATCATGACAAAAGTTATCACCACAATCGTATTTTTTATCTGTAGTTTAGTATCCGCTCAAGGGCAATTTGAGCAAGGAATGGGAAAAGCCTTCCAGTTATGGGGCGAAGGGAAAAACACGGAAGCTTCAGATCTATTCGAACGAATTGCAGTAGCCGAAAAAACAAGTTGGTTGCCTAATTATTACGTGGCTTTAGTAAATACAACAACTGCTTTTACAACTAAGGATAAAGATCAAATGACTTTATTGCTTGATAAAGCACAAAAAGCATTGGATCTAGAAATGGATAAGAACCCCAATAACGCTGAACTACTTGTCATTCAAGCCATGATTCACACCGCCTGGATTGCTTTTGACCCAATGACCAACGGACAGAAATTATCAGGAAAGGTGTTGGAATTATATGGAAAAGCACAAGCAATAGCACCAGAAAATCCTCGAGTTATCTTTAACAAAGCAGATTTCGAAATAGGAAGTGCTAAATTTTGGGGAAACGATACTAAACCAATGTGTGCTCAAATTGAAAAAGCTATTACACTTTTTGCTACTTTTAAGCCTGAAACTCCTTTTTCTCCATCGTGGGGATTAGATAGAGCTAAGGCTGCGATGAAAAATTGCACAAAATAAACTTTTAATATTTCATTTAAAATTACACCAATGTTCAATTTATTAATAAAGCAGGTACCACGAGCAATTATAATTTCGCTTACTATTTTTTTAGCGTTGCAGCTTGTGCGGTTCATGATGGGAATCAATATTGTTTTTGACGGCTCATTGTTGATTAATTTTGGGTACACAATGTTGTATAGTTTGAGTTTGTACTTTGCTAATGCTACGGTTTTTATTTTCCTAGATTCAGTTTATAAAAATAGTCGCTTTACGATTAACAGATTAGTTTTTGGTTTTATAAGCACATTTTTTATAACAATTCTTATCGTTTTCTTACTTCGCATTTTTGAAGAAGTTATAATAGAAAAATCAACTTTAACTGAATATTTCAATAATGAAAAAGCTACTAATTTTATTATTCCCGTAATTATATTTGTGGTAGTTTCTTTAGGTATTCATGCGTTTTATTTTTACAAAACTATTCAAGAAGTTAAAGTAAAAGAGCAGAAAATCATTGCGGGGACTGCTTCGGCTAAATTCGAGAGTTTAAAAAGTCAAATTGATCCTCATTTTCTATTTAATAGTTTGAATGTTTTAAGTTCTTTAATAGAAGAAAATCCAGATAATGCACAACGGTTTACCACTTCGCTATCAAAGGTTTATCGTTATGTTTTAGAACAAAAAGACAAGGAATTAGTGAGCGTTGAGGAGGAATTGGCTTTCGCCAAAACATATATGAATTTATTAAAGATGCGTTTTGAAAATAGTCTTTTTTATGAATTACCAAAGGAGGCAATTAACCCTGATGCTAAAGTTGTTCCTCTATCATTACAATTGCTATTAGAAAATACAGTAAAACATAATGTGGTCAGTGAGCAACGACCACTGCACATTCGGATATTTATGGAGGATAATTATCTCGTTATTGAAAATGATTATCAAAAAAAGGAAGTTTTTCAAGATAGACAAGGAGTGGGACTTCAAAATATTATTAATAGATATGGAATCATAACCAATCGCAAAGTTTTAATTCTACAAAATCAAAAGCTATTTACAGTTAAAATACCAATATTAACCAAACAAATAAATAGGATGGAAGCAACAAATTACAATCAGGATACTGCTTTTTTTAGAGCAAAAGAACGAGTGGAGAAACTCAAAGGATTTTATGGAAATTTAACTTCTTATTGTATTATTATTCCAATATTGATTATTATCAATTTGAATTCTCCTTATGATTTTCAGTGGTTTTGGTTTCCAATGTTAGGATGGGGATTGGGATTGATATTTCAGGCTTTTGAAACGTTTGGGTATGGAAAAACATGGGAAGAGAAAAAGATACAAGAAATTTTAAATAAAGACAAAACGTCAGATAGTGAATGGAAATAATTATAGCTATAGCTACTGATATTGAGAAATACTAAAAAGCAAAAAAGAAGTTAATGAAATGACATTTTTTTACCATTGCTTGCTATTTTGTATCATGGATATTGGCTTCTTAAATGATGCGAACTTAAAATTATTATCAGGATATGCATGATATTTTGGCTGCATTGAGTTGAAGAATTAGACTTTTCTTTCGCATACCTAAAGCTTTCATTTAAATTCTATTCGAAGAATAAGATTGGAATAAAAAAGATCCAGCAAATAAAAAAACAATTAAATAAATATCAATACAATGACAACAGAGGAACAATTAAAATATGAAAATGCCACTAAAAGAGTGAAGAAAATTAAAGGATTTTATTCGCATGTATTAGTTTACATCGTAATTAATATTATGATCTTTATCGTTAACGTTCAAAGTCTTGATAAAGGAGAATCTTACGTCAGCTTTAAAAATTTTTCAACTGCATTTTTTTGGGGAATAGGTTTAGCAGCTCATGGATTATCAGTTTTTGGACCTAATTTTGTACTTGGCCAAAATTGGGAGGAAAAAAAGATCAAGGAGTTGATGGAGAAAGAAAGGTTAAGTAAGTATGAATAATTTTGAATTTAATTGTGAATTCAATAATTGAAACGGTAAACAAAGATATAGGTGATGAAAATAATAATAATTGAAGACGAAAAACCTGCTGCAAGATTGTTACAGAGAAAACTTTTAAAGCTTGGTATTGAGGTAAATGTAATGTTGCATTCAGTAGAAGAGTCTATCGCCTGGTTTCAAAAAAACAATAATCCTGATTTAATTTTTCTTGACATTCAGTTATCAGATGGGCTTTCTTTTGAAATATTTGAACATTTCTCTTCAATTCAGCAGGACATAACAAGTGCGATAATTTTTACTACTGCTTATGATGCATATGCTTTAAAAGCATTTAAATTAAATAGTATTGATTATTTATTAAAACCTATTGATGAAGAAGATTTGGGCACCGCCGTGATTAAATTTAAATCGAGATTGCGGAAACAAGAAACGTTACAATTAGATTTTGACCAAATAAAAAAAATGCTTTCCAATCCATTTGATAAAGAGTACAAAAAGCGCTTTACAGTAAAAATAGGGCAACATTTAAAAGTGATAGCAATTGATGAAATAGAGTGTTTTTTTAGCGAAAACAAAGGAACTTATATTCACACTTATGAAAATAGAAACTTTTTAATCGAATCAACTTTAGAACTTTTAGAGCAGGAATTAGATTCAAAACATTTTTTTAGAATTAGTCGAAAATTTATAATTTCTATGAAGTCTATTAAGGAAATTGTACTTTACAGCAACTCTCGATTAAAGGTCGTTTTACCTACCTTTAAAGATGATGAAGTTATCGTTAGTAGGGAGAAAGTATCTGATTTTAAAAATTGGATAGGATGAATTTAAACATAAAAAAGCCGTTTCAAATGTAGCAGTTATAAATTAAATTTACTTCTTTTAAATTTGAAACGGCTTAGTAGACTTACTTTTTAATTAATCAAAAAGTGATTTAATTTCTTTTTCAGTTTTACCTAATTTTTGCTGTAGTTTACCCCACATTTCATCTTCTTTTCCTTCTTCATACAATAAATCGTCATCGGTTAAATCAGCAAATTTTTGTTTCATTTTACCTTTAAGTTCATTCCAGTTTCCTTCAATCTCTTTTGAATTTGGCATAATATTTAAGTTTTAAATTACTATTTGTTTATCACAAATTTCAAGAAATTTTGGCCTGAGATTGTTATACAATTATTTTAAAGTATTGCATAATTATAATTTCCCATTTTTCGGATTGAATCTTTAAGTTTTTTAAAAGAAATAATATTTAGATCTCCTAATAGTGTTGAAGGAATTGATCAATGATATAATAGTTTATTGATTTTATTAAAATCATTTATGCTCGGAAAGTGAATTTTCTAATTAATATTAATACCGCTATCAATACCGAATAAGAAATAAAAAACGGGATAATATAATAAATAAGACCTAAAGGTAATAATATGGCTATAATTAATAGTTGAAAACCCAAGCCATATAGGCTGACAAGCGTCATAAACCAATTAGGAAATGTTTTTACTTTGTAAGCGTCACTATCTAAGGTGTGGATGATCTTATCGTAAATTCCATAAACAACAGTGTAAATGAAAAATAATATATCGACTGATTTTTGATTTTCTCCAGGCAATGCTGTTGGTGCTTTATCTTCAAAAATTTTACTAGTTGTATCACCGCCAACAGAGTTATTTCGTAAAATCACATAGTAATAATTATAAAGTGTTCCTTGTAATTGTATACAAATAAAAGCTAAAAGTGCGAGCCAATAACTTGAATTTGAAACGTAGCAAATTGTTGTTAAAAATAAGAAATTAAGGACAATGTCAAACACGCTATCTAAATACCTTCCAGTATATGATGGTGTACTTTTTAATCGCGCTAATTCTCCATCAGCAGCGTCTATGCCTGATTTTAGAATGATAAAAAAAGCGGCCAGATAATATTGATTTTGTAAAATGAAATAAATAGCTATCAATCCAGAAACGCCAAAAAGGAGTGTGACATGAATAGGAGTGAAGCGTGTGTTTTTTAATTGATTTGCAAGAAATGTCCCGAAAGGCCTTCCATAATCTGATAAATCTAAAAATTTATCTTGAGCAGCTAGTTTAGACATTTAAATTGGTAATCAAGTAACTGTGACAATATAGTCCGTTTAAATTATTTTTTTGAATTTGTTCACTAAAGTATTTAATTTACTTCGTTTTCAAATCATTTATCGCTTTTACTTAGACAACCGATGCAATGTAAAAGTCATCGCTGTTAGCAGTAAGAAAGCCATGATTTGATGAACAAGGCCTAACCATAAAGGAACGCCGTATATCAAAGTAAAAACACCCAAGGTAAATTGTAGAAAGACAAAAATAAGTAGCGTACTTACCCCAACCTTTTGTAAATTGTTAAGTAGGTATTTTCTACTTCTAATAAATAAAGCTACTATTAGTCCTACTACAAAATAAGCCATTGTTCTATGAACAAACTGGACACCACTTTTGCCTTCCACTAAATTTAGAAAAAGTGTTTTTTGTTCAATAAACACGCTATCGTGAATAAACTGTCCGTCGCTCATCAATGGCCAGTGATTGTGTATTAAACCTGCATTTAAACCCGCAACAAAACCACCATAAATAATTTGAGCAATCAAAAATACTAATGATACTCGCGCTAAATTTCTCAAAGGTACAATTACTGTTGTTCTTTCTGGGTAAATTAAATCTAAAGCCACCCATAACGTGTATGCAAATGTGATAAAAGCAAATGTAAGGTGAATAGCTAATCTAAAATGACTTACATCAGGCATGTCTTTGAGACCACTAGCGACCATAAACCATCCTAAAAAACCCTGAAAAGCACCCATTCCTAGCAGTATCAAACATTTTTTTATCGTGGATCGATCTAATTGTTTTTTTATTAAAAAATAGACAAACGGAATAATGAATACAAGACCAATAATCCTACCAATTAAACGGTGAAACCATTCCCAAAAGAAAATAAATTTATAATCCTCTAATTGAAAATCTTTATATTGATTTACGAGTAGATATTCTGGATATTTCTTATATTCTTCAAAATATTCAATCCATTTTTCTTGCGACATTGGTGGAAAAGTGTCATTTATTAAGTGCCAGTCGGTCATTGATAAACCGGAATTTGTTAAGCGTGTAATTCCACCTACAATAACCATTATGAACAATAGTAAGCATCCTGATAATAGCCAAAAGATTACGTAGAAATTCTGTTTTTTCATTGTTATGATTAATTTTTGCAAAGATATTTCAAAACTGTTAATTTTATAATTCAACAAGCGTTAATCTTTAGCCCAATCTTTGCTGCTCTCTTTATCATAAATTGATAAGCTGCTTGGTATTCGTTTGCAATTTCACCTTCTAAAATTGCCTCTTTAATTGCTTCTTTTAAAATTCCAATTTCTTTGGAAGGTTTTAGATCAAAAAGAGTCATAATTTCCTCTCCTGATATAGGTGGCTGAAAATTTCGCACTTGATCTCGCTCTTCTACTTCAATTATTTTTTTTCGAACAATTTCAAAATTACTATGGTATTTTTTAAACTTACTTGGATTTTTAGTGGTGATATCGGCCTCACATAATATCATTAAATTTTCAACATCTTCTCCAGCATCAAACACTAATCTTCTTACCGCAGAATCCGTAACCATTTCTTGTGATAAGACGATTGGCCTTGAACTCATCATAACCATTTTTTGTACAAATTTCATTTTTTGATTCAATGGCATGTGTAAGCGTTCAAATATTTTTTTAGCCATTTTTCCTCCTAAAAATTCATGACCATGAAATGTCCAACCCTGTTTTCTAGTAAAACGTTTAGTTGGTGCTTTTCCGATATCATGAAGTAAAGCGGACCAGCGTAACCAAACATCATCTGTATTTGGACAAATATTATCTACTACCTCTAGCGTGTGATAAAAATTATTTTTGTGAGTGTGACCTTCAATTTCCTCAACATTGTTTAAGGCAGTTAATTCAGGCAAGATAAGATCTAAAAGCCCCGTTTTATAAAGTAATAAGAATCCAACGGAAGGTTTATCAGTTGAAAGAATTTTATTTAATTCATCTACAATCCGCTCTCCAGAAATGATTTTAATTCTTTCTGCGTTTCTGGTAATTGAATTCAATGATTCAAATTCAATTTTAAAATTTAGTTGTGTTGCAAACCGTATACCACGCAGCATGCGTAAAGGATCGTCAGAGAAAGTAATATCTGGATTTAAGGGGGTTTTCAGCGTTTTATTCTCAATATCAATTAGTCCATCGAAAGGGTCAATTAAATCTCCATAAGTACTTTTATTTAAAGAAAGAGCCATGGCGTTGATAGTAAAATCACGGCGATTTTGGTCATCTTCTAGCGAGCCGTTTTCAACAATTGGATTTCTACTATCTTGTTTATAGCTTTCTTTTCTTGCTCCAACAAACTCAATATCGATTTCTTTATAGCGTAACATGGCTGTGCCATAATTCTTAAAAATTTGAACTTTAGGTTTGTTTGGCAGTAATTCAGCAACTTTTAAAGCTAATTCGATTCCGCTACCAACTGCGACAATATCGATATCTTTTTTAAAGTCTCTTTTCAAAATTAGATCCCGCACAAAACCACCAATTACGTAACTTTCTAAATTAAGTTCTTGAGATGCTTGAGCGATGACTTCGAATATTTTATTATTTAAGGCTTGCTTGTAATTCATGCTTTTTTTACCGCAGATTCGCAGATTTTTATTTTATTGTTCTCACAATTCTTTTATGTTCAAGAGATGATAAATTGAAATTCACTAAAAACGCTAATTCATTTCCTGAAACTTTTAAATAATTTATACATTGATTGTAATGCGCATTATTAAAACATTCTACCGTTTTAATTTCAAGTATGATTCTATCGTAAACAACAAAATCTGCATAAAATTTATGTTTTAAAACCGTTTCTTTGTAATTAACCGAAAATTCTTTTTCTCTCTGATAAGGAACATTATTTATTTTGAATTCATATTCTAATGCATCTTTGTACACAATTTCTGAAAAACCTTTCCCAAGGCTTTTATGAACTTCGAATAAAAGACCAATAATTTTATAAGATTCCTCTTTGTATAAATATTCTTCAGTCATAATTAAAATATATTATTTTAAAAAAAATCTGCGAATCTGTGGTGTTATACTTATAATTATTTTCTTATAATCTTCACCTGATTATCCAACGAAAGTTTAATTATTGTCGACGGTTTTCCGCCTATTTTATCGCGCTGCAAATTTACAATATAGTCCACGCCTTTTAAAATTTCAGGACTAATTTCTTTAAAACTTTTTGGAGTAGGTTTCCCAGAAATATTTGCCGAGGTCGACACCAACGGTTTTTTTAATTTTTCCAGTAATTTAAAACAAAAAGGCTCTTTTACTATCCTGATCCCTAAAGTATTGTCTGTGGCGATTAAATTTGCAGCAACATTTTTTGGTTTATCTAAAATTAAGGTAGTAGGGTTTTCGGATAATTCAATTATTTGCCAAGCCACTTCGGGAATTTCAGTAAATACATTGTGCATCATTTTATCGCCATTCATCAAAACAATCATGTTTTGTGACTCGGCTCTTTTCTTGAGTTGATAAATTTTAGCAACAGCTTCAGCATTAGTTGCGTCACAGCCTATTCCCCAAACAGTATCGGTTGGATAAAGAATGATGCCGCCTTCTTTGATGATGTCGTAAGCTTTAAGGATTTCGTCGTTCATTTTTAAAATGTATTAAAACGGCAAAGATAATTCAATTAATATGTAAATCGAAGTGATTCATGTGAGAGGATTTTCTAAATTGCTTTCTATGTTAAATTGGTACATTTTTGTATCATTTTTTTATCCATGTTTACATTATTAATGAACAAAATCATATCTCTCATGATACCAACAATTGAACAATACGAAGAATTTACAGAAAAATTACCAAGATTAATGCGTGATTCTTATTGTAAAGCGGATTTTTTTTTAGAAAAGCTAAACTTAAAATACTCTAATATCTATCGTAAATTAAAAGATAAAATTTTTTCATTGGCTGAAGTAAAGATAATTACCCAGATATTGTTTTCTGAACAAGTTTTAATGAGTAATTTAAAAAAATCTGAAAAGGATATATTGGCAGGTAGAATAGAAAATCATGATGATTTTATGGAAAGATTAAAAATGAAGTATAATGTTTAATTTTACTGGATTCTAGCGATTATCCCATATTTCAGAGATATAAACTGTATTATTAAGTGTTTTATTAAATAAATAAGTTTGCTCGGAAAGAAGTAAATAACGATATTCGATATTTATATAAACTTGACCAATATCGTTAAACTTTGATATGTTTTCATTTTTTTTTTTTTGAATCGATCATGAATTGTACCATTGTTACATGCGAAAATTTTGTTAAAAGATATTCAAGTAATTCGTCATACTTTTTAGCCGCTGTATTGGTCCAAATTATTTCCATAACCTAAACTATTTTATATATTTTTGATTTCAAATAGAAGATTCAATTCTAATTATTTTAGCTAATATACCGATAATTAATTGAATTTATTGGAACATAAAGTTGCTGGATTTGAATTGTGTTTCTTCACTTTATTAGTAGCGTTAAAAAATTTCTGCAACTTTTTCTAGGTTTGTAGCATCACAACCAATTCTCCAAACAGTATCAGTTGGATAAAGAATGATGCCACCTTCTTTGATGATATCGTAGGATTTAAGGATTTCGTCGTTAATCATTTTAAAATCTTGAATTGTTAAATAACTTTCTATTTTTGTGCAGTGTATTTATTCACAAAGATAAATGTTATGACAAAAATTAAAAAAATCGCAATTATTGCAACCCACTCTTTTGGTTACATTGATTTTATTATTGAAAAATTAAAGATAAATGAAAGTGTGGATTTAACTTATATTGACATCGATTCAATTGCTTTTTCATATAAAAATATTTTTGAAAGACTTATAAATCTTTTCTCAAAAGTTATTTCGTCAAGAAATTTAAAAGATAAAAATAGAACGGATTATATTACCCGCTTAGTAAATAGTAAAGGTGTTTTTGATCAAATATTAATCATTCGTCCAGATAAACTAGAAAAAGAAGCTTTAACTTTTCTTCGTAAAAATGGTAATGAAATGAGTTGTTATTTATTTGATGGTATTGAAAATTATAAGGATCAGAAAAAAACGCTACATTTTTTTGATACCATTTTTAGTTACGATAAAAAAGATGCAAAGAAGTATAATTTCATTTTTTTAACAAACTACATATACGATGTTACAGTTAAAGAAAGTAAAGAGAAGCAGCTAGTGTTCAATATATCTTCTTTTGACAAAAGATTTGTGTTTTTAGAATTAATGGCAAATTATTTAGAAAGAAGAAATATTACATTTCTTTTTATGGTTAGGAAAGGATTAGAAAGCACACAGGGTAAATGTACTTTTATTAAAAATTATTTATCAATTTCAGAGGTTAAAAAGCACATCTTAGAAAGTAAAATTTTACTAGATGTACAAAGAGAAAATCAGCAGGGCTTGAGCTTTCGTATTTTTGAGGCTTTAGGATACCAAAAGAAAATAATTACTAACAATATTGATATTGTCAACTACGATTTTTATAATAAAAACAATATTTGGGTTGTGTCAGAAAGTAATTATGAAATTCCTAATTCATTTTTTGAAACAGAATACGTTCCAATTAATGATGGAATATTACATAAGTACATGTTAGCCTGTTGGTTAAAAACTATTTTTAAAGTAGAATAATGAATAAAAATATATTGCTTTTAAGTACTTTTTAAGTTGTGTAGAATTACAAAAAGAGTATTTTTACTTCGTAATTAATTGATAAAAACACGTAGATGAGAGTAATACATTTTACAGCTTCAAAAGTTTGGAGAGGTCATGAACAAATGATTATTGATATTTACGAGTCTTTTAGAGATAATAGTTTAGCTGAAGAGCAATTAATCATTTGTCCTATTGATTCTGAAATTTTCCGCATTGCAACTTGTAAAAATTTGAATGTTCATGGTTTTAGCTACAAATCAGAATATGATTTAAATTTTGCAAAAAAGCTTCAAAACTTGACAATGCATTTTAATGCAAATATTATGCTCCTTCATAATAGTAAATCACATACGTTAGCAGTCTTATCAGCGTTGTTTTTTGGTTTGCAAATTCCATTAGTGTTGTTTAGAACGTTAATCAAAAATATTGGTACTAATTTTTTAAGAAAATATAAATACAACTACGAAGGAATAAAAAAAATTATTTGTATTTCTGATCCAGTGCTCGAAATCCTTAAATATTCTATTAATAACCATAGTAAATTGACCGTGGTAGGAAGTGTAGTTGACACCGCTAATTTTATGTACAAAAAGAAGGTTAGTTTTCTTCATCAAGAATTTAATATCCCTTTGGACTATAAAATCATTGGTAATGTTTCAGCTTTTTGCAAAGTTAAAGATCATTACACCTGGATAAATACAGCGGCAGAACTTCATAAAAGAGGTCTAAAAGCAAAGTATGTGCTAATAGGTGACGGCCCATTAGAAAATGAAATGAAAGAATATGCAAAATCTAAAGGCTTAGAGAATGAAATTATTTTTGCAGGATTTAGAAATGATATTAATAAATGTCTCCCAGAATTTGATTTGTTTTTATTTACCTCTAGTAATGAAGCTACTGGCGGTGTAATTCTTGAAAGTTATGCTTGCAATGTTCCTGTTGTTGCGGCAAGAGCAGGCGGAATCCCAACTATTTTAATTGATAACGAAACTGGTCTCCTTGCAGAAGCTGGTAATGCAGAAGATTTTGCAAATAAAGTAGAAAAGTTGATTTATAATAGTGCAATGCAGGAAAAATTTACAATAGCAGGCTCTAACTTTTTAATGACAACTTCAACACGTGAGATTATTGGCAAAAAAATACTAACTGTTTTAAATGAAGTTTTAGTTAAGTAGTATTTACTTATTAGTACCACAAATAAATTATGATTTACTTTTTATCAACTTTTGTTCTGCTATTAATAGCGTTTTTTGTTTTTTTAAATTTTCAGTTCAAACTGCTTTTTGAACCTTCCAACAAGTTGCGAATTTTAGAATATCATTCTATTTCAGTGAATGGCTTTGAAGATCAAATTACCATTAGTAAAGAGCGAATAATAGAGCAATTTGAATATTTAAAAGCAAATAACTACACTACACTTTGGCTTTCAGAAGTGGATGAGTTTAAAGTTAAAAAACTTCCTTTACCACCTAAATCAGTAGTGCTTACATTTGATGATGGTTTTGCAGATAACCACACTGAACTGTACCCTTTGCTGGTGAAATATAATTTTAAAGCAGTTTGTTTTGTTGTACTAGGTAGGATAGGTCAACAAGCAGATTGGGGCGGAAAATTCGTTAGTGAAAATATGATGATGATGAACAAGCAACAATTAAATGCGATAGGTTCGCGCATCGAACTTGGATATCACACGTTCAAACATGATAATTATGCCTCTTTCTCATTGGAAGAAATTGAAAAGGATTTACAACTTTGTCAAGAAGTAATCAAAAAGGAACAGTTAAGTATTTTCCCTGCATTAGCCTATACTTACGGAGGTTACCATAGAAAAAAGGGAATTAGACAAGATAAATTCTTTCAAGTTTTAGAGAAGTATGGAATAAAATATGCCTTAAGAATAGGAAACAGAATCAATATATTTCCATTCAAGAACAATTATTTAATTCAAAGAATTGATATTAGAGGGAAAGATTCAATAATGGATTTCAAGAAGAAAGTCATTCTAGGACGTAAAAAAATCTTTTAAGTTTGAATGTTTTATTTAAGTCATAGGAACAATTTATACAGCATTTATTTGTCTCAACTTAATCACTCATAAGACATTAGTTTTACAAAAAATAGGTAAAGTTTAAAACTTATATGATTAAAACAATGAAATTATTTCCTTCTAATTACTTAAGTTGCTCTTTGTAAACTTTTAAATATTCATTTGCTGCTATCTTCCAATCGAAACTAGCTGCTCTTGCTTTTAGTGATTTTTCTATATTTTCTTTATTATTAAAAAAGTGATTTATACCATTTTCAAATACATTTTTCATATCCTCAGGATCAAAATTATCCCAGTAGTATGACTGGTCTCCGCCAATTTCAGGGAGAGAAGTTCTATTAGCTAAAAATAGTGGCTTTCCAAACTGCATCGCTTCAATAGGAGGAAGTCCAAAGCCTTCACGCAGCGATGGAAATACAAAAGCATGACATTTTGATAAATAGTATTGCTTTGCAACTTCATTTATTTTACCAGTTAGAAAAACACGGTGTTCTAATTTATTATCAATAATAAATTTTTCAATCTCTTTGCCATATCTAGTATTGTTGTTTCCTGAAAGAATTAAATTATACTGTTTAAGGTAGAGCATCATTTTGACGACAGATAGAAAATTTTTTCTTTCTAAAAAATTACTTATTGAGTAAAGAAATGGCCTTTCAGTTGGGAATGGTGAAATAAAAGATGTTACATCTAAGATTGTAGATATAGGATTTCCATTCAAAATTACATATTCTGGAATATTAGGAATGTTGAAATAGTTATGTGTTTGTTTTTTAGCGTATTCCGAAATGTATGTTATCGCAGTGGCTCTTTCTAATTTTTTAAGAAAAAGTTTATTGACTTTGTCATCCATGTTAGTAGAGACCTCTTCCACAAAATTCACATCATGAACAGTTAATACATATTTATTACTGCGATATGGTTCTATTTTAGAGTTCTGATTCATGGAATGCCACAAGTCATAATGTTTTCGAGTTCGAAGAAGTGGTAATCGAGACAAATCAGTATATCTATTATACATAAACTTACTTCCAAATTCTGCAGCGAGTTCTTTTGGACGACTATAGTTTAAACATAGCGCTAAATTATCTAATTCTATTTGAGAAAAACCTTTAATTAACTCATAATTAAAAGTACCAAATCCAGTTGATTTGTTTTTAAGGTTGTGTGTTTCTAAAAATACAGTTTTACTCATATTTAGTAGTTTGATTCTATTATCTAGAGTTTTGATTTGTTGAGTTTATGTATGTGAAAATGCTCATTTATTAAGTAGACTTTAAATTAGTAAGAAGGTTTAATCATTAATTATTTATTTTTATCATTTAGAAATTAGAAAATATTTTAAAAAAACTGCAATTAAAAGACGTTTTTAAAGACACTCAGAAATCAATTCGCTATTTTTGTAACCTAACGATTCAGTAGATTATTCATGTTAATAACAGTCAATTCTAATTTCAAAGAAAAAAAAGATGCAATATTAAAGATCATTGCAAATTTTAGTACAAGTGGTTTTCTTTTTGGCGATGGACAACGTAATAAGATAAAATTGTTCGAATTAGATGAAAAAACCATAAATGTTAAATCTTTTAAAATTCCAAATGTTATTAATCAAGTAGCATATAAATATTTTCGAAAATCCAAAGCACGAAGATCTTTCGAGTACGCTAATAATTTATTAAATAAAGGTATTGGAACTCCTCAACCTGTAGCTCATGCAGAAGATTTTACAGTATTTGGGATCAAAGAGAGTTATTATATTAGCGAACACCTTGAAAGCGATTTAACTTTTAGAGAACTAGTGCAAATTCCTGATTTTCCTGATCACGAGAATATTCTCAGACAATTTGCTCAATTCACATTCGATTTACATCAAAAAGGAATTGAGTTTTTAGATCATTCGCCTGGAAATACACTCATAAAAAAAGTTTTCGACAATCAATACGATTTTTTTTTAGTTGATTTGAATAGAATGAATTTTCACGATAGCATGGATTTTAATAGGCGAATGAAAAATTTTAGTAGGCTTACGCCAAAGAAAGAAATGATTTCCATCATGAGTAATGAATATTCAAAATTATTTGGATCTAAAAGTGAAGATGAGATTTTTGAAAAAATGTGGTTTTTTACAAATGATTTTCAAGAAAAATTCCAACGAAAGATAGCGAGAAAAAAGAAATTGCTTTTTTGGAAATAAATTCTAATTCCTTCATGATAATTTCAATCTTAATATTTCCTAAAACCTTAATAATTCGTCATCAATAAACTTTTATGAAAGCATCTGTAATAATTAGTACTTATAATGCTGAAGAGTGGCTCGAAAAAGTCCTTATTGGATTTAGTATTCAAATAGAAAGTGATTTTGAAATTATTATTGCTGATGATGGTTCAGGCCCTAATACTAAAAAGCTAATTGATAGTATGAGGACTAATTTTTCTATTCCTATAGTTCATGTATGGCATGAAGATAAAGGTTTTCAAAAAACGCAAATTTTAAATAAAGCGATCATAAAATCGAACTCTGAATACCTAATTTTTACTGATGGAGATTGTATTCCGAGAAACGATTTCGTTGCCATTCACCTCCAATTTATGCAAAAAGGCTTTTTTCTATCAGGCGGGTATTTTAAATTACCCATGTCTGTTTCAAATTTAATTACTAAGCATGATATTATTTCACAATCTTGCTTTGACAAGGAATGGCTGATAAAACAAGGTTTAAATAAATCAGTTAAAAATTTAAAGTTAACTGCTTCTCCAATCAGAGCTAAAATTTTAAATGCTTTAACGCCAACAAACGCAAGCTGGAATGGCCATAATTCGTCCGGATGGAAAAGTGATTTGATTGCTATAAATGGTTTCAATCAAGAAATGCAATACGGAGGCGAAGATAGAGAGTTAGGAGAGCGATTAATCAATATGGGACTGAAGTCAAAACAAATTCGTTATAGCGCGATATGTATACATTTAGATCATAGTCGCGGTTATGTCAATGAGCAAGCATTGGCAAAAAATAAAGCAATTAGAAAGTCTACCAGGGAGAATAAAATAATTATAACGGATAGAGGGATTGATTCAAGTCTTTAAGAAACTTTAATTTTTCTTTAAAAATACTTTCAATTTTGGTAAAATAAGTTGAGGTAGAAAAGATTTGTATAAGTTTTCAGCGTTATTTTTCATTTCCTTGGGTGATTTATCTCCGTATAACTCTGGTTTAAAGTCTTTTAAATGAACCGAAATATTGGAAGTTTCATTTTCGAATGAATTCCATGCTTCTTTAATAATCCAAGTTGAAAATATTGTAAAGGTAGGTTTAATAATCGCCTTTGCCATATTAATTGCACCACCTTCATTACCTATTAGTCCATCACAGTGATATAAAATAGATAAAAAGGATCTAATATCAGTAGGCACCACATTTAGGTTTATAGCAGCTTTTGTTTCAGTTGAACATAAATTAAAAATCTTTCTAGCTTCTTTTTCTTGATTTGGCATGTAATTAAATAGTAAAATGGACTGAGTTTCTCTTACAATTTCATCTAATAAAGTCGCCATGTAATCAAAAGGATAAGTTTTGTTTTCGCCGCTACCTAAAACACTGATCATGTATATTTTTTTTGAAAAATCGACATTGTTCTTTTTAAGGATAGCCTTACCATTTTCAATTTCTTGGTCGGTTAAAAAGATTTTTGGTTTATTGATAAGTTCAATACTATTTCTTAAGTTAGATAGTAAATTAAGTCGGTTTTCAATTGCAGTTCCAGCATTAGTAATTGGGTTAGAGATTTCTTTCACCGTGTCAGTATAAATAAAACTTGTATACGATTTGTAAAACCCAATTCGAATTTTAGCAGCGCTAAAAGCGACAACTAAATTACTCTCGAGTTTACCATAAGCGTCAATTACAATATTGTATTTCTGTTTTCGTAAATGCAATAAAAACTTTAAAAAAGCTAGTTTACTCTTACGGTATTTTTCTTCAAATAAAATAATATTATCAATATCAGGGTTGTTTTCTAAAACCGGAAGCGTAAAAGGATAAACTAAATAATCTACTTGACAATTGGGATATATTATTTTAATATTAGAACAGATTATACTACTAGTTAATACATCGCCTATCATCTTCTGTTGAATCACAAGTATTTTCATTTAAACTTTTTTTTATTGACTTTACAAATTGAAACAAAAAAACAATTTTTACGGAATAATGTAAATAAAAATTCCAAATAAAAATCGACTTAACAATTAGAATTTGGAATTATAGGATAAAAAACATTCAATTATACCGCTACGTCATATTCTCTCAACGCATTATTCAAAGAAGTCTTCAAATCAGTAGATGGTTTACGTGTTCCAATAATTAGAGCACATGGAACTTGGAATTCTCCAGCAGCAAACTTTTTAGTATAGCTTCCTGGAATCACAACAGAACGAGCTGGAACAAAACCTTTCATTTCTACTGGTTCGTCTCCGGTAACATCAATGATTTTTGTAGAAGCAGTCAAGCACACGTTAGCGCCTAGAACAGCTTCTTTACCCACATGAACTCCTTCAACAACAATACAACGAGAACCTATGAATGCACCATCTTCAATAATAACTGGTGAAGCTTGCAATGGTTCTAGAACACCGCCAATTCCTACACCACCACTTAAATGTACATTCTTTCCTATTTGAGCACAACTTCCTACTGTTGCCCAAGTGTCTACCATCGTTCCCTCGTCAACATAAGCACCAATATTGACGTAACTAGGCATTAAAATAACGCCGCTAGAAATGTATGCTCCATAACGCGCCACTGCATTCGGAACAACACGAATTCCTTTTTCTGCAAAGCCTCTTTTTAATAACATTTTATCGTGATATTCAAAAATTCCAGATTCCCATGTTTCCATTTTTTGAATAGGGAAGTACATCACAACAGCTTTTTTTACCCATTCGTTTACTTGCCAAGAACTTGTACTGAGCGAAGTCGAAGTATCGCCAACCGGTTCGGCTACACGTAATTTCCCAGAATCTAATAATTCAATAACTTCCCTAATAGCTTTTGTAGTCGTTTCTTCTTGTAACAAAGCTCTGTTTTCCCAGGCTTGTTCTATAATAGTTTGTAATGGATTCATTTTAGATAGATTTTTGACAAAGATAGGATTTTTAACCTATAGCAAAAAGCCGAATTAGTTTGAAAATGTTGCAAATTTAACTTGTCGCGTTTTACTTTTTATTAATGGCATAGAGGGAAGAGGCTAAAAAAACTGCAATTGGCATAAAAAGTGGAGCATTTTTTTTCAACTCTAAAATGTTTTATCTTTGTATGAGTAATAAATTAGTTATGGAAGCAATTAGATTAGAATTTCAACCAAAAATAAAAGCCAAAATTCTGGAGTTATTGAGTTCGTTTTCATCAGACGAATTGAAAATAGTTCAGTAAGATACTGATTTTGATGAAAACAAGAAAAAATTGGATCTTTCTTTGGCTAAGATAAAAAACGATACAGCTGAATGTTGCTCTTTGGATGAGTTGGATGAATTTCTTGAAAAGACTATTTCGGAATATGAAAATTAAAATCACTAAAGATTTTAGGTTTGATTTAGATAGCCAAATTAGATATATTTTGAAAGACAAACCTTTAGCGGCTAGAAAGTTCAAAATTGATTTAATAAAAAAGATAAGGAAAGATTTAAAGAATCCTTTTTATTTTAAGAAGTCTAGTTATTTCAACGATGAAAATATTAGAGATTATGTTTTCAAAGGTTACACAATTGTTTATTAAGTTGATAGTGGGCAAGAAATAATTTTCGTCTTCGGTTTATTAAACACAAACACTACTTATAAATGCCAAGAATTCTTTCCATAGATTACGGACAAAAACGCACCGGAATAGCCGTGACCGATGAAATGCAAATCATAGCGTCAGGATTAACTACAATTCCAAGTGCTACCGCAATAGATTTTCTTAAAGACTATTTTTCTAAAGAGAAAGTAGAAACAGTTCTCATTGGCGAACCCAAGCAGATGAATGGGCTACCATCAGAAAGTGCTTCCATTATAAAGGGTTTTGTAACACATTTTACCAATCATTTCCCAGATATGAAAGTGATTAGAGTTGATGAACGATTTACCTCAAAAATGGCTTTTCAATCGATGATTGATAGCGGTTTGAAAAAGAAACAACGTCAAAACAAAGCTTTGATTGATGAAATTTCAGCAACAATTATGCTTCAAGATTACCTGTCACAAAAAAGATTTTAAATTGAATTATAAATTAAATTTGAAAACTTCAATTCATACTTTTTAACAATTTAATGTTATGAATTTTTTGGTTTTATAAAGTATCTTTGTGTCTTAAATTTTTTGTCATGCCAGATACAACCATACGTACAAATAGCGATGTAATTCTTATAGGTGCTGGAATTATGAGTGCCACTTTAGGCTTAATCCTAAAAGAATTACAACCTGATATCACTATTGAAATTTACGAACGCTTAGACATTGCTGCAGCCGAGAGTTCTGATGCTTGGAATAATGCCGGGACGGGACATTCTGCTTTTTGTGAGCTCAATTATACTCCTGAAAGTCAAGATGGAAGTATTGATCCAAAAAAAGCCATTAGTATTGCGGAATCCTTTGAAGTTTCACGACAGTTTTGGGCTTATTTAGTCCAACAAAATAAAGTTTCCTCTCCTGAAAATTTTATAAAAAGTATTCCACATCTCAGTTTTGTTTGGGGCGAAAAAAATGTTACCTATCTTCAAAAACGTTTTAATGCCTTACAATTTAATCCGCTTTTTAAAGAAATGATTTTCAGTACTGATTTTAATGTATTGAAACAATGGATGCCACTGGTAATGGAAGGACGAAAAGAATCTGATACGTTTGCAGCTACTTCAATGAATATTGGCACCGACGTTAATTTTGGTGAATTAACTAGAAATATATTTGGATATTTAACTAAATTAGATGGTGTAACCATTCATTTTCATCATGAAGTTAAAAAGTTAAAACAGCGAGAAGATAGATCTTGGAGAATTAAAATTACTGATTTGGCTACTGGCCAAAAGAAAAAAGCCTATGCTAAATTTGTCTTTATTGGTGCTGGTGGAGGTTCATTACCATTATTAGAAAAAGCAAATGTCATTGAAGGCAAAGGATATGGAGGATTTCCTGTTAGCGGACAATGGCTTAAATGCATAAATCCTGATGTGATTGCAAAACATCAAACTAAAGTTTATGGTAAAGCAAGTGTTGGTGCTCCACCAATGTCAGTTCCACACATTGATTCCCGAATGATAAATGGTGAAAAGCAATTGCTTTTTGGTCCTTTTGCAGGTTTCTCAACTCGTTTTTTAAAAAATGGATCGTATTCTGATTTGCCGTTATCAATTAAACCAGATAATATTATTCCAATGATTGCTGCTGGTATTAAAAATATTCCACTTACGAAATATTTGATCGAGCAAGTGCGTCAGTCTCCAAAAGATAGAATCAATGCTTTAAAAGAATATGTTCCTGATGCTAAAGCAAAAGATTGGGTTTTAGAACGAGCGGGACAAAGAGTTCAAGTGATTAAGAAAGATGAGAAAGAAGGTGGAATTCTAGAATTTGGAACTGAAGTAATTACCACTGAAGATGGTTCATTATCTGTTTTACTTGGTGCATCACCTGGTGCATCTACTGCGGTTTCTATAATGATTGATTTAGTTGAAAGATGTTTTAAAGATCAATTTAAAACTGATCAATGGCAAGATAAATTAAAAACAATGATTCCTTCTTATGGAAATAAGCTAAATGATAATCCTGAATTACTAGCTGAAATCCGATATGATACGGCGAAAGTTCTAAAATTAAAGTAAAAAGTGAATACTAAAAAAAAGAGCATTAAAATTAGAAATATTCTACTTTTAATGCTCTTTTTTTAGTTAGTTTTTAATGTTTTTGTTGCTTTTACAATGTTTTCAGATAGATTTATTAGCCAAACTAATTGCTCAATAACTAACTGTGCCTCTTGCAATTTTAATTTAAAATCTTCTGTATTTGTATCTTCACCTTCCTTTAATTCTCGTTCTCGAATGTCTTTTAGTGCTGTAAAATGTAGTGCTAAATCTTTTTTAATGAAATTATCATCCAAATCTTTTTCATCTAAAATGGTGATCGCAATTTCTAAGTTGCTTTCAACGGTTTCAACGACAATATTGAATGCTTTTGAAGCTGTAGTTGTTTTATGAGATTGGATATATGTTCCCAGTGAGGCTAGCGAGGAAAGCAATGAATGATTAAGAACAACTAGCTTATAAATTTGTGGTAACTGTTTCTGTTTTGATTTAGGTTCTTGAGACATTCTTTGATAGGAAGCCATTAAATTTCCTATTTCTATAAAAGCATTTTTTCGTGCTAATCTATAAGCAGTGGGAATAGTTCCTTTTTTATTGTAAAACAGTGCGATTTCTTTTAAGTATTCTTGATTAGCCGCAATTGATTTTTTCAAATGAATAGGAGCATTTAAGAATTCCCACGTTGGAAATAGAAAGTGATTTGCTACAAATGCTAAAACTGCACCCACAAGTGTATCTAAAATTCGATATTGAACTAAATCGCTAATATTGGGCGTCAAAATTCCGTAGATAAAAACGACGTACATCGTGATAAATGTTGCACTTACTTTATAATTTATCTGGGTAAAAGAAAATCCCAGGAGCATGCAAAGAATTGCTAAGACACTAGTTATCCTATTGTCATGAACAAAATAGAGAATGCCAAAAGCTATTAAGCCACCAATAATTGTCCCAATCATTCTTTGAAAACTGCGCTCCTTTGTAAGGCCATAACTAGGTCTTAGAATAACTATGATAGTCAACAATATCCAATAAACATTTTGAAATGGTAAAAAAACACCAATAATAAATCCAAACAATAATGTTATTGTGAGTCGTAATGAATGTCTGAAAATTGCAGAAGAAAAGCTAAAATTCTGCGTCAAAGTGCTAAGAGGGTAATAATGAGGAGCTAAGAATTTCTCTAAATCTTTATCTTTACCTTTCAAATCCTCAGTTAAAGATTTTTGTGTAAAAGCGCGACTAATAATATTTATTTTCTCAACCTGTTTTTCAGCATATTGTAGCATGGTAGTTAACATCAAAACACCTTCTGATGCTGAATTTCTCTCTACTTGCGATTCATAATCAGTGATGGCATGATTTAAACTCGCCAAATCATTTATAAGATCGTACTTGGAACTATATATTTTTCTGTTTTTTAAACTTTTAGATAATTGCTTTAAATTAGCGGCTAGATTATAGGCTAAATTCTGATAAGTCAATAAAACCTTTGGGTGGTCATCAAATTTTTGATGTAACTTATTATGATCAAATGAGGTAGATAATGCTAGTTCAAGAATTTCAACTAACGAGATGAAAACGAGTAACATTTTACGATTTTGATTAGAAGATCCTGTCGTAATAGAACTTCTAATAAGTACTTCTCTTATGTTTTCGTGAATTGTATTTAATTCTACTTGAAGGTGTAATTGTTTCTCAATAATTAATTTTCTGTCGGCCTTTACAGTCCATAAGTCTCCACGTAATTTGAGATATTTTGCCGTAAGTTTAATACACTCTCCTATTTGTAATTCGATATAACGATTAGGTCTTACGTAATAGAAAATTAAGGAAATCAAAAGATAAAATAAACCACCAGCAAGAATTAATCCCGCATGCTCAACCATTGCCCAGCCTTCATTGATATTTGAAAAAGCCAACGAAATAGAAATTAAACCAGAAAAAGAAGTCATTGTCGCACGGTGCCCATAAACAGAAATCATAGACAGCATGAAAATTAAAAGAGCTAAAAAAGGATAAAAGATCCAATTGTAGGGAAATATTATGTTGATCGCTAAGTTTATGAAGGAAACTAAAAAAGCAGTAAATAAAACACCATTTACTTTATGCTTCAAACTACTAGGAATGTCACTTGGATAAGTAAAAAAAGCGCCTAAAGCTATTGTAAATCCTATTCTAAATTCCCCTAAGAGAGAAAACAGAACTACAGGGATGACCGCTGCCACCGTAACTTTTAAAGCATTAGTAAAATAAATGGAATCTATAAATTTTTTAGTTTTTTGTAGCATAATATAGTCTTACTGCAAAGGTAAGATTTGTATGAATTATATAAACAATTAATACAGCTCTTTTAACTTTAATTGTTAATATTAGCTAATAATGAACTAACGATTATTCATTGTCTAATTTTTTACTATTTTTGCGACCTGAAATAAATGGGAGGTAGTTCCTAATGTAGCAGTTAATATTTTAATGCAAGACTAATGATTTTACCAATTATAGGATATGGCGATCCAGTTTTAAGAAAAACAGGAGAAGTTCTTACACAAGAGCATCCCAATTTAAAGGAGACAATTGCTAATATGTATGACACTATGTATAACGCCTGTGGTGTTGGACTTGCTGCGCCTCAAGTAGGTTTAGCGGTGCGGTTATTTGTTATTGATACCACGCCTTTTAGTGATGATGAAGAGCTTGATGATGCTGAACAGAAGCAACTACAAGGTTTTAAAAAAACTTTTATCAATGCCAAAATGATAAAGGAAGAAGGTCCAGAATGGACCTTCAATGAAGGTTGCTTAAGCATTCCTGATGTTCGAGAAGATGTTTATCGAAATCCCACAATAACAATTGAGTATTGCGAAGAAGATTTTGTCATGAAAACAGAAGTTTTTGACGGCCTAATCGCAAGAGTAATCCAACATGAATACGACCATATTGAAGGGATATTGTTTACCGATAAAATTTCGTCATTAAAAAAACGTTTGATCCAGAGGAAATTAAAAAATATTATAGAAGGTAAAACATTCCAAGAATATCGAATGAAATTTTTTGGTAAAAAAGGCAGATAAGATTCTATACCACTTGGTATAATTTTTGGTTTCAAACAATAAAATAACAAATCAAATTTTTAATAATAATTAGAAAAACATGAATTTAGAAAAAATTTTAGCCATCTCTGGTAAACCAGGTTTATATGTATTACAAGTACAAACACGTACTGGATTCGTTGCAGAATCATTAGTTGACGGTAAAAAAATTACTGTTAATTTAAAAAGTAATGTTAGCTTATTATCTGAAATCTCGATTTATACTTATGAAGCAGAAAAGCCCTTGTCTCAAATCATGCAAACTATTGCCGATAAGGAAAATAAAGGACAAGCTATTTCGCATAAAGAGGACAACGCAACTTTAATTGCCTATTTCAAAGAGATTTTACCTGATTATGATGAAGAGCGAGTTTACCCATCAGACATCAAAAAAGTTTTAAACTGGTACAATATGCTTCAAGCAAAAGGCTTATTAGTAGATTCTGTTCCTGTTGCGGTTGATAACGAGTCAGTTCATGCTGATGCAAATGAAACTGAAGCTGGGGAAGTTGAAGTTCCAGCGAAAGTTGAAAAAGTCGCAAAAAAATAATCCTATAATTAATTATTTATAATCCTGTTCAGCTTTTTTTCTGAACGGGATTTTTTATTTTTACTAAAAATACTCGTTATGAATTCTAGACAAAACCAACTCCAAGCTTTTGAAAGATTATTGAACATCATGGACGATTTGCGTGAAAAATGTCCTTGGGACAAAAAGCAAACGATGCAAAGTTTGCGTCATCTAACCATTGAAGAAACTTACGAATTAGGTGATGCTATTTTGGATAATGATTTAAACGAAGTGAAAAAAGAATTAGGCGATTTACTTTTACATTTAGTTTTTTATGCTAAAATAGGAAGTGAAACTAATGATTTTGATATTGCAGATGTATGCAATGGAATTTGTGAAAAACTTATTCATCGCCACCCTCATATTTACAGCGATGTTGTTGTAAAAGACGAAGAAGAAGTGAAGCAAAACTGGGAAAAATTAAAGCTAAAAGAAGGCAAAAAATCAGTTTTAGAAGGAGTTCCAACAAGTTTACCTGCATTAGTAAAAGCGAGTAGAATTCAAGATAAGGTTAAAGGAGTAGGATTTGACTGGGAAGAATCACACCAAGTTTGGGATAAAGTGCAAGAGGAATTGGCCGAATTACAAGTTGAGGTTGCAGCGGGAGATCAGGATAAAATTGAGGCTGAATTTGGAGATGTATTATTCTCTATGATAAATTATGCTAGATTTTTAAAGGTAAATCCTGAAGATGCTTTAGAACGAACCAATAAAAAATTCATCAAGCGCTTTCAATATTTAGAAAGTAAAGCAGGTGAATTAGGAAAACCTTTAATGGACATGACACTAGCTGAAATGGATATTTTTTGGGAAGAAGCAAAGAAATTATAGTTCTCAGTTTTTAGGATTCAGTTTTAAGAGCCTAGTTTATAATAGTTAGACTAGCGAATCGATTAACAAAGCAGATAAAATAAATTAAAAACTAATTATCAATGTCAGAAAATAAAATCGAGTTAAAACGGTCTTTAGGATTAATAGATGCTACGAGTTTAGTTGCAGGATCAATGATTGGTTCGGGGATTTTTATAGTTACATCAGCGATGGCGCGAGACATTGGTTCTGCAGCATGGTTATTAGTAATTTGGATTGTCACAGGTTTAATCACCGTGGCAGCCGCCTTAAGTTACGGGGAATTAGCTGGAATGATGCCTAAAGCTGGAGGACAATTTGTTTACATTCAGCGTGCTTATGGTAGATTGATTTCTTTTCTATACGGCTGGACGGTTTTCACGGTTATTCAAACTGGAGTTATTGCTGCTATTGCAGTTACATTTGCTAATTATGCCGCTATTTTTTTCCCTGTTTTGGATACAACTCTTTTTAATGTTGGTCCAAGCTTCATTTTTTCATACCAAAAAGTAGTAGCTATTTTGAGTATAATTTTGCTGACCTATATTAACACCAAAGGTGTGGAAAGCGGAAAAACTGTTCAGTTGATTTTTACTTCAGCTAAATTAATTGCTCTTTTTGCACTGATAATTTTAGGGTTATATGTTGGTTTACAAACTAATATTTTATCTAATAATTTTGCAAACATGTGGGAAGCTAGTAAAACGGTTGTAAATCCTGATGGTACTATTACGGTTACAAAACTAGCAGGAATAGCACTTCTTGGAGCCGCAGGAGCAACAATAATTAATTCGCTTTTCTCTAGTGATGCATGGAATAATGTAACCTTTATTGCAGGTGAAATTAAAGAACCCAAAAAAAATATTCCTCGTAGTTTGTTTCTTGGAACTTTGATAGTAACTGTAATTTATGTTTTAGCAAATTTTGCTTACTTAGCTTTATTGCCAATGCAAGGAATTCCTAGCGTGAATGATATTAGCGGTAGCGGAATCATGTTTGCCAACAATGATAGAGTAGGAGCTGCAGCAGCTAGCATGATTATGGGAAATATTGGTGTTTTTGTAATGGCTGGATTAATTATGGTGTCTACTTTTGGTTGCAATAGTGGCCTAATTCTATCGGGTGGTAGATTGTTTTTTGCTATGGCAAAAGATGGACTGTTTTTTAAACAAGCAACGCAGCTGAACAAAAATCAAGTTCCAGCTAAGGCGTTATGGGTACAATGTATCTGGGCTTGTGTTTTATGTGTTTCCGGAAAATTTGGAGACTTACTGACTTATGCTACCTTTGCATCGTTAGTTTTTTATATACTAACGATTTTAGGAGTATTCATACTTCGGAAAAAAGAACCGAATGCAGATAGGCCGTATAAAGCTTTTGGATATCCAATTGTACCAGCAATTTATATAATTGTAACAACAGCAATTTGTTTTACGTTACTTATTTATGACACTTTCAATACTGGTTTAGGATTATTTATTGTTTGTCTTGGAATTCCAGTTTACTATTTTACGATGAATAAAAAGGAATAGCATGAATAATTTATTCTGATATCTTTTTAAGTTTATTCACATCTTTTAAAATTATCTTTTTTCCATTTAGTTCAATTAAATCTAATTTTTTAAATTCAGATAGTAAGCGAATGCAACTTTCAGTGGCAGTTCCAATTATACTTGCTAATTCGTCTCGAGAAAGTTGGACTTTCAAAGAATTATCTTCATTTTTCCCAAAAGTATCGTTTAAATACAATAGTGTTTCTGCTAATCGTTCTTTCACTGTTTTTTGAGCTAAATTGACCATGTGGTCATCTGCTTCCTTCAAATCACCACAAATTGTTTTCATCACGTTCATTGAAAACTGATTGTTTTTATCGAAAAATCTCATTACTTCTGTTTTTGGAATAAAACAAACCTCCATATCCTCAAGAGCAACTGCACTTAAATTTACAGGCTCTTCACTTATCATAGAACGTTGTCCTAGTAATTCACCTTTTGTAACCAGCTTAACAATGTGATCTTTGCCATTGCCACTAAGTTTCGTCAGTTTACAAACACCATCCTTGATACAATATATTCCATTTACATTTTCTCCTTCTTCAAATATAATTTCCCCTTTTTTAATAATATGTGATGTTTTACAACTAGAAACTTTTAATAATTCATCTCTAGTAAGTGCTTTCAATGAGCTAAGTTCTCTCACGATACATTGTTCACATTTACTCATAATTCATTTGTTTTATAGGTATTACAAAAGTACTTTTTTAATATGATAATTGTCATATTTTAGTTAACAATCGTTTAAGTACTTTGCAAAAGGTAAAATGAGCAAAGTTATGGACACACAAAACTGTTTCCATTGTGGTTTAGATATTATAAAAGAAGACGAAATTATTTTTGACAATAAAAGTTTTTGTTGCAACGGTTGTAAAACGGTGTACGAAATTTTTAGTCTCAATGATATGACCTACTATTATGATTTTGAAAAATCACCTGGAGCAACCCCGCAAGATATTAAAGGGAAGTATGATTTTTTAGACAACGAAAGTATTGTTGCAAAATTGCTAGAGTTCCAAGAGAATTCAACGGCTATTATTTCACTTAACATTCCGCATATTCATTGTAGCTCGTGCATTTGGATTCTGGAAAATTTGCAACGTCTTCAAAAAGGAATAAGCACTTCACAAGTTAACTTTCCAGAAAAAAAAGTTAGAATTACTTATAATCCAGAAGTAGTTTCTATTAAAACAATTGTTTATTTATTGAGTTCCATTGGTTACGAACCTTATATTAGCCTAGAGAATTACGAGACAGGTAACAATACTGTTGATCGAACGCTCACCTACAAATTAGGCGTTGCCTTCTTTTGTTTCGGAAATATTATGTTATTGTCATTTCCGGAATATTTTGAAGTAAAAGAATATTGGCTAGATCAATACCGTGGTTTTTTTAGATGGTTAATTTTTGCCTTAGCAATGCCAAGTTTCTTATACTCGGCAAGTGGGTATTACGTCTCGGCCTTTAAGAGCATCAGATCTAAAATGCTAAATATTGATATTCCTATTGCTTTAGGAATAGTTGTAATGTTTGTAAGAAGTGCTTTTGACATCATCATGGATTATGGTTCTGGATTTTTTGATAGCTTGACAGGATTGATTTTTTTCATGCTTTTAGGAAAAATGTTCCAAATCAAAACCTATAGTTTTTTGAGTTTTGAGAGGGATTTTAAATCTTATTTTCCAATTGCTGTTACTAAAATTAATACTGATTTTTCAGAAGAAAGTGTTCCTATCTATGATGTAGAGAAAGGAGACCGATTATTAATTAGAAATCAAGAATTGATTCCTGTTGATGGAATATTAATTTCAGAAAAAGCAGAAATCGATTATAGTTTTGTAACAGGTGAGGCAGTTGCTATTGAGAAAAAATCAGGTGATAAAGTTTTTGCAGGAGGAAAGCAGATAGGGAAGGTAATTGAAATGGAAGTGCTTCATTCTGTTTCACAAAGTTACTTGACGCAGTTGTGGAGTAATGATGTTTTTCAAAAAAATGTCGAGCAAAAACATAAAACAATCACAGATCAAATTTCGCGCTATTTCACACCCATACTTTTACTAATCGCTTTCACTTCATTTGGATATTGGATATTCATTGATGCAAATATTGCCTTTAATGTTTTTACTGCGGTATTGATAGTTGCTTGTCCGTGTGCGCTTGCGTTGACAGCTCCCTTTACTTTTGGGAATGTTTTGAGGATAATGGGTAAACAAAAATTCTATCTTAAAAATGCTTTGGTTATAGAGCAATTATCTAAAGTTGATACAGTAGTTTTTGATAAAACAGGAACAATTACTACTAACAAAAAATCAAATATATCTTACGAAGGCAATTTGTTTTCAGAAGAGATCAAAGTATTAATAAAAAATGCACTTCGAGGATCAAATCATCCTTTAAGTAGGATGTTATATGATTATTTACCGGAAGCAAAAAAATTAAAAGTAGATGCTTTTGAAGAAATTACAGGTAAAGGGATTATGGTACAAATAGATAATCATCAAATTTTGATAGGATCAGCTAGTTTGGTGAAAATAATTGACAACAATAGTATCCAGCAAACATCGGTTCACATAAAAGTTGATGGTCAATACTACGGAAGATACAATTTCAATAATCAATACCGAGATGGTTTAGAGCAGTTGTTTTCAACTTTAAAAAATCAATATCAAATTAAAGTTTTGTCAGGCGATAATGATGGAGAAATGGAAACTCTTGAGCAGCTTTTACCGAAAGGTACAGAATTAGTTTTCAATCAGAAACCAGAACAAAAACTAGAATTTATTAAAAAATTACAGCAAGAAGGGAGAAATGTGATGATGGTAGGCGATGGGTTGAATGATGCAGGAGCATTAGCGCAAAGTAACGTGGGAATCTCTATTTCTGAAAATGTTAACGTCTTTTCCCCTGCTTGTGATGCAATTTTAGATGCGACTGAATTTCAAAAATTAAACTACTTTTTGCAATTATCAAAAAATTCGATAACAACCATAAAAATGAGTTTTGCACTTTCTTTATTGTACAATATTATAGGTTTATCATTTGCTGTGACGGGTAATTTATTACCGCTAGTTGCAGCTATTATAATGCCATTGAGTACAATAACAATTGTCAGTTTTGTTACGGTTATGAGTAGTTATTACGCATGTAAAAAATAGAAGTATATAAGTTTGCGAAGTGCGTTTTCACATATATTTAACAATTGTTGTAAAGTATGATATATGTCATGTTTTACACGAATAATCCACAGTAATTTTGTTACTATAATTTAAGGTATGAGTGTCATTTATTTATTAATAACCATCAGTATAATTATTGCCATCGGCTTTTTTATTGCTTTTATAACGGCGGTAAAAACAGGTCAGTATGATGATGATTATACGCCATCAGTACGAATGCTCTTTGATGACGAGCTGTTAAAATCAACTAAAAAAGAAAATACAGTTGAAAAAATTGAGGAAATTAATCTAGAAGAGTAATTCTACAATTATTGAGCTTAAAAATTTAAAATAAAATAATAAACAAATTTAATTATGGAAATGCAGCAGTTTTATTATGACAACAAAATTGTAAAGAAGTTCATTTACGCTACAATCCTTTTTGGAGTAGTAGGAATGATCGTTGGGCTTACACTAGCTTTTATGTTTCTTTTTCCTAACATGACTGACGGAATTTCGTGGTTAAGTTATGGTAGATTGAGACCATTACATACAAATGCTGTTATTTTTGCCTTTGTTGGTAACGCCTTTTTTGCTGGAATGTATTATTCCATGCAACGTTTATTAAAGGCTAGAATGTATAGTGATTTATTAAGCAACATTCACTTTTGGGGGTGGCAATTAATTATTGTAGCGGCCGCTATTACTTTGCCTTTAGGGTTTAGTAGCTCAAAAGAATATGCTGAACTGGAATGGCCTATTGATATTGCAATCACAATTATATGGGTTGTAATGGGGATCAACATGATTGGAACCATGATAAAACGTCGAGAACGCCATTTATATGTTGCAATTTGGTTTTATTTAGCAACTTTTGTTACAGTGGCTGTTTTACATATTTTCAATAATTTAGAATTACCTGTTTCAGCTTTCAAAAGTTATTCTGTTTATGCAGGTGTTCAAGACGCATTAGTTCAGTGGTGGTACGGTCATAATGCAGTTGCATTTTTCTTAACCACACCATTCTTAGGTTTAATGTACTATTTTGTTCCAAAAGCGGCTAATCGTCCTGTTTATTCTTATCGCTTATCTATTGTTCACTTTTGGTCTTTGATTTTTATCTATATCTGGGCTGGACCACACCACTTATTATATTCTGCTTTACCTAACTGGGCACAAAATTTAGGTGTTGCTTTCTCTATTATGTTACTTGCGCCATCTTGGGGTGGTATGATCAATGGATTGTTGACTTTAAGAGGTGTATGGGATAAAGTACGTGTAGATCCCGTTTTGAAATTCTTTGTTGTAGCGATCACAGGTTATGGTATGGCTACTTTTGAAGGTCCTATGTTGTCTCTTAAAAATGTAAATGCAATAGCGCACTACACGGATTGGATTATTGCTCACGTTCACGTAGGTGCATTAGCATGGAATGGTTTCTTAGCCTTTGGTATGATTTATTGGTTGGTTCCTAGAATGTCTAAGACCACTTTATTCTCTTTAAAACTGGCTAACTTTCACTTTTGGATTGGTACATTAGGTATTATTTTATATACAATTCCAATGTATGTTGCTGGATTTTTGCAAGCTTCAATGTGGAAACAATTCAATCCAGACGGAACATTAACTTACGGTAACTTCCTTGAAACAGTAACTCAAATCATGCCAATGTATTGGATGAGAGCAATTGGTGGTACTTTATATTTAACAGGAATGCTTGTTTTAGTGTATAACATTATTCAAACATTAAGAAAAGGTTCTGCAATAGAAGATGAATTAGCTGAAGCACCAGCTTTAATACGAATCAGTTCGAGTCGTATAAAAGGAGAAAAGTTCCACCCTTGGTTGGAAAGAAAACCTATTCAATTAACGATTTTAGCAACTGTTGCTATTTTAATTGGAGGTGTCATTCAAATTGTTCCAACTATTATGGTTAAATCTAATATTCCAACAATTACAAGTGTAAAACCTTATTCTCCACTAGAGCTTGAGGGGCGTGATTTATATATTCGTGAAGGATGTGTTGGTTGTCACTCTCAATCTGTTCGACCTTTCCGTAGTGAAGTAGAACGTTATGGCCCACAATCTAAAGCAGGTGAGTTTGTTTATGATCATCCATTTTTATGGGGATCAAAACGTACTGGACCAGATTTGTTAAGAGTAGGTGGTAAATACAATGATAACTGGCATTTCAACCATTTCTGGAGTCCTCAAAGCATATCAGCAGGCTCAATTATGCCAGGATATAAATGGTTGTTTGATAATAAGCCAATGGATATTTCTTTGACTCAGAAAAAAATGCAAGCTATGGTAACGCTGGGTGTGCCTTATACAGACGCACAAGTTGCAAGCGGTCTTGATGATTTAAGAAAACAAGCGATTGCAATTGAAGAAAGTTTAAAAAACGATCCTGATTTTGTAAAGAGTTATGATGAAAGTAAGAAAAAAGCAGCAGCAAGAGGAGAGGAATTTGTTCCAATGAATGAAAGAGAAATTGTAGCTCTTATTGCTTATATGCAACGTCTAGGAACAGATATCAAAGTAAAAAAATAGCTCTTAAAAAATAGAAATCATGTTTGAACAAGTAAAACACAACTTAGAAACCATTGATGGTGTTGCAATATTCCCCATCTTATCGCTATTGATTTTCTTTTTCTTTTTCGTAGGTCTTGGTATTTGGGTTTTCTCGTATAAAAAAGAGAAAATTGATGAACTGAGTCAGATGCCTTTGCAAGACAATAAAATAGTTTAATTTTTAAAAATATATAGAATGAAAAAATTAATTCCATCCTACTTAAGCGTACCCGTTATTTTCTTTGTTGCATTTGGAGCAGTAGAATATTTCGTTGACTCTGGAGACCGTCCAGCTTTTATAAGATACCCTATGGTTTCTGTGTTCTTGCTGATCTTTCTTTTTCTAGTTATAGCAATTGAAATTACAATTACCGCTGTTAATAATGTAACGTATCTTTTACTTACAGCTGAGGAGAAAGCAACACTTAATGAATCTAAAAATTGGAGTATAGCTGAAAACAAGTGGTACAAGAAATTAGTGGGATTGTTAATAAAACCAGAATCGTCAGCAGAGGTAAATGAGGATCAATTATTATTAGATCATGATTATGACGGTATTAAAGAGTTAGATAACAATTTACCACCGTGGTGGGTGTATTTATTTTATGCATCAATCGTTTTTGGAGTAGTTTATATGGTGCGTTTTGAAATTTTAGGGGCCGATGATCAAGAGATGGAACTTAAAAAAGAAATCGCACAAGCCAAGATTGAAGTTGCCGAATATATGAAAACTGCACCAGATATGATGGATGAGAAAACAGTTACATTATTGACCGAAACGGGAGATCTGTCAGCAGGAAAAGAAATTTTTAATACGAATTGTGCTGCCTGCCATAGAGCTGATGGAGGCGGACAAATTGGTCCTAACCTTACAGATGATGAATGGATTCTTGGAGGAGGAATAAAAAATATTTTTCATACTCTAGTAAATGGCGGTCGTGATGGCAAGGGAATGATTTCATGGAAAGGTACATTAAAACCAAAAGAGATGCAAAAAGTAGCCAGTTATGTGATTTCATTAAAAGGCACTAATCCGCCTGACGCTAAAGCACCCGAGGGTGAAGTGTACACTGAATAAGTCAACTCTATTACAGTTAAATATCAATTAAAAACACGCGTTTTTATTTAGCTTTTTGATTTTAAGAATTATTTTAAAATTGTGTTTTAAATAAAAAAGAAATGTCAAAATTACCAGATGAAGCTTTTAGAGATACTATTGGAACGATAGACGAAGAAGGAAATAGAAAATTTATTTTTCCAAAAAAACCTTCGGGAAAGTTTTATGATTATCGAAAATGGGTTAGTTATTTTTTACTTATTGTTTTAGTTGCTAATCCATTTATAAAAATCAATGGCAATCAATTTATGATGTTTAACATTTTAGAAAGACGATTCAATATTTTCGGATTTCCATTTTGGCCTCAAGATTTTTATATTTTTGTTCTTTTTATGATTGTGGGCGTTGTCTTTGTCATTTTGTTTACAGTTATTTTTGGGCGTATATTTTGTGGCTGGATTTGTCCGCAAACTATATTTTTAGAAATGGTATTTCGTAGAATAGAGTATTGGATAGAAGGCGATAGAGGAGCTCAAATACGATTAGATAAACAAAAATGGGATGCGGAGAAAATTCGTAAAAAAGGTATCAAGTGGTTTATATTTTTAATAATTTCCTTTTTTATTGCTAATGTTTTTCTGGCGTACCTTATTAGCAGTGACAAATTACTATTGATGATTGAAGAAGGTCCAGCAGATCATATTAGTACATTGATTTCGCTACTGATTTTTACTGGAATTTTCTACTTTATTTTTGCTTGGTTTAGAGAGCAAGTGTGTATCATTGCTTGTCCTTACGGAAGATTACAAGGTGTTTTATTAGATGATAAGTCTATTAATGTTGCCTATGATTTTGTTCGAGGAGAAAAAGAAACTGGAAGGGCTAAATTCAATAAGCAAGAAGATAGAGCTTCAACTGGAAAAGGTGATTGTATTGACTGTAAGCAATGCGTAAATGTTTGCCCCACAGGAATCGATATTCGCAACGGAACTCAAATGGAATGTGTCAATTGTACGGCATGTATTGATGAGTGTGATACTATTATGGATAATGTAGGCTTACCAAGAGGTTTAATTCGATATGCATCTGAAGATGAGATCGAGAAAAAAGTAAAATTTAAATTTACTGCTAGAATGAAGGGATATTCAGCTGTACTATTTATTTTAGTTGCTATTTTAATTGGTTTATTGTTTTTACGTACTGATGTTGAGGCAACAATTTTAAGACTTCCAGGGCAACTGTTTCAACATAAAGGAGAGAATATTAGTAATATTTATACTTTTAAAGTTATAAATAAAACGAATGATGATTTTGACGATATTACTTTTAAATTAGTTGGCATTAAAGGAACATTAAGTATTGTAGGGAAGCAAAACTTAAAGGTTCCAAGGCAAGGGATGAGCGGTGGAACCTTGTTTATAGAAATTAATAAGAATTTATTAGATAGCGATAAAACAAAACTCAAAATCGAAGTTTATGATGGTGATAAAAAGATTGAAACGAGCACAACAAGCTTCTTGAGTCCGCGAAGTTTTGATTAAAAGTAGCAGTATAAATTTGTTTTTTGATCGAAGTCAACGCATTTTAAAAGCTACTATTTTATTAAAAATTCATTCAATTTTGGTTAAAAGTAATAGAAAATTTACTGCCGATTTGATTACCACATTATACCTAATAGGAATTAAAAATAAAAAATCATGAAAATTAATTGGGGAACTGCCATTGTAATTGCATTTAGTATATTCATTAGCTTTATTTTATATTTTGTAATTAAAGTTCAATCGGATTCTAAGTACGATAATGATCTAGTTGTAGAGGAGTATTATAAGTATGATGCTAATTTTGGAGACGAAATGAAACGCGTACAAAATGCAGAAGATCTAGTAGCCAAGCCAGTAATTTCCTTGACCACTACCGGAGTTACAATTGTTTTTCCAGATACATTTGTTCCAAAAAATATTAAAGGAAAAGTGTCCCTTTATAGACCGTCTAACAAAAAATTAGATTTTGAAATACCCATTTCGTTATCTGATGCTACTACTTTGCTCATACCTAAAAAAAGTTTGGCAGGCGGTCGATGGGACATTAATATGGAGTGGCAATATGGAGGGAAATCCTATTTATCCAAAGAAACAATTTACGTTAATTTATGAGCAATAACAAAGTCTTGAATTCCGAGAGGAATATTTAAACTTTAAATTTTATAAAATGTTATACTCAGCTTTTATTTTCGGTTTAATAAGTAGTTTTCATTGTATAGGAATGTGCGGACCTATTGCAATGATGCTACCTGTAGATCGAAATAATCAGGCTAAAAAAGTAACCCAAATTATAACATACCATTTAGGAAGATTAACAGCTTATGGAAGCATAGGTTTTGTTTTTGGGCTTCTTGGTAAAGGTTTTTTTTTAGCAGGAATACAGCAAAATTTATCTATTTTTATAGGTGTTGTAATGATTCTCATTGTGCTAACTCCCGAAAAACTTTTTGCTAGGTATAATTTTTCAAAACCAGCTTTTAAGTTGATTTCTAAAATCAAAACCGCTTTAGGGAGTCAGTTTAAAAATAAAAGTTACAAATCACTTTTTACCATTGGCCTATTAAATGGATTTTTACCTTGCGGAATGGTATATGTGGCTCTTTTTGGCGCTATCGCAATGCAAAGTGAAAGCTTAGGCGTTCTTTATATGATCCTCTTTGGTTTAGGAACAGTTCCTATGATGAGTAGTGTAGTTTACATTAATTCCTATTTAACAGTGCCAATCAGAAATAAAATTCAAAAAATTATTCCTTATGTAGCAGTGCTTATTGGTTGTTTATTTATTTTAAGAGGTTTAGGTCTGGGAATTCCATACATATCTCCCTCTAGTATGAGTTTATTTGTCCAGGAAAGTCCTAATTGTCATTAGTCTTTACCAGAAATAAATACAAAATGCGCTGAATAGCGCATTTTGTATTTCTGATTGTGAAATTAAATTGTCATCGAGAACAATTCCGTTTCTGGTGCTTTACGCTTCAATCTTAAATCGAATGCCATACATATATTTCGTACGTAAGGTTTTCCAGCAGCAGTTACCTTTAAATATTTATCTCCAAATTCTAAAAGACCATCATTTTCCATTTCCTTTAACTGTAGTAGCACTTCAGGGATTTCTTTAAAATAGTTTGCGCTATCACTCCAAGATGTTTCAAATTGGCACATTAAATTCAAAATATGTTTTCGAATAATTAAATCTTCATTAGTGAGTAAATGTCCACGATAAACCGGTAGTTTGTCCCGTTCCAATATTTGATAATAATCCTCTAAATTTTTTACGTTTTGTACAAAGCTGTACCAACTATCACTAATTGAAGATACACCTAAACCAATCATTAATTGCGTTTTTGAAGAACTATACCCCATGAAATTGCGGTGTAGGTTTCCATTTTGAAAAGCCTCGTATAAGCTATCAGTATCTAGTGCAAAATGATCCATTCCTATTTCGTTATAACCATTTTCAAAGAGTAGTTTTTTGCCTGTTTCGTATAAAATTCTCTTTTGATCATCTTTTGGAATGTCTTCATCTTTAAATCCTCGTTGTCCATTTCCTTTGATCCATGGCACGTGTGCATAACTGTAAAAAGCTAATCGGTCCGGTTGTAACGACTTTGTTTTTTCGATTGTGTCAATTACATCATCAATATCTTGAAACGGCAAGCCAAAAATGATATCATGACCAATAGAAGTGTAACCTATTTCTCTAGCCCAAAAAGTAACTTTTGCAACATTATGAAAAGGTTGTTCTCTATGAATCGCTTTCTGAACTTTAGCCGAGTAATCTTGAACACCATAACTCACTCTTCTAAATCCTAGATCGTATAATTTTTGCAAATGTTCGTAAGAAGTATTGTTGGGGTGACCTTCAAAACTAAATTCATAATTATTCGCCTTTGTAGCACTTTTAAAAATACCATTTATTAAATCTTCTAAATTTTTAGGCGAGAAAAAAGTGGGAGTTCCACCACCTAAATGAATTTCTTTTATAAGTGGTTTTTCACCAATTATTTTACAATAGATCGACCACTCTTTTAAAACAGCTTTGATATACGGATTTTCAACCGTGTGATTTTTCGTGATTCGTTTATTACAGCCGCAAAAAGTGCACAAGCTTTCGCAAAAAGGTAAATGAATGTACAAACTAATTCCTTCTTTATCATTACTTTCTATAAAGGATTTTTTTAAAGTGTCCGTCCACATTTCATACGAAAAATCTGCTTCATCCCAATAAGGAACCGTAGGGTAACTTGTATACCTTGGGCCTGCAACATTGTATTTCTGAATTAATGAATTTTTCATGATAAAATCTTTTATTAAGCTTCAAAAATAGTGTTAACATTCAATATTTAAAATGATATTTATCATGTATGAGTGGGACATAAAAAAAGAGACTCAAAGGAGTCTCTCAATTTTAATTTTAATTTTAATTTTTATTCTAAATTCAAATTTCGCAATTGCTTTAATTTTTCTTTCCAAACGTCAAGACTTTCTTTATGAATTGCAATGTTTTTTCGAACTTCTAAAACTATTGAATTTTCTTTTTTAGCATTTCTAGTATTTGTAAAAAACTGAATATTGTTTTCTAACTGAAAAATTTCATTTTGCACTTCATCAATTTTTCGCATAATGAAAATCTTTTCATTATCTAGTTTTCGAGTATCATTACTCTCTGATAAATTATCCATTCTATTGGAAAAACGCATCATATCTGTATCCTTTTTACTCAAACTTAATTTCTCGAACAAGGCATCGAGAATTTTATTGAATTTACCTTCAATGTGTCGTCTTGGAAATGGCACTTTGCCAAAGCTTTTCCAAGTTTCAATGTGTAATTTTATCGCGTCTAAATCGGTTTTGTGTTCCCCAACTAATTGGAATTCTCTCAATGTTTCTAAATATGCTTTTTTATTGTCAAAAGCAGCAACTTCTTCGCCGTTTTCTTCGTTTTTCTGCTCTTTTAATTTCTCAAAATAATGATTACAGGCATCCTTAAACTCTTTCCAGATTTTATCTGAATACTTTCTTGGTACATGTCCTATTTGCTTCCATTCCTCTTGAATTTGCTTCATTATAGGAGTGGTTGCTGCAAAATCTACACTTTCTTGAAGTTCCTTAGCTTTGGCAACAAGAGCTGTTTTTTTTGTTAGGTTATCATTTTGATCTTTTTTAATGTCTTTGTAAAATGAATTTTTAAAAGAATTGAAATTTCTAACTGCAGTTTTAAAAGCCGACCATGTTTCTTCATTAACATCTGAAGGTACTTTTCCTGCCGAGAAGAAACTAGTTCGCAGTGCTTCTACTTTTTCTATTTGAGCAAGCCATTGAGAATGAGCATTAACTTTTTCAGTAGCGAGCACTTCGATTTTTGCTATAATTTCTTTTTTCTTAGCTAAATTTTCTAGTTCTGTTCCTCTTTGATTTTCAAATAAAACTTCACGCTTATCATGCATTTGCTTCGTCAAATCACTAAACTTATTCCATATTTCGTCCCGATGTTCTCTGGAAACGGGACCAATATCTTCTTTCCAAATTTTATGTAGGTCTTGTAATTCTCTGAAAGCTTTATTTATGTCAACTTCATTTACTAATTCTTCCACACGTGCTACAATTTTTTGTTTTAAATCTAAGTTATGCTTAAAATCCAAGTCTCGAGCTTCTCTATCTAGGTGCAAATAGTCATAAAAATTTTCGACATGAAAATGATAATTGTTCCAAACGTGATTGTATTTGTCCTTAGGTATGGAACCAGCGTTTTTCCATCGCTCTCTTAAATCGTTAAAATGTTTTAAGGTATCTTTTATATTTTCTTGTGGATTGATCAGTTCTTTCAATTCTTCGACTATAGCCAATCGGTTTTCTAAATTGGATTTTAAATTTGTCTGTAAACTTTTAAAATGTATGTTTTTTGCCTCTTTGTAAGTAGAATAATATTTATCAAAATTCGATTTTAAAGGAGAATGATACTGAAAATCTTCATTCGGATCCTGATTTTCGGCTATGAATTCTTCTTTTTTCTCTTCTAAAAGATGATTGTATTTCGCTAAAAAAGACTTTTTTATTTCCTCAATATGATCTTTAGCTGCCAAAACTTTTTCTGTCGAAACTAAATTCTTTAATTCCTCAACTAATTCCTCAAGTGATAATGTATCATAATCTTGCATTGGGATTTCATGACGATCTTTGCGTGTTTCATCTTCGCTCTCTTCCGCATTTGAATCTAAAATCGAATCTATGGCAGTTTTATTCTCACTTTCGGTAGAATCTAATGATTTTGCAATTGCTTCTTTAGTTGGTGTTTTAAAATATTCCTCGGCAGGAGTATCATTTTCCTGTATTGGTAAAGTTTCTTCTGCTCTCACAGGAACTTCTTCAATAGTTTGATTGTTGTTTTCTACATTTCCATCTACTTCATTTTCGTTTTGAGGCAGGTTATCGTTCTTTTCTTCTAACATTTTTTCAATGTATAAGGTTTGTAATTGTATCTATTGCGAAAGGTACTAAAGCAGTTTGTAACTACAAAATAAATAGCTTCTAAATCGCTTGGATTGCATTTAATAGAATTTGACGAAATGGAAAAGGAAAACAAGAGTTTCTCCTAAAATTAGATTTTTAAATTGTAACAAAAAAACTACGATTTTTAATGTCGTAGTTTATTAAATATTCGAATGTAAATGCTTAGCGCTATCTATTTGTTCCAAATTTTCCAAGCTTTTTCCGCCTGAAAAATAAGCATATCTAAACCGTTTTTAATTTGTGCACCGTTCTCTTTTGCCTTCTTTAAAAATTGAGTTTCTGTGGGATTATAAATGAGATCAAAAGCAATATGTTTTTCTGTAAAATATTCATACGGTATTAAAGGAAATAATTCAATATTTGGGCTAGTTCCCACTGGAGTTGAATTAATTATGATTTGGTAATTGTCAAATGTTTTCGCATTGATTCTATTATAACCTATTGTGTTTTCTTTATTTTCTCTAGAAACAAATGTGTAAGGTATTTTAAGTTCATTTAATGCAAAGGCTACTCCTTTTGAAGCGCCTCCAGTACCTAAAATCAGAGCTTTTTTGTGATGTTCTTGTAACAGTGGCTCTAATGATTTTTTAAAACCGTAATAATCAGTATTATATCCTTTTAGTTTTCCTTCTTTCGTAATTTTTATAGTATTTACGGCTCCAATCAATTTAGCTTTTTTCGATAATTTATCTAAAAACGGTAACACAGTCTCTTTATAAGGAATAGTGACACTTAGTCCTTTTAGATTTATATTCTTTTTAATGATTTCAGGGAAAGAGGCTATTTCAGCAATATCGAAATTCTCATAGGTGCAACCTTCAAAATTTTCATTTTTGAATTTATCTGTAAAGTATCCTTTAGAAAAAGAATAACTTATATTTCTGCCTAGTAAACCAAAACGTTTTAAAACAACATCACTCATTATAGATTTTTGTATTTTGATATATAATTCTGAACCATTTTCTTTGCCCAGACTACAGGAAATAATTCTTCTAAAAGTATAACGTTTTCAAGATTTAAACGCATTCCATTGCTTAAGTGAAATTTTGCTTTAGTGCCATCAGTTAACATGAAATAAAGTCCTGCTAATCTATATTCAATTGCATTTTCCTCAGGAAAGTATTCTGAAGCTTCTAATAATGTTTGGATGGCACTTTCAAATTCTCCTAAATATTGCAAAATATCAACCCAAAATAACCAAGTGTCGAGAGAGTGATCGCCAAATTCAACTGCTTTTCGATAGCCAAATTCTGCTTCTTCAAAGGAGTTCATGTTTTTATTTATAGAAGCATATCTTTTCCAATAATTCTTATTTTGATTGTCAATTGCTAATGCTTTATTGACGTAAAAAAGAGCCTTTTGATAATTTTTTTGGCGAACGTAAAAATCGGTAATTGCAATCCAACCTTTATCTAAAAGCGGATCTTCATGTACCGTTTGATTGAAATATTTTAAAGCAAGTGCTTTATCACCTAATTTTTCATAGCATTTACCAATGCGTAGTAATGCATAAGAAGTGGGATCATCTAATTCAATTGTTCTTTCGTAGCTTTCAATTGCTTCTTTATACATCTTTAAACGTTCATATGCTTTTGCTTTTTCCATAAAAGCACCTAGAAATTCATCATCAATTAGCGTTGCATAGTCAAATGCTCTAATAGCACTTTCATATTCTTTTTCACTATAATGTAAACGTCCCACTTGATGCCAAGCAATTTCACTATATGGATTTTTGTCTATATATTGATTTAAGAAAACGATAGCATCTTGGTTTTGATCTAAAAACTCAAAGCAATAAACAACATTGTACAAAGCTGATTGATCTTCTAAATCTTCCTCTAAACATTTAATGAAATTTTGCTTCGCTAACTCAAAATTATCCATAAATAAATGTTCCATACCTATTAAATTATACACATCAGCGTAATCATCAGTATATTGTAATGCTATTTTTAAAAGTTCAACAGCTTTTTCATGCTGGTCTCTCTTAGAATAGATATTTGCTTTTTGAATGTATATTTCTTCGTTTGTAGGTTCTATGGCATAAAGTTCATTCAATAATTTTTCAGCGAGCTCTAGTTTATCATCATAGACTAGCATCTCTACTTGAACTAATTTTAGTCCAGTTGATTTAGGATGTTGATCTAGTGCAAGTTTAAGTGCCTTTTTTGCCAAAGCGGATTTACCCATATCGAGATAATGAAGAATGATTTCTTCAAATTCTTCTGAATCAAAAAAGAGCACTTTGTTGGTTTTCAACATAGACTCAAATTTTGAAAGGGATAAGTTATAGTCTTCTTCTTCGTTGCTTAATTGCATACTATTTTTTTTAGTTTGGCCTAACTAAAGTTAGACATCCTTGTGCTTTATATACGGTGAGATGTTTATTCTTGTGAACAATTTAATTAACAAATTAAATTTTGATATGTAACATAGTTTTCAAAATAACCTTAAAATATGATCTTGCCGTAATTTTCTAGCCCGGATAGAAGTGGAAATCCTTTTATGTTCGCAATAGCGCACATAAAAGATTGCAACGCATAGCCGGATTAGCTCCAAAAAACATTAACGATTTAAAATTTCATCCATTACTTCAAGAATTATGTTACATCCTTCTCGTATTTCATCTTCTGAAATGGTAAGCGGCGGCGTAATTCTTATTGCAGTTCCTTCAAATAGTAACCAGAATAAAATTAGTCCTCTGTCTTGACACTTCAGGATTACTTCATTTGTAATATCAGCGCTTTTTGTCATTGCTGCAAGCATTAATCCTTTACCTCGTATCTCTTCTATCAAAGGATGTACCAGAAGCGATCTAAATAATTTTTCCTTCTCTAAAGCTTCGGACATTAAGTTGGTCTCGGTGATTTCCTTCAAAGTTGCCAAACAGGCTGACGCTATGACAGGATGACCTCCAAAGGTAGTTATGTGTCCTAATTTAGGATTATCACTCAATAAATCCATTCTTGCTGATGATGCGGTGAAGGCTCCCACAGGCATTCCGCCACCCATTCCTTTTCCCATTACGACAATATCAGGAATGACATCATAATTTTGAAATCCAAAAAGTTTTCCTGTTCTTCCAAAACCGGGTTGAATTTCGTCGAGAATCATCATGGCCCCAACTTCATCACAACGCTGACGTACTTTTTTAAGAAAATCATTGTGTGGCTGAATAAAACCAGCTCCACCTTGAATAGTTTCTAAAATTATTCCTGCTGTTTTTGTTGTTATTTTTTGTAAGTCGTCTTCATTGTTGAATGTAATAAAATCAACATCAGGAATTAGGGGTCGAAAAACTTGTTTTCGTTCCTCAAACCCCATCACACTCATCGATCCCATGGTATTTCCATGATACGCATTATGACACGATATTAACTGGCTACGTCCTGTAGTTCGTCTTGCGAGCTTTAGCGCTCCTTCAATTCCCTCAGTCCCTGAATTAACTAGATACGTTTTGTCTAATGAGGGCGGTAGGAGTGAGGCTAATAATTTACAATATTCAACAGCGGGACTTTGTGAATATTCACCATAAACCATTACATGTGAATATTTATCAAGTTGATCTTTTATTGCTTGATTTACCTTTGGATGCTGATGTCCAAGTGAACAAGCTGAAACTCCTGCTACAAAATCTAAATATTTTTTATTATCAGTATTATAAATGTATGAACCTACTGCATGAGAAACCTCCATACCTAAAGGATATGGTGAAGTTTGTGCTTGATATTTTAAAAAATCAGTTTTCAAAACTATAATTATTTTTTATTTAACTTTTTCAGCTTTCGCTGATTTTGGTTTTTGTTTTTTGTCGTAGTTCAAAGTTTCCTTTCTAATTTTCATCGGTTCTAATTGCTTGACTTCGACTGATTTCGTTTCTTTGACTATTATAGCATTTTCTTCATCCTCTTCAGGAGGAAAAATATCGTCTTTTGAGTTAATTTGTTCTTCACCGCGCCACACTAATCCTCTTAATTTACGAGCATTTTCAGGCAGTTCACTTTCAGGATAAATATCTCCATCCACTTGCTGAAAGAACGTGATGGTTTCAATTTCATTTTTGTTTAAAAGAAGGTTAATTTTGCTACTAACATTTTTATTTATCCCAATAAGCTCTTGAGCATCATTTCGCATATAATAAATAACTTCGGCATTTTTTATAATGTCGACATCTCGTAGCTTTCCCTCGTCAAACTTACCATATAAATTTTGACCTTTTACTTGGTTAAAACCAGTGCCAATAGTGTCTTTTGAAACAATAAAAGTATTGCTTAAAACTTTTAAAGAGTCTAATTTTTTAGTGGTATTGTTTCCAATAAGATGCATGATGTCTCCTGTTATCTGGCTTTTTCCGTTCCAAAGGATTGGATTTCCTATCATCTTAGTCAAAGCAGTTTTTGAACTAGAATGAATAGAATCACATTTTCCACTCATGTCTGTTTTGAAAAAGCGAACATTATTGAAAGCTCTGATTATTCTATCACCTTCTTTTCCAGTCACCATTAATTTTTTTCCATGAATGTAAACAGAATCATTTTCGACAAAGTTTACAGCTAATGCTCTTTTAGTTACAAATACAGAATCTTTCTTTTTATACATTTCAGCATAATGACCTTTTATAATACCTCGATTAACAGAATCCGTTATTTTAACATTTCTGGTGGCCGATGCAAATTCTCTATTGCGATCATAATATAAACTATCTCCACGAATTACCCTATCATCATACTTAATGTAAGATTTATTGAGAAAGTGAGCTAGATTTTTTTTAGTATCATAAAATCCTTTTTCTGTATAAATATAATTCGCTTTACTAGTAATTGTTGATGGTCCAAAAAGATAAGAGTGTCCGGAATTACTATAATAATCAAGATGATTTGATTTAATTACGTAGGTGGGATTGGTAATTGTAACGGCAGTTAAAAATTTAAATTTTTTTTCATTAACGTAATAGCGTCCGGCATTACTTTTTAAGACATTATCTTTATTGACTATTGTTCCCGGAGTATCATAAAAAACTTCCTGAATATTTCGGTCAAAATTAATAATTTCTGTTTCTAATGTTGCGTCTGGAGAACTCATGACTGCATCGCCTGATGCAAAGGCTTTTTTTAAATTACCATTGTATTCTGCATATTTACTATTCAAAAACAAAGTATCACCTTGAATCATTTGTACATTGCCAAAAGCTTTTATATAATTTTCTTTTTGGAAATAATAGGCTTTATTGCAAGTCATCACAATTCCATCATGATTTACACGCACATTTCCTATTAGTAAGAGCGCGTCAGGAATCTCTACTTGATTGACATCAGCAAAATCAGAGTTTTCTATAACAATTTTTTTTGGGGCTTGTGCCAAAACTATTTGCGAAAATACTATTTGCAAAAAACAACAAACAAAAAATAACGATTTCTTCAATGGAATTAATTTTCAACAAATTTATGAAAAAGCATACAATCCTAATCTATATTAAGGTTTATTTATAACAGAGCGAAATAAGGAGTTCGAATTTTTAAAAGGCATAAATTGTTTTTGTTAAGTGAATAATTATTTAGTTGCGTTAGCTCAAAGTCAATTTATTATCTAATGTAATTGAATATATAAATAATCATTTTCTATCAAAAATCGTCGTAGAGAGAAATTCTAAAGTTATCAACAAATAGAATAACTCTTTCGTTGTAGTTATTGGTATTTAAATAAATTCATTGTAATTAAGAAACCAAAATCACTATTTGCAATAAATTACATTAATTTTAAAGGTCAGTTTTAAATACAGTGGGATTCTATCTTAGATGTATTTCTAATAAATCGTCTTAAAAACTTTATAATGATTAAAAAAACGGTAGGGGTAATAAGTCTGAGCACAATAATTTTTGTTTCAGCTTGTAAATCGGGTCAAACAAAAATGAATTTAAAACAAAAGGAAACTTCTACCGCAAATAAAGAGGTGGTTTATCAGGTATTTACTCGATTATTTGGAAATAAAAACACAACTAATAAGCCTTGGGGAACAATTGAAGAAAACGGTGTTGGGAAATTCAATGATTTCACAGATGTAGCTTTAAACGAAATTAAAGATTTAGGTGTAACCTATATTTGGTATACCGGAGTGCCGCATCATGCTTTAGTTAGAGATTACACTGCAATTGGAATTTCCAATGATGATCCAGAGGTAATCAAAGGTCGTGCTGGTTCGCCTTACGCGGTCAAGGATTATTATAATGTAAATCCTGATCTAGCTGTTGATCCAGTAAATAGGTTACAAGAATTTGAATCACTAATCAAGAGAACGCACAAGGCGGGAATGAAAGTATTAATTGATATTGTTCCCAATCATATCGCTCGCAAATATGAAGGTAAGACCAATCCAGTGGGAATAAAAGATTTTGGTGCCGAAGATGATGTTACAGTTGAATATAAAAGAGACAATAACTTTTACTATATTACTAAAACTCAATTTGAAGTCCCAAACGGTGTCGTGCCACTTAACGGCGAGAAAAATCTATTAATTGATGGATATTTTGAAGAAAATCCGGCAAAATGGACCGGAAACGGATCTCGAATGGCAAAACCAGACAAAAATGATTGGTATGAAACGGTGAAGATAAATTATGGAATCCGACCTAATGGATCCAAAGATTTTCCAGAACTACCGCCAGGTTTTGAGACGAAATCCTATCAAGACCATTTCGATTTTTGGAAAAATAAAGATGTTCCAAACTCATGGATAAAATTTAAAGATATTGCTTTATATTGGACAGCAAAAGGAGTCGATGGTTTTCGCTTTGACATGGCTGAAATGGTTCCAGTCGAATTTTGGAGTTATATGAATTCTGCAATAAAAGTAAATAATCCAGACGCATTTCTACTGGCAGAAGTGTATAACCCAAAAGAATATCGAAACTATATTCATTTGGGCAAAATGGATTACCTATATGACAAAGTAGAAACTTACGATAAACTCAAAGATATTATTCAAGGTAAATCGGCTCCAAATGAGTTGACAATTATTCAAGCGGGACTTGAAGACATTGAACATAATATGTTGCATTTTTTAGATAACCACGACGAACAACGTTTAGCAAGTGAGCAATTTGCGGGAACGCCACAAAAGGGAAAACCCTTAATGGTATACTCTACAACCGTAGGCACTTCACCAACTATGGTTTATTTTGGTCAAGAAGTAGGTGAGGCTGGCAAAGAAAATGCAGGCTTTGGAACACAAACACGAACTTCCATTTTTGATTATATAGGTGTGCCTAATCATCAGCGATGGATGAATGATGGTATGTTTGACGGAGGGCAATTAAAAAAACAAGAAAAAAAACTTCGTGATTTTTATAAAAGACTATTAAACTTTTCGATCAGAAGTTCAGCATTAATGGGGAAATATCAAGAGATACAAACTTTTAATGAAGGTAGCACTAGAGGATATGCTCCAGGAATTTATGCCTTTGCACGCTGGTCTCAAGATCAAAAATTAATAATTGTAACCAACTTTTCTTGGTTAACGGATAGTTATTTTGAGTTAAAAATACCATCAGATATTATCCAAAAATGGAATTTAAAAGATGGACGTTATACATTAACTGATCAAATTTATCAAAACAATTCTATAATACTCAAAGTTGTGAAGGGAGACGGAACAGCAACAATTAAGATCGCACCATCAGAATCTTTTATCTATCAATTGGAAATGAATTAATTAGCGAAAGCTACTTATAATTAGATTTATATGCAAAAAAGTGCTGTTTCATAATTGGAACAGCACTTTTCAACTGATTTTTTAAATTTATTTCTGTAATGTGTTTTCGTAACTTTCACCTATTTTTTGCCAATTAATTACTCTGAAAAAAGCATCAATATAATTACCTCTTTTGTTCTGATAATCGATATAATACGCATGTTCCCAGACATCCAGAGCTAATATTGGAGTTCCAGGTATTATTGCATTTCGCATTAAGGGGTTATCTTGATTAGGAGTACTGGTGACTTGAAGTTTTCCTGCTCGATCGACAATTAACCATATCCAACCAGAGCCAAATTGTTGTGAAGCTTCATTCTTAAAAAGCGAAATAAAGTTATTAACTGATCCAAAATCTCGAGTTAAAGCCTCTGCCAAGCTACTTTCTGGTTCACCTCCACCTTTTGACGACATGCATTTCCAATATAAAGAATGGTTGTAAAACCCTCCCGCATTGTTTCTTATAGCTTCATTGTTTGGGTCTAGTTTTGCTAAAACTTCTTCTATATTTAAGTTTTCAAGCGGTGTATCTTTAATTGCTTTATTTAAATTATTAGTATAGGATAAATAATGTTTAGAGTAGTGTAGTTCTAATGTTGTAGCTGATATGCTTGGCGCTAAAGCATCGTAAGCATAACCTAATTTTTCAAGTTGAAAAGAACCTTCGTCAGCTTTAATATCATCTGGCGATCCCATTGCTATTTTTTGCTCAACAACCGTTGGTAAAGGGACTTCGACAACTTCAATTAGCTTTTTGTCATTACAAGATTGTAATAACAAAACAAAAAATAGAATAGGTAATAAAGATGTAGATTTTTTCATAATTTAGTTTTCATTCGATTTTTAGTAAATTTCGATTAAAATTATTTTTGTTGAAGTCTTATAAAACTTAAAAAAAATTAATTCTTTCCAAATATTTATTTTAAGGAATGGATCATTAAGATGTAATTTTCTTTTGCTTCATCAATACTTAAATGACTGATTTGCATCCAAGCATTAGTTTTAAAAGCATCTCTTAGATGGTATGCTGAATTCTGCTTAAGATCTACAGTTCCCATAGTTGCTTGTTTATACAAAGCATATAGTCTTAATTGATCATCCTGAGGTAAAGAGGCTTGAGTCATTGCAACTGCTATTTCAACTGCCTCTGCAAATCGAGTATCTAGGTCTCTTTCAATCATTATAATTTAGTAGCAATCACAGTTTTACCTCCTACTGCTTTTTGATTTAAAATCACGTTAATAGGAGTTCCTATTGGTAGAAAAATATCAACTCTTGAACCGAATTTTATAAAACCAGCATCAGTTCCCTGAACAACTTGCATGCCTTCCTTTGCGTAATTTACTATACGTCTTGCTAATGCGCCAGCAATTTGACGATATAAAACAGCACCAAAACTTTTATTTTCGATAACTATAGTGGTACGTTCATTTTCTTCACTTGCTTTTGGGTGCCAAGCCACTAAAAATTTTCCAGGATGGTATCTGCTAAATTTTACAACACCACTAAGTCCATAACGTGTTACGTGTACGTTAATAGGTGACATAAAAATAGAGATTTGCAAACGCTTATCTTTAAAATATTCTCCTTCAAATACTTCTTCTATAACCACAACTTTGCCATCTACAGGTGCAAGAATTTGATTTTCATTTAGGATTACGTCCCTTTTTGGATTTCTAAAAAACTGTAGAATAATAATCAAAAGTAGCAAAGTAGCAATTTGTACAGCCATTCTTAGCCAAACGATTTGGATAAAATAATCAGACAGTAAAAGGATTATAGCGGTAAAAATACTTCCTAGTAAAATGGATTGGATTCCTTCTTTATGAAACATAATTTAAAATTTGATAAAATAAAAAAATAATTGGTGCTACAAATATAACACTATCTAAACGATCTAGTATGCCTCCGTGACCGGGCATTATGCTTCCGCTATCTTTTACACCAGCAATTCTCTTGAATTTAGATTCTATTAGGTCGCCGATAGTTCCTGCAATCCCTGCAATCACAGCAATAGAGATCCAAATTAAGATGGATCTATCGCTAAATTCAGGATTTGCTTTTATGTAATATTTTGAAATTATATATCCTGCTAAAACAGCAAATAATACTCCGCCTACAAATCCTTCTATTGTTTTTTTAGGTGATATCTTTTCAAATAATTTGGTACGTCCTATAGATTTACCCACTATGTAAGCAAAGGTGTCATTAGTCCAAACTAATATAAATAATCCAATAATAATTTTCGGATTATAATCGTTTATTCCAAATGAAATTTTAGTAATAAACACAAAAGGTAAAATAATATAGCCTACTAAATATAAGTATTTTGAAGAATTGCTGATAGTTTGTATGCTATCGTAAAATAAAAATAGAATACACTTAAGTAGAACAACAAGAGAAATTACCAGTAATACGGTATTCAATTGCTGTATATTGACTGCTAGTTCTACATCTATGTTAAATATTTTTTTTAATTTTTCCTCAGTAATTTTATTGTAATTACTAACTAAGGTTACAATAGTATACATAAAAAACCCTATGAGCAGAGGAAATGGTTTTTTTAAATTTACTAGATTACAAAATTCATAGATTGCAATGAGTAGAAAAATCCCAAATAACAAAAAAAAAGTTTCAAGAGAATATAAAATGGAGACAAGTAATAATATGATATAAACAGCGCCTGATATACCTCGTTTTAGAGTTTCATTCATCTTACAGATCTTCTAAAAGCAGTAAATAAAGATTTTTTGCTGAACTTCCATATTGAGTAAAGTCTTCTTCTTGGACTTTCTGGAAGTATTTTATTGTCGTTATATTAGTTGGATAATCTGTTATATATTTTCTTTTAATAGCGCTAAGTCCGTCTGTTTTCTCACCTATTATTTGACTCGTTTTACCTAAAACAATTATGTTTTCTGGCAGTTCATTTGGTTTGTGCTGTTTAACTTGTTTGGAGGAGAATAAAATAGAACCTTCATCGGCTATTAAATTTTCACAATTTGCAAATAAAAATTTAGGATTAGTGGTTTTGCTGTACGTTAATTTATTATCATCTAGCATACCATATAAAGCGGGGTCATAACAAAGCACGTCGCTTTCAAACCAGTCATTTTCTTCTAAGATGTTTTCAAATTGTTCTTTTATTTCTTTAATATTTTCACAATAGAGAAACTTACCTCCATTTTTTTTAAAATTATGAATGAAAAGTTCGTCGATAGCAGTTGTATTCTCGGTAAAAGGTTTACTAAATTCAGTTTCTTTTTCTTCATCAGAAGCTAGATTACTGGACCCAAAGATTTTTCTAAAAAGACTCATACACTTTTAAACTACTTCATTAATACTTGAAAACGTCCAAAGATAAAAAAATCTTAATTCAAAAGAGGTTTTTGAATTAAGATTTTTATATAATTGAGTAATGATGTACTTTAAGACACCACTTCTTCAAGATTTTTGTCCCATTCTCTTCTTCCAAAGATTGCTTCTAAATCGTCTTTAAAGATTACTTCTTTTTCGATTAAGATATCTGCTAATTGGTTCAATTTGTCTTTATTTTGTTCTAAGATATTTATTGCTCTTTCGTATTGGCCTTCAATTAAAGTTGAAATTTCGGCATCGATGACCTTAGCAGTTTCATCAGAATATGGTTTTGAAAAATTATAATCACCTTGTCCTGAAGAATCATAATAAGTAACATTTCCTATTTTATCATTTAAACCATAAATTGTTACCATGGCACGAGCTTGTTTAGTCACCTTTTCTAAGTCACTTAATGCACCTGTTGATATTCTGTCGAATGTCACTTTTTCTGCGGCTCTACCGCCCATTGTAGCACACATTTCGTCTAGCATTTGATCAGTTCGTACGATTTGTCTTTCTTCAGGTAAATACCAGGCTGCACCTAAGCTTTGACCTCGGGGAACAATTGTTACTTTAATAAGCGGAGCGGCATGTTCGAGCATCCAGCTAACAGTTGCATGGCCAGCTTCATGAATTGCAATAGCTCTTTTCTCGTCTGGTGTAATAATTTTATTCTTCTTCTCCAGTCCACCAATAATTCTATCAACAGCATCTAAGAAATCTTGCCTATCCACAGCTGTTTTATTATGACGCGCTGCAATTAGTGCCGCTTCGTTACAAACATTTGCTATATCAGCTCCGGAAAAACCTGGTGTTTGTTTCGCTAAGAAATCTAAATCTAAACCTTCAACTTTTTTGATTGGTGCTAAGTGTACTTGGAAAATTTCAGCTCTTTCTCTAATGTCTGGTAAATCAACAAAAATTTGTCTGTCAAATCGACCAGCGCGCATTAATGCTTTATCAAGTACATCGGCTCTATTAGTTGCAGCTAAAACAATTACATTGGAATTAGTTCCAAAACCGTCCATTTCTGTTAATAATTGGTTCAATGTATTTTCACGTTCGTCATTACCACCTGACATATTGCTTTTTCCTCTAGCTCTACCAACTGCGTCGATCTCATCAATAAAAATGATAGCTGGAGATTTTTCTTTAGCTTGTTTAAATAAATCTCTCACACGAGAAGCACCTACACCTACAAACATTTCAACAAAATCAGATCCTGACAATGAGAAGAATGGTACTTGTGCTTCACCAGCTACTGCTTTCGCTAACAAGGTTTTACCTGTTCCTGGAGGACCAACAAGTAAGGCTCCTTTAGGGATTTTCCCACCCAAGTTAGTGTATTTTTCAGGATTCTTTAAAAACTCTACAATTTCTTGTATCTCCTCTTTTGCTCCTTCTAGACCAGCAACATCTTTAAAAGTTGTTTTGATATCGGTTTTTTCATCAAATAATTTTGCTTTTGATTTTCCAATATTAAAAATCTGACCTCCTCCGCCAGCGCCGCCACCAGACATTTTTCTCATGATAAAGATCCATACAGCGATGATAATTATAATTGGCAAAAGACTAATCAAAATATCTGACCAGTTATTTTTTGGTAAGAAATTAAAATCTTTAAGCTTCCCTTCCTTAACTGCAGCTTCCAATTTATTTTGGAAGATCTGATCATTCCCAATGTCAAAGGTGTAATGTGGTCCTTTGTTAGGTCTATCAAAAACATCTTTTGATACTTTCTTGTGTGCGGCATCTTTTAACGCAGCTGCACTAAGAAACACTTCAGCTTCTGTTTTATTATAAACTGTGACCTTGTCAATTTGACCTTTATTTAAGTATTCGTTAAATTTAGATGAAGTTAGCTGTCCAGGTTCATTTAAACTAGAACCGCCAGTTATAAAACTTATAAATAAGAAAATTAATAAAATTGCCGTGTAAATTAACCACGGACTTACTTTAAACTTATTCGGATTAGGATTATTCTCTTTCGCCATTACTGTGCTTTAGGTGTCTTTAGTATTTGTTTTCAATGGTAGTTATTTTAGCATCGCCCCATAAACTTTCGATGTTGTAATATTCTCGAATGTGTTTTTGAAAAACGTGAACTACAATATTCACATAATCCATTAATACCCACTCTGCATTATCAGTTCCCTCAACATGCCAAGGCTTGTCTTTCAACTCTTTAGAAACTGTTTTCTGGATAGAACCTACAATGGCATTGACTTGTGTATTTGAATTTCCACTACATATTATGAAGTAATCACATACCGCTGTATCTATTTCTCTTAAGTCAAGAATTGTAATATCACTACCTTTTACTTCTTCAATCCCGTTAATGATATTCGCTAGTAGGATGTCATTATTTACAGTCTTTTTCGCCATGAATTATTTTTATATAAGTTTGTAAAGTTACCATTTTTTGTCATTATTTTTGAACCTTAACATAATATTAAATTCTGTTTACAAAAAACGTAAAATGAAAGTAATCAAACTCGATGCCATAGATTCTACAAATGAGTTCCTTAAAGGCCTGTCAAACCAGCAAAATATAAATAATTTTACTGTTGTAACTGCAAATAGTCAAACAAAAGGTAAGGGGCAAATGGGAGCTGTTTGGTCGTCTGAAGTTGGTAAAAACTTAATAATGAGTATTTTGATTAAAGATTTTTTATTAAATGTTCATCAGATTTTTAATCTCAATATCCTAGTTTCTGTTTCTATTCTAGAAGTCTTACAATCACTCAATATCCCTAAACTTAGTATAAAATGGCCTAACGACATAATGTCAGATAATAAAAAGATTGGTGGCATTTTAATTGAAAACAGTGTTAAAGGAGATGGAACAATTGCTTCTGTTGTTGGATTGGGTTTAAACGTGAACCAAACTAACTTTGAAAATTTGCCGCGTGCATCCTCTTTGGTCATAATGAGCGGTCAAAACTTTGAATTAGAAAATCTGTTATATACAATTGCTGAAACTATTGAAAAAAATTTCATTCTATGGCAATCTTTAAAATTATTATTTAACAGCAAATACACAAGTTATTTATTTAAAAAAGGAATCCCAATGCCTTTTTCAGATATGCAATCTAATAAGTTTATGGGTATAATTCAAGGCGTTTCTGCGACTGGAAAGCTAAAAATTATGTTGGAGGACGATTCAATTCCGGAATTTGATATCAAAGAAGTACAAATGCTTTATTGATGTATTCATAATAAATAAAATCGTATTGATAATATTGGAGGTAAATAAAATACAATCACATTTAACAAAAAAAGCAAAGAAAATAAACAATCGTCTAATTTCTTTGTCTTTTTTTACTTTTTAAAAGTTTTTAAAACTACAATTTATGCATATTGCTTGCTAAAGTTTCAATGAATTTTCCAATAGGTCCTTTTATCATCATAGCCATCATAGCATTAAACTCACCTTCAAAATCAAGTTTTACAGCGCTTGAATTTTCAGATAAAGATTCAATATTTGCTATCAAAGTAAAAGGCAATTTATCACTTGCGGCACCTAAAACAATTTTTGTTGGTTCAACTTTCTCTTTCATTTTTAACTTAATTTCGGGCATTCCTTTCAACCCAAAAATAAAAGCGTCTTCGCCAATAACTTCAAATTTAGCTATATTTTCTGGCATTAATTTTTCAAAATTTCTGACATCACTGAGCGAGTTAAATAATTCAAGAGCTGATTTTTCAACTGTAACTTTAGGACTTTCTAAGTTCATTTTCTATTATTTTTAATTATTAAACCTCAGTTGTCCAAGTAGAAGGACTCACATTCCATTCTCGTAGTGTTTGTTCTTCATCATCAGTGATATACCTTTTGGCTACAGCCAAATTCAATAAATGTTGATAATTGCTTAATGAATACAAATCAATGTTAGCTGCTTTAAAGTTTTCTTCGGCCACACTAAATCCGTAAGTAAATATTGCAGCCATGCCTTTAACATTAGCACCTGCTTCACGAAGAGCCGCAACAGCCATCAAACTGCTGTTTCCGGTACTTATCAAATCTTCTACAACAACAACATTTTGTCCTTTTTGTAAAAATCCTTCAACCTGATTTTGTCTTCCGTGTTTTTTAGCTTCTGGTCGGACATAAACGAAAGGTAATCCCAAACTTTCTGCTACTAGAACTCCAATTCCTATCGCGCCAGTGGCAACACCGGCAATAACATCTGGTTTTCCAAATTGCTTTTCAATATTTTTCGAGAATTCATCTCTAATATAATTTCTTACTGCTGGAAATGAGAGAATTAATCGGTTATCACAATAGATTGGCGATTTCCATCCCGAAGCCCATGTAAAAGGATTTCTTGGATTCAATTTAATTGCATTTATTTGCAAAAGGAATTCGGCTGTTTTTTCGGCTGTATCTTTATTAAAAATCATAGTACAAATGTATAAAGTTTTTGTTAACGACAAGCCACTTTTTTTGACAAATCACATCTCTAAGGAGACTGATTTTCAGTTATTTCTATTAGAAAGTATTGACATAGAACAACTTATAGTAAAAATATTTCAAAATAAAATCCAGAAAGCTTATTTGTATCATCCTGATGAAAGCTTGATTATGAAGACATTAAAATCTAAAATTAGTGTTTGCAAAGCTGGAGGAGGATTAGTATATAATAAAAAGGGTGAAGTATTATTTATTTTTCGAAATGGTAAATGGGATTTGCCAAAAGGCGGTATTGAAAAGGGAGAAGAACTAGAAGACACAGCAATGCGTGAAGTAGAGGAGGAGACTGGTGTAAATGGGTTGTCCATTTCTCATAAGCTTCAAAAAACCTACCATGTTTTTAGAAGAAATAGCAAGTATAAGTTAAAAATTACACATTGGTATGAAATGCAATCCGACTTTGAAGGCACGCCAAAAGGTCAAATCGAAGAAGGTATAGAAAAAGTAGCTTGGCTCAATCCAGAGCAAGTTAAGGAAGCGCTAAAAAATTCATACGAAAATATCAAATTATTATTTGAAGAGGAGAATAAGTTATAATTAATTGCTACTTTGAGGTCACTAAAACGGTAAAAATTTAAAGGCGGATGTCTACAAATTTATTTATGTAAATCCGTGAAATCTGCGTTTTATTTTTCACCATTTATATTAAAATTCTGATTGCTTATTTTTGAATTTAAAAGCAAAAAATCATCGTTATTATTTTAAAATGCGATATACGGGATACTGTAAATGAGCTTTTTCGTAATACTCGGAATGTTTATAAATCCAATCCAATTGTGCTTCTGGAATTTTTAAAAAGTCGGCATCACTTTGCTTTTTTTGGTCAAATTCTGCTTTTAATTTGGGATTCTCTTTCATTATTTGTGCCGCCGTATCCTCAAAAACATAGTTGGAATAGCCTTCTTTTTGTTGTAAAATGGTATCAAAGAAATTCCAATTAAAAAAGGAATCAACCGCTTCAGGCTCTAGTGTTTCTAGTAAATATTTTACACCCTTTTGTGCTGTTGAAACAATGTAATCTCCTTTAGCAAAAGTTAACTTTTTTATTTGAGATGTTAGCGTCGTATTTCTATGTAAATAGTGTCCTTCATAAGCCGAATTTACCGTTTTAAAATCAGCAATGCGGTAGCTTTCTACCTCAATTAGCGTGTCTTTTTTTAGCTCTTGCATTTGAATTCCGTTACTTTTTAACAACTCTATAACGTCCCAAAATCCTTGTGGTATAATATACGCTGAAGGTATGATAATCTCTTTAGTGGATTTGTATTCTTTGCTAAAGGGAACATCTTTTTTATACGGTTTTGTGCGGTCGTAGAACAATCGATTTCCTGTTGTTACATCACTTTTTTTATAGCTTGCTTGATATCCTAAAAATGGGAACGGCAGCGATTTTGTAGTATCAATTTCCCATTTTATAGTGTAGGATTTTTGCGGTTGGTACTGCTCTTCATTTTTTAATCTTAATTGTTTAATTTTAGAATAATTAGCATCTGTAAAATCAATTGCGGATCGCATATATTCATAAGTAACTCTAACGCGTTCGGCATATTTTTTAAGCATGTGCGTTTCAACTACAAAACCGATAGTGTTGAATAAAGAAGTGTAACCCGTTGCATATCGCGGACTCTCGAAAAATTGCGCAAAACCTTTGTCAGGTGTATCTGAAAATGCGTTTACATAGGGAGTAGTTTCAATTTTCTTTTTTTGTAGATCCTTCACTAGCTCTGGCATCATATCAGTATTTAAAAAATCACCTAAAATAGTTCCTAATTTGTTGTGCTGTGTCATGATATAAGTCAATTTATATTGGTAATCAGCGCCATTGCTTACATGATTATCAATAAAAATATCAGGATTTATTTTGTGGAATATTTCTATAAAACTTTTTGTGTTTCTCGTATCTGATTTTATAAAGTCGCGATTTAAATCATAGTTTCTAGCATTTCCTCTAAAACCATACACTTCTGGTCCATCTTGATTGGCTCTTGATGTTGAATTTCGATTTAAATAGCCACCTATATTGTAAACAGGAATAGAAACGATGACAGTATTTTTTGGAACGCTTATGCGGCTTAAAGCCAAATCTCTAAATAGTTGCATACTGGCATCTATACCGTCGGGCTCGCCCGCGTGAATTCCATTATTTAATAAAATTACAGCTTTATTTTTTTTAATTTTATCAAAATCAAATTGTTTACAAGCACTAAAAATCACTATATTTAGAGGAACTCCACTATCCGTAAGTCCCATTTCTTGAATTTCAATAGTTGGAAAATCTTTAGCTAAAAGGCGGTAATAATTAATTGTTTCTTGGTAATTAGCAGATTGATTGCCATTTCCTTTTTCGAAAAAAGTATCGTATTTAGTTGTTTTTTGTGCCAGCAAACTAACTGATAATAGTAGAAGAAAAAATGTAAAAAATCGCATAGTTTGATTTTTAAATTGAATATCAAATGTAACTATTTTTTAGATACTTTTTTAGAAGGCGGCAACTCAGTGAAAGGACTTATTTAAAAAAAACAAAACATTAAAATTTAAAATTACCTTTGCACAAATAAACAAAAATGAATAAGAAACACCATTCTAACAATATACTGTTGAATTTAGGCATTGAAAGCTTAAACGAAATGCAAGAAGTTGCTCAAGATGCGATTTTAAATGATAACAATGTTTTATTGCTTTCGCCAACGGGTTCAGGAAAAACACTCGCTTTTTTATTGCCTATTTTAGAAATGTTACAGCCCGAAATTCTTTCTGTTCAAAGTTTGATTCTAGTTCCGTCGCGTGAATTAGGATTGCAGATTGAGCAAGTTTGGAAAAAAATGGGTACTGAATATAAAGTTAATGTTTGTTACGGCGGACATTCTATAGACACTGAAATTAAAAATTTAAGTAATCCGCCCGCAGTTTTAATAGGAACGCCAGGCCGAATTGCAGATCATATTGATAGAGGAACTTTTCGTATTGATAAAATTCAAACCTTAATTCTTGATGAATTTGATAAGTCATTGCAATTGGGTTTTCATGAGCAAATGTCGTTTATCATAGGTAAATTAACCAAATTGAATAAGCGTGTTCTGGTTTCAGCCACATCTGATATTGAGATTCCAAGGTATACAAGAGTGGTGAATCCAACAATTTTAGACTTTATCCCCGAAAATGAGCAGGAATCAAATCTTGCAATGAAAATGGTAGTGTCTAAGGAAAAAGACAAAATAGGTAGTTTGTTCAACTTGATTTGCTCTTTAAAATCAGAATCAGCTATTGTTTTTTGTAATCACCGCGATGCTGCAGAAAGAATTAGCGACACCTTGAACGAAAAAGGAATTTATGCGACTTATTATCATGGCGGAATGGATCAGGATGAGAGAGAACGAGCGTTAATTCAGTTTCGTAATGGAAGTGTCAGTTATTTAATTACCACTGATTTAGCCGCTCGTGGTCTTGACATTCCCGAGATGAATCACGTAATACATTATCATTTGCCTGCTAAAGAGGATGAGTTTACACATAGAAATGGTCGTACTGCTAGGATGCTAGCATCTGGAACAGCTTATATAATTACTCATGAAAGTGAGAAAAAAGTAGATTATTTAGATTATGGGATGCCAGTTTTTAATACAGAAAATAATATTTCTTTACCTAAACCACCTCAATTCCAAACCATTTACATTAGTGGCGGAAAGAAAAATAAATTAAATAAAATTGATATTGTAGGTTTCTTTTCTCAAAAAGGTAATCTTGAAAAAGGTGATTTAGGATTGATTGAAGTAAAAGATTTTATTTCCTTTGCAGCAGTGAAATTCAATAAAGTAAAAGATTTACTTCATGCTATTAGAGATCAAAAAATGAAAGGAAAAAAATTTAAAATCGAAGTAGCGAGAAAAGTTATTAAGAAAGAAGAGGAGTAGAGTAGTGGTCAGCTTTAAATAATATTGATTGTTGGGTATTCAGTTTTGAAATACTAGTAAGTGCTCAGTATTAAGCTTAAAAAAAATAGTGAGCACTAACCAGTTTTTAAAAGTACTCAGTTCATTTAATTTTTTATGCTGGAGGCATTCCTATAAAGTTGGTCAATAGTATTGAGTCGCTTCCAGCGTGACAATTGGAATTGTATTGTTTGGTAGACGTGGCTTGATAAAGTTTATTTTTACTTTTTCATACTCGAAGTATCTCTATAAAGTATCTCGATAATGCCGAGTCTCCTCCAGCGTGATAATTGGAGTTGTATTTAATTATTAATAAAAGAACGTACAGGTTTTAGGTAATAAAATCTAAACTTACATATTTCCGTAGTAAAAAGCCGTTAGCAAGAAATAATTTTTTGCTAGCGATTTCTTTTATTTTTAACCTCAATTTTGTCATGCTGGAAGTATCGCTATAAAGTTGATCGATATTGTTGAGTCGCTTCCAGCGTGATAATTGGAATTGTATTTTTGGGTGGTAAAGAAAAATAAAAAAAGCGTTAGCAGTATAAATTTATACTTGCTAACGCTTTTTTTATTGATTACTCAGAACTGAACACTGACCCCTTATGAAACTGAACACTCAAAAAATAACTACTTAAAACTTAAATTTAAGTTTTCTTAACGTACTGTGTGATAATTACAATCGTTTGTCCATCGACTTTTCCTTCAATATATTCAGCATTTTCATGATCTAAACGTATGTTTCGGACTGCAGTTCCTTGTTTAGCGACCATACTTGAACCTTTTACTTTCAAGTCTTTTATTAATACAACTGAATCGCCATGCTCCAATATTACGCCGTTACTGTCGCGATGTATTATTTTATTTTCGTCCTCTTCTCCTTCGCCTGTAGCTTGTGCCCAAGCTAAATTATCTTCATCTAAATACATTTGGTCTAATAATTCTTGAGGCCATCCAGCAGAACGCAAACGACTTAATATTCTCCAAGCTACAACTTGTACCGGAACTTGTTCGCTCCACATACTATCGTTTAAACATCGCCAATGGTTTAAATCTACTACATCGGGATTTTCGATTTGGCTAATACAAGTGGAACAAGCCATTATACTTTCATCGACTCCTCCTTTTTTTGTTGGAAGTACTTCGTACACATTTAAGTTTTCAGTTGCGCCACAAAGTTCACATTTTGATCCACTACGTTTGTTTAATTCTCTTTCTATGCTCATTGTATGTTGTCTTTATTTTTTGCGAATTTACCATTTAAAATAGTTTACGCAATTTATTAAGGTAGTGTTTAATTGTATTCCAAATTCTTTTGAATATTGATCGTAGAATGATTACTTAAGTTGCTTTTAAAAAATAATAATGATACGCTTGTAGCATGGCAAATAAACTATATTAACTTTAAAATTATTTTACTCGAACTGCGTCAGGAACGAGTAATTCATATTGTCCGCCGTTTCTAAGAACATCCCTAACTATGCTTGAGCTAATGTAAGAGGTTTTTGCAGCTGTCAATAAAAATACTGTTTCAATTTTAGATAAACGGCGATTCGTATGAGCGATTGCTTTTTCAAATTCGAAATCGGCTGGATTGCGCAAACCACGCAAAATGAAATCTGCATTTAGTTTTTTACATAGTTCAGTAGTTAGCCCTTCGTATGTGATTACAGAAACTTTGGGTTCGTCTTTGAAAGTTTCCTCTATAAATCGTTTTCGATCTTCTAGTGAAAACATATATTTTTTCTCAGCATTGACGCCAATGGCGATTACGATTTCGTCAAAGAGTGATACTGATCTATTAATAATGTCCTCATGACCTAACGTTATTGGATCAAAAGATCCTGGGAATATTGCTTTTTTCATTATTTTATTTTTTTTCACCGCTAATTATTATGCTTGATTTTCATTAGCCTCAAAGGCACAATGCATGAATTTTTATTTGACTAATAGTTTCTTGATTTGCCTAGCCAGAGAGGCACAAAGGCCCAAATTTTTATTTTTTAGTTTGGATAGGACTTTTTTTATTTTCTTAGCCGCAAAGGCACAATTTAAATATGGATTGGTGCTTTAGTGTCTTCGTGGCAATTTGAAATACATTTATAACATTATACTCATTTTATATACTCATTGTTTTATACTAAAGCCAATTCAATAGCATTTGTAAACAAATCTTCAAGTGAAATACCAGCAGCTTTAGCTTGCTGCGGAATTAAACTCTCAGTAGTTAATCCCGGAATAGTGTTCATTTCCAGCATGAATGGTTCCCCTTCTACAATTATAAATTCGCTACGAGAGAAGCCTTTCATTTTCAAGACTTCATATGCTCGTTTGGCTATTTCGCTTACTTTTAGAGTCATTTCATCAGAGATTCTAGCGGGTGTGATTTCTTGTGATTTCCCAAGATATTTAGCCTCATAATCGAAGAAATCATTTTCAGAGACAATTTCTGTGATGGGTAAAACGATAACTTTCCCATTATAGTTAATGACGCCTACAGAAACTTCGGTACCATCCAAGAAGCTTTCAATAATGATTTCGTTATCTTCTTGATAAGCCAATTCAATGGCAATAGGTAATTCAGCAGCGGTTTTTACCTTAGAGATGCCAAAACTTGATCCTGCTTTATTTGGTTTTACAAAACAAGGTAACCCTACTTTTGCTACAATTTCGTCTTCGTTAATTTTATCTCCTTTATTTAAGTAATAGGAAGTCGCCGTTTTGATTCCGTAAGGTTTTAAAACCGACAATAAATCACGCTTGTTGAATGTTAGTGCGGCTTGGTAATAATCGCAAGAAGTTTGTGCGATATTTAAAAGTTCAAAATAGGCTTGCATCAATCCATCTTCGCCTGGTGTTCCATGAATGGCATTAAAAACACAATCAAAAGTCGTTTTATTTCCAGAAACGGTCACTGAAAAATCATTTTTATCAATGGGGAATTCGGTGTCATTGTCATCAACATAAACCCATTTTTCTTTAAAAATATGGATTCTGAAAGCGTTGTATTTTGTTTTGTCTAGAAATTGATAAACCACGTTTCCGCTTATCAAAGAGATTTTGTATTCGCTGGAATATCCGCCCATGATGATGGCAATGTTCTTCATTTTAATAGTTTAATCGGTTAAACGTTTAATCGATTACCCGATTATACGTATGCAAAACAAAATTATCATTTTTTTTGAAACGAAATAGCTTTATCTTTGCCGCATCTAAAAATAATTTTATGACTTTACGTAAATATCTTACCAGTCGCGTATTTGGAGTACAAGTATTAATTGCAATTGCAATTGTTGCATCTTTAACTTATTTATTTATGCATTGGTTGACTTTTACCACTGATCATGGTCACGAAATTTCAGTGCCAGATTTGCGAAAGCTGACTGAGGAACAAGTACAAACTAAACTAGACGAACTGGACTTAGATTATGAGCTCTTAGACAGTGTGGATTATAGAAGCGATTTTCCACAGTTTAGCGTAGTAGAACAAGATCCTTCGCCGGGAACTAAGGTGAAAGTGGGTAGAAAGATATACATTAAAATCAATACTTCAGGCTTTTCATCTGTTCGAATTCCTAATTTAATTCAAAAAACCTATCGTGAAGCGGTTCCAACACTACGAGCTTTAGGGCTAGATGAAGGAACGGTGACTTATGTGCCAAATTTAGGCAAAGACATGGTTCTGGAAATGCGTTTTAAAGGAAGAAACTTGAAAGTAGGCGATAGAGTGTTGAAATCATCAAAAATCGATTTGGTTTTAGGCGATGGAAAAATGAGTTACCAAGAAGAAGAAAACGCTGCAGATACATTGTCTGTGCCAAATGAAGAAATACCAGTTAATGAACAATAATATAGATACTGTAGATTTAGAGGATGAGTTATACGAACATTTTAAGTTTGAAGTTCCTAAAGGCCAAGCGGCTCTGCGAATTGACAAATACTTAATGGGTTTGATCCAAAACGCTACTCGCAACAAAATACAAACTGCCGCAACCGAAGGGAATATTTTTGTCAATGATGCGACAGTAAAATCAAATTATAAGGTGAAAGCTAATGATGTGGTTCGCGTGATGCTGACACATCCGCCTTATGAAAATCATATTATTCCAGAAAATATTCCGCTCGATATTGTTTATGAAGATGACACTTTACTACTGATCAATAAATTACCAGGAATGGTGGTTCATCCTGGTCACGGAAACTATACAGGAACTCTTGTGCATGCATTGGCCTATCATTTTGATAACTTACCAATGAATAGTAGTGAGCGTCCGGGATTAGTGCATCGAATTGATAAAGATACCTCGGGTTTACTAGTTATTGCTAAAACCGAAGCTGCTATGACTCATCTAGCGAAACAATTTGAAGCCAAAACTTCTGAAAGAGAATATGTCGCTTTAGTTTGGGGAAATGTTGCCGAAGATAAAGGAACGATTGAGGGTAACTTAGCACGTCATGTGAAAGATCGAATGCAAATGGCCGTTTTTGCTGATCCAGAAATAGGAAAGCCAGCCATTACCCACTATCAAGTATTGGAGCGTTTTGGGTATGTGACTTTGATTTCGTGCCAACTAGAAACAGGGAGAACGCACCAAATCAGGGCGCATTTAAAGCATATAGGACATCCTCTTTTTAATGATGAGCGATATGGTGGCCATTTAATTTTGAAAGGAACTACGTTTACTAAATACAAACAATTTATAGACAATTGTTTTAAAATTATACCAAGACAAGCCCTACATGCTAAGACGCTCGGTTTTATTCATCCTACAACAGGTGAAATGATGCGTTTTGACACGGAACTTCCACAAGATTTAGAAGATTGTATTGAGAAATGGAGAGGATACTCAAAGTCGCACGAGACGGACGAAGAAAAATAATGTAATTTAAAAGCCTCGTGATGAGGCTTTTTTTATGTTCTGATACGTAATTTTTCTATTTGAAATATTTTAAATTAAAAATTAAAATTTAGTAACCATTAAAGTTATGAGGTGAAATTGATTGTTTAGTCTAACAAGCTTTCGAAACGAAAAAGTTTAATTTATTCCACTTCATTTTTGATGGATTTTAACGCGTTTCAAATCTACCAGCTATTTTGATCAATTTTAGGTTTTGATTAACATCATATATTTTTTTGTAGTTATTTCAGATAATATATCTATATTATACTTCTATATCGAGTAAAAAATATTTAATTTGAAAGATTTCAACTTTTTTTATTAGTTTATAAGGAGAATTTAAGATACTATGAAGATTATTTCTGGCAACTTTTATGCTTACATTTTCTATGTAATATTCATAAATTTTATCCAGTTGACATTCTTCAAAGTCAGACCAGATAATTTTAAAACTCATTAATTATACTTTTGTAAAAGCTCCGAAGTAGTTTTGTAATTGCCATTTTCAAAATCAGATTCTGATTTATCGATTCGGGCATTAAGCTCGCTAATTGACATTGGATCTAAAGACTGGTCGTCATCGATATCTGCGGCAGATTTCTTTATCAATAAATTTTAAATTTAAAGATCACTTCTTAGCTTTGATGGATAAGAAAAACTGGTAGAAATTGTATTTTTCGACTTTAAATATCCGACTTTATATGTTTTAATCAAATTTACAATTAGTGTTGATCAGACTTTAGTTTTTTAAAAATTAATATCTAATCCAAAAATAAATAGTAAACCTCCATAAATCTTTAATCGTAGGAAGGACTTATGAAGGCTAAATTTATATTTTTTACCTAAACAAACAATCCCTCAACACTTAAATAATGTTCCCCAGTATCATAGCAAAAAGTCAGTACCGTTGCATTTTCAGGGATTTCAGCTAGTTTTTTAGCCACAGCTGCAAGTGATGCTCCTGAAGATATTCCTATAAACATTCCCTCTTCTTTAGCAGCTCTTTTAGTATATTCAAATGCTTCGTCTTTACTCACTTGAATTGACCCGTCGAGTAAGTCAGTATGAAGATTTACAGGAATAAATCCAGCGCCAATTCCTTGAATAGGGTGCGGACCAGGAGCGCCACCACTAATCACTGGCGAAGCCTCTGGTTCTACAGCGTAAACTTTTAGATTTGGATAATGTTGTTTTAGAATTTCGGCACAACCTGTTATATGGCCTCCAGTACCTACGCCAGTGATCATATAATCTAAACCGGCAGGAAATGCTTTGATAATTTCTTGTGCTGTTGTTTTTTTATGAATTTCTATATTTGCGGGGTTATCAAATTGAAGAGGTGACCAAGCATTATTCGTTTCTTTTATTAAATCAGCGGCTTTTTCAATAGCGCCTTTCATCCCTTTTTCACGGGGTGTCAAAACAAACTCAGCACCGTACAAACTCATCAGTCGGCGTCTTTCAATTGACATTGATTCCGGCATTACTAAAATTAATTTGTATCCTTTTACGGCCGCTACCATTGCTAATCCTATTCCCGTGTTGCCAGAGGTTGCTTCAATAATAGTACTTCCTTCTTTGAGTAATCCTTTTTCTTCGGCATCTTCAATCATTGCAAGAGCGATTCTGTCTTTGATACTTGCTCCTGGATTTGCGCGTTCTAGTTTGATATAAACATTATGGTTTGCACCAAAAAGGCGATTGATTTTTACATGTGGCGTATTGCCTATTGTTTCGAGTATGTTATCGTATTTCATAATTATTATATTGAGAAAAAATTAATATCTTTTATTTCTTGTTGGTTTAAAACTGTATTTTTATTGGACTGCATAATTAGTGAATATGGATTAACACTTTTTGAGATAAAAGTATTTCCACCTACGATACTGTGATTTCCTATGATGGTACTTCCTCCTAGTATTGTGGCATTAGCATAAATAATCACATGATCTTCAACGGTAGGATGCCGTTTTTTTTCCTGCATACTTTTTTCAACTTGTAAAGCTCCTAAAGTGACACCTTGATAGATGCTCACGTATTTTCCTATTATTGTACTTTCGCCAATAACTATTCCGGTACCGTGATCGATCATGAATGGAACATCTATAGTCGCATTTGGGTGAATGTCAATTCCCGTTTTACTATGCGCATACTCGGTTAAAATACGAGGTATCAAGCACTTTGTGCGGGATGCAATGGCATTTGCAATGCGATATACTTCAATGGCAAAAAAACCAGGATACGAATTTATGATTTCCTCAATGCAGTCAGCAGCAGGATCCGTGTCAAGAATAGCTTGCGCATCCTTTTGCATGGAAGAATAAAGTTCAGGCAGCGCTTCATAAAAAGCGTCGGCAAGTTCCCGGCTCTTATCAACCGCTTTTCCTTTATTTATTTCAGTTAGAATAGTGATAAAATTTATTTTATTTTGATCTAACAATAGTTCGATTTGGATGCTCTCCAAAGTTTTTTCTGGAAATAATATTCGGAATAGGTCATCAATCCAAGTAATAATTTTTGAAGAATCTATGGCTCTAACCCAATTCTGGTTTTGATTATTATGTAATGTTTTAGAAAATTCGTAGTTTTTGCTGTTCATTTATAAAATGGTATATTGGTATTTATTGAGTAAAAAACCTGGGGTCACAAATATAGACTACAATTGAATAGATTTTTTGATACGATTTGTAAATAAATGTTAATGTATTAAAAGCATAGAACATTTACTAATTATAAAGACAACTGAAATTAAAATTTTTTATAATCATAAAAGAACGACAAAACTATAATTCACTTTGTTTAAAAGACATAAAAAAAGATCCGATTAGAATTTCTAACCGGATCTTTACTACTATTCTGAACTTTAAACTTCGCAGTTCACATTTCGTATTTACAAATGAATTACTTCGCCATAAGCATCAGCAACCGCTTCCATAACGGCTTCACTCATTGTAGGGTGAGGATGAATTGTTTTAAGGATTTCGTGTCCTGTTGTTTCTAGTTTACGTGCTACAATTGCTTCAGCAATCATATCAGTAACTCCAGCGCCAATCATGTGACATCCTAACCATTCTCCATATTTTGCATCAAAAATTACTTTTACAAAACCATCTGGCGTGCCGGAAGCCTTGGCTTTTCCTGATGCAGAAAATGGAAATTTACCTATTTTTAATTCATATCCTTTTTCCTTAGCTTGTTTTTCAGTCATACCTACTGATGCAATTTCAGGAGTTGCATACGTACAGCCTGGAACATTTCCATAATCTATAGGTTCTACATGAAGTCCAGCGATTTTCTCTACACAATTGATGCCCTCAGCAGAAGCGACGTGAGCTAATGCTTGACCTGGCGTAACATCACCAATAGCGTAATATCCTGGGATGTTAGTCTGATTATAGTCGTTCACAAGTATTTTATCTCTGTCAACAGCGATTCCTACTTCTTCTAATCCAATATTTTCTATGTTAGTTTTTATTCCCACCGCCGAAAGCAAAATATCAGCTTCTATTTCCACCTCTCCTTTTGCTGTCTTGACAAATGCTTTTACACCAGCGCCAGAAGTATCAATACGTTCTACCGATGCGTTTGTCATGATTTTTACACCTGCTTTTTTCATGGAACGTTCCATTTGTTTCGAAATGTCCTCGTCCTCAACGGGAACAATGAGTGGCATAAATTCAACAATAGTTACATCAGTTCCCATTGCATTATAAAAATGAGCAAATTCTACACCTATAGCTCCAGAACCAACGATTATCATCGACTTAGGTTGAGTAGGTAAAGTCATTGCTTTTCTATAACCAATCACCTTAACATCATCTTGTGGCAAGCTTGGTAATTCACGTGAGCGAGCACCAGTAGCAATAATAATGTGGTCCGCTGTATATTCATTAACCGTATTGTCAGCTGCAGTAACGTCAATTTTTTTTCCTGGCTTTAGTTTACCAAAACCCATTATAACGTCAATTTTATTTTTTTTCATTAGGAACTGAACGCCTTTACTCATGTCTCCAGCTACATTTCTTGAACGAGTTACTACAGCGCTGAAATCTTTATCAAATTCTTTGACAGTTAGTCCATAATCAGATGCATGTTTTAAGTAATCAAAAACTTGTGCTGATTTCAAAAGTGCTTTTGTTGGAATACAACCCCAATTTAAACACACGCCACCTAGGCTTTCTTTCTCAATAACTGCTACTTTAAATCCTAATTGAGAAGCTCTAATAGCGGTTACATATCCTCCAGGACCACTTCCTAAAACTATAATGTCGTATTTCATTTTTATTTATTATGTTTTATTATTTATATATTGATAATCTACAATATTCATTTAATTCACTTGAAGTATTGTAAAACGTTTTCACGCTGCAAAATTAATGATTTATTTGAAAAGAAATTCAGCCATATAGTAAGTTTATTAACTATCAGGAATTCCACTTTTTATTGTTTCATTTTTAAAAATGCCGCCATGTAATTGCTGGTTGTAAAATATTCATCTCTCAAACTTTTCAAATGGCTTAGTATCTCTTCATGTCGAGGGTAATTAGGTTTTAGACAATCTTTTAGATCGGAGTCGGCAACTGTTAGAATTAAATACCAATAGCCATTTATGGAGATATACATGTCCTCTAACATGGGATCGTTTCCATTATCAGTCCTTTTCATGTCGATGGCGAGGGGAATCAAATTTAATGTTTTGGTCGATTTTTCACGCTCATAGAAAGATAAATAGTAGGTAGTGTTGTTGATGATAATAGGTACATTTGATTCTACATTATTGTGCTTTAAATTATATTTGGTATTGACAAAATTATAAAACTCATCTGCGTTTTTAGTATCTTCAAAAATAAAACTATAGAAATTAGGTAGATTCTTTTTAAATTTTTTTGCTTTTACTAATTTTTCTCCTTTAATGCTGGGAGCAATTTGCAAAGGAATGCAAGAATGTGCCATAAAAATCAAAATAAAACCAATAAATTTTTTCATAAAAGTGTTAAATTTGTTTGATATTAACGGAGCACAAATGTAATAATTTATTAAACCACTGCAGCAAACTGCGATTCATACAAATCCTTGTAGTAGCCACTTTCTCTATTTATTAGTTCTTGATGCGTTCCTTGCTCCACGATAAGTCCTTTATCCATTACTACAATTTTATCAGCATTTACTATTGTTGCTAATCGATGCGCAATAACTATAGATGTTCTGCCTTTAGTTATGGTTTCAGTGGCACGTTGAATCAACTCTTCGGAATAAGTGTCAATAGAAGAGGTGGCCTCATCCAGAATCAAAATACTTGGATTACTAACATAAGCTCTTAAAAAAGCAATTAATTGTCTCTGACCTGACGATAGCATTACGCCACGCTCTTTTACATCAAAATCATAATTATCAGGCAAGCTCATTATAAAATCGTGAACGCCTATTTTCTTGGCTGCAGCCAAAACTATGTCGCGTGAAATTTCGGGATTATTTAAGGTGATATTATTGAATATGGTATCAGCAAAGAGGAAAACATCTTGCAAAACCACTGCAATTTGCTTTCTTAGGGAATCTAATGTATAATTTTCTATGTTGTTTTTATCAATATAAATAGAACCACTATTAATTTCATAAAAGCGATTCAATAAATTTATAATAGTCGATTTACCAGCACCAGTTGAACCGACAATCGCTATAGTTTGCCCAGCATTTACTTCTAAATCAATTCCTTTGATCACTTCCTCATCTGCAATATATCCAAAACTTACGTTTTTAAACTCAATTTCTCCTTTAAATGTTGGTGCTTCGATAATACCTGTATCTTGTATTTGATCATTAGTATCTAAAATTTCAAATACTCGATTTGCAGCAATCATTCCCAGTTGCATTTCGTTAAACTTATCGGCTATTTGACGCAGTGGATTAAACAACATGGCAATAAACATAGTATAAGAAAATAAATCACCAAATGTGGTAAAATTATCACCATTAAGAATTTTTATTCCACCATAAAGTACAATAAAACCTAATGTAAGCGACGAAATAATATCAGCGATTGGGAAAAATATTGAGTTATAAAGAATCGTTTTTATCCAAGCTTTTTTATGTTTGTAATTAATTTCTTTAAATTTATCAGATTCAATTTTTTCACGATTAAAGAGTTGGACAATCTTCATACCTGTCACTCTTTCCTGGACGAAAGAGTTCATATTAGCAATTTGATTCCGCACTTCCTCAAATGCTACTTGCATTTTACGTTGGAAAATTCTTGTGATAAAAACTAAAACTGGCATAGCGACAATTACAATCCATGTCAGTTTCCAGTTCATGTAAAACATAAAAATCAAAACGACAAACATTTTCATCAAGTCACTAATAATCATAAATAAGCCTTGACTAAAAATACGCGCAATTGATTCAATATCCGAAACAGAACGAGTCACAAGTTGACCCACGGGAACAAGATCGAAATATTTCATTCGGAAACTCAAAATATGTTGAAATAATTTAGTACGAATATCCTTTACAATATCCTGTCCGAGCCAGTTTGCCCAGTAAACAAAGTAAAATTGTGAAAACACTTCAAATAAAAGCACTATTCCCATAAGCACCACATACAGTAGCAAACCATGCTGATCTTGGGTTGAAATATAACCATCTACCGTTTGTTTAAGTAAGTAAGGTCTTAATGCTGCAAATACGGATAGCGAAATGGCAAATACAATCACACCATTGAATCGATACTGGTATGGCTTTGTGAATTTTAATATTCGTTTGAATAATCTAGTATCAAATGCTTTTGCTTTCATTTTTTTAAGTCCTTAGTTTTTAGCCCTTGGCATTATCCTACTATTTCTAGGAATTAATCACGGGACTAATCTATTTTATTTCAAATAATCGTATTCTATTTCGATTAAGTACAAACCATGGGCTGGAACCGAAAAACCAGCTCTATCTCTATTTTTACTTTTTATGATGTTTTCAAAATCATTCACCGTAATTTTACGTAAACCAACATTGACGAGCGTGCCTACAATTGCGCGAACCATGTTTCTCAAAAACCGATTTGAAGAAATGGTAAAAATTAATTTTTCATTATCTAATATCCATTGTGCCTGATAGATGGTACAATCAAAAGTGTTCACATCAGTATTTACCTTTGAAAAACACTGAAAATCAATATAATTAAATAATAACTTTGCCGCCTCGTTCATAAGAGTAATATCTAAGGATTGATAAAAATACCAACTTTGCCCTTGTGAGAACGGATCTTTACCTAAATTGATTTGGTATTCATATGTTCTTTTTATGGCGTCAAAACGGGCGTGTGCCTCATCAGCAACCAGAATAATATCGTGAACTGCAATATCTTTAGGTAAATAAGAATTTAGTTTATGAATTATGTTAGGAGCGTCAATTATCTTGTCAAAATCAAAATGTGCAAACATTTCTTTAGCATGAACGCCCGTATCTGTTCGTCCTGCTCCCATTAAATTGATTTCAGTGTTTAATATCGTAGATATAGCTATATTAATCGTTTCTTGAACTGAAGTTGCATTTGGCTGCTGTTGCCAACCATGATAATGAGTGCCGCTGTACGCTAGTTTAATAAAATACCTCAAATCTATTATTTTGAAGGCACAAAGATACTTATTAATTTTATGGCTACGAAGTGGGTAAGAAGTAAAAAATGTTAAGATTTTATTAGATTTTTTATTTGAGGACGGAAAGTTTATTTTTACCAAAATTCCTAGCCTAGACTGTCCCGATATTTCGATAAAAATCTTTTTTATTCGCCTTTGCGGCGAAAAATATTAAAACGGCAAGCTGGAAATAGCACTTAGTAAAATTGTTCTTAGTCTCAACCTTAATTATGAAAAAAATACTTCTTCTCTCTGATACCCACAGTCATAGTGATGACACGATTTTAAAATATGTTAACCAAGCTGATGAGGTCTGGCATGCAGGTGATATTGGCGATTTACAAGTAACCGATACAATCAAAAAGCTAAAACCTTTGCGTTGTGTTTATGGTAATATTGATGATGCTCAAGCTCGGCTTGAATTTCCGTTGCATAATCGATTTATGTGTGAGGGTGTTGATGTATGGATTACGCACATAGGAGGTTATCCAGGAAAATACAGTCCTACAATCAAATCTCAAATTAGTTCAAATCCGCCAAATTTATTTATTTGCGGACACTCACATATCTTGAAAGTGATTTTTGATAAGAAAAATAATTTCTTGCACATGAATCCAGGAGCTGCGGGAAAAAGTGGTTTTCACCAAGTACGAACGATGTTACGATTTGTTATTGACGGTGATAAGATCAAAGATTTAGAAATTATTGAGATGGAAAAGCGGGCGTAGCATTTTTAGGATAAACGATGGGAACAATTATTTTGATTGCTGTTCCTTTATTTATTTCGGAGTTTATTTCAATACTTCCCTTTAAGTTATTTAAACGCGCTTTAATTTGGTTTAAACCAAAACCTTCTAGAATATGAAATTTATTAGAGTCAAAGCCTTTTCCATCATCGATTGTATCAATTTTTAGGGATCCTTCGTATTCTTTTAAGCTTAATTTTGCATTTTTGGCTTCACTGTGCTTTATAGTATTATTAAGGAGTTCAGTGATAATAAAATAAATTTTCATTTCGAATTCTTCTTCATATCTGATCATATGGTCTATCGGAGTGTAAAATTCAAATTGCAAAATTGAATTAGAATTTTTTTTACATAACTCGCTTAATGCTTCAAATAAGCCAAATCGAGCTAGAAGCGAAGGCATCAATTCATGAGATAAATCACGGATCTGGTCGTGGGCTTGCTCTAAAATAGATTTAGTATTTAGGATTTCTTGTGAAGAGTTTTTATTTTGAGAGATGTGAGCAAAAAGATGCATTCCAGCTGAGGAAAGTAATGCACTAATATTATCATGAAGGAATGACGCAATCTTTTTTCGTTCCAATTCTTGGCCATTTATAGTTGCATTTATTAAGTTTTCTTGAATTTTACTTTGAATATCTTGCAATCTGTTATTGTGTTTCAGTTTAGCATTTTGAACATAATAATAGAAAACAAAAAATAATAGTATAAGAACAGCGGTTAATGTAATTACAATTTTTTTATTTGTAGATTGTTCCTGAAGAAGTAATTCTTCTTTCGTTTTAAATTCATTGCCAATTTTGTCAATCTCTCTCTTATATTCGTCTATTTGAAGGTTTATGCCTGCAACATTTGCTTTACTTTTTTTCTCCTCATTGTTCAGCTCCTCAGTAATTGTATTGTACCTAGATAAGTTAGTGTAAGCATCTTTAAAGTTACCATTCTTAACTAAAAATTTTGAAAATTCGAGATGTGAGTATGATAAATCAGATTTTTCATTACCTTGAATTCCTAGTGAAATTGCTTTTTCAAAATAAAATTGACTTTTTTTAGTATCGTTGATGAAGTTATTGTACATACCGTTTAACATGTTTAAAACAACTTCTGTCGATGGTGATCCGTACTTATCGTGATGCTTATTTAGATACTTTAAATAAGGCAGACCTTTTTCAAATTGACTTATATCAAAATAAGCCCAAGTTAAATTGATTTTTGTAAAAACCATTTGAGCGGGATCGTTAATTTTAGCGCTGTAATCTAATGCTTTTTTGTAATAATAAATCCCTTTTTCATATTCCTTTTTATCAAAACAGTAAATATTACCAAGATTATTATTTAACCAATTTTTCATAACATCATCATCAGTTTTATTTGCATAAGCTAAACCTTTATGATAATAATAAAATGCTTTATCATATTCAGATAATTGGTCAAAATTGGCTGCAATTGTATTGTAGCAACTCGCGATAAGTTTATTGTCTTTATAGAAAATAGCCAAACTAAGCGCACGTCTTGATAAGATTAAAGATTTTTCATAATTGCCACTTTTCAATAAAGTTATTGCTTCTTTGTTCATCGCAGTAGCATCAGTTTTCATTTTTAATTCTGTCTTTGCAAAAGCAAGAAATGAAACAAGATAAATTATTGAAATCAGTGTAAATAAAACCTTCTTCTTAGACATAGGTTGATTTTTCAATTTTAAAAATGGTTGATATAAAAAAATTTCAAATACCTATAAATGTCTTTTTGATAACTAAAAAACATCTTATAAAGTAATTTCAATTTAGCTTAAGGATTAACTAAATTGTGTTTTATAGCATACTTTACTAGGCTAATAGAGTTTTTTGCATCCAGTTTTTTCATAATGTTTTTTCGATGTGTTTCAACTGTGTTTGCGCTAATAAATAGTTGGTCACTGATTTCCTTGCCACTAAATTCAAGTGAAATTAAAATAATGATTTCTAATTCTCTTTCAGTGAGATTAGAATTTCCCGTAATTATAGTTTTATTTAATTTTGGGTTACCTTTTGTTATGGTAGTAAATATTTTTTGCCTCACATCCTTACAAAAATATTCCTCACCATTATTAACGGCTAAAATTGCATTAATAATATTTTCACCTGCACATTTTTTTGTTAAGTACGCACTGCTTCCCAGCTTCATAACTTCTTTTATAATACGCAAATCATCGTGACTTGAAAGCACTATAATCTTGCATGGAAATCCGTTTTTAGCAAATTCCTTGATAACTTCAATACCATCTACACCCGGCATATTGATATCAAGGATTAATATATCTGCCTTATTGTTTTTTACTTTTTCATATAAATCTGTTCCGTCAGTTGAAAAGCCTACTACTTTAAAAGAACTATTAGTTTGAAGTAAAGTTTTTATTCCATCAATAAGAATTTGATGGTCGTCAGCAAGGTGGATTCTAGTTATAGTTGTCATATTGTAGTTGTTGTAACCAAATGTATAAAAATTTAATAAATATGTGCTGTTTTTAAAATATTTCTTAATAAAATTCGTTTTTAAGCACAAAAAAACCCGAATTGTTACATTCGGGTTTCCTTCGCACTAATAAACTAAAGTTTATAGGTTTACCTCAATCTATCCACTGATTTTACAAGATCTTCGTCCTTTTTAATTGCCTTATTAGCTAAAACCAATAATACAATAGCAAAAACAGGTAAAAACATCCCAATACCTTTCTCAGAAACAGCAGGTGTTTCTCCAGATAAATTTAGTGAACGATATACAAATAATCCTAATAAAATCAAATTTAATATTATATTCAGTCGGCCTACAACAAACTGATTCTGTCTCTTTTTATAGGATAAAATACTTAAAATTGATAGTGTTGTACTCAAACCTAGTAAAATTGTATAAGTTTCGCTTTGCATAAAATAAAAAGCCTTATTGTTACTCATGGTCCAAAGTGGAATGAAAAACAATAAAATTCCAGTAATTACGAAAGCTAAAAATAAATAAACGGTTTGAATTCTTTGTATCATTTTATAAATATGTTACACAAAAATATATTTTCTTTTTTAAAAATACTATTGTCTGATTAAAATTTATTCGTATTATTGCAGTATAATACCGTAAGCACTTCATACTGCGGTCCGTTCAATTTAAAGTTACTACTTATTTTTTACATTTTCCAAAAAAAATTAATTAAACTCATAGGACATTCATGTTTGATATTTCTGCATTAAAAGAAATGAAGCTTTCTGAGCTTCAAGAAATTGCCAAGGCGGCTAAAACAATAAAATTTAATGGTGTAAAAAAAGAGACTTTAGTTGGTCAGATTTTAGAACATCAAGCAAATAAAGCAGACGCTAAATCTGATACTATTTCGGAAAATACAGTTGAAGTTGATAAAACTAAACGCGCTCGTATTATACCCGTAAAGAAAGTAGCTATTCAAAAATCGAAAACAAAATCTCTTTTTGAAACTGATGAAGACGCAACTGATAATATGATTATCGAAAATATTATTACAACTCAATCTTTAATAAAACAGGAAGAAACAGCAGTTCTAATACCTGTGCAGGTCGAAGACAACTTAGAGGAGAAAAAAGCCGGAAAAGCAATTAAATTTAATAAATCAGCTTACGATAAAAAAATAGCTTTAAAAAAGACAAAAGAGGAAGTTAATGACATTCCAAAAGCTGAGCAAACAGTTGTAGAAGTTTTAACCGACGACAAAATAGAAGCTGCATTACCAATAAAAAAAATTAATCCAAACCAGTTGCACAAACAAAATGCAAATGGAAGCCAAAGCACAAATCAAAATCCAAACTTTAAAAATAAAAAAAATAATTTCGCGGCTTCTGATTTTGAATTTGACGGGATTATTGAAAGTGAAGGTGTTTTAGAAATGATGCCAGATGGTTATGGCTTTTTAAGATCTTCTGATTACAATTACTTAGCGTCACCAGATGATATTTATTTATCAACTTCTCAAATTAGATTATTTGGTCTTAAAACCGGAGACACGGTAAAAGGTGTGGTTCGTCCTCCTAAGGAAGGAGAGAAATTTTTTCCTTTAGTTAAAGTTTTAAAAATTAATGGTCATGATCCTCAAGTGGTGCGTGATAGGGTTTCATTCGAACATTTAACTCCTGTTTTTCCCTCTGAAAAATTCAAATTAGCCGAGAAACAAAGTACTATTTCTACTCGAATTATCGACTTGTTTTCTCCAATAGGAAAGGGACAACGTGGTATGATTGTAGCACAGCCAAAAACGGGTAAAACAATGTTGCTTAAGGATATTGCAAATGCAATTGCTGCAAACCATCCCGAAGTATATTTAATTGTTTTGTTAATTGATGAACGACCTGAAGAAGTTACTGATATGCAGCGTTCTGTGCGTGGTGAAGTAATTGCTTCAACATTTGATAGAGAACCTCAAGAACATGTAAAAATTGCTAACATTGTACTTGAAAAAGCAAAACGATTAGTAGAATGCGGTCATGATGTAGTGATTTTACTAGATTCGATTACTCGTTTAGCACGAGCTTACAATACAGTTCAACCCGCATCAGGTAAAGTTTTAAGTGGTGGTGTTGACGCTAACGCATTGCAAAAACCAAAAAGATTTTTTGGTGCTGCTCGTAACGTAGAAAATGGAGGCTCATTAAGTATCATTGCAACGGCACTGACTGAAACTGGTTCAAAAATGGACGAAGTCATCTTCGAAGAATTTAAAGGAACTGGTAATATGGAATTACAATTAGATAGAAAGATTGCCAATAAACGAATATTCCCAGCAATCGATTTGACATCTTCAAGCACTAGACGGGATGATATGCTTTTGGATGCAAAAACTCTACAGCGTATGTGGATTATGAGAAAATATCTTTCAGATATGAATCCTGTGGAAGCAATGGATTTTATTAATGATCGCTTTAAGAAAACAAGAAATAACGAAGAGTTTTTAATATCTATGAATGATTAGAAAATTAAAATTTAAAAATTAAACGAAAAAAAAAAACTCCAATTTTCAAAGCTGAAAGTTGGAGTTTCTTTTTTTAATTAAATTATCAACATTTAATCTTTTTGCTCTTTTCGCTCCATTAAAGCCATGTAAAAACCATCAAAACCTGATTCTGAAGCAAGTATTTTTTGATCTTTAATAAAATTGAATTGTTTCCCAATATCAGTAGCTAAGAAACGAGCAACTTGATCTTGATTTTCAGATGGTAAAACCGAACAAGTAGCATAAACTAATTTCCCACCTGGTTTTACAATTTTTGAATAACTCTCTAAAACTTCTGATTGTACTTTACGGATGTTTTCAATAAATTCAGGTTGTAATTTCCATTTTGCATCGGGATTTCTTTTTAAAACTCCTAATCCACTACAAGGCGCATCAATAAGGACACGATCAGCTTTTTCATGTAGTTTTTTGATAATTTTAGTAGAGTCTATAATTTTATATTCAATGTTAAAAGCACCATCTCTTTTAGCGCGTATTTTCAATTGCTTTAATTTGCTTTCATACAAATCCATTGCAATTAATTGACCTTTATTTTCCATTAAAGCAGCGAGGTGTAATGTTTTCCCACCAGCACCAGCACAAGTGTCAACAACTCTCATACCTGGTTTAACATCAAGGAAAGCAGCTACTAATTGCGAATTAGCGTCCTGAACTTCAAAGAAACCTTGTTTAAATGCATCAGTCAAAAACACATTTGCACGTTCTTTCAACACTAAAGCATCAGGTTGATTTTTCAACGTTTCTGTTTCTATATTTAAATCCATCAAAATAGCACGAAGCACTTCTCTTGTAGTTTTAAGCGTGTTCACACGAAGGATCACTTTTGCTGGTTGATTCTGAGCTGTAATCTCTGTTGTCCAAACTTTTTCTCCTAGCTCTTTTACGCCTAATTCATCCATCCAGTCTGGGATAGATTCCTTCAGGGCTCTCACTTTAGAAAGCTCATCAAAACGCCCTTTAATTTTACGTTCTGGAGTTCCTTCAAGTTGGCGCCAATCTGGAATAGGGTAACCCCTTAAAACTGCCCAAACCGAAAACATTCTCCATAGATTGTCTCGATCAAAAGGTTCTTTCACTTCTGCAATTTCCGCATATAATCGTTTCCAACGCACAATTTCATAGATTGTTTCTGCAACAAACTTTCTATCTGAACTTCCCCAACGTTTGTCTTTTTTCAAGGATCGTGCAACAACTTTATCTGCATATTCGCCTTCATTAAAAATTGCATTTAATGCGTCTATTGTTGTGTAAACTAAATTTCTGTGTAATCTCATTTTAAATTATTGAGGTGCAAAGGTACTATTAATTGATTAAATGTTTTGTCATTAGTACTGAATGTTGATTTTTAATTTGGAAACAAAAAAAAACACTGATTAATAAACAGTGTTTTTAATTTATAAGACCTATTTGTAGTTATTTAATTCTTTTTAAATCCATTTTTTCAGGTGCATGAAGCACTAATGGAAATTTCTCAATTTTTACGGAGCTACTATCTAAACCAAAAGCTTTTTCCTCAGATAAACTCAATTTTTTAATTAAGAAATAAGAATTCATAATTATTTTTTCATGCCATAATAATCGGCTATCATTAGAAAGAAATTTTTCAGATAATACAAATTTGAAATCTCCTATTATATTGTTTTTATTCAGCGATTCGTATCTACTGGTAATATCTACTTCTCCTTTTTTAACCATGTCTTTAATTACCTCTCTAAACATTAAATTTATTTTAGTAGGTTCTCTAAAACCAAGATTGAAATCAACTCGATACAAGTCGTCTTTTAGAATTTCAGTTACTTTATATTCTGCTTTGTAGGGTTCAGTTAAAATATTTACATGTACAAACCAATATATATCAGCTCTTTTTGGTCGTTTTTGCAAAATAGAATACATTACTTTTTCTTCTATTTCATCAGCTCTTCCCGCATTAGTCATGTAAACTAAGTGTGTTGCGTATTTAGGAATTGATAAATCTGCACTTAATTCAACTAGTACTTTTTTATAATCTTCTATTTTGACAATTTTTGTATAACTCTTATTAATTTGTTTAGCGAGATACCAAATTGTCATGATACTAATTAATGCAAAAGCGATAAATAACGTAACGTAGCCACCCTCTGTAAATTTAGTGATGTTAGCCGCTAAAAAACTAAATTCAATCATTAAATATATAGTGATTAAAGGGATTATAAAGTATAATTTCACTCTTTTCATTATCAAATAAAAATTGAGTAAAATAGTGGTCATTATCATGCATAAAATAATGGCTAATCCGTAAGCGTGTTCCATATTGCTGGATTCTTCAAAGTGTAATACTATACCAACACAACCTAAAAATAACAACCAATTTATAGAGGGAATGTACAATTGCCCCTTTAATTCGGTAGGATATTTTATTTTTACTTTAGGCCAAAAATTCAATCTCATAGCTTCATTGATAAGAGTAAAAGAGCCACTTATCAATGCTTGTGATGCTATTACAGCAGCTAAAGTTGCAATTACAATTCCAATAGGCTGGAACCAGTCTGGCATAATGAGATAAAAAGGATTTCCATTTTTTCCTCCAAGACTTTGTAAAGTTTGCCCTTCTTTATGAATTAAATAGGCAGCTTGTCCAAAATAATTAAGCACTAGCGCTGTTTTGACAAAAATCCAACTAATTCTTATATTTTTTCGACCGCAATGACCCATGTCAGAATATAATGCTTCAGCACCTGTTGTACAAAGAAATACGAAACCTAAAACGAAAAATCCCTCAGGATGGATGCTAAGTAGGTGATAAGCATAATAGGGATTTAATGCTTTCAATACTTCAACATTTTGAACAATTTGGCTTAAGCCAAGAACGGCGAGCATTCCAAACCAAATCATCATCATTGGTGCAAAAAATTTACCAACTAATTTTGAGCCAAATTGTTGTATTGCGAAAAGTACAAATAAAATTCCTATCACTATAGGAATAGTATTGATCTCTGGATAAAAAGTCCTAATTCCTTCCACAGCAGATGAAACCGAAATAGGCGGCGTGATTATTCCATCAGCTAGTAGTGCGCTTCCACCAATGATTGCCGGTACAATTAACCATTTAATTTTAGTTTTTTTGACTAAGGCATATAAGGCAAATATACCTCCTTCACCATGATTATCAGCGCTTAAAGTAATAAGTACATACTTTATTGTAGTTTGCAAAGTAAGAGTCCAGAAAACTGCTGAGACTCCACCTAGAACAATATCAGCATTTATAATGTGATCACCCAAAATAGCTTTCATAACATATAATGGAGAAGTTCCAATGTCACCGTATATTATTCCTAATGAAATTAATAAACCACCTAATGTCAATTTACTATGTAAGTCCTTGTGCGCAGCGCTCATGTAATTATTTTAAAAAACTTGTCAAAAGTACACTTTTAAAATAAATTGGAGCTTTTTATAGAACAAAAAAAACACGGTCTTAAAAGCCGTGTTTTTAATAATTCAAATACTCATTTAAGACCTTCTATTCTCAGTTCTTCCGGTTGATGATTCTCTTCGAGATTCCATTCGTTGCGGAGTTGCTACTCTTTCAGAATTTCTTCTTGATTGAGTTTGTATCCTTTCAGGAGTGGAGTCAATTGAACGGCTTGCTCTATTTTCAGAATTTCCTCTTGATTGAGTTTGTATCCTTTCAGGAGTGGAGTCAATTGAACGGCTTGCTCTATTTTGAGAATAATCTTTGGCAGATTCTGTTCTTTGAGGAGCGGAGTCAATTGAACGGCTTTCTCTATTTTGAGAGTAATCTTTTGTAGATTCTGTTCTTTGAGGAGCAGACTCTAATACTCGACTCGCTCTATTTTGAGAGTATTGTCTTGCGTTTTCGTTACTTCGCTGAGTAGACTCAGTTGAGCGACTTGCTCTATTATAAGAATATTGCCTTGAAGATTCCGTTTTTTGTGGAGCCGACTCTATTGAACGACTTGCTCTGTCTTGAGAATAATCTCTTGCTGAATTGTTTCTTTGAGTGGTGATTTCTCTCGAAGAATTTATTCTATTTTGAGAATTTTCTCTTACTGATGAACCTCTTCTACTTGCATAATTGTTTTCATATCTAGAATTTCGGCCCTGCACTAATTCATATCGGTTCGCAACGTTTGCATTTCTTCTTGAAAAAGAATAGCTAGGATTTAAGCGTTCATAACCATTTGAGCTTCTTGAGCTATATAAAATTACTGCACGATTACTTCTTCTGTAATTTACATAATTATAGTAATTATTGTTTGTCAAACAAATATTAATATTATTTCGGTATCTAAAAACTGGAAATGGATTCCAAGCATAATAATAAGAAGGATAATAATTCCAGTTCCAAGTCGAATAATACGGACGATAATTATTTGACCAAAATGATCCATATATTACTGGTGTATTATAATAAACGGGCTCATAAATGTAATTTTGTCCATACATAAAAACATTTCCTACCACTTGTACATGGATCTTATTGTTTCTATCTTTTTCCACATCAATAGTCGCTACGTCTTGATAAACATCTTGATCTAAAACGGATTGAATAATTATCACGTGTGTTCTATTTTCAACGGTTTCAATAACTCGTAAATAATCTACTTGATCATCATTATTCAAGTCTAAATTGGATATTTGTAATTTAGGATCGTTTAATCTTCTTTCAAAGTCTTGTAAATCTCTGGAATCTCCAAAGATTGAAGCCACAGCTCTCAAGTCAAGATTATCGCTAATTTCAGCATTGAAAGCATTTACAGAAGTTCTATTTTGCGCTTGTATTTGTGTTGCGAAAACAGTAGTAAATAAACTCAATAGTAGTAGTTTCGTTTTCATAATTTTTGTGTCTAAATGTTTATTTTTAGGAACTTTCAATTACTGTGCCAATACATTTTTTGCCTACAATTCCAATTCTTTTAAATATTGTAAATTAGCACCTTAAAATAATTATTATGCAAAAATTTTTTATATTTCCATTGCTTCTGCTTTGTTTTGCATCCTGTAAAACAGCAATTTATAATTCTGATAAATCTTCATCTTTAAATTATAAATCTCTTACGATCGATACTTTATTTCAGGATGAAATCAGTATTCGAGCAATAGAATTAGATAATAATAAAATTTGGTATACCGCTAATAAAGGAAGATTTGGTTTTTTTAACATGGATAGTAATTTTAAAAAAGAAATCATCCTATCAAAGGATTCGCTCAAGCTAGAATTTAGAAGTATAGCTCAAACTATGGATAATCTTTATATCGTAAATGTTGGAAGTCCTGCTGTACTTTACAAAATTTCAAAAAACGAATTAGATCCTAAATTAGTATATCAAGAAAATAATGATAAAGTGTTTTTTGATAGTATGAAGTTTTGGGATCATGATAATGGAATTGCGATGGGAGATCCTATTTCTAATTGCTTAAATATAATTATTACAAAGGACGGTGGCAATTCATGGCACAAAATTCCTTGTGAAAAACTACCAAAAACAGAAGAGGGAGAAGCTGCATTTGCGGCAAGTAATACAAACATTATTATAAAGGGCAATAGCACTTGGATTGTCTCTGGTGGAAAAAAATCAAGAGTTTTTCATTCGCCTGATCGAGCTTTAAACTGGAAAGTTTATGAAACACCCATTGTCCAAGGTAAGGCAATGACTGGAATATTCACGGCTGACTTCTACAATGAAAAATTAGGCTTTGTTGCTGGAGGGAATTATGATGTTCAAGGTCAGAACTTTGCTAATAAAGCAGTGACAACAAATGGTGGAAAAACCTGGAAACTTATTGCTGAAAATTTAGGATTTGGTTATGCGTCATGTGTGCAATATGTTCCCGAGAGTAAAGGAAATTCACTTGTCGTTGTAGGAACTTCTGGAGTGTATTATTCCGCTAATGCTGGAAAAACATGGAAGCTTTTATCTGAGGATACAAGTTTTTATACCTTGCGTTTTATAAATGAAAATACAGCAATAGCAGCAGGGAAAAATAAGATGGTTCGACTAAATTTCAAGTAATAAAAAACCCTAAACATAGATTATCATTTAGTTCAGGGAATTTAGAATTAATAAAATTTATTTTTTTAAGTTTTTATTTCTGTACTGTTGTAATAATTTTCGATTGAAGTCTTCTTCAGCTTTTTTCAATTTAACAATTTTTACCGCCGGTAATACTGATTTTACATTCTGCATAAATTTTTTGCGAAGTAAAAATAATTCTTCTTCTGTATCTTCTATTTGGGAAAGAAAATAAGTTGCTTCTTTTTCAGTGATTTTGTCCAAAGAGCCATCATTCATCCTTCTACTAAAAGCTTTCATTTTATTGTGCCTCAATTCAAATTGATTATCATCAAATGTGTTATAAAGAGGCCAGAATTTTTCGGCTTCATTGGTGGTAAAGTCTAATTCTGTCGTGAAGAATGCAACTTTCAAACTTCTTATTTGTTCTTTTTTATCTTTCATACTTTCGCTTTGAGCGAAAAAAGTAAAAGAAATTAAGAGCAATAAAAAGGTACTCAATTTTCGATTATTCATTTTTTTTATTTTTAGTGCGTAAATGAGTTATTCAGTAATTAAATTTTCCACATTAGGATTATAGGATAATATCTCTTCTATGGTTTTATCTTCAATTGCTAAACTTACATTCATGCTGTTAATATCATCTTCTTCTAATGCATTTATTAAATCGTACTGGTTTACATTTGTTTGATATGTAATGTAATTTTCTAATGCAACAGCATCTAATTCCGTTGACTTTGCTGACCAATTGTTAACTATTGGAATCATTAAAGCAAATAGTAACAGCGCGGCAGCACTAAAAAACAAATATTTTCTTTTTTGAAAAATAGAAATAACTTTTGTTTCATTAGTCACTATTTGATCCATCATTTTTAACGAAAAATTTTTAAAATAGTGATCCGGCGTTATAAATCCTGATTCGATTTTAGGTTCGTTTTCTAACTTAAATGTTTTCATATGCTTTAGACACTTTTACTTTAAAAAGGTTTAATTTGTGTTGAGGAATGCTTCAATTTTTTTTACAGCTATATGATACGATGCTTTTAAACCACCTACAGAAGTTCCTAAAATTTCAGACATAGCATCGTACTTCAGTTCCTCAAAATATTTCATCTTGAAAATTAATTGTTGTTTTGCAGGAAGAAGAACAATTGCTTTTTGTAATTTTAGTTGGATTTCATCACCGTCAAAAAAGACATCGGCTTCTAAATTGTCAATTATTTTACTTTGAAGTGCTTCAGAAGAAATTCCACTTTTCTTAGATTTTTGCTTTAAAAAAGTTAAAGCCTCATTGGTAGCTATCCTATACATCCAGGAGAATAGTTTACTATCGCCTTTAAAATTTTTTAAATTTTGGTAAACTTTTACAAGTGTGTTTTGTAAAACATCATCAGTATCATCGTGATTTAAAACTATATTTCTAATCTGATTGTAAAGTGGTCTTTGATACATTTGTATCAGTCTTTCAAACGCTTGATTCTGCGTTTTCGAATCTAATAGTTGTTGTATAAATTTCTGCTCTTCTTGCAAAATTATTTTTGTTTATTAGAATAGCATTTAGATAAAAGGTTTAATAGATGATAAAGTATTTTAGAATTCAGAAGGTTCTTCTTCTTTAATAATTTTTGAAATTGGTATTTTTACCTCCTCTACTTTCTTAACGGGAACATAAATTCTCACAGGAATTACCTTTGGTTTTATAGGAAAATAAATTTCAGTAACCCATTTGGAAGGGCTTTTGTTTTCTAATTTACTTACTTTATAGATTTCCAAAAATGAAAACGTCACATCTAAGTCAATTGTATTAGCATTAACATAAGCAATTGTTTTGTCAATTGCTTTTTTACTATGAGAATAGTCTCCTGTTAAAGTTGTTTTTACCGCATCAAATGCTTTAAGTTCTCCTGTTAAAATATCGCTACCAGCGCTAGTTAACATTTTGTTTTTAATGGGAACACAAAAAGATACTCGAGTTACATCATTTATGAGATCGTATGTATGATAAAGTAAAAATGGATTTCCGTTCCTCTCGATGTTATTTTGATCACAAAAATTAATGATCTTCCTAAATACGATTCTCGAATTTTTAGTGACATTAGAAATTTTACTTGTAAAGGACTGTCGTAAATAAAAAGTACTATCTTTCTTTACTAATCCGTCTACTTTGATATCAAAAGTATTTATTTCAAAATCTAGGATTTTATCAAGATTGGCAAGACTTTTTTCATACATCGTTCCAATTATTTTATTTATTCCACCGTTGAATACATTGTAAACTTTCATCGAAAAATTCATGCTTCCTACTGTTTTCCAAGTGACTTTTGTCCCACCAACGGTATCTTTAAAACTCCAGAACACTGAGGAAGTGGTATTATCAAAATTCATTTTCTGTGAAATACTGTCATTCTCATTTATAAAATAAGTTCTAACATCTCCAGATCCACTTTTACCTTGCCAGGAGAAAGACGCGCCGGAACCAATTGTTTTATTAGAATAAGTGATTTGTGCTGTAGGATCATCAGTGATCCAAGTGCTAAAGTCGCCCCAATTTCGATAATCGTTTACAAAATTAAATACAGTTGATTTTGGAGAATTTATAATTTTACTTTTCTCAACTGTATATTCTCCTTTTTGAGTGGCAATAAAAATAGTTACAGCTACAAAACTAAGTAGTACCAAAAGAAATAAATATTTTAAAATCCTCATAATTTGTGCTTTAATTGAATTTGTAAAGTTATTGATTTAATTTAGATGTAATTGTAACAGTTTAAAAAAGATAATGATATTTTCTGAATAAATAAAATTAAAATCCGCCATAATTTTACTGCTAATTATCAAAAAAACGTTTGCAGTCAAAGAAGTGTTATCTTTTCTTTGTAACTCAGAAAATGGAAGGTTGTTTATTTACTCTTCAAGCACGTTGATTATGTAGATTAGATTTTCGACCTAATGGAGTTTGAAAATAAACTTAACAGAATTTAAATAGTGGATTTTTTAATTTCCAAATCTAACGTTTAAAAAATATTTTTATCAAAAACAGAACAGCAATAAAACCAACAAAAGCAATTAAGATTTTATAATTATCTTTGTAAAATATCTTATGTAACGCTAAGTCTTTTCGATAAGCATAATACACAGCTATGACAAACGCAATAAAAAAGAGACCTGCAAACACTAACTGTCCTTGACTAAACATAGTTTAAATTTTTTTTACAAATTTAGCTATTTGTTTAATAAAATTTAGCTAAAATATATTTCATTTAACAAAAATTATAAAATGCAAAAACAACTTAATGCCGTTAAAGAATTTCATAAAACTTTTAAAATCGACTTTAGTGAAACTATTACTGCAGATTTAGGAACTAATAAACACAAACTTCGTTATGATTTAATGAAGGAGGAAAATGAGGAATATTTGGATGCCGTTGAAAAGAAAGATATTGTAGAAATAGCTGATGCTCTTGGTGATATGTTATACACACTATGTGGAACTATAATTGAGCATGGATTACAGTATAAAATCGAAGCTATTTTTAATGAAATTCAGCGCAGTAATATGAGTAAATTAGATCATGAAGGAAACCCAATTTATCGTGAGGATGGAAAAGTTATGAAAGGTTCTAATTATTCTAAACCTGATTTTTCAAAAATTCTTTAAATAAATTCATATTTGCATCTTCTTAATAGAATAAATAAATTGTGGTCACCTTAAATATAAAAGGCGATTTACATCATGAAAATCGCCTTTTATATTTGAATTATAAATGTTACACTTTTACAGTCCATCCAAATTTATCTTCTTCTAATTTATTTTGGATGTTTGTTAATTTATTTTTGAGGTGAGCCGCAACAGAATTGTCAATTTTTGGCAATTCATAGTAAATATCTTGATATGAAAACCCAGAAATTTGACTCACAACAGCCGCTGTTCCCGCACCGAAAATTTCTTGTAAAGTACCATTTTTCGCAGCCTCTACAAGATCCGAAACTAAAACTGGACGAACTTCTACATTTATATTTTCGCTTGTAGCTAGATCAATTAAGGTTTTTCTAGTTACACCATCTAAAATTCGTTCGCTTACTGGTGCTGTTAGTAAAACATTATTAATTACAAAGAAAACATTCATTGTTCCTGCTTCCTCGAGTTTTGTATGCGTTGCATCATCCGTCCAAATAACTTGTTGAAATCCCGCTTCGTTAGCTAGATTAGTTGGGTAGAATTGAGCAGCATAATTTCCCGCAGCTTTAGCAGCTCCAATTCCTCCATTAGCAGCACGACTAAAATGCTCTGCAATCAATACTTTTACCTCACCTGCGTAATACGAAGTTACTGGTGATAAAATGATCATAAATTTATATTCGTTTGATGGATTTGCAATAACTCCTTTTCCTGTTGCAATCATAAAAGGCCTGATATACATTGCGTTTCCACTTCCTTTTTTAATCCAAGCTTCGTCTAATTGTAACAATTGGTTCAAACCGTTCATGAATATTTCCTCAGGAACTTCTGGCATTGCCATTCTAACAGCTGATTTATTAAAACGCTTGTAATTTTCATCAGGTCTAAAAAGCCAAACAGTCTCTTGAGTATCTTTATATGCTTTCATACCTTCAAAAATAGCTTGTCCGTAGTGAAAAACTCTACTTGATGGATCTAGTAAAAATGGCGCATAAGGTTTTATAATTGGTTTTTGCCATTCACCATTTTTAAAATCACATTCAAATAAATGATCGGTAAAAACGGAGCCAAAACTTAAGTTTTCAAAATCTACTTCATTTATTTTTGTAGTAGGAGATTTTAAAATTTCAATTTGGTTGGTTTGAGTTGTGCTCATAATAGTGTATTGTGTTTTAATTTTTAGCCTAAATTATTAATAATTGTATTTTAAATACCTAAATTAATCTTTTGCAAAATTAAATAAAAATCGGCAAATTGATTGTCAAAAAAACATTTATAACGACTAATATTTAATTATTGTTTGAATTTTAACTAATTTTAAAAAATTGTGTGTTATTATGGTTTATTTACAATAATTAGTCTCTTTTCGAAGGTAAAATCTCAACTTTTCATTAATTTTACGTTGTTTGAAAAACATTACAATCACCTAAATCTACAATCAAACTTTGAAAAGGGAAATTATACAAACTTTAGATGGATCTACAACGATTCATTTACCAGAATGGAACGAATGCTATCATTCAAAACACGGAGCAATACAAGAAGCGCAACATGTGTTCATCAAAAATGGATTGAAATTATTTGAAAATAAAAAAGTTGCCATTCTTGAAATTGGCTTTGGCACCGGTTTGAATGCTTTTATAACATTATTAGAATCAAGGAAATTAAATCAAAATATTGAATACGTTGGAGTCGAGGCTTACCCGATTTCTGCGGATGAGGTAATAAGTATGAATTTTGTTAACGAATTAGATGCTAATGCTGAAGGTAATCTTTTTAAAAAGATGCACGAGAGTAATTGGGAAGAGGAAATTACACTAGAAAATGATTTTAAACTTGTAAAAAGGAAACAGTATTTTAACGAAATTAATGATGAAAATAAATTTGATTTAATTTATTTTGACGCTTTTGGGTACAGAGTACAACCAGAGTTGTGGAGTACCGAAATTTTTAGGAAAATGTATAATGCTCTTAAAGTAAATGGAATACTAGTAACTTATGCTGCAAGAGGAGTTGTTAAGCGTAGCATGATAGAAGTAGGTTTTACAGTTGAAAAATTAGCTGGACCTCCTGGTAAAAGGGAAATGTTTAGAGCTATAAAAAGTAAATGACAACTTTAAATTGTGCATAAGTCGTTAAAAATCAATAATGTAAAATTGTTGAAATATAAAACTAAATACTACGTTAAATGTTTATAAAGTAATTTGAAAAGAATGTATTTTTACATCAATTTCAATTTGGGTATTAACCAAAATATATGTTTTACCATGACAAAAATTATGTTTGATTATACAAAATCAGTTTTAGAAAGAGTAAGTTTTGATCCGAAGCTTTTTTGTAAAGAGTTGGAAAAAGCAATAAAAATGTTGTTGCCTTATGAAATGGAGCAACTGAGAGAGTGGTTAATAAGTTTTACTTTAGAAAAACCAGAATTAAGACAATATTTATTAATAGTTAATTCATAAAAAAAAGGGAATCGTTTATCGGTTCCTTTTTTTATTTCTTGTGTACTGAACTTATAATTTGAACGTTTTGAAAAACAATTGCACCTTTTATGACTCCTGCGATTGTAGCTCTTAAAGCTTCTATAATTTGAATTTTTAATTCATTTTTAGGATAAATTAAACTAACTTCTCGGGCAGGCTTTGGCTCTTTGAAATGTCTCAATTTCATCTTATCGCTTTCCTTTAAATCTAATGTGTGTAAATAAGGTAGTAAGGTTGTGCCAAGACCTTCATCAGCAAGTTTTATTAGGGTTTCAAAACTCCCGCTTTCAATTTGAAAATGTCCATTATCGGTTCGAGTGCTATTTTTACAAAGATTTAAAATACCATCCCGAAAACAATGTCCGTCTTGCAATAATAATATTTCGTCTAAATTTAAATCTGAAATTTCAATTTCTTCTTTTTGATAATGATGATGACTTTCTGGAATATAAGCCACAAACGGCTCGAAATATAGGACTATTTCTTTAATTTTTTCCTCCAGCAGTGGTGTAGCAGCAATTGCAGCGTCTAGATGACCATTATTAAGTTTAACTATTATTTCATCTGTATTAAGCTCTTCAATAATCAACTTAACTTTTGGATATTTTTTAATAAAATTATTCAAAAACATAGGAAGTAGCGTTGGCATTATCGTGGGAATAATTCCTAATCTAAATTCGCCACCAATAAAACCTTTCTGCTGTTCTACAATATCTTGAATTCGATCTGCTTCATTAACAATATTTTTGGCTTGATTCACAATTTTTTGGCCAATATCAGTCAATTGAATTGGTTTTTTTGTGCGGTCAAATATCTGAATGCTTAATTCTTCCTCTATTTTTTGGATTTGCATACTTAAAGTAGGCTGAGTAACAAAGCACTTTTCAGCCGCTAGAGTGAAATTTTTATGTTCAGCTACCGCTAAAACATATTTTAATTGAGTAATTGTCATGTTATAATCTTTTCTAATGCAAATTTAGTGAAACAATAACTTTTTGTTATGCTGTTTCTCTTATTATTTGATTAAATTTACATAAATAAATAATAAAAATACTATAAAATGAAAACAAATATCCTAGGGTTACCCGTGAAAGAATCAGAAGCAATTGTAAATGAGTTAAATGTCTTATTATCAAATTTTCAAGTGTATTACCAAAACTTAAGAGGGATACATTGGAATATCAGAGGTAAAAGATTTTTTGATCTTCATGTGAAGTTTGAAGAATTATATACCGACTCGCAAATAAAAATAGACTTAATTGCAGAAAGAGTTTTAACCGTTGGCGGTACGCCACTACATACGTTTGAAGATTATGTAAAACACAACCAACTTGTCGTAGGTAAAAATATTTCTATAGATGAAGAAGCAGTACAATTAATTGTGACATCCTTATCCCATTTATTAAAGTTAGAGCGGGAAATTTTAAATAAATCGGCAGAAATCAATGATGAAGGTACTAATGCACTGATGAGTGATTTTATTGCTGAACAAGAAAAAACAATCTGGATGATGCAAGCTTGGTTAGAAGAAAGTTTATAAGTTTCTGAATATTTTTATAAAAGCAAAATAAGATATAACTATTTTATTTTGCTTTTTTTTGTCGTTGTGATACTTAATTATTATTTAAACAAAAGATAGAAATAAGCAAAAGATATTTTTTTTAAAAAAAAAATCAATTGATTAAACCATAATAACACCAATTGTGAAATTTATTTACTTGTCAAGCGATATGATTTAATAAAACATAAATTTATTGAAGATAAAAATAATTACTTTAGCAAAAATTTAAATGCTGTTCAATACTTAGTTTATCGATTATTGAATACGTTACACAGCTATAATTATTTAATTTATGACAGATTTTTATAATCAAATCTTAGAAAATAATAAAAAATGGGTTGAAACCACTTTGGAAAGTGATCCAAATTATTTTAAGGATTTAGCTAAAGGTCAAACGCCACCTTTATTATGGATAGGTTGTTCCGATAGTCGTGTTCCTGCAAATGAAATTATAGGAGCAAAAGCAGGCGAAGTTTTTGTCCATAGAAACATTGCTAATATGGTTGTACATACCGATATGAATATGTTAAGCGTTTTAGACTATGCGGTGAATGTTTTAAAAGTGAAGCATGTATTAGTTTGCGGGCATTATGGATGTGGAGGTATAAAAGCTGCAATGGGCAATGATTCTATTGGAATAATTGACAACTGGATTAGGCATATAAAAAATGTCTATAGATTACACAGTAAATATTTGGATTCGATCCATGACGAAACTAGCCGATTTAATAAGTTTGTTGAGATCAATGTTCAAGAGCAAGTAATTGATCTTGCTAAAACATCAATTGTTCAAAACGCTTGGCGTAATGGGCAAATTCTTACGTTACATGGCTGGGTTTACGGTCTAAATTCAGGTTATGTTACTGATTTAGATGTAAATATGAGCAGCAATGATGATCTAGATGACACTTATAAATTGAAGTTTAGCATTTAATAAGCCATTATAATTGACAAATAAATAGGCATTCCAAAGGTGATATTAAAAGGAAATGTCACTGCAAGTGCCATAGGTAAGAATAAACCTGGATTTGCTTTTGGCACGGCAATTTTCATCGCCGCTGGAACTGCAATATAAGAAGCACTCGCTGCAAGAACGGCTAATATGAAGCGATTACCAATATCATGGGTAACAAATTGACTTGTAATTGCAACAATACAGCCGTTTACTAATGGAATTGCTATTGCAAAAATCACTGCAAACCAACCACTTTTAATAAAATCATTTAATTTTCTCCCGCTTACAATTCCCATATCCAATAGAAATATTGCTAAAAATCCTTTAAATAAATCAGTGGTAAATGGTTTAATTCCTAGTGCTTGCTCTTCACTAGCTAGCATACCAATTATTAAACTTCCTAAAATTAGTAGAACGCTTCCATTGGTAAAGGAATGTTTAACTAAAGATATTATAGATGTACTGGATTCATTTTTTTTATCGAACATTCTTATTAAAATAACTCCTACTATAATTGCTGGTGCTTCCATCAATGCCATTACCGCTACCATGTGACCACTAAAAGTCATATTTTGTAATTCAAGAAAACTGGCTGCCGTGACAAAAGTTACTGCACTAACAGAGCCATAAGCTGCAGCAATTGCTCCAGAATCATAAATATTAAATTTTCTTCGTAAAATAAAATAGGAATAAACAGGAATGACTAGTGCAATAAAAACCCCAAATAATACTGACCACACAATTTCCATAGTAAAATCGCTATGCGCTAATTCTTGACCACCTTTAAAACCGATAGAAAATAGTAAATAAAGAGAGATGAATTTTGAAGAGCCTTCAGGAATTTCCAGATCGCTTTTTAATTTAACTGCTACAACGCCTAGTATAAAAAATAGTAATGCAGGATTGGTAAGGTTTTCAAATAGTAAATCTAAGTTCATATTTTATTAATTTTTTGTCGCGCGTTCTAAACGATCGTTTATTGATTTTCCTAAATTGTTTTCTGGAAATTTTTCGGCAATTATAACATCTAAATTTTGCTTATCTAAGCGATGCATTGCGGCATATAAATTTGACATTGCTTCTTTTAAATTTCCTTTTTCTGATAATATCTCCTTCGATAAAATAATTGGATTGTGCGAGGAATCTTGGAATAATAAAACACCTATTTTTTTATTGGGATGCAAATCTAATTCTTTTTCAACATTTTCAGCTAGTATGGTTTTCGTTTTTGGTGCATAATGTCTCGATAACATTCCAGGAGCATTAGGTGACTTTTCTTCATTATTTTTAATCTTTATTTTGCCAATGACATTCTCTACCTCCTCAATAGAAATCGAACCAAGACGGTATAAAATAGCCTCTTCACCTTCAAAGCCAACGATTGTAGATTCTATTCCGTTTTTACAACTTCCACCATCTAAGACTAGTGATAAATCATTAGGAAAATAATCGGCTACGTGTTGCGCAGTGGTTGGACTAATAGATCCAAAGGGATTTGCACTTGGCGCTGCTAATGGAAAATCTAATGATTGTAATAATGCTAAAGTCATAGGATGGTTTGGCACCCGAACTGCAACTGAATCTTTTCCGGCAGTGATCAAATCAGGAATGTTGTTTTTCTTTTTTAAAACTAACGTTAGCGATCCAGGCCAGAAAGCTTTGGCAAGTTTTTGAGCTTTTACAGGTATTTCAGCAGCTATGGTATGTAATAAATCTTTGGAATAAATATGCACAATCAAAGGATTAAAAAAAGGTCGATTTTTAGTCTCAAATATCTTTTTTATCGCTTTTTCATTATAGATATTGCCTGCTAATCCATAAACGGTCTCGGTAGGAATAGCAACTAATTCATTGTTTTCAAGAATTTTTTTTGCTTTATTGATATCAGTAGAAATTTCAATCATCATATTTATTAGGGATTACAATAGTCACAATAAGTAGGTTCTTCAAATTGAAGACCTCGTGGAAATATTTTTTCTTCTTTGAATTCGCATTTTTTACATTGATAAATATGACTTAAAGTTGATCGCGTGGGCGAGCCACAACTCCTGCAAGGTAAGCCAGAAATTGTATTTATTATATCAAAGCCCGGTGTTTCACAACGAGTACAACAGTTTTTTATTTTTTTTAAAAGGGCCAATGTTGCTTTTTCTATTACCTTCATACGAGTTGGATTGAATTGAGCACGCATATCAGTTTCTACAAACACAGATGAAAAAGTTTTATGCAATTCTCTATATTTTTCCAATAAAATTTTGTTAGAAACAATTCCTTTTTCAATAATCAGCGGATTTATTTCTGTTGATTTTAAAATGATTCCATGCGCTGGAAAGTGCGATAAAGTTGCAAATTCTAAAAGCTCATCTTCTGAAAAAACAATCTTTCCATTAAAATTTGTATCCAAACTAATTTCCCTAGCTATAATTTCTATATCATTCTTGAAGTCCTTTAACATTACCAACTCTTCATTGGCAGAAGCGAAAAATAAAGTAGGATGTGCACCAAAAGATCCTTCGCTGGCAATAACTAAATCACAATTAGTGTTATTGAACCCTAATTCGCATTTCGTTCGTAAAGTATTTAAAGCGTTGTCTTTTCGCAAAATTTCTCCTGAAAAAGTACCTAAACTATCAGTATCAAAAAAATCTGAAGTAAAACAATGCACTCCCATTTCATTTTCTAAAATTGGCGCGATCACTGTTTCTTTCTGATGTTTAGTAGCGATTAAAACTGTTCTATTTAAAAAGATGTTATTTTTCAAAGCTTATGGTAATTGTACTTTTTATGACCAAGTTTGAAGGATTCATTTTTGATTCTTCTAGCATTACTTTAATTGCATTTTTCGCATCAATAAGTTCTTGAATTCGTTGTTTTGAAGTCGAAATGTCTTTATTAAATCGAATATGGTTGCTAAAATCTTCTCTATTGTGGTAATCAATTTTATAATTGAATAATGCAGTCAAAATATTTCCCGCTTCTTCATTAGAAAATATGCCATCAATTAATTTATAATCCTTCTTTAATTCCATATTTTCCATTTAAAATTTGATTAAAAAGATGTGTTGCAATAATATCTTTGTTTTTACAAAAGTTTACTATTTAAAATAAGATTTATTTCTTTTGCCACAAAGTCTTGTTGACTTTGTGGCAAAAGAAATAAAAAAGATTCACTACTGTTTAAAATATAAAGATCAATACTTACTGGATGTGAATCGAGGATTCTAGCGTCACGTTATTAGTTTTAGTGTTCAAAAATACTCTTATTTCATAAAGCGATTTTTGTAGTTTTTTTATTTTATTTTCACGACTTTTGATATCTTCTTCTTGATGGGAGTTGCATATTTTACTCTCATGAAATTTTATTTTAATATCAATCATTTTTACAATTAATTCTAAAGCTTCATTAGAATTGAATTCACCTTCAAGAAGTTGTATATCCATTTTTTTGTGATTTAAAATTATTGTCCTTGTCCTAGAGAGTAACCTGACTTTCCATCAAATTCGTATAAGTTTTCTGTTTTGATAACATCAACTTGAGTGTCGATTGCATTAGACAACAACTCTATAATTTGCTTTTTTGTAATCGTTTTACCATCGTTTGGTTTAAACCTACAACGCCAATGATCTGTGCAAAAAGTCTCTTCAAAACCTTCTGGCCATACTTTAATACCTCTATTGGTTATCATTGTCAAATCAGTATTAGGTAAAGTAACCGCTTTTAATTTTTTAGCTATCTCATTAGGATTTGTTCCGTTCCAGTGTACAAATAAGTCTACACCAACTAACTCTTTTTTAGCAGCAGGTTTTTTAACGTACTTTGGAAGATTCAAAACTACATTTTTATCAAATGAAACCTCTTTTAAAATAGAAGGCTTATTTCCTAAATTTTTTATAACTGCTTCTGCAAACTCTTTAGTTCCTACTTTTTCTTTACTAATACCTTCTTTGTAAATGTCATATGTATGAATTCCGTCCTCAATAGTTTTTAACCACGCGTTTTGAACTTTTTCTGCAACTTCAGTTTGCCCGATATGATTAAGCATCATTACTGCTCCTTCTAATAAACCAGATGGATTGGCTAAATTTTGCCCGGCGCGTCTTGGGGCTGAACCGTGAATTGCTTCAAACATAGCACATCCCTCACCTATGTTAGCCGATCCGGCAAGTCCTACTGATCCTGCAATTTGGGCAGCAATATCAGATAAAACATCGCCATAAAGATTCAGTGTTACAATTACATCAAAAATTTCTGGAGTGTCGGCCATTTTAGCAGCTCCTATGTCAATAATCCAGTGTTCATTTTCAATTTCAGGATATTCTGCAGCTATCTCGTCAAAAACTTGGTGAAACAATCCGTCTGTTTGCTTCATGATATTGTCTTTAGTAAAGCAAGTCACTTTTTTTCTACCATAAACTTTAGCATATTCAAAAGCATACCGTACGATTTTCTCACATCCAGGACGGCTTATCAATTTTAAACATTGGATTACCTCATCTGTTTGTTGATGCTCAATTCCAGCATATAAATCCTCTTCATTTTCACGGATGATTACAATATCCATTTTAGGATGTTTAGTCTCTACGAAAGGATGTAAACTCATACAAGGTCTGACATTTGAGTACAACCCTAGAAATTTTCTCGTGGTAACATTCAAACTTTTATATCCACCACCTTGAGGAGTTGTAATAGGAGCTTTTAAGAAAATTTTGTTTCTTCGGATAATATCCCATGACTCAGCTGCTATTCCTGAACTATTTCCTGACAAATATACTTTTTCACCTACTTCAATTTCATCAATTTCAATTTCTGCTCCTGCTGCTTTGATAATTTCTAAAGTGGCATTCATGATTTCTGGACCTATTCCATCTCCTTTTGCTACTGTAATTCGTGTCATATTAGTTTGCGTTTTATTATTTGATGGAACAAAAGTCTAGATTTTATTTCATATATTTTTATTTATCTTTGTAATGAAATACATAAACTTTTTTTATGAACTATACTTTACACCAACTTCAAGTTTTTTTAATAGTAACTAAAACATTAAGTATCACTCGTGCTGCCGAAGAGCTTTTTTTAACTCAGCCCGCTGTATCTATTCAGTTAAAAAATTTTCAAAATCAGTTCGAAATACCTTTAACAGAAGTGATTAAAAAACGCTTGTATGTGACTGATTTTGGGAAAGAAATCGCTCTTGCAGCCGAAAATATTTTGAACGAAGTATATGCTATAAATTATAAAACGTTAGCGTTTAAAGGAAAATTATCTGGTAGACTGAAACTTTCAGTTGTGTCAACTGGAAAATATGTTATCCCATACTATTTAAGTAATTTTCTAAAAAATTATAATGAAATAGAACTAGAGATGGATGTCAACAATAAAAAAAATGTAGTAAAAGCTTTAAAAAATAATGAAGTTGATTTTGCTTTTGTTTCTGTTTTGCCAAAAGAATTGGACATTGAATCAGAGATTTTATTAGAAAACAATTTGTATCTTGTTGGTGACGCTGCGGTTTATAATAAAACTAATACTGATTTTTTATCTCTTTTCTCTTCATCGCCTTTAATCTCGCGAGAATTAGGATCAGCAACACGTACTGCAATGGAAGATTATATTGCACAGCAAAACATTCAACCTAAAACAAGAATAACACTCACTTCTAATGAAGCGGTAAAACAAGCAGTTATAGCTGGAATAGGTATTTCTATTATGCCAATTATAGGACTCAAAAACGAATTAGATAACGGTAGTTTGTTCTTATTGCCGGCTAATGGCCTACCTATTGTTACCTCATGGAGATTAATTTGGTTAAAAGGAAAAAAAATGAGTCCCGTAGCAAGTGCTTTTTTAGACTATATAAAAAGTAATAAAAATGAAATAAAAGAAAGTCATTTTTCTTGGATAAAAAATTATTGATCCACTTTATTCTCGTTGAATGTCGATGGAAGCAGTTGAGGTATAAATTTTATTAAAATGGGTAATAATAAGCTGCCTCCTGGCAGTAAAAATATTGCTAATGATGGCACTGTCTTACAAATTTCTAAAAGTTGTTTTTTAACTTTTTTCTTTTCTTTATCGTCTAAATCTCTAATTGTGGAATTACTCAGCAATACCATAAGTTCCTTACTTTGCATTAATTCCTTTACCAGCCTGTTTTTATTCCTACTAATTATGGTAATAACATTTTGAGTGGTTTGACCATAAAAATGTTTTACTGGATTTGAATAATTAAAGTATGGAATTTCCTTTTTGTGCGTGATTATAAAATCATGTGTGCTTTTAATACTATTACTTACAAAATTATCTGAAATTGATAGAGTAGAAGCCAGTGAATGTAAAAAATATAACTCTTCATTTTCAACTGTTGTATCACTCCACAATGCCATTCCCGCCATGTCTAGCAGATAATTTTTTTCTAATTCATTTGTAAAATAATCTAGTTGTATAGTTTCTAAATTTTGGACAGAGACTTTCGAAAATTTACTATAACGGATAGATGCCTCAAAAAGTTTGATTAATAAATCATCATATTGTGATTTTTTAGATTTTACTTTGAGAGCAAGCGTTACGATATTTACAATAGTTTCCTCAATTTTCTTTAGATATTTTTCAGGAATTTCTCCATGTATCATAAACTGATGGAAGGCTAATACATCTATGAATAATAATGCATTTGTAACTAAATGAGAAAAGTTTTTTGAAATTATGCTATTATTTGTCTGGACTCTTTCATCAATTATTTTTTCTAAAGTTAAAGATGTTGAGTTTTTCGGTAGTATTTTTTTGAAAATATTATAACCTTGCGGATTCATCTTATTATAAAAATTGACGGCTTTTTCGAGAAAAATAGCTTCAGATAAATCTTTATTGTTTATGCAATAAATACCATACATCGTATTAAGTAAGGCAACTTTTGAGACCTCATCTTTAAACCAGCCTTTAATATCAATTAATTTTTCTGTATTAAATGATATGATGTGACCGTAAATAAAACCAGTACTTCGGGTGTTATTATAAAATATAGTTGGATCGGTAGAAACAGTTTCTTTTGTAAATTTTTGTACTATGAAAAATTTATCAATCCAACCAGATGCAGAAGGGTTAATCATTTTATTAATTTGATGCTACAAAGCTATACTTTTTTTTCATAGATATGGCGAGCATTTTTTAGTTTAACAATGTGATGACATTTACTTAGTATGGTTTTTAAATTCAGTTAAAAAAGATATATTTTCATAATTTATCTCTGAATATTATGAATTAATTGAGCTCTGAATATCAACTGTAATTCAAAGCTCAATTAGATTACTAGAATTAAGAATTGAATAGTTCTTCTGCTTTATCCCAATTTACAACATTCCAAAATGAAGATACATAATCAGCTCTTTTATTTTGATTTTTTAGATAATAAGCATGTTCCCAAACATCTAGTGCGAGTACTGGCTTTCCTTTCAAACCTTTTCCCCGTAATCGCATTAATGGATTATCCTGATTTGGTGTAGAACCAATAACTAATTTATCGTCTTGCACAACTAACCAAGCCCAGCCGGATCCAAATCTTTTCATTGATGCATCAGCAAACTGTTTTTTAAATTCATCAAAAGATCCAAAAGTAGTCATTATGGCATCGGCCAATTTACCTTTTGGAGTGCCACCTCCGTTTGGCTTCATCAAGGTCCAAAATAGACTATGATTGTAATGTCCACCACCATTATTTCGGACAGATTCAGGAAATTTAGACATTTTTTCAAAAATATTCTCTAATGATTTTGAATGAGCAACTAAATTAGCATCTAAAGTTTCAAGTGCTTTATTTAAGTTCGTCACATACCCTTTATGGTGTTTACTATGATGGATTTCCATAGTCATTTTATCTATATGTGGCTCTAATCCATCGTAATTATATCCCAATTTAGGAAGTGTATAAAGACCATCCGTTACAGAAGTTTCTACTTCTAATATGCTATTGATATTCGTTCGTGATTCATCACTTGCATAAGCATTTGTAAATAGGCTGCTACCTATAATTGTTCCAGTTGAGAGAATTGCTGTTTGTTTTAAAAAGTTTCTTCGTGTGTTATTATTTTCCATAAGTGGTATATTATTCTAATGATTATTTTATTAAGATAAATTTAGTTATTATAATTTACTATGTGGTTAAGAAATAGATAAATTATCTACTTAAATTTATATTTTACGATGGTATGGAATGAAGTAGCGAAGTGAATTATATAAAAATTTCTACATAACTCTATGAAGTATTTTTGTAATTTTGAACTATTTAATGGTACAAATTATAATATGAAAGTCAAAAAATTTACTGCTACAAGTTGGAGATTATTAAAGCAAACTTATACAGAATTTGATAAAGATAATGCTATAAAATTAAGTGCTTCTTTATCATATTATACGATATTTTCATTACCTCCTTTATTAATTATTATACTATCTATTTTTAGTTTTTTCTTTGGCAGAGATGCGGTAACAGGAAGATTTTTTGGACAAATTAACGGTCTGGTTGGGAACTCGGCTGCGATACAAATACAGGAAACAATAAAAAATATAGAGTTATCTGATTCTAATACTTTTGCTGCTATATTTGGTGGTATTATGCTTTTGATAGGAGCATCTGGAGTTTTTGCTGAAATTCAAAGTTCGATAAATTTTATTTGGGGACTTAAAGCAAAACCAAACAAAGGAATAATGAAATTTATCAAAAATAGATTAATGTCGTTTTCGATGATTGCTTCTGTTGGTTTCTTGCTAATGGTAAGTCTAATGGTAAATACCGTGATGGATTTAATAAATGCACGTTTAGTCCTTTACTTTCCGGATCTTACAGTTTACATATTTTATGTCGTTAATATTATAATCCTATTTGCAACTACTACAGTATTATTTGCCACCATTTTTAAAACATTACCTGATGGCGAAATTGGATGGAAAGATGCTTTAATAGGTTCTGGCTTTACTTCGTTCTTTTTTATGTTTGGAAAATTTGCCATCGGCTTCTACCTTGGTAGTTCGTCCATTGCTTCTATTTATGGAGCTGCTGGTTCTGTTATTATAATTTTAATTTGGGTTTACTATTCGGCTATTATATTATATTTTGGCGCTGAATTCACCAAAGTCTATGCTTTTGAGAAGGGAAACAAGATTATTCCAAATTCTTATGCGGTCGAGATAAAAACAGCGGTCTTAGAGGTTAAATAAGACTAGATAAATAGCTACGCTCGATAATAGATTGTGTTGCATCTAAAAAGTTAGAAGCTATTTAGGAGAGCTTTTATTTTTATATCGCCTCTTAGTAATAGAGCGCTTTTATTAGGTTTTTTGAATTTCCATAACTGCTTACTTTAGGTTTTACAGGTTAGGATGCGTCATTTTAATTTTATAAAACAGTATTTTAATTCTCTTTTTAGAGATTTGAAATACCTAATTGTACAAATTTATTTTTTATTAATGAAAGTTTTTATCAGTTAACATCCAGTTAATTTTGTCTGCTTAATTAATTTCACAATATTCGCTTTAATTCGTAATATTGAGCTTTAATAATAATCAGTAACCGCTCAATTTTCTTAAAGATTCTCTTCCTAGGTTGTAACATTATTTAATGGGCTGAAACAACACTATAATCTGCTATTAATAACTTGTTGTAAAGGCAATAATGATGTAACTTTTTACAATAATTTCGTAAGTTTTTTTAGACTTTTGTTCTTTCCTTTGCTGATATAAATTAAACAATTTAAATCAAAAAAAACAAAATGAAAAATTTAAAAAAGAATTTCAGCGCAGTATTTTTAACGATTTGCGTTTTATCAGGTTTCTTATTTACATCATGTGATAAAGAGGAAACTGAAGCAAATTTAATTGTGAAAAATTGGACATTAGAGTCTAAAACCGTTTTAGGAGCTAGCGTAATAACTGATTGTGAAAAAGGTTCTACTTGGAATTTTAAAACTGGTGGCAAGTATGAAATTAAAGATTGTCAAGACACAAAAACTGGAACTTGGAGAATAGCAGATGATGGAAAAACACTAACATTAGACGATGTAAAAGCGTACAAAGTTGTTGAAAAAAGCTTCTCTAACCTTGTGATTGAATTACAAGCGGGTGACTTAGGCCTTGTTCGTTGGACATTTAAATAATTCTTGTTTTATAGGGGGTCAAAACACAAAACTCTAAATTTTTCATTTTTATAAGTGAATTATTTAGAGTTTTTTTTATCATAAATTTCAATTCATTTTTAAACATTAGAATGTTTTTTAAAAGTAGATACTAAAATTGAAAATAAAGTTTTATCAAAAAATCACTTAGCCCACAATTGTTTTGATAATTTCTGAAACTGGCAATATCGCTTTCGTATTTTCAATTGTGGGACCAGCAACCCACACCGTTTTATATGTAACTTCAGTAGCAGCTTTTGTAACTGTATTCGATCCAAGTAAATAGCGAATCATTTTAACCCATTTTTTGAGTGTCTTATTTTTGCTTAAAGTCCGCTCGATCCAAGATTGCTTTGTACCAACTTTTTGAACATAGGGTGTATTGATAACAGTGCAGGGTGTTCCAGAAATTTTTTCAGTTAGTACAATATCTTTGGCACCATAATCTACGCAAGCTTGCTTATAATCCTGCGAAACAGCAGATTCAGTTGATGCTATAAAAGGACTGCCTACCGAAACGCCAACAGCTCCATAATTCATCATTTTTTCTAAATCCAATCTTGTACTTACTCCACCAGCTGAAATAACGGGTAAAGTTGTATTTAAATTCAACGCTCTAATTAAGTCTTCAGGAGCAAAGTTACCACGATGTCCTCCAGCAAGATTATTAACAGCGATCAAAGCATCAGCTCCTAATGCTTCTACTTTTTTGGCGAAAGCCAAATCAGTCACGTCACAAAAAACTTTAATTCCTACCTTATGAGCTTCTCTTATGGTCTCTTCGGGTGAACCTAAGGAAGTAATTATAAAGTCAACTTTTTCTTCGCACAAAACAGTTAATTGATCCTTGTATTTAATATTAGATTTATTAACAATCAAATTGTATCCAAAGCTACCTCCATCTACTTTTGCAGATTTAAGTTCGATAATTGAATTTCGCAATTCTGCCAACGTGCGATAATTTAGCGCTGGAATGCAGCCGGCAACACCTGATTTCATTCCTTCAATTATCATTTTAGTATTCGAAACTAGAAACATGGGTGCAATTATAAGCGGCTTTTCAATTTTTAAAAGTGCTGTTAAAGAAGTTTTAATCATGAGCTAATTTTTGTAAAAACAAATATAGATTAATTTACTATGCGTGCCTACTATTTTTACAACTAATAATAAAGTAGTTACATTAATATAATTATTACCATTTAAAATCTAAAATTTACAGCTCTTAGTTCCCACTAACAACGCACAAAAATGAAGTCATAAAAAAAACAATTAGATAGTAAACTACAGTAGACAAAAACTAACAATTTATTAAGAATCAGATTCTTGTCATAACAAATAAGAAATCGATTTCGTTGATCCCGAAAATATTTTTTTTTAATTTTCTTTTTAATTTAAAAAAGTAAACGTAATTCTATATTTTTAATTAATTTGCGACAAAATTAAATCTAATAATCATGATTGCAGTTACCAGACTTTTTGATTTTCCATATTATCAGCAAGAAAAATACGCCAACATTCCTGATGCGCTGGTAACTAAGCAAAACGGTATTTGGGAAAAAACTTCTACCGAAACATACATACTTAAATCGAATACCATTTCCAGAGCATTACTGAGAATGGGAATTCAAAAGAATGATAAAATCGCCATCATTTCCACTAATAATAGAACTGAATGGCATATCATGGATATTGGTATTTTGCAGACCGGTGCTCAAACAGTGCCAATTTATCCTACTATTTCTGAGGATGATTACGAGTACATCTTGAATCATTCCGAGGCAAATTACTGTTTTGTATCAGATGAAGAAGTTCTGAGAAAAATAAATTTGATTAAGCATAAAGTTCCTAATTTAAAAGAAGTTTACTCTTTCAATACTATTGAAGGTTGTAAAAATTGGAACGAATTATTGATTCTTGGCGAAGATCAAAGCAATCAAGACGAGGTTGAAAATCGCAAAAACAGTGTAAGTGCACACGATTTAGCAACTATAATATATACTTCTGGCACAACAGGTAAACCAAAAGGAGTGATGCTTTCCCACGATAACATTGTTTCAGATGTTATTAATAGCGCTCCAAGAATTCCTTTTGCTGCTGGTGCAAGTCGGGCTCTGAGTTTTCTTCCTATCTGCCATATTTTTGAGAGAATGATTTTATATCTATATCAATATTATGGAGTTTCTGTTTATTTTGGAGAAGCAATTGACAAAATTAGCGATAATTTAAAAGAAGTTAAGCCTACCGTGATGACAGCAGTTCCTCGTTTACTTGAAAAGGTTTACGATAAAATATATGCAAAAGGAACCGAGTTGACCGGAATTAAAAAAAATCTGTTTTTCTGGGCAATTGATTTAGGGCTAAGATATAAGCCTTACGGTGCTAATGGAGCCTGGTATGAATTTCAACTTAAAATAGCTCGTAAATTGATTTTCAGTAAATGGAAAGAGGGTTTAGGTGGTAATCTGGATCTGATGGTATCAGGAAGTGCTGCATTGCAACCTCGATTAGCTAGAATATTTGCTGCGGCAGAAATTCCAGTCATGGAAGGTTACGGTTTAACCGAAACTTCACCTGTAATTTCTGTCAATGATATGAGAAATAAAGGATTTAGAGTAGGGACTGTTGGGAAAGTAATATCAGGCGTAGAGGTGAAAATCGCAAGCGACGGCGAAATTCTTTGTAAGGGACCTAATGTTATGATGGGTTATTATAAAGATGAAAAGTTAACTAATGAAGCTATTATTGATGGTTATTTTCACACTGGTGACATAGGCGAATTTGATAGTGATGGTTTTCTGAAAATTACGGATCGTAAAAAAGAAATGTTTAAAACCTCCGGCGGGAAATACATTGCACCTCAAATAATTGAAAATACGATGAAGCAGTCACGTTTTATCGATCAACTAATGGTTATTGGTGATGGACAAAAAATGCCCGCTGCGTTTATTCAAATTAATTTTGACTTTATTAAGGAATGGGCTCAAATACATAAATTAGAAATTGGTAGCACGAATGCGGAAATAATTTCTAATGAAAAAGTAATTGAAAGAATTCAGGAAGAAATCAATTTGTATAATGAGAAATTTGGTCATTGGGAACAATTGAAGCGTTTTGAACTAACTCCAGAAATTTGGTCAATAGAAGGTGGAGAAATGACGCCAACTCTTAAACTGAGAAGAAAACCAATAATGGAAAAATATAAATCCTTATTTGATAAAATTTACAGTTAATCCTTTTGATCAGCAAGCCCAGAAATTATTATTTGGATAATTACTTTTAATTCAATACAAAACTCCTCAAATGCTGAGGAGTTTTTTTTATATTACTTTTTAACAAAAAAATAATGCAATATATTATGCATGCATAGTATTTTTTATTATATTTGAAATCCTTATAGTTAGTTATGAAAGATAAAACAATAGATTATATTTTGCGCGCGACGTGGCAAGCCGTTTCCCGAATGTATAATGAGGAAGCGTCAAAATATGGTGCTACAATGGCAACTGGATTCGCATTGCTAAGCATGGATAAGGAGAAAGGAACTCCTTCAACAGCTTTAGGACCAAAAATGGGAATGGAGGCTACAAGTTTGACTCGAACCTTAAAATCTATGGAGGAAAAAGGTTTAATTGTTCGTAAAAAAAATCCAGAAGATGGTCGAGGTGTCTTAATTTACCTGACTGAATTTGGCAAAGAAAAAAGAGAATTATCAAAAAATACGGTACTTAGATTTAATGAAAGTATTAAACAAAATGTTTCTGAAGAAAAATTTCAACATTTTGTAGAAGTAGCTGAAATCATAAATGAGTTAATTTTAGATAAAAATATATTCAATCCAGCTTCTAAAAACGAAGTTTTATAAAAAAATAGTGAAATTAATTCACTGCTATTCGACAATAAATAGCGCATCCAAATAGAAATAAATAGTAATTAGATATGAAACGCACTATTAAAAAAGTTGCAGTAATTGGATCCGGAATAATGGGATCAGGGATTGCTTGTCATTTTGCAAACATTGGGGTCGAAGTTTTACTTCTGGATATCATTCCTAGAGAACCCAATGAAGCCGAAACTAAAAAAGGGCTTACTATAGAAAGTAAAATTGTTAGGAACCGCCTGGTGAATGAGCATTTAGCCAATTCATTAAAGTCAAAGGCTTCTCCTATTTACAGTCAGAAGTTTGCTTCTAGAATCACTACTGGAAATACTACGGACGATATGTCAAAAATCGCTAACGTTGATTGGATTATCGAAGTTGTTGTAGAGCGTTTAGACATTAAGAAAATGGTATTTGAGCAAATTGAAAAATTTAGAAAGCCTGGTACATTAGTAACTTCGAACACTTCAGGGATTCCAATTCATTTTATGAGTGAAGGTCGAAGCGAAGATTTCCAAAAACACTTCTGCGGAACGCACTTTTTTAATCCTGCGCGTTATTTAAAATTATTCGAAATTATTCCTGGTCCACAAACTTCAACTGAAGTGTTGGACTTCCTTACTATATATGGTGAGAAATTCTTAGGAAAAACTTCTGTTGTTGCTAAGGATACTCCTGCTTTTATTGGAAACAGAATTGGTATTTACGGAATTCAGAGTTTATTTCATTTGGTGAAAGAAATGGGATTAACTATTGAAGAAGTTGATAAGTTGACTGGTCCAGTCATTGGTCGTCCAAAATCAGCTACTTTTCGCACCGTTGATGTAGTTGGTTTAGATACATTAGTGCATGTTGCAAATGGTATTTATGAAAACTGTCCAAACGATGAGCAACACGAATTGTTCAAACTTCCTGAATTTGTCAATAAAATGATGGAAAATAAATGGTTAGGAAGTAAAACAGGTCAAGGTTTTTACAAAAAGGAAGGAAAAGAGATTCTGACTTTAGATTTAGATACTTTAGAATATCGTTCCGCTAAAAAAGCTTCATTTGGAACCTTAGAACTAACAAAAACAATTGATAAGCCAATCAATCGCTTTAAAGTTTTAGTAAAGGGAAAAGACAAAGCGGGAGAATTTTATAGAAAAAGTTTTTCTGGCATGTTTGCTTATGTTTCAAATAGAATTCCTGAAATCTCAGATGAGTTATACAAGATTGATGATGCCATGAAAGCTGGTTTTGGTTGGGAAAATGGTCCATTCGAAATTTGGGATGCTATTGGTGTTGAAAAAGGAATTGAAATCATGAAAGCGGAAGGTCTAGAACCTGCTGCCTGGGTAACTAAAATGATAGCTTCTGGAAGCAAAAGTTTTTATATCATTAAAGAAGGTGCAACTTTCTTTTATAATATTCCAACAAAAGCACAAACTAAAGTTCCTGGTCAAGATTCGTTTATTATCCTGAACAACATTCGCGAAAGCAAAAAAGTTTGGAGTAATAGTGGTGCAATCATACAAGATTTAGGAGATGGAATTTTGAACTTAGAATTCCAATCTAAAATGAATACTATTGGTGGCGATGTTTTAGCAGCTATTAATAAAGCGATTGATTTATCTGAGAAAGAATATCAAGGGTTAGTTATTGGTAATCAAGCAGCAAATTTCTCTGTGGGTGCTAATATCGGAATGATATTTATGATGGCGGTGGAACAGGAATACGATGAATTGAACATGGCGATCAAAATGTTCCAAGACACTATGATGCGCGTTCGTTATTCTGGAATTCCAGTCGTGGTTGCCCCACACGGAATGACTTTTGGAGGTGGATGCGAAATGAGTTTGCATGCTGATAAAGTAGTTGCTGCTGCAGAAACATACATGGGATTAGTAGAGTTTGGTGTTGGAGTAATTCCTGGCGGTGGCGGATCTAAAGAGTTAGCTTTAAGAGCTTCTGATTTATTCCATAAAAATGATGTTGAGCTGAATGTATTGCAAGAGTATTTCTTGACAATTGCTATGGCAAAAGTATCGACTTCTGGTTATGAAGCATTTGATACTGGACTATTACAACATGGAAAAGATATTATAGTTGTGAATAAGGATCGCCAAATTGCAGAAGCTAAAAAGCATGCTTTAATTATGGCTGAAGCTGGTTATACACAACCAATAAGAAGAACTGATGTAAAAGTTTTAGGAAAGCAAGCTTTAGGAATGTTCCTAGTAGGTACAGACCAAATGGAAGCTGGAAAATACATCTCTGAACACGACAAAAAAATAGCTAACAAATTAGCTTACGTAATGGCGGGTGGAGATTTATCCGAACCAACGCTAGTAGCGGAGCAATATTTATTAGATCTAGAACGCGAAGCTTTCTTATCACTTTGTACAGAAAGAAAAACGTTAGAAAGAATACAATTTATGTTGACCAAGGGGAAACCTTTAAGAAACTAGTATCAAGTAATAAGAATTAAGTATTAAGAGATGCACCAATTTGAAAAATTAAAAATTTGGCAAAAAGCATGGATGTAGCGGTTCATGTTTATGAAATTTCTTCGTTGTTACCCAATGATGAAAAATTCAATTTAATTCATCAAATAAAAAAATGTGCGGTATCAATTCCTTCAAATATAGCTGAAGGTTCTGGTACAAATTCAGACAAAGAATTCATGCATTTTCTAGGAATTGCAAATGGTTCAACTTTTGAATTAATAACTCAATTAATACTTGCTAAAAGACTTAATCTTGTCAATGAAGATTTAATCCAACCAACTATTAATCAATTAGTAGAGGTTTCAAATATGAATTTTTCATTTCAAAGAGCATTAAAAGATAAAATAAACACAAAAATTGGAAAATCTTAATTCTTAATTCTCCAATCTTAATACAATCATTTATGAAAACAGCCTATATAGTAAAAGCATACAGAACTGCCGTTGGTAAAGCACCAAAAGGAGTTTTTAGATTTAAAAGACCTGATGAATTGGCTTCAGAAACCATTCAATATATGATGAATGAGTTACCAGATTTCGATAAAACTCGCATCGATGATGTGATGGTTGGAAACGCCATGCCAGAGGCAGAACAAGGACTTAATGTTGCGCGATTAATTTCTTTGATGGGTTTAAAAGTTGAAGATGTTCCTGGTGTAACTGTTAATAGGTATTGTGCCTCTGGATTAGAAACGATTGGTATGGCTACGGCCAAAATCCAATCAGGAATGGCACATTGTATTATTGCTGGTGGAGCAGAAAGTATGAGTTTTATACCGATGGGAGGTTATAAACCAACTCCTGATTATGCTGTTGCAAAAGCAGGAAACGAAGATTATTATTGGGGAATGGGGCTTACTGCAGAAGCTGTTGCCAATCAGTTTAAAGTATCTAGAGAAGATCAAGATGAGTTTGCTTATCATTCGCACATGAAAGCTTTAAAAGCGCAAGCAGAGGGAAAATTTGACAAACAAATTGTACCTATAACTATTGAGCAAACGTTTATTAACGAAAACGGAAAGAAAGAAACTAAGTCTTACGTTGTTAACAAAGATGAAGGTCCTAGAGCTGGAACTTCTAAAGAGGCTTTAGCAGGTTTAAGACCCGTTTTTGCAGTTGATGGAAGTGTAACAGCAGGTAACTCTTCACAAATGAGTGATGGTGCTGCTTTCGTTTTAGTGATGAGTGAAGAAATGGTAAAAGAATTAAATTTAGAACCAATTGCTCGATTAGTAAACTTTGCTTCAGCTGGAGTAGAGCCAAGAATTATGGGAATGGGACCAGTAAAAGCAATTCCGAAGGTTTTAAAGCAAGCAGGAATGGATTTGAAAGATATTGATTTAATTGAGTTAAACGAAGCTTTTGCTTCTCAAGCTATAGCAGTTACACGTGAGCTAGGATTAAATCCTGATATAGTTAACGTAAATGGTGGTGCAATTGCTTTAGGTCACCCATTAGGATGTACTGGAGCAAAATTATCTGTTCAATTATTTGATGAGATGAAACGCCGTGGAAACAAATACGGAATTGTCTCGATGTGTGTAGGAACTGGACAGGGTAGTGCGGGTATTTATGAATTACTATAACTAAGAACTTTTAAAAAAAATAAAAAAATGAGTGAGATAACAAGAGGAGGTCAATTCCTAGTTAAAGAAACAAAATGTGAGGATATATTCACACCAGAAGATTTCACAGATGAGCAACTTATGATGCGAGACTCTGTAAAGGAATTTACAGACAAAGAATTATGGGCACATAAAGACAGATTTGAGAAAAAAGATTATGCTTACACTGAAGCATCTATGCGTAAGGCTGGAGAAATGGGGTTTTTAGGTATAGCAGTTCCTGAGGCTTATGGTGGTTTAGGAATGGGATTTGTAGATACTTGTCTTGTGTGTGATTATATTTCTGGCGCTACAGGTTCATTTTCAACCGCTTTTGGAGCGCATACTGGAATTGGAACAATGCCAATTACTTTATACGGAAATGAGGAACAAAAATTGAAGTATGTTCCAAAATTAGCTTCGGGAGAATGGTTTGGTGCTTATTGCTTAACTGAACCAGGCGCGGGATCTGATGCCAACTCAGGAAAGACAAAAGCAGTGTTATCAGAAGATGGAAAAAGTTATTCGATTACTGGACAAAAAATGTGGATTTCTAATGCGGGATTTTGTTCCGTATTTATAGTATTTGCTAGAATTAGCGATGATAAAAACATTACAGGTTTTATTGTTGAAAATGATGCTTCAAATGGAATTTCAATGGGCGAAGAAGAGCACAAATTAGGAATTCGTGCTTCATCTACGCGTCAGGTATTTTTCAATGAAACGAAAGTTCCAGTTGAAAATATGCTTTCTGAAAGAGGAAATGGATTTAAAATTGCAATGAATTCATTAAATGTAGGACGTATAAAATTAGCAGCCGCGTGTTTAGATGCGCAACGTAGAGTGACTTCAGGAGCTGTAAAATATGCAAATGAACGAGTGCAATTTAATACTGCAATTGCACAATTTGGAGCCATTAGATATAAATTAGCTGAAATGGCTACCTCTACTTATGCTGGCGAAAGTGCAACATATCGTGCTGCAAAAGCTATTGAAGATCGTATTAACGCGAGGGTAGCGGAGGGAAATTCTCATCAAGAAGCAGAATTAAAAGGTGTTGAAGAATTTGCAATAGAATGTTCAATATTAAAAGTTGCGGTTTCTGAAGATGTCCAGAATTGCGCTGATGAAGGTATTCAGATCTTTGGTGGAATGGGATTTTCAGAAGATACTCCAATGGAATCTGCGTGGCGTGATGCACGTATTGCAAGAATTTATGAGGGTACAAATGAAATTAATAGAATGCTATCAGTAGGAATGTTGATAAAAAAAGCAATGAAAGGTCATGTAGACTTATTAGGACCGGCATCAAAAGTTCAAGAAGAATTGATGGGTATTCCATCATTTGACACGCCAGACTTCACTGAATTGTTTGCCGAAGAAAAAGCTATAGTAATTAATTTGAAAAAAGCTTTTTTAATGGTTGCTGGGGGAGCAGTACAAAAATTTGGACCAGATTTAGATAGCCACCAACAACTTCTAATGGCTGCTGCAGATATGCTTATTGAAGTTTATATGGCAGAAAGTACTATTTTACGAACTGAAAAATTAGCTAAAAAAGAAGGTGAAGATAAAGTAAAGGAGCAAATTGCAATGGCAAAATTATATCTTTACAAGGCAGTAGATATTGTTAATCTAAAAGGAAAAGAAAGTATAATATCTTTTGCGGAAGGCGATGAACAACGAATGATGCTTATGGGATTACGCCGTTTTACTAAATATACTAATATGCCAAATGTTGTGGCACTACGAGAAACAATTACTTCAAAACTTGTTTCAGAAAACAATTATTGCTTTTAACAGCACAAAAAATTATATTAATTAAAATTTATAAAAATCCGTTAGTTTAGTTAAGGCTAAAATGGCGGTTTTTTTTATAAAAATTACTAATTCATTATTACTTAAACTAGTCTTTTTTGATGATGTGACATGTATTGTTCTCTTGATTTTAACAACTTTGTTGATTGAATTAAATCATATTTATGTTAAGTAGCCATATGCAAATCAGTGATTTAAAATAAAGTCGATTTCTTATTTAGTGAGGCAATAAAAAACGGTATTTTAATAAAGTTTAAATACCGTTTTTATACAATAAAAGAATATTACTTTAAAGCCTTTACAAACGCATCAATTCTTCCAATTCCATTTGTTGTTAAATCCTTTATAAAAGCACTTCCTATAATTGCGCCTTTAGCAAATTGCGTGGCTTGCGTAAATGTTTGTTTGTCACTAATACCAAATCCAATTACTTGAGGATTTTTTAAATTCATATCGGCAATGCGTTTGAAATACTCCTCTTGTACGCTTCCAAAACCAGTTTGCGATCCTGTTACGCTTGCAGAACTCACCATATAAATGAACCCATCAGATACGCCATCGATAAAATGGATGCGTTCCACTGATGTTTGTGGCGTAATCAGGAATATATTCTTTAAACCATATTTTTCGAACGTGGTTTTATATTCGTCAGCAAATACATCAACAGGTAGATCTGGAATTATTAAACCGTCAATTCCTATTTCAGAACATTTTTTGCAGAAATTCTCGATTCCATATTGTAGCATTGGATTAAAATATCCCATAATTATCAAAGGAATACTAACTGTTTTCCGAATGTCTTTTAACTGATTAAATAGAACTTGAGAGTTCATTCCGTTATGTAAAGCTTGAGTAGAACTTTCTTGAATAGTTGGTCCATCGGCCAACGGATCACTAAATGGCAACCCAATTTCGATCATGTCAACACCATTTTTTTCTAAATCTTGAATGATTTGGACAGTATCGTTTAGGTTAGGATACCCAGCTGAAAAATAGATAGATAGTATTTTTTTAGATTCTTGTAATTTTTTATTTATTCTATTCATTTTATTTTAATAATCGATTTAAAACCTGAAAATAAATCTTTAATAAATTTGATTTAAAATATCAGCTTCTTATTTAGTACTGTAAATTCTTGTAGTTTCTTTTAATGTAACATTTAATTTTCATGTAAAAATAGTAGTTTAAATTGTACAATAATACTACCTCATTTGTCCTGTAAAACGTAGATAATTCTGGCTTTATTTTGATGAAGTTTATTATATTTACTACTTCAAATAAAATTTGTTAAGATAGTCCGTGATTCTAATTGTATCGTACTAATTCTTAGTACTCCATTGAAAAAAAAAGTAAATCTTAAAACTTCATATCTCGTTTCTTAAAAAGCTGCGCTGTAAGCCCATGCTTTTTGATTGGATTGCAATTGTACCTCAATCCTTTTGTAATGTAACCCTTCATAAAGATCGACTTGATTCAGTTCTTGTTTAGTAATATCATAAACAATACCCGAAATTGTATCTTCTGGTTTGTGAGTTGCAGTAATAATAGGATATTGAACTAGTCCAAATTCCTCTTCAATTTGGATTTCTTTCAGCATATAACCAACTAATGTTTCGTGCGTACCGATAAGAATACGACCAAAAAGATCTTTTTGATGGTCTTCATTTTTTAAGCTGGCGTATGCAAATAATTTCTCCATAGTTTTAGTTTTTTAAAATGTAAATTTAACTTTATTTGGTTTTGGTTAGTTTGCATTAAAATTGTTCTAGGTTTTTTTCAATCGTAATAGGAATTAGGCAAACTTTCTTTACGATGATTTTTTTTTATTGTTAAAATGGCAAAAATTGTAACGATATACTTAATCAAGCTGTATAAAGTGGTGAAATATCGTATAAAAATACTTATAATTTAAAATAATCGATATAAGTATTTAAATCTTTGTCTCCACGACCCGAAAGATTAATTACAACAACATCATCTGGTTTGAATTTCATTTCGTCGAGTACTGCAAAGGCATGAGCGCTTTCAATAGCTGGAATTAGTCCTTCTTTCTGGGATAATTTGATGCCCCATTCCATAGCTTGCTCATCAGTAATGGAGATAAATTGTGCTCTGCCAGTTTTGAATAAATTAGCGTGCATAGGTCCTACACCAGGATAATCTAATCCTGCTGAAATCGAATAAGGTTCTGTGATTTGGCCATCAAGCGACTGCATCAACAAGGTTTTACTACCGTGAATAACTCCCACTTTTCCTAATGCAGATGTAGCAGCGCTTTCTCCAGAATCAACTCCTAATCCTGCAGCTTCAACCGCTATAATATGTACATCCTTATCATCTAGAAAATGGTAATATGTTCCAGCCGCATTACTGCCTCCTCCTACACAAGCTATTACATAATCAGGGTTTTCACGACCTTCTTTTTCTAATAATTGTTCTTTTATTTCCTTAGAAATAACCGATTGAAAACGAGCTACCATATCTGGATAAGGGTGCGGTCCTACTACAGATCCAATAATATAATAGGTATCTACAGGATTGTTAATCCAATCCCTAATTGCTTCATTTGTTGCGTCTTTTAATGTTTTTGAACCAGACATAGCAGGACGAACTTCAGCTCCTAGCATTTTCATGCGAGCTACATTTGGAGCTTGACGTTTTATGTCTACTTCACCCATATAAACAATACATTCTAATCCCATCAAAGCGCAAACAGTTGCCGTTGCTACACCATGTTGACCAGCACCAGTTTCTGCAATTATTCTAGTTTTACCTAAGCGTTTTGCTAATAAAATTTGTCCAATTGTATTATTGATTTTGTGCGCACCAGTGTGACATAAATCTTCTCTCTTCAGATAGATTTTAGTATTATATTCTTCTGATAATCGTTTTGCAAAGTAAAGGGGAGTTGGTCTACCCACATATTCCTTAAGTAATTCCTCAAATTCAGCTTGAAACTCAGGTTCAGCTGTTATTTTCAAATAATTCTGACGTAATTCTTCTACATTTGGATATAGCATTTCAGGAATGAAAGCACCACCAAATTCTCCGTAATAGCCTTTTTCATTGACGTTGTAACTCATTTTATTTAAAGTTTAAAGGTTTAAATTGATTTGAAAATTTTCAAATAGTAATTTATCTTTTAATCCTGGCTCTGTTTCAAATTTACTATTTAAATCCAAAGCATGGATAGGTAATTGTGTTTTTAAAATTTCTTTTATTGAATTAAGCTCTTCAGGACCAATACCACCACTTAAAAAAAATGGTTTGTTAGATGGATATTTTTCTAATACTTTCCAGTCAAAAGTCCTTCCGTTTCCTCCCGGTAATTTCCCTTTTGTATCAAAAAGGAAATAATCGCAAACAGTTTCAAATGGTTTTAAAAGGTCGAAATCAAAGCCATCACTTATTGAAAATACTTTAATAATTTTAATTTCATTTGATATTTTATTTTTTAAAATTTCACAAAAGTCAGCCTGTTCTTTTCCGTGCAATTGAATAGCTTGTAAATTGTATTTTTCGGCTTTTGCCAAAATAATATCAATTGTCTCATCTACAAATACACCGACTTTTTTAACCGACTTTGGTAAATTGGGAATTAGATCATCAAAATAACGAGCTGACTTCTTCCAAAATATAAATCCCATATAATCTGGTAGGAGTGAACCTATTTCGATTATGTTTTTGGTGAATTTCATGCCACAGATTTTAATGCGTACGTCTGTGGAAGCAATATGAGCCAGAATATTTTGCTGATCTTTAACTTTTTTCATAACTTGGATGTAGCTTAGATTTTCGTATTTTAAAAAATTAAATTTGTAAAAATTTATACAATCTGTGTTTTATTTTTTTGTAAATCATAAATGAATTCTTTAGCTGCTTTTCCGGCGTTGTCGGTTTTCATAAAGTTTTCACCAATTAAAAATCCTTTGTAACCAAATGGCTTTAGTTCGTTGATTGCTTCGATTGAACTAATACCACTTTCAGAAATTTTTACAAAATCCTTTGGGATTTGTGCTGCTAACTGCTTGCTAAAATCTAAACTCACCTCAAACGTTTTTAGATTCCTATTGTTTACACCTATCATGTCTAATGTTGGCATAATTGATTTTTGTAGCTCCTCTAAACTGTGCACCTCTAATAGTACTTCAAGTTCTAAACTCTTAGCAAATTTCGATAAAGATTTAATTTCCTCCCGAGTCAATATTGCTGCAATCAGCAAAATCAAATCGGCGCCATGAGCTTTTGCCTCAAGAATTTGATATTCATCGACTATAAATTCCTTGCGCAATAACGGAATCTTTACGGTAGCTCTGGCTAATAGTAAATCGTCTAAAGAACCTCCAAAATATTTTCCATCCGTTAAAACTGAAATTCCACATGCACCTGCATCCTCATAGCCCTTAGTTACTTCTTCTACGGTGAAACTATAATTTATTTCTGCTTTAGAAGGGGAACGACGCTTATGCTCTGCAATAATTCCTGTTGTACTTTTTAGCAAACCGTCACTCAAAGAGATCGTCTTTTTTTCGAAGAAAATTGAATTTTCTAACTGCGATATTGGAATGATTGATTTTTTTAGAATCACTTCCCGTTTTTTATCAACTACTATTTTGTCTAAAATATTCATGTATTTTTACCTATGAAGAATTCTACTTATTTAATTTTTTTAATGCCTGAAAGGCACAAGTTTTTTAATCGGGTTTAGTCTTTGCTCAATTCTTGTAATTTCTTCAAAGATAAATGTGCATTTCCAGATAATAAACTTTCTTTTGCTATTTGAAATCCTTCTAAAGGAGAATATTTACTCACAGTCGCAATTGCCATTCCTGCATTGGCACAAACCACATTATTTTGTGCTTCACTCCCTTTTCCAGAGATAATATTTATAAACATTTGAGCAGAATCATCGATAGTTAATCCGCCTGCAATCTCACTTTGCTTTAATAGACTAACACCAAAATCTTCCGGATTTAACATTCCTTCCGTTTTACCGGTAATAATTTTTGTAGACCCAGTCAATGAAATTTCGTCATATCCGTCAAGCGAATGCAAGATGGTAAAATTAGTATCAGTGTTTTGGTATAGATAGGCGTACATTCTCGCTAATTCAAGGTTAAATACACCAACTAACTGATTTTGAGGAAATGCAGGATTTACCATTGGTCCAACCATATTAAAAAAAGTCTTTATCCCTAATTCTTTTCGAATTGGTCCCACATTTTTCATCGCGGGATGAAATAAAGGAGCATGCAATATCGCAATTCCCGCTTTATCGATACATCGCTCTATAAAATCAGCGTCATTTGTGAACTTTATACCCAGTTTTTCCATCACGTTACTGGAGCCTGAAATGGACGAAAGACCATAATTACCATGTTTTGCCACTTTCACTCCAGCGCCAGCTGTTACAAAAGAAGACAAGGTAGAAATATTGAAGGTATCTTTTCCGTCGCCTCCCGTTCCGCACAGATCAATGGTGTTGTATGCCGATAAATCAATTTTAATACACAATTCTAATAATGCTTCTCTAAAGCCCGAAAGCTCCTCAATGCTAATACTTCGCATCATATAAACGGTGAGGAAAGAAGCGATTTGACTGGTGTTATAATTCCCATTTGATATATTGACCAACACATTTTTAGCCTCCTCTGCGGAAAGTGTTTCGTGATTGATGAGTCTGTTTAATATGTTTTTCATTTTATTTTGTGATCCTAATTTTTATTTAACTGAAAGCTATAACTAATTTAATTTTCCTTTTTATGTTCTGCCATATATTTTAAATAGGCAACTATTTCTAGCGACTGTTTTTTATTTAATCCAGTTTTAGGCATTTTCACCTTATGTCTAAAAGCTGCGGGATTTACAATATAGTCTACTAATTCCTTTTCTTTCCAATATTCGGTAACACTTTTGGGATAATTCAATTCTGGTCCCATTGTTCCACCAATATCATTGATAGCATGGCACGTAATACAGTGATTTTGAAATAAATTATAACCAATTACTACGTTTTTGTTCTCCGCTGGATACAATGATTTTTTCGAATCATTTAGTGGCTTCAAATGAACTTTTATCAGATTATAAGGCCATTTATAACGCGCATCATTCTCTGAAATCAATGTATAAACTAAATAAAATGGTGCAGCATCCATCTCATTTCCATCTTTCACTATTTTTTCCCAAATTAATCCTTTTGCAGCGCCTAGATCTTGGAAGGCTAAATATGATTTTGTATGTAAAAAGAGCTCAAGCGGCATTTCAGGTTGATAACCATCCTTACATTCAAAAATAATTTTAGTATTTTTGATATCAATTTTATGAAAGTCAATTTTACTTCTTAATAATCTTAAAGCATCGACAGCTTGGTATTTTTTTGTTTTGTGATAAACAGGGTCATTATCAATAGTTACTATGGTATCTTTTCCCAATTCTTGCTTTAATTGTAAATCAAGCAAATCCAATACTATTTTATTTTCAGCATAAGCTTTAGGCTCATTTTTTAACTCTTTATTCTGATTACAAGAAATAAAGCCAAAAATAAACAGAGAAATAAGGACACTATAGATGTTAGCTATTTTCATATGCTTAATATTGAGTTCTGTTTATTTTTTTAATGTTTATAAAAAATTCAATTTACAAAACTAATTATTCAACCAATTCTCTAAAATCTTTTTCCCGTTTGGAGTGAGCACACTTTCCGGGTGAAATTGAACGCCACGCACATCGAACTTTTTATGGCGCAACGACATAACTTGCCCGTTCTCGTCAAAAGATGTTGCTTCTAAAGATTCAGGTAAAGTTACGTCAACAACCCAAGAGTGATATCGACCTACTTCAAACTCGTTTCCTAAGCCGTCAAATAAATGTTCGTCAATAACTGATGTCTTTACCATAGAAGAAACGCCATGATAAACTTTGTCTAAATTGGATAGCGTTCCGCCATATACTTCACCTATAGCTTGTTGACCTAAACAAACCCCTAAAATACTTTTAGTTGCTCCATATTTCCGAATCACTTCTTTCAACAATCCTGCTTCATCTGGAATTCCTGGACCAGGAGAAAGTAAAATTTTATCAAAGATTGCTATTTCATCGATATCAAATTCATCGTTTCTGTAAACCGTAACTTCGCAACTTAAATCCTCTAGATAATGTACTAAATTGTATGTGAAACTATCGTAATTGTCTATGACTAATATTTTTTTCATTTTATTATTTTTTTATTATTGGCGTAACACTCCAAGCGCTTAAAATTAAAAAGGGAAAACTAACTATTATTCTAAATTGTTTCTGCTAAATCTAACGCTTTGTTCAGCGCTAATAACTTATTATATACTTCTTGCATTTCGCTTTCTTCATCTGAACTTGCTACAATTCCTGCACCTGCTTGACTGTGCAGTTGATGATTTTTACTTAAAAAAGTTCTTATCATTATGGCATGATTAAAATTTCCTTCAAAATCCATAAACCCTATTGCACCGCCATAAAAATTACGGTTAGTTTTTTCATATTCCTCTATTAGTTGTATTGCACGATGTTTTGGTGCTCCGCTCAAAGTTCCAGCGGGGAAAGTGTCGGCAACAACTTGCATCGTGGTTGCGTTTTCATGCAAATGTCCAGTAACTTTAGAAACCAAATGAATGACGTGAGAAAAAAATTGAACTTCTCTATATTTATCTACATTCACGTTGTGACCGTTACGACTCAAGTCATTTCTAGCTAAGTCAACAAGCATGACATGCTCACTATTTTCTTTTTTATCCTCCGACAACTGTTTGGCAAGAACGGCATCTTTTTCATCATCACCGGTTCTTTTAAAAGTACCTGCAATAGGATGAATTTCAGCTTTACGATCTTTTACAATGATTTGCGCTTCGGGTGACGAGCCAAATATTTTAAAATCGCCGTAGTCAAAAAAGAATAAATAGGGTGAAGGATTGATGCTTCTTAAAGCTCTGTAAACATTAAATTCATCGCCTTTAAAACCTTGAGTAAACCTTCTAGATAATACTAACTGGAACACATCACCTCTATAACAATGCTTTTTAGCCAAAGCCACATTATGCTTAAATTCTTCATCAGTCAAATTAGAAAAACCTTTACCTTCTTTGAAAAACTTATATGATGCTATGTTTCTCGATTGTAGTAATTGTTCAATTTCTGAAATATTATTTCTACCGTCAAGACTATGACAGAAAATAAAGGCCTCATTTTTAAAATGGTTGATAGCAATTATATTTTGGTAAACTGCATAATAAACATCTGGAATAGTATTGCTATTTTCTTTTTTAGCAATCGCAACTTTCTCAAAATATCGAACAGCATCGTAAGAGATATATCCAAACAATCCGTTATTTATGAATTTGAAATCATTCTTTTCTGATTTAAATTGATGAGAGAAGTCTTGAATGATTTTTGGAACGTTAGTAGTAGAATCAATTACTGTTTTTTCTGAAGTTCCATCAGGGAAAGTTTTAAAAACCGTTTCATTTTCTATCTTTATTGATGCAATAGGATTGCAGCAGATATAAGAAAAACTATTGTCGTTACCGTGATAATCACTGCTTTCTAATAGTAAACTGTTTGGGAATTTATCTCTAATTTTAAGATAAACGCTTACTGGAGTTATTGTATCAGCAAGAATTTGTTTGTATTTTGTGTTTAAGATAAAAGATTTCATTTTTGTGTTTATTTGCGATTGATTTATTACAATCTGACGATACTAATTAATTCGAATTTAAAACAAAAAAAAGGCCTGTCGTGATGACAAGCCTTTTAAATTTATAGTTTTAAATATTACTATAGGAGCTTAGTTCACGACGACTGACGTAAATTGTTCCACCACCAAGTATTATTTAAGATTGAGTTCATTTTTATTTTATTACGACAAATGTATAAATGAATTTTCATTTATCAAATATATCAATAGTTAAATTTAATAAATTTTAAGTTATTTTGTAAATTTAAGAAATTAAGTTTAGAATTTGGTTATACTTAATAACTGCGTTTATACTAAAATTTCAATGAAACTGCTAAATCAAAATTGTCGTTGATAGCCTTGTCTCCTAAATTATCAAAGAAACTGCCTGAACCATATTTAATGTCGTATTTCGTTCTATCAATTTTTACATTAGCTAAGGCAGTATTAACTGTGGTAGCAAGTTCAAAGGTTACCGGCTTAGTAATTCCTTTTATCGTTAGATCCCCATTAACCGTGTAAACATTAGGTGATTTTATACTTACTTTTTTGAATAGTAAAGTTGCAATTTCATGTTTGTCAGTTCCAAAAAAATCATCTGCTTTCAAGTGTCCTTCTAATTTCTCTTTCCCTTGTCCAGCTTTTAAATCAGTTACTGTCATGGAAGTCATATCAACATTAAATGTTCCACCTACTACTGTTTTTCCTTTGAAAACTAAATTTCCGTCTTTTAAATTTATTGTTCCTTCATGAGACCCAGTTACTTTTTTCCCAGTCCAGATGATAGAACTTTTTGCAGCGTCTACTTTTTTAGTTTGCGCTGAAACTGCTACTGTAGATAAAACTACTACTAATGCTAATGCAATTGATTTAAATTTTTTCATATTTTGAGTGTTTAAATTTATTTAATTTTTATAATGTGATAAAAAGTTCTTCGTTTGATTTTCTAACTTTTTTTAAATGTTGAGTTGCATCCTCTTCGTGTCTGTAACCTAAAGTTGCAATAAGAGTAGCATTTAATCCAAGTTGATTTAGTCCTAATATTTCATTAACTTGTTCTGGAACAAAACCTTCCATGGGTGTAAGATCAATTTTTAAATCAGCTGCTGCATTCAATAGGTTTCCTAAAGCTAAATAGGTTTGTTTCGCTGACCAATTATTTCTCTCATCAGGTGTAAGAGCAGTAATTGTTTTTTTTAGGAACTCAATGTATCCTTTCATGTTATCAAGTGTAGCATTCCTGGTTTCACTAACATTTTTGAAGTAGTTATCAATTCCTTCTTCTCCAAAATTGATTTCATTAGCAAAAATAATTATGTGTGAAGCATCTTTAATTTGCGATTGTCCCCACGCTGCTGGTTGTAATTGGGCTCTTAATTCTGGGTTTTCAACTATAATAACCCTGTAAGGTTGTAATCCGTAAGATGATGAACTTAGGCGGATAGCTTCTTTTAATATTGTAATATCCTCAGCTGCTATTTTTTTAGAGGCATCAAATTTTTTTGTAGCGTATCTCCAATTTTGATTTTCTATAAACGTATTCATTTTTTGTTCTTTATTTAATGGTTTCTGTATTTTTCTAACAAATGGTTCAATTGAATAATTTCGTCAGCGGTTAATTTATTGGATAAAGAATTTTCGTGATTGATTACTTTTGGATCTAATTCTTTTAAAACATCTAATCCTTTTTTTGTGACTAGTACCTCTATTTTACGTCTGTTTTCTGAACAAACTTTTCGAGTAACAAAATCTTTTATGAGCAATTTATCTACTAATCGAGTTGTATTACTAGTTTTTGCCAGCATTCTATCCTGAATAAGTGACATATTTGCAGGATTTCCTTTTTGTCCCCTCAATATTCTTAATACGTTGTATTGCTCGCTTGATATGTCATAGGGTTTTAAAATATCATTAAAATTTTCGGCAATCATGTGATGCGTGTATAAAATATTTAAAATAATTTTTTTAGAATTATCAATTGGGATTGTTGATTTTAAAATTTCTTCAATTTTCATATTTGTCTATATGTAATTTGTTGGGACAAATGTAACACTTTTTATTATTGTCTATACAAATGAAATGAAAATTTTTAATTAATTTTAATTTACATTCTACTTTTCGATCCTTTTTTAAATTCAAAACTTTGAATCTAGTGTGTATTTAAGTTGGTTTCATTGTCGAAAATGCGACAAATAGTATTTTTTAGTTTTATAATTTTTTTTTATATTTATCGAATAATTTATAAAATGAGTATGAGCACACCACAACGTACTTATAATGATCTTCTCAATATGTTACAGGAGAAGGATTTAGAGATAAATCGTTTACATCAAAAGGCGATAATGGACAATAACTTTGGAAATCTTATCCAAGGATCTCAGGATTTAGTGTGCCTTGTGGGATTTGATGGTTACTTTAAAAAAATAAATGCTGCTTTCACTGCTATCTTAGGTTATTCAGAGCAGGAATTACTTTCGCAACCTTTTCTATCATTTATTCACGAAGACGATCGGGAAAGAAGTGCTGCCGAAATCTACTCGTTTTCGGTGGGAAAATCATCTGCTAATTTTAATAATAGATATGTTAAAAAAAATAAAGAAGTCATCGCTGTCCATTGGATAGTAACGTATTCTAAATCAAATGAATTAATTTACGCGATAGGTAGAGACTTTACTGATTTTTTATTAATTGAAGACAACTTGATAAAAAGTGAAAATTTATTGAATGACGCTCAGCATAAAGCTAAACTTGGAAGTTGGGAGTTGATTTTAGAGTGTAAAAAAATGACTTGGTCAAGAGAGATGTTTGCTATTTTTGGATTAAAGCAAGAACATAATCTTAATTTATTGGATGAGTTTTTAAAAATACTTTCTGAAAAGGATAAATTAAATTTTTTAAATAAAATAAAAACTGCAACTAGTGACAAAAAGTTATTTGAGATGGAACAAGGTGTTTTGTTGTCAAATGGAAGTGAGAGATATTTTAAATCTAGCATTTTACCATCAGATAGTGAAGGAATAAAAATATTAGTCTTAAGAGGAACCACGCAAGATATTACAGAAAAAAAAGAGATAGAAAATACAATTGAGCAAAAAGAGACAGCTGTTATCGACCTTAAAGTTAAATTGATAGAGGAAGAGAGCAATGTTAAATTTAAAAATTATATTCAAAATGCTCCTGACGCAGTTTTTGTGTGTGATCAAGATGGAAATTATTTAGATGTTAATCGCGCCTCAGTTGTACTTACGGGTTATTCACGTGAGGAACTTTTAACGATGAAATTTGGCGATTTATCTACACCACTATATGCTGCAATGGTTCCTGATCTAATTGATGTTTTAAGGAATAAGGGTGCGGTAGAAATGGAAATGGAAATTTTTAGTAAAGATCATAAAAAAATATTTTGCTTACTGAACGCAGTGATGCTCTCTAATGATCGCTTTTTAGGTTTTGTAAGAGATATCAGTTTTAGGAAGATTGCTGATGAAAAAATTTTACAAAGTGAAAGAAGATTTAGAAGTTTAGTCGAATTTAATGATGGTATAATAACCGTTTTAGATAAAGACCTAAATACAATTTATAGAAGCCCCTCATCCGCAAGAACTACAGGATATACTGATGAAGAATTTGAAAAAATTAATAGCGTTGAATATTACCATCCCGACTACTTGGATTATGTAAAGCTAATGATTAAGAGATCAATAGAACAGCCCGATGTTCCTCTAGATTTAATATTTAAAGTCAAACATAAAAACGGGAAGTATATTTGGTTACAAGGAATACTAAATAATAAAATTTTAGATAAAAGCGTAGTAGGGATCATTGCAAATTTAAAGGACGTTACTGAATTTAAAAATGCAAATTCATCTTTAAGAAAAGAGCAGGATAAATTTATAAAAATTGCTGCGACTTCCCCTGGTTTAATCTATTCGATGCGTCAAAATAAAGATGGATCGTTGAGTTTTCCCTACGCCAGTAACGCGGTTGAAAAAGTTTATGGATTTACTTTTGCAGAAATTGAAAATAATTTTGACAAAGTTTTTCAACGTATTCATCCTGAAGATGCTGACCGAGTAATGCGAAGCATCAAAGAAACGAAGTCTAAGTTAATACCATTAAAAGAAGAATATCGTTATTTTCATCCCGTTAATGGGTTAGTTTGGCATAATGTACATTCATTGCCCGTCATTGAACAAGAGGGCACCGTAATTTGTCACGGGATTGTTACTGACGTCACCTATCGAATTCATGCTGAACAGAAAATTATCAGAGCTAATAGATTGTATTTATTTATTAGCCAAATAAACCAAATGATTGTCAGGACTAAGGATCAAAAAACTTTATTTTCAGGTGCTTGTTCTATAGCCGTTACTCTTGGGAATTTTAAAATGGCTTGGGTAGGCCTTGTCGATAGCGAGTCAAATAAAGTTATTCCAGCAATGATTGCGGGAGATGATAGTGGCTATTTCACTAAAATTAAATCTATCTCAATAGATGATGAGCCTACGGGTAGAGGCCCAGCAGGACGATGTATTAGAGAAGGAAAATCAGTTGTTATCAACGACATTGCAAATGATTTGATGATGTTACCTTGGCGCGAAGAGGCAATGTTGCGAGGTTATTTATCTTTAATGTCAGTTCCACTTATAAAATTTGGAAATGTAGTAGGTTCTTTCTCTTTTTATTCGGAAGATAAAGATTTTTTTGATCACGAAGAAATTGCATTATTAGAGGAAGCAACAAGGGATGTAGCATATGCCTTAGAAAATTTTGAAAAAGAGAATTTACGCAATAAAGCAGAGCAAGAAATAAAAGAAAGTGAACAAAGATTTCATACTTTGACGGAAGTTTCCCCTGTTGGAATATTTAGAACTGACCTGGCCGGTTTCACTACTTACGTCAATACATGCTGGTCTGAAATTTCTGGCTTAACTTTTCAAGAAGCGATGGGTAATGGCTGGTTTAAAGCAGTTCATCATGATGATTTACTTTCGATAACTGATAGTTGGAAAAAAGCTTCAATCAATCAAGAAGTATCGTTATCAGAATACCGCTTTATACGTCCTGATGGAACTACTGCTTGGGTAATAGGTAAAGCAATTCCAGAAATGAACTTTAAAAATGAAATTGTAGGTTATATAGGTACGATTACAGATATTTCTGAACGTAAAATTGCAGAGAAAACAATTTTGCGGGAAAAACAATTGTCAGAAATGATAATTAATAATTTGCCCGGTATTTTCTATTTATATGAAGCTTCAGGTAAATTTGTAAAGTGGAATAAAAATTTTGAAAAAGTCATAGGTTATGATGCTGCAACAATTGCAACGATGGGTGCTGTCGATTTTGTAGACGGTAAAGAAAAAGAAAAAATAAAAAAACGTATTAAGCAAGTTTTATCTAATGCGGAAAATTCGAATAATATTGAATCAAAAGGCATAGAAATTGAATTTTTTACTAAGAATAAATACAAAATCCCTTATTACATAAACTCAAATGCTATAGATTATAAAGGGAAACAATGCATCTTAGGTATGGGAATTGATCTCTCTGAAATTAAGAAAGCAGAGGCAAAAATTAAAATGGCTAATGCACGTTATGAGATGATTTCAGCAGCCACTAATGATGCAGTTTTCGAAGTAGATTTAACAACTGGACAGAGTTGGAACAATAAAAAATTTACTGATCTTTTAGGTTTTGGTAGTACTGAACCTGATGGTGTAGTGAACAAAGTGATATGGCGCTCAAGAGTTCATCCTGAGGATAGAGAAAGAGTAATAAAAAAGCTTGACGATTCGTATGCAGGAACTGAAAATTTTTGGTCTGATGAATTTCGTTTTTTAAAAGCAGATGGAACTTACGGTATTTTTTACGATCGTGGCATGATTACGCGTGATGAAACAGGTAGAGCAATTCGATTAAATGGCGCATTAATTGAAATTACAGAATTAGCGAATGTTAAAAATCAATTAATTAGTAGTGAGGAGAAGTACAAGAGTTTAATCGAGCAGGCCTCAGATGCAATTTTTATTAATGATACTGATGGCCACTTGCTAGAGGTTAATGAAAGTGCTTGTAGAATGCTAGGTTACACAAAGGAAGAGTTATGTACCAAAAGTTTACCCGATTTATATACATTAGAGGAATTAATTGAAAGACCGATTATGTATAAAGAATTGTTAAGTGGTGAACAAACACTGCTGGAACGGGAAATGTTGCATAAAAATGGAAATTTAATTGCTGTAGAGATAACGGCTAAAATGGTAGTTGACGGTCGTATTGTTGCAATTGTACGAAACATAAGTGAAAGAAAAATAATTGATGATGCATTTAAAAAAATGCATAAAAAAATTGAAGCAATCCTAGACGCTATTCCTGATCTCTTATTTGAAGTTGATTTGAATGGCAATATTTATAATTATCACTCCCGTCGGGAAGATTTACTTTTGATGCCATCCAATGAATTAATTGGGAAAAATTTTATTGATTTTCTTCCTTTAGAGTCGACAAATGTTATTCTTTCTTCGATACGAGAGGCTCAAATAGAAGGTTTTTCTGCGGGAAAACAATATACACTAGATTCAGGTTCTGGATTACAATGGTTTGAACTTTCAGTAGCACCTATGCATGAAAGTGTAGATAATGAGATACACTTTATATGTTTATGTAGAGATATCACTCAAGCTAAAAATGCAGATTTGGCGTTATTTAAAAGTGAGGAAAGATATCGTGGTTTGTTACATAATTTGGATGCAGGAATTGTAATTCATTCTGCTGATGCATCAATCATAAATTCAAATTCGAAAGCCGCTGAATTATTAGGTGTGACTGATGATCAAATGAAGGGAATTACAGCCATTGATCCTATGTGGAATTGTGTAAGTGAGGATAACACTATATTACCGCCAGATCATTATCCGGTTAGTCAAATTATAGCTACTAAAAAACCCTTGAAGAATTTCATAATGGGAGTGCATCGTCCTGTAACTAAAGATATAATTTGGATAGTCGTTAATGGATATCCAGACATCGATCAAAACGGGAATATTAATGAAATTGTAACAAGTTTTCTTGATGTCACTGAGCAACGATTGATGGACTTAGAACTCATTAAATCAAAAGAGTTAGCAGAATCTGCTAGTAAAGCTAAAACAGATTTTTTAGCGAATATGAGTCATGAAATTAGAACACCTTTAAATGGCATTATTGGTTTCACGCATCTTTTAATGAAATCGGATTTAAAGAAAAATCAAGCTGAGTACATGGCTACCGTGAACGAATCTGCAATTTCATTAATGGAAATTGTAAATGATGTTTTGGACTTTTCAAAAATTGAATCTGGAAAGTTGGAGCTAAATATAGAAAGAGTAAACCTTCATAAGTTAGCTAATCAGGTCGTTAATCTATTTAATTTTCAAGCAGATGAAAAAAATATTAAATTATATTTAAATATTGAGAAATCTATTCCACAATTTATTTTTGCTGATGCTATACGATTGAAACAAATTTTAGTCAATTTGCTGAGCAACGCTATAAAATTTACAAATGTCGGATCAATACATCTTGATGTTTCGAAAGTTTCTTCTGAAGAAAATAATTACTGTTCTATTAAATTTTCTGTTAAGGATACTGGAGTGGGAATTAAGGCGGGTAATAATGTGAAAATATTTAAATCATTCGTTCAGGAGGATAATTCGACAAATCGAAAATTTGGAGGCACAGGATTAGGATTAGCAATATCAAATCAATTACTTGCACTAATGGACAGTGAAGTTCAATTAATAAGTAAATATGGTGAAGGAAGTGATTTCTTTTTTGTCGTTAAATTTAAGACGGGCAAAAGTAAAAAAAATGATGAAATTTCAAAGGAGATTATAGATTCAAAAGGTGGTAATCTAAATACAGAGATATTAAGTAAAAGTAGAATTTTAATTGTTGAAGATAATAAAGTGAATATGTTGCTTGCAAAAACCTTGGTTAAAAGAACTATATCTGATTGCGTTATTTTAGAAGCACGAGATGGAAACGAGGCGATTGAAATTTACAGTAACGAAAAACCAGACTTGATTTTAATGGACATCCAAATGCCAGGTAAAAACGGCTACGAGGCAACTGACGAAATTAGGAAATTGAAAGGTGGCGAAAATATTCCTATTATAGCAATTACGGCAGGAATAATGAACGGAGATAAAGAAAAATGCCTTGAAGCAGGAATGAATGATTATCTACCCAAGCCTATCATTCAGCTCGATTTAGAAAATATACTATTCAAATGGCTAGCTAAAAAGTAAATTTTAGTCTATGTAGTCTAAAAATAATTTATTTTTAAAATTTTAAGAAAAATAGAAGCCTGCAAGATAAATGATCTTGCAGGCTTCTATATAAATGAGATAAATTTTTTATTTATTTATAATATTTGCAATTCTATCATGCACGATTTCATCATTTGATAGGTTCTCTCAATATTGTTATCTAACCCGATAGAAAATCGTATTAAACCGTCAGTTAGTCCCATTTCAATTTGCTCTTCCATCGGGATTTCGCTTGAAGTTGAAGTTCCTGGTGCACTAAATAAAGTCTTATAGAATCCTAAACTTACTGCTAAATATCCTAAGTTTTTAGACTGCATCAATTCCATGAGTGCATTAGCTTTGGCTAAAGTTCCAACATCTAAAGTCATCATTCCTCCAAAACCATATTCTGGATTGATCATAGTTTTATAGATTTTATGGCTTGGATGACTTTTTAAACCTGGATAAACGGTTTTTAATCCATCATTTTCAAAACGTTCAGCAAGATAATTGGCGTTGTAGCTGTGTTGCTTCATTCTAATATGTAGTGTACGAAGGTTTTTCATCACACTTGCTGATCGCATACTGTCCATTGTAGGACCTAGTAACATACTTGCACCACTATTCACATTTTTTAAGTTATCAATAAATTCTTGTGATGCACAAGTTACACCTCCTACAGTGTCACTACTTCCATTGATGTATTTTGTTAAACTGTGAATAACAATATCTGCTCCAAGTTTAGCTGGAGAAACTGAAAGAGGTGAAAATGTATTATCAACTACAAGTGTTAAGTTGTGACGTTTCGCAATTTTAGATAATCCTTCAATATCAGCTACCTCTAGTAATGGGTTACTAACTGTTTCACAGTAAAGAACTTTAGTAGCTGGAGTAATTGCAGCCTCTACAATATCTAGTTTTGTAATATCTATAAATGTCGTTTTAATCCCTAACCTTGGCGCAAAATTCTTCAGGAAAGCATAAGTTCCACCATAAATAGTTCTACTTGAAACTACATGATCTCCGGAACCGCATAATTGTAAAATAGTAGGTGTTATAGCTCCCATTCCTGATGCTGAAACATTAGCTGATTCCGTTCCTTCCATCGCCGCGAGTGCTTTGTCTAAATATAAGTTACTTGGGGAAGAGTGTCGGGAATACAAATAACATCCTTCCATATTTCCTTCAAAAGTGTCAAACATAGTTTTTGCAGAAAGAAACGTATAAGTTGATGAATCAGATATAGAGGGATTTACACCTCCAAATTCACCAAAATATTGTAAATCTTGAATCTTGTCTGCGGGATCAAAGTTTTTCATATCTATTTTTTTGAGAGCTTATTCCTGTCCCCCAAGCTTTGGTTCATTATCCTTTTATTCTCCAAAGTGAATAAAAGGATAATGCTACTATAAGGGCTAGGATTTTAATTTGTTAAAAGTCAATTCAAAATAACAAGATTTAAGATCAATAATCAACACTCAAACAAATTATTAGATTTTAAAACTAGTAATTTACTATTTAAAAGATTTATTTTCTATATTAGCTTGTTAAAAGCAAATTTTATAGATTTTACTATAAGTTAAATATTTTCCCTCTATGATATTAGACTCCACCGACAAAAAACTACTTCTATTACTACAATCAGATGCTAAACAAACTACAAAAGAACTTTCCTTAAAACTTAATCTTTCGGTTACAGCGGTTTATGAACGAATTAAAAAGTTGGAAAGAGAAAACATTATTGAGAAATACGTTGCGATCTTAAATAAAACGAAAATTGATAAAAGTTTTGTGGTATTTTGCCACATCAAGTTAATACAACATACAAAAGAGTTTATAGCAAAATTTGAAAGTCAAGTAATTCAACTAAATGAAGTTTTAGAATGTCATCATGTTAGTGGTGATTATGATTACATCTTAAAAATAATCGTAAAAGATATGGAAGCATATCGTGAATTTCTAGTTACTAAATTAACAACCTTAAACCATATAGGAAGTACACACAGCACATTCATGATTAGTGAAGTAAAAAATACTATCGTCATGGATATATAAATTTTCGTTCGTAATTTTATTAATTTTTGCTACATATTGGATACTAATTACTCAAATTTATTAATAAAAAACCTTGTCAAATAGACCTTAAACAAGACTTAATTCGTTAATTTTGTACAACATTTTATAAAAACATTTTAAATAAAATTTACTATGAATTCATTTGACGTAGTCATTATAGGTTCTGGACCAGGCGGATATGTAGCAGCAATACGTTGTGCACAGTTAGGTTTCAAGACAGCAATTATTGAGAAATATTCTACACTTGGAGGAACTTGCTTGAATGTAGGTTGTATTCCTTCTAAAGCTTTACTTGCTTCTTCTCATCACTACAGCGATATTTCGCATTTCGCTGAACATGGAATTGAGGTTACTGGAGAAGTAAAAGTAAATCTTGAAAAAATGATTGCACGTAAACAGGCAGTTGTTGATCAAACGTGCAGTGGAGTTAAATTTTTAATGGATAAAAATAAAATCACTGTTCTTGAAGGTTTGGGTTCGTTTGTTGATGCTACACATGTGGCTGTTGCCAAAGCTGATGGGACTTCTGAGACAATTGAAGGTAAAAACATAATTATTGCTACAGGTTCTAAACCGTCTAATCTACCTTTTATAAAATTAGATAAAGAGCGAATCATTACCTCTACCGAAGCTTTGAAATTGAAAGAAGTACCTAAACATTTAATCATTATTGGTGGTGGAGTTATAGGAATTGAATTGGGTCAAGTTTATTTACGTTTAGGTGCCCAAGTCTCTGTGGTGGAATATTTAGATAGAATTATTCCTGGAATGGATGCTTCATTGTCGAAGGAATTAACTAAAGTACTGAAGAAACAAGGAATGAAATTCTATGTTTCGCACAAGGTAAAATCAGTAGAAAGAACTGGAGATGGAGTAGTAGTACAAGCTGAAAATGCAAAAGGAGAAACAATCACTTTACAAGGCGATTATTCCTTAGTATCTGTTGGTCGTCGCCCTTACACAGACGGATTAAATGCTGATAAAGCCGGTATTAAAATTACAGACAGAGGAATGGTTGAGGTAAACGATCATTTACAGACAAGTGTGTCTAATATTTATGCAATAGGTGATGTCGTTCGTGGAGCGATGCTAGCGCATAAAGCGGAAGAAGAAGGAACTATGGTTGCTGAAATTTTAGCAGGTCAAAAACCGCATATTGATTATAATTTAATTCCAGGAGTAGTTTACACGTGGCCAGAAGTTGCTGCAGTTGGGCAAACAGAAGAGCAATTAAAAGCTGCAGGTGTTGAATACAAAGCGGGAAGTTTCCCCTTCAAGGCATTAGGACGTGCAAGAGCAGGAGGAGATTTAGACGGATTTGTAAAAATTCTTGCTGATGCAAAAACTGATGAGGTTCTGGGTGTTCACATGATTGGTGCGCGTTGTGCTGATTTAATTGCCGAAGCAGTTACTGCAATGGAATTTAAAGCATCTGCTGAAGATATTTCTAGAATTTCACATGCGCATCCTACTTTTGCAGAAGCGATAAAAGAAGCTGCACTAGCTGCTACAGATAATAGAGCATTACACGTGTAATTAAATAACAATATTTGAATTTTAAATTTCTTATTCAAATTATAAATCCCAAAGTCCACAGTTTTAAAGTGGAATTTGGGATTTTTTAAATTTGGGATTTAGAAAGTTTTATTTTAAACTTCCCACCATATCTTCTGGTTTAACCCACGCATCAAAATCTTCTGAAGTTACATAACCTAAGCGAACGGCTTCTTCTTTTAAAGTTGTTCCGTTTTTGTGTGCCGTTTGAGCAATTTCAGCTGATTTATAATATCCTATTTTAGTATTCAAAGCAGTAACTAACATTAAGGAATTATCAACTAATTCTTTAATTCTTTTGTAGTTTGGTTCAATTCCTTGAGCACAATGTTCGTCAAAAGAAAGACAAGCATCACCTAATAAACGTGCTGATTGCAAAAAGTTGGCAGCCATTAAAGGCTTAAAAACATTTAATTCATAATGACCTTGCATTCCTCCTACAGAAATTGCCACATCATTACCCATAACTTGAGCGCAAACCATCGTTAGTGCTTCGCATTGTGTTGGATTCACTTTTCCTGGCATAATTGAAGAACCTGGCTCATTTTCTGGAATTATAATTTCTCCAATTCCTGAGCGTGGACCTGAAGCTAACATACGAACGTCATTAGCAATTTTATTTAGTGAAACTGCTAATTGTTTTAAAGCACCATGGGATTCTACAATGGCATCATGTGCTGCTAAGGCTTCAAATTTATTTTCAGCAGTTACAAATGGATGTCCTGTAAATTCAGCTATGTATTGAGCCACTTTTACATCGTAACCTTCTGGTGTATTTAGTCCAGTTCCTACAGCTGTTCCACCTAAAGCCACTTCTGATAAGTGGGCTAGCGTATTTTTAACTGCCTTTAATCCATAATTCAATTGTGCAACATATCCCGAAATTTCTTGTCCTAAAGTTAGGGGCGTGGCATCCATTAAATGTGTGCGACCAATTTTAACAACATTATTAAATTCTATTGCTTTAGCATGAAGCGTATCTCTTAATTTTTCAACTCCAGGAATAGTAATTTCAACAATAGCTTTGTAGGCGGCAATATGCATTCCTGTTGGGAATGTATCATTAGAGGATTGTGATTTGTTCACATCATCGTTAGCCTTTATGAACTGTTCGCCTTCGCCAATATTAAATCCTTTTAAAACTTGAGCACGATTAGCAACGACTTCATTTACATTCATATTGCTCTGAGTACCAGAACCTGTTTGCCATATAACCAATGGAAATTCATCATCTAATTTTCCAGCTAGAATTTCATCGCACACAGCCGCAATCGCATCTCTTTTTTCAGCTGGTAAAACTCCCAAATCACAGTTGGCGTAAGCCGCTGCTTTTTTTAGATAAGCAAAACCCTCGATGATTTCTTTTGGCATAGAGGCAGATGCACCTATTTTAAAATTATTACGAGAACGTTCTGTTTGTGCACCCCAATATTTATCTGCTGGAACTTGCACTTCACCCATTGTGTCTTTTTCTATTCTGAATTTCATGTTGTTGTTATTTAAAAATATCTAGTTTAAAAGTATTAGTGTTGCGTTTGACTACCTTTGTCTTTAACCTTGAGATTATTATTAACAATCTCCCCTAAGTTAAAATATATCGTAGTTTTGTGCCCAAATTTACGGATAAATCTTTTTTTATAAAAATTCATTGATAGTTTTTACTACTTTTTATTGGTAAGAAAAGGAATTAAACATACATTTGTATTTACATTCAAAATTCCGGAAAACATGTTTGAATTTTCACAGTATTTAGGCTTTTTACTTTTCTTAACCATTCTTACAATAGGATTCTGGTTAATGTTTTTTCTAGTTGGTTTCGTATCCTATTGGGTTGGTGGAGCATCTTGGGAAGCATACAAAGAGAAAAGAGATAAAAAGAAGCAAGAACAACAATCAGTATAAACTGTTTGTTAAATAAAAAAAGGACTCGTTTTACGAGTCCTTTTTTTATGGAATTGTTTTTTTATCACCAATATTTATTGGTAAAGTGGGACTCTTGATAAAAAGTCCCACTATTGTTTTATCCTTGAAAATCGCCTTCGCGGTCATTTTGATTTTGTCTAGGTCTTTCTTTTTCGTTCTTCGGTTTGTTAAATCTATAAGTAAATGCTAAACTGAATTGTCTTACTCTCCACTGCATTTCACTATATGAATTAACAACACCAGGAAGATAATTTTCCATAATTCTCTTTCGAGAATTGAAAACATCACTAATATTAAATGATAGGGTACCCTTGTCTTTTAATACATCTTTACTAAAAGCTAAGTTAGCGCCAAAAACACCTAAACTTTTACCTTGCGCACTTTTTTGTGGCGCATTATAACTTGCGTTAGTTTGCCAATCAATTTTGTATGGCAATGTAATTTTAGAGGTAATTCTTGATGACCACGATGCGGCAGTGTTATCAAAATTCTGGATTATAACCTTATTTGTAAAATCAGTGTAAGTAAAATTTCCTTGTGTTTCATTTCTAAACACGTTGACATTACCATTTAATTTCCACCATTTATAAGGAGAATAATTCAACGTAAATTCGAATCCAGCTCTGTATTCTGTCGCTAAATTAATAGGTGAACTTATCAAAATTGGAGTGCCGTTTACAAATCCACCTGATTCTCTTCTTGCAAATTGGAAGGAATCATTCGTTTTGTTGACATAAAGCGATGTATTCAAAGTTAATTTACTCCATCTTTTAATGTAACCAAAATCAAGAGCATCTGTAAATGCAGGATCTAAATCTGGGTTCCCAACAAAAATATTGATATTGCTAGATAGATTACTAAACGGATTTAGAAATCTACCTCTAGGTCTTTGGATTCTTCTGCTGTAACTTACTGAAGCACTACTTCTATCCGAAATTTCATACGTAAAAAAAGCACTTGGGAAAAAGTTATTATACTTCTTATTATTAAAATCATTCGTTGCTAATTGATTGATTTCAATATTAGAATCCTCAAAACGCAATCCAAAAAGAACGGAAAATTTGTTTATTTTTTGACCATACTGTGTGTATAAGGCATTTACTTTTTCTTTATAGTCTAGAGTGTTTGTGAAATTTGCATTGGGTACTCCATCATTATCAACTTGAAAATCAGTTAATAATTTAGAAAAATCTCCGCGATATCCTGCTTCAAACTGGCTTCCTTTACCAAATGGTAAAACATAATCCACTTGCAAAAGATTTCTATTTTGAGATTGATCATTTCTGGTATCATCAAATTTTATCAAATTTGTATTTGTAGCTCTATCAGTGATTAGTGCATTATTTTTATCATCACTAGTAGAAAATGAACCATCAAAAGATAATTTGTGGCCATCTCTCTTGAATTTTTTAATGAAATTAGTTGCAAATTCTACATCCTCGCTATTACTATCCTCCGCATTGATTCGGTTACGAGTATAATCGAAATTAAATCCAGAGTCATAATAATCTTGAAAAACTCGATCCTCATTATTTCCGTTATTTTTGCGATAATTAAAAGAGTTAGTCCATGAAGCAGTCTCACTTATGTTAAGTTCAATTCCAAAGTTACCGTTATAACTTTTATTAAAACGATCATTTTCTCTATTTTCATAGATATAATTCTTAGTACTATTATCAGAGTTTAAATATCTTGAATTAGTAAATGATCTTCCCGGATTATTTCGGTTGTTATAACCTTGCGTGCTAAAAAGATTGAACAATTTAGATTTATAATTTATATTACCGCTCAAACCATACGTTTCAGGATAACCCGTTGAAGCAATAAAAGTTCCATTTAATCCCTGATTTTTACCTTTTTTCAATATTATATTCAATAAACCACCCCCGCCTTCTGCGTCATAACGTGCAGATGGATTTGTTATTACTTCTACTTTCTCGATCGCATCAGCAGGAATTAAACGCAAAGCTTCAGCAATATTTATAGCAGTTGTAGGTTTTCCATCTACGAGTATTCTAACATTATCATTTCCTCGTAGACTTACATTTCCTTCAACATCAACTGATACTGAAGGAATATTATCTAATACATCGCTTACAGTCCCGCCTTTTACCATCAGGTCGCTACCTACATTATATACTTTTTTATCTAATTTAATTTCAACGGTAGTTCTTTCAGTGCGAATCACCACTTCATTTAACTGATTGGCATCTTCCTGTAAACTAATCATTCCTAAAGTGGTACTACTTTTAAGATTTTTCTGTTTAATTTCAAATACTTTAAACGAAATAAATTCAATTTTGATATCATAAATGCCTGCACTTACTTCAATGTCAAATTCTCCTTTTGCATTTGTGATTCCACCTGCAACTGGTTTCGGGTTATCAGCAAGTAAGAATGTAACTGTAGCGTATTCTAGTGGTTGTTTAGTTGTTTTTTCAACTACTTTACCCGAAATTTTTATTTTTTTTGCTGGAGTTATCTGCGCAAAGCTAAACAGTGTATTAAAAAAGAGAACAAGAATTAATACAAATTTCATTTTTTTCATTTCTATTATCGTTGGTTAAAAAAAGTTAGACGTCAAAAGTTTATTTTTGTTTAATGGCGTCAGTCACAAATTAATGTTAAATTTATTTTTTGTTGTAATTAGGAAAGGAATTTTTTCAATTCATCACTATTTCTTCCAATTATTGCGAGATTATTTTTAATTACAATTAGTCTTTCAATCAAGATTGGAAATTCAATCATGATCATAATTAATTTATTATTATCATACTCGTTATCTTTAAAATTTTCGATCCAAATTTTTTCTTTTTTGCGAACTAAATCAATGGGATTTATATTCAGTTGTTTAATAACTTGTGACAGTTCATCAAGTGATGGAGGAGTTTTCAGATAGCTAATGACTTGAAATTCTTGATTTGAATTTTCAATTATTGCCAAACAATTTCTAGATTTGCCACATCGCGAATTATGGTATATTTGTATCACAGTTATTACTACAGGGAAAGGTTTTTAAGTGGTCTTCATAATTGGCCACGAAAGTAAGGTTTGTTTATCGAATTATGTATAATATTAGACAAAAATATATGTTTATAGAGCAGGGCATTAAATCAGAGAATAATTTTTCAAAGTATATAGTAGGCTCTATCATGCTTATTCTTGCCTCTTTTGTTGGTCAAATACCTTTTGTTGCGGCAATTAAATTTGATTCAATGTTTAATGGTAGATCTTATCCAACATCTGAGGCTGGTATTATGCAATATTTCGAGTCAAATGTTACTTTAATTTTAATCTTGATCAGTTTTGTTTTTGTGATTCTTGGATTACTATTAGTAGTGCGTAAACTCCACAATCAAACTTTGCATTCGATAACCACTTCTCGCAAAAAAGTAGACTGGAGTCGCATAATTTTTTCTTTTTCAATTTGGAGTTTATTAACTATCGGCACTACATTGATATCATTTTACGACAATCCTGCTCAATATGTTATTAATTTTAAACCAATCCCATTTTTAATTTTGGTTCTAATTGGTATTATACTTATTCCAATACAAACTAGCACCGAAGAATTTATTTTTAGAGGATATTTAATGCAAGGATTTGCAAATCTGGCAAGGAACAAATGGTTTCCTTTACTAATGACATCAATAATTTTTGGTGGACTTCATTATTTTAATCCAGAAGTTACTAAAATTGGTCCTGTAATCATGGTTTATTACGTAGGTACAGGGCTATTTTTAGGAATTGTTACGCTTATGGATGAAGGTATGGAGCTTGCCTTAGGCTTTCACGCTGCTAATAATTTGATAGGCGCCTTATTAATTACCTCGGATTGGTCTGCTTTTCAAACGCATTCCATATTTAAAGATATTTCTGAACCAAGTGCTGGAGCGGATATTATTGTTCCGGTGTTGATTATTTATCCAATACTTTTATTGATCTTTAGTAAAAAATATCAGTGGACAAACTGGAAAGAAAAATTAACAGGCAAAATTGATAAAATATAATTTTAAAATACAAAAATCATGACGAATAACATTACATATAAAAACGTTCATAATTTGTTTCAAATAAATGGTTTTCATTTTAAACGGAATGACTTATGCAGTCTTGCTTACAGCCTAATTAAAGAAGGTGAACCTTACGAGAAAGAAATGGGAGATTTTTTACTAGATTGGTTTGATACCAAATCTTATGTTGAATTAAATACATCAGGAACAACAGGAACTCCAAAATTAATTTATATCGATAAGCAAGCGATGATTAATTCAGCTATTGCCACTGGCGATTTTTTTGAGCTACGTCCAGGAGATAAGGCACTTCACTGTTTACCTATGAATTATATTGCTGGTAAAATGATGCTGGTGAGAGCTTTTATACTGGGGCTAAATATAGACTTTGTGGCTCCCACTTCAACGCCAGTGATAGATAGAAAAACGACTTATGATTTTGCAGCTATGGTGCCGTTACAAGCGCAACATTCATTGAAAAATTTAAATAACGTAAAAAAAATGATCGTGGGTGGTGCGAAAATGAATCATGATTTAGAATTGCAACTAGCGAATTTGAAAACCGATGTTTATGAAACCTATGGAATGACAGAAACGATAACACATATCGCTGCAAAAAAAATAGGCGAAGAGGCGTTTTCACTTTTGCCAAATGTAAAAATTAGCTTAGACGATAGAAATTGTCTTATTATTGAAGCTGTTAATATTTCTAATGAACCTATTGTTACTAATGATTTAGTATCATTAATTGATGAAGATCATTTTATTTACGTTGGTCGAATTGACAATGTAATTAACAGCGGTGGAGTTAAACTTAGTCCAGAAAATATAGAACATAAATTAGCAAAAAAAATAAATGCTAGATTTTTTGTAGCAGGATTGAAAGACGATGATTTAGGAGAAAAATTAATTTTAATAATTGAAGGTGATAAACAAGATCTTGAAGATTCTATTTTTAAAAAATTAGATAAATTCGAGCGGCCAAAAGAAATTTTCTTTGTTAAAAAATTCGTAGAAACGGAAAATGGAAAGATTAAAAGGAAAGAAATCATCGAAGGTTTGTACTAAAAATTATAATATTACAGCAATTAAACTTAAAAATGTTAATTGCTGTTTTCTATAATTACTTTGATGACTTCTTCTTTGCTCAACACCCCAGATTGTCTCCATAATTGTTTTCCATTTTGAAATAAAATCATAGTTGGTACTCCACGTACTTGAAATTTGGAAGCAATTTGTTGGTTTTTATCCACATCAATTTTAATGATAGAAATACGTTCCCCCATACTATCTTTTACCTCTTTTAAAATGGGACCTAACATTTTGCATGGTCCACACCAAGTTGCAAAAAAGTCAATTAAAACAGGTTTGTCAGAATTTATTATTGTGTCAAAATTACTCATCTTTTGCTGTATTTATTATTAGGAACCGCGCAACCATTAGGCCCACAGCCAAAGTTAAAAATTACTTGAATTAGGAAAAAAGAGCCAATTCCAACGAATATCCAGTTTTTAGTCACATAAGCTTGGCTGAATAAAAATAGCGCTATTGCAAGGCGAATAAATCGCATCACATTCCAATTATTTAATAATAGATTTTTCATTTTATTTAATTGTCAGAGGTTAAATTTGCATAGATAAATATGAATCTGCTTTTGATCATGAATTTATTTTTTTCAACTCAATAAGCAACTCGGTATTTGCTCTCGGCGTAACTGAATTTAAGCATGATTCCATCCTTACAATATCAAATTTATATTTGAAAAGCGATTCGTATTCCTTTTGACTTCCACCAAAAGGCGGACCTTTATCAAATTCTCGATCGAATAAAAGTCCAATCAAAAGCCCATTAGTTGTTAGAAGTTCATTCATTTTTTGTGCATAATTTTGGCGTAATGCTGGATTAAGCGCACAAAAAAAAGTTTGTTCAATTATAAAATCATAGGATCCTTGATGTTCAAAAAAATCACCTAAAATAATAGTTATATAGTCATTTTCACTGAATTTTTGTTCTAAACTAGTGACAAGAGTTGTCGAAATATCAATAACAGTAATATTCGTAAAACCTTGTTCAAGTAAATATTCTGCTTCATAAGTGTTACCACAACCAGGAATTAAGATAGCACTGTTTTTATCTTTTATGGAATCAAAGTACAATTTTATGGCAGGAGAAATTACTCCTAAATCCCAACCAGTATTTTTATTTTGATATTGAGTCTCCCAATAATTTGCATCCATTAATTTTTTATTCTGATTAGCTTAATTTACATCGTCTTTCTACACTTTATCTCTTTTCGAAAAGTCTAATTAATGACAAAAAGGAAAGAAAGTAAAAAAACTATCTATTGTTGATAAAAGCGCAATTGCTTCTAAGGTAATGTCAGTTTTAATAGGAACTATATTTGTATATTATTACGCCAAAGGCAATAATGCCGCAAACCCGTTTCTAATGTAATGTTTCGAACTTAAGTTTTTTGTCATGGCAATGATGTCAGATATAAAATTATTTTAAAACTTTGCTTTGGCAAACGAAATCAGTTTTTGGCAAGGATGTTTTCGAAATTGCATTGAAACCACCTTCGATTTCAGTAAAATTTCTAAAACCACGCGCTTCTAATATAGACGCTGCAATCATACTACGATATCCACCAGCACAATGCAGAAAAAAATGTTCTTTTGGATTAACATCTATAATCCATTGATTGATATTGGCTAATGGTTTGCTATAGGAATCTTCGACATGCTCCGCGCTATACTCACTTTCTTTGCGAATGTCAATGATTTTACTCTCTCCAATTTTCACTTGTGTAGCGAACTCTTCAGCCGTGATTCTATGAACAGTATCAGTTTCTTTTCCTAATTTCGACCAAGCTTCAAATCCACCTTCAAGATGTCCAATTAAGTTGTCAAAACCTACTCGACTTAATCTTGTAACGGTCTCCTCTTCTTGACCTATTTCGCAAATTATCAATATAGGCTGATTTACATCAGCAACTAAGGCACCTACCCATGGAGCAAAATCACCATCGATTCCTATATTTATTGATTGAGGAATAAAGCCTTTTGCAAAGTCACCATTTTTTCGAGTATCCAATAATAAAGCTCCGGTGTCTTCGGCTGCAGCTTCAAATGCTGCAGGAGTTAAAGAACGCATTCCTAAATTTAAAACATTTTCAAAGCTGTTATATCCCTTTTTATTCATTGCTACGTTCATCCCAAAGTAAGCGGGTGGTGGTAATAAACCATCAGTTACTTCTGTAATAAATTCAGCTTCAGTCATATCTGCTCTCAGTGCGTAATTTGTAGCTTTCTGTTCACCTAAAGTTGAAACTGTTTCTTTACTCATGTTTTTTCCGCACGCACTGCCCGCCCCGTGAGCTGGATAAACAATTACATCATCTGGCAAAGTCATTATCTTATTTCTAAGTGAGTGAAATAACATAGCTGCTAATTCTTCCTGAGTCATTGAAGCTGATTTTTGAGCTAGATCAGGTCTACCCACATCGCCTATGAATAAAGTATCACCTGAGAAAACAGCATGTTCTTTTCCCTTTTCATCAATAAGTAAATAGGTCGCACTTTCCATTGTATGACCAGGAGTATGTAAAACTTTTATTTTTATGTCCCCAAGCTCAAATATTTGACCATCTGTTGCAGAAATACAATCGAATTCACAAGTCGCATTAGGTCCGTAAATGATGGGAGCACTAGTTTGTTTACTTAAATCTACATGTCCAGATACAAAGTCAGCGTGAAAATGAGTCTCAAAAATATATTTGAGCTTCACGTTATCGCGTTCCAGTCGGTCTAAATAAGGTTGCGTTTCACGAAGTGGATCAATTATCGCTCCCTCACCATTAGATGTTATGTAATAAGCTCCTTGTGCGAGACACCCAGTATATATTTGCTCTATTTGCATGATGTGTTTTTTATTTTGTTTTACAAATTTACCGCTGTTTTTCAGATAATACAGTGATAAAAGTTACATTCTTGTTTTAATTTATGATCAACAAATTTTCAATTAAACGTCAAAGTTAAACTGCTAGGTTGTTTTAAATTATCGGCACTACTTATTTAGAATCTGTTAGCCAGAAATTTTATCGATTAAATTTGTGCCGTTCCAACTTCAAACACTTTAATGAAAAAAGTTTTTAATTGTCTATTTGAAGAAGAATTCTTTAATAATTATATAAATCCCCATCACTAATACAAACCATCCAAACGCAGGTTTTAACTTTGCGCCCTCAATCTTCTTAGACAATCGAGCTCCAATAAACATCCCAACAAGCGCTATAGCGGATATGGTAAAAAGTAGTTTATAATTAATTTCAGATCCATTTATTACATCACCACTAAAACCAATTAATGAATTAATAAAGATAATCAATAATGATGTACCAATAGCCTGTTTCATTGGTAAATTTCCAAAAAATAGCAGCGCTGGTATTATTAAAAATCCGCCACCTGCCCCAAGGAATCCAGTTATAAAACCAACTAAAAGCCCAATAAAAGCTATTCTTATAGTCCCATCCCGGTTCACAAATGCTTTTGTAGGGGACTCACGTATCATAGAAAGGGATGCTGCTATCATTAAAAAAGCAAATACCACCATTATTAGTAAGTTTTTTGAAATCTCAAATTCATTAACGGTTATGATGATTGCTGGAATTTTTGGCATGATAAAGTCTCGCACAAAAAGTAATGAAAGTACCGATGGTACTGCGAAAATGAGAGCCTCTTTTATTTTTAAATTCCCTAATTTGTAGTGGCTGTAACTTCCAAACATTGCTGTTATTCCAACTATAAATAAAGAATAACTTGTGGCTTGTTCAGGATGAATTTTAAAAAGATAAACCAAAATAGGAACAGCAAGAATTGATCCTCCTCCGCCAATTAATCCCAATGAAAGTCCAATAATTATTGAAAGAAAATAGCCTAAATACTCCATTTATTAATTTTTTGAAACAACTTATATTTTAGTATAATCTATAAGCTTTGTTAAACTATTTTATTAACAATTCAATATTGTTTCGATACAAATTCACTAAGCCACGTTGTTCCATTTTTTTTAGTAATCGGGAGATTACTTCTCTTGACGTGTTTAATTCTGTTGCTATTTCTTGATGTGATAATTTCAATTCATTACAGCGACAAACCTCAGCGTGACGCTTTAGATAAAACTCAAGGCGCTCATCCATTGCTCGGAAAGCTATGCTATCAATTACTTCGAGCACTTCTTCAAAACGACTACGATAGGTGTCAATTACAAATTCATACCAGCTTCGATGTTGCATCATCCATTTATCCATAAGTGGTAGAGGTACCATCACAAGTTCTACATCTTCAACTACTTTTGCCATAATTTGACTTTTTTCATTTTTCGTAGCGCAAATCATAGATATAGCGCAGGCTTGACCGGGCTGTAGGTAATACATAAAAAACTCACCACCATTTTCATCCTGTCTGTAGATTTTAATTTTACCGCTAATTACTAAAACAGTGTTTTTTATGTATTGCCCCGTTCTAATAATTACGGTATCAGCATCAAAGGAATTGATTGTGGCATTAGATTCTATTTCTTGTATTAATTCAGAGGAAAACGTAGGAAATATTTTTTTTATTGGATCAAGCATTTTTGAATTTATCTTTGGTATTTACTGTAAATATAGTATAAATAAACCTTTTAAACGTGAAGTTGAATTGTAAAATTACGATATAAGTAGTTGATTAGCTATTGTTTAAATAAAATTGTCTATCGGTTAAGTAGGTTACTTTATTTCTTCTTTGATCTAATTATTTATAGTCAGTTGATACTTAATGTCTTTCGCAAACGATTTCTTAGATTAATGCTGTTATTAACAACTGTTACATAAATTGTTTGTTAAAAACATTGTATTTTTACAAAAAAGATAATCATGAATTTAACACAAGAGGAGTGGGTATCACAATTAAATACGGACCCAAATGCAGTTATTTTAGACGTTCGAACTGAAGGTGAATTTAGCGAAGGAATGATTGCTCATTCATTAAACGTAGATATTCAAAGCGGACAAGAATTTGTAAATACAATTGATGCGTTAGACAAAACTAAAAACTACTATGTTTATTGTCGCTCTGGAATGCGAAGTGCCAAAGCTTGCGAAATCATGAATCAACTAGGGTTTAAAAATGCGTATAACTTATCCGGCGGAATAGTAGGCTGGCAGGGAGAAGTAGTGGTGCCATAAGACTTAAAGAAAAACTTCATCATAACTAAATTAAAAAAAAAACGAACCTAAATTATGAATTTAATTCCAGAAGAATATCAAATTAAAAATTTATTAAATCAAGATACTTATCTAGTTGATGGTGAATTAAAAAAATGGGAAGGCCAAACCACTGCCGTTTTTTCAACTATTTCATCAACTGAAAAATATGCAACAACAATTCTTGGATCCATTCCCTCAATGGGAGAAGCAGAAGCATTAGAAGCAGTTAATGCAGCTAGTAATGCCTACAATAAAGGTCAAGGCTTGTGGCCAACTATGAAAGTAGCAGACAGAATTAAATGTATGACTAACTTCGTTACTCAAATGAAGACAACTCGAACTGAAGTTGTAAAGTATTTGATGTGGGAAATAGGTAAATCATTACCAGATTCTGAAAAAGAATTTGATAGAACTGTAGAGTACATATATGATACAATCAACAGTCTTAAAGAATTAAATAGTCGAAGTGCTCACTTTTCTAAAGTTCAAGGGATAAATGCCATGGTTCGTCGTGGACCTCTAGGAGTTGTTTTGTGCCTTGGACCTTACAACTATCCGTTGAATGAAACGTTTTCATTACTTATTCCCGCCCTAATTATGGGAAACCCTGTGATTTTTAAACCTGCTAAACACGGTGTTTTAGTAATTTCGCCATTGTTAGAAGCGTTTAGAAATAGTTTTCCAAAAGGCGTGATCAATATTGTTTATGGACGTGGACGCGAAGTCGCTGCTCCAATAATGAAATCTGGAAAGGTTGATATATTAGCTTTAATTGGAAACAGCACCTCTGCAATTGCGTTACAAGACCAACATCCTAATAAAAACAGATTGCGTTTAATTCTTGGATTAGAAGCTAAAAATCCCGCAATAATATTACCAGATGCTGATTTAGATTTAGCTATACAAGAATGTATTTCGGGAAGTTTATCTTTTAATGGTCAACGCTGTACAGCCTTAAAAGTTTTGTACGTGCACGAGACAATTGCTGATGAATTTAATAGACGCTTTGCTGCAAAAGTAGACTCTCTTGTTTTTGGAAATCCATGGGACAAAGCAGTGATGTTGACTCCATTACCTGAAAAAGATAAACCAGAATACATTCAAGGATTAATTGATGACGCTATAAGCAAAGGAGCATCTATTATTAATGAAAAAGGTGGTGTAAGAACTGATAATTATATATTTCCTGCTGTATTATATCCAGTAAATAAGGAAATGCGTGTGTATCATGAAGAGCAATTTGGACCAGTAGTGCCTATTATTTCATTTAAAGATATTCAAGAGCCACTGGATGATATGGCTGATTCAAATTACGGTCAACAAGTGAGTTTGTTCGGTAATAGCATAAAAACTATCGCTCCACTGATAGATACATTAATAAATTTAGTGTGTAGAGTAAATTTAAATAGTTCTTGTCAAAGAGGGCCTGATGTACTGCCGTTTACAGGAAGGAAGGATTCTGCCGTGGGCACATTAAGTATTCATGACGCCTTGCGATCATTTTCGATAAGAACTTTTGTAGCTTCTAAGGATAATAATTATAATAACGAAATTCTACAAGCGTTATTAGATAGTAAAGAATCAAACTTTATCAATACGGATTATATATTGTAATGTTATTTTCAATGTTTAAAAGCCGACTCAGATGTTTTTGAGTCGGCTTTTTTGCTGATTTATTTTTAACAAATTAGCCAGTTTTTACTCTAAAATATTGTGTACTTTAGTGTATTGAAAAGGCAAATGTTTTTCAAAATTTTGATGGTAGTAAAAATCTTTGTAAAATAGATAAGGTATCAAGAAGCAAATTAAAATATTAAAGGATAATCTTCATAAAAGACTGCATCGCGAACCAGTTCTTACGCATCGTCATTTGCGATTTATACCAAATGCAATACTGAATTTAATTAGCTGTGCATTCACTTTAATATTAATTGGAGTTGTTTTATTTCTGATTATACGATACTTAACAACATCTTTTTATCACTTATAATAGTGAATTTAACAATTATTTTTTGAGATAATAATCTAATTTATCTCTAAAAGAATCACTATTCCAATTTGCAGTACCGATTTTAGCAACTATTATATTTCCTTGTTTATCTATAACATAAGTTGCAGGTATTGTTGATGATTCCATTTCTAGCGGTGGCTTTGTGATCGCTTGGTAAATTGGTAAATCCAATTCTTCTTTTTTTAAAAAAGCATTTGATTTTTTGAATGAATCAGAGGTAACGAATAAAAATACAATTTTATCTTGGTAATCGTTATATAGTTTTTGAAGGCTTGGCATTTCTGCAATACAAGGAGGACACCAAGTTGCCCAGAAGTTAATAAAGATTACTTTACCCCTGTAATTTTTTAGAGAAACTTGTTTTCCATTAGCATCTAATAACTGCCACTGATAAGACGAAAGCATTTTTTGATCTTGTACTTGTATGGTTTTAGGTGAAAAGACTATAAGTCGGTTTATCTGAACTTTGATAAAAGTACCTAGAGGGCTAAATAGCAATAACCCCAGAAATATAATAAATATAATATTTTGAATAGTTTTTTTCTTTGAGGATTTAGTAGGTGTCATTGTGATGTAGATAATTATAAATTATGTGTAATTGTTATTAATTTAGTTATTTCCTTGCATATAGGTAAATAACAAAAAAGAGCTTTTACTCTTTATAGTATTCCATTTGATAATTTCCGATATGCTTTTCATCTTCAGAAATTGATTTTTTATTTTTTACAAAACTAAAAATTCCGAAAAAGAATAGTAAAGCAGCTGTTAGAAAAAAGACAATTTCTATATATAGACTATTTTCCACGTTCATCAAATTTCTAATACTCAAGCCGGCAACCATAAAGTATAATGCTGTTCTCAAAAAAGAAAGAAAAGTAGTTTGATTAGCTAAATTTGTTCTTTGTAACGCTAATTTTTCGCGTAAAATTAAGTCTTTGTTAATTTTATTATTTAATTCCATATCGCAGTTAATAATCTCATTTGATGTAAAAATAAGTAAATTTTAATTTGTTTTCTTATAGCTCCACACTGCTAATCCATTCATCAAGATAGCGTAGCCGCTGATGATGGCGAACTGTGGCACAATGTCAAAAAACCCAGAGCCTTTAAGCATTACCATACGCATAACTTCCACAAAATAGCGAATAGGATTAATTAATGTTACATTTTGTGCCCATATTGGCATACTTTCAATGGGAGTAAATAAGCCGCTCATCAAGATAAAAATAACCATAAAAAACCAAGCTATAAACATAGCTTGCTGCTGAGTATTGGTATGGTTAGATATGAAAAGACCTATTCCTAACACTAAAAGCAAGTAAACCGCCGTAAAAAGATATACCACCAAAATATTACCCAACATAGGAACATCAAATACTAATTTTGCAATTAGTAAACCAACAGTTAATATAACTAATCCTAAGATCCAAAACGGAAAAAGTTTTCCAATGATAAACTGATGTTTTTTTATTGGTGTAACATTAATTTGTTCTAATGTTCCTAGTTCTTTCTCCTTTACGATGTTCATCGAGGATAGAAATAAGGTGAGCATTGTCACTAATAATACTAAAATTCCAGGTACCATAAATGTTTTGTAATTTAAAGTTTTATTGTACCAAAAAGAGGGGATAACAAGTATGTTTTCAGCAATTTCTGTAGTATTTGAGAAAGACTTCGACTGGGTTTGAATATTTTTGTTGTAGTTATTTATTATTTGTGAAACATAAACATTCTCAACCCCCGCAGTTGCTGCATCGATCGCATTTATAATAACTGAAATATTTGTTTTTTGTTCCTTTTGCATATCACGATTAAAATGTACTGGAATATTTATAATTATACTTGTATTTCCTTTTTGCATTTCTTCAATTGCCTCTTTTTCAGAGAAAAAGGGAGCAGTCATTTTAAAGTAGGTGGATGCTCTAAATGATTGAATTAATTCCCGTGATCTTGGGCTTTGATCATTGTCAACGATCGTAATATTGATGTTTTTAACATCGAAAGTCGCTGCATTTGATAATATTAACAATTGCAAAATAGGTAATATGAATATAAGTCGGAGCATATTTTTATCCCTAAAAATTTGCTTAAATTCTTTTTGTATGATGAAAATAATTGTTTTCATTTAGAAGTTTTTTATTGTAAATATTGGGACAATACTATTCAAGTCTAATCTTATATTTCTTTATACTTAGCGCAATAAAAAATACAGTCATTCCGATTAATACTAAGGTTTCTTTCCAAATATATTGTATGCCAACTCCTTTTAGCATAATAGCTTTTACTATGATTATGAACCATTTTGCAGGAATAATATTGCTAATAATCTGCATTGGCATTGGCATGCTATTTATTGGAAATATAAAGCCTGATAAAATAATTACTGGTAACATTAAACCCATAAGTGATAGCATCATAGCAGTTTGTTGCGAATCAGATATTGTAGAAATTAATATTCCTAAAGAAAGTGCCGAGATGATAAAAAGAATACTTTCAAACATCAAAAGAAAAAGACTTCCATTGATAGGCATTTTAAAAACAAAATATCCCAGCAGTAATATTACTATAGCATTAATAATAGAGAGAAAAATATACGGAAAAACCTTGCCAACAATTACTTGAAATGGTTTTAACGGCGAAACGAGAAGTATTTCCATAGTTCCTAACTCCTTTTCTCGTGTGATGGAAATAGAGGTCATCATCGCTGAAACAAGCATTAAAATAACAGTCATTACACCGGGAACAAAATTAAAAACACTTTTTAGTTCTGGATTGTAAAACATTCTCGATTGTACATCGACTTTTACTTGACTTATAGTTGCTTGTTTTTTTTGTAATTGATAATTCTGGATCACTGCTGCAGTATAATTTGCTATTGTATTAGCAACGTTAGGTTCCGTAGCGTCAGTAACAGCTTGTATTACTGCAACCTTTTTAGTAACTAAATTTTTACTAAAATCGGGTTCAAAAATAAGAACTGCTTTTACTTTTCCTTTTTTAAACTCGGATTCTATTTCTCTTTCCGATTGAATTTGATTTTCAACATTAAAATAAGGAGATGACTTTATTTTATTTATTATTTTTTGAGTTTCTACGTCATTAGAATGATCTAAAATGGCAATATCAACATTGTTAATTTCGTTTGTTATAGCAAAACCAAAAAGTAAAATTTGGGCAATTGGCATACCAAAAAGGATAAACAAGGATCGTTTGTCACGAAAAATGTGATAGAATTCTTTTTTTATAAAACCGATGAATCTTTTCATAATATTTTTTATAACCACGAGGGCACTAAGTTTTTTACTATTTTTTCAAACACAGATTATTAAAAATTTACCATGACCGCAGATTCGCAGATTTTTTTAAAGTGATTTTAACCACTGAGCTACCGAGGTCCAAATTTTTATACTTTTTAAACACAGTAACACAGATTTTACAGATTATATAGTCCTTGATGTTATCGTGAATTTTAAAATAGTGTATTATAAGTTTTTATTATTATTATTATTCATTCTGATAAAGTCTTAATCCTTCATACTTAATCCTTCATACGCGACACTATTCAATATTTCTAGCTAATTTTAAAAATACATCATTCATAGAATCTACTTTAAATTGTTCTTTTAGCTTTTTTGGAGTGTCTAAAGCTTCTATTTTACCTGCAACCATGATCGAAACTCGATCACAATATTCGGCTTCGTCCATGTAGTGAGTTGTTACAAAAATAGTTGTCCCTTTAAAAGCTTGAGTGTAGATCATTTCCCAAAATTGTCTTCTGGTTATAGGGTCAACACCACCCGTAGGTTCATCGAGAAAAACAATTTGAGGGTCATGCAATAAAGCGACAGAAAAAGATAGTTTTTGTTTCCAGCCTAATGGCAATGAGCCTACTAAGCTGTTAATGATGTCTTCTATTTGCAATTCTTTGACAAGTGAGGCTATTTTTGTTTTTATTTTGGCTCTTGACAAACCATATATCCCTCCAAAAAAAATGATATTTTCTTTTACTGTTAAATCATCGTACATTGAGAACTTTTGACTCATGTAGCCTATGTTTTTTTTAACCATTTCTGATTGACTATGTAAATCAAATCCAGCTACAGTTGCATCGCCCGTTGTTGGACTAGAAATTCCTATCAGCATTTTCATTGCAGTTGTTTTTCCTGCACCGTTAGCACCTAAAAAACCAAATATTTCTCCCTTATAAACGTCAAAAGATATGTCATCTACAGCAGCAAAGTCGCCGAATTTTTTAGTTAAATTTTTTACAGCTATTATTTTTTCTTTTTCCATTTTTAGTTTAAAAGTATTCTTGTTTAAATTAATCCACTTGGCTTATTTTAATTTCAGTATTGTAAATTATAAATCCATGAATACATCTTCGATAGTAATTTGTGCCTGTTTAATTTCTATATTGATATGCTTTTTATTTTGAAGGTATTTTTGTAATTCCTTAGTATTGAAATCGCTTTCTTTATCAATATAATGAATGTATTCCCCAAAAGCGTTAACACTATACTGACTTGGATAATTTTTTAAATCATGAATTAAGGCGTGCGTATCTTTTGTAGCAACATCATAAATTATTTTATTATAATTTTTAATAATATTTTCAGGAGAATCTATTTTTAGGACTTGACCATCTTGTATCAATGCAATTCGATCACATAAGGAGGCCTCATCCATGTAGGGTGTCGAAACTAAAATGGTAATGTCTTTTTGCTGCAAGCGTTTCAGCATCTCCCAAAATTCTTTTCTAGAAATAGGATCAACACCAGTGGTAGGCTCGTCTAAAAATAAAACTTTTGGAGCATGAATTAGTGCGCAACACAAGGCTAATTTCTGCTTCATCCCGCCTGATAATGCGCCAGCGCGACGGTTTTTAAAAGGTGCTATTTGAATGTAAATATCCTTTATTAAATCGTAGTTTTCTTGGATTGTGGTGCCAAATATAGTTGCAAAAAAAGTAAGGTTTTCCTCTACAGTTAAATCCTGGTATAACGAAAATTTTCCAGGCATATATCCCACAGAATTCCTTATGGCTTTATAATCCTTTACAACATCAAAGCCCATCACAGAGGCCCTACCTTCGTTAGCAATTAACAAAGTTGTTAATATTCGAAAAAGAGTTGTTTTTCCGGCACCATCAGGTCCTATTAGGCCAAAAAGTTCGCCTCTATTCACTTCAAATGAAACATTTTTAACCGCTTTTGCCGTCTTATAGGATTTTGATATGTTTTGGACTTTAATACTCATTTATTTAATCAATAAGAAATTACTATTTTCAAATGCATTTACCCAATGCTTTATGTTGGGTTCAATTTTCACATAATCGCCTGATTTTAGATCTAATTTTCTTCCTCTTTCATCTCCGTAACTTCCAGTTCCAGATACACAAACTAATAAAGCAGGCACTTTAGTAATATGTTCTGATAATTGTTTTCCTTTAGCAATTTGCAGTGATACTACTTTGTTTTCAGATGGAGCAAATAAAAGGGCTGTTTGAACCTCTTTTTGTTCCGTGTGCAAGTCTTTCAAATTCATTGTTTTTATAGCTTGCAATGGAACCGATTTACAGCTTATTAAAGTTAAAACGGTAAGGAATAAGATTATCTTTTTCATAATAATAGATTTTAGTTTTAGATTTATTGCGTTTTACTTGATCCACATTTCTGCTGGCATTCCTATTTTCAAACTACCGTCATTTTTTACTTTTACTTTTACAGCATAAACGAGATTAACTCTTTCTTCTTTGGTTTGGATAATTTTTGGAGTGAATTCGGCTTGCGTTGCAATTGCTGATATCTTTCCTTTATAGGATTTCATTTGCTCTACATCGTCAATTTTTACCGTTACTTCTTGACCAATTTTTAGCTGTGGCAGCTGGATTTCGCTCACAAAAACCCTTAAAGTCATTTCTGAAATATTAGCGATTTTATATAATGGTTTGCCAAAAGCCGTTATTTCTCCTGGCTCTGCATACTTCGTAAGGATTGTTCCTGTGATAGGATTTACGATTTTACTTTTTTCAATTTGATCGTTTATTTTATCAATTTGCGCATCGACAGCTTTCAAATCGCCTAGAATAGGAGCGTTTTGCGTACCTACACTTTTTATTTGTGCTTCAATAACTTTGACTTTTCCATCAATTTCATCGACTTGTCTCTTAGTTGCTGCATTTTCGGCATACATACTTCGGATTCTGTTTTTTTCTAACTGAATTGTTTTTAATTGTTCTGCTAAAACACTTTTTTGAGATAAAACATTTGCCGACTTAGATGAAATAGTGCTTTTTGAAGCTATCAATTGCTGTTTTGTCAAATACAATTGGAGCGTATCAACTAAACCAACTTGGGTTTGTGATTCTAATAAATCGCCTTCCTCTACTTTTAGGAAGTCAATTTTACCATTAGATTCAGCGGAAATTGTAATTTCTGTTGCCTCAAAATTTCCGTAACCGTCTGCTTTCTCATTATTTTTACTACAGGAAATTATTCCCATAAGTGCTAAAATTGCTATGTTTATTTTTTTCATTTTATGATTTTTCTGGATGCTGATTATCTTCCTTTTATTAATTCCACATTTGCTTTGGCTGCAGCCATTTGAACTTGATGTGTTTTTAGACTGTTTTTTGCTTCGAATAAGTTAGTAACTTCTACAAGGTATTCAGAAGTTGTAATGACTCCATTTTTCATTTGAGCATTAGCTGAGGCAAGAATTTTCTCTCTAATAACGATTACTTCGTCATCAGTTTGTAAAAGTTGTTTCATTTTATTCATATCGCTTTCCATTTCCTGTAACTGCATCTTATTGTTCAATTCAAATGTTTCTTTCTCCGTACCAATAATAGCTTTTGAAATTTCTAAAACTTTTTGATCAGTTTTATTTTTACCCCAATCAAGTATATTCCAATTGGCTTTTACACCAATTACAAAAAAGGGCTGAAAAGAATTATCTAACATATTTAATCCAGGATTTCCGTATCCTCCTTGGCCAAAAGCATTTATTTTAGGACGTGTAGATTTAACTAATGTATTTTTAGTCAAATCTATCTGTTGATTTTGTAAATCGTAAAAAATAATTTCGGGTCGTACAACAACGCTTTGATGAATAAATTGAGGCTGAGCAAGTACTATATCTAATTCGAACTGTGTAAATGTGAGTTCCGATAAGTTTTGAATCATTTTTGTATTTTCGAATTGTATTTCGGTGATTTGCTGTTTAATTTTTAATATTTCAGCTTCTAAAATTAATTCAGAAGCGGGAAGGATAGCACCAAATTTCACTCCTGATTGTACTTCTTTTACCTTAGATAAAAGCAATTTATTTTTTGAAATCAATAAGGATTTCTTTTCTTGTAATAATAAAATCCCAAAATAATATTGATTGATCCTGCTTTTTAATTGATATAGAGAAACTTCCACCTGCTGTTGCTGTGTTTTGGTTTGTGCTTGCTTTAATGTGGCATTAGCCTCAATCATTCCGCCATTATAAATAAGCTGATTAACATCTACGGTTGCTCTATACTGATCTTTGTTTATAGGGGAAATTCCCGGAATGGCTATAGGAAATCCGATTACGTCTGACTGATAAGTTGCTTGTGCGTTAAGATCAATTTTAGGTAATTTACTTATATTAAGTGACTCAATTTCATGGTCTGATTTTAATTGTAGTAATTGTGTTTGTTTAGCTAATGGATAGTTTTTTACAACTAAATTGTAACACTCTTCTAATGTCAAATTTTGTTGTGCATATGAAATTATGGGAATGAAGATTAGATACAATAAGAGGAGTTTATTTTTCATTTTCTACATTTTAATACTATTGATAATAAAAGAGGAAACTTCAGTTTTGCGATTTTGTAGTAATTGATTGTAGTTTTCTTTATCTGTGTTTGTTAGAGCCATTAGTAGTGGTTCAGCGATGAAAGGGAATACATTCAAAGACATAATATTGATAAATAATTGTTCGGTTTCAATAGGCTTAATGATTCCTTTTTCGATGGCGATTGAAACTTGAATTTTGAATTTATCTATGGTTGGAAAATTTTCTTTTACGCGTAGTTTGTTACTAAATTCCGGATTTCTGTTGAGTTCCTGAATTACAAAATTGGGTAAATAAGGATGTTCAATTACAAATGAAATGTAGTTATTTGTAAACTTTATGATTTTTTCAAATAGGTCACTTTCATCGTTTAAAATAGTGTTCAGTTGCGGTGCAAGAAGAGAAAATGCACTCGAAAATACTGCCTCAAATAGCAGTTGTTTACTTCGGAAATAATAATGAAGCAAGGCTTTGTTTATTTTAGCCTTATCTGCAATTTCCTGCATTCTAGTACCATCCATTCCTTTCTGCTGAAAAACTGCTTTTGCCGCATTTAGTATTTCAATTTCTGTATTTTCTGATTTTAAATTATCCATTTGATTTAATTAAATAGTTTAACCATTCAGTTAACAAAGATAAGTGAAATAATTATTTCAAACTTGAATTACACAGTTTATTTAAATTTCGGTCGAAAAATTAGTAGCGTAAACTTTTGAATGAATGAATAAGGAAGGAGAATTACAATCGTCAATCTTGTCAAATTTTGATTGTATCAGGAGTTGAATATAGCATTAATTAACTCTTTTTTAAAAGAAATTAATTCTAATATAAATTGATAATAAGCAATTTAACTAATTTGTTTGACTATAGAGGATTGCTTTAAAATAATTTAGGTAAAATAAGCGATTTATCTGTTAAGTATCTAAATCCAAACCAAATGTTGATCTTAAAAGTTCAATATTTGGATTTAATTGGTGTAATCTATTGTAACGATCTTGATCGTTGAAACTTCTTTTAGTTTCTATACTTTCATTGACAATTATTTCAATCGTAATATCGTGATTGTGCAAATGTCCTTTCAAGTGTCCTAAAAGTCCATTTAATTCTTTTTCAAAATCAAGTTTAGAACCTTCATTTGGTAATTCAAGAGTAATTGCAGTTCCGTTTAGCTTTGGATCATTTATTAATAACAACGACTCCATAATTTTATAGCCTTTGTCCCCTAAACACTGCGCATATTTATTCCATTGCAACAGCATCTCAGTTTCTCCAAAAGCTTCCGTAGGCAAGTGAGTAATTTCTTTGACAATTCCTTTATTGCTTTCTTCTAATGCTTTCTTAGCACGAATACTTGACAATGAAAACGCTGAAATTTTTGGTTCATTAGAGTCGGCAACCTTATGTTGAATTGTAGGAATTGGAGCTGGAATGTCCTTAATTGTAGTTGAATTTTGTTCTACTTTCTCAATTAGGGAGATCTTAGTAGTCGTATTAATAGTTTTATCCTCAGGGGTTAAAACCGAATTGGTCTTAACAATTGAGTAATCATTTTTTTTAAAATAAGTAGGCGGAATTATAAATTGCTCAGCTTTTTTTTTTCTCCATCAAATGTGATAGAGGCTAATTGCATTAAACAAAGTTCAACAAGTAGTCGTTGATTTTGACTTAATTTGTATTTCAAATCACAATCATTAGCTATTTCAATTCCTTTAAGTAAAAATTCTGGATTGCATTTTTGAGCTTGAACACCATACATTTTTTGAGCTTGTTCGCCCACTTCTAGCAACGTTAAGGTTGCGGGAGTTTTACAAACTAACAAATCTCTAAAATGCGAGGCTAGACCTGATACGAAGTGATGTGCATCAAATCCTTTTGCAAGAATCTCATTGAATGCAAGTAGTAATTCTGGAATTTTGTTTTCTAAAATTAATTCTGTAACATTGATGTAGGTTTCGTAATCCAAAACATTCAAGTTTTCAGTTACGGCTTGACGAGTTAAATCTTTACCACAGAACGAAACGACTCTGTCAAAAATCGATAAAGCATCGCGCATTGCGCCATCCGCTTTTTGAGCTATAATATGCAAAGCGTCATCTTCAAAATTTATTCCTTGGCTTGTAGCAACTTCAGCAAGATGTTCTTTGGCATCTTTTACAGTAATTCTTTTGAAATCGAATATTTGACAACGTGATAAAATTGTTGGAATAATTTTATGCTTTTCAGTAGTTGCCAAAATAAAGATAGCATGTTTTGGCGGTTCTTCTAATGTTTTTAAAAATGCATTAAAAGCTGCCGAAGATAACATGTGTACCTCATCAATAATATAAACTTTGTATTGACCGGTTTGCGGCGGAATTCTAACTTGGTCAATTAAACTTCTAATATCATCAACTGAGTTGTTAGAAGCAGCATCTAACTCAAAAACATTAAAAGCAAAATCTTCAGTTGGATCGTCATATCCGGGCTGATTTATTTTACGAGCTAGAATACGTGCACAAGTTGTTTTTCCAACTCCACGAGGTCCAGTGAATAATAGGGCAGAGGCAAGGTGATTGCTTTCTATAGCATTCAATAAAGTATTGGTAATTGCTTTTTGTCCCACAACATCTTTAAAAGTTTGAGGACGATATTTACGTGCCGATACTACAAATTGTTCCATAGAATTTTAATTCGAAAGCAAATATAGTTTATAAATTGGGTATTGTAAAATTTATGGAAGTAAGTTTTTTAAGGAAAAATTTAATCTGTAATCTGAGATAATTTTTTATTCCTTGTGAAATTCAACGAGCTTTATAATTAGTTTTAAAATCCATTTTATACGATATTTTTTTTAGTAAAGCACTTTTGATTACTTAGCCTTTAATATTTCAACTGAAGTCTTGCTGAAATGATAAAAAATATTAAAATATGTAAATTTAATTCTGCGATAAATTAATATATTTCGATTTTATCTTTTTGTCTAAAATATATTTTGCTAATTGTTGTCCGGCTTCGATAGGTCGATCTGATGACAGTACTGTCGCGCCGTTTTGAATTAATTTATAATAGATATCGTTTCCTTTTGCAACAGCACTTTTGTCAATATTTCCCATCGTTCCTAAAATAGAAGAAATTTTTTCTACTGGATAAATAGTCGTAAGTTTCTTTTTTAGGTTCAGCTGTTCCTACAAATGCAACCATTCTTTCTGCTTTTACGCCAAGTGTTTCCATACGTTCTACATCTTCTTTTCCTCGTGCTGAAACTGAAATTAACAAGTTAGGAGCTAGTTTTGAAACTTCTGCTGCTTGATTAGCATTGTACGTAATGATTATGGTATTTCGCTCTGCTTTATTTTTTCTTACGGCATCAACAATCATTTTCATGGGAACACCTCTTTTAATATCTAAGGTATAAATGACCTTGTTTTTACCCCATTGCAAAACTTGGTCTAATGTTTCAATTTTGAATTCAGTTACAGTTCCTTCATTATCTCTCAAAAACAGCTGTTTTAACTCATTATAAGTGTAATCTCCAATTTTTCCTGTCCCGGTGGTAGTTCTATTCAATGTATTGTCGTGCATCATGACAAGAACTGAGTCTTTACTCATAGCAATGTCAGTCTCGATAATGGCGGGAATATATTTTATGGTATTAGCAAAAGTTGCCGTACAGTTTTCAGGAAATCCTCTCGTTGGTCCACCCCGGTGCGCACTCACCAATGGATAACTTTGCTGAGAATAGCTGAAGAATTTATGGAATTGCTTTGTATTGGGAAATGAAATATGATAGCTCGTAGTCTGGCTAAAAGTAAAATTGCAACACAAGACAACTATAAACGATAAGCAGATTTTAATATTTAATTTCATATCATTTTTTGCGCAAATAAAGAAAATTAAAAGATATAATTTGGTTGCAAAATGTTAAATTGTAAAATATCTGTTATCTATTTTAAAATTAGTGAATTATATTTCGAAATTATTCGATTTTGTTGTAACGCTAACAACCGTTTTATTTTGTTAAAAAAATAGTTAATCTGTATAAATAATGAAAAATAAAATTGATGTGAAAGTCAGATCAGCAATAGTCTTTACATTTCTGGATGTGTTCGTAGTAGTTGATTTTTTTCGCAGAAAGTATCAGTTTATCGGCCCTTGATGCTGATGTCTATTAAAATTTGAGACGCGTCGGTTTGTGAATTAGCTGAAAAACCAGTTACAAACACGCCACATAAACCATCGATTGACTTAATGCCGTAAACTATTGCTTCATCATCAGGATTACTATCTCCTTCGTATCGATAAATATGCTGAATTTCAAAATGAGTTGGATTCGCTATAATTTCCTTATCGTGAATATTAAAATCATAGGTATATCCATTCTTAGTTAATTCTTCTAAAGCTTTAGAGACACTACAATAATGGTACATATAGGACATAATTTCTTTATTTTTAGATTATCTATAAAGATAACTATTTTGAAATGAAAAGGATAGTAAAGAGACTTAAACTAAGAACTCAAAATTAGTTTCTAGAAAAAAAATTAATGTAAATTTGCACAACAGACCGCCTTATCGACTCATTTTAAAGATGAGTAGGAAAGTCCGGACACCATAGGGAAGCATAGCGGGTAACACCCGTCGGTTTGTTTTGAATTTTTCAAAATAGATTAGGACAAGTGCAACAGAAAGTATGTACAGGTAATGCTGTAGTGAAACCAGGTAAACTCTATGCGGTGAAATATCAAGTATATCAGCATTTAAGAGCGTCTCGTTCGTTGCTGAAGGGTAGATAGCTTGAGTCATACAGTAATGTATGATCTAGATAAATGATAAGGCTTCAATTTATTGGAGACAGAATCCGGCTTATAGGTCTGTATTTTTTTTACTTTTGATCTTTACGATTAAAAAAATATATCACTTGTTTCTTTTAGTAATCTAAACTTTTATTTTTCGAGTAACGTTTCGAGCAAAAAGTTGTAATTTTTTTATTTTTGCTTTTTTGAAAGATCAATATTATTTTGTTGTTGCAGCTATTTTTATTAAAAAGCGCTCATAAATAATAGTTTAGAAAACGTAATGTTAGGTAAAATTCATGCTTATCAATCAGTAGAAAAATAATGTAATTTTTACAGAGCAGCTTTTTAGACACTTTTTCTTGTATATTTTTTTCTTGTTTTTTTAATCGATTGTCATGGCTTTCAATTTTGTTCTGTAGGCCTCGAGCGCATTAGATTTAGAAATAAAGCCATAATACTTACCTTCCTTAAGCACTGGTAAAAATGTAACTTTAGAACTTTCAAACTTATTCATAACTGTTTCCATACTTTCGCTTGGTGTAACCACTTCGCTAATAGGTAGCATTATGTCCTGAACTATTGTATATTTAACTCTATATGTGTTAAAAATAATTTCTCTGATTGTATTAAAATGAACAATGCCTAGCAGATATTTATCCTTATCCACGACAGCAAAAATAACTTGATTGGAATGTGAAATTAAATCAACAAGCTTTTCTAGATTTTCACCTGCTGAGACCGTTAAAAAATCAGTTTGAATAATTGAGTTTGTTTCTAGAGTTGCAAGTACATTAGTATCTTTATTACTTGTAAAAGCATGTCCTTTTTGCACTAATGTTTTTACGTCCATAGAATGTTTTTCAAAACGACGCGAAATAGCAAAACTTATTGAAGATACAATCATCAAAGGAATCATCAAGCTATAGCCACCTGTTATTTCGGCAATTAAGAAAATTGCAGTCAACGGAGCATGAAATAATCCACTTAAAATTCCTGCCATTCCTACTAATGAAAAATTACTCACAGGTAATTTTGAAAGACCAGTAAGGTTAAGAAAACTAGCATAAAAGTAGCCCAAATAAGAACCTAAAAATAAGGATGGGGCAAAGTTACCACCATTACCACCACTACCGAGAGTAATCCCTGTTGCAAAAACTTTTATCATCATTGTACAACCTACAAAAAGCAAAAGTGCCCAGCTGTTATCCCGAAAACTGCTAAATAAAGTGTTTTCTAATAATAAGCCAGGATCTCCGTTAGACAAAGTCTTTATGCTTTCATATCCTTCTCCAAAAAGAGTTGGGAAAATAAAAATAAGAACTGCTAAAATAGATGATCCAATTAATGCTTTTTTGAACGGTGAAATTTTTAATTCATTAAAATAATGCTCTACTCTCTGGAAATTTCGCGAATAATAAACAGATATTAAGCCGGTTATCACACCAAGCATTAAATAATACGCTATGTTGTGATAATCAAAACTTTGCTGTTGTCTAAAAGAGAGTAAAATGGTTTCGTCTAATGCAATCACAGACACTAAAGCGCCGGTTGCAGCAGCAATCATGATTGGTGTAAATGCCGCAATGCTTACGTCAACTAAAAGAACTTCGACGGCAAACAAAACACCAGCAATTGGTGCATTAAATGCGGCCGCTATTCCTGCAGATACCCCACAACCAATGAGTAAAGTTCGGTCTTTGTAGCTTAATTTATATTTTTGTGCATAGTTTGAACCAAATGCAGCTCCAGTTACAACAATTGGACTCTCTAAGCCTGCTGACCCTCCTAATCCTACAGTTAACGAGCTCGTAAGTATTTGCGCATACATTTGTTTCTGAGGTATAATACTTGCTTTTTTTGCAACAGCATACAAGATCTGAGACGTACCTTTTTGTATAGTTCCTCCTAAGAGTCGCTGAACAACAAAAACAGTCAAAACTATTCCTATTATTGGTAAAATACTATTTAAAAAGCCAAATTTTAGAATTCCGCTTACGTAGGTGGCAAATGAAAAAACCCAGTGAGCAAATGTTTTCAATACTATTACAGCTAATGCGGATGAAATACCAACTAAAACCGCCGACAAATAAATAAATTGTTTCGGACTTAACAGCGATTGCGCAATAGCAATAATTATTTGGAATTTGGATATATATTTTTTTAGCATTTTAATTTTTTAGCCGGGGTGCAAAATTACCATATTTTATGCCCATAATAAATTTTTAAGGATTTCTTTTTATACCTCTGTCGCTAGATAAAATTACTAGTGGTTCGTTAAAACTGGTCCTATTTCGATCAATTTTTTAGCAGTTAATAAAAATTCGCTTTTCTATTTAAAAACCAACAGCCTTATCGTCACCTCTAAAATCAGCTCCTCCTTCTAGGGTTTTATTTGGTAAAACTAAAATAGCGTCTACTTTTCCAATCACTGGAGTCGTTTTCTCATTTATGATGTAGCCTTTAAATTTTAAATTCTCAAAAGTTGTACTGTCAAATGTTTTTGGTTCAAAAGTAATTAAGTCCGGCAACCATTGATGATGAAATCGAGGTACATTTACCGCTTCTTGCATGCTTAAATTATGCTCATAAACATTTAAAATTGTTTGCAAAACTGATGTTATGATCGTGGAGCCGCCCGGTGAACCTACTACCATATACAGTTTTCCATTTTTTTCGACGATGGTTGGCGTCATGGAACTCAACATTCTTTTTTGAGGTGCTATGCTGTTGGCTTCATTTCCAACTAAACCAAACATATTAGGCTCGCCCGGTTTGGCACTAAAATCATCCATTTCATTATTTAGAAAAAAACCTAATTCATCACAATAATATTTGGAACCATAGCCATCATTTAAAGTCGTCGTTGCAGAAACTGCATTACCAAATTGATCCACTATAGAATAATGTGTAGTTTCAGTGCTTTCGTTTAGATTTACTTTTCCTTCTTTGATTGTGGATGACAAGGTTGCTTTGTCAAAGGTAAAATTTGACATTCTTTGTTTTAAATAAGTAGGTGACATTAAAGTTTCTAAAGGAATTTTTATAAAATCAGGATCTCCAAGGAAGTAACTTCTGTCGGCGTAGGCTCTTCGTTCGGCCTCTACAATCACTTGAATTGAATTTGTAGAATTGTGCCCCATTGTAGCTAAGTCAAAAGGTTCTATCATTTTAAATATTTGAGCCATGCATATTCCACCGCTGCTGGGCGGTGCCATTGATATAATATGTAAATCTTTATAATCAAAAGTTAATGGCTTCCTCCATTTAGCCTCATATTTAGCTAAATCTTTCATTGTAATTATTGCTCCTTTTTCACGGAGGAATTTTACCAGAATTTCGGCAGTTTTTCCTTTGTAAAATTCATCTCTACCATTTTTTGAAATCCGTTTTAAGGTAGCTGCAAGCGCAGGATATTTTATAATATCATTTTCTTTATAAACCGTTGCAAATAATGTTTTGTCTCCATTTACTTTTATAATTTTCGAACGGTAGTCATTTAAACGCGATTCTTGTCTTTTAGTAACAATAATTCCTGTTTCTGCAAGTGCAATCACAGGTTTCAGAATTTCTGCAATTGGCAAAGAGCCTAATTTTTTATGAACGGCAAATATACCCGCTATTGTGCCAGGAATTCCTATAGCCAGGGCCGTTTCTGTACTTTTTCCTTTAATCACATTTCCTTTTTCATCAAGAAACATATCTTTGGTAGCGGCTAATGGTGCTTTCTCTCTATAATCTAAAGAGCCTATTTCTCCACTGGCTTTTCTATACACCATAAAACCACCTCCACCAAGATTTCCTGCATAAGGATAAGCAACTGCCAAAGCTAGTTCAGTGGCAATCATAGCATCAAAAGCATTTCCTCCTTTTTTCAAGATTTCGATACCAATTTTTGATGCTTCCTCACGAGCAGAAACTACCATCGCTTTGCTTGCAACTAATCCCGTTGGCCTTGCAGGAGTCTTTTGACTATAGCATCCAAAAGAAATAAAAATAAAAATTATAATTACTTTGTTCATTTGATTGTTTTTTAAAAACCAACGGCTTTATTATCTCCTCTTTTATCAGCACCGCCCTCTAATTGTCCATTTGGTAAAACGAGTACGGCATCCACTTGACCTATTATTTCTTTATTTTTTTCATTAACGAAATATGATTTTTTCTTCAAATTTGCCATCAGCTCTTTAGAAAATGAATTGGGTTCTACCGTAATTTCGTCCGGTAGCCATTGATGATGAAAACGGGGTGCATCAACTGCTTGTTGCATGGTCATACCAAATTCGTAAACATTTAATATGGTTTGCAAAACGGAAGTAATTATTGTAGAACCGCCAGGAGTGCCAACTACCATAAAAAGTTTACCATTTTTTTCTACAATTGTAGGCGTCATAGAACTCAGCATTCTTTTTTCGGGAGCAATACTGTTTGCCTCACTACCAGTTAATCCATAAAGATTAGGTGCGCCAGCTTTAGCGCTAAAATCATCCATTTGATTGTTCAAAAAGAAACCTAATTCATCACAATATATTTTTGAACCATAATTATCATTTAAAGTTGTCGTGGCTGATATTGCGTTTCCCTCTGCATCTACAATAGAGTAATGTGTTGTTTGATTGCTTTCATAACCTTTTATTTCGCCACGGGAAATAGCTGATGATTTAGTAGCTTCATCAAATGAAAAATCTTTCATCCTTTTTTCCAAATAGGAGGGACTTAATAATTCTTGAACGGGTATTTGTACAAAATCAGGATCTCCCAAATAATAATTTCGGTCTGCATACGCTCTGCGTTCAGCTTCTGTTATCACCTGAATTACTTTGAGGCTATTGTGTCCCATTTTAGAGAGATTATAAGGCTCAATCATTTTCATGATTTGATTCAAACAAATACCACCGCTACTGGGTGGCGACATTGATGTAATTTTTAATTTTTTATATTTAAATGTGATTGGTTTTCGCCACTTCGCTTCGTATTTCTTAAAATCTTCAATTGTTGCGTTGCCTCCTTTTTTAGACAAAAAAGAAACTAACTTTTGAGCTGTTTCACCACTGTAAAATTCTTCTTTTCCGTTATTTGCAATTCGTTGCAAAGTTGAAGCAAGTGCAGCATATTTAATAGTATCATTTTCTTTATATAATTTGGAAAACAAGCTATTAGCGCCGTTTCGTTTGATAAATGTTTTTCTATTACTATTCAAACTTTCCGCTTGAAATTTTGTCACGACAACTCCTTTTGTTGCAAGTGCAATGACTGGTTTTAATATTTCGCTCATTGGCATTGAACCAAATTTTTTATGTACTTCAAAAATACCAGCGATCGTTCCAGGGATTCCTGAAGCTAATGCTGTTTCAGTACTTTTTCCAGTTATCACATTTCCTTTCTTGTCCAAAAACATATCTTTAGTAGCATTCATAGGTGCCTTTTCTCTGTAATCAATTGCACCAGTTTCCCCATTTGCTTTTCGGTACACCATAAAACCACCACCACCTATGTTTCCTGCCTGTGGATGTGCAACAGCTAAAGCCAACTCTGTTGCGATCATCGCATCAAATGCGTTTCCACCTTGCTTCATGATTTCAATTCCTATTTGAGATGCTTCCTCACGAGCAGAAACCACCATTGCTTTTGTAGTGACTAAACCGGTGGTTTCAATTACTTTATCGTTTGATTTACAGCTCAAAAATCCTAAGGCAATCAAAAGAATAATTTTATTCATAAAGTTTTAATTTTTTCGTTTGAAAATAAAATGATGTCGGTAAAAAACAGGGAGAATTCCTCTTCAAATTCGGAGTAGAATTCTACAAGTTCATTAGTTGCAAAGCGCATTTTAGATTGATTTTTTGTGCGTCGATCCATTTGAGTTAAAATATGATTGATTCCTTCAATCGAATGATAAACATACAACCAATTTTCCTTCATCATGACTGGCATAATAACAATAGTACGATCTGATAATAAATTCTTGTTCTCATGAAGAGAATTATAAAATTGATTAACAAAATCCTCTAATTTGACATTTGAATAGTTACCCCAGTTTTTAGCTAAAAAATGATCGTATAAAATATCTACAATTACTCCTGCATAATGGTGATAATTTTCGTGAAGTCGTTTTGTGCTTTTTCTAAAAATAGGATGTGAATCAGTAAAAGTGTCAATGGCACGATGTAAAATAATTCCTTTTTGAATTTCTGTGGGATAACTTTCAAATTGTTTCCCTCGAATTCCATCGGCCATAAAATTGCCAATTTTAAGTAAATCATTGTCACCAGAAAGATAAATATGCGCTAAAAAATTCATTCGTCTAAAATAAGAATTTTAATTCTACTTTTTTAATTTTCGAGACTTTTATAAACCACCAAGTCTTATATTTGTCGATAGAGACAAAATCAACTGTAGAAATTTAAAAACATACAAATGACATTAATAAAATCAATATCAGGAATTCGCGGAACAATAGGAGGGAAAGTGGGTGATAACTTGACACCGGTTGATGCCGTAAAATTTGCTAGCGCTTATGGAACTTGGTTAAAAGCGTATAGCGGAAAAGAAAAATTAACAGTAGTTGTAGGCAGAGATGCTCGTATTTCTGGGCCTATGATTCACAATTTGGTAGTGAACACTTTAATTGGTTTAGGGATTGATGTTATTGATTTAGGATTATCTACAACGCCAACAGTTGAGGTTGCAGTACCACTTGAAAAAGCTGATGGTGGAATAATTCTCACGGCGTCGCACAACCCCAAACAATGGAACGCGTTGAAATTATTAAATGAAAAAGGAGAGTTTTTAAATGGTGCAGAAGGTGAAAAAATCCTTGCCATTGCAGAAGTGGAAGCTTTTGATTTCTCTAATGTAGATGATTTAGGGGAAATAATGATAAATGATGCTTACATGGATATTCATATTGATGAAGTATTGAACTTGGCTCTGGTAGATGTTGATGCTGTAAAAGCAGCTAAATTTAAGGTTGTTGTTGATGGTGTAAATTCTTCGGGTGGAATTATTATTCCACGATTATTGGAATTAATGGGTGTTGAGGTAGTTGAATTATATTGTGAACCAAACGGACATTTTCCACACAATCCAGAACCGTTAAAAGAACATTTAACAGATATTTCCGAATTAGTTGTCAGAGAAAAAGCTGATTTAGGAATTGTGGTAGATCCTGATGTAGATCGTTTGGCTTTCATTTGTGAAGACGGTGAAATGTTTGGTGAAGAATATACATTAGTGGCTTGCGCCGATTATGTATTGAGCAAAACGCCAGGAAATACGGTATCAAATATGTCCTCGTCTCGCGCATTGCGTGATGTGACTAATTTACATAAGGGAAGCTATGAAGCCAGTGCCGTAGGCGAAGTGAATGTAGTGGAATTAATGAAAAAGAACAATGCTATAATAGGTGGCGAGGGAAACGGCGGTATTATTTATCCTGAGTTGCATTACGGTCGTGACAGTTTGGTGGGAGTAGCGTTGTTTTTAACGCACTTAGCCTACAAAAAAATGACGGTTTCAGCTTTGCGTGCCTCGTATCCAGAATATTATATGAGTAAAAACAAAATTGAATTGACACCTCAAATCGATGTTGATGCGATCCTTTTTGCGATGACAGAAAAATATAAAAATGAAGATATTACAACCATTGATGGTGTGAAAATTGACTTTTCCGAAAACTGGGTTCATCTTAGAAAATCAAATACAGAACCTATTATTCGCATTTATACTGAAGCTTCTTCTCAAGAAAAAGCTGATGCATTAGCAGAAAGAATCATTGACGAAATAAAGGCAATTGCTGGTATTTAATACCTTTTTTTGTAAATACTAATACCCTTTCAATACTAGGTTTGAAAGGGTATTTTATTTAAAAGAAAATAATCCTTAAAAATTCACTCTGAAGCTTAGATTAGGCGTTAAACCCAATGATTTATTATCCACCTGAATGGCATCTTTAGAGTTGGTGGGATTAACTTTGTAATACCTGTTGATCACATTATCCTGATTTGTAGCATTTATGACTCCGGCTGTAAAGGAAGCTTTTACTGCAGCTGACAAATTGAAGTTATAATTTAACGACGCGTCTAAGCGCATAAAATTATCTAAGGTTGTACTGTTTGGCGAGCCATAATTTACCATGGTGTTATTTCCGCTTTGAGTGGTTTCATTATCTTGAATTGGAGTAGTATATGGAGTGCCATTTCTCCAAATGCCACCAACGGCTATTTTGAGATTTTTTAGAAGGAGATAGTAAAAACCAAATGATGCGGAATGCCTTATGTCTGCATTGTTGGGGAAAGAGACCGGTGTAAATGTATCAAATTCATAATTATTAGTACTAAAAGTATAACTAGCCCATATGCTATATTGACGTGCTGTCTTATTGGCTAAAAATTCGATGCCTTTCACAATGTAGTTTCCGTGAGCATTTTTATATTGAAAACTATTGTAAAATCCTTGGTTAGAAGCTGTAATTCCATCTACAAGTTTATAAAAAGTAGTTGCCTCTAAATTGAATTTTTTGGTATTAAATTCAACACCTAAAGAAGCTTGTTTGCTTGTGGCAATAGGAATGTCTTTGTTATTTACTAAAATCCAGCGTCTTTTTTCGACACCTAAAAAATCATCTTCAAAGTCTACTATTTGCGTCGTAGATTGATTCTTGAACTCTCCCTCTAATTTTAAGGCAAAGTGATCTGATACTTGTTGTCGAATGTTTATTCTTGGCTCAACTAAAAACTTTTTAAATTTCTGAAAATAATTCAATCGCACACCAACTCGTAAATACGTTTTATTTTTGTTATATTCCACTTCTGAAAATAACGCATGATTCAATAAAACCTCCTTTTTAGTGCTGGAATAGATGGGATTGCTCACCGTGGTTTGATTGAGCATTCCTGTTTCATTAAATTGGTACCCCAATAATAAATTTGAGTGATTGTTCGTTTTATAATTAGCATTTACTTTAATACCAGTTTCTTGAACTTCATTGGCTTCGGTTAAGCGCTGATCTGTTTCCACTCTGTAATCATTAGCGTCGATGTTGTATTTAGAGAAATAAGTTATGAAGTCTGTACTCAACTTTGAAGTCCATTGCGCTTTCCAATTTCCACCGTAACCACTATTTTTTTGAGATAAATTACTGGTTTTAGATTCAGTTTTATTTGCATTTGTAAAAAAACGTTCTGAATAATCCAAAGCGTTGTTTATTCCAATAATATTGGCTCTAAATTGGTGTTTTTCACTCAAATCGAAAAGAACTTTAGCCGTATAATCATAGAAATAGAAATCCGAAGTCGTTTCACGCTGGTCACTATCGGCATTGATTTCAGTATCTTGGAAACTACGATTAAAGTATTTAGTATAGGTAGGAGTTGAAAACAAATCAGTAATGGCGCGACGTCCTGAAATGTGAAATTCTACTTTTTTAGTTATCGGTATTTCGAGAAAAGCATCAGTACTAATGGAGTTAATTCCTGCTCCACCAGAAAAGGTATTGGTGACTAAGTCTTTTGTGTACATGTTGATTGTGCTGGAAACACCATCACTGTATTGGGCACTTGTACCGTTCTTACTAACGACAACTTTGTTAGTTAGATTGGGATTGTAAGCGGATATCAGCCCAAAAAAATGACCTGAATGGTACATTTTTATATTATCCCAGAGGACTAAATTTTGATCGTTTGTTCCTCCGCGAACATTAATATTAGCGATACTTTCATTCGTGCTTTCTACCCCTGGAAGTGCTTGTATAGATTGTAAAATATCAGGATCTATCAAGCCAGGTAGAATAGCAAATTTTTTAGTGTTTAATACTGTGCTTCCGTCTAAGTATTTCTGTAATCCTGGCGTTAAATAAACGGGTATTAAAACCTGATTTAACTCTTCGTTTCTTGTGGTAAGCACAATCTCTTTGCAGTTGTTTTGTGCAAAAAATAATTCTTGCGCAGTAAAATTTCTGGATTCAAATCCTATATACGAAATAGTTAGCGTAGCGGTTATTGAAATATTCTTTAGACTAAATTTTCCATTTTCATTGGTGATAGTGCTTCTTTTAATGTTGTTTATAAATACCGATGCGCCAATTAATGGTAATTTATTTGCATCAGCTAACACTATTCCACAAACAGATACTGTTTTGTTTAGTACAGAAACGGTAATATAACGATCGTCTAAGGCTTTAAAATTTAAAAGCGTTTTAGAATTAAGATAATCAATAGTTTCTAGTAAAGTCAATGAAGGTTTTGGTTTGTCAATTGTAATAGTGGCCACATCTTCAACAGCGTAAGAAAACTTGATGTTGAATTGCTTTTCTAGGGTAATTATGACCTCGCTCAAAGGGATTTTTTTACTTGTTTCTTGTCCCTGACAAATACAACTTATGCTGAGCAGCAAAAAAAAAAGCCATTTAATTAGCACCATAATTGTAAAATATAATGGTTTTACCTTCAATTTTATAGCTTAATTGAAGCGGAATTGTAACTGCTTGAAGCGCTATTTCTTTATTAGTATGCGTAAAGCTGCCGGTAAATAGTTTTGAAGTATCAACGCCATCAACTTTAATTTTTAGATCATATTGTCTTTCTAATTCTGCAATAACCTGATCTAATGGAATTTTAATAAAACTCGATTCTTGTAAAATCCATGAAGGGTTTTTAGAATAAAAATCTTCAACATTTTCAACTTTTTTATTGATAACTCGGAGGATCTTCCCGGGAGGTAGTTTAGTCGTTTTATTATTGTGCGTAACACTCACTAAACCTTCATAGCAATGCACTTCGAAATAGTTTTTTCGTGCCTTTACATTAAACTGCGTTCCTAATACGGTAACGATGCCATCCGTTGTTTTTACACTGAAAGTTTGCCCTTTCTTTACTTTAAAAAAAGCTTCACCCTCTAAGGTTAAACTTCTTTTTTTAGCCCACTTTTTTTCGTCGAAACTGATTTTTGATTCTGCATTCAAAACTACTTCAGAATTGTCTGGAAGTGTAAATGTCTTTCTTTGTGCTATTTGAGTTTCAATAGAGGTATTAATGTTATAAAAGAAAAAATAGCCAGAAGTTAGTGCTAGTACTAAAACTGCCGCAACGCTATAGAATGTTTTAAAGTTTAAGGTTCTTACTTTTGGTTTCTTTTTAAATTGTAATTTTTCCAATGCAGCTTGCGAATCTACTTTTGGAACTTCTAATTGTGACGCGTAGTGAGCAATCTTTTCAAGTGTCTGTAAATCTTCAGATTGTTTTAAATCCTCCATTTCTTTACTTGAAAGGTCATTGTTCAACCATTTTAATATCTGTTTTTCCTTTTTCATTATATATCTCTATGTTTATAAGACAACTAACTTTAAAGTTACCCTACAGCTAAATGATTAATTATATATTTTCGATTTGTGCTTTTAAAATTTGTAGCGCAGCGGACATTCTTTTTTCTACAGTTTTTTGCGAAACACCCAGTAAATCAGCTATTTCTCTATACTTTTTACCGTCTATTCGATTTAATAAAAAAACTTCGCGTTGCGTTTCGCTTAAAGATGCAATGGCTCTAGTAAGCTTTTGTTTAAATTCCTCTTCCTCTAATATATATTCGGGACTTTGATTATTGGTATCTAAATTAGGAGCATCTTGAGCATCTTGAGCATATTGAAACACAACCTTTTGATGCTTTATTGTATTTAGGAATAAATTAGTAATGCTTGTAAATAAATAGGTTTTGGCTTTGTTAAAGTCAATTTTAGAACAATTTTCCCAAATTTTAGTAAAGGCATCTTGTACTAGATCTAATGCAGCCTCACTATCACCACATTTGTAGTAAGCAAAATTACTTGCGGATTGCACGTGCTTTAGGTAAAAGTCTCTAAAGTACTTTTCATCACAAAGTGTAGTTTCATTGTTGGTCATGGATTGTTATTTCATCTTTTAGTAGATTGTAAATGTAAATTAATTTTTTAAAACGTAATTCGGATATTTAATAATGCTTTTTTTTTGAAATATAATTAAAATTTAAAAAACCTGATAATGAGTGATTTATGGTTGTGTTCTAAAATTTAATTATTTTTTTAATTTATTTTGTAGGGTAAAAGTAAAGACAGTTGTCTTACTTACAGAACGGCGTTATAGAGATCGTCAATAAGTAAAAAATTATCTTAAATTTGAAAATTATGAAAAAGTTAAAAACAGTTACCGGATTTGCATTAATAGCGATCTTAGGTTTTTCTTCGTGTCAAAATGAATTGGATGATGTACAAGGAGAAAATCCAAATACAAATTCAGCTAATTCAACTACAACTAATAATCTAAAACGAACTTCAATGTATGATGGTTCATTTGATGATTTCTTAGATGGAGCTTCTTGTTCATCTATTCTGTTACCCGTTTCTGCTAAAGTAAATGGAGTTCAAATTTCTATTTTTAGTCAATTAGATTACCAGCAAGTGCTTTCTATTTTTGGACAGTCAAATAGCGATCAAGACACCGCTGTCTTACAATTTCCTTTTAAAGTGAAATTAAGTAATTACACGGAAGCTACTGTTACAAATCAGACTGAGTATAACACTATTGTAAATGCTTGTTCATCTGCCCAAGCTAGTGGTCAAGATGCTATTTCTTCTGTAAATATTAGTTTCCCAATTACGATATTAACGTATGACCTGAACATGCAACAAACTGGACGTGTTGCAATAACATCTGAGCAGCAATTATTTATTTATATGTCTAATGTAAGTAGTTCAGAACTTTATTCAGTGAAGTACCCTATATCAGCGACGATTGCCGATGGCTCAAAAATGATTATTTACAGCGATGCTGAATTACAAGCTACTATTAATGCCTCTTTAAAAACCGAAGCGACAAAGAAAGAAGCAGCGCAAAATTCAAAAAAAATAGAAACAATTTTAGTAAATGGAAAGTTTAAAGTTGATTCGTTCGTAAACGCTGGTGCGAACTCCGCGAGTAATTATAAAGATTTTACAATCGATTTTGCAAGTAACTTGTCAGTTACCGCAGTTAATTTGTTAAGCACCACTGTAAATGGTACATACGCCGTGAGTTCAGAATTAAGTGTTTTTCTAAAACTGAATTTTTCTGGTAATGGTACGTTTAATTTATTAAATAATACATGGAACGTAACCAGCTTTACTAACTCAACGATTACTTTACAAAGTTCAACTAATGCAGCTGTAACGTTAGTACTAAAACAAATATAGATCGACTTTGTTATTTATAGAGAAAAGCTACTTGCTATGAAGTAGCTTTTCTTTATAAATAATCTTAAAAATTATAAAAATAATGAAAAAATTAATTTTAGTTCTTGCAAGTGGCTTGTTACTTTTAGTTGTGTCTTGCTCCAAAGCGGATAATCCCCTAGAAAATACAATTAGTGTAAACCCTAACACTAATAAGCAATTAACAGGAAGTTCTGCAAACGATCTCCTATCTGATAAAAAGTTTAAGAGGATGGTTGTTGAAGTGGTTTACGTTGCTGGCTTTGAACCTAGTTCTCAAACGATTACTAATTTTGTTGAATTTTTAAACGCACGAACATTCAAGCCGGGCGGAATCAATATTATTAAGCGTTCTATACCTTCAACGGGTAATTCATCCTACACAAATGAGGAGATTATTAATCTTGAAAATGATAATAGAACACGTTATAACACTCCTGATGAAATTGCAATTTGGGCGTTTTTTGCAGACGGGAATTCCGATAAAGACTCAGATAAATCTATAGTTCTTGGAACGGCGTATAGAAATACTTCCTTTGTTATTTTTGAAAAAACAATACATGGTTTAAGTGATAGCCCATTTGAGCCCAACAGAAGTTTACTAGAAACAACAGTGTTAACGCATGAGTTTGGACATTTGCTAGGATTAACAAATCTAGGCACTAATTTACAAAGCGATCATGAGGATGCAGCCCACCCCAAACATTGTATTAATAAAACCTGTTTAATGTATTGGTCATCAGAAATAGGAGGAGGAATTGGAAACATGGTTTCTTCAGGTTCAGCACCGAAATTGGATAGTCAATGTATTACTGATCTTCGAGCTAATGGGGGAAGATAAATGTAATATTAAACCAGTATTAAAAGAAAAAATATGAAAACAAAGCATATAATAACAGCATTATTTCTAGGCACATTAGTGTCAATAAATGCTCAAGTTCAAGGAATTTCCAAATCAAATGTTGGAGTGAAAGTAGGCTATAATTTAGCTGCGGTTAGTTATAATGGAGCTGGAGAAACAGGCCAAAGACATGGTTTTCATGTAGGATTATATAGTGAGTCATTTATTAGCGAAAGTTTTTCTATCCAGCCAGAAATACAATATTCTCAACAAGGATATAAGATAACAAATAGTAGCGGTACTTTTACTCAAAAGCTAGATTACATAAACGTACCGATACTGATCAAAGCCTATCCCTCTAAAAATTTATTTTTTGAAGTAGGACCTCAAATTGGTTTAGCAATTTCTCATAAAGAAGAATATAGCGGTATTTTTAATAACTCAAAATCGTATAATCCTAATAATTTTGATTGGGGATTAAATTTTGGAGGAGGATTAAAAACTAATGCTGGTATCAGTTTAGGAGTTCGCTATCATTTAGGTTTGGGAGATGTATATGATAAAGAGAAAGCGCAGAATCGCGTACTACAATTCTCGATTGGTTTTGATTTCTAAATCGAAATACTAATTTAAAAAATATTTGTTTTAGAGCCTGAACTTTCGCAAGTATTTACTTACTATTCTGCTTGCGTTAAGTTTATGTCGACATCTCTAATAAATTAAATATTCTTATTGTTTAGTGAAACACTATATTTTTTTAATAAAAAAAGCAAAATATAATTAATGTCGCAAATTAATGATAATATATTGCTTTTTGTAATGACGTAAAAATTTAGATATTTCGCTTATTATAGGTATAAAAATTGATTTTATCGAATATTAGATGCCTTTTGTAAAATTAAATAAACGATTAAACGTACTGATATCATTATATGTAAGAAGTATCTAAATTAAGAAAAAGCCAATGCTCAAGCACAATAATTATAGCTCAGATAAAGTAGAGTGCCGGTAGGTACATTAGTAATCAATTAAAAAAATAATTCTTTTAAACTTTTTTTGAAAGCATTATTTTGAAACTTCTTATTATTGATTCGTTTTACATCCTTAGTGTTTTGACCCCTATAAAACAAGAGTATTATTCTAAATTTCGATTATTAATTATGCGGTTAATTTTTTCATTAAAATTAGATATTTATCCTGGTTCCATTTTTCCATTGGAGTAATACGTCCTAATAGCCCGTGTAACCTATTATTGTTATAGAAAATCACATAACTTTTTAATATTTGTTCAATTTCTCCAAAAGTTCTATAATCAACCCTTTGGAACACTTCTTTTTTTAGGATTCCATGATAAGCTTCAATATGTGCATTTTCTTCAGGTGTGGCTACATGTGTAAATTCTTGCTGAACACCTATGATGCCTAGGTATTCACGAACACTTTTGGCAATAAACTGACTTCCATTATCACTTCTAATAACAACGCTTTCAGGATATTGATATTCTGCAAATAAGTCAGAAAGAAATGGTATTACTTTGTTCTGTTTTATTGAAAAAGAAAAGTAATCTTTTAAAATTCTACGGGTATGAACGTCTATGATTGATAGTAAATACGCATTTTTACCTACACTAGGAATCCAAACCATCTTAATATCCATTTCTATACACTGAAACGGCCTAAGAGTAATAACCTTTCTATATTTTATAAACTTACGCCCAGAACCACTCCTGTTTATCCTATTTTCGAGTTTTAATAAGCCTTCTTCTTTCATAATTCGGTAAAGCTTTTTATGATTAATCTTATATCCATCTCGATGTAAGTAAGAAGTCATTAAGCGGTATCCGCAGTCTATAAACTCATGGCTCAAAATCTCTTTAACTGATGCAATAACAGCGTCTTGACTCACCATTCCTTTGGACTTATTATAAGTAAAGACACTAGGCTTATTGCCTTTTTTGCCAAGACTTGGTCTTCGGTAATAGCTGCTTTGATTCATACCTAACATACAAATGACTTTGCTTTTACTGATTTTATGTTTGCTACAAATACTATCAACTAAATCTTTTTTGGATCGGATGTCCCAAACTTTTTTTTTAATAGTTCACGTCCAATTTCTAGTTCAATTTCTTTATTAGCTAATAATTTGCGTAGAATTCTGTTCTCTTCCTCAGCTTGCTTTAACTCTTTGCTACGATCGTCATAAGTCACTTTTAAGCCTGCTTCTCCTTGTTTCTCATGCTTCTTCTTCCAACTGTACAAACTTCCTGTACTAACACTGTATTTACGACAGGTTTCTACAACACCGAATTCTTCGCAAGAAGATAAAATTTCCAACTTCTCTTCTAAACTCCATTTCTTGTATTTCATATCTCAAATGTACTATTTGAAATTTAAAATATCACTCCGAACTTATAAGGGGCTAAAATACTTAGTTATCGCCACTTCTTCAACATTAACAAAAGTTCAAAATGGCTATTCGATTAAAATTAATATCTTTGACTACTAATTAGATATAAAATGATTACTAAAACAGCATCCACAGAATTAGAACTTTACTTTCAACAGTTTCGCAAAAATATAATAGGGATAGATCAAGAGTTTGAATCGCCTTATGGCAAAAAAAAAATTATTTATACTGATTGGACTGCAAGTGGTCGTTTATATCGTCCAATTGAAGAAAAACTAATGAATGAATTTGGTCCTTTTGTGGCTAATACGCATACTGAAACTACCATTTCTGGTACAGCGATGACTAAAGCATATCATCAAGCTCGAAAAATTATAAAAAATCATGTCAATGCAAGTTCTGACGATATTTTAATTACGGATGGAACTGGAATGACTGGAGTAGTCAATAAATTTCAAAGAATTTTAGGTTTAAAAGTTCCTGAAAATCTTAAAAGTTTTATCAACATACCTGCCGAAAAAAAACCAGTTGTTTTTATATCGCATATGGAACATCACTCCAATCAGACATCATGGCTAGAAACAATTGCTGATGTTAAGGTAATCCCTTCGGATGAGGATGGATTGTTTTGCCTTAAAAATCTGGAATTATTGTTAGATCAATACAAAGAAAGACCTTTTAAAATTGCATCGATTACTTCTTGCTCTAATGTAACTGGAATTTTTACTCCTTATCATGAGGTGGCAAAAATAATGCATCAGCATAACGGACTTTGTTTTGTAGATTTTGCTTGTTCAGGCCCTTATGTAAAAATTGATATGCATCCGGAAGAGACTGAAAGTTACTTAGATGCTATTTTCTTTTCGCCTCACAAATTTCTTGGTGGTCCGGGGACGTCTGGAATTTTAGTTTTTAATAAAAAATTATATCAAAATTTAGTTCCTGATAATCCGGGCGGTGGAACAGTAAGTTGGACAAATCCATGGGGAGAACATAAGTATATTGATAATATCGAAGATAGGGAAGATGGCGGTACTCCAGGATTCTTACAGGTGATTAAAACTGCTTTATCAGTGCAGTTAAAAGACCAGATGGGAATTGACAATATATTAAATAGAGAACATGAAATTGTAGAATACATTTTTTCTCAATTAGAATATGTTCCAAATATTAAGATTTTAGCGGCCCAACACCAAGAAAGGTTAGGAGTGATTTCGTTTTTTATTGACGATTTACATTTTAATTTAGGTGTAAAATTATTGAATGATAAATTTGGAATTCAAACACGTGGAGGATGCAGTTGCGCTGGAACTTATGGTCACTTTTTATTGCATGTGGATCAAGAAACTTCAAATAACCTAATCGACGAGATTACTCTTGGAGATTTAATTAGAAAACCGGGCTGGATTAGAATGTCTATTCATCCTACTACTACTAATGAAGAAGTTGAATTTGTGTGTGATAGCATAAAAGATTTAGCAGTAAATCATAAAGAATGGGCAAAAGATTATGATTATAACGGAATCACAAATGAATTTATCAATAAAAAAGCAAAGCCTCTTGAAGATGAGTTAGTAAAAAACTGGTTTTCTCTCTAAAATAAAAGAAATCGAAGAAATCACTTTAGTAATAATATTTTGCGAAAGTGATTTTTTATTATAAAAATCATTATTTCCACAAAAAATTTCCCAATAAATGTCTAGGTTTTCGGGGTCGATTAAAGAATAAAACATTTTTTTTAGATTAAAAAAATTAAATCTCTCAATTAGGTAATTTAAAAGTCAACTTTACACACAAGGAGGTAAAAAATATTTAGTGTTAAAAAGATACTTAGATTGTGTTCAATTTTAATAATCAATAATTTTTAATTGTATTTATTTCTCAATAGATTAAATTATTTTTTTTATAACCCGTAATTTATGAGTGTGTTTATTGGTTTCTGCATTAAAGATACCCAAATGATCTAAACGATCAATTCTAATTTTTCCACTGGCATGAATGATGTAGTTGTCATTCATTATGATCCCGACGTGAATAATATTTCCTTCATCATTATCAAAAAATGCTAAATCGCCTGCTTCACTTTCTTCAATAAAACTTAACGCTTCTCCTTGAGTGGATTGTTGTGAGGCATCACGCAATAATTTATATCCATTTAATTTGTACACCATTTGAGTAAATCCTGAGCAGTCTATACCAAAAGGAGTTTTTCCACCCCAGAGATACGGTGCATTCAAATACATAAACGCGGTATTAATCAGTTTTGACTTTTCTTTTATCCCGCTTGCTTTAGTTCCCTCAAACATAAAATTAGAAATATTTATTTCTGAATCGTCGAGAAATGACAAAGAAGAACCTAAAGAAATCGGAATTAAAATGTTGGATGGAGTGGTAATATAATCGATTAAATCGTTATTAAGAATTATTTCTTGAGATGATAATTTTAGATAACTTTCTGCTGATATAATTTGGAGCTGTTTGAAATCAATCCACCCCTCATAATCATCATAGTTCATTTTGATGTAAGTCCATTGCTTACGTTGTTCCAAGATCTCAAAATGCTCTCCAAATAAAACTTGAGAAACGATTTCACTTCTATCACTTGGCTCAAAACGCAAAGGTATCATCGCTAGATTACAAATTCCAAACATTTATAGGAAATTAGGGTTTAATAAATTTAGGTTGAAAGTGGCTAATCTTTCAACCTAAATATTATATTTTAAATTCTTTCAATCACAATTGCCGAAGCGCCACCACCACCATTACAAATAGCTGCAGCACCAATTTTGCCATTATTTTGCTCTAATACATTTAGTAAAGTAACAATGATCCTTACTCCAGAACAACCAAGAGGATGGCCTAAAGAAACAGCACCACCATTTACATTTACTTTATTATTGTCTAGATCTAAAATTTTAGTATTAGCTAATCCCACTACTGCAAACGCTTCATTGAACTCAAAGTAATCGACGTCAGAAATAGTAAGGCCTGCCTTGCTCAATGCTTTTGGTAAAGCTTTTGACGGACTTGTTGTAAACCATTTTGGTTCTTGAGCGGCATCAGCATAACCGCTAATGTATGCAAGAGGTTTTAAACCTAGAGCCATAGCTCTTTCCTCAGTCATTAAAATTACAGCAGCAGCACCATCATTAATCGTTGAAGCATTAGCGGCTGTAACTGTTCCATCTTTAGTGAAAACTGGATTTAGGGAAGGGATTTTTTCTAACTTAACATTAGTAAATTCTTCATCCTTAGTGACTATGATGGGATCACCTTTTCTTTGCGGAACAGCAACTGGAACTACTTCATTATCAAATTTACCAGTACTCCAAGCTTTTGCACTACGCTCATAAGATTGAATTGCATAGTTGTCTTGCTCTTCACGACTAAATTTATATTCGGTTGCGCATAGATCAGCACAAACTCCCATTGCACTGTTATCATACGCATCACTTAAACCATCTTTTTGCATACCATCAATCATCGTGGTGGGACCAAATTTAGTTCCGTTTCTTAAATTGAGGTAATGAGGAATCAAACTCATATTTTCCATTCCACCTGCAACTACTATTTCAGCATCGCCGCATTGTATTGCTTGTGCGCCTAGCATAACAGCTTTCATTCCTGAAGCGCAAACTTTATTTATTGTGGTACAAGCCACTGACGTATTTAATCCTGCAAATATAGCCGCTTGACGAGCAGGTGCTTGCCCTGTTCCTGCTTGAACCACATTACCCATAAATACTTCATCTATTAAATTTGGATCTAGATTAATTTTATCTAAAGCACCTTTAATTGCTGCTGCTCCTAATTTTGGTGCAGTTACTGTGGATAATCCCCCCATAAAACTTCCTATAGGTGTTCTAACGGCAGATACGATAACAACTCTTTTGTTCATAACTATGATACTGTTGGTTTATCTAGCAAATTTAATCTTTTTTAGCCAAATTCATATTTTGAGAGTTATATAATCACTTTTAAATTAAAATTGATTCTATATGTTTGATTGTGAAGTGTTTTTATATCCTTGTTAAAAAAGAATAAAAAAAAGGGCATAAATAGTTGTGTGTAACGTAAAGAAGTCCTAAGTTTGCAACCGCAAAACAAGACATGTTTCTTTGAGCTTGGAGGGGTGCCAGAGTGGTAATGGAGCAGTTTGCTAAACTGTCACCGAGCAATCGGTGCCAGGGTTCGAGTCCCTGTCCCTCCGCTTTATAATTTTGTTTTTCGGGGTGTAGCGTAGCTCGGTTATCGCGCCTGCTTTGGGAGCAGGAGGCCGCAGGTTCGAATCCTGCCACCCCGACTTTTTCTATAGGAGCAATGGAGGCATAGCTCAGCTGGATAGAGCACCTGCCTTCTAAGCAGGCGGTCGAAGGTTCGAATCCTTCTGCCTTCACTTTGAAAATCAAGCCTTTACAGAAATGTAAGGGCTTTTTTTATGTCTTAAAACGAACATCCATTAAAACTCATCATGTATTTACTTTTTTTTAAGAGAAAAAATCTTGGTTATAATAGTCCGTTTTTATCTATGTTAAAGGATTTTATAGAACAAAACGCTAGCAAGTGCATTGGCTGATCAAATTGAATTTTAGGTTAAAAGACGCAAATTCAAGTGAAATATCGAAGAGATATTAAAAGCATCAAATAATTAGTATTGTGATTTAGTATCTATTTTGGTAATCGAGTCTTACAAAACATCTAATACCTTTAATTAAAAAGCTATTAATTATATTAATTGATTTTTGTACGTTCATTTTGCGTTCTGAAATTATCATCACAATTACAAGTCATAAATTCTTCTAACGGTAAATATAGATGATTTTTAACATTCTAGAAGGCAATATTGAACTTAGAAAAAAGTAATGGTATTTTTAAATTTTTTTGATGATAGCATCCTATTATTAAAGTAGGGAAAGAGATTTAACTAGATTTTAAAAAATATTAGTATTAACAAAAAGACTTATAAATAGAATAATTAAAAATGAATTATTTATAAAAAGCGCAGTTCAAAACTTTACTAAATTTATTTTCAGCGGTCTAGAAAGTTTAAAAATGGATGTTTTTCCTTCCTTTTATAGTGAAGCATGAATTGTGAAAACGATTGTGCAAAGAAACCAATTTTTTGATGAAATGAATGAATTATTTATGGTGTTTAAAACGGTAATGCGTAATGATAGCAGTAATTGTTATTTGACAATCAAAATAATTTAAAATAATATTCTTTAAAAAATGAGTAATAATTCTTTACATCGATAATAAAGTTTAAATAGATAATTTCTAATTTATTCTCTTTCGTTTTACTATTATTTTATATAATTTTTCAAAAAAACAGTTTTTAGAAGTCACAATTATAGTGTGTTAAGTGTTATTTATTTTACTTTAATTATGGATTATACTTAATTCTAATTTAGAAAGATAGTACTGTAACTTCTACTACATGGTGACAGATAAATAAAATTATAATTACTTGCAGTAAACATAAAAGGCTGCTTATTGAAGACAGCCTTTTATATTTTTATTATAAAATAATTATAGTGCGGTTATTATGAACTCACTTCTCCTGTTTAACTGGTGTTCTTCTTCTGTGCATGGAACATTATCCGAACATTTATTTACAAGTTGAGTTTCTCCATATCCTTTACCGGTAAGTCTGTTTGCATTTATACCGTTTGTAATTAACCAATTGATCGTTGATTTTGCTCTTCTACTGGATAGAGCTTCATTATATTTAAGAGTTTGTCTACTATCGGTATGTGAACGAATGTCTAATTTCATACTTGGATTGTTCGTCAAAACATCTAGTATCTTCTCTAAATCTAATGCTGCTTCTGGTCGTATATTTGATTTATCTAAATCAAAATAAATCATTTTTATATTAAAACATTTACCTAAATCATCGCCAATAGTTACAGCACATTTACTATTTTCTAGTGTTATTGGTAAATATGTTTTACCTGCATTATCATCTATTAAAACTTTATTTTCTTTGATAGTATATTCAACTTTCTTAGCTCTTACAAAATAAGTTTTACCACACTCGATCTTAAAAGTATAAGTACCTTGATTGTCAGAAATTGTTGAACTAATTATGTTAAATTGATCATCAAATAAAGTTAAATTCGTGTTTGGCAGTCTTATACTTGTTTTGACATCAGAGATTTCACCGTACAATAATTGCTCACAAACAATTTTTCTTGTTTCTAAAAATTTATATATGTCGTCATATCCCATTCCTCCTTCTCTATTTGAAGTAAAAAATCCACGTCTCGATTTTGTATCGATATAATAGGCAAAATCGTCGTTTGATGAGTTTACTCCAGCTCCTAAATTTTGTACTTCATCGTATGAATTATCACTCTTTATTGTAGTAACAAAAACATCTAACCCTCCTAAACCAGGATGCCCTGAGGAAGCAAAGTAAAGTTCATTATCATTGTTAATGAATGGAAATGTTTCTCGCCCTTCGGTATTGATGGTTTTCCCCAGATTTTCCGGTATTCCATAAGTTCCATCTTTATTAATTTTTACTTTAAATAGATCTGATTGACCTAAAGTGCCTGGCATATCAGAAGCAAAATAGAGGGTGTTTTCATCTGGACTTAGTGCAGGATGAGCGGTACTGTAATTATCACTGTTAAACGGTAATTCAATTATATTTGTCCATTTATTATCGGTTAAGGTAGCCTTGTAAATTTTGATTAATGTAGTTTTTTTATCGTCTTTACCTTTTTTTCCATCTAAATAATTATTTCTTGTAAAGTAGATTGTTTTTCCATCTTTGGTAAAAACGGGAGTAGACTCGTTAAATTTAGAGTTAATAGTAGTGTCAAATTTTTGCGGTTTGGATGGCGTCATAGTCCCATCTAAGGTAGATGCATATAAATTTGTAAAATGTTGATTAGTCCACTTATGTATTCTTTGCCCGATACTACCAGTGTCTCTTGCTGAACTAAATATTATTTGATCCTCATAAATAGCAGTTCCGTAATCAGAATATATCGAATTTACGCCTGCATCTTCAATTGTATAACGATTAGAATTTCGTTTTATGGCATCGAGATAATTTACATCTTTCATGAATAATTTTACACGACTGTCATTTCCTAATTTTTTATTATATTGTTCTAAAAATTCATTTGCTTTTTCATTTTTCCCAATAGATCTTAGTGAGTGAGCATAGCGGAAATAATACTCTGGATCTAAGTCCTTTGTATTTAGTGCAAATAATTCTTCATACCATTTACATGCCTTGTCTAATTCAGAATTAAAGTAATAAGAATTACCTAGTTTTTGAAATAAGTCTACTGACTTGTATCCCTTTTCAGCTATCTTTTCGTAAGTTTTAATAGCGTCAATATACGCATATTGTTCGTATAATTTGTCTGCGGACTTGATTTGTGCTTTCTGAGAATATATATTTGCTGAAAAAGCAATTAAAAACAGACTTAAATTGATATATTTTTTCATACTATTAAATTTAGAAGAATCTTGGCGTCGTAATTTTGTTATTATTTTTGAAGATTTCGTATCGTAGAAATATTTCATGAGAACCAGAGTTATAATTATTTAATCTCGTAGTTTCTCTATCGTATCCGTACCCGATATACATTCCATCAGATACTTGAAATCCAACCATCGCACTCAAAGCTGCGCTCCATCTATAGGCTAGACCGACAGTGAATTTTTCACTAAACATAAAATTTCCTGAGATATCAACTTGAAGTGGCGCACCTTCAACAAATTTTGTCAAAATAGCGGGTTTAAATTTTAGTTCTGGATTTAAATCAAATACGTAACCAGCGATAAGATAATAGTTGATTTTTTCTGTCGCTATTTTATATTCGTTGTCGTCATAACGATTAGATTCAATAAAATTAGGAATGGATATTCCTACATATGCTTTGTCAGAATGCAAATAAATGCCGGATCCAATATTTGGAGTAAATTCATTATCAATATTTTGCATGCTAGGATCTAACGGAAATGCAATTTCTGGATTTAATTTACTCATGTCTAAATTGAAAATATTGGCGGTAGCTTTTATTCCAAATGATAATTTATAAGAGTTAGATATCTGAACAGAGTAAGATAAATCTGCTGATATAGTATTTTCATTCGTTGGTCCTATTCTATCATTAATAAACGAAACTCCAAGTCCTAAGTTACTATTGTTCAGTGGTGTATTTATAGATGCGGTATTTGTAACGGGAGCACCATCCAATCCAACCCATTGGGTTCTATGCATAGCAAAAACACTCATTGCACCTCTTGACCCAGCATAAGCCGGATTAATATTAATTGTGTTGTACATATACTGCGTGTATTGAGCATCTTGCTGCGCAAAACTTATAACAGTTGCCAGCATCAAAATACTTAAAAATATATTTGTTCTCATAGTAGATTTTTATTTTGGTTAAACTCTTATTTAAAAGAATAATTCTGTTAGTAGAATAATATTGATACTTTTTTTAAAGTAACTTCACTTTTATAAATTTTGCGAAACCCAATATTCCTCAAAACTGAAATTTAGTCATTTTTACTTTGTGATATATAAGTATCCATCTTTTTTATTACTTTGAAGGTTACCATTACCATCTACAGACAAATAATTTAAAATATAGAAATAGGTTCCCGCAGGTAAGCCTGAGGATTGATTTATGGTTGTTCTTCCGCGAGATAGACCTTCAAAATTATTATTTTGATTGTCATAATTTTTCGTCTCAAAAACTAAGATACCCCAACGATTATATATCTCAACAGTATTTTCAGGATAACAACTAGTGTCGCCAATATTATCAATTACAAATACGTCATTGATACCATCACCATTTGGCGAGAATGCATTGCGAACTAAAATAGAACCACAACCCAAGACAAATGATTTTTCAACAACTAAGGTATCAGAATCACTTATTTCGATTCTATCAGCGGTTAATACTTTTGCGAAAGCTGTATTGGTAACACTATTATTAACCAAATCAACTTTAGTAACAGTATAGGTCTCGTTAAATTCCTGAGATTTTCCTGGAGCTAAACTTGTAATGGTGGAACTTAAGCCTGTTAATGGATCAGTAACTACTATTTGAAATAGTGTTACATTACCAGTGTTTTTTACAGTTATATTGTAGTTAATCAAATCACCTACCAAGCTGTATCCCGTTGAGACGGAAGTTTTGACTACATCTATTTTAGGATTTTTTGTTAAAATTGTTATTGTGCAACTTGTACACTCAGGTTTAGGGATGCATGCATTGCATGGAGTTGGATCAGTAGATGTGGCTGTTACTTTGTTTTCAGAGGGTAAAGTGCCAGTTACTGTTGCTAAATTGTAAACGACACCCGCATCAATATCAGCTTGAGTAATTGAGTAAGTTCCTATAAATGCAGTTGAATTTGAACTTCCAATATTTAAAATTATAGGCGATCCAGACATTATTAATCCGGGTAATGGATCGGTAACAATAACGTTAGTTAAAGTCAAACTTCCAGTATTTGTTACAGTAAAAGAATATATTATTTTATCACCAATATTGGCTACTCCATCGTTATTACTATCTGTATAAATGCCGTCCTTGGTTATCGAGATGCTGCCTCTACTTGTAAGAGATGTTTCAGTAGGCGTATTGTTATCAACAGCTGTTCCAGAAGTATCCGTTACCTCATTTCCTTTCGGATCTTTAGCAATTACTAGCGCAGTATTGATCACTTTCCCAGCATCTACATCTGCTTGAGTAAGCGTGTAAATTCCTGTCAAGGTTGCAGATTGACCCACGTTAAGCGAAGCAATAGTGTTAGTTGTAATTACCAAACCAGTAGCAGTCATTGCATCAGTTAGTGCAACGGTAGTTAAGGTTACATTTCCAGTATTAGTTACCGTAAAGTTATAGTTAATTTTCTCACC
>NZ_FQWE01000020.1 GCF_900129575.1 Flavobacterium segetis | reverse complement strand
TATCACAACGGCCGGGAAATCACCCAATGTAAACTCCATAATATTACGACCATTGTCGCGCACCCTGCGCCAGGAATAAGTAAAGAAAGTGCAACGCAACCGGATTATTTAGTCGCCAAGTTCACCTACAATAAGCAAGACGATACGTATACTTGTCCACAGGGCGAAACGTTACAAACTACCGGACGCTGGCACAAGAAAACCGGTCGAACAGAGCAAAGCGGGTACCAATTCAAGAAATACCGAACCGCAGCTTGCAAGGAATGTCCCGTAAAAAACCTTTGCACATCAAGGCCTGCGGGAAGGGAGATTGACCGTAGCGAATATGCTGATGCCGTTGAAGAAAACAACAAACGGTATCAGGAAAACCCACAACTATATCGCACTAGGCAAGAGATCAACGAACATATCTTTGGAACGATTAAGAGACAATGGGGCTACAACCAAACTAATTTAACGGGACTAGAAAAAGTAAATGGTGAACACAGCTTAATTATGCTAGTGTACAACATCAAACGTGCGATAAACATACTCACAGTTCCCGACTTAATAGATAAACTCAAGAAATGGAAGTCACCTTACAAAACCAAAGGTGTTATTATTTTTAGGAGGGTTTATTTAAGCCTTTTTAAGGACTTAATCGAAATGAACCTAACAATTGCTGCCTAAAAAACAAGCTTGCTTAGCGTAGCTCTATGCTCTTATACAGCGATAGATTTTGAGGTTATTCAGTGAAAAACGGAGTTTTTTCACAACCTGACGTTCCCGTGCTTTGCGAGGTTTGGGAGTAAATTAAGATTTATTTTTCGGTTAAACACAAGTTTTCCAAGTACAAAACCAACTTTAAATTAAGCCAAATACCTAAATCTCGCAAAACATCGTGTTGGCAGTAGTTGTTATTTTTAGTCAATGTATAATTTAGCAATCTCTTCTATAAAATCTTGAGGATGAGAACCCATTAAATTTGTCAATATTACTATTGAAACATTTTTCTTAGGATAAATAAATAATGCATTTCTTGCACCACCCATTGAAGCAATAATTGGATTTTCAACTCTTGAACTTAATGAAAAACCTATTGAACTTCTGTCGAGCAAACCATTCTCTTCATATGGTTTTCCGTTCTCTAATTCAATAGGTTTTAAAAGAGTTTTAATATTTTCCGCATTAATTAATTGATTAGTTTGTAATGCAATTACCCATAGTGCCATTTCGGTTGCTGTTGCATATATACCACCTGCAGGCAATAAATTTGAAGGCATTGGTTGATAAACATTAGTTATAACATTATTTCTAAAATAAGTATATGGTCTTGCTGAGTGATTAATAATATTATAAAAGTCCCCAATTCCTGCCTTCATGGCGTTTTTCATACCCGCTTTTTTGAATTGGTTTTCCGCAATATATCTTTCAAATGGTTGTCCACTAACTTTTTCTATAAGCATTCCAAGTAGCATGTAATTGGCCAAGCCTTCACTCACTCGTTTTCCAGGTTCAAAGGAAAGAGGTAACTTTTTGATTTTTTCCAGCAAAATTATACCATCATCAGATAGCAGATTGCCTTGTGAATCCATAGCATCTGGAAGTCCTGATTTATGGCTTGCTAGTTGCTCTACTGTAATCTTCTGCCAAGTTTTGGGTAATTTATCCAAATAATTTGAAATAGGCTCAGCGAGATTTAATTTGCCATTTTCAACTAATTGCATAATCGCAACTCCTGTGAATGCTTTGGTAATTGAATTAATGCTAAAAACGGTTTCGCTATCGACTGTAATTGAATCTTGAATGTTGGCGAATCCGTAATGACTTGTTTTTACGATAGCATTATCTTTAATAACCGCTAATTGTAAACCGACAATTTTATGTTTTTTAATAAGTTCTTTTATTGCAAAATCGACTTTATCTTCTTGTGAATAAGTAATATTACAAACCGTTAAAAGGGCAAGTAAAAGCAAAAATTTTTTCATATTTTTTTATTTGGTTGATTTTATGTTTATAGTTGATACAATTACTGCCAACGGATTGTGGCTTTATGAAGTGGCAAACTTCGTAACCGTTTTCTTTCTGCTAAGATAAAATTTCTTACGGAAAATGTTTGTCAATTTTGCAATTATTTTGCCATTTCATAAAACCGCTGTTGGCAAATCGGTTTTCTTTTTTCCACCGAATTAAGCGAAAAAAATTAACTTTACAAAAACAATAATTATGAACGCAATTGAAACAGAAAAACACACAAAATATTCTTTAGAATTAATTTTTAACGAGGCTGATAAAATGTCTACGGATTTATTAGGCTCTATTTCTGAAAACGTTAACAAGTCTTTTATTTTATTGGCTATTTATTTTTCGGTTTTGTCATTTTCTTTTTTTAAAATTATAGAAAATTACAATTTTTTGTATTCCATATTGATAATCGGAACTTTATTAGGATGTTATGTTTTGAGAAAAAATATTTTTCCAAACACAATATGCTTAAAAGGAGCGCTTCCTGAGATTATGTTACAAGATTACTTTTCTTCTTTTACTGAAGAAGATTTAGACAAAGAATATTTAGCCACACAAATAGAATCGTATAACTATGCAATGATTGAAAATAAAAAAACTATTGAAAAAATGGTAATTAGATTTAAAAAATCTATTTACATAGTTCTATTTTCATTCTTTCTTTTTGGTTTTATTTCCGCCTTGTTCTTGTTTACTGAATGTCTGTAACCTTGAAGTTGTATTTGGTCTTTGTGTAGTAGTCGACGGCTTTGGTATCTGTGGATTATTACTACTTTGTTCCTTTTCTTTACTCATAATATTTTCGGTTTTTCGGTTTTCCAAACTGTTTGCCAACGTCAGTCTGTGAAAAAACTTCGGTTTATTTCTTTCAAAAATAGTAAAATTATTTTAATAAAAGGAAGAAAAGTTGTATATTTAACAATGCAACACCTCATAGGAATACCGCGTAACCAAATGTGTTTTTCTAGTTTAGAAGACACTATTTTACCAGACAACCCCGTTCGTTTTATAGATGCCTTTGTAGATGCCCTGAGTTTAACGGCGATGGGTTTTACCCTGCAAACTATAAAAAGTGAAGGCAGACCGAGTTACGATACTAAGCTGTTTCTTAAAATCTATATGTATGGTTATCTCAATGGGCTAAGAAGCTCCCGAAAGTTAGAAAAGGAGTGCGCTCGTAATATAGAGTTGCAGTGGCTTTTATGCGGCATCATACCCAACTACCACACTATATCCGACTTTAGAAAAGGTAATCCAACAGGACTTAAAAAACTCTTCAAACTCTTTGTATCTTTTCTAAAAGATGCCGAATTGATATCTGGAGCAGTAATTGCCATCGATGGTACCAAAAGCCGGGCCCACAATAGCAAAAAAGCAAACTTTAACCAAAAGAAGATAGACCGTCATTTGGCTTACATCGAAGAAAAGACTCAAGAATACTTAACGCAATTAGACCAAAACGATTCTCAAGACAGTGGAATCAACATAACCAATATTCAAGAAAAGATCGAGCGCTTAAAGCACAATAAAATAGGATATGAACAACTGCAAGAAAAACTAAAAGCCAGCGCAGAACCGCAGATTAGTATCACCGACCAAGATGCTCGTGCCTTGTTAGTACAAGGAGTAGTGGTAGAGGTGAGCTACAATATTCAAGCGGCGGTCGACAACAAACATAATTTAGTAGTTGCTACACATACGATTAATAAGAATGATTCCAACGCCTTAAGTGCTATTGCCATCGAAGCCAAAGAGAATCTAGGGGTGGATACTTACACGGCTTTAGTGGACAAAGGCTATCACAACGGCCGGGAAATCACTCAATGTAAACTCCATAATATTACGACCATTGTCGCGCACCCTGCGCCAGGAATAAGTAAAGA
>NZ_FQWE01000002.1 GCF_900129575.1 Flavobacterium segetis | reverse complement strand
AAATCATTTTTGAAAATGAAACGCTTTCTATAGTTTAACAAATATATAAAAATTAAAAGAAAATTATTAGGATTTTAAGATAGTACCTATCCGCTGCAATCTTTTAGCCCCGATAAAAATCGGGACTAAAAGGATTTCCACTTCTATCAGGGCTAGGGGATTTAGAATTCCCATACTATTTGTCATTCTGACTAAGGAGGATTCGCATCCAGCATGTCACGCATTTTTTATAACTTTGCCAAAATTAATTCGGTTCAAGCAATAGCATAATGAATAAATCGTATATAAAGTGTCCTGAGTGTAATACAGTTAATTTGAATAATGAGTTTTGTAGCAACTGTGGCGCATTATTAGATTTAGTTCTCAAGCGCCAAATTGAAACAGAAAAAAAGATTCAATTTAAAATTGATGAGCAAGAAAAGACAAAAAAGCCAGCCAGTATATTTGAGATTTATTTCAATAAAGGATTGGAGCACTCAAATATTCTTATCAGATATTTTTTTCAAGCTATTTATTCTATTTGGCTTTTCTTTGCAGTAGTTATTGGAGGAATTATTGCTGCAGTTACTGCCGCAGCTGCTGGTTGAAAATTCAAATCTTGTAATCTTAACTTCCTCAACTAAGTTTTCTATGTTTAGAAAAGTGCTATATTTTACACTTTTTATTCTGGTGCTGACCATATATGTGATGCAACGGTTAAAAATTCCATTGCCTGCTTTGGTTAACAATTACACAAATGATTTGCTATACCTTCCGCTAGTACTTGGAGCGATTGAATTTATAATTCGAAGATTAAAAAAAGATGCTTCTTTTACATTACCACTTGGATTTGTAATTTTTCTATCGTGCTCTTATTCTTTTTACTTCGAATATTATCTCCCTAAAATAAATCTAAGGTACACAGGAGATTGGATTGATGTAATACTCTATTTTGTGGGTGGAATAGCATTCTTTTTTGTTGGACGTACAAAAAGGAAGATTATTAATGAAGAGGATAAAATTGAATCGTTATAACATTCGTTTTAATAAACAACTAATTAAGATTTTTATAATGGCAAAAGGACCTGAAAAAAATACTAAAAATAAGGCTTTACACACTAAATTTCTCAATCGAAAAAAGAATAAACTTCAAGAAGAGAAGAAAGAAAAATTTTTACGATTGAAGGTTTTGGTGACTAAAATAAATCAGCAAAAGAATAGTGACGAATCTGATGCCGGATAAATTTGAAAAGAATCTGCGCTAATTTGTGCAATTTGCGGTTAAAAAAATATTCCCGTAAAACACGACTTAAAAAATTCGTTTTAATTCGTGAAATCTGTAGCAAAAAAAACGAAATTTGCCGTCAACTCCTTAAAAACATACCTCATGGAATTTGGTAGAATTATAATTTCAGAAACAGCAGCAAATAGTGTAAACCCACAAGATGTGATAAATTCTAATATTTCGGTAATTAACTTGATGCGTGAAGAAAAAATAGATGATGATCTTATTCACGAAGATGCTTTAATGAGCTACTATCTTGATTATTATACTTCACAATACACCGAAGGGAATTTTGCACAATTTGTATACAATTCTAAATGGAACAAAGAACTGAACGAACTCATTGAAGAAGGCCTACAATTATTAGGTGCCGAAAAGCACTTGGAGTTGTTTCAACAACAATCCAAAAAAGTGAGCTTGATTAGTAGTGTAAAAAGAGAAAAGTTCTTCAAAGGAAAACTAGAAGGTGTAAACCCAATTCGAGATTTGCTAAATAATGATGTTTTTTTTGAAATTGAAGAAAATTTAGTACAACTGAATGCTGCATTCTTGAAATCACACCCTGACACAACGATACTTTCAGTTGACGATATGTTCGCAACCTTAGAGGAATTTATCGGGCACGAGATCAAAAGAGAGTAGTTTTATGTCAAATTTTGAAGCTTATAAAGCTTTAAAAGGCGTGTTTTTGATTACTGTTTTTTAAAGTTTTGTTTTGAATCTATCTTAAGTAGTGGGCATTTAAATCATAACAGTAATATAGGACTTTATTACTTTTGACCTTCGACTAATTTTTTGTCCAATTTCTATCAAACATTTCCTTAAATTTGCTTCCATTACTAGAAATTTAATAGGTATAAAAATCAAACTATGTTACAAATTGCATTTATTAGAGAGAATCAGGAGAAAGTAATCAATGCTTTGGCAAAAAGGAATATGGATGCTAAAAGTATTGTTGAAGAAGTGGTACAACTAGATGAAAAACGTCGCGCTACGCAGGTAGAATTAGATGGAATTTTATCTGAATCTAATAAATTATCCAAAGATATAGGCGAATTAATGAAAAATGGCGAGAAATCAAAAGCCGCGATTCTAAAAGAAAAAACTGTTATAAATAAAGAGAAAAGTAAGAAGTTAGCTGAAACTGCAGAGGCACTTGCTGCTGAACTTTTAGACAAATTATATATGTTGCCCAATCTTCCCGCTGCTATTGTTCCAGAGGGAAAAACACCTGAAGAAAATTTAAATGTTTTTCAAGAAGGCGATATACCAGTTTTGCACGAAGGTGCACAACCACACTGGGAATTAGTAAAAAAATACGATATCATCGATTTTGAATTGGGGGTTAAAATCACTGGAGCAGGTTTTCCGGTTTACAAAGGAAAAGGAGCCAAATTACAACGCGCCTTAATCAATTATTTCCTCGATAAAAATACGGCGGCTGGATACAATGAAGTGCAAGTTCCACACATGGTCAATGAAGCTTCGGCTTATGGAACGGGACAATTGCCAGATAAAGAAGGTCAAATGTACCATGATAAAACAGATGATTTATACTTAATTCCTACCGCAGAAGTTCCTGTGACAAATTTATTTCGTGATGTGATTTTGAGCGAAAATCAATTGCCTATTTTAACAACGGCTTACACGCCATGCTTTCGTCGCGAAGCTGGTTCTTATGGTGCGCATGTGCGAGGATTGAACCGTTTGCATCAATTTGATAAAGTTGAAATTGTTAGAGTAGAGCATCCAGACAAATCTTATGAGGCATTAGATGGAATGGTTGAACACGTAAAATCTATTCTTCAAGAGCTGAAATTACCTTATAGAATTTTGCGACTCTGTGGCGGTGATATGGGATTTACAGCCTCTTTAACTTATGATTTTGAGGTGTTTTCAACTGCCCAAGATCGATGGTTAGAAATAAGTTCAGTATCTAATTTTGAAACTTTTCAAGCCAATCGTTTAAAGTTGCGATTTAAAGATAAAGATGGAAAAAACCAATTAGCACATACACTAAACGGAAGTTCATTAGCATTGCCAAGAGTACTAGCTGGAATTCTTGAAAATTATCAAACAGCAGAAGGAATTGTAATTCCTGAAGTTTTACGTTCCTATTGTGGTTTTGATATTATTGATTAAATAGTTTTCAATGATTAGTATTTAGTTTGTTTTTAGCATGAAACATCTTTTACATAACTGAATATGGAATGCATTTAATATGAAGTACCTTGTTGTCTATATCGCACTATTTTTCTCCTCAATTTGTTTCTCACAAAACGAACAATTAGCGCAATATTATTATGAGAAAGGTGATTTTGAAAAAGCGAAAGTAGGTTTTGAAGAATTACTAAAAAGCATACCACAAAACACACAATATTTTTTGAGAACGATAGACTGTTACCAGCAGTTACAGCAATTTGATATTGCTGAAAAAGCGATCCAACAGCGATTTGATAAATACAAACAAGGTAATCTACTTGTAGAGCTAGGCTATAATTTACAACTTCAAAAAAACGATATTCAAGCTAAAAGTCTATACGACCAAGCTTTAGAACGAATTAAGAAAAATCCAAATGAGGTTTACGCAATCGCGAGTTCTTTTGAAAAAAAAGTGCTTTTAGATTATGCTTTAAAATCATATCAAAAAGCAATTGAAATAGAACCTAATTTTAATTTTAATTACCAAATGGCGTTGCTTTATGGACAACTAGGTAATATTGAAATGATGATTACGACCTTTTTAGATGAATCAATCCAGAATCCTCAAAATTCAGTGATGATACAAAATCAATTAGTTCGCTTTATGGTTGACGATGGCGATGCTAATTTCAATGATCAATTACGCAAAGCATTAATTTTAAGAACTCAAAAAAATCAAGACATTTATTGGAATCGTTTTTTGAGTTGGTTTTATGTGCAACAAAAAGAGTTCGAGAAAGCTTTTATTCAAGAGAAAGCAATTTATAAACGCAATCCCGAATCGTTTTCTGCTATTTTAAATTTAGCTCAATTAGCAATTCAAGAGGAAAATCAAGAAGCGGCTAAGGAAATTCTAGGTTTCATAGTAGAAAATAGTAAGGATTTGCAACTGCTGATTCAAGCAAATTCCTATTTAATGGAAATCAAAATTCAAAAAGCGCCTGAAAAAGAGTTCAACGCCATAAATGAAGAGTTAAATGCGATTTTAAAAGAATTTGAGATTAGCCCTTTTACTTTATCTTTGCAATTGATTCAGGCTCATTTTGTCGCTTTTAATTTAAAAAAACCTGAGGAAGGAAAGGTAATTGTCAAAAGAGCGTTAGAAATGAAAATGGACGATTTTGATTTGGCTACAGCCAAAATGGAACTAGCAGATATATTACTCTACGAAGAAAAATTCAATCAAGCATTACTATATTACTCTCAAATTGAAGTGGACTTAAAAAACGATGTTTTAGCGCATGAAGCAACCTTAAAAGCGGCTAAAACAAGTTATTTTAAAACTGATTTTGAATATGCATTGAAACAATTCAAAGAGTTAAAATCAGCAAATACGCAGTTAATTGCTAATGATGCACTAGAATATTTTCTTCTAATAAATGATAATACGGTTGCTGATTCAACACAAACAGCTTTAAAGCTGTTTGCAAAAGGAGATTATTTACTTTATCAAAATCGAAATCAAGAAGCTATAACTCAATTTCAATCGATTTTGAATGCATTTAAAGGAGATGAAATAGAGGCAATAACGCTATTGCGATTGGGTAAGATTTATGAAAAATTGTCCGATTTTAATTTGGCTTTAAGCCAATACCAGAAAATCATCGAGCAGTATAGTGACGGAATTTACATTGATGAAGCTTTATATTTTTCAGCTGAGATTTACAATAAACAATTGCAGGATCCAGAAAAAGCAAAGCCATTGTACGAAAAAATCATCTTTAATCACCAAGACAGTATTCATTTTATAGAAGCGAGAAAAAAATTCAGACAATTAAGAGGTGATACAAATTTATAATAAAAGTTTAATTGGTTAACCGATTAAACAACTAATCAACTAAAAAAATGATCATATACAACGTTACTACAAACATACATGAAAGTGTACACGATCAGTGGATGATTTGGATGCAATACAAGCACATTCCAGAAATTTTAGCAACAGGTAAATTTTCATCGGCTCGACTAGTGCGCGTTTTAATCGAGGAGGAAATGGGTGGTGTTACCTATTCAGCGCAATACACAACGGATAATAAAGAAACTTTAGAAAAATATTATCAAGAAGATGCACCAGGTTTTAGAGAAGAGGGATTAAAATTATTTGGAGATAAAATGCTCGCTTTTAGAACAGAGCTAGAATTAATCGCTGATTTCTAAGTAAGGATGGTGCTACAATTTTTATAGGAGTAGTGAAAAATAGATACTTAATACTTTTTTTACGCTAATTGATAGATGAAAGATATCGTTCCTTAACGGCTCACAACTAAAACATTAGCAATAAATACAACTTTTAAAGTTGAGTAATCGACTTTGAATCTAGCAAATAAAATATAAATACTTTGTGACGTTGAGTTACTAAAAAATATAATGGAAAAAGTAACAGCTAAAAAACATCTCGGACAGCATTTTTTAAAAGATGAAAGCATCGCAAAAGACATTGCTGATACTTTAAATTTAGAAGGATACGATGATGTCTTAGAAATTGGGCCAGGAATGGGTGTACTAACTAAGTATTTATTGGATAAGCCTGTAAATACGTATGTTATTGAAATAGATACAGAATCAGTGACTTATTTAGATCAAAATTATCCCAAATTGAAAGATCGAATCATTTCTAAAGATTTCTTGAAGTACAATATCAACGAGATTTTTGAAGGAAAGCAATTTGCAATAATTGGAAATTTTCCTTACAATATCTCAACTCAAATCGTTTTTCGAACATTAGAGTATCGCCATCAAATTCCTGAATTTGCAGGAATGTTTCAAAAAGAGGTTGCGCAACGTATTTGTGAAAAAAAGGGAACGAAAGCTTACGGGATTTTATCCGTTTTAGTACAGGCTTTTTATGATGCAGAATATTTATTTACAGTGGATGAAAATGTATTTATTCCGCCACCAAAGGTGAAATCAGGAGTTTTACGCTTGCGCCGAAAACAGGATTACAGTTTGCCTTGTGGAGAAAAATTATTTTTCACAGTTGTTAAAACTGCCTTTCAACAGCGTCGAAAAACACTTAGAAATAGTTTAAAAACCTTAAATTTGTCAGATGCTTTAAGAGAAGATGAAGTGTTTAATCTTCGACCAGAGCAATTAAATGTAGAACAGTTTATAGAACTTACTCAAAAAATAGAAGCCGATGGAATTTAAAATCAGCAAAGGATTAATTCAGGAATTAGAGCTACTTATTCAAAATAAAAACGACCAGCAGTTGGAACTTTTATTGAATGACTTGCATCATGCTGACATTGCTGAAATTCTTGATGAGCTTGATTTTAATGAAGCAACCTATATTTTTAAAGTTTTAGACAGTGAAAAAACAGCCGAAATTCTTCTTGAACTAGAGGATGATCTGCGTGAAAACATATTAAGTAGGCTTTCTCCAAAAGAAATTGCGGAAGAGCTTGACGAACTAGAAACAAATGATGCGGCAGATATTATTGCTGAACTTTCGCAAGACCTGAAAGCCGAGGTAATATCAGAACTGCAGGACGTTGAACACGCAAAGGATATTGTTGACTTACTTCGTTATGACGAAGATACGGCTGGTGGATTGATGCACAAGGAATTAGTGAAAGTTAATGAAAATTGGAATGTGCTCACTTGTGTAAAGGAAATGCGAATTCAAGCTGAAAATATATCTAGAGTACATTCTATTTATGTCGTGGATGACGAGGACCGCTTAAAAGGTAGGTTGTCATTGAAAGATTTACTAACTACTTCTTCAAGAACCCCTATTAATGATGTTTATATTACAAAATTAAATTTTGTAAAAGTAGACACTGAAGACGTTGAAGTAGCAAGGATTATGCAACGATACGATTTAGAGGCAATTCCTGTAGTGGATGAATTAGGTAGATTGGTAGGACGAATCACCATTGATGACATTGTAGATGTAATAAAAGACGAAGCTGATGAAGATTACCAGTTAGCGGCGGGTATCTCGAAGGATATTGAAGCTGATGATAGTATTTTTGAACACACAAAAGCGCGACTTCCCTGGTTGGTTTTGGCATTATTAGGCGGGTTTATTTCAGTTAAAGTTTTAGGTTTGTTTGAAGGTGCAATGTTAGAGCATGGAAACTTATTCTTTTTTACACCGCTTATTGCGGCAATGGCAGGAAATGTTGGCGTACAATCGTCGGCAATTATTGTTCAAGGATTAGCAAATAATACACTAAGCGGCTCGTTATTTAGTAGATTAGTTAAAGAGGTTTCATTGAGTTTATTAAATGGCGTAATTCTGGCCACAATATTATTTTTAGGAAGTCATTTTTTATTAAATGTAGAGGTAATTATAGGCGTAATTGTTACAACAGCGCTAATTTCAGTAATTATTATTGCTTCACTTATTGGGACTTTTATTCCTTTGTTATTGGATAAATTTGGCATTGATCCTGCACTAGCCACTGGTCCATTTATAACAACTAGCAACGATATTTGCGGAATTCTTATTTATTTTTCAATTGCTAAAATTATTTTAGGTTTCTAAATGCTGTGATTTCCCGAGTTTTACTTAAACCAGAGCTTTACAAGTTTTTATCACAAATTTCAACAAATTAGTTTGCGTTAAATTATGTACTTTGTCAGTTATATTCTTAGACTTAAAATGGTTGGCATTTATTTACTATCGTTCAAACTATTTTTATGAATAAGAATCTCATAATTAACTAATATTTTTAAATTTCGATCTCCTTTATTTTACGGTAGATCAGAGATGAAAAAACCACAAGCAGCTCATGAAAGTACACATTATTGGCGGTGGAAACCTAGGTGTTTCAATCGCATTAGGATTATCTAAGTTCACAACAGAAAATCAAATAACAATAACTCGAAGAAACACTTCAAGCATTCTTTATCTTGAAAAATTAGGTACTACTGTTTCCACAAATAATACGCATTTGATACAAGAGGCTGATATTATTATTTTAACTATTAAGCCCTATCAAGTGGATACGGTACTTAGCGAAATAGTACCAGCGTTCTCAAACAAAGTTATTGCATCTGCAGTGAGTGGATTATCGATTGAAAACCTGCAAAGCAAAATTGGTGATTCAAATACTGCGGTTAGAATCATGCCGAACATTGCAGCGCAGTTTGGCGCATCGGCAACTTGTATTGCATTTCAGGAACAAAACAAAGATAAAGCACAAGTCGTAGTATCACTTTTTCAAACATTAGGAACTGCTCCTATAATTGATGAAAAATTAATGGATGCCGCAACGGTTTTAGCGGCCAGCGGAACTGCTTTTGCATTGCGATATATACGAGCATCAATGCAAGCGGGAATCGAAATAGGGTTTGACTGGCAAACCGCTTTATCAATCTCAGCACAAACTGTAAAAGGTGCTGCTGAAATGCTTTTAGAAGAAAAGGTGCATCCTGAACAACTTATTGACCGCGTTACAACTCCTCAAGGTTGCACCATAGCTGGATTAAACGAGATGGAAATGCATGGATTCAGTTCCTCTTTAATCAGAGGAATTAAAACTTCTTTGAAACAAATTAAAGGTTAAGTTTTATGGTTAACAAGATTGGAACTATAAAAGAAGTACTTTAGGAAATAATTCAAGACATAAAAAAGCCTCGTTTAAAACAATTTTACACGAGGTTTTTTTAATAATTTTAAAACACTAATTGCTATTTATGTTTCTTTGCTTTTTTTTCAGGTTTCAAAGTATATTTTAAAAATAAATAACCCATTGTTCCAGCTATAAAAGAAGCAATTAAAATTGCAATTTTTGAATAATTAATTACTTCTGCACCGTCATTTTTAAAAGCAAGTAAGGTTATAAAAATAGACATGGTAAAGCCAATTCCGCCAAGCATTCCCGCACCTACAATGTTTTTCCATTTTAGATCTTTAGGTAATGTACATATTCCTAAAGTAACGGCAAGGAAGGAAAATAGCCAAATTCCAAGCGGTTTTCCAACGACTAGTCCTAAGATAATCCCAATTGTGTTTGGATGATTTAAACCTTCATGCCAGTCTGAACCTATCGCAATTCCAGTGTTAGCAATTGCAAATAAAGGAAGAATGAAAAAAGCTACCGGTTTATGCAAGAAATGCTGTAATTTATAAGAAGAAGTCTTTTTGCTACCATTACCAAACGGAATTACAAATGCTAACAAAACTCCAGTTATTGTTGCGTGAACACCTGAGTTTAGCATAAAATACCACATTCCTACTCCACCAATTAAATACGGAATAAGATTGTGAACTTTTCTTCTATTTAAAATAAATAATCCACCCATGATTGCAAAAGAAGTGAATAAGTTCATAAAAGCAATCCCATCAGAGTAAAAAATGGCAATAACTAAAATTGCTCCAATATCATCGATTACGGCTAGAGCAGTTAAAAATACTTTAAGCGAAGTAGGCACTCGACTTCCTAGAAGTGAAAGTATCCCTATTGCAAAAGCAATATCCGTAGCCATAGGGATTCCAGCGCCGTTTTGCGTTATTGTACCGTAATTTAATAATAAGAAAATACCAGCAGGAATCATTATTCCGCCAAGTGCACCAAAAATAGGTAAAGCCGCATTTTTAATACTAGACAATTCCCCTTGGTACATCTCGCGCTCTAATTCTAAACCTATTAAAAGAAAGAAAATAGCCATCAGGCCGTCATTAATCCATTCTGTAATGGTGTGGCTTCCTAGTTTTGTTTCCCAGAACGCAATGTATTCTGTTTGAATGATCGAATTCGCTAATAAAAGAGATATAATTGTTGCAAAAAGAAGTAAAATACCACCAGATTTTTCGCTTTCAAAAAAAGCATTAAATGTTTTTGTTAATTTCATTGTTGTGTTTTATTTATTACAATTTAAGTATTTGTAATAAAAATTAAAAACGCAAATTTATGAATTTCGACTTTAATTATTCCTTTTAAAATCATAAACCGTATTTTTTTTGTTATTTTGGGAGTTTAAAAATCAAAATTATGGACATGAAAATCCTCCACATAGATAGCAATCATCCATTGCTTTGGGATCAGTTAAATAAAGTGGGATTTATAAACCACAGTGATTTTACATCGTCAAAGGAAGAGATTGAAAATAAAATTCAAGATTATCAAGGAATTGTAATCCGGAGCCGTTTTAAAATTGACAAAGAGTTCCTAGATAAAGCTAGAAATTTACAGTTTATTGCTAGAGTGGGAGCGGGTTTAGAAAGTATCGATTGCGATTATGCCATTTCAAAAAACATTGCTCTTATTGCCGCTCCAGAAGGCAATCGAAATGCAGTTGCAGAACATAGCTTAGGAATGATCTTATCGCTTTTTAACAATTTAAACCAAGCGAATGCTGAAATTAAATCAGGAACGTGGAATCGAGAAAGCAATCGCGGTCATGAATTAGAAGGTAAAACGGTAGGTATAATAGGGTACGGAAATATGGGAAAGGCCTTCGCCAAAAAACTACAAGGTTTTGATGTTGAAGTTTTATGCTATGATATTTTAGATAATGTGGCTGATGCCAGCGCAAAACAAGTCTCACTTGCTGAACTGAAACAGAGGGCAGATGTGCTAAGTCTTCATATTCCTTGGACTCCAGAAACAGATAAAATGATTAATTTAAAATTTATCAATGAATTTGAAAAACCTTTTTGGATCATCAATACCTCAAGAGGGAAAAATATCGTTACGGCTGATTTAGTCGCAGCATTGCAATCTGGAAAAATTCTAGGCGCTGGGCTGGATGTATTAGAATACGAAAAATTATCTTTCGAAACATTATTCAGTGATAAACATACACCTGAAGCTTTCCAATATTTACTAAAAGCTCAAAATGTGCTGTTAACACCCCATATTGCGGGCTGGACTTTTGAAAGTCATGAGCGATTAGCACAAGTAATAGTTGATAAGATAAAAATGAAGTACCATCGTTCATAATTCAATAATAATATTAAATTAGCTGAACCAAATAAATAACTATAAAAAATGGAAAATTCAAAACAAGAGCAATGGAATAATCCTCAGCCAGTTAGGCAGGATAATAAAAAATTACCAGCTGGCTTATTAGCTATACTTTTAGGATCATTAGGAATACACAAATTCCTGCTAGGCTATACAACTGAGGGAATAATTTGGTTAGTGATTAGTATTTGCACTTGTGGAACTGTAACAACCTTATTAGGTCTTATCGAAGGAATTATTTACTTGACAAAATCTGATGAAGAATTCTATCAAACGTATCAAGTCAACAAAAAAGGATGGTTTTAAAGCACGAAAAAGCCCGTTGATTATTTATCAACGGGCTTTTTAACTATTATTTCTAATCTTCTTTTTCGCTCAATTTACGTTCAAGTTCTTTCTGAAACTCCTCCATTACAGGTTTCATGGTGCTATCTGGAATATCTGAAATTCTAATGTACATTAATCCGTCTACTGCATTGTTAAAAAGCGGATCGACATTGAAAGCAACCACTTTTGCATTTTGTTTGATGTATTTTTTAATCAGTACAGGCAAACGTAAGCTTCCAGGTTCAAGTTCGTCAATAATTTTATCAAACTTATTTAAATCAGCTTCTGTTTCGTTGAATATGAAATCCTTATCCGCATCTTTCAGTTTTACTTTGTATTCTTTCTTAGGATGAATATACTGCGCTATGTAAGGATCGTAATAATTAGATTTCATAAATTCAATCATCAATGACTTTGAAAAATCAGAGAATTGGTTACTGATGCTTACGCCTCCTAGCAAAAATTTATGTTCTGGATAACGCAATGTAGTATGCATAATTCCTTTCCAAAGCAGGAATAGGGGCATTGGCTTTTGTTGGTATTCTTTAATGATAAAAGCGCGACCCATTTCAATAGATTTATGCATCATATCATGCAACTCTGGTTCAAAACGAAATAAATCGTTTAGGTAAAAACCATTAATACCATATTTAGGATATATTTTTGAACCTAATCCCATTCTGTAAGCACCCGCAATTTTATTAGTTTCATTATCCCATAAAAATAAATGATGGTAATACTTATCATGTTTGTCTAAATCGATACTTTCGTTTGTGCCTTCTCCTACTTCCCGAAAGGTTACTTCTCGCAGTCGTCCTATTTCATGTAAAATGTTTGGAATCTTTGAAGCTTCAGTAAAAAATACTTCGTAGTTTTTACTTTGTAAAAGACGACAGTCCGTATTTCTAGCTATTTCGACTTCGGCAATCATTTTCTCTTGATTGGCTCCGGTTACAATTTTCTTAGGACTTTTAGGAATTTTCAATGATGAAGTAGGTAAAAAATGGCTTTCTTTCTCGAAAGGATTTGCCAGCATATAGGTTTTTTTACGCAAAAACTCAGAGTATTCTTCAATCGATTTGTATTCATTTTGTTCCGTAACTGAAATTGGCTTTCCAACACGAACTTTTATCACACGGTTTTTTTGACTAAAGACTTCCGATGGTAATTTTGCCGTTCTAAAGGTGCTACTGATCTTAGAAAGTAGATAAAACAACCGGCTGTTTTTAGCATGAAAATAAATAGGAATTACTGGAACTTGTGCTTTTCTGATTACTTTTATAGCACCTTCTTCCCAAGGTTTATCCACCATTAACTTTCCATCTTTGTAGGTAGAAACTTCTCCTGCTGGAAACATTCCTAATGGTTTGCCATCACTTAAATGACGCAGTGTTTCTTTTATTCCTACCACGCTAGATTTCGCATCCTTATGATTTTCAAAAGGATTTACGGGCATTATATATTTCTTAAGAGGTTCAATGCGGTGCAATAAGAAATTAGCAATAATTTTGAAATTTGGTTCTATTTCTAACATTAATTTTAGCAATAAAACACCGTCTATTCCACCAAGAGGATGATTTGAAATAGTAATATAAGCTCCATCTTTAGGTAACCGCTTTAAATCTTCTTCTGGAATTTCAAATTTTATTTGCAAATCGTCTAAAATTCCGTTTAAAAAAGCAACATCTTTTAAATGTCTACTTCTATCATAAACTTTGTTCAAGGTAGAAATTTTAAGCACTTTCATTAATATCCACCCGGAAAAAGTTCCAATAAATCCGTATTTGTCAACATTTATAGCTTTTGCAACTTCTTTGGCGGTAACTAAACCCATTTATTTTTTATTTTTAGAGCAAGAAACAAAGATAGCAAAAAAGTCCATTTTCTCTATTTTTCTGAATCAAACTTCTACTTTTTTATTACTTTTGAAACTCTAAAAAATCTATAATGAAAATTATTTCATATAATGTCAACGGAATCAGAGCAGCGATTACAAAAGGATTTATCGATTGGTTGCAACAAGCAAACCCAGATGTTATTTGCCTTCAGGAAATTAAAGCAACCGAAGACCAAATTCCAGTAGATCTAATAACAGCTGCGGGTTATCCTTATCAATACTATTATTCGGCAACAAAAAAAGGGTATAGTGGCGTTGCTATTCTCTCAAAAATTAAGCCTAATAATGTAGTTCATGGAACGGGTATCGCTCACATGGATTTTGAAGGAAGGAATCTTAGAGCTGACTTTGATGATGTGTCTATCATGAGTTTGTACTTGCCATCAGGAACAAACATAGATCGATTAGACCATAAATTCATGTTTATGGATGATTTTCAAAATTACATCAATGACTTGAAAAAAGAAATTCCCAATCTTGTTATTTGCGGTGATTATAATATTTGTCACGAAGCAATAGACATTCACGATCCTGTGCGCAATAAAAACGTTTCTGGATTTTTACCTCAGGAAAGAGCATGGTTAGATACATTTATGAAGTCTGGTTTTGTAGATAGTTTTCGTCATTTTAATAGTGAGCCACATCAATATTCCTGGTGGAGTTATCGCGCTGGAGCAAGGGGAAATAATAAAGGTTGGCGTATCGATTACAATTTAGTTAGTGATTCTTTAAAACATAAATTGAAAAGAGCCGTTATTTTATCTGACGCTGTTCACTCTGATCACTGCCCCATTCTAGTGGAAATTGAATAATTTTTCTAGGAGCTTAATCCTGCTATCCGCTACAATCTTGTTGCTTTCTTGAAAAAGCAACAAGGATTTTCACTGCTATCAGGGCTAGGGCATTTCGGTGTAAAGAATAATTTCAAAAAAATATTAAAAAATAGAAATAAAATGATAAAAAAAATTGCTGTCGGTTTACTTGTAGTAGCACTTTCAACTTCGTGTGTATCTAAAAAGATATACAACGATCTAGAAAATAAATTTACCGATTTAAAAAGAGAAAATAGAACTATTGCTGATGAAAATGCTGATTTATTAAAATCCAAAAATCAGTTGGAATTAGATCGCGACGGTCTAAAAACAGATCTTGGCAAAGCCAATGCCGAACTTAGTAAGTTAAAAGCAGATTATGCTGCTGCTCAAAATAAGTTAAAAGTACTGGAGGATTCCTATGCTGCTTTAGAAAAAAACAGTAGTGATGCTTTGCAAAGCAACATGAAAAAAAATCGCGACTTGCTAGAGCAATTAGATGAAAAAGGAAAAGCACTTGCACTGGAACAAGAACGATTGAGCAAAAATGCGCAACGCTTGCAAGAACTTGAAAATTTAATTGCTGCTAAAGAAGCAAGCATGAAAAAATTAAAAGAAACATTATTAAATGCCTTAAATGGTTTTGAAGGAAAAGGATTGACCGTTGAGCAAAAAAACGGAAAAGTTTATGTCTCTATGGAAAATAAATTATTATTTAATTCAGGTAGTTACGCTGTAGGTTCTGAAGGTAAAAAAGCGGTCATTGAAGTGGGTAAAGTTCTTGGTGACAACCCAGAAATAGCCGTTCTTATTGAAGGTCATACAGATGATGATTCTTACGCTGGTTCAGGTCCAATTGCTGATAACTGGGATTTATCTACTAAAAGAGCAACGGCAATTGTAGCGATTTTAAGTGAAAATAAAAACATCAACAAGCAAAATCTTACTGCAGCAGGTAGAAGTGAGTACGCGCCTTTAGGGAGCAACGCAACTGCTGATGGAAAAGCTAAAAACAGAAGAATAGAAATTATTTTGACTCCAAGGTTAGACGAAATTGCTGAAATGCTGAAAGAAATCAATTAAATCAAAAGATCTAGAATAGCAAAAAAGGTTTAAAGAGTATTCTTTGAGCCTTTTTTAGTACCTATTTTTAAACGTTTCTTAAAAAAATAGTGTAAACAGAAAATTAAAAGTTTTAGAAAATCTACTTTTACATACAAATTAGAATTACAAAAAAATGAAATATACGACCTTACCAGATACGGACATAAAAGTGAGCAAAATATGCCTTGGCACAATGACGTTTGGGGAGCAAAACACTGAAGCTGAAGGGCACGCCCAAATGGATTATGCAGTTGAAAACGGAGTTAACTTCTTTGATACTGCTGAGATGTATTCAATTCCGGGGCGTCAAGAAACGTACGGAAGTACGGAGAAAATTATTGGATCGTGGTTCAAAAAATCAGGGAAAAGAGAAGAAGTAGTTTTAGCATCTAAAATTGCTGGACCCAATCCTAATTTTGGTTACATGAGAGACACGTTAGATTTTTCGCCAGCTAGTATCAAGTTTGCATTAGACCAAAGCTTACAACGCTTACAAACGGATTACCTGGACGTATATCAATTGCACTGGCCAGAACGAAAAAACAATTGTTTTGGACAACGTGGATTTAAAATTCAGGATGATGCTTGGGAGGATAACATCCAAGAAGTTTTACAGACTTTAGACGGATTTGTAAAAGAGGGAAAAATTAAACATGTCGGACTTTCTAATGAAACGCCTTGGGGAATCATGCGATTTCTAGAGGAAAGTAAATACAATAATTTACCTAGAATTAAAACGATTCAAAATCCCTATTCGCTCTTGAACCGACTTTTTGAAGTAGGATCCTCAGAGATTTGTATGCATGAAAATGTAGGATTGTTAGCGTATTCGCCAATGGCCTTTGGTATCTTAAGCGGCAAGTTTTTAACTGGTGAAGAACATCCAAAAGCTAGAATTAAATTGTTCCCTAATTATTCTAGATACAATAGCGAGCAATGCACAAATGCAACTATAATGTACAACGATATTGCAAAGAAAAACGGTTTAACTCTAACGGAACTATCATTAGCATTCATCGAGCAACAAGCCTTTGTCACCAGTACAATCATAGGGGCAACAAGTATTGCACAATTAAAGGAAAATATTGACACCATTACGGTGACACTTTCTCCTGAAATAATAGCTGATATTAATGCTGTGCAAGCAATCATTCCTGATCCTGCACCATAATTAAAAAATAAATTGTAAGGCCGATTTTTCTAGTAAAAATCGGCTTTTTAATTTTTGTGATAAAGTGGTTTTCGCTATTAAAAGTTACCAACTCTCAGGATGTGTTTTCAGTTTTAAACTGATGTTACTTACGATATAACCTAAGGACCCACTAGCGCGGATTTGCAATCCGTGCCCACTAACATTCATAATTATGCCTTTCAGTTTTACAACCGTGCTCCACAAAATTACCCGCTAGCGCGGATTTGCAATCCGTGCCCACTAATATTTATAATTATGCCTTTCCGTTTTACAACCGTGCTCCACAAAATTACCCGCTCTGAGGATTTGTTTTTAATTTTTAAACTGATGTTACATGCGGTAAAAGTTAATAATCAAATGAAGTTGCTATCCTTATCATTCCCACTTAGGAGCACTCGAGGGTTTATCTAAATAGGCGAATCAAGCGCAACGGCGTAGAGCAACAAACTGAGATTCTTCCTTCGTCAGAATGACAAAGTTGGAGAACTAAAAGCATAACTTGATTGTTTTGACCTTAAAGCGTAAAGCTCTTAATTCGGAGGTTGAAATTTGTAACTCGTATTTTATAAATCTTATGTCCTAACATTAGGTTAAGGATAATGCCAGTTCAATTATGAATATGCCGTAAAACATTATTGATTTTTGTCTGGTTGAGCGGAGTCGAAACCCGCTAGCGCGGATTTGCAATCCGTGCCCACTAACATTTATGATTATTTCTTTCCGTTTTTCAACCGTGCCCCACAAAATTACCAGCTCTGAGGATTTGTTTTTAATTTTTAAACTTACGTTACATGCGGTAAAAGTTAATAATCAAATGAAGTTGCTATCCTTATCATTCCCACTTAGGAGCACTCGAGGGTTTATCTAAATAGGCGAATCAAGCGCAACGGCGTAGAGCAACAAACTGAGATTCTTCCTTCGTTAGAATGACAATATTGTAGGGTGTGTTTTGTGAATGGTGATTAATGATTGATGATTGGTAATCCGTAAGTGGTAATTCGTGCTGAATTTAATTACAAAATAAAAGTATAACCTGAAAATCTATCTTGTCCAATTCGTTTATTTTTGGTACGTTTGGTTATTCTCAACACCCACAGTTCTATGCTCATCAAACCTCGTAAAGCGCTCAATAAAGCCTTTCTTAAAATTAGACCGGACCGCAATGGCATCGAATTGTTTAAATCAAAGCTTATTCTGCTTTTAGATTCCAGCAAAGCCAATGAATCTGAAGAGTTTCACAAGAATTTGATTTCCGATTTTCTGAAAAACACCTATTATTCGCCTAATTATTTTATCAATACCAAAGGCCGAAATGATTTGGTGATTCACACCAGTTCAGAAGCTAAAAGTAATGTGGGCGTTATCATTGAAGCCAAAAGTCCGACCAACAAAGCCGAAATGATTTCGGATAAAAACTTAAATAATAAAGCCTTGCAAGAATTGGTTTTGTACTTTTTGCGGGAACGCATCACGCTCAAAAACCTTGAAATCAAACATCTTGTGGCAACCAACCTCAATGAATGGTTTCTTTTTGACGCACAAATTTTTGATAAGCTTTTTGCACAAAACAAATCGTTTGTCAAGCAATTTCAAGACTTTGAAGAAGGAAAATTATCGGGCAATACCACTGATTTTTTCTATAGAGAGATTGCCAAACCTCACATCACTTCGATTATTGATAAAATAGAATATACCTATTTTGATTTGGCCACTTACGATACGATTTTACGGAATACCGATAAAGAAGACGACGCCAAGTTGATTGTTTTGTACAAATTACTTTCGCCGGAACATCTTTTGAAATTGTCTTTTGCTAATGACAGCAATTCCTTGGACAAGAATTTCTATAATGAACTCCTGCATCTCATTGGCTTGACCGAAACCAAAGAAGGCGGCAAAAAACTCATTCAGCGTCCCAAAGTAGGTGAACGAAACAGCGGTTCTTTACTCGAAAATGCCATCAATCAGTTGGACAGTTTGGATAAAATATCCCGACTTCCTAACCCAAAACAGTATGGCGCTACTTATGAAGAACGCCTTTTTACCGTGGGTTTAGAACTTTGCATTACGTGGGTCAACCGCATCTTGTTTATAAAACTCTTGGAGGCACAACTCATCAGTTACCACAAAGGCGACCGGAGTTATGCGTTTTTGCACAAAGAAGTGTTGCACGATTATGACAACCTCAATGCGCTGTTTTTTATGGTGCTTGCCAAGAAACCCGAAGATAGAAACGATCGGGTCAAGGAGGTGTTTGCCAAAGTGCCGTACCTGAACAGTTCGCTTTTTGAACCTACCGATTTAGAACACGATACCTTATTTATTGCCGGTTTAGAAGATACCATTCCGCTTCCTTTTATATCGGGAACGGTGATTAAAGACGGCAGCGGAAAGAAACAAAAAGGCGAAATCAATGCCTTGGACTACTTTTTTGATTTTTTAGACGCCTACGATTTTGCCAGTGAAGGAAGCGAGGAAATTCAGGAGGACAATAAAACCTTGATTAACGCCTCAGTGCTAGGATTGATATTTGAAAAAATCAACGGTTATAAAGACGGTTCGTTTTACACACCCAGTTTCATTACGATGTACATGTGTAAAGAAACCATTAGGCGTGCCGTGGTGCAAAAGTTCAAATCGGCACCTAACCCAACTAAAGCGGGCGAAAACTTCTCTACAATTGAAACGTTCAACGACTTGTACAATAGCATAACCGACTTGCAAGGAGCAAACGACATCATCAACAGCTTAAAAATATGCGATCCCGCCGTGGGTTCCGGACACTTTCTGGTTTCGGCATTGAATGAAATTATCAGCATCAAGCAGGATTTGGGTATTTTGCTGGATAGAAAAGGCAAGCGTTTAAAGGAATACCAAATGGATATTGTAAACGATGAGTTGATTATTACTGATGACGATGGCGTTCCTTTTACCTATAATCCCAAAAGTACCGAAAGCCAGCGGGTACAAGAAACCCTGTTTCACGAAAAGCAAACCATTATAGAAAACTGCTTGTTTGGTGTGGACATTAACCCGAATTCCGTCAAAATATGTAGATTAAGGTTGTGGATTGAACTGTTGAAAAATGCGTATTACAAAGAAAGTAGAGAAAAGAATATAGCATATAGAGAGCTTGAAACCTTACCTAACATTGATATTAACATTAAATGTGGGAATTCCTTAATAGCGCGTTTTGGGCTAGATGCTGATTTAAAGAAAGCGTTGAAGCAAAGCAAATGGAACATTGAAAGTTATAAACTTGCCGTGGACACCTATAGAAATGCCGAAAGCAAGGAACAGAAAAAAGACATGGAACGCTTGATTGCGGATATCAAAGGTAACTTTAGAAGTGAAATAGGGATTAGCGACCCAAAGAAATTAAGTTTAGAAAAAAAGAAAGGCGAACTCTTTAATTATACTCAGCAAGTAGGCCTTTTTGACCGCAGCAAGAAAGAGCAAACCGCATGGAATAAAGCGGTGAACACGCTAGCGTGCGATGTTAAAAAACTAGAAACAGATATTGAGGAAATCAAGAGTAACGCCATTTATGAAAATGCTTTTGAATGGCGCTTTGAGTTTCCCGAAGTCTTGAATGATGCCGGTGATTTTGTGGGTTTTGATGTGGTGATTGGGAATCCGCCTTATATTAGACAAGAAGAATTTGTTGATATTAAAAATCATCTAATTAAAAACTTCGAAACTCATAATGGTTCAGCTGATCTCTTTGTTTACTTTGTAGAATTAGGTGTGAAAAATTTAAAGGAAAATGGACACTTCTCTTTTATTATTCCAAATAAATGGATGCGTTCTGGATATGGCAAGCAGATTAGAGCTTTTCTTAAAACTTATCAAATTACTGAAATTGTTAATTTCGGTGATTTACAAGTTTTTGAGGAGGCGACGACTTATCCTTGCATTTTAAGCATAACAAAAGATAAGTCGAAACATATGTTTTATAGTTCAAATATAGGCTCATTGTCATTTGCTGATGGATTAGCTAGTTATATTGAACAAAATAAAAATGAAATTAATATATCACAGTTAAATGATGAAGGCTGGACCTTAACAAATTTCATTGAACAAAATTTATTATTAAAAATTAAAGATGTTGGCATTTCCCTTTCACAATACACAAACGGAAATATCTTTTATGGAATTAAGACCGGTTTTAATGAAGCTTTTGTAATTGATGAAATTACAAGAGCATTATTGATAAAAGAAAATCCAAATAGTATTGATATTATAAAACCACTTTTTGCAGGCAGAGATATTAGAAGGTTTATTACACCTACAAGTAAAAAATACCTGGTTTTTTCCAATCGAGGTATAAATATTGAAAATTATTCTGCAATTTATAATCACTTAAAGAAATTCGAGTTACAACTTAAAGCAAAAGCTGGCGCCGCTGCTTGGTACGAATTGCAAGCAAGTCCCAAAAATATTGATAGATTTACACTTCCTAAAATTATTTACCCTGACATAAGTTTAGGTTCACAATTTACAATTGATAAATCTGGATCATTTATAAATGACACAGCTTTTTCAATTCCATTGCATGATAATTATTTACTAGGAATATTAAATTCTAGAGTAGTATTATTTTATCAAAAAAAAATTGCTTCCGAAATTCGGGGAGGTTATTTAAGATGGAAATCTATTTATGTAAACAATATTCCAATTCCGAATATTACACTTGACGCACGACAACCTTTCATCGAAAAAGTAGACCAAATCCTAACCCTAAAGCAAGCCGATGCTTTGGCTGATACATCGGTTTTAGAACGAGAGATTGATTTGATGGTGTATGAATTATATGGTTTGAGTGCGGAGGAAATTGCGGTTGTTGAGGGGAGTTAGGGAGTTAGGGTGTTGAGGTTGGGGAAATTAAAAAATGCTTTCGGATATTAAAGGTTTAGAATAATTGAAAATTAAAAAAAGTTATATATACTTGCTTATATTTATTAGTTAGTAGAAATCTCAAAACCGACACCTCAAAAATTGAACAAATAAGAAGATTTAAATAAATGGAACAAATAGAATATATACAAATGACAGACGAAGAATTATTAAATGAAGCAAAAAAAATGAAGTCTTTTTCATTTACAAATGCTTTTTTAATTGGATTATTAGTAGGAGTTATATTTTACAGTGTTGTTAAAAATAGTTGGGGAATCCTAACTTTAATCCCTTTATACTTCCTATACAAGTTGGTCAACGACCCAAAAAACAAAAAGGTTAAAGAATTACAAAGTTTATTTAAAGAACGAAATTTAAAATGGTAACAACTGAGAATTGTTTTAACTGTTCAAACCCGATAGCGCGGATTTGCAATCCGTGCCCAATCATATAAAAACAACTCATCTGATAGCGCGAATTTGCAATCCGTGCCCAATCCCAACCCGCTAGCGCGGATTTTCAATCCGTGCCCATCACAAAAAAACAACTTTAACCGCTTCAAGTATTCCCGCTAGCGCGGATTTGCAATCCGTGCCCAATCCCATAAAACCAAAACTTACCGCCTAAATTATTTCTAATAAATCATGTATTATGTCCACAAAATACAAAGCCAATACTACAGAAGAAGCCTATTTTATCACGATAACTACGGTAGGTTGGGTAGACATTTTTACGCGACTAAATCAGAAATATATTTTGACAAATGCTCTGCGTCATTGCCAAGAGCATAAAGGTTTAGAAATTTATGCCTACGTTATAATGAGTAGTCATTTACATCTGCTTTGTAAGGCGGTCAATGGTTTTATATTATCTGATGTGATTCGGGATTTTAAAAAATTTACTTCCAAGAAAATTATAAAAACCATAATAGAAGAGCCAGAAAGTAGAAGAGAATGGTTATTGGACCATTTCAGTAAAGCGTGCGAACATTTAAAAAGAGAGCAACAGTTTAAAGTGTGGCAGGATGGGTATCACGCTATACACATATATAGTAATTCATTTATAAAGGAGAAAATAACCTATATTCATGACAATCCTGTAAAAGATAAATGGGTCACTTTGCCTGAAGATTACTACTTCAGTTCTGCCCGAAATTATGCGGGTTTAGAACATGAAATTGAGGTTGTTTTATTAGAGTTGTTCTCAAAGTAAGTGGGCACGGATTACAAATCCGCGCTATCGGAGTTGTTTTGAAAGTAAGTGGGCACGGATTACAAATCCGCGCTATCGGATTGAGGTTATTTTATTAGAGTTGTTTTGAAAGTAAGTGGGCACGGATTACAAATTCGCGCTATCGGATTATTTTATTAGAGTTGTTCGCAAAGTAAGTGGGCACGGATTACAAATCCGCGCTATCGGGATTAGAGCATGAAATTGAGGTTATTTTATTAGAGTTGTTTTGAAAGTAAGTGGGCACGGATTACAAATCCGCGCTATCGGATTGTTTTATTAGAGTTGTTCGCAAAGTAAGTGGGCACGGATTACAAATCCGCGCTATCGGGATTAGAGCATGAAATTGAGGTTGTTTTATTAGAGTTGTTCGCAAAGTAAGTGGGCACGGATTACAAATCCGCGCTATCGGGAATTGAGGTTATTTTATTAGAGTTGTTCTCAAAGTAAGTGGGCACGGATTACAAATCCGCGCTATCGGATTATTTTATTAGAGTTGTTCTCAAAGTAAGTGGGCACGGATTACAAATCCGCGCTATCGGGTTAGAGCATGAAATTGAGGTTGTTTTATTAGAGTTGTTCTCAAAGTAAGTGGGCACGGATTACAAATCCGCGCTATCGGATTATTTTATTAGAGTTGTTCTGAAAGTAAGTGGGCACGGATTACAAATCCGCGCTATCGGAGAATTTTGATTGGAGATTGCTGATTGGTGACCTCGATAAAGCAGTTTTGTTTCAATAACTTTGGTAATAACTTTGCATTATCAGATGACGATTATTGATCTACCAGAATTTCTTTTCATATTTACATTTTGAAAATAGAAAATAAATGATCAAAGCGCAAAATTTTTAGAAATGAAGATTATGAAAAAAGAAATCTTATTCTTTTTATTTGTGTTAACTATAACATTGGGACAAAATGAAGAAGTGCAAAAAAATTGTTTAATTACTAAAGAAACTACTATATCTACATTAAATAAAAACAAGATGAGAAAGCAAGAAAAAAATGTACTTGGAACAGCTTTAGAAATGGCAAGTTTAGAACCTATAACAGGATTTTATAGAGATGGTTTTTGTTCCACTGGTGATGCTGATACAGGAATTCACGTTGTTGCAGCGGTATTAACGACTGAATTTTTAAACTATTCTAAATCAAAAGGCAATGATTTAGTTACGCCCAATTTAGAATATAATTTTCCAGGATTAAAATCAGGCGATGTTTGGTGTTTGTGTGCTAACCGATGGAAAGAAGCTTTAAAAGCTGGCGTTGCTCCACCTGTAATTTTAAAAGCAACCAATGAAAAAGCGTTGGGCATTATTTCATTAGATGATTTAAAGTTACACGTTGTAAAGTAAAAGCTCGTGATTCGTGATTCGTGACTGGGAATTAGTGATTAGTATTTTGTCGCTGATACCTCATGTTTTGCGCTTTGGACCCGCTAGCGGATATGCAATCCGTGCCCACTAACATTGATGATTATGCAATTTAGTTTTAGAACCGTGCTCCGCAAAATTTCCAACGCTGAGAATGTGTTTTCAGTTTTAAACTGATGTTACTTACGATAAAAGTACTACTCAAATAAGTTGCTATCGATATCATTCCGATCCAGTAGGACTTGAGGGTTGATCTGAAAAAGGCGAAGCAAGCTCAACGGCGTAGAGCAACAAACTGAGATTCTTCCTTCGTCAGAATGACAAATCTGGAGCAGTAAAAACTCGTGATTCGTAACTCGTGACTGGAGATTGGAAATTAGTGACTAGTATTCTATCCCTTATCCCTCATATTTTGCACTTAATACCTCGTCTTTAGTATCTTGCACCTCTCATTTCGTAACTGACAAGTCCTGCAAAGTTTAAAACTTTACGGATATGTTTGTGAATCTTACGTTGATGTCATTAAATTTCCACAGATCTTTTACACTTAAAAAAAAGAATTTTCGCAGATCAGCAGCAACTTATAAATAATAGAATTTTTAAACCTATTTTAAAGCGAGAATTCATCAAATGTCGGTATCGAATCAATTGCCGTAGAATCCTTCACTTTTAATCTCAAATAGGATTTAGCCGCGCCAGTTATGTTCAAGGTTTGTTGTTTGTAGATAGTATCTTCAAGACTTAAAAGACCCCTACGAGTCATAATGTTAGTTAAAAAAGATTCTTGTTTAACAGCAAATTCTCTTAGTAATCCCTCATCATTAAATTGATACATGAATTTTTTAGGACTTGGAATAATTCGGGCAAGGAATAAACACTCTTTTAAATCCAGATCAGATGGATTTTTATCGAAATAAAATCGACTCGCTTCGCCAATTCCATAAATATTTGGACCCCATTCAATGACATTAAAATAGATCTCCAGCATTCTTTCTTTGCTTGCTATTCGGTTGTTTTCTAAAATGTATACGAGCAGTATTTCCTCTAGTTTTCGGGATAACGTTTTCTCGCGTGTCAAAAACACATTTTTGACTAGTTGCATACTGATCGTACTCGCACCGCGCGCGAATTTCTTAGTTTTTATATTTTTTATAATAGATTGTTTGAACGCTTCATTGATAAAACCACGATGATTGAAAAAGGAAGGATCTTCAGTGGTTAAAACACTTTTTTGTAAGTAAGGTGAGATCTGGTCTAATGGAGTGAAATTTGGATTGGTTGTGCCAACTAAAATAGGGCGTTGCAGCACATCTTTGATTATGGCACGGTAAATAAACTCACTATTGAGTTTGTTTAGATTGGCTGTACCGTATTTTGTTATTTTCAAGTTCTCTTTTTTGAGTTTGCTGTCAAAAACTAATTCTTTTGGTTTGTTGATATTGTATTGAAAATTCAATGAATAATTAAAAGCTCCATCAGCTTCCATGCCCTGAAAATTTGTGAATAGTCCGTCCGGAAGTGAAGTGATAAAATCTTGAGCTTTGGTTTTTGGAAGCGCTATTTTAAGTTTATAAACCGTGTCTTCTATGGTTTCGTATGCCAAGTAAGGATGAAGTTTAATTTTATTGAGTTGTACCGTCGAGCTACTATCAATTGAAATGAAATCAGCGCCCAATAAAAAACGATAATCAAATCTTGCATTTTTAACAATAACGTCTTTTCGGGAAATTCTGGGGTGATTTATTTTTAAATTGGCAATTGAAGTAAATCCATCAATGTGCAATTCGTTACCACTTTTGTTTATATTCTCAATTTTTAAACGAATGGAGTCAAAGCTGGAAATGAGATTGTAACGCTCATCTAAATAGGGAACTTTGATGGCGCCAGTATCAAGATTGAAAAATCGAATATCAGCTCTTTTACCTCTTGGATCAGCATATCCTTTGATTTTCCACCGTTGTGAAAAAGAATTGGTTTTTATATGTAAGGAAGTTTCTAAATTTTTGTTCTGAAGTATCAGTTTATCAATTTTAATGGTTGCTCTTTTAGCATTGTCGTCCAATTTAAAAACTAAATTTTCCACCTTCATATCTGTAGGAACAAGATTTAGCACTTTTGAAATAATACGATACGCGATTTCAGCATAATCTTTTTTACTACTCTTAATTGATTCTTGATTGTCTTTTTTAAGGAAAGCAGCAAAGTTTTTCACGTTTCCTTTTTTCACGAGTTGGACAAATCCATTCTGAACTTCAAGTGTTCCTAGTTGAATTTCTCCAGTCAATAATTTCCAAATATTAATGCTAGTTCTTAATTTTTGTATGCTGAATAAAGTATCTGCATTTCTTGGAGTAAGTGTAATTTCGGTTAAACTTAAATCAGTAAAGCCTTCAAAATTTGCCTTTTTGACTGTAAAATTGCTATTGTAGTCGAGTTCCATTTTGGATTTTAAATTCGCAATAGCCTCATTTAAAATAGTATCTCTCAAGAAATAAAGCGATGTTATAATTACTATAAAAAAGACGATGAGAATTTTTAAAAACAGTATGCTTTTTTGTTTTGTGGTTTTCATTACCATGCAAACGTTTATTTTGTCGAATTAGTTTTTCAAGATAAGGAAATAAATGCAAAGCATTATTTTTATTATAGCAATAATCTAGTTTTAACGTCAGCTTAATATCTAAGTGAAAACGTACATTTATAAAACTTGAAATCGATAGTCATTCCCGAAAGTTTTGAATTATAAGAATGTGTCTATGATTTTTGATGTAAAATGGTACGCATAAATAATATGCAACACAATTTAAATTACAAACAACAATTACATTTTATGAAATTATAGAAGAAATTTTTTTACCCAAACAATTCCCCTGCAACATCCTCGATTTTAGCCACCAATCTAATATTTATTCCACTATTTTTAATGGCAATTTTGTTATATTTTGATACAAAAATGGTCGAAAATCCAAGTTTCTCTGCTTCTTGAATGCGCTGATCGACACGGTTTACAGGTCGGATTTCGCCCGAAAGTCCAACTTCGCCCGCAAAGCAAAAATCTTTATTGACTGCAATATCTTCATTAGAGGATAAAATAGCTGCAACAACGGCTAAATCAATAGCAGGATCATCAACTGAAATTCCTCCGGTTACGTTCAGGAAAACATCTTTGGCGCCAAGCCTAAAGCCTGCTCGTTTTTCTAGAACCGCTAAAATCATATTTAATCTTTTAGCATTATAACCTGTTGTGCTGCGCTGTGGTGTTCCGTAAACTGCTGTACTCACTAGGGCTTGAATTTCAATCATTAGTGGTCGCATGCCTTCCAAGGTTGACGCAATTGCCGTTCCTGATAATTCCTCGTCTTTATGGGAAATTAAAATTTCTGAAGGATTAGAAACTTCGCGTAAACCGCTTCCTAACATTTCATAAATTCCTATTTCGGCCGTGGAGCCAAAACGGTTTTTTAACGAGCGCAAAATTCTGTATACATGATTTCGATCGCCTTCAAATTGTAGAACGGTATCAACCATGTGTTCTAAAATTTTTGGACCGGCAATATTTCCGTCCTTGGTGATGTGGCCAATTAGTATCACCGGAATATTTGTTTCTTTAGCAAATTTGATCAACTCAGCGGTTGTTTCTCTAATTTGAGAAATACTTCCCGCAGTAGATTCTATATAATCCGTATGAAGGGTTTGAATGGAATCAATGATTACAATCTCGGGTTCAATAGCTTCAATTTGCTTAAATATATTTTGGGTTTTCGTTTCGGTTAGAATATAGCAATTGTCACTACTAGGTGTAATTCTTTCTGCACGCATTTTTATTTGTTTCTGGCTTTCTTCGCCTGAAACATAAAGGGTTTTGTAGGGTAGTTTTAGTGAGATTTGAAGTAAAAGTGTACTTTTACCAATTCCAGGCTCACCGCCAAGAAGTATTAGAGAACCGGGTACGATTCCGCCGCCTAAAACTCTATTCAACTCTGCATCAGTTGTGTCCATTCTGATCTCTTGAGTAGAATCAATTTCGTCAATTCGCAGTGGTTTTGGAGCCTTATTGCTTGAAGTAGTTTCGCTTTTCCAAGCGGTTTTTTCTTGTTTTTGAATAATTTCTTCAGCAATGGTATTCCATTCTTTGCAGGAGTTACATTGTCCTTGCCACTTGGCGTATTGTGCGCCACAATTTTGACAAAAAAAAGTTGTTTTTACTTTAGACATTATTTTTTTGGAATAAATTTTAACTTTTCATGCCTCAAAAAGGCTATAATACTTTGATAATAGTAATTAAAATTTATTACTTACGTCAATGAATTGTCGTTTTCATTTGGAAATATAACCCATGGTTTAAAGGTTTTAGCTTCTTCAAATTCCAATGTCGCGTAAGATATGATAATAATAATATCATCTTTTTGAACTTTTCTCGCGGCTGGACCATTTAGCGTTATTGTTCCAGAATTTCTTTCTCCTTTGATGGCATAAGTTTCAAAGCGTTCCCCGTTGTTGATATTTACAATAGCCACTTTTTCACCTTCAATAATATTTGACGCCTCGAGTAGAGATTCGTCAATAGTAATACTTCCGATATAATTTAAGTCGGCACCTGTTACTTTAACACGGTGAATCTTTGATTTTAAAACTTGTATTTGCATGTTACAAATGTAAATTAATTTAGCGAAACGGTATCAATCAAACGAATATTGTTGACTATTACCGCAATAAAAGCGCGGTATTTTTTATTCTTGTTTTTTCTGGTACAAGGCACCAGAGTTGTTTCATCAGCAATGGTAAAATATTCTAGTTTAAAACGGGGATTTTTTTCGATAAATTTTTTAACCCATTGTGTGATTTTTTTCGAACTTTGTTTCACAAACTTCTCTTTTGCAGTAGTTAGTGTCTTATAGATAATGGCTGCTTCGTCTCGCTCTAGATCAGATAATCTCTCATTTCTAGAACTCATTGCAAGCTCGTTTTTTTCCCTATGTATGGGGCAGCCAACTATTGTGACTGGCAGGTTATCTTTAATGACCATTCTTCTAACGATTTGTAATTGTTGAAAGTCTTTTTCACCAAAATAAGCTTTTGTAGGTGCAACAATCTCAAAAAGTCTTTTCACAATTGTACCAACTCCATCAAAATGTCCCGGTCTAAATTTTCCTTCCATTTGGTTTTCCAATCCATCAAAATCGAAGTGCTGAGAGGAAACATTCCCTTCATAAATATCATTTACTGATGGAGCGTATAAAATAATTTTAGGATCTAAATCATCTAATTTTTTCACATCTTCGTCAAGCGTTCTAGGATATTTTGCTAGGTCCTCAGGATTGTTAAATTGTGTGGGATTTACAAAAATACTAACTACTGTATTTTCATTTTCTAAAAGGGATTTCCTCATCAAAGCAATATGTCCCTGATGTAAAGCACCCATAGTTGGAACGAACCCAATGGTGGAATCTACTGTTTTTTTTGATTTCAAATAGTCCATTAAAGATGCTTTTCCGTAGAAAATAGGCATGGTGGTATTATTAAAATTAAATGCAAACTTACTATTTTAGTTAATAACTGCATAAATTTTTGTAATTTTGCGTGGTTTTTATTGCCAATAAATTAAGTAAATCACAATATGAAAGATAAGAGGATATTATATGTATCATCTGAAGTGGTGCCGTATCTCGCTGAAAACGAGGTCTCTCTAATGTCTTATGACGTTCCGAAAATGATTAATGATCAAGGAGGACAGATAAGAATTTTTATGCCAAGGTATGGAAATATTAACGAGAGAAGACATCAATTGCACGAAGTAATTAGACTTTCGGGGATGAATTTAGTTGTAAATGATTTAGATATGCCACTTATTATAAAAGTTGCATCAATCCCAAAAGAGAGAATTCAAGTCTATTTTATTGATAATGACGAGTATTTTAAAAGGAAAGCAACATTTACAGATGAAGAAGGTGTCATGTATCCTGATAATGACGAACGCGCCATTTTCTTTGCAAAAGGAGTTGTTGAGACGGTAAAAAAACTAAATTGGGTGCCTGATATTATTCACGTTCATGGATGGATGGCGGCAATGTTGCCAATATATATGAAGCATTATTATAAAAATGAGGCTTTGTTTTCTGAAACAAAAATTGTAACTTCTGTTTATGGTCAATCTTTTGATGGGACATTAAATAAAGGCATGATTAATAAGGTAAAATTTGACGGAATTCCCGCTGATGCTGTGGCTGACTTGGAAACACCGAATTACGAAAACATAATTAAAGCGACGATAAATCACTCCGATGCAATAATAATCGCCTCAGAAAACCTCTCCCCAAGTTTAACAAAATTTATAGAATCTTCAGGAAAACCTTTTTTACCTTTCGCCCCGAAAGACGCATTTGCGGAAGCATACACTAATTTTTACCGAAATGACGTTCTTTAAATTAAACTTTTAAATTAAATATGAATACTACTTCTTTTCTTAAGAAAGCGCTACTTGTTGTAATTGTTGTTTTTTTTGCGTCGTGTGATAAAGATTATAATGAAATAGGCGGCGATTTAATAGGCGGAAATAATTTTGATTTCAACAAAGCGTCTTTTAGTGTACAAGCTTATACCCAAAAAACAGGTGCAATCCAGTCAAATAATCTTGAAGTAAATCCATTAGGAATTTATAGTGATAGTAACTTTGGGGAAACTAATGCCAATTTTAATACACAGGTATCATTACAAGCAGCTGTAACTAGTGTTGGTGCCAGACCTTTTATAGAAAGTGTTATTTTGACAATTCCATATTTTAAAGATGATTTTAAAACTAAAGTAAATGCTGATGGCAGTCGTACGTATGTTTTAGATTCAATCTATGGCGCAGCTAATGCTAAAATAAAATTAAGTGTTTATGAGTCTGGTTATTTTATGAGAGATGCAGATCCGCTTACGGGTTTTCAGCAACAACAGCAGTTTTTTACGGATCAAAACACATTATTTGATAGCAACAAAATTGTGGATCGTTTAAATGATAGTTCAGACAAATCGCAAAATGATGAGTTCTTCTTTAGTTCAACTGAGGAAGCTGTTCCAGTTACGGATTCAATTACAGGTGCGAAAAGTACTAAGTATATTGTTCCTGGAATGAAGCTGAATTTAAACAAGGAATATTTTAAAACTAGAATTTTAGATGCAGCCAATGAAGGAAAATTGGCGTCTAACAATGTTTTTAAAAACTATTTTAGAGGTCTTTATTTCAAAACAGAAAAAATTGCAGGTAGTACTGGAAATATGGCAATGCTTGACTTTAAAAAGGGTCAAATAACAATTGTATATAAACAAGATGTAGCGAGTCCTACCGGAGGTGCTCCTACAAGAGAAAAGAAAACATTAATTTTAGATTTGTCCGGAAATAGTGTTAGTCTTTTAAACAATGATTTTAGCTCGGCGGGTACTACTTATAATAGTTTACCTATAAAAGGCAATGCTGCTGCTGGGGATGAAAAAGTGTATCTTAAAGGTGGTGAAGGATCTATAGCGGTACTAGATTTATTTGATAAAACTGATATTAAGGGATATGACGGACAAGGTAATTTAACTTCAGGTGCAAATGGCATATCTGATGAGTTAGATGATTTACGAAATCCAGCTGACGGTAAAAAAATATTAATTAATGAGGCTAATTTAGTGTTTCATATTGATGCAGCAACGATGGCTAATAGTATTGAGCCACAAAGAGTTTATTTATATGATTTTAAAAATAGTCGTCCTGTCGTAGATTATTCTGATCCTTCTGCTAATAATATTGACCCAAAAAAATCAAAATTATTATTTGGTGGAATTATTGAAAAAGGTGTAACAAGTAAAAGAGGAACGACTTATAAAATAAGGATAACAAATCAAATACGAAATCTTATAAATAACAAGGATTCCACGAATGTAAAATTAGGTCTTGCTGTTATTGAAGATATCTTCCGAATCAACTCGTACAAAGTACGAACACCAAATGCCGATATCAACTCAGCTCCAAAAGCTTCAGTGATGAATCCTTTAGGAACAATTTTATATGGTGGAAGTTCTACTGTACCATTGGAAAAAAGATTGAAGTTAGAAATTTATTTTACAAAACCTAATTAAGCCAAACTTATGTGTGGAATCGTTGGATATATTGGATATAGAGAAGCTTATCCTATTGTTATTAAAGGATTAAAAAGACTAGAATATAGAGGTTACGATAGCGCCGGAGTAATGTTATATGATGGTGAAGCTATGAAAGTTGCAAAAGCAAAAGGAAAAGTTTCTGATTTAGAAGAAAGGGCGTTACAAGAAATCACAATAAATGGTTCCATTGGTATGGGTCATACTCGTTGGGCAACACATGGTGTGCCAAATGATGTAAACTCTCATCCGCATATATCAAATTCGGGGGATTTAGCAATAATACATAATGGTATTATTGAAAATTATGCCCCGTTAAAAGCAGAATTAATAAATAGAGGTTATGTATTTCACTCAGATACTGATACTGAAGTTTTAATTAATCTTATTGAAGAAGTTCAGAAAAAAGATAATCTAAAGCTCGGAAAAGCTGTTCAAGTAGCGCTTAATCAAGTTGTAGGTGCTTATGCTATTGCTGTTTTTGATAAAAAAAATCCAAACGAAATTGTTGCAGCACGTTTAGGTAGTCCACTTGCAATAGGCATTGGTGAAGGTGAGTATTTTATAGCATCTGATGCTTCCCCGTTTATAGAATATACTGCAAACGCAGTTTATCTAGAAGATGGCGAAATGGCAAATATTAGATTGCACAAATCAATGAAAGTTCGTAAAATTAAAGATGATTCACTAGTAAATCCTACCATTCAAGAGCTTCAAATGAACTTGGAGCAAATTGAAAAAGGGGGATACGATCACTTTATGTTAAAAGAAATCTATGAGCAACCAAGTGTTATCAAAGATACCTATAGAGGTAGGCTTCATGCAAATGATGGTTTAATCCAAATGGCTGGAATTGAAGATAATTTAGAAAAATTTCTTAATGCTGAACGTATAATAATTGTTGCATGTGGTACATCATGGCATGCTGGATTAGTTGCAGAATACATTTTTGAAGAGTTTGCTAGAATTCCTGTAGAGGTTGAATACGCCTCGGAATTCAGATATAGAAATCCAATTATTAACAGGACTGACGTAGTTATAGCTATTTCGCAATCGGGTGAAACAGCTGATACAATGGCAGCAATTAAGTTAGCTAAAGAAAATGGTGCGTTCGTTTTTGGAGTTTGTAATGTTGTAGGATCTTCAATTTCTAGGGAAACACATGCAGGAGCGTACACTCATGCTGGACCAGAAATAGGCGTTGCGTCAACTAAAGCTTTTACAACTCAAATTACAGTTTTGACTATGATTGCTTTACGTTTGGCTAAGGCCAAAGGAACTCTTTCTCATTCTGTGTTTCATGCTTATTTACAAGAGTTAGAAATTATTCCTGAGAAAGTAAAAGAAGCTTTAGAGACCAATGATAGAGCAAAAGAAATTGCTGCAATTTTTAAAGATGCACCTAACTGCTTGTATTTAGGAAGAGGATATAATTTTCCAGTAGCATTAGAAGGCGCTTTGAAATTAAAAGAGATTTCATATATTCACGCTGAAGGCTATCCGGCAGCAGAAATGAAGCATGGTCCAATAGCGTTGATTGATGAACACATGCCTGTAATTGTAATTGCACCTAAACAAGGGCATTATGATAAAATAGTTAGTAATATTCAAGAAATAAAATCAAGAAGCGGTAAGATTATTGCCGTGGTAACTAAAGGAGATACACAGGTCAGAGAATTAGCTGATTACATCATTGAAATCCCTGAAACATCTGATGCTTTATCCCCATTAATCACAACTATACCTTTGCAATTATTATCGTATCATATTGCCGTGATGCGAGGCTGTAACGTTGACCAACCTCGGAATTTAGCAAAATCTGTTACAGTAGAATAGATTATAGTAGAATTATTATTTAAGAGCCTCAAATTTATTGAGGCTTTTTTATTAGCTCTATTCTTGAGCGTTAAATTTTAACTTTTATTATGTAAGTCAGAAATTTAAATTAAATATTTTTCGGCAACTTTTTTTCATGACACTCTTATTTTTAGTTTTATGGAATAACTATTGTAAATGCAGAGTTCAAAAATCTAATAAGTTTTTAGGCTTAATTCTATTTAATATCATGGCAAAAAATATTTTATAAATTTATGTACAATTTCAAGAATGTAGAAGAAAATCTAACACTTAATTTCAAGCATTTATAGTAAGAGTTTAATACTGTTTTGCTGATTTTTCTACTTAATTAAGCAAACTTATGATTTTTATCGAATCGCTAGAATTTAATATTAATTTTGTGTTATTTTTAATTATTATATGCGTGCATAATGATTTATTGATTTTTTATCATAAAATTTAACAAATCAAATCTAATTGATTATGCGAATTATTTAGAAAATAGGTTATATAACTGTTAAAAAGTAAATTTTTTTTACTCTTTTTTATTAATATCAAAAATATTTGTACTTTGGCTTCATAAACCAATAAATTTTTAACCTAATGAGAGTATATTTACTTTATTTATCCTTGTTTTTTTGTAGCATAAGTTTTGCTCAAAGCACAATTTCAGGCGTTGTTACTGATGGTAATGACCAACCTATCCCTGGAGCCAACATCATGATCATTGGTGAATCAGCAAGTACATCATCGGCTGCTGATGGTTCATTTAACTTAAAATCAAATAAAAAACCACCTTACGTTTTAAACGTCTCTAGTGTTGGCTTTGCTACACAAAAAATAACAGTAACTTCAGCTAGTCAAAAAATATCTATTGTATTAGTTTCTCAAGATACAGAGCTTGATGAGATCGTTGTTTCTGCATCGCGAACTCCAGAAAGGATTAGAGAGTCTCCCGTAACGATTGAGAGAATGACAATAAAAGATATCAAGAGAACGGCTTCGCCAACATTCTATGATGGTCTAGAAAATTTGAAGGAAGTTCAAATGAATACTTCAAGTATGTCTTTTAAATCAATCAATACACGTGGATTTGCCACGGTCGCTAATACTCGATTTATGCAATTAGTGGACGGTATGGATAATTCATCACCATTGTTAAACTTTGTGTTAGGAAATCTAATAGGTATATCTGAAATTGATGTTCAAAGTGTTGAATTGTTACCTGGAGCATCTTCTGCTTTATACGGTGCTAATGCTTTTAACGGTGTTTTATTCATGACTAGTAAAAGTCCTTTTGATAGTCAAGGGATTACTGCTTATGCAAAATATGGTCAAACAAATCAAAAAGCCGCTGGAGCCAATGAATACTACGATTACGGAGTTAGAATGGCGAAAGTTTTTGACCCTCATTTTGCTGGTAAAGTAAATTTTTCTCTTTTAAACGGAACGGATTGGTACGCTACAAATTACGATGACTTAAAAGTAGCAGGAAGAACAAGAGACCACCACAGTTATAACGGGATTAATGTTTACGGAGACGAAGCAGTTTTAAATTTAAAAAATAGAAATCCATTTGGCTCAAGTGCTTATAATATTTTACCAAACGAGGATATTACTAGAACTGGATATAACGAAACTGATTTAACAGAAAGCAAAGTTAAAAATATTAAAATCGATTTCTCAATGCATTTTCGCCCCTTTGGTGATGAAAGATTAGAGGTTATTTGGCAATCGAAATTTGGTTTCGGTAATTCTATTTATCAAGGTGCAAGTAGATATAATTTAAATAACTTCTTTATGCAACAGCATAAATTAGAATTTAAAGGAAAGAATTTCTTTGTAAGAGGTTATACAACTACTGAAGATGGTGGTCAATCATATGACATGACTTTTACAGCCTTAAATATTAACCGAATTTGGAAATCAGATCAACAATGGTTTCAAGAATATGGAGCTGCTTTTGGAGCTGCTGCAACTGGACAAGTACCTGGAATTACTAATACACAGGACATGCATGCTTTTGCAAGAAAAACGGCTGACACTGGACGTTTGATTCCTGGAACTGCTGCTTTTAAAAATGCATTTAATAAAGTTATAGCAGATCCTAATGTGTTAACTGGATCTAAGTTAGTAGATAATTCTAGAATTTATCATTCTGATGCTAACTATAATTTTAAGGATTTATTTACACCAGCGGAGATTCAGGTTGGAGGTTCCTATAGAGTTTATCAATTAAATTCTCAAGGACGTATTTATACTGATGCTTTAAGTGGAATTAATTATAATGAATATGGAGTTTATACTCAGGTTCAGAAAAAATTAATGGAAGATAAATTAAAGTTAACCGGGTCACTTCGATATGACAAAGCCAAAAATTTTGATGGAAACTTTTCTCCTAGAGTGTCATTTGTTTATGGTATCGACGAACAAAAAAATCATAATTTGAGAGGTTCTTTTCAAACAGGTTTCCGTAATCCATCTACTCAAGATCAATATATTGGTTTCGACATTGGTAATAGAGTGTTAATTGGATCTGCACCTGACAACTTAAATAGATTTAGTGAAGTAAGAGGAAATAATATCAACGGTAGCGGAGTTATTTCTAATTATGGAATAGGTGTTCTTGGAGCAAATACTAAGACTCTTACAGGTGTTGATGCTTATAGTAATTCGTTTACGGAAAGATCATTTTTAGCATTTGATTCTGCTTACAGATCTGGACCTCCATCTGGGTTAAATACTGCAACTCAATTATTAGTGAAAGCTGATGTGAGTTTAGTAAAACCAGAATCAGTTAAAGCGTTTGATTTAGGCTACAGAGGAATTTTTAAAGGTTTTGCATTAGATGTTAATGGGTATTATAATGTTTACAATGACTTCATAGGTGGTTATAATGTTATAACTCCTTATTACGGACAAGCGGCTACTAATCCTAATAATACAACTAATCAATCAGGTAATGCCCTTGCAAATAGAGATTTTAGAACATATCAAATTTACACAAATACTGATTTAACAGTAAAATCTTTAGGAGCAGGATTAGGAATTTCTAAAAAAATATATGAAGATTTTGAGTTAAGCGGTAATTATAATTATTCTCAATTCGATTTTGACAAAGAGAAAGATCCAGATTTTGAGGCAAGTTTTAATACGCCAAAGCATAGAGTAAAAGCTACTATTAGTAACGATAAAATTATTGGAAATTTAGGAATGACAATCAGTGGTAGATGGAATAGTGCATATTTATGGGAATCAACTTTTGCTGATGGAATGATTTCTGAGGCTACTGTAATTGATTTACAAGCAAATTATAACTTTACATCATTGAAATCCATATTAAAAATAGGTGCTACTAATCTTGGCGGTAAAGAATATGGACAAGTAATAGGTGCTGGCTTAATAGGTCAACAGTATTTCGTTTCATGGACAATTACTCCTTAATTAGTTATTAATAAAAATATAATTTAGATATTATGATAAAAAATTTCAAGTGGTTATTTTTGGTTTCATTGACCTTTGTAGCCTGTAATAATGATGAGGTAGAAGTGATTTCAAACTCGTCAGATGGAAAAGTACTAACTGCTGGTACTGCAGATTTTACAAAATTCATCGCTTTAGGTAACTCGCTAACAGCAGGATATAGTGATAGTGCTTTATTTATTGAGGGTCAAAAAGGATCCTATCCAAATATTTTGTCTCAACAATTTGCACTAGTGGGTGGCGGACAATTTAAAACGCCATTTATGGCTGATAACATTGGTGGCTTTGTGGGGATTCCAGGTTTTGGACCAAGATTATTTTTCAATGGTGCTGGACCTGCTCCAGTTCCAGGCACACCATCTACAAATGCAGCCACAGTGTTGACAGGAGGGTTTAATAATTTAGGTGTTCCGGGTGCAAAAAGTTTTCATCTGGTTGCAGCGGGTTATGGTAATATTGCTGGTCTAGCGACTGGTCAAGCTAATCCTTACTTTGTTAGATTTGCATCTTCACCAGCAACATCAATAATAGTAGACGCAGTAGCCCAAAACGCAACTTTCTTTTCATTGTGGATTGGAAATAATGACGTTTTAGGTTATGCAACTTCAGGCGGTGTAGGTGCTAATCAAACAGGAAATACAAATCCTGCCACTTATGGTTCAAATGATATTACAGATCCTGGTGTTTTTGCTTCGGTTTATAATTCATTAATTACTGCATTAACAGCTAAAGGTGCTAAGGGAGTTGTTGCCAATTTACCTTACGTAACCTCTGTACCTTACTTTACAACAGTGCCAACCAATGCTGTTCCTGGATTACCTCCAGCTAGTGCGGCTCAGTTGAACCAATTGTTTGGTGGAATAAATGCGGCTTTGGCAGCCAGCTCTCTTCCTGCTCGATTTGTTACGCTTGTGGCAGATGATGGCAATTCAGCGACAATTGAAACCAATGCTTTATTAATAAAAGATGAAAGTTTAATAAATATTTCTGGCGCAATAACAGCGGCGCTTACACCCTCTTTTGGTGCGGCAACTGCAGGGATTTTAGGCAATCTATACGGTCAAGCAAGACATGCGAGTAATTCAGTTGCTACTAGGGATTATATAGTTCTTCCAGCTAGAACTGTTATTGGAACACCTCAAATTGGTGCTACTGCGCCTTTTAATACTATTGGTGTTTCTTTTCCAATGCAAGATAGTACAACGCTAACAGCTTCTGAAACAGCAGAAGTTAAAATCGCTACAGATGCTTATAATGCGGCAATTCGTTCAATTGCCACTGCAAAGGGATTAGCTTTTGTTGATGCAAATGCTGTTTTAACGCAGGTTGCTAGTGGAGGAATAACAGCTAATGGCTATACTGTAAGTTCAACGTATGTATCGGGAGGTGGGTTTTCTATGGATGGAGTTCATCCAAGTCCTAGAGGTTACGCTTTGATTGCTAATCAATTTCTTGCCGCAATTAATACAACGTATGGTTCAAACTTAAAAGCAGTAGACTTATCTAAATATAGAATTTTATTTACACCTGTATTGTAGGGTAGTTCAAAAATAAATAATCAAACAAAACCACCAGTTTTTAAAACGAGGTGGTTTTTTTATTTACGGCATTTGATAAGGATTACTGAATTGTATTTACTTTTACTAATCAATTATATTTTTCATTTTTTTTATGCTAAAAGATGTTGATTTTTTATTTTAAAAAATTATCTTTGCGCTTTGAAAAAAGTACCAAATCGATATGTTTCGGTTTGTACTCATTCATAAGCCTAATTAGCTATTTAATAAACACATAAGTAATGTCAAAAGTAATAGGAAAAGTTGCCCAAATCATTGGTCCAGTAGTTGATGTAGTTTTCAACGGTAAAGATGTTGAACTTCCAAAAATTTATGATTCATTAGAAATCACAAAAAAAGATGGTACTTTATTAGTACTTGAAGTACAATCTCATATTGGTGAAAACACCGTTCGTACCATTTCGATGGACTCAACAGATGGTTTGAGTAGAGGTTATGAAGTAGTAGGAACTGGAAATCCAATTCAAATGCCAATTGGTGCTGATGTATACGGACGTTTATTCAACGTTATTGGTGATGCAATTGATGGCTTGCCAGAATTGCCTAAAACAGGCGTAAACGGTATGTCAATTCACCGTCAAGCTCCAAGATTTGAAGATTTATCGACTTCATCTGAAGTGCTTTTTACTGGAATAAAAGTAATCGATTTAATTGAGCCTTACTCTAAAGGGGGTAAAATTGGTTTATTTGGTGGTGCTGGTGTGGGTAAAACAGTATTAATTCAAGAGTTGATTAACAATATAGCAAAAGGTCACGGTGGACTTTCAGTATTCGCAGGAGTAGGAGAAAGAACACGTGAAGGGAATGACTTACTTCGTGAGATGTTAGAGTCAGGAATTATAAAATACGGTGATGAGTTCATGCACTCTATGGAAAATGGAGGATGGGATTTGTCTAAAGTAGATTTACTAGGAATGAGAGAGTCTAAAGCTACTTTCGTTTTCGGTCAAATGAATGAGCCACCAGGAGCTCGTGCTCGTGTAGCACTTTCTGGGTTGTCTATTGCGGAGTATTTCCGTGATGGAGCTGGAACTGATCAAGGGAAAGATGTATTGTTTTTTGTTGATAATATTTTCCGTTTTACACAAGCAGGTTCTGAGGTTTCGGCACTTTTAGGTCGTATGCCATCTGCAGTAGGTTACCAGCCAACATTAGCAACAGAAATGGGTGCGATGCAAGAGCGTATCACATCAACAAATAAAGGATCTATTACATCTGTACAAGCGGTTTACGTTCCTGCAGATGATTTAACGGATCCAGCACCAGCAACAACTTTTGCTCACCTTGATGCAACAACTGTATTGTCTCGTAAAATTGCTGAATTAGGTATTTATCCTGCAGTTGATCCATTAGATTCAACTTCAAGAATTCTTACTCCGCAAATTTTGGGTGATGAACACTATGATTGTGCACAAAGAGTGAAAGAAATTTTACAAAAATACAAGCAACTTCAAGATATTATTGCGATTCTTGGTATGGAAGAATTATCTGAAGAAGATAAATTAGCAGTTTCAAGAGCACGTCGTGTACAACGTTTCTTATCACAACCTTTCCACGTTGCTGAGCAATTTACAGGATTAAAAGGAGTATTAGTTGATATTAAGGATACTATCAAAGGATTTAATATGATTATTGATGGTGAATTAGATCACTTGCCAGAATCAGCTTTTAACCTAAAAGGTACCATTGAAGAAGCTATTGAAGCTGGAGAAAAAATGTTAGCAGAAGCTTAATAATAAGTTATGAGTTATGAGTTATGAGTTTTTCAATAAACTTATAATTCATAATTTATAATTCATAACTCAAAAAATTATGATTTTAGAAATAGTATCTCCAGAAGCAAAATTATTTTCAGCTGCAGTAACTTCGGTGACGTTGCCTGGAATCAACGGTAGTTTTCAAATTTTGAATAATCACGCACCTATTGTTTCCATCTTAGAAAAAGGAGAGGTTAAAATTACTGCTGATAGTTTCGCTTTCGCAAAAGAAGTAGCTGGAAAATTTACAAAGATAAATGACCAGAATTATACGTTATCTATCAATTCAGGAACAATTGAAATGAAAGATAATAAGGTAATCGTTTTAGTTGACTAAATAATTTATTAAATAAAAATGATAAGCCTAGCGGAAACGTTAGGCTTTTTTTTACTTAATTTTATTAAAGATTATTTATAATATCTTACGGCGGAGGGTTGCCCGAAGTCTGTGCTGGATTTTATCTTTAATACTGAAATACTTAAGTCATATTATTTAGTCTATTTTTATCTCATTGATTTCCCACGAATATTGGTTCACGAAAAACTACTTTACATTATTATACAATCCGTTCTCTATAACTTTAGTATTTTTGTAATCTATGAGACTATTTCCCCAATCATTATCTGATAAGTTGCTGCAACGCAGAGCATCTAATTCACTGCGAAAATTATCTCTACCGAACAAGCACATAGATTTTTCTTCCAATGATTATCTTGGTTTATCAAAGTCGGAAATTATTTTCACCAATACACATCAGTACTTAGTTGAAACAGATGCCAAAAATAACGGTGCAACTGGTTCGCGATTACTCTCAGGAAACCATCCTCTCTATAAAATCACAGAGGACTATATTGCTCAATTTCATCATTCAGAAGCAGCTTTAATTTTTAATTCTGGTTATGATGCCAATATTGGATTTTTCAGTTCGGTACCGCAACGGAACGATGTTATTTTATATGACGAATTGTGTCACGCTTCTATCCGTGACGGAATAAAGATGTCAAATGCAAAATCATTTAAGTTTGTACATAATGATTTTGAAGATTTAGAGAAATTTATTTTACGAAATGATAATTCTGTGATTTACATCGTAACGGAGTCTGTTTTTTCTATGGATGGTGATTGTCCTAACATGGAAGAATTAGTACAATTATCAGAAAAATACAATTGCTATTTAATTGTTGATGAAGCGCATGCTTTAGGAGTTTTTGGATCTAAAGGCGAAGGATTGGTTCAGATGTTAGGTTTGCAAGATCACGTTTTTGCTCGAATCATGACTTTCGGTAAAGGATTAGGTTGTCATGGTGCTGCAATTTTAGGCTCGGAAGAATTAAAAACCTATCTTATTAATTTTGCAAGAAGTTTTATTTATACTACTGGACTTTCACCACATGCTGTTGCTACAATTTTAATTGCTTATCAATATTTAGAAAAAGATTTAAATAGTATTGATGAATTAAAACAAAACATCATTCACTTCAATCAGCAACTTACTTTATTAGGATTAAAACAACTATTTGTCCGCAGTAAATCAGCAATACAAAGTGCAATTATTCCCGGAAATCATAAGGTAAAAGCAATTGCTAGTGAGTTACAAAATAACGGTTTTGATGTTAAAGCTATACTTTCTCCTACAGTACCAGAAGGTCAAGAGCGTTTACGTTTTTGCTTGCATAGTTTTAATTCAAAAGAAGAGATTAACCAGATTTTACGATTGTTAGCAAATTCAGTTTTTTAGATTTTTGTTATAAATACAAGCTTTCAAAAACCTTATAGATTCTTACTATTACATTCTTTCTTTAAATATACAGAGTACTAAACTGACTCTTTATCAGCTTTTAATAAATAATTCAAATTTATTTGTAACGTTTTAATTCTTTTCTTACTTACGAGAGGTAATCAAATAAATTAAATCATTATGAAACCACAATCCCCTGCATCAAAAGAAAACATCTTTAATTATGTTTTTATTTTTCTGACCTCATTAGGTCTAAGCTTTTCATTAGTCAATCATTTTATCTTTGGCAAAACAGATTTCACATTAGTAGTCATCATGGCGTGTTTATTTATTGCTTCTGTTGCTTCCTGGCTACGAAAAAGAGTAATAAAATAATCCTAGCGAAGTTTCAATCATCTAAAATCAAAAATCAATCAACAAGTTAATCAAACAAAATCATGAAAAATTTTTTCAAATTAGTATTATTAGTAGTTATCGCCTTATTTAGCGTATCCATTCAAGCTCAAGAAATTCAAGCTCCACTTAAAAATTCATTATTATGGGAAATATCGGGAAATGGTTTAGCTAATAAGTCATACCTCTACGGAACTGTACATGTGATCTGCGCGTCTGACTTTTTTTTAACAGAGAAAGTTAAAAAAGCTTTAGAAAATTCAAATAAATTAATTTTAGAAATTAATATGGCTGATCCAAACGAAATAGCTAGTATGCAAGATTTGGCTATGGGAAAGCTAACCTTAGATAAAACATTAAATAGCTCACAATTATCAAAGTTAGATGAAATTTTGAAAAAGAATACTGGGATGACAGTACAGCAAGTGAATGGTTATAGGTTGACAACGGTTATGAGTTTAATTTCCATAAAAAGCTTTAATTGTAATGAACTTAAATTTTATGAAATGGAGTTTATCGCTAAAGCAAAAGAACGAAAGATGGAAGTCTCCGGTCTTGAAACAGTTAAAAATCAATTTTCTATTATTGAGAATGCTTACACAACAGACGAGATGATTGCTTCATTAGCTGAATCTAACAGTGAATTAAACAAGGCATTAGTAAACGAATACAAGAATGAAAATATTGAAACGCTTTATAAAAACAGCACTACTGAAAAATTAATGAGTGTAAAAACTAGAGCAGAAATGCTTGATAATAGAAATATAAATTGGGTCAAAGCCTTACCTGAAATGCTTTTAAATGAATCTTCATTTATAGCGGTTGGTGCGGCACATTTAGCTGGTGAATTTGGAGTAATAAATTTACTAAGGAAAGCAGGATATAGTGTAAATCCAGTAATGAAATAGTTTTGTTTTGAAAGAAAAAGAAAAAGAAAAAGAATTTTTAAATCGGACTGAAAAGCACAAAGGGATTTTATATAAAGTTTCTAAAATGTATATGGATAATCCTGACGATCAACAAGATTTGTTTCAGGAGATTATCTGTCAGCTGTGGAAATCGTATGATTCCTTCCGTAACGAAAGTCAGTTTTCAACATGGATGTACCGAGTAGCAATTAATACTGCTATTGTTTATCTAAAGAAAGAGAAACGGAAAGTTGACAAGTATGAAATCCCTTCAGAAAACATTAAAGAGGAAGAGTGCGATTCCCACATTAAAGAGAGCCAATTAGATCATTTTTACAAAGCCGTTCAAAAATTAGGCAAAATTGAGAAGGCAGTAATCATTTATCAATTGGAGGGATTCTCTCATAAAGAAATAGGGGAGAATCTTGGGATCTCTGAAGGGAATGCAAGAGTGAAATTAAACAGAGCGAAAGAAAAATTAAAAGAAATTATAAAAAATCAAGGATATGGATTTTAACGATATACAAAATCAATGGAATAATGAGAGGACAGATGAAATCACTCTTCCTACTAATGTCCAAAAAATACAAGAGGCTAATACGCCTTTGGACAAAATCAAGAAAAATTTAAAAAAGGAGTTTTTTTATCAAATTATTGGAATCGTTTTTGCTGGATTTATTCCTTTATTATATGATTTTCCGCAAAAATTTATCGTCTTATTTTATCTCTTTTTTAGCCTTTTTGTAGCAATAAGCGTTTATTACCTAGTGAAATTATATTTATTTTATAAGAGGTTGAACAACGTAACTTTAAAAACAAAAGATAGTTTGTATGAAACCTATTTTGATATTAGATTGAACATGGAATTATATAAAACATTCGGGTTTGCTTTAACTCCTTTTTTAATTTTGTCGTTAATAGGTTTCTTGTATTACACACTATCGAACGTTCCCGGATTTCAGTTTACTGAAATAACTAATTATCAATTAGTGGCAGTTTTCTCAATTGTATTTTTTAGTATGATTTTTATGGGAATTATACTTGAAGTGTGGGTAAATAAATTTTATGGGAAATATGCTAAACAAATACGCAAATTGCTAGATGAATTAAAAGAAGAATAATAAACGACCCATCTTAACGATGGGTTTTTTATTTTTGTGTTCTAATAAAAAATTATGAAACTATTTATAACGGGAATTGGAACTGATGTAGGAAAAACTATTGCTTCAGCAATTATTACCGAATCTTTAAAAGCTGATTATTGGAAACCAATTCAGGCTGGGGATTTGGATAATTCAGATACACATAAAGTAAAACGCTATGTGTCTAATAATAAATCAATGTTTTTTAAAAATAGTTATGCGTTAAAGACTCCGGCCAGTCCACATTATGCTGCAACAATAGATAATATTGTTGTTGATTTAAAAAAGATTGTAGAACCGGTAACACAAAACCATTTAGTTGTTGAAGGTGCTGGAGGACTTTTTGTCCCACTAAATGCTGAGGATTGTGTAATTGATTTAATCCAACCAGATTATAAAGTAATTGTGGTTTCCAGACATTATTTGGGAAGTATCAACCATACATTGCTAACTATTGAAGCGTTACAAAATCGAAATATTAAAATTGCTGGAATTGTTTTTAATGGAAATGAGAATAAAGCAACGGAGTCTATTATTCTTTCTAAAACGGGAATCAATTTTATTGGTCGTATTGAAGACGAACCTTATTTTGATAAGAATGTAGTTTCCGAATATGCGGCATTATTTCAAGAAAAGTTGTTGAAGTTGTAACAATAGTTATTTTCGTTAAATTTGTAAAAAAGCATTTTTTATTACCAATATCAGTCAATTAGATTTATCGAAAAAATATTCTTACGTTGATTATTTAATTTGGATGTTTCAAGAACTATTGGAACTTTTTAAAGGTAAAATATTCAAAATGAGTCCAGCTCTGAGTATGTAACACCAAAAAGTTGTAGGCAACATACATGGAATTTTATAGAATAAATTCAAAAACCAACCTTGTACTGTTTTTGCAGCACCTTTCGATGTGCGCTTGGTAAACACAAAAAATCTAAAAAACGATGCTGATATTAACACAGTTGTTCAACCCCACTTGTACGTGATTTGCGATGAAACTAAGTTAGATGCGCAAGGTGCAATTAGTGCTCCTGAACTGATGATTGGACTACTTTTGCCCGGAAATTCTAAAAAGGAAATGCATTATAAATACGATTTGGAACAGATAGCTGGCGTTTTAGAATATTGGATCGTAAATCCAGAAAACAAAGCGATATTTATTTATTTTTTAAAAGAGGGAGTTTTTGTGGGTCAACATCCTTTAATTGAAGATGATAGAATGGAGAGTCCACTTTTTACTCAACTTGATTTTAAATTAGAGGACATTTTCAATTAAATTTTCTTGTTCCTTCTTTCAATACGAAGTTTATAGCTCGAACTTCTTTTCTTATCTTTGCTTAATGAATTTAATTGAAAGAGACCGCCAATATCTTTGGCATCCATATACCCAACATAAAACAGCCGCTTTGCCCATTGCCATCAAAAAAGGGAAAGATGCTTTACTCTGGGATGAAAATAATAAAGAATATATTGACGCAATTGCCTCTTGGTGGGTAAATCCTTTTGGACATTCAAATGTATTTATTGCTGATGCAATTTACAAACAGTTGACGACTTTAGAACACGTTTTATTTGGTGGATTCACTCATGAACCAGCAATTGTTTTGGCTGAAAAGCTGATGGAGATCTTGCCAAAAAACCAACAAAAATTATTTTTTTCAGATAATGGATCTACGGCGGTTGAAGTAGCTATTAAAGTTGGTTTACAATATTTTTTTAATAAAGGCGAGAAGAGAACAACTATAATTGCTTTTGAAAATGCTTTCCATGGCGATACATTTGCGGCAATGGCAGCAAGTGGAATTTCATTTTACACCCAAGCCTTTGAGGGAATGTTCATTGATGTGGTGCGGATTCCAGTTCCTACAAAAGGTCATGAAGAAGAGAGCTATACTGCATTAAAAGTGGTCATCAAAAGTAATCCTTGTGCAGCATTTATATACGAACCTTTAGTACAAGGAGCTGCAGGAATGGTAATGTACGAGCCAGAAACGCTGGATATTTTGATGCTAATATGTAAAGAAAACAATATTCTTACCATTGCTGATGAAGTGATGACGGGCTTTGGGAAAACTGGAAAAACTTTTGCAACAGATTATTTAGTTCAAAAACCAGATATGATGTGTTTATCAAAAGCGTTAACTGGTGGAACAATTCCTATGGCAATTACCACTTTTACTCAGGATTTATTTGATGCTTTTTATGATGATGATATTAATAAGGCACTATTTCACGGACATACATTTACAGCAAATCCTACAGGTTGCGCAGCTGCGTTAGCGAGTTTAGAATTATTGCAAACAAATGAAATGCAAGAGAACCTTACTCGAGTGAATGAAAAACACTTAGCATTCCAAAAAAAGATTGAAAATCATTCGCGAGTGACAACAACAAGAGTATTGGGAGTTATTTTTGCATTAGAGATTAAGACCGAAAGTAACGAAAGTTACTACGGAACTTTGCGCAATAAACTCTATAATTTTTTTATTGCTAATGGTGTCATTCTGCGTCCCGTGGGAAATATTGTTTATATTTTGCCTCCTTACATTATCACAAATGAACAATTGCATAAAATATATGATGTGATTGAGGATGCTTTAGAAAAAGTTTAAATTTGTAAAAAAATTAAAATCTACTAATTGAATTCTTTTTTTTATTCTAAAAGTTAGAATGTGCTACAATTAGCAAAATTTGTATTTAAAAAATAGTTCCTTGTCAAAAATTATTTCGATTACTGCCATTTCCTCCATTTCACCTCTAGGTAATTCTCCAGAAATTATTTGGAAAAATTACTTAAGTGGCAACCATTGTTTTTCAAATCAACGTTTTGATCATAAAGACACCTTTGTCGCGACATTAGACAATGATTCAAAGCAGGTTATTGTTAATTTACGTGAATCAGATAACAAATATAAATCACTGGATATTTCCGTTTTGTATGCAATGGCAGCTGCTCGAAAAGCAGTAGAAACTGCCGGTTGGAATCCTAATGCTATTTTTGGAATAAACATAGGTTCTTCTCGCGGAGCTACTGATCTTTTTGAAAAACATCACAAAGAGTATTTAGAAACTGGAAAAGCACAAACCCTTGCTTCACCTACAACTACGCTAGGAAATATTTCCTCGTGGGTTGCCCACGATTTACAAAGTTCAGGACCTGAAATATCACATTCTATAACTTGTTCTACTGCTTTACATGCTGTTTTAAACGGAGTGGCTTGGTTAAAGGCCGGCATGGCTGATAAATTTTTAGTTGGTGGCAGCGAAGCGCCACTTACTGATTTTACAATTGCCCAAATGCGAGCTTTGAAAATTTATGCTAATGCAGAAAACAATGGAGTCCAAAGTATAGAATGGCCAAATCGAGCATTTGATCTAGAAAAAAAGCAATCAACTATGATCCTGGGTGAAGGCGCGAGTGTTTGTTGTTTAGAAATTGGGAAAAGGGAAAATGCTCTAGCGTACATTGAGGGAATAGGCTATGCAACTGAAATTTTAGAACACAATATTTCTATTTCTGCAGAGGCGACCTGCTTCCAAAAATCAATGAATATGGCATTACAAAATACTAATTTATCTGAAGTTGATGCAATAGTGATGCACGCCCCAGGAACGGTAAAAGGCGATTTATCAGAGTACAAAGCAATCCAAAAAATTTTCGGCGAAAGCCTTCCCTTGTTGACCACAAATAAGTGGAAGATAGGACATACTTTTGGTGCATCAGGAATGTTGAGTATGGAACTTGCAATTATGATGATGCAAAATAATACTTTTATCAGCGTTCCTTTTGCAGTAGCGCAAATCCAAACTAAACCTATTCAAAAAGTATTGATTAATGCAGTTGGTTTTGGAGGGAATGCCGTGAGTATTTTGTTATCTCTTTAAGATCTATTTTGATTCTAATTCCTTTACTTTTTCGTAAACCAAATTACTTTCGAAACCTTTTCGCAGCAAATAATCGCAAAATTTCTTCCTTTTTTTTAGCGTATTAGTTTCTCTTATAGATTCCCAATTTCGCTCAGCCAGCGTATGAAAAGTTAATAAATATTCTTCTTCGCTAATTTCTTGTAGTGCGGTAGTTATTAATCTTTGATTTATTTTCTTGAATTTTAGTTCATTAATAATTCTGATTTTTCCCCATTGCTTCATTCGGTGTTTTCCTCTTGCAAAACTGCAGGCGAAACGCTCCTCATTAAGGAAATTATCGCTTAAAAGCTTAACTATAATCACGTCAATTTCATCTGCATCCATTTTCATACTGCGCAACTTTTGAACGACCTCCTCATGACAGCGTTCTTGATACGCACAATAATGTTCTATTTTATGAACTGCTTCCTTAACTGAAAATACTTCTTTCATGCTTGAGATTAATTTATAAACAAAGAAAAGAAAAATTTTGTAACCACAAAATGATAGCGCTTTTATCCCGATTTTCTAATAGCTTTCTTACACTGTGAATGTTGATTGAAATCAAATAATTATTTAACCAGATTATAAAAAAATGAGTAGACACAACGATGTATTTTAACGACTTTTTATGCTTTTAATCGGATAGATTTTATTTCATTTAAAACGCTAAACTATATTGCACAGTTTTCTATATTTCAATCTTTTCAGGTTAAAAATATTTAAGATTACAATATATAAAATTCGCCCCAATGAATAAAAAATTACTTTTCCTACTTGTTCTATTTTTTACTTTTTTTTTGTCTTTTGCACAGTGTGATTATCCATCAACTGCAAAATCGGTTGGTACATATACTTTTTGTATTGACGGCTCAACAACCACACTTAATTCGGCAAATGTAGGGGCTGGTCAATACGCTTTAGTAAACGTTGTCAGTGGTTTTAATTATACTTTTTCTGTTGGCAATATCAATAATGGCGGGGAAATAGAAAATTTAACTTTATTCAACGCTGCGACAGATGCTTTTTTATTAGGAGGCTTCAACTCTGGTTCTAACTCAGCTTCAATAACGTATACTGCTACATTTAGTGGACAAATTAAAATTTTATTTTCAAGAAGTAGTCCGTGCATTAACTCTGGGGGTAACACTGGCCCTATCACTTTAAAATTAAATACGATCGGTAATACTCAAGATGATCAAACCACTTTTGGAACTGGTAATTGGGTCGGACACGTTTACAATTGGACTGGAACCGCTCCTCCAGGAGGCGCTTCGCCAACAGCACTTGCCACCAGCAATCCTTTTAGTTCTGCTAATTACGTTGGTTATTATAATGTTGCAACCGAATCGATTAATGAAAACTTTGGAGGAGATAATACTTGTTTTCCTGTTTTAAGTAATGGAGTTAATCGTGCTGAAATTAACACACAAACTTTTGCAGTTCGTTATCGAATGAGGTCCACTAGGCCTGCAGGTTGCTATGTCATGAACGTAAACGGCGATGACGGAGTACGAGTATATATAGACGGTGTTAGGGTTTTTGACCGTTGGGTGGAGCAAAGCAATACAACGTATTGTAACAATTTAGTAAATTTAAATGCAAATAGTGAGATTGTTTTAGATTATTATGAGAATGCAGGGCAGAATGTTTTAGGCTTTAGTTTACTGCCATTCGATGGCACGGGAAACAATATTAGTAGTCCTCAAAATGTGACTGTTTGCTCGAATACTGCCACTACTTTGATTGGTTCAAATTTAATTAGCTGTAATCCTAATCCTACTACGGTTTATCAATGGCAATCTTCAACCGATAACATTAACTTCACAGATATCTCAGGTGCCACAGTACAAAATTATAATGTTCCAGCAGTAACTGTCGTGGCTGGAAATCCAAATAATGTGCGGTATTTCAGGAGAGTTTTTAAACCAAGCACGCTAACAGCCGGCACTTGCGAGTTTTTTACTAGTGCGGTAACGGTAACAACTAGTGGTGCAAGACCTAATGCACCTTCCTCTATAATAGGTTCCTCTACTCAATGTACAAATACTACAGCTGGTTTTAGTATTGCAGCTGTTCCAAACGCTGTCAACTATAATTGGAGTACCACAGGAACTGGCTGGACAATTACACAAAGTTCTAATGGATTATCCGTTTCTATTGCGTTTAGTGCGACCGCTACTTCTGGTAATCTTATTGTATTCGCCGCTAATGGTTGTGGACAGAGTTTTAGTAATTCATCAGTTAACGTACAAGTTAGACCGTTACCCACCTCTGCATCTATTTCTGGGACTACTTCTGTTTGCGTCGGACCAGCAGAAGTTCCCATTACCTTTATCAATCCCCAAAATTACGGAGTTAGAGTTACGTACAACATCAACGGTGGAAGTAATTTAGTTGTATTTGTAGGCGCAAATGCATCAATAAATTATATTAAAGCTTCTACTAACGCGCCTGGTGTTTTTGTATATAATTTAATAAGTGTGGGTAATGAAACAGATTTTCCCACTTGCTTAACAAATATAACGGGTAGTGCGACAGTAACCGTTAACTCACCTTCAACTGCTCCTACATCCGTAACAGGAACAACCACTATATGTGCTGGTGGCTCGACATCACTAACAGTTAGTGGGGGAAGTTTAGGAATAGGAGCAACAGCAAGATGGTTTACCGCATCCTGCGGTGGTACATTAATTGCCTCAGGAAATACAATTACCGTTTCTCCGGGCACCACAACAACTTATTTTGTGAGATATGAAGGAGCTTGTAATACAACAGCATGTGTTTCAGCAACCGTTACAGTAAATAGTTCAATCATCAACAATAATTTATCTTATACTAATGGAGCTTCGGGGCCAAGAAGTGCCACAGTTAATGAAAATGGTAACGCTACATTAAGCGCACCTGCGGGGACTTATTTTGCAACAGTAAATTTTGCCAGTTATGGAACTCCAGATGGGACTGCGCCAAATTTTACATTGGGTACTTGCCATGCAGCCACAAGCCAAACTGTAGCTGAAACAGCTTTTTTAGGGAATAGTACAGCAACAATTCCAGCAACAAACGCAGTTTTTGGAGATCCATGCATTGGAACAGGTAAGAGATTGTATATTTTAGCAAGTTATGTTCAAGCTATTTGCAGCGGTGCGACTGTCACTATTAATGGTTCTACACCTGCTGGAGGGACTGACATTTACATTTATCAATGGCAAAGCAGCACTACAAGCGCAACTACGGGCTTTGTAAATGCATCTGGAACAAGTACTAGTCGTGATTATACGACTGGAGCTATAACCCAGGACACGTGGTTTAGACGAGTTGTTACTTCATGTAATAGTAGCAATACGTCGTATGTAGTTTTGGTTAAAGTAAATGCAGCTATTCCTATGCCCACTGTAACTGCAACCATACAACCCAACTGCGTTACTGCAACTGGAAGCGTAAATTTAAGTGGTTTACCTACGGAAAATTGGATCATTACTGCTAGTCCAAATACTGCTGGACTAACAGGATTAACAGGCACTGCAGTAACCACCACTATTGGAGGTTTGACAGCGGGAACAACCTATACATTTACAGTTTCTAATGGCACCTGTACTTCGTCAGCATCAGCTAACGTTGTACTAAATCCTGTTATCAGTACAACGTGGAATGGATCTACGTGGTCATCACCACCAACGCTCGATAAGTTGGGTCTTATTAGTTCAAATACTCCTATTACCGCCGATGTGGAACTTTGTAATTGTACCGTAAATACAGGAGTAAATGCAAGCGTTGCTACGGGAATTACGCTTAAACTGTTAGATAGACTAATGGTAAATGGTACTTTGACCTTTGAAAATAACGCAAGCTTAGTTCAAAATAACAATGTTGTTAATTCAGGTAATATCATTTATATAAGAGAAACTGCACCCACTGTACGGGTATCAGACTATACTTATTGGTCTACTCCCGTAGCACCAATAAAGCTTGCAGGGAGCGGGGGAATTTCATATCAACCTTCCAGTCTTGCAGGTAGTATTTTTTATTCTTTTACAAATAATACTACGTCTTCATTTTGGCAATCAGCATCAGCGTCAACGGTAATGGAGCTTGGTAAAGGTTACATCATCAGAGGTCCTATTAGCGGAATACCACCTACACCAGGAACACTAGTAGCAAAATTTGAAGGCGTTCCTAACAATGGAAATATAACAGCTGCAAGCGGAATCGTTGGCAATAGATCGTATCTAGTAGGAAATCCGTATCCATCTGCAATTTATGCTGATAAGTTTTTAGTTGATAATAAAACGGCGCTATTTGGCACATTATATTTCTGGACCCGTAAAACAGAAATAGGAACTAGCGTATCTAATCCTGGATCTGGAACCTTTGCTTATTCATCTGATGATTACGCTACTTATAATTTAACGGGTGGTGTGGGAACAGGAGTAGGAACGCGCGCACTTAGTAATCAGGTAAACGGAACTCGCCCAAGTGGTGAAATTGCTGCGGGTCAAGGATTTTTTGCAACTAGTCTACAAGGGATTCCAAGTGGAACTAATATTATTTTTAATAATCAAATGCGAATTGGCCTCAATGATACAAAACTAAATAATTCTCAGTTTTTTAGAACTTCAAAATCAAATTCTAAAAGCACATCTGGAATAGAAAAAAATAGGATTTGGTTAAACTTGACTAATTCTGGTGGAGCATTCAAGCAATTGTTAGTGGGATATATTACAGGAGCTACTAATGAATATGATTCGTCCTACGATGGTTACACTTTTAGCGCAAATCAATATATTAATTTTTACAGTGTACTAGATAACAACGCACTTACTATTCAAGGAAGAGCGCTACCATTTAATGAAAATGATACAGTACCTCTAGGTTATGTTTCATCATTAATAGGTGAATTTTCTATAAGTATTGATGAAGTGGATGGAGATTTAAAATCTAAAGATATATTTATAGAAGACAAAATCTTAAATATTATTCATGATCTAAAAGTAGCGCCTTATACTTTTTCAACAGTTACAGGAACTTTCAATGATCGTTTTGTACTGCGTTACACAACTGCTACGCTTGCCACAACTGATTTTGATAAGATTGAGGCAGCACTTATTATTGCTAAAGATAGAAATGAATTAAAAATAAAGTCAGCAGTTGAAGTAATTAAACGCATCACTATTTTTGATTTACAAGGGAAGAAAGTATTTGATAAGTCTAATATTAATGATTTAGAGTTTCGCTCTTCAACTATTAGTTTATTTAAACAAGTGGGAATAGTAAAGGTTACATTAACTTCTGGTCAGGTGATGTCTAAAAAGGTTGCTTTTTAAGATTAAAAAGAAAATTTCAAAGACATAAAATCTCATTCTGTTCAATAGCAGAATGGGATTTTTTTATCTTCATAAAATTTTAATTTTTTATGTAAATATCACTAAATGTGGGTATTGTGTAAATTGTAATATGTTTTTATTTTTAGTAAAAATTATTAGCCCGCTGATAATTAAGTTATTAGTATTAATTCTTACACTATATAGACTTGAACACAAAAATACTTTATTTCATAATTGCATTTAGCTCTTTATCAATTAATCCTGCATATTCTCAACAAGGATTTGTTGATGAAACCTTCAATACTTTTGATGATGGAACCTTAGGAGATGGTTTTAACGGCGATGTTCGGACCGCTTCCTTACAAATAGACGGAAAGCTAATTGTAGCTGGTGATTTTATGACTTTTAACGGTATTGCAGCTCCTAAAATATGTAGGTTAATGCCAGATGGTTCTTTAGATACTTCTTTTGTAGTAGGATTAGGTTTTATAGGTAATGTGTATTCCTCTTTTATTCAAGCCGATGGTAAGATAGTTCTTGGAGGATCTATTACCTCGTATAATTCAACTCCAGTGGGACGATTGATTCGTTTAAATCAAGATGGCACTCGAGATACGACTTTTAATACAACAGTTGCTGCTACGAATGGAGTTATCTATTCGATAGTAGTTCAAAGCGATGGAAAAACGATCATTGCCGGTAGTTTTACAATGTATAATGGAATGCCTGTAAATAGAATTGCTAGAATTTTACCAAACGGGAGTTTAGACTCTTCGTTTATTACTGCTGTAATATCTAGTGGTTTTATAAACAACGTTCAAACGCAAGCTGATGGAAAAGTAATCATTGGTGGAACATTTACGAATTATAATGGAAGTTCTCAAAACCGTATTGCTCGGTTAAATACGAATGGTGGCATAGATACGACATTTAGTATTGGAACTGGATTTGATGACGATGTTAGAACGATTGCTCTTCAGGATGATGGTAAAATTCTCGTTGGCGGAGATTTTTTAAATTATAAAGGAGCTGTTGCAAATCGTATAATTAGGCTCGACGATAATGGAAATATTGACAATAGTTTTATAACAGGCATTGGATTAAGCAACGGCTATGTCTCGGTTATCAAAATTAGTGGAAATAGAGAAATTTTAGTGGGAGGTTCTTTTACAGGGACTTATAATGTTGATAAGGTTACCCGCTTATTTTTATTAAATAGTAATGGACTTTTCATTCCTGAGTTTGATATTGGCGCAGGGCCATCGTCAACGGTCATCACAGCATCATTGTCCGATGATAATCTATGGTATATTGGTGGTTCTTTTGTAGCTTTTGATTCTCAAACCAAAGGGAAGCTCGCTAGAATTGATCAGGAAGGCACATTAGATGTTGGATATCTCACATCAGGTGTTGGCTTTGACAATTCCGTTTTAAAAGTGATAGTTGTGCCAAATAATAAGATAATGGCTTTTGGAAATTTTGCTAAGTTCAATGGATCTAATGCTACGAGGATCGCGCGACTTTTAAACGATGGCTCATCTGACACTACATTTAATGTAGCAGGTTCTGGAGCTAGTGCCACCATACGGACTGCGGTTGTGCAAGCAGATGGCAGAATTATTATTGGTGGCAGTTTTTCTACGTATAACGGTGTAGCTGCTAATCGCATTTGCCGGATTATGCCTAATGGTGCTTTGGATTCCAGTTTTATAAACAGCATTGGATTGAGCGGTACTGTGAATACTCTCGCACTTCAATCCGATGGAAAGCTAATTGCTGGCGGTAGTTTTATCACTTTTAATGGTACTGTAGTCAATAGAATTGTGCGATTGCTTGCTACAGGTTTGATTGATTCCAGTTTCAATACCGGCAGTGGTTTCGATGGAACTGTTGAAACTGTTTTAGTTCAAAATGATGGCAAAATTCTAATAGGAGGTCGTTTCTCAAACTTTAATGGAACGCTTTATAATAAAATAGTTCGCTTAAATCCTGATGGTAGTTTAGATGTTACTTTTTCAACAGGAATAGGTTTTGATAAAAATGTGTACGCCTTGGCACTTCAGTCCGATAATAGTATCATTGTGGGTGGGAATTTTTTAAATTTTAAGGGTAGTGCCAATAAAAGAATTATCAGAATTGATTCCGTAGGAAATATTGATACTAGTTTTAATGCTGGTACTGGCTTTAGTAATGGTGAGGTTCGAACAATTTTAGTGCAACCAGACAACCGCTTACTAATTGGAGGGACATTCTCTGGAACCTATAAAGGAGCCATAGCACAACGTTTTTTGCGACTAATGCCTGATGGGAATAGAGATATAACCTTTTCAGCGGGCTTAAATGGTACATTATTTACCATGTGTTTTACTCCCGATGCTAAATTAATTATAGGCGGAACTTTTAATTCAGTTTTAGGGGTTACAAAGCATCGTATTGCAAGATTGAAAATTTGTACAAGTAGCTCTTTATGGAATGGAGTTCAGTGGAGTAATGGATTTCCAGATTTAGGAAAATCACTTATTTTCAATGAGGATTACACAATAGAGACTAATACTAAATCATGTTCTTGTACTATAGCGACAGGAAAAAAAGTAACTGTAAAAGATGGCTTTACCTTAGATTTAGATATGGAATATGCAGGAAACGGCGCAATTGTTCTTCAAAATAACGCTTCCCTTTATCAACAAGATGATTCCGTTATTAATACAGGAGTTGTAATTGCAAAAAGAAAAACAACACCAATAATTCAAACAGATTACAGTTATTGGTCTTCGCCAGTTTTAAATCAACGATTGATTGACCTATCTCCCGATACTCCTTTTGATAAATTCTATTCTTTTAATGCTGTGAATAATTTTTGGACGGGAGAAACCCCCACTAACAAAATGCAAATAGGAAAGGGATATATTATTCGAGGGCCTCAAAATTTTTCAAATACAACTTCTTCAATATACGAGGTAAGTTTTGAAGGTATCCCATATAACGGAGAGATAATAGTTCCAAAGGCGGGAAATGGAACATCGAATCTTGTTGGTAATCCTTATCCGTCAGCGATTAATGCAGATGTGTTCTTACAAGCAAATGCTGGAGTCTTACACGGCACAATTTATTTTTGGACACATAATACGCCAATTACAAACAATGTTTATACCTCTGATGATTATGCAGTGTATAACCTTTTAGGAGGTGTTGGTACAAGTGCAGCCATAAGTTCAGGAGTGAATATAAACAAACCAAATGGAAATATTGCATCTGGTCAAGCATTTTTTACATCTAGTAAGAGTAACACTGGGTCCATTATATTTAATAACAGTATGCGAATTATTAGTCAAAATTCGTCTTTTTTTAGAACTTCATCAAAACTAAATTTAAAAAGCAGAGCCGTTGAAAAGCATAGGATTTGGTTGAATTTATCCAATGAAGAAGGAGCTTTTAAACAAATATTGATAGGGTATACTAAAAATGCCACAGATGATTATGACTCAGCTTTTGATGGCGATAGTTTCAACGGAAATAAATTTATAGATTTTTACAGTATTCTTCAAGAAAGGCGTTTAATAATTCAAGGGAGAGCATTTCCTTTTGATAATAATGACACAATTCCATTGGGGTATTCTAGTGCTATCGCGGGAATTTTCACCATCGCTATTGATCAAGTTGATGGTATACTTTCAAATCAGTCTGTATTTCTTGAGGATAAATTAGAAAAAATTACTATAAATCTAAAGAATTCAAATTACACTTTTAATACAAAAATTGGAATTTTTAATGACCGTTTTGTATTGCGTTATTCTGCTAAAAACTTAAATATGACTGATTTTAATACTATTGATAATAGTATTTTTGTAGTTGCTAATGACAACCAAGTAAAGATAAATTCAACTAATTTAAGTATTGAGAAAGTTCAAATCTTTAGTATATCCGGTAAAAAGCTTTACAATAAAACTAAAATTGGAAATACTGAATTTCGAGTAGCTAGATCATTTAGAAGTAATGAAGTTTTAATAATTACAATTGTTCTAGTAAACGGAGAAAGTATTGTAAAGAAAGTTGTAGTGCAGTAAAATAGGATAGTCATTTAAAATTTATAAGTTAGAGTCTAAAAAAAAGCTCCTAGCGATTATACTAGGAGCGATATAAATTAGATTTAAAGCTAAATTAGAGACTAAAAAATGAAATTACAATGATTTGTTTTTTGTAGAAGCTTCTAAATTTCTTTCAATTTTATGTTCTGGTCTAGTCCATTTGGGTTTTTCACCTAGTGGAGAAAATTGAGAATCAGCTGCTTCTACGGTTGCAGGCTGTGAAACTTTTGTAAAAGGTTTCTGAGGATTTAAACCTAACATTTCAAACATTTTCATGTCTTCGTTTACATCTGGGTTTGGTGTAGTTAGTAACTTATCTCCAGCAAAAATAGAATTGGCACCTGCAAAAAAGCACATCGCCTGACCTTCACGGCTCATATTCATTCTTCCAGCAGATAATCTAACTTGCGTTTCAGGCATAATGATTCTTGTAGTCGCAACCATTCTGATCATTTCCCAAATTTCAACTGGTTTTTCTTCCTCAAGCGGTGTTCCTTCAACAGCCACAAGAGCATTTATAGGAACAGATTCTGGTTGTGGGTTCAAAGTAGACAAAGCAACTAACATTCCTGCTCGATCTTCAATACTTTCGCCCATTCCTATAATGCCACCACTACAAACAGTTACATTCGTTTTACGAACATTCTCGATAGTTTGTAAACGATCTTCAAATCCACGTGTAGAAATAACTTCCTTATAATATTCTTCAGAGGTATCTAGATTGTGATTGTAAGCGTATAAGCCTGCTTCAGCTAGACGATGCGCTTGATTTTCAGTAATCATGCCAAGAGTACAGCACACTTCCATATCCAGTTTGTTGATGGTGCGTACCATTTCTAAAACTTGGTCAAATTCGGGTCCGTCTTTTACATTTCTCCAAGCTGCACCCATACACACACGTGATGAACCAGTTGATTTCGCTCGTAATGCTTGCGCTTTTACTTGACTTACTGACATTAAATCATTCCCTTCTATTTCAGTGTGATATCTTGCAGCCTGCGGACAATATCCACAATCTTCCGGACAACCACCTGTTTTTATCGAAAGTAAAGTAGAAACTTGCACCACATTCGGATCATGATGTTCTCTATGTATTGAAGCTGCTTCGTATAGCAAATCCATCATAGGTTTATTATATATTTCGATGATCTCTTCCTTTGTCCAGTTATGTTTTGTAATACTCATTTATGTAAATTTATGAGCCGTAAAAGTAATTAATTAGTTCCAAAATAGTAGTAAGACGGTAAGCAAATTGGAATTTTATTATTTATTTTTTCAACTTAATTTTCGACTAATTAAATTTAAGCTTTGGAGTGATGCTGTGAATGTCATTTATCATAGAAATGATGAATTGTTGATTAAAACAAAAACCATTAACTAAGTAAAAATTTTAATTAATTTTTTATAGCCACACTATTTTGTGAAAGAAGAAATAGTGTGGCATATTTCGCTAGCTGTTAAACTTTTGCGCGATATAGAGATTAAACCAAAACAAAAAAGACAATAAATGTGGGATTGTTATTATTTTAATTTTGAAATTATTATTAAAACTCACGAGCTACACTTGCTGTCTATAATGATAGATTTTTATTTTTTAGCACCATGTTTGTCTGATTTATATTTTGTTTCCCAATATAATATCAATAAAAACGAAACAAGTCCAGCTGACACAAAGCCTTCCAATAATAATGAAAATGCATACCTTATTACTGATGGAGTTCCACCAAAAAGGAAGTTTCTTGATAGCGATTCTATATATGCGTCGCCACCCTGAATGCTGATGTAAATTATTAAACCGATAACACTCAAAATTACGCCTGAAAACGAAGTTAATATCGCAGAAGCTGCATTTGATGGTAATGAGTTATTACCTTCACGTAAATTGTAACGTAATGTTCTCAGTGTTCCATAAAATATAAAAGTTATATTAAAAAATCGCAAAAGATAATTACCTGCTAAACCTAGTCCATTAATCACTAAGAAAAAAGCTCCTATTCCAAGAAAGATGATGAATCCATTTATTAATTCTTTGGGTATTTTCATGTTAATTTTTTTTAAGAGTCAAAATAATTTTTGATTCGCAACGTACTTAAAGTGAATGTACAAAAAAAATTGAAAATATCTAATAAAAAAGAGGTGTTTAGAGCTTTAAGTAGCGCAATGTTTCAATTTTATCTTTTTGAAGTTGCTCTTTTAGTAAATCAACTGATTCAAATTTTTGTTCGCAGCGAAGTCTATGTAAAATGTTTACACTTATTTTTTGGTTGTATAAATCAGCGTCAAAATCAAAATAATTAATCTCAATCGATTTTTCTTGTCCAGAAACTGTTGGATTAAATCCAATATTCATCATTCCGAAAAACTTTTTTTTGCCAAAAATACTGGATACTATATAAACTCCGTTAAGCGGAATTAATTTATAATTTTCTTTAATTTGTAAATTAGCAGTAGGAAAACCAATTGTTCTACCTAATTGTTTTCCCTGAACTACAGTTCCAGTTAAAAAGTAACTATATCCTAAATAGTCATTTGCCAATGTCATATTTCCTTCAAGTAGCGCGTTTCTAATTTTTGTAGAGCTAACAGAAATTTCATTTATTTCCTGAACTGATATTTGTTCGACCTCAAAATTATATTGTTTTCCAAAAGCGATAAGATCATCAATATTCGCAGTGCGGTTTCGACCAAAGCGGTGATCGTAACCAATTATAATTTTGTGAACATGAAGGCGTTTTACAAGGATATTATCAACAAATTCTTCGGCGGTTAATCTTGAAAATACTTGATCGAAAGGGTGTATTACTAAATTGTCAAGACCAATTTTTTCAAGTAATTCGATTTTTTCATCTATTGTATTCAGTAATTTAATATCAGAGTCGCCTTGCAGCACCATTCGAGGATGCGGGAAAAAAGTAAGAACTAAACTTTCATATTCTCCACCACTAGCATTTTGTAGTACTTTATCAAGTATTTTTTTATGTCCAATGTGAACTCCATCAAATGTGCCTAATGTGATAATTGTTTTTTTTGTCGAACGAAAATCGGTAATAGAATGAAAAATCTTCAAAGCAATTGTTTTATGGTGACGCAAATTTAAGATAACCATTTGACATAAGTAAAAAAGGATTGAAAATATCAATCCTTTTTTACTTATGTTATAATTTTATTTTTTAATAAATCGAAGTGTTTTCTTTTCGTTTTCTTTCTGAATTGTGATGAAGTAAATTCCATTTGTTAAGAAAGAAGTGTTTATAGACAAGTCTGCTGGAGTTGAAATAATTTTTGTAGAGACTATTTTTCCTAATATATCGATGATCGTAACGCTATTTGGTAATCCGAAACTTTTCGAAACTTTTAGATTCAAAACTTCTGTAGCTGGATTGGGATAAGCATTTATTCCCTTCGTGTCTTCAAAGTTTTGTAAGGCTATTGTAGTAATCACTAATGATCTAGATTCAGTATCTGTGAATACGCCTCCAGATGTTATAATTATGTTATTTTCATCTTTTAATGTATAACTCCCTTTTCCGCCATTAGTTGCTATTCCGTCGCCGTATGAATCATAGATGGTAAAGGTGTAGCATTCACCATCTATTAATTTGAAAGTATCATTAATTACAGGATTTAGGGATGTTGATGATGTAATGTCAGTGAACGGGCCTCCATTGTAAATTATATTTCCTCTGCTGTCTTTTAGTTCATAGGTAGTTTCTGAGCCGTCCCTATCACATTGTAGTGCCAAACTCACTGTTGTAGTTGCCACGTCATATTTTAAAGCCTGTATAAATTCCTTAGAGAAAGTATTATTAGTTGTATTCAAGTCGTTTAGACTATTTATAGTGTTAATTGATGCAGTGAAATTATGTGGTCCGTCCGTTGACACTATCGAGGATAAATGTATATCTGTTGTTGCGTATTGGGATAAATTACCTGTCCATAAATAGGTTTTTGCAGACTCGTTGTCAAGCTTGTAATTTATTGAAACAGTAGTTAAAGTTGTTGTTCCTCTGTTTTCAATCGTTATGAATGGGAGAAATGTTTTATTACAACCATCAACAGAAATCGCAACGTTTGTAATTTTTGCGTCGAGAGCATATACGACTCCGGGTGTGCTGCCATTAGAGCTAGATAATTCTTTTCTTCTTTCGGAATTTGTCATTACGGCAATCATACGTGCTTTTTGTCCCGCGGTAAACGTATTCATACAAGCATCATTAGTATAGTCCATATAATTTTCGATCATATCATTTCCAGTACAATGCGAAATAGTTACACAATCATAATTCGCTATGTTTGAATCAGGTGTGTCCGCAACATAATCACCAGTTGTGCTGTTAGCAGGCGTGCATTCATCGTCGTCGCCCCATATATGCCTTAATCCCAGCCAATGTCCTACCTCATGGGTCATGGTACGCCCTAAATTATAATTCGAATTTAGGGTAAACGATCCGTCATTAACCGTAGTAGTCCCAAAGGCATCGTAACTAGCGACTACACCATCAGTTTTTGCCTGTCCTCCGTTAGATCCTATGCCAGGTAAAGTTGAACCTGATGGAAATTGAGCATAACCAAGGATAGTTTTATCAACTAAATTTACAACCCACATATTCAAATATTTTGTAGGATCCCATTGTGTTTGAGGTTTTACTATGTCATCTACATTCTCAATTGACCAAGCGGTTTGCCCCATGTTTACGCGATCAACACCATTGGTTAGTAATCCATTTGGATCTTGTTTTGCTAATACAAAGTTTATCTCGCAATCTACTCCTAAATTATAACCTGTTGAACCATTTCCGGGAGTACCAGCCATTCTCCTAAAATCTTGATTCATTACTGTAACTTGAGATAACGCTTGTGCGTAAGAAATGTTTTCTGATGTATGCGATGCTATTGTGTTAATTGGAGCGCCATTATGGATAACATGAATCACCACAGGAATGTTATATACAACTTGAGTTTGCTTCGTTTTGTTGTTTTTATTCTTTTGTTTTTCAGTCGCTATAATTGGTGCAATCCAATTTTCAAATTGAACAGCGCTTAATCTTTTTGGATTTTTTTTAAGTAAATAGTCCTCATACTCTTTAGTAGAGCATCTAGAATAACCATTTTTCGGGTTTATTTCACTGCTTTTTAAGGACATGCTTTGCTGACTATAGGTAAGAAGAACTGTGAAAAAAAAAATTAAAGTAGCGATTTTCATAAAAGCGTCATTTTTAAAGTCAAGAAATTTCTCAAATGTAGTGAATTTAGCGTAAGTTGAATTTTTAGAATTAAACAAAAGATTTAAGATAATAGGCTGTTTCAGTGATGAAAGTGCTTAATTGTCTATTTCCCATTAAACGAAGTCATGGTATTTTCTAAACCTGCTGTTCCAAAGGATTTTATAATTTCTGATGCTGTTTCTAAACGTTCTGGAAGCGCTGCTTTTTCATTATCGTCCCAATCGCCAAGTACGTAATTTACTTGTTTTCCTTTTTTAAATTCATCACTTATACCAAAACGAAACCGTGCATAAGTTTGAGTGTTCAGTACTAGATTAATGTTTTTTAAGCCGTTGTGTCCACCGTCACTTCCTTTAAGTCTAATGCGGATACTGCCAAAAGAAAGATTTAAATCATCAGTAATCACAAAAATATTTTCTAATGGAATTTTTTCTTTTTCCATCCAGTATTGAACTGCTTTGCCGCTTAAGTTCATATAGGTATTGGGTTTGAGAAGTAGAAAGGTTCTGCCTTTAAATTTATATTCGGCTAGCGCACCAAGTTTTACAGTTTCAAACGAAATTCCTTCCTTTCTAGCTAAAAAATCGACAATTTTAAAACCAATATTGTGTCTTGTATTTACATATTCAGCTCCAATGTTACCAAGTCCTACTATTAAAAATTTCTTACTCACGCTTGCTATATTATTTTGGTTTTCTTGAATCTCCGGTTTTATATTTGGTATATTATCTTCTGTTTTTACAGGTGAAAATAGTTTTTGAATCCATTTTATCATCTTGCAAAAGTAAACTAATTCATAATTCTGTAGCGTAGATATTTAGATATTTTCAGTTGTAGTGTTATCTTGGAAATAGTAAAATTTTTGTAGTTAATGTAAAACTGATAGGCAAATATTGTAGAGATTCCTAGTTCCTCGGAATGACAATATAGGGGATGTTTGTAATAACTTTCGTTTAATAATAACTTTATAGTAGCTATAGTGACGTATGGCAGAGATTCCTTGTTCCTGGGAATGACAAAGTGATGGCATAATCATTAAAAGTTTAGACGTTTAAACTAGCCGCGATTGTAGTGGAAATCCTTTTTATGAGCCTTTTAGCGAATAAAAAGATTGCAATGGAAAGCGGGAGAAATGGTGTTATGAAAACAAATCAACTGCTCCTGATTCGATATAAATAGCTATTTATAATTTAAATTGTTTTGGCAATAAAATCTATTCCCATAACTACTAACTAACAAAAAATAGGCAAATATTGTAGATATTCCTCGTTCCTCGGAATGACAATGTGGGGGATGTTGGTAATAACTTGTGTGTAATCAGAACTTTATAGTAGCTATAATGACGTATGGCAGAGATTCCTTGTTCCTGGGAATGACAAAGTGATAGCATAATCATTAAAAGTTAAGACGTCTAAACTAGCCGCGATTGTAGTGGAAATCCTTTTTATGAGCCTTTTAGCGAATAAAAAGATTGCAATGGAAAGCGGGAGAAATGGTGTTATGAAAACAAATCAACTGCTCCTAAAAAACAAGAAATAAAAAAAGCATCAGTTGTAGAACTGATGCTTTTGAATATGCTTGAAAAAATATTATTTTTTCTTTCCTTTTACTGGAGCTTTTGCTGCTTTTGCAGCTTCTTGCGCTGCCTTCATAGCGGCACGAGATATCTTAACTTGAGCAATTACTGTGTTGTCTGGGTGCATGATTTTGTAATCAGGCGAAGCAACTTTAGTAACATATAGTTTATTACCCATGTCTAATGGAGTAATATCAGCTTCGATAAAATCAGGAAGATTTTTCGGTAACGCTTTTACTTTAAGTTTACGAGTGTTCAAACGTAAATCTCCACCTGCCATAACTCCTTTTGATTTTCCAACAATTTTCACAGGAACTTCCATAGTGATTTCTTTGTCGTCAAATAATTGGAAGAAGTCAATGTGTAAAATTTTGTCAGACACTGGGTGAACCTGAATGTCTTGCAAAATTGCGTGAAATGATTTTCCATTTGCAAGTTCGATGTCAACTGTGTGCGCGTTTGGAGTGTAAACCAAGTTTTTAAATGCCATAACTTCTGCTGAGAAATGAACTGCCTGATTTCCTCCGTATAATACGCAAGGAACCAATCCAGCATTACGTAAGGCTTTAGTCGCAACTTTGCCCACGCTTTCTCTTTCTGATCCTTTAATTGTAATCGATTTCATTGTAAATTTATTATAGTTATTAATATTATACTTGCTATTAGCTTTTGGCACTTGGCTTTAAGCTTGTTTATTATAATTAAATCGAGAAATGCTGTAAGCTAAAAGCAAAAAGCAAACCGCCAAATTTACATTATAAACTTCCCACTTATAGAGTTATTGTGATGTACCATGTGCATTACATCTGCAAATAATGGTGCACAACTCAATACTCGTATTTTCTTAGATTCTTTCCTCAAAGGAATAGAATCGGTAACAATCAATTCTAATAGTTTAGAATTTTCTATTTTTTCGTAAGCGTCTCCTGATAAAATTGCGTGCGTGCAAATCGCTCTCACGCTCAAGGCTCCTTTTTCAATCATTAAATCTGCGGCTTTCGCTAAGGTGCCGCCGGTATCAATCATGTCATCAACTAAGACTACATTTTTACCTTTTACATCCCCAATCAATTCCATGGTGTCGATAATATTAGCTTCTTTTCTTTGTTTATAACAAATTACCACATCTGATTCTAAAAATTTAGAGTAGGCATAAGCTCTTTTAGAACCGCCCATATCTGGAGAAGCAATTGTCAAATTTTCTAATCCTAAGCTTTTTACGTATGGTAAAAATATAGTGGATGCAAAAAGATGATCTACTGGTTTTTCAAAGAAACCTTGAATTTGGTCTGCATGCAAATCCATTGTCATTACCCTTGTAGCTCCAGCAGCATCTAGTAAATTAGCTACTAATTTAGCTCCTATTGGAACTCTTGGTTTGTCCTTTCTATCTTGTCTTGCCCAACCAAAATAAGGAATAACTGCTGTTATATGTCTGGCTGAAGCGCGTTTTGCAGCATCAATCATTAGCAATAATTCCATTAAATTATCTGCTGATGGAAAAGTGGAGCAAACAATAAATACTCGTAAACCTCGAATAGACTCTTCGTAAGAAGGTTGAAATTCACCATCGCTATAATGAGATGTCGTGATTTTTCCCAAAGGAATCCCGTATTGTTTTGCTATTTTTTCAGCAAGATAGACACTTTGTGAACACGCAAAAATCTTCGCTTCTGGTTCTAGGTGTGACATTTAGTTGTTGTTTTTTATTTCGCTGCTTTGCAAACCGTTTAGCTAAATCAATGATCAATAACTATAGGTTTGTATTTACCTCGAATGTAGTTAGTTGTGTGTTGTGTTTTTAACGAGGTGCAAATTTATAAAATTTATTCAACTCTGAAAGGAAATAATTAAGTATTTTTAGTTGAACATTTAATATTATTTTTTACATTTGCAGCGTGTTAAAGGAAAAGATTTTTAGCTACCACTAGAAATCTCTTTATTGCGTTGGGATAGCTGTTGCTGTCTTTGTCTGCTAAGCCCGGATGGCGGAATTGGTAGACGCGCTGGTCTCAAACACCTGTGGGAAACCGTGCCGGTTCGACTCCGGCTCCGGGTACTTAAAAACCTCTTAATCGACTGATTAAGAGGTTTTTGCTTTCTAAGGGTGGCTGAATAGGTGACCAAGTTTTTATTTAATCTTTTTTAAATAATTCATTTGATTTGAATTAAATATTATACTGATATCGTAAATTTAGTTTTTAAAGCTATTTTTAGTATTGATACTAATCGCAAAAAAAGAATATTTAGGTAATTTCATGTTGAATTCTAGCTTTTTATAGCATGAGTTTTTTTATGATATCTTATTTTGTTTAAAATTTCAGACTTTTTTTTAAACAGATAGAGTATTTTTTTACAATATTCGTACATCGCTATTAAATTTTGAATTGGAATCAGGTGCTCACTATTAATTGGAAAGGGATGGTCAACATAGCTGGAATTTGCAGTAAGTATAGAAATCGCTATTACTGTAAAACTAGAAATATAAACTGCTATAGGTTTGATAAAATTAAAAGTTAAGGGAAGGGACTATTTTTTTTCTTATAGTAATAATCCATTATCTCATTAATTGAAGACTTATTGATTAAAGATAAATCGAACTCTGAAGCAAAACTGACTACCACATTTTGTAATTCCTTAATTAATTCTTGTTCTAATTCGTTAGTTTCTAATTCGTAAAGTTTATAGGTTAATTTTCTACCAAATTTAAAGTCACAAGTTTCCACTGAGTTTTCTTCCTTGTCATCGTAATTTGTTCAGTAGCCAAAGAATTTCTCATTCAACATCCATAAATGTAGTAATGTACGCTTTTCCTTTTTCATTTTTAAATAGCCGATAGTAAATAGAGATAGTTCTTCTTGTTGCGCATTATAAGGTCTGCCAACGTTATAAAAATTAAGAGCTGTAATTAGTTATTAAACTCTTTTCTTATAATTCTTATGGGTAAAGCTAAATTGGATTAGTGCAGCTTGCTTCGAAAAACTTACAATCCCCATATTTAGATCAGTGGTGATGTAGAACTTATTTGCTACTATAATCATATTTTATTGCAGACAGTTATGCTAAAAAGAAATTTATAAAAATGCAAAAAAAATAATCTTTAGAAAAAGAAAACTATTATCAAAGAAATTAAAATTTATTAAAAAACAATTTTTTGAAATTAAATATCTTTGACTAAACGATTTAACAAATAGTAGAGTTCTTATTACTTAGCTCATGCATTACGACTTTATCTTTAAGTTTTTGCGATGACTGATTAAGCATATCCGATTATTTTCATAAATCAAATGGTCTCTACTATTTATTGAGCTTTAACATTTAGTATTTTGTAGTGTAATTTGGACAACCAAAACATTTGATATCTAGATCAAATTGATAGGTCAATGACAATTCATAAATCCCACCAGTTTTACCAATTTTTGATGTGCTAAAGTCATGAGAAATACCAAATCTTAAATGTTCATATTGTAATCCAGCATAAATATTCATTGAATTAACTAACCGACTATTGTCTGTTTTAGACCAAGGGTTTGTAGCAGCAGAAACACCGAAAAAGACGGTCTTAAACATAATTGAAGTTCCAAAATCCAATCGGTTGTATTCCCCTTGATTCATATAATTTGCTGTGACTAGAAATTTAGTTTCATAAGGAAATAAAACCACGTCTAAATAGTCCGCAACTAAAAATTCATATCCTGTATTGGCGGAAAAAAACATATTTAGGGGCAGGTTCTTATCTGCAACTAACGAAATATTCGGTTTATTGATGTGTCTTAAAGAAAGCCCAAACCATGAATTTTCATTATTAATTACCATTCCTGCCGTAAAATCAAAAAACTTAAAGCGGTCGTTCAAAATTAATGGATCTCCACTAACCGGATTAATAGCCCCAGAACCAATATTAATTTGATCCGCTAATAATAGATTATCAAAGCCAAATGACTTAGTACCATAACCAATTTCTATGGCTGGTCTAAAATACCATTCATCATTAAGCGCAACTTTATAGGCATAATTTACGTTGAATTGAGTAAAACTATATTTGGTATTGTTTTCTCGATGATTTAAGACACTAAAGCCTATACCACTATTCATTTTTTCGTTCCAAGTATTAAAAAAAGCATAATCAGTATCGATTTTTAAATCTAAATCTGGCCATTGAGATCGATTAATAATCCCGGCGTAAGTTGTTTCTAAAAAACCTGAAAAACCAGGATTTAACGTTTCTGGTATGAGGAAATATTGTGTAAATATCGGGTCTTGCGCTTTTACTTCACCGATAAAGAGACAAGAAAGTATCGTAAATAGAATTTTAAACTTCATTTTTTTTAATTTATAAGTACTAATGCTCCACGATCATTAATTGTTGTTCCATAGAAGGTTTTCGCAGTGATTATGAAATAGTAATTACCATTTTCACCTTCTTTATCATTGATTTTACCATCCCAGCCTCTAATGTTTTCCCCTGATTCAGAATAAATTAAACTGCCCCATGTATCATAAACATCAAAATGTATATCATTTAATCCTAAAAACACAGGAGCAAAATAGTCATTGATACCATCATTATTGGGAGTAAATGCCGTTGGAGGGATCAAAATATATCCTTTTTGTAGTTCTAAGGTAATTATATGAACGTATACACATCCAAAGGGATAAGTGACTGTTTGAGTTATAACATAAGTCCCTTCTTTCTTATAAATGTGAATTGGATTTTTTTCATTTGAAAACGTCCCATCTCCAAAATCCCAAGCGACATTTATAAAATCTCCACTAGCAGTATTGGAGAATTGAATTGGATCTTCAATTGAATAAAAGCTATAAGTATCATAACCTTTTGATCTTGTTGTAAATGACGGATTGCCTAACTCAGGGATCTTTACGTCAAAAGTATAAGTCGAACTACAGCCGCGAGAATCTAATGCATTTAGTATAACCAAACCATTTTGAGAAGTATTCATGATTTCATTATTAGAACCACTTGTAGAACCACTTGACCACACGTACTGAAAAGGCGGAACTCCTCCCGAGGCCTTTGCAACAAATGATTGCTTAACAGTTTTAGTTTCACAATTAAAGTCGGTTATTGTTTCAACTTTCAAGACTATAGCTGATGGACGTACTATAGAATAGTTTCCAGAAGCTTTACAATTTCTGGCATCTGTAACGGTAACTACATAATTACTTGCAGGAACAGCGATCAAATCCTCTGTTACTGATCCATTAGACCAAACGTAAGAAAAAGGAGGAGTTCCTCCGGAAACTAATAAATTAATAGCTCCACTATTAGCATTATTACAATCTAAAGCATTAGTTACATTTGCATCTAACGCTAAAAGTTGTGGCTCAACAATGATAAAACTCCTTCTAATTTGACAAGGTGTTCCATCTGAAATAGTGACTGCATATGTTCCAGGAGGTAAATTATTTCGTATCAACCCTGCAGTACTCCCATCTGCCCAAGTTAATGTTAATGGAGAGATGCCTCCAATTAAATTTAAATTTATACTTCCATCATTAGCTCCAAAACAAGAAACGTTGACAACTAAAGGGTTAATTGTAAAAATTGGCGCTTCAGGAATATTTACGGTAATCGTTTTGATGCACCTATTAAGATCTGTAACAGTGATAGTGTAATTTCCTGTAGCTAAGTTGTTTTGAAATAAACCCGTTGCTAAATTATTCCAAGTGACTAAATAAGGGCCTACGCCGCCCGTAACTATTAAAGTTATTGAGGCATCATTTCCGCCATAACAAGTTATAGGAGTTGTAGTGGCAGTTATTATAATTTCACTTGGTTGCGAAACTTTCAATCCAGCTAAAATCTTGAATCCGCCATTAGTATCAATCACTTTTAAAGAATATATTCCAGCAATTAAACCTGTAAACTGGGGATTTAAATTTGTAGAATTGATCAGTGAACCGGCAAGATTTCCTAAACTATCATATAATTCAAAATCATAAGGAGAAACAGATTCTTGGGTAATTGATACACCAACAGCTCCATTTGAATTTCCATAGCATTCTAAATTTATTGTTAAGCTTAAATCTTCTTGGATTAATAATTCAGGTGGTTGTGTAAGTATAAAAGTGAACACAAGAGGTGCACAATATCTATCATTAATAGTTACAGTATAAGCGCCTGCAACCAGATCAGATAGGTCCTCATTTACTGAGGTATATCCATTTGGACCTGTCCAGCTATAAGTATAAACACCAGACCCACCCATTGTAGTAAGATTGATTGCCCCATCAGCAGCACCAAACACACTGATGTTATAGCCGTTATAATTAGATAAATTACCGGATGAGGATAAAGTAGGATTTACCGTAATTGAATATGAATAAACTGTCCCAACACAAGATGAACCATTGTTGTTAAATGTTGCAATTGCAGAATACATTATAGTTAAAGGTGCATTTGTTGTATTAGTTAATATTTGCGATGGTATTACACCTGTTCCAGAAATTGTAGCTCCAGAAATTCCTAAAGGAATTGTTGCATTCCATGTGAATGTAATATTTCCAGTTAATGTAGACATTAAATCGACTTGAGTAGTTGAGTATTCGTTACAAATTGTTTGATTAGGAATACTAAATAAAATATCTGGTTTTGGAAAAACATTTACTGTAATTGTAAAAGGATCGCCTGTACAAATGCCCGCGATTGGTGTTACAGTATATATAATACTTTGTATAGTATTACTTGGATTAATTAAAGTTTGACTTATTTCTGTCCCAGACCCAGCACTTGCTCCTGTTATATTTGGATTGTTGCTTATAGTCCAATTATAAGTTGTACCAACAGGAACTAATGTACCATTATCTGGTACACTATTCTGTGGGGACACTATAAAATTTTCTTCACTACATATAACAATTACAGGTTGATTATCAATACTAGGTCTTGGATTTATAGTAATCGTATAATTAGAAGTAATACCTGCACAAGCTGAAGCACCACTAGTAGTTGCAATTGCAACATAAGTAATTGTTATTGGTGCATTAGTCGTATTTACAAGCGTTTGCACAGGAATAGTTCCTGTTCCTGAGGTAATTACTCCAGTAATTCCTACAGGCTGTGAAGCCGTCCAAGTAAACGTAGCTCCAACGGTAGTACTACTTAAAGTAACCAAAGCTGAAGTGTCTCCTGAACAAAGAATTTGAGCAACAGGTGAAAAAGCAACTACAGGACTTGGATTTACGGTAATGGTAAACGTTTCTGCTATTCTAGAACATCCGTTTGCCTTAGCAATCACAGATATAGTAGATGTAATCGGGGCTGTTCCAGCATTTGTAGCGGTAAATACAGAAATATTTCCAGTTCCTAAGGCGGCTAATCCGATCGCAGTATTGGAGTTTGTCCACGAATAACTAGTTCCTAAAACATTGTTTGTAAATATGGTTTCAGAAGTTGCAACTCCACTACAATAGGTCTGATTGGTTAAACCTAAAGTGGTTGGTGTTGGATTCACAGTTACTGTTATAGTAAACGGCGTGCCAGCACAAGTACCTGAAGTAGGTGTAACAGTATATTCTAAAGTAGCGGGTGCTGTAGTTGTATTGGTAAGTATTTGACCAATAGTACTTACACCAGTTGTTTGAGCAGAGCCTCCCGTTATTGCACCTAAAGGATTACTTAAAGGTGTTGTCCAAGTATACGTTGTTCCTGCTGGAACAATAGAACCAGCTCCGTTTGTTGGAGTTCCTGAAAACAAAGTTCCTGAACAAATAGCTGGTGTACTATCAACTACAAGAGGTTTTGGATTTACTGTTATAGTAATTGTAAAAGTAGATCCTGCACAATTTCCTGTATCACCAGAAACAGGGGTTACAGTATAATCAATAATTTGTGCTGTATTAGTAGCATTTACTAATGTTTGACTAATAGTAGTTATACCAGAATCTGAAGAAGCACTAGCTCCTGTAATATTAGGATTTAAACCAACTGTCCAGGTGTAAGTCGTTCCAGAAGGTACAATCGTAGCGCCTGAATTTATAGGGTTTATTGTAAAAGCAGCTTCACTACATATTGTTGCAGTTTGGTTAGTTATAATTGGCTTTGGATTTACGTTAATTAAAACTGTAAAAGAAGCTCCAGCACAATCACCATATTTTGGTGTAACCGTATAAGTTGCTGTTTGAACTGTGTTAGTTGGATTATTTAAAACTCCTGTAATTGTCGTTTGAGCTGTTGCTGCAGCTCCACCTGTTACTCCACCTGTCACAACTGGAGCACTCCATGAATAGGTAGTTCCCGTTGGAATACTATTTAAAGTAGAATTTGATGGAGTTACTGTAAATGAAGTTCCACTACAAATAGCATCGGTAAAACTTTCAGTAATACTAGGTCTTGGATTTACAGTAATCGTATAATTATAAGTTACACCTACACAAGCTGAAGCGCCACTAGTAGCTGCAGTTGCTTTATAAGTAACTGTTATTGGCGCATTAGTTGTGTTCACAAGCGTTTGCGTAGGAATAGTTCCTGTTCCAGAAGTAATAACTCCTGTAATTCCAATAGGTTGAACTGCCGTCCATGAGAAAGCAACCCCCGATGTAGTACTACTTAAAGTAACCAAAGCCGAAGTATCACCCGAACAAAGTACTTGATTTAGTAGAGAAAAACGTACTATCGGACTCGGATTTACAGTGATAGTAAATGTTTCCGCTGTTCTTGAACATCCGTTTGCTGTAGCAATCACAGATATAGTAGATGTTATTGGGGCTGCTCCAGCATTTGTAGCGGTAAACACAGGAACATTTCCAGTTCCTAAAGCGGCTAATCCGATCGCAATATTGGAATTTGTCCACGAATATGTAGTTCCTAAAACATTGTTTGTAAACACAATCTCAGAAGTTGAAACGCCATTACAATAGGTTAAGTTTGCTAAATTTAAAGTCGTTGGTGTAGGATTTACCGTAACCGTAACCGCAAAAGTAGATGTACAATTGTTTGGCGCAATTCCCGATGATGCAGTTACATTATACACCACATTTATTGCAGTGTCTGTTAAATTCGTTAGTGTTTGTCCAATGCTAGCAAGCCCGGTTGATTGATTACTAGCTCCTGTTATTCCTGTTGGATTTGTAACTGTCCAATTATAAGTAGTATTTGTTGGAATGCTATTTGGCGAAGTACTTGATGGCGTTCCTACAAATAAGCTGCCACTACAACTTGAGACTGCATAGTCTGCAACTCTAGGTTTTGGGTTTACCGTTACCGTTACTGTAAAAGGAGTTCCTGCACAATTTCCTGCAGCTCCCGAAGTAGGAGTTACTGTGTATGTTAATGTTTGAACCGTATTGGTAGTGTTGGTCAATGTTTGGCTAATGCTGGTTATTCCTGTTGCCGTTGATGCACTTTGACCCGTAATATTTGTGTTTGCAGCAACTGTCCAAGTATAAGTTGTACCCGTTGGAACAATCATAGCGCCTGCATTTGTAGGGGTTATTGTAAATGCCGTTTCAGAACAAATAGCAGTTGTTTGTGCTGGTATAACCGGTTTTGGGTTCACACTGATTACCACCGTAAAGGACGCGCCCACACAACCAGTACTTGTTGGTGTTACCGTGTACGTTGCCGTTTGAACCGTATTGGTAGGGTTAGTTAAAGTACCTGTAATTGTAGTTTGAGCTGTTGCTGCAACACTGCCAGTTATGCTGCCAGTAACCACTGGAGCCGACCAGGAGTAGGTTGTACCTGTGGGAATACTATTTAAAGTGGAATCAGTTGGAGTTATAAAAAAACTTTCTCCGCTACAAATAGCATCAGTAAAACTTTCAGTAATACTAGGTCTTGGGTTTACTGTAATGGTGTAATTATAGGGACTACCTGGACAATTCGAACTGCCACTTGAAGAAGCTGTTGCTACATAAGTAACTGTTATCGGTGCTTTAGTAGTGTTGGTAAAAGTTTGCGCGGGGATGGTCGTACTTCCTGAAGGCACAATCGATTCTGATATGCCTGCTGGCTGTGTTGTTACCCACGAAAAGGTTGACCCAGTTGTGGCACTGCTTAAAGTAACCAAAGCAGACGTGTCACCCGAACAAAGTACTTGATTTATTGGAGAAAAACTTACTACAGGGCTCGGATTTACGGTAATGGTAAACGTTTCTGCTATTCCTGCACAACTAACGCTATTATTGATATAAATTGGCGTTACGGTGATAGTAGCTATTATGGGCGAAGAGGTAGTATTTAAGGCGTTGAAAGAAGCTATATTTCCTGAACCTGTTGCAGATAAACCAATACTTGGGGTACTATTTGTCCAAGCATAAGTTGTAGTAGTGCCACCGGTGTTGGTAGTAGTAAAGTTAATCGTTGAAATGAGTGTTCCATTACAAACCTCTTGCGAAGTGATTGGCTGTACTTGCCCTAACGGATTGATGGTAATGGTAAACGTTTTTGAAGGACCGGCACAAGATACAGTTCCATTTGTATAAGTAGGTATTACTGTAATAGTAGCAACTATAGGAACATTGGTAGTATTTGAAGCAAGAAATGACGGAATATTACCTGTTCCACTAGTTCCTAAACCAATAGTGGTATTGTTATTTGTCCAAGCATACGTAGTAGTACCGCCCGTATTAGTGGTATTTAACTGTATAGAAGGAGTAGTTGCTCCATTACAAAATGTTTGTGCCAAAGGTTCAGTAACTTGACCAGTAGGGTTTACCGTGATGGTAAAAGTTATTGGTGAACCCGTGCAGCTAACGCCATTGTTTGTATAAGTAGGCGTTACTGTAATTGTAGCAATTACTGGTGCGCTGGTTGTATTTACAACGTTGAAAGAAGCAATGTCTCCAGAACCAGAAGCAACTAAACCAATACTTGTTGCACTATTTGTCCAAGCATAACTAGTGGTTCCAACAGTATTTATAGTTGTAAAGTTAATGGCTGCAGTGCTTGTTCCATTACAAACCACTTGCGGCGTAGATGCATCTAGTTTTCCGGAAGGGTTTATTGTAATTGCGAATGTTTTAGTAAGGCCTGCACATGATACAGTTCCATTTGTAAAAGTGGGGGTTACTGTGATAGTGGCAATTATGGGTGTGTTTGTTGTGTTTATTGCTGTAAAAGTAGGCAAATTACCTGTCCCACTAGCCGCTAAACCAAAACCTGTTGTGTTGTTTGTCCAAGCGTAGGTAGTAGTTCCGCCCGTGTTTAAAGTAGCAAAAGCCGTTGGTATTACCGCAGCGCCGTTACAAAATGTTTCATCAACAGGTTGTTTTACTTGCCCGGTTGGATTCACAGTAATGGTAAATGTTTTTGTCGCACCGGGACAACTGCTTCCATCATTTGAAAAAGTAGGGGTTACTGTGATAGTAGTTACTAATGGTACTGTACCATTATTGATCGCATTAAAAGACGCTATATTACCTGAACCTGTGGTAGGTGTTAATCCGATATTTGGATTGCTACTTGACCAATTATAGGTAGTGGTGCCAACTGTGTTTGGCGTTGTGAAAGCAATAGCAGTAGTAGGCGCGCCATTACACACCACTTGAGAAGATGGCAGGTTTACATTGCCTAATGGATTTACTGTAATGGTAAAACTAATCGGAATACCCGCACAAGACACACCATTACTAGTGTTGAACGGAGTGACTATTATTGTACTAACTAGTGGGGTTGAGCCAATATTTGTTGGAGTAAAAGCAATTGGATTTGTTCCTGAAGCGCTTAATCCAGTGAGTGAATTGTTATTTGTCCATGAGTAATTTGTACTATTAGTACCGGTAAAAATAATTTGTGGTATCGCTGTATTATGACACACAACAAAATCATTTACAGGGTTCATTGTTGGGGTTTCAATTACTGTAAATGTAGCAATGTCTACTTCGGCATTACATGGGCCATCGGGATTATTAGTAGTTAGCGTTAACTCTACTGGTCCTGTAAACCCTACAGGGGGTGTAAAAGTACTCGTTACACTATTTATATTTGAAAATGTACCTCCTATCGAAGATGACCACGTAGCAGATGAAGCAGCCCCACCAATTATTCCATTTAGCTGAAGTGATGCGTTTTGGCAAAGCACAGGATAATTTCCTGCGTCAACAGTTGCTTGTGCATTAAAATTTACAGGAAATGTAATTGATTTTGATGCGCAAGGACCTTCGGGTTTTGCTGATGTAAGCGTAAATTGTATAGCACCTGTATAATTTAAAGGAGGTGTATAAGTAGGCGACAAAGCAGTATTATTAGGATTAAAAATACCTCCTGTTACAGAAGCCGTCCATAAACCAGTAGTTGCGCCACCACTAATTGCACCTGTTAATTGTACACTTGTATTTAAACAAGTGGCCACGGGACCAGAAGCCGAAATTTGTACCGAAGGATTAACTGTTATGCTGCTTAAAAACACACTACTTCCACATTCATTAGTTAAAGTTAAGCTATAATTATAGGTTCCTGCCGTTGCAAATGTAACGGTGAGGTTACTCGCGGTAGTACTAGAAATGGAAGTGGGCGGGGTACTTCCAAAATCCCAAGTATAAGCTACTTCTTGTGTTGCATAGCAATTAAATACCGTTGGGTTTAAAGTTATAGTAGTACCCTCGCAAATTGTTTCCGAAGTTAAAGTGGTTGATGGTTTTCCTTTTATTGTGATAGTCTGCGATTTTACGTCGGGTTCACAAAGTAAACCCGCCACTGCATTTTGAAGCGATGTGGTCAATTGAACCGTATAAACACCCGGACTAGTAAAGTCAATAACTGGCTCAAATGAAGTGGAATTCCCTGTGGTAAAACTCCAACCTGGTGCTGTTGCACTTGGACAATTTTCTGGATTAGAAGGAGTAATTTGCCATCTGTACGAGTTTGTATTTGAACAACTTGGCAAACTTGATAAATTATCTAAAACTACGGTTACAGGTGCGCAACCGGATGCAGGGTCTAATGTAAAATCTGCAATTACCTCAGGATTGACGCAAATTGTTTGCGACTCAGACGTAATACCGCATGAGTTAGAACCTGTATATAGAGTTATTGTATAATTTCCTGGAGTATTAAAAGTAATATTTAATTGATCAGATGCAGTATTTGTCCATGCTCCTGAATTATTAGGTTTATTAGTATTGAATCCAAAATTACTTACAGCAGATATAAATGAATTTGGTACTAATAATCCATCAGAAGTAACCGCGATATTTCCTGACGGACCTGTTATTGTCCAATATTTTTTATAAGTACTTGTACATGTGTAATTAGGTGCTGGTCCAATATTTAAACCACCCGTTGTTGTGTTATTAAATGTTACTAAAGTTCCTATACAAATGGAATTGTTGTTTGGTGTTCTCGTAAAATCAGCATCTGGTGGAGTTTGTATATTAATTGGACCAATAGCAGAAGTACTGGTTCCACAAGGATTGGATGCGGTTATAGAAGCCTGAAACGAATTTGGATAAGATGTTCCATTTATGTTTGAATTCACACCACACGAAGTTATAGTATAGTTGTGTGTGTAAGTTGCAGGTGGCGGATGGTTAAATACTACTGGATTACTTCCGTCGTTTACCTGAATAGTATATTGTGTATTAGGACTATTTTGAGCCCCTGCAAAAATATTATAAGTGACACTTCCTGGCGAACACAATACGGGAATTCCACCTGAGTTTATGGTCGCTGTTGGACTGGCACCAATATAAATATCATAGGTTTTTGTTATGGAACATCCTCCGGGATTTACTAGGGTATAAGTTAATTGAAACGTTCCTGAAGTTTCATAATCGTGAAAGGGATCTGATAAATTTTTTCCAGTGTAACTATCACTTTGAAGATCTCCCCAATCAAATAAATGTTGGGTTTGGGCGGATGTATTTGTAGAATTGGTTACAAAGGAAAATAAACCTCCAGGAGCACTTGAGTTGCCCGAACAATAGGTAAAGTACGTTTTTCCGTTAAATGTTGAAGTTCCCCAAGCGTTCCCTTCAACTAATGCAATTACTGCCGTACTTGTTGGACTGGTAACTACCACATTCACACTACTACTAGCGCCATTCACTATTAAAGTAGCAGTATAGCTTCCCGCAATGTTATATGTTATCGTGTGCGGGCCTTCAGTAGCGGCTGAATCTGTATCACCTCCCGGAAAAGACCAAGCAAAAGTGAGGCTAGACCCATTTCCTGCGGATGTGTTTGTATAGGTTACCTTTTGTCCTTGGCAGATAGTAATGGTACCATTACTATCTGCCGCGGGAGATGTCGAAAAACTGGAAACTACAGCCGTTTCTACTTTAATTAAGGGGTTAATTATTTCATTTGAATAACAAATAAAATTTTGGAAGTAGACACTAAATATCAGTATTGTTAAGCAAAAACTTTTTTTCATGAAAATGATAATTCAAGGCTTTTAAATTCGTCATGAAAAAGTACCTTTTAGATAGAAAGATGAAAATTAACACTATTTTCTGGCATTCGAAAAAGTTTATGACATTAATCAGTAATAACGTACTTTATTTGATATTTTATGTAGTTAATCAAGTTAATAAGTTCTTAAACTGACAAATTCAAAAAATTAGTCACGCTAGAGAAATGGGTTATTTGCTAAAATGAATGGCATGTGTGCTACTTACTCAGATCTATTTTGAATTCAAATCAATATAAAATCTTTAGCAATTAAGTGATTTAGCTTAACTTTTTGTGGGGATTTCGTTTGCATAATCAGAGAGAAATTTTTGAATTAAAAAATAAATTAAAAATTAAGGTTAACATTTTCCTGATTTATATTTCTAGTCTAAACTTATATTTTTAACTCGTTAAGTGTAATTATTCAAAACGTCAGTTCGAGTGTTTTTTGTGGAGTAAAACGGAGTAAAAAATGTATTGAGAACCGTTTTTAATGAAATTTTTCTTGTTCTCGATATATTTTTCTATCGAAAAATACTCGAACTGATGAAAAATCACCATCAAAAACTAATTATACCAACGGGTATTTTTCGTCTTTAAATTACACTCTACGCACCTCTTCGCTTTCTAAATTTGTTTCAGAACTTAATAGAATAATCTTTTCTAAGGATAAGACTTTCTAATCGATTATGGATATTCCATGTTGTATTAATCCATTATTAGTTTTAGTAATTTGTTTTTAGTCTTTACAATAATTATTTTATTAAAAAAGTACAATAATTGTTCCCAACTCGTTTGAAATGTCATATATCTTATTTTTTGCTGTACTTAAAAACCTGTTAGTCGCATAATTAAAATAGTTTCATATTAAAGGATTTTATCAAAAAGGGAAAAATTTAACTTTTGTATTTGAGAATGACCGTTTTTAACAAAATTTAGGTTTATAATTTGTGTTTGTACATTTAAAACAAACGTTCTGTTTAATTACACACCAATATTAGTTTCAAGCAGAAATTAATACCTGAAAGTTAGAAATTTTGTAAAGCGGTTAGGGTTTTAGCTAAGTCACAGTGGCGCATTGTATTTCAAAATACAATCCTTTAAATTGCAACAGCTGCTTGTGTGATAACTATTTGGCACAAATTGGTTGGTAAATTTACTGTCGTGCCTATTGTCAAATCGAGCAGTCGAGGTGGTATAAACTGTAATAACAAGATTTGCGCTGCGTTGAACCTTTTAAATAGCCTATGCACCTTTAACATTGAATGCAAAGATTAATGGATCTGTTTTATGTAGTGGTATGAGAAAATATGATTCTCTTGTTTTATTTACATCGGCAAATCACGCCACAAAAAAAGCCTCTGCTTAGCAAAGGCTTTATAAAAATTTAAGTAATTTATTAGTTGTTCACTAAGGCGTCGTGTTTTCCTTTTTTTACGGATGCTATTCTACTATTTGAATAATCTACTTCTGTTATGGTGGTATCACTCCAGAAAAACCATTTTCCAGTTTTCTCACCATCGTTGTAGGTGGCGACTGCTTGTTTATTTCCTTTATTATCATACGAGGTCCATACTCCGTCAAGTTTTCCGTTTTTAAAGAAACCTTCTTGCTGTATTTTTCCATTTTCAAAATAGTAGGTTGCTTTTACTAATTCACCTACAGCATCTAACTGTGGCTTGCTTTCTTGTGCAAATGATACTGATGAGAATAGAATAGCGCTTAAAATTATATATTTTTTCATGTATTTTGGTGTTAAAGTTTGTGTTAGCGTATCAAACATAGAAAGTAATTTACAATAAAAAAACTTTAACTTAACAATTTAGTAACATTGGAATAAAATTTAACATTGGAATTTTAAAGATCAATGTGATTCTGATACTAAAATTTCCCATTTCTCAAGTCATTATTGATAATTAGTCCTAAATTTGCAACCGTTTTCTATAGGACAATAATTTAAAATAAATAAAATGTACAGAAGTCATAATTGCGGTGAGTTAAATGTCTCAAATATTAATACAGAAGTAACGCTTGCAGGTTGGGTCCAAAAATCCCGTGATAAAGGATTTATGAATTGGGTCGATTTACGCGACCGTTATGGAGTAACGCAATTGATTTTTGACGAAGGTCGCTCTGAAAAATCAGTCTTTGAATTGGCAAAAACATTGGGTCGAGAATATGTTATTCAAGTAAAGGGAACTGTTATTGAGCGCGAGGCTAAAAACAAAAATATGACTACAGGTGATATTGAAATTTTAGTAAGCGAATTGACGATTTTGAATGCCTCGCTCACGCCTCCATTTACAATCGAGGACGAAACAGATGGGGGAGAAGATATTAGGATGAAGTATCGTTACCTTGATATAAGGAGAAATCCAGTCAAAAATAATTTGCTATTTCGTCACAAAGTGACAATGGAAGTGCGTAAGTATCTTTCAGATTTAGATTTTTGTGAAGTTGAAACTCCGTATTTAATTAAGTCAACTCCTGAAGGTGCCAGAGATTTTGTGGTTCCTTCTCGCATGAATGAAGGACAGTTTTATGCTTTGCCACAATCGCCTCAAACTTTTAAACAATTGTTGATGGTAGGCGGAATGGATAAATATTTCCAAATCGTAAAATGTTTCAGGGATGAGGATCTACGTGCCGATAGACAACCGGAGTTTACACAAATTGATTGTGAAATGGCATTTGTTGAACAAGAAGATATTCTAAATGTTTTTGAAGGTCTGACAAGACATTTACTAAAAGAGATCAAAGGTGTAGATGTTGAGAAATTCCCGCGTATTACTTATGATTATGCGATGAAAACATACGGGAATGATAAGCCGGATATTCGTTTTGGGATGGAATTTGGTGAACTGAATGAATTTGCACAACATAAAGATTTTCCGGTGTTTAACGCAGCAGAATTAGTTGTTGGAATTGCAGTTCCGGGTGCAGGAATCTACACTCGTAAAGAAATTGATGGTTTGATAGATTGGATGAAACGCCCGCAAGTTGGAGCCAGCGGGATGGTATATGTAAAATGCAATGACGATGGTACTTATAAATCATCTGTTGATAAATTTTACGATCAGCAGGATTTGGCTCATTGGGCAAAAATTACTGGAGCAAAAGTGGGTGATATGATCTTTGTAGTTTCTGGTCCAGCTCATAAAACGAGAACGCAACTTTCTGCGTTGAGAATGGAATTGGCTGCGCGCTTAGGACTAAGAAATCCAGGAGAATTTGCACCACTATGGGTCGTAGATTTCCCTTTATTGGAATTAGACGAAGAAAGCGGTCGTTACCACGCAATGCATCATCCTTTTACTTCTCCGAAACCAGAGGACATGGCACTGCTTGAGACAGATCCTGGGAAAGTGCGTGCAAATGCCTATGACATGGTTTTAAATGGTAATGAAATAGGGGGAGGTTCCATTCGTATTCACGATAAAGCCACGCAGCAATTGATGTTTAAATATTTAGGTTTCACATCAGAGGAAGCTAAAGAACAGTTTGGTTTCTTAATGGATGCTTTTCAGTTTGGAGCGCCACCGCATGGTGGATTAGCTTTTGGATTAGATAGATTGGTAGCCATATTAGGCGGACAAGAAACGATACGTGATTTTATTGCATTCCCTAAAAACAATTCAGGAAGAGATGTTATGATTGACGCACCATCTAAAATTGATGATACACAATTGAAAGAGCTTCATATCAAACTAGTTTAGGTCCTTTGGTCGATTAAATTTGTTAGAAAACGTTGAATATCAATAATTTTACAAAATAAAAACGCAAGTTCGTATTTCGTATTGTATTAAATATTACATTTGCCTCATTATAAATTATTATTACAATTACAATGCGTACAGGTACAGTTAAATTTTTCAATGAATCTAAAGGTTACGGATTCATTACAGACGAAGAAACAGGAAAAGACATTTTTGTTCATGCATCAGGAATCAACGCGGAAGAGTTGCGCGAAGGTGATAGAGTAAGCTATGAAGAAGAAGAAGGAAGAAAAGGAAAAGTTGCTGCGAAAGTAGCGGTTATCTAAACAGAAAATTTATTTTTGTTAAAGAATGTTAAAAACGTTTCGATTTAATCGAAGCGTTTTTTTTTATAATTATAACGAATTATTTATAATCATTAAAAATTAGTTGGTAATAGTATTTTGGCACAAACTTATAATTGTTTTAAACTTGTGTTTTCAATACATGAAACCTATCTTTGCTAACTATTGTAATTAAAAAAAAACATGCATTATGCAATCTGATCAATTAAATTACATACCGATTTTAATGCAGTTTCTATTAGCTGTCGGGTTTGTTGTTGGAACTATTTTGGTTTCAGGGAAATTGGGTCCAAAACGGATCTCTGAGGCTAAAGGTAAAAACTTTGAATGTGGAATTGAATCTGTAGGAAATGCTAGAATTCCATTTTCGGTTAAGTATTTCCTTGTTGCAATTTTGTTTGTTCTATTTGATATTGAAGTAATTTTTCTATATCCTTGGGCAGTTAATTTCAAAGAGTTAGGAATAGAAGGAATGTTTAAAATGATAATTTTTATGTCATTGCTTTTGATTGGTTTTTTCTATATCATCAAAAAGAAAGCGTTAGAATGGGAATAAAGCGTTGTGCAGTTTCCTATAAATAATTTCATTTCCACACAATAAACGTAAACAGAAGACTGAAATAAAATAGTTGGATTTTTAATCCAACTATCTAAAATCTAATAAAATCATGAGCGATTCAAAAATAAATATGGTTGCCCCTCCTGAAGGTGTTGTGGGTGAAGGTTTTTTCGCTACAAAACTGAATGATGTTGTAGGTATGGCTAGAGCTAATTCACTATGGCCATTGCCTTTTGCAACATCTTGTTGCGGAATTGAGTTTATGGCAACAATGGCATCACATTACGATTTAGCACGTTTTGGTTCTGAACGAGTAAGTTTTTCTCCACGTCAAGCAGATATGCTGATGGTGATGGGAACTATTTCAAAAAAGATGGCGCCAATTTTACGTCAGGTTTATGAGCAAATGACTGAGCCTCGCTGGGTAATTGCCGTTGGTGCTTGTGCTAGTTCTGGTGGAATTTTTGACACGTATTCTACATTGCAAGGAATTGATAAAGTTATTCCTGTTGATGTTTACGTTCCTGGTTGTCCACCCCGTCCGGAACAAATAATAGACGGAGTGATGAAATTACAAGAATTAGTTAGAACTGAATCTGTAAGAAGAAGAAGTTCTCCTGAGTATCAAGAACTATTGGCATCTTATAATATTAAATAAATGGCTTTAGAAGCAATACAAATTCAAGAGAAGGTAAATGAAGCATTTGGAATAAATGTATTTAATTACAATCAAGAAAAAGATATTTTTTCATTTGAATCTACTACTGATTCAATAACTGCATTAATACTTTTTTTGAAAAATGATCCTGATTTACGATTTCATTTTTTAACTGACCTTTGCGCAATCCATTATCCAGACAACGAATTTAGCAGGCAGTTTGCAGTGGTATATCATATGCACAACTGGTACGAAAATAAAAGAATAAAAATCAAAGTTTATATTGACGGCGAAAATCCAAAAATTAAAACGATATCAAATATTTTCCGAAGTTCAAATTGGATGGAAAGAGAAGCATATGATTTTTATGGTATTGATTTTATTGGACATCCGCAATTAAAACGTATTTTGAATATGGACGAAATGATTTCATTTCCAATGCGAAAAGAATTCCCAATGGAAGACAGTGGAAGAACTGATAAAGATGATCGTTTCTTTGGAAGAACAACTGATAATTATTAAAAAAGTTTATATCTATAATTTTTCACATTAAATAAATGTCAGAACTATTATTACCACCAGAGCATCGCTATGCTAAAAGAATAAAAGAGCAGCTAAATGAAGATGGAAGCGAGCTTTCGATCTTAAATTTAGGTCCAACTCACCCTGCAACACATGGTATTTTTCAAAATATCTTGTTGATGGATGGTGAGCGAATTTTAGAGGCGGAACCAACTATTGGTTACATTCATAGAGCCTTTGAAAAAATAGCTGAAAATCGTCCCTTTTACCAAATCACTCCACTTACTGATAGAATGAACTATTGTTCTTCACCTATTAATAATATGGGATGGTGGATGACTTTAGAAAAATTATTAGATATTGAAGTTCCTAAAAGGGCACAATATTTAAGAGTCATTGTAATGGAACTCGCTCGAATTACAGATCATATTATTTGCAATTCAATTTTGGGAGTAGATACTGGAGCTTACACGGGTTTTTTATATGTATTCCAGTTCAGAGAGAAAATATACGAAATTTACGAGGAAATTTGTGGCGCTCGTTTGACTACAAATATGGGTCGAATTGGTGGTTTTGAAAGAGATTGGTCTCCCGAAGCTTTCAGGAAGCTAGATGTTTTTTTAGAAGAGTTTCCGCCAGCATGGCAAGAATTTGAAAATTTATTTGTTCGAAATAGAATTTTTATTGATAGAACAGTAAATGTAGGTCCGATTACTGCGGAAAAAGCAATGAATTATGGTTTTACTGGTCCAAATTTAAGAGCTACGGGTGTTGATTACGATGTTCGAGTAGCGCAGCCCTATTCTTCTTATGAGGATTTTGATTTCATTGTTCCTGTTGGCAAATCCGGTGATACTTATGATCGTTTTTGTGTTCGTAATGCTGAGGTTTGGGAGAGTTTAAGTATCATTCGACAGGCGCTTGCTAAAATGCCAGAGGGCAATGAGTTTCATGCTGATGTACCTGATTATTACCTTCCGCCAAAAGAAGATGTGTATACCAATATGGAATCTCTAATCTACCACTTTAAAATTGTAATGGGAGAAGTTCCTATACCAGTTGCTGAAATTTATCATCCTGTTGAAGGAGGAAATGGAGAATTAGGTTTTTATTTAGTAACTGATGGTAGCCGTACTCCGTATCGATTGCATTTTCGTAGACCTTGCTTTATTTATTACCAAGCCTATCCTGAAATGATTGAAGGAGCGTTACTCTCTGACGCTATTGTTATACTATCAAGTTTGAACGTCATTGCAGGAGAATTAGACGCTTAAAAGGAGGAAAGATTTCAGAAGTATATCGCGATTATGCGAGGTTAATTTCAGGTTAAAATAGCTGTAAAACAATAAAAACTTTTTGACTTTGCGCCCTTGTGGCAAAAACAATAAAAATGGAAAGAACACATCACAAACAAGAAATAAATATAACTGAAACGTTGATGAATAGAATCAATGAACTAATCAGTTATTATCCTGAAGATAAAAGGAAATCAGCACTATTGCCTGTTTTGCACGAAGTTCAAGACGCACACGAGAATTGGTTGAGTATTGAATTAATGGATAAAGTTGCGGAGATTATTCAGATCAAACCAATTGAGGTTTATGAAGTGGTTTCGTTTTATACGATGTACAATCAAAGACCTATAGGTAAATATATGTTTGAGTTTTGTCAGACTTCGCCTTGTTGCTTAAATGGGGTAGAAGATTTGATGGATTACACTTGCGAAAAATTAGGTGTCAAAGTTGGTGAACCAACAGTTGACGGACTCTTTGAAGTTAGAGGAGTAGAATGCTTAGGTGCGTGTGGGTATGCTCCTATAATGCAGTTAGGTGATTTTTACAAAGAACATTTAACTAAAGAAAAAGTAGATCAGTTGATCGAAGATTGTAAAAATGATATTATAATATTACACGATAAATAATATGTCACAAAAAATATTATTAGATAAAATTAATATCCCCGGCATAAAAACGTACGATGTTTACCGTGCCAATGGTGGATATGCCTCAGTTGAGAAAGCATTAAAAACCTTGACGCCAGACGAAGTAGTTGAAGAAGTAAAAACTTCGGGATTGCGTGGTCGTGGTGGTGCGGGTTTTCCTGCTGGAATGAAATGGAGCTTCATTGATAAAAAATCAGGAAAGCCAAGACATTTAGTGTGCAATGCCGATGAGTCAGAACCAGGAACTTTCAAGGATCGCTATTTAATGGAATTTATCCCGCATTTGTTGATCGAGGGTATGATAACATCGAGTTATGCATTGGGTGCAAATCTATCTTATATTTACATTCGTGGCGAGTATATGTGGATTTATAAAATATTAGAAAAAGCCATCAATGAAGCCAAAGCAGCTGGATTTTTGGGTAAAAATATATTAGGTTCAGGTTATGACTTAGATTTATATGTTCATTGTGGTGCAGGCGCTTACATTTGTGGCGAAGAAACAGCCTTAATTGAATCACTAGAAGGTAAAAGAGGTAATCCTAGAATCAAGCCACCATTTCCTGCAATCTCAGGATTGTGGTCAAATCCTACTGTTGTAAATAATGTCGAAACAATTGCTGCTGTACCATGGATTGTAAATAATTCCGGTGCTGACTATGCAAAAATTGGTATTGGTAGATCAACTGGTACTAAATTAATTTCTGCTTCTGGACATATTAAAAATCCAGGTGTGTATGAAATTGAAATGGGTTTAAGTGTGTATGAATTTATGAATTCTGATGAGTATTTAGGAGGAATGAGTTCAGATCGACCATTGAAGGCCTTTGTTCCAGGAGGAAGTTCTGTTCCTGTTTTACCAGCTCATTTAATTTTTAAAACTGCAAATGGTGAAGATCGTTTGATGACTTATGAATCACTAAGTGATGGAGGTTTTGCAACTGGTTCGATGTTAGGTTCAGGTGGATTTATCGTTTACAATGATACCGCATGTATTGTTCGCAACACCTGGAATTTCTCTCGTTTTTATCATCACGAAAGCTGTGGGCAATGTTCCCCTTGTCGCGAAGGAACTGGATGGATGGAGAAAGTGTTAAATAGAATTGAAAATGGTTACGGTCGTGAAGAGGATATTGATTTGCTTTTGAGTATTCAAAGTAAAATTGAAGGTAACACGATTTGTCCTCTCGGTGATGCAGCAGCTTGGCCAGTAGCAGCGGCAATTCGTCATTTTAGAGATGAATTCGAGTACCATATTCGTTTTCCAGAAAAAATAAAAAATAGAGATCACTTTGTTGCTGAGCCTTTTGAGAAAGTAAAGCACTTAGTTGCTAAAGAATTGGTGTAAGATTTTTGATTTCAGAATTAAGATACTCCCATGGAGTTAAACATTAGTAAATAATGAAAGTAACAATAGACGGTCAGTCGATAGAAGTAGAACCAGGAACCACAATCCTGCAAGCGGCACGTATGATAGGTGGAGAAGTAGTTCCGCCAGCCATGTGTTATTATTCTAAACTAAAAGGTAGTGGCGGAAAATGCCGTTGCTGTTTAGTAGAAGTTGCAAAAGGAAGCGAAGCTGATCCTAGACCAATGCCAAAATTAATGGCCTCTTGTGTAACCGGTTGTATGGATGGAATGGAAGTAAACAGTAAATCTTCGCCACGTGTACAAGAAGCTAGAAAATCAGTAACCGAATTTTTGTTGATTAATCACCCATTAGATTGTCCCGTTTGCGATCAAGCTGGAGAATGTGATTTACAAAATTTAAGTTTTGAGCATGGAAAATCTCAAAGTCGTTTTGTTGAAGAAAAAAGAACTTTTGAGCCAGAAAATATTGGCGAAAACATTCAATTACACATGAATCGTTGTATTCTTTGTTACCGCTGCGTAATGGTTGCTGATCAATTAACTGACGACCGTGTGCACGGGGTAATGGATAGAGGCGATCATTCTAATATTTCGACTTGTATTTCTAAAGCAATTGATAATGAATTCTCTGGAAATATGATTGACGTATGTCCTGTAGGTGCATTAACTGATAAAACTTTTAGATTCAAATCAAGAGTTTGGTTTAACAAGCCTTACAACGCGCACAGAGACTGCGATAAATGTTGCGGGAAAACAACTGTTTGGATGTTTGGTGACGAAATCCAGCGTGTTACAGGACGAAAAGATGAGTATCATGAAGTGGATGAATTCATTTGTAATACTTGTAGATTTGATAAAAAGGAAGTGACTGATTGGATCATTGAAGGACCAAGAGTTTTTGAAAAAGATTCGGTTATCAATCAAAATAACTATACCAGAAAATTAGAGAAAGTTGAAATCGCTACCGAAGAGAAAATACTTTTAGGTAGAGAACAAGACCGCAAAAAGATTAGTATGGCTGAATTTCCCTTGACTGAAGAAGACATTATAAATCAAAAAAGTTTGAGTAATAATGGATAGTACTTTTATCATAGAAAAAAGCGTCGTAATTGTTACTGTATTTGCTTTAACAATGTTGATGGCAATGTATTCTACTTGGGCAGAACGAAAAGTGGCCGCTTGGCTTCAAGATCGTGTTGGTCCAAACAGAGCGGGTCCTATGGGGCTTTTTCAACCACTTGCTGATGGATTAAAATTGTTTGCTAAAGAGGAATTTGAACCTAATACTCCAAATAGAACTTTATTTTTTGTAGGTCCTGCTATTGCAATGAGTACTGCTTTAATGACTAGCGCTGTGATCCCATGGGGTGACCGTTTGCATTTATTTGGAAGAGACATATTATTGCAGGCGACAGATTTAAATATCGGTTTACTCTATTTTTTCGGAGTTGTGTCAGTGGGTATTTACGGAATAATGATTGGAGGGTGGGCTTCTAACAATAAGTTTTCGCTTATTGGTGCGGTACGTGCAGCATCTCAAATGGTTTCGTATGAAATTGCTATGGGACTTTCAATTATAGCTTTGCTAATGATGACAGGTACATTGAGTTTGAAAGAGATTACAATTCAACAATCAGGAATGAACTGGAATGTCTTCTATCAGCCACTTTCCTTTGTTATTTTTCTAATTTGTGCTTTTGCTGAAGCAAATAGAACTCCCTTTGATTTACCAGAATGTGAAACAGAATTAATAGGCGGTTATCACACGGAATATTCCTCCATGAAAATGGGATTTTATCTTTTTGCTGAGTATGCAAACATGTTTATTTCATCAACACTTTTGGCCGTTTTATTCTTTGGAGGGTATAATTATCCGGGAATGAGTTGGGCTGTTGAAAATTGGGGTGTAAATATTGCGAATATAATAGGATTTGGTGCTTTGTTTGTTAAACTTTGTGGCTTCATATTTTTCTTTATGTGGGTGCGGTGGACTATCCCAAGATTTAGATACGATCAATTGATGCATTTGGGTTGGAAAATCTTAATCCCGTTATCAATTTTAAACATTGTAATTACTGGTATTGTAATTTTGAGAGCTGACTTACTTGCTTTTTTTGGATTTTAAAAATGCAATAGGCTGAGGAATTATAATCTTGTAATTGTAGCGTTCTTATTTATAATTTAATTGATACGGTATTAATTGAGAAGAACGGTTAAATATTTATCAATAAATTGAGGTAAGTTTAATTATTTTTAGATGTCGCTATAAATCAAATGAAGGATATAATTTCATGCTAAAACAACAATTTTTAATTGTAAAACAAAATAGGTTAGTTTATCAAATAAGTTATTAAATACTAGAGTGCCTAGCCCTGATAGTAGTGAAAATCCTTTTAATAGCGATAGCGGTTAAAAGATTGTAGCGGATAGCAGGATTAAGCTTCAAAAAAAATAAAAAATGTCAATAGAAAGTATATCCTTATCAGGAAGAAAAAAAGTGGTCTCTAATAAAGAGATGACTTTTTGGGAAAGATTATATCTTGTTGCAATCGCTAAGGGATTGATAATTACAATTCAGCATCTTTTTACCAGAAAAGTGACTATCAAATATCCTGAGCAAGAACGCGTTATGAGTCCTGTTTACCGCGGTCAGCATATGCTGAAACGTGATGAGCTGGGGAGAGAAAACTGTACTGCATGTGGCTTGTGTGCTTTGTCCTGCCCAGCGGAAGCAATTACAATGAAAGCTGAGGAACGTAAACCGGACGAAAAGCATTTATATAGAGAAGAGAAATATGCATCAATATATGAAATAAATATGTTGCGTTGTATATTTTGCGGTTTATGTGAAGAGGCGTGCCCAAAAGATGCCATTTATTTAACTACATCAAAAGTATTAGTTCCTTCCAGTTATGAAAGAGAAGATTTCATTTTTGGAAAAGATAAATTAGTTATGCCTTTAGATATGGCAATGAAAAACGCTCAACTTAAAAACGTTAATTAATGTCTCTAGTACTTATTATTTTTTCCGTTTTAGCTGCTATCACTTTAGCAACTGCGTTTTTAACTGTTTTTAGTAGAAATCCCATTCATAGTGCTATTTATTTGGTGGTTTGCTTTTTCTCCATTGCGGGACATTACTTGCTATTAAATGCGCAATTCTTAGCTATTGTTCACGTTATTGTGTACTCTGGTGCAATAATGATTTTGTTTTTATTTACGATCATGTTAATGAATTTAAACGAACAGCGAGAAGTTCACAAACCTAGAATTACGCGTTTAGGTGCTATAGTTTCATTTTGTTTAATTTGTCTAGTGTTACTTGCAATTTTTGTCAATTCTAAACCTATTGTAGGTGATTACACTACCACGGGTGAAGATTACCAATCAATTAATGTATTAGGTAAAGTGTTGTTGAATGAATATATGGTTCCGTTTGAATTTGCTTCGGTGCTTTTATTAGTGGCAATGATTGGTTCTGTTTTATTGTCTAAAAAAGAAAAATTAGAAAAGTAATATGAATAATATTTTAAACCACATTGGTATAGAAAATTACATATTTCTGAGCGTTATACTTTTTTGTATTGGCGTTTTTGGAGTACTGTATAGACGAAATGCCATAATTGTTTTTATGTCTATTGAAATAATGTTGAATGCCGTTAGTCTACTATTTGTTGCATTTTCAACTTATCATCAAGATGCTCAAGGTCAAGTTTTCGTTTTCTTCTCGATGGCTGTAGCTGCCGCAGAAGTTGCCGTAGGATTGGCAATTTTAGTCTCTATCTTTAGAAACTTAGGTTCAATTACTATCGATAATTTAAAAAACTTAAAAGGATAAATGGAAATGAATACCAATATAGTTTTAGTTTTAGTTCTTGCTCCTTTTTTAGGGTTTTTAATTAATGTTTTTTTAGGAAAAAGTTTAGGAAAAACGCTTTCGGGTGTAATAGGAACACTTTCTGTTTTAATATCTTTTGTGGCTACAGTTTATTTTTTTGGCGGTATTGCAGCACAACCAGAGGGAATCAAAATTTCTCTTTTTGATTGGATTCAAATTAGTAATTTCTCAGTTGATTTTGGATTTCAACTGGATCAATTATCTGTTTTATGGCTACTTTTTGTAACTGGAATTGGAACCTTGATTCACATGTATTCCATCAGTTACATGCATGATGATGCAAACATGCACAAGTTTTTTGCTTACCTAAATCTGTTTATTTTCTTTATGATTGTGCTGGTAGTAGGCAGCAATTTATTAGTGCTATTCATTGGTTGGGAAGGTGTAGGTCTTTGCTCTTATCTACTAATTGGATTTTGGTACAAAAATCAAGAGTACAATGACGCTGCAAAGAAAGCTTTTATAATGAATAGAATAGGGGATTTAGGATTACTTGTTGGAATCTTTATCATTGGTAATTTATTCTCAACCTTAGATTATGCTAGTTTAAAAACGGCCATTTCAAGTGCAACTGACATAGACATGTACATGCTTTCGATTGCAGCTTTTGCTCTTTTTATTGGAGCTTGTGGGAAATCGGCACAAATACCTTTATACACCTGGTTGCCAGATGCAATGGCGGGACCAACGCCAGTTTCGGCTTTGATTCATGCCGCAACTATGGTTACTGCAGGAATATTCATGATTACAAGGTTGAATTTTATCTTTGACTTAACCCCTTATGTACAGACGATTATTGCTATTATTGGAGCTGTAACGGCTCTTGTTGCAGCGACAATAGGATTAATACAAAATGATATTAAAAAAGTTTTAGCCTATTCTACTGTTTCACAATTAGGACTCATGTTTTTAGCTTTAGGATTAGGTGCATATGAAGTTGCAGTTTTCCATGTAATTACTCATGCCTTTTTCAAAGCTTGTTTGTTCTTAGGATCAGGATCAGTAATTCACGCTCTACACGGGGAACAAGATATGCGTAACATGGGTGGTTTGAAAAAAGTGATGCCTATCACGTTTGCTACAATGTTAATTGCATCATTAGCCATTTCAGGTGTTCCTTTATTTTCAGGTTTTTTCTCTAAGGATGAAATTTTGTTAGTAGCTTTTCATCAAAATATACCATTATGGGTAGTTGGTTCTATAGCTTCAATAATGACGGCTTTTTATATGTTCCGATTGATGTTTCTTACTTTCTTTAAGGAATTTAGGGGAACTGCTGAACAAAAAAGTCATTTACATGAAAGTTCGTCGCTAATGACAATACCTTTAATTGTTTTAGCAATTTTAGCCACGGTAGGAGGTTTGATTAGTTTGCCTGGTAATAGCTGGTTAAATGGATATTTAATTCCTATTTTACCAAAATTAGCTACAGCTGAACATCATTTTGGTACTACTGAATATACTTTAATGGCAATTGCGGTAGTAGGAGCACTTATAGGAATAGGATTAGCGTATTCCAAATATATCAAGCAAAATTCAGTTCCTGTTGCAGATGCTGAGATTACGGGCTTTGCTAAAGTGCTTTACAATAAATATTACGTTGATGAATTCTATGATGCGCTTTTTGTAAAACCTATTAACTTTTTGTCTCAGTTTTTTAGAGATACAGTTGAAACTGGATTGTCATCATTAGTATATGGATTTGGCAAAGTAACTAACGAATTAAGTTATCAAGGAAAGAAAATACAAACTGGAAGTATAGGATTATATTTGTTTGTTTTTGTTTTAGGACTTTGCGCCATTATTTCTTATTTATTTTTAGCCCAATAATTTATTATCATGAACGTATCTCTTATATTAATTATACTCTTAGTTGGAGCTTTTGTGACATTTCTTTCGGGAGATAAGCTAGCTTCAAAAGTGTCTTTATTTTTTGGCTTGGTCGCTATGGGCTGTTCCATAGTTTTGTTAACACATTATAATGCAGGCGAGAATATTAGCGTTATCACTAAATGGATCACAAAGCCCAATGTTTCTTTTGCACTTAAAGCCGACGGTTTGTCAATGGCAATGTTATTATTAAATACGGTTTTAACAGTTATTATTATTTTTTCCTCTTTTGGAAATCAATATAAAAATTCCAAATCATTTTATGCTCTTGTCTTATTTATGTCATTTGCTATGGCTGGGACTTTTTTAGCATCTGATGGATTACTGTATTATATTTTTTGGGAATTAGCGCTGATACCTATTTATTTTATTGCACTTGTGTGGGGTAATGGAGATGTTGAAGAACGCAAAAAAGCAGTTGTTAAATTCTTTATTTACACTTTAGCTGGTTCCTTATTTATGCTGGTTGCGTTTATCTATTTGTATCAACAAGCGGGCAGCTTTTTACTAGAAGATTTATACAAGCTTAAATTATCTGAAACAGAACAATTATGGATATTCTTGGCGTTCTTTTTAGCGTATGCGATTAAAATTCCATTAATCCCTTTTCACACTTGGCAGGCGAACGTTTATCAAAAATCTCCAACAGTAGGGACAATGTTATTGTCAGGTATTATGCTAAAAATGGGATTGTATAGTGTAATTCGTTGGCAACTTCCAATAACATCTTTAGCAGCAGCAGAGTACAGATATATTTTTATTGGACTTGGAATTGCAGGAGTTATTTACGGTTCAATTGTTGCTTTAAAACAAAATAATTTAAAGAAATTACTAGCTTACTCGTCATTAGCACACGTAGGTTTAATTGCCGCGGGTACATACACGCTAACCCTTGATGGCTTACGAGGAGCAGTTTTACAAATGATTGCACACGGTTTTGTTGTTGTTGGTTTATTCTTTGCTAGCGAAATTATTTTTAGAAGATACCAAACTTGCTCCATCTCAGAAATGGGTGGTATTCGTGCTCAAGCGCCTCGATTGGCCTCGATGTTTATACTTTTAGTTTTGGCATCTGTATCATTACCTACTACATTTAATTTTATTGGTGAATTTACGGTTTTATATAGTTTATATCAGGTTAATATTTGGTTCGCTGTTTTAGGTGGGACAACGATAATATTAGGAGCCTACTATATGCTTAAGATGTATCAGCATGCAATGTTAGGAGAGACAAATAGCAAAGGTTTTCCTGATGTTACGGTAAATGAGGGTATAGCGATGGTTGCAATTATTGGGGTGTTGTTCTTTTTTGGGATGTATCCAAAACCGATCATGGATTTAATTACACCAAGTTTAGAAGAAATACTCACACAAATTAATAGAATCAACTAGTCAGATAATAAAATGAATACATTAATAGCTATAATCGGATTAGGTATTTTATGCCTTTTATTTGAAATTTTTAATTTAAGAAAAGTTATTGTACCTATTACAATCCTTGGATTGTTAGCGGTGCTCGGGTTGACTGTTTCTGAATTTAACTCTACTGAAAGTTATTACAATAATATGATTGTTGTAAGTAAATTTTCGACCACATTTTCCTCCTTATTTATTGTGCTTACAATTTTTTTAGTCGCATTGAGTGGTACTTATTATGAAAAGCATCCCACAAAAATTTCTGATTATGTAGCCATTAAAATATTTTTACTTTCAGGAGCAGTTGCAATGGTTTCGTTTGGGAATTTATCAATGTTCTTTTTAGGCATTGAAGTACTTTCAATAGCGTTATACGTTTTAGCCGCAAGTGATCGATTGAATTTAAAAAGTAATGAAGCAGGAATGAAATACTTCCTGATGGGTTCATTTGCGTCAGGGATCATTCTTTTTGGGATTTGTTTGATTTACGGTGCAATGGGAAGTTTTGATGTTATTGAAATTAGTGAATTGTCCCGTTCTGCTGAATTGCCAGTGTGGTTTCCGATAGGGATTGTATTAGTAACCATAGGTATGCTTTTTAAAATTGCAGCAGTGCCATTTCACTTTTGGGCTCCTGATGTTTATGAGGGGTCTCCAGCAATGACTACGGCTCTTATGAGTACACTTGCAAAGGTAGTTGCAATGGCTTCTTTATATAAATTACTTACAGTATTAAACGCTGATGTTTCTGAGGCTTTCAAAATTGTTGTTGTCATTATCGCAATTGCTTCAATGAGTGTTGGTAATATTATGGCTTTACGCCAAAATAATGTCAAGCGTATGCTAGCGTTTTCTGGGATATCGCATGCGGGATTTATGTTAATGACTTTGCTTAGTTTATCTACATCAGCAGGTAATTTATTGTATTATGCTTCTGCATATGCGCTATCTGGAATAGCAGCTTTTAGTGTTATTATATATGTATGTAAAAATAAAGATAATGAGGATATTGTCAACTTTCATGGTCTAGGAAAAAACAATCCAATATTAGCAGCAGTAATGACTGCTTCTTTATTATCGATGGCTGGTATTCCAATTTTTGCAGGATTTTTTGCAAAGCTTGTTTTATTCAATGATGCGATACAGGCCGGTTACCTATTTTTAGTAATTATAGCTGTTATTAACTCGATAATAAGTGTTGGTTATTACTTCAAATTAATGTTAGCGATGTACACAAAAGAACCGAATGAAGAAAAAAAATCAACTCCATTTGTCATTTATGCAGTTGCTATTACGGCAATCATTCTAAACATTGGTTTGGGTATATTTCCATCTTTTATATTGGATTTACTGGCTTAAGCGTGATATTTCAAATGCTTACAAAACCATCAAGATTATTTCTTGGTGGTTTTTTTATTATAAAGACATAAAGTTTAAAGTTTAATTCCCAATGAAAACATAAGATTTATCAAATGTCATTTGGTTTTTCATACATTTGTATATACAAATAAATATTTAATTTACTAAATAGAATAGAGATGAAAGATACCTTGAAAATACAAATTTGGTCTGATATAATGTGTCCATTTTGTTATATTGGCAAACGAAGAATAGAAGTGGCCTTAGAAAATTTTCCACATAAAAATTCAGTTGAGATTGAATGGAAAAGTTTTCAATTAGACGCAGGTTTCGTAGCCTCTGCTGATGATAATATGGTGGTACATTTAGCAAATAAATATCAAAAAGATGCTGTTTGGGCGCAGGGAATGTTAGATGATATGACACAAAACGCTAAAAATTCAGGATTGGATTTTCATTTTGAAAAAGCAATTATGGCTAATTCATTGAACGCGCATCGATTGTTGCATCTTGCAAAAAAATTTAATCTTGCAAATAACTTAGAAGAGTTGTTATTCAAAGCATACTTGACTGATGGTTTAAATATTAACGACTTGGCTACGCTGAAAGATTTAGGAGTTAAAATAGGACTTAATAGTCAAGACATTGATGAAGTGTTAAATTCTGATATATATGCAAAAGACGTTGCTTCAGATATTTTAGAGGCACAATCTATTGGTGTTCAAGGAGTTCCATTTTATGTGTTTGATAATAAATATGCAGTATCTGGTGCACAGCATGTGGATACTTTTATAAATACTTTAGAAAAAGTGTGGAAAGAGGGTAATTTTGTTGCCAAGCCAATAGTTTTGAATACGACTCTAGGTGATAGCTGTGGCATTGATGGATGTAATTAAGGATTACTAAATTTTCTCGTTACTATTGAGTCGTTTGCAGCATGACAAACGAAGTGGAGTCTACTACTTTTAATTTTACTTTTTATGCTGTAAGCATCCGAATAATGTTGCTCCATTTCAAAATGCACATTTAATTGGTTATGCTGCAGGCATTTTGAGAAGATTGTTAGTTGTTATTTGAGTTCTTGTAGCGTGACAAAAGGAGTGGGGCCTATCTACCTTTATTTATTCTCACCCAGTATATCAATTAAGAAGTAGCTTACTAATATTGATTCGGTAAAAAATTAATATGTAGTTTGACATGTTGTACGCATTCTTATGATGAGTCTCTTTCCCCATCGAACATCCAATTTGTAATACTGCAAATATCCTCGTAAAACTAATCGCGATAATGACGAGAATTCTATTGCGAAATAAGAATTTGGGGAAGATCTCATCACCTTGAATTCTCGTTGAAGTTTCAATCTTAGTTTAGAGTTTATTGATCTCTATGTAGAAATCGGATAGCAGTTTTTATTTTGACACCCATCTGAAGTTTTTCCTACTTTCATCTATTGATAAGCATTGTTTTAAGCATTAGATTAATGTTTTACAAAGTGATAATTTTTAGGTTCGTTTTTTACCAATTCCTTATTTAATTAGATTAATTATTGCCATTGTAGCATTGTGTTTAGTGGAAATACGTTTTAAGAAATAGCTAATAGATGGTTGATTACATATAATTTGATAAATTTTGATCAAGTAAATCTTATAAAAAACTCGGGTTTTAAATTAGAAAAGCGCCTTTTGTCGGAATTACTTGAATTTTGTCGATAGTTTTTATTTTTAATGCTCTTTTAGTAAAAATTGCTTATTAAATTAAATATCTTTGCGCGAAATTTTAAAAAATTAACTTAAAATTATGTAATAATTTTTTTAAACTCAAATTTTATGATAGTGTACTGTTTAATTTTTGAGAAAATAAATTATTTCGCAAACCAAAAATTAATAAAGCTTACCCAACCCAAATTTATCAATACAGCCTATGTTCAACTCTACTAAAAGATTATTAAAATTTCCTTTTATTTTTTTAATTAATTTTACTTTTCTGCTTTTTGCTAATTGTGGCTACTCAAATGTTTTTCATTCAAAAAATATTGCCTCTAACGATTACTTCAACAAGATAAATCAGCATCAGGAACTTAGTTTAAAAATTGAATTACTTGATCAAAATTTTTGCTTTGGTCAAACAACTTATAAGACTGATGTAATGTTAATTGATTATCACTCAATGCGAAGTCAAAAAATACTCCACATTACAGATGAATTAACAAATTCTAAGCTATTTAATAATTAGTGTAACTATTTCCAATTTCAGATTAACTCAATTATAGTTAATCTACTTAACATAATAAGCACTTGTAAAGATACTCGTAGTTTATTTCAATTTTATCTATAATTGATTTATAGCTACATCATAAATGTGTTTATTCATTTTCCGAACAATTTTTTAATAACAACCCAATGAATTCTAAAATTACACATCTAAATCTAGAATGTAGTTTAAGCAGGAAATTATTTAATTTTTTGCCGATACTAATTTTTCTTATTACCACAAATGTTTTTTCGCAGTCCTTTGTTTTTGATTTGTCAGGACAAAATTTATCTTTTTTAACAGCCAATAAGACAATTGTAACTGGTTCTGCTCTCGGCCTAACAGCGGGATCCGTACATCGTTATGACGATGTTGTTGTGGTTGAAGGACGAACGGTTTACGTGAAAGTTGAGATTTTGCCGGGCTCAACTGCAACTTTGACTAATTTTGATGATGATACATCGACTGCTGGTGCATTTCAGCCAGTTATCACTGGTACCGCTGCTAATGGAATCGCAAGCGTAATAAAATATAGATTTGAATTTTTTGATACTGCCACAAATTTTCCTGTGTATTTGTACAATTTTAATTTGAGTGGTTTAGATATTGATGGGACTAATAGTAACCAGCGTGAATTTTATCAAATAAAGGAATACGCTAGTTATCAAGTTAATAATCCTACAGGACTTACGATAAGTAATGTCGGCGGATTTACGCAGTTTTTAGGTTTAGCTACTAGTTTACCTGGAATTACATTCGAAAATTCTGCCTCTTTTATTGCTTTTTACAATAATCCGAGAACATTTATTGATATAAACCTGGGAACAACTGGTAATCAGGGAAATAGACAATTTTCAATGCGTTTAGGAATTGCTCCTGGGCCATTTACAACTCCAGTTGTGACAAATAATCCTAACCCTACGATTACTGATTTACAAATTACCAAAGTAGTTGACATAACATCACCAGAAGTGGGAACTTCTGTTATATTTAACTTGACAGCAAAAAATAATGGTCCAAGCAACGCAACAGTTGTAAAAGTCTCTGATATCCTACCAAGTGGTTATACCTATATTTCTTCAACACCACCTGTAGGAACCACTTACGATTCTACAACGGGAATCTGGAATATTGGAGCTTTAAGTAATGCAGCGCAAACTGTCCTAACGATTACCGCAACTGTCAAAGAAACAGGTAATTATGTGAATTCTGCTGGAATCACAGGCTTTGAATCTGACACAGATTTATCAAATAACAGTGCTACAGCAACTCCAATACCAAGAAATCCACCAATTGCAGTCAATGATAATTACAGTACCAACGAAGATACAGCAGTAGCACTATTGCCATTGAGAGGAGATAGTGATCCTGACGGAACAACACCAACGATCCAATCGATCAATGGAACAGTCCTAACACCAGGAACGGCACAAACAATTGCTGTAACTAACGGAACGGTTAACATCACGGCTTTAGGAGTAATTACATTTACACCAGCGCTAAATTATAATGGTTCAGTAACATTCCCTTATGTCATTACAGATGGGACATTAACAGCAACTGCCAATCAAGTAATAACCGTAACGGCAGTCAACGATGCACCAGTAGCAGTAACAGATAATTATACGACTAACGAAGATACCGCAGTAGCATTATTACCACTTACCGGTGATAGCGATCCAGACGGAACCACACCAACTATCCAATCGATCAATGGTACAGCATTAACACCAGGAACAGCACAATCAATTGCTGTAACTAACGGAACTACTAATATTACGGCTTTAGGAGTAATTACATTTACACCAGCGTTAAATTTTAATGGTTCAGTAACATTCCCTTATGTCATTACAGATGGGACATTAACAGCCACTGCCAATCAAGTAATAACCGTAACGGCGGTAAATGATGCTCCAATTGCAACAAATGATTTTACTACTACGCCTAATGATGTAACTGTAATTATTCCTGTTATTGCAGGAAACACAGCGGGTGTAACGACCGATACAGATCCAGAAGGGAATGGAACAATAAATAGTACCTCAATTTTATTAGGAACAACAGCAGTAGCAGCAGCGACTGGAAGTACATCAATATCAATCCCGACTGAAGGAACGTATAACGCTAATTCAGACGGTACAGTATCTTTTGTTCCTAATGCTACATACACTGGTTCTTCAAAAGTATTTTATACTATAAAGGATAATTCAGGTGCTATCTCTAATGCAGCCACTATTTTAGTTAATATTTTGCCAGCTTGTGCTAATTCGTTTAATACTGGTAAATTAACGGCATTAAGTGGTGCATCTAGTCCAACAATGCCTGCCACCGCTAGCGCTGTGACAAGTGCTGACAATGTAACTATGATTCCAACTGCAAGCGTAATTGCAGGCTGTACTTATAGCAACATTGGTGCGCAATGGGGTTATGATAATACTCAGTTTATACCTTCACCTCAAGGAGCAAATAGTCCTTTAGCATTTATAACTCGTTTACCTGATCCACCTTTGACAGGATCATGTGTAGGATCTTACATCACAACTGTTTTAGATTTTACAACTGGAAACAGACCAAAAGGATTAAGTTTTCAATTATCTGATGTAGATAATAACCAAGATGAAAGTCAAATTTTGATTTATTCTAATGGCAATTTAGTTAGTTATACTTACACAACTTTTGGTTCTAATGGTGCGACATCATCATTTATTCGACCTTTTAATTCTGACGGAACAACACCGGCGCCAACAGTTACCTCTACAGGAACAAATTTTGTTTTTAATGGAACTGGATCAAATAATGCGCAATCAAATAATAATTTATATTGGAATGGTATCTTACAGATAACTGTTGATCCTTCGGTTGCTGTTGATAGAATTGAATTAAAAAGAAAGGTTAATAGTCTTTCAGGAGCAGCATCGGTTAGTATAGGTAATTTTTGTTGGGCATCATCAAACAAAGCACCAGTAGCGGTAAACGATACTTATACTACGAACGAAGACACAGCTGTAACATTATTACCATTGACAGGCGATAGTGATCCAGATGGAACTACTCCAACGATCCAATCGATCAATGGAACAGCGTTAACGCCAGGAACAGTACAAACAATTGCTGTAACTAACGGAACTGTTAATATTACGGCTTTAGGAGTAATTACATTTACACCAGCGTTAAATTATAATGGTTCAGTAACCTTCCCTTATGTCATTACAGATGGGACATTAACTGCCACTGCCAATCAAGTAATCACCGTAACAGCAGTCAATGATGCACCAGTAGCAGTTAATGACGCAGCAACCACCAACGAAGACACAGCAGTTACTCTAAATGTGACTACAAACGACACCGATGTTGATGGAACAATAAATGCAACCACAGTAGATTTGGATCCAGCTACAGCAGGAATCCAAACGACATTCACCGTAACAGGCGAAGGAACGTATAGCGTAAGTAACCTAGGAGTAGTAACATTTACACCGGTAGCGAACTACAACGGCACAGCAACGCCTATCGACTATACAGTAAATGATAATGCAGGATTAGTATCTAATATAGGAAAAATTGCCATCACCGTAACAGCAGTCAACGATGCACCAATAGCAGTTAATGACGCAGTAACCACCAATGAAGACACAGCAGTTACTCTAAATGTGACTACAAATGACACTGATGTTGATGGAACAATAAATGCAACCACAGTAGATTTAGATCCAGCTACAGCAGGAATCCAAACGACATTCACCGTAACAGGCGAAGGAACGTACACGGTAAACAACTTAGGTGTAGTAACCTTTACACCGGTAGCGAACTACAACGGCACAGCAACGCCTATCGACTATACAGTAATTGATAATGCAGGATTAGTATCTAACATAGGAAAAATTGCCATCACGGTAACTCCAGTAAATGATGCACCAGTGGCTATAGGTGAAACTGATTCAACACCAGAGGACACTACAATCACTGTTGCAAATGGTTCGGCTAAAGACTTATTGCAAAACGATACAGACGTAGACGGAAATACACTTACAATTACACAGTTTGTAATTGGAGCAACAACTTATGTAGCAGGAACAACAGCTAATTTAGTAGAAGGCAATTTAACAATCAACGCTGATGGAAGTTATACTTTTGTCCCAGCATTAAATTACAATGGAACAGTTCCAATAGCTACTTACACAGTAAGCGATGGAAATACAGGAACTGCCACAGCTACACTTGTTATAACGGTAACTCCAGTAAATGATGCACCAGTAGCAGTTGATGATGTAATAACTGTACCAGAAGATACGCCGGTTGTTTTAACGCCACTAGTAAATGATAACGATCCAGACGGAACAACTCCAACGATTGTTTCAATTAATGGAATTCCTTTAACACCAGGAACCGCACAAACTATTACAGTACCTAATGGGATAGTAACAGTTACAACAGCAGGAGTTATTACTTTCACACCAAATGTTAACTACAATGGTGAGGTTAGAATTCCTTATCAGATTACAGATGGAACCACTTCTACTGGAGCAGAAGTAATAATAACTGTAACGCCTGTCGTTGACCCACCAATAGCTACTTTAATTGTATCGACTCCAATAGTAAATGATGGAACTGCAAAAGCAGTATTAGCATTAACAGGTATTGACATTGATGGGACAATAAAACCAGACGGTTTCATCGTAACAACATTGCCAAATCCAGTACAAGGAATCTTGTATTTGAACGATGGTCTAACTCCAGTTAATGTAAATACGGTATTGTCAGCATCAGATGCTGCAGGATTGAAATTTAGACCTGCGCTAGGATTTACAGGAACAGTTACATTTGCTTACACAGCAACTGATAATGATAATGCACTTAGTGCACCGTCAATTGTGAGTATACTAGTTACAAATGTGCCACCTACAACTGCAGATATTACAGTTACCCCAGGTTTAGGAAAAAGTGGAATTGCTCAAGCATTACCAGCTCTGTCAGGTGCTGACGTAGATGGAAGTGTTGTTACTTATATTATTAGAACTTTACCAGATGTTTTATCGGGAGTATTAACACTTAACGGAGTACCAGTAGTACTAAATCAGGTATTAACAATAGCTGAATCTGCTTTATTAAGATTTACACCAAGTGTTTCTTTCAGCGGAACATCTGCAAGCTTTACGGTAACTGCAAGAGATAATGGAGGTTTAGTAGATCTTTCACCAGCAACTGTAACAATTCCACTAATTGAGTCACCTGCAATTTCAATCGTAAAGACAGCAGTTTTCAATGACGAAAATGGCGATGGTTTTGCGCAAGTTGGGGAGACAATCACTTACAACTTTGCAATCACAAATACTGGGAATGTCGATCTTACTAACGTAACTGTAACAGATGGTTTGCCAGGATTAGTTTTAACTGGACTTCCAATTACAACTTTAGGAGTTGGAGTTACTAACAGTGCGGCTTACAGCGGAATCTATGTGTTGACTCAAGCAGACATAAACTTAGGAAGTGTTTCAAATCAAGCAATTGTTGAAGCAACAAGCCCATCCGGAATTATTGTAAATGATTTATCAGATGGAAATACTATAACTGATGATAGCCCCACAGTATTAGGAATTTCAGGTTGTGTTATCGAAATCTTTAATGCTCTTGCTCCAAATGGAAACGGTGATAATAAAATTTTCCGAATCAGAGGTTTAGAATGTTATCCTGATAATAGTGTTGAAATATACAATCGATGGGGAGTATTGGTATTTGAAAAAAGAGGATATAATAACCAAGAAAATGCCTTTAGAGGTATGTCAGAAGGAAGAGTAACAGTCAGACAATCTGATGAATTACCTGAAGGAACCTATTATTATATTTTGAGATATAAAGATAGTGCTGCTACATCATTTGAAAAAGCAGGTTATTTATATATAAACAGATAATTAATACAAATTCCCTAAGTTTTAAATAGAAGAATATGAAAACAAAATTAATAATAATACTACTGTTGCTGTCAGTAAGCGTAAGAGCACAACAAGACGCCCAGTTCACACAATATATGTACAATACGATAAACGTGAATCCTGCTTATGCAGGTTCACGTCAGGCGATGAGCATATTTGCATTGCATAGAACGCAATGGGTAGGATTAGATGGAGCGCCAGTAACTAATGCAGCCTCAATTAATACACCTATAAATAATACAAATGTTGGAATTGGATTGTCAATAATAAATGATAGAATTGGACCATCTGATGAGAATAATATTGCGGTAGATTTCTCATACAATATTAATACCTCTGAAAAGTTTAAACTAGCTTTTGGATTAAAAGCATCCGCTAACTTATTAAATGTAGATTTTCGAAAGTTGAATCAGTACGATGCTAACGATTATAGTTTTGAAAATAATATCGATAACAAATTTTCACCAAATATTGGTGCAGGTTTATATTTATATTCCGATAAAACATATATTGGAATTTCAGCTCCCAATTTGATTGAGACTAAACATTTTGACAAATATGCAGGTCCAGGCGCGTTCTCTTATATTGCTAGAGAAAGAATTAATTACTATTTCACTGCGGGACACGTTTTTGATTTGAATTACAATTTAAAATTTAAACCAGCAATCATGACTAAGGTCGTTCAGGGAGCGCCGCTTCAAGTAGATTTAAGTGCAAATTTCTTATTTAATGAAAAATTTACTGTTGGTGCGGCCTATAGATGGAGCGCAGCGGTAAGTGCATTAGTAGGATTTCAAGCAACTGATTCGTGGTTTATAGGATATGGATATGACTTAGAAACGACTCGCTTAGCAAATTATAATTCAGGATCTCATGAAATATTTTTAAGATTCGAACTTTTTAGTAAATTCAACAGAATCACTTCACCTAGATTCTTCTAAATCAAATTAATATTATGAAAATCAACTTCAAATATTTCAGTTACGGTGTTATCCTTTTTATGTTTACCCTAAATGGGTTTGCTCAAGAGAAAGGTGTTAAGAAAGCCGATAAAAAATTCGATGATTACTCTTATGTAGATGCAATTGCGACTTATGAAAAAGTGGCAAACAAAGGCTATAAAGACGAAAATATGTTTCAAAAATTAGGTGATTCCTATTATTTCATTGCTAATTTAGAGAAGGCCGAAAAGTGGTACACGGAGCTTTTTGACATGAATCCAAATCAAGAAGTAGAGTACCTTTACCGTTATTCACAAACCTTAAAAGCTGTAAAAAATTACAAGAAAGCTGATATGATTCTTGAAAAGTTTATTGCAAAATCTGCTGATGATCAAAGAGCAATACTTTTTGCAAATCAAAGAGATTATTTGCAAAACATTAAAGAGAATTCAGGAAGATACGAGATTTCAGATGCAGGTGTAAATTCAGTTTACTCTGATTATGGAAGCGCATTGTATAATAATAATTTAGTTTTTGCTTCTGCACGTGATACGGGTGGAGTATCGAAAAAAGTATTTAAGTGGAACAATGAATCTTTCACAAATCTGTACTCTTCTGAAATTAGTGCTGATGGATCAATGGGAGCACCTGGAAGATTTAGCGCTACTATAAATAGTAAATTTCATGAATCAACACCTGTTTTTACTAAAGATGGTTCTACAATGTATTTTAGTAGAAACAATTACTTAGATGGCAAAAAACGTAAAGATGCTAATAAAGTAACGCTATTGAAATTATATAAAGCGACACAAAAAGATGGTAAATGGGTAGACATACAAGAATTACCTTTTAACAGTAATGAATACAGCGTAGCACATCCAACACTTAGTATTGATGAAAAAACACTGTATTTCGCATCAGATATGCCAGGAACAAAAGGTCTGTCAGATCTATTCAGTGTATCAATCAATGCAGATGGGAGTTACGGGACTCCGCTAAATTTAGGATTGCCAATTAATACAGAGTCAAGAGAAACGTTCCCCTTTATTTCTGCTGACAACAAATTATACTTTGCAAGTGATGGTCATCCTGGATTAGGTGGTTTAGATATTTTTGTTACCAATGTAGCAGCTGCTGATAATTTTAAAGATATTCAAAATGTTGGAGCGCCAGTGAATAGTTCCTATGATGACTTTGGTTTTTTAGTTGACAGTAGTAGTAAATCTGGATTTTTTACTTCTAATAGAGAGGGTGGAAAAGGATCTGATGATATTTATAGATTCTTAGAAACTAAAACTATTTGCAGCCAAGTGCTAAAAGGTATCATAACTGATCAAGAAACAGGATTGATCTTAGTTAATACCAAATTAAGTCTATTTGATGAGCTATTTAATCTAATTAAAGAAATTAAATCAGGTTCAGATGGTAAGTATACATTAGAAGTAGTTTGCAGTAAAACGTACTATTTAAGAGCTGAGAAAGATGAATTCGAAACTAAAGAAATCAAAGTTATTATAGTACCAGTAAGTGGTGAGACAATGAAACCTATTCAACTAGAGAAACGTAAAAAAGTAATTGATGTAGGTTCAGATCTTGCTAAATCACTTGATATTCCAATTCTTTACTTTGATTTAGATAAATCATTCATTAGAAAAGATGCTGCTTTTGAACTAGAGAAATTGTTAATTGTAATGCAAGAATATCCTAAAATGAAAATTGATATTCGCTCTCATACGGATAGTAGACAAACTAATATTTATAATGCGAAACTTTCTGATAGAAGAGCTAAAGCAACAAGAGCATGGCTAATCGCTAAAGGAATTAAAGCAGATCGCTTAACTGCTAAGGGTTACGGTGAAACACAATTAGTAAACAAATGCGCTGATGGCGTTGAATGTACTGAGCAAGAACACCAAGCAAATAGAAGAAGTGAATTTGTAATTATTTCAATGGAATAGATTTATATCTACTATACAAGCAAAGGCTGTCTAAATTTTAGACAGCCTTTTTTTTGTAAAAATTTTATAATTTACAGGTTTAAACTTTTCATTTGCAGCACAGTGTTATCTGGAGTTTAATTTATAGTTTTCGAAATTAATTATGGCGTGGTTGATTTTGCGTACGAGCTCAGTTTGACAAACTGAAAGTAAAATATATTGAAACTACGATTAGCTTTATATAGCAAAATGCAAATATCCGATAATTGTTAGATTCTTGTTGAATCAATCAAATTGAAATAAAGTTTCAATTTCACTCAGAGCCTGTCGAAGAGTCTTCCTGTGAAGAAAGGAATTGATAAGATCAAAGACAAGTAAATGTTTTATCAATCGCATTTCCACAAAAAAACGACCTGCTCAAACTAATGAACAGGTCGTTTTTATTTGTAGAATAAGGAATTAATGCTTTGGTGTAAAACCATCTTCGCTTAGTTCTCGGTGCTCATAATCAGCTGTCATTTGGAGCTATTGCATTACGTTGTACTTATTTTTGCTTTCTAAGTCTATAAAAAGTAAATGGAATTAAACGGATTTATGTTTTTTTAAAAAAACCTCAAAACCTCATTAAAAATTTTGTAATTTATCTTTCCTTTTCCTTAAAAAAAGAGATCTTTATAAAAACTGTCACTCAGGAAATTATCTTATTATAAGTGTTAATAATTTATTAAATTTTTTATATATTCTTACAATTTGAAAGCAATTTTTTTCAAATTTCTCTCGTTAATATTTGAAAATTGTTGTTATTTCAGTGCAGTAACAATTTATTTATTCGAAATATATTTGACCTAAAAGTTTAGATAGCTTTGCGCTTATAAGGATAGTGCAAGCTATTAAATTCCACAATTTTTTAATGGTTTTACTAGTAGTAAATTTAATATTTGAGTTTTAGTATTGTTTCACTAAGCCTAGCGATGTGTAACGTTTTGTTCAAAAAGCAAAGGAATTTATAGATTGTGTTAAGTGGACTTAATCGAATGGATAGTCAAAAAACTCTCACGCTAAAATAATTTTTGCTTCAATGTCCACATGTAAATTTTATTATAAAAAATGAGTTTTTAAAAAAATACAATAGCAATGAATTTAATTGTAAACGTATGTCTTTAAATTTTTTAGTGGTTGATGACCATGTTATGATAACTGACTGTTATAAAATGGCAATAGGTGACCTTGGTATGGATGCCAACATTACTGCTGTAAATACTTTAAAGGCAGCTTATAATTTTATAGAAACTTAAAAGTTTTCAAAAATTGATTTAGCAGTTTTAGATATTAGTATGCCCCAATCTTTAGAAAAAAAGCTTTCCTGTGGACAAGATATAGCATTGTTCTTGATGGAAAGATACCCTAATTGTAAAATTATTTTCATTTCTGGTTTTTTCAATAAAATAAAATTACAGAATATTATTAATACTGTGAATCCAGCAGGACTGATAGAAAAATCAGATCTTACGTACGATTCCATTCGCTTGATCTTTAAAAAGGTTTTAGCAGGGCAGGTTTATAGAAGCGAAAAAATAAATGGTACTATAAATGAAATTAAGCTTAGTTCTAGCATTTTTGATGGTTTGAACAGAGAAATTATTGTTTTAATTGACAAGGGCATTACTACAAAAAACATTCCTAATTATATTGATTTGTCACTGAGCGCAGTTCATAAAAGAAAATCTACAATAAAAGAATTATTGAATATTCCGAAAGGGAATGATGAAGATATTGTAAGAGAGGCTCGTAAAATGGGACTTATTTAGCATTTGAAAAAGGGACTTCGATACATTTCATTATAAATATTGCGATTTAACTAAAAAATTTAACAAAAAAGGTAGTAAAAATACCTCTAAGTTATTAAAACACAGTGTAAATTTACAATATGATTTAGTTTTTCGTTTTAATTTGTTGTCATTTAGACAAATTAAATTTAACAGCTAAGCATGAAATATTCAGTAGCTACGAATTGCGGGATTTGTTTATTTTTCCCAAAGAAAAAAAATGAAATAGTGCAATAGGCAACACGATAAAATAGCTTTCATGACTAACCTAACCGCTCAAGTCCTAAATGGGGCAACTAATAATTGACAACATGAAAAAATCTTTTTTAATTGTAGCAGTAGCATTAATGTCATTGTCACCATTATCAACTTATGCTAAAAGATGGGTACACAATTGCGCAGGCGGCGGTAGGGTTTATTTTACAACATCAGATGACACAACTGCAAGGCAAACGGGTGCTATGGGAGCAGCATGGTGTGATAACAGAGATTAAAAATAATCTAATGCTTTGAAAACATATAGAGGTAGTAATTTTATTACCTCTATATTTATTAAACAAAATAAAAAAGTCTCCATGAAAAAAATTAGTACAATCGTATTGCTCACCTATTTTAATTTACTTTTTGCGCAAGATGGTATTGTTTATTATGAATTTACTGATGCTTTTGGTGTGGGCGGCGCAAATGGTGAAGTGTATAATGCCTACACTATGTTTAGTAAAGACAAGTCTTATTATGTAGTGGCTAAAGATTCTCTGGAAACCGCCGCTAGCTTATCTAAATCAAAGGCTCATTATCAAAATAGCAACGGCAGCTACAATAAAATTTCTAATGGGTTGATACTCTCTCCACAAGGGAACCAAGTGGTATGTAATTATGCAACTAAAACGCTTTATTTCAATTTGCAAGATGGGAAGCAAGTGTATGTAAAGGAAGTTTTGCCCAAATTTAACTGGCAAATTACGAATCAAAAGAAAAAAATTGCTTCTTTCAATTGTGTTTTGGCAACGACAACCTTTAGAGGGAGGAAATATTATGCTTGGTACACGCCTGAAATCGCAGTTTTTTCGGGACCTTGGAAATTAAATGGTTTGCCAGGAATGATTCTTGAAGCCTATGACGAAGAAAAATATGTGAGTTGGAATTTTAAAAAATATCAATATCCCATAAATGTGAAGCAAAATTATACCATTCGACAAGGCAAAAAAGACAAAAATGTGAAATTTTTGACCATCGATGAATTTAAACTATATTGTAAAAACACAATTGAAAGTGGGTATGAAAGAATGATCTTAATTGCTAAAGATTATCCTGGAATGACGCCTGATAAAGCACCAATGTCGTCTTACTATCTTGAATCTTTTGAATAATAGTAGATGCAAAAATTAATTGTATTTTTTTTATTGTTCTTTTCGTTATCTACTCAGGCTCAGGAATTCATCATCAAAGGGAAAATTATAGATCTTGAAAACAGAGGTATTCAAAATGCCTCTGTTTCTTTAATTAATGAAAATGGTGATTACCTTGAATATGATTTCACAGATGAAAACGGTAACTATTCGATAGCATTTCAAAACCCTAAAAGTTTGACCATTACCATTGAGATCTCTTGTTTAGGCTATGGTAAAATATCTAAAATAGTTAGTAACTCAAGCCAAAGTGAAAATTTCATTTTGGAAAAAAAAGCGCAGATTTTACAAGAAGTGATTATTGAAAGCAGCAAAAAAGTTAGAGTTGAGCAAGACACCACTACAATAAAAGTAGCAAGCTTTGGAAATAAAACAGAGCAAACTATTGAGGATGTCTTAAAAAAAATTCCGGGAATCGTGGTTTTAAAGGATGGTACAATAAAGGCACATGGCGTATCAATTGATAAATTACTCGTAGAAGGTGAGGATATGTTTGATAAAAATTATAAACTTTTATCAAAAAATTTAGATGCTAAAGTTTTAGAGTCCATTCAAATCATTGATAATTTTGAGGATAATCCAATATTAAAAAAACTGAATAAGTCTGAGAAAGTTGCTTTAAACCTAAAACTAGTCAAAGGAAAGAAAAATATATGGTTTGGTAATGTTACCTTGGGAAGCGGTGTAGTATCTGAAAATCGGTGGAAAGAAAGTCTAAACTTAGGATTGATAAGAAAAAAAATCAAACTCTTTTATCTAGCGGATTATAACAATCTTGGAGAAAAGGCAACCGATATTGTAGCCACAGATATACATGAAAGCAATATCTTCAGTGAAGATCGTTTGGAATTCAAAGCCAAATCATTATTTCAAATTAATAATAATGAAGTGGCACTTTTTAGTAAAACTCAAAGTGTTTTCAATAATGCATTTCTAAACACTTTAAGTTTTGCAACAAAAAGAAAAGATAATTTATCCTTGCGGGGAGTTGTTTACCTTGCGCAGGACAGACAAAATCAAAACTCATTTTCAGAAACAAGGTACAATTTAGAAGATAATCCAATATCATTTACCGTAAACAATTTTTACAACAATCGTAAAACTGTTGCTTCAACTGAAATAGAACTCAAATACTATCCAAACGATAAAAATTACGTTACTAATTTATTTATTTATAAAATTAATCCAAATGTTACAAATAGCGATTTATTCTTCAATTTGGATGAAATAAATCAGTTGTTAAAAAATAAGAATTATACTTTTTATAATCATTTTAATCACACGCTACAACTATCAGAAAATAAAATTTTGAATAGCTATGTCTATTTTGGTAATGATGAAATTAGAGAAAATGTAAACGTTCTGTCGCCTTTGCTCAATGATTTTCTTAATGTAAGCGCCAGGGATGTTATAAGGCAAAGAGCGCATAACAACTTATTTTACATTGGTGATAAAACGAAACTTCTAACAAAATTTTCAAATATTGATGTTACAAATAGTGTTCAATTTGAATTTTCAAAAGAGGAATTTAATAATAGTTTTGTGGTCAACACCCATAGTTTTCCCAATTATGAAAATTTTTCTAATTTAAAACAACTCAAATTTCTTTTTGATAACGCCATACGTTATAACTTTTCTAAAAAAATAGATTTTACAGCACTTGTAAGTCTACAATATATAAACTTTGAGAGTAATAATGTAACAAGTAGTATCTTTCTTGTAAACCCAACACTATCATTAAATATTAAAAAAACTGGTTTTGGTAATTTTAAATTATCGTACTCAGAAAATAACACTTTGCCCGAAATAAATCAACTCACTACTAATTTTCAGCTTATCGATTATCGTAGTTTTGCTAAAGGTACACGATATGAAAATCCACTTAAAAATACAGTTGCCACTTTAAATTATTCCATTTATCTGGACGAAAAAAGGTTTTCAGTCAACTCGGCTCTGTCTTACATCAAGTCTAAATCGATCCTTAATACCGAGAGTATAATTACAAATGATTTTAATTTTAGTAATTTGAGGCAAACACTTGGCGGGGATAATTATAATTTCAGTTTTAGTTTTGTAAACTATGTGCGCAAACTTAAATTAGCTTCTAAAATTGAAAATATCCAAAACTGGAATTCAAGCCCCGTTAACGTCAATGCAACTGAATTTACAAATTCAGAAAATTACTCCAATAAAATAAAATATTCAGTAACCTCTTATTTTAAAAAAGCAATAAATTTTGATAGTGGTTTTTCGTATAACTACACCCAGTCAGTATTTGAAAATATTAAAACGACTAACGTTACCAAAGATATTTTTTTAGATGTAAATTATACTATTTCAAAAACAATTTTAGCTGAATGCAACAGTGCAATCTATTTTATAAATCAGCAAAATTATTCGTTCAACAACATCATTATCAATTACAATCCAGTAGAAAGTAAGTTTTCTTACCGTCTTGTTTTTAACAATATTTTAAACGAAAATAAATTCACTTTAATAACTTTAAACAATTTTACCTTCTATCAATCAACTGTTGAACTTGTTCCACGATATCTACTTTGCGCCGTTAAATATCGATTTTGACACATGATTCACTTTTCTTTAATCAACACCCCATAATTCAAGCTAGTTATACTAAATAACAGGATTCTTTGTTAAAAATAAATTGCATCACATTTACAATTTGAATAAAAATCGCATTTTCCAGCTAAGTCTACGAAGAGATGTATTAGCGAGGAATTCTTCTGATATTTTGCAACAACTTAGTGGTATTTCATCAAACTCAATTTTACAAGCATAAAAAAAACGACCTGCTCACAGCAATGAACAGGTCGCTTTTTATTTGTAAAAAGGAATTAATGTTTTGGTGTAAAACCATCTTCGCTTAGTTCTCGGTGCTCATAATCAGCAATCATTTCTGATTCATAATCTGTTTTTTCACCTTTAGAGAATTTGGCAATAATTTTTTCCATGATTTCATATATCACAGGAACAATGATAAGCGTTAGGAATAATGAGGAGATCAATCCACCAATAATTACCCAAGCTAATCCGTTTTTCCATTCCGCTCCAGCTCCTGATGCTAATGCAATAGGTACCATTCCAAAAACCATTGCAATTGTAGTCATCAAAATAGGACGTAACCTTGCGTGATTCGCTTGGATCAATGCTGTTCTAATTGTTTCACCAGCTTTACGTCGTTGATTCGTATAATCTACAAGCATAATTGCGTTTTTACATACCAGACCTATCAGCATGATGATTCCAAGAATAGTAAAAATATTCAATGTATTATTGGTCAAAGCCAAAGCTAACATCGCTCCAATGAACGAAAGCGGAATCGCAAATAATACCACAAATGGATGCACAAAGCTGTCATATAACGAAACCATTACTAAATACACCAAGATAATAGCAGCTAATAAAGCAACTCCCAGTGTTCCAAAACCTTCGGATTGATTTTCTTGATCACCACCATAAATGTAATTTACACCAGTTGGTTTATTCAATTTATCAAGCTTTTCTTGCCAGATTCCAACAATCGTTCCCGAAGCAACACCTACATTTTGACCTTTTACCGTCACCGATGCTGATTTGTCTCTTCGCTCTAAATTACTTGGTCCTGAACCTTCTGTAACAGTAGCAAATTGATTTAGTTTTATTTGTTGGCCTACATCGTTTATAAAAATTAAATTACTAACGTCAGTAATGCTTTTCCTATCGAATGCGTTGTATTTTATATTAATGTCATATTCATATTCTCCAGCTCTATAACGTCCATCAGTGTTTCCGCTAAACGCTGTTTGCATAGTCATACCCACAGTTTGTAAACTCAAGCCAAGTGCTGCCATTTTATCCCTGTCAACTCTTACGTTTACTTCTGGATTTCCATCTTCAACTGATAATTCTATTTCAGTTGCTCCAGCAATCGTGCGAAGTTCTTTTTCAGCTGCTTTTGCGAAACTCATTGCACTTTCCACATCTGGACCTGTAACAATTAAATTTAATGTTGCATCCTCAGCAGTACCTAAAATACCAACAGGAACTGTTTTAACTTTAGCACCTACTAATAGTTTTTCAAGCTTACGTTTCGTTTTTGCGGCATATACATTTGCAGGTTCACTACGCTTGTCTAATCCAACCATTTTCACGTTGATTTCTGCTTTGTAAGCAGTAGCTTGTGATGCACCTAGACCACCACTTGATTGTCCTACAGTTGTAATTTGACTAAAAACATACTCTTCCTTTCCTAAAAATGCCTCAGCTTTTTGAGTCATAAAATTGGTTTGTTCCAATGAAGCGTCTTTTGGCATTTCAATTTGAACTAAGAACTCACCACTATCTGATGCAGCAAAGAATTCTCCTCCAATAAAACCTCCGCCTAACAATCCGATTGTTGAACTAAAAAATAATACTAAAACCACTAAAATAGTTTTGATATAATGATCTAAACACCAGTTCAATAAATTAGATATCCAATTAGTAAAACGAGTTAGGTAACTTTCGAATCCAAGAATAATTCTTCCAAAAAGATTTTTACCTTCTATGTGCTCTAATTTTCCATATCTAGACGATAACCACGGAATAATAGTAAACGAAGCTAGTAATGATAACAATGTAGAAATGATTACTGTAACACAAAATTGAGTAATAATGTTTGAAACTAAACCAGTACTCAAAGCTATTGGTAAAAACACTACCACGATAACTAAAGTAATAGAAACTACTGTTCCTCCAATTTCGGCTGTTCCGTCATAAGCAGCACGAACTCGGTTTTTACCCATTTCCATGTGCCTATATATATTTTCTAATACCACAATAGCATCATCCACTAGTATACCTACAACAAGAGATAAACCTAATAAACTCATTAAATTCAAGGTATAGCCCATTAAGTAGATCCCTATGAAAGTTGCGATTAATGAAGCTGGAATCGTAACCATTACAATCAATGAGTTTCTTATACTATGCAAGAAAAACAACATTACTAGTGCCACTAAAAGCACTGCAATAAGTAAATCATGTACAACGGCGTCAGCTGCCATTAAAGTAAAAACAGTGCTGTCCTTTGCCACTTCTAGTTTTAAACCATCGGTTTTATAATCTGCCTCTAATTTGCTAATTGTTTTAATTACTTCCTCACTTACAGCAACGGCATTAGCATCAGATTGTTTAATGATTTGTAAAATAATGGCACTTTTCTGGTTGATACGAGCTACTTTTTCAGTAATTTTTTGCGTATCCTGAACGTCTGCAATATCATCAAGACGCACTTGTATTCCGTTTTTTGAAGATACAATTAGGTTTCTTAATTCATCAACGCTTTTATATTTTCCAGCTAATCGTATTAAAATCTTTTGTTCTCGTGTTTGAATATTTCCTGTTGGAAAATCCAAGTTAGAGGATAAAATATTTTGCTGCACTTGTGGAATAGAAAGTCCGTAAGCTTGCATTTTAGCGGCATCAAGATTTACCTGGATTTCTCTTTCTTGCCCTCCAATGATATTGATTTGCGCAACACCCTGAACCCTAGAAAGAACTGGTGTTAACTTTTTATCTACTAAATCGTAGAAAGCAATTTCATCCATATTTCCATTGGCACCAAGAGTCATAATTGGTAAATCGCTCAAAGAGAATTTAGTCAATGAAGGAGTATCGGCATCATCTGGCAAATCATTTATGATAGCGTTTATTTTGCGCTGTGCATCATTCATAGAAATATTTACATCAGCGGTTGATGTCAATGTGATTGAAACCGTAGATAAACTTTCATACGATTTTGAATCTATTTTTTTAATATTTTCTAAGGAAGCGATTGCATCTTCAATTTTTTTAGTAACCGTATTTTCAACTTCACTTGGCGATGCTCCAGGATAAATTGTGGCAACTGTAATTACGTTTGTCTCAAATTTTGGAATCAATTCGTAACCCAAATTACTGTAACTGAACAGTCCACCAAGTGTTAATATTGTAAATAATACAATAATTAACGACGGACGTTTTATGGATATTTCTGCTAATTTCATATTTTTAATTTAAAAGAGTGATTAGTGATCAGTGAATAGCAAGTAGTAAAAAGTTTTTGGCTAAAAAACGACTCGATAGTCACTAAGTACTTTATTTTATAATTTCCACTTTAGTACCGTCTTGCAGGTTGATTTGTCCGGTAACGATTACGTTTTCGCCATCATTTAACCCATCAAGAATTTCTACTTTATCACCTATAACTCTACCAGCAGTTACATTTTTAAGTTTTGCTGTTCCGTTTTCAATTACAAAAACTTGATTGCTACTTACACTTCCTACAAATGCATTTCTAGGAACAATTTTAAGAGATCGTTTTTGTTGATTTGATGCAAATTCTGCAGTACCATACATTCCTGCTTTTAAAGCAGCAGCAGCATTATTTGAAATTTCAATTTCTACAGGGAAATTTAAACGCTCATCAGCTTTAGCAGCAATAAATGTAATTTTACCCGAAAATTTTTCATCAGGATAAACACTTGCTGTTACATTTATTTTACTTCCCACTTTTAAACTTGCAACTTGGCTTTCAGTAACGTTGACCTTTAATTTTAATTTAGAAACATTGACAATATCAAATAATTGTGTTGCTGGTGTAGCTGAAATTATTGAACCTATTTCTATGTACTTAGCATTAATATAACCACTTATTGGCGCTTTTATTCTAGTGTCGCCCACGTTGATGTTAGCTTGAGTCAATTGTGATTTAGCATTTACCATAGCTAGTTTAGCTTGATCTAATTGTTGTTTAGTAACACCGCCAGTTTTAAACGCATTTTCAAAGCGGCTGTGGTCATTTACAGCGTTTTGATAAACCGCATTTGCATTTTGAGCATTAACATTAATTACATCACTTCGCACAACGGCTACCGTTTGACCAACAGATACGTAGTCTCCTTCTTTTACAAGAATATTTGTAATTTTACCAGACTTTTCAGCAGAAAATTTCAATTCTTGTACCGGTTCAAAATTTCCGTTGGAAACAAAATCTAAAGTAATTTCTTGAGTTTTAACTGTGTCAATTCTAACAGAAACGGTTGCGTTTTTCTCTGCTACAACTGCTATTTTAGCTTCATTTTCTTTTTTGTTATTCGTTAAAACAAATGCTATAGCTCCTAATGAAACTAAAATGATTATAGTGGTTATGATAATTTTCTTCATGTTCTTAATTATTTAGTAATGATTTTAATTCTCCTTTGGATTTGATTAATTGAATTTCTGCTAGTTTATAATCTAATAATGCGGTGGTATAATTATTTTGCGCCTCAGTCAATGAGTTTTCAGCATCTAATAAATCAGTCAAAGGTGCTAATCCTTGTACATAATTATTTCGAGTATTATCTAAAACTTCTTTAGCAAGTTGCGCGTTTTCTTTTTGACTTTGAATAGTAATCAAACTATTATCGATTTGCGTTTTAGCATTGGCAAAAGCCAAGTCAAGTGATAACTTAGTATCATCAAGATTTGCCTTGATAGTTCTCAAATTTACATCTGCTTGGCGCACTTTAGATCGAGTACTAAAACCTGTAAAAATGGGAACTCTCAAATTTAATCCTATAGCAGAGAAGTCAGACCAGTATACGCCATCTATGGGCTTGGCGCCGATTGGCATTTTTGGACCTTGTCCTATATAATTGTATCCTGCTGTTAAAGACAGCGTGGGATAATAGCCAGCTTCAATTGATTTTTTTTGGAATATTAAAAGTTCTTCTTGTTTTTTCAACAATAAAAATTCAGTTCTGCTAGCCGTGTTTGGTACTTCTGTCAATGATTGTAAACTGACTTCAAATTCTTTTTGAGGAATCTCAATTTGCGTCTCGATAGGCATTCCCATATAAAATTTCAACGCATTTTCCTGAATTTGAACAGCATTCAGCACTTGCTGACGCATTGTGTTGATGTTAGAAAGCTTAACTAATATGCGATCTAGATCAATTTTTTTAGCCAAACCATTGTCAAACTGACCTTTTATAATGTCTTTTACTTTAGTAGTATTTTTATAAGTGCTATCAATAACAGTTAGTTTTTGACGTTGTACGAAAACCTGATAATAATTATTAGCAACACGCTCAATAACTTGCTCCTCGGTCAATTGCTCATTTATTTGATAAAACTCTCTTGTTGATTTAGCCGCTTTCAAACCTGTAAAAACAGATTGATCAAAGAGGGCCTGAGTTAGTGAAACTCCTGCTGTTGAAATCCATGGTTGTCCAAAAGCTGCTTGAATTATGGTTCCTGGTTGTCCAAAACCTGCTCCATCAATTACTGTTGTTTGGATTACAGGATTGTAGGTCAAATTACCATTTGCCGTAATTTGTGGTAATGCTCTGGAACGCACTTCTTGAATTTGATATTCGCTATTCTCTACTTGTAGTTTTGCTTTTTTAGCATCGGCTTTATTCTCTAAAGCGTAATTAATCGCTTCTTTAAGTGTGAGCGATTTTACTTCTTGCGCATTGGCTACAAGCCCAAAAGTCATAATTGTTAGTAAAATTATTCTCTTCATTATATAGTGTAGTTTAGTAATTGATTTTCTAATTCAGTAATTCCTGCTGGAGTAGCCATCGCTCTGGTGTGGTATTCTAATACTTCAAGTTCAATTTGTTGGCCTTCTTTTTCAGAACTTATATTTTCTTTGATGGTAAAAACGAGATGGTAATAAAACTGAACGTAGTTTTTCACATTTATTTTTTCTCGGTACAAACCTTGTTGAATTCCCTTTTTAATATTTCTTTCAAATGTGGTGTTGCACTCGTTAATTTCACGTGCCATAACAGTTTCATATATTTCCGGGTAATGTTTTTTTAATTGAAAAATAGGAGAGTTGTCTATGGCTTTAAACATCTCTTTGAACATTTTCCTGATTTCAAAATTTTCTTCAATGGCGTTGTATTCTTTTGATATTATGGTGTCAATGATTTCATGTATTTCCTTATGTACTGTTGCGGTGCTTTCTTCAATAAGAAGTTCTTTGTTACAAAAATACTTATAAATCGTTTTTTTAGAAATGCACATTTCACCTGCAATATCATCCATGGTTACGCTCTTAAAACCTAGTTTTAAAAACATCTCACTTGCTTTAGATATGATTTTTTCTTTCATTTAGTAACCTGAATAAATTCAGTATCTTTTAAATTAGTTAAAAACAGTTATAAAATTATGGTGCAAATGTATAACGGAAACTTTAGAAACTAAAATAGTTTCCATTTATTTTTGCTTTATTTAACATTTAGACAATAGCAACATTACACTACAAATTCCAAATTAGCAATTAGTCTAATATCTTTACCTAGCGCATATCCACCTGTTTGACGAAAGGTGTTGTAGTTTAGACCAAAATCTTTTCTGTTGATTTTACCAGTTATCTCAAATGCGGCTTTCTTATTTCCATTATATTCGTTTATACCAATAAATTCTGCGTCAAGCTCTACAACTTTAGTCACATTCTTGATCGTTAAATTGCCTTTTAAAAAATTGATATTCTTATTTATTTTTTCAAATGACGTAGACTTAAATTGTATGGTAGGATATTGATTGACGTCAAATAAACTATTCATTTTAAAGTGAGTACTCACTTGCTTCAATTTTGCATCTTTACTGTTTACGTCAAGCGAAAATTCAATTGAAGCATCTTCGATCTGATTGTCTTCAATGTCTATATGACCATCGAACTTATTGATGTTGCCTGCTATGTAAGCAATAATCGAATGTTTCGTTTTAATAAGCACATCACTTTGGCTGGAATCAATTTTCCATTTAGTTATCATAATCGGGAGAGTATATTGTACATAAAATTAAATTTTTTAAATGTTAAGAAATATCAGAATTTTAAATGTTAAAATTTTGTGCAAATGTATAATGGAAACTTTGAATACCAAAACAGTTTCCAATGTATTTGCTTTTTTTTAACATTTGTAAAAGTTTGAATTTTAAGTTTATTGAGTTTCTTTGCAATGAATAAGTTAAAAGCAACTTTTTTTTAACTTTTTTTGAGTTTTAACATTAAACAAAACCGCAATGCATAGCATTTATCAATATCAAAATTTTCTTTCGGACTATTTGCAATCGCAATATGAAACTAAGGAACCACGTAATTTATACGAGCCTATTCATTACATTTTAGATCTTGGTGGTAAAAGAATTCGTCCTGTGCTTACTTTAATGACCGCTGAAATTTTTAATGCTGACTATAAAAAGGCACTTCCTGCTGCACTTGCTATCGAGGTTTTTCATAATTTCTCGCTTGTTCACGATGATATTATGGATGATGCGCCATTGCGCAGAGGAAATGCTACGGTTCATGAAAAATGGGATTTGAACACAGGAATTTTATCTGGTGATGCAATGCTAATTCTAGCATATCAATATTTTGAGCAATATGAGCCTGCTGTTTTTAGAGACTTGGCAAAATTATTTAGCAAAACAGCACTTGAAGTGTGTGAGGGTCAACAATGGGATGTGGATTTTGAACAAAGAGATGACGTCACTATTGCTGAATATTTAAAAATGATTCAGTACAAAACTGCCGTTCTTGTTGCCGCAGCCATGAAAATGGGTGCAATTATTGCCGGAACTTCTATAGAAGATGCCAATTTAATTTATGATTTTGGACTCAATTTAGGTTTAGCTTTTCAATTACAAGATGATTATTTAGATGCTTTTGGAAATCCTGAAACCTTCGGGAAGCAAGTTGGCGGCGACATAATAGAAAACAAAAAAACCTATCTATATCTTAAAGCAATGGCTTTCTCAAATCCTGATGATGCAATAGAATTAAATCGTTTATTTTCTATACATCCTGAGGATAGTTCAGAGAAAATTGAAATTGTGAAAGCACTATTTAATAGTTCAGGTGCTTCTAAAGCTACGCAAGACGCGATTCACGATTTTACTTTTAAGGCTTTTCAAACCTTAGAAAAAATAAATATTAGTGATGAAAAGAAGGAAATTCTAAAAGATTTTGGTGAAAGATTGATGGGAAGAAAAGTGTAATGTGTAAATCTGAAATTTAAAATATCATGTATTTAGCTCCTATCAACACTGATTTACTTTTATCAGAGGCTGAAAAAGAAAGTTTATATCTTAAATTAGTTGAACAATTGAACAAAGATTTTAATTTGGCTAATGAGTCTATTGATTTAGTATTAACTATTACTCCAAATGAACTTAAAAGTCAATTGCATGAAAAAGTGTACCGTCTCATTCAATACAAATTTGCTGAGTATCTTAATTTGCTCTACATAATTGACGTGTCTGAAGAAGAAATAAAAAAACTAGATGGCTCGGATTTAATTATTCTTGCGGAACAAGTTGCTTTTTTAATCTTAAAAAGAGAATGGCAAAAAGTTTGGTTTAGAAATAAATACAAATAGAAATTTTACTAAGAAGAACGATGCTTATTAGATAACATAACAATTTTCTAAAAATAAACTCTTACAAAAGGCATGAATGCACTCCCGTAAATACTATTTCTATCACTCAAAATATTGTAGCGAGCCCCAACAGTGGCATATCCTGATCGATATCCTGCGCCAATGAAAAGCGCTGTATTCCAGAAGTTTTGGGAATTGCTCCTAGTCCCATCTAAATTAACATTGACTCTTAACTGCTCTAACTCAGCTGAAATTTGGATTTCTTGTATAGGATTCAGCAAACCAATGATGCTTGCTCCATATAAATGGGAGGCATAAAAATCTTTTTGCTTCAAATATTTATACTGAGCACCTAATCCTAATGCAACATATTGATTGAAATTATATATTGCGCTAGGAGCTAGTGAAATGTCAGTGTATCCAGAGCCGAAACCTAATCCAATTCCGCCTCCAAATTGTACTTTTTCCCAGAAATCGTTTTGTGAATTTGCCTGCTTATTATTTTGCTGTGCAAATAAGCAAGTAGAATAAAATAAGCTTATCACTATGAAATAAGTTGGGGACACTCTTAAATGCTTGTAGTTTCTCATGGTATTTAGATTTTTAACAATATTGAAGGTAAAAGTATCTTAAATTGAAGTATAAATTTATTGTATTATTGTACTTTTGCCAAACTATTTTAACAAAAAAAGTATATTCACTAAATATTATGGATAGGTTTTCATTTTTAAACGCAGCACACACAGAATTTTTTGCTCAATTATATGATCAATACTTAGAGAATCCAGATAGCGTTGAGCCAAGCTGGAGGAGTTTTTTTCAAGGTTTTGACTTTGGAATGACCACTTACAATGACGAAAATCCAGTAGAGCAAATTGCTAATTTTGCTTCAAATAATACGGATTGTAGTTTAGTATCGGATAAACTTCAAAAAGAATTTAATGTTTTGAAATTAATCGATGGGTATCGTACTCGTGGTCATTTGTTTACTAAAACAAATCCTGTAAGAGAAAGACGCGCCTCATCACCTACACTTGAAATCACAAACTTTGGACTTTCAACAGCAGACTTAAATACGGTTTTTGATGCGGCAAAAGTAATGAACTTAAAGCCTTGTACGCTTCAAGAAATTCTAAGTCATTTAGATAATATATATTGTCAGCATATAGGTGTCGAATATATGTATATTCGTAATCCAGAAGTAATTGAATGGATCCAGAATAAGTTAGGAGTCAATGATAATCAACCTAGATTCTCTGCTGATGAAAAGAAAGCGATACTCAATAAATTAAATCAGGCAGTTTCTTTTGAAAACTTTTTGCACACAAAATATGTAGGACAAAAACGATTCTCTCTTGAAGGTGGCGAATCAATTATTCCAGCTTTAGACGCTTTAATAGAAAAAGCAGCTGAGAAAGGAGTAGAGCAATTTGTAATGGGAATGGCACATCGTGGCCGTTTGAATGTTCTAGCTAATATTTTCAATAAATCAACTCAAGATATTTTTGGTGAATTTGACGGTAAAGATTACGATCAGGAATATTTTGATGGTGATGTAAAATACCACTTAGGGCTTACTGCCGATAAGACTACTAGCTCAGGCAAAAAAATCAATATTAACTTGGCTCCAAATCCTTCGCACTTGGAAACTGTAGGTGCTGTTATTGAAGGAATTACAAGAGCAAAACAAGATAAATATTTCCCTAATGATTTCTCAAAAGTACTACCGATAGCTGTACATGGTGATGCGGCAATTGCGGGTCAAGGAATTTTATATGAAATTGTGCAAATGGCGCAACTTGAAGGATATAAAACAGGTGGAACAATTCATATTGTGATAAATAATCAAGTTGGTTTTACCACCAATTATATGGATGCGCGCTCTTCTAAATATTGCACTGATGTTGCCAAAGTTACCCTTTCGCCAGTACTACACGTAAATGCTGATGATGCGGAGGCTGTGGTACACGCGATGTCATTTGCTTTAGATTTCAGAATGCAATTTGGACGTGATGTATTTATAGATTTATTAGGATACAGAAAATACGGACATAATGAAGGTGATGAACCACGTTTTACTCAGCCTGTGCTTTATAAATTGATTGCCAAGCATGAAAATCCAAGAGATATCTATACTGATAAATTACTTGCGGAGGGCGTTATAGACTCTACATATATTAAAGGTTTAGAGAAGGAGTACAAATCTAAGTTAGAGGTGAATCTTGAAGAATCTCGTAAAAAAGATTTAACCATTATAACTCCATTTATGCAAAATGAATGGCAGGGTTTTGCACGAGTTTCGAATGATAAAATGCTTGAAAAAGTAGATACCTCATATACAAAAGATGGTCTAACTGATGTTGCAAATGCAGTTTGTAACTTGCCTTCAGATAAAAAATTCATCAATAAAATCCAAAAACTAATCAACGATAGAAAAACTATGTTTTTCGAAAATAATGCATTAGATTGGGGAATGGCCGAGCATTTAGCCTACGGGTCACTGTTGCAGGAAGGATACGATGTTCGTATTTCCGGACAAGATGTAGAGAGAGGAACTTTTTCTCACAGACATGCTATTGTAAAGGTAGAAGATTCAGAGGAGGAAGTTACGCTAATAAACAAACTAGAAGGTAAAAAGGGGAAATTTAATATTTATAATTCTTTGTTATCTGAGTATGCAGTTTTAGGTTTTGATTATGGGTATGCATTAGCAAATCCAAATGCCTTGACCATTTGGGAAGCGCAATTTGGAGATTTCTCTAATGGAGCTCAAATAATGATAGATCAATATATTTCATGTGCAGAGGATAAATGGAACAACCAGAATGGGATCGTTTTATTGCTGCCTCATGGATATGAAGGTCAAGGAGCAGAGCATTCGTCAGCTAGGATGGAAAGGTATTTACAACTTTGTGCTAGGCATAATATGTATATTGCTGATTGTACAACGCCGGCCAACTTTTTTCACTTGTTGAGAAGACAAATGAAAACTACGTTCCGTAAACCACTTGTGGTGTTTACGCCAAAGAGTTTATTGCGTGATCCAAGATGTGTTTCGCCAATTGAAGATTTCACACAGGGAACTTTTCAAGAAACATTTGATGATGAAACTGTGAACAAAACGGAGGTAAAAACACTGGTTTTTTGTACTGGTAAATTCTATTATGACATTACTGCTGAGAGAGAACTTAATGGTCGAACTGATGTTGCTGTAGTGCGAATCGAGCAATTATTTCCGTTGCCAGTAGAGCAGTTAAAAGAGATTATTGCAAGATATCCAAACGCTGATGATTATGTTTGGGCACAAGAAGAGCCTAAAAATATGGGAGCTTACAGCTTCATGTTAATGAATTTTGATTTAGTCAAATGGCGATTAGCTTCGTTAAAAGCTTATGCAGCGCCAGCAGCAGGAAGTTATACAAGAGCTAAGCGTCGTCATGCTGATGCGATTCGAATGGTATTTGATAAAAATTTATTTAGATAATGCCAACGGTATTAGTGATTGATGGATTTCGATTTTTCTTTTACAGCAATGAGCATATGCCAAAGCATATTCTTATTGAGAAAGCAGAAAAGACGGCTAAATTTAAGTTGGAAAATGTAGAATTAGTGAAATCTTCTGGATTTAACTCTACTCAATTAAAAACAATGCGTAATTTAGTAGAAGTGAATCAAGAACTTTTAATACAAAGATGGGATGAGTTTTTCAGTAATTAGTAAATCAAAAAATGCAGTAGACATTGTTTTTTCTGAAAACAAAATGATTGTTTTCTTAGAAGATGGTCGTGAGCTCGCAGTTCCTTTAGAATGGTTTCCTAGGTTGAGAAAAGCAACGAAAGAGCAGCTTAAAAAATGGAGATTCATCGGCAAAGGAGAAGGCATTCATTGGGAAGAGATTGACGAAGATGTTTCGATTGAGAATTTATTAAAATAAAATAACACACAAATAAAATTATAAAACATGATTTTAGAAATGAAAGTCCCATCACCAGGGGAATCAATCAAAGAAGTTGAAATTGCAACTTGGTTAGTAAAAGATGGAGATTATGTAGAGAAAGACCAAGCGATTGCTGAGGTTGATTCAGACAAAGCTACACTTGAATTGCCAGCTGAAGCTAGTGGAATCATTACATTAAAAGCAGAGGAAGGCGATGCTGTGGCAGTAGGAGCAGTGGTTTGTCATATTGATACCGATGGAGCAAAACCATCGGGTGATGCACCCGCAGCTGATAAAGCGGCAGAAACAGCAAAAGTAGAAGAGAAAGTTGAGGTTAAAGCTGAAGCGCCAAAAGCGGCTCCAGCGCCAGCAACAACTTATGCTTCGGGGACTCCATCTCCTGCGGCAAGAAAAATATTAGACGAGAAAAATATTGCACCAACTTCTATTTCAGGAACTGGAAAGGCAGGAAGAATTACTAAAGAAGATGCAGTGAATGCTGTCCCTTCAATGGGGACTCCTACAGGTGGATCTCGTGGATCTGAAAGAACGAAATTGTCAATGTTACGTCGTAAAGTAGCCGAAAGATTAGTGGCTGCTAAAAACGAAACAGCAATGTTAACTACTTTTAATGAAGTAAACATGACGCCAATCAATATGATTCGTAATGAATATAAAGATGCGTTTAAAGCAAGACATAACGGAGTAGGTTTGGGGTATATGTCTTTCTTTACCAAGGCTGTTACAAGAGCTTTACAATTGTATCCAGATGTAAACTCAATGATGGATGGCGATCATAAGATTGCTTTTGATTTTTGCGATATTTCAATTGCGGTTTCAGGACCAAAAGGACTTATGGTTCCTGTAGTTCGTAATGCCGAGAATTTAACGTTCCGTGGTGTTGAAGCTGATATCAAAAGATTAGCAATAAAAGCACGTGACGGACAAATAACTGTTGATGATATGACAGGTGGAACTTTTACCATCACTAACGGTGGTGTATTTGGTTCAATGTTATCTACACCTATTATTAATCCTCCACAATCAGGAATCTTGGGAATGCACAACATTATTGAGCGTCCTATTGCTGTAAATGGTAAAGTAGAAATTCATCCTATGATGTACGTAGCACTTTCTTATGACCACAGAATTATTGATGGTCGTGAGTCTGTTGGTTTCTTAGTAGCGGTGAAAGAAGCATTAGAAAATCCAATGGAATTATTATTAGATAACAATCCTAAAAAGGCATTTGAATTGTAAGAAATAAAGTTTCAAAATATAAATCCCATTTGACAATTAGTTAAATGGGATTTTTTTGTTGCTAAATTTATCACTTTAATAAATATAGGCAATGATTGTAATAATCAATAATGGCCTTTCCTTTCATCAAAATATCGGCACCGATAATCCCGTGAACTGGTTTGGCTTTGTGCTGCACTAACGCCTCGTTAATATGGGATAAATCAAATATGACTAATTCAAATTCTGAATCTTTCCAGCTGCCTAATTGAAGGTAATTCCCATCTGAAGTTTGAGTCAGCATTCCTGTTGCACCGGCACCAGAAGCTTTAGTTTTTGAGCTTTTAGCATTTAATAAAAACAGCGAAATACTTTCAAATCCTACACAACTATTAGATGCGCCAGTGTCTAAAATAAAATTCCCTTTAACACCATTAATACTTACTTTAATAAGTAAATGCTGGGTTTTAGAAACTTTAAATCTTATTTTTTTGTAATTTCCCTTTTTCAGGAAGTCAGGAAGGGTTTTCATTTTCTAGTTCTTATATAAATCAAAAATAAGCTAATAAGCATTAATAATCCCGTGGAATAATAGATATAATTTGGAGAAATTTTTTCCTTTTCAACACTTCCATAATATACAAAAGCACTCCAATAATAGGGAGATTTCTTAGCATTTGAAACCGTTGCGCTTTTTAAATAATCTCGCTTTGCATTTGCATTAGCTTCAAGATAGGATTGATTTTTTTTAATGTTGGTGTAAAATAAATCCATAAATATTGATGTGGTATAATCGTTCACTTTCCACAATGAAAACAGTAAGTTTTGTGCTCCTGCAAATTGAAATCCTCTTGCAATACTCATGGCTCCTTCTGATTTAAAGAGTTTACCAATACCAGTTTCGCAAGCACTCAGAACCACTAACTCAGGATGAATGTTCAAGTTATACAATTCAGTATATAGAATTTCCTGATCATAAAATCTAATACTTGCTGGCGTTTGGATATCTCCTGAAGAGGCATGAGTGGAAAGATGCAGAATAGAATATTTATTGGCGTTTTTCTTAAAATTTTCAAAAGTCGCATTCGTATTTTCAAAATAGTTTCCTTTAAATTTTTCTCGAATGGATTGTAGTTCCTCTTTAGAAAAATTCAACGCGTAAGTAGTGTTTTCAAAAATAGGAAACATACCTAAAACTGTTTGTTCAGGCTGTTTTTTGCTCTCTTTGCTAGACATATAGAAATGAGCGGAATTTTGATAGCCAACATTAAAATCATTCAAAAAATAATTCATTTTGGCAAAATTCGTGGTAGCGCTTGCTTTCGTAATCAGGGCTTCAAATGGTAAAAAATTCAATAAACCGTCTGGAATAACTATTAGGTTTTTATGAGATTTACTCTTGGGAAGACTTAGTAATTGATACGCTATAGTACTACGCTGATTGTATTCTTTTGGCGAATTTGCAATGCTATTCGCATCATTAAAAAAATCTAAAAATTGTATAATTTTTGCCGAATTGTATGAATTATTGCGGAAAGAATTTAAGTATATTTTTTTATCCATAATGGTAAAAGAGTACATTTTTTCTACGCCTGAAAAATATTGAATCAGTACAGCATTGTCTTCCTTAAGTTTATTATACAAGTCATTTAAGTTGATGTTTTGTATTGATTTACTTGGTGTTTTTATGTCGATTTGCTTAAGTTGCAACATCAATTCATTTTGCTTGCTTATAGCTTCGTTAATTTTGTTGATACTTGCTAATTCACCTTTTTGTTGCTCTTTTAAAATTATAATATTTTCATTTTGTAGCTGAGTTAAAATCTGCTTTTCAATTCTAGATTGTTTTTTCGATTGAATTAAACCTTGCTTTAAAACTGCTGACTTTGTCTGTTCAGATAGTAAAAAAGCATTTTCTAAATGGGCGGTATTTTTATCTTTTTTATATAAATCCTCATAAATAGCGATACATTTTTCGGTGCGATTTCGATTTCTGATTTGGTTTATAATCTTCGAATTTTCAGATAGTAGTGAAGATTGAAATATATCTTCGATGAAAAAAGAAAGTTTATAGCTTTCTATTGCCTTTTGGGGTTTGTTCTGCGCTTTATAAATTGCCGCTTGTAAATCGATTGCGTCCAGTAAAAGGGTTTCAGCGTAGAGTGATTTTTCACTTGGTAAGAGTGTTATTTCGTTAGAGTAGGATGGAATTAATAGTAGGAAAATTTCTTTAATTAAAGTTGTAGCTTCTTCAAAATTTTCTTTCTTAAAAAGAATAATAGCTTCATCAAAATTAAATTGTGCTTTAGTTCGTGAGTTTTTCTTGCTTGTCTTTCTAAACTCACTTTTAGCTTTTTCAAAATACTGTAAAGCGAGCTCTGTTTCATTTTTCTCGAGTTTTAATTTTGATAAATTGCGATATGTATTGGCTAAGGCTTCGCTTTGTGTATTATCTTGTACTAATAAAAGGACAGCTTTTAAATAAGCTTTTTCAGCATTTTCAAAAGCATTAGGAATCATTTTGTTGGGTGTGGTATGAAGAAAATAATTAGAACCTAAATTATTGTATAAATTTCCCTTTTGAAGGTTTGTTAATTTTTGTGATTTAATGGTTTTCTCTAATAAATCAATCGCCTCGTTTATTCTTCCGGTATTTTGATACACGTTTGATAAATTTAGAACAGCAGCGTATTGCTGCTGCTGATTTTTAGTTTCAGTAGCGATGTAGTAATACTGTTTAATAGTGTTTTCTGCATTGTCAAAATCACCAACAATTGCATATAAATTTCCTAACGGTATTAAGCAAAACTCAATTATGTCATAGTTTTTAAGTTGATTTTTTTGATAGGTTTGCCACGCTTTTTCGTAGCTAGATATTGCTTTGCTTGTTGTGTTGAATAAGGTCTCATAATACCCTTTGTTGCAATTTAAAATGACAAGCGCCAGTAGTTCGTTTTTATCATTTGATTTTCGAATAACGGTTGTAATATCTCGATCAAATTTTTCTAATTTAAGTAGATTTGATGGATTAGGATTTGCAACAAAACGATCAACTTCAAAGTATATTTTATCTTTATTTGATGGTAATTTCTGAGCTGTAATGACAAAAGAAATAATGAGTAAAAATGAGGTAAAAATATTTTTACTATAGTTTTTCATTGCGACAAAGTTAGAATCTGATTCGCTGAAATTTTTCCTTAGTTGCAATAAAAAATGTTCCATGAGCTTTGTAAATCTTAGAACTTCCATATTCCATAAAACTGAAAATAATTAAAATTTTCTTTGAAATTCACTACGTATCTCGCGCCAAAACTAGGCCCAATACGTGCAGCACCAATTGTTAAATCGAATAGTATTCCTGTTTTTAATGTAGTAAAAGAATTAGAAACAGAACTAGATTCGTTTTTTGTATTAATCAACAACTTATCCGTGGGCCCTTCAAAAGTTTCGATTTTTAAATTTTGTTTCTGTTTTTCTAATGCATTAACATTAGCTTGTATTCCTGCGCCAATACCAATGAAATTATTTATATTGTATCTAATCAACAGCGGAACTTCCCAATTTATATTTTGAGTACTTGATTCTTCTGTGGTGCGTTGTAGTTGATTCGTTCCAGCAGCATTGCCTATAATTTTATCACTAATAGTTGCTTTACCTATGTATTTAGTAAGACTATTCAAAAACTCTGCTTGCCAATAAAAACGATATGATTTGAACGGTGAAATTGTTGCTCCTATAAAATAACTTGTAGCGTTTTCTAATTGAGGATATAAATTATAACCTGCTTTTGCGCCTATAGAAGTCCCAGGCAGGAAACGAGTAGTAGCATAATTTGTAATTATAGGTTCATTTTTATCAAAAAATATGGCAGTTCTGCTTTTAGTTTTTATTTTGTGGAAGTCTTCACTGAATTTCATCGAGTATTTAACAAAACCTTTAGTACTATCCTTTTCTTTCACATTTTTTTGCTCACTTCCTGGAATATAAATATTCTTGAAAGTAAAGAATATTTGTTTCTGTTTTATGATGGTATCAAGACAACTCGTCGTGGGAATAATATCCTTTGGACAAATGGGGCATTTAGGATACATATCCTCAATTTGCAATGTTTTTTTATCAAAGATCTCAGGTATATCGGTTTCTAAACGAATGATTCGAGCTGGTCCTTCTCCATTGTTTTGAAATTGAGTTTTAAAATTCACCCTTTTAAACTTTACTTTTCTGTAATTGATAAAACTACCGTTTGAGCCCATTTTATTTGGATCGTGCGAGGTTACGATTTCCATCTCCAGATTTTTTATTTTATGATTTTTATAACTTCGGTTGGGAATAAATATACCGCGCATTGTAACTGTTGCACTAGTATCCTTAATCATTTCAGGAGTGGTTTTGAAAGTATAAAAAACATTTCGAGTTTGAAACGGATCCTGATCGTCAAATTCGAGAATAGAAACATTATTGTAAGTTTCATTTGCAATTTTCAAACTAGCCTCTAAATCTTCTTCATTTGTCGTGTTTCTATATTTTTTGGCTGGAGCCAAAGTTTCGCTGGAAGCCATATAAGAACCCGAATTATTTAAGTCGTTTACAGCAACAATATTGTTTTCTTTAATTTCTCGTTCGCCAGCATGAGTTCTAAAATCAACTAATTCGAAGTTTTTATTTTTGAATTGTTTCTCATTATAGAACAGGTATAATTTGCCATTAGTCACATAATTCTCCAGATTTTGATAGCTTAAAATTACCACTATCTCCTGTTCAGGAATAGGATCACGATTTTTTTGAATGGTAAATCCGTTCTGCTCTTCGATCGAAGCGATGTCTTTGTATTGATTGTTATTAATATCATTAATTACCACTTTTTTAGGTCGGGTTGCGGGCGGTTTTCCATTGTCATAATTATTAGTAACGGATAATCTTGCGTTGTAAGTTCCTTTGTTTTTATAAACGTGCTTAGGTTCTGCTTCTTTGCTATAATTTCCATCGCCAAGTTCCCATAGATAGGAAAAACTAGGTTTTGGTGCACCTGAAATTGGAATCAATGGTGGAGTTTCTGGTTTAAAGGAAACTGAATTTCCGTTTTGATTGTAAGTAATAGTAGCTCTGCGTGTCAGGGTATCTTTTACCTTAGTTTGTGAAAACGATGTTAAAGAGAATAGAAGAAATAGAGGTAATAATACTTTCATAATCAGTTTTTTACATAGAATATATAAAAATAGAAAAAAGCGGTGAGAGTTTCACCGCTTTAGTTTTTTAAAATTATTTTTTTATTGTGGACAGATCACTTTTACCTCAGTTCTTCTGTTCATTTCATGTTCAGCTTCCGTACAATTAATTCCATCAGCACAACGATTAAGAAGTTTAGTTTCACCATACCCTTTTCCAGTTAATCTAGCTTTTGAAATTCCTTGGGATGTGATATAATTTACCGCTGCATTGGCTCTATTTTGAGAAAGTGTCAAGTTATAGGCGTTTGAAGAGCGAGAGTCAGTGTGAGATGATAATTCTACTTTTACAGTTGGATTGTCATTCATAAACTGCACTAATCTATTTAACTCTGGTTTAGCATCTTCTCTGATAAAATATTTATTTAAATCGTAATGAATATTTTTAAGTGCAATTGCAGTTCCACAATCAGCGGCATCCATACAAATTTCAAGTTGGATAAATAAGGATTGATTTCGGTCGTAATCTTTGGTTAATATTGTCATCGTTTGTGATAAATAATTTTCCTTTTTACCGTAAATTGTATAATTTGTGTTTTCTAACGCTTGAAAAGTAAATTCTCCTTTACTGCTAGTATTTGTAATTTTTTGAACAGCTGATTCATTATTTTTTAGAACAATAGTGACATCATTTATTGCTGTTGCTGTATTACAAATTACTGCTTTTCCTTTGATAATAAAGTTTCGATCCGCATAAAAAATCTCTTTAACAATTGTAAGATTGTCTTTGAATTCTGATTTTTTTACTGTGTTTCCTTCAAGTGCTACATCATTAAACTTTCCAGCTATAATGTAATCCTCGGGTAAAATATCACAAAATTTCACTACTCCAAAAGCATCTGTTTTTTCCGTCTTGATTACAACTCCTTTTGAATCAATAATGGTTACATCAGTGTTAGGCAAAATTTCTTTTGAGTATTTATCCTTAGCCGTTGTTTGTATGCAATATTTTTTCTCTATTGGATTCGCTTTTACGTCCTCAACTATTTTTTTCGGCTCTTTATTTGGGCCAAAACGATATGTTATCCCGGCAAAAATACCAAAAGAAGATAAGTCTATTTTACGCATAAGATCTTTTGATGTTGAAATACCATCTTCATTATTACGAACAATGGCTTGACCGTTAAAAGCATTTATAGTTGTAGATTCTCCAACAACATCTTGACGAATTGCTGTGGTACTATTTTCAGCATAATAAACATTCAGAGCGCTTCCAGCTGTTAGATAGCCGTTATTAATTAAAATGTCATTTTTACTAGATTCTTTTGCTCCACTAAAGTAATGCATGTAGTAAGCGCCAGCATGTATACCCCAGTTTTTGTTGAAAAAGTACGTCAATCTAGCTTGTGCTTTTCCGGTAAGTAGTTTTTCGTTGTCCCAGCCAGAGTGGTAGGTTAATAGATCTTTCGATCCATCTTTTCTTACGCCTTCTACTAAAATTTCTCCACCATCAATGGTTCCTAATCCTGCAAGTACAGCAAACTCGGCTTGGAATTTAGTATTGTTACTTAGATGTCTAAAAGATGGACCAGCGCCAACAAACATTCTCGTAATATCTTTTTTAGTAGTCAGCATATCTGAATAAGCAACTGCTGATGGAATTGCGCTATTATCTACAAAAAAAGGATTTGTAATGTTGTTCTTTGGACTGTTCTTGATGTAGTCAAAATCAGTTTGAAGGCCAAGCCAGTTCCAGTAATGATTTACAGAAACTCCTCCCATGATTCCTCCAGAGTAATCGATGTACTTAAAATCCTCTTTGTATTTTGGGAAATCATAACCGGCTCTGGTAGAAAATTGCCATTCGGTTTGTTTTGCAGTTGTGTTAACTACTTTTGAAACTTGTGCTTTAATGGTTTGAAATCCAATTCCGAATAAAAGCATTGTCAGAATAATTTTAAAATTTGTTTTCATGATCCTAGTTTTAATTACGTTTTAGTTTTATACTGTTATATCAATTCGGGTTTGACATTGTTACCCTTCTTTCTGATTATTTTTTTACTTTATAATCAGGCTTCATTATTATATCAATTCGATGGTTTTTTTGTTACCCTATTTTTGAAAGCTTTTTAAATTTTAATTTCCGGTTAGTAAAATGGAATCATCATAGCGCCTGAGATAAACGTTTATGGAGTCTGGCATTTGTCCTCAAATACATTTCCATTTTCATCGATTGCGATTATTACAGTTCTATTATAAGACTGCTCGATAATCAAACAAGCCCAAATCATGAACCAAATTCCTATTGTTAGACAACAAAGAAGAAAATGAAGCGAATGGTTGATTTCTTTTTTCTCTTTAGATAACACCACAAACGGCACTGATTTATTTTCCTCTGTGAGAATGAATCCAGTTTTCATTTTTTGATAAATTGCATTATGGAATTTCTCTAATGAAGCTTTGCTACTTAAATGATGCTTTTTCATTTTCAATTTATTTATAAGTTTAACACTGTTTATGACTTTATATACAATCACATCTCCATTTGTTACCCTTGTCAATCTCAATTTAATTCAGTTTCTTTTTTTACTTTAGCCAATAATTATTTTTTATGATAAATAGCGTGATTCATATTGACCAAGTATATATAGAAGGTCTCGCCAGCAACAACTCGGCGGTTATTCAATCTATATACAAGAAGTTTGTACCTAAAATTGTTTCTTATATCAAAAACAATTCTGGTGATGAGGATCAGGCCAAAGATGTTATACAGGAAATATTAATTCTACTTTTCAATCAGGCTAAAGCCAATAAGTTGCAACTCACTTGCCCCTTTGACGCCTATTTTTTCCTTTTATGCAAAAGAAAATGGCTAAATGAATTAAAAAAAACATCCAATCAAGGGGTAACAATCACTGATGATTTTGTATCTAATTATAAACCCACAGAAGAGATGGTTGCGCAAACTGAAGTATTTGAAGAAAAACAAGAATTATTTGACCTGATGTTTAAAAAACTAGGTGACAAATGCCAAGAGGTCTTAAAATTGAGTTTTACACTAAAATCGATGGAAGAAGTAGCTGAAAAACTTCAGGTCACTTACGGGTATGCTCGTAAGAAAAAATCGTTGTGTGCAGGACAATTAACACAATGGATTCAAGAGCACAGTCGCTTCCAATCATTAAAAATAAATTAGCCATGAAGGAGGAAAACTATATCTTATTCGATCAATATATTCAAAATGAAATGACGGTCGACCAAAAAGTAATTTTTGAAAACCAACTTTTAGAAGATCAAGAATTAGCCGCAGCATTTATAAGTTTTAAGGAAACGATATCTTTATTAGAAAACAAACTTTCATTTGATGAAGAACGTAGTGCTTTTCGCGAAAGCCTACATACTATAGGATCCGAACATTATAAAACTAAAAAGCCAAAAGTGGTTAACCTCAAACCATTATTCTTTCTTGCTGTGGCTTCGGTAGTTTTGCTCTTGGGTTTGTTTGTTTTTAATCCAAGTTCAGATCCTAATTTTAAAGATTTTAATCAGTTTGAAGAGGCGCATTTTGTCGAAAGAGGTACTTCAACTGAAAACTTAAAACAAGCCGAGCAAGCGTATAATACAAAAAATTATAAGAAAGCAATTTCGCTTTTCGAATCTATTTTAAAGGAGAAACAAACTGCTGAATTTCAGTATTTTTATGCTATTTCCTTATTAGAAATTAATAAAACATCGAAGTCAGAAGCTGTTTTTCAAAAGTTAAAATCAGGAAATTCAATTTATAAAAATAAAGCTATTTATGGCTTGGCTTTAGCCAAATTAAAACAAAAAGAGTATCAATCCTGCAAGGAAATCCTGTTGACTATTCCTAAAGATTATGAGAATTACGATGCCGTTGAAAAATTATTAAAAGCAATCGATTAGGGTTTAAATATTTTATGAAGCAATTATAGAAACCGAATCATAACGTATCGTTTCTTTATAAGAATTTGGCGCTTTTTTTTAGCTTTATAAATAAAATTTGATGAAAATTTAAATTAACAAAAGTGATTTAATTATTATAATTCTTAAAATTATTGGCTTTATTAGTAATAGCATACGTTGGGAAACTGTATATAAATTGTAATTTTGTAATTTAAATATTTTTGATAACTGAATGATACTAACGGATACGCATACGCATCTTTACAGCGAAGAATTTGACCAAGATCGAGACGACATAATAAAACGCGCTATAAATGTGGATGTTTCTCGTTTTTTTATCCCCGCCATCGATTCTACTTCTACAGAAAGGATGTATGATTTAGAGAAAAGTTATCCTGATAATGTTTTTTTGATGATGGGTTTGCATCCAACTTACGTTAAGGAGAATTACCTTGAGGAATTACAACACGTAGAAAACGAGTTAAAAAAGCATAAGTTTTACGCTATAGGTGAAATTGGGATCGATTTATTTTGGGATAAAACGCATTTAGAAGAGCAACAAATTGCTTTTAAAACTCAAATTCGGCTTGCTAAAAAGTATAAATTGCCCATTGTAATTCATTGCAGAGATGCTTTTGGTGAAATTTTTCAGATTTTAGAAGATGAGAAATCAGTAGATTTGTTTGGTATTTTTCATTGTTTCACAGGAACTTATGAACAGGCTACACGTGCCATATCGTACAATATGAAATTAGGAATTGGTGGCGTTGCAACTTTTAAAAATGGTAAAATAGATCAATTTTTAGATCAAATTGATTTAAAAAATATTGTTTTAGAAACCGATTCTCCTTATCTCGCACCTATCCCGCATCGTGGAAAAAGAAACGAAAGTAGTTATATACTTGCAATAGCCGAGAAACTGGCGCAAATCTATAAAGTTTCGCTCACCGAAATTGCAGCGGTAACAACTGCGAATTCTAAAGCTATTTTTGGGATTTAAAATACAATTCACAATTTTTAGATATATTTTTTGTTCTTTTGCCAATTAAATAATTAAGAACCATAATGCAGAAATTTGACGCTATTCGCCCATTTTATGACTCCGAAATAAACGAAGCACTTCAAGATGTTATTAATCATCCAATGATGAAGGCATTGATGAATTTTTCTTTTCCCGACGTTTCAGAAGAGGTTTGGAAAGAACAACTTCGCAAAACGCAATCGATTCGTGATTTTCAGTGTAATGTGATTTATCAATCTGTTCAACGCGTCTTAGAAAAAAGCTCAGATGGCTTGACTACATCAGGTTTTGAAAACTTAGAACCAAATGTTTCCTACTTATTTGTTTCAAACCATCGAGATATACTTTTAGACACTACTTTATTGAATACGGCATTGTTTGAGCATAATTTAGTTATGACAGCATCTGCTATTGGTGATAATTTAGTTAAAAAGTCTTTCCTGAATACTTTAGCGAAACTAAATAGAAACTTTTTAGTGCAGCGGGGCTTAACGCCAAGGGAAATGCTGCAAAGTTCAAAACTTTTATCGGAATACATTGGGCATTTATTGCTTCATGAAAATCGTTCGGTTTGGATTGCTCAGCGCGAGGGAAGAACTAAAGATGGAAGAGACGAAACCAATCCTGGTATTTTAAAAATGCTTGGAATGGGTTCAGATGAGGAGAATTTAATGGATTACTTCAAGAAAATTAAAATTGTTCCCGTTTCAATCTCCTATGAATATGATCCAACTGATGCTTTGAAAATGCCGCAGCTAATAGCAGAAGCCAATAATGAAGTATATGTCAAAGAAAAAAATGAAGACTTTATGACTATTTTAAGCGGTGCTTTAGGTCAAAAGAAAGGGATTCACATTCACGTTGGTAAAATTTTAGACGTTGAGATCGATGAAATAAAGTTAAATAACGAGAGTTCAAATAAACAAATAGTTTCCGTAGCTCAAGTTATCGATGACGCAATTTTGAGTAATTATAAATTATGGCCCACAAATTTCATTGCATTTGACATTGTAAATAAAACGAGTCGCTATTCCCATTTATATACTGAAAATGAAAAATCATTATTTGCCCGCCGTTTAGAAATGAGAATTGATCATGATAATCCCGTGGCACTAGATAGTTTTTTAGCAATGTACGCTAATCCTGTTGTGAATAAATTGAAATATCATAATGTTGAATAAGCCTAAAATATTATTAATTTATACCGGTGGAACTATTGGTATGCGAAAAGATTTTGATACCGGTGCGCTCAAAGCTTTCAATTTTAGTAAATTATTACAACGCATTCCAGAGTTAAAACAATTAGATTGTGAGATAGAAACTATTTCTTTTGAAAAACCTATCGATTCATCAAATATAAACCCTGAGAAATGGGCAAAAATTGCAACAATCATTGAAGATAATTACGCGTCATTTGATGGCTTTGTAGTGCTTCATGGTTCAGATACTATGTCCTATTCAGCATCTGCATTGAGTTTTATGCTGGAGAATTTAGCAAAACCAGTTATTTTTACGGGCTCACAGTTACCAATAGGAGACTTACGCACGGATGCTAAAGAGAATTTGATTACTGCAATTCAAATTGCTTCATTACGAGAAAATAATAAACCTGTTATTAGCGAAGTATGCTTGTATTTTGAATATAAATTATACCGCGGCAATAGGACGACCAAAATAAATGCTGAACATTTCAAGGCGTTTACTTCGCCTAATTATCCTGATCTCGTAGAATCAGGAGTGCATTTAAAATTAAACTCAGATCTATTTTTACCCATACAAAAGAATGAAAAGCTAAAAGTCCATAAAAATTTAAATAATAATGTTACTATAATCAAGATGTTTCCAGGAATTAGTGAAGTCGTTTTAGCGGCCATATTGAATATCCCTAGTTTAAAAGGAATTGTTTTAGAAACCTACGGTGCAGGAAATGCACCTACAGAAGATTGGTTTTTAAATTTATTAAAGCAAGCCATTTTAAATGGTTTATATGTAATTAATGTAACACAATGCTCTGGCGGAAGTGTTAATATGGGGCAATATGAAACCAGTACAGTATTGAAGGAAATAGGTGTAATATCAGGAAAAGACATCACAACAGAGGCCGCAATTACTAAGTTGATGTATTTACTAAGTCAAGAAATAGAGACAAAAGACTTTAAAACTATTTTTGAAACTGCACTGCGAGGGGAAATGATATAATAATCAGATTTTACTTTTGTAACTCAATTTTTTTCTTGTTCTTTGCAGCCTTATCAAAATAAAATAGAGAGGTGGCCGAGTGGCTGAAGGCGCACGCTTGGAAAGCGTGTATATGGCAACATATCGAGGGTTCGAATCCCTTTCTCTCTGCAAAGAAATAATGCTTCCTGAAAGGGGAGCCTTTTTTGTTTTAGAGTGTGTCAAACTTTTTAGTTTGGCAAAGCTTTAAAACAAAAAAGGCTCAGGCTTGCAAAGCCAAGCATTATTTCTTTGTGAGACGTCCCCTTTTGGGATCAACGGAGTTAATCCTACTATAACGTGTCAAACTTTTTAGTTTGGCAAAGCTATAAAACAAAAAAGGCTCAGGCTTACAAAGGCAAGCATTATTTCTTTGTGAGACGCCTCCTTTTGGGATCAACGGAGTTAATCCTACTATAACGTGTCAAACTTTTTAGTTTGGCAAAGCTATAAAACAAAAAAGGCTCAGGCTTGCAAAGCCAAGCATTATTTCTTTGTGAGACGCCTCCTTTTGGGATCAACGGAGTTAATCCTACTATAACGTGTCAAACTTTTTAGTTTGGCAAAGCTATAAAACAAAAAAGGCTCAGTCTTGCAAAGCCAAGCATTATTTCTTTGTGAGACGTCCCCTTTTGGGATCAACGGAGTCAGTTCTTTTCTCTCTGCGATATTATGTTATTGTCAGTTTAAAAATATTTCAACCCCAGAAATGAATTATCGAAGCGCTTTTAATCAAATGAATAGTTCGCAATGAATAGACATTCAGTTCGAGATTTTTAGAAGAAAGGAGTAAAATAAGTATTGAGAATGGTTTTAATTATAATTCTCTCAAACAATTTACGAACTAAAAATACTTAAATGAAAGTAAAATACCTACTAAGTTTATTGCAATAAAGAGTTAATTTAAAAATTGCCCACATAACTATTTTATGAATCAATTATATAAATCTAATTTTAGGGTTGTATTTTTTATTTAAAATGACCGTATATTAGTTTAAATCTTAAAAACGAGAAATTTTACAGCAAAATTACTTTAGCTTTCATTAAATTTTATATCGACTTATAACGTATTTCAAATCCTTCTATAACTTATATTTGCATAATATCACTACGATGCAAAATTTCATCCTTTCTAAACCCGAAAATAAAATGCGGTTATTTTTAAATTGTATTCTCCTTTTATTTTTCTCCTCCCTATACTCGCAAGAGTTTGCAGCGCCTGAACTTACTCCGCTAATAAAAATTGATTCGCTGTATAGAGAAGATCAATTTTATGTTGCCATTACTTATAATACCCTGTCAAATAAGCCATCAGGATTAAAACAAAATAAATTTTCAGGTGGTTTTTCAGGTGGTTTTTTAAGAGACATGCCTATTAATAAATCGAGAACGATTGCCATTGCCTCCGGAATTGGATTAACCTACACAAATTATAATGAAAATTTAGCGATCACAGGAACAGCACAGTCGGCGAATTACACTATTATCGAACCGGATGTAAAATATAGTAAAAATAAGTTTTCTCATCTTTCATTTGATGTGCCAATTGAGTTTAGATGGCGTACTTCTACTTTTGAAAGCCATAAATTCTGGCGTATTTACACAGGTGTGAAATTCAGTTATCTACTATATGATAAATCAGTTTTTAATAGTGAAAATGGAAAGATCGAAATAAAAGGTAATAATGACTTCAATAAATTTCAATACGGAGCTTATGTTTCGTCAGGATATAATACAATCAATTTATACTTGTATTATGGTTTAAATCCACTTTTTCAATCGGCATTTATAAATGGTGAAACGATAAAGATGCGTTCGCTTAATTTTGGTTTAATATTCTATATTTTATAACCAAACTGCTAATAAAAGCATTTGTGGAACAGCACCAAGAAAAAAACCTATTGCAAGTTCTATATTAGTGTGCGCTTTCATTTCTAAACGAGAGGAAGCAATGATTCCGTTAAGAAGTAAAAGCACTGCAATAGTGAAAATACTATTTTCTTGAAGATGAATGCTCATTCCTGCAATAAATACAGTAATAGAGCTTATTCCTATCATGTGAAGGCTAGCTTTGAAGTAACCAAATAGTAATATCATTGCAAGCATAATACTAAATAATCCACCTAAAAAGAAAAAATGTAGTTCCGGATATCGGTCAACAATAATACTTTTTTTTACCAATAAAATAATTAAAAAGCAGTGAACTACGAGCGGAATTTTACGTTCAGATATTTTAGACATCATTATCGTATCTACATTTCCTGTAGCGCGAAGTAGCACAAATACTAAAATAGGAATTACAATTGTGACAATTACAACCTGAAAAAGTATAAATAGTTTTTCTTGTGCAATAAAATCGCCTTTGTGATAAAATAAATATAGTAAAGTCGCCATTGCCGGAATCAAAATCGGATGGAAAATATAGGAAAATGAAGGGAGAAATTTTTTCACAACTACTTATTTCTTTGGAACAAATATAAGTAATCTCAAAAATTTTCCAACAAATTACCGCTGTTTCTATTAAATTTTAAGACATTGGTACTGACGATTAAAACTGGAAATGAAATTAATTTACTAGCAACATAGAGTCGGTGACTAAAATGCTGTTTCTCAAATTTTTAAATATAGCACTGTTTTTGTTCTATTGTTGGAAAATTGTAATGCTTGCAATCGAGCATAATACAGTAGCTTATTATTAAATTATGGGTAAATACTGAATTGTGGTTGCTTCGTTCTAAAAAGAAGTCTTATTTTTGATGTTAGGTAAGGTCAAGTATGTCATATAATATTATAAAATAATTAAACTACATCATGGATTAACTTTAAGTCAAATCCACCAAGAGTGTTTATTTTGACTTTACGACTTTTAAACTTTCGACTTATTCAGTCACTTTTATAAAATTAAAAACAACTTTTCGTATCAAAAAAGAATTTTTAAGATATTCCACATTCATGAATTTAAAAATAAGAAATAGCATTCAAAAAACAGACGCAACATTTATCGATAACCAATTTGCAATGGCCCTAGATTCGGTTTCCATAGACAGTCGGTCTTTACAAAATGGTTCTCAAACTTTATTTTTTGCATTAACTGGAGCTAATACGGATGCACATATTTATATTGAAGAATTAATAGAAGTTGGCGTTCATAATTTTGTAGTAACACACATTCCTAGTGCTTGTAAGTCACAAGCTAATTTTTATGTAGTGAAAGATACGCTGCTTGCTTTACAGGAATTTGCAGCGCACTATCGCAGTTTATTTAATTTTCCAGTTATAGGGATCACGGGTAGTAATGGTAAAACCATTGTTAAAGAATGGCTTAACTTTCTACTTAGTCCAGATTTTAATGTGATTAGGAGTCCAAAAAGTTATAATTCACAAATAGGAGTGCCGTTATCAGTCATTGCTATTAACGAGCAACATAATCTAGGAATTTTTGAAGCAGGAATATCGGTCAGTGCCGAAATGAAAAATTTAGAGCGGATTATAAAGCCAACTTTAGGTGTTTTAACAAATATTGGTTCTGCGCATGATGAAGGTTTTGTCAGTTTAGAGGAGAAAGTGAAGGAGAAAATATCTCTCTTTCAAACGGCTGAAACAGTAATTTACCAAATTGATGCTGAAATTAAGTCCTTTAATTTGTCAAATTCAAAAGCTTTTACTTGGAGTTTCATAAATAAAAATGCGGCTGTTTTTATTACTAAAAAAATGATTGTTGATTTTACAATTTTAAGTATTCAGTATAAAGAAAAATATTTTGAGGTAAAAATACCATTTCAAGACCAAGCTTCGGTTGAAAATGCAATTTCATGTTTGATGGTTTTATTATATTTTAAGTATGATCAGCTAACAATTCAAAACCGAATGCAATTGCTGTTTCCGGTAGAAATGCGCTTAAAAGTTAAAAACGGAATTAATAATTGTAGTATTATTGATGATAGTTACAGCTCTGATTTTCAGTCTTTAAAAATTGCATTAGATTTTTTGGAAAGTCAAAAACAATCGGAGAACAAAACAGTAATTGTATCAGATATTTTTCAAAGTGGTTTGACTAAGGATGAATTGTACAGTAAAGTTTCTGACTTAATTACTTCCAATAAAATTAGTCGTGTGATAGGTATTGGAGAAACAATCTCTGAATACAAACACAAATTTGATAATTGTACCACTTATTTGAACACAGCGGAGTTCATTGCGGATTATGAGAATTTAGATTTCAATAATGAAAGTATTTTGGTTAAAGGTGCTCGGTCTTTTGAATTTGAAGAAATTGTTCAACTGCTGGAGGAAAAGACGCATGAAACTGTACTAGAAATAAATTTGAATGCAATAAGTTATAATCTAAACTTTTTTAAAGCAAAGCTCAAACCTAACGTAAAAATTATGGTAATGGTTAAAGCTTTTGGATATGGAAATGGAGGATTTGAGATTGCTAAATTATTAGAACATCATAAGGTAGATTACTTAGGTGTGGCTTTTGCCGATGAAGGTATTTCTCTTAAAAATTCAGGTATACAATTACCAATAATGGTTTTAAATCCTGAAAACACGAGTTTTAGTGCAATAATTCAGCATCAATTAGAACCAGAGATATACAGCTTAAAAGGGTTACGTGCTTTTTTGAAAATTGCAGCCCAAAAAGATCTCGATCACTTTCCAATTCATATAAAGATTGATACTGGAATGCATCGTTTAGGTTTTGAGGCGAATACAATTGACGAATTGATTGCTACATTAAAAGGGAATAAAACAATTCAAGTAAAAAGTATTTTATCACACATGGCAACAAGCGATGATGTTTTGCATCTTAATTTTGCAAATTCACAAATTGCATTATTCGAAGAATTATCATCAAAATTAAGTAGAGAACTAAACATAAAACCGATACGTCATCTAATGAATACTTCAGGGATTACTAATTTTCCTAATGCGCAATATGATATGGTTCGATTAGGAATAGGACTTTACGGAGTTTCAAATGATAGTGAAGAGCAAAAAAAATTACAAAATGTAGGAACTTTGAAGTCTATTATTTCTCAAATTAGAACGATTCCAGAAGGAGATAGTGTAGGTTATGGTCGGAAATTTATGGCTAAAGAAATAACTAAAGTGGCTACTATTCCTATAGGATATGCGGATGGAATTTCACGAGGCTGGGGAAATGAATTAGGATATGTAATGATAAAGAATAAAAAAGCAAAGATTTTAGGTAGTGTTTGTATGGATATGTTGATGGTTGAAACAACTGAAATTGATTGTAAAGAAGGAGATGCCGTTATCATTTTTGGTCAAGCACCAACGGTTAATGAAATAGCGAAATCGCTTGGTACCATTCCTTACGAAGTGCTAACAAGTATATCTCAACGGGTTAAACGAGTGTTTTATCGAGATTAACACTAATTTTTAATATAAATTTAACAGCTATTGAAATTTTTTTTATTTTTGTAATCTAACTATTAATCAAAAAAATAGGAATTATGGGATTTTTTAGTGATTTTAAGGCGTCTTTATTAAAAGGTGATGTTTTAAGTTTAGCAACTGCAGTTGTTATTGGTGCAGCTTTTGGTAAAATTGTTGGATCTGCAGTGGATGATATTATTATGCCCATTATAGGTTTAATTACCGGTGGTATAGATTTTACTCAAAAATTTATTGCTCTCGATGGTAATAGTTATGTTACTCTTGATGCTGCTAAAGCTGCTGGAGCTGCTGTAATTACGTACGGTAATTTTATCCAAGCGGTTATAAATTTTGTTATAATTGCTTTCTTTATTTTTGTTGTTTTAAGAGCTGCTGAAAAAGCTAAAAAGAAACAAGTGGTGGTAGTTGCTCCGCTAGCTGGACCAACTCAAGAAGAATTACTAATACAAATTAGAGATTTATTGAAAAAGTAATTTCCGCTACATTATATATTCTAATCAATCCTGAGCTCAGTTCAGGTCTAAACCGTCTTTTAAGTAAGACGGTTTTTCTTTAAGAAGGAATAAATAATTTTAACGCTATAGCAAAGTGATATTGTAATGATCGGTGCTAATTTTTATTAATGTATCGGATTAGACTAATTAGTTTAGATTGTTCCAATTGTAATTTAAATCCTTAAGGGTTGAAAGAAATTTATAAAAATTATCAACTATTAATAAAATTATAACATTTTGTTATTTTTTGTTAGTGTGCTTGTTCTGGTTTCAATATTGTCTATTTTTGCCATTCAAATTTTATATTCAATATTAAATAAGTACTATGAAAATAGCAGTTGTTGGGGCTACCGGAATGGTTGGCGAAGTGATGTTAAAAGTATTGGCAGAAAGAAATTTTATTTCAGCAACAGATGAATTAATTCTTGTGGCTTCCGAGAGATCTGTTGGCAAACAAATAGTCTACAATGGAAAACCACTTTTTGTTATAGGGTTACAAACTGCGGTTGATATGAATATGGATATCGCTTTGTTCTCAGCAGGTGGCGAGACTTCATTAGAGTGGGCTCCAAAATTTGCAGCAGCTGGAACAACAGTTATTGATAATTCATCAGCTTGGAGAATGGATCCAACTAAAAAATTAATTGTTCCCGAAATTAATGCAAGTGAATTAACGACAGCTGATAAAATTATAGCCAATCCTAACTGCTCGACGATTCAAATGGTTTTAGTATTGGCTCCTTTGCATAAAAAATATAATATTAAGCGTGTTGTTGTTTCTACTTATCAATCTATCACAGGAACCGGTGTAAAGGCTGTACAGCAACTAGAAAATGAGTATGCTAATGTGAAAGGTGAAATGGCCTATAAATATCCCATTCATAGAAATGCAATTCCACAATGTGATTCATTTGAAGAGAACGGATACACAAAAGAAGAAATGAAACTAGTTCGAGAAACTAAAAAAATATTAGGTGACAATACTATTGCTGTTACTGCAACTGCCGTTCGAGTTCCTATTGTAGGTGGGCATAGTGAAGCTGTAAATGTAGAGTTCACTAATGATTTCGATGTCAATGAAGTGAGAAACATATTGCATCATACTGATGGAATAGTAGTTCAAGACAACCTAGATACATTTACCTACCCAATGCCTATGTACGCACAAGGTAAAAATGATGTCTTTGTAGGAAGAATTCGTCGTGATGAAAGTCAGGAAAACACAGTAAATATGTGGATTGTAGCTGATAATTTGAGAAAAGGTGCTGCGACAAATACCATACAAATTGCTGAATATCTGGTAGCAAATAAATTGGTTTAAGTTCTACTATCAATTAAGAAATGATCCATTTGCGTCACAATAATAAAATGTGATACAAATGGTTTTTCTTTTTTATGTTTTATTACCTTTGAAGCTGATGAAAAGAAATAAACTCATAGTAAGTCTATCAATGGTCTTTACGGTATTGTTTTCAATACTGTTCCAGTCCTTTCATACCTATGAGCATTTATCAAAACAACTTACTGAAAAGCATTGCGATCATAAATACAATGTATCAGGTACTGAGATTACACATCAGCACCATAATATTGATCATTGTTTTGTTTGTCATTTTGCGATAAGCAGCTATCTTAATCCTACGCAATTTTCTTATAAATTACATGTTGCTAGCAGTGAAATTCCTTATTTTTATATTGCTAATGAAAATGTTATTTCGTTTTCGGGCAGTTTATATTCCCATCGCGGACCACCGGTAAATATTTAAAAGCAAAAATTTTTCCATGCAATTTCAATGATTTGATTTTGCATAACACTTATAATATTTACTAAAAATTTCTATTTTCAGCAATCATTTTATTAAAATTATTGTTGGTAAGAAATCAAAAAACATTTCCAATGAAAAAATTTATTATAACCCTCTTTTTGGGGTTTTCTGCTATGCTTCAAGCGCAAAACACACTATCAGGTTTAGTGACAAATGCAGCTAATAAACCACTGCCAGGTGTTACAGTATCAATATCTGAATTGAATAAAGGAACTACTACAGATGAAAATGGGAAATATTCATTCTCTAACCTACCCAATAGAAATCTTAAAGTTAATTTCTCTCTGATTGGTTATGGAACCCAAAATCTAACAGTAAATGGCCGTACTAAGGACACGGCATTGAATAGCATACTTGAAGAAACCATTTTCGAAATGGATGAAGTGATTGTTTCTACTGCTTTTAATAAAATCCAATCACAAAATGTGATGAAAGTGGAGCACGAAACCATTAAAAATTTACAACGAAAAGGAACAGCTACATTGATTGAAGGTTTAGCGACTATTCCAGGAGTTTCGCAAGTTTCTACAGGAACATCGATAGGTAAGCCAGTAATTAGAGGATTAAGTGGCAATCGTGTTCTTGTTTATTCTCAAGGTGTTCGTATTGAAAATCAGCAATTTGGTGATGAGCATGGTTTAGGTCTAAATGATGCAGGAATTGAAAGTGTTGAGGTAATAAAAGGACCTGCTTCTTTGTTATACGGATCTGATGCTTTAGGTGGAGTTTTATATTTCAATCCAGAAAAATTTGCGAATGCTAATACTTTCAAAGCAAATTTTAGTCAAAAATATTTCTCAAATACTGCAGGAAGTAATACCTCACTAGGATTAAAAACTTCTACTGATAGTTGGAAATTCATGACACGTGGAAGCTACAATACACATTCTGATTATCAAATTACAGATGGTGACAGAGTAACTAACACGCGCTATAACGAAACTGATTTCAAAACTGGAATAGGATATAATAATTCAAAATTTTCAACCGTTTTACGCTATAATTATAATAAACTAGATTTAGGAATTCCAGAAGATGGAGTTGCTGAGCAATCAAACAGTAAAAAAACAATGTTTCCTAAGCAAGGAATTTTCAATCATCTTTTAAGTTTGAATTCGGTCATTTATTTAAGAAATTCTAAGCTGGATTTAGATTTAGGATACATCGCTAATGATAGAAGCGAATTTGAGGACAGCGATCAGGCAGCATTGCGAATGAAATTGAAAACTTTCAATTATAATGTGAAATATCATTTCCCCGCCATGGGCAAAATTGAAACTATTGCTGGTGTTCAAGGAATGCACCAAACAAATAAAAACTCTGGAGAAGAATATTTAATTCCTGACGCTACTACCAATGATTTCGGAGTTTTTGGGACTGTAAATTATGAATGGAATTCAAATGTTTTACAAGCGGGATTGCGTTTTGACAATAGATCTATTGTAACTGATGCACAAGGAATCTCTGGTGAAGCAGGTTCTTTTGAAGCAATTGACGAGTCCTTTAGAAGTTTTAATGCGTCTGCAGGTTATAAAACTAATCTAACGGATGATTTTACGTTGCGATTGAATGTAGCGTCAGGATTTAGAGCACCAAATTTAGCGGAATTAACCTCAAATGGTGTCCATGAAGGAACAAACCGATATGAAGTCGGAAATAGTAATTTAAAAACCGAACAAAATCTTCAAACTGATCTTAATCTAGAATATAAGAATAGTCATTTTGAGTTTTTTGTTAATGGATTTTACAATCACGTTAATAATTTTATTTACACTTCGCCAACAGGAGCAATTATTGATGATAATTTGGTATTCAATTATATCCAAGATAATGCTCAATTATATGGAGGAGAAATTGGTTTACATTTACATCCACATCCTTTAGATTGGTTGCATTTTGAGACTAGCTTCCAAACTGTAACGGCGAAAAAACAATCGGGCAATAGCGGGAGCAATTACTTGCCATTGATTCCTGCAAATAATTGGGACAATACCATCAGAACTGAATTCAAAATAAAAAACTGGTTGGAGCAAGGGTATGCAACAGTAAACATTTCGAACACATTTAATCAAAAAAATGTCAGTGAATTTGAAACTATATCTGATAGTTATACTTTAGTTAATCTAGGATTTGGGGGAACAATGAAAATAGGTAAAACCATATTTGATGTTACAATTAACGGAAATAATTTATTAGATAAAAGATATATTGCGCATCTTTCTCGATTAAAAAATGACGGTATTCCTAATATTGGGAGAAATGTTGTTCTAGGAGTAAACTTTGATTTTTAACTAAAAGGAGCAAAAGAGTTTGTCAAACTTACCGCGCTTTTTGGTTTTATTTATGAGAATACAACAGGAATAGTGTTAACTATTTCCTTATTTTTGTTAAAACTAAAAAACAAACTAATGAAAAAAACTTTTTTAATAATGGCTGTATCTTCTGCGATGGTGAGTTTTGGACAAACGAAAGAGCCAAAACCAATCACATATCCCACTACAAATAAAGGGGAAACTGTTGATGTATATTTTGATACAAAAGTTGCTGATCCTTACCGATGGCTTGAAGACGATAAATCAGCTGAAACTGGTGATTGGGTTAAATCTCAAAATGAAGTTACTTACGGTTATTTAGCTCAAATTCCGTTTCGTGACGTTCTTAAAGCAAGAATGGAAAAGTTATGGAATTATGAGAAAATAAGTGCTCCTTTTAAAGAAGGTGACTTTACTTATTATTATAAAAATAATGGATTGCAAAACCAATCGGTTTTGTACAGAAAAGATAAAAGTGGAACGGAAAGCGTTTTCTTAGATCCAAATACTTTTTCTAAAGATGGAACAACTTCACTGGGTGGAATAAATTTTTCTAGAGATGGTTCTAAAGTTGCTTATTCTATATCAGAAGGAGGAAGCGACTGGAGAAAAGTGATCATAATGGATGCGATTTCTCAAAAAATTATGGAAGATACCATTGTTGATGTGAAATTTAGCGGCGTATCGTGGAAAGGAAATGAAGGTTTCTTTTATTCCAGTTATGAGAAACCAAAAGGAAGTGAATTATCGGCTAAGACTGATCAACACAAGTTGTATTTCCATAAATTAGGAACGGCACAAAAACAAGATCAAATTATTTTTGGTGCAGATCAAAAGCGTCGTTATGTGGGCGGTGGAGTTACTGAAGATGATCGTTATCTTGTAATTACGGCTGCAAATTCGACTTATGGAAATGAACTCTATATTAAGGACCTGACTAAACCTAATAGTCCTATTGTGACCCTAGTTGATAACTTCAAAAGTGATAATAGTGTTATTGAAAATGAAGGGTCAAAATTATTTATAGAAACAGATTTAAATGCACCTAACAAGCGCATCGTTACTGCTGATGTGAATAATCCAACACCGCAAAACTGGAAAGATTTTATTCCAGAAACAGAAAATGTATTATCGCCTTCAACAGGTGGCGGTTTTTTCTTTGCTAATTATATGAAAGATGCCGTATCTGTAGTAAAACAATACGATTATTCTGGAAAACTAGTTCGCGAAATTAAGTTACCTGGAATAGGAACGGCAGGAGGTTTTGGCGGTAAGAAAAAGGAAAAAACACTTTATTACTCTTTTACTAATTATATCACACCAGGTTCGACTTTTTCATTCAATCCAGCTACAGGGGTTTCTGAGGTGTACCAAAAACCAAAGGTTGACTTTGAAAGTGAATTATATGAGTCCAAACAAGTGTTTTATACGTCAAAGGATGGAACTAAAATTCCAATGATTATAACGCATAAGAAAGGATTGAAATTAGATGGGAAAAACCCAACGATGCTTTATGGGTATGGTGGATTTAATGTGAGTTTGACACCAAGTTTTAGTATTGCTAATGCTGTATGGATGGAAAATGGAGGAGTATATGCTGTACCAAATTTACGTGGTGGCGGTGAATATGGGAAAAAATGGCACGACGCAGGAACAAAAATGCAAAAACAAAATGTATTTGATGATTTCATCGCAGCTGCTGAATATTTAATTGCTCAAAAATATACCTCTTCAAATTTTCTTGCTGTTCGTGGTGGATCTAATGGTGGTTTACTTGTAGGAGCAGCAATGACTCAACGTCCAGAGCTTATGAAAGTAGCTTTGCCAGCAGTTGGGGTTATGGATATGTTGAGGTACCACACATTTACTGCAGGGGCAGGTTGGGCTTACGATTATGGAACATCTCAAGATAGCAAGGAAATGTTTAGTTACATAAAAGGTTATTCCCCAGTACACAACATTCGCAATGGGGTTGAGTATCCTGCTACAATGGTTACTACAGGTGATCATGATGATAGAGTTGTACCAGCACATAGTTTTAAATTTGCTGCTGAGTTACAAGAAAAACAAATAGGAGTAAATCCAGTGTTAATTCGTATTGATATTAATGCAGGACATGGTGCAGGTAAATCAGTAGCAGCAACAATTCAGGAAAACGTTGATATTCAAGCTTTCACGCTTTATAATATGAAAGTAGTAGATTTACCTAAGATGAAGTAATCATCTAGCAATAGTTTTTAAAAGTTTTTTGATCTTCTGATTTAGAAAAATATTTTTTTTAGAAAACGCTATTCGAGAGAGTAGCGTTTTTTGTTAGTGCCTTAAAAAGTTCAGCGTGTAACTAAACTCTTTTTAAAGGAAAATAGGTTCTTTTTAAACTCACAATGTTTTACTAACAGAGTCGTTTTTTCATACTTCATTAGCTAAATTTGAAAGACAATCAATAAATAAAATTAGATATGACAGTACAAATCAACACAGACAATAATGTAGAAGGTAACGCAAGATTAAAAGCGTATATATCTGAAGAATTAGGAACAGCGTTAGCTAGATTTGAGGATAAAATTACACGCTTAGAAGTTCATTTAGGTGACGAAAACAGTGATAAATCAGGAACTAATGACAAACGTTGCTTAATTGAAGCGCGGCCAGTAAATATGCAACCAGTAGCAGTAACGAATTTTGCTGATACGACTGAGAAAGCCTTTCAGGGTGCATTAGATAAAATTAAAAAAGTGTTGGAAACTACTTTTGAAAAAAAGAAAACATATTAAAATAGACCATTTTGAAAAATAAAAAAATGACAGTATCTTTTAATAGATAGTGTCATTTTTTATTTAATACAGTTATGAGTTATAAATTAATTTACAGGCTCTTCTATTTTATTTTCAAAAAGTACTGCTGCTAATTTTTCATCCCTTTTATAAACGTCATTATAAAAATGTAATATGCCGTCTGTATCGACCCAAGCAGTGAAATAGCCTATATAAACAGGAATTGATTCTTTGAGTGTATACCAATATTCATCTCCGCTATCCATTTTTGCGTTTATTTTTTCTTCGTTCCACTTTGCATCATTTTTCATAATTATTGCCGCAAGTTCTCTTGGTTTTGCCACACGAATACAACCATGACTAAAAGCGCGATTTTCTCGACTAAATAAACTTTTTGAAGGGGTGTCATGAAGGTAGATAGCATTTGAATTAGGAAATAAGAATTTTACCAATCCTAATGAATTTGATAGCCCTGGTCTTTGTCTCACTGAATTATTATTCCATTCCATATTATGTTGTTGCAAGTAGTTTGGATTTTTTTGGATCGCTGGTAAAATTTCCCTTTTCAAAATGCTGGCCGGTACGTTCCAATACGGTCTAAAAACGATATATTTCATAGCTGCGCTGAAAATAACTGTTTTGTTCATTGCTTTGCCTACAACTACTTTTGAGCGTAACTCTACTTTAGAGTTTCTAAAAAATGTTAATTCATAAGCTGGAATATTGACAACAATCAATTCCTTAGATTTCGTTATGTCATTTGAAATCCATCTACAGCGTTCCATATTGACCATTATTGTTTTGATTCGTTGCGCAATAGGAACATTCATATAGGCGATATGTTGAGGTAACATAGTTGGATTTGCTATATGTCCAATACTCTTTTTAAACTTTAAAACTGCTTCTTCTAAAGCCTCATCATAAATAGAACTTTTAGAGTCTGAATCTAACATATTATTAAGAAAGAGATAATTTCTAATTTGGGCAATAGTAGAAGAGCTATCAGCGGGCTTAAAAGATTTTATTAAAGGATCTGCTGCAATGGTTTCAAATTTTCCTTTTTTTTCTATTTTTTGGTACTGAAGCAAAGCCTGCTTCAATAAGTAATATTGTTTTAAGACACCTTTTTCCTCTTTATTAATTAGTGATGGATTAACGAGTAAAGAATCTAAATAATGAATATAAGTTTGTTTTTTTCTTGGTAAAAACCACTCTAAATCGGTTGTCTTGTTTGTGTCAATTCCGTCATACACTTTTTTTGCGTAAAAGAAATAAAGTGAGGAACTTAGCAACTCAGTATCAACGCTAGCTTTTTGATTTTTAAAAGGATTTTGATAAATAAAATCAAATTTCTCTTTGTAAGGAATGGTTGTTTCTATTCCATCAGCACTTAAATTATTAACTTTATTGTAAAGCAAGCCGGAAAATTCGTTAAGACCATCTTTGTCAAACCAGATATAATGAAACTGATGTTTTTTATATAATTGTTCTACTTCAACACGATAGGCTTTTAAGTCAGGATACTTTTCAAAAAATTTATGAATTTGAATACTGTCAAATACAACCTCCGGTTTGTTTGCAGTGATAGGAGTAGCTACGCTCACGCTTTCGCTTTTCTTTTTACAAGAACTAAGAGAGAATAATAGAAAAGTGACTAACATAATAATGGCCAAAGAGAATTTTTTCATAACCAAAATATTAATACATTGAGAATTTTCAAACAATTTAGCAAAAGTACATTAAAACAATTATGCAAAAATTATAATTTTTAAAAAAGGATAAATAGGAAAGTTCAAAGATCAAAAAATAATATTAGATTATTGTTTCGAGTTGCTAATAATTGTTTTATAATTAAAGGTTTATACAATAATGACACTGGTAATAGTTCGTTTTTATCAATTTTGGAATTGTTATCTATCTAAAAATTTTGGAATATTAAACTTCTATTATGTAAATGATTAACGTTCATAATATCAGACTTTTGGTTCAAGATCAAAGAAAGTGTTATTTTAAATTAGCATTAGAATAATGATAAAATAAATAGTAGATATAGCATCGACACCTTAAAGGTAATAAAGCTTATACTTTCTTCTACAAACAAAAAATAGAGCTTTATTGCGATTCTGAAAGAAGCTACTCAGAGCCAATAAGTTTGATAACTGATTAATTGAACTATCTTGTATGACAAATATTAAATTCTAAACGATGAAGCTAATTCTAGAACGATTCAGGAATAATAGTCAAAGCATAAATATCAAACAAATTCTTAAGCAAGTACTATTTTTCTTTGCTGGTTTACTCGTTCTACTTTTGATTACATCTGGAGTTTTTGCCGCTTATTTTATATCTAATAAAGAAAAAATAGTGACTCAAATTAATGCTAAAATTAATGACAATATAAAAGGCACTATACATATTAATGATGTTAATTATAAGTTTTTAAAGGGTTTTCCTAATATGACTTTGGCCTTAATTCAAGTAGAATTAAAAGATAGTTTATGGACTAAACATAAAAGGACGTTGTTGAAAGCGCAGCAAATCGATGTTCGTATTAATATTATAGATTTAATAGTAAATGAAGTTAACATTGACAAAATTGATATTCATCGCGCTTCAATACATTTATATAAAGGAAAAGATGGACTTACAAATACTAATATTTTTAAAAATAAGCCAAAGAATGACAAGTCTAAGAGTTCAACTACTTCCTCAGTTCATGAAATAAATTTAAGTGAGGTTCATTTCATTTCGGAAAATCAACTTGTAAATAAATTATTTGACTTTGATAAAATTGATCTTCGTAGCATTATAAATTTTCAAAATGATAATTGGCATACGAATTTATATATCAAAACCGTCGCAAAAAATATGGCCTTCAACACTGATAGAGGTAGTTTTATAAAAGATAAGATGGTTGTCGGTATTTTAAAAGTAGCATTTAACGAGGTTAAAAATGAGATAAGCATAATAACCGAAAGTTTATCTATTGGGAATAATTTTTTCGATATAAGAGCGAATTTCAGCCTAAACAATCATGTGTCGCCATTTAATATTGCTATTGCGACTAAAATTTTGTGGCGTGACGCTTCCGCTCTGTTAAGCAATAACATTAGTCTTAAAGTTGATCAATTTAATCTAAAAAATCCAATAAAAGTCGGTTGTACTATAATAGGGGATATGAGCAAAACAGGCGACCCAGAAATTAATGTATTTACAAAAATCAAAGAGAATGAACTTACCATTCCAGACGGACTTATAACAGATTGCAGTTTTGACGCCAGTTTTACTAATAATTATAAAAAAGAAGCGGGCTGTAATGATATCAATTCAACAATTACATTAACGAAATTTACTGGAAAGTACAAAACAATTCCGTTCTCGATTCCAGTAGGCAAAATCGCTAATTTGGAGAAGACTACAGCCTCTGGAATTTTTAATTCTAACTTTGATGTTTCAAGATTGAATAAAATTGTATCAGAGAAATTAATTCGTTTTAGTAGTGGCCAAGCCAAAGTAAATTTTGATTTTAGATTTGGAATCGTTAATTTAAAAATTGACAAACCATATTTTACAGGAAAGGTTACTGTGAAGGATGCTATAGCAGAATATGGCCCAAGAAATATAAGTTTTGTAAAAACGAATGTCGAACTAGATTTTACGGAACAAGCGCTTTTAATAAAAAAAATTACTTTTAAGGATAATAAGAGTAGTGTTTTTATGGAGGGAAAAATAGATAATTTTTTAACCTTATACTATAAAAATCCAAAAGACATGGTAGTTGATTGGAATATATATGCACCCTTTCTTGATGTGAAAAAAGTTGTGAATAGTATTACGATTTCAAGTGCTGAAAAAGAGAACCAATCAAATTCAAAAGATGATTTCTCTGATGAACTTTATGAAGCAATAAAAAAATGTCAAGTGGTGCTGAATGTTAAAGCAGACAAAATGGTTTATAATAAGTTAGAAGCGACCGCTGCTAAGGTGTTAATTTTGCTAAAGGATAATGAGTTAATTGTAAAAAATGGCATTGTAAATAGTTCTGGGGGAACAATTACATTCGATGGAAAATTAACTCCTGAAAGAGAAAATTTTATGTTTAAATCAACTACAAAAATTGAGAAAGTTGATATATCAAAATTTTTATATTCATTAAATAATTTTGGAATCGAATCTTTTAAACCTTCAAATTTAGAAGGATTTCTGACGGCGGATGCGACAATAGAAGGTAAATTGCTTTCAGGTGGGGCGTTGAAAACTAATTCTCTTTTAGGAAAAGCTAAATTTAAAGTAAAAGAAGGAGCGTTAATTGAATTTAAACCAATTACAAATATTGCTAAATTTGCTTTCCCTTTTAGAGATGTTAATAATATAAAGTTTAGAGATTTATCTGGAAATTTTATAATTAAAGGAGAATTAATAAATGTGAATGAGTTAAAGGTAAGTTCTAATATTTTAAATATTGATGTCAATGGTATTTATTCCTTTGGAAGAGGGACAAAATTAGCGATAACAATTCCGCTTAGAAACCCAAAGAATGATAAATTGATTGTCGACAAAGAGGAGCGAGCTGAAAAGCGTTTGAATGGAATTGTACTGCATTTATTAGCAGTTGATAAAGAAGGTAAAATAAAAATAAGATGGAATAAAAATCACCAATAAAACCTAACATCTATGAAAAAAATTATTATTTTTCTGGTTCTACTATCTTTATGGAGTTGTAAAAGCATTGAATTAAAGACTGTAAACGCTGAAAAAAATGTGAATTCAACTATAGATGATTGGCACGTGGCCGCAGCAACTGCTAATTATGATGATTATTTTAATTTAATGACTGCTGATGCAGTTTTCATTGGTACAGATGCAACTGAAAATTGGAATAAGGAAGCATTTCAAAGCTACGCTAAACCTCATTTTGACAAAGGAAAAGCTTGGAGTTTTACAACATTAGAACGTCATATCTTTTTTGATAAAACGGGAAACCTAGCTTGGTTTGATGAATTGTTGAATACACAAATGAAAATTTGTCGTGGTTCAGGAGTTTTAGTTAAAAAAGGAAAAGAATGGAAAATTAAACAATATGTATTGTCAATGACGGTGCCTAATGAAAATTCAAGTGAGATCATAAAACTTAAAAGTAATAGTGAGGATGCTATTATTAGAAAGATGCAAATAAAAAATTAAAAGCATAAAGTAAATTTTGTTCTAACTAATATGTGTATTACTACTTATTCAGAGTTTTTATTCAGGTGCCTTATCTTATCGATAATTAATATGAAGCTATCAATGTAAATTAATTTTTTTTTGGAGAATTTAGGTAAAAATAGGTGAAGTTGCCAACTTGAATATGTTTATAGCAAGGTTTTTTCCTTGATTGACTTCCGTCTTATATATTTCATTAATTTTGTCAACTGAAATGAAAGATTGAACAGTCGGCAACAAAAATATTTTAAAAAGTGGGAAGTAAAAATAAATTAAAACGATTTAAAGAAAACGAAACATTTGATAACGTTTTCCAACCAACAAGAGAGGAAGTTGTGGGAGATTTATTTCCGTTAAAAGGAAAATGGAATGATGATTTCTTTAAAAATGATAATCCACTAGTGCTCGAGTTAGGTTGTGGAAAAGGCGAATATTCCATTGGTCTAGCCGAAAAATATCCCAATAAAAACTTTGTAGGGATTGATATTAAAGGAGCTCGTTTTTGGCGAGGTGCTAAAACAGCCGTGGAGGATGGCTTAACTAATGTCGCTTTTATCCGTACTCAAATTGAATTAATTAATCACATTTTTGCAGAGAATGAAGTAAATGAAATTTGGATTACTTTCCCCGATCCACAGATAAAATACAAACGTACTAAACATAGAATGACCAATTCAGAGTTTTTACAATTGTATAAAAAAGTACTCAAAAAAGACGGTGTTGTAAATTTAAAAACAGATAGCGAATTTATGCATGGTTACACATTAGGATTGTTACATGGTGAAGGACACGAAGTTCTCTATGCCAATCACAATGTTTATGTAAATGAGGGAAGTCCAGAGGAAGTTACTGCTTTTCAGACATTCTATGAAAAACAATATTTAGAAATAAATAAAGCAATTACGTATATTCGATTCAGGATTAAAGAGTAGTTTTATATATGACGAATGATTTTATAGTACTCGCATGCTGACAATAAATTTAGTTGTTTCGTTGTTTTTAGGTTTTCTCACTGCTGTAATAGGGATTACGCCTCCAGGACTAATCAATATGACCGCTGCAAAAGTGAATCTCAAGGAAGGAAAACGCAGTGCCTATTGGTTTGTGTTAGGTGCTGTGATTGTAATTTTTTTTCAAGCTGCATTAGCGATTTTATTTGCACAGTTTATAAAAGAGCATCCTAATGTGATTGTTTTGTTGAGGGAAGTAGGTTTTGGCATCTTTCTTATACTTTCCATTTATTTTCTATTTATTGCAAAGAAACCAAAGAAGATAAAAGGTAAAATAAAGAAAAGGAGCACTTCCACGCGTTTTTTTTTAGGAATGCTACTGTCGGTGCTTAATTTTTTCCCAATTCCCTATTATGTTTTTGTAAGTATAACTTTAGCTTCTTACAACTTATTTTATTTTGACATTAGTCATGTAATTATTTTCGTAACAGGAGTAGTTCTCGGTTCTTTCTTAGTTTTTTACTTTTATATTACTTTCTTTCAAAAAATTCAAGGAAAAACGGATTATTTTATGCGTAACATGAATACAATTATAGGTAGCATCACCGGAGTAATCGCTGTTGTTACTTTAATCAATATTATTAAGTACTACCTCAAGTAAGGATTAATAAATATGTTATCGAAATTTATGTTATGACTTAGAAAGATGGAAAATGATAATTTTTTTGAGCGTGTTTACGCTATTGTTAGACTAATTCCATACGGTAAAGTTACCTCCTACGGCGCTATTGCAAAAGCACTAGGAACCGCGCGCTCTGCAAGAATGGTGGGTTGGGCGATGAATGCATCACATCATTTAGAAGATGTTCCAGCGCATCGAGTTGTAAATAGAAATGGTTTACTCACCGGAAAACTACATTTTGACGGTACAAATTTAATGCAACAATTATTAGAGAATGAAGGGATAGTTGTTATTGATAATCAAATAAAGGACTTTGAAGTGGTTTTTTGGATTCCGAAAGTTGAGGTCTAAAACTTTAAAGAGAAGATGTTGGTATGTTACAGCTACTTTTTAGAAAAATAATTGTAATAACTTCCAAATTGCAATAAACTTTCAATAGCTAATTTTAAAATCTTAGTATCTATTATTAGCTTGAAATCAAACTCAATTTTAAATTGTGTTAAAGGTTAAATTTTTTGTCTTTCAAAAAAAAATACAAATAATCATTGGCAATTCTCGCATCAACAAATCCAATCTAATTCCTTTATTTTAAGAACATAATCTGTTATCTTTGTAATCTGAAATCAGTTTAAATAAAGATAATATTCTGGACTCGAATATCAGTTTAAAAAGTAGACTAAAAATGAAATTAGATAGAAAAGAAATCCTTAAGGCTTTAGAATCAATCACGATCGCTGGCGAAGGTAAAAGTATGGTTGAAAGTGGTGCTGTCAAAAATGTACTAATTTTTGGTAACGAAGTTACAGTTGATCTAGTAATAGCAACTCCAGCCATGCATATTAAAAAAAGGGCTGAGGATGATATTAAGAAATTAATTCACGAAAAATTCTCAGCAGATATTATCGTAAAAGTAAATATAAAAGTGGAAGCTGTTGCAGCAGAAAATCCAAATCAAATAAAAGGAAAAGCAATTCCTGGAATAAAAAATATAATAGGAGTAGCATCTGGTAAAGGAGGAGTTGGAAAATCAACAGTTACAGCAAATTTGGCTGTTTCATTAGCTAAAATGGGGTTTTCAGTTGGAATTTTAGATGCTGACATCTATGGTCCGTCAATGCCTATCATGTTTGATGTGGAAAGTGCAAAACCAATTTCAGTTGTAGTTGATGGTAAATCTAAAATGAAACCAGTGGAAAGTTACGAAGTGAAAATTCTTTCTATCGGTTTTTTTACGTCTCCTAGTCAAGCTGTTATTTGGAGAGGTCCAATGGCTTCAAAGGCTTTAAACCAAATGATTTTTGACGCTGATTGGGGTGAATTAGATTTTTTGTTAGTCGATCTTCCACCAGGAACTGGTGATATCCATTTATCTATTGTACAAGCATTACCTATTACAGGTGTTGTTATTGTAAGTACACCACAAGCGGTTGCGCTGGCTGATGCCAAAAAAGGAGTTTCGATGTTTATGTCTGATGCCATCAATGTTCCCGTTTTAGGAATTATCGAAAACATGGCTTATTTTACACCAGAGGAACTGCCTAATAATAAATATCATATTTTTGGAAAAGAAGGTGCTAAAAATTTAGCTGATGATTTAGATGTGCCTTTCCTTGGAGAAGTGCCTATTGTACAGTCTATCCGCGAAGCAGGAGACTTTGGTCGTCCGGCTGCAATGCAAACAGGTTCTGTTACACAAAAAGTATTTGAAGAAATTACAAGAAATGTAGTGCGTGAGGTGATAAATCGAAATGAAAATCTACCAGCTACGGAAGCTGTTAAAATCACCACTATGGCAGGTTGCTCAGCAGTTAAAAAAAATTAGAAAATCAGAAAAAAATAAGAGAATTAGAAATATGGATTGTAGAATGACATACTAAAAGAATTTTATCTCATTACCTAAATTAACACATTTTCTAATTTTTATAGTATCAAAAGATATGACAACAGAAGAATTAACCACAGAAGTTCAAAAAGCACTCGAAGAAATTAGACCTTTCTTAAATTCGGATGGCGGTGATATTTCACTTATCTCCATTGAAGATGGGAAACATGTAAAAGTACGATTGGAAGGAGCCTGCACCAGTTGCAGCGTAAACCAAATGACGCTTAGGGCAGGAGTTGAAACAACTATTAAAAAATTTGCACCACAAATAGAAACGGTTACAAATATTTTGTAGTAATTGATCTAATGGATAGGATTAAAATGGAAAGGATTGTGGTGTTTATGTCTACCTTTTAACAAACAGATAATTATGGTTTTTGCTAGATTAATAAAACGCCAATAGAAAGATTAAATGAGGTATGTTTTATAATGAATTCTTCCTTTGTGTAGAAAGTGGATAGAAGCATAACTCTAGTAAGAAATCAGGTCAAATAATTTATTTAATATTGATTTTTTAGATTTCCTATCAGTTTTAGAAAAATAATAAATTGATTTTATTTTAGTTGGAGGTAACGATTTAACTTTGGATGGATATGTCAGAAGTACTGGAAAGATGTACCTATAGATCGAACGAAACAATCAAAAGTCAGCAAAAGTGAATGAGGAATTTTCAGTACTAATTTTTCAAGAAGAGTAATTAGGTCAGAACTTTCTAAAATAGAAATTATTACAATTGTTGACAGATTAAAATTTAGGAATATTTTAGAAAACGAAATAATTTTGAAGTTGATAAATGACAAATTTCTAACACGGATTTTGACGATTTAATAATTAATAAAACAGCTACAGATCTTTATAACGATTTAGCTGACATAGAGCAATTAAAAAAGAACAAGAAAAAATAATGTCACAAGATATTACTATAAAAATTACCGATAGAAACGGAATAGCTCACGAAGTTGCAGCGCCAACAGATATGAATATGAATATCATGGAGCTAATTCGAATGTATGAATTAGCAGAAGAGGGAACAGTAGGAACTTGCGGTGGAATGGCGATGTGCGCTTCCTGTCAGTGTTATGTTGTGAATGATGTGGCTTTACCAAAAATGGGCGACGATGAAGAAGCTATGCTGTCGGAAGCTTTTTTCGTGAAATCTAATAGCCGATTGGGTTGCCAAATTCCAATTACTGAAAGTCTTGAGGGATTAGAGCTAGAATTAGCACCAGAAAGTTAATGAAAAAGTCCTGATTATTATTCAGGACTTATAATTTTATTTTTTTTAAGAAGAGACGCAAATTGCAGTTTTAAGTTGTTACAATTTTTGCTGCCATTAATAGCTCTTCGATAGCATTCCATAAACCAATTCGCTTTTCTAAAGCTAATTTAGAAACTTCCTCAACATCTGACCATTTTTGTGCATCTGTTCCACACAACTCTGTTATCATTTTCATTGCCATTGGCCCATGCTCGTCAGCGTCTAGTTCAATATGTCTTTCAAAATAATAGATCAGTTTACTTAAATCAGTTGCAGGGAAATTAGCTTGAAAATTCTTCAAGATTTCAGTGAACATTGCAGGAATTAGATCTTCTCTTCCAAAAGTAAAAGCAGCGGCAATTTCATGTGATTTACCCTCTTCAATGACTCTAAAAGTAAAGTCTAAAAATGCTTTTATATCTGGATGTAAATTACTGGTTTTAATGGCAACAAATATATTTTGCAACGATGCTACCTCTTTTAGAAAATTTTTAATGCCTGAAGTGTCTGCGTCGCAAGATTCCATTGCTTCTATGTACATCTCAAAATGACTAGAGCGTCTTCCATCTAATGTTAAATCAGATTCTTCTGCGACAACAATTTCATTTATTAAATATCTTGTTTCTGGATTAGGAGTTGCAAACCATGGAGTTGTAGTACAAGTTAATTTAGCTTGTAAAGCTTTCAATAATGACATGAAATCCCAAACAGCATAGACATGATTTTCTAAAAAGCATTGTAGGTCTTCAATCGTTTTTACTTTTTCGTAGAGAGAATGCTTTAATAATATTTGTTTTTGAGGCTGTATACTATTGTTGATTGTAGCAATATTCATAAGTGGTATTTTTAGCGTAAATATAAAGAAGCTCCTTGTTTCCAAGAAGCTTCTTTAATCAATTTTATGTATAGTTTAATAAACGTTTAGTTCTATTTAAAAGCGGCAATTCCCGTAATATCGAGACCGGTTATTAATAAGTGAATGTCATGTGTTCCTTCGTAAGTAATCACTGATTCTAAATTCATCATGTGACGCATAATAGAATATTCGCCGGTAATTCCCATTCCGCCAAGAATTTGTCTTGCTTCACGAGCAATATTGATTGCCATATCAACATTATTACGCTTTGCCATAGAAATTTGAGCGGTAGTTGCTCTTCCTTCGTTTCTTAAAACGCCTAATCGCCACGTTAGTAACTGCGCTTTTGTGATTTCAGTAATCATTTCGGCTAATTTCTTTTGTTGTAATTGTGTCCCCGCGATTGGCTTGTCAAACTGGATTCTTTCTTTGGCATATCGCAAAGCAGTGTCATAACAATCCATTGCAGCACCAATTGCTCCCCATGCAATTCCATATCGAGCAGAATCTAGACATTGCATTGGTGCTCCAAGGCCTGTTTTTCCTGTTAATAAATTTTCTTTTGGAATTTTTACATTATCAAAAATGAGCTCTCCAGTTGAAGAGGCTCGCAGAGACCATTTATTATGAGTTTCAGGAGTAGTAAAACCTTCCATGCCTCTTTCTACGATTAAACCATGTATCCTACCTTCTTCATTTTTAGCCCAAACCACAGCAATATCTGCAAAAGGAGCATTAGATATCCACATCTTAGCACCGTTCAAAAGATAATGGTCGCCCATATCTTTATAGTTGGTTGTCATTCCGCTTGGATTTGAACCATGATCTGGTTCTGTCAAACCAAAACATCCCATATATTCTCCAGTAGCTAATTTTGGTAAATATTTGACACGTTGTTCTTCTGTGCCAAATTTCCAAATAGGATACATAACTAATGAAGACTGAACTGATGAAGTAGAACGAACGCCAGAATCTCCGCGCTCAATTTCCTGCATAATTAAACCGTAAGAAATTTGGTCTAAACCTGCTCCGCCATATTCTTCGGGAATATAAGGACCAAAACCACCTATTTCTCCTAAACCTTTGATAATTTGTTTTGGAAATTCAGCTCTTTGAGCATAATCTTCAATTATAGGCGATACTTCGCGTTTTACCCATGCACGGGCAGAGTCGCGAACTAATTTGTGCTCTTCTGTTAATAAATCATCTAGATTGTAATAATCCGGCGCTTGAAATAAATCTGGTTTCATGATAGTCAATTTTAAAGGAACAAAGCTACATAAAGAAATATAACAAATCGATTAACAATTGTTATAATTTTCTAATTTAAGTATCGTATTTTAAGTAAACTTATGAATTTTAGATTACTTACCTACGTTACATGAGGTTTTTAGGCTTGTATATTGCTAATTTAAAAAAAATAAGAAGTAATTGGGTTACATTTTCAAGTAAAAATCCTTGGTCAATGAAATGTATTCTGGCGTGTAAACGTGTCTGGCAACTTCGATAATTAATTCATCAATAGCGAAATCTAAAACTTCTTTACGACTAATTGCCAGCAAACTTCTCTTGATTTCGGCAGTAGGAGCTCCTTTTACCCGAGTTATTTTAAGAGGATATAGCTCATATTCCTTGGCTAAAGCCAAAAAAGTACCTTCTTCCTTAAAAGGTACGATTACCGAAAAAATACCATTTTCAGATAGTAATAAATCTGCAGCTTCTATTAAATCTTCAAAAGGCATCGCATCCTGAAAGCGGGCTAAGTCGCGTTGTTCGTTTTCTGTTTTATAATCTTCGCTATAAAAGGGAGGATTTGAAACAATTAAATCGTACTCATCTTCTGGTTCTTCTATAAATTCATCTAAACCAGCGTGAAAACAAAATAAACGATCGCTCCAAGGTGAGTTTTCGAAATTATCTGTCGCTTGTTCGAACGCATCTTCGTCAATTTCTAAAGCATCAATTTGATCGGCGTTAGTTCTTTGTGCTAATATCAAAGCAATTATTCCTGTTCCGGTGCCAATATCTAGGATACCACAAGGATTGTTTATAATAGGTGCCCATGCACCGAGTAAAACACCATCTGTTCCAATTTTCATGGCACAACGATTTTGGTTTACAGAAAACTGTTTGAATTGAAACATAGGTATAAAATTCCAATATTTTAAATTCCAAATTCCAATGGAACCTTGGATTAAAATGATGTGTGGTTATTGATTAATGAGCAAGAAATTTCAATATTTTAAATTTCAAATTCAGTTTTTGCTGTCAATGTAATTCGGTGTGTTTAATTGAACTATAATTAATAGAATTGTAGATGTATCAATTCCTTTGTTATTTTTGTGTTTTAGTAATGATTGCGGATAATATCTTTCTTATTTCTTCAATTTCTAAAACCAGAGGGTTTGAAAGATTATTATGTTCCGGATTTAATTCTTGTAATAATCGCAGCCAATACTTACTCTCTTTAGCTTCCTTTCTAGCTATTTTTAATCGGAATGATAAATCTTTCTCGCCTAATTTCTCATTTGCTTCAATCTAGTTCGCTCCAACAGATCCTGAGGATCTAACTAATTGCTTACCATCTTCAATATTTGAAATTGTTTTAGGAAGTAATCGAATATAAATTCGACAATCTTTCGCGAACAAATAAGTTCTTTCTTCTAAATCAAAGGGTTTCTCTATAGTTAATTTTAAATTCAAAATAGTATCAAATGTAACTGATTTTTTGGAATTTAGAATTTCCTTATTTGGATTTTGGAATTTAAAAATTTGGAATTTAAACTAAAGGTACATCTCAATTAAACCCTCAGGTAAATCCATGATTACTTTTTTGTTCTCACGATCAATTTTTACAAGGAAATGATCAATCATAGGAATAAGTATTTCTACATCACCATTTAGCACTTCAAAAAGTGGTTGGGCTGTGGTATCATTTACAGATTCGATTTTTCCAACAATACCAAGTCGCTTGTCTTCGACTTCAAAGCCTATTACTTCATGAAAATAGAATTTGTTACCAGTAAGTTTAGGTAACATTTTTAATGGAAGATACAAGTCGTTGCCTATTACAGCATCAGCGTCTTCTTCGGTATTCATATCCTCAAAACGAATTCTGAGAAAATCATTCTTGTGCAACGAACTGCTTTCGATAAAAAAAGGAACCAAATGTTTGTTGCATTCAACAAACACTGATTCCAAATTTTCGTATAACTCTGGTTCATCCGTGTCTAAGTAGGCAAGAACTTCTCCTTTGAAACTAAATTTTTTAGCGATTTTACCTAAATAGAAACAATCTTCTTTATGCATCTTCGCTTACTAATTTATGCTTCTGTTGTTTCGTTATTTTCTTCTTCTGTAGCCGGAGTTTCTTCAGCCAAAGCTTCAACTTCTTCTTCTACAGCTGGATTTGCAGCAGCAATTGCATCTGCTTCAGCTTGTGCGGCTGCAGCTAAACGTTTTGCATTTACATCTTGCTCTGCTTTAAAAGCTTTTGCTTTAGCGTCAGCTTGCACTTTAGTCAAACCTTCTTTTTTAGCATCAACTTTTCCAGATTTTGCATCTAACCATTCTGTTAGTTTTGCATCAGCTTGTTCTTGAGTCAAAGCACCTTTACGAATACCACCATCAAGGTGATGCTTCAATAAAGCTCCTTTGTAAGAAAGAATTGCCTTAGCAGTGTCAGTTGGTTGAGCACCATTGTGTAACCATCTTACTGCAGCATCGATGTTTAAATCGATAGTTGCTGGGTTTGTATTTGGATTGTAAGTACCAATTTTTTCTAGGTATTTACCATCTCTTTTTGAGCGTGCATCTGCAGCTACAACCCAGTAAAAAGGTTTTCCTTTTTTACCGTGTCTTTGTAATCTAATTTTTACTGACATAATCGTGTGATTAAATTTTGAGGTACTCGACCTCTATTAATTAAGGGAGCAAAGATACTTTTTTTATTGATAACTGCAAATGCTTGTTCTATTTATATGAATGATAAAGTGTTAAGCGTTGTGACAAAACTTATTTTAATCGTTCCAGATGTTTTTTAGGTTAATTATCTTAAATTTGGTTTTCAAATAAAATTTATGAGGCGTTTTATCTTGCTAACAGTAACACTTTTTTCTCTCCTTTCATGTGAGGAAGATATAAAATTCAGTAGTCCCTCAGTTCAAGGGTTAAAGAATGATGTTTTTTGGAGAGCAACTAATTCAAAGGTGAGTATATTATCTGATGGAACTTTTTTACTTGAGGCGTATACTGCAACTGAAACGTTAACTTTACAAACTACTTCCATAATAGAGCAAAGCTATATATTAGGAACTACTGTAAACAACACTGCTGTATTTGTACGAAATGAATCAGGCAAAGTAATAAGGTACATAACTGGTAATGAAATAGGAAATGGTCAAATTACTATCGTGGAATATGATGAAATTAACAAAACGATATCTGGGAATTTCAAATGCAATGTTAAAAACATTGATGTTGATGCAAGTTCAGAAAGTAATGTGAATTTCCAACAGGGCGTTTTTTATAAGGTTCCGATAAGTGTTAGCATTCCTTAATAATCTCAGAGCTATAGATTAAAAATCAAAGATTCAGAAATTAGCAGCTGAGATTATATTGTTCTTACTTGTTTTTTGGTATATAATGAGGTAGAAAATAAATTAAAATCATAAATAAGCTAATATATAGTAGATTAGAAAAAAATTGCTTTACATTTGTGTTATTATTTAAATACGTACATATGAATATTTTTGTTGGAAGCCTTCCATTCAGTATTGAGGAAGCAGATTTAAGAGAGTCTTTCGAGGCTTACGGAGCAGTTGATTCAGTTAAAATTATCTCAGATAAATTTACAGGAAGAAGTAAAGGATTTGGTTTTGTTGAGATGCCAAATGATGACGAAGCTCAAAAAGCTATTGACGAATTGAACGGAGCTACTGTTCAAGGACGTGCAATTGTTGTTAACAAGTCTGAGCCAAAACCAGAAGGCGAAAGAAGAAGTTTTAATAATAACAGTCGTGGTGGAGATTCACGCGGTGGTTATGGTGGTGGAAACAGCCGTGGTGGAGAAAACCGTGGAGGTGGAGACAGAGGAAGATATTAATATTTTTTTCAATCATATATAAAAAGGTGTCAATGTAAATTGACACCTTTTTTGTTTTTGTTACTTCATGACTTTCACTATTTCAATATGTCATTCTTGAAGCGCCTTTATCATTTTGCTTACACGCTTTTTTAAGCTGTAATGATGACTAATTAAGATACTCTCTATTTATACCAAAATATACAAACTAATTCCAATTTGACTATTTATAAGATTGGTCAAATATTAATTATAGAATAGTAAAGTGCTTACAAATTTGCTACTAACCAATCTCCAACTTCTTTAGTTCCGTATGCTTTTCCGCCATCAGCAAGATCTTCAGTAACTACTCCAGCCTCTAAAGCTTTGTTTACTACATTTCGCATTGCTGCACCTTCTTCCATTAATCCAAAGTTTTCAAACATCATTGCAGCAGATAAAACAGTAGCCATAGGATTAGCAATGTTCAATCCAGTTGCTTGCGGATATGAACCGTGGATAGGCTCAAAAAGAGATACTTTATCTCCCATAGATGCAGAAGGCATAAGTCCCATTGATCCAGAAATTACTGAAGCTTCATCAGTTAAAATATCTCCAAATAAATTCTCCGTAATTAATACATCATACGTGTTTGGCCATTGTACTAAACGCATGGCAACAGCATCAACAAATTCGTATGATACAGTAACTTCAGGATAGTCTTTTTCCATAGCTTGAACTGTTTCCCGCCACAAGCGTGACGTTTCCATTACGTTTGCTTTATCTACACAACACAATTTCTTAGACCGTGTCATTGCCAATTCGAAACCTTTTTTAGCTAAACGTTGTACCTCTGCTCTAGTGTAGACGCAATTGTCAAAAGCGGTGTCTCCTCCGTCTCTTCTTCCTTTTTCACCAAAGTAAATCCCGCCAGTTAATTCTCTTAAAAAAACCAAATCAGTTCCTTCGATACGTTCTCTTTTTAAAGGAGATTTATCCAGTAAAGATGGGAATGTAAAAGTTGGGCGTACGTTAGCAAATAAACCTAACTTTTTACGCATCAATAATAAGCCTTGCTCTGGTCTCACCGGTGCTAGTGGATCATTATCGTATTTCGGATGACCAATAGCTCCGAATAGCACTGCATCTGCAGCCAAACAAATTTCATGCGTCTCGTCTGGATAAGGAACTCCTACCGCATCAATCGCAGCAGCACCAGTTAAGGCTGGTTTCCATGTAATTTCATGTCCAAATTTTTTAGCAACGGCATCCGAAACTTTTACAGCTTCATTAATTACTTCTGGTCCAATTCCATCTCCGGCTAAAAGTGCAATATTATATTTCATATTTATATTTTAATATTATAGTTTTTAAAAATTAGAGCTCTACTATTCTAATCTTTAAATCACTTAACTTATCCTACATTCAACATTTTTTGTGTCGCAACAATCGCGGCAACGGTTTGATCAGAATCTAGTCCTCTTGTTTTAAATTCTTTTCCATTGTTTGTCCATGTTATGATGGTTTCACATAAAGCATCAGAGCTACTTCCGGGAGGAATTCTTACGGCGTAATCAATTAATTTTGGCAATACTAAATTTTTACTTTTGTAAATTTTAGCAAGTGCATTCATAAATGCATCAAATTGTCCGTCTCCTTGAGCATGTTCTTCAATAATTTCTCCATCCATTTTTAAAGATAAGGTTGTTGAAGGCCGCATTCCTTTAGCATGTGATAAAATATAGGATTCAACTACGATCCTTTCGAGATAAGTTTGACTGTCCAGAACATCCGAAATAATATATGGTAAATCCTCCTTAGTTACAGTCTCCTTTTTGTCACCTAATTCTATGATACGTTGTGTTACAAGTTTTAAATCTTCGGGATTTAATTGTAGTCCTAATTCTTGGAGATTTTTCTCAATATTAGCTTTACCCGATGTTTTTCCTAATGCATATTGTCTTTTTCTGCCAAAACGTTCTGGAAGTAAATCGTTAAAATACAAATTATGCTTATTGTCGCCATCGGCGTGAATGCCTGCCGTTTGGGTAAAAACATTATCTCCTACAATAGGTTTGTTAGCAGGTATTCTATATCCTGTAAATGTCTCTACTAATTTACTTATCGTGTACAAAGAAGACTCTTTTATGCTTATTTCTATTTCTGGAAAAAAATCATTTATAACGGCAACAGTACTTTCTAAAGGTGCGTTTCCAGCGCGTTCTCCCATTCCGTTTACTGTTACGTGAAGTCCTTGAATACCTGCTTTAACGGCTTCCATTACATTAGCAATACTTAAATCGTAATCATTATGCGCATGAAAATCAAAATGAGTATTTGGATATCTTTTAATTATTTCTGAGATAAATTGAAATATTTCAGATGGAATAAGAACACCTAAAGTATCTGGTAATAAAATTCTTTTAACTGGTTGTTGCGTTAAAAAATCTAAATACTGAAATACATATTCGGGCGAATTACGCATGCCGTTGCTCCAATCCTCTAGGTAAACATTAGTTTCAATATTGTTTTCTCGGGCTAATTTAATGGCTTGTGCGATTTCGCTAAAGTGCTGTTCTGGTGTTTTTTTTAACTGGTGCGTAAGATGATTTAAAGATCCTTTTGTTAATAAATTTTGAACTTTGGCACCTGTACTTTTCATCCATTCGATAGAAAGTCCGCCATCTACAAAAGTTAGAACTTCAATTCTATTTTCATAATCTTTTTCTTTGGCCCAAGCCATAATTCCTTTTACACCTTGAAATTCGCCTTCACTAACACGAGCCGAAGCAATTTCGATTCGATCAACATTTAATTCTTCGAGCAACAATTGTGCAATGGTAAGTTTTTCTACAGCAGAAAATGACACTCCAGAGGTTTGTTCACCATCGCGCAGTGTCGTGTCCATTATTTCAATTTTTCTTTTTTTCATTGTGTATAATTGTCACTTTAGACATAAATTATCACGAACCATTAAAATCTTAATTTAATTTTATCTCAAATAAACTAAGTGTAATTCCGTCGTAATGTTTTGGTAATCCGTTATAATCTGGCGTTATAATTCCTAAGAATTCAAATCCACATTTCTGATAATAATCAATCAATTCAGTGTTATCACCCCAAGTATCCAGTCTCAAATAATCGAGATTTTTTTCTATGGCAAACTGTTTTCCCCAGTCTACAATCTTCTTGACAAACTGTTGCCCCTTAAATTTTGGATGTGTTACAATTCTATGAAAGTAAACCGCTTTGTCGCTATTTTTTTCTTTCCAAATACTTTTATCTTCGAATGTGATTGCAAAAACGCAAGCTATTTCATCATTGATACTAATTTTCCACTGTCGGTTCTCAGCTATTTCTTTTTTTACCAATTCTAGTTCAAAACCTTGCCAGTGTTTATTGAATTTAGTTTTCTGGTATTCCACCGCCATATCATAAAATTGGAAAATAGAATCGATATCATTTATTGTACTTGCTTGGAATGTCATATCTTTTTTTTGGCAAAAATATAAAACTTTAGTTCATCAAAAATTTAATGATTACGCATTGAATTTTAAATCAATTGTTTTTCAGCAAAAGTTATTATTTCCTCTTTTATATTTTGTAAATAATCTATATCATCAAAACCGTTTAGCATATTGTTCTTTTTATAACCGTTGATGTCAAATGATTCTATCTCGCCTGATGTTAAAATAGTTATTGTTTGCTCTGGAAGATTAATTTCTAGTTCTGTTTTAGGGTCATTTTCAATTGCGGCAAAGATTTTATCCGCAAATCCCGCACTTACTTGAACTGGTAAGACGCCAATATTTAAGCAATTACCTTTGAATATATCTGCAAAAAAGCTTGAAACTACAACACGAAAACCGTAATCATATACTGCCCAAGCAGCATGCTCGCGTGAAGAACCGGAACCGAAGTTTTTTCCACCCATCAGAATTTTTCCTGAATACGTTGGATTATTTAAAACAAAATCCACCTTTGGTGTATCATCCCCGTTGTATCTCCAATCACGGAAAAGGTTCTCTCCAAAACCTACACGCTCGGTCGCTTTCAAGAAACGAGCTGGAATTATTTGGTCAGTATCTACATTTTCTATTGGTAATGGTACTGCGCTACTGGTAAGGATATTAAATTTATCGTAAGCCATTTTTTTGTTGCTTTTGGCTTTCGGCTTTTGGCTTTTGGCTCATCGAAATGAGATTTAGCATATTGCTTCTTGCCTGTTAATTTTTTGCTTTTTGCAGTTGGTCTTTAGCTTTTTACTCTTTTGAAAGAGAATCATTAGCTTTGTCTATTGCCTTTTGGTTGTTGTTGCTTTTTGTTATCGTATGTTAGCTAATAGCCAACAGCTAAACGCCACTAGCTTTTTAATTTATCTATTAATTTTCTTAATTGCTTTCTTAGTATTATAACTTTTTCCGTAAAGTCAATAAATTCTGTTTGTGAAACATAATCTAATTCTGAACTCAGAAAAATTAAATATTCAGCTTCTGTTGCGGAACCATGTGCCATAACTAAAAATCTTCTAAAGTCAGCATCTGATTCTCTTCCGCAACCATCCGCAATATTTGTTGGAATTGAACTCGTCGCTCTTCTCAATTGACTGGTGACTCCAAATAGCTCTTCCTTTGGGAATTGCTTTGTAAGCTTGTAAGTAATCATCGTTAATTGATGACCATCTTGCCAAACTATATATTTTTTGTAATCTCTCATTTTTTTGCTTTTAGCAATTGGCACTTAGCAATTGGCTTCGTATTGATTAATAATAGTTATTATTTACTCCAATTGCCAAAAGCTAATAGCCAATAGCCTTTTTTTAAAAAAACTCTCTCGGATCTGTCAGTACTCCTGTAACTGCCGCCGCCGCCGCCATAATAGGACTTGCTAATAGCGTTCTTGAACCAGGACCTTGACGTCCTTCAAAGTTTCTATTTGAGGTGCTTACCGCATATTTTCCAGCTGGCACTTTGTCATCATTCATAGCTAAACAAGCAGAACAACCCGGCTGACGCAATACAAAACCAGATTCAGTTAAAATGTCTAATAAACCTTCCTCAATAATTTGTGCTTCTACAACATGTGAACCTGGGACTAGCCATGCCGTCACATTATCTGCTTTTTTTCGCCCTTTTACAATTTCTGTAAAGGCTCTAAAATCTTCTATTCTACCATTGGTACAACTTCCTAAGAAAACAAAATCAATTGGTTTACCAATCATGACATCATTTTCTTCAAAACCCATATAGGCTAATGATTTTTTATACGTTTCTGCTCCACCTTCCACTTGATTTGCGTTAGGGATCTTTTTTGAAATACCAATTCCCATTCCTGGATTTGTGCCATACGTAATCATAGGTTCGATATCAGCAGCATCGATATTTAGCTCGATATCAAAAACGGCATCAGCATCTGTTTTTAAAGTTTTCCAGTATTCAACTGCTTTAGTCCAAGCTTCACCTTTTGGAGCATATAACCTTCCTTCAAGGAAATCGAATGTTGTTTGGTCCGGAGCGATCATTCCGCCACGAGCACCCATTTCGATACTTAAATTGCAAACCGTCATACGGCCTTCCATTGACATTTCTTCAAAAACATTTCCAGCATATTCAGCAAAATAGCCTGTTCCACCTGATGTTGTTAATTTTGAAATAATATAAAGAGCTACATCTTTCGGGCCAACGCCTTTACTCAATGTACCATTTACATTGATACGCATTTTCTTTGGTTTGGGTTGCATAATGCATTGTGTAGCCATCACCATTTCCACTTCAGAAGTTCCAATTCCAAATGCAATTGCGCCAAATGCACCGTGTGTAGAAGTATGAGAATCTCCACATACGATAGTTGCCCCTGGAAGTGTAATTCCATTTTCCGGACCTATAACGTGAACAATACCATTTTTTTTATGGCCTAAACCCCAATGCGAAATACCATATTCAGCAGCATTATCTTCTAAAGCTTTCAATTGATTTGCGGACAAAGGATCTGCAACAGGAAGGTGCTGGTTTATAGTGGGTGTATTGTGATCTGCAGTTGCAAAGGTGCGTTCTGGATATAGAACGCTAATGTTTCTGGATTTTAAACCTAAAAAAGCAACAGGGCTAGTAACTTCATGAATAAAATGACGGTCAATAAAAAAAACATCTGGTCCATTTTCGATTTTACGCACAACATGCGAATCCCATACTTTGTCAAATAATGTAGTAGTCATTTTTACTGTTTTTAAGTGTATTTCTTTTTTACAGAAGTTGAAAATAATTGCTTCGACTGTAACGTGTGCAAAACTAAAAAAAGATATGAAAGCTTCAATTTTACTATTTGATTTTATACGATGCCCAAAATAAGATTCTGCTATTTCATTACTAATTTTTTCTTTTGAATACTCTCTTATGAAGAAGGTGAATTCCACTTTAAATCATTAAAATTTTATCTTTACTTGTTTTTATATTTATCGAATAATTACTATTTGATCACTGAAGCCCATTGTTTTTAAATATAAATTAGATAGTAGAGTGATAAGTGATTTATTATTAATTATTTCTTCTTTTCAAGCTTTATGTGAAGATATTTTTAGTTTATGAACAAATCATTATTTAGTCTTTTTTCATCATTTTTTTTATCGAAATACTACGACATCCAAAATAAAAGATTTTTTAATTTTTAAAATGCGTTATCATAGATTAAGAGATAGTGATCCATCGCCAGAATTATATTTTCAACTTAGAATTTTTGATAAATCTATGTACAATACTCATTTCACCATAAATTGATTTGTCTAGTTGAAAGTTGGCTCAATTTATTCTTTCACGATAAGGTAGAGGTCAATGTGTAGTCTTAATGATATTTTTTTTGAATCTTTTTAACAATTTTTAATTTTTAGAAGTCTGCATTACGTTTAATTCTAGGACTAAGAATTGTACTAGTTTATTAAATTGACTCATTGGCTGTAATTAATTGATTATGTCTTTTAGTATTATATCTTATCCGTTGGGCATAATTGATTGATTTGAACTTTGATATTGCCATGTGTTCTATTAAAAATAAATTGATTGATTCATTGAATCAAATTTAGACCAATGATTTTGCAAAAATTCTTGTTTAAGCCTCTTAAAAGTTTAAGTATAATTATTTCTAATTTTAAACTGGTTGCATAATTGGGAGAAAATGGTTCAACTATTTTTCATGATTTTTTAAAAACATAAGATTGCTTTTTATATCCTTTGTAACTTACTCTCATTGGTGTCTCTATAACTATATTTGCTTTTTTAAATAAATCTAATTGTGGTATTGATCGTAGATAGCCTCAATCGCTAAATAATACATAATCAGAGAGTTGTTCTATAATATCTTTTAATATTTGTATATCTTGAAGGTGACTTTTTATAATGTTAATACAATAGAATACTCTTGAAATAGAATAAATTATATGCAACTTGCAACTTGCAACCATGAAACCAGGTGTCCTGTGAAGCGCAAGATCCTTTTAAAGGAGTAGTTTCAAAATCTTTTTTCCAGATTTTAATTCTATGTAGTTGTGCTTTTTTTCAAATCTCTAAAGGCGTGTTGTCAATAGTAAAACAGTTTTAAAACCTTAAAATTGAAGCACCTATAGGAGTTCGCATGTTTTCTGTAAATTATTACAATTTCGTTCGTCTCTTATTTTATAGACTTTGGTTAATCAAATTTGGTATTTACGCAGTGGCCAACTGTTTATCCTAGTCATTTTCACTATCAATTAACATATATTCACGAACTAATTTTAACGGGACCAACTCGAATTCAGTCATTTTTAATTTTTTGCCTCCAGTATAACGCTATGGTGAATCCCAGTTCTAGAAACTAACGATTTAAAAAAAATTTTAAATAAATTTTCTTTAAATTTAACAATGATAGTAGGTGTTTTTTAAATTTTAAAAAACTGATTTTTATTATCTTGACAAATATCAGAAACATTTATTGATCTTTAAATAATTGCACCTAATGGTATTTTTTATTACTGTAGTAAAATCTCTTGTTTTATATCCCTATGATTTATCTTGATAGTAAATTCTCTGGATGATTGTATTTTTTCAAAAAGCTACATGTATTCATTTATATTTACTGCGCTTTTGCTGGTAGAAGCGGCATGTGCCAACCTATAAAATCATTTTAAAACAAAATTAAAAAATCCGATTGGGCTATCGATTTGTCTGAATGGGCTATTTAGTTAATTTTTAATGGAATAACTTTGTTTTTAACTGTTTTTCTGAATTAAATTAGAATTCAGGAAAGAACTATCGAACGAAGTAAAACTTAGCCCATGGAAACGATCAGTTTAAATATTTTTGAAGGATTTCCCATTTGGTTTTTATGGACTCTTTTGGTGTCGTTTTTTATGATACTCATGTTTTTGACTTATTTGCTCTGCATTCAAATACAATTTTTTTGGAAAGAAAGCCAAGTTGACTACACATTGAATAATTGGAAAGAAAAGTCAAAATAGGCAGTAGTAAAAACAGTAGTGCGCGATATAGCTTTGATTTTAAAAATATTGGGTAAAGGTCTTATTTCACCTAGGCCTTTTTTTAATATTTGAAAAAATAGCAGCGAAAGATCTATTATTTCACAACGCTCCATCCTTTAAAAATGGCAGTAATAGCAATTAAAGTATCTTTTACTATAAAAATAGAGGAGCGCATTAAAGACAAAGAAAGAAGTAATTTTAGGTAACTAATTTAAAAACAAAAGGATTACTTTTATTTTAGCTCTTTATACATTCGTAATGATTTATTAAAATTTATTATTAAGTGAAAATTGATATTTTTTATTTTCATTTTTTGTTTATTTGTACTAAATGTATTTTTGTCTTTTAAAGAATACAGCAATTACTTTTATGTTTAGTTTCGAAAAAAAATTTATTAAGAAATTTAGCTATTTTAATGTTTTAAATTCAAAATATGATTTTATCCAAGTGGTTACAATTCATTAAGCCCAATATAAATTTTTTTCAAAATGGGTTTTTTGAATTTCCGTTTCTAGCCAATACGCCAGAATTAATGATAGAATCAACGATAAATTCTCCTGGAAGTAAACATGATCCGAAACAACAATATGTTTACAGAAATAATCCTTTCATAAAAGGTAGTTTTAGATATAGAAAAATTGATGAAGGTTGCTGGCTTACAATAACTAACATTGAGTTCAAACAAAATGCATTGATTAAAACTGTTTATGATAAAAGTATTCCAAGTGAACATTACACCCTTACATTCACACTATACGAAAGTCAGGTAAAACTTCAAAACACGTTTATTGATAAGATCCCTTTTCAAAATAAATTTTGGGGTTTCAAAAAACCAGGAGTAGATACTGGAGCTCATTTTTACAAAGGATCAAAATGTGAGTTTTATATTTATCACTTTTATCCAGATTGGATCAAAAAAAATATTCCTTTTGATAAATTAGATAAAAATCTTCCTTTTAGAAAGTTTTTAGATTCAGACAAAGGTTTTATCACCTACCAAGATATAGTGCCTAACGCATCCGAACTATCTCATGAAATTGAGCAGACCTTTATAAATTTTAATCAAGATGTATTAAGTGATACCATATTGAAAGCCCAAACGCTCAGTTTAGTATCTACATTTTTTAAGAATGCATTTGCTGATTTACGCAAAGAAGATTACAAGGTAAAAGACACGGTAGATTATAAATTGATGTCGCAATGTGAGCGATTACTTTCTAAAGATTTTGCTCTTCCTTTTTTAGGAATTGACTCTATTTCTAAAAAGTTAAACCTATCTCCGTCAAAATTAAAGATGGATTTCAAATTGGTATACGGCACTTCGATATTACAATATAATATCGACAAAAAAATGCAGTTAGCTATGCAACTAATTATAAATACTAATATGCAAATAAAACATATTGCACAGGAAGTGGGATATGAAAGTAGTAGTAAATTCAGCGCCTGTTTTAAGAAAAAATTTAAAAAATTACCCTCGGAATTCCGTTTAGATATTAAGCTGAATTAGGCTACATAGTGTTAGCAAAAGTGGTTTTCGCAAGGCTTAAAATTCAAAGGTAAAAGAGTTAAAATTATTGTAGCTTTATTTTAGATAAGGAGAAAAGAGATTTTCTTCATTATCATAGAAAAATTTGATTAAAAAATCACTATTTTATTTTGTAATAATGCGACGCTTTTTAAGAGTGTTTTTTTGAATGGTCTGTAAGATCATTAAATGTTTTTGACAGATAGTAGTGTTTCCTACCAAAACTTTTTGTTAGTTTCTATGTTTATTAACTCGCTTAGATCAGAAAAATCTTTTGCTTGACTATTTTTAAAATCTACAATTCTTAATTGCCTCACTATCTCTTTAATTGCTGATTGAATGTAGGGGTCCTTTTTACCGTATTTCCATATTGGGTAGATACAATAATTAAATAACTCTATAAAAGAAGAATTTGGAATGTAAATTCTAGCATCACCATTTGCATCGATTTTAATGTTTTGATAATTATTATAAAGTCGGTATGCAAGCAAATCAGCTAATGAGTGAAGCGCTAACACGGCAGTTCCGGGATCATTTATACCTGGACTAAGTGCTTTTATCGCAATTTCTGCTAATTGCTTAAAACCATAATCAGCATTTAAATCGATAGGCTGCCCGTTGTAGAAATCATTTGCGGCTGCAATATCAAGTAAAATAGAGGGCTTAACTGGATTTTTACTGTAAACGTTTAATAACGGAATGTCTTTTAACAAAAAGCTGCCTTTTTGGTGCAAAAAACTAATATAAAGATTCTCTTTTGAGCAAATATCAAGTAGTGTTTTTTCACTAAATCCCTGAAAGTAATTGGAATGTATTGTTTTTATTTGCACAAAAGGAAGTTCGCTCCAAGTTACGGTCAGTTGCGAATCTTGATTGTATTCTTCTTGTAGTTTTCGCATCGTTTTAACTTGAACTCGAGTAATGACAGTCTCATATTTAACGGATTGAGTAACGTAATCTAAAAAATAAATAAACAGAAAAATATCGATAACAGTTAATAAAATAAGCATATAAATACTTAGTGCTGGAATATAAACTCCGCTGGAAATATCCCTAATGGTGCTTAAAAGAAAAAGAGCATAAACAATAGTTCCAATATAAAACCCTAAAACTGTCTGTTGAAATCGATTTCCTATCATGCTACTCAACACCCGATTTGTCATTTGAGAAGCTGCTTGATTAAGTACAATCATTACCATAGAAAAACTAAATACGGTCAGTGAAATAACAGCACCAGCAATTGTAGAGATGATAGATCTTGCTGTAGTAGCGTCTTTTAAACTTAACCAACTCGTATTCGATTTTATAGTTTTACCCCATTCAGAAAAGTCAATAACTAGCATTACCCATGTGAGTAACAAAAAGCTGATGGCTAATAAAGCAGGATAAAAAGCAATACTTCCCGTGATCTTATTGTAATAAATTCTAAAATGTTTGGATAAATTTAATTTCATTTTATTAAATTATTTTGGTTGAATCGTGTACTTTTTATTTATAGTTAGAATAAAAATAGTTCAAATACTCTCATTAATTCTGAGTTAAATCAAGCAAAAGTGAGAAGTCAAAAATATAAAAAAAATAACTGATTTTTTAGCGTTTAATATTTTAAGGGTTTAGGGATAGTATGTCGTAAACTAATTTAAATATTAATAATTCTAATTTAATTTTAACTTTTAATAATTTTCCCTTTTAATTTGCTAACAAATAGCCTAATTTTGAGATCCCACATTTTATTCTACATATGACTTTTAAAGCGCATACATTCAGCACTTTATAGCTTATAAAAATTTGGAATTTGGAATTTTTAATTTGATTTTTACAAAATTATATGTACTTAATATTCGATACTGAAACCACAGGATTACCTAAGCGTTGGGGCGCACCTATTTCTGATACGGAAAACTGGCCACGCTGTATTCAAATCGCATGGCAGCTACATGATGATATGGGAAAACTCGTCGAGCATCAGGATTATTTGGTTACGCCAGAAGGTTTTAATATTCCTTATGATGCCGAACGAATTCACGGAATCTCTACTGAATTAGCACAAGCCGAAGGAATCTCTTTGGCGGAAGTTTTAGAGAAATTCAATATCGCTTTAGGTAAAGCCAAATATATTGTAGGTCAGAATTTAGGTTTTGATATCAATATTATGGGTTGCGAATTTTACAGAATGGGAGTAGAAAGCCAAATGAGTTCCATGCCCATTCTTGATACCTGTACTGAAGTTACCGCATCCTTATTAAAATTACCTGGAGGTCGTGGTGGGAAATTTAAATTACCAACACTTACTGAATTACACAGTTATTTATTTCACAAACCTTTTGGTGAAGCACACAACGCAACCGCCGATGTGGAGGCAACCACGCGTTGTTTTCTGGAGTTAATTCGCCGTGAGATTTTTACAAAAGAAGAGCTTGATGTTGCACCTGACTATTTTAAAGACTTTCAAAATCGAAATCCTGCCGAAATAAAGCTAATCGGTTTAAAACACATTAATCTCAAAGAGGCATCAGAGAAAATCAGACAGCAATTTGGGGAAAAGCAGGAGCCAGCAGTTTCAAAGAAAGAGCTTTCTGAGAATAAAAAAGTGTTAGTTGATACGCAATTTGTGCATTTGCACAATCACACTCAATTTTCGGTTTTACAATCTACAATTAGTATTCCAGCATTAGTCAAAGCGGCAGCACAGCAAAAAATGCCGGCAGTTGCTATGACTGATCATGCGAATTTAATGGGCGCTTTTCACTTTGTTCGGGATATTTTATATCATAACAAAGCGGCTGAGGCCAAAAATGCAGCTTTGTTAGAATCTGGAGAAGAGCCTACAGAAGTTGTTATGAAACCTATTGTAGGCTGTGAGTTTTTTGTATGTGAAGATCATAAAAATAAATCAGTAAAGGACAATGGATACCAAATAGTGCTTTTGGCAAAAACTAAAAAAGGCTATCACAATCTAGCTAAAATGTCTTCGATAGCATATACCGAAGGATTTTATTATGTACCAAGAATTGATAGAAAAGTCATCCAGCAGTACAAAGAAGATATTATCGTATTGTCTGGTAACTTGTATGGTGAAATACCAAATAAGATTTTGAACATTGGTGAAAACCAAGCAGAAGAAGCTTTGATATGGTGGAAGAATGAGTTCAAAGATGATTTTTATATTGAGGTAATGCGCCACAATCAAGAAGATGAAAATCGAGTGAATACTTCATTAATTTCATTAGCCAGAAAACACGATGTTAAGATTGTTGCCACAAACAACACCTTTTATATAGACAAGGAAAATTCAAATGCACATGATATTTTACTATGTGTGCGCGATGGCGAAAAGCAAACTACGCCAATAGGTCGTGGTCGTGGTTATCGTTACGGGTTACCGAATCAAGAATACTACTTCAAATCGGGAGACGAGATGAAGCAGCTTTTTAATAATTTACCAGAAGCGATTTCGAATATTTCAGAGATTGTAGATAAAATAGAAATTTACGACTTAGCACGAGAAGTTTTACTTCCCAAATTTGAAATCCCTACTGAGTTTGAAGTTCCAGAAGATGCTGCCGACGGAGGAGTTCGTGGAGAAAACGCATATTTGAGACATCTTACATTTGAAGGTGCCAATAGAAGATATCCAGAAATTACCGAGGAAATTCAAGAACGATTGGATTTTGAATTATTAACGATTTCGAATTCTGGTTATCCAGGATATTTCCTGATTGTACAAGATTTAATTGCTGAGGCACGAAGCATGGGCGTTTCAGTAGGTCCAGGACGTGGCTCTGCAGCGGGTTCCGTAGTCGCGTATTGTTTGAAGATTACTAACATTGACCCGCTTAAGTACAACCTGCTTTTTGAGCGTTTTCTGAATCCGGATCGAGTCTCACTCCCGGATATTGATATCGATTTTGATGATGAAGGTCGCAGTAGCGTAATGGACTATGTGATTCGAAAATACGGTTCAAAACAAGTAGCTCAAATTATTACTTATGGTAAAATGGCGACTAAATCTGCCATTCGAGATACGGCTAGAGTACTGGATTTACCTTTATTTGAAGCCGATAAAATTGCGAAACTGATTCCAGGAATGATGCCGTCAAAATGGAATTTAGCTCGTTTTTTAAATGAAAAGGAAGACTTGATAAAAAAGGCTGTTCGTCCGGAGGAATACATAAACATAAAAGAATTAATAAGTCTTGCTAATGAAGATGATTTAGGTGGAGAAACCATTCAGCAAGCTAAAGTTCTAGAAGGAAATTTAAGAAATACCGGTATTCACGCTTGTGGCGTGATTATTACTCCAAGTGATATAACTGATTTCGTTCCTGTGGCTACTGCCAAAGATTCTGATTTGTATGTTACTCAATTTGATAACTCGGTGGTGGAAAGTGCCGGTTTATTAAAGATGGACTTCTTGGGTTTGAAAACGCTGACTTTGATAAAAGATACGGTCAAATTAGTGAAATATAGAAGTGGAATTGATCTTGATCCCGATACATTTCCTATTGATGATTTAAAAACATACGAGTTGTTTCAGCGTGGAGAAACAGTAGGGATTTTTCAATATGAAAGTCCGGGTATGCAGAAGTATATGAAGGAACTGAAACCGACGGTTTTTCCTGATTTAATTGCCATGAATGCTTTGTATCGTCCAGGACCAATCGCTTATATTCCGAGTTTTGTCAAGCGAAAAAATGGTGAAGAAGAGATTATTTATGATCTTGATGCCTGCGAAGAACTACTTAAAGACACCTACGGAATTACCGTTTATCAAGAACAAGTAATGCTTTTGTCTCAAAAACTAGCTGATTTCTCTAAAGGAGATGCGGATGTTTTGCGTAAAGCAATGGGAAAAAAGCAAAAAGAGGTTTTGGATAAAATGAAACCTAAATTCATTAATCAGGCTGCTGAAAAGGGGCACGCTGTGGATAAACTGGAGAAAATTTGGAAAGACTGGGAAGCCTTTGCAGAGTACGCTTTTAACAAGTCTCATTCCACTTGTTATGCATGGATTGCGTATCAAACCGCTTATTTAAAAGCCAATTATCCAGCGGAGTATATGGCTGCGGTTTTGTCTAATAATATGAGTGATATCAAGCAGGTTTCTTTCTTTATGGAGGAGTGCAAGCGCATGGGATTGCAGGTTTTAGGACCTGATGTAAACGAGTCTTTTTATAAATTTACTGTAAATGATGATTATGCAGTGCGTTTTGGAATGGGTGCTATTAAAGGCGTGGGTTCTGGCGCGGTGGCAACAATTGTCAATACTAGAAAAGACGGAAAATATAAATCTATTTTTGATTTAGCAAAACGAATTGACTTACGAGCTGCAAATAAAAAAGCAATTGAAAACTTGGCGCTAGCAGGAGGTTTTGATTCGTTTGGGAACACAACAAGGGCACAGTATTTTCATGATGATGGTGATGGAATTACATTTTACGAAAAAGCGATTCGGTATGGAATTAAATACCAAGAAAATGAAAATTCAGCTCAGGTAAGTTTATTTGGGGAAAGCAGCGATGTGCAAATTGCTGAACCTATTGTTCCTCCATGTGAGGACTGGAGCACAATGGAAAAACTTGCCAAAGAAAAAGAAGTGGTAGGAATCTATATTTCTGGACATCCGCTGGATGATTTTAGATTTGAAATGAAATATTTTTGCAATGCAAAATTAGAAGCGCTAAAAAATATGGAATCGCACCTTAGTAAAAATTTAACATTTGGAGGAATTATCAATAACGTACAACATCGAATTGCTAAAAACGGAAAAGGTTGGGGAATTTTTACCTTAGAAGGATACGACGAAAGTTATGAGTTTAAAATTTTTGGAGATGAATATTTAAAGTTTCGTCATTACTTCATTCAAAATAATTTCACATTTATGAAAGTATTGGTAAAGGAAGGCTGGGCTGATCGAGACACAGGAAAAAAAGGGGAGCCAAGGTTACAATTTACTGAGGTCAAGCAATTACAGGATGTTTTGCAAGAATTTGCTAAAAAATTAGTCGTTCTACTGAATATATCTGATTTAGAGGCTGATTTTATTCATAAACTAAGTCATATTTTTCAGGAAAACAGAGGGGATAAAACGGTGTCATTTGAGATAATGGAGTTAGAAAAGACGAAACGATTAGTTGAAGTTGCTACCGCTGAAACCCAAGATGATGAAGATGAAAATTTAGTTTTTGTTGAGGAGAATGATGACGTTGAAATGGGAAGTGGTGAAATCTCAGCTTTAGCGGTATCTGCAAAAGTAAAAGTTGAAGAAGTGGAAGAAATCAAAGTAGTTACTAAATTAATAATGCCTAGTAGAAAATTGAAAGTTAAAATTTCAAATGAGCTATTAATAGAATTAGAAAAAATGCAAATTAATTTTAAACTGAATTAAAAAATTCTCTAACGATTTAAACTTTAAGAATAATAAGGGTAAAGCAGAAGTTTTTAAAATAATAAAATTAACAAGCGTTTATTTTAATAACGAAACGCTTTGATTTTAAAGTATATGTAATTTACTTGTATAGAATGTAATCTACTTTGTGGAATATTTATTTATAAAGGTTTATTTTTGTTTAAATGATAAAAAATGAAATTATGAAAAAGAATCTTTTTGCATTAGGATTTATGATTTGCTCTTTGACAATGATGGGGCAGAGTGATACAAAAGAAAGTTGGTATTTTAAAGTAGGAGGATCTTACTTTACTCAGACTGCAGCGACTGAATTTCCTACGGTTGGAGGTCAGTTAGCTAATAGGGATATTTATGTTGGAACTTTAGGAGGAAATAAATTAGATTCAAGAGAAAGTGTAACTGGATCTTTTGGTGAAGGTTTTAGAACTGGAATCACTGCAGGTTATCGTTTTAATCAACGTTTAGGAGTTGAGATGGGTGTTAATTATTACACTAGCAATTCTAAAACTATGGCGCAAACAACTGATAGACTTGTTTCATATAATCCAGCTTCTAGTCCAGCAGCAACCTATTTGAGTTTTACCGCTGAAGGACAAATTAAAGCTTTCGATTTAGCTCCAGCAATTGTTTTGTTTTTGGGAGAGTCTAATGGTTTCGAACCATATACTAAAGTTGGAGTTATTGTACCTGTTTACGGCACATTAGACATTAAAACTAATAGAAATTACTCAACTTTTGTAGGAGCTACTCAATTAGCAAATACAGAGGCTTATTCTAAAGATGTTGTAAAACCTAATCCAACAGTAGGATTTATGTCAGCTTTGGGAACATCGTACAAATTAGGTAAAAATATTTCTGCTTTTGCTGAATTAGAATATCGCAACTTCACAGTTCATGGCAAAACGAAGGAAACAACTATTTACACGGAGAATGGTGTAGATAAATTAAATACACCTACTAATTTCCGTCAAGATGCATCGTACTCAGCTATTCATTCTAATTACGTTAAGCAAATTAATGGTAATTCAAATAGTCAAGTAACGAACGCAGCTAATTTTGATAATACTAAAGCAGATGATGATATTAGCTCTTACGTTGGCATTTCTGGTTTAGGGTTAACTTTAGGTTTGAAATATAGTTTATAAAAAGATTTTTATTAAATATAAGGAGAGAGGTTGTCAATTGGCAACCTCTTTTTTTTTGACCCTAACTAATTCGGGATATTTATATTTTCTTGTTATTAAACGGGAATACAAAAGTTAAAACGTGGTGATGTCAACAGAAACGAAGTCGAGCAAAGGTTTTAAGTATAGAGTTCTCTAAAGGGGACACATAAAAATTGTCAATGATTGCATAATCAAAACTAATTTTTAAGTATTGTTTAGTCCTTTTTTAATTTCTAAATTTGCATGTAAGTTTTGAATGAAGTCAGAGCTTTTAAACTTAAAATAAAACAATATGGCATTAGCAATAACAGATGCTACTTTTGACGAAGTAGTTTTGAAATCAGATAAACCGGTAATGGTAGATTTTTGGGCGGCATGGTGTGGACCTTGCAGAATGGTTGGTCCAATCATTGACGAGTTAAGTGCGGAGTACGAAGGTAAAGTGGTAATAGGTAAAGTTGACGTTGATGCAAATCAAGAATTTGCTGCAAAATACGGAGTGAGAAACATACCAACGGTTTTAGTTTTTCACAAAGGTGAAGTAGTAGGTAAACAAGTAGGAGTAGCTCCTAAGCAAACTTATGCTGATAGTTTAGACGCTTTGTTGTAATCGTAAGATTATGATTTATATAGGATCTTTGTTGATTCAAGGAAAAGGTTTGACGAAAGTCAGACCTTTTTTTTGCTTCAAAATGAATTGGTCAGGTGTTAAAAGCTTCGTAATTTAGTTTTCGAATAGAAAACTGATATTGAATTGAGCAATTTTATATTTAACTAATTTTTTTTGAATGTTTTAATTTGTTATGTCGGTCAATCTTTTGATATATTTGATACATGAAAATAGAATCGCAAATAGAAAAAATATCTAGTTTTCAGCACCTTGAATTGTTGGCAAACCAAGTAGTGGAGGGCTTTATTTCTGGAATGCATAAAAGTCCGTTTCATGGATTTTCGGCTGAATTTGCGGAACATAAGGTTTATAACGCAGGAGAAAGCACGAAACATATCGATTGGAAGCTGTTTGCTAAAACGGATCGATTATTTACGAAACGATTTGAGGAGGAAACGAACTTACGTTGTCATATTATTGTTGACAATTCCTCATCCATGCATTACCCAAAGTTGAAAGGGAGTCAGAATTTCTTTGAAAACAAAATTGGATTTTCAGTTTTAGCAGCTGCAGTTTTAATGAATCTTTTAAAGAAGCAACGTGATGCTGTAGGGCTGAGTGTGTTTTCAGATAAATATGAGTACTACGCGCCTGAAAAAGGTAGTGATCGTCATCATCGAATGATTTTGAATGCACTAGAAGGTCTACTAATAAAACCTATCATTCAAAAATCGACAGATACAGTGACTTTTTTACATCAGATAGCTGAAAAAAGTCATCGACGTTCCATGATTATATTATTTACGGATATGTTTCAAACAAGCTCTGGAATAGATGATAATGAAGCTCTGTTTAATGCTTTACAACATTTAAAGCATAACAAACATAAAGTAGTTTTATTTCATGTCCTTGATAAGAAAACTGAGCTAAATTTTGACTTTGATAACGCACCTAAAAAGTTTATTGATTTGGAAACTGGTGAGGAGGTCGCTGTTTTTGCTGATAATGTAAAGCAAAAATACGAAAAACAGGTACAAAGTTACTTTCAAAAATTAGCATTAACTTGTTCACAAAACAGAATAAAGTATATTCCAGTGAGCGTTGACGAAAGTTTTGAAAAAATATTAATAACATACTTAGTTGAAAAACAAAACTTTGGATAATAGATCGCAATTTTATCAAATATTTTTTCAAAAAACACTTGTGTAAATGGAAATCTATCGTATCTTTGCCACCGCAATAACGCAGAGGTTTGGTAGTTCAGTTGGTTAGAATACATGCCTGTCACGCATGGGGTCGCGGGTTCGAGTCCCGTCCAGACCGCAATATTGGGGAGAGCCTTTCGTAACAGAAAGGCTTTTTTGCCCACTTTAATTTTTTAAACGTTAGTTGTGTTGTTTGCTACGAATTTGTAACTCGTAGCGGGTTTAGTAGTTAGACCAATGAAAAGCTTTTCACTTAATTGTGAATAGCTTTTTTGCTTTTAGGGCTATTATTAAATAGTTTAAATCAACAATATAACTGGGAGATTACGCAAATAATTTCGGATCAAATTGCAAGGTTGTGAAATAACAAAATAGAGGATCAATAATTTTACTGGGAAAGGCAAATTGTAATATATCGGAATATTGGAAAGCAAAATTAATTTGCTCCAACAAAATCAGATGAAGCACTTTTAAGTTTAAAATTATTGTTCTAATTTTTTTTTAAATTTATTTATTGATAATCAAAAATTCTTTTATTGTTAGACTAATAAATATTTTATAATCTTCATGATAATATTTTCAATTCAATTTATGAAGATATCAGTATAGTTTAATGCATTTGTTTTGGATATAAAATTAGCGAACTTGTAATTATGCAAATTTCAGTGATGGTTTATTTTAGCTATCGTAAGGAAAATTATTTTATATTTCGCAATTTATCGATAGAAAAAATAATGGATTTATTATCTTCCTTCCTCTATTTAGATTTATTATTTTCCAGATACAAACATGTATTTACTAACTTGAATGATTTAATATTATCTTTTTAAATACTTATCTTTGCACTCATTGCGATCAGTAAAAAATACAGACAATAAAAAGTGCTTTTCTTTTTAAAAAGTGCTGAAGTTATTATGTATTCATCGTAGCAGTGTAAAATATAAGTTTGATTTTTAAAATAACAGATATGGGTTTTCTAATTATTTTTTTAACTTTTTGGGGAATGGAATTCATGGCTTGGCTTACACATAAATATGTGATGCATGGTTTTTTGTGGAATTTACATTTCGATCATCATACTCCTAATAAGGAATTGTTTTTTGAAAAAAACGATGCTTTTTTCTTGATTTATGCAATACCGTCATGGTTGTGCATTATGTTAGGTTCGATGTTTGGTTATTGGACAGTGATGTACATAGGTTTTGGTATTTTAGCTTATGGTCTAGCTTACTTTTTAGTTCATGAAGTCTTTATTCACCAGAGGTTTAAATGGTTTAGAAATACGGATAATGTATATTTAAAAGCCATTCGTAGAGCGCATAAGGTTCATCACAAACACAGAGGAAAAGAGGAAGGCGAATGTTTCGGGATGTTAATTGTTCCTTGGAAGTTTTTAAAACAAGAACTTAAAAAAGTAAATGTTTAAAGCGGTGAGTTTATGTATGATTAATCAGCTACCTTTTCTATTCGTTTTTTAAAATAAAACTATTTTTTTTGACTGTTAAAACTAATACTTTCAATGTTCGACATTCACTATTACACTAACAGCTCCATATTTTTAATATTAAATTTTCTATGAAGCAGGCAATAATTGTTGGTTCTGGAATTGCGGGACTTGCCGCTGCAATTCGATTGCGAAACAAGGGTTACGCTGTTCAAGTTCTTGAAAAAAATTCCTATCCTGGTGGAAAACTCACTCAAATTAAAGGCAATGGTTTTAGGTTTGATGCCGGGCCATCACTTTTTACAATGCCTAATCTAATTACCGAACTTTTTACTCTTTCTGGAAAAAAATCTTCTGATTATTTCAATTTTGATCAACTTGATGTCTTATGCAACTATTTTTACGAAGATGGAACACAAATTATAGCAAGTTCAGACATTGATGCTTTTGCAGCAGAAATGGAAAAAAAAACAACTGATTCTGCTGAAAAAGTAAAAAAGCATTTAATTAAAAGTGCTTTTATTTATGGGGCTACTAAAGATCAATTTCTTAATAAATCACTTCACAAGATAAATTCTTTCCTTTCGTTATCGACTTTGACTGCTGTGTTCAAAATGCCGTTTTTGAATATTTTTAATTCAATGAATCAAGTCAATGAAAATACTTTTTCCGATTCTAAAACGATTCGATTATTCAATAGATATGCCACCTACAATGGATCTAATCCATACAAAGCGCCAGGAATATTGAATATAATCCCTCATTTAGAGTTTGGTCTTGGCGCTTACTTGCCGCGAGGTGGAATGCACGAGATTACTAATAGTTTAGTAAAATTAGCAAAAGAAATAGGAGTCGAATTTCACTTTAATCAAGAAGTAATTGCGATTGAGACGGAAAACAATCAAGCTAAAACGGTTGCTACTAAATCTTCTAATTACGCTGCTGATATTGTAGTATGTAATGCTGACATTCATACCGTTTATGAAAAATTAATTCCTTCTGCAAAAAAATTAAAAGAAGTAGATAAACAAGAACGATCGAGCTCTGCACTTATTTTTTATTGGGGAATCAATAAAGTATTTCCGCAATTAGACGTGCATAACATTATGTTTACGGAGGATTATAAAGCGGAATTTGATCATATATTTGAAGCCAAAACTATCTACGAGGATCCAACTATTTATATCAACATTACGAGTAAAAAAATTGAAGGAGACGCTCCTCAAGGAAAAGAAAATTGGTTTGTAATGATTAATGTCCCGTCAGTTTACGGTCAAGATTGGGAAAATTTAATTGCCGAAGCTAGAAAGAATATTTTAAGCAAAATTTCAAGAAATTTAGGTGAAAACATAGAAGATCTTATCCAATTCGAGCAACAATTAACTCCCCAACTTATAGAGGATAAAACATATTCGTACAAAGGATCTCTTTATGGAACATCTAGCAATAATAGATTTGCGGCTTTTTTTCGCCATAAAAATTTTTCGTCGCAGTATAAGAATCTGTATTTTTGCGGTGGGAGTGTACATCCAGGCGGTGGAATACCTTTGGCAGTATTGTCTGCAAAAATTATTGATAAATTTATAAAATGATAAAAAACATATCAGTAGAAAATCGTTGGATTGGCCTTTTGTTGTTGTTCTATTTTTTTGGAACACTCGGAATATCTCTGGATCAATATAAAAATCTTTTTTTACCCCTTACACCGTTTAATTTATTATTGACATTATATATTTTTTACAAAGTAAATAATGACTACAGTAAAAAGTTTTTAATTTTATCAGTGCTAATTTTTTTGATAGGGTATTCAGTTGAGGCTGTTGGAGTAGCGACTGGCGTGTTATTTGGAAGCTATTCGTATGGCAACCTGTTCGGAATTAAGGTTTTTGAAACTCCGTTATTGATTGGTGTCAATTGGTTGTTTTTATCATTAAGTTCTTACGGTGTCATCCAGTATTTTACTAAAAAACCATTTTTTCTAATCATTTTGCCATCTATGATCATGACTGGCTTGGACTTTTTTATTGAACCCGTTGCTATGAAATTAGGTTTCTGGGGTTGGGAAAATAGTGTTGTTCCCTTTCAAAACTATATAATGTGGTTTGCAACCAGTAGTTTAATTCATGTATTGATTTATTTTTTTAGTCCTAAAATAAATGCTAAGATTAGCTTTGTTGTTTTACTTGCGCAATTTGTTTTCTTTGTGAGTTTATATTTTTTAATCACCTAAAATTAAATAGCGAATAGAAAATATTTTTACTATTTAATATTTATTTGCACCTAATATCAATTTGAATCTTTTTTAACATGAGCAACCAAATCACTACAATTACTTTTTTTAAATATGCTTCTTTTAGTGATAAGGTTTGGGGTTTTGGAATGATGCAATTCGCTAACAAAGATTTGAAAAAAGTGAAAGGTTTAACTTTCTACAGATTGATGGGCAGTGGAAAAGGTCGAGGTTTCAACCCTTTGCCTGATTGGTCTGTATATTGCTTACTACAAGTTTGGGAATCAGAAGAAACAGCTCAAACCTTTTTTAATTCTTCCCATTTAATGAAAGAGTATAGCAGGCATACAGAAGAGATTTATACCCTTTACATGAAAAATATTTCAGCATCTGGTACTTGGGTTGGAAAAAATCCTTTTGAGAAAACGGCAGAACTTGAGCTAAATTTACCTATTGCCATTATTACTCGAGCAACTATAAAATGGAACTGGCTCATAAAGTTCTGGAAATATGTTCCCACTTCTGAAGAAGGTTTAGACGGGAACGAAGGCTTGATATACACAAAAGGGGTAGGCGAGGTTCCCATTATCCAAATGGCGACTTTCAGTTTGTGGAAGGATTTTGAATCGGTAAAACAATTTGCATACAAAAGCAAGCAACATCAAGAAGCCATTAAAAAAACGCGTAAATATGAATGGTACTCTGAAGAGCTTTTCTCTAGATTTCAGCCCTACAAATCATCTGGAACTTGGGAAGGAAAAGATCTTTTGAGTTTATAAAAGTTATTATTGTGGTGTTGCTATTATGGTCATAATGCCAAGCGATGATCTCTTTTCTAACCATTTTTTAGGCATAAATTTTACCATACCAACCATAAAATTCCAAAATTCGTCTTCCATATTTTTATCCCATTGTATTCCCTTTTTTTCCATTTCGCTCATCCAATAAAGCAAGTAGGGATCCATAGTACCATACGTTAGTAATTTTGTCACTTTCCAGCCGCTATTGTTGAGCAATATTTCGATATTACTAGGAGAAAATAGTGAAATATGTCGCGGTGTATGCCAACCAGCCCAATGTTCGTTATATTTTTTTCTACTTGATGAGTCAAAGTTAGGAACTTCGATAACCAGTGTTGTTGATGGTTTAGAAATCGATTTTAAATAAGTAAGATTTTCTAATGGAGTGTAATCGTGCTCTAAATAATGCCACATCGTGATTACGTCAGGTTTCAAATTACTTGGTAGTTCTTTAATTTCCGCTACTTGCAAATTTATTCCTTCAAAATCAACCTCGTGTCCCTTCCATCCTTCGTTACTAAAATCAATTCCCATTGTTTTGCAATTTAATTTTTGCGCACAAACTTTTAGAAAAGTTGGTTTACCACAACCAACATCCAAGATTAATGATTCTGATGAGATTAAATGAGCGTCTTTTATCCGTTGTAAGCGCTTTAAATCTAGTTTTTTCTGGCTCCCTTCAACTAATTTTTCAAATTTCCCCCAAGCTTCTGAACCTCTGTACGGTAAGTAGTGCGAAGAGTAATAATCTTTTAATTCGTTTAATTCCACTCTTGGATTTAAGAAAACTAGGTGGCAATCGGAACATTGATCAAAATTAAACAAGTCTTTGCTTGAATGCATTTGAGCTGTTGTTTGTATAAAAGATTTAAAGACTTTTGAGTTGCAGACAGGACAATTATGGAGTTGATGCATGATTGGAGCGTATATTTTTTATAAAATTAATAGGTTTTTTCGAAAGTAAAAAAGAGTCCTAAATTATATTTTAAAGATTTTATAATTATCTTTTTTCAACTTGCTAAATGTATCATTTTCAAAGATAATTTAAATTTTATTATTTTTATTGTTGGAATTGTTTAATAATAGAATTTCACTTTGAAAGTATCAAAGGTCAAATATTAAATTTGTTAATTCGCTTCTTAAGGGCAATTCAGTTTGCATCTAAATTAATATGGAATTTAATCTTTTCTATCAAAAATGAAATACTGTATGCTCCATTGGTGCTTCCACTTATCATTTTACGACCGCTAAATTTTTAAAAAAATATTATAGTGCAAGCAGTAATAGTGGCTAAAAGTTCCTTTTGCAACTAACGGTTTTACACAAAAGAAATCTTCATCGAATTTGATGGCGTTATGATCGTATCATTTCAATTCCTAAAAACTCTTAAAACAGTTGAGATTTATATTTCCATACGATCCAGAAAAATAATCCCAAATACATTATACAAATTATAAATTTCATAAAACTAGAAGCTAAAAACCCTATGAATGAGCCTGTTGCAGCTTTTAAAGCTCGTTTATGATTTTTAGAATCATAAATTAGTTCTCCTATTAATGCACCTAAAAACGGACCTATAAGAAAACCAAAAGGAATAGGAGCAATGATACCAAGCACTAACCCAATATTTGTACCCCAAACCCCGTAGGAGCTTCCGCCGAATTTCTTAGTTCCTTGAGATGGAATTACAAAATCTAAAACCGAGATAACAATTGTAATGATCAAAGCTATTCCAAGAATCCAATAATTAGCCGGAACAGCAGTAGTAAAATAGAGTAGTAATATACCGAGCCAACTTATACTTGGACCCGGCAAAACTGGCAAAAAACTTCCAATTAATCCTATGATTATGCATAAAAAACTTAACAGAAGAAGAAAAATATCCATAAACTTATATTTAGTATTTTGGAAAAGTTAACAAATTAAAAAATGAGGCGTATTTTTAAACTATATCTGTCAATTAATAGGATCTCCTTTTTTGGTTTTTATCTTTAAGTTTAAAAACTAAAAATGTCAATTATGATGTGCCCGATAGCAGTGTGAAAGATAGCATTTATAATAAAAATAGACTAAAAGTATTGAATTTTTCGCTGAAAGAATTTGACGTATTATTTTATTAATTCTGTGATAAGAAAGATAGTTCTACCATTGTTCTTTCGAGGAAATAATTTTATAATTTTACCATTCAAACAGCTATTTTTCGATTTGATTGGCCTATTTATATCCAGATAAAAAAAATGCTGCCAGCAAAACTAGAAAGAAGTGGTTTGACGAAACTTACGAAAATTATCTACTTTCCAAAGTCATACAAAATAAATAATCGTATTTTTAAGCCTTATTACTGAATTGAAAACTAAAATCTTGAAAAACTATCACCTTTTTTTAGTAATTATACTGTTCAATTCTTGTCAGTATTTCGAAAAGCAAGTGCCTTCAGAGAAGGAATTGTTACAAAAAGAATTAAAATCTATCAACTGGAAAGAGGTAGATGAATATCCATCTCTTCAAGACTGTGAGAAAATTGATGATAAGATTCAAAGAAAAAATTGTTTTTTTGAAGTATTAACACAGTTAATTCAAGAAAAGCTGAGCACTGATACACTTTCGCTGCTGTATCCTAAACTAGATACTATTGAAGTAAAAGTGACTATTTTCCCAAATGCGACTATGCAATTTGAACCACAGTTTGCAAAGGACTCACTAAACTATGACCGAGTCAAAATTGACAGTATTTTAAAATTGCGTTTAGTTAATTTTCCAAAAGTAAATCCAGCAATAAAGCGCGGCGTTCCGGTGAAAACTCAATTTATTCTACCAGTAATTATAAAAGTAGAATAGTTTGCCATTTTTAATAAAGAGAACTTTAGATTTACATTGTATTCAGTAGTTGCGCAATTTATTTTAGACGTCAAAATTTCCTTCCTTTCCATTCATATTTTCCTGATAGTGAATAAAGAGCTACTGCAACGCTGAAAAAAGGATAAATCAAACTACTCAAAATTAAATATTGTATTTTAGTTTTAGTAAGAAAGTGATTTGATTTGAAAATTAAAATGGTGTCGATTATAAATTTGGATAAAACAATAAAAATTAAAAAAATCCAAGTAGTATAATTTAAAACCAGCAGTGCCAAACTAAGAGTGATGCTTAGGTTTCCTAAGAAGACAATCAAACCTAACATTTTGCCAAAAACGCTGTGATAAGAACTTGTTTTTGATGCCCAGCGAACTCTTTGATAAAAGAGAGATTTCCATTCGAATAATGGTTTTGTAATTACAATTGCCTCTTGAGATTTTAAATAACGAACTTGCTCTGGAAAGCGCTTCACTGCTTTTTGCAATAAAAAAACATCATCTCCACTTGCTATTTTATTGTTTCCACTAAACCCTTCTAGTTCCTCAAAAATGGATTTAGTGTAAGCAAAGTTAGCACCGTTGCACATAAATGCTTTTTTTATTCCAAAACTTCCTATTGTCGCTCCTTGTAAACTTGCTAAATCTAACTGCTGAAAATGATGAAGAAATGAATTATTGCATTGATAAGTTACTGCTGCTGCAATCATAGCAACATTTTCTGTTTGAATGAAACTATCGAGTGATGATAACCAGTTTTTTGGAACTAGACAATCGGCATCAGTGGTAATCACCCACTCGCTGGTCACATATTGCATTGCGGTTGTAATCGCATCTTTTTTAGGAGAATTTGAGACTCTGCTGTTTTTTATAATTTGGATTTTATATTTCGTTTTTTCAATCTCAAAAAGATCTGATGATTCATCATCTACGAGAATAATTTCAAATAAATGAAGTGGATAATTAAGTTTTGAAAAACTTTCTAGTAAAATAGGTAAGTTTTGAGCTTCATTTCGAAATGGAACAATGATTGTAAATTTTGTGACTGCATCTTTTAGAATTGGCGTCAAGCTAAAGTGATCAAAATAATTTACTTTGTCGAAGCCATAAATTAAAAGTGTAATTGCAACTATGTAAATAAAGATTATGGAAGCTAAAATTAACGTAATCATTTTTTTATGGTTAAATTAATCTCACTCAGGGATGTGGATGTAGTGATTTTATTGCTTTTAAAATTCAGTACGTAGTAACTGCCAATTATCACTGGTAGCACAACATTTAAAAACCACATTAACGTCGAGATAAAGATGACAATCCATTCATTTACGCCTAAAATTCCAAAAAAGTAAACTGCAACACTTCCTTTCACTGCAAAGTCTAAGAACTGAAATGTAGGTAAAGAAGAAGCTAGAAAATAAACAGAAGAAATGGTCGCAATCAAAGTTAAGTAGGGTAAATCAACATCAAAAGCGAGAAACAAAAAATAATATTGATGGGAGAAAACCGTGTATCTGCAAATGCCTAAAAAGATGTTTTTTTGATGAATCGATTTTGGAATTTCATTGATTTTATGAATTAGTTTTTCTATAGAATAGCCTTTGAGGGTAATTTTTTTTACAAAAAATAATAGGATAAAAAGTAAAAGGAGTGCTCCAAAAACTATTGCTACAGTCTGCGAAGTAATCACTGCATATTTTGTGTTAAAATAGAGTAATCCAAAAACACCAAAAATAACGGTTAAAACCATTTGAATTCCGTTGCATATAAGATTTAAAAAAACAACTTTCTTAGTGTCTTTTTTATCGTAATATAAAGCTTTGCCCGCATATTCGCCTACGCCATTTGGAGTAAAAAGTCCAGCTGTAAGCGCAGCAAGAACTTGCTTTGTTGCTTCTGCTATATTTATCTTTTGAATATATTGTACTAAATTATGCCATTTTAAAATTTCAAAATAACGATTCATAACACTCAGTACTAGAATGAATGTGATCCCTAAAACAGACTGATTTTTTTGGAATAAAACAATGAACTTTTGCCAGTCGAGTTTATCATTATTCGCCAGTTGATTGTATATAAAATAAAAGGCGCCACCTACAATCAAAAGTTTGATTAGAAGTACCAAGAATTGCTTAGTTTTGTGAGGAATTGAAATCATAGTTGCAAAGTAAAGGAAAAATCAAATCGTAAAGGCTATTATGTAAAAATTCACAAAAAAACGGCAAAGCTTCCCCTAGTTTATAAAGTAGCTTTAAAAAATTATTGTACTATTTCAAAAGAATTTGTGTAGCACAAAGCTTTGTGTCTTTGAGCTTTTAAAGCCAAAAAAACGATCCCAAAACAAAATGACAAACGAACGTATCATATTAGGAATTGATCCAGGAACAACAATAATGGGTTTTGGCTTGATCAAAATTGTCAATAAGAAAATGCATTTTTTACAATTAAATGAACTCCAATTATCCAAATACGATAATCATTATCAAAAATTAAAAATTATTTTTGAACGTACAATTGAGTTAATAGACACGCATAATCCTGATGAAATTGCTATCGAGGCTCCTTTCTTTGGTAAAAACGTACAATCAATGTTAAAGCTTGGTCGTGCTCAAGGCGTAGCAATGGCAGCTGGACTTTCAAGAGATATTCCTATTACTGAGTATGAACCAAAGAAGATAAAAATGGCTATTACCGGTAATGGAAATGCTACTAAAGAACAAGTTGCTAAAATGCTGCAACAGCTTTTAGGACTCAAAGAATTACCAAAGAACTTAGATTCAACAGACGGTTTAGCGGCTGCAGTTTGTCATTTTTTTAATTCGGGTAAAGTCATAGGCGAAAAAAGTTATACCGGTTGGGACGCTTTTGTAAAAAACAATGAAAATAGAATTAAAAAATAATTTTTAGTCGTAGTTTTTAGTTTTAGTGACTGGAAACTGCGGCTGCGACTGAATACTAATAAATGAGCGGAATTTACATCCACATCCCTTTTTGCAAGCAGGCATGTCATTACTGTGACTTTCATTTTTCGACTTCCATGAAAAAGAAAGAGGAAATGGTTTTGGCTTTGGCCAAAGAAATCCAGATGCGTAAAAATGAGTTTAAGCTTCTCGACTGCGCTCAGCCTAAAGAGAAAATTGAAACCATTTATTTTGGAGGAGGAACGCCAAGTGTACTGCAGATTTCAGAGTTAAAATTTTTGATTGATACAGTATATGAAAATTATGAAGTTTCTAAAAATGTTGAGATTACTCTAGAAGCAAATCCTGATGATTTAACCGATTCGTCTTATGGAGTGCAGTCGAGAAGTATTTTTGAGGATTATCGATCCATTGGAATCAACCGTCTAAGCATCGGAATCCAATCTTTTTTTGAAGATGATTTAAAGTTGATGAATCGTGCGCACAACGCGGCTGAAGCGAAGAAATGTTTAGAAGAAGCAACAAAGTATTTTGATAACATATCAATCGATTTGATTTACGGTGTTCCCAATATGAGTAATGAAAAATGGAAACAAAATATTGAAACAGCACTGAGTTTTGGAATTCCACATCTATCGAGCTATGCATTAACAGTAGAGCCAAAAACGGCACTTAAAAAGTTAATTCAAACTGGAAAAATTGCAGCACCACAAGATGAAGTTGCTGCTGAACATTTTCTAATTTTAGTTGAAATGCTTGTGTCAAAAGGGTTTATTCATTACGAATTATCGAATTTTGGAAAGGAAAATTATTTTTCGAGAAATAATTCGGCCTATTGGTTGGGTAATAAATACATTGGAATTGGTCCATCGGCACATAGCTATGACGGGATATCTAGAAGTTGGAATATTTCTAATAATTCTATTTATTTAAAGTCCATTCAAGAAGATAAATTACCAAGTGAATTAGAAATACTTTCCATTACAGATCGCTATAATGAATATATTATGACAGGTTTGCGTACTATTTGGGGCGTTTCTTTGGATAGAATTGAAAATGAATTTGGACTAAAATATTTAATTTATCTTAAAAAACAAAGCTTTAAATTTTTAAACGATAATTTACTCGTTATTGAAAATGGAATTTTAAAACCCACTAAAAAAGGAAAGTTTTTAACGGACGGAATTGCAAGTGATTTGTTTATCCTGAACTAGTTGCAAAATCTTTAGTATTTAAACGTTAATTTTTTTGATAAAGAGATAAACTTACATTGTAAACAATAAATTTGTCCAGTAATTAATAGTGATGCAACTAGGAATTTTAAAAATTGAATTGACTGGCACAAAAAAGGTAGCGGCGCAGCATTTACTTAAAAATATAACGCAATAACTATATTACATTGCGAAGCGATTGATAATTTAAGCGATGCCATTTAGCGGCAATAATAATCAAGAAATTGCAACAAAGATTAGAAAAGGAATTTTTCAAAAGTTTTAAACTCATAATTGAAAGATTTATATTTAGCTTTGTAAGTGTATCTCACTATGAGATGCTGAAATAAATTCAGCATAAATGTTAGCAACAGTTCAACATAAAAATCAAGTCTTAAAAGTTGATCTATCAAAACCAATTGATATTTCAATTCCGCTTACTAATACTGATAAAAATCCAATTGCTTGGTATATTGATAAACCTGTAATAGAGCCGGTAGTTTTTGACGAGTGGGTAGGAAGTGTACAAAAAGGCGCCTCGACTAATTTTAATACTATTGAGTTCAATCCGCACGGTCATGGAACTCATACAGAGTGTTTAGGTCATATTACACGCGAATTTTACTCTATTAATCAATGTTTAAAACAGTTTTTTTTTACTGCTAAATTGATTTCGATTGAACCTGAACTAAAGGATGGTGATTACATTATCACTCTAAATCAAATTAAAAATGAGCTTAATGGCGATGTTCCAGAGGCTATTGTAATTAGGACATTACCAAATAACATTACCAAATTATCTAAAAAATACTCAAATACGAATCCATCTTATTTAAATGATGATGCAGCACGTTTCATTTGCGAAAGCGGAATTCAACATTTGCTGATTGATTTACCTAGTGTGGACAAGGAAAAGGATGAAGGTAAGTTGCTAGCTCATAAAGCTTTTTGGAATGTTAGGGATGTTAATAATCTTAATAAAGATGCTCGATTAAATTGCACTATTACCGAAATGATTTTTGTTGCGGATCAGTTCGAAGATGGAAATTATTTTCTGAACTTACAAATTGCTTCTTTTGAGAATGACGCGAGCCCGAGTAAACCAATTCTATATAAAATTATAGATTAGTAAATTTATTTTAATGAATTTAGAAACGTATTATAGGTATTGCCTTTCAAAAAAAGGAGTGACCGAACATTTTCCTTTTGATACTAATACTTTGGTTTTTAAAATAGGTGGAAAAATATTCGCATTATCTTCTTTATTGCAATGGGAAAACGGATCGCCATCTATCAATTTGAAATGTGATCCAGAACGAGCAAAAGAACTTCGGGAACAATATGATGCAATTCGACCCGGCTATCACATGAGTAAGATGCACTGGAATACAGTTGCAGTAAATGAGTCAGTCTCAGATGTTTTAGTGAAAGAATTAATTGATCATTCGTACGTATTGGTTTTCGCCAGTTTAACAATAAAATTACAGCAGGAAATATTAGAATTAGAAAATTAGGTATTACTTTTGTAGATGCACTTTGACTAAACAACAATTTAGCCATTTTAATTAATTAAGCATATCTAATGAAAGAGCAATTCAAAAAGTTTTTAAACGAAGAACAAGATCCAAAAGCGATCGAAAAAATAGCTGCTAAGTTGAGTGATTTATTAATGAAGAACGAGGAAATAGGTTACATTGCTGTTCAGAAAAAACCAGCAATTACTGTTTTACCAGATAGTATTGTGATGACTAATAAACGTATAATCATTTGCCAACCGAAAAATTTTGGTCTATCGATGGATTTTATCGATTATACTTGGGATCAAATTGAGGGTACTTTTGTTAAAGAGAATATTTTAGGATCAGAGTTTTCGTTTTCTACTAAAACGGATATGTCTGTTTCTATTGATTACATTCCTAAAATTCAGGCGCGTAAAATTTTCACGTATGCTAAAGAACAATTAGATATTTTAAAAAATGGTGCTAGCATTGACGCAGTGATTATTGAAGAAGTAGTTGTTGAGGTAACTGAAGATGAATTCGAAGAGATTGAAGAAATAGAAACGGAGGAAGTTACTAGTTTTGCAGAGATCATGCCTGTTACTCCACCTATTTTTAATTTGGACAAGGAGCAATTTCAGCAGTCGCCTAACCTTGTAAATAAAGACTCGCTAGCCGGATTATCACAAGACCAACTTTTTGAAAAGCTCCAGAACTATAAAAAATTACTCGATAACGGATTGATTTTGCAAGGCGAATACGATTCGTTTAAAAAAGAAATTTTAAGTCACATGTAAGTTGATTTCTTTAAAAATAAATACAAAAAGCATCAGTGATCACTGATGCTTTTTGTATTTATGAAAACTATTTTTGATAATTTTTCCTTGTAAATTAGAAGGAAAAATAGCTTGTCACTTTATAAAAGAACAAATTCCAAACTGATATTTTTTTACTACTCACTGGATTCATATTTCTAAAGTTTTCTTCTGTTTCTCGACAAAATTTTGAGCTTGTAACTCCAGTAATTCTGTTGCTTTTTGCCTTTGAAGAGTATATAAATTTTTGTCTTGAGCAATATCTTCATAAACTTTGTCGTGCATTGCTGCACTAGTTTTTACCAATAAAGCTCGTTGGTATTTGTCTTGTTCCAATGTTGCCTTTAATGCCGTTTCTAGATCTTCAAGTTTAAAATCATATTCACCTTTTGGTGATAATAATTTGGCAATAATAGGTGAAGTTTCGATTGCTAAAAATAGTAACATTATAAAAAAAGAAGGCAACCAAGGTAATTTATTTAGCGCATTAATTCGAGCCATTAAGCCGTCAAATCCATCAATAATGGGTTGGGTATCGCTTATTTTCTTATCTAGATCGATCTGTAAAATTATAGTTTTGCTTTCTTTTTCAGCAATTTTAGCCATGTTGTTTTTGCGGAGCGTATCCAATTCGGTGGAAGCCATATCATGCTTGGCAATTTTCTCTTTGAAAACAGGTCCTTTGCCTAATTTTTTTGTCCCAGCTGTTCCTTCCGCTTCGGCTATATAAGTTTCATAATAAGTATTAACTTCCTTTTCTTTTTTGGTAATAGCTGATTTTAAGCTATCAATTTCAGCTTTATTTTTATCTAGATCACTTTTAAAATATGCTGCAACTTCTTTTTTGTTATTCAAAGCCATGGCATTTTTCTCTTTCAATAAAACGGTGTTGATTTCTTTTTCAAATATTTTAATTTCTAAAGGTTTTGAGATTACTATTGCAATGATGATTGCTAGAATAATTCGTGGCGTTGCCTGCAATAATTCGCTTCCTAATTTATCTCTTTTACGAATGGTAGATACTATAAATCGATCGAGATTGAAAATGAGTAAACTCCAAACTAGTCCAAAAAGTAATGCGGGATAAATACTGTCAAACACCGTAAATAATGCGTATGTACTTGCTATGAAAGCCATAACGGCAGTAAAAAAAACAGTAGCTCCTATGCCTACGTATTTTGTTTGTTCCCCTTCGGAGCAACTCTCAAGTAGGTTTTTGTCAGCTCCAGAACAAATGATAAAAAATTGTTGTAACATGATTGATTGATTGATTGATTGATTGAATTTGATTGATTTAGAGTAGTTTGATCATGTAAATTTACCTATTTGATTGATTTATAATGGTAACGTTAAAAAATGAATCTTGGTATAATAAATTGATAGGTGTGCTTTTACAAGTTTTTGTTACAGTCTATAAAAACAAAAGAGAGCTGCTCACAAGGAACAGCTCTCTTTTAATTTGAATTATGATTAACTTATGCTAGTGGAGCGCCCGCCATGATTTCTTCATTGGCAAATTCTTCAAACTTAGCGAAGTTGGCTCTAAATTTTTGACCTAATTCTTCTGATTTTACATCATATAAATCTTGATCTTCCCAAGTGTTTCGTGGATTTAAAATTTCGCTTGGTGCATTTGGACAAGATTGCGGAATTGCAATTCCAAAAACTTTATGATTTTTATAGTCCACGTCATCTAATTCGCCGTTTAATGCAGCAGTAATCATTGCACGGGTATATTTTAATTTCATTCTGCTTCCTATTCCGTAAGCTCCGCCAGTCCATCCTGTATTGATCAACCAAACTTTTACATTAGCATCTTGCATTTTTTTGCTGAGCATTTCTGCATATTTCGTTGGGTGTAAAGGCATAAATGGTGCGCCAAAACAAGCAGAGAAATTGGGTTGTGGTTCCGTAATGCCGGCTTCCGTCCCTGCAACTTTAGCGGTGTAACCAGAAATAAAGTGGTAAGCAGCTTGACCAGGAGTTAATCGCGCAATTGGAGGCAAAATTCCAAATGAATCAGCAGTTAAGAAAAATATATTCTTTGGATTTTTTCCAATAGAACCTGGCTGAATATTGTCAATATGAAAAATTGGGTAGCTTACACGTGTATTTTGTGTTATGGATACATCATCAAAGTCAACTTCATTAGTCTCTTTATTAATGATTACGTTTTCTAAAATAGCGCCTTTTTTAATAGCTCTAAAAATATCTGGTTCATTTTCTTCAGAAAGATTAATCACCTTTGCATAACATCCACCTTCAAAGTTAAAAACGGTATTTTCGTTTGTCCATCCGTGTTCATCATCTCCAATTAATTTTCTAGCAGGATCTGCTGAAAGTGTTGTTTTTCCTGTTCCGGATAAACCAAAGAATATGGCAGTATCGCCGTCTTTTCCCACATTAGCACTGCAGTGCATTGGAAGTGTGTTTTTGTCAACAGGAAGAATAAAATTCAATGCTGAAAAAATTCCTTTTTTCATTTCGCCGGTATATCCAGTTCCTCCAATTAATGCAATTTTCTTAGTAAAATCTAGTATTGCAAAATTGCTTTGACGAGTTCCATCTATTGCTGGATCTGCCATAAAACTTGGAACGCATAATAAAGTCCAATCAGCTGTAAAGTTTTCAAGTTCATTCGTCTCTGGACGTAAAAACATATTGTAGCAAAACAAGTTGGCCCAAGGAGTTTCTGTAACGACACGAATATTCAAGCGATAATTGGGATCAGCACATACGTATGAATCACGAACATAAATCTCTTTGTAAGATAAATAGCTTGTTACTTTTTTATAAAGAGCATCAAATGCGGAAGGTTCAAAAGGGATATTTACTTTTCCCCACCAAACTTTGTCTTCAGTAATTGCATCCCTAACTAGGTAGCGATCTTGGGGAGAGCGACCTGTATACTCGCCAGTATTAACTGCTAGAGCTCCGGTTGAAACCTCGACACCTTGACCAAGTTCAAGTGTCTTCTCCTGCAATTCGTTGGCTGATAATTGGTAATGAATCTTTGCGTTTTCGATTCCCATGTCTGTAAGCGAAATCGATTTCGTAAACGGTATGTTATTATTCATATAATTTAAGATATTTTGGTTTAATTTATCGACCGCAAAAATAGAAATTATATCTCAGATATGTTTTGATTATTCTGTTTTTGTGATTTTTTGTTAAAAAATTGCAACAGCAAAGTTCCCCATGATAGAATTAGTAGCAACCCACCAATTGGAGTTACAAATCCGATAATTTTAAAATCAAATGCAGTAAGATTGTTTGTAGCGAGTAAATAAATCGATCCAGAAAACAAAATCACTCCAAATAAGGTAAAATAATAGATATATTTTTTTGCTTTTTGTGTTAAGTTGGGTATAATTCCAATCAAAAGTAAAAATAGAGCATGATACGTTTGATATCGTACGCCAGTTTCAAAAGTGTTTAGTTGATCTAATGATAATACTTTTTTTAAAGCATGTGCGCCAAATGCTCCTAATATTATTGCAATCATTCCAAAAATTGCGGCAGTTGATATTATCTTTTTTTCCATAATCAGTGATTGTTTAAGTGGAACAAATTTATTGAATAATCATTTAAAAAAGAGGGAACTCGATAGTTAGTTTTAAATTTTTCGTGATCGTATCTAAGAGAATAAATGGCTTTTCTCTTAGCAACAATAGTATTTGTCATCTTAAAGGTTTTGCTCGTCGCTAAACTATTTAAGTGCACCTATTTATTTAACTCACGATTTTTATTTCGTTCGTATTTATAAATCAAGAGCTTAAACACCATTACTTTTACTGCGCAGTTCAAATAAAAAATTTTTAGAACTTATTCGAAGTAAATTTTACAGTACCTTTTTTGAAATGCTAATATCTTGCTACTTAATCTCAAAGTATCTTACTATTCTTTTGTTATAAATTCAACATTATTGTATGTTTGTGTTACAAAAATAAAAAAATGAGAACTATACTTATTGTTGGAGCAGGAAGATCAGCCTCATCGTTGATTCAATATCTTTTAAATAAATCAGAAAAAGAGAACTTGCATCTTGTGATAGGGGATTTATCATTGGCTTTAGCCGAAAAGAAAACAAATAATCATCCTAACGCAACAGCGATTTCAATTGATATTTTTGATAAAAACCAAAGGCAAAATGCGATTCAAAAAGCAGCTATTGTGGTTTCAATGTTGCCCGCTCATTTACATATAGAGGTTGCCAAGGATTGTCTAGTTTTTAAAAAGAATTTAGTCACTGCATCCTACATCAGCGATGAAATGCAGGAGTTAGACGTTGCTGTCAAAGCGGAAGGTCTTACTTTTATGAATGAGATAGGACTTGATCCTGGCATTGATCACATGAGCGCGATGAAAGTGATAGATGAAATTAAAGGGAAAGGTGGCAAAATGATTTTATTTGAATCGTTTTGTGGCGGACTCGTAGCACCAGAATCAGATGATAATTTGTGGAATTATAAATTTACGTGGGCACCTCGAAATGTAGTTCTTGCTGGTCAGGGCGGTGCTGCTAAATTTATTCAAGAAGGAACTTATAAATACATTCCGTATTGCAACTTATTTCGTAGAACTGAATTTCTTGATGTAGAAGGTTACGGACGATTTGAAGGGTATTCAAATAGGGATTCATTGAAATATCGATCAGTTTACGGTTTAGATGATGTGCTCACTTTATATCGAGGTACAATTAGGAAAGTTGGTTTTTCTAAAGCCTGGAATATGTTTGTCCAGCTTGGTATGACTGATGATAGTTATACAATGGAGAATTCAGAAACGATGAGTTATCGTGATTTTGTAAATTCTTTTTTACCTTACCACCCCACAGATTCTGTTGAGATAAAAACCAGATTGATTTTAAAGATTGATCAAGATGATATCATGTGGGACAAACTTCTTGAGTTAGATTTATTCAACAGACACAAAATTGTAGGTTTAAAAAATGCTACTCCTGCACAAATACTTGAAAAAATATTGAGCGATAGCTGGACCTTGCAACCAGATGACAAAGATATGATTGTGATGTATCATAAATTTGGTTACGAAATTGATGGAGAAAAAAAGCAAATTGATTCGAAAATGGTTTGTATAGGTGAGGATCAAACCTATACGGCTATGGCTAAAACCGTTGGATTACCTGTAGCAATGGCAACTTTATTAATACTTAATGGAAAAATTAAAACAGCTGGTGTACAAAGACCAATTCTTAAAGAAGTTTATCTACCGATATTACAAGAATTAGAAGAATATGGCGTCATTTTTAAAGAACAAACAATGTCCTATTTAGGGTACAATCCTGATAAAAATATTGTTTAAAATATTTTGTAGTTTTTTTTAGTTTTTTTTAAGATCCGCTTCTTTTCAAAGCGGATTTTTTTCTAGATTGCAGAAGTTACAGTTATTGGAAGACTGTACATAACTCGTACTGGTTCGTTATTTACTTTTCCTGGAATCCATTTTGGACTTAATTTTAGCACTCTAATTGCTTCTTCTCCTGTTCCGTATCCAATGTCTCTAATAGATCTTACGTTAGTTATACTGCCATCTTTTTCTATGATGAATGTGATATAAATTTTTCCTTTAAGATTTTTAGGATTTTCGGGAGCTTTAAAATTTAGAGCTACAAACTTATAAAACTCTTTCATACCATTCGGAAAGTCAGGTTTTTCACTTATTTCATTTGTTTCATAAATATCTCTATTTTTTTCTTTATTAATTGTAGGAAATGGAGATGTAAGAGGAGGAGGAGGAGGAGGAGGGGTTTCAGCATTCATGTTTTGCTTTTTCTTTTTAATATTGCCGTTCATTTTTGCGCCTTTAGATGTCATATTAATGTATATGATTTTCTTATCTGTGCTTTTAATTTTTGGTGTTTTCTGGTTTTTTACAGAAGTAAGAATTGCTGGCGGAGGTGGCGGCGGAATGTTGTTTTTTTGCTTTTCGGTAAGTTCACTGTATTTTTTTTGTTGTATTATTTTTCCATTTGAATCACGAAATAAAAAAACAGTATTTTTCCAAATTTCATTTAAATTTACTTTTTGCTCTTTTAACTTGCTGCTCTCTGTAGATTTTTTTTCTTGCGCTACAACTTTAGTACAAATTGTAAATACTAAAGCTGTTAAAACTGGAATTAGTAATCCTTTTTTTAGCACTGCGTTTGCAGTTGAAGTGGTTTTTGTCATCATAATTAATCTTTTTTTAGTTACTGAATAATTTAAATTACTGGCCAAGTAATAGGTTGGGTTCGCGTTTGCCTTTGCTATCAATAGGTTTTGGTAAAACGGAACATTCTTATGTGTTGTTGCAACCTTCTCATCAGCAAGAAATTCATGATTGAGTTGAATTGCCTTTTTATAGAAATAAAGTACTGGATTGAACCATATGATTATTTTTATCAGTTCAATCAGTAATATGTCGAGCGTGTGTTTTTGTGTCACATGAATGAGTTCGTGCGTGTACAACTCGTCTTCAATTTTTCGATTAGAATAATCCTCTTGATTGACAAATATTGTATTCAAGAAGGTATATGGCAGTGTTATCTCAGGGAGTAAAACCAAGTTTGCCTCTTTGTAAATAACGTTAGTATGTGATTTCGATTTTTTGTGCAATTTAACGGCATTTAAAACAAACCTGATTAGTAAAAAAAGTGTTACTAGGCCGTAAATAACGTAAGCTAGTAAGAGCAAGTAGTTTGTAGACTCTGGAGTTATACTCGTACTTGCTTCCATGAACGGCATGGTGTCAGGTGGTCGTTTATCGATGACAACTTCGCGGATAATTTCGATGGTAAAAAACGGTATACAAAACGAAAAAACTAAACTAAACAATAGAAAGAATCTATTGAATTGATGCATTTTTTCTTTTTCTAAAAGCAAGTAGTAGCATATTAAAAGAATAAATAAGGACGCCGTTGATTTGATTAAAAAGTCTATCATCTTTTCTTATTTTGAATGGCACGATCTACTATATTTTTAAGTTCTTCTAGTTCTTTTTCAGACAAATTAGTTTCTGTAGTGAAGAAAGAAGCAAACTGCGAAGCAGAATCGTTAAAGAAATTCTTGATTAATCCGTTAACGTGTTTAGAGAAATAGGCTGTTTTTAGTACTAACGGATAATATTCTCTTGAGTTTCCATATTCGCTATAAGCTACAAAATCCTTGTCAATCATTCTTTTTAGCAAAGTCGCAACTGTAGTTGTTTTAGGTTTTGGCTCTGGATATGCTTCTAGTAAATCTTTCATAAAAGCTTTCTCAAGCTTCCACAGATGTTCCATCAATTGTTCTTCGGAGTTCGTAAGTTGTTGCATAATTTTAATTGTTTATTATAGTTTCTGAAACAAGTTTGCCTTGATCATATAATCGTTTTGTTGTCAATTTCCCCTTTTCATCGTAAAAATCCCAAATACCATTATAATACCAGTGTGCGTACTTTGTGCTGTTGTCGAATATTGTTTCTCCTTTCGATTGAATTTTTCCGTTTTCAAAATAATTTCGAGTATAGCATCTAATACCTCTATATTTCTCTTTTTTAATTAATTTAGAATCCTTGTAATGCTTCCATTTTTTTTTAGGATCATCATTTTTATAGTTTCCAAAAGATATATAAGCGGAGCTATCTTGAGTATATTTTTCGATCCAGTAACCTTCTCTTTTTTTGTTTATCGTTTGATTTAACAAACTTGATTTACAGGAGAATAAACTCAAAATTAAAAAACCTATTAGAATTATAAATTTACTCATGATTCCTTTTTTAATTCTACAAATTAAAACAGTGCTCTACAAATGTAGAACTAAATTTTTAATATCCAAATTTATTTTAAATTAATTGATAATCATGTTTTTAGCATTTAAGAATTAGCAGTTATTTCGAAACACAAAATTAAATAGTCTAAATTATTGTCTATCATAACCTATTTGTGGAAAATAAATAGGAGTAAAATCGATCAAAAAGGATTTTTGTAAATTTCTACAAGTCAAACGACAAAAAGAAAATATAAATAAGTTGATTAAAATAGTGAAATACATAAAAGATATTGTTTTAAATAAGTATTTCACTGTTGTTGAGTCTTGTTTTTATTCAGAATTATGAGTTTTAGTCATTATCTATAATAATCATAAATTCTTACTTTTTAATTGATTTTAATTGACTTAAATTTGTGCAAAAAATAACTAAACATAGATTATGAAAATAAAAATAGTATTAATTGTATTTGCAATTTTTGGTTGTCAAATAGCATTTTCGCAAGAAAGTAAAACGGTCGTTGTTGATTCTATGAGAATAGTTCCGGTTGATTTACTACAACAGAAAACACTCGAAAAAGAAGCAATTAAAGAAAGAGAAAAAGCTGCAAAAGCTTTAAAGGATGCCGAAAAAGATAGAAAAAAAGCGCAAAAAGAATTAGATAAAGCGGAAAAAAGTCGTCAAAAAGCAGAAAAAGAAAGAGCTAAAGCAGAAAAAGTTCGGGAGCGAGCGGATAAAGAAAGACAAAAAGCAGCTAAAAAAATAGAAAAGGAGCAGAGGAAAATTAAAAAAGCTGATAAATCTGTTGAAAAGTTGAATAAAAAAATTGAAAAAGCGGAGAAAGATTATGATAAAATGCAAGCTAAACTAGATAAACAATCTAAAAGGGGCAAGTTATCAGAAGTTGATATTCAAAAAGAGAATGTCAAAATTTCTAAAAAGCAACTTCAAATAAAAGAGTTAGAAGCTGATTTAGTTGATGCGAAAGAGAAGCAACTAAAACTTCAAAAATAATTTACGAATCCTCAATATCGATTGGTGATATTTTTTTGGAGTTTAGACAAATTAAAAAATTTGATTTAAATTTTAAAATTATTTTTCAATATAATTTTACGAGTGAAGGATTGCCTCATATTACCTATATTTTTATAGGAAGTAAGTGAACTCCGTTTGTAGTAGAAATCCTTTTTGCACAGAGTAACGGGCATAAATTGATTACTTCATTATAATTTTATTTTAATGTTGGTATTAAGTGAATTTCATTTACAGCGGAAAGCCTCAACTTGTTGCAAACTTGGAAATAAATTTGTAATTGGATTTTCTACAACAAGGGACCGTCCAAATAAAAAGGTCCGTTTATTCAATTAAGAACAAACGGACTTTTAATGTCTATTTGAGAATTTTTATTTAGATAATTCTACAAAATATTTATAAAACAAAGGAATGGTTTCAATTCCTTTAAGGTAGTTGAAAATTCCAAAATGCTCATTTGGAGAGTGGATGGCGTCACTGTCTAAACCAAATCCCATTAAGATTGTTTTGCTTTTTAGTTCTTTTTCGAACAACGCCACAATAGGGATACTTCCTCCAGAACGAACCGGAATTGCTGGTACACCAAAGGTTTCTGTATAAGCCATATTAGCCGCTTTGTAACCAATGCTGTCAATAGGAGTGACATAACCTTGTCCACCATGATGCGGTTTTACTTTTACAGTAACGCCTGCAGGAGCAAGGCTGGTAAAATGTTTCGTAAACAATTCAGTTATTTGTTCCCATTCCTGATTTGGCACTAAACGCATCGATATTTTGGCAAATGCTTTACTTGCAATAACGGTTTTGGCACCTTCACCAGTGTAACCACCCCAAATTCCGTTTACGTCTAGCGTGGGACGAATGGAGTTTCGCTCATTAGTCACATATCCTTTTTCGCCATAAATGTCATTTAGGTCAAGCGCTTTTTTGTAGTTTTCTAAATTGAAAGGCGCTTTAGCCATTTCAGCACGTTCTTCCAGAGATAATTCTTCAACATTATCATAGAATCCTGGAATAGTGATGTGGTTGTTTTCATCGTGCAATGAAGCAATCATTTTGGCTAAAATATTGATTGGATTCGCCACAGCTCCACCGTATAAACCCGAGTGTAAATCACGGTTTGGACCCGTAACTTCCACCTCAACATAACTTAATCCACGAAGACCTGTTGTAATAGAAGGCTGCTGATTAGAGATCATTCCAGTGTCTGAAATTAAAATCACATCATTCTTAAGTTTCTCCACATTGTTTTCGACGAAAGTTTTCAGGTTTACGCTTCCTACTTCTTCTTCACCTTCAATCATAAACTTTACATTACAAGGTAAAGTATTGCTTTGAATCATATATTCAAAAGCTTTCACATGCATGTACATTTGGCCTTTATCATCACAAGCGCCACGTGCAAAAATCGCTCCTTCAGGATGAATTTCAGTTTTTTTAATGACAGGCTCAAACGGCGGAGAAGTCCAAAGTTCAATAGGGTCTGGTGGCTGGACGTCATAATGACCATATACAAGAACCGTTGGCAAGCTTGGATCAATTATTTTTTCGCCATACACAATAGGGTAGCCAGCAGTCTCGCAAATTTCGACATGGTCGCAACCTGCTTTTTCTAAACTTGCTTTCACAGCATCAGCGGTGTCGATTACATCTTGGCTATAAGCAGTGTCGGCACTTACTGATGGGATTTTTAATAATTCAATTAGTTCGTTTATAAAACGATCTTTATGTTGTTGAACGTACGATTTTATATTTTCCATTAAGTATATTTTTATTATTTCAAAAGTACAAAAAAGAGAATTAATATTTTTTTAAAAATTCCTTTGTAAAGTGGAACTTATGTTTATCTTTGCACCCACAATTACGCGGATATGGTGAAATTGGTAGACATGCCAGACTTAGGATCTGGTGCCGCAAGGCGTGTAGGTTCGAGTCCTATTATCCGCACAAAAACCCTGACTAGTAAATAGTTAGGGTTTTTTATTTTAAGATTTGCCCGACTATTTTAAAAACACTAAAATTCCGATGGATTTGATATAGTTCAACAGATCAATCAAATAGTGTTTATGATTTACTTAAAGTCGTTTGAGATTATGTAGAAATCTTGAATTTTAGGAATTATAAATATGTAGGATGTAGTTGTTCGAAAATCAATTATCTTAAAATAAGATTACTTACTTCGCATACTTCTTAAAATTCTCTGCCTGTTCAAAAATCTCTTTATAGATTTCGTCTCGATCTACGGGAGGATAACCGTTTTCTGCTAGCAGTACTATCAAATCTGCTTTTAGCTCCGCTTTGATATCTTCTCTTTTGCTCCAGTCGGTATATTTCGTCAAATCATCTACCACATCTTTCACTCTTTGCGCAAGAATAACTAGTTTGTCTTCGGGATATACAAAATCATATTTTTTAGCCAAAGCTTTCAAAATATCGTAAAATGCTTTTTCTTCAATGTCTATACCCAAATCTTTAAATGATTCTTTTTCCTTTTTAAGCGCATAGTACAAGTCGATAATTTCATCTGTGAATTCTTCTAGTACTTCACTATTTAATACATCGCTCTCTTTACGTTCGTTGTAACGGTCAACTATTGCTTGTAATCTTTTGGAGAAATCGATTCCAGTGATTTTGTTTATTTTCTTAATATCATCAATTGCTTTTGCTAATAATTTTTGAAGCAATTTAATTTTAGTATTTGGCAATTTTATCTTTTCAATTTTTGCCATATAATCATCTGAAAATATGTCAACTTCCGTTTGATTGTCTTCTCCAAGTTTGAAAATTTCCTCTACACCATTGCTCTCAATTGCTTCTTGTAGCATTTGGCGAACTCGGTTGTTCATTTGAGCAGTGTCTGGAGCTTCACCTTTTGTTAATTTGAAGACTATCGAACGAATTGCCAAATAAAAGTGTATGGTGTCACGTTCAGTTTCCTGAAAAGCACTGCTGCCGCAACAAATATCATAAGCCGATTTTAGTCGCTTTACGATGTACATAAATCGTTTTTCTAAATCTTGTGTGAGTTGTACAAATTCAACTGCTTTGTTAAGTGTATGCAATTGTTCTAGAGGAGAACCAGTAAAATAGTGTGTTTTATCAAATTTATGGAACAATTTATTCAATAGATCTAGTTGGTCTTTTACAACTACAATAGATTGCTCTATGTCTTCAATGTTGTCGTGATCTGCTTTGCTATACATCGCCAAAGCTAAATTCATTTGCTTTTTAATTCCAATGTAGTCAACCACAAGTCCTTTTTCTTTGCCTTCAAATTTTCTATTTACACGGGAAATCGTTTGAATTAGATTATGTCTTTGTATCGGTTTGTCAATGTACATCGTGTCTAGAAAAGGAACATCAAAACCAGTTAACCACATGTCAACTACAATAGCGATTTTAAAATTTGATTTCTCGTTTTTGAATTGGCGATCCATTTCCTTACGGTCGTCTTTTGTTCCTAGCAGATTATACATTTCCTCCTCATCGTCTTTTCCTCTGGTCATGACCATTTTGATACGCTGGGAAGGTTTGATTTTTTTCTTTTCTTTTTCGGTTAGTTCAACTGTACCATCAGATATTTTAATTTCTGCCCATTCAGGTCGTAGTTCAATAATGTTTTTATACAATTCGTAAGCAATTGGGCGACTACTACAAACAAACATTGCTTTGCCTTTTACAGTTGCACCTTCAGCAATTCTATTTTCGTAATGTTTTACAAAATCTTCGGCGACGGCTTTTAATCGAGTAGGATCCCCAATAATAGCGTTCATTTGTGTCATAGCCTTTTTGCTCTCTTCCACTTGATTTTCATTACTTCCTTCTTCAGCACACTGACTGTAGTAATTTTCAATATCTTGAAGTTTATGATTGTTCAGCAATACTTTGGCAGCACGTCCTTCGTAAACGATTCGCACCGTAATTTCATCAGCTACCGATTCTGTCATGGTGTAAGCATCGACTATTTCACCAAAAACATCAATTGTAGCATCAATTGGTGTTCCAGTAAAGCCAATATAGGTTGCGTTTGGTAAGGAATCGTGTAAATATTTAGCAAAACCAAACGTTTTAGTCACTCCTTTTTCGGTCACGTTTATTTTCTGATCCAAATTAGTTTGACTTCGGTGTGCTTCATCCGAAATACAAATGACATTGGTTCTATCCGTTAGCAGTTTGGTGTCTTCTGTAAATTTATGAATCGTAGTCAAAAATACGCCACCGCTATTTCTACCCTGCAACAATTCTCGTAAATTAGAGCGACTTTCCACACTCACAATAGTTTCATCGCCAACAAAACCTTTAGCATTGGTGAATTGTCCAGACAATTGGTCGTCTAAATCGGTTCTATCGGTAATTAGAATAATGGTAGGACTGCCAAAATAAGTGCTTTTCATTAGCAAGCGACTTAAAAAAAGCATCGTATAACTTTTACCACAACCGGTCGTGCCAAAATAAGTTCCGCCTTTTCCGTCACCCTCTGGACGTTGGTGCATTTTTATATTTTCGAATAATTTTCGAGCGGCATAATATTGGGGATAACGACAAACAATCTTTTCGTTTTTCTTGGAACTATCAGGTAAGTAAATAAAATTCTGAATGATGTCACGCAATCTTTTGCGGTTAAACATTCCTTGAATAAGTGTAAACATGGCATCAATACCATCGACTTCCTTTACCATTCCTTCAATCTTTCGCCAAGCATAAAAGAATTCATAAGGTGCAAAAAACGAACCTGCTTTTGTGTTTACCCCATCACTAATAACACAAAAAGCATTGTATTTAAACAATTCAGGAATATCTTTTTTGTATCGATTAGTTAGTTGAAGATAAGCGTTATGGATTGTCACATTTTCCTGAATAGCAGTTTTGAATTCAAAAACGACTAATGGCAAGCCGTTAATGTATAAAATCAAATCAGGAATACGCATTTCATAACCTTTGATTGCTAGTTGATTGACAATTTTATATATATTCTTATCTTCCTCTGAATAGTCAATAAACTGTACGTAAAAATCTTTTTGACTGCGATCTTCCCGTTTCAATAAAAAACCATCGCGTACCATTTTCATAATGGCTTTGTTGGTTTCATACAAGTCAGTAGAAGGAAGTCGTTCTAAATCCCTAACTATAGAATCAATTTCGTTTTCGGTAATGTTTTGGACAACATAATTAGTTCTTAAATAGGATTTTAAATCTTCTATAATAAGTACTTTTTCACTTGCGATATGTCCATAAACCGTTTCAGGTTCTGAAGCTCCCTGAAATTCTGTTTGACGTACTTCCGCACCAACAAGATGAGTTATTTTTTCTTCTTGGAGCAAACTGATAAACGCTTTTTCTAATTGTGATTCAGTAAATTTCATGGTTATTCTATTATTTCCCAGTGCCCTGTTTTGTCACTACCAACCCTACGAATGATGTTTTTATCTTTCAGTTTAGTCAAATTATTATCAATTGCTGTGGTACTAATTCCTATTTGTTCTGCCATTTCTCTTTTAGAAATTCTAGGTTTATCGATTATAAGTTTTATTATGTTATGTTGGCTTTCTACCAACCCATCTACCAACCCATCTACCAACCTATCTACCAACCTACTCACTAACACCTCTGGTTTCTTATAAATAGCAACCAAAATCCCACCATCAAGAGCCGTAATTTCAGGTTCTGGTAAACCTGCTTCTTTACAAGAATTATAAATTTTAAGTGTTCCACGTCCCCACGAATCAATATAACCTGCTTTAAAACAAACATCAGCGATTAACGGATTTCTAGGACGTGAAATATGATGTCTTTTCAAACTTTCCAATTCCATACCATCGGGTAATAAACCTTCATTCCAAATGGTTAGTTTGTCGTCATACACACGCATCTGAATCATAGAACCCATGTAGGAACGATGTACCAAAGCATTCAATAACATCTCTCGAATGGCAGGCACTGGATATTCATCTTTTTCAATGCGCAGCAATCCTTCAAAATCGATTGGTTTGATTAGAAATTTGGCATTCAATATTTGAGGTACTTCTTTAAGCAATTGAAAAACATTTCCCTCTATTACCTCCTGAAAACGCAAGTCGGCATCATTGTTCCCAAAACGACCGATTTTGACTTTAATATTTGAGTAAAAATAATTTGGGTCTTTACCAAACAAAATAATAGCAGCTCTTTTAATTTTGCTGCCCTTCAGCAAACGTAGTTTGTCTAAAAGCTCGCTATTGGATAATTCTAAAATGTCCTCGGACATTCTACCACTTTTGATTGCATCCTTGCAAAAAAGCTGTAAACTTTCTGTAGCAATATCCTCTAGTTTTGCTCCTTCTTCTATAACATCATCCCACGTTTTCCCTGCCTTTTTTAGTAAAAAGTCATTTAAGGTAACACCCGTCATTTCCATCTTCGAACTACCAGAACGATAATAATAACGCCCTCTCAACGATACGGGAACGGTATAGGGATTTACACGAATTTCTATATACTTTTTATCTTCCTTATCATGAAGATTAACATCACAAATGATTCCTAGATTCTCCCTAATCTTATTAGGTAATGATTCCATTAAAGCTCTGTAGTTTTCTAAATGCGTAATCCTACCATCATCATCTTTACCGATGATAATCGTACCCCCAACTGCATTGGCAAAACCACATATCCATTTTAAATAGTCGTCGTGCCACAATTGTTTCCATTCTATATTTTGAGATTCGCTCATACTAAATTCCATTTTTCAGATGCTTTCAAAACAGCAGTAACACCTGATAATTTATACTTTGTAATTGGATTTAAACTTTTCTGTAAAACTTCTTCAAATTGCATAATTCCTATTTCTTCCAATAAAGAGCCCAAAAGTGCTCTTGTGGCAGGTGGATACTTCTGTGATAATCGTACTAATGTATTTGTTTCCTTTTCACTTAATTTTCTCAATAGAGATATAAATCGTAAACATGCGGATGAAACAGTACTATCAGGAATTTTTTTGATGTAACGAATAGCATCTAATAGTTGCAAAAGCGGAATATTCTCTTTGGTAATTGTATTCTTTTGCTTGATGAATTTAATAGTGTAACGATCTCGTTCCAGCACTGGACGAATTTCGTTCCTACCAATCTGAATGGTATTACTCACTTGCGTAGTTAATCCCAATTGATTGTAAATACTATAACCTGTTAGATAACCAATTGTTTTTCCATCATCTTCAAGTAAGTCTTTTACCACTTGAAACTGACTAGGTTCTAAATTTCCAAACGGAGTGCTTTCAGGTTTGTAATATTTACCTTTTGCAAGTTTAGCTATCTTACCTGAAACAGCCATTCTATTTAAAGCTTTAATGACTGCTTGCTTCTTATTCACCTCTGTAGTAAAGTCAGCATAGGTGAACACATATCCTTTAGGAAGTCTATCTATAGTAAGGGCTATATAATCAGTAGTTTTCATGTTTTTTTAATTACTACAAATATATACTTTTGTCCAGTTTATTATATAAAAAACTGGACATTTTTTTTGATCGTAAAATATTATTTTTGGACATAATCATAATTAAAAAAACTATATAGTACTAATTTTCTATTATTCTCTTTATCATTTCCTCAATTGTCTGTCCTGTGCTAGGGTGATTATTCTTAGTGTCATGAATCACTAGACCTAAGTAATTTGGGTATAAATCACTATCAATATTTCGAAAGCAATCCCAATAAGCTATTGCTCCAAAAAAAACTTCAGGATAAATTTCCTGTATGTTTCTCTTACGTTCTTCTAAATGATTAAGCATACCTGCTCTTTTCCAACCGTCACTTACTTTTAATTCTATAACGGCAATTAATAATTTGTCCTTCCAAATAGAAACATCAGGGCGCATACTTTTTTTGCTAACTTCTTTAAGTATATTTCTTTCTGAAAAAACTTCCATGCCATGCTGTTTGAAAACCTTCTTTAAAAAAAACAAACAAGTTTCAGTAAAAAAATCTGCAGCAACGGCTGTAACTCTTCGTTCTAAATCATTACGATTATTGTAATTAAAATACCAGAAAGAACTCATTCTGTTTCTTACTGCTTGTGTAATTTCATCTTTGTCGAAATCAAAGGCATAGCCTTCTAATTCTTTGCTAATGCCACGCTGTGTTTCAAGTAAGCTACTATAATGATCGCAAAAGGCCGAATCTATATCTAAAAGTGTTGATTTCATACTATGCCACTTGTTTTTTGTATTTATTTCTTAGTTTTTCAGTTGATTTAAACAGTTTTTAAATCACTTGACTTTCAAACCATTTTCCCGACATTAGGAAAATGGTATTAAAAATTAAACAACCCTATGTAATTTAATTTTTCACAGTGTATTTAGATTACTACTTATCATTTAATTTATCAGGGTTTTTTAGTGCTTTCTTCTCATCATTAACAAGTCTTCGTTCAATTTTACTAATATCTTCTTCAGGAGATAAATTTTCGGGAACAATACCACGAGAAAGAAGTGTGCTTCTTACCGACTTATTATTTGTAATATGCTCCTTTGAAATTTGCCCTTCTGTTTTCATTTTATGCTGTTTTGCATTATAAATAGTGATTTCAGTAGCAAAATCTTTAGCTTTAAGCAAAATGGTAGGCATGAAATCCGCTAATGGTTTTGCAGTTGGTAAATTCCATTTTGTTTTCATTTGCTGTGTTGTTTTATTAAACAAGGCAGCGTCACCTTTACTACGTATTAAAGCAAAATTTTCATTACCACCCGTTTGCTCAAAAATTACTTGCGATAATTCTTTTTCTGTTACTTTTAGTTTATTTCTAGCTTGTACTCTTTCATATTCTAGCAACTGTTGCTCTATTAGCTCTGCTTTTCTGGTTTGAATTGCAAAATAACGTTGCGCAAAAGCAATAGTTTCTTTTCGAGGATCTCCATTTTGTGCAATAAGATAACAAGCATATCTGGTAAGCATCATATCCTGTATCTCTTTCTCAGCACCTTTAGGCATTTGTATCGTTTTCCCGACGTCGGCAAAATGATGCTCAATTGCTTCTCCAGAAATTTCGCAAGCTGTTTTTGCTTTTGAAATTACGCCTAGAAAATTATCCCATTTGGTGTAATCTAATAAATGTTGTACGTCTCTGGCCAACCAAAACTCAACTCCTTCCTCAGTTTGATGTGATTGTGATTCAAAATTTGCGGTTAACATATGGATTATTTCTTTTTTCATAACTAAATTAAATTTTTATTTTGTCACATTAATGAATAATACTCTCAAATTCTACTTGTTTACTAAGCATAATTTTCGCTATTCTTTCGTTGTGTTTTATTAAAAATTTCTCTACTCTTCTTTTATCAAAAAAACCATTTGGAATATATAGTTCAAGTTCTTCAACAAATTCTTGATGAGATCTTTGATGCTCCATTACCTTAAGATTTATTTTTTTCATTATCTCCCTTTCTTGTAATTTATTCATTTTGTTAGTTCTACCAATTATAATCTTATTTCTTTCTAATCTATTAAAAAACAGATCAGCACTATCAGCAATAACCTCTAGAATAAGATTGGCTAGCAAATCTTCATAAGTTTTAAAAATTTTTTCGAACTTTTTTATTTCTTTATTCTCTAAAGCATCTTTAGCCAATTCTTGAAGAATTGGTCGAATATCATTAGTAAAAGTGTGATATGATAAAATATAATTTGCATATGCCACACTTATTTGCCTAAAATTCGGCTTTTTAATTGAAGTCAATACTATTTCTGCGGATGGATTTTCTTTATACTTTTCAAAATAAGCACTTTCTGCTTCTTCAAATGTGGCAAAAGATTTTAAATTTGGTATATCTGTTATAGACGCTTCTATCAAAAAGAAAGAGTTCTTCTTATCTTCACTAGACCATCTTTTTTTTACTTCTGTATTATTTTTTCTAAATGTTTTACTCAAAACAGATATAAAATCACGTTTTTCTAGTACATCATAAATTAAATCTGCTTCCTCTTTTGTTAATTCTTTATCACTCGACATAAGGGCATGAAATCTTCCGAATTTTTCATCTGATTCAAATCCAAGTTCTTTTAATCGTAAATTATAAAGAAAATCTGTTATTTCAATGAGAGTAGCCCAATTATGATGCTCTACTGTTCGTAATTGAATTTCAATCCTCTTACGTGAAACTGGATCTTTTACATATATGTGAATACTTTTGTAACCTATATCACGTTTTATTACGTTTATGTAATCTCTAGTTTTTCCTCCACTTTCAAAAGATTTCTCAATAATCTCTTTTGCGTTATAAACTTCTCCCTCATTATAGAAAATGCACCTAATTCCGCCTATATCGCCCATACGACTTAGATCCATTCCTTGCTCACGACTCAATTTGTTGATTATGGTGTCAATTCTTTTTAAGCGAAAAGCTACTATACTAGAGGGGTGAATATTATTAGACAACTCTCTAATTATGTTGAAGACATTAACTAATGGTTTTGAAAACGAAGTTCTAAACTCTTGCAACAATTCTAATTCATCTGGTGTAATGATACCTGATCTCTTTGCTATGGCTTCACCAATGCTATTTATTTTAGTGTTAGATACCATTTTTGCTAATTTTCTACATTTTCATTTCCACTCTCAACTTTTGTCATTCTTGCCAATAATAAATCCTTCAATTCCTCAAGCTTTTCGTTTTCATATTCACTAACTTTTCTATGGTTCATTGCCATTTTAGAAAAATTAGAAAATTTATTTAATGTAATTATATTTGGAATTACGATTTTAAAATCCATAATCCATTGCTTATCCCCTCGAGGCATTTTAGTACCTTTACTTCCTGCCATGACATAATCAAAAAAATAATCTTGTTCCAATGAATTGTAAATAAAATAAGAATAGTTTTTATTTAAAGTTTCAATACACAAAACGTCATTCGAACATCCTCCTTCAAAATCAGCAAACCATATTTTTTTTAAATAAGGTCTAATATTTGAAATTAAAATATTATTAGAAACAAATTTTAGTGCAGAAGTAATATCGGGGATTTCATCAGAAACAAGAATTCCTTTTTTATTTCTAAGCATATTTTCGGTCGAAATATATTTTGTCGAAATTAAATCATCAATACTAATTCTTTTATTTGAATATTTTGCATAGGAAGATAAACTATCTGTACTCCACCCCACAGGGATCTCTTTCTCCAATTCCTCACAAAAAACCATCTCTCCACCATTACTTTTATAAGCTTTCCCATTTTTATCAGGAAACTCAAAATCTACAAACCATTGTTTGTAAATCGCTTGTGCAGTTTCTTCGAGTTTGGCAATGAGTTGGTTGTTAAGTTGAATACGGTTTTGAATGGTATTGTATTCTTTTACAATTTCAAGTTGTTTTTCAGGAGAAGGAATTGGTAATAAAGTATCGCACATTTCATTCCAATCAAAAATTTCTCTTGCACTTCCGTGACTTTTAAATCGGGCATAACGATCAAATTCAGGTCTGCGAAACCACATCATTAAATATTCGGGATCAAGTTCATTGGTATTTTTAACTTCAAAAGGAATATAGGCTTGTGAAATCAATGCTTTATCATAATCATCAAACAAAGCAATTGTAATTTTATCTCCATTTCTAGAAGTTACTGGGCCATAAGCAAATTGTTTTCTTTCGATGGTTCTGTAAGTTGACATATCCGTTCCTATTGTATTTGCAATAGAAGGAATGAACTTTTTAGTGATACTCAAACCGACCAAAGGTAAATTTTCTAAATCCTTATTTCTACCAACAACTAGCTGGATAAAATCTCCCAATCGTTTATAATTCGATCTCATAACCTAATTCTTTGAAAACGGTTAATAAATCATCTTTAGATTGGGCTTCGGCTTTCAATAATTCAGAGAAATCTTTTTGTAAAACTTTCATCTTATCATGAAAATCAATATTCTCATCACGGTTTACAAATTCAATGTATTTGCTTGGAACTAAAGAAAAATCTTTAGCAATTACTGCATCAATAGAAGCAGAAAAACAAAACTCAGGGACATTTTTATATTTATCCGAATCAGTTTGCCAGTTGTGGTAGGTATCTGTGATTTCGGCAATATTCTCTTCAGAAAATTGAGTGAATTTCTTTTCAAATGGAATTCCTTTTTCTCTTAAATCAAGAAATAAAATTTCGTTTTCTCTGTTTCGGTAGTTTCTAGTTTCATCGGGTAAAGTAACCGTTCGTGCTTTTTTGTTTTTGTTCAAAATCCAAAGCGTTACACTAATATCGGTGGTATAAAACATAGATCGTGGCAAAATCACAATACTTTCTACCACATCATTTTCAATTAGTTTTCTGCGTATTTTATATTCTTCTCCACCACCTGAAAGTGCGCCATTAGCCAAGATAAATCCAGCCACACCATTTTCAGAAAGTTTGCTTACCATATTCAAAATCCAAGCATAATTGGCATTGCTTGTTGGCGGAACATCATAACCTCTCCAACGAGGATCATCTACTAATTCATCACTTGCTCTCCAATCTTTTTGGTTAAAAGGAGGATTTGCCATAATAAAATCGGCTTTCAAATCAGGATGTTGGTCACGTCCAAAAGTATCCGCAGGAACATCGCCTAAATTGGCTGCAATTCCTCTAATGGCCAAGTTCATTTTGGCTAGTTTGTAAGTGGTAGCCGTATATTCTTGTCCGTAAATGGAAATTTCTTTTTTGTTTCCGTGGTGGTTTTCGATAAACTTTATGGATTGCACAAACATTCCACCAGAACCACAAGCGGGATCATAGATTACGCCTTTGTAAGGTTCAATCATTTCGGCAATTAGGTTTACAATGCTTTTTGGGGTGTAAAATTCCCCTTTCCCTTTTCCCTCGGCAAGGGCAAACTTACTCAAGAAATATTCATACACACGACCAACAATGTCTTGTTGTTTGTCTTTTATAGTATCAATGTTATTGATGGTATCTAATAAGGCTGCGAGTTTGCTCACGTCCATATTCAACCGAGAAAAGTAATTATCGGGCAAAGCACCTTTCAGCGCAGGATTGTTTTTCTCTACGGTATGTAAAGCGGTGTCAATTTTTAAGGCAATATCGTTTTGTTTGGAATTTTGTATAATGAATGACCATCGCGATTCTTCAGGAAGGAAAAAGATGTTTTTCATGTTGTAAAACTCTTTCATTTCAAGGTATTTCTCTTTTCCTTCAACAATTAATTCACTTCGTCGTTCTTCAAATTTATCACTGGCAAATTTGAGAAATATTAAACCTAAAACAACATGCTTATATTCTGATGATTCTACCGTTCCACGAAGTTTATTTGCTGATTCCCAAAGGGTTTCTTCTATTGATTTTTCTTTTTTTGATTTTGCTTGTTTTGCCATTGTAATATAGGGTGCTGTTCTACTTCTGTTTTAGTTTGATCTACTGGTAAAAATAGGATTTTAAATACAATAAGATGTTTAAATAACTAATAGCTTGCAAAAAAGTTTTAGAATTTTTAAAATAATAATTTGAATCAATACTTTATTGCAATAACAAAAATAGATTTTGTTATTAGTTTATGTTTACGGGTTTCCACATTGTAAGCGAGAAAATTAATTCTGATTTTTTACCGAAACGTCTTTTATTCACATAAAAAAAGCTTTCGCTACAGCGAAAGCTTTTTTTATGTCTACTATTTAAAATTATTTTATTTTTCTGCAATCCACGCATTAATTTTCTTCTCTAATAATGCTAATGGCATCACTCCTGATTCGAGTACTTTTTCATGAAATTTTTTGATGTCAAATTTAGTTCCCATTTTGGCTTCTGCTTTTTTGCGTAATTCGATAATTTTAAGTTGACCTATTTTATAGGATAACGCTTGTCCAGGAATCGCCATGTAGCGCTCAATTTCGGGGATTATGCTCGCTTCGCTCTCTGCTTCATTGGCTAACGAATATCTGATCGCTTGCTCTCTAGTCCAGCCTTTTGAATGCAATCCCGTATCTACCACTAATCGTACAGCTCTGTGCATTTCGTTGCCTAACATCCCAAAGTACTGATATGGATCTTGGTATAATCCAAGTTCTTTTCCTAAACTTTCTGTGTATAATGCCCAGCCTTCGCCATAGGCACCAAACCAGTTGAATTTTCTAAAATCAGGCAAACTTTCATTTTCTTGTTGCAATGAAATTTGAAAATGATGGCCAGGAATGGCTTCATGTAAAAATAAATCTTCGTCTCCATACATATTATAGTTAGCCACATCTGGAATAGGAACATAAAAAATACCGGGACGAGTTCCGTCTTTCAATCCAGGATTGTATTCAGCACTAGCGGTTTTTTCTCTAAAAGCCTCTGTTCTTCTAATTTCAAATTTGGTTACAGGCTGCAGCGAGAATAATTTATCTACATTTGGTTTGATTCTGGTGTATATATTTTGAAAATTAGCAATTACTTCTTCTGGTTTTGTAAAGGGTTTTAGTTCTTTTTTGTTACGTACTTCTTCAAAGAATTCTAATAATGTTCCTTTAAAACCCACTTGCGTCTTTACTTTTTCCATTTCTGCGTTTAGACGTGCTACTTCTTGTAATCCTAATTCGTGAATGGCTTCGGGGGACATTTCTGTAGTAGTCCACTGTTTTACATAAGTTGCATAAAGTTGTTTTCCAAAAGGTAAATTGCCTATTCCGCTTGTCACTCTTGAAGCTGGTAAATATTGTTTAGTCAAGAAATCTGTCATTCTCTGATACTGCGGAATCAATTTATTATTAATTGTTGCAGTGTATTTTTTAGTTAAATCCTCTTTCATGCTCTCTGGAAAGGAAGCAGGCATCAATTTGATAGCCGAGAAAAATAAATTATCTTGAATGTTGGGAGTTGCCATTTCTGCAAACTGCGGAATCAACTTTACTGTTAAAGCCCTTGGTAAAACCACACCTTTATCAAGTCCTTTTTTCATATACACCATTGCCGAGTCAATCCAAACGGAATATTTATCCATTCTATTCAAGAAGTTGGTGTAATCCTTTTCAGTTTTAAAAGGTTGTGCGCTTGTTCCTCCAGCAAACTGTCCCATGGTGAGGTGTGTTCCCCAAAATTGATGTATAGGTAGTAAATTTGAAGGTTGCTTCAATAAATCTTTACCAATTTCAACTTCCCATTTTATGATTTCATAACTGTTTTTTTCCTCTTCTGTTAGATCGTCAAAAGTTACATTTTGTAATGCAGTTTGATATTTATCAAAAAATTCAGATTGCGATTTTCTATAACTGTCAGTCATTTCAAACTGCAATTGATCATTATATTGATTTTGACCGCTTTGAGTTGCACCTAAAGGATCGAGCGCATTTTTATTGTCAAAATAGTTTTTAGTTAAGGTACTAAAGTCTTCTTTTTTTTCTTCTGGTTTGCAATTTACGAATAGAACGGCAGCAGTAAGGGTAAAAAGAAAAATGGTTGTTTTTTTCATAATATAGATTTGTAATTATTAAAGCTAATTTATTGCTTTTTTTTAATTTTTACCGTACGATTACTCGTTCTTTTGATGAATCGTTTTCTTTTTTGTCATAAAATTAAGTTAACGCTCTGTAGGGATTCTTATTTTACAATGATTTCGGCTAAATTTAGCTTCTTAATTACATACAAATATGAGAAAAAAATCCTTTTTCATTTTGTTAGTTATGGGTAACATACTAACGATTGAAGCGCAAGAAAAAAATGAAACTACTGCTATGAATCCATTTTTTCAGGCCTATGACACGCCTTTTCAAGTTCCACCATTTGATAAAATCAAAAATGAACATTTTAAACCAGCCATTTTAGAAGGAATCAATTCACATGAGGCTGAAATTAGTGTAATTGCTAATAATGTCGAAGCTCCTTCTTTTGACAATACAATTCTTGCTATGGAAAATGCAGGCCGATTGTTAAGTGATGTAAGCACGGTTTTTTCTAATTATAATTCAGCTAATACCAATAAAGAGATTCAAAATATTGCTAAAGAAGTAGCGCCAAATCTTTCTTCTCACAGAGATAACATTTACTTGAATGAAAAATTATTTGCAAAAGTAAAAACGCTGTGGGATAAAAGAGCAAGCTTAGGCTTAAATTTGGAACAAGCCAAAATTTTAGATAATGCTTACAAAGATTTCGTGCGTAGTGGTGCAAATTTATCAGTGACAGATAAGGACATATTGCGTAATATAAACGGAAAACTATCACTTGCTAGTTTAAAGTACGGACAAAATATATTGGCGGAGACTAATAAATACGAATTGATTATTGATGCTAAGAAAGATTTAGCAGGCTTGCCAGAAGGTTTAATAGAGGCTGCAGCCGCTGATGCTAAAGCAAAAGGCAAAGAGGGGAAATGGGTTTTTACCCTTTCTAATTCCAGCGTCATGCCGTTTCTACAATATAATTCAAATAGGGCTTTGCGTCAAAAAATTTGGAATGAGTACCAAACGAGAGGGAATCATGACGATGCTTTTGACAATAAACAAAATGCTATAGAACTAGCTAATCTTCGCGGACAGAAAGCGCGATTATTGGGGTACACTTCACACTCAACTTACGTCTTAGAGGAGTCAATGGCTAAGACACCTCAAAACGTCAATAAATTATTGAATGATTTATGGAAACCAGCACTAGAAATCGCTAAAATAGAGGCCGCCGACATTCAGAAAATGATGCTAAAAGAGGGTGTAAAAGGCACAGTTCAACCATACGACTGGCGTTATTATACGGAGAAAATTAGAAAGCAACGTTTTGATCTTGACGAAGAGGAGTTAAAGCCTTATTTTAGTTTAGACAATGTGAGAAAGGGAGTTTTTCAGGTAACAGAAAATTTATATGGTATAAAAATCAAAGAATTAGTGAATGTTCCAAAATATCATGAAGATGTCACAGTGTGGGAAGTTACTGAAAAAGACGGAACACATCTTGGCGTATTATACATGGATTTTCATCCTCGTGAGTCTAAGCGTGGTGGTGCTTGGATGACGTCCTACCGAACCCAGAAAACTGTTGATGGCAAACGTATTGCTCCTGTAGTCTCTATAGTATGTAATTTTACGAAGCCGTCAGCTAGTGCTCCTGCATTATTAACATTTGATGAGGTGTCGACTTTTTTCCATGAGTTTGGTCATGCTTTACACGGTTTATTATCGAATGTAACTTATAGAAGTTTAGCGGGGACGAGTGTTCCAAGAGACTTTGTTGAACTTCCTTCACAAATTATGGAGAATTGGGCTTCAGAGCCTGAGGTCTTAAAGCTATATGCTAAGCATTATAAAACGGGAGCAGTTATCCCTGAAGTTTTAGTAAATAAATTGAAAAAAGCAGGTACCTTTGATCAAGGCTTTACAACTACAGAATACCTTGCAGCTTCATTGTTAGATTTAGAATATCATTCGCAAACTAAGGATATCACTGTTGATGCAAATACTTTTGAAAAGGCCACAATGAAAAAAATTGGTTTAATTGAATCGATCATTCCTCGATACCGAAGCACGTACTTCAATCACATCTTTTCAGGTGGTTATTCGTCAGGTTATTACAGTTATATTTGGTCAGGTGTTTTAGATACGGATGCATTTGAAGCTTTTAAGTCAACAAGTTTATTCAATCCAGAAAAGGCTAAATTGTTTCGTGAAAACATCTTAGAGAAAGGCGGCACCGAAGATCCGATGGTTTTATACAAACGTTTCCGCGGTGGTGAACCTAGTATTGAGCCGTTGTTGAAAAAGCGGGGATTAGACAAAAAGAAGGAACCGCTCAAGAGGGTAAGAGGATAGATTTATCCAAAATAAAAAAAGAAACCCTAGAACTACTTATTGTCGTTCTAGGGTTTTTTATTTATTGCATTAGTCAGTTTATCCACGATAAACTCTAGAGCCTATAATTTTATCTTCTTTGATATCTAAGACTTCGGCAATTAGCATATCTTCAGCATTTTCAACGCTTATTATGTATTCCATAAACACACGATCTCCATTAGCAGTAACCGATTTGACTTTGTAATGTATACTTGGAAAACGCTCAAAAACATCTTGCCACAATTGGCGCAAAGCTTGTTTGCCAGAAACAAAACTATTGGTCTCTGGTTTCAAAGATTTGAGTTGTGAATTAGAAATTACAGCTTCGTCGTCATACAAAGACAACAGTTTTTCTAATTCTTTATTGTTGAAAGTGTCAAACCATTTAAAAGCAATTGATTGTAATTTTTCAGGTGTCATGTAATTTTTGGTTTTCTTTAAAATAAAAATCCCAAACCGTAAAAAAACGGATGGGATTTTGTTATGTAGTAATAAAACTCGTTTTAAACGTTCTTCAAATTGATAATTTCTTGATCAGTAAGTATTCTCCATGTCCCACGAGGTAAATTCTTTTTAGTTAAACCAGCAAAAGAAACACGATCAATTCGTAAAACGTCGTAATCAAAATGTTCGAATATGCTACGAACAACTTTCACATTTGAGGATCTTAATTGCAACCCAATTTCGCTTTTAGCTTCTCCTTCAATATAACTTATGTCTTCAACAAAAACGCGGTGGCCATCAAGGGTTAATCCTTTATTTATCTTTTCTAAATCTTCAAATTTTAAGTTTTTATCTAATGAAACTTGGTAGATTTTAGATGATTTCTGACTCGGTAAAGTAAACTTCCGAATCATATCTGTATCGTTTGTAAACAATAATAATCCAGTTGTATTCTTGTCCATTCTACCTATTGCACCAATTTTTGCAGTAGTAGAACCTCTAACTAATTCCAGTACATTGCGATATTCCTGACCTTCGTCCATCGCAGTTGTAAAGTTTTTTGGTTTGTTTAGTAAGATGTAAACTTTTTTCTCTGGGGTCAATGTAGCTCCGTCAAAATTCACAACATCGCCTGGTTTGACCATATAACCCATTTCGGTCACTGGAATTCCATTCACTTTAACAGTTCCTGACTGAATGTAAATATCAGCATCACGACGCGAACAAGCACCAGAATTTGCAATATATTTATTCAAGCGAATTTCGTCTTTTACTTTTGGTCTTTTAGCCGCTTGGTTTGGCTTTTTTTCTACTTTATCAGTAGCAGCTTCTGCAACTTTAGTGTTTACTTTAACTTTTTTTGGCCCCTGTGCCCTTTTTTGCATAGCAGGTTTTGGCTTGTTAGAACTTGGTTTTGAACTGTTTGTTCTAGCACCACTTCCTTTATTGTTGCCTTGCTTATTATTCATAATATTCCTTAATTTGCGCAAAGGTACTATTTATATAATTGATAATCAATAAGTGAGGGTTATAAAACGGTAACTGTCTAAAGGATAAGTATATTAATATATGATGTTTCTTCATTTAGAGCATTTTCCCGCTTTCCACTGTATCTTTTATAAAGCTCGCAGCCTATTTATGGCTGGGAGCTTTATAAAAGGATGCCGCTGCAATCGGGGCTAGGAGTAAAGTGCTATAACAAAGAAATATTAGGTTCATATTACCATTTTTTAAAGCTTGTTAAATCATCAACAACATTCTTTTTCCGTGCCACAAAACAGCGGGATTGATTAATACAATACAAAAAACTCCAGAAACAATTAAAAATTTTAAAACGTTGTGCAATAATAAAAATTGTTTTTTACTAGTGGATTTCCACAAATAAAGCAAAAAGAAAATTAAGATTATCAGACAGGAATAAAAGTAGATATTCATTAATCCCACATCAGAAATTTCGATTAAAACGTAAACGGGAAAGACCGTCAAAATTGTCAATATAGTTATAATTTGTTTGGAAACGATTTCTCCATAAACGATAGGGATGGTATTGTAGTCGTTAACTAAATCACCCGTTAGGTTTTCCAAATCTTTAATCATTTCGCGCACTAGTAACAATAAAAAAAGAAAAGCGGCATGAGCAAATATTACGGCTAGTTGTGTTTTATAATTATCAATATCCTCAAATGGAATTCGAGTGTAAAAATATAATAATACTGCAAAAAATGGAAGAACTGCAAGCACTGCTGCAGTTAAATTTCCTATTACAGGATACTTTTTAATTTTGTGTGAGTAAAACCAAATGAAAAATATATAAGCGGAAAAGAATATAAAAACCCGCCATGACACAAAAAGTGCCATAAGTGAAACGATAAAATTTAGAGTGAAATAGACATTTAATTTAGTTTTTTGACTAACTAAGCGGTCTAGCATTGACTTTTGCGGGCGATTAATTAAATCTTTTTGAGAATCATAAAAATTATTAATGATATAACCAGACGCAATCGTTAAGGAAGAAGCAAATACTATAATAAATAAATTAAAATCCAATAAAACCTCAAGTGCTCTCTTTTCTGGTGCCAAGATAAATATAGAAGATAAATAGAGCGCTAGAATAATAATAGGAATGTTGTAGCCTCTAACTACTGAGAACAAACTTGCAATTTTCATTAAGAGAAGTTTCTGCTTTCTGTTCATTTCGAATATTGTTAGCTACAAAGGCACTCAGTCACAAAGTGATTTTTAAATTAAAATTCTTACCTAATAAGGAAATAGATTTTTTTTAAAACTTGTAGACTACCTCTAGCTTATAATCAGATAGGGATGCTTTTGCTTTCTCTAGATCTTCAGTAAAACCAAGGATGTATCCACCACCACCAGATCCACATAATTTTAAGTAATAATCGTTACTGTCTATTCCTTGTTGCCAAATTCCGTGAAATTGCTCTGGAATCATAGGTTTAAAATTATTTAAAACTACTTTTGATAGTTTCTTGGTGTTCATAAACAATGACTTCATATCACCACCAAGGAAGTTTTCAACGCAGGCATCAGTGTATTTTACAAATTGGTTTTTCAACATAGCACGGAAACCTTTGTCTTTCAAGTTTTCCATAAATATACTAACCATTGGTGCAGTCTCGCCCACAATTCCCGAATCTAGTAAAAAAACTGCGCCTTTTCCGTCAAAACTTTGTGTTGGAATACCCGTTGCTTCAATATTATCTTTAGAATTAATTAAGATTGGAATACTCAAATAACTATTTAAAGGATCTAAACCTGAACTTTTCCCATGGAAAAAACTTTCCATTTGTGAAAATATCGTTTTTAGTTGCAATAATTTTTCACGTGTAAGATTTTCTAAAACTGTTATTTTATTGTGTGCATATTTATCATAAATAGCAGCGACAAGTGCGCCACTACTTCCTACACCATATCCCTGAGGAATACTAGAATCAAAATACATTCCTGTTTCTACATCCTCTTTTAATAGTGCTAAATCAAAAGTAACTAATTCTGGTTGCTCGTTTTGTAACGTTTCTAAATAAGTTACAAATCGTTTCAAATGACCATTAGATTTAATCGCTTCTTCTGAAGGATTTTCATCTCTTTTTAAAGCACCGTTATAAAAATTATAAGGAATTGAAAGCCCTTTAGAGTCACGAATAATTCCGTATTCTCCAAAGAGTAATATTTTTGAGTAAAATAAGGGTCCTTTCATATAATATTTTGAATGATCAATTGGGGTTGGCAAGTGTATTATTTTTATAATTCTACTGAATCACCACGATTTGCTTCGTGAATTCTAATTTCAATTTTTTCTTGTTCTTCGGCAGATAATTGCGTCCAAACTTCTTTTTTCTGTGAACTAAAAATACTTTTTACAGCATTTATTAAAGATTGATCTTCAGTTTCTATTAATAATTTTATCAATTCCAACTTATCTGATTGAATATCCATGATTTCAGTTCTTTAAAAAACTAAAGATAACTAAAAAAAATTAAATCAATGCAGCACCATTCCCAATTTGGTCGCAAAGATACTGACCATTTTGGCAATAGCCAACTAATTCGTTCTGAATAAATTGTAATACTTTCTCTTTATCCTTATTTGGATACAAAACATGCACATTTGCACCAGCATCTAATGTAAAACAAACAGGTATTTTTGTCGCTTTTCTAAATTTCCAAATCGCATTAATAATTTCTAAAGTATTTGGTTTCATCAATATAAAGTAAGGCATGGAAGTCATCATCATTGCGTGCAAAGTCAAGGCTTCGCTTTCAACAACTTTAATAAATTCTTCCAAATCTCCAGTTTTAAAAATGGTAATTAGTTTGTCTAAGTTTTCATGTGCTTGTGCAAATCGCCTTTCGGCAAAAGGATGATCGTGCATAAGTTCATGGCCTACAGTGCTAGAAACTTGTTTTTCACCTTTATCAACGAGCAAAATGGTATCTTGATAATCAGTGAAATTCTCATGGATAGTATTTGGAAATTCAACTCCAAATAAATTTGAGCTTCCAGTAATATTTTGATGAGTACCCCACACTACGACTTGTCCTTTAATGCTTCTGCACGCGCTTCCAGAGCCCAAACGGGCTAATAAAGAGGCTTTTTGGTAAAAATAATCATCGGTCATCAATGGATTTAATGCTTTTTCTAAACTCATTAAATTCATGGCAAGAGCCGCCATTCCTGATGCCGAAGAGGCAATTCCTGAACTGTGAGGAAACGTGTTTTCAGTGTCAATTGTAAAGTGGTACTCTTTTAAAAAAGGCAAGTATATTTCTACTCGTTCAAAAAATTTCTGGATTTTAGGTTTGAAATCTTCTTTAGGTTGACCTTCAAAAAGCAAGTCAAATGAGAAATAATTTCGATCAGCTTTTTTGGCGAAAGCCAACTTGGTATTCGTTTTACAATTATTCAAAGTAAAGCTGACTGAAGGATTCGCAGGGATTTGGTTTTCTTTTTTCCCCCAATATTTTACAAGCGCAATATTACTGGGTGCGCTCCACTGAAAAATACCTTGATCAACAGAATTTGAATATTTAGACGGAATAAAATCGTTTACTGAAATCATGAATTAAAAATTTGTGCAAAGATACTTTTTTTATTAACCGCAGATTCGCAGATTTTATAAAAGGGTCATTAATATATAACATTAGATTTTTTCCTCTCATGTGATAAACAAAAAATAAATTTGAACGTAAATAATGATTTTATGTATGGAGTTTTGCGTTTTTAAATAACCTTTATTATGAACGGTCGAAATGTTGAGTAGTTTTCAGTAAATTTGTCAATTATATATCATAATAAAATGAATAAAATCACTAGAATATTAGCTGTTGTGGTAACCTGCCTTGTTGTTGGGTATTTCTCAGGAATGGTAACACGAGCTGCCATTACAACTTGGTATCCTACTTTGATCAAACCCAGTTTTAATCCGCCCAATTGGGTTTTCGCACCCGTTTGGAGTACGCTTTATGTTATGATTGGTGTTGCAGCAGGTTTAGTTTGGAACCGAATAGAAGAAGAGCGTGAACTTGTAAAAAAGGCATTGATATTCTTTGCAATACAGCTGGCGCTTAATGCTTTGTGGTCGTATTTATTTTTTGGACTACACAACCCAATGTTAGCAGGTTTAGAAATTATTGTTTTATGGTTGATGATTTTTGAAACGTATGTTCAATTTTCTAAAATCAATAAAATTGCTGGTTATTTGTTTATTCCATACATAGCGTGGGTGAGTTTTGCTGCGGTTTTGAATGGAAGTATTTGGTGGTTGAATAGATAGTTGGTCGCTGCGTAATGAGCAATCAATTTTTAATTGATTTTTATAGCTTCTTGAATTCAACATTCTTTTTTACTAGAAAATCCATTAATGTTAAAACATTTTCATTTACCGCAACTGTATTTGCATTTGGATCGGTCTCACAAAATTGCAGAAAGAGATCGATTTCAAAAGAATTTAATTTTAAGGTTTTAGTAAAAAATTTTTCGTCGCAAGAGTTTTTAACATTTTCTTTGAAATCGATTTCTGTTGTTTTTACAGCTGTTTTTTCTTTTGCTAAAAGTCCAAATAAAGTTTTCCCTATTCGTAATAAATTTAACCCTTTGTCGATCGAAAGATCAGCTACTCCTGGATTTTTTAGTCTGCGTTCAGCTCTATCAGCTGTAATTTCGTCTCTTTTAATATTTTCGTAATTGGTGTCAAATTTCAAATTAATATTTGAAGTTTTTGCGATTATTACTTCTTCTAATTCTTCAGCTTTTTTTATCAAAGCAATAGAAAAGGCATTGTTATTTAAAGTGTTCACAGTCACACGAATTCCTAGCAAAAAATAATCTTTTTTATAAAAAATTATACTGTCACCAATTTTGGCATTTATTGTAAAATCTCCGTTGTAATTTGTGATGGAACTTTTTTCTGTATTTTTATTGATGACATGCACATTTTGCAGCGATATTCCAGAGGATACTACTTTTCCAAAAATTACTTTTTCAGTTTGAGAAAAACAAAAATTAAATGCAAGAAAAAATAGTAGAAAAGGTAATTTTACTTTCATGTAAATTTTTTTGAAAGTAAATTTATTGTTACTATCTAAACAAAGATTTAATAAATACTTAAATTCTCGTTAATTTTAAAATAATGATTTTGTCAAAATTGCAATAGTGGTGTTTAAGGTCTGGGACGAAAATCAATTGAGATGTTTTTTTTAAAGATTTTATTTTTTGACTTTATTTATAATGCCCCATTGCAGAAACCACAAAAACCGTCACAATATCCTCTTGTATTTGATAAATTAATCTATCCTTTTTATTAATTCTTCTGGACCAATAATCCGTCAATTCATATTTCAATTCTTCTGGATTTCCAGTACCGTAATGTGGATGTTCTTGTAACTAATTGAGGATTTTGAGTATTTTTTTTATCGAAGAAATTTCGCCGGATTTTTTGTGCTTTAATAAATCTTTTTCAGCAGTTGGTTTAATGATTACTTTATACTTTCCCATAAGTTTTCGACATTTACCATTAACTTACCTTTTTCAGTGCTAGCTTTTTTAATCTTGGCAACAAATTCAGGGTTATAAGGACTTTTTTCTTCAGTCTCAATAAGTTCTATTTCTTTAGAATTTTCAGAAAACACACGAGCCATCTCTAAAAAAGCTTTACCCTTTCTCGTGTTTTCATTAATTTTTAATGTTATCGTTGTCATAATCTGTTTTTTACAAATTTACATAAACTTTCAATCTGATAAGGCGGTATGTTTGAGTATTAATTGTAAGTTCTTTTTTTAATTTTTGGATAAGTACTTTATTATTTATTATAAGTTACCCACTAACTTTTTTATGAATCTTTAATAGTTAAATCCCGTTTGCCACAATAAACCCGCTAGTCCACGCATTCTGGAAATTGTAGCCACCTGTAATCGCATCGATATTAACAATTTCTCCAGCAAAATATAGGTTTTTATGTAATTTACTTTCCATGGTTTTGAAGTTGATCTCTTTTAAATCTATCCCGCCTGCTGTTACAAATTCTTCTTTAAAAGTGCTCTTTCCATTGACTTGAAAACTAGCGTTGGTCAATTGATTGGCTAGATTTTGTAAATGCGTTCTCGACAAATCGGCCCATTTTGTTTCGGCTTCAATTCCTGAAGCAAGAACTAAACTTTCCCATAATCTGTTGGTTAATTCAAATGGAGACTTCTTGGAAACTGCTTTTTTAGCATGTTCTTGTTTTAAATTTCTAAGTTTTTTCTCAACCTCTTCTTTGTCAGCGTCATTAAGCCAATTCACGAAAATGATAAATTGATAATTCTTGTCATGCAGGATTCGTGCGCCCCAAGCAGAGAGTTTTAAAATTGCGGGTCCGCTCATTCCCCAGTGCGTAATGAGTAATGGTCCTGTTGATGTGAGCTTGGTATCTTTAACTTTTACAGTTACTTGAGCTGCAACTCCGGGAAGTTCCTTTATTCTCGAATCTTTTATGTTGAAAGTGAATAGTGAAGGAACTGGGCTGATTACAGCGTGACCAAAAGATTGCAACATTTCCCATATTTTAGGATTGCTTCCTGTGGCTAAAATTAATTTTTCGGCAAGATATTTTTCTGTTTGGGTCTCGATTTTCCAAAACTTTTCATCGGCAATTTCGATATTGAAAATTGATTGTACGCTTTGACCGGTAAGGACTGCGATTCCGAGTTTTTGTGTCGATTTTAGAAAACAATCAATAATGGTTTGTGAGGAGTTTGAAACGGGAAACATACGTCCGTCAGATTCAATTTTAAGTTCTACGCCATGATTCTCAAACCATTCGATGGTATCGCCAGAGCAAAATTGATGAAATGGACCTCTTAATTCTTTTTCGCCACGGGGATAAAACTTAACTAATTCTTTAGGGTCAAAACAAGCGTGAGTTACATTGCATCTCCCGCCTCCAGATATACGTACTTTTTGAAGCACATCGGCACCGCGTTCTAAAATAGCTACTTTTAATTTTGGATTTTTCTCCACAATATTTATTGCCGTAAAAAAACCCGCTGCGCCACCACCTACTATTATTATATCAAAAGTTTGATTCATATTCTATCTGGGAAATCAGTTATGATTCCATTTACGTTATAGCTTTTTATCGTTTCGATGTCTTCTATTTCATTGACGGTCCAAGGGAAAACTTGTAATCCTTTAGCTTGTATTTGCGCTGTGTTTTCTTTAGTTAAAAGAAGAAAATGGGGATGGATGGATTTAGCTTGAACAAATTTGGCGAAAGCCAGTGCCAAATCTAAATTATTTTCTGTTAATACACCAATGTGTATTTCATCATTTAAAAAACGAACTTGCTGCAACGCATTCCAATCAAAACTAGAAACAAGAAAATCATCGTATTTCCAATTCTTATTTTTAACATATTCCTCTATCAAAGTAACCGCTGGATCAGTGACTTCATAACTTTTTAGCTCGATATTTACATAGCACTTTTTGTCTATTAAATTTAATATTTCTCGTAAAGTAGGAATCGTTTCTTGTGCATTAATCAAAAATCTTTTCAACTCGAGCAATGTAAGAGAGCTAATTAAACCTTTACCATTAGTCAATCGATCTAAAGTATCATCATGAAAAACCATAATTTCATTATCAGCGCTTAGATGTACGTCAAGTTCAATTCCGTCAACATGCATGTCTAATGCTTTTTGGAATGAAATTACGGTATTCTCAATTTCATATCCTTTTGCACCCCGATGACCAATTTTAAGCATGCTAATTTTTTTGTAAAGGTAATTAAATAAAAAAGCACAAAACAGAAACGATTTGTGCTTTGAATAAAAATAAAATAAATCTTAAAATCTGTCAGGAAGTTATAAGTTTTAAGTGATATCGGTTGTTGGAGCCGTAACAGTGTTTGTTTTTTCCTTTAGATCTTCCCCTTTTAAATAAGTTGGTAAGTTCAAACCTGCCATATTGAATAAATCATTCAATGGTGGAACTGTTTTCATCATTCCAGCAACAAAGTTTGCTGTAGAACCTGCGCCATTATCACCGTTATTTCCAGAGTCCCAAACTGTGATTTTATCTATTTTGATATTTTTCACTGCTTCAACTTGTGTTTTAACTAATTCTGGTAATTTTTCAATCAATAATAATTGGAATGCTTTTGTTGGATCTCCACCTGCAGCACTAACCACTTCACGATATCCTGCAGCTTGTTTTGTCAAAATTTCATATAATCCTTTCGCTTCAGCTTCCATTTTTGCAAAAATTGCATCAGCTTCTCCTTTTGCTAATTCTCTCGTTTTTTCAGCCTCCGCTTGCGCATCGATGATTGCTTTTTGTTTGGCAATTTGAGCGGGGATAACAATATTGGCATTTTGTGTAGAACGCTCTCTTTCGGCACGCGCTTCCTCGGCTTTTTGTTCCGCAACGTACGACTCTTCTAAAGCTCTTGCACTTTGCACTTTTTCAGATGCTAGTGCGGTTCTTAATGCTTCAGCTTCACGTTCTCTTCTAGTCGCTTCTGATTGTGCAATGGCAATTCGAGCTTCGTTTTCTCCTTTTATAGCAATAGCATTTGCTTCTGAAGTTTTAACTCGGGTATCTCTTAGCGCTTCTGCTTTACCAATACTCTCATCTTTAAACGCAGCAGCAATACTAACTTCTCGATCTTTATTTGTAATCGCAATTTTTACATCACGATCTCTATGGGTTTCCGCAATTTGAACGTCCTTCTCACGGTCAGCCATTGCTTTTCCAGTTTCTCCAATTTTTTCCTGTTCAGCAACTGATATTTTTGCTTCATTGATTGCTTTTGCAGCGGCTTCTTTTCCTAATGCTTCAATGTATCCTGATTCATCCTTAATATCTGTAACGTTTACGTTTATTAATTTTAAACCAATTTTTTTTAATTCAGAATCTACATTTTTAGAAATATTCTCTAAAAATTTATCTCTGTCAGAGTTAATTTCTTCAATAGTCATCGTGGCAATGACCAATCGCAGTTGTCCAAATAAAATATCTTTTGCTAATTCTTGAATTTGCTCTGGTTGCAAGCCCAATAAACGTTCAGCTGCGGTGTTCATACTTTCAGCTTCTGTTGAAATAGCGATGGTAAAGCGGCAAGGAACATCAACACGAATGTTTTGACGGGACAAGGCATTGGTCAAATTAGCATCAATAGAAAGCGGTTTTAAATCTAAATATTGAAAATCCTGAACTACTGGCCAAATAAAAGCACCACCACCATGCACACACTTTGCCGATGTTCCACCGGTACGGCCATAAATAACTAGGATTTTATCTGAGGGACATCTTTTATAACGAGAAATAAGCGTTAAGAAGGTTACAAAAACAACAAATACGGCAACAACAATAATAATAATTTCAGTCATAGTTTAGGTAAATTTAATTTTTTTCTACAATTAATAGGTTATTCTCGATAGCTACTACTTTTACCGAACTATTAGAAGCTATCTTTTCATTAGAAAGTGTCATTGCGTCTAGTTCATGAAAAGTGCCTTTTACACTAATCAATACTTTTCCTTTTCCCAATTTTGATTCTGGAATAGTGAGATAAACCTCTGCAGTCTTATCAAGTGTATCTTCGATCTTGAAACTATTGTTTTCTGATAGTTTCATGACTTGTTTTATCATTAGAAAAAATAGCCCAACAAATGATAATCCAACAGCAACCGAAATAGTAATTAAAGTCGCTTTGCTTGGAATAGTGTTATAAAATGAAATCCCAGTCCAACTAAAACCTAATAAAAAGTTGATTAAATTTCGAAGTGTAAAAATTTCAAAAGGCAGTTCGACATCGCCAGCATCTGAATCCATATCGGTTTCTCCACCGCTCAAACCTATAAAGGTCATTATGGTTTGCAATCCAAAAAATAAACTTATTGGCAACGCAATGTACCAAAAAGCTTTAAGTAGGGGTTCGTAGTTTTCTAAAAAGTCCATGGTTTAGTTTTGATTGTCAAATTTAGACGGATTTTTTTACAAACGTTCTATTTCGTAAATAAAATAAAAAATTTAATGGGGTTTATGATGTGATCGTAAATCAAAATAAAAAAACACCTTTATTTCTAGAGGTGTTTAATTTTTATGTTAGTATTAATTCGTTTTTATTAAAATAAAAAGTTTATTTTTTTGTCCTGTAGTACGTATAATGGGTTGAGTTTAGAGTTCCAATAATACAATATCAAATTCTGTATCGATACTTATTTTACCATTTTCAACAACAACTTTTTTTCCTGAATACGCATCATGTAGTGTTGTTCCATTTTTGAATAGGGTTCCAATAGAGATTTCTTTTTTACCGAGAGGTAAATCCAAACCTATCACAACAGCATCTGAATAATTGTCTTTAGAAAAGGTTCTGGAGAAAGTATACGGTTGCACTGAAATTTGTTTGTGTATTCCTGCTCCAACTGCTGGATGATTTTTTCTGAATTGTCCTAATTTTTGCCAATGCAATAGCGAAGATTGAGTGTTAGAATTTGATTTAATTTCATCCCAATTCATAAAAGAGCGCAATGTTGCATCGCCTTCTGTTCCTTCAATTATCAATGATCTTGCACTCTCATCACCATAATATACTTGTGATTGTCCTGGTGAGAGTAACAATTTCGTAGCAGTTTCTTTGTTTTTTATCCTTTTAGCATCAAATGGACTTCCATCATCATGAGACGTCAAATAATTTAAAACGCTGTAGCCTTTAAATTCTTTATTTAACTTGTCGGAATATTTTGAGAATATAAATTCATAGTCTTTTAGCGCATCGTACTTGAATTCAAAATTGATCATACTATTAAAACCATTCTTAAAATAATTGATTTTTTTATCCCCAAAATCAAATTCTTGTCCGCCACTAACTCCATAATTATAAACTTCAGCAACCGTAAAAAATGGATTGTTGTCTAGAATTTCAGTTGGATTTTTTGTTTTCCAAGTAGCAAATGCATATTCACATTGCGTTTTAAAATCAGCCCAAACATCAGCTTCAGTATGTTTCACGGTATCACCTCTGTATCCATCAATGCCATAATCAGTAATGTAATCTGTCAGCCATTTAATAATATAGTATTTTGGCGCTCTTGGATAAGCTGTTCTGGAAAAGAAAGCATTCAACTCTTTCATTTCTTGTTCGTAACGCCCTTCTTTTTTCCATTTTTCGATAAGGTAGGGAGGCAAAGCTACATTTTCATTACTCTCTGTTTTTATATCAGGGAGGTTGGTCACAAGCGTGCAAGCGGTAGTATTTTTAAAATTTTTATAATCGCAATTAGGTCCCGTTCGAACCCAGTCGTTTGGCCAAATTGTATCTTTAGCGGTGACTGGTCCAGTGTGATTGATTACAGCATCAAGTATGATGCGAATTCCATGGTTATGTGCTTTTTGAACTAATGCCGCAAGGTCCTCTTTCGTTCCAAAATTAGGATCTAAATTCGTCCAATCTCTAGTCCAGTAGCCATGGTAACCGTGACTCATACCAGTTCCTTCATCAACACCGTCATGAATTTGTTCCACAATTGGTGTAAACCAGATCGCATTAATTCCTAATTTATCAAAATAGCCTTCGTCAATTTTCTTTGAAATCCCTTTAATGTCACCACCTTCAAAACCTCGAAGTTTACCTGTTTTTTTCGTTCGATTATAATTGAGATCATTTGATGTATCGCCATTATTGAAACGATCCGTCATTAAGAAATACACATTGGCAGCTTCCCAAACAAATGGGGTTTTACTATTGTTTTGATTGCTATCTGTCATTTTTTTGGAACTGCTACAACTTGCTAACAAAAGTACTAGGATTCCAATTGAATATTTATTCATTTTTACTGTTTTAATTTAAAGAAACTGATACTGTTGCTAAAAGTTCTGGTTTAACCAAAACCTCTTTTCCATTTACAATAATTGCCAGCGTTGAATCTCCATTTATTGAGAATGTTGTTTTGTGTGGTGTGATTGCCACCTTTAAAATTTGATTTCTGAAATTAATTTTAAACGAGTAACCTTGCCATTGTTTTGGGATTTTGGGAGAAAAATGCAGCTTATCGTCTTTAATTCTCATGCCGCCAAAACCTTCGACTATACTCATCCAGGTTCCAGCCATCGATGTAATATGACAACCTTCCTCAACTTCTTTATTGTAATCATCTAAGTCTAAACGGGAAGTACGAAGATAAAAAGTATAGGCCATGTCTATTTTGTCCAATAATGCTGCTTGAATGGAATGTACACAAGGTGAAAGCGAACTTTCATGAACAGTAAAAGATTCGTAGAACTCAAAATTATTTTTTAGCTCTTCGTTAGAAAAATGATCTTCAAAGAAATAAAAACATTGTAAAACATCCGCTTGTTTTATATACGGCGAGCGTAAAATGCGGTCCCAAGACCATTTTTGATTAATTGGTCGTTGGCTTTTATCCAAGTCAGCTACGCGAACTAAGTCTTTGTCTAAAAAGCCGTCTTGTTGTAAATACACATTGTGTTCCTTTGAAAACGGGAAGTACATATTGTCTGAAACTTTTTTCCAAGATTGTAGCTCTGTATTTGTAATTTTTACTTTTTCCGTAATTCTCTTGTGATCTAATGGATATTCTAAGGATACTTTTTGGATTTGTTCAGCAGTATATTCTAAACACCACTTTGCAATATAATTAGTATAAAAATTATTATTTACGTTGTTCTCATATTCATTTGGTCCCGTAACTCCAAGAATTACATACTGATTTAAATTAGTAGAGAAATTAGCTCTTTGATGCCAAAAACGAGCAATAGCGATTAAAACTTCGAGTCCTTTTTCTGGAATGTAACTGTAATCGCCGGTATATCTATAAAAATTATAAATGGCAAAGGCAATTGCTCCATTTCTATGAATTTCTTCAAAAGTAATTTCCCATTCGTTATGGCATTCTTCGCCATTCATCGTAACCATTGGATATAAAGCAGCACCATTAGAAAAACCTAATTTTGTTGCGTTTTCTATCGCTTTGTCTAGTTGGTTGTAGCGATAAGTAAGTAAATTACGTGCCACTTCTTGATCCTTAGTAGCCATATAAAAGGGAATGCAATACGCTTCGGTATCCCAATAAGTTGATCCTCCGTATTTCTCACCTGTGAATCCTTTTGGTCCAATATTTAGGCGTGAATCTTTACCTAAGTACGTTTGGTTTAACTGAAAAATATTAAAACGGATTCCTTGTTGCGCTTTTACATCACCGTCAATTGTAATATCTGACATTTCCCAAATTTTTGCCCAAGCATCAATTTGGTCTGCAAGCATTTTTTCGTAACCTAAAAGTAAAGCGGCTTGTGTCACTTTTTCAGCAGCGAGAAGGGTGTTTTCATGGTTAAGAGAAACCGTGTAACCACCAATTTTTTGAATGGATGATTTTTGGCCTTGAGCCACAATTACATCATAACTAAATTGGATTTTGTCATTTTTAGCATCAATATTTGATGGAGAAATTGCTGTTTTTTCACCATTATTTAAAATGGTATTGTGCATAAAAGTGGTTACTTTAAAATGCGTTTTAAAAGTTTGAGCAGTTATAAAAGCTTCACTTCCTGATTTTTTAACATCAATTGGCTCCCAAAATTTTTCTTCCCAGTTTGCGTCTTCATTAGTTACTCCTGCATCAATATAAGGCTTATAAACTATTTTAGAATCTTTATTTAAAGGTGTGATTTCGTAATTGATAATTCCAACTTCATCTAAATTCAAAGAAAGAAAACGTTTCACAAAAACTGAAATTTCTGTTCCATTTTTCAACTTCGCTTCGAAAGAGCGGCTGTACCAACCTTCTTTCATGTTTAACTCCCTACGAAAATTAGTAATTAATAAACATGTATTCAAATCAAGTTTCTCACCATTGATTTCAATATCAATTCCTATCCAATTTGGCGCATTCAGCACCTTTGCAAAATATTCTGGATAACCATTTTTCCACCAGCCAACTTTAGTTTTATCTGGATAATAAATTCCAGCAATATAACTTCCTTGAAAGGTTTCACCGCTGTAATTTTCTTCAAAATTAGCGCGTTGTCCCATGGCTCCATTACCTATGCTGAACAAACTTTCAGATGATTTGACACGTGCTCTATCAAATCCTTCTTCGATGATGCTCCAATTGTCTGGTTTTATATAATCTTGATTCATTTATTTTTCTGTTTAAAATCTTAAGTTAGAAATTCAATTCAAAACTGTAAAACTTATATAAGGTTACTTATTTTCTATAATTAGTTGCCCAATTTAGGGTTAGAGTTTTTGATCAAATCCTCTAAAAAAGATTGATTTATAGCATTGAAATCTCTGAATACATATTTTGCTTCATGCAAAATAGTTTCATTACCAATACCAATACTGGTCATCATAGCAATATTAGCAGCTTGAATCCCCGCAACTGAATCTTCAAAAACAATAGCATCTTCGGGCTTTACTTTTAGCAATTCGGCGGCAATGAGGAAAACCTCAGGATCTGGCTTGGCATTAGTCACATCATTTCCATCAACAACAGCATCAAAATAGGATAGAATTCCTGTTTTCTCTAAGATAGGTCTCGCATTTTTACTTGCTGACCCTAATGCTATGGGTTGGTTCTTTTCTTTAAGAAATTGTAATACTTTAAAAACTCCCGGAAGAATTTCGCTTGCATCCATATCAACAAGTTGCGATAAATAGTCTTCATTTTTTTGAGTCAACCATTTATTTTTATCCTCTTGAGACACTTTTTTATTACCTAATTCTAAAATTATATCAAGAGAACGTACCCGGCTTACTCCTTTTAAAAGTTCGTTATGTTCCTCAGTAAATTCAATCCCAAGTTCAGTAGCAATTTTTTTCCATGCTAAAAAATGATATTTTGCGGTATCAACAATTACCCCGTCTAAATCGAATATGAATGCTTTTTTTTGTGTCATTTTGAAAATTTTTATCCTGAAATCGCTTGCTTATCAGTAATTAGAAAAGTACATAAACTTGCTATTAACAATGAAATACCAGCTAAAAGCATTGCGTTAATGTGTGCTTCGCCAATGAGTTTATAAAAGAAATTAATTCCTCCAAGTGCAGCGATGATTTGTGGAATTACAATAAACATATTAAAAAGTCCCATCATCATTCCCATTTTTCTTGGATTTACTGCGCTAGAAAGCATGGCATAAGGCATAGATAATATACTTCCCCATGCAAAACCAATCATTATAAAGGAGTACATTAATGTTGATGGTGTTGCGTAAAACATATAAATAAATCCTAATCCGCCTATTAACAAGGAAACCATGTGAATGTATTTTCTGTTTATTTTGTTTTTTGTAGTGTAAAAAGTGAGTAATAATGCAAATGCCATTGAGGACAAGCCATAAACTCCAGTTGCTGATCCCACTAAATCAGCGGCATCATTAAACTCTTTGTCTTTTTGTTTGTATTCCAAAGCTTTTTCACTGTTTAAAAAAACTACTTGATTAGTATCGTCTTTTAAAACATCGCCTTGGTTATCAAGCTTTGCATATTCTTGATTTGTAGGTTTTGGAGATTTGAAAACATGTTCTGTCAAAGCGGGTGTAGAAAGACTCCACATTGTAAAAAAAGCAAACCAACTGAAAAATTGAATCAGTCCTAACTTTTTCATCGTTGCAGGCATTTCTTTTAAACTTTGAAGTAAATCAGGAATAAATCGAGATTCTTTTTTTTCTAATTTGAATTGCGCTATATCAGCAGGAGGATCTTCTTTTGTTGTAAAAATAGTATATAAAATACTAATTAAGAATACAAAAGCACCTATTGAAAAAGCAACAACCACTGATTGTGGAATGACGCCGGCAGCTGCCTCATTGCTCACGCCTAATTTAGTAACTAACCACGGTAAGTTGCTTGCAATCCAAGTACCAATACCAATGATCAGCGTTTGAATTACAAAACCATTAGATCGTTGTGAATCTGGAAGTTTATCAGCAACTAAAGCGCGAAAAGGTTCCATGCTGATATTTATTGAAGAATCTAAAATCCATAATAAGCCTGCCGCAACCCATAAAACAGGAGAATGAGGCATGAAAAATAAAGTGATAGAAGCTAAAATAGCACCAATTAAGAAAAAGGGTTTTCTTCTGCCATACCGGGGACTCCAAGTGTTATCAGATAGATACCCAACAATAGGTTGGACTAGTAGTCCAGTTAATGGAGCAGCGATCCATAGTCCAGGAATATCGTCAACATTTGCGCCAAGAGTTTGAAAAATTCTGGACATGAACCCTCCTTGAAGGGCGAAACCAAACTGTATTCCCAAGAAACCGAAACTCATGTTCCAAATTTGCCAGAAACTTAATCTACGCTTTTCCATTATCGTAATTTAAAATTAATACGATAAGCGCTATGCTTATCAAAACTTGCCTTATTTTCGAAGTAAAAGTCAAAGCTTTGAGGGGTAAATATAAAAATATATTTCAGAATTATGATTTTCGGAAATATATTTCGGGCAACTATTTTCACTACAAGGTTGTAGTTGAAAATAAAATAGGAAAAAAAAGATAATTTTGTGACTTTTTAAATCTGTATCAAATCATTTTTTAGCATTAAGTTTGTTAAAATAGCAGTCAAACAATTGATTTAATGAGTTGATTCTCTTTCGATCAAGTGGGTTTCAATCACTTCCGTTTTATAATTTTCATTTCCTTCCTCTTCTGCTGTTTCTAATCGTTCAATGAGCATTTTCGCAGCTTTATTTCCCATTTTAATACCGTTTTGACTTACTGTTGTAATTGTAGGAGTTGAGTATTTTGATATTATACCGTCTGTAAAGGCAATCACGGCTAAATCCTTTGGAACAGTCAAACCAATTTTGTTTGCTGTTTTTATGATCGTCACAGCAAATAATTCATTTACTGCAAAAACGGCATCAATTGCTTTGTCCTCTAATAATTTACCAATTGTAATTTCGCACGTATCAATATCTTCAATTTTTATAATTAAGTTTTCATTAAAAGGGATGTCATTATCAAGTAGTGCTTTGATATAACCATCAGTACGCAGTTTGCCTACACTTACATAATCAACCGTGGTAACTAATGCGATTTTTTTTCGTCCTTTATCTATTAAGCTTTGTACGGCTTCATACGCAGCTGCTTTATCATCAATTATAACCTTATCACACAGGATTTCATTTGTAACGCGATCAAACATTACTACAGGCATTCCTTGATTTATAACTTCAGTGATATGATGAAAATCGCCTTTAAACTGCGTCTCTTTAGAAAGTGACATTATAAAACCATCAATACTTCCGTTAGCCAGCATTTCCATATTAAGTACTTCTTTATCAAAAGAATCGTCAGACAGACAAATGATTACACTATAACCATTTTCATTAGCGACTTGCTCAATTCCATTAATTACAGTAGAGAAAAAATGATGTACAATTTCAGGAATGATGATTCCTATAACTTTAGTTTTTCTGTTTTTTAGACTGAGTGCAATATTGTTTGGTTTATAATTATAGAATTTGGCAAAAGCCTGCACTTTCAATCTCGTTTCCTCGCCTATTTCTGGACTATTTCTTAGTGATTTTGAAACGGTTGAAATAGAAACGTCTAATTCTTTTGCAATTTGTTTAAGTGTAATTTTCCTTTTCATCATAGAATGGGGTAAAAATTAATTTCGTAATAAAGATAAAAATTAATTTCAGAATTGGTAATAAAACAGACTAAAATGTAAATAATTCAGTAAGTTTTCAACACTATTACGTTTTCGTGACATACTTAAAAATAAGACGTGTAGAAAGACATAAAATTTACATAGATTTAACTTTCGAAGTAAAAGTTAAGCGTGATAACTCAAGAAAAATTAAATTAAATTAAACAAAAAGTATGAAAACAATTTACAAAAAGTTGTTAATTTTAGTACTGCTACTCCCGTTTAGTGTTCTAGCTCAGAATATTGTAAACGGAACTGTCTTAGATAAAATATCAGGACAGCCTATTCCAGGAGTAAATGTAAATGTTCAAGGGGCTGCTAATGGCGTTTCTACTGACTTTGATGGAAGATATAAGTTGGAAAATTTGAAAAAAGGGGATAAAATAGTTTTTTCCTTTATTGGTTACACTAATACGGTTGTAGACTATGTATCGCAAAAAGTAATTGATGTATCTCTTGAAGAAGATGCAAATCAATTAAAAGAAGTTGTAATTAATGTAGGTTACGGTACTGTTAAGAAAAAAGATGCTACTGGAGCAGTGACAGTAATAACTACTAAAGATTTTAATAAAGGTGCAAATGTAACTGCTGAAAACCTATTGAATGGTAGAATTGCGGGTGTAACTGTAAATACGAGTGGTGCTCCAGGTTCCGGTTCACAAATTAGAATTCGTGGAGGATCTTCCTTATTTGCAAGTAACGATCCATTGATTGTGATTGACGGTTTGCCTATTGAAAACAGCGTTGGTACAGGATCTACCTCATTTTTAGCTTCGCTAAACCCAAGTGTTATTGAGTCTATTACCGTTTTAAAAGATGCTTCTGCAACTGCTATTTATGGTTCACGAGCGTCTAACGGTGTCATCATCATAACCACAAAAAAAGGAGGTAAATCACTTGCTGTTGATTATAACTTTCAATATGGAAGTGGTGAGATTGTTAAAACTATCGATGTATTTGATGCCGCTGCTTTTAGAACTTTAATTGCTGATAAAAGACCTAATGATGTATCAAAATTAGGAAATGCAAATACTGATTGGCAAAAACAAATTTATAGAAAAACAGATTTTATAGATAATAATATTTCTATTAGAGGTAATTTATTAAATGCCATTCCTACGCGATTGACGGTAGGGAATACGTATCAAGAAGGTTTAAGATTGACAAATGCTTTTAATAGAACGACAGTTGGTTTAGCAATGAATCCATCGTTTTTACAAGATCATTTAAAAATAAAATTAAATGCAAACTATTCTAATGAGAAAAATAGATTCGCTGATGGAGTAGAAGGTAGCGCAATTAGATTTGATCCCACGCAACCGGTATATCAAGCAGGATCCATTTACGGTGGTTTCTTTGAATACTATAATCAAGGTAATAGTAAATTAACACCACAAACGCCTAGAAATCCAGTAGCCCAATTGTTACAGACATTTGATAATGGTAAAAATAATCGCTTCTTTGGGAATTTCGAGGTAGACTATAAATTTCATTTCTTCCCTGAATTAAGAGCAGTTGTAAACGCGGGATTTGATCAGGCAGATGGTGAAAGATCAAAAAGAGCTTCTGCTTTTGCAGCAAGCTCAGGAAGCAACAATGACATCCCTTATGGTACAAATGAATTTTCTACAAGCATGAGAAAAAACAAGTTATTAGATGCCTATTTTGCTTATAACAAAACATTTAATTTGTTGAATGTTGATGCTACTGCTGGTTATTCTTATCAAAAATGGGACTCTTATAACTATCTTTCGGGAAATATAAATGATCCTAATTTACCAACAGGTAAGACAGGTTTTCCGCAAACTAATATTGATATTGACAGAGTAAATGTTGGTTTTTTTGGAAGAACAAATTTAACTTATAATGATAAGTATATCTTGACTATGTCACTAAGGAGAGATGGTTCATCGAAATTTAATAAAGATAATCGATATGCAAATTTCCCAGCAGCATCTTTTGCGTGGAAAATTAAAGAAGATTTGTTGGCTAACAACACAACTGTTTCTGATTTAAAATTACGAGTTGGTTACGGTATTACTGGTCAGCAAGACGTAGGGAATAATAATGATTACTTGCAACAATATAATTTAGGTAGTGGTAGTTCTCAATACTTTTTTGGAACAGTTGCTTTACCTATTGCCGTTTCTGCGAGACAAAGCGCAGATCTTAAATGGGAAGAGACAACAACATTCAATGCTGGTTTAGATTTTGGATTATATGAAAATAGAGTTACGGGTAGCGTTGACGTATTTTATAAAGATTCGAAAGATTTATTAGCAGATGTAGCTACTGCAGATGGAAGTAATTTCTCTAACAGATCATGGCAAAACATAGGGAGCTTCACCACAAAAGGTATTGAGTTTTCTATAAGTACAGATGTTGTAAGAACTGAAAATTTAAATTGGAATCTAAACTTTAATGTAACTGCTTTTGATCGTAAAATAACTGAGCTAAGTTCAGATTTTATTAGAGTTGGTGAAAATTTAGCAGGAACTGGAACACAAGGTCAAGTGCACAAAGTAGGTTTTGCTCCAAATTCTTTCTTTTTGTACAAACAATTGTATGACGTAACTGGTAAACCAATTGAGAATGGTTATGCTGATTTAAATAATGACCGTGTAATTAATGCAAGTGATAAATATGTGTATAGAAATCCAGATCCTAAAGCAACATTTGGATTAGCTTCTACTTTAAATCACAAGAATCTTGATTTTTCATTTAATTTAAGAGCAAGTGTAGGTAATCGTGTATTGAATGCTGTAAATGCAAGTAGAGCACAATATAACTTTTTGACAACAGGAGGAACAGTGGGGAATATTCCAACATCTGTATTAGAAACAAACTTCAACACGACATCTAATGTTGTATTGTCAGATATGTTTGTTGAAAATGCTTCGTTCTTGCGAATGGATAATATTACATTAGGTTACACTTTTCCAAAATGGTTAGAAGGTAAAGCATCACTTCGATTATTTGCAGGTATGCAAAATGTATTTGTGATTTCAGATTATTCTGGTTTAGATCCAGAAATTGCAAATAACGGGGTTGATAACACCATATATCCTAGACAACGATCTATTTTAGGTGGGGTAAATGTTAAATTTTAATAATAAGAAAATGAAAAAAATAAATTTTATTTACATCCTTATTGCTACTGCGGTTTTTCAATCGTGTACAAGTGATCTTGATGTAGTCGCAGAGGATTCTCGAGTACTTACACCCAATGAATTGTTTTCTACTCCTCAAGGATACAAGCAAGCACTAGGCGGAGTTTACGGCAATCTTAGTTTAACAGGAACTGGTGACGCAGGCTCTTCTTTCTTACAAGGGATTGATGCGGGTACAAGTCAATTTGGTCGTTGTATGTGGTATTTACAAACTTTAACCACTGACGAAGCAGTTTGGACTTATGAAAATGATGAAGGTGTAGCTGAATTACAAAGAAATACTTGGTCATCATCCAATCCAATCTTATTAGGAATGTTTAGTAGAACGATGGCTGAAGTAGCTATTGCAAATGATTTTTTAAGACAATCCACACCAGAATTAGTAGCCTCAAGAGGTATTACTGGTGCAGACGCTACTGAAATTACTTTTTATAGAAATGAAGTTAAAGTGTTAAGAGCTTTTGCTTACTATAATATGATGGATCTTTTTGGTAAAGCACCTTTCATAACAGAGAATGATCCTTTAAATTTTAGAGGACCGCAATATGATAGACAACAATTGTTTACCTTTATTGAAACGGAATTAAAAGAGGTAATTCCTAATTTAAAAGCAGCAAGAACTAATGAGTACGGACGTTTAGACAAAGCAATGGCTCAAATGATATTAGCTAAAATGTATTTAAATGCGCAAGTATATATCGGCACACCTAAATATGCAGAATGTATGGCAAAATGTTCTGAAGTGATCGCTGGAGGTTATGTTTTGAAAACAAATTATTTAGACAATTTCAAAGCAGATAACAATACTTCTTCTGAGTTGATTTTTACGCTACAATCAGATGGTGTAAAAACTCAAAACTACGGCGCAACAACAATTATCATCAATGGTCAAGTAGGAGCCACGGAGTCAAATGGATCAGATTTTGGTGTAGGAGGTTTTGGTGGAGCATTAAGACTTAGAAAACAAATCGTTGAAAAGTTTGATGGATCTCAATTTGATACTGATGCTAGAAAAACATATTTAGCTGGCGCAAGACCTATTGATATTACGGAGCTATCAAATGGTACTCAAGGATATATTTTACGTAAATTCTCTAACAAAACGGCTGCTGGTGTGGCTGGTGTAAATTCAACATTTGTCGACACTGACTTCCCATTATTTCGTTTAGCAGATGTGTACTTAATGTATGCTGAAGCGCAAATGAGAAAGGATGGTGCTACTAATGGGGGAACTTCAACTGTTGCATCAACGCAATCATTAGGTTATATTAATGCATTGAGACAAAGAGCTAATAATGGTGTCGCTGTTGCAAATGTGACGCAATCTCAAGTTAATCTTGATTTTATGATTGATGAAAGAGCAAGAGAATTGCATTGGGAAGGTCACAGAAGACAGGATTTAATCCGTTTTAATAAATATGGCGGAGGAAATTACAACTGGGCTTGGAAAGGTAATATTGCTAATGGAACTTCTTTTGGATCTACTCTAAATGTTTTTCCGCTTCCAAATGCTTCGATTTCAGCAAACCCTAATTTAACTCAAAATCCTGGATATTAAAAAAAATTGTTCAATCAAATAAATTTAAAAATGAAAAATATTAACAAATTATTAGTTGTTTTTTTAAGCATAGTTGCTTTTTCTTGTACAGATGACATTCAAGATACAAATAGAGAGGCAGTAACCGCTGAGACTGCGCCAGTACTCTTAACTCCTAAAGGAGATTTTAATATTGTGCTATCAAAAGCTACAGAAAAAGAAGTTGCTACAACCATGATATGGGATGATGCAGCATACACTGGAAGTTCTACGGTGGTAAATTACAGTATCGAAGTTGCGAAAGCAGGAACTAAATTTGCAGCTCCGCAAACAGTTACGACGACTACAAGCCGATTCAAAAGCATTACTGTTGCTGAATTAAACGCAGCTTTAATAAATGGTGGTTTTGTTGAAAAACAAGAAAACTTAGTAGACATCCGTATTAAATCATCAGTAGGAGCTACTGGTAGTGTAGCGCAATTTTCTAATTCTTTTACTATCAAAGTGACACCTTACCGCACGCCGCTTGCAAGCTCACTATGGCTTGTTGGAGATGCCACGCCAGGTGGATGGTCTTGGAATAATGACTCGGAAACTGAATTTCCATTAGTTGTTGGTAAAACAAATGTATACCAAGTATCAATAATGCTTAATGGCGGTAAAGATTTTAGAATTTTCTTAGGGAATAACTTCACTAGCGATGGAAATTGGGATGCAAGTCGTAATTATCCATTTTATGCTAATGCTGGATATACCTTTTCACCTGAATTAGTAAATGCTAATGATGGCGATAGCAATTTTAGATATACTGGACCAACCGGAATGAGAGTTCTTAAAATTGACGGTGCTGCAAAAACAATTACATTGAATTAATTGTTGCAATAACATTCAAAAGGCTACTTTGATCAGTAGCCTTTTTTATTTTCTAACATAACTATATTTTGGCTATGAAAAAAATTATACCTTTTATATTATTTTTATTTTCGGTAATTGTTTCCGCACAAGTCCAGACGATTGCCAGCTCCGTAAGCCCAAACCCATTCGAAGAAACAACTTCAATCACTATAACTATCGATGGGAATACGGTTAATGAATCAGCGTGGGGTATTACAGACAATTCACTTTATTTATGGGCTTGGTCTTTTGATTCTAATGATTTGAATATAATTGATTGTCCTACTAATGGAGGTTGGACTACATCAAACGAAGTAAATAAATTTGTTTACAATTCTGCTACTAATACTTATACTAAAACTTTTGTTCCAACTACTTTTTACAATAGAACAGGAATAGGAAGAATAGGCTATTTAATAAAAGCGAAAAATGGAACCGATGATAAGAAATCACAAGATAACTTGGTTGAAGTTGGAGCGTTTCAAGTGACTTTAAATTCTCCTGCCGAAAATAGCGCAATAATTACCACAGCTGGCGGGTCTTTAAATATTAATGCAACTAACACTGGCGGAAATGCTATCTACAATTTAATAGCAAATGGTGCTTCGATCAATACTAGTGTAGCAACAGCATCCTATAATTTTACACAAACTAATATAACTACAAATCAAAATTACGAATTAGTGGTTACGCTAGGAACAACAACAGGCACAAAAAAGTTTTCTGCAATTGTTAATCCTACATCAGTTGTGGCTACAATTCCTACTGGTTTAATAGAAGGTATAAACTACAATTCTATTGATGCAACTCGAGCAACTTTAGTGCTTGATGCACCTTTAAAAGATTTTGTTTACGTCGCTGGAAGTTTTAACGCTTGGCAGCCAGATGCAAATTATGCAATGAAGAAAGATCCAACATCAGGAAAATTCTGGTTGGAACTTACCGGTCTTACTTCTGGAGTCAATTATACTTATCAATATTGGGTTGTTGATGAAACTCCGCTTGCAAATTCTCCTTCGTTAGTAAAAACAGCTGATCCTTATTCTACTTTAGTATTATCGCCATTTGATGATCCAGGGATTTCCGCTACAACTTATCCTAACCTTCCCACTTATCCAGTTGGACAACAAAGAGAAGTTACCGTTTTGCAAACCGGGCAAACAAATTATGCGTGGAGCACTGCAACTACTAATTTTGTAAAGCCAGAGAAAGAAAAGCTAGTCGTTTACGAACTTTTGGTAAGAGATTTTGATGCTGCTCGAAATTATCAAAGTATCATTGATCGCATTGATTATTTTAAGAATTTGAAAATAAATGCGATTCAGTTAATGCCTATAATGGAATTTGAAGGAAATGAAAGCTGGGGTTACAACACCTCTTTTCACATGGCGTTAGATAAGTTTTACGGCACTTCCAGCAAGCTAAAAGAATTGATTGATGTATGTCATCAAAATGGTATTGCGGTAATTCTTGATGTAGCTTTAAATCACGCTTTCGGACGGAATCCAATGGTAAGAATGTGGATGAATGATCCTGATGGCGACGGTTGGGGATCTCCATCAACTGAAAATCCTTATTTTAATACTGTCGCAAAACACAGTTACAGCGTTGGGGAAGATTTTAATCATCAATTAGCAGGAACTCAAAATTATGTGAAAAGAGTTATTCAACACTGGGTTGAAGAATATAAAATTGATGGTTTCCGATGGGATTTAACCAAAGGTTTTACTCAAAATTGTACCGCTTCTGACGAAAGTTGTACTAATGGTTATCAGCAGGACAGAGTGGATGTTTTAAGAAAATATGCTGATTATTCTTGGAGTCTCGATCCAAATCATTATGTAATCTTTGAACATTTAGGATCTAATAATGAGGAGCAGCAGTGGGCAAATTATCGAATTGCCGAAACTCCAAGCAAAGGGATTATGATGTGGGGTAAAATGACTGATCCTTACAATCAACTATCAATGGGATATGCTGCTAATATTTCGGGTATGACAAGTGCTAACCGTGGATTTATTGCTAATAGACTGATGGGATATGCTGAAAGTCATGATGAAGAGCGGTTAATGTATAAAAATTTACAATCTGGTAATGGTTCGAATAGCACTCATAACGTCAAAAATTTGAATACAGCATTGTCTCGAATGTCAGCCATAGGAGCAGTTTCATTATTAATTCCTGGGCCAAAAATGATTTGGCATTTTGGAGATTTAGGTTATGATGATTCTATTTTCACCTGTAATAATAAAACAATTAATACACCTTCTGATGCAACAGCAGGCGATTGTAAATTAGATACGAAGCCACAATTGCAATGGACAGATAATTGGTTAGCTGTTGCAAACCGATTGAAAATTTATTCAGATTGGGCAAAAATGATTCGTCTAAAAAGAGAGGAGCCGGTATTTTCAGGAATGGCTACCGTTAGTAATTCTAGTTCGCTTCAGCAAACTATTAAAATTACAGATAGTTCTTTACCTGTAAATTCTTTAAAAGATGTTATAGTTATTGCAAATTTTGATGTCACTACTAAAAATGTTGCTACGGGATTCCCGTACGCTGGAGAATGGTTTAATTTGATGGATAACAGTAGTTACAACGTGGTGAATGTAAATGATGTCATTTCTGTGCCAGCCGGTCAATTTAGAATTTATGGAAACAAGCAGGCTTTTGCTGCAAATGCTCCTTTTACTTTGCCAGCTGATAATTTCAAAGTAGAAGCGAGAGCTGAAACTTGTGTCAATACAAATAATGGTCAAATAGTAATTGAGGCAGCACAAACATATACTTATGTTGCTAAAATAAACGGAACTGATTATAACTTTGTTAACAACACTTTAAATGTTTCTAATTTAGCTTCGGGAGTTTACACGGTTTGTATATCTATAACTGGAAAATCATATGAACAATGTTTTACGCTTAACATTGGGAGAGGTAAATCATTGAACGGAAAATTTGCAGTGAAATCTAAAGTAGCAGCTGTGGAAATTGAGGAGGGAACTGCTCCATTTAAAGTTTTTGTTAATGGTAATGCACAGTTTGAAACCATGGCAATGAAGTTTACAGTTCCTGTAGAATTAGGAGATCTAGTTGAGGTTAAGTCAGCCAAAGATTGCGAGGGGATTTACGCGGAAAACATTTTGTATGATATAAGTGGTATTGCTGCTTATCCAAATCCAACTCGCGGATTGATTGAAATTGTAACACCAACAATAAAAACCGCCGTACCGGTAGAAGTTTATAACTTGAATGGTCAGCTAGTCTCAAACAGAATATATCCAATTTTGAATGGAAAAGTAGCACTGAGTTTAGAAAATGAGGTTTCAGGTGTTTATATCGTAAAGGTATATTTAGAAAAACCAGTTAGTTTAACAATCATAAAAAAATAAACATGAGAAAAATTATAGCTATAGTAGGTCTAACCGCTTTATTATTTTCTTGCGGAGGTGGCGGTACTGATGAGCCTGCACCTGCACCAGTGGCACAAAATACTGCGCCAAGCACTCCAACACTAGTATCGCCAACAAATAGTAAATTATGCGTTAGCAATAATCTAGCACTGGAATGGAATGCCTCAGTAGATGCAGAAAATAATCCTATTGTGTACCAAACTGAAATTGCCACTGACAATTTATTTACTCAAATTGTAAAAACAAATGAGGGAACTACGCCTACGTTTTCAGTTACATTAGAAAAAGGTAAAGCGTATTACTGGCGAGTAAAAGCAACTGATAGTAAAAATGCAGCAAGTGCTTACTCTACAACTTTTAACTTCTACACAGAAGGAGTTGCGATTGTTAATTATTTACCATTTTCACCTTCATTAATTCAACCTGAAATTAATGCAACAGTTTCGAGAGCTTCGGTCACTTTAAAATGGGCTGCATCAGATGTTGACGCATCAGATGTTTTAACTTATGATCTATTTTTAGGAACGACTAATCCTCCTACGACAAAGGTTGTTGATAATAAAACTTTAACATTCTATGAAGCTACTTCATTACAAGCTACTTCGATTTATTACTGGAAAATTGTGGTAAAAGATAACAAAGGAGGAGAAACCATAGGTCAAATTTGGAGCTTTAAAACAAATTAAAAGTTTCTAAGACGAAGCTTCATATAGTTTCTAAAATTTCGAGTATGCCGATTATATATTCTTAGTACTGCTCAAAATAGATTAAAGCCGTTTTTTAGAAAATTATTATAAAATTAAAAAGCGATTACACAAATATGAATTTGTGTAATCGCTTTTTTTATTTAATGCAGTCTTAATAATTGTAAGAAAACATTATTTGTTCATGTTTGACATTTCAACGCTGAAAGTATCTAGATCGACTTTTTTATCCACTAACTTTAATGCCTTGTCAACAATGTAATCTATATTGTCTACATTAAATCCAAGTCCAACACCTATTTTTTTAAGCAATACTTCTTGTTTATCGCCTAAATGATGATCAACATGAACTACTCGCGCTAGATCATACAAACGCTCAATTCTTTGTTCGTGTAAATAAGGAGGATTAATTGGGTACGAAGGGTTTTCTAAAATTTCCTCATACTCCACAGCTGAAATTTCTAAGCGTACCGCTAGTTTGTCTAAAAATGCTTTTTCTTCAGGAGAAATTATCTCGTCAGTAAACGCTACACGTACAATTGATGCAAAATGACCTTTATTTCTTTGCTGAAATTCACTATCGAATAAATCTGAAAATGACATAATTATTGTTTTTTAACGCACAAAGATAAATCTATTTTTAAATTTATTGATTTTTAAACTTTAAATTTTTATTTTTCATAATTTCAGTTGAATATCTTGTTTATTTAGACCTTCAAATTACACATTTTCAAAATTAATCGTAAGTTTACATCCCTTTAATAACCTAATTTTTTATCGATGTCAGAATTTTGGATTTACTTTCAAATAGGATTAAAACACGTTTTAGATATTCATGCTTATGATCACGTTTTATTTTTAATTGCGCTTGCTGTTCCTTTTTCTTTTAGTGATTGGAAACGGGTTGTATTATTAGTAACTCTTTTTACAGTGGGTCATACAATGGCTTTAATGTTGTCTGTTTTTGAAATAGTTGCCATCAAAGTAAATGTAGTAGAATTGCTTATTCCGATAACAATATTAATAACAGCGCTTTTTAATTTGTTTACAGCAGGAAAATCGAGCAAAAAAGAAAGTATCAATTTAGTGTTTTTTATCACACTATTTTTTGGGATAATTCATGGCTTAGGGTTTTCAAATTATTTTAAATCAATATTAGGAGGATCGGCTAGTTCTAAAGTGTTACCTTTAAGTGAATTTGCTTTAGGGATTGAAGTAGCGCAAATTGTAGTGGTTTTTGTAGTTCTAATTATCTCTTATATTGTTCAAACGATTTTCCGATTTTCAAAACGCGATTGGACTTTAGTAATGTCAGCTTTTATAATTGGTGTAGTAATTCCTATGATTATTGCAAGTGAAATTTGGAATAGATAAAATGAACGAAAAAAAATTAAATAAATACGATAAAGCGTATCTAAGAATTGCAAAAGAATGGAGCCTTTTATCCTATTGTAAACGCAAAAAAGTAGGTGCCATAATTGTTCGTGATCGGATGATAATTTCTGATGGTTACAACGGAACACCAACAGGTTTTGAGAACTGTTGCGAAGATGATGAAGGTGTAACACGTTGGGATGTGTTGCATGCTGAAGCAAATGCCATTTTAAAAGTGGCAAGATCCACACAATCTTGCGAAGGCGCAACGTTATACATTACTCTATCGCCTTGCAAAGAGTGTAGTAAATTAATTCATCAATCGGGAATTAAAAGAGTGGTCTATCAAAACCGTTATAGAGACGATGATGGACTCGCATTTTTAATAAAAGCAGGAGTAGAGGTAGAGCATATTCCAGTTCTAGAAGAGTAAAATAAATAAAGCTAATTATTGTTGTCCAAGTTCAAACAGGAAAAGATCAAAATGAAATATAGTGCTAAATATTTGCCCATTTATATCGCCTTCGCGCTTGCTGTGGGAGTTGTTTTGGGCGGAATACTTAATTTTCCGAGCACACCAGAATATATAGTCAAAAATAGTTCAAAAAACAAATTGAACAAATTAATAGATTTTATTGATAAAGAATATGTTGATAATGTCAACACTGATTCTATAGTGAATCTCACAGTAGATAATATTTTGGCTAAACTAGACCCACATTCAATTTATATTCCGCCAAGTGAGCAAGTAGAGGTTGCAGAAAGTATGAAGGGGAATTTTGTTGGGATTGGAGTAAATTTTTACATGTATAAAGATTCAGTTGCAGTTATAAAACCAGTTGCTAATGGTCCTTCGGCAAAAGCAGGAGTAGAATCTGGAGATCGAATTTTATATGCCGATAAAACTAAATTATTTGGAAGAAAATTACCAAGTGATAGCTTATTTTCTAAGTTGAAAGGAGCAATAGGTTCAGATATCGAGCTGACTATTTATAGAAAATCTGAGAATAAAAAAATTAAAATAAAAATTAGAAGAGCAGTTATTCCTATAAAAAGTGTTGATGCAGCATTACTTGTAGATCAAAGTACAGCTTATATTAAAATAAATCGCTTTGCTGAAACCACATATAGTGAGTTTATCTATAGCTTAGAAAAGCTAAAAAGGCAAGGTGCAAAATCATTAATAATTGATTTGAGAGACAATGGCGGCGGTTATATGGAAGAAGCGATTGCAATTGCAGATGAATTTTTACCAAATAAGCAATTGATTGTTTTTACTAAAAACAAAAATGGCAATATCGACAAAACTTTCGCAACTGAAAAAGGAAGCTTTGAAAAAGGAAATATCTATGTCTTAATAAATGAAAACAGTGCTTCAGCTAGCGAAATTCTTGCAGGAGCTATTCAAGATAATGATCGAGGGACTATTGTTGGTCGACGTTCTTTTGGAAAGGGCTTAGTACAAAGAGAAATGGATTTTGCTGACGGTTCAGCAGTTCGCTTAACAATTGCTAGATACTACACGCCCACTGGTCGTTCCATTCAAAAACCCTATGGAAAAGGTAATGACGCCTATTATAAAGAGTCTGAATCTAGAATCGGGAACGGTGAGTTATATGAAAAAGATAGTATTAAGGTACTAAAAACTGTAAAATACAAAACCAAAAAAGGCAAAACAGTTTACGGTGGCGGCGGTATCGTTCCTGATGTTTTCGTACCACTCGAAGTAGAGCATGGAAGTGAGAGTACAGCATACTTACTGCAATCTGGTATTTTAGGAAATTTTGTATTTGAGCAGTTAGATAAAGATAGAAAGGATTTTAAAGGATTGACTTTCGAGCATTTTCGAGGAAAAATGAGTCAAACAGATGTTTATTTTAAGGCCTTTCAAAATTTTATCTATGGAAATGGATTAAATCTGAATTTCGGAAAAAGTAAAGAATTAGTGAAAAGATATTTAATGGCTGAATTTGCCCGACAACTTTTTGGCGAAAGCTATTACTACCAAATCGTTTTGAAAGAAGATGCAATGATAAAGGCAGTTTTAAAATAAAGAGATTAAGTATTTACAAATTATTTATCTACGGTATCATAATGCGCCTAATGCTGTAATTCCATATTGTTAGTTCGGCAGTTATTACCGTTTTGCTAATTGAAATTTAGTACTATCTAAATTATCCAATCTGTGAAAGTTTCTTAGACATAAATTCTGTCAGCTAACTTTAAACAATAGTTTGCTTCATTATTTTTTAAAGTGGCTTGTGATGTGTATCACTAAAAGAAAAAAGTTTTCAGTTATTAAAGTTTTTGATATTATAAAATGCTATTTTTAAGAGAGGAGTAATGTAAGGAACTCGCTTTTAACTTCGTTTTCGTTTGCAATTTGCCGATAAAGTTGATTACTACTTTCTTACGTCAAATTAAATCTTTATTTCTCAAAAGGTATTAAGAACAAATTATTAAAAACGGTTTTTTGTAGTGAAGACAATTTTTGGTGGATAAATTGCCGATGTTTTAAATAGAAGTAAAATCTATTTTTTTGTCGTAGTTGCCGTAATAAAGGAGCAAGGCATTTCATTTACAGCTCCGCTTATTATAGAACCATAAAAAACAAAGATTTACTTCTCGTTTGTTTTTTCCTCGATTCTTTTAGAAACTCTAAAAATTAATAGAATCATTACCGCACAAAATGCAGAAGCAATTCCAATAAAAGCAACAATAGAATCACCTTTAAATGGATTTCTATAATCAAGTTGAGTAACATTAAATATGATTAATGCGATTGCTAAAAAAACCAGAATGTTAGTAAAAATTTTCATAAACAGTAGTAATTAAAAATAACAAATTGTTGATTGGATATAAAGTCTAAATTTTAAAATTCTTACTCGTACTGAGTAATATAATTAAAGTGTAAAACTAATAAAATTTATTTTACACGAACAGACCTTTAACATTCGCGGCAAATAATTTAACAGCTATTGCAAGAAGTACCACACCAAATGTCTTTCTAATAACTCCAAGTCCGTTTTTTCCCAGCATTCTCTCAATTTTAGAAGACGATTTCAAAACGATATAAACTAGAATTATATTCAATATAATTGCAATAATAATGTTGACGGTATAAAATTGAGATCGCAAGGATAATAAAGTAGTCATTGTTCCTGCACCAGCAATTAACGGAAAAGCAAGTGGCACAATGGAAGCGGAGCTAGCCTCTTCATCACGATAAATGCGAATACCTAAAATCATCTCTAATGCTAAGAAGAACAATACAAATGAACCCGCTACAGCAAATGAATTAACGTCAATGCCAATAAGTTTTAAAAGCTCCTCACCAACAAACAGAAATGTTATCATTATAACTCCAGACACTATAGAAGCTTTTTCAGATTCAATAATTCCAAATTTTGCGCGTAAACCAATGATGATTGGAATAGATCCAATGATATCTATTACCGCAAAAAGAACCATTCCTACGGTTATTATTTCTTTAATATCTAATCCAAACATACTCTTTTTTGCGTGCAAAGTTAAACTTTTTGTGTTATGAATTCTCATTTTACACAGCGAATAAAAAAGTATGATTTCTTAAAATCTGAATAGTAGAGATGCGTTTTGCTTTAAAAGATAAAAATCTTTAGTTTTTAAATTGCTTTGTTTAAAGAAATTTTGCAAAGGTTAAAGTTGGTATTTACAGATGAGATCGAGGTTTCTTTAATTACCTTTGCACCTAATTACATAAGTACACGATTTAATGTTTCAATTAGGAAAAACCATAGTTTCAGAAGACCTACTTCAAAAAGATTTTGTTTGTAATCTAACTGCTTGTAAAGGCGCTTGCTGTGTTGATGGCGATGCTGGCGCTCCATTGAGTCTGGAAGAAACTAAAATTTTAGAGGAGATCTATCCTAAAATAAAACCCTTTTTGCGCAAGCAAGGAATTGAGGCCATTGAGGCGCAAGGAACTTGGGTAAATGGAACTGATGGCGATCTTGAAACACCATTAATTGATGATAAAGATTGTGCTTACGTAATCTTTGATGGAAAAACCGCGCTTTGCGGCATAGAGCAAGCTTACAATCAGGGAATAATTGACTGGAAAAAACCAGTTTCCTGTCATCTTTATCCAGTGCGTGTTAAGGATTTCACTGAGTTTGCTGCTGTAAATTATGATAAATGGGACATCTGTGATCCCGCATGCTCTCTAGGCCAAGAACTTGAGGTTCCGGTTTATAAATTTGTTAAAGAAGCGCTGGTTCGCAGATTTGGTGAAGACTGGTATTTAGAACTTGAACAAGTTGCCGAAGACTTAAAAAATCAAAAATAATTATTTATTTTTTCCTATAATCTTCTATTTGTAAATCCTATATTTTACGGGACCTGAGCATTTTTATATAGTTTTAAATAATTGATTGTCAGTTATTTATATATTACTAAAAAATTATTTTTAATTTTCTCCTTTGTTCAAAACTAAGGCGGAATGTGGATAAGTTTGGCTTTTAATTTCCGCAATATTTCACAACCTTTGTAAATCTCAAAAAGAAAAAAATTTCATTAAACGCACACAATAAATAAAAAATCACAATGACACAAGTAGAACCAATTTTACAAGAAAACAAAAATCGATTCGTAATTTTCCCTATCAAACACCATGATATTTGGGAATGGTACAAGAAAATGGAAGCTAGTTTTTGGACTGCAGAAGAAATCGATTTGTCTCAGGATTTAAATGACTGGAATAATAAATTGAGCGATGACGAAAGATATTTTGTAAAACACATTTTAGCTTTTTTTGCTGCCTCTGACGGAATTGTAAATGAAAATTTAGCAGAAAACTTTGTAAATGAAGTACAATATGCTGAAGCAAAATTCTTTTATGGTTTTCAAATCATGATGGAAAATATCCACAGCGAAACGTACTCTTTATTGATTGACACTTATGTGAAAGATGAGGTTGAAAAAGATGAATTATTTAATGCATTAGAAGTTTTTCCTGCAATTAAGAAAAAAGCGGATTGGGCTTTGAAATGGATTGAATCAGATTCATTTGCGGAGCGCTTGATTGCTTTTGCAGCTGTTGAAGGTATTTTCTTCTCAGGAGCTTTCTGTTCCATTTACTGGTTGAAAAAACGTGGATTAATGCCAGGTTTAACGTTCTCTAACGAATTAATTTCTCGTGATGAAGGTGTTCACTGCGACTTTGCAGTGCATTTACACAACCACCACTTAATTAATAAAGTTCCAAAAGAAAGAATTAGAAGTATCATTGTAGATGCTTTAAACATTGAAAGAGAATTTATCACAGAATCACTTCCTGTAAGTTTGATAGGAATGAATGCAGTACTGATGACGCAATATTTAGAATTTGTTGCTGATAGATTGTTAGTAGAATTAGGTTGTGATAGAGAATACAATACTTCAAACCCATTTGATTTTATGGATATGATCTCTCTTCAAGGAAAAACAAACTTCTTTGAAAAGAAAGTAGCCGAATATCAAAAAGCTGGAGTTATGAATACTAATGTTGATGCTCAAAAAATAACTTTCGACGCTGACTTTTAATAATTAGTCACAAAGAAGCAATAGCAGAAAGGAAAAGACTTGCTTTAACATAATGTAAAATATACGTTTTTTCTTTTCCTTGTTTTGATTTTGAATTTAGACTGAATGTCTTGCTGCTATAAATGCCCTAGCCCAGATAGCAGTGGAAATCCTTTTTCCTTTTTTTTCAAAAAAAAGAAAAAGATTGTAACGGATAGCTGGACACGAGCGAAGCGAACTGGCGAAGCAAACAGCTCCAAAAAATAATGAGAAATTACAAGGCAGAATTGATTTCCTACTTTCTCACAATAACAAACAAACAACTAAAACAGCGAAGGGATTTGCTGTTTTAAAAACCAAAAAATTATGTACGTAATAAAAAGAGACGGTCACAAAGAGCCTGTAATGTTTGACAAAATCACAGATAGAATTAAAAAACTATGCTATGGTTTAAATGATTTAGTAGATGCTGTGAAAGTAGCAATGCGTGTAATTGAAGGGCTTTATGATGGAGTTTCTACATCAGAATTAGATAATTTAGCGGCTGAAACGGCGGCTTCGATGACTATTGCGCATCCTGATTATGCACAATTAGCAGCGAGAATTGCGATTTCGAACTTGCATTCTAATACTAAAAAATCATTCTCGGAAACAATGAACGACATGTTTCATTATGTAAATCCAAGAAATGGTCAAGATGCGCCGTTACTTTCTGAGGAAGTACATAAAGTGATCATGGAAAATGCCGAATTCTTAGATTCGCACATTATATACAATAGAGATTTTAACTACGATTACTTTGGTTTTAAAACCTTAGAGCGTTCGTATTTACTTAAAATTAACGGTAAAATAGTAGAGCGTCCGCAGCACATGTTGATGCGTGTATCGGTTGGGATTCACCTAGATGATTTAACATCAGTGATTGAAACGTACGATTTAATGTCGAAAAAATTCTTCACTCATGCAACTCCAACCTTATTCAACGCTGGAACTCCAAAACCGCAAATGTCTTCTTGCTTTTTACTAGCAATGCAAGATGATAGTATTGACGGTATATATGATACGCTAAAACAAACGGCTAAAATATCGCAGTCAGCAGGCGGAATAGGACTTTCAATTCACAATGTACGAGCAACAGGAAGTTATATTCGAGGAACCAACGGGACTTCAAATGGAATTGTTCCTATGTTGAGAGTATTCAACGATACCGCAAGATACGTAGATCAAGGTGGTGGAAAACGTAAAGGTAGTTTTGCCATTTATATTGAAACTTGGCATGCAGACATTTTTGAATTCTTAGACTTAAAAAAGAATACCGGAAAAGAAGAAATGCGTGCGAGAGACTTGTTTTTTGCTATGTGGACTTCGGATTTATTTATGAAACGTGTACAAGAGGATAGTTACTGGACGTTGATGTGTCCTAACGAATGTCCGGGACTGTATGATGTTTACGGCGAAGAATTTGAAGCGATGTACATTGATTATGAGAAACGTGGCAAGGGTAGAAAAACTATTAAAGCACATGAATTGTGGGAGAAAATTCTAGAATCGCAAATAGAAACTGGAACACCATACATGTTGTACAAAGATGCGGTGAACAGAAAATCAAACCAGAAAAACCTAGGTACCATCCGTTCATCAAACTTGTGTACTGAGATTATGGAGTTTACGTCTAAGGACGAAATTGCAGTTTGTAACTTGGCTTCCCTATCTTTACCAATGTTTGTGGAAGACAAGCAATTCAATCATGAAATGTTGTACACGGTTACCAAACGAGTGACTAGAAACTTAAATAAAGTTATTGACAGGAATTATTATCCTGTAAAAGAAGGAGAAAATTCTAATAAACGCCACAGACCAATAGGTCTTGGAGTACAAGGATTAGCAGATGCGTTTATCATGTTACGTTTGCCTTTTACAAGTGACGAGGCTAAAAAGCTGAATCAAGAAATTTTTGAAACACTGTATTTTGCTGCTGTAACCGCCTCTATGGAAATGGCCAAGGAAGAAGGACCGTATTCTAGTTTTGCCGGATCGCCTATGTCTCAAGGAGAATTCCAGTACAATATGTGGGGAATGAAAGATGAGGAATTGTCAGGTCGCTGGGATTGGGCTTCACTAAGAAAAGAGGTGATGGAACACGGCGTTCGCAACTCGTTGTTAGTAGCGCCTATGCCAACAGCTTCCACGTCTCAAATACTAGGTAACAATGAAGCTTTTGAGCCATATACTTCTAATATTTACACAAGAAGAGTGCTTTCGGGAGAGTTTATTGTAGTAAACAAGCACTTACTGCATGATTTAGTGGAGCGTGGTTTATGGACCGAAGCTTTGAAACAAGAATTAATGCGTAATAACGGATCGGTGCAAGATTTGAATATTCCGCAAGACTTGAAGGAATTGTACAAAACAGTTTGGGAAATGTCAATGAAAGATATTATTGATATGTCTCGCCAGCGTGGATATTTTGTAGATCAATCGCAATCATTAAACTTGTTTATGCAAAATGCCAATTACGCTAAATTGACCTCAATGCATTTCTATGCTTGGCAATCAGGATTAAAAACCGGAATGTATTATTTGAGAACAAAAGCTGCGGTGGATGCAATTAAATTTACATTAAACAATGATAAAAAAGCAGAACCTATTGAAGTGACACAAGCGGTCATCGAAAAAAAATTACAACCCATAGCCGTTTTAGATGATGCTAAATCAATGTCGCCGGAAGAGTATCGCGCAATGATTGAATTATCTAAAAATGCGAGTCCAGACGATTGCGAAATGTGTGGATCTTAATTTCACACTTTTTCAAGAACGACGATTTTATATATTTAGAAAACTGCCGTTCTCCTTTTTGTGAGGAGAATGGCTTTTTTTTTTGAGAATTTTTTCTTGGAGCTATTTGCTTCGCCAGTTCGCTTCGCTCGTGTCCTGCTATGCGTTACAATCCGCGCCCAAAAGCGTGGGATTTTCACTGCTATAAGGGCTAGGGGTGTAGAGTTTGAATAAGTTTTTTATTATTTGTTTTCAGTTTATTTAAGAATATTATAAATTCTGTATCGCGAATAAAACAATTTAGTGTTCTTTCAAATTGCTATAAAACTCTCTGAATATCCGATTATATATTATCTAAGTATCAAGGGCAATCATCTAATTTAGCAACATTCAATTGCATTTTACAGTAAAAAAACACATTAAATAAAAAAAATCATGAATAAATCATTAGTAACCGTTTCGGAATCATTATTTAGTTTGGGCAGTGATATCACGGCTGCTTATAGCGGAGATGGAACATTGGCAGAAACTTGGGGATGGAATTGTCCTCCTTTAAATAGACATGACTTAGCAAACTTAGCTAAAAATCTCGGTGAAAAGATCAAGTCCATCGTAATTGAAAAGATTGATGAGGATTTGCAGGAACAACTTGAAGAAATTCCAGCACGTATTAATATTTTCAAAACACAGAATCTACCTCAGATGTTTAGCGGTAATTGCGCTGCAGCTTCGCCTAATTACTTTGCATTAATTGAATGGATTAATGTGACTATCGAACCTCTTTTTACTTGGGAAATTATGCAAGATACTAAAGCATTACCCAAAGAACTTTCGAGAAGATTAAGAGCGCTTCAATCTGAATTAACATTCTTAATTCCAGATAAAGATAACTTAGAGTCACAAATAAAATTAATTGAAAAGGCTACTGAAGCCGCTGAAAATCTGCCTGCAGATTTAGAAAGTTTAAAAGATGCAAGAAATAAGGTAAATAAATTTTCTTCAGATGCTGCAGAATCTTTTGGTAAGATAGATACTTATCAAAAGAAGATTGAAAGTTTAACCAAGGATATATATAGTAAAAAAAACGAGGCTGAAAAATTAGTCGATCAATGTCAAGAAGCTTATAGAATTACTACAACTACTGGATTGGCAGCTTCTTTCGACCAACGAGCCAATAAACTTTCGTATTCAATGTGGGCTTGGGTTGCAGGTTTAATATTAGCATTAGGTAGTGGGATATATATTGGCTCTGAAAGATTTGCGATACTAAATGCTAGTATAAATCAGCAAAAAGATATTGGACACATTTGGATTCAAATATTTTTATCTCTACTCAGCCTTGGTGCGCCTATTTGGTTCGCTTGGCTCGCAACAAAACAAATTGGCCAGCGATTTAAATTGTCAGAAGATTATGCTTTCAAGGCTTCCGTAGCAAAAGCTTATGAGGGATATAGGAAAGAGGCTTCAAGAATTGATTTAAATATGGAAAAACGTCTATTTAGTTCTGCATTAGATCGTTTGGAAGAACCGCCGCTAAGGCTTATGGAAAAAGAACATTACGGAAGTCCGTGGCATGAGTTTATTAGTTCTGATCAATTTAAAAAAGCATTAGTAACCTTTCCAGAGTTAAAGGATAAAATTTTAAATATTGGTAGCAAAAAATTATCACAAAATAATCTTTTGAAAGATGAAGAAAAAACAGAATAATTAAATTTACCATAAAAGATTTAAAACTAATAAATAGTACAACCTACAAAGTCATCAATTTTCCCGTCCCACTTGTTCCAAAATAAAATACAAATAATCTAAAACAAAGAAACTCCCTTAAAAGACTTTCTTTTTGCATTATAACATTTTCAGCGATAACGAAAGAATTTACTTAACTTCACACTACGTGTTTTTTTTAAAAATTTCTCAAATGAAAATAAACAAACTAATCATAACAGCGTTATTAATTTCTAGTCTTTGCATGGCGCAGCAATATGATGGACTTAAAATAGAAAAAAGTAAGGTAGATAAGAATAATGTTATTTATCAAATTCGTAAAACATTTAGGTATTCCTATTCTATTCAAAAGAATGAAAACAAATACTTTCTCGTCAATAACACAGAAGACAGTTTATCTACGAACGAGTTGGACAAAAATAGAATTGATGTTATTAAAATGTCCGTTATAAAACCAAAGATGTTTCAAAGGACAAATAAAAATCAAACTGAAATCCGCTATATTTTCGAGCCAAACCCTCGATCTAGGAGTTCAACTGGCGTAGTTGAAAACAAAGAGAATGTTTGGATTCATCCTCCAAGAATGGGTTTTTTAAATGCATTAGAAACCTGTCCCTTTCCTTATATTAAATTAAATAAACCTGTTGGTTACATTTGGACTGACAAGATGAATATTGGCGATCATCGGTCAAACAAACAATGGGGAGAATGGAAAGGTAGACTTCTTCTAGATTACACTTATAAAATTGTAGGGAAAGAAGCAATCAAAACTAGTCTTGGAAGTTTAGATTGTTCTAAAATTGAGTCAACTGCAAAATCTAATATCGGTGAAAGTAAATTGGTATCTTTCTATAACGATAAATATGGTTTCGTGAAATTAGAATATACCTTAATGACAGGATCTCAAATTGAAATTAATTTAGTAGAAGTTAGTGAGTAGTTATCGCGGAAAAAGCGAAAACTGCCCTTTTTCATTTTATAAATCTATAGGATAATGTTTAAAAATACACGGGCACTAAAGCGAATCTATTTTTAACGTAATTAAGTAAATGCTTTATAAACTTAAATTTTATAAATGATATAATTATTTAAATTACTCATTATAAATACTGTAACGAGAGGATAAAACTTTATTCAAAGGATTCAAAGTCCGAATAATGAGCGTTTATTACCTAAATTTTTTAACTTAAAAGTTCACATTCAAATTTTTTATAAAACAAAAAACCCGAATATTTCTATTCGGGTTTTGTGGTACCTCCAGGGATCGAACCAGGGACACATGGATTTTCAGTCCATTGCTCTACCATCTGAGCTAAGGTACCGTACTAACGCGGGTGCAAATATAGAATCATTTTTAGTATATCCAAAACATTTTTTTAAAAAAATCAATTCGTACCTTTGCCGCAATAAAAAACCAAGTATGATTTTAGTTGTCGATGTAGGTAATTCTAGAATTAAAGCAGCTGTTTTTGAGGACAATATACTTTTAGAAGTTTTTGCTTTTACTAAAAATGAGCTCAAAAAAAATATTGAAATTATTTTAAATAAATTTCAAAACACCACTTATTTAGTTGTTTCTTCTGTGGGAGATGTCAACAAGCAAGCCTTTTTAGCCTTTGATTCGGTATTAAAAATATTCTTTATCTCCACTATTGATGTTTTTCCTTTTCAAAATAAATACAGCACACCTAATACATTGGGTATTGATAGGATGATACTTGCCGCGGGAGCAGTTTTACAATTTCCAAATCAAAACCGATTGGTAATTGACGCAGGAACTTGCATTACTTATGATTTTATTGATGATCATAATAATTATTTAGGTGGTGCAATTGCACCGGGACTGCGTTTACGATACGAATCATTGCATCATTACACGGCAAAACTTCCTTTACTAACTTTAGAAAATCATGAAGATTTGATAGGGAATTCCACTTCTCAGTCTATTCATTCCGGCGTTGTCAATGGCGTTGTCTTTGAAATAGATGGTTTCATCAGTGAGTATAAGTCTAAGTATTTAAACTTTATAATAATTTTAACGGGCGGCGATACAGTTTTTTTGGCTAAACGATTAAAAAATACCATATTTGCCAATTCAAATTTTCTACTAGAAAGTTTGAATCAAACATTTCAATATCAAATTAAAAATGATTAAAAAAATTTTAGTAAGTGCTTGTTTGCTTTTATCTTTAGTGTCCTTTGCTCAAGAGGGAACCGCTTCTCCATACTCTTTTTATGGAATAGGTGATGTAAGATTCAAAGGAACGCATGAAATGCGTTCAATGGGAGGAATTGCAATTGAACAAGATAGTATTCACATTAATTTGCAAAATCCTGCAGGATTTGCGAGTTTGAAACTTACAACATTTACGTTGGGTGGTACTTATGCAAGTACAAATTTAAAAACTAATACGAAAGCAGAAAGTGCACAACGAACAACTTTAGATTATTTAGCGGTTGGATTGCCCTTAGGTAAATTTGGAGTAGGGTTTGGGTTGATACCTTATTCTTCTGTTGGTTATAAAATTAGAACATTGGGTACAGGAGTTGATAATAATCAAAGTTTCAATGGAAAAGGTGGTATGAATAAAGCTTTTCTTGGTGTAGGATATAAAGTGAATCGAGAATTGAGCGTAGGTGCTGATGTCAATTATGATTTTGGAAAAATTGAGACAAATAATTTTGAATACATCACAGATATATCAATTGGTACAAGAGAATTAAATAATGCTGATTTATCAGGATTCAATTTTAATATTGGTGCTATGTATCAAAGAAAAATAGACAAGAAGCTGTCTTTATTTAGTAGTTTGACTTATTCTATTGAAAGCACTTTAAAATCGAAAAATACTAGAAATATAGCTACAGCACTTTATAATTCAAATTTTGATTTGGTTAACGTAGATGTTTTAGAAGATATGAGAACTGTAGAAAACTTAAAGTTGCCAACTAAATATGCTGTTTCGGCGGGGATTGGTGAGGCTAGAAAGTGGTTAGTGGGAATTGGTTACACATTTCAAGATGCAGGATCTCTAAGTAATAAATATAACGCCTTGACTAATGTGTCCTACGAAGGTAGTTCAAAGTATAATATTGGTGGTTATTTTATGCCAAATTATAACTCATTTACAAGTTATGCAAAAAGAGTCACTTACAGGGGTGGATTGAGATATGAAAAAACAGGTTTAGTAATCAACTCTCTGCCTATTAAAGATATGGCGGTGTCATTAGGTTTTGGATTGCCTTTAACTGGAACTTTTTCCAATGTAAATATTAGTGTAGAATTTGGTCAAAAAGGTACAAAAAAGTCGAATTTAATCGAGGAAAACTATGCTAATGTAAGCATAGGGCTATCTCTTAATGAACAATGGTTTGTAAAGAGAAAGTTCAATTAGATTATTATTTGCTAAGCTCTTTATTATATGTTAAGTATGACTTTATTAAAAAAAAACAATTTAAAATGGATTGTAACAGCTATTGCTGTGACTCTCTTTTTTAGTTGTGAAAGTAATTTTAAAGACATACAAAAAAGTAATATTTCTGAATTTTTTCCTAGTAGCGATGCTGATATGGTTAATCTAAAGTATACTGATTCTGGTAGGATTACGGCTGTCTTAGTTAGTGCAAAAATGCTTGATTATGCAAGTGTTTCCTATCCTTTTACTGAATTTCCTAAAGGAATTGATGTTACACTTTATGATAAAAAAGGAAAGAAGACATACATAAAAGCAAATTATGCAATCTCTTACAAAGGAACAACCATTATAGATTTGCAAGGAAAAGTAAAAATTTTTACTGAGGAAGGACAAAAGCTAGAAACGGAACAACTTTATTTCGATCAAAAAAATCAGTGGTTTTTTACGGAAAGAAGATTTAAATTGAGCGGTCCAAAAGGAATTTCAAATGGTCAAGGAATTGATTTTAGCAAAGATTTTAAAATAATAAATTCGCAGAAAATCACGGGCGAAGTGGAAACAAACGATAAATAAAAGGAACTATGAATTATTTAAAATTTACACAATACGTATATCTGGTTTTTGGTGCTTATTTTGTGTACGATGGTATTGCAAAATTGAATGATCCTTCATTAGGAGGAACACCTTGGTTGAGTTTTATTATAGCAGCAGTAGCAGTTTTCATGTTTTTCTTTAGGAGAAAATTTGCTAAAAAATTTGAAGATAGAAACAAAAAATCCTAATCAATGGAAATTAGTATTATCATTTTTTGTCTAATACTAAGTGCTTTTTTTTCAGGAATGGAGATAGCATTTGTTTCGTCTAATAAAATATATCTTGAAATTGAAAAGAAACAAGATAATTTCATCTCCGTAATATTAACAAAATTAGTAGAGAAACCTACTAATTTTATTGTTTCTATGATTGTTGGGAATACCATTGCCTTAGTTGTATATGGCTTTTTCATGGGTAGTATTTTAATGAAGTTCCTTGCAACCTTTGATTATCCTATTTCAGTAGGTTTTAGCTTAGTTTTGCAAATCTTAATTTCAACAATTGTAATATTAATTACGGCTGAATTTCTTCCAAAAGTGTTTTTTCAAATTTACGCCAATACCTTAATTAAGTTTTTTGCAGTTCCAGCTTACTTCTTTTACAAAATTTTTTACTTTATTTCGGCGTTTTTTATTGCAATTTCTGATTTTATTTTAAGAAAATTTTTTAAAACTGAGGGCGACATAACACCACTATTTTTTAGTAAGATTGAACTTGGAAATTACATCACGGAGCAAATGAGTACCGTAGAAGATAATGAAATGGTGGATTCAGAGATATTGATGTTTCAAAATGCTTTAGAATTTTCTAGTGTTAAAGCTAGAGATGTAATGACTCCTAGAACTGAAATTGTAGCAATTGATTTATTTGATTCTATAGAAGATCTTAGAACATTATTTATTGAAACCGGTTATTCAAAAATTGTAGTTTACCAGAACTCGTTTGATGATATTATTGGATATGTTCATTCCTTTGATATGTTTAAAAAACCAAAAAACATTCAAGAGATCGTTATTTTAGTAGAATTTGTTCCTGAGACAATATTTATAAAAGATGCCATGAGTTTGTTAACAAAAAAGCGCAAAAGCGTTGCAGTCGTTTTAGATGAATACGGGGGGACATCGGGTATTATTACTATTGAGGATATTGTTGAAGAGCTTTTTGGTGAAATTGAAGATGAGCACGATTCTAATGAAGAATTAATCGAGAAAGATCTTGGAAATGGTGTTTTTGAATTCTCGGCTCGTTTGGATGTTGAATATCTAAATGAAACGTACAAACTCCAAATTCCAGAGGAGGATTCTTATGGTACACTTGGTGGTTTTATTGTCGATTATACCAAAGAAATACCAAAAAAAGGGGACGAAATTTCAATTGGGATTTACTATTTTAGGATAGAAGAAGCAACAAACAAGAAAATAGAATTGGTTAAAATGTCCGTGCAAGTGTGATTTTTAATGGCAAAATAAAAATTCTTTCAAAATAAAACGCTACTAGTATTATTATTAACTAGATAATTGTATTTTCGCAAACTGAATATAAAAATTAACAACAATAAAATGGCAGTTTTACAAAAAATTAGACAACGTTCACTTCTTCTGATACTCGTTATTGGATTTTGTTTATTAGCATTTATCATAGGCGATATATTCAACAGTGGTGGTTTCAACAGTACATCAAAGGATGTGGGAAGCATTGACGGAAAAGACATATCGTTTGAAGACTTTAGAGTAAAAGTTAGTAATGTTGAAAAAAGTAGTCAAGGAATTACTTCAACAGAAGCTGCAAATAGAATTTGGGATCAAGAGGTTTCAATTGCTTTATTGACAACTGAATTTGAAAAATTAGGATTGAGAGTTGGTGAAAAACACTTATTAGAAGTTTTGAAAGCAGATCAAAATATTGGTGGAAATCCATTGTTTTCAAATGCGGCAGGTGTTTTTGATGTTAATAAATTCAAAGAATACTTTAAAGCAAATCCAGAGCAAGCTCAATTTTTAAAAGATAGAGAGAAAGATGCTGACCTGAACGCAAAGTATCAATTGTACAACACGATGATCAAAGCTGGAGTTTACACGACTCAAAGCGAAGGGAAAATGAAGTATGAGATGGAAGCAAATAAAGTAAGCTTTGCTTACGTTGCAGGTTTATATTCTACAATTAAGGATAGTGATGTTAAAATTACTGATTCGGAAATTGTTGATTACATGAAAAAAAATGAGAAAAAATTCAAAGCTGAGGAGTCTCGTGAAGTAGAATATGTTTTAATAGAAGACAAACCTTCTAAAGCAGATGAAACGGAAATTAAGTCAAAAATTATTGCTTTGTTATCAGGAAGCGTAGTTTACAATCAGTCAACAGGAAAAAACGATACGTTAGCTGGATTTAAAACAACAAATAACACCATTGACTTTGTAAATTCTAATTCGGATGTGCCTTATGATTCAACATATATCGCTAAAAAAGATTTACCAGCTGTAGACGCAGATCAATTATTTAATCTTGCGCCAGGTGCCGTTTACGGTCCTTATATTTTTGGGAATTACTATTGTATTTCGAAATCAATGGGTATGAAATCTGGTGTGAATGCAAAGGCAAGCCACATTTTAATAAGTTATGAAGGAACTCAAGTTCCTAACAAGAAAGAGAAAAGAACTAAGGAAGAAGCTAAAGCTAAAGCAGAGAGTATTCTTGCGCAAGTGACCGCTAATCCTGATAGTTTTTTGATGTTAGCTTTTACAGCTTCTGATGATTCATCATCGCAACAAGGTGGTGACTTAGGTTACTTTGGTCCAAACCAAATGGTAAAACCTTTTAACGATTTCGTTTTTAATAATGGAATTGGAAAAATTGGTTTAGTGGAAACTCCTTTTGGTTTTCATATTATTAAAGTAACTGATAAACAAGATGGAATTCGTTTAGCCACAGTAGCTCAAAAAATTGAAGCTTCAGAAGCAACTTCTGATAAAATGTTTACTCAAGCCACTAAATTCGAAATGGAAGCTGCTGATAAAGATTTTAACAAAGCTGCTAAAGATAACGGACTTACAGTTGCTCCTGCAGCATCTGTAAAAGGAATGGATGAGAACTTTGGATCTTTAGGAAAGCAAAGAAACATTGTAAGATGGGCATTTGAATCTGGTGTTAAAGTAGGATCTGTGAAAAGATTTGAAGTAGCTAATGTAGGTCATGTAATTGCAAAAATAAAAAGCATTGATAAATCAGGTTTAGTTGCGGTAAGTGAAGCTAGACCATTCGTCGAGCAAATCCTTAAAAACAAGAAAAAAGCTGAGTTGATCAAGGTGAAAATGAGTGGTACATCTCTAGAAACTATTGCAAAAGCAGTAGGTGGAACGGTGCAACAAGCAACTGATTTGACAATGGAAAATGCAATGTTACCTAATGTAGGTCCTGAGCCAAAAGTGGTAGGAAATGCATTTGCTTTAGCAGCTAATAAAATGTCAGCTCCTATTGAAGGAAACACCGGAGTTTATGTTGTAAAGAATCTAAGCACTATAAAAGCGCCAGCTATCAAAGATTTCAAACCTTACGTAGCTAAATTGGATGCTCAAAAAGCAGGTGAAGTTAATAGAGTAATTCCAGCTTTGAAAGGGAATGCAAAAATTGAAGATAACAGACAGCAGTTTAATTACTAATAATTAGTAATCTATAAAATAGAAAATCTCGATACGAATTATTTGTATCGGGATTTTTTTTTGTAATTTTTAAAATCGGTCGTGATCTATTTTTGGTGGTGTTTGCGCTACTTTATCATGGTACAAGTATTCCACTAAAGATAACCTTTCACGTTAAGAGGTTTACAAAGCTGCAACGGAGTAATTTTTATTTGCTTAAGTGTCACCGCTCTATTGCTATGTCTTTTTGAAAACATTGCTTTGAAGTTTTCTCACGTGCGTAAATACTTCTTGTAAAAAATTGTTAGTTAGTGATTCTGCAAGATCATTTGTGCGTAGGGGATAATAGTATTATAACCCTTTGCTATGAAATAGTCACTTGGATTTTCAGTAGAAACAACCATTACAAAATCGCCTCCCCAAGCACCAAGGCTTTTTATTGTTCCGTGAAAATCAGGATATAAAGTATTTTTCACTGTTAGTGTTTCCAGCATTACACTCATTGCAAATTCATGCTTTTCTACTGCTGTAGCAAATGATTGAATGCTGCTTGCAACTAAAACTTTTTGTGTTATCAAATCAATTTTTGCAATTGTTGCAGCGAGATTTTTTTTCTTGTTTTTATGATAAGTTGCTATTGCTGATTTGCTACTTTGCTTTTTATTGAGATAAACAAAGTAAATATTTGATTTATATTCAGGATTGAATTCTACTTTTTTGACATGAGGTTTACCATTATCTAATTGGTAAATAATTGGGCTATTATTTTGTGCGCAGGCAATGTCATAGCCACTGCCTCCAAAACTGTTATTAAGTAACGTAAAAGCATCAATCTCTAGCCATTGAGCAATATTATTGATTAAGGTAGATGATGTTCCCAATCCCCAATTTCTTGGGAAACTAAGCTCAGTTGTAATTTTGTATCCCTTAGATACTGTTATGAAATCTGGATTTAATAAGTAGGCTTCGTGCAAAATTTTTAATAAGGTATTTCTAACCGATTCGTTTTTATTTATTTCCTCTTTCTTAATTTCGGAAAATAGAATCGTATCGTCAAACCAAATAGTACCATCTAAATCGTAACTCTTCCATTGCAATTCTTCCTCTGAAAACTCTTCAACAATTAAATTTTGTCCAAATTTTGTAGGTAAAGCAAGAGCTTTTGCACCATCAAGGACAAGGTATTCTCCTGTGATTAGTAGTTTGCCGTTACTATAAAATGTTTTTTTCATTTCTGCTGAATTTATTTCAGTGTCAAGTGTAGTTGTATGTTAATTATAAACAATAAAAAGTGCTAATGAATTATTCTCTCAAGCTGATTATATAATTTTCTACAGCACTATGTGAAATCGTGTTTTTCTTAAAATGTTTTTGAATAGCCATACGTTCTACGTCAGTTGCTTCAAACTGATTAATAATATTGTTCAAATGCATTTTCATGTGTCCTTCTTGAATTCCTGTGGTCGTCAAGGAACGCAAAGCAGCAAAATTTTGTGCTAATCCAGCTACAGCAACAAATTGCATTAATTCTTTAGCAGAAGGATTTTCAAGCATTTCTAATGATAATTTTACTAATGGATGAAGTGAAGTTAAGCCGCCAACTGTTCCTAAAGCTAAAGGAATTTCCAGCCAAAAACTAAAAATACCATCTTCAATTTTAGCATGTGATAAACTGGAATACTGTCCGTTTCTGGAAGCATAAGCATGAATTCCGGCTTCTACAGCTCTAAAGTCATTTCCTGTAGCAAGCACTACTGCATCTACACCATTCATAATGCCTTTATTATGAGTTACCGCTCTGTATGGTTCTATTTCAGCTATTTGAACTGCTTGTATGAATTTTTGGGCAAATTCCTCAGGATTCGGAATCTGCTTTTCTTGCAAGTCTGATAATGGGCACGACACTTCAGCTCTTACAATACAGTTAGGCACATAATTAGAGAGGATACTCATAACAACTTCAATATCTTTTTCATCTTCGTTAAACAGATTGTAGTGGCACGCTTCTTCTTTTAATGTTTTTGCAAATTGTTCTAAACACGAATTAATAAAATTAGCTCCCATACTATCTTTAGTTTCAAACGTGGCATGCAGTTGAAAATAATTTGGCATTAAATGGGTTTTGTCATTTAAAATAATATCTAAAATTCCACCTCCTCTTTTTTGCATATTTGTAGTTATCGATGCCGTCTCATCATAGAGTTGAGATTTGATTTGGCTAAAAAAAGCATTCAATTTTGAAGCATCACCTTTATATAAAAAATGAACTTGACCTATTTTTTCGGTATTAATTACTGTTGCCTTAAATCCGCCACGGGTGGACCAGAAATTAGCAGCTTTTGCAGCAGCAGCAACAACAGAACTTTCTTCAATTGCCATGGGAATTGTACTGAATTTTCCATTTATTAAAAAATTAGGTGCAACTCCTAGCGGAATGTAGAAATTGGTGATCGTGTTTTCAATAAATTCATCGTGTAATTTCTGTATTTTTTCATCCGTATTCCAATAGTTTTTCAGCAAGGCAAGCGCTTCTAATGGCTTTGAAAAATATTGATTAGCAATCCATTGTATTTTTTCTTCTTTGGGTAACTTCGAAAATCCACTTATAGCCTTATTCATTCTCAATTGGTTATGGTAAAATTAGCTGCAAATATACGGTTTTAGACGTTTTATATACAACGTAATTAATCTTGCTATTAATCAGGTATCAATATTTATTTTTACATTTAACACAAAAAATAACTGTTAATTGTAATTTTTTCACTAAAATTGACGGTTTTTATCTTTAAATAAATAGTATGTACTCAAAACGAATTATAACAGTATTTTTATTCCTATGTTTATCAGTTGTAGGGCAACAAAAAATCACTATTGAACAAATTTATAATGGCACATTTCGAACCAAAGGAATGGATGAATTACAATCCTTAAAAAACACCAATCAATATACAGTTTTAAATGCTGATAGGCAATCTAGAAGTATGAGCATCGATCTTTATGACTTTGCAACCTTAAAAAAAGTAACCACATTGATTGACACTAAATCCTTTCCTACATTGTCTAATGGAATTGACAGTTACACATTTGACGCATCAGAAAAAATGATTTTGCTGGCTTGCAATACCAATCAAATTTTTCGTCGCTCATTTACCGCTGACTATTATCTATACAATATTTCTACTAAGGAACTCATGAAACCTTTTGATTTTCAAGTGCAAGAACCTACCTTTTCACCTGATGGTAAAAAAATAGCTTACGCGAAAGGAAATAATTTATTTGTTTATGATTTATCGTCAAAAAAATCAAATGCTATTACAACTGATGGTAAAAAGAATAGCGTCATCAATGGAATTACAGACTGGGTTTATGAAGAGGAATTTGCATTTGTAAAAGCTTTTGATTGGAGCGCAGATAGTAAAAAGGTGGCTTACATTCGTTTTGACGAAAGCGAAGTTCCAGAATTTTCAATGTCGATGTTTGGAAAAGACCTTTATCCTACGGTTCAAACTTTTAAATATCCAAAAGCAGGAGAGAAAAATGCGATCGTTTCATTACACGTCTATGATGTGATTGCTGATGCAGTTAAAAATATTGATTTAAGTAAGTACAACGATTTTTATATTGCTAGAATGAAATGGACAAGTGATGCAAGTACATTATCAGCACAAGTGTTAAACCGTCATCAAGACAATCTAGATTTGATCTTTATTGATGGAAATACAGGCGCTGTAAAAGTAGTTTTGAACGAAAAAGATAAAGCTTATGTTGATGTGACTGATAATTTAACATTCTTAAAAGACAACAGTTTTATATGGACAAGTGAAAAAGATGGATTTAACCACATTTATTTATATGATAAAAATGGAAAATTAAAAAACCGAGTTACTAAAGGGAACTGGGAGGTGACAGATTATTATGGATTAGACGAAAAGACTAATTCTGTTTTTTATCAATCTGTTGAAAATGGTTCGATCAATAGAGATGTGTATAGAATAGGTTTAGACGGGAAACTTAAAGTTCGTTTATCAACAGCAGTGGGAACAACTAAGGCAACATTCAGTCCAAATTTTCAATATTACATTAGCACATTCTCAAGTGCTTCTGAACCTACAAAATATACTTTGAATGAGGCAAAAACAGGTAAAGAAGTTCAAGTAATTCAAAGTAATGAAGCATTATCAGCTAAATTAAAAGGATATGATTTACCGGCGAAAGAATTTTTTGTTTTAAAAACAGAAAAGGGGAATGAACTGAATGCTTGGATAATTAAACCAAAGGATTTTGATGCCTCTAAAAAATATCCTGTTTTTATGTATCAATATTCAGGACCAGGATCACAGCAAGTAAATAATGACTGGAATGGAGCTGACGACTACTGGTTTATGATGTTGTCTCAACAAGGTTATATTGTAGCATGTGTTGATGGAAGAGGAACCGGTTTTAAAGGGGCAGATTTCAAAAAGGTTACCCAAAAAGAATTAGGAAAGTACGAAGTAGAAGATCAAATTGATGCGGCTAAAGTGATCGGAAATTATTCATTTGTAGATAAAACTAGAATGGGTATATTTGGCTGGTCTTATGGGGGATTTATGTCATCAAACTGTATTTTAAAAGGAAATGATGTGTTTAAAATGGCAATAGCAGTAGCTCCAGTGACCAACTGGCGTTTTTATGACAGTGTTTACACAGAACGTTACATGCAAACCCCGCAGGAAAATGCAAGTGGATATGACGAAAACTCTCCTATAAATCATGTTAATAAATTGAAAGGCAAATTTCTCTTAATTCACGGTTCAGGAGATGACAATGTACATGTTCAAAACTCAATGCAAATGATGGAAGCATTAATTCAAGCGAATAAACAGTTTGACTCTGCAATTTATCCAGACAATAATCACGGAATTTACGGTGGTAACACTAGGATTCAGTTGTATACCAAGATGACTAACTTTATTAAAGAAAATTTATAATTTATGAATACAAATCAGCTTTCGAATCAAAAAGAATTATTTGGACATCCAGTAGGCTTATACGTCTTGTTCTTTGTAGAAATGTGGGAGCGATTCTCGTATTATGGAATGCGTGCAATTTTAACGTTGTTTTTAGCAGCGCCACTAATTATGGGTGATCCACAATCAGGCTACGGCTGGTCTAATGCGGAAACACTTTCTTTTTATGGAACATATACGATGTTCGTGTACTTAACTTCGATACCAGGTGGCTGGATTGCCGATCGTTATTTAGGACAAAAAAGAGCCGTAATGCTAGGTGGAGCATTTTTATGTGTAGGTCACGGAATTTTAGCAATTGATGCGCAATGGGCATTTTTTACGGGATTAGTATTAATTGTAATTGGTGTCGGGTTTTTAAAACCAAATATCTCTACAATGGTTGGAGGTTTATATGAGCAAGGTGATGCACGAAGAGATAAAGGATTTTATGTATTTTATTTGGGAATCAACTTAGGTGCTTTTTTAGGTGCTTTAATTGTTGGATTTGTAGCTGCAAAATTTGGTTGGCATTACGGTTTTGGTTTGGCTGGAATTGGTATGGCAATAGGACAATTAGTATATATGTTTGGTCTAAAATACTTAGTTGGAGTGGGTGATTTTTTAGGTAAAAAAGACGAGGCAAGTAAAGAATTACTCAATAAACCATTAACTAGTATTGAAAAAGATAGGATGCTTGTTCTTTTCTTATCATTCCTAATTATTATTGTTTTTTGGGGTGCATTTGAGCAAGCTGGAGGCTTAATGAGTTTGTATACAGATCAAAAAACAAATAGAGTATTGTCTTTTTCATTACCGTTAATAGGAAATGAAATACCAGCGGCTGTTTTTCAATCTATTAATGCCTTTTTTATAATTGTTTTTGCAACGATAGTTGGAAACTTTTGGTACAAATGGGCTTTAAAAGGAAAAGAATCATCATCAATATTTAAAATGGCGATAGGCTTAATCATTATGGGATTTGGTTTTGTTTTTATGAGTATAGCTACTACTGAAGTACAAATGAGTGGTGACGAAGTAATCCAAAAATCAGCAATGATCTGGTTGGTGTTAGCTTATTTATTTCACACCATCGGAGAACTTTGTGCTTCACCAGTTTCACTTTCTTTCATTACAAAATTAGCACCAGTAAAATATGCTTCGTTTATGATGGGAGCTTATTTTGCCGCGACTGGATTAGGTAATAAAGTTGCTGGAGCTGTAGGTGGATTATCAGAAGGAGCTGGAGAGTTTAAAGTGTTTACAAGTATATTTATTTTCTGCGTACTGTTCGGTGTACTAATCTTGGCTTTGTTAAAACCATTAAAAAGATTAACTCACGGAGCCGAGGATTTAGTTATTCCTTCACATTAATATAATTTACTAATTAATAGAAAACAATGAATCAAAATACCACTGATCAATTTTTTAAAAGTACAGTTTTAGGCCATCCGTCTGGATTGTTTGTTTTATTTTTTACAGAAATGTGGGAGCGTTTTTCATTTTATGGAATGCGTTCTTTATTAATATTATTTTTAACTGCTTCTTTCACAGACGGTGGTTGGGAATGGACCCGCGAAAATGCCTCTGCATTATTTGGATCTTATGTTGGATTAGTTTATTTGTCAACTATGTTAGGTGGATATTTTGCTGATAAAGTAATAGGATTTAGATGGGCCGTAGTTGTTGGAGCGACTTTAATGACGTTAGGACACGCTTCGATGGCCGTTGAAACTGAGTTTTCTATTTATCTAGGTCTAGTTTTATTAGTTTTTGGAAACGGTTTTTTCAAACCAAATATGACTTCGATTGTTTCAGAAATGTATAAAGATCGTCCTGAAAAGAAAGATGGTGCTTACACTTTGTTTTATATGGGTGTGAATGCGGGAGCTTTTTTTGGTATTTTACTTTGTGGTTACTTAGGTGAAAAAGTAGGATGGACATATGGTTTTGGTTTAGCGGGGATTTTTATGTTCTTTGGTATGCTACAATTTTGGTTATCTCAAGATATCTTTGGAGATATTGGTTTAAAACCAAATAAAGAAAGTAAAGCTAAAGCAGAAGCTCTAGATACAGATAAAAGAAATCCGTTTACTAATATACAGTTAGTTGCTATCGCTTTCTCTTCTATTTTAGCGTTACTATGGCTTATCAATGATCCTGCATCAAAAATATCTGGAGGCAAAATTAATGTTTTTGCTTTCTTGGGTCAAGATGGTAATGCAATTGCTATTGTCTCGGCATTAGTTGTGTTTATCATTTTGCTGATTTATCGTTTTACACAGTATTCTAAAATTACTAAAGAGAAATTAATTGCTGTTACATTTTTTGCATTCTTAACAATTTTCTTTTGGGCAATTTTTGAGCAGTCGCCAAACAGTTTAACTATTTTTGCGAGTGATTATACGGATCGTGTTCTTACAGGAAATTGGAGTGTTGTATTTTTAGTGATTAATTCATTAATTACCATTTTACCATTAGTTATTATCACATGGGTTTTGATTTTGTTATTCAAACAAACTTTTAAATTATACGCCATTGCAAATATAATTTTGAGCTTCAGTTTTATTATAATTTGGGCCATTGCAATATGGATGTTAACTAAAGATTATTATACAGCTGGTTATTTAAACCTGTCTGATTCAACGTTACAGGCTTTAAAGATCGATAAAGTTACTATTTCGTTGACAGAAGTTCCTGCTACTTGGTTTTCAACATTGAATTCTTTGTTTATTATCTCATTAGCACCCTTGTTTTCCAAGTGGTGGGAGAGTAAATACAATCCTTCTGCTAATTTGAAGTACGGAATAGGGATGGGATTGCTAGGTCTTGGAATGGCTTGCGTAGCTTTTGGCGCAAGCGGAATCGAAGCAGGTGCAAAAACTGCATCGGTGAGTATGATATGGTTAATTTTAGTTTATCTTTTTCACACCATGGCTGAACTGTGTATTTCTCCAGTAGGATTGTCATATGTCAGTAAATTAGTGCCAGCTCGTATGATTGCTTTTATGTTTGGAGTTTGGTATTTAGCAGTTGCTATAGGTATGAAAGGTGCTGGAATGTTTGGAGAAAACATAGACAAAATTGCAAATGAACATGGATTGAGTTACTTCTTTTGGATGCTAACCATTATTTCAGTAGTCGTTGCGTTATTCTCAATTGCTATGACTCCTGTTATTAAAAAGTTAATGCACGGAGTTCGTTAATCACGGCATTGTTATTGAAAAGTTAAAAAATAAAAGATTAAAATGAATAGATTTATAGTTGTTTTATTATTATTTGTAGGTTCAATTGCCGCAGAAGCACAGGAAATTGTTTGGGAAACAAACGTTAAGAAGGCAATAGAAGTTTCTAACAAAACGAAGAAACCATTGTTATTGTTTTTTACTGGTAGTGATTGGTGCGGTTGGTGCATTCGGTTACAAAAGGAAGTACTCAAAACTGCAGAATTTACAAAGTGGGCTAAAGAAAATGTGGTGCTAGTGGAACTCGATTTTCCAAGAAGATCAAATCAAACGGATGAAATCAAAAAGCAGAATAATGAATTGCAACAAGCTTTTGGTATTCAAGGTTTTCCTACAGTAGTATTTGCTAAAGCTACGACAAAAGATGGTAAAGTAAGCTTTGAAGGTTTAGGAAATACGGGTTATGTCGCTGGAGGTACATCGGCTTGGTTAGCCGTGGCAAATGGTTTTCTCAAAAAATAGATTTATAATGTTTTAATCTAAAATTTGAATTTTTTTAGAGTTATATCTATATTTTATTGGATATTAGTTATTTTATTTGTTATTTTTATGCAAATCTTATAACCCCAAAACCTATGATTAAGAAATTACTTTTATCAATATCATTATTGTTCATTTGCAATGCAAATGCTCAACTTGTCAATTGGAATACTGATGTCATGATCGCTGTTACTGCGAGTAAAAAAGACCGAAAACCATTGCTCATTCTTTTTACAGACAGTAACTCTAATAAAGGTCGCTTAGATGCGCAGATTCTAAATACGCTGGATTTTGCACTCTGGTCGAGAGATAATGTTATTTTATTAAGATTGGACTTAACTGACGATTCTGTAAATGAATATTTAGAGCGAAATTTGTCTTTAAAGAAAGCCTTTGCAGTTCAAGATCTACCAGAAATATGTTTTTCAAGAGCAACTATTCGTAAAGAAAAGATTATTTATGAGCTAATAGATAAAATCGCTTTTATACCAGGTGGCGTGAAATCATGGATTGCTAGTGCATCAGAAATTTTGAGCAGACCTCAAGATTAAAAACTGAACTATAACTTATAAAATCCCTTTTCAGTAGTTGCATGAAAAGGGATTTTGTGCTTTATGCAACTTGCTTTCCAGCGTACTTGAATATTTCTATAATTTGAAGCATCAGCAATTACTATTTTGGGCTTTATAGTTAATATTAGTCGATCTAAATTTATTTTTGTTGATTGAGTCAATAATAAGATATCAGGATTTATGTTTTTCGGATAAACTGAGGTAGTATCTACTATCAGTATCTTTTTACCATTAAAATAGACTAAATTTTGTAGTAAAGTTTTTTTCTTAATTACACTCAAATTTCCCATATTATAAGATTGTAGTATATTGTTTGTAGTAGCTGTCTTTAGTAAGCGTGCATTCGCGAATACCGTTACGTTTTTACCATTTCGTTCAGTAATAAGTGTGTTTTTTGCACTATTAAAGATTACAAGTTCCTGTTGGCCTTGTCTGGTCAAATTAATAGCTACGAATGTAATTTGGAATATAAATATCGATAGTAGCGCGCTGTAAAATTTATTAAAGCTAGGTTTTTTGAACCAAATAATCACTGTAATCAATAGCAAATAACTACTCAACAATAAATAGAAATGAAGTGGGATGTCCTTGATAATAAACTGCTCTAATGACGCAATTGTGTTTATGATTTTGTTTAAAATATAAATACTCCATTCTAATAAATTAGAAAGAAAAACGGGAATGCTATTTAAAGCCGCTAAAATCATTACGATCACTCCTAAAACCATAATTACACTCAGCATGGGAATAATAATAATATTCGTAACAAAGAAAAGACCCGGAAATTGATGAAAATAATAAATACTTAATGGAAGAGTTCCGATTTGTGCTGCAAATGAAACAGTAAGGATATCCCAAAAATACTTAGAAAATTTAGTTTTCGGTTGCCATAAGGATGTAAGTAAAGGTTGAAGCCAAATTATAAAAAATAATGCCAGGTAACTTAATTGAAAACCAACATCATACAAAAATGAGGGTTCAACGAGCAAAATAAGTAGAATGGAAACTAATAGGGTGTGATAAATATTTACGCTTCGTCTTAAGTGAAGTCCTATTGCTACAAAAGAAAACATGGTAACTGAACGAACAACGGATGGCGCTAATCCGGCAATGATTCCAAATAAAGAAAGTGATACTATGATAATAAATAGTTTTATAAAAGATCCGCGTCTTGTATTGGGAATTGGCTTCAACAAAAATGTTACAAAAAGTAAGATAAAGCCAATATGTAGTCCTGATACTGATAAAATATGAACTGCTCCAGCGTACTGATAGTCTCTAATAATATTTGGTGAAATCTCTTGTTGTTGACCCATTATTAGGGCAACGGCCACATGCAATTCAGTACTGTTAAAATGGTTTTTCTCTAAGTTCTTAATGATGCTACTGCGTAGTTTGGAGGAGTAGTACCAAATGTCTTTGTTAATTTCGCTTCCTATTTTAATTTCGTCAATTTCAGTATAAAGTTGTGCATAGATTTGTTTGTTTTCTAGGTACTTACTGTAGTCAAATTGATTGGGATTATTAGGTGGTTTATTTTTAGTTAAAATACCATTAATTCTTAAATTCGTTCCAATGATTAATTTTTGGTTAACACTATTTTTCGAAATATTTAGAATTAATTTTCCCGTTTGTTTTTTGTTATCAATTTGGTTCACGATTGCTATATAACGGTCGCTAAATGATGAATTTTTTAGGTTTTCTTTGATTGTAACGTCAATGGCATGTGGTTTTTCAAATATATTTTTGTTATGGCTATAATTAGTTTTTTGAAAGTAATCTGTATGAATTAGTTGATTAGAAACACCTATTAAAAATGAAAGTAAATAAGTTGTAGTACCGAAGTAAATAGAAGATTTATTTTTTGTAAAAACATAAATGACAGCAAAAAGGGGAAGCCCAACAGTTATAATAATAAAAACCGCCTCAATAGGAGGAAGCACATATTTTGCAAATAGTAGTCCAAAAACAAAACCTATTGTGATTCTTGCGAGCGGAAATTGAAGTACTTTCATAACTCTAAAGTACATATTTTCAGTAAGAAACGATTTATTTTAAGGTTTTATTTCAAGTGTTGAAATTTTAGTTTTTAAAAAGGAATTGGGCTTATAATATCCGGTTAATTTGCGCTAACGAATTTTTGTAGTATGCTTGTTTAGTTGAGGATATAATCACTCCTTTAGAGGTGGAGGAGTGAATAAATTTGATTTCATCCTCGTTTACTTCAATCACAATCCCAACATGATTTATTTTTGCGCTATTATCAGTTTTAAAAAAGATTAAATCGCCTTTATTAACTGAATCTCTTCTTTGGTTTAAAACGACACCAATTTTAGACTGTTCAAAAGAATTACGCGGAAGCACAATATTCTTTGAATTAAAAACGGTATAAATCAATCCAGAGCAATCAAATCCGGCTCTTGTAGCGCCGCCATATTTGTATCTAACGCCAATATTTTCAGTAGCAACATTTATTAATTGCTCTACTAATTGTTCCATTTTTCTATCTTCGGATTTAGATGATTTATCTTCTCGAGAAGTTATAATAGATGATGTTGATTTACATGCCGTAAAAATTACAATTAGTAGAAATAGATGTAGTATTTTTTTCAAGAATCTTAATTTTATTTTCAATTATCTAGACTGTAAATCCTTTACAATAAGTGCTGCAGTAATTTCACTTGCGCCAGTTCCGCCAAGCATTTCTTCCAATAAATCGTATTTTTTTAAGAGAATTTTGCGATTTTCCGGCTCTAATATTTTTTGAAGCTCAGTTATAATTCTTTTTGTATTGCACTCTTCTTGTATCAATTCAGTTACAACTTCTTCGTCCATTATCAAGTTTACTAGTGAAATGTATTTTAGTGTGATGATTCTTTTTGCAATTTGATATGAAGCCCAACTTCCTTTATAACAAACTACTTCTGGCACCTTAAAAAGCGCAGTCTCTAATGTTGCGGTTCCTGAGGTCACAAGAGCTGCAGTAGAATTCCGCAATAAATCATAGGTTTTATTGGAAATGAATTTTATATTTTTCTCGGTTATAAAATTTTGGTAAAAAGAGAAATCTTGACTTGGTGCTCCGGCAATTACAAACTGATAGTTAGGAAAGTCCTTCACAACGCTCAGCATTACGGAGAGCATTTTAGTTATTTCTTGTTTTCTACTGCCAGGCAAAATTGCAATTATAGGTTTGTCATTCAGTTGGTTTTCTTTTCTAAACTGGCTAGAATCAACCAATGGTTGGTTGTGTATAGCATCGATCAGCGGGTGTCCAACAAATTCTACTGGAAAATTATGTTTTTCCTCATAAAATTTCTTTTCAAAAGGCAATATCACATACATTTTGTCAACGTCACGCTTAATTTCACTAATCCTATTTTCCTTCCAAGCCCATATTTGCGGCGAAATATAGTAATGCGTTTTCATCTTTAAAGCTTTAGCCCATTTTGCAATCCGCATATTAAAACCTGGATAATCGATAAAAATAAGAACGTCAGGATGGAAATTATAGATGTCTTTTTTACATATTTTAATATTATTCAATATCGTCATAAGGTTGAAGATGACCTCAATAAAACCCATAAAAGCAAGCTCTCGATAATGTTTAACTAATTGTCCGCCTACAGCTTTCATCAAATCGCCACCCCAAAATCGGATTTCGGCAGAAGGATCTTTTTTGTAAATTTCTTTCATCAAATTAGATCCATGCAAATCACCAGATGCTTCGCCTGCTATTATGTAATATTTCATTTTTTTCTATTAAGAAATGCTTAGTGAACTAGTAAATTTTTTTAAGATAACAAAGGTAAACTATTCCGCTATAAAAATATACTTAGAATCGCTAGGGCAATAACTGCTAAAACTACACCACGAGCCATCATTTCGCGATTTAATTTTAATAAAATACCAAATAAAAGTAGAGTAGGAATTGCACCCAAAGTTATTATTTTTCCAATATTACCTTGCGATTTTAGAATTTGAATTCCAGATATAAAAGTGAAATCAGTAAAGATTACGATAAATATATAGGAGCCAATCGCTGCGGAAATTATGCCTAATAGAAAACCAGATAATAAATCAATTTTATTCATTCCATTTTCGGGTATTAAGATTTTGTATGGCATGATGTGCAGTCAAATCAAATTGTACTGGAACTACGGAAATATATCCATTTGCTAAAGCCCATTCATCTGTATCTTCGCCTTGATCTTGATTGATAAATTCACCTGCAAGCCAGTAATAATCTCTTCCCTGCGGAGTTTGTCTTTTATAAAACTTTTCAGCCCAAAAAGCTTTTGCTTGACGACAAATGCGAATTCCCTTTATTTCTTTCTCAACTAATTTTGGGAAGTTAACATTAAGAACGACGCCTTCTGGCAAACTATTATCCAAAACTTCTAGAGCTATTTTTTTGATAAAAGATTTAATAGGATCAAAGTTTGCGTTCCAATCATAATCTAAAAGCGAAAACCCTATTGCAGGAATTCCCTCGATGCCAGCTTCTACAGCAGCACTCATTGTTCCAGAATAGATGACATTGATAGATGAATTTGAACCGTGGTTTACACCGGATACGCATAAATCTGGTTTGCGCTTCAAAATCTCATTTACTGCTAATTTTACGCAATCTACAGGAGTGCCAGAGCAACTATATTCAGTAATTACATCGCCTTCTTTCGATATTTTGTTGATGTAAAGTGTGCTATTTGTAGTGATTGCATGACCCATTGCGCTTTGAGGAGAATCTGGTGCAACCACCACGATTTCGCCAATCTCAGCCATAATAGAAATCAAAGCTCTGATCCCTGGAGCTGAAACGCCATCATCATTAGTTATTAAAATTAAGGGTTTAGTCTTATCCATTATTAAAGTGTTAAAAAAGAATTCTTTTTTTAAATTAAATACCAAATATAGTTACTCAAAGTTCATTTTTATGAACAAAAGATAAAAATATGTTATCTTACTTGATTTACTATAATTCAAATAAACATTTTTATATCTTTAACAAAAATTTAGGGGCACTACGCTACTGTTGGCATAGTTTTTACCGTAAATTAGTGTAAAAATTGATGAATACTATTCTTAACTTTATGAAAAGAAATTATAAAATTATCCTTGTCATTGCGTTTATTTCGGTGACGCTTTTTGCATTTAAAATGAATGCTACTAAAGAAAATGATCCTGAAAAAGACAAATTGCTTCTTGAGTTATTGACTTTTGTAATCGAGAAAGGGCATTACAGTCCGGCTGCTATTGATGATACTTTTTCAAAGGGGATTTATAAAGATTACATCGAAGCATTGGATCCATCCAAGCGATTTTTTCTGCAGTCCGATATAGATGAGTTTTCAAAGTACGAGTTACAGTTGGATGATCAATTATTAAATAAAGATTTAACTTTCTTTGATTTAACTTATACTCGTCTACTAAAAAGAATGGAGGCAAGCACTACAATTTATAAACAAATTTTAGATAAACCATTTAATTATAATATTGACGAGAGCTTCAATACAGATTACGAGAAAGCACCTTATTCGAAAAATACTAAGGAGCTTACTGACAAGTGGCGCAAGCAAATTAAATTGTCGACACTTTCATCACTTGCAGACAAACAGAAATTAGAACTAGACAAAAAGAAAAATGATTCTAAATATGAAGTCAAAACTTTTACTGTTTTAGAAAAGGAAACAAGAGAAAGTTCAAAAAAGTCTCTCGATGAATATTTTGGTTTTATAAAAGATTTAGATCGCAATGACTGGTTTTCAGTATATGTTAATTCTATCACTGCTCGTTTTGACCCGCATACTAATTACTTTGCTCCTGAGGAAAAAGAGCGTTTTGATGTGAGCATAAGTGGTAAATTAGAGGGAATTGGGGCGCGATTACAAAAGAAGAATGATTTTACTGAAATCACTGAATTAATTTCGGGTGGTCCAGCGTGGCGGGGAAAACTGCTTGAAGCTGGAGATTTAATTATGAAAGTGGCACAAGGAAAAAATGAAGCAGTTGAAGTTGTTGGTATGCGCCTCGACGATGTTGTTAAAAAAATTAAAGGACCTAAAGGTTCTGAAGTACGCTTGACGGTAAAGAAAGTTGACGGAACGATCAAAGTAATTCCTATTATTAGAGACATAGTTGAAATAGAGGAAACCTATGCTAAGTCGAGCGTAGTCATTAAAGATGGTCTAAAATATGGAGTTATTTACTTACCAAAATTCTATATAGATTTTGAAAACAAAAATGGTAGAGATGCAGGTAAGGATATTGCAATAGAAGTTGACCGACTTAAAAAAGCTGGTGTTAATGGTATTGTATTAGATGTGCGTGATGACGGTGGCGGTTCTTTATCTACTGTTGTTGATATTGCGGGATTGTTTATCGAGCAAGGACCAATTGTTCAAATAAAATCAGCTGGTAGAAATAAAGAGGTTTTATATGATAAAGATAAACGAATCGAGTGGGATGGACCATTAGTAATTATGGTTAATAGCTTTTCGGCATCTGCCTCTGAGATTTTAGCAGCTGCGATTCAGGATTATAAACGTGGTATTATAGTAGGAAGTAAGCAAACGTACGGTAAGGGAACGGTTCAAAATGTAATTGACCTAAATGAATTTGTTCGTAGTAGTACTGTTGGAGATTTAGGTGCTATAAAAACGACTACTCAAAAGTTTTACAGAATCAATGGAGGTTCTACGCAATTAGAAGGTGTTAGAAGTGATGTTGTTATGCCAGATCGATATGCATATCTAAAAATGGGAGAACGAGATATAGACAATGCAATGCCGTGGGATAAAATAGATAGAGCTGACTATAGTGAATGGAAAAATAATGATAATTTCAATCAAGCTATCGTTAATAGTAGAAATAGAATCAGTGCTAACCCGCAATTTAAATTAATTGAGGAAAATGCTAAATGGATTGATGGTAGAAGTAAAGAAAATATCTATAGTTTAAACATTGACAAATTCAAAGCGACGCAAACTGAAATTGAAGATACAGCGAAGAAGTATAAGCCAATTATTGATTATAAAAATGCGTTGACTTTTACATCTTTGCCTTATGAAACAGATGCAATGAATAACGATGAAACGTTGAAAGAGAAAAGAGAAAGATGGCATGAAGCTTTATCAAAAGATATTTATGTTGAAGAAGCACTGAATGTTTTAGATGATTTACAGTCAAAATCTCTAACAAAGCAAACATTGCCTATAAAGATTAAAAAAGATAAATTAGTCAAATCGAAGTAATAATATTTTTAGAATTTAAACGCTCCAAAAGATAATTTTGGAGCGTTTTAACTTTAAATACATTCAATATGTTCCTATAGTCTACCACAGAAATAATTTTTTATCACCATAAGATAAATGATATCTAACTAATGATTAAACATATAAACTTTCTCGGTTTTACTACCCGTGTCTGTGCAAGTTTATTTTCTTATGGGAACGATTAAATTAATTTGAGTAAAGATATCGTGAAAAATATTTTATCTGAAAAATCGCTCACTATATCTAATGGAAGCAATGAGCATCCTAGACAAGTCATAAATAAAAATAATATAAATTTTCTTCAAGTATCAACTACAAATAAGGTTATCAATCATTCTAACGAAACTTTGTTCTATAACTAAAAACAGTAGCAAGTAGGATGGTTGCATACGAATTTAAAAAGGCAAACGTAAAAAGAAGCAACTTTTAAACACTTTTCTTTATAGTAGACTCTAAAGTAAATACTGGATCAGCGAATGTCGTAATTATAAAAACTCTAGATACGACAACGGCTATTTAGTTTTAGCTGGTGATATGGGTTTTGATAAAATAGCTTTTATTGAAAGGGTTTTAACATCAAATGTAGCGCGTAAAGATTGAAATTTTAATAATGGAATCTGGAATAGAGCATTGCAGAAAGCACGTTATGGAGTTATAAAATAGAATGTAATTTATGGTTATTGCTGCAGTAGCTTTGAATAATTTTTTAGAAAAGATAAGAAGTGTAAATGTTTTGGTTTACAAGTGTTTTTATAAAGTCTTACTTTCAACTTGGAGCAACGAAATTAAAATGATTATATTCATCGTCTCGAATGAGCCAAGTGAAAAACTATTGCATCATTTTATAGTTTCTGTTGATGGAGTTAAAATCTTACGGCAATATATTTTTCCCTGCAGCAGAGGATAAAGTAGTAAATCTAGTAAAAAATATTTTTGATTGTAAGGATTTTAGCTTTTATTAAGAGTAAAATATGGCTAATTTTATTACCATTCATTTACTTTATTAGCATCCATTTTTATAAAAATAAACAGTAAAATAGTAAATCCCCAAAGACCCGAACCTCCGTATGAAAAGAAGGGTAAGGGAACACCAATTGTAGGGAATATTCCAATAACCATTGCAATATTTACAAAAAAGTGCATAAATAAAATTCCTGCAACGCAATAACCATAAACTCGGCTGAATTTAGTTTTTTGTCTTTCTGCTAAATAGATAATTCTGAGAAGTAAACCTGCAAATAATGCAATTACGACCACTGATCCTGCAAAGCCCCATTCTTCTCCTACTGTTGTAAAAATGTAATCAGTATGTTGTTCAGGAACAAATCCACCTTTAGTTTGTGTTCCTTCAAGAAATCCTTTGCCAATCCAGCCACCGGATCCTATAGCAATTTCAGACTGATTGGTGTTATATCCAATTCCTTTCATATCGACAGTTTTACCAAGTAAAATGTTAAAACGGTCACGATGGTGTTGCTTAAAAACGTTTTCAAAGACATAATTTACAGAAAGAACAAATCCAGATATAATAGCAAAAAGAATGCTGCTTAAAACAATGTTTCGATCTGCTAATCTTGATTTTAAATGAACGATGATGATGACAGCTAATCCAATTAATATTACGTACAGTGGTTCTAATACTAATGTTAAAACGAATAAAAGAATAGTAATAAATCCAGTCCATACATACCAGGAAGGAAGACCTTCCCTATATAAAACGATAATAAAAACACTGTAAATTAAGGCACTTCCGGGGTCTGGTTGTGGTATAATTAGTAGCACCGGTAAAATAATTATCGCAAGCGCCTGCAATTGTTTACTAACATCTTTTAGATTTATTTGAGTGTCACTTAAATATTTAGCAAGAGCTAAAGCAGTTGCGGCCTTAGCAAATTCAGAGGGTTGTAATGTAAAACTTCCTATTGCATACCAGCAACGTTGTCCAGCGATAGTTTTACCAAATAGAAATAATCCAGCAAGAGACAATAGGGAGACAACAAAAATTATACTAGCATATTTTTCGTAAAACTTACCATCAACTGCGAGTATTATAAAAATTAAAGGTATTGTTAAAATAATAAAAATCAATTGCTTCTGGTAGGTATCCTCCATAGAAGATAAGGACGATGAATAAATATTCAGCCAACCTAGAATAACCAATGAAGTATAAATGATTATACTGATCCAGTCGATATTATTTGATATACTTTGGTTCTTCATTGCAATTAAATCACTTTTTTTATTCTAGTAGTAGAATCACTTTTAACTTTTGCAGTGGGAATTATTGTTTTCTGCGTTTTGATAGAATCACTTATTCTTAATTGTGCTTTTACTTTCTCAGAAAGCCCACCTAACTTAGCATATTCACTTTGCAAACTAGTTGCTAATATTCTTTTCTCTAAATCCAATCGTGTAATTTTTTGACGAAGGTATTTTTCTATCATCAAACTAGCGATTGGTCCGGCGATTGTAGCGCCAAAACCGCCGTTTTCTACCATTACTGCAAGCGCAATCTTCGGATTGTCTTTTGGCGCAAAAGCTACAAATATAGAATGATCTTTTAATTGAACCCTCATGCCTCCAATTTTTGCAAAATTTTCAGCAGTTCCAGTTTTACCACAAATGTCGATTCCTTCAACTTTAAGTGCCCGTGCGGTACCCAAATTATAAACATCAAAAAGACCACTAATGATAGGCTTAAAATACTTTTTATCAATGCTTGTCACATGCCTAGTTGTAAATTTTTTGTCTATTGTATGAGCTTCTATTTTTTTAATGATATGAGGCGTGTAATAATAGCCTTCATTAGCAATTGTAGCCATCATGTTGGCTAATTGAATAGGTGTCATTAAAACTTCGCCTTGTCCTATTGCATTAGAAATAATTGTAGTACTTCTCCATCCGCCATTAGGATAAATCTTTTTATAAGTTTTAGAATCAGGTACTTTGCCTCTTTTCCCTGTTGGTAAATCATATCCCATGTATTGACCAAGTCCGAAGCTTTTAACATGATTACTCCAAATATCTACCGCTTTTGCTGGATTATTGTATTTGTTTATTGCTAACATATACGTTTGTGCAAAATAAGTGTTGCAAGAATTGTAAATGCCGTTATGTAATTGTTGAGCAGGAGGATGTGCGTGACACTTCATAAAACGACCTCTTCCATAACTAAATCCATGGTTGCAAAAAAAGCTGGTGTTTTCATCAATTACACCTTCTTGCAAGCCAATTAGTCCTGTTAGAATTTTAAAAGGAGAACCTGGCGGATATTCAGCTAATAGTCCTCTGTCATAAAGAGGTTTTGCTATTGAATCATGATATAATTCGGTGTAGTTTTTAGATCTTTGTCTTCCTACTAAAATGGATGGATCATAAGATGGCGCTGTTACTAATGCTAAAATTTCACCAGTTTGTGGTTCAATAGCAACAATGCCGCCTCTTTTATTAATCATTAATTCTTCACCATATTTTTGAAGTTCAGCGTCAATGGTTAAATTTATATCTTCACCTTGTACCGCAATTGTGTCAAATTTTCCGTTTTTATACGACCCAATTTCTCTATTGTATTTGTCTTTTTGAACATATTTCACTCCTTTAATTCCTCTTAATAGATCTTCATAACTTTCTTCCACTCCTTGTTTACCTATCAAATCACCACTGTTGTAGTACGGATTTTTAGCAACTAATTTTTCGTTTACCTGGGTGATAAATCCAAAAATATTAGCACCAAAAGTAGCTTCGTAATCTCGTAAGGATCGCTTTTGAAAATAAAACCCTTCAAATTTTCTTATTTTTTCTTGAAATGCTGCAAACTCACTTTTGTTTAATTGTGACATAAAAACAGAAGGTAATCTAGGACTATATATTTTTGCCTTTTCAATTTTTTTAATAAAATCTTCCTTAGTAATATTTAGTAGCTGGCAAAACTCTAATGTATCAGTTTTTTTTAATTCTCTAGGAATTACCATTATGTCGTAAGATGCTTGGTTCGCAACTAAAAGCTTTCCTTTCCGATCATAAATGTAACCTCTCTCTGGATATTCAAATTTCTTTTTAATTGCGTTGTTTTCTGATTTTAACTTTAAAGTTTCATCAACAACCTGCAAATAAAAAATCCGAATAACAAGTAAAGAAGTAGCAAGAATAATTAAGGAAGGCAATAATGCTTTTCTCATCTTTTGTTTGGCTTAATAAGATATATTATAATAATACAAATAATGATAGTGAATATTGTGCTAAGTAAAATTGTTATTAAAGTATCCATAATATATAATAATTGGAAAGCTTCTAATAAAAATAAAGTAAAATGATGAATAATTACTGATAATAATATAAATGTAAAACGCTGTGGACTTAGAATTTCATTAATTTTTATAGTTTGGTATTCATAACTTAATCCGAACGCAAATTTAAAAAGTGAGGGACGCATGTAAGCTAAAACTAAACAAGCTGTAGCATGGGTTCCGCCAGAATTACTGAACAAGTCCATTATAATTCCCAATAAAAAACTTGACGCTATAAGGCCGGATTTATTCCCATTTACTGGATACAAAATTATAAATAATATGTAGGGAAACGGACTAATGTAGCCCAAGAAATTCATATTATTAAAAATAATGATTTGAACGGCTAAAAGCAGTATGAAACGGAAAATATTGACTAATAACGCGTTATTCATCTTAATTTTTCTTTTCTAAATTGTTGACTTCTTCACGATCTTTACTTTTGATAATATAGACGTGTCCTAAGTTTGTCATGTCGTTAAAAAGTTTAACGTCTAAGGTGTAATAGTTAGTTACGTTATCTCTATAAATTTTAGCGATTGTTCCTATGTTGATATTTTCAGGAAATATTACAGATTGTCCTCCTGTAACAATTGTATCTCCAATTTTTATGAGTGCTAACCGAGGAAGATCAGTAAGTTGTACAAATCCAGTACTTTTTCCGTTCCAATTCAGCGACCCAAAATGATCAGATTTTTTAATTTTAGCATTAATTTGCGTTCGTTTATTTAAAATGCTAATTACTGTAGAATATTTCGGAGAAGTGTTTTCTATGATTCCAATAATTCCAAGGCTATTTATAACTCCCATATCAGTTTTTATACCTTGTAATTCGCCTGAATTCAATGTTAAATAATTTTCATATACGTTATATGAATTCTTGATAACCTTTGCAACGATAATGTCCTTTAATTTTACTCCTTCTATACTATCTAGTGTTTTAGCTGTAGCAGTATCTTTTACATTAAAAAGCATACTTCTTAGTTTTGCATTTTCAAGCGCAAGAATATCATTCTCATTTTTAAGATTTAAATATTCATTAAGATTATTGACTTTTTCATATACTCCCCCACTTAAAAAATTGGCAGAACTTATAATTTTACTACGATGAAAAGAGTGGGATTGAATGGTAAGAAACAATGAAATACCTAATAGAATCAAAAACAATATCCTATTACTGTTTTTAAAAATAAAATTAAATATTTGCTGCATTGTTTAAAGTGGATATTTAAATAAATTAAAAATTAAATTCTAAACTAATCTGGTACGGCTTAAATTATAATTTAGAATTCAATTTTTATTTAATTATTTTATAAGAATACTTCTAAATTTATTTATACTTTTAAGTGCCATTCCTGTTCCTCGAACAACAGCTCTTAATGGATCTTCAGCAATATAAACAGGTAAATCCGTCTTTTGAGAAATTCTCTTGTCGAGACCTCTTAGCATCGAACCGCCACCAGCTAGATAAATTCCTGTATTATAAATATCTGCAGCTAATTCAGGAGGAGTTTGAGATAAAGTTTCCATTACAGCATCTTCAATTCTTTGTATTGATTTATCTAATGCTTTTGCAATTTCGCGATATGAAACTTCAACTTGTTTTGGTTTACCGGTAAGTAAATCTCTTCCTTGAACTGACATATCCTCTGGAGGTGTTTCTAAATCTTCTATTGCAGCCCCAATTTGGATTTTTATTTTTTCAGCAGTACTTTCTCCAACAAAAAGGTTGTGCTGCGTGCGCATATAATAAACGATATCATTTGTAAAAACATCACCAGCAATTTTTACTGACTTATCACAAACAATTCCTCCCAATGCTATAACTGCAATTTCAGTAGTTCCACCACCTATATCAACAATCATGTTTCCTTTAGGTTGCATAATATCAATTCCAATTCCTATTGCAGCCGCCATGGGTTCGTGAATCAAGTACACTTCTTTACCATTTACTCTTTCGCATGATTCCTTTACTGCACGCATTTCTACCTCAGTAATTCCAGATGGGATACAAACAACCATTCTCAAAGCTGGTGTAAACATTCTCTTTTTCAATGCTGGTATGCTCTTTATAAACATACTGATCATTTTTTCAGAGGCATCAAAATCCGCAATTACACCATCTTTCAAAGGTCTTATGGTTTTTATATTTTCATGAGTTTTACCTTGCATCATATTAGCTTCCTTACCAACAGCTATGATTTTACCTGAAATTCTATCACGTGCAACAATAGACGGGCTGTCAATTACAACTTTATCATTATGTATAATTAAAGTATTAGCGGTACCAAGATCTATCGCAATATCCTCGGTCATGAAATCAAAAAATCCCATAAGTTTTTTAGGGGTTAAAAGTTAAACAAATAGTAGGGCGCAAAGTTAAACAAATTAATGTTTGAAATGACGAGTTCCTGTAAATACCATTGCAAGTTTATTTTCATTACAAAAATTGATACTTAATTCATCTTTTATTGATCCTCCGGGTTGAATTACAGCAGTAATACCGGCTTTTTTGGCTATTTCTACACAATCAGGAAAAGGAAAAAATGCATCACTGGCCATCGAAGCTCCTTTTAAATCAAATCCAAAATTATGAGCTTTTTCAATAGCTTGTAATAAGGCATCTACTCGCGATGTTTGACCTGTTCCAGACGAAATTAATGTTCCGTTTTTTGCAAAAACAATTGTATTTGATTTAGTGTTTTTACAAATTTTAGAGGCAAAGATTAGATCTTTAATTTCTTGCTCTGTAGGTGCTGTTGTAGTAACGGTCTTTAAATCATTTTTATTGTCAGTTATGGTGTTTCTTTCTTGAATTAACAATCCGTTTAAACAAGTTCTAACTTGTTTATTTGGCAAATCAACTTCGTTTTGAACTAAAATAATTCTATTTTTCTTTTCTTGTAAAACATTTATTGCTTCTTGATCATAAGATGGCGCAATCACAACTTCGCAAAATAATTTATTGATTTCTGTAGCAGTTGCTAGATCAATTTTAGTATTTGATATTAAAACTCCACCAAAAGCAGAGGTTGGATCGCATGCTAATGCTACGTTGTAAGCCTCGTTAATTGAATCTCGTGTCGCAAGTCCGCACGCATTATTATGTTTTAAAATAGCAAATGTTGGTCCGTCACTTTTGAATTCATTAATTAAATTTACTGCAGCATCGACGTCTAATAAATTATTGTAGGAAAGTTCTTTTCCATGAATTTTCTTAAAGATCGCATCAAAATCACCAAAGAAAAATCCTTTCTGATGCGGGTTTTCTCCATATCTTAAAACTTGACCATCAGCAATACTTTCTTTATAAATCGTTTCATCAGTATTAAAATAATTAAAGATGGCTCCGTCATAATGTGAAGAAACGTGAAATGCTTTTGTTGCTAATAATTTTCTATTTTCTAATGTTGTGCCTCCGTTTTGTGAAGTGATCAGATCTAATAACAAACCATATTGGTCCATGGAAGAGACAATCACGGTGTCTTTAAAATTTTTTGCAGCTGCTCGAATTAAAGAAATACCTCCGATATCTATCTTTTCAATAATATCCGCTTCATTTGCGCCAGACGCAACTGTTTTTTCAAAAGGATATAAATCAACAATTACTAAGTCAATTTGTGGAATATCAAACTCCTTCATCTGCTGTACATCGCTTTCATTATCTTGCCGATTTAAAATTCCTCCAAAAACTTTGGGATGTAACGTTTTAACTCTTCCACCTAAAATAGAAGGGTAAGATGTTACATCTTCGACAGCAATTACTGAAATGCCTAAATTTTTTATAAAATCTTCTGTTCCACCAGTAGAATAAATTGTAACATTTTGACTGTTTAGTTGTCTTACTATAGGTTCTAATCCTTCTTTTGAAAAAACTGAAATTAGTGCTGACTGAATTGTTTTAGTTGTGTTCATTATGTAGTTATAGTTATAAAATGCAAAAATAGTTTTTTAATGTTAAATTGAAGCCATTTGAAAACGAGATAATTGTATTTATTATAGATGCTTCTTTGATCCGTAAAGATTACAAATTTAACAATTTAACTAAACGATTTTTAATTAGGTTTTTTATAAATATTTATGGAATTTTACTTTAATACAAAATACATTTTATGCTAGTTTATCTTCGATTATTAAAAGAGAGTTTTGGTTTTGCTATGAATGCATTGACTAATAATAAGTTAAGAACGCTACTTTCTTTACTAGGGGTCACTATTGGAATTTTTTCTATCATAGCAGTACTTGCAGCAGTAGATTCATTGGATAGAAAAATATCAAAAGATTTAAGTGGATTAGATAAAAATACTATTTATTTAATGAAGTTTTCTTTCGGACCTTCTGATATTCCACAATGGAAAAGAGAGCAGTTTCCAAATGTTAAATATGACGAATATACTTACATGAAAGGTGCGATGACAAACACTGCTGAAATGGCTTATCAAATATTTACAAGGAGAGAATCCATTAAACATGATTCGAAGACGGTAAGCGATGTAAATATTGTTCCTGTTTCTCAGGAATTTATTGATATTCAAGGTTTAGAATTTGAGAAAGGAAGATTTTACAATGAATCTGAAGCTAATTCTGGCGCGACTGTAATCGTAATAGGAAATGAAATTGCAAGTTCATTGTTTGAAGGTTCTGATCCAATAGGTAAAAATGTTAGATTGTACGGGCAACGCTTTACCGTTATCGGTGTGTTGAAAAAGGAGGGTTCAGGTTTGTTTGGCGATAGTAGTGATACTTCTGCTTACATTCCCGTTAATTTTGTGCGTCAATTATACGGTGACAACAATACTTCATTAACCAATGTTATTATTTTTAAGCCAGAAAAAGGGACTGATATGGCGGCTTACAAGGGAGAAATTACTCAGAAACTGAGAAGCGTAAGAGGTTTGAAAGCAGGTGAAATTGATAATTTTTTCATCAATGTATTCTCTGGGTTTACAGATTTGATCGATGGAATTTTAGGTCAAATGAACCTTGTAGGTTGGATAATTAGTGGATTTTCACTTTTAGTTGGTGGTTTCGGAATTGCAAATATTATGTTTGTATCCGTTAAAGAACGTACTAACCTTATTGGAATTCAAAAATCTTTAGGAGCTAAAAATAGATTTATTATGTTTCAGTTTTTATTTGAAGCCGTTATTTTATCGGTTATTGGTGGTGTAATAGGCCTTTTACTTGTATGGATTATATCAGTAATATTAACTAAAGTGCTTGACTTTGAATTTATTTTAGGAATTGGGAATATTTTATTAGGAACGGGATTGGCAGCTGCTATTGGACTTATTTCAGGAATTCTTCCAGCTGTCGCAGCTTCAAAATTAGATCCTGTAGAGGCAATTAGAACTGGAATGTAGGTCAACCTATTTAAGTGGCGATATTTAGAAAAGTTCTAATATGAATTTCGAAATTGTTTTATAGAAACTATTTTCATTTGTGAATTCTTTCTTATTTACACTTTAATTAAATCTTATTTTAACTGGAAGCGTGGCAATGTTTAAATAAAAACAATAAAATATATTTCTAGGTTTTTAAAATATAACAGATTATAATAAAAGAGCTTCCATGAATTGGAAGCTCTTTTATTATAAATAACAGCTAATCTTTTACTTATATTATCTGATATCGTTATTTTGAATTAAATCGATATACAAGTTTATTTTATCTTTCAATTCTTTTCTCGGAGTAATGAAATCAAGGAAACCATGTTCTAAAAGAAACTCAGCGGTTTGAAAACCCTCTGGTAAATCCTTACCAGTGGTATCTCTTACGACTCTGGGTCCAGCAAATCCGATAAGCGCTCCTGGTTCAGAAATATTGATATCACCTAGCATTGCGTACGATGCTGTAGTTCCTCCAGTTGTAGGGTCGGTACAAAGCGAGATATATGGAAGTTTAGCTTCTGCTAATTGTGCCAGTTTTACTGATGTTTTAGCTAACTGCATTAAGGAGTAGGCAGCTTCCATCATACGCGCGCCACCTGATTTAGAAATCATTATAAAAGGCAACTTGTTTTTAATGGCATGACTAATTCCTCTCGCAATTTTTTCTCCAACAACCGCACCCATGGATCCACCGATAAAAGCAAAATCCATGCAACATATAACTACATCTTTACCTTTAGATTTACCAACGCCAGTTCGAACAGCATCTTTTAGTTTTGTTTTTTCCATTACGTCTTTTAGACGATCTGCATATTTTTTTGTATCAACAAAATGCAAAGGATCTTTAGAGGTCATGCTTTTGTCTAATTCAACAAATTCATTGTTGTCAAATAAAATTTGGAAATATTCAGCACTCCCTATTCTTACGTGAAATCCGTCTTCTGGACTTACAAATAAGTTTCTAGCAAGTTCGTCAGCATCGATGATTTTTCCGGTAGGAGATTTATACCAAAGTCCCTTAGGAATATCCATTTTATCCTCAGTAGCAGTCGTAATTCCTTTTTCTTTTCTTTTAAACCAAGCCATTTTTTAAATATTCAGTGTTCAGTAATCAGATATTAAGTAATTGTTTTCTAGTATTCAGTAATCATTTTTTGAAAACTAAACACTTGTACCGTTTTTATAGTGTATTCACATTGTTCAAGTCAGCAAATGCTTGCTCAAGTCTAGTATTGAAAGTTATTTCGCTTTCACGTAACCACTTTCTTGGATCGTAATATTTTTTATTTGGAACATCTGCACCTTCTGGATTTCCAATTTGTGTTTTTAAATAATCAATATTTTTAATCATATAATCGCGAATGCCTTCGGTAAAAGCAAACTGCAAATCAGTGTCAATATTCATTTTGATTACGCCGTAACTAATTCCTTCTCTAATCTCTTCAAGTGTAGAACCAGAACCACCATGAAAAACAAAATCAACGGGATTATGTCCAGTTTTAAATTTATTTTGAACAAAATCTTGAGAATTTTTTAAAATTTTTGGTGTCAATTTTACGTTTCCTGGTTTGTAAACTCCGTGTACATTTCCAAAAGCTGCAGCAATTGTAAATCTTGGGCTTACTTTAGAAAGTTCTTCATAAGCATAAGCAACCTCTTCTGGTTGAGTATATAATTTTGAACTATCGACATCTGAGTTGTCAACTCCATCTTCTTCGCCACCTGTAATTCCAAGTTCGATTTCTAGTGTCATCCCCATTTTACTCATTCTTTCTAAATAACCTTTACATATTTCTATGTTCTCTTCGATTGGTTCTTCAGATAAATCAATCATGTGTGAAGAAAATAACGGCTTTCCAGTCTTAGCAAAATGAGCTTCTGATGCATCAAGTAGTCCATCAATCCATGGTAATAATTTTTTAGCACAATGATCAGTGTGCAATATCACAGTTGCACCGTAGGCTTCTGCTAGAGTGTGAATGTGCAATGCACCAGCAACTCCGCCAGCTATAGCAGCTTTTTCACCAGCGTTAGAAAGTCCTTTACCAGCATTAAAAAGTGCTCCTCCATTAGAAAACTGAATGATAACTGGAGCATTTAATTTTGCAGCTGTTTCAAGAACTCCGTTGATTGTATTGGAGCCTGTAACATTTACCGCGGGTAATGCAAATCCTTTTTCTTTAGCGTAGTTAAAAATTTCTTGAACTTGATCTCCTGTAGCTACGCCTGGTTTTATATTGTGTGCCATTGTTTTTATTTTTAAATTCTGTTTAGTTTTTAGTCTTGCAAAAATAAGAATTAATTAGGATTAGAATGGATAATTTATTCCAAAATTTAAAACTGAGTTTGAAAAGTTGTATTCTTGAAACCATCTTCTGTTAGTTTCATTAGCTGGATTGTAGGTTTTAAATCCTAAATCAAATCGAATTACAAAGAAGCTTAAATCGTATCGTAATCCAAATCCAGAACCTAAGGCAATTTCTTTTAAGTCATTTAAACTTGTGAATGTTGATTTTTGATCAACTACATTATCTAATACGTTCCAAATGTTACCTGCGTCTGCAAAAACAGCTCCTTTTAAACTTCCAGCAATTTTAAATCGGTATTCGGCACTAACAGCAATTTTCATATTGGCTTCGTTAAAGTCATCTAATGCTCCACTGCTTCCTGGACCTAAACCGTAGGGTTGCCAAGCTCGATTATCATTCGAACCTCCAGAAAAGTAACTGCGTGAAAAAGGAATGTAATTCGAGTTTCCAAATGGAATTGCAATCCCAAAAAATGATCTAAAGGCTATTATATTCTCACGAGATAAATCCCAATGCTTAATATAATCAAACTCTGTTTTTACATACTCTGAGTATTCTAAATTAAAAATTTCATAATTACCATTCGAATTTTCTTTTTGATTTGTTGTTTTTGCAAATGCGGATAGAATAGTTCCTGCCGATTCTATTTTAGTTTTAAAAAGATAAAAATTATTATCAGATAAATCTTTTTTAGTTGTTTTCGAAAAAGTAAAACTAGTGGCTAAAATAAAATCATTTTCAGTCAGTCGCTGTCTTCGTTCTTCAATACTTTTAATCGACTCAAAATCTGCTGTTGCCAGTGGCTGCAAAAAAGTAGTATTACCAGAAAGAACATCTTTCGTAAAACCACTAGTTCCCTCTTCAATAACTAAATTTTTATCTACAGGATTATCGTAATAGGTCGTGTTTGTGTTATATTGTTTACTTAAATTATTTAATGCATTATAAGAGGATGAGTAAACATTAAAATAGTTACGAGGATTTAAATTCCTAACAAACTGTGTATTAAAAAGATCAAAACGAGCGGTATTATTGATCTTCGGAGTCCAATTATAAGAAACTCCTCCAGTAAAATTCTCTTTGTCCAGGCCTATATTTTGCTGTTTTGCAAAACCAGCCGTTATTAAAGTAGAAGGGATCATACTTTTAGGAATTATTCTATCGGTGTTAAATGGCAGCAAAATTCTAGGGATATTTAGTTTCACATCTAAGCCATACTCTGAGACGTTAAAGAAATTATTTCTTGGATTAGCTAAATCTTTTGATGCTCCAATATTTCCTCGTGCAGCAATTTCAAGTGTTTCTGCACCATTAAATACATTTCTAATTGTTTCTGAAACGCTTAATCCAATACCAAAATCCTGAATATTAGAATGAGTTACATCGAAAGTAGTACCAAAACTAAATTTTTTTCTAGGTGTCAAATATACTTTGGCAATTAGAGATTGTGCGGTAGTATCTCTTTTGTCAACTTCATATTGTATAGAGGGATAATTAAAGATTTTTAAATTATTAAGATAGCGTGTAGTTAAAACAGTTTTGAAATCGGCATATGAACTACCTTTTGTAATAAAAACTGCATCTGTAATTGCTTTTGGTTTGTATTTTAATTTTTTCTGACTAAACAGATTAAAGTTTTTATAAACCGTGCTATCTTTAATGTTTAAAGTATTGCTATTTGAGGAGTAATCAGTATAAATATTGACATCACTTATTTTATATAATTTGAATGGTTCAGTTCGAGTTGAATCGCCTTGTTGAAAGGAGTAATCATTTATCAATAATGTAATATCCGCTTTGTTGGCTTTTTTAATTGTATCAATATTGAATGTCACATAATTTGGCTGGAAATAATAAGCGCCATTATTACGAAAATTTGTAGTTATACGATTTCTTTCGTTTTCAAAATCTTCTGTTTTATATTGTAATCCTGATTTGATAAATGTATTTGCTTTCGTTATTTTGTAAAGTGAATCTAAAACGGGTGTAGAAATTGCGGTTTTAACTGAGTCTAAAAAAAAAGCGTTTCCAGATGTAATTGCATACGTGATTCTAGCTTTTTTTACATCAGTGGTATCAACGTTATACAGTGCTTTGACATTAAAATAGCCTTTATTAAAATAATAATATTTTAATCGCAATAAAGATTTACTAGCTTTTACCGAGTCAATAATTACCGGAGGCTCGCCAGTGGTGGTCAAAAAGTTGTGGATTCCTTTGTAAAAAAATGATTGTCCAAGTCGATCTACTTGTTTCGCTGAAAGCCACTTTGCCTGTTTCTCGTATTTGCCGGGATGATTCAAAAATTTAGCTTGATAAGTGGAATCAGGATTTAAGTTAGCGAGATTGTACAAATTTAAACGCAAACGGTATCCTAAAAACGTTGAATTCGGTTTTTGATAAAGTTGGTCAAAAATCGTTTCTTCAGTGATTTTTTTATCATTTAAAGTTATTTCGTTTTTTGTAAGCAACATTTTTCCATCTGGAACTCTTTTTACAGCGTTACAAGCGCAAATAAGTGTTGCAATTACAATAAATGCAGTTATTTTTGTGGAAATTTTTTTCAAGTGTTCTAAAATATTTAATTCAAAAGTACATTATTTTATGGTTAGTAAAAACCAAATAAAACTTATAACGAGTTTGCAGCAAAAAAAATATCGGATTGCTAATAAATTATTTTTTGCCGAAGGTGTAAAGGGAATTCAAGAATTATTGGATTCTAATTTTGAATTAGAACAGCTATACACAACTAAAAATGATTTTGAGAAAGTCAATTTACATCTAAAAACGACAATAAGTGATGATGAATTAAAAAAAATTACCGCATTAGCAACACCAAATTCTTGTTTAGCTATTTTTAGAATGCCAAATGAAAAACCTGTAAGTGAAAGTGGTTTGATCGTAGTTTTAGATTCAATCCGAGATCCAGGAAATTTAGGAACTATACTTCGTTTGTGCGACTGGTTTGGTATTCAAGAAGTTTTATGTTCAACAGAAACAGTTGATATTTATAATCCGAAAGTTGTTCAGGCAACTATGGGATCAATTGGAAGAGTAAATGTTAATTACATAAATTTGACTAATTTTTTAATCCAAACATCTTTACCGATTTTTGGAACATACATGAACGGTGAGAACATATATAAAAGTATTCTACCTAAAGAAGGAATTATTGTAATGGGAAATGAAGCTAATGGAATTTCAACTGAACTAGAGGATTTAATTCAAAACCGAATAACAATTCCACGTTTTGGTGATATTCAGAAAACAGAAAGTTTGAATGTAGCAACTGCAACTGCTATTATATTAAGTGAGTTTAGACGCAGCTAATTAAAAAAAGATAGAATTTAAAAACTTTAATGGAATGTAAAATTAATAAAAATCGCTCTTGATTTTAATGATTCTATATTTCCTGTCCAAGGACTATTAGGATCTTTGTCTCTAATTAATTCATCATTTATTCCAAAAACGCCGCGTATTGAAGGTGAAAAAATAAAGTATTCAGAGAATAAATCAATGCCAAAACCTAATTCATAATTAGGTGACCAAGCTTTTACTCTAAAACGCTGCTGTAAATTATCATCCTCCAGCTTAGCATTACTTGATAAATTTAATGTCGCTGATAATCCTCCTACAAGATAAGGACGAATATTTCCAGTTCTTAGAGATGAAAATTTCAATAATAAAGGAAAGTGGATATAGGTGCTATTCACCTCTCTAATAGCATCACTGCTTTTTACAAAATCAGGGTTGGACGGATAGTATAAGTCTCGTTTTGTATAATATAATCCCGGCTCAAATCTTAGATTAAAATATTCATGTAATTTTAAATCTGCTACAATTCCCACATTAAAACCGGTAGTTTTTTTTACTAAAATGTCTGGTGTTTCAGTTTTATAATCAATTTTGAAATCATAAGCATTAAACCCTAAATAGAAACCATAGTAAATTCTACTTTTTTGAAAATTTTCTAAATTGATAATTGGATCTTTACTAAAGATATTTTTTGACCCTTGAGCATATCCATAATAAGTACTGACAATTAACAAAAAGACAAATAGTTTTTTCATATTATTTTTTAGAAGCTGAATAAATAGTTGCCACTCCAAAAGTTTGCGGCAAAGCGACAACGTCTATAAACCCATTTTTCCTTAAAATATTGTTTAACGCTTCACCATAAGGAAAAGCCGCTGCTGATTCTGATAGATAACCATAGGCAACATTATCTTTAGAAAATAATTTTCCAATAATTGGAAGGATGTTCTTGCTGTAAAAATTGTAGCCTTGTTTAAAAGGAGTTTTTTCCGGAACGGATGTTTCTAAAATAACAAAAAGACCGTTTGGTTTCAAAACTCTCAAAATCTCTTGAAGTCCTTTATCTAAAGTTTCAAAGTTACGAACACCAAAAGCCACCGTGATAGCATCAAAATAATTATCTTCAAAAGACATATTCTCTGAATCACCAAGAATCATTTCAATTGTGTTAGATAAATTTTTGACAGCAATCTTTTTCTTCCCTACATCTAGCATTCCTGACGAGATATCTAAACCAATGATCTTTTCAGCATTAGTTTGCGCCATTAAAATGGCGAGGTCACCTGTTCCAGTTGCAATGTCTAAAATTATTTTTGGATTTGACTTCGAAACCATTTGAAGTACTTTTTTACGCCATTTAAGGTCAATACCAAACGAGATTACCCGATTTAGATTATCGTAATTTCCAGAAATAGTATCAAACATTTGTGCTACTTGTTCTTTTTTGCCTAAGGCAGAATCTTTATATGGAGTTATTTTTTCAGACATTTTTTTAATTTGGACAAAGATATAATAAACTTCAGTAACTTAAAATGTGTTTCGAAAATTGAGTAGGTTTTTGTTTTAATTCAAATGTAATTTTATAGCCATTTCAATAATTATTTTAAAATAGTATTTAATATTGAAATATCACTAAAAGTGGGTATTGCGTTTACTATTTTTATTCTTCAAATTTGTGATCTAATTAGTTAACCAAAAAAAATGATTAATAAAGAGTCGATGAGCCAAATCAAGTGGATTTTTTTAGCGCTGCTGATCTCATTTGTTCTTGTAAGTGTTTTTGAAAATACTGTTCTACAAAACGGTATTGATTATAATGCGCAACATACGTTCTTAGGATTAAATTTGTTTTTGGAAATTTTGATTTTTTTCGTTTTTAGTACCTTCGTGGTATTTGGTATTAAAGGCTTTTTTGAGATGTACTCTCAAAAAACAGCAAATATTATACTATCCTTTTCAGGCTCTATTTTAGTATTTGTAATTTTTGTTTTATGTTATCAAATACTCCTTCAAGACTAGGACATCGCTCTAATCATTGGTTAAAAAAAACATCCTGTAAAAAGGATGTTTTTTTTTATTTTCTAATGAAAGTTTGATAGGTGTAATCATAATTGTTCTTTTCGTCCTTCGCATTGAACTCTGATTCAATTATTTTCCATTCATGATCATTGATCTCGGGAAAGTACGCATCGGCATCAAAATTTTCATGTACTCGAGTTATTTCTAACTTATCTGCAAAGGGCATTCCTAAAGAATAAATTTCGCCACCGCCGATAATAAAAGAGTCTTCATTTTTTGGACAAGCTTTTAGCGCTTTTTCCATATTATCCACTACAATACAATTTTCAACTTGATAATTTTCCTGTCTAGTAATTATAATGTGCTTTCTATCTGGTAAAGGCTTGCCAAGGCTTTCATACGTTTTCCGACCCATAATAATATGATGGCCGGAGGTCAGTAATCTAAAACGTTTGTAATCATTAGGTAAATGCCAAATTATTTTATTGTCTTTTCCTAAAGCGTTATTTTCGGCTGCTGCCGCAATCATTATAATCATAGTGTTGTGCTATTTGTTGTTTCATCATTTGCTATTTGTATTTCCAATTCCTCTACTTTTTTCTTTTGTAATGCTACGAGACGATCGATTTGTTCGCGCTCCCAGTCTTTATTCATAAATCGATCAGTGATAAATATTTTGATAAAATGTAATATAAATAAAAATAGCCATATCGTAATAATCCATAAATACCATTCAGAAAGTACGGTACTGTTTAGAAAGTTGTGTCCTAAAAATAAAACTAAACTTCCTAGGACGAAGACAACAAAATGAGAATACAATCTCTTTTTTTGTTTAATTCTTCTTCTCGCATATTCATATTGCTCATGCAATTCTTTTTCCATCTTTTTAATTTTAGTTTATAAAGATAAAATTTATTTTCGAAATTAACAGTTTGAACGAACGTTTAATTAAACCGTAAAAGTCTGAAATATTAAAAATAATAAGTTTATTCTTAGTTAATTTTTTAATTCAATTATATTGTTGCACTCTTTCAACAATTATCTCAAACCTTTAAATGTAAAACTATATCGAAAAATATTTTCATTCTTTGTAACACAAACTAGCAAATGAATTAGTTATCTAGATTAAGAGTGATTTTTAATAAAAAACTAGTTTGTAAAGTTGCTCTATTAGTAATAGTAAAGAATACTAATAAAGCTTCTGTTCTAGGTGTTTAATAATTTGGACAGACCTAAAGTCAATTGCAGTAAATTGGTAAATCGGATTTTTAAAGAAGTTATTATTCACATTAAAGTTGTCGTGTATCAATAGATTCATATTAATGGTAGCTCCTTTGTCTATTTACCCACGGCAGAAATTTACAAATAAAATGAATTTACAGGAAATTAAAACGATGTTTTAGAATTTAACTAAAACATCGTTTTTTTATATTGCTACACTACCTTTTATTGCGGGGTGTGGGTCATATCCTTCAAGCGTGAAATCATCATAATCAAAATCAAAAATATTTCTGATTACAGGATTTAAAACCATTCTTGGTAATGGTCTTGTCTCGCGTGACAATTGTAATTCGAGCTGCTCAAAATGGTTGTTGTAAATATGTGCATCACCAAAAGTGTGTATAAATTCTCCCGGTTGCAGATCACAAACTTGCGCAATCATCATTGTTAATAATGCATAAGATGCAATATTAAAAGGTACACCTAGAAAAATGTCAGCACTTCGTTGATATAATTGACATGATAACTTTCCATCAGAAACATAAAACTGAAAAAAAGCGTGACATGGAGGTAATGCAGCTTTATTATTAGCGACATTTTCATCAAATGATATTTTAGTATCAGGAAGAACAGATGGATTCCAAGCGGACACTAGCATTCTACGACTATTAGGATTTGATTTAAGTTCAATAATAAGATCTGAAATTTGATCAATTTCCTCACTATTCCAGTTGCGCCATTGATGACCGTAAACAGGACCTAAATCACCGTTTTCATCAGCCCAAGCATCCCAGATTTTAACGCCATTCTCCTGAAGATATTTTATGTTTGTATCTCCTTTTAAAAACCAAAGTAACTCATAGATAATTGATTTAAGATGTAACTTTTTAGTTGTCACCATTGGAAAACCATCATTTAAATCAAAACGCATTTGATAACCAAAAACGCTTTTAGTCCCTGTTCCAGTTCGGTCTCCTTTTTGACTACCGTTTTCCATTACATGTTGTACTAAATCTATATACTGTTTCATTATGTTAAGCTATCGTAGAAAATACTAATTCTTATAAATTGTTCCATTTTTCATTACAAATACTACTTTTTCTAAAGATTTGATATTTGTTAAAGGACTTTCATTAACCGCAACAATATCAGCGAGAAAACCCTCTTTTAACTGACCTACTTCATTTCCAATTCCTAGTAACATCGCGTTTGTAATAGTAGCGGATTGTATTGCTGCTAAAGCTGGCATACCGGCATCAACCATATATCCAAATTCTTTTGCATTAGTGCCGTGAGCAAAAACTCCAGCGTCAGTCCCAAAAGCGATTTTTACACCCTTTTTATAAGCTTTAGCAAAAGTTGCTTTGATTTGCGGACCTACTTCTTTTGCTTTTGGAACCACAATGTCAGGATAATATCCTTGTATCTCAGCATTTTTCTGTACTTCCTTACCAGCGGTTAGTGTAGGAACGAGATATGAATCATATTTCTTCATCAATTCCATTGTTTCTTCACTCATGAAAGTGCCATGTTCAATGGTTTTTATTCCGCCAAGAATGGCTCTTTGCATTCCTTCATCTCCATGAGCATGCGCTGCAGTTAGCATATTATAATCCTTTGCTGTAGTTGTAATTGCTTTTATTTCATCCAATGAAAACTGCGGGTTTTTACCGCTTTTAGCTACACTCAAAACGCCACCTGTTGCGGTGATTTTTATTACGTCAGCTCCCTCTTTATATCTTTCTCTTACTGCCTTAACCGCTTCTTCTGGAGAATTGATTACGCCTTCATGAGGTCCAGGATCTCCCACTAACTTTCTATTACTACCATTAGTAGGGTCAGCGTGTCCGCCTGTTGTTGCAATAGCTTTTCCAGCAGTATATATTCTTGGTCCTTTTACAATTCCTTTATTGATTGCATTTCTGATGGATATATTAACCCCGGTTCCACCCAAGTCTCGTACAGTTGTAAAGCCTGCCAATAGCGTAACTTCAGCACAGCGAACGGCCTGAATAGCTATGTCAGCTTCATTGTCTAAATATTTAGACATGTAGCTTTTTGTATCGTGTTCTCCTTCAATATGAACGTGAAGATCAATAAGACCTGGTAAGACATATTTGTCCTTTAAATCAATTTCTACATCGGCCGCTTTCGGTTTTGGTATAAATCCATTTAAAATTTTCACAATTTTATTGTTAGAAACTACAATAGTTTGATTGGATAATTCAGTTCCGGAATTAGTATTTAACATTTTTCCGCAATGCAAATAATAGTCTTGTGAGAATGCTGCTGTTGAAAAAAACAGACTTGCTAAAATGAAGGTAATAGTTGGTTTCATAAAATAGTTTTGAGTCAATAGCCGTAAAAATAAGTAACTTTTTTATTAAAAGTTTTATTGCAGCAATTTATTTTATGAAAACGAAATAATGTTAGATAAGTACGGTTATCTTTTTGATATTTCATCCCTTATTTTTGCTGCCTTTTCATAATCTTCATTGGAAACAGCTTGATCTAGTAATTCATTTAATTCAGTCAAACTGTGTTTTGAATAGGTAGATCCTGATTGATTGCTTTCTTCTGCACGACCAAAAGTTTCGGGATTGGAAAGTACATCATCAAGATCTTGCGAATCTTGATTGCTGTCAGAAGGATTTGTTTTAAGATAAATTCCGGCTTTGTCTAAAATGTTTTTATAAGTAAAAATAGGAGCGTTAAAACGTAAAGCTAAGGCAATCGCATCAGAAGTCCTTGCATCTATAATTTCTTCTATTTTATCTCTTTCACAAATAATACTTGAGTAAAATACACCATCAACTAATTTATGAATAATGACCTGCTTGACAACAATATCAAAACGCTCAGCAAAATTTTTAAATAAATCGTGCGTAAGAGGACGTGGTGGTTTTATTTCTTTTTCGAGAGCTATTGCAATAGATTGAGCTTCAAAAGCACCAATAACGATGGGTAATTTACGTTCACCATCAACTTCATTCAATATTAGAGCGTATGCTCCATTTTGAGTTTGACTATAAGAAATTCCTTTTATGGATAATTTAACTAAGCTCATAATTATTTAATGAATAGGTCTGAATTCTCAAATTAGTAAAAAAGTTCGCATAAAAAAATGCTATCTAAATGCAAAGATACAAATATCTTATTTTTAGATAGCATTATTTAAAGTTTAATATAATCTACTAAATCTGCGCTTTGAAAGCTTTAAATTTTTCAATTAATTTAGGTACAATTTCAAATGCATCGCCTACAATTCCGTAATCAGCAACCTTAAAAAATGGTGCTTCAGGATCACTATTAATAACCACTTTTACTTTAGACGAATTGATTCCAGCTATATGCTGAATAGCGCCTGAAATTCCTATTGCAATATAAAGGTTTGTCGCAACTGGTTTTCCTGTTTGACCAACGTGTTCTCCATGAGGTCTCCATCCTAAATCAGAAACTGGTTTCGAACAAGCAGTTGCAGCCCCAAGGACTGTTGCTAACTCTTCTACCATGCCCCAGTTTTCTGGACCTTTAAGACCACGACCTGCAGAAACTACAATATCTGCATCAGCAATAGATACTTTTCCTGATATTTTTTCTACTGATTCCACTTTTACACCAAAGTCATTTTCTCCAATAATTGGATTAAAATCTTCTTGGGTTAGAGTGCTCGGAGTTTCAAAAATACCATAAGAATTTTTGGCTAAGCCTAAAACTTTTATCTCAGTTTCGATTTCCGTTGTGTTAAAAGCCTTGTTTGAAAATGCTGTTCTCTTTACTAAGAATGGTGATGTTGAAATGGGTAAGCCTACAACATTCGATGCATAACCTGCTTCTAATGCAACAGCCACAAATGATGCTAAGTAAACGCTATCAGTGGTTGATGATAATAATACTAATTTCACATTTTCTTTTATCGCAGCTTGCTTGATGACATCAGCATAAGCTTTCGCAGTAAATCCAGATAATTTATCATTATTTACCTTAAGAACTTTATCTACACCATATTTTGCAAGTTCTGAAACATCACCTGCATTTATAGTGACAGCTGTTACAGTTGTACCAAGAGTTTCAGCAACTTTTTTTGCGTAAGAAGCTAATTCAAAAGCTACTTTTTTAAATTTTCCTCCCGAAGCTTCGGGAGCGTATTCCGCGTATATTAATATTGACATAATAATTTTAGATTTTATATTAACGATTCTATATTTCAGATTTTAATCTGATTACAAAACTAAAGTTGGATTTAAGATTTTAACTTCTGATTTAAGATTTTAAATTAAAATTATAATTTTAGATTTTTTTACCATAAAAGTCAGAAATCATTAATCCTCAATCTAATTCTTAAATTACTTTTGCTTCGTTGTGTAATAAATTAATCAACTCATCAAGATTATCAGCATCAATCAATTTTACTGCTGATCGAGGTGCCGGTTTTTCAAATTTCATCGCTTTTGTGTTAACAGAAGCATCGATTGGTTCAAGCACAGTCAAAGTTTTTGATCTTGCAGTCATAATTCCTCTCATGTTTGGAATACGTAAATCTTTTTCCTCAACTAATCCTTTTTGTCCACCTATAATTAATGGTAATGTTGTGCTTACTGTTTCTTTTCCACCGTCTATTTCGCGGATTGCTTTTACAGTAACACCATCAACTGTGAGCTCAGTACAAGAATTTAGAAAGTTATAACCTAAAATTCCTGCAATCATTCCTGGAACCATTCCACCGTTATAATCTAAAGATTCTTTTCCAGCAATTATAAGATCATAAGCGCCATTTTTAATAACCTCTGCAAGTTGTTTTGCTACAAAAAAACCATCAGCAGGATCGGCATTTACACGAATTGCTTCGTTAGCGCCTATTGCTAAAGCTTTTCTTAAAGTTGGCTCTGTTTCAGGTCCACCCACATTTACAACTGTAACTGTTGCACCTTGTTTTTCTTGAAACCAAATCGCACGCGTAAGACCAAATTCGTCATTTGGATTAATAACATATTGAACGCCATTTGTATCAAATTCAGAATCGCCGTTGATAAAGTTGATTTTTGAAGTAGTATCAGGAACATGACTGATGCAAACTAATATTTTCATAAGTATATTTTTATTTATTCTTAATTTCTTTTACAAATTTAAAATATTAAATCGAATAATATACTATGCGTGCATAATATTTATTTGTTAAACTATTACGTTATCGTATTTTTAATTTATTCTATAATTAGCGAAAGCTAGAATTTACTTTACACTATATTTTTTTTAAAAGAAAAAAATTTATTTAAAGTATTTTCTAGATCCTCCATTAAAAACATAAAAATTTTTAAGTAAAAATTTCATTAAAGATTTTCGCTGCTGATATTTTAAATCGATTATTATAGCGTGACTCCATATTACGGTGAAATTCCCAAACAATTAGAAGTATTTACCAAGGATGGTTTGCGCCGAAAAAGAGCAACTACCATCAACACAACGACTGCTGAGGTGACCCAAATAAAAAACTACAGTGCAGCTGACAAAATAGCGCTTACCGACATTGTTTATGATGGCTTCGGAAACCTGCAAAAAACAACAGTACCTGCTAATTACATAGGCCAACGCATGACGATGAATTATGTGTACGATGGCGAGTACCATCAGTTTTTGACTGAAATTAAAGATGCTTTTGGGTGCAAAAAAAAATGGAATACGATTACCGTTTTGAGATTCCGCTTAAAACCACCGATCGTAACGATCAAAGCAACGAATATACAATTGACGCCATTGGTCGTCCAGCGACTATTCGCGGGCCATACGAAATTGCGAGTGGCAAGCCGTACACGATTGCCTATGATTATTTCCCAAACGCCAAAGTGCCGTATGCGGAAACTAGAAATTACGATCCTGAACTAGACAAGGACATCGTAACCTACACTTATAACGATGGTTTGGGTAGAGCCTTGCAGGTCAAGAAAACAGCCAGTTTGTTTACTGCCGCGGGAAGTCCCGATCAAGAAGCGTAAATTGTTTCTGGAAAAGTGATTTATGACGGTTTGGGTCGTCCAACATCTAGTTCTTATCCAACAACCACAATAAAGGCTGATTTTAGTGCTCCCATCTCAAATGTTACTGCAACAACAACGAAATATCACGAGGTAGGTCGTGCCGTCAAAGTAACTTTACCATATGGGAGTGCCAATGCAACTTTGTTTAAAATGGACAATTACAATGGCGTTCCTATGATGCTCACAACACAAACTGATGCATTGTGCAAAATCAGTCAATTGCAAACGGATGTCAAAAGAAGAAATGTAGTAATTAAACTCAACGGTTTTACAAACCTATATTTCGCAGTTCAAATAAGATACTTTGAACCGCATCCAAAAAATGACTTACATTGATGGCGAAGTAGTCAATTATGCTTATAATCAAGCAGGAAACTTGCAAAGCATGCACGGAAAAAAAGAAAGTCATACCTACGATTATATCAAACAATTGGCGTACGATGAGTTTGAGCAACGTAAGTATTTGAAATATGGAAACGATACCGAAACGGATTATACCTATGATCCAACGATGCGCCGATTGCAGCAACTGCAAGCCAAAAGTGGCGCGAGGCAAATAATGAACAATTCTTACGGCTATGATTTGGTTGGAAATGTATTGAATATCAAAAATAGCGCTCCTATTATCAATAACACTTTGGGAGGAACTTCCAACCACGATTACCAATACGATGATTTTTACCCCTTAAAGAGTGTAAAAGCAACCTATCAAGGGGAGTTTACCAAAGCGAGTTATGAGCTGAACATGAGCTATAACAAAATGCACAACATCACCAAGAAAGACTTGTTACATACGGTCAACAACGAACAAAAAGGCTATGTTTTAGATTATAATTACGATAATGAGGCACATCCGAATGCTCCAAATAAAATTACTGAAGCAGGTAAAACGCAGCCAAGAGAGTATGTTTATGATGGTAACGGAAATCCAACAAGCTATACGGAAGATAAAAGTTTTAGAAAAATGACGTGGGACGAAGAAAACCGACTTATGGGAATCAATGACAACGGACGAAAGAGACCTAAAAAGCAGTGGAGATAGCCAGAACGTAGCCATCAACGGTCAAACGGCAGTTGCCATTATTCATAGAGATGATTATACAAATTATTTAAGCTCGTATTTTGTGATTAGTAAAGGGAAATTTAATGTACATTATTTTGAAAGATTAGGGCCTATTGTGAGCAAACTAGGAAATGGAGCTTTTGCACAACCACTAAAAATTACCGCAGGAAGTGTGAATTACACTCAACGAACGGCAGCAGAACAAAAAGCGCTAGACAATTATGTCAAAAGCTTAGGCGTTCCACCGGGACCACCTACTCAACAAGGTATTTATGCCACACCCGAGTATACAGGCGATCCTTACCCGAGTGAAGTTTTAAAACCCGTTGAAGAAAACCAAGAACCGCCAGAAGGTTGGCCACGAAATCCTATTTTCAATAAACCAGGAGGAGTGCCGGGACCGCCGGTACAATTTGGCCCACCCATAAACCCTGAAACGGTGCAAGCCGCCGAAGGTTTTACAGGAATTGGACTGCCAGAGAATGAAATTTTTTATTTTCACCCTGATCATTTATCTCATTCGTTTATATTTGTCATTGGTATTCGATGAACTTCGTTTGGGAAGCACTTCGTATATTAGCACCCGAAACGGAAGCATAAGCCAGCATGTGGAGTACATAGCCTTTGGAGAGGTTTTATTTGAGGAGCATGTAAGCTCATTTTCTTCGCCTTATTTGTTTAATGGAAAAGAATTGGATAGAGAAACGAATCTTAGCTATTATGGGGCGAGGTATCTGGATATGAAGACCTCACTTTGGCTAAATGTTGATCCACCGGCAGAAAAATTTCCTAGTATGTCGCCATATAACTTTTGCTTTAATAATCCTTTAATATTTGTAGATCCTGATGGTCGTGCTCCTGATTGGCATGAAGACGCTAATAATAAAAACGTACTAATTAAAGACAAAGGAGACAATGCTGAAACTTTAAGGGAGTATGTAAACAAAAACGATAAAGATGCTGACCTTACTAAATCTGCATCCGAAACTTTATATTCCAGCATGAAAGACAATAAGGTAAATATTGATAAATTAAATCCTGAAACATTAAATCAGAATAAATATAATTATAATTATCCAGGATCTGATAAACCTGATCGCTCGGATATGTCGACAACGATAGCCCAGATCGCTCGGCTATGTAGATAACGATAGCGCATATTTGCAATCTGTGCCCGCAAAGTTAAGCAAGTAAGAAATGAGTATAAAAAAACCGAGCAATTTGCTCGGTTTTTTGTGTTTTACAGAGAAAATTTTCCTAAAACCCGATTGCGCGGATTTGCAATCCGTGCCCACAAAGTTGAGCAAGTAAACCAAAGAAAAACCAAGCATAATTGTTTAGTTTTTGTGTTATATAAGTTTCAATTCAGAAAGTAATTTTGAAAATTAATGAACAATTCTCATAAAATAGTTCTTTATGAAACCCGATTGCGCGGATTTGCAATCCGTGCCCACAAAGTTGAGCAAGTAAACCAAAGAAAAACCAAGTATAATTGTTTAGTTTTTGTGTTATATAAGTTTCAATTCAGAAAGTAATTTTGAAAATTAATGAACAATTCTTATAAAATAGTTCTCCCGATTGCGCGGATTTGCAATCCGTGCCCACAAAGTTGAGCAATTAAACCAAAGAAAAACCAAGCATAATTGTTTAGTTTTTGTGTTATATAAGTTTCAATTCAGAAAGTAATTTTGAAAATTAATGAACAATTCTCATAAAATAGTTCTTTATGAAGCCGAAAACCCTAGCCCAGATAGAAGGGAAAATCCTTTTTTATTCGCCGCGGCGGACAAACAAGATTGGAATGATAGCTGGAAATAGCTCCTACAATAAATATTTATATCTCACTTATGCCTAGGATGGAGAGCAGATCATAAAAAGTACTATCCGCAATCAAAACATTTGCGCAAACGAGCAAGCTATTATCATATCGATCTTTCTTTGTGTGCCAGTGGACTTATTCCTACTTTACAATCAATAAAAAAAGTGTTTTGAAGATGGCATGTACTATTACCAAATTTAAAAAGGATACTCTAATACGACCATTGTAAATTACAATAGGTGCAGACAATTAATTCTTACTCGACACTAAATAGAAGAGAACGCTGAATAAAATTTCAAAGAATTGTAAACATTTGACAGCACCACTTTAGCGAGTTTCAAATTCGTAATAGAAGTAAAATTGTCGCTTAAAATAACACCAAAGGTGGCATGATTATTTTAATTAATTTTATGCTTTAAAGTGATTTAAAATAATTAATTTTGCTGTTCGAAAAATTAGACACTTACAACATAATAATATGAGAACGATACAATTTAGAGAAGCCATTTGCGAAGCGATGAGTGAGGAAATGCGTCATGACGAATCTATATATTTAATGGGCGAGGAAGTTGCAGAATATAATGGTGCTTACAAAGCGTCTAAAGGAATGCTTGCTGAATTTGGTGAGAAAAGAGTTATTGATACTCCTATCGCTGAGCTAGGTTTTACAGGTATTGCCGTAGGATCAGCTATGAATGGTTGTAGACCTATTGTGGAATATATGACATTCAACTTTTGTTTAGTGGGTATTGACCAAATCATCAACAACGCTGCTAAAATGCGCCAAATGACAGGTGGACAATTTAATGTTCCTATTGTTTTTCGTGGTCCTACAGCTTCTGCAGGACAATTAGGAGCTACACACTCTCAAGCATTGGAAAACTGGTTTGCAAACACACCGGGTCTTAAAGTAGTTGTTCCATCTACAGTTTATGATGCTAAGGGGTTGTTGAAAGCTGCAATTCGTGATAATGATCCTGTAATATTTATGGAATCAGAGCAAATGTACGGCGACAAGGGCGAAGTGCCAGATGGTGAATATATTATTCCACTTGGAGTTGCTGATATTAAACGTGAAGGTACTGATGTAACGATCGTTTCTTTTGGAAAAATTATCAAAGAGGCTCACATTGCTGCTGACGAATTAGCGAAAGAAGGAATTTCTTGTGAAATTATCGACTTAAGAACTGTTCGTCCTATGGATTATGATGCGATTTTAACCTCTGTTCGAAAAACAAATCGCTTAGTTGTTCTTGAAGAAGCTTGGCCGTTTGCTAGTGTAGCTTCAGAGATAACGTATATTGTTCAAGAGCGTGCTTTTGACTTTCTTGATGCGCCTATACAACGTATTACAACAGCTGATACCCCAGCGCCTTACTCTCCAGTATTACTAAAAGAGTGGTTGCCAAATTCAAATGATGTAATTAAAGCAGTAAAAAAAGTAATGTATAAAAAGTAATAATATTTGATAATTGATTGAAGAGAAATTTAATAATTTCAGCTGATAAGATTGATTAATCAAAAGCGTTTATTAACTATATTTGAAACTTCATCAATGAGTATTTGATGAAGTTTTTTTTTTTGAATAATTATGAAAAGCAATTTCTTATTTTTCCTGTATTTTGTGATGTTTTTCACGACAACAATATTCGCACAAACTAAAGTGAGTGGTGTTGTACTAGATAAGCAAAACCAGCCAATTCCATTTGCTACTGTAGTTTTTAAAAATTCCAGTGAAGGAATTGTAGCAAATGAAGATGGTTTGTTTTATCTCGAATCTTCTAAAACATATCCTGTTTTGTTAATTTCCTCTGTTGGGTATTCTGAGCGTGAAGTTACTTTAGATAAATTAGCAACTTACAACATGAAAATTCAGTTAAGCGGAGCTGAAAGTTTAAATGAAGTTGTCATTTACACCGGTAAAACCTCAAAAAAAAATAACCCAGCTTTAGATATCCTGAGAAAAATTTGGGAGAAAAAAAGAAAAAATGGGCTCTATTTATTTAATCAATATCAGTTAGAAAAATACGAAAAAATAGAATTTGATTTGAATTCTATTGATAGTGCTTTTATGAAAAGTAAGTTGTTCAACGGAATGGAATTTATTTTTAACAAAATGGACACTTCAAAAATTACTGGTAAAACCTACTTGCCCATTTTTGTAAATGAAACATTGGCAGATGTCTATGGTGATTTGAAATTGAAAAAAGTAAAAGAAAAATTAAAAGCTAGTAAAACATCCGGTTTTAATGGAAATCAGCAAATTTTAAGTTTTGTAAAAGACTTGTATTCTAACTATGATATTTATGATAATTACCTAACTTTTTTTGACAAAAGTTTTACAAGTCCACTCTCTAAAACGGGTATTGATGTTTATAATTATGTCCTGAGAGATAGCGCTTTTATTGATAAAAAATGGTGTTACAATATTGTTTTTTATCCAAGACGTAAAAATGAACTTACTTTTAAAGGTGATTTTTGGGTAAACGATTCTACATACGCAATCAAAAAAATTAATTTAGCAGTGACTAAAAGTGCTAATATAAACTGGGTTAAGGATATCTATTTAGAACAAGAATTTGAAGTAGTCAGCGACTCTGTTTTTCTATTGACTAAGGATTATTTAATGTCTGATTTTGCTTTAAACAAAAAAGAAAAGTCGAAGGGAATTTATGGAAAACGGACCTCTTATTTTAGAGATCATAAATTTAATATAGAAAAACCAACATCTTTTTATAAAGATGAGGTCAATTATATGGATCCTGAAGTCTATAATAAGTCAGATGAATATTGGGATGACAATCGCTTTGAGAACTTATCTAAGGATGAAATAGGTGTTTACAAAATGCTTGATACATTACAAACCGTCAAGCGATTCAAACAGATATACAGCACCGTTCAAGTTTTAGCGAGTGGTTTTATCCAATATGGCAATTTCGATTATGGACCTATTTTCTCCACATTTGGATATAATGTTGTTGAAGGTGCACGATTGCGAGTAGGTGGTCGAACCTATTTTGGAACAAGTGATTCCTGGAGACTTCAAGGTTACACAGCTTATGGTTTTAAAGATGATAAATTTAAATACGGATTTTCTGGAAAATGGATGGTAGATAAAAAGAATCGAATTATTTTATCTGGTGGAAATAGACGTGATATTGAGCAAATAGGCGCGAGTCTAACTACAACCTATGATATTTTAGGTAGAAGTTTTGCGTCTTCCTCTGTATTCTCATCGGGAAGCAACGGAAAATTGACTAATATCAATTTAAGTAACGTGGCTGTAGAAATGGAACCCGTTAAAAATTTGACCTTCCAAACCGGTTTTTCTTATCGCACACTTGAGTCGGCTTCACCCACTTTTAGTCTCGATTATTTTACAGATATTGCTAATGGAGTTACTAAAAGTGACGTAAAACAGTCAGAAGTTAGCCTTCAAGTTGAATATACTCCTAAAAGAAAAACAATTGGATTTGCTGTCGAAAGAGAGAATGTAGATAGTCCCTACACTCGATTTTTTGTAAATTATAGTCATGGTTTTAAGGGCTTGTTAGATAGTGATTTTCAATACGATAAATTACAATTATATTATAAACAGCCTATAATTATAGGTCCATTAGGTCGCAGCAACATTATTGTTGAGGTTGGAAAAACTTTTGGTACCGTTCCCTTAGGATTGATGAGTGTGATACCTGGAAATCAAACTTTCTTTACAATAGAGAACACTTTTAGCAATCTAAATTTTTATGAATTTGTCTCTGATCAATATGCAACGTTGCAATGGAATCATAATTTTAGTGGTCGTCTTTTTTCTAGAATTCCATTTATGCGCAAACTTAATTGGAGAGAAATCGTTTCAGTGAAAGGAGTTTATGGTACTATTTCTGATGCAAATCGCGCGGTAAATGCATCCGGTTTAGTATATAATGCGCCCGAAAAAGGATATTGGGAATATAGCGCAGGCATTGGGAATATTTTTAAGTTATTCCGTATTGACTTTGCGTGGCGAGGGAACTATCTAAATGTTCCAGATACAAATCGTTTTACAGTAAAAGGATCCTTTGGTTTCAATTTTTAGAAGCTATTTTTTCCGAATTTGCAAGAGAAATCAGCTGTTTTTTTTGCAGTTCCTACAAATTACTTTTTAAAAAGGATACTCTTTCCATTCAAGCTTAAAATCCAGTAGATTATGCAGCACGCTTTTGACTATTTGATAGAGAAGGACATTATTTTCAAAACTATTGTGAAACAATTTGGATTGCCTACTATTCCCAGACGACCGCAAGGATTCGAAACCTTAGTGCTGCTAATCTTAGAGCAGCAAGTTTCTATTGATTCTGCTAAAGCAACATTCACAAAAATAAAAAGTAACGTAAACGCCATTGAGCCTGAGGTTTTAGTTTCGATTTCAACTGAGGAATTAAGGAATTTTGGTGTAAGCCGTCAAAAAGCGACTTACATTAAAGCATTGGCGACAGCTGTATTAGCTCGCGAAATTGATTTAGAAAACTTAGCAACTCAAACGGCATCGCAAGTTCGAGAGCAACTTATTAAAATAAAAGGAATAGGAAACTGGACCATTGATGTTTACTTAATGTTTTGCTTACAAGAACCTGATCTTCTGCCATTGGGCGATGTCGCGGTGGTAAATACTATAAAAGAATTACTTGATCTTCACGGTAAAGAAGAGATGGAGGTCTACGCTATAAACTGGAGTCCCTATCGCTCATTTGCAACCTTTTTACTATGGCACTATTATCTTAAAAAGCGCAATAGAACGGTGGAGTATTAGAACTTACATACGGACTTTTGTGAACTTTATTCGCATCAAACATTTTATTGTAAAAAAGAGATAGATTACCTACTTTTGCACCCTTAATTATAGAAAAGAAAAAGAAAAATGACGGCAGACAAATTAATAACTTTCGATGTTTTAATCGAAATACCAAGAGGAAGTAGAAATAAATATGAATATGATTTCGAAATAAAAAGAATGCGTTTTGATAGAATGTTATTTTCCTCAATGATGTATCCTGCTGATTACGGTTTTATCCCTGAAACTTTGGCTTTGGATGGAGATCCGTTAGATGTTCTAGTTTTAGTAAATGAGCCTACTTTTCCAGGCTGTGTTATGGAAGTTAAACCGATAGGTGTTTTCCACATGGCTGATGATAAAGGACCAGATGAAAAAGTGATTTGCGTTCCCGTTTCAGACCCAATTTGGAATTCACTAAACGATTTATCTGACATGAATCCGCATTTATTAAAAGAAATTGAACACTTCTTTCAAGTTTACAAAGACTTAGAAAATAAAAGTGTAGATGTTGGTGGTTGGGGAGATGTTCACGAAGCTTATGATATTATTAAGAAATGTACAGAACGTTTTGATCAAATTGAAAACAAACCAGAAGGATTATTTAGTATTAAGTAAATAATTTTCAAGATTTGTATAAAAAAAGCAATACTCCGTCAAGAGTATTGCTTTTTTTGTTTATTTTCGTTTCCTAGGTTAGATAATTATAACTAAAAACCAAATTAGAATTATGGATTCAATAATGATTTATGTGCCAATAATCATGGCAATAATTGGCCTTCTTTTTATGATGTATAAAAGAGCATGGGTTTTAAAGCAAGATGCTGGAGACGGTAAAATGAAAGAAATTTCAGATTATATTTATGAAGGTGCTTTAGCTTTCCTAAAAGCAGAATACAGATTACTAACTTTCTTTGTTATTGGAGCAAGTTTTGTTTTAGCTGGAATTACATTCATTCCCGGAGTTAAAACACACTTATTAATTGTTGTTGCTTTTGTATTTGGAGCTATATTTTCGGCTTGGGCTGGAAATATGGGAATGAAAATCGCAACTAAAACAAACGTTCGTACTACACAAGCTGCTCGTACAAGTTTATCACAAGCACTAAAAGTTTCTTTTGGTGGTGGAACCGTTATGGGTTTAGGAGTTGCTGGCCTAGCAGTTCTTGGTTTAACAGCTTTCTTTATAATTTTATTTCAAATCCTTTCAGGTGGTGTGTGGAAAGACACAGAAACCATGACAATCGTTTTAGAAACATTAGCTGGATTCTCTTTAGGAGCTGAATCAATTGCTTTATTTGCAAGAGTAGGTGGTGGGATTTACACTAAAGCTGCCGATGTTGGAGCAGATTTAGTTGGTAAAGTAGAAGCTGGTATTCCAGAAGATGATCCAAGGAATCCCGCGACTATTGCAGATAATGTTGGTGACAATGTTGGAGACGTTGCTGGAATGGGTGCCGATTTATTTGGTTCATATGTAGCAACAGTTTTAGCAGCAATGGTTTTAGGAAACTATGTGATTAAAGACATGGGTGGAAATATTATGAGTGAAGGTTTTGGTGGAATTGGACCAATCTTACTTCCAATGGCAATTGCCGGTTTCGGAATATTATTTTCCATTATTGGGACTATGATTGTTAAAATTTCTTCTGATGATGCTAAAGAAAAAGAAGTGCAAAGTGCCTTAAATATGGGTAATTGGGTTTCTATTGCTTTAACCGCAATCGCTTGCTTCTTCTTAATTCAATGGATGTTGCCAACAACCATGAATATGGAATTCTTTGGAGAAGGATTAAAAGAAATTTCTTCAATGAGAGTATTTTATGCTTCATTAATAGGTTTATTTGTTGGCGGTGCTATTTCGTCAGTAACAGAATATTATACAGGATTAGGTACAAAACCAGTAATGGCAATTGTGCAAAAATCATCAACTGGTGCTGGAACAAACGTAATTGCTGGTTTAGCAACAGGAATGATTTCTACTTTTCCAACCGTTTTATTATTTGCAGCTGCAATATGGTCAACGTACGCTTTAGCAGGATTTTATGGTGTCGCATTAGCTGCTTCAGCAATGATGGCAACTACTGCAATGCAATTAGCAATAGATGCTTTTGGACCTATAGCGGATAACGCAGGAGGAATTGCTGAAATGAGCGAGTTACCAAAAGAGGTGAGAACAAGAACAGATATTTTAGATTCAGTGGGTAACACAACTGCAGCAACAGGAAAAGGCTTTGCTATTGCTTCGGCTGCGTTAACTTCACTAGCTTTATTTGCTGCTTATGTAACGTTTACAGGAATTGACGGTATCAATATTTTCAAAGCGCCGGTATTAGCCATGTTGTTTGTGGGTGGAATGATTCCTGTGGTTTTTTCTGCCTTAGCGATGAATTCTGTTGGAAAAGCTGCAATGGACATGGTTTACGAAGTGCGTCGCCAGTTCAAAGAAATTCCAGGAATTATGGAAGGAACTGGAAAACCAGAATACGGAAAATGCGTTGAAATTTCTACAAAGGCGGCTTTACGCGAAATGATGTTGCCAGGAATTCTAACGATTGGTTTTCCAATTCTAATTGTACTATTAGGGTTGTTAATTTACGGAACAGGAAATTCAATAGTAGCAGAAATGTTAGGAGGTTATATGGCTGGAGTAACTGTTTCAGGTGTGCTTTGGGCTGTTTTCCAAAACAATGCTGGAGGTGCTTGGGATAATGCAAAAAAATCTTTTGAAGCAGGTGTCGAAATCAATGGCGAAATGACTTTTAAAGGTTCTGATGCGCATAAAGCGGCTGTAACTGGTGATACTGTAGGTGATCCATTCAAAGATACTTCTGGGCCATCGATGAACATTTTAATTAAATTGACTTGTTTAATAGGTTTAGTCATTGCTCCAATTTTAGGAGAAGGTAGTCCTACAATTTCTGAAAATTCAGTAGCAACAGAAATTAGTTCTAAAGAAGTAGCTATAGAAAAATCAAATATTGATGGAAAAGTAACGGCAACAGTTACGACTACAATTAACGGTAAACAAGAAGTTCAAAATTTTGAAGGAACTGATGCTGAAGTTCAAGCAAAAATTGATGCTTTAAAATAACAAGAGATAACCATTAACAAAGTTTAAAGCTTTGACGTAGGTTTATAAAAAATGCCTCACTCTAGAAATTATGAGTGAGGCATTTTTATTAATTTCGTAGATCTACAAAAAATTATTTGTAGTGGATGAATGTTTATTTAAGTGTTTCATTAAATTTATTATTTATTGTACTATATTTTTAAGGAACTCAGCAATTTTCAGTGTAGGATAGATTATTCTAAAACAACCCATTCAGCTCTGCGTCAATTCTATTAAAAATAGTTCCTAAATCTTCAGGATCATCTACGAAATTGATATTGTCTACATCTATAATCATCAGTTTTCCTTTATCATACGTTTCTATCCATCCTTCATAACGCTCGTTCAAACGGCTCAAATATTCAATTGAAATAGAGTTTTCATACTCGCGGCCTCTTTTATGAATTTGTCCCACAAGATTTGGAATTGAACTTCGTAAGTAGATTAACAAATCTGGTGGTTTTACCGTAGATTCCATTAATTCAAATAAAGAGGAATAATTTTGAAAATCTCTATTGGTCATTAAACCCATTGCATAAAGATTTGGTGCAAAAATATGAGCATCTTCATAAATGGTGCGATCTTGAATAATTTTTTTACCGCTTTCACGAATTTGCATCACTTGACGAAAACGACTATTCAAGAAATAAATTTGTAAGTTAAACGACCAGCGTTCCATTTGATGGTAAAAATCATCCAAGTAAGGATTGTCAACTACATCTTCGTAATGCGGTTCCCATTTAAACTGTTTAGCTAATAAGCGTGTTAAAGTAGTCTTTCCTGAACCTATGTTCCCTGCTATTGCTATGTGCATTACGGTATTGTGATTTTATAATTTGTAATTCCTTCGATTGTAAAAATAGATAAAATTTGGTCTCTATAATAAAATTTTTCAAACGATTTTTCTGAAATTTCAATTTGATAATTTTTGTCTTTTTCTATATCGCGCAGAATTATTACTGCGTTTTTTGAATATAAAAATTTATTTTCATTGATAATTGAAATTGATTCAAAGTCAGGAATTAACTCTATAAAAGTTACTTTCCCAAAAACATCGCAGCTATAAAAATTATTTTTTGCATCAATCCAATAAAAATTATTAAAATCAGAGGAATAAATTTTACTTGGCTCTATAAAAGGAACTGAAATTGTATTGTAATTATTATTTAAATAATCATACAATCCTAATTGCTGATTCATGCTATTAGAAATCCAAAGTTTATTTTGTGCTGATAACCCAATTGCTGTAACAACTATTGGAATGCTACTTTCTGAAAAATTAATTTTTTGACTTTCATTTAATTGATTGTCTAAAGTAACAATGGTATTAAAGTTTTCATAGAATAAAACAATTTTAAGCGGATTTTGAAGGTCAACTTTTGCGATTTTGCCTAATGAAACATTTTTATATTGAAAAGTTTCTTGCTCACTAATTTTAGAAAAAACATTGTTGTCGAGTGTGTAATAAAAACCAAATTGATCGTAACCTAAAAATTCATCAGCTGTGAAAGAAATCAAGCTTTTTTTAATGGCTTTAAGATTTAAATTTTGACTCGATCCAATGGCAAAAGAAATTAGAAACAATAAAAACATTATTTTTTTCATAATAGCAAAATTACGATTAAACCAATTACGATTTTGATAGTCTTATTAATTTTTAACAGAATCGTTGTAACAAAATCAGTATTTTTAATACCAATTTATAAAAATATCATATTATGTATAAAATAATTTTCATATTAGCGTTAATAGTAACATCATTTATGGGACTTCAAGCTCAAGAATTTCAGGGACTGGCAATATACGAATCTAAGACCAGTACTTCTGATTTTAAGTCAAGAATGGAAGGTAATAAAAATATGACTCCTGATATGCAAAAAATGATCGAGGAAAGAATGAAGAAAATGTTCGAAAAAACATTTGTACTTAATTTTAATAAGTCGGCTTCAATCTATAAAGAGGAGGAAAAGCTAGAAGCTTCGGCACAGGCAGGCGCTGGTATGCGAATGATGAGTTCTATGACGGGCGGTGGCGGAACTTTATATAAAAATGTAAAAGAAAAAATGTATACCGTAGATAAGGAATTTATGGGAAAAGAATTTTTAGTAAAGGACTCTTTGACCAATTTAAAATGGAAATTGGAATCTGAAACTAGAATGATTGGCGGTTATACTTGTTACAAAGCCACTGCTATTAAAGCGCCAAGTACGAGTGACTTTAGAAATTTCCGACCTAAAAAAGAAGAGGACAAGAAGGAAGATGTTAAAAAAGAATCTGCCAAACCTGCTGATGAAAAGAAAACTAATTTTATGGATGCTATTGAACTTCCCAAAGAAATTACGATTACCGCATGGTACACTCCAGAAATCCCAGTAAGTCAAGGTCCAGAAGGGTATTGGGGATTGCCAGGTTTAATATTAGAAGTAAATGATGGCAAGACGATTACGTTATGCTCTAAAGTAATTATGAACTCGAAAGATAGAGTCGATATTAAAGCTTCGACTAAAGGTAAAGTCATTTCTCAAAAGGACTACGATGAAACAGTAATCAAAAAGATGCAGGAATTTAGAGAAATGAATCAAGGTCGTGGAGCAAATAGTGGAATACCAATGCGATTTGGAGGGTAAAAGCAATTCATCCCAATTTTTAAAAACATAATTTATAAAATGAAGAATATCCTCTTTTTTATGACGGTACTTTTAGCTTCTATCTCTTATTCACAAAATATTCGATTTGAAGGGTTGGTTTTAGATAATGAAAAAATGCCCTTAGAAATGGCCAATGTAATGGCAGTCAACCAAGCTACAAAAGCTATGGATGGTTATGCAATAACTTCTGACAAAGGGAAGTACATTTTGAACCTAAAGCCAAATACTATCTATATTATTAAGTTGAGTTACCTTGGAATGCAGAACAAAGAAATAACCATCACCACTCAAGCAGAAAACATGCTGCAAAACATCACAATGGAAGCTGGTGGCATTGAATTAGGTGGTGTTGAAATTGTGCGCGAAATGCCCGTTTCCATTAAAGGCGATACTATTATTTATAACGCTGATTCATTTAAAACAGGCGAAGAGCGAAAATTAGAGGATGTTTTTAAGAAATTGCCGGGGTTTGAAGTCATGGCTGATGGACAAATTCAAGTAGAGGGTAAAAAAGTAGCGAAGCTATTTGTAGACGGAAAACCATTTATGGACGGAGATACGAAGTTAGGTTCTAAAAATATTCCTTCAGATGCTGTAGATAAAATTCAAGTCATGCACAATTTTAATGAAGTTTCGCAAATGAAAGGTCTTGAAAATAATAATGATGATATTGCTTTAAATATAAAACTTAAAAAAGGGAAAGATAAGTTTTGGTTTGGGGATGCAAGTGCTGGTTTAGCTAATGGCAACGGATATATTATTAATCCCAAATTATTCTACTATTCACCTAAAACAAGTATAAATTCGATCGTAAATTTAAATAATATTGGAGAAGTTTCATTAACCTCGGCAGATTTTTTTAGAATTACAGGTGGTGCCAGAAACACAATTGGTAGAAGCGGTACCACATTAGCGCTCAATCGAAACTTCTTTGGTCTTTCTGGTGGTGATAATGTGGCTAAGGCAAGTGATAAATTTGGAACTATAAATATAAATCAATCTTTTTCAAAGAAATGGAATGTAACAGGATTCGCAGCATATTCCGCTACGTTTAATCGCTCTATTACTAATTCTGAAAGAGCGATTTTTCAACCTAATACTACTGAAATTGCAACTCTTGAGAACAGAAATAATAAAACTGACTCCAGGAATAATGCATTTATTGCAAAACTTGGTTCGAAGTATAAGGGCAATGATAAATTCCAGCTTGATTACGATGTGTTCTTCAGAAAAAATGGACAAGAAGAAAATGAAAACAGTCAATCCAATTTTAATTCGATAAATAATGGAGGCTCTTTTAATAGTTCCAATTCTATAATTTCGTTCCAGAAACAAAATCCAGTAGCATTTAATCAAAGTTTAAATTTATTTTATACTCAAAATCCAAAGAACACTTGGGTTTTAGAGATACAACATCAATATGAGGATGAAGATCCATTTTATAATCCTCAACTCTCAGTTAATCCATACCAAAATAGCAACTCATCAAATCCTGATGACCCTTCTAATATTTTTGTTAATGAAAATTCTTTAGAAATCCAGCAATCTAGATTTGTAAAAACAAATAAAATTGATGCTAAAGTTGATTATTACTATCAAGTTTCTAATAAAAGTATATTTAACGTAACTGTAGGAAATACAAATGCGTTTCAAAGTTATAATTCAAGTATTTTACAAATTTTACAAAACAATACTATAAATTCTATTGAGCAAGATGCGTACAATAACGATGTAAGATATCGTTTTAATGATGTTTTTTTAGGATTGCATTATAAGTTTATCATGGGTAAGTTTACATTCAATCCTGGATTTGCGCTGCATCAGTACAATACTAATAATTCACAATTTAGCAACCCTTTTAAATTAAATTTCAATCGATTTTTACCAGATATGTTTGCGAGATGGGATTTGAAAAAATCAGAGAATTTTACTTATAACTTCAATATAAAAAATGGCTTTAATGATGTAAATTCCTTAGTTGAAGGATATGTATTTACTAATTTTAATAGTATTGCGAGAGGGAATTCGCAATTAGAAAATTCTTTAGTCACCACAAACAGACTGGCCTATTCTAAATACAATCTATACAATTTTACAACAATTTTTGGAAGCTTAGGATATACAACTACCCAAAATCCGGTCGTAAACGGGATATTATTTCAAAGTATTTACTCTACCTCAGACCGACTAAATCTAGATGCTAAAAATGAGAATTTAAACGGTAACTTATTCTATTCTAAAAGTTTTAAAAAATATTATAAAGTAACAGGTGGGTTTAATGCGAGTTGGAATAAAAATTTCGTTTTAAATCGAAGATTAGTAAGTGGTGACGTCCAAGAATTTATTCAAGATATTGAGAACGTAAATCATGGCTACAACGCGGCACTAGCGACGCAATTTAAAAAATATCCAAATATAGATTTAGGGTACCGAATAAATTTTTCAAAGCAAGCCAGTACGCTTTTTACCACTCAGTCGCCAACTATAAAATTGAATTATTATTTCTTAAATGGTTTAAATATTAACTGGGATTATTCTTTTAACCGATTTAAAAATGAGACAACAGGCGTTGCTAATAATTTCAAAATTATGACCGCTAGTTTAAATTATTTAAAAAAAGATAGCAAGTTTGAGTATAGGATTCAAGCAAACAACCTGCTTAATACAAGATCAAGATTAAATAATACTTTTAATGTAAATGGTTACAACGCGAATGAAAGTGTTATTTTACCGCGATTTGTGACTTTTATTTTGAAGTATAATATTTAGAAAATCAAATTGGGAATTTTGATTGAACAAAATCCCCAATTTGATTGCAGTATTTCCTGAATTATAATCCAAAAGCAGTTTTTACTTGATTTACAAAATCTACTTTCTCCCATGTAAATAAATCTACTGTAACGGTTTTAGTCAATCCGCCTGGAGCAGTAAATGTTTTTGTTACTGTTTCTGGAGTACGACCCATATGTCCGTAAGCTGCAGTTTCACTATAAATTGGATTTCTTAATTTTAAGCGTTGCTCTATAAAGTAAGGACGCATATCAAAAATTGTTTCTACTTTCTTAGCAATTTCTCCATTGGTCATATTTACTTTTGATGTTCCATAAGTATCAATAAAGATTCCCATTGGCTTAGCTACACCAATTGCATATGATACTTGAACTAAAATTTCATCAGCAACACCGGCTGCAACTAGATTTTTAGCGATATGACGTGTTGCGTAAGCCGCACTTCTGTCTACCTTACTTGGATCTTTTCCAGAAAATGCACCACCACCATGAGCTCCTTTTCCGCCATAGGTATCTACAATTATTTTTCTTCCAGTCAATCCAGTATCTCCGTGTGGTCCTCCAATTACGAATTTCCCAGTTGGATTAATATGATATTGAATTTTATCATTAAACAAATGAGCGTGAGCTGGATTTTTTGCAATAATTCTTGGAATTAAAATAGCAACAAGATCTTTTTTGATTTTTGCAAGCATTGTAGCTTCTTCATCAAAATCATCGTGTTGAGTTGAAATTACAATTGCTTCAATACGTGTTGGTTTATTATCATCACTATATTCTAAAGTAACTTGAGATTTCGCATCGGGACGTAAATAAGTGATTTCGTTATTTTCACGACGTAAAATTGCTAATTCTTGTAATAATTTATGAGATAAATCAAGCGCAAGTGGCATGTAATTATCTGTTTCATTAGTGGCATAGCCAAACATCATTCCTTGATCACCTGCACCTTGCTCTTCAGGATTTGCTCGATCAACACCTTGATTAATATCGGCAGACTGTTCGTGAATTGCAGAGAGAATTCCACAAGAATTTGCTTCAAACATATATTCGCTCTTCGTGTAACCTATTTTTCTGATTACTTCACGAGCAATATGTTGCACATCTAAATATGTATTTGATTTTACTTCACCGGCTAAAATAACTTGACCAGTTGTAACTAGAGTTTCGCAGGCTACTTTTGAATTCGCATCAAATGCTAAAAAATTATCAATTAGTGCGTCTGAAATTTGATCTGCAATTTTGTCTGGATGTCCCTCACTCACAGATTCTGACGTAAATAAATAAGCCATAATAAATATTATTTTTATAAATTAAACGAGAAAAAATAATTGCTGAAAAGGACTAAAGGAGAGTTTCTGCTTTAGCATTTTTTCTACTGAAAAATATTCAGCATTCACAATGAATTGATTTCATTATGAAGAGGTTGCAATCAGTTCAAATTTTTCCTCTTGTATTCGAGTGCAAATGTATGAAACCATTTTGAATTGTAAATTAATCTTTCCGATTTTTAATTTAAATTAAGATAATTTAACATAGTCTACTAAATCTATAGGTTTTGTAAATTAAATTAATTTTTATTTGGAGAATTAAAAAATAGTTTGCACATTTGCTTCATCAAAAAAGAAAAAATGAATTTAAGTGCTGTCAATATGTGTTTTAAGATGCCGGAGTATTCCGCGGAGCTCGCTGTTGTATAGTTTTAAACATTAAAACATATCATAAAGACCTCTGCTAACAGCAGGGGTTTTTTTATGATAAAAAAGCAGTAATAAATCTGTAGAACATTTTAAAAAATGAATTTAAGAATTAAATAATTATAATAGTATTAACTGAATTAAATCTAAAAACTATGAGTACACAAAAATTTGAAACAAACGCTTTACACGCTGGACATGATGTAACTAAAAATGCTGGAACAAGAGCCGTTCCTATTTACCAAACAAGTTCTTATGTATTTAACAACTCTGATCATGCTGCAAATGTTTTTGCACTTTCTGAGCCTGGATTTATCTACACTAGATTAAACAATCCTACTAATGATATTTTAGAAAAACGTTTAGCAACGCTTGAAGGCGGAATAGGAGCTGTAGTCACGGCATCTGGAACGGCAGCAATTTCCACAGCACTATTAGTTTTATTAAAAGCTGGTGATCATATCGTGGCGTCAAGTAGTTTGTACGGTGGGACTTACAATTTATTAAAAGTTACTTTACCTAGACTCGGGATTACCACCACATTTGTTGATCCATCTGATGCGAGCAATTTTAAAAATGCAGTTCAGGATAATACAAGAGCATTTTTTGTAGAGTCACTTGGTAATCCAAAACTAGATGTTCTAGATCTAAAAAGTATTTCGGCTGAGGCCAAAGCCGCTAAAGTGCCTTTTATGGTTGATAATACAGTTGCATCGCCGTACTTATTAAACCCTATTCAATATGGAGCTGACATTGTTATTCACTCCTTGACAAAGTATATAACTGGAAATGGCACTTCGCTTGGAGGTGTAGTGATCGATGCAGGAAATTTCGATTGGTCTAATGGAAATTTTCCAGAATTTACAGAGCCTTCAGCTGGTTATCATGGATTAGTATATCACGAGGTTTTAGGTCGTGCTGCATTTATCGCTAAAGTGAGAATTGAAGGTTTGCGCGATTTTGGTGCTGCTTTAAGTCCGTTTAATGCTTTCCAAATTATTCAAGGTTTAGAAACCCTACCAATAAGAATTCAACGTCATAGTGAAAATGCTTTAAAGCTGGCGCATTGGTTAGAAAATCATGATGGGGTAGCATGGGTAAATTATCCTGGATTAAAAGCCAATAAATACTATGATTTGGCACAAGAATATTTACCGAAAGGGCAAAGTGGTATTGTTACTTTTGGACTTAAAGGAGGATTTGAAGCTGCTAAAAAAGTAGCAGATGAAACTAAATTATTTTCATTACTGGCAAATATTGGTGATACTAAGTCATTGATAATTCATCCTGCAAGTACTACGCACCAGCAGTTATCAGCCGCTGAACAAATAGCAACTGGCGTCTCTCAAGATTTGATAAGACTGTCTGTAGGGTTAGAAGATGTTCAGGATCTTATTGAAGATTTAGAAACTGTTTTTGCAAATATAAATATGTCTCAATTAGTATAATTTAGTATACTCTAAAAAGTCAATATTAATAAGAAATATTCCTGAATTTATTTGGTTTATTGGAATATATTTTGCATTTTTGAGTAAATACAAAAGGAAAATGATTTCAATGCTTTATAATTTTATTATAGTCGCTTAGAAAACTTCCTAAGGGTTGTCTTCTATATAATTTAAAATGAATTATCAGACCAACGCTTCCATAGACAAATAGAATCTTTTTTTTGATTAATAAATGGTTAAGAAGGGTTTCTAAACAAAACAGTATGTATAAATAATAAAATTATGGTACACAAAACAAATTATACCTCAGTTGCAACAGCTGCGCTCTTAAATACTACAATGTATATTTATGACCGTTGATATCCAAGAGAGTGAGTTTACAATATTACGTAAAACCCTTTTGGATAAAAATCTAAAAGGGTTTTTGCCTTTAAAAATAAAAATAATAGAAAATAAATAATTAATCTAAATTCAAATGTTATGAGTGTTGCTAATTTTTTCTTAAGGCCGTTTAGGCTTTTAAAGACTTTTACTGCTAAAAGTAAAATAGTAGGAATCCGTGCCGAGTCAAATAAATTGATTCATCCTAGATTCGAAATTTCTAAAAATGCGTTAGCACAAAAAACAGTGCCTACCTCCTTACTTTTTCTAATGTATTCTGAAGAAAATGACGCGTTGTTTATTTAAGCAATCGGAAATTATTTTCGGATCTGGAATTTCTAAAAGAAATTTTAAAATTGTTATTTTAATGTATTGACGGAGAAAATTTTCTTTAGATCACTCGTTAAAATAGCAATTTTTCCTTTTTATTTTATTCTGATTAAAACCTCAAACAACTATTTCGATTGCGTATAAAAAGTTTGGTTGTTTAATAAAATAGTGCTTAATTTGCAGTAATAAGTTCATAAACGTATTGAAATGTTATAAAGAAAGGCAGAGGGATTAGACCCGATGAAGCCTTAGCAACCCTTCGATTTATCGAAGAAGGTGCTGCATTCTACCACGCTCACCGTGGAAAGATAACACTAAGAATTGGTCTAGTAACTCCTAGCTTTCTTTCTAATATTTCCACACACAAATCAAAAATTATAAAAGATTTGCAAATTGGAAAATAAACCAACACACATTACCCTTGAAAATTTCACCACACATAATGGTGCTATTTATGCTACGCTAAACTTAAGTTATCAGGTTTTTGGTGCACCATTACATACGGCTCCTATAATTTTAATCAATCATGCACTAACTGGAAACTCGCAAGTAATAGGTGAGTCTGGATGGTGGAATGATATTGTGGGAATTGATAAAACCATTGATACTCGTAAATATACAATTGTCGCTTTTGATGTGCCGGGAAACGGTTTTAATGCAGCTACTATTGAGAATTATAGAGATTTTATTGCAAGAGATATCGCTAGAATTTTTCTTGAAGGACTCCGGGTATTAAATATCAATGATTTATTTGCACTTATAGGCGGATCTGTAGGTGGCGGAATAGGTTGGGAGATTATAGCTTTAGAGCCAAAGTTAGCTCAAAATTTTATTCCTATAGCAACGGACTGGAAGGCGACAGATTGGTTAATTGCCAACTGTTATTTGCAGGAGAAAATTTTGAATAACTCTAAAAAACCTATCGAAGATGCGCGCATCCATGCCATGATGTGTTATAGAACTCCAGAATCTTTTAAAGAAAAATTTAATAGAGATATTAATAAACAACTAGAAACGTTTCAAGTGGAAAGTTGGTTGAATTATCACGGAGAAAAACTAGAAAAGAGGTTTCAGCTCTCAGCGTACAAGATGATGAACCAACTTTTAAAAACGATAGATATTACTCGGAATCAAGAGTCTTTAGCGTCACTTATTTCTAAAGTAGAAGCCAATATTTATATAGTGGGAATCAACTCTGATTTATTTTTTACAGCAAAGGAGAATAAAGAAACATATAACGAGATTAAAAAATTTAAAAATAATGTATTCTACAGCGAAATTGACTCGCAACACGGGCACGATGCCTTTTTGATGGAATACGAGCAATTAGACAATTTATTAGAAATCGTCTTCAAAAATAAAAAACAAATGAAAATACTAAAATTTGGTGGAAAATCTTTAGCAAATGGACAAGGGATTAATACAGTTTTAACTATCATTGAAAGTAAAATAAAGCAAAATGAAAAGGTTGCAATAGTCGTATCAGCCCGAGGAAAAGCAACGGACGAGTTAGATGATATTCTGACCATTGCAGTTAAGAACGGAAATTATAAACCACTGCTAGAAAGTTTTAAAAACTATCAAAGAGACGGTTTTGAGACTATTGATTTTTCGACAGAATTTGATAAACTAGACAAGTTATTTGAAGGGGTAAGTTTAATAGGCGATTATAGTCCTAAAATTAAAGATCAAATATTAGCACAAGGTGAGGTGCTTGCCGCTAAGTTATTGGTGTCCATGTTACAGGGTAGAGGTGTTTCTGCAAAGTTAGCAGATACTCGAGAGTTAATTGTTACCGACTCTAATTTTGGCGATGCGCAGCCTTTAGAAGCGCTTTCTAAAAAGAATATCATCCAGATTTTTAAAGACAATCAAGACTCTGTCTTAGTAATTACAGGTTTTATTGGTGCCAATGCCAAACACGAAACCACAACTTTAGGTAGAAATGGAAGTAATTATACGGCTTCCTTGATAGCTAATTTTATCAATGCAGAAGAATTACAAAACTTCACGCATGTAGACGGAATTTACACTGCTAATCCTGATTTAGTTCTTGATGCTAAAAAGATTGACCATTTAACTTTTAATGAAGCGAACGAGTTGGCTAATTTTGGTGCAACAATTCTACATGCAAAAACCATAATTCCTTTATTGGAAAAAAACATTCCGCTTCGTATTTTGAACACTTTCAATCACGAGAATAAAGGAACTCTTATCACATCTAATGCTAATGGAGCGGGAATAAAAACGCTTTCAGTTTTAGAAAACGTAGCTTTAGTGAATCTTGAAGGAAGAGGATTGCTGGGAAAAACAGGAGTTGATGCCCGAATTTTTAGAGTGATGGGCGATAATGATATTAGTGTAAGTATCATTTCTCAAGGATCATCAGAAAGAGGAATTGGTTTAGTAGTTGCCGCTGATAAAGCGACAAAAGCAATGATTGAATTAGAAAAGGAATTTGAAAACGATTTCTATTCGAAAGATGTTAATAAAATTACGGTAACTGATAATGTTTCAGTAATTTCAATCATAGGTCAGGATTTAAGTACTTTTCATAAACCCTACACAGCCTTAATTAAAAATAAAATAATCCCAATCCTTTTTAATAATACAGTAACGGGAAAGAATGTGAGTTTAGTAGTTAAGAAAACAGAACTTTATAAAGCACTAAACGTTATTCACGGAGAGATTTTTGGAGTTTCAAAGAAAATTAATATTGCTATTTTCGGTCATGGATTAGTAGGTGGAACGTTGATTAACCAAATTTTACAATCAGCAGAAGCCATTGAAGAAAGAAAGCATATCAAATTGAATGTTTTTGCAATTGCTAATTCTAAAAAAATCCTTTTGAATAAAAATGGAGTAACGACAAACTGGAGAAATGAAATCGAGAGCAGTGGTACTTCTTATACAATCGAGGATGTAATTGCATACGCTAATGAACATCATTTAGAAAATTTAATTGCAATAGACAATACCGCTAGCGCCACATTTGTGGAGAATTATATTCCATTAGTAGAAAGTAGCTTTGATTTAATTTCATCAAATAAAGTAGCCAATACTTTGAGTTACGGATTTTACAAAGACTTGCGAAAATCATTAGCTGACAACCAGAAAAATTATTTGTATGAAACTAATGTTGGAGCTGGACTGCCTTTGATTGATACTATAAAATTATTGCATCTTTCAGGTGAAAATATTACTAAAATCAAAGGTGTTTTCTCTGGTACTTTAAGTTATTTATTCAATAATTTTTCTGCAAATGATGCTCCATTTAGCGACATTTTGAAAGAGGCAATTGATAACGGATATACTGAACCAGATCCACGGGAAGATTTATGTGGGAATGATGTAGGAAGAAAATTATTGATCCTAGCGCGAGAGTTAGACTTGCAAAACGAGTTTGAAGAGGTTGCTATTCAAAATCTTATTCCTGAACAGTTACGGGAAGGCAATGTCGCTGATTTCTTAAGTAAATTAAGGGAATTTGATCCTATTTACGATAAAATAAAAGCAGACCAAAAACCAAATCATGTTCTGCGATACATAGGAGAACTATCAGGAGATTTACAGCATGACAAAGGAATATTAGAAGTAAAATTAGTTTCCGTACCTTCAGATACCGCATTAGGTGGATTAAAAGGGTCTGATTCTTTCTTCGAAATTTACACAGAGTCTTATGGAGATCGACCTATTGTAATACAAGGTGCAGGCGCTGGATCAGCTGTGACTGCAAGAGGCGTTTTTGGTGATGTTTTAAGATTGTCTGATAAAGGGTAAGTGATTTTAGATTGCAGATTAACGATTTTACATTAAAAATATATTAATTAAAAAAAGGGACACACCTCAAGTCTTAGCTCCCTCTCCGCCGCGGCGGGAGGGTTGATGAGGGGAAAATTATGAAAGTAACATTAAATAGAATAAACGATAATTTTCATTTCGAATTAAAAAATGAAAGAGGACATCTAGTAAACGTAGACAGCCGTCCAGAATTTGGAGGAAATGATATGGGACCAAGTCCTATGGAGTTGATTTTAATGGGGGTTGCAGGCTGTAGTGCCATTGATATGATTTCGATTTTAAAAAAACAGCGACAAGAAATTACGTCTTTCAAAGCTGAGGTAGAAGGAGAAAGAATTCAAGTAGGCGAGGCAAAACCCTTTAAAAACATTTATGTTGTTTTCTATTTAGAAGGTGATATCAAAGAAGATAAAGCAGCAAAAGCAGCACAACTATCTTTTGAAAAATACTGCTCTGTTTCTAAAACGTTAGAGCCCACTGCAACAGTACATTATAAAGTGGTTTTGAATGGAAAAAAATTAGAAAGTTAAAAGATTTTTCAATTAGACCATTGATACTAAAAAAGAACACACTATTAACCATTAAATTCCTCGTAATTATTCCCTCTTTTGGGATAATGAGGCTTTCATATTATGAACAATTCAGAATTTGGTTTTGAAACTCAAGCCATACGCACCCAGTTAGAAAGAACGCAATTTCAAGAACATTCTGTTCCTTTGTATTTATCATCTAGTTTTGTCTTTGATGATGCCGAGGACATGCGCGCTTCCTTCACAGAGGAAAAAGACAGAAATATTTATAGTCGTTTTAGCAATCCTAATACAAGCGAGTTTGTCGAAAAAATATGTAAAATGGAGGGTGCCCAGGCTGGTTATGCTTTTGCAACAGGCATGGCTGCTGTGTTTTCGACTTTTGCAGCATTATTAAATTCAGGAGACCATATCGTTTCTGCAGGCAGTGTATTTGGTTCTACACATGCTCTATTTATGACTTATTTTCCAAAATGGAATATTGAAACTTCTTATTTTGATATCAATAAACCAGAGACGATTGAAAGTTTCATAAAGCCAAACACTAAAATTTTATATGCAGAATCTCCAACAAATCCAGCAGTAGATATTATAGACTTAGAGTTATTAGGCAACATTGCTAAAAAACACAATTTAATATTGGTAATTGATAACTGTTTTGCAACCCCTTACATTCAGCAACCTATAAAGTGGGGCGCTGATTTAGTAATTCATTCTGCTACAAAATTAATTGACGGTCAAGGCAGAGTTCTGGGTGGTGTTACCGTTGGAAATGAGGATTTAATTCGCAAAATATATTTATTTTCTAGAAATACTGGTCCAGCTTTATCGCCGTTTAATGCTTGGATTTTATCTAAAAGTTTAGAAACATTAGCAGTTCGTGTAGAAAAACATTGCGAAAATGCATTAATAGTAGCCCAATTTTTAGAAAAAAATGCTAATGTAAATAGTGTAAAATACCCCTTTTTAAAATCGCACCCAAAATATGATATTGCTAAAAAACAAATGCTTTTAGGAGGAAATATTATCGCTTTTGAGATAAAAGGCGGACTTTCAGCAGGAAGAGCCTTCTTAGATAAAATTAAATTGTGTTCACTTTCTGCAAATATTGGCGATACTAGAACAATTGTTACGCATCCCGCATCTACAACCCACAGTAAATTGTCAGTTGACGAACGCTTAGCGGTGAGCATTACTGATGGTTTAGTGCGCGTGTCAGTAGGATTAGAAACTGTAAAAGACGTAATAGCTGATTTAGAACAAGCGCTTTCTTAAATTTGTGATTAACAATTTTGAATGCAGCTTTAGAGCTAATTTTTATAAACAACACATGCAGTTATAATTCAATATTTTCTATTTCTAAATTGCGTGAGTTTATTATAAACGCTATCGATATTAATACTGTTATTACAAATAGTGATTAACTAGACCTAAATGGAAGTTACACCTATGCCGATTATTTGCTGTGGCAATTTAAAGAGCGTATGGAATTAGTAAAAGCTATTATTTTCAAGATGAGTCTTACTTCAAGCAGGAAACATCAAGGAATTTCTATGTCAATCACTTTAACAATAGCTAAGTTTTTAAAAGATCAAGATTACAAAATGTATGCGGCGCCATTTGATGTTCGATTAAATGACGATAAAGTGAGCACGGGCGATAATCAAATTATAACTGCTGTTTAGAATGATTTATGTGTACTATTTGGTACTAGTAAATTAGATGATAAACGCTGCTTAGGTGCTCCTGATCTCGTTATTAAAATTCTATTGGGTGAAAATTCTACTAGATAAATGAATATGAAATTCAATTTATATCAAGAAAATGGCGTAAAAGAGTATTGAATTGTAAAACCAATCGATGAAAAAGTTTATAGTTATGTTTTAGAAAATGATAAATATAGTGGTCGAAAGCCAGCTACAAATGGCACTTTATTAAAAAGACTACCATTTGATAATCTCAGCTTTCCAGTTAAAAATATTTTAGAGGTTTAATGGCAAAAATATAAACGTGTAATTCAGAAACTATTTACAATAGTTCTCTTCATTCTTAGATTTGTAATTAACGATTTTACATTGTAGATTTGAACGAATAATTTAAAGTGTCATGATTTTTTTTAAATCATATATGGGTAATACGCATTCAAAAATCATAAATCGCATCAAATGCTCTCTAAAAAAACTAAATACGGAATAAAGGCACTGACTTTTTTGGCTCGCCAAAAAGACAATACGCCAGTACAAATAGCTGAGATAGCAAAGAGTGAAAACATTTCGTTAAAATTTTTAGAAAGTATATTACTATTATTGCGTCACTCTGGATTTTTAGGAGCTAAGAAAGGTAAGGGTGGTGGTTATTACTTAATTAAGGAACCAAGAGACATCAATATGGCTCATGTTTACCGGATTCTCGAAGGTCCAATAGCACTTTTACCTTGTGCTAGTCATAATTTCTATGAAAAATGTGAAGATTGTAAAGATGAAACTGCCTGTGCAGTTCGCAAATTAATGATAGAAGTACGCGACAATACCTTGCAAATTTTAGAAAGTAATACCCTCGCCGATATTGCTTTTTAGATCGAGTACTAAAAGTTTATCCTTTTGGGCGTGACCCTTCATTTACTTCGTCGTTCCTCCTTGCATTTCTGGTCGGGCTTTTTGTTCCAATCTTTTTTATTCTATTGCGTTAGCACTTCATATAGTAAAAAAGGATTTCCACTGCAATCCCTCACGCAGTAAAAAAGAGCTTTGTCGCAAACAGTAAATCCTTGTAGTGATTTAGTATCGTTTTGAACTTTTAAAAAAGCGAAAGACTCCTGTGTTTTAATGTATTTGTAAAAGATTAAAGAAAATACAGAAGATTATATATTGTATAATTTAAAAAAATCATACCTTCATAAAACTAAAAAATTAGTTTATATCCTACAATAAAGAGCATTATCGCTATTGCATTTCTAAGAAATAGATCAGGGACTTTGCCACTTAAAATACTTCCTAAATATATACCGGGCAGTGATCCTACTAATAATTGCGCTAATAATCCAAGATCTAGATTTCCCATTGAAGCATGCCCTAATCCAGCTACAAGTGTCAATGGAACGGCATGAGCAATTTCGGTTCCCACTAGTCGCGGCGTAGCTAATAATGGATATAAGAAAAATAAAGTTACAGTTCCTAAAGCACCAGCTCCTATAGACGTTAAGGTAACAACTGCTCCCAGTATTAAACCTATTACAACAGTCAGTGTATTCCGGGTTTTACTTTCACTGTGAAATTTGTCGCCAGAATGTTTTTGAGAAAGCAGTAAAAGTTTCTTTTTAAATATAATAGCCACTGCGGTAAATAAAAGAGCCCAGCCTAATCCATTTTTTATAATGTTATTTAAAACAGTAATATCAGTTTTTATACTGTGTAAAATCCATAATGTAAGGAGAGCTGAGGGAATACTGCCTAATGAAAGCCAGGCTGTAATAGTCCAATTTATATTCTTTTTTTTATGATGTACATAAACGCCTCCCATTTTAGTAAAGGCGGCGTAGAGTAAGTCTGTGCCCACTGCAGTTGTTGGAGGAATTCCAAACCATAATAAAATAGGTGTCATCAATGAGCCGCCGCCTACTCCAGTCATACCTACGATGAAACCAACGGTTAAACCTGCAGCAACTAATCCAATTTCAAAATCCATACTAAAATTTTATGCAAAAATAAAAATTAATAATAAATCATCCTATGGGTTAGGTAGACTAAATATATTGTAATAGTAAGTTTTACATATTAGACAGGTAGTTTTGATAAATTTTAGGGATATCATAATATAATGATCTGCTTTTTAGAATATAATAAATTAAGAACTTGATGTGCTGAAATTGCAACTATTAATCTTGTGAAGGATGCTATTTCCAGTTAATAATTTTTTTAAATTATTTTGTTAATTAAAAATAAATAGTACTTTTGCCTTGTAATCTACAAAGCCTATAGGGTAATAGAATAAATTAAGGACTAAAATGGATAAAGAAATACTGTCGACATTAATTCATAAAACAGAAAAATTTTCTATTGAGCAAACATTAGATTTTTTAGCGCATGAATATAAAAATCAAGTTGCTTTTTCAACTTCTTTTGGACAGGAAGATCAAGTGATTACTGCTATTATAGCTAACAATAAGTATGCAATAAACATTTTTACTCTTGACACTGGAAGATTATTTCAAGAAACGTATGATGTCTTTGATAAAACTTTAAAAAATTATAACATCGATATAAAAGTTTATTTTCCTGAAGCGGTGGCAGTAGAAAAAATACTGGATAATAAAGGACCTAATAGTTTTTATCATTCTGTGGACAATAGAAAGGAGTGCTGCTTTATTCGAAAAGTTGAGCCGCTAACTAAAGCATTATATGGGAATAAAATTTGGATTACAGGTTTAAGAGCAGAGCAATCTATAAACAGAAGTGAATTATCACTTTTTGAATACGATGAAAAGTTCGAAATAATAAAATTCAATCCTTTATTAAAGTGGAGTTTAAAAGAGGTAGAAGAATATTTAGAAATAAATAACGTACCGCAAAATACTTTACACAAACAAGGATTTATAAGTATAGGATGTGCGCCTTGCACCAGAGCAATAAACGCAGGAGAAGATATAAGGGCAGGAAGATGGTGGTGGGAATCTAGTCATAAAGAATGTGGTTTACACCAAAAATAAAAACTTAATCGCTTCACTGTTTAATCCATGCACCAAATAAGCAGTTTAACAAATTACCATAGAAAAATGATCACATTATTAAAAACAAACGCTTTAGAAAGCGAAGCGATATATATATTTAGAGAAGTCATTTCTCAATTTGACAGACCCGTTTTACTTTTCTCAGGTGGAAAAGATTCGATTACTTTAGTGCGATTGGCTCAAAAAGCATTTTTTCCGGCTAAAATTCCTTTTCCATTGTTACATGTTGACACGGGACATAATTTTCCAGAAACAATTGCATTTAGGGATAAGTTGGTCGCTGAATTAGGTTTGGAGTTAATTGTTCGTCATGTTCAACAAGCTATTGATCAAGGGAAAGTGGTGGAGGAATCAGGCAAATATTCGAGTCGAAATAGTTTACAAACCATAACCTTATTAGATGCAATTGAAGAATTTAAGTTTGATGCTTGTATAGGTGGAGCCCGCCGTGACGAAGAAAAAGCAAGAGCTAAAGAACGGATATTTTCCGTGCGCGATGATTTTGGACAATGGGATGAAAAAAATCAACGTCCCGAATTATTTGATATTTTGAACGGAAAAATTGAAAACGGTCAAAATGTGCGCGTCTTTCCAATTTCAAATTGGACTGAATTAGATGTTTGGAGTTATATCGAACAAGAAAACATTGAAATTCCTAGTATTTACTTTTCACATACGCGTAAAGTATTTATGAGAGATGGATTAATCTGGTCGCATTCTCCTTTTGTATATCAAGAGGAAGACGAACAAATAGAGGAACGAATTGTTCGTTTTAGAACCGTTGGCGACATGAGTTGTACCGCTGCTGTTGATTCTTATGCTACAACAATTCAAGAAGTGGTAGGCGAAATTAGAACCTCGACAATTTCAGAACGTGGTGCTAGAATTGATGATAAACGATCTGAAGCTGCAATGGAAAAAAGAAAACAACAAGGGTATTTTTAAGGAGTAAGTGATACGGAGTAAGTTTTTGAACTTACGATCTTAATACTTCATACTTAAACCTTAATACAAATAAATAATATGGAAGTTTTAAAAATAGCAACAGCAGGAAGTGTAGATGACGGTAAGAGTACTTTAATTGGACGGTTATTATACGATACAAAATCATTGACAACAGATAAAATAGAAGCAATTGAGAAAAGTAGCAAGCAAAAAGGTTATGATTATCTCGATTTTTCCTTAGCTACAGATGGTTTAGTTGCTGAGCGAGAGCAAGGAATTACGATTGATGTGGCACATATTTATTTTTCAACAGCTAAGAAAAGCTATATCATTGCTGATACGCCAGGACATGTTGAATACACTCGAAACATGGTTACGGGAGCTTCGACTTCACAGGTTTCCATTATTTTGATTGATGCCCGTAAAGGAGTTATTGAGCAAACAAAGCGTCATTTTTTTATAAATAATTTATTGCGAGTGAAAGAAGTAATAGTGGCGATCAATAAAATGGACTTAGTTGATTATTCTGAGGAAGTTTTTAATAAGATCAAAGCTGATTTTCAAGCTTTAAATGCTAAAAGTACTTTTAAAGAGCAAACAGTAAGTTATATTCCTTTGAGCGCAATTAACGGCGGCAATGTGGTTAATAAATCCGATGATATGTCCTGGTATAGAGGACAGACGGTATTAGAGCATCTGGAAGGTTTAGAACCAGCGGATGTTTTTGAAAAAGGAAAAACACGTTTCCCAGTGCAAACGGTTATTCGTCCAAAAACTGAAAACTTTCACGATTTTCGAGGATATGCTGGGAAATTGTATGGTAACAATATAAAAGTAGGTGATGCCGTAACGGTTCTGCCTTCTTTAACAGAGTCTGTTGTCTCTAAAATTCATTTTTTTGATAAACAATTTGATGAAGCTTCTACTGGAACTTCCATTACAATTGAATTAGAAAATGACATCAATGTCGCTCGAGGCGATATGATTGTAAAATCAGATGAACTTCCTAAAATTGAAAAAGAAATTCACACCACAATTTGCTGGATGGACAGTAAAAAGCTAGTTGCTGGCGCAAAATATTTGGTACAACACAATACTAACAGAGTTTTGGCGAAAATAGATCGCGTGAAAAATGTAATCTCAACTGATTATTCAGGAACTGTTCCAGCAAATCATTTAGCAATCAATGAAATAGGCGAAGTAAGTATCAAGTTGAGTAAAGCCTTGTATTTTGATGCTTACAATGACAATAAATCAAACGGCGCTTTTATCCTAATAGACGTAGCTACTAATACCACAGCCGGAGTTGGATTTATAAACTAAATATAACTTTTGCCAAAAACAAAACACAGATGGAAAGTTTTAGAACCGAAATAGAAGACCCGATTGTCCAAAAAGACATTATCGATTTAGAAAAAAAAATTGCTTTATTCCGTAATGGAAAAATTGACGACGAGCGCTTCCGTAGCCTTCGTTTGGCGAGAGGAGTGTATGGTCAGCGTCAGGAAGGCGTTCAAATGATTCGGATTAAGTTGCCTTTTGGCAAAGTGACAAGCGAACAATTACTGCGGATTACAAAAGTATCTGACGAATATTCAACCGGGCGTTTGCATATAACAACACGGCAGGATATCCAGATTCACTATGTGAGTTTAGATAGAACACCGCAATTATGGGCTGAATTAGAGAAAGATGACGTTACACTTCGTGAAGCTTGTGGCAATACGGTCAGAAACATTACAGCGAGTGAAACGGCAGGAATTGATGTAGAGGAACTCTTTGATGTCTCTCCCTATGCACACGCTATGTTTCAATTTTTTTTAAGAAATCCCATTTGTCAAGAAATGGGGCGCAAATTCAAAATTTCATTTTCGTCTTCTGATAAAGATACTGCCTTGAGTTATTTACATGATTTAGGTTTTATTCCAAGGATTGTAAATGGAGAAAGAGGATTCAAAGTAATGCTTGGTGGTGGATTAGGTTCTCAACCAAGCCACGCCGAATTATTATCAGAATTTATTCCGGTGAACCAAATTATTCCAACTACTGAAGGAGTTTTGCGAATATTTGATCGCTTTGGCGAAAGAGCTAAAAGGTTGAAAGCACGGATGAAATTCTTAATTAAAGATATCGGACGCGATGAATTCTTACGTTTAGTCGATGAAGAGAAACTTGCCTTGTCACACCACGTAGTTGAAATAGATACAACAGCTTTTGATGGTGCAATTCCAGCTCCTCTATTAGAAGCGCCGGAAGTAGAAATCGAAGATAGAGTAGCTTTTGAGGCGTGGAAAAATTCAAACGTAATCGCTCAAAAACAAGAAGGATATTATGCCATTGGAATTAAAGTTTTATTAGGTGATTTTTATACTGACAAAGCACGATTATTAGCGGACTTAATAAAAAATTATGCAGCTAATGAACTGCGCTTTACATTGAGACAAGATATTTTGATTCGCCACGTGAAAGAACAAAATTTGCCGTTTTTCTATCAAGAATTGGCCAAATTAGATTTTGTAACCTTGGGATACAATACAATTTCAGACATCACAGCCTGCCCGGGAACAGATACCTGTAATCTAGGAATTGCAAGCAGCACCGGAATTGCAGTAGAATTAGAACGAGTACTAGCAGCAGAATATCCTCAATACAGGGATAATCGCGAAATCACGATCAAAATTAGTGGTTGTATGAATGCTTGTGGACAACACAATATGGCCGAAATAGGTTTTCAAGGAATGTCAATCAATGCTGGAAAACTTGTTGCACCAGCACTTCAAGTATTATTGGGCGGTGGAAATTTAGGAAATGGATCAGGACGATTTTCAGATAAAGTAATCAAAATTCCAAGCCGGAGAGGACCTGATGCATTGCGGTACATTTTAAATGATTTTGAAGCTAATACAAATGGACAATCATTCTTGAATTATTATGATGCCAAAGGCGAGAAATATTTCTATGAAATGTTGAAACCCTTAGCCGACTTGGCTAATCTTACCGAAGCTGATTTTGTAGATTGGGGAAATGCTGATAATTATGTTAAAGCAGTTGGTGTAGGCGAATGTGCAGGAGTTGTGATTGATTTAGTTGCTACGCTTTTATTGGAAGCTAAAGATAAGTTGACATTTGCCAGAGAAGCTTTTGAAGATAAAAATCATACAGACGCTATTTATCACGCTTATGCTGGTTTTGTAAATGGATCTAAAGCCTTATTACTTTCAGAAAACCAAAAAACAAATCATCAAGCTGGAATAATCGATTTATTTGACACTGTTTTTGTGGCAACAAAAAAAATTCCCTTAAAAACCAGTTTGAAAGAATTAGTATTTCAGATCAATCAAAATGAACCTTCTGAGGCTTTTGCCAAAAAATATTTAGAGGAAGCAGTCACTTTTTTTGAAACTATTGAAACATTCAGAGCTAAAGACCTTTTAGATGAAAAATAAAATAAATTCTCGAATTACATTAGTTGGCGCTGGACCGGGAGATCCAGATTTATTGACTATAAAAGGTGCAAAAGTCCTAGCAGAAGCGGATGTGGTCTTATACGATGCTCTGGCAAACGAAGATCTACTTTCTTTTGCTCCTAAAAAAGCACTAAAAATATTTGTTGGCAAAAGAAAAGGTTGTCATGCTTACACACAACTTGAAATCAATCAGTTGATTGTAGATAATGCATTGACTTATGGACATGTGGTTCGGTTGAAAGGTGGAGACCCATTTATCTTTGGAAGAGGAATAGAAGAAATAGAATTCGCTGAAAGTTTCGGAATTCCTACGTTTGTGGTTCCTGGGATTTCATCATCGATTGCAGTTCCTGCATCGCAAGGAATTTCATTGACAAAAAGAGGTGTTTCAGAGAGCTTTTGGGTGATAACAGGCACTACTTCTGCCCGTAAATTATCAACTGATGTGGTCTTAGCAGCGCAATCCACTGCAACTGTTGTGATTTTGATGGGCATGAGTAAGCTAGATGAAATTGTGGCTTTGTTCCAAAAAGAATCAAAAGGAGAAATGCCTGTTGCAATTATACAAAACGGAACCACTCCACAGGAGCAAGTCGGAATTGGAACGGTAAATACGATTCAAAAAATTGTTACAGATAAAAATTTAAGTTCTCCTGCCATCATTGTTATTGGAGAAGTTGTAGGAGATAGTAAGAAAAGAAGCGGTTTCTATAAAGAATTGAAATCACATCACAATAAGGTGCTAGTTTATGGAAAGGAATGAATTGTATCCCATATTTTTGAAATTACACAATTTGAGTACACTTATTGTGGGTGGAGGAAATGTAGGTTTAGAAAAGTTGTCCTTTTTATTAAAATCTAGTCCAAATGCAACTGTTGAGGTAGTGGCACCGAAATTTTTACCTGAATTAGAAGCGTTGGCGGTAACCCATCCATCCGTAAAGCTGACGTATAGAAAGTTCAATCGCTGGATGTTGCGCAAACGCCACATGGTAATTGCTTGCACCGATGATTTGAAGGTAAATAAAAGAATATATGATTTGTCTAGAAAAAGATTTTTGATTTGCAACATTGCAGACACACCGCCTTTATGCGATTATTATTTAGGCGGAATTGTAACCAAAGGGAATGTGAAAATTGCGATTTCAACTAACGGAAAATCACCAACAACGGCCAAAAGATTGCGAGAGTTTTTTGAAGAGGTAATTCCGGAAGACATCAATAAAATGGTTGAAAACTTGAATGAATATCGCAAGACTTTGAAAGGTAATTTTGAAGAGAAAGTTCAGAAAATGAATGAGATCACCGAAGCCTTAAAAAACCCTATAGCCTCTACAAAGAGTCTGAAAAACAAGCCGCAAGCCTTAGGCATAAATTGTAATAAATCTTAATAACAACTTTCTGTTTTTTTTAAAACGGATAATTATGATATTTGTCATCAAAAAATAAAAGAAACAATAGTTACTTTGCACTAAATATAAAATGCTTTCTCAATCTCCAATTAGGGAGTTGAGGAGATTAATTAAAAAAAAATGATTAAAACAGACATACTTATAATAGGAGCTGGACCAACTGGCTTATTTGCCGTTTTTGAAGCAGGATTATTGAAATTAAAATGCCATATATTAGATGCACTCCCGCAAGTGGGTGGTCAATTATCAGAATTGTATCCTAAAAAACCAATTTATGATATTCCGGGATTTCCTGAAGTTTTAGCAGGTGATTTAGTGAATAATCTGATGGAACAAATCAAGCAATTTGAGCCTGGATTTACACTTGGAGAACGAGCAGAAACGATTGACAAGCAAGAGGATGGGAGTTTTATTGTTACTTCAAATAATGGAACCAAAATTCAAGCTTCGGTAGTGGCTATTGCTGGAGGTCTAGGAAGTTTTGAACCTAGAAAACCACTTATTGATGGAATCAATTTTTATGAAGGTAAAGGAATCAAGTATTTTATTAAAAACCCAGAAAAATTTAGAGATAAAAGAGTCGTTATTTCAGGTGGCGGCGATTCTGCTTTAGACTGGAGTATATTCCTTTCTAACGTTGCCTCTGAAGTGACTTTGATTCATAGACGAAATGAATTTAGAGGAGCATTAGATTCTGTTGAAAAAGTCCAGGAATTAAAAGATGCCGGAAAAATCAGGTTGATTACACCCGCTGAAGTAGTAGGACTCAATGGAGCAGAGCATATCGAATCCGTTGTACTTGATGAAAATGGCGCCAGAAGAACCATAGAAACGGATTATTTTATTCCGCTTTTTGGACTTACACCAAAATTAGGTCCGATAGGAAATTGGGGATTAAAGATTGAAAAAAATGCAATCAAAGTAAATAATTCATTAGATTATCAAACAAATATTCCGGGAATTTTTGCAATAGGAGATGTGAATACGTATCCTGGAAAATTAAAATTAATTCTTTGTGGTTTCCATGAGGCCACTATAATGTGCCAAGCAGCCTATCAAATTATCAATCCAGGTAAAAAGTATGTATTGAAATACACAACAGTTTCGGGAGTTGACGGCTTTGATGGAACTCGTAAAGAAGCACCAAAAGCAGTAGTGAAGGCGATAGTTTAACAACTTACTACAAACTAGTTAAAAATTAAAGCGCTAATACTTGCAAGTATTAGCGCTTTGTCTTTACTTTGCACCGTTCCTATATTTATTGACAGTTATCACGAAAGGCGGAGGGAAAGACCCAATGAAACCTTAGCAACCCTTTATCTTTAAAGAAGGTGCTACATTCTACTTTACACTGAAATTATTTCAGTATCTAAGATAGATAACACAAGAATACATCTCACGTATTTCTCAAAACTTTTCTTGACAACATTAATATTATTTTTTTAGAGCAGACGATTGGTCTCTTAATCATGACTCCTCCTGTTGTACGCTATATCTATTGCGCCGAACACCGGCACAATAGGATGCCGCTACCATCAGGGCTAAAGACAAACAATAGTGAACTTTTGTAATTAGTAATCAAAAGTATAAATCGCAATATCGATTGTGATTTTTAAGAAATAAAAAGTTATGTCAAGCATTTACGAAGCCATTAAAAAAAACATACTCATTCTCGATGGAGCCATGGGAACTATGTTGCAACGATACAACTTCTCTGAAGAAGATTTTAGAGGAGAACGTTTTAAAGATTTTCCGCATTCTCTTAAAGGTAATAATGATTTACTATCACTCACACAGCCACAATCAATTCGCGCCGTTCACGTAGCCTATTTTGAAGCAGGAGCAGATATTGTAGAAACCAATACCTTCTCAGGCACCACAATTGGGATGGCTGATTATCACTTAGAAGACATTGTTTATGAATTGAATTATGAATCGGCACGGATTGCCCGTGAAGTAGCCGATGAATTCACAGCCAAAAATCCAGATAAACCTCGTTTTGTAGCGGGTTCAATCGGGCCAACCAATCGCACGGCCAGCATGTCGCCAGATGTAAATGATCCAGGTTACAGGGCTGTAACTTTTGATGATTTGCGTGTTGCATACAAGCAACAAGTTGAAGCCTTAATTGACGGTGGAAGTGATTTATTATTAGTTGAAACTATTTTCGATACTTTAAATGCCAAAGCAGCACTTTTTGCGATCGAAGAAGTAAAAGACAAACGCAATATTGACATTCCAATCATGGTTTCTGGAACCATTACGGATGCATCGGGAAGAACACTTTCAGGGCAAACAGTGGAAGCTTTTTTAGTTTCAGTTTCACATATTCCGCTGTTGAGTGTAGGATTCAATTGCGCTTTAGGAGCCGATTTATTAAAGCCTTATTTGCAAACGCTATCTCAAAATACGTCTTTCAATGTATCAGCGCATCCTAATGCAGGATTGCCTAACGCCTTTGGTGAATACGATGAAACACCAGAGGAAATGCAAGCACAGATAAAAACGTACCTCGACGATAATTTAGTAAATATCATTGGTGGATGCTGTGGGACAACACCAGAGCACATTAGGCTAATCGCAGATATCGCTAAGGAATACAAACCCAGAGTTTCGAATGAGTTGCTGTAAGACGTAAAACTTTACTATTTTGTCATTCTGAGGAACGAAGAATCTAATCAAGTTGCTCTTGTAACAAAGATTCCTCCTTTCTCGGAAAGATAAGAATATAGACTGAAAAATAGAATACAGTTGACTTTGAATGCATAGACTCGCGTGAGGGATAACAGTGGAGCTTTTATTATTGAATTACCTCGAGTTTAAAGCAGATAGCGCAGATTTGTAATCCGTGCCCGCAAAGATAATAAAAGTATAGATTTTAGCTTTGTCATTCCCAGGAACGAAGGAATCACGTAGAGAGTAACTGATGTAATTCTTCCTTAAAGGGAATGAGGTAAATAAGATAATGTTGATGGAATTACTGTATGAGATCGTTTCGTTCCTCGCAATGACAAAAAGAAATGGGAGTGAGATGGAAAGCATTAAACCGCGTGAGGGATAGTAGTGGAGCTCCTTTTTCTTGAATTGCCTCGAGTTTAAATCCGAGGCAATTCAAGAAAAAGAGCGGGAACGAATAGCCTGACCCTTTTGGGGCACGCACAAATAAATAAATGGCTTTATAGCAAAAACAAAAAAGCTGAACCTCCTTGGTTGTTAGACCTTGAAGGATTAAAAATAAATAAAATGGCAGAAAAAAAAACTAGAAGAAACCTTGTATTGGCGGGATTAGAGCCTTTGATCATTAGGCCAGATAGCGTGTTTGTGAATATTGGGGAACGTACCAATGTTACGGGTTCTAGAAAATTCCTTCGATTAATCAAGGAAGAAAAATATGAAGAAGCACTGAGTATTGCCAAGGAGCAAGTGGAAGGCGGCGCCCAAATCATCGATATTAATATGGATGAAGGGATGCTTGATGGGGTATATGCGATGACAAAATTTCTGAATTTAATCGCTGCCGAGCCTGATATTTCGCGTGTGCCAATTATGATTGATAGCTCGAAATGGGAGATTATCGAAGCCGGTTTGAAGGTGGTACAAGGAAAGAGTGTGGTAAATTCTATTTCTTTGAAAGAAGGTAAAGAAGCCTTTATTCATCATGCTAAATTAATCAAGCGTTACGGCGCTGCAGTCATTGTGATGGCTTTTGATGAAACTGGACAAGCTGATAATTACGAGCGCCGAATCGAGATTTGCCAGCGGTCGTATGATATATTAGTGGATAAAGTTGGTTTTCCTGCTCAAGATATTATTTTCGATTTAAATATATTTCCCGTAGCAACAGGAATGGAAGAACACCGCTTAAATGCTTTGGATTTTTTCAGAGGAACAAAATGGGTTCGTGAAAACTTGCCGCATGCACATATTAGTGGTGGGGTGAGTAATGTTTCTTTTTCTTTTAGAGGGAATGATACGGTGCGAGAGGCCATGCACTCGGTTTTTTTGTACCATGCTATTCAAAACGGAATGACAATGGGAATTGTAAATCCAGAAATGTTATCGATTTATGACGAAATTCCAAAGGATCTTTTAGAACGTGTTGAGGACGTAATTCTAAACAGACGCGATGATGCGACAGAGCGTTTACTTGATTTTGCTGAAAACGTGAAGGGCGACACAAAAAGCAATGAAAAAGCAGTTCAAGAATGGCGATCAGGAACGGTGCAAGAAAGAATTACACATTCACTGGTGAAAGGGATTGATCAATTTATTGAAGAGGATGTTGAAGAAGCACGATTGGTGGCTACAAAGCCTATTGAAGTTATTGAAATCAACTTGATGACGGGGATGAATGTCGTAGGAGATTTATTTGGTTCAGGGAAAATGTTTTTACCGCAAGTGGTAAAATCAGCTCGTGTAATGAAAAAAGCGGTAGCCTATTTACTGCCTTATATTGAAGCTAGCAAGCAAGCGGGCGACAAGCGAGGGAACGGCAAAATATTGATGGCAACGGTAAAAGGAGATGTACACGACATAGGGAAAAATATTGTTTCGGTAGTTTTAGCTTGTAATAATTACGAAATTGTAGATCTTGGTGTAATGGTGCCTCCAGAAAAAATTATTGCGGCTGCGATAGAGCACAACGTCGATATCATAGGATTAAGCGGATTAATTACACCGTCATTAGACGAAATGGTATATCTGGCAAAAGAATTAGATAAACAAGGTTTAAAAATTCCAATAATGATTGGCGGAGCAACAACATCACGAGCCCATACTGCCGTGAAAATTGCACCTCAGTATAGAGAAACGGTTATTCACGTAAACGATGCTTCAAGAGCAGTTACAGTTGCGGGGAGTTTATTGAATAAAGACAAAAAAATATATGCAAGTGATATTCGAGCAGAGTATGATGCTTTTAGAGAGACGTTTTTAAACCGTTCCCGCGATAAAAACTTCTTAACGATAGAGCAAGCACGAAAAAACAAACTACAATTAGATTGGAACAGCTTCAGTCTAAAAAAGCCAAATTTTATTGGAACGAAAGCTATCGAAGTTAATTTGGACATCTTAGTTCCGTATATCGATTGGACGCCCTTTTTTAGAACTTGGCAGTTGTTTGGGAAATATCCAGCGATTTTAACTGATGAGGTTGTAGGCGAGCAAGCCACTTCTGTTTTTGCTGATGCCAAAGAAATGTTGGATGTTATTTTAAAAGAAAAGAAATTGACGGCTAAAGGCATCTACGGAATTTTCCCAGCGAATCAGGTCAATGATGATGATATTGAACTAAAAAATGAAGAGGGAAAAGTGGTAGAAAAATTCATAACGCTTCGTCAACAGTCGCTGAAAACCAAAGGCGCTCCAAATATTGCTTTATCTGATTTTATTGCGCCAAAAGATAGTGGTAAAACTGATTATATGGGCTGTTTTTGTGTAACAACTGGTTTTGGTGTTGATGAATGGGCAGCCGAATTTGAAAGAGATTTAGACGACTATAATTCGATTATGGTGAAAGCTTTAGCAGATCGATTTGCTGAAGCTTTCGCCGAGTATTTACACGAAAAGATCCGTAAGGAAATTTGGGGTTACGCGGCTGATGAAAATTTAAGTACGGAGTCCATGATTGAAGAAGTGTATAAAGGAATCCGTCCTGCACCAGGCTATCCGGCTTGTCCAGATCACTTAGAAAAGCCAACTATATGGAAATTGCTAAATGTAGAACAAGAAATTGGAGTGACACTGACTGAAAGTATGGCAATGTGGCCCGCTTCGTCAGTATCAGGTTATTATTTTGGAAATCCAGAAAGTAAGTACTTTGGACTCGGGAAAATAAAAGAAGATCAAGTGATTGATTACGCCAAGCGAAGAAGCGTGTCTACTGAAGTGGCAACGAAGTGGCTGAGTCCAAATATTGCAGATTAATTTTGTCGTACAGTCAAAAGTCATAACGTCTTAAAGAGATGACTTTCGACCTTCGACTATCAAACATTAAGACTTAATAATGAAAGTAACACAACATATAGAAAAAGCAAAAGGCGAAACATTATTTTCTTTTGAAATTATTCCGCCTCAAAAGGGGAAAAGTATTCAGGAATTATACGATAATATCGATCCGTTAATGGAGTTTAAACCGCCGTTTATTGATGTGACGACCTCCCGAGAGGAGTTTATTTATGTAGATAAAGGAAATGGTTTATTAGATAAAAAATTAACAAGAATGCGACCAGGTACACTGGGAATATGTGCTTCAATCAAACATAAGTACAATGTCGATACAGTGCCACATGTGCTTTGTGGAGGATTTACCAAAGAAGAAACCGAGTATCTATTAGTTGACTGTCATTACTTAGGCATCAATAATGTCATGGCCTTACGCGGTGATGCGATGAAAGAGGAGCAGTCCTTTGTGCCAAAAATGGGTGGAAATTGCCACGCAATAGATCTTGTGCAGCAAATAAAGTTGTTGAATGAAGGAAAGTATTTGCATGATGTGATCCACGTAGACAACAAAGCTGATTTTTGTATTGGAGTTGCCGGTTATCCCGAGAAACATTTAGAATCTCCATCACTGCTTTCTGATCTAAAACGTTTAAAAGAAAAAGTTGATGCTGGAGCCGACTATGTCGTAACTCAAATGTTTTTTGATAATGAAAAATATTTTCAGTTTGTTGCTAAAGCACGAGAAATGGGAATTACAGTACCTATCATTCCTGGTATCAAACCGCTTGCTATACAAAGACATTTACAGGTTTTACCTCAAATTTTTCGTATTGATTTACCTGAGGATTTGATACAAGCGGTAGATAATTGTAAAGATAATGTTGCAATTAAAAAAGTTGGAATAGAATGGGCTATCCAGCAATCAAGGGAGCTTAAAGCCGCAGGTGTTCCTGTATTGCATTACTATTCTATGGGAAAATCTGAAAATATTAAACAAATTGCGAATGAAATTTTTTAATTTTAATACTTGTATTCTATTTTGCTGAATGATAATCGTTTAATCATTTTGTACATCTAGTCATTAATTTCAAAACAAAATTAGAATTGTATATTTTAATTTTTGTCTATTTTATTATAATTGTTTTGTAATAGTAAAGTTTTGTTTTTTAAACAGAGACTTTAATGCAAATGATAGTTTATGTTCAAGCATTGAGGGTAATAAATAAATTAGAAAAACTGCAATTATTGTTTTAATTGATTTAAGAGGAAAGTGCAGATTTAAAATAGAATGCTGCTACATAATCATGATAAATTGTTTTTAAAATTAAGTAATAAGGTCGAAAATTAATTTTAGATTGTAAAAAGTAGCGCAAAGTTTATTAAATATTTAACTGGGAGCATGTTAAAACTTGATCCAACAAAGATATACTGGTTCGTTTCAAAAAAACAGTAGAGATCGACTTCGTGATATTATCTCTGGCATGTTATTATGGTTATGCGGTAAGCGATTAACAATTTATTAATGAAATGAAGCGATTAAAATCATTTTAATAGAAGTGAGAATTTCATAAAACTCGAATACAATAATGTAACCACTTTGTGTTTTGAATTGATTAACTTTGCACGACTAAATAATAACCTTCAATAAGAAATAGTAATATTTTATAATTATTATTTTTCTGAACTAAAACCTAAAAAATGGAAACTAAAGAATTTACGATTACCGACGATTTATTAGCTTCTAAAGGACAGCGGTTCCTAAACCTTATCATTGACTTATTTATTGTTTATATGTTTACAGTCGGTATTGGAGCAGCCATAAATATAATGGGAGAATTGACAGGTAATTTTAAATTATCAGAATGGATAACTTCACTAACTATAGTTGAAAATGTAATTTTTGCACTAGTTGTTATGTTTTTTTATTACACAATTATGGAACTCTATTTTTCACGAACTTTTGGAAAATATTTTACAAAAACTATGGTTGTAAAACACAATGGGATTCGACCTAAAGCAAAAAGTGTTGTTATTAGAACATTAGTTCGCTTGATACCTATTGAAGCGTTCTCATTTTTATCAAGCAATGCAAGAGGATGGCATGATACATTATCAGTCACTTATGTGATAAATAGACATGAATATATTTCGAGAATGAAATTATAAATGGTGTTTATGATCAAAAATTAATTCAATCAGCTGTCATTATTGGCAGCTTTTTTTTGCTTTATGTGGCCTCTTTTTCTTTATATTCGCTCATTAAAAATTTAGAAAATTATAATTGATAATGATGAACTGGGAACAACTTTTATCACTAAGAAGGCAAGGCGACAAAGGCAAAAGATTGCGGGTAGAACAAGATGATACGCGTTTAGGTTTTGAAGTTGATTATGACCGAATTGTTTTTTCAGCAGCGTTTAGAAGCTTGCAGGATAAAACCCAAGTAATTCCGCTTTCTAAAACCGACTTTGTGCACACCCGCTTAACGCATAGTTTAGAAGTTTCAGTGGTGGGACGTTCTCTTGGACGATTAGTTGGCAAAAAGATTATCGAGAAATATCCACATCTAAAAGAGGCTCACGGTTTTCATATGAATGATTTTGGGGCTATTGTCGCCGCAGCCTCACTGGCACATGACATTGGAAATCCTCCCTTTGGTCATTCTGGTGAAAAAGCAATTGGAGAGTATTTTTCAATTGGAAACGGACAAAAACACAAAGAATTTCTCGCCGAAAAGGAATGGCAAGATCTAATTGATTTCGAGGGTAATGCAAATGGTTTTTCAGTTGTAACAAGTTCACGTCCCGGGATTGAAGGAAGTATTAGATTGACATACGCCGTGCTTGGTGCTTTCATGAAATACCCTAAAGAATCACTACCTAAGAAACCAACAAAAAATATTGCCGATAAAAAGTATGGTTTTTTTCAAACTGACAAAAAGTTTTTTGAAGAAGTAGCTGATGATATGGGAATGATTCCTAACAAATCAGGAAATGATATTGGTTTTGAAAGGCATCCATTAGCGTATTTAGTAGAAGCTGCCGATGATATTTGCTATACAATTATTGATTTTGAAGATGGTATTAATCTTGGTCTAGTTTCAGAAGATTTTGCTTTAGAATATTTAATCAAATTGGTAAAGGATAGCATCGATATTTCAAAATATAAAACGCTGACAACTAAAGAAGACAGAATCAGTTATTTACGCGCCTTAGCTATTGGAAGTTTGATAAACGACGCTGTAAAAGTTTTTGTTGAAAATGAAGAAGCAATTTTAAACGGAAAATTTCCTTATTCGTTAATGGATAAAAGCAAGTATAAAGTCCAAATGGATGATATTATAAAAATCAGCGTTGACAAGATTTATCAAAGTCGAGAGGTGATTGAAAAAGAAATTATAGGTTACCAAATTATTCAAACCCTTCTTGATAAATTTATCACTGCTTACAATAATAAATATGATGGAAAGGAGTCCAATTATGATGCGTTGATTCTAAAATTATTACCAGAAAAGCATCATATTGAAAAAGAGAATCTTTACGAAAGGTTGCTTCATATTTGCCATTTTGTCTCTATGCTGACGGATGGAAATGCGTTGCTTTTTTATAAAACAATTACTGCGGTAAAAAACTAGAAGTTTGAATTGAAATAATTTAAAAAAGTCCTAATAAATTTTTTTATTAGGACTTTTTGCTAAAAAATATATTCTATTCCTACGCCTATTGCTTGTCTGATTTGCGTTTTTGGACCTTCTGTAACTTGCATTCCTGCAACTTCTCTTTTAGTTTTAATGTCATCATCATATATTACGTGAGCTCCTATATTAGCTTTTACATACTGATTAACTACAAGAGCAAACGTCAAATCACAGTCGATATCAACATTACCAAAACGATTGATATAATCAGAATATAAACTTAAACTATTTTCAATGCTTATGTTTTTCATGATTTCTTTTTTAAATTTATTGGTGATTAAAAAACCAAGTTCCATTCTGGACTGTCTTCCCTCACTGATTAAATTCTTTTCAATATCATAAATAGCTTTATCAACTCCGTAAGCACCTTCATTTGCTAATGTTTGATCTAAAACTAATGTAGTTTTGAAAGTAAATGGCGAAATATAAAAAGTTCTATTTTTTTCTTTATTAATATTTTCAGCTCCTATTCCCATAAAAATATAGGCTGGGGCAAACGGTTTTGATATTGCTTTGCTGGTATTTGGGTATGCATAACCATTAGTAAACTGGGTGTTAAAATTAAATTTTGCGGAGTGAAACCAATTAGAATTTTCATCTGTTCGATAGCCAAATGTTGAATTCAATTGAAATGCATCATCTGTTTTTCTAATGTCTCTTCCTTCTTGTTTATTTATTCCATATCTAAAAATAACTTCGTTAGACCAGTTCAAATTTCCTTTGCTATAATTTCTATGAAATTTTCCTTTTAATAATCCAGAAATAGAGCTAGTTCCTCCAGCATTCCAGTTGACAAATGCTACTTCAGAGATATCAAGACCTAATGTGTTTTTGTTATTCCAATACGATAACGGCAAATATTGTGTTTTTGTTTGAATTTTCAGCTTAATTACAGTTGGTTTCATTGCAATATACTGATGAGTAGCAGGTTGAAGTGTATCTGACAAATATACTACGGGAGTTTCTTGAGCAAAACATTGAAAAGATAAAGTGAAGAAAATCAGTAATAAAGTGTAAGAGAATAATTTCATTATAATAGTGTTATGTTTAATCAGGGAAAATAAATAATTTAATACGATGAAAAAAGAGTTTCGAGACTTTTAACGTCAATTTTGCAAGATTGTTGTAATTCAGCTACAGTTCCATGTTCCATAAATTCATCAGGAATTCCGAGCAGACTGATATTACAGTGATAATTATTTGCTGCTGCAAATTCTACGATTGCACCTCCAAAACCACCTTTTATGGTTCCATCCTCGATTGTTATAACTGATTTGAATTTTTGAAAAATAGAGTGCAACTGAACCTCATCTAATGGTTTTACGAATGGGAAATCGTAATGCGCAATAATTTCAGGATTTTTTATGTTGGCTAAAGCCAAAGAAACATTGTTTCCAATCGTGCCATTCGATAAAACAGCTACTTTAGACCCTTTTTGTAGACAAATACTTTTTCCAATTTCTATTTTTTCGTATTTCCCTAAATAGTTGGATTGCCAATCTTCAATAAACCCTCGACCTCTCGGATATCGGATGGCAATAGGATGGTTTAGCCCTAATTGTGCTGTGTATAAAATATTTTGCAGCGCAATTTCATTTCTTGGAGCATAGACAATCATATTTGGGATACAGCGTAAATAAGCTATATCAAAAACGCCGTGATGCGTCGCGCCATCTTCACCTACTAATCCAGCCCTATCTAGACAAAATATAACAGGCAAGTTTTGCAAGGCTACATCGTGAATTACCTGATCGTAGGCTCTTTGTAAAAAAGTAGAATAGATGTTACAATATACAATCATTCCTTGTGTTGCCATTCCTGCGGCTAAAGTGACGGCATGTTGTTCAGCAATTCCCACATCAAAAGCTCGATCTGGAAAAGCAGTCATCATATAATTCATAGAGCTTCCAGATGGCATTGCAGGAGTGATACCAATAATTTTTTCATTTTTTTTGGCTAAATCTAAAAGTGTCAATCCAAAAACATCTTGAAATTTAGGAGGTAGATTATCCTCTATTTTTTTTATTATCTCGCCTGTCACAGCGTCAAATTTTCCAGGTGCATGGTATTTTACTTGATCCTCTTCGGCTTGTTTAAGTCCTTTTCCTTTAGTAGTTATGATGTGAAGGAACTTAGGGCCTTTTAAATTTTTTAGTCTTTTTAATTCTTTTATTACAGCAAAAATATCGTTACCGTCAATAGGACCTGAATAATCAAAATTCAATGACTTTATCATATTATTTTGTCTCGGGTTTTTACCTTCTTTAACTGCAGTCAAGTATTTTTTTAAGGCGCCAACGCTTGGATCAATTCCTATAGCGTTATCATTAAGAATTACCAATAAATTAGCATTAGTTACTCCAGCGTGATTCAATCCTTCAAATGCCATTCCTGATGCTATTGAAGCATCGCCAATTACTGCTATATGCTGTTTTTCACTTTCTCCTTTTAGGTTAGAAGCAATTGCCATTCCTAATGCTGCTGAAATAGAAGTGGAGGAGTGGCCTACGCCAAAGGTATCGTATATGCTTTCACTTCTTTTAGGAAAGCCAGAGATACCGCCTATTTGTCTATTAGTATGGAAAACTTCTCTCCTCTCGGTCAAAATCTTGTGTCCATACGCTTGATGACCTACATCCCAAACGAGTAAATCATTAGGGGTATCGAACACATAATGTAGTGCAATTGTTAATTCTATCACTCCTAAACTAGCACCTAAATGTCCTTCTTTCACAGATACGATGTTGATGATAAAGTCACGTAATTCCCTAGCGAGTTGAGGAAGTTGGGCTTCATTGAGAAGACGTAAATCAGCGGGATTATTGAGGTTTGAAAGTATATTAGTCGTCATAAAGCAAATGTACGATTTGAAATTGTATTTTTACAATCGTTAAAAAAGTAGTTTTAAAAAGAAATTAAGATCAATAAATTTAGTACAAAATGATAAATCTTTTCACCGACGAATATTTCATGAAAAAAGCGTTACAAGAAGCAGAAATAGCTTTTGATAAAGATGAAATTCCGGTTGGTGCTATTATTGTGATCGATAATAAAATAATTGCCCGAGGTCATAATTTAACAGAACTATTGAATGATGTTACGGCTCATGCCGAAATGCAATCAATCACTGCTGCTGCAAATTATCTTGGTGGAAAATACTTAATCGGATGCACGCTTTATGTTACACTCGAGCCTTGTCAAATGTGTGCTGGGGCATTGTACTGGAGCCAAATTTCGAAAATTGTGTATGGTGCAACGGATGATAATCGTGGTTACGTAAAAATGGGAACACAATTACATCCTAAAACTAAAGTAGTCAGTGGTATTCTAGCCGCTGAAGCTGCTAATTTAATGCAACGATTCTTTAGTAAAAAGAGAAAGTAATTTTAATAATAAAAATTCGTAAGCAGAATATGAATAAAAAAATCCTTACAATGCACAGTGGTTTGTAAGGATAAATTTATTTTCATGTTTATCAGGTATTAAACTTTTGAACTTTTCTAATTTTTTTTAATTTGTACCTTCTTTTCTTTTTCTTCTTTTTTTAATTTTTCTTCCGCTTCTTGCTTTTTTTCTAATTCTTCTTTTTCCAGTTTTAACTTTGCAATCTGCTTTGTATAAGAAGTCACTTTTAAATTACGAGAATCTACTTTAACCCGTTGGTTGTAATTAGTTTTTGATGGTGATTTTTCGTCAGTTCGAGTATTTTTCGATAGAAAAATGTATCGAGAACAAGAAAAATTTCATTAAAAACGATTTTCGATACGTTTTTTACGCCGTTTTACTCCATAAAAATACTCGAACTGATGTTTTGAATAATTACAACCAACGGATTATTTTAGTATTAATTTTATTTATTTCAATACTTATTGATTATGGAATAGATATATAAGGAATAAGATGGTAGTACGTTTATTCCAGATCTTTAAATAGAGCACAACCTGATTTAGATTACCTCTAAAACATTTGCTTTACTTTTAAATAGCATGAGGGATAATAGCGGCATCCTTTTGTGAAGGTTTAAAGCAATGAAACGGGGAAATTGTTTTATTCAATCAAACAACATTTTTATCTTAATTTTTCATTTTTAACCTTTACCAAATCATATACTTTAATGCCGTAAGCTATTGCATAATCTGAGAGTTGAGAATCTGATGTAATCAATATTTTGCAAGATTTTGCTTGTTCAAGCACCAGTGAATCTGTTAGTCCTATTTGTGAAAAACTTTCCAATTCGCAACCTTTTTTTGAGTCAATATAGTTTTCCGATGTAATTTTAATTACTTCTCGTATTTTTTGAATATATGGATATTTGTAATTTCCTCCGAAGGTATTTAAAAGATTATCAACTTCAGTCCAAATATTTGGTAAAACTATAATTTCTTTAAAATCTTCAATTACATTTAATAATTCATGAAAATCATCTTCATCATATATTGATGTAGCTTTATGTGTTTTAAATAATTTTGGATCAATAGTGCCAATTAACAATACAATCAAAGCATTTGAATCAACTATTATCATGCTTTATCATAGATTAAAAAGCTAATTACCTCATTCTTTTCGTTAATCTCTAGTTTTTTATACATTCTAAGAAAAGCAAATTCAGGCGATAGAGCAGAGAAGGCTTTAGATGGTTTATTTGTGTTTTCTACCAGATAAGAAACTACGACTTCCCACATTTTTTCATTTTGTTTAAAAATTGCTTGTTCTAATCGAAAATCAGGATTTTCGATAGTTGACAAATCTGCTAATTCGTTTTTGGCGATGGTTAAGATATCTTTAAGCTTCATTTGTTTTTATTGAATTAGTTCTTTTCAATGTAAAAATAGAAACTTATTTCTTTAATAAGAATTAAACGAGCTTTTTTTCGCATGAGGGATAATAGCGGCATCCTTTTGTGAAGCGCTAGCAGAACAAAAGATACAGCGAATAGCCCGACCCGAAGTTGAGAGGAGGAGCGACGAAGCAACATGAAGGGTCATGCCCAAATAAAATCAGTATTTATAAATCATAATTTTACTGCTAAGACGTCTACAATTAATATCCAGTAGTTTTTGAAAAAACATTGATTATGATAACGCCAATTAAAATTAACGATAAGCCAATAACAGCTGGTAAATCTGGAATTTGTTTAAAAAAAACAGCGCCAATTATGGTAATCAATACCATTCCCACTCCAGACCAAATTGCATAAGCAATTCCAACTGGTATGGTCCTTATGGCAAAACTCAAGAAGTAAAATGCACCGCAATAACCAACAATTGTAATGAGGCTTGGAATCAACTTAGTAAATTCTTCCGATTTTTTTAATGCCGAAGTCGCAATAATCTCGAAGATAATGGCAATACCTAAAAATAAAAAGTTTTTCATAAGTTCGACTTATGTAAATAGTTAAGTTTTGTTTGTGCAGTACTAAAAAAATAAACCCTCACATTCAAATTGAGTTTAGCTCAGTTTCCTGTAAGGGTTTATATTTAAAATGATATGGCTCATTTGTCGTAATGACAAATCGGACTAGTATCTGTAATATTCTGGTTTGAATGGTCCAGCAACTTCAACGCCAATGTAGGCCGCTTGATCGTCACGTAAAGTTTCCAATTCAACACCTAATTTAGCTAAGTGTAAGAATGCTACTTTTTCATCTAAATGTTTTGGTAACATATACACTTCATTTTTGTATGAAGCACTGTTTTTCCATAATTCAATTTGAGCTAAAGTCTGGTTTGTGAATGAATTACTCATTACAAAACTTGGGTGGCCAGTAGCACAACCTAAGTTTACTAAACGACCTTCCGCTAAAACTAAAATGTCATTACCAGCAATTGTATATTTATCAACTTGTGGTTTGATCTCCACTTTAGTTGCACCATGATTAGTATTTAACCACGCCATGTCTATTTCATTATCAAAGTGTCCTATGTTACAAACAATAGTTTTATCTTTCATTTTCTCAAAGTGAGAACCTAGAACGATATCTTTATTTCCAGTTGTTGTAATAATGATATCAGCTGTTGCAATTACAGTATCTAATTTTTTCACTTCAAAACCGTCCATTGCAGCTTGTAAAGCACAAATTGGGTCAATTTCAGTAACTGTAACAATAGATCCAGCACCTCTAAATGAAGCTGCAGTTCCTTTTCCTACGTCACCGTATCCGCAAACTATTACTCTTTTAGCTGCTAACATCACATCAGTTGCACGACGAACTGCATCAACTGCGCTTTCCTTACAACCGTATTTATTGTCAAATTTTGATTTTGTTACAGAGTCATTCACGTTTATGGCAGGCAAATGCAAAGTTCCTTCTTTCATACGCTCGTATAAACGGTGTACTCCAGTAGTAGTTTCCTCTGATAACCCTTTGATACCAGCAATTAATTCAGGGTAACGATCAAAAACCATGTTAGTTAAATCTCCACCATCATCAAGAATCATGTTCAATGGTTTTCTATCTTCACCAAAGAATAATGTTTGCTCAATACACCAGTCAAAATCCTCTTCGTTTAATCCTTTCCAAGCGTACACTTGAATTCCAGCAGCAGCAATTGCAGCAGCAGCCTGATCTTGTGTAGAGAAAATATTACAAGACGACCAAGTAACCTCAGCACCAAGAGCAATTAATGTTTCGATTAAAACTGCAGTTTGAATAGTCATGTGCAAACATCCTGCAATACGAGAACCAGCAAGCGGTTGTTCGTCTTTATATTCAGCACGAAGCGCCATTAAACCTGGCATTTCAGCCTCAGCTAATTCAATTTCTTTTCTTCCCCAGGCCGCTAGAGAGATGTCTTTTACTTTGAAAGCCACAAAAGGCATAGTTGTAGTACTCATTTATAGTATATTTGTATTGTATATTTTTTGCAAAAATACGTAATAAGTTACGATTTTAAAAGCATTCCTAAATATTTATGAATTGTTTAATTTTGTAATGTTTTAGAAATCAGTAAAATAATTTTTTATTTTAAGGCTTTCAGCCTTTTAAAGGCTAGAAGCCTTAAAATCTCAATATTAAAATGCCATTATTCAAGTCCATACAATTTAATAAAACCACACAAATTCTAGTTTGGAAAATTACTGAATCTTACGAAGAGTTATTTTACACCATTGTTTTAAATAAAAGCAATAGTGTCCGACTCGATGGAATGAAATCGCAATTGCACCAACGCGCTTTTCTAAGTGTGCGTAAACTGTTGCAATTAGCTGGTTATTCAGATTTTGATTTGTTCTACGATGAATTTGGAAAACCACATCTTAGTGATGGCAAGCATGTTTCTATCACCCACTCTCATGAATTTTCAGCAATTATTATTAGTGACGAAACGGTAGGAATTGATATTGAATTGCAAAGAGATAAAATCATTAAGATCGCAGATAAATTTTGCGACACTGAGTTTCAATTTCTTGATAATAAGAAAGTATACATCCGCCAACTAACTGTTATTTGGGGTGCGAAAGAAGCTATTTTCAAAATAAGAAATGAAAAAGGAATTAGTTTTAAAAACCATATAAAAGTGAATTCATTCGATTTAGAGAACAAAGAAACTAATGCTGAACTTCATTTCGATAACCTAATAAAAAAGTTTAAAATTCATTTTGAAGAAATTGAGGGATTTACTTTGGTTTATGCTTTTCAGGAAAGTATTTAAACAAATAAGTTACTTTTTTTGGACGCAAAGGCACAAAGGCATAATATTTAGCTTTTTAATAAATTAAAACAATCAAAATCTTAACGGCTTTAAGAATTAGTAAGTTCATTTTTTCCTAAATGATCTTTAGCTCATCTGTAGCGGTAAAGGTGGAATTTTCTAATTCTTTAATAAATTAATATAATCAATAGATTGGTAAATTAAGGAATTCGTTGTGTTCCTTTTTTTAAGTAATTTATTTTGCTGTCAGCTAGCACACAATTCCAGTGTAGTACAAGATGATTATTTATATAAAAACTCAATCACCACAACTTGTCATGCTGGAATCTTCTTAACTTTTAAGAGCAATTATGAAAAGATTTTCGGCCCAATAAAAGAACAAAAATAAGGACAATTTATTTTAGGAAATAAACAAGCCAAAGTTCAAGATGGATCTTAAGTGCTTAATAATTAAAATTAGAAATCTTAATCTTTTTGTATTTCTAGATATTCTGCAATTATACCTTTACTCTACTTTCATAAATACTGATAAACATAAAAGTACTCATTTTCCTTGCTCTGCGTTTTAAAATAGCAACGTTTTCGCCTTCAAATAATTCATCTAGTGTGGTAAACCATAAATTTAACCAAATACCAAACACATCCGAAGTAATAGCATGGTTAAAATGCTTGTCAATCTCTTGATGAGCTTTTATTGGATCTCCAGTATATTTTTTAACAGGGAATAAATTGGTTTCCCAAAAATCAGTTAGCTTTTCTAAATGTTCATTCCAATCTGTAATTGTTTTATTAAAGAGATAACCTATTTCTTTATCAGCTCTAATTTTTTTATAAAACTCTGTTACTAATAATGCTAAGTCATTGCGGTTTTCAATTTCTTTTTTCATTGTAGTTGTAAGTGATTCAAGTTTATAAAAGTATTTTCACCCATAGTTTCTATTGTCATAATTCATTTTGAAGAATTTTATTATTTGAAGATTTCAGCTGGATGCAGACTAATTTTATTTGCTTTACAATTCTAAAAAACTTTAAAATTGTTCTATTTAAATTTAAAGCGCTGAACAAAAAATTATAAAAGAAACTTTTTAAAAGCGAATACTATTTACATTTGTGATTATTATGATCAATAAAGATAACACTATATATCAGCAAATACAGCAGGCGAAGTTAGAAAATCGTAAGTTACTAGCCATTTTGCTTGATCCGGATAAAATTGTTTTCGACAAATTAGACTCGCTTATTTTAAAAATAAATGAATCTCCCGCGACTCATGTTTTCATTGGCGGAAGTATAGTAAAAAATAATATCATTGATGATTTGATATTGAAAATAAGAGAAAAATGTACTTTACCACTTGTTCTATTTCCTGGCAATCCTTCTCAAATTTCTGATCAAGCAGATGCTATTTTATTCTTGTCTCTTCTGTCAGGTAGAAATCCTGATTTCCTAATAGAGTATCAAGTTAAAGCCGCTCCGATATTGAAAAAAACGAAACTTGAAATACTCTCAACGGGATATATTTTGGTAGAAAGCGGCAATGAAACTGCTGTAGCAATAGTGAGTAAAACGAAGCCAATGGATAGGGAAAACAACAACTTAGTTTTGGCAACAGCCCAAGCAGGCGAAATGTTAGGCAGTAAATTAATTTATCTTGAAGCAGGAAGTGGCGCAAAAAAATCAATTCCATTAAAAATGATTGATTTAGTTTCTAAAAATATTGGAATCCCACTTATTGTTGGAGGTGGAATTGTAAGTTTGCAAGGAATTCAAAACGCTTATGATGCAGGAGCTGATTTAGTAGTTATAGGCACAGCATTTGAATCTGATTTTAATTTTTTTAAAACTAATCATGATGATCAGCACGATGCACTTGAATTAGTCAACAACGAAAATAATTAAAGAATTTAAAAATGGTAGATTTTTTTCTTGATGCTTATAAAAATGCTTCAATAACCCAAATTATCTTAGAAATTGTTGTTTTTATTTTTGGAATATTAAGTGTTTGGTTTGCTAAAAAAGAGAATATTTGGGTATACCCAACAGGATTAATCGCTACAATTATTTCTGTATATTTGTTATATGTGGCAGGTTATTTAGGTGATATGATGATCAATGCTTATTTTTCAATAATGAGTATTTATGGCTGGTACAGATGGTCTAGACCGGGAAATGACACAGTCGAATTACCTATAACAAGAACTAACAATAGAGAAAAAATTATCGGTGTGTTACTTTTTTTAGTAACAATAGCAGTAGTTCATAGTATCTATAATTATTTTGATTATGAAATTCACTTTGAAAATTATTTCGATATCATTGCCTCTGGAATATTTTTTACTGGAATGTGGTTTATGGCTAATAAAAAAATCGAAAATTGGACACTTTGGATTATTGGTGATATAATTGTAACCCCTTTATACGCTTATCGCGGATTAGGAATATTGTCATTGCAATATTTAATATTTACATTATTGGCAATTTCAGCTTATTTAGAATGGAGAAAAATCTTAAACAAAAACAATCAGCAATTGTAAAATTTGCATTGTTTGGACCGGAAAGTACTGGCAAAACGACTTTAGCTAAACAACTTGCACTGCATTATAATACGGTCTGGGCTCCTGAATTTGCACGTGATTATTTGCAAGAAAAATGGAATCAAAACCAGCATATTTGTGATCGTAATGATATGTTACCTATTGCTTATGGTCAAGTGCAACTCGAAAATAAAAAGGTAGCTCAAGCCAATAAATATCTTTTTTGTGATACCAATTTGTTAGTCACTAAAGTTTTTTCGGAGGTGTATTATAACTTTTGCGATCCATTGCTAGAAAACGCTGCAACAGAACATGAATACGAATTATTTTTCCTGACTGATATTGATGTGCCTTGGCAAAAAGACGATTTGCGAGACAAAAAAGAAGGTAGAGAAAACGTTTTTGAATTATTTAAACAATCATTAATTGATAATAAAAAGCCTTTTATTACGCTATCTGGCGATAAAGAGCTGAGGTTGAGAAAAGCTATTTCAATAATTGATGATTTAGCAGAAGCAAAGGGAATTGGACTTTTACCTCTCGATTTTGTGCAAATTTATAATAGGGGAATTTCAATAAAAAATGTGAAACAACAATTGCACTTTTTACAAAACGGAATTTCTAAAGTAAAATTACTAAAGCCAGCTCTTATTGGTGATGGAATATACAGGCTTTCAGAACAAGAGATTGAAAGTAAGGCAACGTTTTTTGAAGAAAATAAACATTCTTTAAAAATTTTAAAATTTGTTCCCGCTTCAGGTGCCGCAACCCGAATGTTTAAGTTTTTAATTACGTTTTTAGAGGAATATGACTTAAAAAATGAATCTATAAGCGATTATATACAACGAAAAAAAGATACCGAACTGGCCCTTTTTATAGAATCGAAAGAGAAACTTCCGTTTTTTGAAAGCATTGATGCAATATTGAAAAATAAGATTCCAGAATTTGAAAAATTAAATAAAGACGAGAAGAACTTTAACTTTGTAAAAGTATTATTGTCATCTGAATTTTGTGATTTTGCAAAGAAGCCAAAGGGAATTTTACCTTTTCACAACTATACTTCATATGTGGCTACACCAATAGAGGAACATTTGAAAGAATGTATATGGTATTGCAATGCTAATGGAAATTCGCAATTGCATTTTACGGTTTCGGAAGCGCATCAACCACAATTTGAATTAATCTTTAAATCAGTCAAAAGTGATTTTGAAAACCAGACTAATTTAGATCTTTCAGTTTCCTACTCTTATCAAAACAAAAATACAGATACGCTGGCAGTAAATTTAGAAAATCAACTATTTAAAAACGATTTAAACGAACTTGTTTTTAGACCAGGCGGTCACGGATCACTAATTGAAAACTTAAATAGATTAGACGCAGATATTATTTTTATAAAAAACATTGACAACGTTACTTATGGAAACAACCAACAAATTACGTTATATAAAAACGCATTAGCAGGCATTCTAATTGATTTGCAACAAAAGGTTTTTAGCTTTTTGAAAATTGTCGAAAACAATAAATTACCACCTAATAAAGTAGAAGAAATAAAAGCTTTTTTGCAAGAAAAACTTTTTATCACTATTAGTGATTCTTTTGAAGAATTGAGTTTAGAGATAAAAAATAAATTTATTGTTAAAGCTTTAAATAAACCCATTCGTGTATGCGGAATGGTTAAAAATGAAGGTGAAGCAGGCGGTGGCCCATTTTGGGTAATAAATAGGGGAGGCGAAATATCTTTACAAATAGTCGAGAGTTCGCAAGTGGATTTAGATGACAAGCAGCAAAGCAACATTCTCTCGGCGGCAACACATTTCAACCCTGTAGACCTCGTTTGTGGAATGAAAAATTACAAGAATGAACGTTTTGATTTAACCAATTTTATAGATCAAAATAGTGGATTCATAGTTGATAAAAATGTTTTAGGAAAAAAAATAAAAGGCTATGAATTACCAGGATTGTGGAACGGAGCAATGTCAAGCTGGTTAACTATTTTTGTCGAAGTCCCGCTCGCTACTTTTAATCCGGTAAAAACCGTGAATGATTTATTGAAACCAGCGCATCAGTCGCTTTAATTTAGTTATAAAAAAAAATTAATGAAAGTCGATAAAATCATTTCAGAGTTAACTTATAAGGCTGTTAGAAGTAGTGGAGCAGGCGGTCAGAACGTAAATAAAGTCTCTTCAAAAGTAGTACTGAGCTTTGATTTAAAAAATTCTCAAGCTTTGTCTGAGGAGCAAAAAGAATTGGTAGAAAATAATTTGGCCTCCCGATTAACTACTGATTTACTTTTGATTTTGAATTGTGATGAGGATCGAAGTCAGTTTCGAAATAAAGAAATTGTTACTAAAAGATTTTTAGAGCTGCTAAAAAAAGCTTTGTTTATCCCAAAAGAAAGAAAACCAACTCGAATTCCAAAATCAGTAATTCGCAAGCGAATAAAGGATAAAAAAAACATTTCTGAAATTAAGAAAAACAGAAAAAGGCCAGACTTTTGATAAAGATGGCAGTTGTAAGTTATATAAATTTTTAAAACGGTAAAATTATTGGAGCTAGTTTTCTTAAACTTAGTTCTTATAATTTGTATCGGTAGCGACAGAGTTTTGCTCTTTTTTTGGAATTTTAAATTTGCTTTATTAAAATTTATAGTTTTATCTTTGCGCCGTCTCAAAGGGGTGCTTAAATCTAAAATCTAGAATTAGGCTGAGATTATACCCAACGAACCTGAGCAAGTAATGTTGCTAAGGGAAAAAACGATTTAATTGTAGAGTGCACGCTATTTTTATGTCGTAGGAAACAATCATTAATTAACAAACAAGAATAATTCCCCCTTTTATTCGTAAAATTTTTACGGATGAAAATCATTTTAAATTTCTCACGCTGCAAAAGCGCAAAGGCACAAAGTGTAACTTATTTGTTGTCTATTTTCTTTTCACTAATTTCATTTATTACTTTCGCGCAAGTCACCGATACTACTGAGGTTAATCAGCTAGATGCGGTATTAGTTTCCGCTGTTCGTGCTACTACTAAAACGCCTGTGAGTTTTAGCAATTTAACTAAAAAGGATCTAAAGTCTCGAAATCTTGGGCAAGATATTCCTATTTTAATGAACTTTTTACCGTCAGTTGTAACCACTACAGATGCCGGAAATGGGGTAGGATACACAGGAATCCGTGTGCGTGGTAGTGATGCAACCCGCGTAAACGTTACCATAAATGGAATTCCGTATAATGACTCTGAAAGTCATGGAACTTTTTGGGTAAACATGCCTGATTTTGCTTCGTCCTTAGAAAGTTTACAACTGCAACGAGGCGTAGGAACTTCAACAAATGGATCTGGCGCTTTTGGAGCTAGTTTGAATATGCTTACTGATAGTTATTCTAATGAAAGCTCTGGCGAAATCTCAAACTCTTTTGGAAGCTTTAACACCAGAAAACACACCGTCAAATTCAGCACAGGATTATTAAACGATCATTTTGAATTAGCAGGACGTGTGTCTGCATTAAAATCAGATGGTTATATTGACAGAGCTTTTTCTGATTTAAAATCGTATTTCTTGCAGGGAACTTATGTGGGGAAAACTACTTTGATCAAAGCTTTGGCTTTTGGCGGAAATGAGCAAACCTACCAAGCTTGGAATGGTTTAGAAGATTTGGATAAATTAAGAAATGACCGAACATTCAATCCTTCTGGAATGTTCACAGATGAGTTTGGCACTATGCGTTTTTATAAAAATGAAACTGATAATTACCAGCAAGATCATTATCAGCTGCATTGGAATGAAAAAATATCTGAAAAATGGAGTACCAATCTTGCGGTTCATTACACAATGGGAAAGGGGTACTATGAAAATTATAAAGAGAACGCAAAATTTTCTAGTTATGGTTTAACGCCAATAGTTGTTGGTGGAACTACCATTAATAAAACTGATTTAATTCGCCAAAAATGGTTGGAAAACGACTTTTATGGAACTACTTTTTCAGCTAATTATAAACAGGAGAAATTAAATGTTGTGTTAGGTGGCGGTTATAATAAATATGAAGGTGATCATTACGGGCAAATTATCTGGGCTCGGTATGCTTCAAAATCAGAATTAGATGATCGTTATTATGAAGATTTTGCAACAAAAACAGATGGTAATCTTTTTGCAAAAGCCAATTATCAAATTGCTGAAAAGCTGAACTTGTACGGTGATTTACAAATTAGAAATGTGCATTATAAAGCCAATAGTGCAGAGGCAGGATTAGTGAATGATAATTTTAATTTCTTTAATCCAAAAGCAGGTTTAAATTATGAAGTTAACGCTAAAAACGCTTTGTATATCTCCTACGCTAGAGCTAATCGTGAACCGAACAGATCTGATTATGAAAATGGTAGTCCAAGACCAGAGAAACTAAATGATTTTGAATTAGGATTGCGTCATATAGATTCAAAAGTAAAGTTGAATGCTAATATTTATTACATGGCATACAAAGATCAGTTGATTGTAACTGGAGCGCTAGACGATGTAGGAGCACCAATACGTGAAAATAGTGGCGATAGTTATCGTTTAGGAATTGAACTTGATGCTACGATTTCAGTTTTAGATAATTTATTTATCAGACCAAATGTGACCTTAAGTACCAATAAAAATAAAGATTTCTTCTTTAAAAGAGATGGTGTTTTAACTTCTTTAGGAAACACTAATATTGCTTTTTCCCCTGACTTTATTGCGGGGAATATCGTGAGTTATGTTCCAATAAAGAACCTTCAAGTTTCTTTTTTATCAAAATTTGTAGGAGAGCAATACATGGCCAACATTGATTCAGAAGGATCTAAACTGAAATCCTATTTTACAAACGATCTGAATGTTTCGTATGAGATTATTCCAAAATCAATTTTCAAATCGATATATCTTTCAGCTTTAGTAAATAACATATTTGATTATAAATATGTTTCTAATGGTTTTTTCTACACTTTCGATGATGATTATTCTAATCCGCCAGCGATTGCCACAATAGAAGGCGCAGGTTATTATCCACAAGCAGGAATCAACTTTTTAGTAGGATTGACGTTGAAGTTTTAGTTAGAAGTATACTTTATTGAAGAAGGCTAGGAGTTTATGAACTTCTAGCCTTTTTTAATTATACACCCTCAACACTTCACCATTTACTTGAACGCGATATTGTTTTAAAGGATATTGTAATTTACTTTGACCAGAAAATAAACTGTATTCCTCATTATCGCAAGGGCAAAGCAGGTTAATTCCTTTAATTGTCATAGTAGAGCAGGAAGATAAAGCTTGATTAGGACAGGCTACATCAAAAGCATTATAACCACTACCAGTATTGAAAACTACAACTCCTCGCACTCCTTTACCTGGAATTAAAACAGCATTGCTTACAAATTTGAGGCTGGAATATTCAGGTAAGTTGAGGTTCAAATCGATTAGTACAGCGTAATTTGGCAAGTTGGGATTGTTGTTTCTAATTCCTTGCTCACTACATGAAATTAATAGTATAATAGACAATAAAAAGAAGGAATATTTTTTCATTTTAAAATAGTGTAAAAGTATTAGTGAAACAAATTTAATTTATTTAACTTTGAATTATATATGATTAACATATATTTATAAACGAAAAAAAAATAGTAAAATCATAGTGGAAAAAAATCCCGTTTTAATGGGATTTTTTCTATTTTATAATGTAGGAAGTTATGAGTACAGTATCGTATTACACCGCTGAAGGGTTAAAAAAATTAAGGGAAGAGCTGGACCATTTAAAGAGCGTTATGCGTCCAAAAGCATCTGCTGATATTGCAGAGGCTAGAGATAAAGGTGATTTATCCGAAAATGCTGAATACGACGCTGCTAAAGAAGCACAAGGGATGCTAGAAATGCGTATTGCAAAACTAGAAGAGGTGCATTCTAACGCTCGATTGATTGATGAAACGCACTTAGACCTTTCTAAAGTTTTAGTGTTGTCTAATGTGAAAATCAAAAATCAAACAAATGGAATGGAAATGAAGTACACTTTAGTAGCAGAAAGTGAGGCCGATTTAAAGACGGGGAAAATCTCAGTAACTTCTCCTATAGGTAAAGGTTTACTAGGAAAATCAGTTGGTGAATTTGCCGAAATCACAGTTCCTAATGGAGTTTTGAAATTTGAAATATTAGAAATTTCGAGAGATTAAACGAATAAAAGGTTTTTAGGGTTAAGTAATTCAAAGATTAACTTTTTAATAGTCGTTGAGGCATAAAATAATTAGCGGTAAAACAGTTCAACAATTAACTAACAACAAAATGTCAATATTCACTAAAATAGTAAACGGAGAAATTCCGTGTTACAAGATAGCAGAAGATGAAAATTTTTTGGCTTTTTTAGATGTAAATCCTAATGCAAAAGGACATACGCTTTGCATTCCAAAGCAAGAAACCGATAAAATTTTTGAATTAGATGATTTGTTGTATTTAGGTTTAATGCAGTTTTCAAAAAAAATTGCAGTTGCGTTAGAAAAATCGGTACCGTGCAAACGTGTTGGAATGGCGGTTATAGGATTAGAAGTTCCACATGCACATGTGCATTTAATTCCGTTGAATGAGATGGATGAAATGCGTTTCCAAAACAAAGTTTCAATGACCAAATTAGAATTTGAAACATTAGCTAAAATAATTACAAGCAATTTATAATAATGCATTAAATAAATTGATATACTTTTCGTTGAAAGGGAGAAAGTGAAAACTTCTCCCTTTTATTGTTTTATTTTTATACGATATTATGAAAAATCTATACATCTTGTTTCTCTTTTCGCTGTTTGCGTCAAGTTTTGCTCAAGCCACCGCAGATTATGCTGCAATAGACAGTCAAATGGCACTTATTCCGGTAAATTCTTCCGTAAATACAACTGCAATAGCGAATTATATTGATTCTCATTTTAAAAATGAAACAGATAAAGTGCGAGCCTCTTTTTATTGGACAGCTTCTAGCATAAGCTACGATGTTGCTAACATGTTTGCTATTGATTTTAGCACTAGCACTCAAGAAAAAATTGAAGGAACTTTAAAGTCTAAAAAAGGAGTTTGTATTCATTATGCTGAAGTTTTTAATGATATTAACAGCAAAATGGGAATTCAATCCTACGTGATTGATGGATATACCAAGAAAGAAGGTAAAGTTGGAGATCTAGCTCATGCATGGAATGCTGTACAAATTGACAATAAATGGTATGTTTTTGACCCAACTTGGGGCTCAGGCTATGTAAACAAAGGAAAATTTTTTAAAAAACTGAATAATAGCTACTTTAAAGTTGATCCTGTTAAGATGATCGTTTCGCATATTCCATTTGATTATTTATGGCAATTTTTAAACTATCCCGTTACTAACGCAGAATTTTATGCAGGTAAAACCCAAATTAATAAAGTTAAAAAGTATTTTGATTTTGAGAACGAGATCGCTAAATATGTATCGTTGAGTGAAACAGATCAATTATTTGAGGCTGCGGAAAGAATTCAGAAAAACGGATTAAAAAATGGGATGATTGCGGAGCGCTATCAAGGAAAAAAGGAGCAGTTAGGTAATTTGCGAAATAATATTAGCATTGAAAAACTTAATGCAATTGTAAGTGAGATGAATGAGGCCGTGGTTTTATTAAATGATTTTATTTATTACAGAAATAACAAATTTAAACCTAGCTTTCCTGATGCAGAAATAAGTAGAATGATCCAACTTCCAAAAGAAAAATTGAAAAAGTGCCTAGATGATATTTATAAAGTGGGATCTGTGGTCGAGGAAAATGAGGCTCAAGTGGCCGCGATGAAAAAAAATATTTCTAATGCTGCGGCGCAAGCTGAGGAACATTTAGAATTTGTTGAAAGCTATCTGAGTAAATCAAAATTAGTGAGAAAAACGATGTTTTCAAAATCATCGTGGTTTGGAATTCCTTTGAATTAAACTTGTTTTTTTAAACTAACTTGCATCGTTGTGCCCTTTCCTATCTCGGAGACTATGACTTTAATAGTTCCTTTATGATATTCTTCAACAATTCGCTTTGTCAACGAAAGTCCTAAGCCCCAACCTCTTTTTTTAGTAGTAAAACCAGGTTCAAAAATGGCTTTAAATTGCTTTTTTTGAATCCCTTTTCCGGTATCCCTTACATTTATTTTTACATAATCGCCTTCATGAAAAATTTCTAATGCTAATTTGCCTTTTCCTTTCATTGCGTCAATTGCATTTTTGACTAAATTTTCAATTGTCCAGCTATGTAAAGTAGGATTTAAAGAAACCATGATTGGAAAACTTGGTGCTTGAAAAGAAAATTCAATTTGTTTTGAGAACCGAGATTGTAAATAATCGTAGGACTGCTGTGTTTCGTAAATGATATCTTTTGTTTCTAATTTTGGTTCCGATCCAATTTTTGAAAAGCGATCCGTTATCGTTTGTAAACGTTCAATATCTTTTTCGATTTCTATAGTTGTACTCTCACCTACATCCTCCGTTTTTAGAATTTCAACCCAGCCTATCAATGATGAAAGCGGAGTTCCTATTTGGTGCGCTGTTTCCTTTGCCATACCAGCCCAAAGTTTATTTTGCGTTGCCATTTTTGTGCTTTTGTAAAAATTATAAACTAAGGCACCAAACAGAACAATAATTAGAACTAATGCAACGGGATAATACTTTAATTTATTGAGTAGCTCAGAATTGCCGTAGTATAATTTTTGGAATTTACCAGGAACATATTCTATCACAATAGGCTCATTTTCATTTTTTAAATCGGTTAAGAAGGATTCAGCTCTTTGATTGTTTTTTACAATTGCCTCATCAATATTAACGGTATTTATGATTTGCTCATCTTCGGTTAAAATGATTGGAATTGAAGTGTTGTTACTAAAAATTTGAAGCGGTAATCCAACATCTGTAGTCTCGCCAGCGTTGATTAATGTTTTTTGGGCTTCAGCCCAAAGGTTCATTTTTAAACGCTCTTCATTTTTAAAAATTTGAAAAAAAGTATAAGTGTTCCAAAGGATTAGAGAAATTATTAAAAAGGAAGCAAAAATGATAATCCAACGAGTTGAATTTCTTCTGTCAGAAAACTGCATAAATAGAATATTAATTGCTAAATATAACTAAATTCTAAGGGATTTATTTCAGTTTCAGTTGAAGAATTTGTTTTAGGAAATTTAGATTAATTTAATGACTGTAATATTAAGTTTCAATCTTCGAAACTAAATTCATTTTATTACTTTTGTATGAGAAACAATAAAATTAAATTATGATCACGATTGACCCAAAAACAATTGGAACAGTAAAATTGCAAGGTTATTTACAGGGTTCAGTAGGTCCAAGACCTATTGCTTTTGCAAGCACAATTGATTTAGAAGGAAATCCTAATGTTTCTCCGTTTAGTTTTTTTAATGTTTTTAGTGCAAATCCACCCATTCTTGTTTTTTCTCCAGCTCGCCGAGTGAGAGATAATACAATAAAACACACTTTGAGTAATGCTGAGGCTACTGGTGAAGTTGTTATTAATGTTGTAAATTATGACATGGTACAGCAAATTTCTCTAGCCAGCACAGAATATGCTGATGGTGTTGATGAATTTATAAAATCTGGTTTAACGCCAATTGGATCTGAGGTCGTAAAACCTTTTCGAGTAAAAGAAGCACCAGTGCAATTTGAATGCAAAGTAACACAAATTATACCTTTAGGAACAGAAGGAGGAGCAGGCAATCTAATTTTATGTGAAGTGGTACGGATCCATATTGATGAAAATATTTTAGATGAAAATGGTGTAATTGACCAATATAAAATTGATTTAGTTTCTAGATTAGGCGGAAATTGGTACTCAAGATCTAATCAAGGTCTTTTTGAAGTTCCAAAACCGGTTTCTACTTTAGGAATAGGAGTAGATTTAATTCCTAATTTTGTAAAGCAGTGCACTATTTTTAATGGGAATGATTTAGGTATGTTAGGAAACGTTGAAGCTTTGCCAACTGAAGAAGAAATTGCTATATTTGTAAAAGATAATTTTGAAGTTAAAGATGTTTTAAGTGCTGATGATGAATTGAAGAAATTCCAGCTTGCTAAGGAATACATTATTAAAAATGAGGTGCTAACAGCCTGGAAAGTGCTTTTAGCAAAAAAATAAATAGAGCCAAACAATAAAAAATAGAGATGATGGAAGTTACAGGAAAAGTTAAAATGATCGATCAAACTAAAGAAGTTGGATCAGGAGGTTTCAAAAAAAGAGACATAGTTGTTACTACTGATGAGCAATATCCACAACATATTCTTGTGCAATTTGTTCAGGATAAATGTGATTTATTGAATGGTTTTCAAGTAGGTGAACCAGTGAAAATTGATATCAATTTGAGAGGTAGAGAATGGACAAATCCACAAGGAGAGGCTGTCTATTTTAATACAATCCAAGGATGGAGAATTGCTAAGTTACAAGGAGAAGCTCCTTCTGCTGGAATACCTCCTATGCCTGCAGCACAGGCATTTGCGCCAGCAACAAACTTAAATGAAGAAGAAGCAGACGATTTGCCATTCTAAAATAAATTTTTTATATAATAAAAACCAAATTCCAAATTGAGCTTGTCTTACAATTGGAATTTGGTTTTTTTTGTTATTAAGTCGCCATTTAAAAAAGTCAATTTGTATTATCTGTCTAAAAATTTATATTTTCCAGATGTTTCACAAGCCAATCGTGATGGTATTCTGGCTATTGGTGGAGATTTATCAGTAGAGCGACTTTTACTAGCGTATAAAAGCGGTATTTTTCCATGGTTTGAGCAAGGAGATCCTATTCTCTGGTGGTCGCCAAATCCTAGAATGGTTTTATTTCTTGATGAATTAATTGTTTCTAAAAGCATGCGTAATATTCTTAATAAGAACAGTTTTACCGTCACTTTTAATAAAATTTTTAGAGATGTAATATCAAATTGTCAAAAAGTAAAACGCGATGGTCAAAATGGAACGTGGATTACCAATGATATGATTGAAGCGTACGTTAAACTTCATGAAATAGGTATTGCTAAATCAGTCGAAGTATGGCAAAATGATAAGTTAGTAGGCGGATTGTATGGGATTGATTTAGGACAAGTGTTCTGTGGTGAAAGTATGTTTTCTTTGGTTTCAAATGCCTCAAAGGTTGCTTTCATCGCTTTGGTAGAAAAATTAAAAAAGGAAAACTATAAATTAGTGGATTGCCAAGTGTATAATCCACATCTTGAAAGCTTGGGATGCAGAGAAATTGAGCGAAATGCATTTATGAAAATTCTTCAAGAAAATTAGTAGGGCCTAATCCAGCTGTTTGTTACAAGTCCTCCTTCAAAATCTTTTTTTCTAAATTCACAAAAGGAGCTTCCTATCGGGCGCTCTTTTCTGCCTTAAAAAAATAGTCTTTTCAGTCTGGGCTTTCCACTTCCATCTGGGGCAAAAAACTAGCTTTCCAGCAATTTGCTACATGATCATTAACCATTCCAGTGGCTTGCATGTAAGCATAGATAACTGTGGAACCTACAAATTTAAATCCTCTTTTTTTTAAAGCTTTGCTAATAACATCAGAAAGTAGTGTAGCAGATGGAACATCGGTTAATGATTCTCGATTGTTTTGAATGGGTTTTCCATCAGTGAATGACCAAATGTATTTAGAAAAACTGCCAAATTCTTCTTGGATTTTAATAAAATTTTGCGCGTTGGTTATAGCCGAATATACCTTGAGTTTGTTACGGATTATTCCAGCATCTTGCAATAATTCTAAAATCTTATCGTCGTTATAAGTGGCTATTTTTTTATAATCGAATTGGTCAAAGGCTTTGCGGAAGTTTTCTCTTTTATTTAGAATGGTGATCCAGCTCAATCCTGCTTGAAATGTCTCTAGTATTAGGAATTCAAATAAAGTAGGGTCATCATAAACGGGAACTCCCCATTCTTCATCATGGTAGCTTTTGTAAAGGTCGCTGGATAAGCACCATGCACATCTTGTTTTGTGTTGCATTTTTTTGATTAAAGATAAAAAAAAACCTTAAATCGGTGATGATTTGAGGTTAGTTTAATGAGTAGAAATGAATTATTTACGTTTGAAAACTGTTATGTAAGCTCCTTCTTGACCTGTTTCTTTAATTCCTATTATGGAGGTGGTTAATTTTAAAATATCATAATCTGTACCAGCTTCACTTGCGTATTAGATGTTTAATTAATTGTCCTTTTTTGCGTTTACACCAGTTTCAGTTGGTTTTGTATAATCTGAATCAAGATTTCAAAAATAGAAATCATTTAATACGCCAATTTTTACAAATTCAAAACTATCTTTCCCATAAGGACTTTCGCTTGACGGTATTTTAACTAACATTTATTGACTATCGATAATTCCACCTGCTTTATAGAGTTCCTATTTTATTTCAATTAATCCAGAATCGTTATAATCACAATTACAACGTGAAGTAGTTAATCATAGAGTAATTACTGTTAAAAATAAAATGCTTAATTTTTTCATTTTGGTTGTTTTTATTTTAACTAGATAATAGTCTTTATGATTCTCCGGAATCACTCATAATTTAAAATTTCACCTTATTTTTATAAAAAAAATCATCATGAATTTATTCAGTTTTACGGCAAATTTTGAAAGTGAAGAGTCATGGAGAAACCACTTTAAAGAGTAAAGAGACAAAATTGGAGTGCAATGTAAATGTGGATGCAAGGAACATTTCTGGATAAAAAGCAGATGGAGTTATGAATGCAAAGAATGTAGAAAAAGAATTTCGTTGAGAAGCGGAACAATAATGCAAAGTTCTAATTTATCCTTTTTAATTTGGTACAAAACAATGTTTTTACTGACAGCAACGAAGAAAGGTTTTTCAACTAAAGAAATTCAAACTCAACTTGGATTGAAACGATATGAGCCTGTTTGGGCTATGGTTCATAAACTTAGAAAAGCACTGGGCAATAGGGATTCTCGTTATACTTTGGAAGGAATGATAGAATTTGACGAAGGTTATTTTACAATTGAATCTTCAGAGATTGAACAAGAAAAAGGTATTAGAGGTCGTGGAGCTGTGGGGAAATCCAATGTCGCAATTACAGCAGAATCTGCTCCTTTAGAAGATATCGAAACTGGAGAGAAATCAAGTCATTGTAGATATTTCAAAGCAAAAGTACTTACAGACCATACTTCAGAACAGATTAATGAAACAATTCAAGAATCAATTTCAGAGAAAAGTGTTGTTTTCTCAGACAAAAGTACTTCCTATATTGATATTTCAGATTATGTAGAAATATACGTTACTGAAAAATCAGATAAGCAAACAACAAAAGAAACATTACGCTGGGTTCATATCGCAATTAGCAATGCAAAGCGAAATTTTCTGGGAAATCATCACAAAATAAAAGGAAAATACCTGCAATTATATCTAAATGAGTTTGTTTATAAGCTAAATCGAAGATATTTTGGAGACAAACTCTTCGATAGACTAGTGATAGCAGGCATTACAGAATTATGACTAAAAGCGGAGAGTCATTAGTCTTTTTATAATGCTAAATAGTCGCTATTTATCAGTGCTCGAATTTTGCCAATCAAAGGCTAATATTTAGACGTAAACCTTTCTAATGTTTGCGGATATTGGTTTTATTTATAATAAAAAAGGTTGTCATGAAAGTTATATATTGTAACCCTGTAAAATATAGTCTAGTTTATTTTTATTATATCGTGCTTAGGCTAGAGGCGTTGGTGGTTCTCGACTCCTCTCTAACTAACATTTTTAATGTTTATTAGGAGTATTTTTGTTAGAGATACGAGGTGAAAAGGATGAAATATATTGGGAAATATATGGCACAAAAAAAAGAGCGATTTGAATTTTAAATCGCTCTTTTATATTTTAAAACTTGTTTTAGGTTATCCTAAAGCAGCTCTTTTGAAACCTGTAACGATAAGATCCTTACCAACAGATTTTACATAAGAAGCAACATTCATAGAACTATCTTTAATGTAATCTTGATTTATTAAAGTGTTGTCTTTGTAAAAACGTTGAATTTTTCCTTTAGAAATGTTTTCTAACATTGCTTCTGGTTTGCCTTCTTGACGTAACAAATCTTTAGCGATTTCAATTTCTTTTTCAATAACAGCAGCATCAACTCCAGCTTCATTCAAAGCAATTGGATTCATAGCAGCAGCTTGCATAGCAACGTTTCTTGCCGCTTCTTCTGCACCATCAACTTTTGCTGAAAGCGCTACGATAGTAGCAATCTTGTTACCGGAGTGAATGTAAGATCCAACGAAAGCACCTTCTAATTTCTCAAAAGTTCTGATTTCTAATTTTTCACCTATTACTCCTGTTTGCTCGATTAATTTGTCAGCAACAGTGATTCCATTAAAGTCTGATGCTAAAAATGCTTCAAGAGTATCATAGCTCAATGCTTGATTAGCCATTTCGGTAGCCATTTTTACAAAGCTCTCGTTCATACCTACGAAGTCAGTCTCACAGTTTAATGTGATCACAACTCCAGCAGTTTTATCAGCATTTACAACAGCGATTGCAGCACCTTCTGTAGATTCTCTATCAGAACGGTTTGCAGCTACTTTTTGTCCTTTTTTACGTAAGTTTTCAATCGCTAAATCGAAATCTCCTTCTGATTCAACTAAGGCTTTTTTGCAGTCCATCATACCTGCGCCTGTAGCTGTTCTTAATTTATTTACGTCTGCAGCAGTAATTGTTGCCATAATATATTGTGTTAAATGTTATAAAAGTAAAAATTCCAACCTTTAAATCTCAAATTTCAGTTTTAATAAACTAATAACTTGTGGTTATTAATCTTTATGGAATTTGGAATTTAAAATTTGGAATTTAAAATTTGTTTTATTCTTTAGTTGCAGTTGGAGCAGTAGCTTCTGCAGCAGGAGCAGCCTCAACAACAGGAGCAGCTTCAACAGCAGGAGCAGCCTCAACCGCTTCAGCAGCAGGAGCAGCAACTTCTGTAGTCGCTTCACCTTCTTTGTCAGAACCTCTATCAGAAAGCCCTTCAACAATTGCAGCTGTAACTAAAGTTAAAATTTTGTCAATTGATTTAGAAGCATCATCATTTGATGGAATTACGAACTCTACTTCACGTGGATCAGAGTTTGTATCAACCATTGCAAAAACTGGAATGTTTAATTTTTGAGCTTCTTTTATTGCGATGTGTTCCGCTTTTATATCAACTACGAACAAAGCAGCTGGTAGTCTAGACATGTCAGCGATTGAACCTAAGTTTTTCTCTAATTTAGCACGAAGACGATCTACTTGCAAACGTTCTTTCTTAGAAAGTGTCATGAATGTGCCATCTTTCTTCATTTTATCAATAGTAGCCATTTTTTTAACAGCTTTACGAATAGTTACGAAGTTAGTTAGCATTCCACCAGGCCATCTTTCAGTGATGTAAGGCATGTTTGCAGCCTTTGCTTTTTCAGCAACGATGTCTTTTGCTTGTTTTTTGGTAGCAACAAATAATATTTTTCTACCTGATGCAGCGATTTTTTTCAAAGCGTCATTTGCTTCTTCAATTTTTGCTGCAGTTTTATATAGATTGATAATGTGAATACCATTTCGTTCCATATAGATGTAAGGAGCCATGTTTGGATCCCATTTTCTAGTCATGTGTCCAAAGTGAACACCTGCTTCTAGTAAGTCTTTAACTTCTATTTTGTTTGCCATTTTTTGTTCTAGTTTACGTTCTGTTGATTAGCAATATGCTTCTTTGATACGACTTTAAGACTTTCGACTTTAAGACTTTCGGCTTATTTAGATGCTAAACTATTTCCTACCTCGATAGGAGAGCAACAACAACTGTGTTTTTTAATTTCAATAAATTGATGATGTCTGGTTCTATTTGAATAAGACAGGTAATATTAACGTTTAGAGAATTGGAATCTCTTACGAGCTTTCTTCTGACCGAATTTCTTACGTTCAACCATTCTTGGATCTCTCGTTAATAAACCTTGTGGTTTCAATACAGCTCTGTTTTCAGCGTTCACTTCACACATAACACGTGCTAATGCCATTCTCACAGCTTCTGCTTGACCAGTTGAACCACCTCCGTAAACGTTAACTTTAACGTCAAAGTTAGTTACATTTTCTGTCATAGACATTGGTTGTAATACTTTGTACTGTAAAGTTGCAGTTGGGAAATAAGTTTCGAATGCTTTTTTGTTTACAGTGATTACTCCTGTTCCTTCCGAAACATATACACGTGCAACAGCGGTTTTTCTTCTACCGATTTTGTGAATAACTCCCATTACTTAAGATCGTTAAGGTTAACTGTTCTCGGTTTTTGTGCACCTTGCTTGTGCTCAGAACCTACAACAACATTTAAATTTCTGAAAAGTTCAGCTCCTAATTTATTCTTAGGTAACATTCCTCTTACTGCTTTTTCTACTAGTAATGCAGGGTTTTTTGATTGCAATACTTTAGCAGTTAAAGTTCTTTGTCCTCCTGGATAACCTGTGTGACGAATGTAAGTCTTCTCGTCCATTTTGTTACCTGTAAGGTTAATTTTTTCTGAGTTGATAACAATTACGTTATCTCCACAGTCAACATGCGGTGTATAACTTGCTTTGTACTTACCTCTCAAGATCATTGCGATCTTTGAAGCCATACGTCCTAAGTTATGCCCATCAGCATCAACAACAATCCACTCTTTTGTAACGGTGGCTTTGCTTGCTGATTTTGTCTTGTAGCTTAATGCGTCCATAATATTATTTTAATTAAACATTCCATCCCCTATAAAGGGGTTGCAAAAGTACAATTAATTATTTTAAATGCAAATAGCTTAAAAGAATATTTTCAGTTTCCGTTAGTGCTGATTATCAAATGTATATTATTAAAAAATTAAAGAATTTGTATAATTAGTTCTGATGTTTCTGTATTGTAACTTTTACAAGACGTTACTTTTTCTTAAATTCATTAAGGTTTTCTCATTATCGTGGTGTAAATTCTGTTTTTTAGTAGGTATTTTTATAAATCACCCCTATATTTGTTTTAACAATCTTATTTTGTTTCTAACTCACTTATCAACTACAATAAAATTTCTTTATGAAAGCTAAAGCTACTTTAAAACAAATCGCAAAAGAACTTAATGTTTCTGTTTCAACTGTTTCAAAAGCCCTTAATGATAGTCCAGAGATTAGTGAGGTAACTAAAGTGAAAATTAAAGAGTATGCTAAACTCAAAAATTATAAACCGAACGTTATAGGATTAAATTTAAAAAACAGAAAAACAAAGACAATTGGAGTGATCATCCCTAATATTTTAAATTCGTTCTTTGCTAAGGTTTTCAGCGGTATCGAAAAAGTAGCTGATGCAAAAGGATATAATGTTATCATGTGTATTTCTAATGAATCAGCTGAAAAAGAAGCACATACACTTGAAATGTTAAGTAATGGAACAATTGATGGTTTTATAGTTTCTGTCTCTGAAGAAGCTCAGAAAAATCATGAGTATGAACATTTTTCTAGTATTATTAACGATGGTACTCCTATCGTAATGTTCGATAGAATAGCAGAAAGCGTTGATTGTGATAAAGTCATAGTAGATGATTTTGATTCAGCTATCAACTCTACACAACATTTAATCGATCTGGGTTGCAAAAATATTGCTTTACTCTCTTCTATTGATAATTTAAGTGTAGGTAAATTGAGAGCAGAAGGTTATTTAAAAGCATTAGAAAAAAACGGTATTGCAATAAACAATGATATTATTTTGAGAACTGATTCCGAAGAGGATTTGAATAGTAAAATTGATGGAATTCTGGATGATATGAAAATTGACGGTATCTTTGCATTAGATGAAACAGATTCTGTGGCAGCATTAAAAATAGGTCTTAAAAAAGGATACAAGATCCCCGAGGAACTTTCTATAATAGGTTTTGCTGATGGAATTCTTGCTTCGAGAAGATTATCACCTCGACTGACAACAGTGAGTCAACACGGAATAGAGATAGGCGAAGTTGCTGCTAAACTATTAATTGATAGATTAGAATCGAAAGAAGATTATGTTCCATACGAAACGGTCGTTATCAAAACTAAACTTAAGGAAAGAGAGTCGACAAGAAAGTTGTAATCAAAAAAACCCATCGTAAAGATGGATTTTTTTTGATTACAATATGATGATATTTTTTAAAGAATCGTATTTAGGTGATGATTTGAATGCTATTGGCATATTTCTCGCTATTACTCACTTCTCGCTAAACACTTCTCATTGCCTAATGACCACTATTTTTAATGCGCTTCCAGCCAATTTCTTCCCATTCCTATTTCAACCTCTAGCGGAACATCCAGTATAAAAGCATTTTCCATTTCGTGCTTAATCATTGGTTGAATTTTTTCTAATTCGGAGTTGTGAACATCAAACACCAGTTCATCATGAACTTGCAATAGCATCTTTGATTTCCAATTCTCTTCAATGAGTTTTTTATGAATATTAATCATAGCGATCTTGATAATATCAGCAGCTGAACCTTGTATAGGAGCATTTACAGCATTTCGTTCTGCGCCGCTTTTTACCATCATATTTGCAGAATTAATATCTTTTAAATAACGACGTCTTCCTAAAACCGTTTGTACATAACCGTTTTCTCTTGCAAAGTCCACTTGACTAGCCATATATGCTTTCAGTTTTGGATAAGTCAAATAATAGGCATCGATCAAATCGGCACTTTCTTTTCGTGAAAGCGATGTTTGATTAGAAAGGCCAAAAGCAGAGACGCCGTATATAATCCCGAAATTAACCGTTTTTGCATTGCTACGTTGCTCCTTAGTAACGTCTTCTAAGGGGACATTAAATACTTTTGCAGCCGTACTTTTATGAATGTCTTCCTGATTTTGAAATGCGGCAATCATATTTTCCTCACCAGATAAAGCGGCAATAATTCTTAGTTCAATCTGCGAGTAATCTGCAGAAAGGAGGGTGTAATTTTCATCACGAGCAATAAACGCCTTTCGTATCAAGCGTCCTTTTTCTGTTCGTATAGGAATATTTTGTAAATTAGGGTTGGTAGAACTCAATCTACCTGTAGCTGCAACTGTTTGCATATAATCAGTGTGCACACGACCGGTCAACACGTCGACTTGATTAGGTAAAGCATCAATATAAGTACTTTGCAATTTTATCATTTGGCGCCATTCTAAAATATCTTTTACTATAGGATTTTCATTGGCTAAAAAGGATAAAACTTCCTCACCAGTGGCATATTGACCTGTTTTAGTTTTCTTTTGCTTGGCACCACCAATTTTCATTTTTTCAAATAAAACTTCACCTAATTGTTTTGGAGACGCTAAGTTGAATGTTACTCCAGCAGTTTCATAGATTTTTTGTTCTAAAGCATCGCTTTCTTTTGCCATTTCTACTGACATTTCTTTTAGAAAAGCAACATCAAGATTGATGCCTTCTAGTTCCATTGCAGCTAAAACTGGTATTAAGGGAATTTCTATTTCATCAAATAGTTTCTTAGTATCCGCTTTATCCAAAATCGGGCTAAATATAGCGGCCAATTGTATGGTTACATCAGCATCCTCAGCGGCATATTCTTTAATTTCATCTATGGAAACATCTCGCATGGATTTTTGATTTTTACCTTTTTTGCCTATTAATTCTTCAATGGATTTAGGGGTGTACTTTAAATAGGTTTCACTTAAAACATCCATATTATGGCGCATGTCTGGATTAATTAAGTAATGAGCGATCATAGTGTCAAATAATTTTCCTTTAATTTGAATACCGTATTTTGTGATTACTTTTAAGTCGTATTTTAAATTTTGGCCAATTTTTTCTATTTTATCATTTTCAAAAAATGGCTTGAATTTATCAGCTAAAATTTGAGCCTCTTCTCTATTTTCCGGAAACGGAACGTAAAATGCTTTTCCTTTTTCGGATGCAAATGACATCCCAACCAGTTCGGCATTTAATGCGTCGAGTCCTGTAGTTTCAGTGTCAAAACTTACAGATACTTGATTGTTTAAATTTTGTAAAAATAATTTTACTCCTAAATCGCCTTGAATTATTTGATAATTATGATCGGTAGTTTCTAAAGTATCGTAATAGGAATTTGTTTGCGATTCATCAGTGGCAACATCAGAAAAACCAAATAAATCAAATTGATCTTCATTCGATTTTTTAACTGTAACTTTTTTTAACGTTTCTATATCGCTTTCTGTACTTCCTTCGGAAGTCAAGGGATTATACAACTTATCGAATTGCGCTTTCATTTGGCGGAATTCTAATTCGTTGAATAATTCATCTGTTTTTTCAATATCAGGCTTTGAAAGTTCAAAATCAGTTGCGTCAAAAGTTACGGGACAATCGAGTAGGATAGTAGCCAGTTTTTTTGATAGCAATCCTAATGCTGCATTAGCTTCAATTTTGTCTTTGATAGCACCTTTTAATTGATGTGTATTGGCTAATAGATTTTCCATTGAGCCATATTCTTTCAAGAATTTTTTAGCTGTTTTTTCGCCTACGCCAGGCAGTCCGGGAATGTTATCAGCGGCATCGCCCATCATTCCTAGAAAATCGATGACTTGCTCAGGTCTTTCAACTTCAAATTTTTCTTGTACTTGTGGAATTCCCCAAATTTCGATGCCATTACCCATTCGAGCAGGTTTATACATAAAAATGTTTTCAGAGACTAATTGTGCAAAATCTTTATCAGGTGTAACCATAAAAACTTGAAAGTCTTCCTTTTCAGCTTGTTTAGCTAAGGTCCCAATTAAATCATCTGCTTCAAATCCTGCAACTTCTATTATAGGGATGTGCATAGCTCTTAATAGCTCTTGAATATAAGGAATAGCAATTTTTATGGCCTCAGGTGTGGCATCACGGTGCGCTTTATACTCTGGAAATATATCATTTCTGAGCTGGCTTCCCCCTTTATCAAATGCTACAGCTAAATGATCTGGTCTTTCTCTCTTAATAACGTCCATCAAGGAATTCATAAAACCCATGATTGCTGAGGTATCCATCCCTTTGGAATTGATGCGGGGATTTTTGATAAAAGCAAAATAACCGCGAAATATAAGTGCATAAGCATCTAAAAGATAAAGACGTTTTTGTTGTGTCATGAGTGTAATTTTGAATGGGTTTCAAAAGTACAAAACTTGAAAGACATTTATGAATAGCAGTAAAAGATTTATAAGTGGATTTCATTTGTCCATGTGGTGAGAAGTAAAAGGTAGTGAATTATTCTAAAGTTGTAGGATTATAATTTTTTATAAGCGATTGTTAAATTATAATTATTATAAATTTTTAGCTACATTAATGTTTAATAAATGTATTTTATCGATTTTAAAAGCATTTAATCGATTATTGTATTTACTTTTACAAAGTAATTTTTTGGTTGCAATCATTCTTTATTATAAATTCTCAATATTTCAGTTATGACACAGAGTTACTTTTCAATTAAGGGTTGTTTTTTTGGGGTCTTGTTTTTAATGATTACATCATCTATTTATTCACAAGTTGGGATAGGAACTGTAACGCCTAATGCAAGTTCTGTACTTGATGTTACTTCTACAACTCAAGGGATGTTGACGCCTAGAATGACAAGTGTTCAAAGGACAGCTATAGTTTCTCCAGCTGATGGTTTAATGGTTTATGACACCGATTTAAAATCGTTCTTTCATTACAATACTACAGCAGTAAATTGGACTAGAATCAGTAGTGATTTTAGTGGCGGAAGGAATAAATTCAAGAGAATTAAATCTACCGATGTTTTAGCAACTGTTTTGGCTGCTGAGAAAGCAGCTGGTGGTGGTAGTAAGTATCTTTTAGATTCTGGAACTGCTTATGAAATTAATGGAACTATTGCTGTGGATTTACCCATTGAGCTAAATAATTCTTATGTTATAGGAATTGACTCCGGAGACGATAAACTTGTCAAGGCGACAGGAGATTTATTTGTAGGTACAACAGGAGGATCTGTAAGAGTTTTGACTTTGACTGCCACTGCTGGAAAAGTATTTAATATCAATGGTGGTGGAAATCAAAATTTGATTTTTAGAGATTCCATTATTTTAAACTCCGCGAATGTGGGAACAATAGAGAATTTCTCGCTTGTTTTTTTAAGTATTGTTCAGTACGCTGGAAACTCGAATGGATTTACTTTTAATACAATAAGTAAACTTTTATTAAGCAATATGGGTTGGTTTGGCAATAATGCGGGAACGTTTGAAAAAATTGAGGGGACATTTGGCTTAATTCAAAAACAAGGCGGTTTTAGTGAAGTTAATGGCACAGCTATAGGTTTTGACGTGTCATCAAACCCAATTATCAACGGCGATGCAGTTATGGAATCTGTAGTTTTTACAGGTTCTAACAGCGCTGGATATATAAGAGGATACACACCAGCAACTTATCTAGGCTATAATTTTAATAACAATTGGTCAGTTCGATGCGCAGGTATTCCCACTGAAGTTGACGCTGCAGCTTCAGGGAATATTTATTTAAATAGAACTTTAACGGCTCCAGTTTTTAATCATCCGAGTTTGAATCAGGGAGTAAAAATTCCAGGAACTACAATTGCTAGTAATCTTTATCGCATGGGAATAACTACCTCATCAACAAGTAATCGTTTAGCGTACTTAGGTAAGAAAAGCAGAAGTTTTACAATTGCTGCTTCAGTTGCATTTGAAGCTTCTGGTTCATCAGGTAACACTGACTATATTTTTTATTTTCAGCGATTTAATGCTGCTGGTCTATTAGTTTCAAGGATAATTTCATCAGAATCCTTCATTGATGCAAATTCTGGATTTATTCAAAACATTCCAATTCTAGCTAACGTCCAGATGAATAGCGGTGATTATATAGAACTGTTTTCTGAAAGAATTTTAGGAAATGATAAAAATATGACTATTCGTTCGGTGAATGTCTCTATGCAATAATATTGAATCGTCACATGAAATCTTATTTTTTGACTTTTTATTTTTTAAATAGTCTTACATAAATCATCCGTTAAATTTTAACTAATAAAAATATATTTTGACTAATTGTTTTGTTATTTTGTGCAAAATTATATCCTAATGATATTTCGCATCGCATTTCTTTGTTCTACACTTCTCATAATTGAGCTTTACACTTTTCAAGTCTTAAAAACCGTAATAAAATCAAGGCCACTATTATTTTCTATACAAATTACTAGTGTACTTTTTATAATTTATATTGTTTACTCCTTGCTTCAATTTGACAGAAGTGTTGGGCAAACTCAACAAACAATGTTTGTGATGGCGTTATTATTGCTGGTATATGTACCCAAATTAATCATTACGCTTGTGTTGATGGGCGAAGATATTTTTAGGTTAGTTGCCGGCATCGTTAATCACTTTATAAATGATGATAAAAACGCTGATTTTTTTACTGCTAGGAGGAAATTTGTAAGCCAAATAGGCCTTGGGTTGGCAGTAATTCCCTTTTTGTCGCTGATTTATGGAATAACTGTTGGAAAATATAATTATAAAGTTATCAAACAGCGTATTTTTTTTCCTGATTTGCCTGATGCTTTTGATGGTTTTACTATTACTCAAATTTCAGATATTCACAGTGGAAGCTTTGATAATCCAGATAAAATTAATTACGCGATTGATTTAGTGAATGAACAAAATTCTGATATGATCTTGCTTACTGGTGATATTGTAAATACACATGCAACAGAAATGCATCCATGGATTGAAACTTTTAATAGAATAAAAACGCACGACTATGGTAAATATTCAGTTTTAGGCAATCACGACTATGGCGAATATATAACGTGGCCAACTGCCGCAGCAAAAGAGGAAAATTTTGAAGCAATCAAGCAATTGTATGGTGATATTAATTTTAAATTATTATTAAATGATCATACTTTTATTCAAAAAGGTGAGGATAAAATTGCATTAGTTGGCGTAGAAAACTGGGGTCACAATTTTAAACAAGCTGGAGATTTAAATAAAGCTGCAGGACAATTAAAAAAAGAAGATTTTAAAATATTAATGAGTCATGATCCATCACACTGGGATAAAGTAGTGCAACATGATGCTAAGCATTACCAGCTCACGCTATCTGGTCACACACATGGAATGCAATTTGGGATTGAAATACCTGGTTATTTCAAGTGGAGCTTAGCGCAATATGTCTATACGCAATGGGCTGGATTATATGAAAACTTAGGTCGGTACGTTTATGTAAATAGAGGATTTGGTTTCCATGCTTATCCAGGGAGAGTAGGTATTATGCCTGAAATAACAGTAATCGAACTAAAAAAAGGAGTAAATGTAGCATAATACGTTAAAAATGCTACATTTGTAACAATAAACAAAGACTTTTAGTAAATAGTAAAAAATAAATTTTTGATTGTATGTCAAAATTTGGAGAGCTTATAAGTACTCAGATTCCAGTTTTAATAGACTTTTACACAGAGTGGAACGAGTCTTCAGTATCTATGCATCCTGTCATAAAAGATGTGGCCGCTGCGCTTGGTGATAAAGCAAAAGTTATTAAAATAGATGTTGATAAAAATAAAGAATTAGCTGATGCTCTTCGCATCAAAGGTCTACCTACATTAATGATCTACAAGCAAGGTTTAATGATCTGGAGGCAATCAGGAGAGGTAGACGCAAATACTTTAATTAGTATCGTTCAAGAGCAATTCTAGCTATAAAACTTTGCAATTATAATTGTTATTCTTCAAATAATCTAATGTTCTTGGCAACACATATTCAAGGTTCCTAAATGCTTTAATGCTGTCATGAAAAACAATTATACTTCCTGATTCAATATTTAATAAAACATTTGCAAGGCACTCTTCTTTAGAAATTTTTTGATCAAAGTCGGCGCTTAAAATATCCCACATTACTATTTTATATCCTAAATTTCGTATTGCTTTTGACTGGCTTCTTTTAATTTTGCCATAAGGTGGTCTGAATATTTTAGATTTGTTTGCTGTCTTAGAATTTAAAAAGATTATTTCTTCACATTTTTTTATATTATCTAGGTACTCAAATTTTTGAGTTTTCCATGCGTCTAAATGATTAAAGGTGTGATTTCCTATTGAATGTCCATCAGCAATTAACTCCTCGAATAGTTCGGGGTGTTTATAAATATTATCACCTATGCAAAAGAAAGTAGCTTTTACATTGTATTTTTCTAATTGATTTATAACCCAAGGAGTAACTCCTGGTATTGGACCATCATCAAAGGTTAGGTAAACTGTTTTGTTTTCATTGGAAACATCCCAAATATAATTGTGAAATAACTTTTTGACAATCCAATGCGTCTTGATCCAATAGAGTTTCATACTAATAATTTATATGATTCAATCACGTATAAAACTGGTTTATAAAATAAAAATGAGCTAATTAGCAACTGAAATGATAACAGTTTTCTGATTAACTCATTTTTTAACTAAACTACTTCAACTCTAATTACTCTTTCTCACGCTCGAAACGCTCAAACATTTTAATGTAAGTGTTAAAAGTAATTTTATTTTTATTGTAAAAATCCATATCGTTATTCTCTTTCATTACTTGCAGTAAACTTCTGTAACGTTCAATATCGATTATTATGGTGGTGGCAATACCGCTTTGTTCTGAAGCTTTTAATTGGCCATAATAATTTAAATTTTCTTGGTATTTACCAATTAGTTGTTTTAATAGATTTTGAGCATTCACTTTATCGTTTAATTTGTAATATCCGTCTGCGAAAGGTTCTAAGAGTGAATAATATCCAAAGTATTCAAGTGGCATCTTAGTCATTGCGAGATTAATAATGTTTCTAGCTTTATCTTTTTTACCTTCAAGAATTAACTGATTCATCAATCGAGAAAGATTAGTTCTGTAAGTTATACTGTTTCTTTTTGTTTCAGTATCATGGTAGATATTAGGACTTTCGCTATTGCCCCAATCCCATTTCATAACTTTGGTGTACATTTTTTCTGAATCTATTTGACCCATTTCAAGGGGACTACCATCTTTAGGTAATTTTGTTCTAACGGGTACTAACTTATAAACCATACCTTCTAATTGAAGATATTCTTTCATCCAAATGTAATCTTCGTTATCAAACGCACCTCCACTAAAATAAATAGGACGTTTCCAGTTGTTATTAGCAACTATATCAAGCATCATTAATCTGTTTTTATATAGTGCATTTCCTTTTATATCGACATCGATATAAGGAACTATTGAATCATTATATTTAGGATCTACTATCTTATTTTTGATAATTGTGTTTTTATCAACAGGAATTCGTATTTTATTTGTTGGGTAAAAATGAATCGTCTGTCCATTCTGCATTTGAACAGTTGCTTTTGGATTCTTTATAAAAGTAATTAAATCCTTGATATCCCAACGACTATCAACTTTTGGTATATGAGCAACATAATCTAATTTGTCACCTACATATTGATCATGAGTAAATGATATAGGTAATGGGTCTGATTCGTACGTTTTCGTTTTCATCTGATCAATGTACCAATCGGTCATGAATAAGCTTGTATTCACAATTTTCACGTCAGTTCTTATGTTTTCGATTTCTTGAGCATACCATAACGGGAAAGTATCATTGTCACCAATGGTAAACAAAATAGCATTAGCATCACAAGATTCTAAGTAGGCTTTTGCCATCGATAAAGCGGTGTATTTTCCAGAGCGGTCATGGTCATCCCAATTTTGAGAAGCCATTAGAACAGGTGCAGCAAGTAAACTAGCAACAATAATTATAGGGCCAGCAATTCTTGGAGCGATGTATTTTCTTGCACTTTCGTATAATGCGTAAACCCCAAAACCTATCCATATTGCAAATACATAAAAGGAGCCCACTAAGGCATAATCTCTTTCCCTTGGTTCAAATGGTCTTTCATTTAAGTAGATCTTCAAGGCAATTCCTGTAAATAGAAATAAAGCTAGCAGCACATAAAAACTTTTTAAATCTTTATTAGCATGATACATTAATCCAATTAATCCTAAAATAAACGGAAGAAAGAAATACACATTACGTCCTTTATTATTCAAAACATCTGATGGAAGGTTGTCTTGACTTCCTAAATGTAAACTATCTATAAATGATATACCGCTAATCCAGTTCCCATTTAGATAATCGTATCTTCCTTGATCATCGCTTTGTCTACCCACGAAATTCCACATCAGGTACCTCCAGTACATGTATCCAAACTGATATTCAACCATAAAACTTAAGTTATCTATAGTAGTTGGTTTGTCTACAATTAGGTAATCTCCATAGCTTTTTAAAAACTTAATATAGCCTTCATTGTCAATTTGTTTTTGAGCATAAGCTTGTCTAAATTCGTTTATTGTTTTTTCAGTTTCGCTTTTTAATTGAGCGATCGCCTTATTATAGTCTTCCTCGCTTAGTTGACTGGCATCCAAACCGTATTTAGCCAAATCTTCATCGTAATCATATTTAGGATTGATTTTGAATTCAGGAGGATTTGTGAAATTCATATAATTTTCCATGTGATCACCGCTCCACATTCGCGGTAAAATCGTCTTGTGAATGTCATCAGTGTTTTGGTCGGCATTCTTGAAATTATTTACAATTACATATTTACCAGTTTTGTAATCCCTTTCATAATTAGGTGCTTTGTCTAAATATGGCTTGTCTTTGTCTAAACCGCCAAAAGCTTCAGTATATTGTGGACCATAAAACAAAGGATTTACGCCATATTGCTCTCTATTATAATAAGCGAGTACTTCACGTGCATCCGAAGGTTTATTTTCATTAATTACGGTATTAGCATTTGCACGTATAGGTAACATCATCCATGTAGAAAATCCTATTAAAATAAAAAGGATGCATAGAATCAAGGTGTTGTAAGTCACCATTCCTTTATTTCGGGTATAAGTAAGTCCAAAATAAAACAATGCAATCAATGCTATAGTAACAAATATAGTCCCAGAATCAAAAGGTAATCCTAGACTGTTTACCATAAAAACTTCAGTTTGACCAAAGAATCCCATCGTCAGCGGAAGTAATAGTTTAAAAATAAATAATAAAATTGATATTACTACTATGTTAGCAATAAGGAAATTTTTAATTGTTACTGTTTTATAATTTTTAAAAAAGTATAAAAATCCTATCGCAGGAATGGTCAGTAGCGCCATAAAGTGAACACCAAAAGAAAGTCCTATAACTAATGAAATCATTAATAACCATCTATTTCCTCTTGGTTCGTGCATGTCTTGTTCCCAGCGTAATCCCAACCAAAATAAGAGTGCAATTAATAACGAGGCCATTGCATAAACTTCGGCTTCTACTGCATTATACCAAAAACTATCAGAAAATGTGTATGCTAATGCACCTACTAATGAACTTCCTAATATCACAATGTTGTTGCTTGTAGTAAGTTGATTATTAGTTGCGTTCGGGGATTCTAAATTTGCAAACCGAACAACTAATTTGCGTAAAATTATAGAGGATGACCAATATAAAAATAGTATTGTAAAAGCGCTTGAAAATACAGACATCATATTCACCATTAAAGCAATTTTAGTGTCATCAGCAGCAAACATCGCGAAAAAAGCGCCAATCATTTGATATAAAGGTGCTCCTGGCGGGTGTCCAACTTGCAGTTTTGCAGCGGTAGCAATATATTCACCACAATCCCAAAAACTCATGGTAGGTTCAACAGTCAAAGTATAAGTTAATAAGGCGATTCCAAATGTAAACCAACCAATGATTGTATTCCACTTATTGAAATTGAAAGATACTTTATCCATGTACTAAATTTTAATTTTTTATCAATTGCAAAGAAAATGTTTTTTTGTTTAAGGTTGTAGTCATTAACAAAATTTTCTCGAAAACTAAAGTAATTTAATAAACCCTTGATTGTTAATAGTTTTTGTAATATTTAAAATGTCAATTTTAAAAAAGACGATCATTTTTTTAAAAAATGATTAAAAAAGTTTGTACAAACTAAAATTTATTATAGATTTGCACTCGCTTAGCAGCAATGCTGGTCTATGGTGTAATGGTAACACAACTGTTTTTGGTGCAGTCTTTCTAGGTTCGAGTCCTAGTAGACCAACAGAAAACCCCTCAAGTAGAGGGGTTTTTTTATGGAGTAAATTTTTTAAATCGAAAACGTTCTATATTACAAATCAGAAATATTAAATTTTAAAAGTAATTACTGGTAAAGAACTATGATTCACGATGTCTTCGCTGATGCTTCCATTAAAAAAATGAGCTAATCCCGTTCTTCCGTGCGTACATATTCCAATTAAGTTCGCATTCTCTTTTTTGGAGAAGTTAATAATGCCATTCTCGACATTAGTGTCATTAAAAATATGTAACGAGTAATTTCTAATATCGTGTTTTTTAACAAACTTATTCATTGTTTTTTCAGCCTCAATGGTAGTTTTAAAACTATTTGGCGTACATATCATTACTAGTGAAAGTGTCGCATCAAATATTTCTGAAAATTGTAGCATTTTCTTAAATGGTTTTTTTATGCCTTTCGAGAAGTCAGATGCAAAAACAAAATTGTCAAATTTATAGACGTCGATATTATTTTTGACGATTAAGACAGGAACATTTGAAAGTCGCACTACTTTTTCGGCATTAGAGCCAATTAATATTTCCTCAATTCCTGAGGTTCCATTAGAACCCATTATGATGAAATCGATTTTGTTTTTTGAAGAAAAGGAAAGAATTCCGCTGGACGCTTTTTCGATTTGTACTGAATGGTAGATAGTGATTCCTTGTAAATAATCTTGCGAAACTATTTTTGTGAGTTGTTTTTTAGCTTTTTCAGTCAGTGATACAAGTGCAGGAGTAGCAACTTCATTTGATAGTTCATACTGTGTTTCACTTGGCATTTCTAGTAAATGAATTAAAAATATTTCCGCTTTGTTTTTTTTTGCAATTAAAGCAGCTGTCTGGAGAGCAATTTCGGCATATTGAGAAAAATCACTAGGAACTAAAATACGTTTCATAAATAAAAAGGGTTAAATGAAATTAAAAAATTTGAAATTTTTAGCTTAATAAAGGTATGAATTTATTTTACGGCAACTGAATATTTTAGTTTATGAAAAAAAACACTATCTTTGCACCGTTATTTATTAAAATCTAGATAATGAGGGGACTACTAAGTCCCCTCTTTTTATAAAAATTATGACATTTAAAGAAAAAGTAAATTCGGCATTGACTGACTGTCTTTTAGAAAAGCCAACCATCTTTTTAATTGACCTCATTATCACTGATGCTTTTAAAGTTACAGTAAATTTGGACGGCGATAATGGCGTTGCTTTACAGGATTGTATTGATGTTAGTCGTTTTCTAGATGCTCATTTAGATCGAGAGGAGCAAGATTACAGTTTAGAAGTGGCGTCAGTTGGAGTGGGATCGCCATTAAAATTGATTAGGCAGTATAAGAAAAATATAGGGCGTACTTTGATTGTTAAAACTGATTTAGAAATTATTGAAGCAGAACTAGTTGATGCTGATAATGATTTTGTAATTTTGTCGTGGGAAGCAAGAGAGCCAAAAAAAATAGGAAAAGGTAAAGAGACGGTTCAAAAAGAATTGAAATTACCTTACGGAAGTATAAAAGAAGCAATTGTTACAGTAACATTTTAATTAAAGAATTCGCATGGAAAACTTAGCATTAATCGATTCATTCTCAGAGTTTAAAGATGATAAACTTATTGATCGTGTAACGCTTATGGCAATTTTAGAAGATGTATTTAGAAATGCATTGAAAAAAAAATACGGATCAGATGATAATTTCGATATCATTATAAATCCTGATAAAGGAGATATGGAGATTTGGCAAAGAAGAGTAATCGTTGCTGATGACGACTTAGATTTAGATCACTTAGAAATAACTTTGACTGACGCTAGAAAAATAGAGCCGGATTTTGAAATCGGGGAAGAAGTTTCTGAAGAAGTAAAATTGATTGATCTTGGAAGAAGAGCAATATTGGCTTTGCGACAAAATTTAATTTCTAAAATTCATGAGCACGATAATACTAATCTTTACAAACAATTTAAAGATTTAGTAGGTGACATTTACACAGCTGAAGTGCATCATGTCCGTCCTAGAGTTGTTATCTTAGTTGATGATGAAGGTAATGAAATAATATTACCAAAGGAGAAACAAATTCCTTCCGACTTTTTCCGTAAAGGTGACAATGTTAGAGGAATTATTGAAAGCGTTGAATTAAAAGGAAACAAACCTCAAATTATCATGTCTAGAACTTCTGAGAAGTTTTTAGAAAAGTTGTTTGAACAAGAAATTCCAGAAGTTTTTGACGGTTTAATTATGGTTAAAAAAGTCGTGAGAATCCCAGGTGAGAAAGCAAAAGTAGCTGTAGATTCTTATGATGATAGGATTGATCCTGTTGGAGCATGTGTGGGAATGAAAGGTTCGCGTATTCATGGTATTGTTCGAGAATTAGGAAATGAAAATATTGATGTTATCAATTATACTAGTAATATTCAATTGTTTATTACCAGAGCTTTAAGTCCAGCTAAGGTGTCTTCAATTAAAATAAATGAAGAAACGAAAAGAGCAGAAGTTTTTTTGAAATTGGAAGAGGTTTCAAAAGCAATTGGTCGTGGTGGACATAATATTAAATTAGCTGGTTTGCTAACTGGTTATGAGCTAGATGTCATTCGAGAAGGAGATGTTGCTGGTGCAACCGCTGATGAGGATGATGTTGAGTTAACTGAGTTTTCAGATGAAATTGAAGACTGGGTTATTGAAGAGTTTGCAAAAATTGGTTTAGATACTGCTAAAAGTATTTTGAAGCAAGATGTAGATGATTTAGTGAGAAGAACAGACCTAGAAGAGGAAACGATTTTAGATGTAATGAGAATATTAAAAGAAGAATTTGACAGTTAGTCAACAATTCTTCAACTATATACATGCCATTTTACAATAAAATTTAATTCAATAGGTATTGAGTTAAAGTAAAGTGAGGAATAACAAAAAAGGTAATAATAAAAAGGTTTTATGTCTGAAGAGAGAATTATTAGAATAAACAAAGTTTTGAGGGAATTGAATATTTCTTTAGAAAGAGCTGTGGATTATCTAAAAGATAATGGAATTGCTATTGAAGCAAACCCGAACGCAAAAATTTCTGATGATATATACAATGTCTTGTGCGGTCAGTTTGCTGGTGACAAAGGGAATAAGGAAGCTTCTAAAGAAGTAGGAGAAGAAAAAAGAAAGGAAAAAGAGGCTTTGCGTTTAGAACGCGAAAAAGAAATTGAAGATAAACGTAAGATCGAGGAGGATCGACTGAAAAAACAGGAAGTGATAAAAGCGCGAGCAGTTATTACAGGACCAGTTCAAGTAGGTAAAATTGACCTCAATCCAAAGAAGCCTACAGTCATACAAGGCACAAAAACAGTTGAAAAACAAGAAGTTGCGGTTGTGAAGGATGAAGAAGTTAAGCCCGCTATTAGTGTTGTGGCTACTTCCGAAAAAGTTGCAGTAGAAAAGCTAATACAAGAAACACCTGCAGATGTAAAAATCATTCCTGAAAAGAAAGTGGTTAAGCCAATTGCTGGTATAAAAGATGTGAAAACTGAGATTGTAATAGAAACGCCGGTAGCTCCAAAAGCCGAAGTGGTAAATGGTTCTGTAAAAGCAGATGAAGCACCGATCGATGAAACAATCACTACGCAGTATCAGAAATTATCTGGAACTACTTTGACAGGTCAAGTTATTGATTTGTCTCAGTTCAACAAACCTAAAAAGAAAAAAGAAGAGCCAAAGATTACTCCTAATAAACCAGGAGCTCCAGGTTCGGCTGCAGCCAATTCCAATAAAAATAAACGTAAGAGGATTGCTCCTAAGCCAGGAGCTCCGAGACCACCTGCCGTACCAGGAGTTCCAGGTGCGCCAAATCCTAACAAGATTACACCTAATGTAGGTGGTGGTGGGTTTAATGCTAATCGTAGTGCAAGACCTGGTTTTGTGAAAGGCAATAGACCAGCAATTGTTGCGAAAGTAGAGCCTACAGAAGAAGAAGTTAAAAATCAAATTAGAGAAACGCTAGAAAAACTGCAAGGTAAAGGTGGTAAGTCTAAGGCGGCTAAATATAGAAGAGATAAAAGAGATACCCACCGTCAGAAATCTGATGATGAACAAAGGGCTCTTGATGAAGGAAGCAAAACGATCAAAGTTACTGAGTTTGTAACAGTTGGTGAAATAGCTATAATGATGGATGTACCAATTACTAAAGTTATTGGTACTTGTATGTCACTTGGAATTATGGTTACGATGAATCAACGTCTTGACGCAGAAACATTAACAATCGTTGCTGATGAATTTGGTTACGAAGTTGAATTTATTACCGTAGATATTGAGGAAGCAATTCAGGTTGTTGAAGACAGAGAAGAGGATTTAGTTTTTAGAGCTCCGATTGTAACTGTTATGGGGCACGTCGATCATGGTAAAACATCTTTGCTGGATTATATTCGTAAAGAAAACGTAATTGCAGGAGAATCTGGAGGAATTACACAGCATATTGGTGCATACGGAGTAACTTTAGACAATGGCCAGAAAATTGCATTTTTAGATACACCAGGTCACGAAGCATTTACAGCAATGCGTGCTCGTGGTGCACAAGTTACCGATATTGCTATCATTGTAATTGCAGCTGATGATGACATCATGCCACAAACAAAAGAAGCGATAAGCCATGCTCAAGCAGCAGGAGTACCTATCATATTTGCGATTAATAAAATCGATAAGCCGAATGCTAATCCTGAAAAAGTTAAAGAAAGATTAGCAGGTATGAATTTACTTGTTGAAGATTGGGGCGGAAAAATTCAATCGCATGATATTTCTGCAAAAGTAGGAACAGGTGTTAAAGAGTTATTAGAAAAAGTTTTACTTGAAGCAGAGCTTTTAGATTTGAAATCTAATCCAAATAAGTCAGCACAAGGAACTGTAGTAGAGGCATTCTTAGATAAAGGTAAAGGATACGTTTCAACTATCTTAGTGCAAAATGGTACTTTAAAGGTTGGGGATTATATGTTAGCTGGTAAACATCATGGAAAAATAAAAGCCATGCATGATGAAAGAGGAAATATTGTAACAATTGCAGGCCCATCTACACCGGTTTCTGTACTTGGACTTGATGGTGCAGCAACGGCTGGAGATAAATTTAATGTTTTTGAAGATGAAAAGGAAGCAAAACAAATTGCATCTAAACGTTCTCAATTAATGCGTGAGCAGTCAGTTCGTACACAACGTCATATTACACTTGATGAAATTGGACGTAGAATCGCCTTAGGTCAATTCAAAGAATTGAATATTATACTTAAAGGAGATGTTGATGGATCGGTTGAAGCATTATCTGATTCGTTCTCAAAATTATCGACCGAAGAAATCCAAATTAATATTATCCACAAAGGTGTTGGAGCAATTACAGAGACTGATGTTATGTTAGCTTCTGCTTCCGATGCAATCATTATTGGATTTAATGTGCGCCCCGCTGGAAATGCAAGACAGTTAGCAGATAAGGAAGAAATTGATATTCGTTACTACTCTATTATCTATGCGGCAATTGATGACTTGAAAGATGCGATGGAAGGAATGTTGGCACCAGAAATGAAAGAGGAAATTCTTGGAACAGCTGAAATTCGAGAGATATTTAAAATTTCTAAAGTGGGATCAATCGCAGGTTCAATGGTTATGGATGGTAAAATCGTTAAAAATGCTAAAATGCGTATTATTAGAGACGGTGTAGTTGTCTTTACAGGAGAACTTTTAGCATTAAAGCGTTTCAAAGACGATGTGAAAGATGTTGCTAAAGGTTATGATTGTGGTATTCAAGTAAAAGGATATAACGATATTGAAGAAGGTGATGTAATTGAATCCTATCATGAGGTTGCAATTAAGAAAAAATTAAAATAAAATTTAATTGATAATTAATTAAATCCCGATTCGTCGGGATTTTTTTTGTTTTAATATTTTTTGTTAACTTTTTATTGGGTTATTGGTAGTAGTCAGAATTTCTCCTTTTTTAGGTGGAATTATATTTTGCAGGGAATACAAATTTTGATTTAAAAGGGTTGATGACTGATGGTTGTTTGGAGTAAGTTTTTACAACCAAGCTGATTATAATGATTGGTAGCGCAGTTTTAATAATGGTTTTAATTTATCAGTATTGGATCATGCTTATATTTAAAATTTAATTCTTATAATAAATTTTAATCATCATATTTTGATAATTTTGTTTTAGAATCATTTATAAAATAGTTGCTTTTTATTTTAGTAAGTTAATCACTTAATAAGATAGTACTTATTATGATAAGGCTTTTGCGATGTAAATAAATATTCTTTTGCTTAATTTGGTCCTCGAGATACTTTGTGAAATTAAAAAAAAATTTTTTTTTTAAGATTTTGTTCGATCTCTAAAAGGTTATCGAGCTTATTGCAAATTTTTAAACCTATTAACCACGTCGGTAGAAAGTGGTTTGTAGATTTAAAAATTAAAAAATGTTATTTTTGTTTGTGCTTATTTTTAATTTCGGACATAGAAATCAATTGCAGAAAGATTTTCTGTTCTTATTTTGAAGGTCTGATTAGTAGCACGTTGCTGTATTGTTTTCTAATAGTAATTAAATTTTTTTCAGCCTCAATTCTTGTTTTATAGTTTCCCACCCAAACTTTAAAATTCGGAGTAAAAAAGTAAATTGATCCGTCTGTTTCTTTAAATTCTTGGCGAAATTCCGCAAGTATTGATTTTGCTTTATCGCTCTCACCGCTGAATATCTGAATTTGGTAATTTTCATTAATAGTAGGTAAAACTACGATTTTTCTTCTTTCATTTAGGAATTGTTCAAATTTAGAATCTTGTTTTAAAGTTATGATGCCTTCTTGCGCCGTTGCTTCAAAATAGGAAAGAGAAAGGAATATAAATGTTAAGCTAGTTTTTTTTAAAGCTAAATTTCTCATAATGTGATTGTTTTACGCAAAAATAATATATAATAAGTTAGGTACGTATGACTGCGTTATTTAGAATAAATATAAATTGAAATTAAGACAATTTTTGGGTTTTAAGAATAGTTCTTTAGTCGTATTTTTGTACAAGTTTTAAAAGAAGGACCAGTCCAGTAAAACTGTTGAAAAAACTGTGCCAATTTTTAGTAGATAATATTTATACAATATGAAAAAGGTGGGTAACCATAATTCGATCACAAGGAAATTACTCTTAGGCTTGACCTTATCGGTAATTTTTTCTTTAAGTTTATTTGCACAGGAGGCAGCTCCTGTTGTTGCAGTAGCCGATGTGGCCGCTGCTCCTGCTGTTGCAGGTGCAGGCGATGCTATAAAAGGTAAAGAATTGTTTAACGGAAATTGTGCTGCTTGTCACAAACTAGACGCGAAGGCGACTGGTCCTGCTTTAAGAGGAGTGATAAATAGACATGATATGCCATGGTTGTACAAGTGGATTAGAAATAGTTCTGAATTGATTAAATCTGGAGATCCTGCGGCTATCAAAATTTACGAGGAGTATAATAAAGCGGTAATGTCTAATTTTCCGCAGTTGTCTGATGCTGATATTGATAATATTATTGCATACACATCTGAGCCAAAGATGGAAGCTCCTGTTGCCGTTGCTGGTGCAGAAGTTCTTCCTGGTGCTGCTCCTGCAGATAGCGGAATGTCTAACAACATTATTCTGGGCGCCCTAGCTTTGGTTATGATAGTTCTAGTTGTTATGCTTTTTCTTGTAAACAAAGTTTTAACCACAGTAGCTAAAGCCAATGGTATTGAAGTTGCGCCGAAGACTCCAACGACTCCAATTTGGAAAGCGTTTGCGCGTAATCAGTTTTTAGTACTGATTAGCTCGGTGTTCTTGCTTTTAGCTAGTGCGTATTTTGTGTATGGTTTTCTTATGCAAGTAGGAGTTGATCAAGATTATGCGCCTATTCAACCTATTCATTATTCACATAGAATTCATGCAGGAAGTAATGGAATCAATTGTAATTATTGTCATTCTTCTGCAAGGGTTAGTAAGCATTCGGGTATTCCGTCATTGAACGTATGTATGAATTGTCATAAAAGTATTGCTGAAGTTTCTGATACCACAGCTACACCTGAGTATTCTAAGGCCTTTTATGATAATGAAATTCAAAAGCTATACAAGGCTGTTGGTTGGGATGCTGAGAATCAAAAGTATACTGGTAAAACTGAGCCTGTTAAATGGGTAAGAATCCATAATTTGCCATCTTTTGTTTATTTTAACCACTCACAACATGTTAATGTTGCTGGTGTTGAATGTCAGACTTGTCATGGTCCAGTTCAAGAGTATGAAATTCAAAAGCAATTTGCTCCATTGACGATGTCATGGTGTATTAATTGTCACAGAAAAACAGAAGTTAAAATGGAAGGAAATGAATATTACACTAAAATTCATGAGGAACTTTCTAAAAAATATGGTGTTGAGAAATTAACTGCCGCACAAATGGGTGGTTTAGAATGTGGTAAATGCCATTATTAATTAATTTATTAAGATTTTAATATTTATATATGTCATCAAACAAAAAATACTGGAAAAGTGTTGAAGAACTAGACGAAAGTAGTTCTATTGTTGGGGCGCTTAAAAATAACGAATTTGTTGAGGAGATTCCTACTGATGAGTTTTTAGGAAATATTGATGCTTTGGCATCCTCATCAACTACACGTCGTGATTTTTTAAAGTACGTTGGTTTTAGTACAGCAGCGGCAACGCTTGCAGCTTGCGAGGGTCCTGTTAACAAATCAATACCTTATGTTCTACAGCCAGAGCAGATTATCCCGGGAATTGCTGATTATTACGCAACGTCTGTTTTTGACGGTTTTGATTTTGCTAATTTATTAGTAAAAACACGTGAAGGGCGTCCGATTAAGATAGATAATAATACAATCGAAGGTGCTAATTTCAGTGCGAATGCAAGAATTCACGCTTCTATACTTTCTTTATATGATAGTATGCGTTTGAAAGAGCCAAAAATTGATGGTAAAGCTTCAACTTGGTCCTCAGTAGATTCAAAAATAAAATTGAGTATTGCTGATGCTTCTGCAAAAGGAGGTCAGGTTGTTCTTTTTACAAATACGCTAGCCAGTCCCTCAACTGAAAAATTAATAAGTGAATTTTTGGGTAAAAATCCAAATGCTAAGCATGTAATTTATGATGCTGTTTCTGAATCGGAGGCTTTAGATGCTTTTGAGACTGTATATGGGGAAAGAGCTCTAGTTAATTATGATTTTTCAAAGGCTTCATTAATTGTTTCAGTTGGTGCTGATTTTCTTGGAGATTGGCAAGGTGGGGGATACGCTGCCGGTTATGCGCAGGGCAGAATTCCAAAAGGCGGTAGAATGTCTCGTCATTTCCAAATGGAGTCAAATGTGACACTTTCTGGTGCTGCTGCTGACAAACGGCTTGCGATGTCAACCGCTAATCAAAAACAAGCGTTAGTTCATATATATAATATTGTTTCTAATTCTAGTGTTGCAGTTACTTTAGATCCCGAATTCAAAGCAGAGGTTACTAAAGTCGGTCAACAATTGAAGGCGGCAGGATCTAAAGGCTTGATAGTATCTGGCATACAAGATAAAAATGCACAGATTTTAGTTATAGCGATCAATCAAATTTTATCTAGTGATGGTTTTGCTAAATCAGGTGTTAGACAAATTAGAAAGGGATCTAATATTAAGGTTTCACAGCTAGTTGCTGATATGAACGCTGGTAAAGTTCATACATTAATTATGAGCGGTATTAATCCTGTTTACACTTTACCAAACAGTACGGCATTTGTCCAAGGTATTAAAAAGGTTAAAACATCTGTTTCTTTTTCATTAAAAGATGATGAAACTGCTTCTATCAGCACAATCGCTGCCGCAGTTCCTCATTATCTAGAGTCGTGGAACGATCTAAGCATTGTTAAGGGTAATTACAGTATTACTCAGCCTACAATCAGACCTCTTTTTACTACTAAACAATTTCAAGATGTTTTGCTTTCATTGAATGGTGAAACAGGTTCTTTTTATGACTATATAAAATTAAACTCATCAGAAATAATAGCTGGTTCTACATGGAATCAAGTTTTGCATGATGGTGTTTTTGTTGGAAGTAGTGTAAATATTTCAGTGGGTTCAGCTGATTATAATGGTGCTGCTACTACCTTAGCAAAGTCAAAAAGTGGAAAAGGTTTAGAACTTGTTTTGTATACTAAAACAGGTTTAGGAGACGGACAACAAGCCAATAACCCTTGGTTACAGGAATTTCCTGACCCAATAACTAGAGTTTCATGGGATAATTATTTAACTGTTTCTAAAGCAGATGCTGATAAATATGAAATGTCAAATGAAATTGTTGCAAACGGTGGTTTGAACGGAAGTTATGCCACAATTACAACAGTTGACGGATTAAAACTAGAGAATGTTCCGGTGATAGTTCAACCAGGACAAGCTGTTGGGACAGTTGGTTTAGCTCTTGGTTATGGTCGTAAATCAGCGATGAAAGAAGAAATGATAGTAGGATTGAATGCTTACCCGTTATATAAAAATTTCGATAATATTCAAAATATTACATTAGAAAATGCGGGTGGAGAGCACGAGTTTGCATGTGTTCAAGGTCAAAAAACTTTAATGGGTAGAGGAGATATTATTAAAGAAACGTCATTAGAGATTTTTAATACAAAACAACCTGAGTTTTGGAATAAACAACCAGTGGTTTCTTTGGATCACAAAGAGGTTGAAGCGACTACAGTCGATTTATGGGAACCTTTTGATAGATCTGTAGGGCATCATTTTAATCTTTCGATAGATCTGAATGCTTGCACGGGTTGCGGTGCTTGTGTGATTGCGTGCCATGCTGAAAACAATGTACCAGTAGTTGGTAAAGCGGAAATTAGAAGAAGTCGTGATATGCATTGGTTGCGTATCGACAGGTATTATTCTTCGGAAGATACGTTTGCAGGTGATAACGAAAGAAAAGAAAATATATCAGGTTTAAGTAGTTCTCTTTCAACTTTCAATGAAATGGAAAAAGCTGGCGAAAATCCTCAAGTTTCTTTTCAACCGGTAATGTGTCAACATTGTAATCACGCACCTTGTGAGACTGTATGTCCTGTTGCTGCAACATCACATTCACGTCAAGGTCAAAATCACATGGCTTACAATCGATGTGTTGGTACTCGTTATTGTGCTAATAACTGTCCTTATAAAGTACGTCGTTTTAACTGGTTCTTATATAATAAAAATAGTGAATTTGATTATCATATGAATGATGACTTAGGTCGTATGGTACTAAATCCAGATGTAAATGTTCGTTCGCGTGGTGTTATGGAGAAATGTTCTATGTGTATCCAAATGACACAAGCCACTATCTTGAAAGCGAAAAATGAAGGAAGACCAGTAGTTGATGGTGAATTTCAGACTGCTTGTTCAAATGCTTGTGCACAAGGAGCAATGAAGTTTGGAGATATAAACGATACTGATGCTGTCATTACAGAATTAGTCGCAGATGACAGGATGTATCATCTTTTAGAGCATGTTGGAACAAAACCAAATGTGATTTATCACGTTAAAGTTAGAAATACCTAGTACAAAGTAAATTAATTAAGAATCAATATAAAGGATTATGTCGTCTCACTACGAAGCAACCATTAGAAAACCCTTAGTTATAGGTGATAAATCTTATCACGATGTAACTATAGATGTAGCCGCACCTGTTGAAGGAAAGGCAAACAAACATTGGTGGATTGTATTTTCAATTGCATTAATAGCCTTCCTTTGGGGACTTGGCTGTATCATTTACACCGTCTCAACTGGGATTGGAACTTGGGGATTAAATAAGACTGTTGGATGGGCTTGGGATATTACCAATTTCGTTTGGTGGGTTGGTATTGGACATGCAGGAACTTTAATTTCTGCAGTGTTGCTACTTTTCCGTCAGCGGTGGAGAATGGCAATCAACCGTTCAGCCGAAGCTATGACCATATTTTCAGTCATTCAAGCGGGGTTGTTTCCAATAATTCACATGGGTCGTCCTTGGTTAGCGTACTGGGTACTTCCTATTCCGAATCAATTTGGTTCTTTATGGGTAAACTTTAATTCTCCATTACTATGGGATGTTTTTGCAATTTCAACTTATTTATCTGTTTCATTGGTGTTTTGGTGGACAGGTTTACTACCCGATTTTGCAATGCTAAGAGACAGAGCTATCACACCATTTAATAAAAGAGTTTATTCAATTTTAAGTTTTGGTTGGAGCGGTAGAGCGAAAGACTGGCAGCGTTTTGAAGAAGTTTCATTGGTTCTTGCGGGTTTAGCTACTCCTCTTGTTCTTTCGGTACATACAATTGTTTCGATGGACTTCGCTACATCTGTAATTCCTGGGTGGCATACTACCATTTTTCCTCCATATTTTGTTGCAGGAGCTGTTTTCTCGGGGTTTGCAATGGTAAATACTTTGCTTATTATTATGAGAAAAGTGTCTAATTTAGAGGCATATATAACAGTGCAACATATTGAATTAATGAACATTGTAATTATGATTACTGGTTCAATAGTAGGTGTTGCTTACATAACAGAGCTATTTGTAGCGTGGTATTCAGGTGTAGAATATGAGCAATACGCTTTTTTAAATAGAGCGACAGGTCCATATTGGTGGGCTTACTGGTCAATGATGACTTGTAATGTTTTTTCCCCGCAGTTCATGTGGTTTAAAAAATTGCGAACAAGTATCATGTTCTCGTTTATAATTTCAATTGTTGTAAACATAGGAATGTGGTTTGAACGTTTTGTTATTATAGTTACTTCATTACACAGAGATTATTTACCGTCCTCATGGACGATGTTTTCTCCTACGTTCGTTGATATAGGTATTTTTATAGGTACAATTGGTTTCTTTTTTGTTTTATTTTTGTTATACGCTAGAACTTTCCCAGTAATTGCACAAGCGGAGGTAAAAACAATTTTGAAAGCTACGGGAGAAAATTATAAGAGAGAAAGAGAAGCAAATAAAGATTCACACCATGAGTAATAAAGTAATATACGCCATTTATAATGACGATGATATTTTGATGGACGCGGTTAAAACAACTAGAGCAGCTCGTCATCATATTGAAGAAGTTTTCACGCCCTTTCCAGTTCACGGATTGGATAAGGCTATGGGTCTTGCGCCTACAAGATTAGCTATTTGTTCTTTTTTATATGGATGTGTTGGTCTAGCATTTGCCACGTGGATGATGTACTACATAATGATTCAAGATTGGCCTCAGGACATTGGTGGAAAACCAAGTTTTAGTTACGTAGAAAATATGCCAGCTTTTGTTCCAATTATGTTTGAACTTACAGTTTTTTTTGCAGCGCATTTGATGGTAATTACTTTTTATATGAGAAGTAAATTATGGCCTTTTAAACAGGCAGAAAATCCAGACGTACGAACAACAGATGATCATTTTTTAATGGAAGTGGCTGTAAGAGATAATGAGGAAGAGTTAATCACTTTTTTTCAAAATACGGGAGCAATAGAAGTTAAAGTAATAGATAAGCATTAATTAGAGATATGAAAAGCATATATAAAATAACACTTCTATTTGGAATTTCGATTTTAGTTTCGTCATGCCATAATACTACTGCGCCAAACTATCAGTATTTTCCAAATATGTATGAACATATTGGATATGATACTTATTCAGAGTCTACTGCGTTTAAGAATGGTAAAGAAGGACAACTTCCTGCAGATGGTTCTCTTAAAAGAGGTTTCGTTCCTTATGGTTTTGAAAACTCAACAGAGGGTTACGATCTTGCAAAGCTAAATTCGAAGTCACCATTAGATACTATAGTAGAGAAAGATTTTGCAAAGGCTAAGGAGTTGTACGAAATTTACTGTGCGATTTGCCATGGTAATGAGGGTAATGGTAAAGGTAAGTTAGTTACTCAAGGTAAATTATTAGGTATTCCGAGTTATAAAGATAGAGTGATTAATGAAGGTAGCATTTATCATGTAATGACTTACGGATTAAATTCCATGGGAGCATATTCAAATCAGTTAAATCAGCATGAACGCTGGTTAGTTGCTGCTTATGTTGTAAAGCTTAAAGAAAAATTATAATTGTTGAACAAACTGATCGTAATAGATATGTATACATTTTCAAGTAAATTAAAAACACTGTCTTTCATCTTAATGACCTTAGGGATTTTAGGTATAGGGTATGGTTTTTATGCTGCACCTAAAGATATTCAAGAGGTTGAGAAGCTTCTTGCAGCAGAAAGTCATGGTGGTCATGGCGATTCAAATCACGATGATGCTAGCAAGAATGAGCATCATGAAACTTCCTCAAGTGATGAAAAAGCATCTATTGATAAAAGTGTTGTGGTTTCAAATAAAGGAGTTACAACCGCAGATGATTCTACAAAAGTTAGTAAAGAAAATGAAGTTTTAGTTTTAACTGATTTAACTGCCGGAAGAGAAAAAGCTCATGTATTGACTGCAGAAGAAGAACATACGGAACACTTGACTCATGTTTTGCACCAGTTACAAAATAAACCTTGGTCTGCTTTTTATGTCGCATGTATATTTTTTATGCTTATTTCACTCGGTGTTTTGGCATTTTATGCTATTCAGCAAGTGGCTCAAGCTGGATGGTCTCCTGTACTTTTTAGAGTTATGCAAGGGATCACTGCTTATCTGCCTATTGGTTCAATTATATTCTTTATCTTTTTACTTCTGTGTGGTTTTCATTTAAATCACCTTTTCGTATGGTTAGATCCTGAAGTAGTTGCAACAGATAAACTCATAGCAAACAAAGCAGGATATTTAAATTTTCCATTTTGGATAATTAGAGCAGCGATATTTTTAATAGGTTGGAATCTTTACAGATACTATTCAAGAAAAAACTGTTTGGCTCAAGATGATGCTAATGATAATCTTTTTTATAAAAAGAATTTTAAACTTTCGGCTATATTTTTAGTATTTTTTATTGTAACCGAATCGATAATGTCGTGGGATTGGATTATGTCAATTGATCCCCACTGGTTTAGTACCTTGTTTGGATGGTATGTTTTCTCTAGCTTCTTTGTGAGTGCGATAACTACCATAGCTCTAGTGACATTATATCTTAAGTCTCAAGGGGCATTAGAACATGTGAATACAAGTCATATTCATGATCTTGCAAAATTCATGTTTGGTTTTAGCGTTTTTTGGACATACTTATGGTTTTCACAGTACATGCTTATTTGGTATGCAAATATTCCTGAGGAGGTGACTTATTATATCACTAGAATAGAGATGTATAATTTGCCATTTTTTGGAGCAGTTGTGATGAATTTTGTATTTCCATTACTAATATTAATTAACACAGATTTTAAAAGAATAAGCTGGATTCTTGTTATGGCTGGGGTTGTCATTTTAATTGGTCATTATCTTGATTTCTTTATAATGATTATGCCTGGAACAGTTGGTGATCGATGGTTTATTGGTATTTCTGAAATAGCGTCAGTTTTATTCTTCCTTGGGTTGTTCATTTATATTGTATTCACTGCTATGACTAAGGTGCCATTATTGCCAAAAAGAAATCCTTTCATAGAAGAGAGTAAACATTTTCATTATTAATATTTAAAGTAAATAACAGATGACAAGTTTGTTGGTAATTATAGTTTTAGTTTTATTAGCTGTTGCTTTATGGCAATTGACTAAAATATTCGACCTTACGCAAGTTGGATCAAACCCTGATCGTTCAGAAGTAGCTACTGATGAGGATAACAATGTACAAGGTTACTTAATGTTTGGTTTTTTAGCATTTTTATACATATTCACAATTTACGGTTTATTTAAGTGGGGTCCTTTAGTTCTTCATACACCAGCATCGGAACATGGTTTTGAGGTTGATCGTTTGATGAATATTACTTGGCTTTTGATTTTTATTGTGCAGGCTATTACTCAGGTATTATTGCATTATTTCGCTTTCAAATACAGAGGTAAAAAAGACAGAAAGGCTTTGTATTTTGCAGATAATAATAAGCTTGAAGCGATATGGAGTGGAATCCCGGCTGTTGTTCTTGCGGGTTTAATTTTGTACGGCTTGTACGCATGGACAAATATTATGTTTGTTGATGAAGATGAGGATACAATTATTATTGAGGTATATGCGCAGCAATTTAATTGGAAAATTAGATATGCAGGAGAGGATAATGTTTTAGGAAAAGCAAATGTTAGGTTGATTGAAGGTGTGAATAGTCTTGGTGTGGATATGGCGGATCCTTATTCTCAAGATGATATTGTGGTAACAACTGAATTGCATATCCCGAAAGGTAAAAAAGTACAATTCAAAATGCGATCTCAAGATGTTTTACATTCTGCGTATTTTCCGCATTTTAGAGCCCAGATGAATGTTGTTCCAGGTATGATTACTCAATTTGCTTTTACGCCTGTACTAACTACTGATGAGTACAGAGAGTTACCGTATATGATAGAAAAAGTAGCGCACATTAATGATTTGAGAACAAAGAAGAGTGTTGGTCTTGTTGCAAAAGGGGAGGCTGCGCTTGATCCTTATACATTTGATTTCTTACTTTTATGTAACAAAATATGTGGAGCTTCACACTACAATATGCAAATGAAAGTTATCGTTGACACTCCTGAAGATTACAAAAAATGGTTAAGTGAACAAGCTTTATTAGTAAATCAGGTTAAAGAAGCGAACGCTCCTCCTACTGCAGTTGATGGGGAAATCAAGTCAGACTCTACTAAAGCTATTGATACTGCAACTGTTGCTAAAGTGGCAATGAAATAATAATATTAAGAAAATTTAAAGTAAAGATATATGTCAGCAGAAGGTCACGATCACGCAATGGATCACGAGCACGAACACCACCATAAACAAACTTTTATTACTAAATATATATTTAGTACAGATCATAAGATGATTGCCAAGCAGTACTTAATTACTGGTATATTCATGGGAGTCATCGGTATATTGATGTCATTACTATTTAGAATGCAATTAGCATGGCCTGAGGAATCATTTAAAATATTCAATATTTTACTTGGCGATAAGTTTGCTCCAAACGGAGTTATGGCTAATGATATTTATTTAGCACTCGTTACTATTCATGGAACTATAATGGTGTTCTTTGTTTTAACGGCGGGTTTAAGTGGAACTTTTAGTAATTTACTTATTCCACTTCAAATTGGCGCAAGAGATATGGCCTCTGGTTTTATGAACATGATCTCATATTGGTTGTTTTTTATATCAGCAGTAATCATGTTAAGTTCATTATTTGTTGAAGCGGGGCCTGCATCTTCTGGTTGGACAATTTATCCACCTTTAAGTGCATTGCCACAAGCTATTCCTGGTTCAGGAACTGGAATGACACTTTGGTTAATTTCTATGGCAATCTTTATTGCATCGTCATTAATGGGTTCATTGAATTATATTGTTACAGTAATTAATTTAAGAACTAAGGGCATGTCTATGACTAGACTTCCATTAACAATTTGGACTTTTTTCGTTACTGCAATTATTGGAGTGGTGTCGTTTCCTGTGCTTTTGTCAGCAGCTTTATTACTAATATTTGATAGAAGTTTTGGTACGTCATTTTTCTTGTCAGATATATATATTGCTGGTGAAGTGTTACATTATCAAGGAGGTTCGCCGGTATTGTTTGAACACTTATTCTGGTTTTTAGGTCACCCTGAGGTGTATATTGTGATTCTTCCTGCAATGGGAATTGTTTCTGAGGTTTTAGCTACTAGTGCTCGTAAGCCAATATTCGGATACAGAGCGATGATTATTTCTACACTGGCGATTGCATTTTTATCCACGATTGTGTGGGGTCATCACATGTTTGTCTCTGGTATGAATCCTTTTTTGGGATCAGTATTTACTTTTACAACACTTTTGATCGCAATTCCATCTGCAGTAAAAGCTTTCAACTGGATAACGACTTTGTGGAAAGGGAATTTACAATTTAACCCCGCTATGTTATTCTCTATTGGTATGGTTTCGACGTTTATTACTGGTGGTTTAACAGGTATTATACTTGGAGATAGTACTTTAGATATCAATGTTCATGACACGTATTTTGTTGTTGCTCACTTCCACTTGGTAATGGGTATATCTGCTTTGTATGGAATGTTTGCTGGTGTTTATCATTGGTTTCCTAGACTGTACGGAAGAATGATGAATAAGAATTTAGGTTACATACATTTTTGGGTAACTGCAGTTTGTTCTTATGGTGTATTTTTCCCTATGCACTTTATAGGATTAGCCGGATTACCAAGACGTTATTACACAAATACTAACTTTCCACTATTTGACGACTTACAAAATGTAAATGTATTAATAACAATGTTTGCCTTAGTTGGTGGTGCATTCCAGTTAATCTTCTTGTACAACTTTTTCGCTAGTATTTTTTACGGAAAAAGATCAGTGCAGAATCCTTGGAAATCAAACACGTTAGAGTGGACAGCTCCTGTTGAACATATTCATGGTAACTGGCCCGGCGCTCTACCAGTAGTTTATAGATGGCCTTACGATTATAGCAATCCTCATCACGATGTTGATTTTGTGCCACAAAATGTACCTATGAAACCTGGTGAAGAAGTGTTACACCACTAGATCAAGATAATATTTTTAAAATGCCTTTCTATTCTGGAAGGCATTTTTTTTTACTTCTAACTTTACATTATCTTTGTTTTATGAATGAAAATTTAGACCCTACTTCAAACGCTTTTAATAGTGAGGAATTTGATCTTGAAAAAAAATTAAGGCCGCTGTCTTTTGATGATTTTGCTGGTCAAGATCAAGTATTGGAAAACTTAAAAGTATTTGTACAAGCAGCTAATCAACGAAATGAAGCGCTTGATCATACATTATTTCATGGGCCTCCTGGGTTAGGTAAGACTACTTTAGCTAATATCCTTGCTAATGAATTACAAGTTGGAATTAAAATTACTTCAGGCCCCGTTTTAGACAAGCCGGGAGATTTAGCTGGCCTACTAACTAATCTTGAAGAGAGAGATGTTTTGTTTATTGATGAAATACACCGTTTAAGTCCAATAGTAGAAGAGTATTTATATTCAGCGATGGAGGACTTTAAAATTGATATCATGATAGAGTCGGGACCAAATGCGAGAACAGTGCAAATTAATTTAAATCCTTTTACCTTAATTGGCGCTACGACAAGATCCGGTTTGCTTACTGCGCCGATGCGGGCACGTTTTGGAATATCTTCGCGTTTACAATATTACACTACTGAACTTCTAACTACAATTGTGGAAAGAAGCGCTTCTATATTTAAAATGCCAATCTCGATTGAAGCGGCTATAGAAATTGCTGGTAGAAGTAGAGGGACTCCTCGTATTGCAAATGCGTTATTACGTAGAGTAAGAGATTTTGCTCAAATAAAAGGGAATGGCACAATAGATATCGAAATTGCAAAATATGCGCTAAAAGCATTGCATGTAGATGCTTATGGATTAGATGATATGGATAATAAAATTTTAAACACCATTATTGATAAATTTAAAGGTGGTCCAGTTGGTCTATCTACATTGGCGACAGCTGTATCAGAAAGTAGTGAAACTATAGAAGAAGTATACGAACCTTTTCTTATTCAAGAAGGTTTTATCATGCGAACTCCTAGAGGTCGTGAAGTCACTGAAAAGGCTTATAAACATTTAGGTAAATCAAATACTAACATTCAAGGAGGGTTGTTTTAAATTGATTATCTTTAAGATTGAAGAGACTTGTTTTCTCTTATATTAATTGAGCTAACTGGATTTTTTGCTAATTTCCAATATTATAAATTGTCATAAATTCTAAACAAAAACATACTAATTTTATCAAATCTGAGGCTAAACGCCTTGGATTTTTATCATGTGGAATATCGAAAGCAGGTTTTTTAGAACAAGAAGCACCACGCCTGGAAAGATGGTTAAATAACAATCAAAATGGTGGAATGTCATACATGGAAAATCATTTTGACAAGCGACTTGACCCTACATTGCTTGTTGAAGATGCTAAAAGCGTAGTATCTTTATTACTTAATTATTATCCACATCAATTGCAGAACGTTGATTCGTATAAGATATCTAAGTATGCTTTTGGGGAAGATTATCATTTGGTTATCAGAGATAAATTAAAAGAATTTTTATTTTCAATTCAATCCTCTATAGGTGAAGTTTCTGGCAGGGCATTCGTTGATTCTGCACCAGTTTTAGATAAAGCATGGGCCGCGAAAAGCGGACTAGGATGGATAGGAAAAAATAGTAATTTACTGACTCAAAAAGTAGGTTCATTTTATTTTATCGCTGAACTTATAATTGATCTTGAATTAGAATACGATCATGCTGTTACGGATCACTGTGGAAGTTGTACAGCATGTATTGATTCATGTCCTACACAAGCTATTGTTGCCCCTTATGTGGTAGATGGAAGTAAATGTATTTCCTATTTTACCATAGAGCTAAAAGAAAATATTCCTGTCGAGATGAAAGGACTGTTTAATGATTGGGCTTTTGGTTGTGACGTTTGTCAGGATGTTTGTCCTTGGAATAGGTTTGCAAAACCGCACTCTGAGCCATTATTTAATGCTAATTCTGAAATTTTATCTATGTCAAAAAAAGATTGGATCGAGATAACTGAAGAAACGTTTAAAGCTGTTTTTAAAAATTCGCCAATAAAACGTGCTAAATTTCAGGGTATAAAAAGAAATATCGACTTTTTAACATAGTTTCGTCACTAAATCACTATTTTCATGGTCGAATCTCTTATAATTACACTTGTTTTTAGCTCTATCGTTCTTGGTTTAAATATTTTTCCCTCCTTGTGACAGTTCATTTCTTCCAGCAATAAATTAAATGATTCAATTCCCATTTCTCGACTAGGTTGATCAACTGTACTTAATTTTGGAGAAAGTACTTGAGACATAAACCAATTGCTAAATCCAATTACAGCTATTTGAGCTGGGATCTTTATTTCTTTTTCATTAAGGTATGCTAAAACGCCAACAGCAACTAAATCAGTAATTGCAAAAATGCCATCAATGTCTTTATGGTCATTAATAATTTGCTCAGCAAAGTGTTTCCCTTCTTCAAAACTTACATTTTCGCATGTGTAAACTAAAGATGGATCAAAAACAATATTATTTTTTTCAAGTGCTTTTTTAAAACCGATAAAGCGATCTACTGAATTTTGTGGATTTGCTGGTCCTCTAATATGCGCTATTTTTTTGCAACCCATGTCAATTAAATGCTGGACGGCATTGAAAGCTGCTTTTTGATCATTAATGACAACTTTGGAACAGGTAGATAATTTTGAAATCTTATCAAACATTACAAACGGGATATTTCTTGCACAAATACCTTTTATGTGATCGTCATTATTAGAGTCGTTAGAAAGCGACATTATTATTCCATCAACTCTTTTATTGATAAGCAGTTCCACTTGTTTTTTTTCTAAAGCTAAACTCTCATTAGATTGTAAAATTATTACTAAATATCCATTTTTTTCTGCCTCATTGATTATTGCATTAACGACATTTGAAAAAAAATGATGAACCAGTTCAGGTACGATTAATCCAATTGTTTTTGATTCTTTGGTTCGCAAATTTACTGCAAAACTGTTGGGTGTATAATGTAATTCTTGGGCAAGCTTTTTTACAGCGTTCCTTGTTTGCGGGCTTACATCTGGATAATCCTTAAGTGCTTTTGAAACTGTTGTAATAGAAATACCTAATTGAAATGCAATTTCTTTGAGAGTGATGTCTTTCATAAATCAATTATATGCAGTTAAATGTTGAAAATTAGTAAATCTTTGTTTAATTGTTAGTGAAGTGCGTAAACAATTTTCTTCTAACGACTTGACGAAAATATTGATTTTAATTTATTTAGATAATATTCATTGTAAATTAATTTTATTTTAAAGGTAATATTTTCATTCCAAGCTATAAAACTTCAAATATGTACGATAACTCTCGTTTGTGAATGTGAGTTTCTAATTAAATTAAAAACCGCTAGTCAATAGTGTCGTTTTAAATTTATATTATCAAAAAAAATGTAGCTGCTTTTTTATCTATTTCACACCCAAGTTCATTAATTATTGAAAGTTTAGGACCTACCATGCTTGACGTAAACCTATTGGTAAATCCTAAAACTATAATTTGGTAAGGTATAAAATTCTAGTTTTATTACTATACTTAATAATTCAGATCGTTACTAAATCCTTGACGGCAAAAATTGCATCTATCTCAGGATGTTTAGCAGTTACTTTTTTAGCGTTCTCATAGCCATCTCGAAAATTGGCATTATGATCACAAATAAACATGAATGAATCATATTGAAGGTTATTGTCCTCTAGCGCTTTTTTACATCCTAAAAATTGATCAATTGCATTGAGATGCAGACAGGAACTTCAATAATGGGCAATTTTTTTGTGAACTTTATTATTATACAGCAAATTGTATCGGAAGCTGCTTTTTTGTCATTACAATTCGCTTTAGAACAATTTATTAGTTTTGCAATTTTGTCAAATAGAACTAATGGTACACCTTGTAAAATTATGGGATTTAAGTGTCTAATTGTTTAATTTATTGGAAAAAGACATCAATATTCCGTCTATTCTTTTATTTATTAATAATTCAATTTGTTTTTTTCGAATTCAAATTTTTTATTTTACTGTAAAATTAGAACTAAATAATCTCTTTTCTCTGCTGCAGTTAGTTCTCCTTTTATTATATTTTAGGTAAAGTAGTGCGCAAGCACTGGAATTATTAATCTTATGGTTTTTGACTCTTTTGCTCTTAAATTTACTTTAAAATTGTTAGGAGAATAAGTCAATTTCTTAGCTATATTCATAACTGCTACTTTTGTTAGAGGGCCTACGTCACCATATCCTTTTAAAACCTTTAAGATGGTTGTTGTTGAAACTCCTAGGTGAGCTGCAATTTCTTTAAGAGTTGGATTGTTGGTATTATTTTCTAAACAATAATAGCAAAATTTGGAAATATCTCAAAAACGAATTTACAATTTATGGACTGTACTTTAACATGTAGAAAGCTGATTAAATAAATTCTCAATTAAAAGCAATTTTCACGAATTATTTTATTTTTTCAGCAATGTAAAGATTTTTTATTCAAATCATAAATGCTCGAAAACGTTTTCGAGATATAATAATAGTGATATAGATGTGCAACAAGTTTTTTACAGATTATATTATTTATGTTTGAATTTAATAAATTAAATAATCCAATTATGATATCAACGTATAAATATTTATTTTTCTTTCTTTTAATTGGCCCTTTAGTTTTTAGTCAAACTAAGTCAGACGAGTGGCATTTATTAGCCACTTCAAGAGAAAATTATTATGGAGTATCTATGGCAAACGGCCAAATAGGAATTGTTACAGATGATACACCGCTAAAAACAAAAGAAATTATTTTGAATGGTGTATATGATGGAAGCCCTGAAAATGGTATCAGTAGAGTTGTGCGCGGGATAGAATTTTTAAATCTACGTTTGACTATTAATAATCAAGATATTAAATCAGATAATATTAGTAATTGGTCTCAAGTTGTCTCAATGAAAGAGGGAACAAGCACCACTTTATTTTCATTTAAAGATTTAGCGACTATTAATTACACAATTTTAGCTAACAGAGCGATACCATTTTCAGCAATGGCAATAGTCGAAATCATTCCATCTAAAGATATAGAGATCAGTGCTAATAATTACATGACAGTTCCTGACGAATTAAAAGAGGCTAAAAGTCAGTTTCGTGTACTAAAAGACAACCAATATTTAATGCCAGTTTTTGGTACTGTCGCTAAAACTTTAACGGGTAAATACACAGTTGCCGCGTCAACTACATTTCTTTTTGATGGAGATTATGTGGCTTTAAAGCAAACTAATAATGAAGTTGGTTTTACAAAAAAATTGAAAAAGGGAAAAAAATATCGTTTTGCTATAGCTGGAGGAATTTGTACTTCTAAGGATGTTACTGATCCTTTAAATGAATCGGAGAGACAACCGATATATGCTTTACAAGAGGGAATTGACAAACTTTTAAATAGACATAAACAAGCTTGGGCAGAGTTATGGAACACTGGAGATATCCAAATTAAAGGTGATTTAGATGCGCAGCAACGTGTGCGTTTTGCGTTATATAATTTATATTCCTTTATTCGACCAGACACTAGACAAAGCATTGCACCTATGGGATTGTCCTCACAAGGGTATAACGGTCATATATTTTGGGACACTGAACTATGGATGTATCCAACACTTTTGGCCATGCAACCTGAGATGGCAAAATCATGTTTAGATTATCGTTCAGACCGCTTACAAAAAGCAAAACAAAAAGCTTTTATTTATGGCTACAAAGGAGCTATGTATCCGTGGGAATCAGATGATACAGGTGAAGAAGCTACACCAACGTGGGCATTAACTGGCATTTATGAACAGCATATTACAGCTGATGTTTCGATAGCATTCTGGAATTATTATGCATACACACAGGATAAGGGTTGGTTAAGAAAAGAGTGGGCAGTACTCAAAGAAACAGCTGATTTTTGGGTAAGTCGTGTTGTTGAAAACCAAGATGGTAGTTTCTCAATCTTAAACGTTGTAGGCGCTGATGAGTACGCTCAACACGTGGATGATAATGCTTTTACAAACGCATCTGCAATTGAATCTTTAAAAAACACTATAAAAGCCGCCAAAATATTAAATGAGCCAATCAATCAAAAGTGGATTACCATAAGTAACAAATTGTTAATTCATACTAAAAATGGTATTACGCAAAATTATAAAGGATACGAGGGACAAATGATAAAACAGGCAGATGTGAATTTGTTAGCTTATCCATTGAATGTAATTACCGATAAAGGACAAATTGAGAGAGATCTTGAATACTATGCAGAAAAAATCGATAAAAAAGACGGTCCTGCAATGGCATCGGGAGTTCTATCTGTCTTATATGCCCGTTTAGGCAATAGAGAGAAAGCTTATGATTATTTTGTAAAAGCGTACTTGCCTAATAGTCGTCCTCCATTTGGAGTATTTTCAGAATCAGCAAATAGTAATAATCCCTATTTTGCAACTGGTGCAGGCGCCATGTTACAAGCAGTTATTTATGGTTTTGGCGGTGTTGAACTAACAGATACAGGACTAAAATATAACAAAGGATTGCTTCCAAAACAATGGAAATCTTTAAAAATTATCGGAATTGGTGTTGATAATAAGACAATTGAAATAAAATAATTATTAAACGATTCATTTATTTTAGATTGCGTTTTGTGTGATTTATAATCAGGTTTAGTACAATAATTAAACTCGTTTTCTTATGAATTAGCCTAGTTTTTCATTCATTTTATTTCGCGTAATATATTCTCCCAAATTGGCAAATTACTTTTTTTTAAATAATTTGAAGTTGATGATACGCATAAAAATTCGTAATATGATATAATGTGCAGGTGAAGCAACATATTTAAAAAGGGTATTCAATTCGACATCTTGTTCAAAAAAGTTGTAAAAATTACAAGTTTTAACTCATCAAAATTTTACTTATTCTTTCAGTTTTTATACAGTTGTTTTTTATTCAATTTTCAATTTTATCATTTATTATTATCTGCGAATATTTAAAGTTTTAACTAGATTCTCAACTGCATGTACAACAATATAAGTTGTAAAAAGAGAAGATGTTTATCATTTTAAAAAAATATTAGTACTAATCTTTGTTATAGTAATGTCGAAAGCTTAAATAAAGATTTTACTTGAGTATTATTATAATTTTAAATACTTTTTTGTAGCTAATGTAATTTTTATTATAATTTTTTAAAGTTTTAATACTTAAATCGAAAACGTTTTCGGTGTTGCGAAAACGTTATAGTTTAATGAAATGCTAAATTTATCTTAATATTATCCTTATGTTTGATATTAGAAGTAAACAAACCAATATTAAAAAAAATTATTAACCAACTTATTTACTACGTATGAAAAATATTTTAATAAAATCCTTAGTGGCATTCCTATTGATGCTCTGTACAAGTGTGGCGTATTCTCAAGATGTGTCTGGTACAGTATCTGATGGAAGTGGGCCATTGCCAGGTGCGTCTATCTTAGTTAAAGGAACGACAAACGGTGCGCAAACCGATTTCGATGGAAAATTCACCATCAGAAATGTGGGTGCAAATGCCGTTTTAATATTTAGTTACATAGGTCTTAAAACGCAAGAGGTAGACGTAGCAGGAAGAAATACTATAAACGTAGCTTTAAAAGAAGATTCAGCTGAATTAAAAGAAGTTGTAGTTATAGGTTACGGTAGTGTTAGAAAAAAAGATGCTACTGGTGCGGTTGATCAAATTGGATCTAAAGATTTTGACAACGTGGCAGCCCCCTCACCAGCTCAATTGTTAAGAGGTAAAGTTGCTGGTGTTCAAGTTACACAATCAAGTGGTGAACCCGGTGCAGGTGTAGCTATTAGAGTTCGCGGAAATTCATCTATTCGCTCTGGTAATGGGCCACTTATTGTTGTTGATGGTGTGCCGTTAGATGGAGGAAATGTATCAGCAGGAGGAGCAGAATTACTTGGAAGCTCATCTTCAAGGAATCCTTTAAATTTTGTTAATCAAAATGATATTGAAAGTATTTCAGTATTAAAGGATGCTTCTTCAACGGCAATTTATGGATCTCGTGGTGCCAACGGAGTTATTGTAATCACCACAAAAAAGGGGAAGTCTAACGTACCGCAATTAACGTATAGTACTTCATTCCAGTTTAGTAAATTATCTGGTAAACTAGACGTAATGAATGGAGACCAGTTTGCCGCTGCGGGAGGCACTGATCTTGGATCAAGATCTTACAACTGGAAGGATGCCGTATTGAGAAACGGATTTGTTATGAATCATGATTTGTCTTTCACAAAATCTACGGAAAATTCTAATACTCGAGTATCTTTTGGAGCCTCTAATACTGACGGTATCGTAAGAAATACTGGTTTGGACAGGTATACTGCTTCGTTTTACAATTCAAATGACTTTTTTGGAGGCGCTGTTAAAGTTGAATCAAGAATTATTTACGCATCATTAAAAGATCAAGCAACATTATTGTCAAATAACGCTGGTTTTATTGGTAATGTAATTGGTACTGCTTTATATTGGAACCCTACCTCTCCTATAAGAAATTCAAATGGCTCTTTTAACGTAGTTGGAGATGATTATTTAAATCCAGTTCAATTATTAGAATCTTATAACGATTATACTAACACGAATAAATTATTAGGCAGTATTAATACAACATGGAAAATTACTAGTAAACTGAAGTACCAGTTTTTACTTGGTATTGAAAGTTCAACCTCTAGTAGAAAAAGCCAACTATTACCGACAATGATAATTTCAGGAGATGCCTTTAGAGGAACTGATCCTGATACTCAAGAGGTAAAATATGGATCAGCTTTTATCAATAATCAAAATAAATTTAATAAGACTTTTGAGCATACACTTAATTATAATAATGATTTTGGAGATAATTTAAATTTAGATGCATTAGTTGGATATTCTTACTATGATTATAATGCTGACGGAAATTTTTCAAGTGGGAAAGGTTATAATATAAACCAGGTAAATTTGATTGATAATATTGAGGGAGGTCTTCAAAGAGAATATAGAGTTTCATCCTATAGAAATAGAGTTGAATTACAATCTTATTTTGGTAGGATCAATGCTACCATATTTAAAAAATTGCTACTTACTGCTACCCTAAGAGCTGATGGCTCAACAAAATTAGGAGTAAATAATAAATATGATTATTTCCCTTCTGTAGGTTTGGGATATAAATTTATAGAGGATAAAGAGGGTCTTTTAAATACTTTTAAAATTAGAGCAAATTACGGTATTACAGGAAATCAAGAATTTGCTCCAAACTCTGCAATTGCTAGAGCCTCTTACGGTAATAATGGCAACTTGAATGTTGATACAAACTCGAACGCTGATTTGAAATGGGAAACAACTAAATCATATGGAGTTGGTGCTGATTTTGAATTAATTAATAATAAGTTATCCGGATCAGTTGATTACTTTCAAAGAGATACTAAGGATTTAATTTTTCCTATCCCGGCAGCGGCGACGCAGCCCGGAGCGCCATCTCCTCGTTTTAAAAATTTACCTGGAAATTTAATCAATAAAGGAGTGGAAGTTTCGTTGAACTATAAAGTTATCGATACTAAAGATTTAACTTGGGACATCTCTGCAAATGCTTCTTTCTTAAATAATGAAGTAAGAAACTTTACTGGTTTTGTTGCCACAGGAGGATTAAACGGTCAGGGATTAACGGATGCTTATGCTCAGGTAATTACAAATAATCTTCCTGCTTATACCTACTTTTTGTATGAGTGGAGAGGCTATGATGTAGATGGAAATTCGATTTATGCAGATGCAGATGGAAACGATGCGAGTTTAGGTGGAGCTGCTAAAAAGTTATTGGACAAACAGCCTTTACCGAAAATTAATGTAGGTTTCACTACAAGTTTAGCTTATAAAGGGTTTGATGCGAGTGCTTCATTTTATGGCGCTTTTGGTCATTATATTTATAATAACACAACTAATGCTTATTTTTTTAAATCAGCGTTCCTTGGAGGTAGAAATACAACTTTAGAAGCTGCAACATCTCCTCAATCAGCAACAGATCCAAATTCACCTTCTACTAAGTATTTAGAAAAAGGAGATTTTTTAAGAATGGGTAACTTAACGTTTGGTTATACTGTAAATTCATTGGAGAAATTCGGAATTAAATCAGCTCGTTTCTTTGTAAATGCTTCTAATTTATTTATAATTACAAGTTATTCAGGTTCTGATCCAGAGGTCGATACTGATAAATCATTAAACGGTGTGCCTTCAGCAGGAATGGAGTATTTGTCTTATCCTAGAGATAAAAGTGTATCACTTGGACTTAACGTAACATTTTAACAAAAAAAACAATGAAAAGAATTAATATTATTAAAAGCATCTTGTATACTAGTACCATTGTGCTAGGAGTAAGTTGTACAAATTTAGACGAGGAAGTATTAGACGGTGTAGTACTCAAGGAAACTGGTGGAACAGTAAATACTGCTTCACTTTTAAAGACTGCAAATGAAGGATTGCGCGGTTTTCAAGATCAAGATAAGATGTTTGCCCTAGATGAGATGTCAACTGATGCATTAGTTGGACCTACAAGAGGTGGTGACTGGGATGATGCCGCTAAGTGGAGGCAATTGCACAATCATACATGGGCACCCGATAATATTGAGATTAGAAACGCTTGGAACTCATTGTTGTCTCAAGTTTATAACTGTAACTTAGTTATAGAGAATGGTACTGCAGGACAAATTATTGAAGCTCGATTTTTGAGGGCTTTCTATTACTATAATGTTATCGATTTATTTGGGCAAGTGCCATATAGAGAAGCCGGAAGTGCAGTAGAATCAGATCCAAAAGTTTGGACAAGACAAGAGGCTACTGCGTTTGTTATAAGTGAATTAGAGGCTATTATTGGAAATCTGCCAGCTAGAATTATCAATGATGCAAGTCTTGTCAATAAAGATGCTGCGCATTTTTTACTAGCAAAATTGTATTTGAATAAAGGCGTTTTTAATGCTGTTGATCCTGCTGGTCCATATACTTTTGATGCTGCAGATATGACAAAAGTGGTGACTAATGTTGATGCTATAAATAGTTCATTGGCAACTGATTATTGGGATAATTTCAAGCCAACGAACAATACTTCACCAGAGATTATTTTCTCTTCTAAAAATGTGAGAGGAACCTCTGGTGGTGGAATACAGTCAAGATGGAGAATGGGTATGCATTATCAACAGACACCTGATGGTTGGAATGGGTTTGCAACTGTAGCAGAATACTACAACAGATTTAATCCAAATGATAGACGTATAAAAAATTCTGATCAATATATTATTAATGCATTTGGAAATAATGTTGGTTTTCAAGTTGGTCAAATGAAAAACGGAAAAAATCGTGATGCAGAAGGAAAAGATAAAGATGCAAATGGTGTTGCATATACTAATTTGCCCGCCGGAACAATTAATCTTAAAGATAGGAAAGGAAATTTGCTAATATTCACTCCTGCATTAAAACTTGTTATATCAGACGCTAAAGCGATTGAATCAGCGGGTATTAGAAGTCAAAAATATATTCCAGATGAAGCTGATTTAGGTGCTCCTGAAAATGACTACGTACTTATGCGTTATTCTGACGCATTATTAATGAAGGCAGAAGCAATTTTAAGAGGGGGAAGTGGTATAAATGATCCTGTAAAACTTGCACAGTTAGTTACAAGAACGAATGTCGCTGGTACAGTTCCAACAACTTTAGCTGCTATTTATACAGAAAGAGGGAAAGAGTTATGGTTTGAAGGATGGAGAAGAAATGACATGGTTCGTTTTGGTAAATATTTAGAAGCTAGAGAATTAAAAACATATGTTTCAGCTAATAAATATATTTTGTTTCCAATTCCAGCAGATGCTTTGTTCAATGCAAATATAAAGCAGAACCCTGGTTATTAATTTTTTCTTATCACAAGGTGTTTTTTGAGTTAGTCATAAAGAGGGTATTTATTATCCTCTTTATTTTATAACTATTTTTATTCTTTTTTGTGTCAATATTATATAATTTAGGCAATTCATACATTCGCAATTTCCAACTAAAACACTAAAACACTAAAATATAATATGTTTATTCGTTTTTTTTTATTTCTACTTTTACCTTTTTTCTTTTTAAATTGTTCAAAAGAAAATTCAGCAAACAATGATACTTTGTTCTCTAAATTAGCTGCCTCTAAAACAGGGATTAATTTTGTAAATGAGGTTAAAAACGGTGCTGATATGAATATTTTTAAATATAGAAATTTTTATAATGGTGGAGGAGTTGCTATCGGAGATGTCAATAATGACGGACTTTCAGATGTGTATTTCACTTCAAATCTTGGTACAAATAAACTTTACATTAACAAGGGAAATTTTGAATTTGAAGATATTTCTAAAAAAGCTGGTGTTGAGGGAACCAAAACTTGGTCAACAGGAGTTGTTATGGTAGACCTAAACGCAGATGGCCTACTTGATATTTATGTTTGTAACGCAGGAAATAATTTAGGAGATCAACAAAAAAACGAACTTTTCATCAACAATGGAAATACTACTTTTACTGAAAAAGCAGCAGAGTACAATTTAGCTGATACGGGAATAACCACACATGCAGCATTTTTTGATTATGATAAAGATGGTGACTTGGACGTTTATATTTTAAATAATAGTTTTATTCCAGTAAGTAGTCTCAATTATTCAAATAAACGCGAGTTAAGAGATAAAGACTGGGATGTTGCTCAAATATTAAAAGGTGGTGGTGATAAATTACTGCGCAATGATGACGGTAAATTTATTGATGTAAGTAAAGAAGCAGGAATTTACGGCAGTCTAATAGGCTTTGGTCTTGGCGTTACTGTGGGCGATGTAAATGGAGATTTATATGCCGATATTTATATTTCAAATGATTTCTATGAAAGGGACTATTTATATATAAATAATAAAGATGGGACTTTCACGGAGCAAATTCAAGACTGGACATCACACATAAGTCAATCTTCTATGGGAGCTGACATGGCCGATGTCAATAATGATGGGAAAGCTGATATTTTTGTAACGGATATGTTACCAGAACCGGATGATCGTTTAAAAACTACCACAAATTTTGAAAATTATGATTTATTTACTAGAAAAATAAATCTTGATTTTTACACGCAATATATGCAAAATACTCTGCAAATTAATACTGGTAACAAAAATTTTCTTGAAATTGCAAACTATGCTGGGGTAGCAAAAACAGACTGGAGTTGGGGCGCATTATTATTTGATATGGACAACGACGGTTACAAAGATATTTTTGTTTGTAATGGAATTTACAATGATTTAACCAATCAAGATTTTGTTGATTTTTTCGCAAATGAGTTTATGCAAAAAATGGTAGTGACTGGTAAAAAAGAAGAAATTCAAACTATTATTAGTAAAATGCCAACCACTCCTATTGTTAATTATGCTTTTAGAAATAATAAAAATTTAACTTTTAATAATGAAGCGATGAATTGGGGATTTGATACTCCTAGTTTTTCTAATGGTGCGGCTTACGGTGATTTAGATAATGATGGCGATTTAGATTTAGTTGTAAATAACGTGAATATGGAATCATTTGTTTATCGCAATAATTCAGAGAAAAACAAAAACAACCACTTTTTAAAAATAAAATTAAAAGGAGACGGTCAAAATAGATTTGCGATCGGAAGTGTGGTTGAACTTTTTTCGGCTAATGAAATTTTGAGACAGGAACTAATCCCGTCAAGAGGTTTTCAATCGTCTATTGATTATGTGATGACTTTTGGAATTGGAACTAAAAAGATTGATTCGTTGCGTGTAATATGGCCAAATGGTAAATTTCAAACCATAAATAAGTTAAAAAATAATTCTACTCAAACCTTAAAGATTAGAGATGCTAAATTAGATTTTGTTCCAAGAATTAATTCTTTCAAACCATTATTCACAGAAACTAAAAGTTCATTTGCAGCACATAAAGAGAACGATTATATAGACTTTGATCATGAGGGTCTGATTTCGAAAATGATTTCACAAGAAGGACCTTCACTTGCTGTTAATGATGTTAATGGTGATGGAAATGATGATGTTTTTATTGGCGGAGCCAAAGGGCAAAGCGGGAAAATATATTTCAATAATGGTAAAGGAGGTTTTTCAGCTTCTTCTCAAAAAGATCTCGATCTCGATTCAAGTTATGAAGACACAGCGGCAAGTTTTTTTGATGTAGATAATGATGGCGACATAGATCTTTTAGTAGGTTCCGGTGGAAACGAAAAAGAGGACAAGGCAAATTATAAAAATAGATTGTACTTGAACAATGGAAAAGGTATTTTTCTAAAAAGTAAAGCGAATATTCCAACGACAAATAACAACGTCTCTATAATTGCACCACATGATTTTGATAATGATGGTGATATTGATGTTTTTATTGCAAGTAGAAGCGTAGCTGGTGTCTATGGAATAGACCCTAAACATCTATTATTAGAAAACGATGGTAAAGGAAATTTTATAAATGTCATTGATAAAATTGCATTCAAAATAAATGCGGTAGGAATGATTACAGCTGCCGTATGGGAAGATGTTGACAATGACGCTAAGAAAGATTTAATAATTGTAGGTGATTGGACTTCTCCCATGATATTCAAGAATAGTGGGCGTCGCTTGACGACTTATAAATCAAACCTTAGTGATTATAATGGTTTCTGGAATGCTATTACATGTGTAGATCTAAACAATGATGGGATGAAAGATTTTGTTTTAGGAAACCGAGGAACGAACACCACATACAAGCCTGTTACAGGAAATCCATTGAAATTATTCATAAATGATTTTGACAATAACGGGACCATTGAACAAATAGCAACAAGATCTGTAAATGGTAAGGATTTACCGCTTAATCTAAAACAAGAATTAGCGAAACAGATTCCTTCCATCAAAAAGAAAAATTTGACTTATGCTGATTATTCAACAAAAACTTTTCAAGAATTATTTAGTAAAGAAGTGATTGAGAATTCTATTCAAAAAATAGTTACTATTCAGGAAAGTGTTGTTGCAATAAACAAAGGAAATGGTAAATTTGAAATTAAAGCGCTTCCAAAAGAAGTTCAATATTCTGCTGTAAATGCAATTTGTACAATGGATGTGAATGGTGATGGAATTATGGATTTAATTTTAGGTGGAAATCAGTATGAATTTAAGCCGCAGTTTTCAAGATTAGATTCAAATTATGGAAGTGTTTTGTTAGGAAGCGCAAATGGAAATTTTACTTGGATGCCAAATAATAAATCAGGATTTTTCATTAAGGGAGAGGTTAAGCACATTGAGATTGTAAGGGATAAAAGTAAAAAAGAATCTGTTTTAGCTATCCTTAATGATAATACTCCTAAACTTTTTAGACGAAATGAAAAATAATTTTAAAGCAGGACTGATTTTATTGCTGCTGATGAGTTGCTCAAAAAAGGAAGGGCAATTGTTTCAAAAATTAGCCCCAACAGAAAGCAATATTAACTTCAGTAATAAATTAGTTCCTTCAAAAAACATTTCAATTTTAGATTATTTATATTACTACAATGGCGGAGGTGTAGCTCTTGGCGATATAAATAATGATGGTTTAGTAGATGTTTATTTTACCTCAAATCAAGGCAAAAATAGATTGTATTTAAATGAAGGAAACAATAAATTCAAAGATATATCTATTAAAGCTGGAATTGAAGGTTCGAGCGATTGGAATTCAGGAACAGTAATGGCTGATGTAAATGGCGATGGCTATTTAGATATTTACGTTTGCGCTGTAGTTGGTATAAATGGTTTTGAGGGGCATAACGAATTATTCATTAATAACAAAGACAATACTTTTACTGAAAGCGCGGCAGAATACGGATTAGATTTAGATAATTATAGCTCTTCTGCAGCATTTTTCGATTATGATTTAGATGGAGATTTAGATATGTATTTACTAAATCACGCAGTACATTCAGAATCTTCTTTTGGAAACGCGGCCAGTAGAAATATTAGAAATTTTGAATCTGGAGATAAACTGTTTCGTAATGATAATGGAAAATTTATTGATACGAGTGCAGCAGCAGGAATTTTTGGTGGTGCAAATGGATATGGATTGGGATTGGCCGTAGCCGATTTTAATCTAGACGGTTATCCAGATATTTATGTTGGAAATGATTTTCATGAAGACGACTATTATTATCTAAATAATGGCGATGGAACTTTTACAGAAAGTTTAAAGCAATATTTTGGTCATACTTCTAGATTTTCAATGGGCGTAGATGTCGCTGATGTAAACCACGATGGATTTCCAGATATTTTAAGTTTAGATATGCTTCCCGAAGAAGAGAAAGTGTTAAAAACTTCATTAGGAGATGATAACATACAAATGCTAAAATTAAGAACTAAAAAATTAGGTTATCACTACCAGTATTCTAGAAACATGTTGCAGTTAAACCAAGCTGGAACTCATTTTACTGAAACGGCTTTATTAAGTGGAATTGCAGCAACTGATTGGAGTTGGAGTGCATTATTTGGTGATTATGATCAAGATGGCGAACAAGATGTTTTTATAAGTAATGGAATTTCAAAGCGACCAAATGACTTAGATTATGTAAAATACTATTCTAATGATCAAATAAAAAGTAAAATAAGCACCACTAAATTATTAGACAAGGAAGCTTTAAAACGAATGCCAGCTGGAAATGTTACCAATTATGTTTTTCAAGGAGCTCATGATTTACAATTTAAAAATCGTTCTAAAGATTGGATTGAAAATGACTCTGTAATTTCAAATGGTAGTGGATATGCGGATATTGATAATGATGGTGATCTAGATGTAATTACTAATAATACGAACGCTATTGCTTCAATTTATATTAATACGACTAACAAAAAGTCTAATTTTTTAAAAGTTAAACTGAGATTTACAGGTAAAAACAGCTTTGGAATAGGAACCAAAGTAATTTCATACGCTAAGGGGAAGAGACAATTTAAGGAGCTGCAAACTACAAGAGGATTTCAGTCCTCTTCAGAACCGATAATTCATTTTGGTTATGGAAATGTAAAAGAGGTCGATTCATTGGTAGTAATTTGGCCTGATAAAACTTTTCAAACTGTAAAAAATGTAAAGACCAATCAAACTTTAGAGATAAAAGTAAAATCGATTAGAAAAACTTTTAATTATGCAACTTTACATCCTGCAATAATACCCCTATTTACTAAAGTAGCAAACGGCTTAGGAATAGATTTTACGCATGAAGAAAATGATTATTCCGATTTTTTAGTTCAAAAACTAATTCCTTATCAACGTTCAGATCGTGGTCCTGCAACTGCGATAGGTGATCTAAATGGCGATGACAGAAGCGATATTTTCTTTGGAGGTTCTAAAGGTAAAAAAGCTTCTATTTATTTTCAGGATACTGATGGATTTAAAAAGAAAGTAGTTTCTGAGATAGAAAATGATTCTGTTTTTGAAGATGTTTCCGCTGTTATTGGTGATTTTAATAGTGATAGAATTAACGATTTGTTTATAGTTTCTGGTGGAGGTGAAAACGCATCCGACTTAGAGGACAGACTTTACTTAAAAAAGGGTAATACATTTTTAAAATCTAAATTACCCAAAGTAGCACAAAATGCAGCAGTTATAAAAGCATTTGATTATGATAATGATGGGGATTTAGATGTTTTTATTGGTAACAACTCTGTTAATAATAGGTTTGGTAGTATGCCAGATTGTTATTTGTTAAAAAACAATAATGGCGTTTTTACAATAGTGCAAAATAAAATCTTCGAGAAAATAGGAATGGTAAATGATGCCATCTTTACTGATTTTAACAAAGACGGAAAAGTAGACTTAATTGTAGTAGGCGAGTGGATGAAACCTACTTTTTTCCAAAACAAAAATGGAAAATTTATTGACGTTACAGCTACAGTTTTAACAGATAAAAATAACGGTTTATGGCAATCAATCATTTCATTTGATATTGATCAAGACGGTGATGAGGATTATTTAGTAGGAAATTGGGGGATGAATTCAAAATTTAAAGCTTCTCGAGAATTTCCAATGAAAATGTATTATGACGATTTTGATGGTAATGGAAATTATGAAACTATTGTAGCTATTGAAAAAAACGGTAGGTATTATACCACCTTAGGTTTAGATGATTTAACAGAGCAATTTAGTGGTATGTTAAAAAAGAAATTCAACAGCTATAAATCATTTGCAGGAAAAACGCTTGAGGAGGTTTTTGATCGTACTAAACTAGAGGAAAGTAAATTATTTGAAGTTCATAATCTTAAATCAGGATATTTAAGAAATGACAATGGGAAATTTACTTTTGTGCCATTTGAAAATAAAATGCAAGTGTCACCCATTAGCAGCTTTGTGAAATCAAATTTTGATTCAGATTTAAAAGAAGAAGTGTTTGCTGCAGGAAATTATTTTGGAGTTTCTCCTTATCACAGCCGATTTGACGGATTTTCGGGTGCTTTGATAAAAAACACGAAAACGATACTTTTAGGAAATCAAATAGGTATTAATTTGACTCAAAAAGCAGTTACGGATTTGAATATACTTAATTTTAAGAACAAGAAATACATGATTGTTACAATTAACAATGAGAACGCTGAAGTTTATGAAATTAAAGCAGTTAAAGACAAAACGAAACGATAAATAAATTAAAATGAAAGTTAAAATTTTTAGTGTAGGACTGTTTTTTCTTCTTTTTATTTCGTGCAAAAAGGAGCAATCTATTATTGTTACCACTGATGAATATCATGCGGCTATTGATAATGTCACTCAAATAATGATTCATGATATTTTTTCGCCGCCAGTAGCTAGTAGGATTTTTGTCTATCCTAACATTGCTGCTTATGAAATATTAGCTCAAAACAATAAAAATTACATAAGCCTACAAAATCAGTTAAATGGTTTAGATTCTATTCCAAAATTAGAAAAGAATAGTAAAGTTAACCAACCATTGGCAGCTTTAATTGCGCACATGGAATTAAGCAAACAACTCGTTTTTTCTGAAGAAACTGTAGAAAAATTTAGAGATAGCTTGTATAAAAAATGGAGTGACCAGAATGAAAAGGAATTCATAATTTCTAAAGAATACGGATTAAAAGTAGCTAACCGCATAAAAACATGGATGGATAAAGATAATTATAAGCAAACTAGAACAATGTCTAAGTTTTCTGTTTACGTAAACCAGCCAGCACGTTGGCAACCTACTCCGCCTTCCTATATGGATGCAATAGAGCCACATTGGGGAGAAATTAGGCCTTTAATTCTTCTGTCACCTTCTCAATTTAAGCCCATTCCTCCCTATACTTACTCCTTAGAAAAAAATTCTTCTTTTTTTAAGGATGTTCAAGAGGTTTACGATATTAGCCAGCAAATGATTCAAAAAGGGGATGACTCTGAGGAAATTAAAATGGCTCAATTTTGGGATTGTAATCCTTATGTTTCCGTTACACAAGGACACATGATGTTTGCCAAAAAGAAAATTACACCCGGAGCACATTGGATGGGAATTACAAAAATAGCATGTAAAAAATCAAATGCTGATTTTAGTAAAACGGTATTTGCTTACACTAAAACCTCTATTGGAACATTTGAAAGTTTTATAAGTTGCTGGGATGAAAAATTTAGAAGCAATGTAGTGCGTCCAGAAACTGTTATTAATCAAAATATAGATGAGAATTGGAAACCAATATTACAAACCCCTCCTTTTCCTGAATATACTAGCGGACATTCCGTGGTTTCAATGTGTGCCGCATCTATTTTATCTTCAGTTTTTGGAGATAATTTTAGTTATGCCGATGATACAGAAGTTCAATTTGGTTTACCGATAAGAAATTTTAATTCCTTTGATGCTGCCGCAAAAGAAGCAGCCATGAGCAGATTGTATGGTGGAATTCATTATCGAGCTGCAATTGTGAATGGTATGGATCAGGGGAAGGCTATTGGCGTTTATATTGTTGGAAAATTAAAAATGATTAAAGAGAAATGACAACAAGAAAGAAAATTATAATTGTAGTTACGACCATAATCACTTTATTTTTAGTTTGGTATTTAGCAATTAAAAAATCAGATTATTGTATTTCATTTACGGTCAAAGCTGCAACTGGCACAGTTTATCAAGGTGTTCAAGAATGGGCTGCTGCACGACTTATAAAAAATAATGAGAAATATATTGTTATCGAGAAACAAAACTTTGACTTTATAAAATTAGAAATGATTAAAGAAGAAGTTTGGATAGATTATACTTGGACTTTAGCTTCAATTAATGATTCTGTCACCAAAGTAAGTGTTGGTATTAAAGATTACAATAATAGTTTTTACAACAAATTATCAGTGCCTTTTTTTAATACTGATTTTAAAAAGGAGCAGATCAAAAAAATAGCTGATTTCAAAACTGATTTACAAGATCATCTTAAGAATTTTAAAGTTAAAATCAATGGTAAAGGTGCTTCTGAAATAAGTCTCGTTGCCTACATTAGCTTGAAAAGTGTTTTGCAAGAAAAGGCGCAAAAAATGATATCTAGTGACGCTATAATTACAGGGTTTTTGGCAAGTAATAATATCAAGATAAAAGGAAGGCCCTATTTAGAAATCACAAAGTGGGATTTCAATAGTGAGATTATTGAATTTAATTACTGCTTTCCAATTGATAAAAGCACTAAAATTATTTTTGATGAGGTTGTAAAATTTAAAACATTACCTATTTTTGAAGGTCTGAAAGCTACTTATTACGGTAATTTTAGAACATCTGATAAAGCATGGTTTGCACTCATAGACTATGCTAAAAAACAAAATATTAAACTTGATAATCGAGTTTTGGAACATTTTTTATCTAATCCTTTTAATGGTGGCGAGGAAATTAAATGGAAAACTGAGATTATAATGCCGATTTCCTCTCACTAAACAATAAACATCACTTTCAATTGTGTATCATCGAAAACGTTTTCGGTTATTCCGAAAACGTTTTTGTTGTTATTCTGTTTTTTATTGAGAATTTTAAATTTAATTTTAGATAAATTTAACAAATCAATCATTTAAAATGAGCGTAAGAATACGACTGAGTTTTTGGCAAATTATCAATATGAATGTTGGTTTTTTTGGAATTCAGTACAGTTTTGGATTACAGCAAAGCGCTGTAAATCCTATTTACGACTTTCTTCACGCAAGTCCAGATCAAATCCCTATATTAAATCTTGCAGGACCTTTAACCGGCCTTTTAATTCAACCTATCATAGGCGCAATGAGCGATAAAACATGGCATCCACGATGGGGACGACGCAAGCCATACTTTTTTATTGGTGCAATCATCTGTAGTATAGCACTATTTTTATTCCCTTTTAGTAGCTCCTTGTGGATGGCCGCAGGTTTACTTTGGATTTTAGATGTGGGAAACAATACGGCGATGGAACCGTATCGTGCTTTTATTGCTGACACCTTAAACGAAGAACAGCAGCCAATGGGTTTTCAGGCTCAAAGTTTTTTTACAGGATTCGGACAATTTTTGGCTTACATCTCTCTATTTTTATTTCCTTTAATATTCATCGGGTATACAGGTTCGCTGCCCACATGGATTTATGCTTCCTTTTTTCTTGGCGCTATTCTATCAATAACTTCAATATGGTGGAGTATGAGAAAAATAAAAGAAATTCCGCCAACTGAAGCAGAATTATTGCGCTTAAAGGCCGAACCATTAAATCTGTTTTCGCCATTTATCGATATTTATAAAGCTGTATTAGATATGCCAAAAGTCATGTGGCAACTTTTCTTGGTTTATTTGTTCCAATGGTATGCAATGATGTGCTACTGGCAGAATAATTCAAAAAGTATTGCTTTGTCCGTGTGGGATGTAACCCCAAAAAATGCTGTTGGATATGAAAAAGCAGTAGAATGGAATGGGTTAATTGGAGCTTTTGGTTTTATTGTTACTTTTTCGATAGCCTTTTATTTAGCAAAATTAGCTAAAAGATATGGAGCAAAAATGGTTCATTTTGTGTGTCTTTTGCTTGGAGCTACTTCTTTTTTGTTTTTTCCCACTGTTCACAATCAATATTTATTCTTTGTTGTTGTTATAGGTTATGGAATTGCATGGGCTAGTATGATGGGGATTCCTTATTTGATGGTAGTTGCCGTAATTTCAAAAGAAAGATACGGTGTTTATATGGGAATTATAAATATGATGATCGTAATACCTATGATCATTCAAAATCTCTCATTTGGATATGTTTTGAGAAATTTTTTAGATAATGATCCACGTCAAGCTATAACCTTTGCAGGCGTATTACTATTGATTGGTACTTTTTTCACACTTTTAATTCAAGCTAAAAATGTATCAAGAACCGCATGAAAGACGATATAAATTATAGTAAAGCAATTGAATTATTGCAAAAAGTTTCATCTACAGAAGGGTTTCTTGCTAGTACAAATAATGTTTCCAACTATAAACGAGTTTGGGCTCGTGATGGAGTCATTTGTGGATTAGCAGCTTTAGCTTCAGGCGATGAAAAACTAATCCAAACATTCCGAATAACACTAGAAACATTAGGTAATAATCAACATAAAAACGGAACCATTCCTTCTAATGTGATGACTAATGGAGAAAAAATTGAGGTAAGTTATGGAGGTTTAGCAGGCCGAGTTGATGCTGTAACTTGGTTTATGATTGGAGTCTGTCAATATGCTTATTACACTAATGATTTTGCGTTTGTGGCAAAATTTAATGGTCATATTGAAAAGTGTTATGCATTACTCGAAGCATGGGAATTTAATAATCAGGGGCTGCTGTACGTGCCTCTTTCGGGGAATTGGGCTGATGAATATATTACAGATGGTTATGTTCTTTATGACCAATTGCTGCGAGTTTGGGCACTTAAAAGTTATAATTATTTTATAGAGGATGAATTAATAACGACCAAAATTGAGCAAATTATAAGGCAAATTGAGATTAATTTTATACCAGATTCTGGTGGCGATAAATACCATCAGAGGGCGTATAATGAAATAGATATTCAATATTATATGCCGTGTTCCTTTTCTCCAGCAGGATACAAAATACAATTTGATGCATTTGCTAATTCATTAGCACTGTTTTTAAATATTGGATCTAATGATTTTCAAGATGCAATTATAAAGTATTCACTAAATCTTAAAAATGAAATGAAATTGAAGCTCTTGCCTGCTTTTTGGCCGCCGATTTTTGAAACAGATTTAGACTGGAATCTTCTTAAAAATAATTGTAAATATGAGTTTAGGAACTTTCCGTTTGAATTCCATAATGGAGGTAGCTGGTCAATGGTGAACGGATTTTACGGTATGGCACTTTTATTAAAAGATAAAAAAATAGAAGCCTCAGAAATACTTGACTCTATAAATACTGCTAATGCTGTAGATGATTTTAGTTTCTATGAGAACTTTAATAGTGATACTAAAGAGGCAAATGGTGTCGCTTTTTGTGCTTGGAGTGCTGCTGCTGCTATACTATTACATCAGAGTTTACACAGTAATTTTAAATTTTTAATTTAATTGGAAAAGACAATAGATATAGTTTGTGTAGGCGAAGTTCTGATTGATTTTATTGGTCATGAGATGAATACATCTATAAATAAAACAAAAGATTACCATAGATTATTAGGTGGTTCACCTACAAATGTTGCAGTAAATGCGGCACGGCTAGGTTTGAAATCCGTTTTAGTAGCAACTTGCGGCAATGATGGTTTAGGCGAATACATTATTAGAAAATTGAAATCTAAGAAAGTAGATACTTCACATATTGTAAAATCAAAGAGTCATCCAACATCTGTAATATTTGTTTCAAAATCTTCTAGTACTCCAGAGTTCATCCCCTATCGTGAGGCAGATTGTCAAATCCAACCTCATCAAATTACTGAGAATTTATTAAAAAGTGCAAAGATATTTCATACAACTTGTTTCGCTTTAAGTAAAAATCCAGCACGAAGTACAATAATTGATAGTGCTAAACAGGCAAAAACATTAGGACTGCAGACAAGCATTGATATTAATTTTTCAGAAAAAATTTGGCCCGATCGAGAGGAAGCAAAGCAAATTTTACAAAATTATTTATCCACTAATCCTTTAGTTAAAATTAGTGAAGACGATTGTTTTCGACTATTTGCAGAGGTCAAAACTGATGATTTTATTTTTAAGTATTTTCATGATATGGGTGCAATAACCATTTGCCTGACAAAAGGGAGGGATGGCGTCGTTCTATCCAATATTGAAAGCGGAATATACAATCAACGTGCTTTACCTATTGATGCTGTAAAAGATACTACAGGAGCGGGTGATGCTTTCTGGACTGGATTTTTATATGCTTTTTTATCTAAAAAAACATTTGAAGAAACAATTTTAATAGCTCAAAAATTGGCAGTGCTAAAACTTCAGTATGTAGGTAAATTGCCAGACGATATAGATATTCATAAATATTTAAATACAAATTAAAACTAACCTATGAAAAACAGTACAGTTAAACTCGCAATGTATCTCAATTATTTTGTGTTTGCAATTCTTTTAAATAGTGTGGGAATTGTGATCTTGAAAGCACAAAAAAATTATGGTGTTGATGAATTGCAAGCAAGTGTATTAGAAGCTTACAAGGATTTACCTATTGCTATCGTTTCTTTCTTGATAGCATCATTTTTACCTCGATTGGGATATAAAAAAGCGATGCTCATCGGTTTAGGCTTAGTTTCTATAGCTTGTATCACTATGTATTTTGGAAATTCTTTTGAGACGGCAAAAATTCTTTTCGCAACCGTAGGAGTCTCTTTTGCTTTGATCAAAGTTTCCGTTTATTCTCTTATTGGAACAATAACTAGAAATCAACAGGAGCATAATAGTTTAATGAGTAGCATTGAAGGCGTGTTTATGATAGGAATTGCTTTAGCCTACTTCTTGTTTCCAGCGTTTAATTCTGATGGTAATCCTGACTCTTGGTTAAATGTTTATTGGCTTTTAGCCGCAATTTCGTTATTATCTTTTGCGTTTTTATTTTTTACTAAATTCGATAATCAAACGGAAATACCAGGTGTTGATTTAATAGATGATTTCAAGCAAATGTTTAAGTTGTTTGCAAAATTATTAACCATAGTTTTTGTTATCAGTGCGTTTTTGTTTGTAATGATTGAGCAAGGGATCATGTCGTGGCTGCCTACTTTTAATAGCAAAGTTTTACATCTACCTGAGAACATAAGCATAATGATGGCAAGTATACTAGCAATTTCTCTAGCTGTAGGAAGGCTTTTAGCTGGTGTTATTACAAAGCGAGTAAGTTGGATTTGGGTTTTAAGTGTTTGTATTATAGCAGCCATGTTGATTGTAATATTTGTTCTTCCTAAAACGGTTGGTTTAGAAGTTAAGGACATTAATTCTCTTAGTGATATTCCTCTTATCGGATTTGCATTTCCTTTGGTTGGACTTTTTATAGCACCTATATATCCATTATTAAATTCAGTTGTACTAAGTGCTTTACCTCAAAAACTTCATAGTTCCATGACGGGATTAATTGTTGTATTTTCAGCTCTTGGCGGTACATTAGGTTCTAGAGTTATTGGCTATTTATTTAAAAATGAAGGTCCGCAAAATGCATTTTACTATACATTAATTCCTATGTCGTTATTATTGATTTCTTTCTTTGTTTTGAAAAAATTAACTGCATCAAATGTGGTAAAATTAGAAGTCAAAAATGATAATGCTTAGTTCAACTAAAAAATATAAAATGAAATTTCTAATTAATATCAACGAAGTTTTTGAAAAGCTACTTTCTCAGGAAGATACAGATCAAGATAAAAAAATAACAAAAGATGACAATGGGCCAAAGCGTTTTGTTCTCCTGGACCAAAATACTAAAGCAGAGGTAGAAATTATCGGTACTTATCAATTGTCTAATTTATTACAAGAATTAGCAGTACTCAAAGAAAGTGATTTAATTTTAGGCGAGGTTGATTTAAATCGCATTCAAGAAAATCCTGTAGAGAGAATTTCAAGGAAAATTAAAGACGATTACTGGGACGAGCTAAGCAGAACCATCGATAAAAAAGGATTAATGCAAATTATTGAAGATGAGAAAACTTCAAGTGAGGTGGCTACACTACATGTTTCTGCGAAAGATAAACAGGGAGTTGCTTATTTTCAAGAATTAGAAAAAGAGTTGCCAAACTTTAAAGTAGAGATTATGCCAGAGAATTATTCTATGGAATATATTGAAACTCTAAATGACAAACCAGGGATTTTGGCTTTGGCTTTGGAACAAAAAACATATAGTTTACAAGGTGTACCTTTTATAGTTCCAGGTGGAAGGTTCAATGAAATGTACGGTTGGGATAGTTATTTTATTGGTCTTGGGCTTTTAATTGATAACAAAAAAGATAAAGCAATTGCAATAGCTGAAAATTTTAAATATCAAATTACCTATTATGGAAAAATTTTAAACGCAAATAGAAGCTATTATTTGACTAGAACGCAACCGCCGCTTTATTCCTCATTAATAATTGAAATTGTAAAAAAGGGAATTCCAAGCTTAATCTGGTTACAAAGTCATCTTGAAACTATGATTCTAGAGTACAACACCGTGTGGATGATTCAGGGAAATCGATTGACAGTAACGGGACTAAATAGATATAAAGCGGACGGAATTGGAATGCCATTTGAAGTGGAGGCTGGACATTTTGATGACGTATTGGAACCTTACGCAATAAAATATAATCTACCAATAAGAGAATTTGAAAAACAATATTTACAGCGAATTATTGTCGATGCGGATTTAGATGAATATTTTGTTCACGACAGAAGCATGCGCGAAAGTGGACATGACACAACCAATCGATTGATAAATAAGTGTGCCAACTTAAATTCAGTTGACATAAACAGTTTTCTATATAAATATGAAAAAGACATAGCCTATATAATTGAAACTTATTTTGGATCTACTTTCAAGACGGATAACGTTTCCTATACCGCGGAGGACTGGAAACAAAAAGCCATTTATCGTAAAAATAAAATAAATGAACTATGCTGGAATGAGCAAGCTGGAATGTATTTTGATTATGATTTTGTAAACAAAACGCAACTTCCGTTTGAAGCTGCAACAACATTTTTTCCTCTTTGGGCTGGATTGTGTGATGATAACCAAGCTAAAAAATTAGTGGAAGTAGCGTTACCTCAATTTACTAAAACAGGAGGTATCACAGGTAGCACAAAATCTAGTGCAGCACAATTGTCAATCTATACAACGCAACGGCAATGGGATTATCCCTTTGGCTGGGCGCCTCATCAAATTTTATTATGGGAAGGATTGTTAAAATATAATTTTAGAGACAAAGCTAAAGAAATGGTCTATCGCTGGTTATGGTTAATCACTCGGAATGCTGTGGATTACAACGGGACAATTCCAGAGAAATTTGATCTTGAAATAAGTTCTCATAAAGTTTTTGCAGAGTACGGTAATGTGGGAACTGAGTTTGATTACATCGCAAAAGAAGGATTTGGCTGGGTCAATGCTTCGTATCAATATGGTTTACAAATTTTAAATGCAGATCTAAAAACTAAATTAGGTGAATTAGTCTCTCCAGAAGATCTTTTTTAGTCACGCAAGACGTTTTTTGTTTTTTGAATGTATATTTTTTTTAACTTTATCATTCACTAAATGAATTAATTATGACTGTAAATCAAATTTTAAGTACTAAGGGTAAGGAAGTTTATTCTATTCTTTCAACCCATACCGTATATGAAGCTTTATCCGTTATGAGTGAAAAAAATATCGGAGCAATCCTTATTATTGAAGATACAGTTTTAAAGGGGGTTTTGTCTGAAAGAGATTACGCTCGAAAAGTTGTTTTGAAAGCAAAATCGTCAAAAAAGACTCTAGTACATGAAATTATGGAAACTGATGTGGTGACTGTAGCTCCATCAGATAATTTGGAATTTTGCATGGAGTTGATGAGTACGAAAAGAGTACGTCATTTGCCTGTTTTAGAAAGTAGTATTGTAATAGGAATTATCTCTATCAGTGATGTAGTGAAGGCGATAATAGCCATACAAAAAGACACAATAGAGCATTTGAATTCTTATATAACGCAGTAAAAGTTATGAATTTCTGGGATTAAACAGTCGCTTTTTCAGCGACTGTTTGCATTTACATTCTTTAATAAATAATTGATTTCTTAAAAAGAATACATATAAAGTTAACTATTTAAGCTAAGTCTGTTATCTTTGCCAGCTAGAATAAAATCTAAAATAAATGAATAAAGATAGCAAAAGAAGAGAAGCATTATTATACCACGCAAAGCCAACGCCTGGTAAAATTCAAGTAGTTCCTACGAAGAAATATGCAACACAAAGGGATTTATCACTGGCTTACTCTCCGGGAGTAGCTGAACCCTGCTTAGAAATTGTAAAAGACGTTGATAATGTCTATAAATATACTGCAAAAGGAAATTTAGTTGCCGTAATTACGAACGGAACTGCAGTTTTAGGTTTAGGCGATATAGGGCCAGAAGCTTCGAAACCTGTTATGGAGGGTAAAGGGTTATTATTTAAAATATTTGCAGATATAGATGTATTTGATATTGAAATTGGTACGAAAGATATTGAGGAATTCATTCAAACTGTAAAGAATATAGCACCAACTTTTGGTGGGATCAATCTTGAAGATATAAAAGCACCTGAATCATTTGAAATCGAAAGACGATTAGTAGAGGAATTAAACATTCCTGTAATGCATGATGATCAACATGGTACCGCTATTATTTCATCTGCAGCATTGTTAAATGCTTTAGAATTAGCTGATAAAAAAGCAGAAGATGTCAAATTAGTGGTGTCTGGAGCTGGTTCTGCTGCAATAGCATGCGCAGATTTATATGTTTTACTGGGTATTAAACTTGAAAATATTTTCATGTTCAATAGCAAAGGATTGCTTACCAAGGATAATCCAAAGTTGTCTGAAATGCAATTAAAGTATGCAAAGAACATTCCCCCTCAAACGCTGGAAGAAGCCTTAGTTAATGCTGACGTTTTCTTAGGATTGTCAACTGGTGATATTATGACACCTCAAATGTTACTTGGAATGGCTGCAAATCCAATTGTTTTTGCAATGGCAAACCCGGATCCTGAAATTGATTATAATGTTGCAGTAGCTACACGTGAAGATGTGATCATGGCAACTGGACGCTCAGACTATCCTAACCAAGTGAATAATGTTTTGGGTTTTCCATATATTTTTAGAGGTGCACTTGATGTAAGAGCGACTAAAATAAATGAGGAAATGAAAATGGCAGCTGTAAAAGCATTGGCCTTACTTACTAAAGAATCAGTTCCAGAGCAAGTTAATGTAGCTTATGGCGCAACCAAATTAAATTTTGGTAGAGAATATATTATTCCAAAACCTTTTGACCCAAGATTAATTACTATTGTTGCTCCAGCTGTGGCTAAAGCGGCCATGGATTCAGGTGTGGCCCAAAATCCCATTACAGATTGGAACAAATATGAAGAAGAACTTCTAGATCGTTTAGGTAACGATAACAAAATGGTTCGTTTGATTGCAAACAGAGCTAAAATGGATCCAAAACGTATCGTATTTGCTGAAGCAGATCACTTAGACGTACTTAAAGCAGCCCAAATTGTTTGGGAAGAAGGTATTGGCTTTCCTATTTTACTTGGTCACAAGGAAATTATCTTAGAGCTAAAGGCAGAAATAGGTTTTGATGCTGATGTTGAAATCATTGATCCTAAAACGGATGAGGAAGAGGGGAGACGTAATAAATTTGCAACAACGTATTGGACTAGTAGAAAAAGACGTGGTATATCTTTTCTTGATGCTCAAAAATTAATGAGAGAGAGAAACTATTTTGCTGCTATGATGGTTAATGAGGGTGAAGCTGATGCATTAGTGACGGGACATTCTCGAAGTTATCCTACAGTTGTTAAACCTATATTACAACTTATAGATAAAGCACCAGGAGCTTCAATTGTAGCTACCACTAATATAATGATGACGTCTCGTGGACCAATGTTTTTATCTGATACTGCGATAAATATCGATCCGTCAGCTGATGATTTAGCGAAAATAGCAATTATGACGGCTAAAACAGCTAGAATGTTTGGAATTGAACCTGTTATTGCAATGATATCTTTCTCTAACTTCGGATCATCAACAAGCGAGAGCGCCACTAGAGTGAGACAAGCAGTGTCTTATTTGCATAAAAATTATCCTGACCTCATAATAGATGGAGAAATACAGGCTGATTTCGCTTTAAATCCAGAGTTATTAAAGGCAAAATTTCCATTCTCGAAACTGGCTGGTAAAAAAGTAAATACATTAATTTTTCCAAATTTAGACTCCGCTAATATTACTTATAAGCTTTTAAAGGAATTAAATAAAGTAGATTCGATTGGTCCTATTATGCTTGGATTAGATAAACCAGTGCATATATTTCAATTGGGTGCAAGTGTTGAGGAAATGGTGAATATGGCTGCAATAGCAGTGATTGATGCTCAAGAAAAAGAATTGAAAAAAAACAAATCAAGCTTAATTTAATAGTCTGTACTATAGATATGTAGTTAAAATTATTGATTTAATTCTATCATATCTAAATTTTATTATATTTGGTAATATATTTCTATTCATGATAGCACATTTACAAGGGAAATTAGTCGAGAAGTCAGCTACACATATTATTATCGACTGTGGCGGTGTTGGTTACCATATTAACATTTCTTTGCACACCTATTCTTTATTACCAAATACAGATTTCATAAAAGTGTATACGCATCTTCAAATTAAAGAGGATGCGCATACACTTTTTGGTTTTATGGAGAAGTCAGAGCGTGAAATTTTTAGACTTTTACTATCTGTTTCTGGTATTGGAGCTAGTATCGCACGTACGATGCTATCCTCATTGGATCCGAGGCAAATAACTAATGCAATAGCATCGGCTGATGTAGTTACAATTCAGTCTATAAAAGGTATCGGAAGTAAAACAGCTCAAAGAGTTATTTTAGATTTAAAAGAAAAAGTACTGAAACTCTACGATTTAGATGAGGTTTCGATGTCACGAAACAATACAAATCGAGATGAAGCGTTATCAGCATTGGAAGTTTTGGGATTTGTGCGTAAAACTTCGGAAAAGGTTATCGAGAAAATCGTAAAAGAGGATCCAGAAGCATCTGTAGAATCAATAATTAAAAAAGCATTAAAAAGCCTGTAAAAGGTATTTAAGAAACACGAGTTCTATGTATAAATTTTGTCTTTTTTCGCTTGTTTTATTTTGTAGTTTTTCATCATTTGCACAAGTAGATCAAATTGCTCAGGATACGGTTAAGAAGGGATTTTCAGTGGGTAAACTTCAGTTAAAAAATCCTCCAAGTATTCTTTCGGCTTATACATATGATCCTGTAACTGATCGTTATATTTATACAAATTCTGTTGATGGATTTTCTATAAATTATCCAATTATCCTGACGCCTAAAGAATATGAACGATTGGTTTTAAAGGAATCGATGCGCGATTATTTTAAAAAGAAGGTAGATGCCGTAGATGGTAAAAAAGAAGGTAGTGAATTGACTAAAAGAGATTTGTTACCACGTTATTATATAAAATCAGGACTCTTTGAATCAATTTTTGGCAGTAATACAATTGATGTAAAACCCACTGGATCTGTTGAATTAGATTTAGGAATGCGTTATACAAAACAAGATAATCCTTCTTTTTCGCCTCGTAATAGATCCAATACCTCATTTGATTTTGATCAAAGAATCAGTATGAGTTTGATGGGTAAGGTAGGCACTCGACTCAATGTTAATGCAAACTATGATACTCAATCTACTTTTGCTTTTCAAAATTTAATAAAATTAGATTACACTCCTTCTGAAGATGATATAATTCAAAAAATTGAAGTAGGTAATGTAAGTATGCCTCTTAATAGCTCATTAATTAGAGGAGCTCAAAGTTTATTTGGTGTAAAAACTAAGCTTCAATTTGGTAAAACAACAATTACTGGCGTTTTCTCAGAGCAAAAATCACAAACTAAAAGTCTAATCGCACAAGGTGGCGGAACTATTGAAAATTTTGAAATGTTCGCCTTAGATTATGATAGTGATAGGCATTTTTTCTTATCACAGTATTTTAGAAATAGATATGATAAATCACTAGCAAATTATCCATTTATTGATAGTCGTGTTCAAATATCACGAATTGAGATTTGGGTAACCAATAGACAAAACAGAGTCACAACTACAAATAATAATTTAAGAAACATCATTGCGCTTCAAGATTTAGGTGAAGCCCAGCTTTCTGGTATTGCTGATAATGAAATTGTTGTATTAGATCCTTCAACAGGTATATTTAATAATCCTTTAGATTCTCCAGCAGATAATTCAAATAACGATTATGATCCAGCACAAATAAATCTAGGAACCGGGCTATTGAATCGCAATATTCGTGAAATTGTTACCGCAAATTCAGGGTTTAATACAACAGTAAGCGAAGGTCAGGATTATTCTAAATTAGAAAATGCTAGGAAACTTAATCCCAATGAATATACTTTTAATCCACAGTTAGGATACATATCCTTGCAGCAAAGATTAGCTAATGATGAAGTACTGGCAGTTGCATATCAATACACGATAGGTGATAAAGTGTATCAAGTAGGTGAATTTGGGAATGACGGTGTAGATGCAACAGTTGTAACAGGGAACTCCCCATCGACCACAGCTATTATCTCACAAAGTTTAGTTTTAAAAATGCTGAAAAGTAACTTGACAAATGTAAAAAATCCAGTTTGGAATTTAATGATGAAGAATATTTATCAAATTCAAGGTGGATATCAATTAAAACAAGAAGATTTTAGGTTTAATATTCTCTATACTGATCCATCACCTTTAAATTATATTACTGAGGCAAATGGAACTCCTTTTCCTGTGAATCCTACTAAGGAAAATGAAATTGTTGAAACTCCGCTTTTAAAAGTTTTTAATTTAGATAAATTAAATTACAATAATGATCCTCAAGCCGGTGGTGATGGTTTTTTTGATTTCTTGCCAGGATTAACAGTTGATGCTCAAAATGGAAGAATAGTATTTACAACTAAAGAACCTTTTGGTGAATTGTTATTTTCTAAGTTATCAAATGTTGGTTCAGCAGAAAATTATAATAATGTATCAACTTATAATGAAAATCAAAAAAAATATGTATTTCGAAGTATGTATCGCAGTACTCAAGCAGGAGCCTTACAGGACAGTGAAAAGAATAAATTTTTATTGAGAGGAAAATATAAATCCAGTGGTGGCGATGGAATACCTATAGGTGCCTTTAATGTTCCACAAGGATCAGTTGTAGTGACAGCAGCTGGAAGAAGATTAGTAGAAGGATTAGATTACAGTGTAAATTATCAATTAGGACGCGTACAAATTTTAGATCCTTCTCTGCAAGCTTCTAATACGCCAATTGAAGTTTCATTAGAAAACAACTCGATCTTTGGTCAACAAACCCGGAGATTTATGGGATTGAACGTTGAAACTAAAATTTCTGAAAATTTTGTAGTAGGTGGTACATTTTTAAAAATGTCAGAAAGACCATTTACTCAAAAATCTAGCTTTGGCCAGGAATCCGTTAATAATACCATATTTGGATTCAACACTAATTTTGCTAAAGAGGTTCCATTTTTAACGCGACTAGTTAATAAATTACCAAATATTGATACTGATGTCCCATCCAATCTTTCTGTAAGAGGTGAAATAGCTTTTTTAAAACCGGACACTCCAAAAGCAGATCAGTTTCAAGGAGAATCTACTATTTATGTAGATGATTTTGAAGGATCACAATCTACTATTGATATGCGCTCCTCTTATTCTTGGAGTTTAGCATCAACACCAGCAAGAACATTAACGAGTACTTATGATTTCAATGCAAACGCCAGTGACTTAAGCTACGGTTTTAAAAGGGCAAAGTTGTCGTGGTATTCCATAGATCCTGTTTTCTATATTCAAAAACCTACCGGAATTTCGAATGAAGATTTATCATTAAATAAAACTCGGAGAATATTTAGTAGAGAATTATATCCTTTAACTGACATTGCACAGGGACAAACTCAAGTTATAAACACGCTGGATTTAACATATTATCCTTCTGAAAGAGGTCCGTACAATAATAGTTCAACTGTAAATTCAAATCCAAGCGAAAATTTTGGAGGAATTATGCGTTCTTTAAATGCTACGAATTTTGAACAAGGAAATGTAGAATATATTCAGTTTTGGGTTTTAGATCCTTATGTTGGAAATGGTCAATCAACACAATCTAATACTGGTAAGATGTATTTTAACCTTGGTGAGATTTCAGAGGATGTTTTAAAAGATGGAAGAAAGCAATATGAAAATGGTCTTGGTCCAGACCAAATTCTAACAAATCCAAGACCTATATGGGGAGATGTTCCTGCGTCTCAATCCCTCATTTATGCTTTTGACACTAATGTTAATAATAGAGCGAATCAGGATATTGGTTTAGATGGATTATCTAATGCTAATGAAGGTGCTGTTTATACTAATTTTGCTTCAGAGTTAGATCCTGCTGCTGATGATTATAGATTTTATTTGAATGCAAATGGAGGGATTATAGAAAGATACAAGCAATATAATGGGACTGATGGAAATTCAGCGGTAAATATTACTGATCCTAATCGAGGTTCTACAACACTTCCTGACGTTGAAGATATTAATAGGGATAATACAATGAATACTATCAATGCTTATTATGAATACAGCATTGATGTGAAACCCGGAATGAATATTGGGCAAAATTATATCACTGATGTACGTAACACACAAGTTACTTTACCTGATGGTTCAAGTACAGAGGCAAGATGGATTCAATTTAAAATTCCTGTTTCTCAACCTGAAAATACAATAGGCAATATATCTGATTTTAGATCTATACGTTTCATGCGAATGTTTATGACTGGATTTACATCAGAAGTTACTGTTCGTTTTGGAGCTTTAGATTTAGTTCGTGGGGAGTGGCGACGCTTCACTAATACATTGGATTCTAATGATCCTAATGTGGCTGATGATAACACTAATCTAGATGTATTAGCGGTAAACATTCAAGAAAATAATCAAAGATGTCCAATAAATTATGTGACGCCTCCAGGAGTTCAAAGAGAGCAATTATTTAATAACAATACAATAATAAATCAAAATGAGCAGTCATTAGCTTTGAGAGTTTCCGGTGATGGATTAGAGCCCGAAGATTCTAGAGCGGTTTTTAAAAATGTAAGTATTGATATGCGTCAGTTCAAAAAATTGAAAATGTTCCTACATGCTGAATCTCTAACGGGCGAAATTGCGTTGCGGGATGATCAGATGGTTGGATTTATACGTTTTGGTAATGATTTTACTCAAAACTTCTATCAAATTGAAATTCCATTAAAAGTTACCGTCGCTTCAGCGGTCGCTAATACAAATTGCAGCCCTCTCAGCGCAGAGGCAGTTTGGCCACAAGAAAATGAAATTGATTTATCACTTGCATTATTGACTAAACTAAAAATTTTAGCAATGAGCATTGATCCTACAACGTTACCTGCTGATGGTATTTATTATCCTGATTCTAATCCTAACAAACCAGATGGAGATGGAAATGATGGGTTGCGATTAGGTATTAAAGGAAATCCTAATTTTGGATTAGTAAGAACACTTATGGTAGGTGTCAAAAATAGTGATACTCGTAATGACATTAAGGGTGAAGTATGGTTTAATGAACTGCGTTTAGCGGATATGGACAATCAAGGAGGAACTGCAGCAGTTGTAAACATTGATACAAATTTAGCTGATTTTGCCACTATTTCTGCTTCTGGAAGAAAAAGCACTATCGGTTTTGGAGCATTAGAACAAGGGCCAAATGAAAGAAACCGTGAAGACACACAACAATATAATATTGTAACAAATATAAATTTAGGAAAATTATTACCTCAAAAATGGGGTGTAAATTTACCTTTCAATTATGGAATAGGTGAAGAAACAATTACTCCAGAATATGATCCTTTTAATCAAGATATTAAATTAAAACAATTACTTGAAAACACTACTGATCAGGCTAAAAGAGATAATATCACTAATAGAGCCATTGATTATACGAAGCGTACAAGTATCAATTTTATTGGAGTCAGAAAAGAACGTCAACCGGAGCAAAAGCAACATGTTTATGATCCCGAGAATTTTACTTTTTCACAATCCTATAATGAAGTCCAAAGACATGATTTTGAAATTGAGGATTATGTTGATCAGCAAGCAAATTCAGCTGTTGATTATAATTATGCTTTTCAATCAAAACCAATTGAGCCCTTTAAGAAGAATAAATTTCTGAAAAAAAGTAATTATTGGAAGTTGCTGAGTGATTTTAATTTTAACTATTTACCAACAAATATTACCTTTAACACTTCAATCATTAGACAATACAACCGTCAACAATTTAGACAAGTAGAAGTTCAAGGGATAGGATTAGATCCTTTATACCGTAGAAATTTTGCTTTCAATTATCAATATGGTTTTAACTATAATTTGACAAAGTCGCTCAAGTTAAATTACACAGCATCGTCAAGTAATATCGTAAAAAATTACCTGAACGAAGACAATGAGCCTATTGATAGTTTTACTATTTGGGATAGTTATTGGGATATTGGAGATCCAAACCAGCACATGCAGCAATTGGTCTTAAATTATGAAATACCTATTAATAAAATACCATTATTCGGTTTTGTTAAAGCTAATTACACGTATACAGGTGATTACAGTTGGCAACGTACCTCAAATGCTTTGTCACAAATACAAATTGATAGAACAGATTATAACTTAGGTAATACAATTCAAAATGCAAGTTCAAATAATTTGAACGCAACTTTGAATATGGAAATGTTGTATAAGTATCTTGGTTTGACAAAAAACAATAATAAAGCAATACCTAAACCACGTGTTATCGCACCAAAACCCGGTGAAAAGATTGTAAATAATGATCCTAATCAAGTTCAGAAAGGCAGTCCTTTTAAAGATGGATTAATTGGAATTCTTACTAGTATTAAGAATGTTCAAATGAATTACACTTTTAATAGTGGCACAATTTTACCAGGTTATACACCGGGGGTTGGATTTTTAGGATCTTCAAGACCTTCTTTAGGATTTGTTTTTGGTAGTCAAGATGACATTCGTTTTGAAGCAGCTAAAAATGGTTGGTTGACTGATTATCCTGACTTCAACCAGAATTTTACGCAGGTTAGTAACCGATTATATAAGGCTACAGCAAATGTTGATTTATTACCTGATTTAAAAATTGATTTAACGCTTGATCGAGCGTTGTCTGAAAATTTTTCTGAACAATATGATGTTACTAATGGAATTTATAATCCTCGATCACCCTATAATACCGGCATCTTCTCAATCTCGACAGTTTTAATTAAAACCTCATTTGCAGCAAGTGATGAAAATGGATCTGCAGCGTTTGATGATTTTAGAGTAAATCGTCTCACCATTGCAAATAGATTAGCGACCGAAAGAGGAATTGACATTAATAATCCTAGTAATAGAGATGCCGAAGGGTTTCCGCTAGGTTTTGGAAAAAACAATCAAGCCGTTTTATTACCTGCGTTTCTAGCAGCTTATTCAGGAGGTGATGCATCAGCGGTTTCTTTAGGTATTTTTAGAAGTTTTCCCATTCCTAACTGGGCTGTGAAGTATAACGGATTAATGCGTTACGGTATTTTTAAACAAAATTTTAAGCGATTTTCTTTACAGCATAATTACAGAGCTTCTTATACTATAAATGCATTTAGGTCTAATTTTGAATATGATAATGCGTCAAATGGTGTTGATGCTAGTGGTAATTTTTACAATGAAACTATAATGTCTAATATCAACTTGGTGGAACAATTTAGTCCGCTGATTAGAATGGATTTTGAATTAAAAAGTTCCTTAAAAGTCCTTACGGAAATTAAAAAAGATAGAGCTTTATCTATGAGTTTTGATAATAATTTATTGACTGAAGTTAAAGGAGTGGAATATATTGTGGGTCTAGGATATCGACTTAAGGATGTGATCCTCTCCTCTAGATTAGCTGATAGTCCTACAGGAATTATAAAAAGTGACATTAACATTGCTGCTGATATAGCCTATAGAAATAACCAAACTATCGTTCGCTATTTGGATTATGACAACAATCAATTAGCAGGTGGACAAAATATTTGGTCATTAAAAGTGAAAGCTGATTATGCTTTTAGTAAAAACTTAACTGCAATTTTCTACTATGATCATTCATTTTCTAAAGCAGTAATTTCAACTTCTTTCCCTTTGACTAATGTTCGCTCTGGATTTACGTTACGATATAATTTTGGAAATTAATTTTTTAAAATCTGAAGTTAAATGAAAAGAAGATTGTTACATTTGTACCACAAAATTTCAAGAATTAATTAATAATTATCAATTATAATTTAGATGAATATACCAGCAAATTTAAAGTACACAAAAGATCACGAGTGGATTAGTATTGAAGGCGATATTGCGACAGTAGGAATAACTGATTTTGCTCAAAAAGAATTAGGAGACATCGTTTATGTTGAAGTTGAAACTTTAGACCAAACATTAGTTAAAGATGAAGTTTTTGGTACAGTTGAAGCAGTAAAAACAGTTTCAGATTTGTTTCTTCCGCTATCAGGTGAAGTAATTGCTTTTAATGATGCATTGGAGTCAACTCCAGAAAGTGTGAACTCAGATCCGTACGGAGCTGGATGGATGATAAAATTAAAGATTGCAAATATGGATGAGGTTGCATCTTTGCTTTCTAGTGAATCTTACAATGAATTAATAGGTGCATAAAAAAATTTATTTTTGGGCAGCCTTTTTTTGGTGCAGTGTTATTAGTTTTTTTTGTTTAGTACAATTAAACAACGTGCCGTTAGGTAATGTTTCAAACGTAGATAAATTAGTTCATGCCTTTTTTCATTTCATTTTAACCACGCTTTGTTTTTTATTTTTAAAAAATGAAGTTAAAGATAGTAAAAGCCTAAAACCTGTAGTTTTTGCTTTTCTATTTTCATTGTTATTTGGAATTGCAATTGAAATTGTACAAGGATTATTTACTGCCACTAGACAGTCAGATGTGTTCGATGTTTTAGCTAACATATCAGGGGCTTTACTCTCTATTATCCTAATAACATTATTTAGAATGTTTCGAAAAACGACATAAATAAATTAAAAAGTCTCGCCATTCTGTCGGGACTTTTTAATTTTATACTTCTAAAATTTTTATTCACAGATGGTCGATTCCTTTACTTTAATCGATTTCCTTTTATATTGAATCAATTTTACAATCTTTGTGATGGGACTTATTTCAAGATATAGTTTACTTTTGTGGTAAGATTTTATCAAAATAAAACGCCATGAACATCAAGCAATATTTAGATTCTACTTATTTAAAAACAGCTGAGCAAGCAGGAGCTACCGAGCAAGAAAATTGTTTAATAGCTAAAAAGTTTATCGAAGAAGCAATCAAGGAAAATTTTAAGCTGATAATGATTAGACCTGATCGCGTGATTATGGCTAAAAAAATGATTCAAGAAGCAAATTCTGTAGTTGGGGTAGGAACCGTTATCGATTTTCCGGAAGGGAAATCTTCAATAGGCAATAAATTGAAAGAAGCAGCAAAAGCAATTAAAGACGGTGTAGACGATCTAGATTTTGTTTGTAATTATCATGCGTTCAAAAATGGAGAAACTGATTTGGTAAAAGAAGAAATTCTAAAAGGTACTGCTTTGGGTTTAGCCAACAATAAAGTGGTAAAATGGATTATTGAAGTGGCAGCTTTAAACGAGAAAGAAATTGTTCAATTGTCAAGTTTAATTAAAAATACCGTAGTGTCTAATTTTGATCAAGAATCTTATTCTAAAGTTTTTGTAAAATCATCCACGGGGTTTTACAAAACGGAAAACAATTATCCAAACGGGGCAACAATTTCCGCAATAAAAATAATGCTAGATAATGCTGCTCCTTTATCCGTCAAAGCGGCAGGTGGAGTTCGAACATACGATGAAGCAGTTGCAATGATTGAATTAGGAGTAAAAAGAATAGGAACTTCTGGTGCAAAGGTGATTGCCAATGGCCAATATTTAATTGATGGGTACTAAAATGAGTGCGATAATGAACATAAACAAGACCTTTTTTTTATTTTTTACATTGATTTTTTGTTATTCTATTTCATCACAAGAAATAAATAGTGTTAAAGTTCAGTCAGCTAATTCTGCTGAACGTTTTCCTGTTTTTCCTGATTGTAAAAGCGTGCAATTTATAAATTTAGAGAATTGTTTTTATAATCAAGTTCAAGATTTTGTTTTTGAAAATTTTGAAGTCCCAGGAAAATTACAGCAAAGTGAATTTCAGGGAAAAGTTAAAGTTCTTTTTGAAGTGGATTCTAATGGTGCTTTTAACGTCATTTATGCTGATGCTTCTGATGAGACATTGATAAACGAGACTAAAAGAGTTTTCAGTAGTATACCTAAAATTCAACCAGCCACTTACAATGGTAAGCCTACTTATTCTAAATTTACGATTACCATTAATGTTCCTTTAAAGTCAAGAGCAATTATAGAAGCTCAAACTTTGGCACAAGCAGAATTTAAGCCTAATTATACTAACAAACGAACTGAATTAGATAGTATGGTTTACAAAAACTATGATAATCCAGAGTTTGAAAGTCATTTAAACATTCCTTTCTCGCACAGCTATTATTCCCAATTTGATGGTTCATTAAATCAAGTGGGAAGTAATAGTCATACCGCATCTAAGCCGTATACTTACGCTGAAGTCTCAAAATATTACAATTTAAAATCCGTAAATGAAAATTTAAAGAAGATGGCTTCGAGCTGGTGGGAAAGGAAGTTATGGAACGAAAATACAGTTGAAATCAAAGGCGAAGACTATTGGTTTTCGCTCAATCCAATATTAGATTTACAGATTGGTAAAGCTTCTAAAAGTGAAGCTTCTTATACCTATGTGAATACTCGTGGAATTAATTTTCGTGGAGGGTTAGGCTCTAATTTAAATTTTACGACGACTGTTTTTGAAAGTCAAGGGCGTTTTGCAGATTATTACAATCGCTATGCAGAAACAATTAAACCTGCCGGTGGAAATCCAGCGATTATACCAGGTATGGGTATTGCAAAAGATTTTAAAACAGATTCTTATGATTTTCCTTTGGCTGAAGCCAATTTGACTTTTGCACCTAGTAAACATATCGATTTGCAGTTAGGGTACGGCAGAAATTTTATAGGAGATGGATACCGATCTTTATTAGAAAGTGATGGAGCAAGTCCTTATCCTTATTTTAAATTGAATACGAAATTCTGGAAAATAAAATATACTAATACGTATATGTGGCTTAAAGATGTTAGGCCAGAAGTTACTCTTGATCGAACGTATGCCACAAAATTTATGGCAAATCATTATTTAAGTTGGAACGTTTCAAATAGATTAAATCTTGGTTTTTTTGAGTCGGTGATCTGGACTAATACTAATGATCGAGGTTTTGATGCTAGTTTTGTTAATCCAATTATATTTTATCGATCAGTTGAATTTGCATCTTCAGCTCGAAGTGGTAATGCTGTTTTAGGATTAACTTATAAATACAAGTGGAGTAATCAAATTAATTTTTATGGTCAATTTATTCTAGATGAATTTTCATTAGGAGATATCAAAAGTGGAGACAATAGCTGGAAAAATAAATACGGATATCAATTAGGTGTAAAGTATTTTAATGCTTTTAAAATTGATAATTTGTTGTTGCAAGTAGAGTACAATCAAGTTCGTCCTTATGTGTACTCTCATAGCATGCCAATAACAAATTATGGTCATAATAATCAAAGTATGGGTCATCAATGGGGAGGAAATTTTAGAGAATTTGTAGTTATTTCGCGATATCATAAGGGACGTTATTTTGCTGATGCAAAAATCACACTAGGAACGCGTGGACTCGATTTTGATACCATGGAAGACGACTTAAATTATGGTGGAAATATCTATAAGGATTATGATGAAAAAAGAGCTTTAGACAAGGGCGTGAAAGTAGGTCAAGGGAATACGACTTCTATTTTTATTGCTGATTTTCAGGCAGGATATTTAGTAAATCCAGCAACGAACTTAAAATTATATGCAAGTTTAATTTCTAGAAGTAATGATCCGACTAAAAATACTGCGTCTTCAATCAAAGAGAGTGCAAATTGGTTTAGTATTGGGTTAAGAGCAGACATCTTTAATTGGTATTTTGACTATTAATTATTAATTGCGTTTTTAATTTCTTTTTATGAATTGTTTTTTGTCAAATCCCTTTAGTTGACGTAGTTTTGCAAAAGATTTCATAAAGCAAATATTCATTAGTATTGAACGCAACACAGAGCACCCTTTTTTTTAAATCGGTTTATATTGATTTCCGCGAAATCACTAAGGCAAGACTTGCTATTAGTGTTGTTTTTTCGTCAATAGCGGGTTTTATGCTTGGTATAACTGATTTTCAATCACTCAATTGGATCGTTTTGTTGAAATTATCAATTGGCGGTTATTGTATGGTGGGCGCTTCTAATGCCTTCAATCAAGTAATTGAGAAGGATTTAGACGCATTAATGGATAGGACAAAAAACCGTCCTGTTCCAGCTGGTAGAATGTCAGGCACAGTTGGTTTAATTGTCGCTAGTCTTTTAACAATTATAGGAATTATTTTGCTTTATTCAATAAATCCTAAAACAGCTATGTTTGGGGCAATTTCAATTTTCTTATACACTAGCGTTTATACTCCTCTAAAAACTATGACTTCATTGTCCGTTTTTGTTGGTGCTTTTCCGGGAGCAATTCCGTTTATGTTAGGTTGGGTTGCCGCAACGGGAGAATTTGGAATTGAGGCAGGAACCTTATTTTTAATTCAGTTTTTTTGGCAGTTTCCACATTTTTGGGCTATTGGTTGGTTTTTGTACGATGATTATGAAAAAGCAGGTTTCTTCATGTTGCCAACTGGTAAAAAAGACAAGGGAACAGCATTACAAATTATACTTTACACAGTTTGGCTAATTTTAGCGTCATTATTGCCAGTTTTTGGATATACTGGCCGCTTGTTTATAACACCTATAGCAGCAGTCGTCGTATTTTTATTAGGATTATGGATGCTATTTTATGCTATTCGATTGTATAAATTGAGAACCCCAAAAGCGGCGAGAACTTTAATGTTAGTTAGTGTTTTATATATTACATTATTACAATTAGTTTATATAACAGATAAATTTTTAAGATAGTTATGGAGATGATAATGACAGTAGAAGAGCAAAAATCCAGAACAGCAAGATCATATAAATTGATTTTATTGTTTTCAATGGTCAGTATGACTATGATGTTTGCAGGTTTAACAAGTGCTTTTGTAGTGAGTAAATCACGCGTAGATTGGTTGAAAGATTTTCAACTACCAACGGCGTTTTATTGGAGCACATTAGCGATTATAGGATGTAGTGCTACTTTCCATTTTGCTAAAAAGTCAATAATGAAGAATATGCAAGGAAAAACAACAGTATTTCTTTTGTCGACATTAGCATTAGGTATTTTGTTTGTAGTTTTACAATTTGTAGGATTTAATCAAATAGTACAACAAGGTTACTACTTTACAGGAAGTGGTAGCTCAATTACAACTACTTTTTTATACGTCGTTACGGTTGTACACTTAATTCACCTTGCTGGTGGAGTGTTAGCTCTTCTTATTATAATTTATAATCATTTTAAACAAAAATACAATTCATCTCAAACCCTTGGAATTGAACTAGGTGCAATGTACTGGCACTTTCTTGATATATTATGGGTTTATTTGTTTTTGTTTTTATATTTCTTTAAATAAGAAAAAAACGTAAATTTGTGAACTTTTTAACGAATAACATTTATGGAATCGACAGGTACTACTGCTAATAGTGGAGAAAAAATTTGGGATGGCAATAATGAACCGATGGGGGTTGATTATGGCAAATTAATGATGTGGTTTTTTATCGTATCTGATGCATTAACGTTCTCAGGATTTTTAGCTGCTTATGGTTTTTCAAGATTTAAGTTTATTGAAAGATGGCCAATAGCAGATGAGGTGTTTACTCACTTTCCTTTTCTTCATGGTGTTGATGCTCCTATGTATTATGTTGCATTAATGACTTTTATTTTGATTTTTTCATCTGTTACGATGGTGTTAGCTGTTGATGCAGGACATCAAATGAAAAAAAACAAAGTGGTTCTTTATATGTTTTTAACCATTATTGGTGGTTTAATATTTGTAGGTTCACAAGCGTGGGAATGGAAAAACTTTATCAAAGGTGAATATGGAGCAATTGAAACAAAAGGCGGTGGCTTATTACAGTTTGTTGATAAAGACGGCAAGCGTGTTGCATTAGCTGATTTTGCCGCTGACCTGAAAGGTGATCGCGAGCAGTTGACACGAAGCAAAGGAATGTGGTTTATGGCTGAAGCGCCACTGGCGACATACACTGTTGCTGAAATTCAAGAGGGTTTCAAAGCACATCCTGAATTACTAATACGAACTGAATTTGTGACCAAAGAAAAGAAAAAGACAATTTTATCTAGAGCAGATTCAGAAGCAAGATTAGGAGAAGCTCGTTATGTAGTTGAAGGTGCTAATCTAGTTCGTAATGAATATGGGAATAAATTATTTGCAAATTTCTTCTTCTTTATCACCGGTTTTCACGGGTTTCACGTTTTCTCTGGTGTAATTATTAATATCATTATCTTTTTTAATGTTCTTGTTGGAACTTATGAAAAAAGAAAAAGTTATGAAATGGTAGAAAAAGTAGGTCTATATTGGCACTTTGTTGATTTGGTTTGGGTTTTTGTATTCACAGTTTTTTATCTAGCTTAATTTTATATATCAATCATTATGTCACACGTACACGTATCAAATACAGGTAGAATCTGGAAAGTATTTGGAATTTTATCAGCAGTTACTGTAGTTGAAGTTATATTAGGGATAGTTAAACCAGATTTTCTTTTCATGAGAGACCTTTTAGGTATGAATTTGCTTAATTGGATTTTCTATGCGCTTACGGTGTATAAAGCCTATTATATTGTATGGGCTTTTATGCACATAGAAGGCGAGAGTAATTGGTTAAGAAGTTCAGTTGTTTACCCTTTAATTTTCTTAATTATTTATTTACTCTTTATACTTTTAACTGAAGGTCATTATATTTATGAGGTTTTTAAAAATTCTAGTATTACTTGGAATTTTTAAATTTCCAGTAATTTATTAGGAGGGTATCTGTTTTGGCGGGTACCTTTTTTTATACCCTCTAATTGCGTCCTATTATCAATTCTTTTGGTTTTAAAATCATTAAAAACTGATGATTTGACATTATATCAAAAAGTTTTGTTGGGGTAGTTCAACTCAAAAAATGTTAGAAATGAAAAAAAATATTGTTCTTTTTGTTCTTTTTATATTACCCATTGTTGCCTATTTGTTTTTTGCATCAGGCGTTAATGGATATACAAAACTGCCGACATTAAAGTCGAATACAGCTGAATTTGGTAATTGGCAAGCTCTAAATGGAGAAAAAGTCTTGCTCACAGGCAAGATCACTATCTTAGGTTTTTCAGGATATGATCTTCTAAACACTAGGGGAAATTTATTTAATTTAAACCAAAAAATTTATCAAACCTATCATAAGTTCAGAGACGTTCAATTCGTTTATATATGTCCAATAGGAACTGAAAATGATGCGAAAAAAGTTATTGAAGCTCTAGGAGCTTTTACTGATATGGCGCAGTGGAAATTTGTTTTTGCTTCCCCCAAAGATATTGAAGCTTATTATGCGCAGCTTAATCTAGTGGAAAAGTTAGATGATAAATTAGGTACTCCTAAGATTTATATCATTGACAAGAAACGGAATTTGCGAGGTCGAAAAAAAGATAAAGATAGTAAGGAAGGTTATAATACATTTCATCCAGCCGAACTTAGCAATGAGATGAAAGACGATTTCAAGGTAATTCTCTATGAATATCGTGCTGCATTTAAACGAAATAACAACGCAAGTAGAAAAATTTAATTTTGAACGCTCATGCTTAAAAATAAATCATACATAGGAATTTCATTTATCATTTTGCTTTTTGGAATCTATGCGATTCCTAAAATAGTTGAAAGATTCCAAAACGGTAGTATTGTTAAAGGGGAGCGACTGGATCGTGTTAAGCCAGTGACATCTAATGACGATAAATTAGTTAAAATTGGAGCTGTCCCAAAATTCGAATTAACCAATCAAGATAATCTACTAGTAACTAATGAGACATACAAAGGCAAAGTTTATGTACTAGAGTTTTTCTTTTCTAAATGTCCTACTATTTGTCCTAAGATGAATGAAAGTATGCTTATTTTAGAAAAGACATTCTTTGGAAATCCAAATTTTGGCATTATTTCAATTACCATTGATCCTAAAAATGATACTCCAATGGCTTTAAAAGAACATGCTAAATTACTAGGAGTTAAGTCAACTAACTGGAATTTTTTGACTGGGGATAAAGAGTATATCTACAATTTAGCAAATAAAGGTTTCAACCTATATGCAGGAGAAAACCAAAAAGTTGCAGGTGGATTTGAGCATTCGGGTTTATTTGCACTAATTGATAAAGAGGGATACATTCGATGCAGAAATGATGATTTTGGCAATCCTATTTTATATTATGACGGATTAGATAAAATAGGAGTAAGAAACTTACAGCAGGATATTAATATTTTATTAAAAGAGTAAGAATGGAAAGTAAATCTTTAGAACAAAAATATAATAAACTAATAATAGCAATATCAGTTTTAATTCCTATCGTAGTTGCAATTCTATTCGGGATCAAATTAAAAGATTTTGGATTTGATGTAGAACCTTTAATGTTCTTGCCTCCAATATATGCGACAATAAATGGTATAACAGCCTTATTATTAATTGCGGCTGTCTTTGCAATCAAAAACGGAAAAAGAAAACTTCATGAAAGATTAATGACTAGTGCAATTGCTTTGTCAGTTGCATTTCTTGTGATGTACGTTGCTTACCATATGACTTCAGATTCTACCAAATTTGGCGGAGAAGGAACTATAAAATATGTATATTTTTTCATCTTATTTACACATATTGTTTTATCGATAATTATTATTCCAATGGTTTTAATCACTTATGTTAGAGCAATAGGTAAAATATTTGATAAACATAAAAAAATAGCACGCATTACTTTTCCTATTTGGTTATACGTTGCCGTTACCGGTGTAATTGTATTTTTAATGATATCTCCCTATTATGCAAAATAAAGTAAATAATAAAAGCAAGAAGACTATAATTTATTTAATGTTTCTATTATTAAGTCTCTCATCTGTGAGTGTAAATGCGCAATGTGCAATGTGCCGTGCTGCTCTTACAAGTGAAGGTGATACTGTAAAGGCTGAGGCTATCAATGATGGCATCGTTTATTTGATGGTAATTCCTTATATCTTAGTGGCAGGAATTGGATTTGCGGTTTATCGAATGAAAAAAAACAAAGCGAGTTAAAGGTTTTTAGTTGCATTTTTTTTTGCTAGTCGAGTCCATTAACCGATACTTCTATCTTTCCGTCTATTTTTAAAAATGCAATAATCGCTTGATTGGTTAGCTGAATTTTTTTAAATTCAATTTTATTCATAGTTCCGTTTACAAAAACACCTTTCAGTGGAGAGTAATTTTTTAAATAATTCAGTATACTATTTTGACCTTCCGTTAAATTAGGTTGTATGGAATAGCGACAATTTTTTTCTATTTTGTTTAAAATTAGTCCTGCTGCTAGCCAGTTCGCAGTGCGCATTAATTTATTTTTTGTATCTAAAACATAACTTAACTGTTCAAAATATATTTCGTTAGTTTGGTCATTATATTTTGGGATACCGGATAGGTATACTGTTCCATTTACAGAGCCTAACAAGTCTAAAGCGATTATCATTTTTCCAGTTTTATGCCAAATCGCAACTCTATCCACCTTAACTTTTTTAGATCCAGATTCAAATTCCTTTCCTATAAAATTTTTAGTCATAATTCTTGAAGCTTCATTGTAGCTAGAAATAGCAACTATATTTGCATTGACGTCCTCAGGTATTTTAGATAAAGGTTTGAGTATTATGTTCGATCCATTAAATTTTGATTCTGGTTTTTGTCCTACGATGGTTTCCATTGTACATTTCATTCCCATTCCTAAAAAAAAAGTATCATTATTAAGTTTTGCAGTTGTAGAATAAATTTCAATTGGCGTAACTCGAAGCCATGTATTATATTTTTCACTCATTTGAAATGGAGCGCATATTTTTTCAATTGCAGTTAAAACATTCGGTTTAAAGTCCATTGATTTAGCAATTACTTCATCAATTTTACTTGCTATTTTAGATTTAAAAAGCTTTATAGCGGGATTAATAAAATATGTTATTGGCATATTCTTTCCAAAAACTGTCATTGTAGGATTCTCGTTCCATTCTAATGATTTTAGTTCTGTTTTAGTATTTAATTTCCAATTTATTAATGTAACATCGCTAATTAAGGTTACGGTGCCATTTAGCTTAAACTCTCTATTATCATACATTTCGATTCCCATTTTTTTTGTGCCAATTCTGTATTTAATAATTGCTTTTAAAGGTAAAATAATTTTAATTTTGTTACCCTTTTCATTGCTATCGGTATTTATTGCTATGGGCGCGAGTTTCCAAATTTTCATTTCTATATCATCGTCTTCGATATTGTTATCCTCATAAATAAGACCGCTTAAAAGCGAATTAGTTTGATTTTCAATATCTTTCAAATGTACTGTGATAGGCATGTTAATAAAAGATGGACTATTTTCATAAACGAGCGGAGTAGCGTCATCAGGTTCCGGTCTTAAAGCGTCTATTTTATTAATAGTGCCACAACTTATTATTGCTAAAAATAAACTGAGTGTTAATATCTTAATTTTTGTTTTTATCATTTTGTTAAGTATTGAAGTTGTAAAATTAACAAAAGAATTCTTTTTCTATAATTTTTTGTAACAAATGCTTCTTTGTAAAGTCTAACAGTTTTATAATTGATTTGTGCCTAAAATATTTTATATTATTAAGTGTATCTTTATTAGAAAAACTTAATTTTGTTACGCAGTGATACTGCACTTTTATTCAAAAAAATATGAAAAAAAGAATTTTTATTAGTTTTATTGCGGTCGTAGCTTTTTCAGTTACTTCACATTCTCAAAGCAAGATTTGGACATTACAAGAATGTGTTACTTATGCGATAGAGAATAATATTTCAATTAAACAAACGGAGCTTGACACTAAAACAGCTGTAATTGACAGGAGGGGTGCTATTGGTAACTTTCTTCCTTCTTTAAATGCAAGTGCCTCCCACTCGTGGAATATTGGTTTAAACCAAGATATCACAACTGGACTTTTGAGAAATCAGACTACTCAGTTTACCTCTGCTGGTGCAAATGTGGGGATTGACATATACAAAGGTTTGCAAAATCAAAACACATTACGCAGAGCTAATCTTTCTATAGTTGCCGCTAGATATCAATTAATGAAAATGCAGGAAGATGTGGCATTAAATGTGGCAAACGCATTTTTACAAGTTCTTTTTAATAAAGAAAATCTAAAAGTTCAACAGCAGCAATTAAGCATTAATCAAAAGCAATATGCAAGATCAGAGGAATTAGTTAAAGCAGGTTCAATACCTCGAGGAGATTTATTAGATATAAAAGCGACTGTTGCATCAAATAATCAAAATATTATCGCTGCCGAAAACGCTTTATTAATTTCAAAATTAAGTTTGGCGCAATTGTTACAGTTAAAAGAATTTGAAAATTTTGATGTTGCTGATGATATAATGGTTAAAGATGAGAATAATATTTTGGGTCAAACACCCAATGCGATTTATGATAAGGCTAAAGAAGAAAGAACAGAATTAAAAATTGCGAGAACAAATTTGGAGATTTCGCAGAAGAATGTAGCTATTGCCAAAGGCGCTTTTCAACCTACTTTACAAGGCTTCTATGGTTTTAATAGTCGTGTGTCTTACGCAGATAGACCTTTGTTTGATTCAATGGGAAATTTGATTGGTACTAAAAGTCCAGATCCATTTTTTAATCAGTTTAGTAATAATAAAGGACAATCATTTGGAGTACAACTGTCAATCCCCATTTTTAATGGTTTTACAATAAGAAACAATGTAGATCGATCTAAAGTGAACTTAGAGAAATCGAAAATTGCCGTTGAGCAGCAAGATTTAGATCTTCAAAGAAATGTATTTACCGCTTTTGCTGATGCAAAAGGGGCCTTGAATGCATTCGAATCTGCTGTCATTGCAGTAGAAGCGCGGCAAGGAGCCTATGATTATGCGAAGGAGAAATACGATGTTGGTTTAATGAACTCTTTTGATTTCAATCAATCTCAAACGCTGTTAACTAATTCAAAATCAGAAGTACTTAGAACCAAATACGATTATATTTTTAAAATTAAAATCTTAGAATTCTATTTTGGAATTCCTCTTATCAAAAACTAATTTATTATGTCAAAAAAAACAATTTATATTTTAATAGGTTCAGCCGTAGTAATCATTGCGGGTTTAGTTATACTTTCAAAAACTGGAGTTATAGGCAATAAAGACAATGGTACTGAGATTGAAATTGCGCAAGTTAATCCAATCACTATTGTAGAAACTGTTTCGGCAACTGGGAAAATTCAACCTGAAATTGAAGTTAAAATTTCATCGGAAGTGTCCGGAGAAATTATTTCTTTAAACGTAAAAGAAGGTCAAGTTGTAAAAAAAGGCGACTTATTAGTTAAAATAAATCCAGATTTATATACTTCAGGATACAATCGCTCTCTTTCAAATTTATCTGGTACAAAAGCAAATCTAAGTCAGGCAGATGCTTCGTTTAAAGAATCAAAATTGAATTACGACAGAAGTAAAACATTGTTTGATAAAGGAATTATTTCAAAAGCCGATTGGGATAAATCAGTAGGTTCTTACGAAGTAGCAAAAGCAGCGAAACAAAATGCCTATTTTAATGTAGAAAGTGCTTCAGCTACAGTAAATGAGGCAAAAGATAACCTAGGTCGTACTACAATATATGCTCCTGCAGATGGAACTATTTCTATGTTAAATGTTGAGCTAGGTGAACGCGTGCTTGGAACACAGCAAATGACAGGAACTGAGATATTAAGAGTAGCCAACTTAAACAATATGGAAGTTGAAGTTGATGTTAATGAAAATGATATCGTTAAAATCAAAGTAGGTGATGAGGCTAATGTTGAAGTGGATGCCTATTTAAAGAAGCAATTTAAAGGTACTGTAACTAGTATTTCTAATTCTGCAAGTTCAGCGTTAACTGCTGATCAAGTGACTAATTTTAAAGTTAAAGTTAGAATTTTGAAGGAATCATATCAAGATTTACTAGAAGGAAAAGCGGACACATATTCTCCTTTTAGACCTGGAATGACAGCAACAGTTGATATTATTACTAAAACAAAAAGTGATGTTTTATCAGTTCCAATCAGTTCGGTAGTTATTAAATCAGATACATCAGCAGTTAAAGGAATTGTTGTTGAAGATACAAATGCAGAGCAAAAAGATATGCCTAAAAGTGATAAAAAATTTGAATGCGTATTTGTAAAAGTGGGTGATAAAGCTAAAATCAGAGTAATTAAAACAGGGATACAAGATGATACGAACATAGAGGTTTTATCTGGACTAAAAAAGGGAGATGTTGTTATAACAGGACCATATTCAATCGTTACTAAGGATCTGAACTCTGGAGATAAAGTATCCTTGAAAACTGATAATGATAAAGCTAAAGGCAAAAAATAACCTTAACTTAAAGGACTTTTATAAATCGCAATTATAAATATTTGTTTATAATTGTGATTTTCATTTTATAATAATATCTAAAATTGGAATATATACTTAATATTGAAACAGCCACAAAAAACTGTTCTGTAGCATTAGCAAAAAAGGGTTTGACAATCGTATTTAAAGAAATAGCAGAGGAAGGTTATTCTCATGCCGAAAAGCTACATGTATTTATAGAAGAAATCATTACAGAAGCCGGAATAACGGTAAAAGATTTGTCGGCTGTCGCAGTAAGCCAAGGCCCAGGTTCTTACACGGGTTTACGAATAGGCGTTTCGGCTGCAAAGGGGCTTTGTTTTGCTTTAGGAATTCCATTAATTGCAATTGATACCTTGCAAGTTCTAGCCTCTCAAGTAACTAAAAAAGACGGACTAATTATTCCTATGATTGACGCCCGCAGAATGGAAGTTTACAGTGCAATTTATAATTCAGTTTTATTGAAAGTAAGGGAAACGGAAGCTGAAATTATTTCGGAACAATCTTTTAATCATATTTCAGAAACTGTTTATTTTATTGGAGACTGTGCTGCAAAATGTAAAACAGTCCTTAACAAAAAGAACTTTATTTTTTTAGAAAATATCAAGTATCCATCGGCAAAAGAAATGAGTGTTTTGAGTTATCCTAAATTCAAAGCAAATGAAATTGTTGATGTAGCTTACTTTGAACCCTATTATCTTAAAGATTTTATGATCACTACTCCCGCTAAATTATAGGGACAAAATGAATTAATATTTTTCTTGTTATGACTCCGTTATTTCATTTTTTTTAGAAAATTCTTTTACGTATGGCTGTATAACTATTCCAGCATTATCAAAAGCTTGTTTGCAGTTTTGCAATGTATCTGCATAAACTCCCCAGAAATCCTCGCTATTTGCCCAAGGTCTAACCGCTAATTGAATTGAGCTGTCTGTTAGGTTTTTAACTGAAACATCTGCAGCTGGTGTGGTTAAGACTTTTGGATTGCTTTTTAACACCGCAATTATAATATCTTTTGCCTGCTTAATATTAGTTTCGTAGGATATTGAAATGGTCAAATCAGCTCTCCTAATTTTTTCCATTGAATAGTTTATGATATTACCATTAGACAATGATCCATTAGGGATAAATATAGTTTGATTATTTGTAGTTAGTAATTTAGTTACGAATATTTGAATTTCGCATACCGTTCCACTTACCCCTTGTCCTTCGATAAAATCTCCAACTTTGAATGGTTTAAATAGAATAATAAGTACACCTCCTGCAAAATTTGATAAAGATCCTTGTAATGATAAACCTATTGCAAGACCCATTGCTCCTAAAATAGCTACAAACGAAGAGGTCTCAATACCTAACTTAGATATAAAAGAAACAAATAAAATCACTCGTAAAGTCCATAACAAAATGTCTGCTAAAAACTTAGTCAATGTTGGCTCTAAATCCCTCCTAATCATCATTGCTCTTATAAATTTATTTATCAATCGGATAACATAAAGTCCAACGAATAAAATTACAAAAGCAGATATTGCCTTAGGTGAATAATCAATTAGTACTTGAACGAAAGTATTTGCGTAACCTGTAATCTGGTTTGGGTCTAGATTCATCTTTTTTTTAAATAAAAAACCTTCCCAAAAGGAGAAGGTTGAGTTTAGCTGCAAAAATACAATTATTTTACTTTTTAAGAATATTATATTGATTTTCTTAACTTGGAAACGCTCAATTTAATTCGGTTTTCCCCCCATATTTTTAATAGCAGTAGTTGTTTCTGTTAGACTATCTAATTCCTTATATGAAGTTGCTTCTACTGAAATTACGTGGGCTTTTGACTCCTTTATTGTGTCATTAATCTTTTGCTCTGCTTCTTCTTTAGTTGCGTTAATTGTAGTAGTTGCGTCGATGGTAAATTCTTGTGTTGTTGCAACTGCTTCAACTGGAATCTCATCTATATCAGTTACAGTACCAGCGATTATTATTTTATCTTCTACTGATACATTGTCAATTTGAACAGAAATTTCTTTTGTTTTATCCGTAAAATCATCTTTTAAACTTTCAAATAGTGCTTCGGCTTTACCGGCATATTCGTATACAGTGTCTTTAGTATGATTGCCAGCAATATGAATTTTTTCAACGATTGGCGCGGCTATCTCTGTAATTGTCTGTACTGCATCTTCAGTAAAAATTTTTGTTTTTTCGAGATAAGGAGCTGTAGTTTCTTTTGCTTTAGCATATGTTTCTTCAGTAAAAGACTCTGCTTTTTCTAGGTAAGGTGCGGCAGTTTCTTTAGCTTTTTCTATTGTTTCTTCGGCAAAATATTCCACTTTTTTAAGATATGGTTTTGCTTTGTCTTTAGTTTCGTTAAAAGACTCTGATGCCTTAGAAGATAAATCTGTCGCTTTTTCTTTGGCAGAGCCAAACAAACTTTTAAAAAATACTGATAATCTCATGTTAGTTATTTTAAGTTATAGTCACAATATTATTCTTTTCTTATAAAATTTTTGTAAATTGTTTATATTAAATTACTCATGTTCAGAGTTTTACCCAGCTGCAGCATCATTGGGCAGTGTATTTTCGATGCTAATATATTAGTTGTGTTCATCGAAGTTTTCTCAAATTCTTATTACAAATTTCAACTTTGAGATTTTTTCCTATTAACTATTTAATACCATATAATAAGCGCCCACAATGGGGCGCTTATTTGAGCTTATACATTCTTTTTATAAAGTAATGACAGTATTTAATACTAAAAAACTAATTTTTATTAAACACAAATTGATCCATAACTTGCTAATTAGTGAATTGCAACCTACGTTATTTCAGTCTAAGCATTGACAGCTTCTACCTTAATTCCCTCATCATTAAGCATACTCTTTAACATATTCTCAATCCCACTTTTCAAAGTGAATGTGCTGGAAGGACATCCACTACAGGCACCTTGCAAAATAACTTTTACTGTTTTATCGCTTTCATTATACGAGTCAAATGCAATATTTCCACCATCAGCTTGAACTGCTGGTTTTACATATTCTTCTAAAATATTAATGATTTGCTGCGATGTTACATCTAAATGATCAAATTCTTTTGCTTTGGTTTCTTCTTTTGCGGTGACAATTGCAACGTAATTTTCGTCAAGAACCGTTCCTCCATTCTCAATGTATTGCTTAATGAAGCTTCGTATTTCTAAAGTGATTTCTTGCCAGTCATTAATATCATATTTAGTTACTGATATGTAATTTTCGTCGATAAATATTTCTTTCACATAAGGAAACTTAAATAACTCTTTGGCTAATGGAGACGCTGAAGTTTGATCTATATTCTTAAACTCAATTGGATTCTTTGTTAGCATCTTGCTCACAACAAATTTTAAGGCAGAAGGATTTGGAGTTGTTTCACCGTAAACAGTTACAGGTTGTTTTTTACTTTTGTTTTCGTCTATTGCGATAATTACTCCACCGTCAACAACAAATTTATTTATTTGTTCTGCTACAGCATCTTTCACATCATCCCACTCCACTATGTTGTATTTTTCGATGGCAATAAAGTTACCGGATATATAAATTGTTTTAACAAATGGAAGATAAAATAATTGCTGTGCTAACGGAGATGATTTTGCTTCATCTATATTTTTATATTCAAAACTTTCGTTTTGCGTAATAAAGTCTGAAAATTCAAACTTTAATATTGTTGGATTTTGCGTTTCTTTTATGGTGACTTTGTTCATGATTTTTCAAATTTTTACAAATTTAGTAAAGTTATTTTGCACGAATAACTATATTTGATTTTTTAATGAATAAATTAACTATAGTTGAGTTCGATTGAAGAATAGCAATTATTAGTAGTAGTCTTTAAATATTTAATTTAAATAAAATCTACCTCAATGTATCCGAAATTAAAAATCTTAGTATTCTTTTTTTTTATATCTCATCTCTCATTTTCTCAGGAAGGAATTCCGGTTTATTCAGACTATTTATCCGATAATTATTATTTAATACATCCTTCTATGGCTGGTGCAGCTAATTGTGCGAAATTTAGACTCACTGGGAGGAAACAATGGTTTGATCAAAGTGATGCTCCTGAGTTACAAACCCTGAGTTTGAATGGGCGTGTAGGTGAAAAAGCTGGTGCTGGAGTAATATTATTTAATGATAAAAATGGTTATCATTCACAAAAAGGAATTAAGCTTACCTACGCATATCATTTAATGTTTTCAAGAGATGAAATTGATCTTAATCAATTATCCTTTGGTATTAGTGCTGGATTCATTCAAAGCCAATTAGATGAAACTGAATTTCTTCTTTCTGGTAGTTTTGATCCAATAATTAATGGAACTATTGTTCAAAAGGATGCTTATTTTAATGCTGATTTTGGTACTTCTTATAATTTCCTCGATTTTTATGCTCATGCAACAGTCAAAAATGCAATTGAAACTAGGAGAAATATTTACACTGAATATGAAAGCGATAACTTAAGAAAGTATTTATTAAGTACGGGTTATGTGTTTGGAAATAGTGAAAAAATATTATGGGAGCCATCAATATTATTTCAAATGGTCGAAAGAACTAAAGAAAAATCAATCGATATTAATTTGAAAGCCTACAAAAATATGGACTTTGGGAGACTTTGGGCTGGAATTTCCTATCGCCGTAGTTTTGATGGAGCTCAATATATTTTTGGTAGTAGTATAGCATCGCAAAAATTACAGTATATTACGCCAATAGTAGGAGTCAATATTAATAAATTCATGTTTGCTTATACGTATTCTCAATTATCTGGAGCAGTAAAATTTGATAATGGTGGCTATCACCAATTGACGCTGGGAATTGATTTGTTTTGTAAACCTGTTAAGTATGACTGTAATTGTCCAGCAATTAATTAAATTCTCATTATATGTTAATCAAATCTGTAAACGGTAAAACACCTTCAATTCCTGACGATTGTTACATAGCAGAAAATGCAACAATTGTTGGTGAAGTTAGTTTTGGAGAAAAGTGTAGTGTATGGTTTAATGCAGTCATTAGAGGTGATGTAAATTATATTAAGATAGGTGATAAGGTTAATATTCAGGATGGAGCTGTTGTACATTGTACGTATCAAAAACATCCAACAATAATTGGTAATAATGTTTCAATAGGGCACAACGCTATAGTTCATGGTTGCACTATTCAAGACAATGTTTTAATAGGTATGGGGTCTATAGTTATGGATGGTTGTATTATTGAGAGCAATTCTATTGTCGCAGCGGGATCAGTAATAACACAAAATACTGTTATAAAAGCTGGCACAATATGGGCTGGAATTCCTGCAAAAAAGATAAAAGATATTGATCAATCTGATTTTTCGGGCGAAATTGGACGTATTTCAAATAATTATGTAATGTATTCTGGCTGGTTTAAATCAGACGATAATCGATAGTTTAAAAGTTGATTTGCAATACTTTACATTTATTATTTAATATTTCCTTTAAAACTTTAGGATTGGTATTTGTGTAAAAGATCGGTTCTATATCGCTCTCATTTGATAATCCTAGTTTCTCAACTAATATATTTTGCGTTTGTCTTGCAACTGCCTCGCCTGAATCGATAATAATTATGTTACTGGGTAACATTGTTTTTATTTGAGGAATTAAGTAAGGATAATGGCTGCATCCTAAAACTAAGTAATCAATATTGGCAGCAACCATGGGATCGATGTAAGAATGAAGTAGTCTAGTCATTTCTTTAGAGTTGATCTCTCCATTTTCGATTAGTTGTACTAATCCATGTCCCACTTGTTCTATAATTTTTATATTTTTAAACTTTGCGGTTGATTTATTAAAGAGTTCACTATTCAGTGTTCCTTGCGTCGCTAATATTCCTATAATTTGAGTTTTTGAATGAGTTGCTGCCGGCTTTATGGCCGGTTCTATACCTATTAAGGGGACTTTAAATTTAGATCTTAATTCTTGAATCGCATTTGTTGTAGCGGTATTACAGGCAACTACAATTATTTTACAGTTCATTTCAAGTAGTAATTCTGTGTTTTTTATGCTTAAAGCAATAATTTCTTCTTTAGATTTTTGGCCATAAGGGGCATTTTTACTGTCAGCGAGATAAATTGTTTTCTCATTTGGTAGTAGTTGATGAATTGCTGACCAAATGGAAGTTCCTCCGATTCCCGAGTCAAAAATACCTATAGGTCTATTATCTTCCATCTAAACAAAGTTAACTGCTCCTTTATAATTTTCCTAAATTATTTTTATCAAAAAAAAACCGCTCATCCTATAATAGGGGAGCGGTTTAAAGTAGATGATTTCAATATTTTTTAGAAACCTAAATCTTTTTTTACATCCATAGTCAAGTTTGGACCATCAGCAAGTAAAAGAGAAGTTCCATCAAGAACGTATTGATATCCTTTAGCTTTTCCTACTTTTTGGATAGAAGCTCTAACTTTTTCCATAAGTGGCTTTACGATATCAGATTCTTTTTGTTGTAATTCTTTTTGAGCATTGTCTCTATAATCAACAATTCTCTTTTGCATATCCTGTACTTCCTTAGAACGATCACCGTTTACAACTTCTGTAACAGTTGCAGCTTCAGCTTCGTACTTCTTTAATTTTCCTTGGTATTCTTCAACCATTTTTTTATACTCACCATCGTATGTAGTACTCAATTTATCTAATTGTTTTTGAGCATCTAACATTGCTGGCATTTTAGTCATAATTTCACTTACATCAACATGAGCTGTTTTAGCTTGTGCGTTAATAGTTTGATTTGCACCTAGCATTAACATTGCAGCAATAAGTAGAGTTTTAATTTGTTTCATCGTTTTTAAAATATTAAGTAATTAATTATTGTTTGTATTTTTCTTTTAAATTTTTTCTTTTGCTTTCTTTATGGCTTCCCTATCTTCTAAAGTTTTCTTTCTTCGCTCCTCCAATTGTTTTTTTCGCTCTTCTATAATTTTTTTTCGATCTTCAAGAGTCTTTGCTTTTAGCTGAGCTTGCGCTTCTAAATCATTCTTCACCATTGATTTATTTGATTCAACTGCTGCTGGAATCGAAATGGTAGTGTCATTTTTTGTACTGTCAGAAACCGTGCCATTTTTCAAAGCTTCTCTACTCTGAAGTGTTTTCTTTTTGCGTTCCTCTATCTCCTTTTTTCGGTCCTCAATAATCTTTTTTCGGTCTTCTAACGTTTTCGCTTTTGCATCAGCTTGTTTTTGTTTGGCTGCGTCAATCGCTTGTTTTCTTGCATCTGCATTTATGTTAGATGTCTCATTTGTTTTAATGGTAGGTGCAGTATTATTTTTCTTTGCTTCTCTGTCTTCTAGTATTTGTTTTCTCTTGTCATCAAATTCTTTTTTCTTTTGTTCTTGAAGTAACTTCCGATCTTCTATTGTTTGATCTCGCGTTGCTTTTCGTTCATCTAACAATTTTTGTCTTTGTGCAAGGGCAGGATTTTCATCGATGGCGTCTTCCTTATTCTCCTTAGCTTCTAATTCTTTTTGTTGTTTTTTAGATAACTGTTCTCTTTTATCAGTTCGGTTTAACATCCTTAAGACTTGTTCACTAATGTCAAATCTGTTAGCGGCAAATAGCATTGTTAAATCTGATGTTTTGTCAAATATGAAATCATAATTTTGGCGTTCAGCAATATCTTGCACAGCCGTAAAAACTTGATCTTGTATTGGATTAATTAGAGTTGCTTTTTGTATTATTAAATCGCCATTAGCTCCAAATCTTTTTTGTTGATATTCTAAATTTTGATTTTCAAGGAATCTAATTTCTGTTTCTCGTTCTTCAATTAATTCTTTAGTAAGCAAAACCTTTTCTGCCTTTAAAGCATCTTTTAATTTATTGATCTCAATATTTTTTACATCTACTTCGGTTTTCCATTTTTGCGCTTTCTGGTCTAACTGGATTTTTGCCTCGGAATAATCAGTAACATTTTCTAATATGTACTCCATATCAATATAACCAAGTTTAGTGCCTCTGGTTTGCGCGTTAATTGATATTGACAGTACAAAAGTTGAAATTAGATATAAAAATGATTTTTTCATAAAGGTCATTATTTAGAAGTCATATAACAAATTATTAGAATTGCTGTCCAATAATAAAATGAGTTTCCCATCCATTAGGTTTTGATTCTCCCGGAAGTGCATCAAAACCATGTCCAAAATCAATTCCAAGTAAACCAAACGCTGGCATAAAGATACGCAATCCAACTCCAGCCGAACGACTCAGGTCAAATGGATTATAACTTTTAAAATCAGCATAAGATGCGCCAGCTTCCATGAAGGCTAATGCATAAATTGATGCCGATGCTTTCAAAGTAATAGGATAGCGCAATTCCATTGAAAATTTGTTGTATACTGTAGCCCCAATTTGTTCGTTGGTTCCTTGTTTCACAGGAGTTAATGAATTGTTAGGATATCCTCTTAACTGAATAGTCTCTCGACCATCCATGGCAAAATTAGCTAATCCATCGCCACCCACGTAAAAACGTTCAAAAGGAATGACTCCTCTATCTTGATTGTAAGCGCCAAGAAATCCAAATTCAGTTAACGCTCTTAAAACTAATTTACCATACAATTTAGTATATGTATCTGCTTTAAATTTAATTTTATAGTATTCCTGCCAGTTGTATTTTTTTTGATCGACTTTACTGACATCTGCTGCCGCTTGAGAAAAGGTAGCAACCTTGTTTCCATTTATATCGATAAAATCTCCTACGTTTACAATATTACCATTTGCATCAGGTATATTTTGTCTGTCGACAGTATTTTTAAGTTTATAGGATTCTTGCTCTCCTAATGTTGCGTAATTAATACCGTTTAATAAAGAATAAGGAGGTGTTAATTTAGCTGATAAACTAAATTCTGATCCATAAGTCGGGAAAATAGGATTAACACCTTTACTTGTTCGAGACAATCCAATAGTGTAAGCTAGATTTCGTGAAGTACCATTTCCAAAAGTAAATAGTCCTGTGTTATAGTTATTCAATGCAAAATGCTGATAACTTACAGATTGCGATAATACAAAAAAGTCATCTGGAACAGTCAGCCTTTTGGCGATTCCTACAGAAAGTGTAAGGATATCAAAACTTTTGGTTTTATCGGCACGTTGTGTTCTAAAATTGTTTAAAAATTGCTTACTATATGACAAGGATGTGCTAAAAGAAACCGGTTTTTTTCCACCAAACCATGGTTCAGAAAACGATACACTATATGTTTGAAAAAATGTACTCGCTTGTAAACGTAGTGAAACTTTTTGTCCATCACCCATAGGAAGTGGTTTATAAGCGTCTTTGTTTAATAAATTATTAGCAGAAAAATTGTTAAAAGAAAGTCCTAACGTTCCAATAAATCCGCCTCCACCATATCCACCTTGTAATTCAATTTGGCTGGCTCCTTTTTCTACTAAATTATATTCAATATCTACTGTTCCTGCTCCAGAGTCTACATTTTTAAACTTTGGATCAATTGCTTCAGGATCAAAAAATCCTAATTGACCTATCTCTCTAATAGTACGTACTAATTGATCTTTACTATAAATTTCACCTGGTTTAGTTCTTAGCTCACGATAAATTACTTTATCGTTTGTCTTATCATTTCCTACTACAGTAATTTTATTAAAATATGCTATTGGACCTTCAGTTACTCTGATTTCAAAATCAATTGTATCATTTGCCGTTTTTACTTCTACTGCATTTATGTTAGAAAATAAATATCCGTTGTTTTGATATAAGTTAGTTATGTCTTCAGCATCGGGCTTACTTTTATCAGCAATTCTTTTTTCTAAAAGAACGCCATTGTAAGTGTCGCCTTTTTTGATACCTAAAATTTGGCTTAGACCTTGATCAGTATATATAGTATTACCTAAAAATTTGACATTCCCGAAGTAGTACTTATTTCCTTCTTCGACATTTATTTTTATCGCTAATAAATTTTTATCCTTATTGTACGCCACAGAATCTGAGATTATCCTGGCATCACGATACCCTTTTTCTTTATAAACTGCAATCACCTTTTCTAGGTCAGTTTTGTACTTATCCTTGATGTATTTAGACGGTTTTAAGACACGAAATATGTTTTTCTGCTTCGTATCTTTCATTGCTTTTCGTAATGTCTTATCACTTAGCTTTGTATTGCCAACAAAGTCGATACTCTGTATTTTGACTTTGTCACCTTTGTCAATAGTTACAAGCATATTAACTTGGTTGACCGTAGCTGTATCCTTTACGGTATTGATATTAACTTTTGTGTTATAAAAACCGTCTTTTTTATATTTATTCTCAATATAGTTTCTAGTAGTGGTTATTAAGTTTTCATTAACGACCTTGCCCTTGTTTAGACTATTGTCTTTAATTAAAGCCTCAATTTTTGATTTCTTAACACCTACAATTTTTACCTCTTTAAGTTTAGGTAACTCAATAATATTCAAATCAAGATAGATGCTATCGTTTTGTATTCTATTGATGTAAAAGGAAATCTCGTCAAATAAACCTAATTTTCCTAATTTTTTAATGGCGGTACTGATCTCCTCACCAGGGACAGTAATTTGCTGACCTTTTTGTAATCCAGAAAAAGTAACAACTGTTTGTGAATTGAAACTGATGTCTCCTACTATCGTTACATCGGCTAAAATGTATTTTTTACCTTCATTGAAAGGAACTCTATCTTGTGCTTTTACAGTTGCAACACTTCCAAATATTAAAACGGTAAGAGCTATTTTTATGCTTTTATTTAACACTAAAAAATTATTTAATTTGTTCACTTGTTTTTCCAAATCTACGTTCTCTTTTTTGATAACTAATGATAGCCTCATATAAATCTTGTTCTTTAAAGTCTGGCCATAATATGTCAGTAAAATACAATTCTGCATAGGCTATTTGCCAAAGCAAAAAGTTACTTATTCTATGCTCTCCACTGGTTCGTATTAATAAATCTACGTCTGGTAAATTTTGCGTGTAAAGATGCTCATTAATAATTGAATCGTCAATACTGTCTATTGAAATTATATTATTTTTAACTTTATTACATATATTTCTTACTGCATTAGTAAGTTCTTCTCTCGAACCGTAGCTAAGGGCTAGGGTGAGAGTCATACTTGTATTTGCTTTTGTTTTATCTACAACGTCCAGAAGCTCTTTTTGCGCTGATTTCGGTAATTTCTCTAAATTACCTATTGCAATAAGTTTGATGTTGTTTTTCTGTAAAGTACTAAGTTCCTTTTTTAAGGAATTTATTAATACTTTCATTAGAGTTTCAACTTCGAGCTTGGGTCTATTCCAGTTTTCAGTAGAAAAAGCATAAAGTGTCAGGAATTTTATTCCTAATTTAGCACTAGATTCAATGATCACTTTTACTGATTTCGTTCCACTTTCGTGACCCAATGCACGCAAAAGACCTTGCTGTTTTGCCCACCTACCATTACCATCCATAATGATCGCAAGGTGTCTAGGTAACTTTGTGATGTCAATATTTTGTAGTAAATTCATTTATTTATTGTGTACAGTAGCAGGGTTTTTGACCAAAAGTATACGTGAGAGTAACTCCTGTAAAGACATACCAATCATTATTATTTATATTTCCAAAATTTCGATTAAAGCTTCCGTCAACATTATCAGTTAATGTATAGCGCGCTCCAGTTTCCAAAGCTAATACAAATTGAGATGTAATATTTGATTTTACTCCAATAATCATTGGTATCGCAACTGATTTCCTTTTCTCTGTTCTGCCCTCAAATGTAGTGTTTGTCTTTGAATCATATAAGTTATAGTTGGCAAAAAAATAATTAATTCCGGAAGCCACATAAGGTGTAACTTTAGTTTCTGAATCATGAAGATTAAAATCAAAAAAATTAAATTCCATAGCTAAAGAAAACTCCTTTACTTCTGATTTAAAACGATAACCCCTTAAATTTCTGCTTTTTTCTTTAGAATCGGCGTCATCACCAGTAACTCCAGATTGAATGTAGGAGAGGCGATAAGAATGTCTCGGGCTTTTATTCCACTTATAAATCAATCCAAAAGCAGCTTCGTGTGGAGCTATATAAGTTGTTTGGCCTATATCACCAATGTAATTGCTACCCCCTAGAAACAAACCAATTTCATGAATCTGAGCTTGCATTCCCACACATGAGAAGCATAAAAAAAGTAAATAGAATATCTTGTTCATTAATTCAAAAATTGCGTGCAAATATAATAATTATCAATTTGTTTCAATACTCAATCAGCTAAATCTGTCTTTTTTATGTTTTAACAGTTAAAAATGATTCTGTATTTATTGTAACTAACGTGAAAAATTAATAAAATCGTATTGCAAATAGGTAAAGATTTAATTTCTTTTGTCTTCGCCCCACAGTAACTTCGCCCGAAGTGTTTTAACAAACGTTTGTTCTGGAATTTCTACCATATTGATCTGGAAAGGTGTTTTCCTTAATGTTAGAATAGATTCGTTTTTTACAGATGTAACTCTTGAATCTAATGAAATTAGGTAATGAGCCTCGCGACCTGAGACTTTTAATCGAATTTCAGTATCATCAGGAACTACTAATGGTCTGGTAGTCAAATTGTGCGGAGCAATTGGTGTGATTACTAAACTTTTTACATCGGGAGTTAAAATAGGACCACCACAACTTAAATTATATCCTGTAGTTCCTGTAGGAGTTGAAATTATTAAACCGTCCGCCCAATATGAATTTAGATACTCGCCATTCAAATAAGTGTCTATTGTAATCATAGCAGTTGTATCTTTTCTACTAACAGTAATCTCATTCATTGCAAAATTCATCTCTTCTATGGATTCATTTGGTGTTGAGCAATTTATACTTATTAAGGCTCTTTTAGAAACACTGTATTTTTTTTCTAGTACAAATTGTAGGAATGAAGCAATGTTTTCCTTTTGAACTGTAGCTAAAAAACCCAGTCTTCCTGCGTTAATCCCTAGAATTGGAATTCCAGAATCACGTACTAATGTTGCTGCTCTCAAAATAGTGCCATCCCCGCCTATACTAATTAGCATGTCAAAACTGGAATCAAGTTCAGTATGAGAACTAAAGGTTTTATAATTGTCTTCTACAATTTTAAGCGCAAAAATCATCGATAAAAAATTAGCTTCGATTACCATTTCCACATCATTTTTAGTAAAAAAAACAAAAATATCGTTTATAATGGGTTGTGTACTATGTTGATAATATTGACCGTAGATTGCTACTTTCATTTTTTTTTAATTTGAGAATATGAAAAATAATTTGGTTAAAAAAGGATAATTATAGATTTGAAAAGTATCTAATTTTGCGTTTTATATATTAAGGTATTTGTCTAAATAATCAGATCTTTCTTTCAAGTTGTTAATGTAATTGTCTTCTTGATGCTCAGAGAGAATTTCGTAATCGTATCTTCTAAAAGTTTGAATAATTTCGTTTATCGCTCCTAAATTTATCTTTAACGTTATTTCTACACTTTCGACGTTAGCTCCTGATACAAATAATCCCAACAGTTTTCCGTTATTACTCTCAACAATTTGAGTAATTTGACTCATCGAATAATCTAAAATTGCTTTTTTGACAATGATAATTGATCCTACTTCTTTTAAAAATGGGGTTTCATGAAAGAATTTTATAATATCTTCAATTTCGTAGTAACCCACATATTTATTATTATCGTCTAAAACAGGTACTAAATTAGTATGGTTTTTAGCAAAAACTTCTAAGACATCAAGCCAGATTGTGGTAGTCCTAGTAAAAAAAACTTCTAAAGTAAAGCGATAATCAGCTACTTTTTTATCAAAATCAAATGTTTCAATATCATCAGCAGCAATACTGCCAATATAAATGCCATCTTCAATTATTGGAAAATGAGAAAAGTGTAACTCGTCAAAAAACAACTGAACGGCAGCAATTGTGTCTTGACTGTCAATAGCTTTAAAATCATTTGTTATATATTCTGTAATTTCTGTCATAAATTAATTGGAAATATTCGATGCAAAATAATCAAAAATAAGCAAATACTCCTAGATTTTACTTTGTATTTTTGTCCTTATTAAATAGCACTATCAAAATAAATAATATTTTTCATGACAAAGTTAAGTGTAAATATCAACAAAATAGCCACTTTGCGCAATGCTCGCGGTGGAAACGTACCTGATTTATTAAAAGTAGCGACAGATCTTCAAAAGTTTGGCGCGCAAGGAATTACCATTCACCCTCGACCAGATGAGCGTCACATTCGGTATCAAGACGCACGCGATTTGAAATCAGTGGTTTACACTGAATATAATATTGAAGGAAATCCGCAGCATAATTTTATAGATTTAGTCCTTGAATGCAAGCCACAGCAAGTAACCTTAGTTCCTGATGCTATTGGCGCGATTACCTCTTCGGCAGGTTGGGATACGAAAAAAAACCAAGCCTATTTGACCGAGATGATTCAGGAGTTTCAACGCCATGGGATTCGAACTTCTATTTTTGTAGATCCAATTCATGAGATGATTGAAGGCGCTAAAAAAACAGGAACTGACAGAATCGAATTGTACACTGAGGCTTTTGCACATCAATACGGTTTGGGAAATGAACGAGGTATTGACCCTTATATCAAAGCTGCCATTTTCGCAAATGAGATGAATTTAGGAATCAATGCAGGTCATGATTTAAGCTTAGATAATATTCAGTTTTTCAAACAAAATATTCCTGGTTTACTCGAGGTTTCAATAGGTCACGCGCTAATTTCTGAAGCGCTTTATCTGGGATTGGAGAATGTGGTGAATATGTATTTGCAAAAAATGAAATAAAATAATTTGGGCGTGACCATGTTGTCACTCCCCAATGATCACGACGTTAGAGTGTGGTCGGGCTATTCGTTGCAATCTTTTTTTTATTGCGCTAACGCTGCACAATAAAAAAGAATTCCCTCCCAATATTTCGGGACTATTCCTTAAGCGACATATTAAATACCTATACATGAGCATATATAATAATGAATTAAGCGCTGTAACACCTGGCGTTTTAAACACGATTGAAAAGAGTATTTACTCTAAAATAGAAGGTTCTGGTCAACCACTATTAATCCTTCACGGATTTTTAGGAATGTCTGACAATTGGAAAACACTTGCTACACAATTCGCAGATCATTTTGAAGTTCACGCTCTCGATTTGCGCAATCACGGACGTAGTTTACAATCAGATGAGTTTAATTATGAAATAATGGCGCAAGATGTTTTTGAGTATTGTCAACTCCATAATTTGCAACAAATAATAATCATAGGTCATTCAATGGGTGGAAAAGTAGCTATGCTTTTAGCAGCAAGACATCCTGAGCTTGTTAGTAAATTAATTGTTGCGGACATTGGTCCAAAATATTATCCGCAGCATCATCAGGATATTTTAGCGGGATTAAATGCTGTTGATTTTTCAATTAAACCTAGCCGTTCTGATGTTGATGAAATCATTAAAAATTTTATTCCTGATTTTGGAACACGCCAATTCCTGATGAAAAGTTTATATTGGATAGAACCGGGTCAATTGGCTTTCCGTTTTAATTTAGCTATTTTCAATCATAAAATGGACGAAATAGGAGTTGCACTTCCAGAGGAATTGGTTTTTGAAAAGCCAACTTTATTTATTCGTGGTGGTAACTCAAAATATATTCTTGACAGTGATTTCAATAATATAGAACAGCATTTTCCAAATTCAATGGTCGAAACAATCCCAAACGTTGGACATTGGCTTCACGCTGAAAATCCCGCTGAATTTTATCAAAAAGTAATTTCCTTTATTGGGTAGCTGTTACGCTAGTTATTTTGTTACATTTATAAAAATTAAAAAATCATAAATGAAATTACTTATCAAAATCTTAGTTACAGCAATTTTAGTAATTATTATCGCTAACATAATGCCTGGAGTGCATGTAGCAACATTTACAACCGCTTTATTTGTTGCAATTGTACTTGGTTTATTAAATATTTTTATCAAACCTATTTTAGTAATTTTCACATTGCCGGTAACGATCTTGACATTAGGACTTTTCTTATTAGTCATCAACGCGCTTATAATATTGCTTTGTACTAATATTGTTGGAGGATTTAGCGTTGATTCCTTTTGGACTGCTCTTTTATTTAGTATCATTTTATCGCTTTCGCAGTCTTTAATGAACGCAGTATTGGGAGTTAAAAAGTAGTTGTTATTACTATTTTACAATTGATAAAGAGCTACTATTTAATTGCAAATGAGGAGTTGTTTAATGATAATTCACTAAATTTAGACTCAACGATAATCATAAACAATGGATTGAGTGAATACTCAATTAAATTATAATCTAAAAATTTTATTAAAAATGAGAAAATTAAAAAATACGTTATCAGCGCTTGTTGTTTTATTCTTAATCTCAAATGCAAATGCAACTGTGATTAGCAACACATCAAAAGAATTAAAATTACAATTGAAATCAGTCCCTTCAGCGGATTTTTCAATTAAAATCGATCTCTCTGACAAAAATCTTAATGCAGTTTTTTCAAATTACTTTTTGTTAAAAGATGAATTGGTAAAAACCGATGGTGTTTCGGCTGCAGCCAAAGCAAAATTACTATCTGCTTCCCTAAGTAAAGTAAAAATGAATGAACTCAATAAGGATGTTCTTAAAGTTTGGATGAAAATAATGAAAAATGTAATGACCGATGCTAAAGGAATTGCTACTACCGCAGACGTAAAAGCGCAAAGAATTCTTTTTGTGTCTTTATCTAAAAAAATGTACGATTTGGTAAAAGTGGCTAAGTATGATTCAGCGGTTTATTACCAGTTTTGTCCTATGGCTAATGATGGAAAAGGTGCTTATTGGTTAAGTAAAGAAAACGCAGTTAAAAATCCATATTACGGTACCAAAATGTTGAAATGTGGTGAAGTAGTAGACACTATTAAATAAAAATGAAGCTTTATATTAAAAATATGGTTTGCAGTCGATGCATAATGGTAGTGGAGTCTGAGCTAAAAAAGTTTGGACTCCATCCCGTTTTGGTAGAACTAGGAACTGCAAGTCTTTTAGAAAATTTACAAAAAGATCAAGAACAGCAGTTAAATATAAAACTAATGGCTTTGGGTTTTGAAATCATCGATGATAAAAAAAGTCGGGTGGTGGAGAAAGTTAAAAATATAATTACAGATTTAGTTTATTTTAATGACAATCAGCTCACAACTAATTTGTCTGATTATATAGTGGCATCCATTGGTCAAGATTATAGTCATATTAGTAATGTATTTTCGCAACAAGAAAATACGACAATTGAACAATATCACATACTTCAAAAAATTGAACGCGTGAAGGAACTGCTTGTTTATGATGAATTGACGCTAAATGAAATTTCCTTTCTGCTTCATTATAGCAGTCCTTCGCATTTAAGCAAACAATTTAAAAAGGTTACTGGTATTACACCAACTTCATTCAAAAATTCGAAAGAACAAAAAAGACTACTTATCGAAAATCTATAAATGATGCACAAGATGACCAGAATTGTATAAGTGTTTTTGTAAATGGTAATAGTATTTTTGTTTTCAAAATAAATACTACATCATGAGGACTCATAAATATACTATTACTGGAATGTTTTGCGATGGTTGCCGAACCAAAGTGGAAAAAGTATTAAGTGCCATGGAGGGGATAGAGGCGGTGGTTTCCTTAGATCCGCCCGTCGCGACTATTAGCATGCAAAAACCAATTCAGACAAGTCAATTTCAAGAAGTGCTTGCTGCTGAAGGAAAATATTCCATCAAGGTATTTAACGCAAATGATTTAAAACTACCAATAAAAGAAGCGGTTGTTGAACTTCCAAAAAATGCAGCGGGAAAATATTATTGTCCTATGTTTTGCGAAGGTGAAAAAGTCTATGAGGAGGCCGGCGATTGTCCTGTATGCGGAATGGATTTAGTCAAAGCACCAGATCTTGAATCTTCAAAAACATTATTTACTTGTCCTATGCATCCTGAAATAGAACAAGATCATCCGGGATCTTGCTCCATTTGTGGAATGGACCTAGTTCCGCTGGAGCCAAAAGATAGCGAGGAAAATAAAGCTTATAATGAGTTGTGGCGCAAAATGAAAATAGCACTTTTATTTACAGTGCCTATTTTTATTATTTCGATGTCAGATATGATTCCTAATAATCCACTACTAAAAATATTAGACACACAAACATGGAATTGGGTACAATTAGTTTTATCGCTCCCAGTGGTTTTTTATGCTTGTTGGATGTTTTTTACACGCGCTTGGAAATCGATTTTGACATGGAACTTAAACATGTTTACATTGATCGGTATTGGATCCAGTGTAGCTTTCTTGTTTAGTTTAGTTGGTTTGTTTTTTCCTGATGTTTTTCCCGATGAATTTAAAACGTATCATGGCACGGTTCACCTATACTTTGAAGCAACGACCGTCATATTGACGTTAGTATTATTGGGGCAATTGTTAGAAGCCAAAGCACATAGCAGAACAAGTGGCGCTATAAAAGAGTTGTTGAAGTTAGCACCAACCGAAGCGACTTTGGTAATTGATGGTGAAGATAAATTGATTGCCATTCATGCCATTAAAAAAGGAGATTTATTGCGTGTAAAGCCTGGAGACAAAGTTCCTGTTGATGGAAAGATTACCACTGGAGAAAGCACGATTGATGAATCGATGATTTCGGGTGAGCCAATCCCGGTAGATAAAAAAATAAATGATGCCGTCATTGCAGGAACTATAAATGGAAACAAATCATTTGTAATGGTTGCGGAGAAAGTGGGTTCAGAAACGTTGCTTTCGCAAATTGTGCAAATGGTCAATTCAGCTAGTCGATCAAGAGCACCTATCCAAAAAGTAGCTGATAAAATCGCAAAATATTTTGTACCTATAGTGGTTTTGGCATCAGTTTTAACTTTTATCGTTTGGGCAAACTTTGGTCCAGAACCCGCATTAGTTTATGGATTTATTAATGCGATTGCTGTTTTAATTATTGCTTGTCCATGTGCTTTAGGTTTAGCAACTCCTATGTCCGTAATGGTTGGTGTGGGTAAAGGAGCGCATACTGGTGTGTTAATAAAAAATGCTGAAGCTTTAGAAAACATGAATAAAGTAGATGTGCTAATAACCGATAAAACAGGAACAATTACAGAAGGAAAACCTTCTGTTGAAAAAGTGTTTTCTACAGATAACAAGGATAATGAACTACTAAAATATTGTGCTTCCTTAAATCAATACAGTGAGCATCCTTTGGCGCAAGCCGTAGTTCAATATGCCAAATTAAAAGAGACTTCATTGATAGAAGTAAATGACTTTGAAGCTATTTCAGGAAAAGGAGTCGTTGGAACTGTTGCTAATAATAGAGTTTCATTTGGCAATAAAAGTTTAATGGAGCAAGTGGGAGCATCGATTTCAGCTGATTTAGAAGCTAAAGTTATTGCTGAGCAGAAGTTGGGAAAAACAGTCTCATATATTGCAATTGATACAGTGGCATTAGGTTTTATCTCTATTAGTGATGCAATCAAAGAAACAAGTGTGGCTGCAATAAAAGAATTAATTAAGCAAGGCGTTGAGGTGATTATGTTAACTGGTGATAATGAAAACACAGCAAAAGCAGTTGCTGAAGAATTAAATTTAACATCATTTAAAGCAGGTTGTTTGCCAGAAGATAAATTGAATGAAATTAAGCGCCTACAAGCAGAAGGGAAAATTGTGGCAATGGCAGGAGATGGGATTAATGATGCTCCAGCTTTAGCACAAGCTGATGTAGGCATTGCGATGGGAACTGGAACTGACGTAGCTATTGAGAGTGCTAAAATTACACTAGTAAAAGGCGATTTACAGGGAATTGTGAAAGCTAAAAATTTAAGTCACGCCGTGATGAAAAATATTAATCAAAACTTGTTTTTTGCGTTCTTTTATAATGTACTTGGTATCCCAATTGCAGCTGGGGTTTTATATCCGTTTTTCGGAATATTGCTTTCACCTATGATTGCAGCTTTAGCAATGAGCTTTAGCTCGGTTTCAGTTATAGCAAATGCACTGCGATTACGAAATGTAAAGCTTTAAATATAATCTTAAATATTGCTGTATTACGGAATACAATTTAACCTTTGCAATAATATATAATGAGTAATATATAATGAGTAACTTTATTATTGTGGTTTCAGCCCCGCGATTACTCTCAATTAACAATCACTTAAACCACCAAATATATTTTTAAATTTTTAGGAGCTTAATCGCGTTATCCGTTTCAATCTCTCGCTCATTTGCCTTTTTTCTATTTTTATAAAAGGAGCTTCTTGCAGTCGCTCTTTTCTAAACAAGAAAATAGCGGCAATGTAGTTCGAGGATTTCCACTACTACCGCGGCTAGGTTTTCACAATTGAGATCAAACCTAAAAAACTTCACTTTCAAGTTGTACGTTTACAACCATTTAAAAACAATCTTGAACAAATCTTAAAAATAGTCACAAAAAAAGCTTGTAGAAGCGA
>NZ_FQWE01000004.1 GCF_900129575.1 Flavobacterium segetis | reverse complement strand
CCATCCCGAACAGAGTAGTTAAGCCCGCCTGCGCAGATGGTACTGCAGTTATGTGGGAGAGTATGTCGTCGCCTTTCTTTAAAAACCCTTCGTCAATTGATGAAGGGTTTTTTGTTTATAGTAATGTGAGAGATTGGTTAATTTAGGATCCTACATTATTAAAATGCGGGTATTAGTGCATCAAAAGTTTTTTTGATTCTATGGTACAGTCCTCCCATTTAATTTGAATAACTCTCTTTTTGAAAATCCTATGGACTGTGCATTGGTTTTTTCTCTTTTTATAATTGTATCTTCGTAAAAAATATATAAATGATGACTAACAACGATATCTTTAAAAAACTTCGCGTAGCCCTAATGTTGCGTGACGATCAAATAATTGAAATATTAGAATTGGTAGATTTTAGAATCACTAAATCAGAATTAGGTGCTTTTTTCCGAGATGAGAAACATGAAAATTATATGGAATGCGGTGACCAAGTGTTACGAAATTTCCTTAATGCTCTAGTAATTCATTTACGTGGAACGAAAGAAAATCCGAAATATCCAAATGATGTTTTAGCAAAACATAAAGCTCAAATCCCTTCGAAAGAAGGATCGAAAGAGAGACCTGAATTTAAAGCAAAACCACGCGACGAAGAAAAGTCCAGAGGTGATGAAGCACCTTCTAAATCGCGACCAGCGACAAAAAACACGAAAAAAAAGGAATATCCTAAGGGAAATTCTAAGCCTCAAGTAGTTGAGAAAGTAAAATTCAACTTTGGTAAAAATAAAAAATCATAAGTTTGAAAACAGCATTAGTTATAGGAAGTACAGGTTTAATAGGTTCACACCTCTTAAACATACTTTTAGAAAGTAATGAGTATAGCAAAGTAATTGCTTTTACTAAAAGAGATTTAGGAATTAAAAATTCGAAATTAGTACAGCACATTATTGATTTCGATCAACCTGAAACTTATTCTCAATTAATAGTTGGCGATGATTTCTTTTGCACCATTGGTACAACCATCAAAAAAGCAGGAAGTCAAAAAGAGTTTCGAAAAGTAGATTTTGAGTATCCAAAACAGTTTGCTTCATTCGCATTGCAAAATAAGGTTACTCAGTTTTTAATAATTTCATCTTTAGGTGCAAATGCAAGTTCTTCTAATTTTTATCTAAAAACGAAAGGTGAAATTCAAGAATATCTTAAAACAACTGATTTCGAAAGCGTAGCTGTATTGCAACCATCGCTGCTGCTTGGTGATCGAACTGAATTTCGATTAGCAGAAAAAGTAGGTGGTTTTTTCATGAAATTACTTTCATTTGTATTCTTTGGAAATTTAAAAAAACATAAACCTATTGAGGGTAAAACCGTCGCAAAAGCTCTTTTTACAATTGCACAGAGAAGTAATGTAGGTTTTAAAATATATAAATCAGATTTGATTCAAGAAATCGGAAAATAATTGAATACCAAAATCCTAATCCTAACGAGCAGGATTTTTTTTGTTATATTTGGACAGAGTAAAAATTAATAATGATAATAATTATTTGGAATTGTAACGGCGCCTTTCGAAAAAAATTTAAGTTTCTGGAACAGTTTGACGCTGACATTACAGTAATTCAAGAATGTGAAGACCCTAAAAGATCAAATGATACGTTTTATAAAGAATGGACAAAAAATTATATTTGGATTGGAGATAATAAAAATAGAGGGTTAGGGATATTCTGCAAAGAATCAGTGAATTTGTCAGATAATAATTGGGAAACGAACGGCCTTAAATATTTTATCTCTGCAAATATTAATGACAGCTTTAACATAATTGGTCTATGGAACCATCACGCAAATTCTCCCACATTTGGCTATATTGGGCAGTTTTGGAAATATATTCAAATTAATAAATTGATAATGACGAAATCTATGATCGTTGAAGATTTCAATAGTAATAAAATTTGGGATAAATGAGATCGATGGTGGAACCACAGTGACGTGGTTCGAGAGTTAGAAGAAATTGGAATTAGAAGCTTGTATCATGAATATTTTAATGAAGAGCAAGGTGAAGAAAAGTCTCCTACTTTTTATTTACAGAAAAATATTGTAAAACATTATCACATTGATTATGTATTTGCAGATCGAGAAACTTTTAATTGTCCAAAATCTTTTAAAATAGGTGCTGAATTAGACTGGTTGCATTTGAGTGACCACATGCCACTAATAGTAGAATTATAATTTAAAAGAAATATTAATCGAATTTAGTACAATGAAAACATTCCTAACAATCATATTTTTGATTACAACATCATTATTTTATGCACAAGCTATTAAAAGCAACGAAGCGGCTTATTTGCTTGATTCAAATTTAGTATCACAAATAACAATAAAGCATCTCGTCTCTGACGAAATAGAATCCGTAAATATCAAAAAGAATGACACGATAATTAATGATAAACATTTTTCAGGCGTAGTTAGCGTCACTTCTAAAAATCCACATAAATTTGATTTTTTAAATTTGGAAGAAATCAAATCTGAATTTACAACTATTAAAAAAAGTGATGTTGTCTTTATGATTAATGGGGAAATAATAAAAGATAATCTAAATTCCGTCCTACTAGATCGCAATTACATTTTAAAGGTTGAAGTTACAAATTCGCAAGATTTTTATAAATTAAGAGAAACTAGCACTAAACATGAAATCATTAATATTTTGGGTAAAACCAAAGAAAACTTAGACAACAAAACCAAAATTATATTGAAAGGCCACGAGTCGATTGGTATCAAATAAAATAAACGTTAAGAACTGCAACTTAACATTGATGATCCCACCTTGTTACGTGCCCAATCAGGCCTTTTGGCAAACCACTTTTGAAAATCAGGTTGCTCATCATACGGATTTTTAAGTATTTCGAATAATTCATTTAACAAAGAATAATCACCTTTCTCTGAATCATCAATACATAATTGCGATATATAGTTGCGCAATACATATTTAGGATTTACAAGATTCATTTTTTCTTTACGTTCAAGATCAGTTAAGATTTGTTCGTTAATTCGGAAAGTATAAATTTCAAACCAATCATGCCAATATTTCAAAGTATCTTCAATTAACTCCTTTTCATTATAAAAAGCATCTTTGATTCTATCAAAAGCCAATACTGCTGAATCTTCCTTTGTAATGTTACTTAAATTTCTAAAGAAAATAGTCATGTCTGTCTCTGCTTTTTCAAGTAATTCAGTCAATCGATTTACTAAAAACAAATCATCGTTCAATTTGTTTTGCAAACCTAATTTATCCTGCATCATACTCAAATATTTCTTTTCATAATTTGAAGTGTACGCTTCTAGGATAGCTTCTAATGCCTTTGCATCATCAATCAAGGGATAAAGAGCATTTGCCAATTGGTATAAATTCCAAAGTGCAATTTCAGGTTGGTTTCCAAAACGGTATCTTTTATGTTGGTTATCGGTCGTATTTGGAGTCCAGCCAGAGTCATAATCTTCCAGCCAGCCGTAAGGTCCGTAATCGATAGTTATACCGTGAATAGACATGTTATCAGTATTCATAACGCCATGGACAAAACCCACACGTTGCCACTCTACAATCATTTTTAAAGTAGCTTGAGTAACCTCTTCAAAAAATCTTAAATATTTATGAACATCTTCTTCTTTAATATTGGGAAAATGTTTTTTGATTGTGAAATCAGTTAGTAGTTTAAGATTCACTAAATCTTTTCGCGACGCAAAAATTTCAAAACTACCAAAACGTATAAATGTAGGCGCTACTCTACTAACGATAGCACCTTGCTCATAAGCTGGATTTCCATTATATAACACATCACGCAAAACTTGATCACCAGAAAGCATGAGTGATAGGGAGCGCGTTGTGGGAACACCTAAGTGAAACATTGCCTCTGCACATAAATACTCTCGAATTGAAGAACGTAAAACTGCAAAACCATCTGCTGTTCTTGAATAGGGCGTTGGACCTGCTCCCTTTAGCTGCAAGGTAAACGATTTATTCTTATTAGTTATTTCGGTAAGATTAATGGCACGACCATCTCCTAATTGTCCAGCCCAATTTCCAAACTGATGTCCAGCATAGCACATGGCAAATGGTTTAGTACCTGCATAAATTGTATTACCTGAAAAGATATTTAGAAAATCATCAGATTGTAAATCTTCTTTTGAAAGACCAATTTCTTCAGCTACTTCAGTTGAAGCGTGAATTAATATGGGCCTTGAAGGTTTTAATGGATCAACAAACGAAAAACATGCCTCATAAACTTGTCGTGGAACATTAGCTTCTAATGAATCAGCAGGCAATTGGGAAGTGAAATTATTTTGAATATGTAGTTTCATTGCTTAAAATATTTATGAACACGAAATATTTAATTCGAGTAGAATACAAAGATATTCGATACAAAAGAGATAACTCCTTTTTTACGATAACTTTATATGATGATTGAAATTTTTTTAAATATTTACCGAAAGGCAAAAAAAAGTCCTGTTTACCGAAGTAAACAGGACTTAATAATATATAACGATTAAGTAATTAAGAAAGTGCAGCTTTTACTTGGTCAGCAGCTTCTTGGAATTCAACAGCAGATAAAATAGGCATTCCTGAATTATCAATTAACTCTTTTGCAATAGCGGCGTTTGTACCTTGTAAACGAACAATAATTGGCACTTTAATAGCGTCACCCATATTCTTATAAGCATCAACAACTCCTTGAGCAACACGATCACAACGAACGATTCCTCCAAAAATGTTGATTAAAATCGCTTTTACATTTGGATCTTTCAATATAATACGAAAAGCAGTTTCAACACGTTTTGCATCAGCAGTTCCCCCTACGTCAAGAAAATTTGCAGGCTCAAAACCAGCATATTTAATTAAATCCATAGTTGCCATCGCTAATCCAGCTCCGTTAACCATACATCCCACTGAACCGTCAAGATCTACATAATTTAAACCTACCTCTTTTGCTTCTACTTCGATAGGATTCTCCTCACGAATGTCGCGCATGTCAGCATATTTCTTTTGTCTGTATAAAGCATTATCATCGATATTCACTTTAGCATCTACAGCCATTATTTTATTGTCAGATGTTTTTAACACTGGGTTAATTTCAAACATCGACGCATCAGATCCAATATAAGCATTGTATAAAGAATCAATAAATTTTACCATTTCTTTAAAAGCATTTCCAGAAAGACCTAAATTAAAGGCAATTCTTCGTGCTTGAAAACCTTGCAAACCTACAGAAGGATCAATTTCCTCAGTAAAGATTAAATGTGGTGTATGCTCAGCAACTTCTTCAATATCCATTCCACCTTCAGTAGAATACATGATCATGTTACGTCCTGTCGCTCTATTTAATAATACAGAAACATAAAATTCAGAAGTTTCACTTTCTCCAGGATAGTAAACATCTTCAGCAATTAACACTTTATGCACTCTTTTACCTTCAGCAGAAGTTTGTGGAGTGATCAATTGCATCCCAATAATTTGCTCTGAAATTTCTTCAACTTGTTGTAAATTTTTAGCAAGTTTTACTCCACCACCTTTACCACGTCCACCTGCATGAACTTGGGCTTTTACAACGTACCAACTTGTACCTGTTTCAGTAGTTAATTGTTTTGCTGCAGCAACGGCTTCAACTGGACTGTTTGCAACGATTCCGCGTTGAATGCGAACTCCGTAGCTTGCTAAAATCTCTTTTCCTTGATATTCGTGTATGTTCATAATATAGAATTTGTCTGGCTTCTAAATTTATTTCAGATTAAAAGTGATACAAAAATAGCAAAATTCATCTGAATAGAGAAATGTTTTTAAAATTTAAAACAGATCTTATATTTAAGGGTAAATTATAATAATTCTGATGGAGCCACTTTCTATTTTGTTAAAGCTAATAGATGACATTTTATTAAAAAAATAATAACGATAACGATTGAATTTAGTATTGAACTGCGCGTACTATTAAGAATTTATAAATAGTAATGGAAAATAAGAAATGGAGTAATTATCAAATTTATAATTAGAATCTCTTTACAATATTAAATTATCATTTATTCGTTATTATTATAATTTTACAATAAAAATTAAGTAATATTGACCTAAAGTTTAAATTTTATTCAACAAAACTTCTATTTTTGTATAAAAAACACAATTAGAATGAGAGTGAAAGCACAAGGTTTATATATGCCCGAATTTGAACACGACAATTGCGGAGCAGGATTTATTTGCAACTTAAATGGAATTAAATCGAATGATATTATTCATAAAGCACTTGATATATTAATAAAATTAGAACATCGCGGCGCTGTTAGCGCTGATGGACGGACTGGTGATGGAGCTGGAATATTATTTGATATCCCCCATACTTTTTTTGCCAAAGTTTGTGATTTTGACCTTCCCGAAGTAGGACAATATGCAGTTGGAATGGTGTTTTTGCCAAAAAGTAGCAATCAAGTAACGTTTTGTAAAACTACTTTCGAAACGGCTATAAAAGAGCAAAATCTTAAAATATTAGGATGGAGAGACGTACCGGTCGCAGCTGAAAATCTAGGACAAATTGCCGCTGAAAAACAACCAACTATTAAACAAGTTTTTGTTGGAAAAAATGAATTAGATATCACTGAGCAACAATTAAATGCTAAAATGTTTGCCGCCAGAAAAATTGCTGAGCATACCGTAAGAAATTCAAGGACTTCTGAAGGTCACATGTTTTATTTTTCAAGTTTTTCTACAACTACGATAATCTATAAAGGATTATTGATGCCAGAAGATATTAGTCGATACTATACTGATTTATTAGACCCTGATTTAGTGACAAGATTAGCGTTAGTGCACCAGCGGTTTTCGACTAATACATTTCCGTCGTGGGAATTGGCACAACCTTTTAGATATATGTGTCACAATGGAGAAATTAATACGTTGCGCGGAAACATTAGCCGAATGCGCGCTCGGGAAGAGCTAATGCAAAGTGATATTTTTGGTGATGATTTAAAAAAGTTATTCCCCATTATTTTAGAGGGAAAATCAGATTCAGCATCAATGGATATGGTAGTCGAATTGTTACTAATGACTGGTCGTTCATTACCTGAAGCAATGATGATGGTTGTTCCTGAAGCATGGGAAAAACATCAAACGATGTCTGAGGTAAAAAAAGCATTTTACGAATATAACTCTTGTATTATGGAACCATGGGATGGTCCTGCATCTATTCCTTTTACTGATGGCAATGTAATTGGTGCTTTATTAGATCGAAATGGATTGCGACCTTCTCGCTATACTTTGACTAAAAGTGGTTTTGTAATTATGTCATCAGAAATTGGCGTTCTAGATATCAAACCGGAAGATGTAATTCAACACGGTCGTTTAGAACCAGGGAAAATGTTCTTGGTTGACATGAATGAAGGTCGAATCATTCAAGATGACGAAATTAAAAATAGCGTCGCTACTAAACGTCCTTATAAAAAATGGATAGATGAAAATCTATTGCATTTATCCGAAGTGCCATATACCAATAATGTGATTGCAACTGAAATTGTTGATTTTGAAACCCGACAGCGTTTGTTTGGTTATACAATCGAAGATATAAAAACAATTATAAATCCAATGGGAGCAAAAGGAACAGAAGCTTTGAGCTCTATGGGTAATGATACTCCCCTAGCTGTTTTATCAGATCAACCACAATTGTTATATAATTATTTCAAACAGTTATTTGCACAAGTTACTAATCCACCTTTGGATGGAATTCGTGAAGAGATCATAACAGACATTAGCTTAGCCATTGGTGGTGATTTTAATATTTTTGAAATTGACTCCAAGCAGTGCAAAAAGTTAAAAATCCAAAATCCAGTTATTTCTAATGAGGATTTGGATAAATTACGAAATATAGACCATGCTGATTTTAAATCGGTGACCATTTCTACGTTATATGATATTGAAAAAGGAGTAAACGGTTTAGAACGCGCTTTAGAGCGAGCCGTTCAAGCAACTTTTAAAGCAGTTTCAGAGGGGTGCAATATTGTGATTATTTCTGATAGAGGTGTATCCGATAAAATGGCTCCAATTCCAATGTTATTGTCTTGCTCTTATATTCATCACTCGTTAAATATATTAAAATTACGTTCTAAATTCGGGATTATTATCGAATCAGCTGAGCCACGTGAGCCGCATCATTTTGCCTTACTATTTGGTTATGGAGCGAGTGCTATCAATCCTTATATGGTAAATGAAATTATTCATAACCAAATCAATCAAGGTTTTATCACTGATATCAAAGCAGATTATGCCATAAAAAACTACAACAAGGCAATTGCCAAAGGCATTCTTAAGATCATGAATAAAATTGGTATCTCCACCTTACATTCGTATAGAGCTGCTCAAATTTTTGAAATTTTAGGATTAAATAAAACATTTACTTCTAAATATTTCCCTTACACGCCAAGCAGAATTGAAGGGATTGGACTGATGGAAATTGAAAAGGAAGTAAAAAGGAGATACCAGAAAGCTTTTCCCAATACTGAAGTAACTAATTTGTTACCACTAGAAATTGGTGGAATTTATAGATGGAGAAGAAATGGTGAAAAGCATATGTTTAATCCAACAACTATTTCTAAATTACAGCAAGCCGTTCGATTAAACAGTCCCGAAAGTTACAAGGAATATGCCGCAATGGTCAATGATCAAAGTGAAATCCTAATGACTATAAGAGGTTTATTCGAATTTAATAATTTAGATCCAATTGCTATTGACGAGGTAGAACCTTGGACAGAAATAGTAAAAAAATTCAAAACGGGCGCCATGTCTTATGGGTCTATCAGTCAGGAGGCGCACGAGAATTTGGCAATAGCCATGAACAGAATAGGTGGAAAAAGCAATTCTGGAGAAGGTGGAGAAGATCAAAGGCGTTTTCAAAAAGAGTTAAATGGAGATTCTAAAAATAGTGCTATCAAGCAAGTGGCTTCAGGACGATTTGGAGTTTCGATCAATTATTTGACTAATGCGAAAGAAATTCAAATAAAAATGGCGCAAGGTGCTAAACCGGGAGAAGGCGGTCAGTTACCAGCAGAGAAAGTAGTACCATGGATCGCAGAAACAAGAAACTCTACTCCTTATGTTGGACTAATATCTCCTCCGCCGCATCACGATATTTATTCCATCGAGGATTTATCACAATTGATTTTCGATTTAAAAAATGCCAATAGAGAAGCACGTATTAATGTAAAATTAGTGTCTGAAGTTGGTGTAGGAACAATCGCAGCCGGTGTTGCTAAAGCTAAAGCTGATGTGATCTTGATTTCAGGTTATGACGGAGGAACAGGAGCCGCTCCACTCACATCATTACAACATACAGGAATCCCTTGGGAACTTGGATTAGCCGAGGCGCAACAAACCTTAATTTTAAATGATTTAAGAAGTCGTGTTGTTTTAGAGTGCGACGGACAATTAAAAACTGGACGTGATGTAGCCATCGCAGCTTTACTTGGAGCAGAAGAATTTGGTTTTGCCACAGCACCTTTAGTGGCTTCAGGTTGTATTATGATGCGTGCTTGCCACTTAAATACGTGTCCCGTTGGGATTGCAACTCAAGATCCTGAATTGAGAAAAAATTTCAAAGGAACTCCTGAACATATTATCAACTTCATGTACTTTATTGCTGAGGAATTGAGAGAAATCATGGCGCAACTAGGATTTAGAACACTAAAAGAAATGGTGGGACAATCTCAAAAATTAAATGTCAATAAGGCGATTACACATTACAAAGCAAGCGGATTAGACTTATCAGCTATTTTATATAAGCCAGAAAAAGCAAAAACGGTTCCTAATCATAATACTATACCGCAAGATCACGCATTAGATCACGTACTTGATTTTGACATTATAAAAGCAGCTATTCCTTCTATATATAGAAAAGAAAAAACAAGAGTTATCTTCAAAATAAAAAATACAGATCGTTCTGTCGGTGCAATTTTGAGTAACGAGATTTCAAAAATATATGGTTCGCAAGGCTTACCAGATGATACAATCTTAGTTGATTTTGAAGGATCCGCAGGTCAAAGTTTTGGTGCTTTTGCAACTAAAGGATTGTCATTTAAGATTCACGGAAACTGCAATGACTATTTAGGAAAAGGACTTTCTGGTGCAAAATTGATTATCAAAGTCCCTCCTACAGCTACATTCAAACCAGAAGAAAATATTATAATAGGCAATGTTGCGCTGTATGGAGCAATTACTGGAGAGGCCTATATAAACGGAATGGCCGGAGAACGTTTTGGAGTCCGAAATTCAGGAGCTACAGCAGTTGTAGAGGGAATAGGAGATCACGGTTGTGAATATATGACTGGGGGAACCGTGGTAGTTTTGGGCAAAACAGGACGCAATTTTGCGGCTGGAATGAGTGGCGGTATTGCTTATGTTTATGATCCAAATCAAAAATTTGACTCAACTCTATGCAATATGGAAATGGTAGCATTCGAACCATTAAAAGAAGAGGATACTACTGAATTAAGACGATTAATCAAAAATCATTCTTTATACACGAGTAGCCCTTTAGCTAAAAGACTTCTTGCCGATTGGGAAAACGAGCAGAGAAATTTCATCAAAGTAATGCCTACTGATTACAAAAAAGCATTGCAAAGAATGGAAGATGAAAGACAAATGATTGAATTAATTGCAGTATAAATATGGGAAAGTTAGGTGGATTTAAAGAGTATAGTAGAACTGACGAGCATAATACAGTTGTAGCTAAGCGTGTATCAAATTATAATGAATTTACAATTCCATTAGGTCAAGATAAAATGAAGGAACAAGGTTCCAGGTGTATGGATTGTGGAATTCCTTTTTGTCACAGCGCTTGTCCGTTGGGAAATTTGATTCCTGATTTTAATGATATGGTGCATCAGGAGGAATGGCAAAGTGCACTAGAGATTTTGCAATCGACCAATAATTTTCCAGAATTTACTGGCCGTTTATGTCCTGCTCCATGTGAAAAATCATGTGTTTTAGGAATTATAAGTGAACCAGTAGCAATTGAAAATATAGAAAAAAACATTATTGAGCGCGGTTTTGCGGAAGGATGGATAAAACCACAAACTCCAGAAGTGAGAACAGGGAAAACAATAGCAGTAATTGGTTCTGGACCTGCTGGTTTGGCAGCCGCACAACAATTAAATCGTGCGGGTCACACTGTAACCGTTTTTGAGAGAGACAATGCAATAGGTGGATTATTGCGCTATGGAATTCCGAATTTTAAATTAGAAAAAGGAATTATTGATAGGCGTATTGTAGTATTAAAAGCTGAAGGAATTGTTTTTAAAACTAATGTAAACGTTGGTGTAAATTATAGTATTAAGGAATTAAACTCTTTTGATTCGATTGTTTTATGTGGTGGCGCAACAGAAAGAAGAAGTTTGCCAACAAAAGGAATTGAGAGTAAAGGCGTGGTGCAAGCAATGGATTTCTTAACGCAACAAACAAAATCTTTGTACGGCGAAAAAATTGAAAATCAGATAATGGCAACTGGTAAAAATGTCATTATAATAGGTGGCGGAGACACGGGTTCGGATTGTGTAGGAACTTCAAATAGACATGGTGCGAAATCAGTTACTAACTTTGAGATTTTACCTAAACCTCCAGTTGGAAGAAGTGACTCTACGCCCTGGCCATATTGGCCTTTACAATTAAAAACATCTTCTTCACATGAAGAAGGTTGTGATAGAAACTGGTTGATAAACACTAAAGAATTTATCGCTAACGATAAAGGCGATTTAGTGAGTTTAAAAACTGTTGAAGTAGCGTGGAAAATGACTGCTGGACAAAGACCAGAATTAATTGAAAAAGAAGGATCAGAAAAAATATGGCCGTGTGATTTGGCATTGATGGCTTTAGGATTTACAGGACCAGAAAAAACTTTGAGCGACCAATTAGGATTAGAGGTCGATTTTAGAAGTAATTATAAAGCTACCAATTATCAAACAAATAAACCACATATTTTTACGGCTGGCGATATGCGAAGAGGCCAATCGCTGATTGTCTGGGCAATATCAGAAGGTCGAGAAGCCGCAAGAGAAGTTGACAATTATTTAATGGGTTATACGAATTTGCCGACTAAAGGAAAAGGTGATTTACCAACTTTATAACGTAAAACATTTTCTAATACTTCTAAAAAGAATTCTTAAAGTTTATTATTATGTTAAAAATTCAAAATTGTTCTAAATCTAACTTTTTGTTATATTTTGTTAGAATTATTATTTAGTTTGTATAGCTAAATAAAGAACAATAAATTTGTAAAAAATTACGAATCATGCAATCAAAAGATTTACTTCAAGTGGCGGAACAATTTGGCAGCCCAGTATATGTATATGACGCCGAAAAAATACAATCTCAATATAATAGGCTATCAAAAGCTTTCTCTAAGGTAAATAAACTTCGTATTAATTATGCTGTAAAAGCTTTGTCTAATGTTGCCATCTTGCAATTATTGAGAGAAATGGGATCAGGACTTGACACTGTATCTATTCAAGAAGTAATGCTAGGACTACATGCTGGTTATGAACCAGAAAAAATATTTTACACTCCAAACGGCGTTTCATTAGAGGAAATTGAAGAGGTAAATGCTATGGGAGTACAAATTAACATAGATAATTTGTCTATTTTAGAGCAATTTGGTACAAAATACCCAGAAGTTCCTGTTTGTATCCGTATTAATCCCCACGTGATGGCGGGTGGAAATGCAAATATTTCTGTAGGTCACATTGATAGTAAGTTTGGTATTTCAGTACATCAATTACCGCATTTAGTTCGTATTGTTGAAAATACAAAAATGAATATTGTTGGGATCCACATGCATACTGGGTCAGATATTCTAGATATTGAAGTATTTCTTTATGCTGCCGAAATATTATTCGATGCAGCCAAAAGTTTTAAAAGTTTAGAATTTCTTGACTTTGGAAGTGGCTTTAAAGTACCATATAAAAAAGATGATATTGAAACTGATATTGAAGAATTAGGAAAAAAACTATCCAAAAGATTTAATGCTTTCTGCATAGAATATGGTAAAGAACTAACTTTGATATTTGAACCCGGAAAGTTTTTAGTAAGTGAAGCAGGATTCTTTCTAGCTAAAGTTAATGTGGTAAAACAAACTACATCAACAGTTTTTGCGGGGATTGATAGTGGATTTAACCATTTAATTAGACCTATGCTTTACGGTTCACAACATCAAATTGAAAATATTTCGAATCCAAAAGGGAAAGAACGTTTCTATTCCGTTGTTGGATATATTTGCGAGACAGATACTTTTGCCAATAATAGAAGAATTTCGGAAATTAAAGAAGGTGATATACTATGTTTTAGAAATGCTGGTGCTTATTGTTTTTCTATGGCATCTAATTACAACTCTCGTTACAAACCCGCAGAAGTATTGTGGATGAATGGAGAGGGACATTTAATTCGAGCTCATGAATCATTTGAAGATATACTGAGAAATCAAGTTCAATTACCTCATTTAGTAGAAACTGTTTAAAATTAAAAATCCCATCTGCAAAAGTAGATGGGGTTTTTGTTAGGAATAAGCAGTCTACACATAAGCATGTTTTATCGAAAAATAAAAAATTCTTAACATAGTGAATGAGGCAGTTTAACTACTTTTGAAATTATTATTAAACGCACAAGCCATGAACAGACGGAAATTTTTCAAGAATGGTTCTTTATTTGCCATTGGATCTACGTTTTTAAATCCTTTTGAAGGAATTGCAAAAGAACTCGATTTTGACACTCTTAAAAAGAATAAAAAAGCTAAAAATATTATTGTCATTGTTAGCGATGGAATGAGTCATGGAACTTTAAACATGGCTGATCTTTATTTAAATAGAAAAACAGGTCAAGGAAGTAACTGGCTACAATTATACAAGGATAATAAAGTTAGTCGTGCCCTAATGGATATGTCATCAGCTTCATCTATTGTAACTGATTCAGCCGCGGCTAGTTCTTCATGGGGTAGTGGGTTTCGAGTTAAAAATGGTTCATTAAATATTGGTGTTAATGGAGAAGAATATCTTCCTATCTGGCAAAAATTTAAAAAAGCGGGTAAAATGGCAGGCTGTGTCACAACAGTTCCTATAACACATGCAACACCAGCAGGATTTTGTATTGCTTCTAAAAGTAGAAATAGTCAAGATAGCATTGCTGAAATGTATCTTGATTTAAAGTTTGATGTGATGATGGGTGGAGGAAACAATTATTTTGCATCGGATAGTCGCAAAGACAAGCGTGATCTGTATCAAGAATTCTTAAGCAAAGGATTTGCAGTTGTAAAGAATAAAAAAGAAATGTTTTCTTGCGATAATTCTAAACCGATTCTTGGAGTTTTTTACAATGATGGACTACCTTATTCAAAGGATAGAGAAAGCAGCAAAGAATTGATAGAAGCTATTCCTACATTAGCCGAAATGACAAAATGCGCTATTGATAAAATGAAACATCATCCAAATGGATTTGTACTGCAAGTTGAAGCTGGAAAAGTAGATTGGGCAGCCCATGGAAACGATATTGCAGGATTATTATATGATCAAGTTGCTCATGATGAGGCGGTAAAAATTGCAATTGATTTTGCAGAGAAAGACAAAAATACCTTAGTTATTATCACTACAGATCACGGTAACGCTAATCCAGGAATTATTTATGGCAAAGACGCCAATGATAATTTTGATAGTATCCATAATTATAGGCAAACTAATGAATGGATATTAAATGGAATTGGTCAAGAAACAAGAGTTTCACAAATGATTGAAAGGATTGAATACGCCAATAAAACTATCATTAAAGAAGATGATGCGAAAGAAATTTTAAACTTTTACTCTAATATAAAATTGGAAGAAGGACTTTATAATCCAAGGCATTTGCCCTTTAAGGTCTTAGCTGATATACAAAAGAAATACAATTCAGTGGGTTGGATTAGTATGGATCACTCTGCTGATTACAGTGAACTAGCAATGTATGGACCTGGTAGTGATTTGCTAAAACCTTTTATAAAAAATACCGATTTGCATTATTTAATGCTAAAAGCAGCAGAAATAGAAAATAATTTTTAAATATCTTTTACAAAGCAAAAAACTCCTTTCATATTTTATGAAAGGAGTTTTTTTTAATATCAACGTCAAATAGCTTTATTTCTTTTCGAAAAGTGTTTCTAAAATTTCAGATTCTGTACCATTTGGAAATGGAATTTTCAGCATTTGAGAAAGTGTAGGTGCAATTTGAGTAATAAATTTTTTAGAGTGCAGCTCACCCTTTGGCACATGCCATCCATAAAAAAGTAGTGGTACATGCGTGTCATAACTATTTGGTGAGCCATGAGTTGTTCCTGTTTCATAATACTGCATGTAGCCTGTTTTATCAAGTATAACTATATCTCCGTTTTGCTTTGGATCATATCCTTTAGCAATAAAGCTCAAGAAATAATCACCACCTGATGATGCTAAAATTTCTTCTTCGGTATACACTCTTTTAACTTGTTCTTGTGTCATCAAAAAATCTTTAAAACTTTGTTTCACCTTTGTGAGTTCTAAGCCTTTTTGTTTGATAATTTCTCTGTTAAAAAAAAGATTGAAATTAGAATAATCTAAAATCAAATCAGTACCAAAAGATTCCAGTGAATATTTTTTCAATGAAGACACAATTTCTTTTGAAGGAATGTTTTTTACGTTATATTTATTATCTTTTAAATAATTTGCGTTTTCTGCTCCAGCATGATCAGCAGTTAAAAAAAGCAAATAATTATTTTTACCAACCGTTTTATCAAGGTAAGTTAGAAAATCAGCAATGGTTTGATCTAAACGTAGATAAGTATCTTGTAATTCCATGGAACGAGGCCCAAAAGTATGTCCTACATAATCCGTGGATGAAAAACTTATTGTTAAAAAATCAGTGATATCATCTTTACCTAGTTCCTCTTTTTCTATGGCTTTAATTGCCAGATCTGCTAAAAGATCATTTCCAAAAGGAGTTGTACGTAGCACATCAGCTCCTTTATCTTTATAAATAGCATTAAGATCATATGGAAAAACTGGTGGTTTTGTTTTATTTATTTTTCCTTCATAAGGATTGTCATCTGCAAGACTTTCATTGTAAGTCGCCACTGGTTTCAATAAATCCCAACCCTTATTGATGTAATTAAGATATTTTTTTTCATTATTAAATTCGCTAACCCATTTTGGTAATTCATCTCCATAAAAAGTACTAGATACAAAGGAACCTGTTTTACTATACCAAAAAGCCCAATTTGCAAAATGACCTGCTGGTAAAATAGCTCCCCGGTCCTTAATACTCATTCCAATCACTTTACCTTTAAAATTAGTAGCCATACGTAACTCGTCAGTAATAGTAGTGCTTAATAAATTTTTTGGCGACATCGCTCCTTCTTTATCTGAACCGTCGCCTAAGGTTTTTACTCCGGCATCGTCAGTGCAATACATGTCTTTTCCAGTTGCTTTATTAAACCATTCATTACCCACGATACCGTGTGTAGATGGCGTTGTTCCCGTATAGATACTTGCATGCCCTGGCGCTGTATAAGTGGGCATATAATTGTAATGCATATTATGGAAAGTATATCCATCATTCATCAACCGCTTAAATCCATTGGCAGTATAATCGTCAGAAAATCGATATAAATACTCCATCTTCATTTGATCAACTACAATTCCTATAACTAATTTTGGTCTTTGTTGCGCCTGAGAACTTGCTGTAAGGATTAATGCAAAAAGCATTATAATTTTTTTCATATCTTAATTTTATATTATGCAAAAATACGAATAAAAGTCAATCGATCTTTAGGTATCGCACAACGGGGAAAAATTATAGTGGCAAATGAACAGATGAAATATAATTAAAGTCTAAAAAGCCTTACCACTCATTTTTTTTCAAATTTCATTTACTATTTTTTGACCCAATTTATTGACTAAAAGAGGGTAGGATCAAATAAGTGAATATATTTAAATTAAATTACTGTTTCAGTGCAAAATTTAATTTACTGACAAATTGTATTTGTTATCAGGTAATATTGCTTAAATTGTTAAAAAAATAAAAGCTATGATTGATCTAGTAACAGGAGATATGGAAATTAAAAGTACTTTGTTTTTTGGTTTACCCTTATTTTGGTGGTTTTCGATATTAATTTTTGCAGGAATCGTTTTAGCGGCGGCTCATTTATACAAAAGAAAGAAATAATTAAAACGTTCATTACGTTTTAATTATTTCTAGCCTCAATACTATAAATGAGCTTACTATTTAAAAAAAGCGGTAGTATAATCGTTAATGATTGACATCATAATTTTAAATTTAATTTTTTAAAATTATTCTTGTGCATTAGGTTTTAATGTCCATTTTAAAAGCATATAGCCTATAATTCCTGCAGTAATTGAAGCTAAAATAATTGCGATTTTTGAACTATTTATCAATGCAACATCGTCATATGCGAGAATTGTAATAAAAATAGACATTGTAAATCCTATTCCTCCTAGAAATCCAACACCAATTATGTTTTTCCATTTTAAGTCTTTTGGTAATTTGCAAAGTCCTATTAACGCACCTGTAAAAGCAAATGCAAAAATTCCTAACGGCTTTCCGATAGTTAAACCTGTCAAAATCCCTATACTGTTAGCTTCGCCTAAACCATTTTGCCAATCAGCTCCAATTGCAATGCTTGTATTTGCAATAGCGAAAAGAGGTAAAATTATAAATGCCACTGGTTTATGTAAAAAGTGTTGTAAAACATAAGAAGTTGATTTTTTATCGCCGTTACCAAACGGTATTGCAAACGCTAATAAAACTCCAGTAATAGTGGCATGAACTCCTGAATTATACATAAAAAACCACATTACTACTCCACCTAAAAGATAAGGAATTAGACTTTTGACTTTGAGTCGGTTTAGTATTAATAGTATCCCAAATACTGCCAAGGCGAGTAATAAGTTAGACCAAACAAGAGTTTTTGTGTAAAAAATGGCAATAACAATAATTGCAATTAAGTCATCAATCACAGCTAGTGCGGTTAAAAATATTTTTAGCGATACAGGAACTCTATTTCCTAATAATGATAGTATACCAATTGCAAAAGCTATATCTGTAGCCATTGGGATTCCAGCTCCTGCTTGTGTGGCAGTTCCATAATTAAATAGTAGAAAAATAGCTGCTGGAATAAGAAAACCGCCTATCGCACCTATAATAGGGAAGGAGGCATTTTTTATATCAGAAAGTTCTCCTTTGTAAATTTCACGTTCTAATTCTAATCCAATTAGTAAAAAGAAAACAGCCATCAACGCATCGTTGATCCAATGTGTGATGCTATGTCCACCCATATCATATTGCCAAAAGCTAATATAGCTGGACTGAATAGGAGAATTAGCTAAAGCGAGGGAAATAATAGTAACAAAAAGCAGAATTAATCCGCCTGCTTTCTCACTTTCATAGAATTCTTTGAATAATTTAGATAGATTCATCAGCTTACAATTTGTTGTTTTAAGTTTTGTGACTTTTGCTTAGATTAAAATAAATTTTGGCGATTCTCTTAAAATAAAATGTCAGAAAATCAAAAATACAACAAAAAGATTCATTTTCAATTCTATCCCAGTGTTTATGGTGTCTATAACGAGTTAAATTGTTAACGAATATTATAAAAAGTCACATTTTAAATAGAATTGTATTAAAACATAGGTTGGAATGTGTAAACTTTCCTAAAGTTGTCTTATCACATCTAATGAAAGTTTTCTTTAGCGATTTAAAATTTCAGTAGCTCGACTTTTCAGTCCAATACTATTTACTAAATCTATTTTATTATGTCCCATTTGCTTCATGCTGAACTCAATTGCTTCGATAGGATCAGGCAAACCTATTGGGAAATTTTCATTTTCATAATGATCAAGCAAAATTCCAAGTACTTCTAATTCATTGCCTTCTGGAGAATTCAACTTTGTATCAAAGATTGTTTCAAGTCTTTCAAGAGCATAGTTATAATCATTTTAGGTTTTTTACAGGTTTTATATTCATATGTATATATTTATTATTTTTTAAAGGTTTTGTGTAATTCGCAAATTAACATCGATTTTTGCTACCGATTTACGATCATGCTCATTTCGTTATAATTAAATTTCATTATTGCTACTCTTGTCGCACTCTACGTGCGTTTCAATAAAGCGAATCCAAACCATTTGATAATCATAACTGATATTTATAATCAAGCTATACTTATTTCCTTTAATATAAAAACAAGGCTATTATCATTTAAAACACTTGCACATGGAATAGTTTTAGGTAGCGCGACCATCACAATCGTGCATAATATCATAAAGTTATGATTTGACCTCTCCAACTTTGTCATTCTTACGAAGTAAGAATCTTTGTTTATCGCTATTGTTTGTTGGGATTGCTTTGCCTGTTCAGGCAAACTCTCGAGTCCTTCTCTGTCGGAATGAAAAAAGAACAACTTTCTTAATTGCTATTTTTAACGCAGTAACATTGCATTCGCGCCAGCTTGAGTTAATTTTTATTGCATTAATTTGTATGCTATAATTATGAGAAAAGGTAACGAATTATTAATTATGTGAAAAAAATAAGAACGCCAAATATTGTATTTTTTAGCGATATAACATAGAAATACTCCAGCAATAATTTTTTCAGAGATGGGTATTAAGTTTACCCAAGAGAAATCATCATAATTACCTAAATGTGCAGAGCCAAAAATAATAGACGAAATTAAAATGATTATTATTAAATTTACTTCTATGAAACTTAACATTTTTTCATATAATTTTTTGTTGAAAAGCACTAATAGCCCGCAAATAATCACCACTATAAAAATATATAAAATTGTTGTTTCTTCTTTAAAATAGGAAGTTAAAAAAAATATGATTGAGATAAAACTTAGTATTAAAACCAATCGGGACTTGTATTGTAAAAATCCCCTAAATACTAATTCTTCAATTAATGGAACGAGAAATAGATAAGGAAAAAATTTAGATAAATTAAATTTATCTAAATCGCTTTGATCAATAAACGGTTCGTGAGTAATTAACGACTTAACATATCCCGCAAAAAAATTAAGGGTTGTTAGTACTATAAATAAAGTAAAATCTTGTCTAAAGATTCCACGGAATTTTTTATTTGGATTTTTTAAAAAGTACAAAAAATCGTTTTTAATTAAATTATTACATTTTGTGTTCATTTATGTTAGATTAGGTTGCTTGTTAAACTCTGTGTTTATTTGACTCAATTTCAGCTAACACATATTTAACTCTGTCTTTATCGCACTTGTGGATGTATGATCAATAATACAAGCATATAATTAGCAAATATAATTATTAATCTTACAAAAAAGCATCTTTTTTTATATACAAAGCGAAGTAATTGCGGTATAATAATTTGTAAAACAACCACAATACCATCCATTAACCGCGTGAAGGATTACTTCATTTATATTCTATTTTTTTGGCATTCAGTGACCTTCGTTTGCATTGAAAATCCTTTTATGAAGCGTAGCGAAATAAAAGATTGCAACGAAAAGCCTGACCCGCCGTAGAGGAACGGAGGTGGGACACGCCCAAATCACACAACATATTATAGATTTTTAGCTGTAAAATCTACTCAAAAGGTTCGGTGGTAAAAAGCTTGGAGAATTTGTAAAAATTTTATAATTTTGCAGTCCGAAATTATAATATAAAGTAAAGAAGAAGATGGATATTAAAAGAGTAGCAATAGACGCTGTAAACGAGACGATTGTAATGACTGTAGTTCACATGGATTACAAAGGTCAAGTGGCAAAAAGAATAAATGAAAAAATGCCATTGGCAACCGTAAAAGGATTTAGAAAAGGTGCTGTGCCTAAAGATCTTGTTGAAAAACAATACGGAAAATCGATCAAACAAGAAGAAGTTCAAAAAGTGGTTGACCTAGCTCTTGAGCGTTTTGTGCAATCAGAAAGATTAAACCTTCTTGGAACACCACTTCCTAAAGTAAATGAGAATTTTGATTGGAGTGCTGAAGAATTGGTTTTTGAATATGAAATAGGTCTAGTTCCTGACTTTACTTTAGATCTTGAAGGTAAAAATGATGTAGTAAAATATGTAGTTAAAGCTGACGATAAATTGATTGACGGTCAAGTAGCACGTATCCAAAAACAATTTGGAACTGCAATTCCTCAGGAAGCTGTGGTTGTAGATTCTGATATCACTGGAACTTTTGTAAACGAGGGAGCTGCAATCAACAATGCAACAACTATTTCTTTGGATATGTTTAAAGATAAAGCGAATGCTGATAAATTCATAGGTAAAAAAGTAGGTGATGTTGTAACTTTAAATACAAGTGGTTTATTTGAAGATGCTCATCAATTGATGGACATAATGAAAATAGGTCATGATGATGTTCACACAATTGCTGTTGATGTAGATTTTACTATCGAAGCAATCAACGGAGCAGAATTGGCTGAATTAAACCAAGAGCTATTCGATAAATTATTTGGTGAAGGTAAAGTAGCTACATTAGACGAATTGAAAGCTAAAATTAAAGAAGATGCTGAAACTCAATTTGCAACGCAAGCAGACCAAAAGTTATTAGCTGACGTTCAGGATTTCTTGATCGAAAGCACAAAATTTGATTTGCCAGCTGAGTTTTTGAAAAAATGGTTGCAAACCGTAGGGGAGAAAAAATTATCTCCTGAAGAGGCTGAAGTTGAATATGCAAGATCAGAGAGAGGATTGCGTTTTCAATTGATCGAAGGTAGAGCAATGGCTACAAATGAAATCAAAGTTACTTTCGAAGATTTGAAATCATTTACTACAAAAAATATCCGTCAACAAATGGCGCAATTTGGTCAAACAAACCCAACGGACGAAGAGGTTCAAGGAATTGTGGCGAGAGTTTTGTCAAACCAAGACGAGGTAAAACGACTTTCTGACCAAGTGGTAGGAGAAAAAATGCTTGACTTGTTCAAAGAAAAAGCAAATCCAACAACTAAAGAAGTTACTTACGAAGAATTTATTGCCGCTTCATACGGGGAATAAATTTAGTCTGTAAAGTGGTAAAGTCAAAAGTGAAAAGTCCCGCAGTTGGCTGAGATTAGTGAAATTTTATTATTTGCTTACCAATTGGAAACAATAAAAAATAAGTATATTTGAGCGTCAGAAATTTATTTTTGACGCTCTTTTTATTTATGATAATGTCAGGAGCTAATCCAGCTATCCGTTACAAGTTTTATCATCGGATTTGATTTTTTATAAGCAAGAAAAGGAGCTTCTTGCAGTCGCTCTTTTCGTGCAATAAAAAATGCAACACGATTTCAAAAAGCTTTTCACTGCTATCTGGGCTAGAAACGAGACATATTGACACTAATTACAAAGAGGTATGAACTTTGCAATAGGAAAAGCATTGGAGATAACTTTAAATTTAGAATAAAAAAATATGAACTACGGTAAAGAATTTAAAAAATTTGCTACAAAGCACCAAGGAGTCAACTCAATGTATTACGATAAAATCGTAGGTGCAATGACTCCGCCAACTAATATGACTCCTTATATTATTGAAGAACGTCAGTTGAATATTTCACAATTAGACGTTTTCTCAAGATTAATGATGGATCGTATTATATTCCTAGGAACTGGAATTGACGACCAAATTGCAAATATTGTTCAAGCGCAATTATTGTTTCTTGAAAGTGCGGATGCTTCTAAGGATATTCAAATTTATTTGAACTCTCCAGGAGGAAGTGTTTATGCAGGATTAGGAATATATGACACAATGCAGTACATCAAGCCAGATGTGGCAACTATTTGTACTGGAATGGCAGCATCTATGGGTGCGGTGCTTTTATGTGCAGGAGCAGCAGGGAAACGGTCGGCATTGCCACATTCAAGAGTTATGATTCACCAACCATCAGGTGGAGCGCAAGGAGTTGCGACTGATATGGAAATCAATTTACGTGAAATGATGAAATTGAAAAATGAGTTATATGAAATTATTTCTCAACATTCAGGACAAACATTTGATAAAGTACATGCTGATAGCGAACGTGATTATTGGATGATTGCTGAAGAAGCAAAAGCTTATGGAATGATTGATGAGGTTTTAATAAGAAAATAAAAATCTAGTTTCAGGTTAAAAGTCGAAAGTCAAAAGCAATGCTACTGACTTTTGACTTTTGACTTTATAACTTTAGACATAAAAGAATGGCAAAAGCAGTATTAGAATGTTCGTTTTGTGCGAGAAAGAAACCAGAAACCAGCTTGCTGATTGCTGGAATCAATGCGCATATTTGTGATAAATGTATCGAACAAGCACATGGAATTGTTTTAGAGGAATTAAAATCTGGCGGAAGTTCAAAGCTTGTTGGTGATTTGATTTTGAAAAAACCAAAAGAAATTAGAGCATTTTTAGATCAATATGTTATTGGTCAAGATCAAACTAAAAAAGTAATGTCGGTTGCGGTTTACAATCACTACAAGCGTTTGATGCAGCAGCAATTAGATGATGAAGTAGAGATTGAAAAAAGTAACATCATCATGGTGGGACAAACGGGAACAGGAAAAACATTGGTGGCTAAGACCATTGCTAAAATGCTTGACGTTCCTTTAGCAATCGTTGATGCAACTGTATTGACAGAAGCTGGTTATGTAGGAGAAGATGTTGAGAGTATTTTGACTCGTTTGCTTCAAGCGGCAGATTATGATGTGGCTAAAGCAGAACGCGGAATCGTATTCATTGATGAAATAGATAAAATTGCCCGTAAGAGCGATAATCCATCGATTACACGTGACGTTTCTGGAGAAGGGGTGCAACAAGCGTTATTGAAACTATTAGAAGGAACAGTTGTAAACGTACCACCAAAAGGAGGGCGTAAACATCCAGACCAAAAATTTGTTGAAGTTAACACACAAAATATCTTGTTTATCGCTGGTGGTGCTTTTGATGGTGTGGAAAGAATTATTTCTAAACGATTGAATCGTCAGGCTGTTGGTTATTCTACTTCTAAAAACGTAGATAATATCGATAAGGACAATTTATTGCAATACATTATTCCAAAAGACATTAAAGATTTTGGATTAATCCCGGAGATTATTGGGCGTTTACCAGTATTGACACACATGGATCCATTAGATAGAGAAACGTTGAGAGCCATATTGACCCAGCCTAAAAATGCGTTAATCAAGCAATATGAAAAGTTATTTTTAATGGATGAAGTAGCATTCACCATTACTGATGAAGCGTTAGATTTTATTGTTGAAAAAGCATTAGAATATAAACTAGGAGCTCGTGGATTGCGTTCGTTATGTGAAGCAATTTTGACCGATGCGATGTACGAATTGCCAAGTTCTGATGATAAAACGTTAGAAATTGATGTGGAATACGCGAGAGAAACATTGAATAAAAATTTATTGAAGCGATTAGAGATTGCTTCATAAATTACATATTTCTCAAAAACACAAACCCGTTCATTACATTGAGCGGGTTTTTTTATGGCTATTTTACACTATTTGTTATTGTGCGCAAAAAGGAGTATTTTTTTTTTTTATCAGCATTAGAATACCGATTTTTGTTTACTCTAAAAAAGTACAGTATGCAAATAGAAGATAAAGAGGTTATTTTGTTGAAAGTTTCTGGACAAGATAAGCTTGGTGTAACCGCGGGACTCACGGCTATTTTGGCAAATTATGATGCCATAATATTAGATATCGGTCAAGCTGATATTCATGACACTTTATCATTAGGTATTTTATTTGAAATAAAAGGAGGTTCTACTTCGGGACCCGTGTTAAAAGATCTCTTGTTTAGAGCTTATGAATTAGAAGTTAAAGTAAAGTTTATTCCAATCTCAATTGATGATTACGAGATTTGGGTAAAAGGACAAAGACAACAACGGTATTCAATAAATGTTTTAGGTGAAAAATTAACTGCCGCACAATTAGCTGCAATCACTCGGATTTTAGCGAATCAAAACTTAAATATTGACGCGATAAAAAGGTTAACAGGTCGCGTGTCTATTGTGGAAGAAGAGGAGTTTCCTCGTTCTTGTATTCAATTATCGGTCACCGGAACAATTGTAGACAAAACTTTTATGACCGCTAGTTTTATGGAGATTTCCAGAACTTTAGATGTCGATATTTCTTTTCAGGAAGATAATATGTATCGAAGAAATCGTCGTTTAGTTTGTTTTGATATGGATTCTACGTTAATACAAACCGAAGTTATTGATGAATTAGCTGAGTTAGCAGGAGTGGGAGACCAAGTACGTGCAATTACTGAAGCAGCAATGAATGGCGAGATTGATTTTAGCGAAAGTTTTAAGCAACGCATGCTCTTATTGAAAGGCTTAAGTGAAGATGTATTACAAAATGTTGCTGAAAATTTACCCATAACAACAGGAGCACATCGCTTGATGAAAGCATTGAAGTATTACGGTTATAAAACGGCTATTTTATCAGGTGGATTTACCTTTTTTGGAAAATATTTACAGAAGGAATTAGGAATTGATTACGTTCATGCCAATGAGTTAGAAATCATTGATGGTAAATTAACTGGGAACTATCTCGGGGAAATTGTAGACGGTAAAAAGAAAGCAGAATATTTACAAGCCATTGCAGATAAAGAGGGTATTCACATTAATCAAACAATAGCGGTGGGAGATGGCGCGAATGATTTACCTATGCTAAGTTTAGCAGGTTTAGGAATTGCTTTTCATGCAAAACCAACGGTAAAAGAAAAAGCAGGAAGTTCTATTTCTAGTTTAGGTCTCGATGGAGTTTTGTATCTTTTAGGATATCACGACAGGCATATCGATATGATGGAGGAGGAGGAGTAAAGTTCGAATTATTTCAATTATACAACTATACCTTCTCCAATTGCATGCTTTTCAATTGCTCTAATTAAATGCGGTAGTTAAACATAATTCTTTGTAATATGAAATTTATTTAGTCTTGCCAATATTCACTATAAAAATTAGTGGTTTCCATCAACTCTTCATGATTTCCAGTGGTTGATAATGTGCCATTTTCGAGAACGTAAATAGTATCTGCAATTTTTTTCAAGGTATTCAAGCGATGTGAAATAAAGAAAATAGCGCAGTTAGGTTTTATTTTGTCCAATAACGCCATAGAGAAATTCTCTGTGTTTCTATCCATTGCCGATGTCGCTTCATCTAAAATTAAAAACTGAGGTTTTTTATATAATACTCTAGCTAAAGCTATAATTTGTTTTTGTCCCCATGATAAATTAATTCCTTCTTCTCCCACTATCGTTGCTAATCCCTGTGGCAATTGATTAAAGTAAGCTTCAAAACCATATTCAGTAAGGAATGAAATTATGTTTTCTGTAGTTTCAGTTGCTCCTAATAAAATATTATCAATCACATTTCCATTAAAAATGATAATTCCTTGCGGAACCACGCCTATTAGCTTCCTATAGCTTTGAAGCTCAATTTTAGATAATTGATATTTATTATTAACCGTAATAGTTCCTTTTTCAAAATTATAAAAGCGTTGTAGTATTTGACCAATTGTACTTTTTCCACTTCCGCTTTCTCCCACAATTGCCGTTAGTTTTCCTTTTTCTATTTTAATATTAACGTTCGAAAATAATTCACTTCGTCCCGCGAATCGAAAAGATAGATTTGTTAATGAAACACTTTTGATTTCATCGATTGAAACACCTTCTTCTTTTTCTTTTTCGATAGAAGTAAATTCAAACATTCTATTAAAAGCAATTTTGGCTTCATTGATAGGAATTGAAATCAATGCTAGATTTGCAATTGATGGTAATAAGGAACCTACGATCCCTAAAATTGCCATTAATTCCCCTAATTTAATTTCTTTGTGAAAACTTGAATAGAGGTATAAATTAAAACTCCGGTCAAAAAGAAAACACTTGCCAGTCCTGATTGCCAGGAAAGGCGAATATTTATTTTTCCTAAATGAAATAGTTTTTCTTGGAAGTTCCCGAAAATCATTTCATTGGTTTTGCTAAAAATCGCTTGTTTGTTATCGTTTTTTATAGTAGAAATTCCTTGAATAGTATTGATATAATTACTTTCGTTAAAGGCGTAACTTTGCATAACTGATTTTTGTGCTTCAATTATGGCTTTGTTACTTCTATAAATAATGTAAAAATAGACAGGCATAGTTAACAATGAAATTAAACCTAATTTCCATGAGTAACCGAACAAGAAAGCTAACGAAATAATAGAAACTAATACATCAATTACTAAGCTGCTTGCCAGCATCTTAATAACTCTTTGCACTCTTTGTGTGTCATTCAGTCGAGCAACTAATTCCCCTATTTTTCGCGTATCAAAAAAAGGTTTTGGAAGATGTAGCAAAGAGGAAAAAAACTGATTATTAATGCGATTATTAAAGTCTTTTGATTGTTGTAGCAGGAAAAACTCTCGTAATACCGAAATTCCAACTCGTGCCAAAAGTAATATGGCCAGTAAAACAATTCCTGAGATAAGTTTGTTGATTTTATGCGAGGGTAAAATATCATCAATTAGTTTTTGAGAAAACAAAGACATGGCCATTCCTAAACCTGCCACAAAAACTCCAAGTAGCACGCTAATCCACAGTAATTTATAGTCTGGTTCTAGTAATGCTAAAAACCACTTCTGTTGCGCATTTTTGACTTCAGTTTCTTTTACAAAGTTTTCATTGGGTTCTAATGTTAAACAGCTTTTTGAAACCCAAATTTTATCTAAATAGTTTTGTGATAAATAATAAATTCCCTTGCCAGGATCGCCAATTAAGAAACCTTTTTGGTCATCATAGTGATAACAAACCACGTAATGTTGTAGTTTATCTTCTATTACTACGTGAAGAATTACTGGTTGTTTGTGATCAATTAAAGCTTGTATATCTGCTTCGCAGCCCTCGGCATTAAATCCTAATTCATTGGCAACTTGATATAAGCCCAATAAGGTTGTGCCCTGTTTAGTCGTTCCGCTTAATTCACGTAATTTTTCGATAGATTGTAAACCGCCATATAATTTTATAAGAGACAATAAACAGGCTACACCACAATCAGATTGGTCGAGCTGTAGTGTATGGGTTTTTTCGATATGTTTTGTAGTCATTATTCTTAGTTTGCTATTGCTTCATTTTGTCATTGCTTCGCCTGTTCGCTTTGCTCGATTCTGACAAAGGAGGAATGTCATATTTTTTATTGTAATTTTTTTAAGATAGTTTCTACTTTAGTTTGTCCTTTCAACTTCTCAATGAGTTGTTGGTTTTTATCATATAAAACTAAACAAGGCAAAGACTGAACATCAAAGGTAGTAGCGAAAGTAGCTTTAGAGTCACATACAAAAAAATGTTATCATAATTAAGAAGATTGTGTTTTTTAGCAAAAGAAGCTATTTTTGTGGGTTGTTCAAACGAAACAAAAACAAGTTGGAACGGATTAAAAGCGTTAATATGTTCCTTGATCATTTGAGCTTCTTCATTACAATACTCACATTCACTATTAAAATATATAAAAAGAGTAGGGGTGTCCATTTTTAAATTTTTATTAGAAAAAGACTCTCCGTTTAAATTCTGGTATTTAAAAGCAGGAATGGTTTTTATATTTGCTGCGACTTCTTTTTGATGGTTGATTTTAGTAACTATCTTGTAACCCATAAAAGATAGTAAGGATAAAAATACTAGTGGTATAAATATTTTAAGGTATTTTTTCATTTTGCTTTTTTAGGAATAATTTAAAGTAAAAAACATGATGACCACTACCCATAGCAATAAAGCGCTGCCATAACTAGAAGCCACAATTTTTAGCCCATGATCCATTGTGGTTTCAGTTGCTTTACCAATGTAGTAGGCAAGAATTAACCAATAGCCTAATTCGAAAAAATTAAGTGTCTGAAAAGGATATATTAGCCAAGGCTCTAAACCTTTATGCCCTATAATATTCAAGGAGGATAATGGGTAAAAATATTGTACGTCTTCTAGGGCGTAATTGGTTTGGAAAAAGTAAAACCAGATAGTTTTAATTATTGGTACAAGTAAGAAAATAAACTCAGCTGTAATGACAATGTTCCATAATTGTTTAAAAGTCACTATCATATTACTGAAGAGAAATACGCCAATATATAATACACTTGTTATAATGCTTACTTTTATAAGTAAGATAATTGCAATCAATAAATAGCTTAGCCATTGCCATTTGCTTGAAAATTCAAAAAAATTGTCTATTTGCTGGCTTGTTAGTTTATCGGCAAGTGAATTATGAATTAAGGTGTTAAAATCTAATAGGTAATTTGTAGCTTGTGTAATTAATATTAAGGCGCTTATAAGAATGAAATATTTGAAAAACGAACTTTTCATAAATGTAAATTAAAGAAGGTAAAATGTTTGTAATTTTAATTTATAAATCAATTGTCATATAAATTTGCAGCAGGAAGAGAATCACATTGCTATCAATATTTTAAGTTTGTTCTTTACTCAATATCATAAAATTGTCTTTTTTAGATAATTAATTTTAAAGGACATTTTTACAGGACTTGAGTAAAATGCGATTAAAAATAAGCTATCTAAATTATAGCTTGTAATGAATTTATACCACCTATTGCAATTTATAAAGATTTCTAATGCCATTTTTTAATGGAGGGGCATAGATGTGCTATGTTCGTCACTACAACATTTTTGATATTGAATATTGATGTTATAAAAACTATGTGATTAAACAGTATATGTTTATATTGCTGTACGGAGCTGATTTATTTTTTATAAACTAAAAAATAAATCATAAATATAACACCAATTAAAAAGCTTATGAAAAAAAGATTTCTATCTTTTTTGGTTTTAAAATATCCCATGTCGTAAATTGTAATGGATGTCAATTAAGTATAGACAATTAGACAGACATACTTAATTGACACCTCTACTATTATTATAATTTCTATTTGCTTACCATATCAAGTAAACCCCATATGCTGCACACCCTCCAACAGCTACACCTGCAACGATCCCTGCTACTCCGCCAGTTGCTATTGTTGCGCCAGCTAGGGTAGCTAAAGTAGCTACAGCTCCCGCTGCACCAACTGCGGCGCAAAATCCACCTATAAATTTACCACCTTCAATTTTTTCTAAATTGCTAATTTCTAAAGTTTTCATATTTTTATTTTTTACTGAAGTTCTCTAATTACTAATCCTACACAAGTTGGTCCTGCGATTGCCATTTTTAAAAACATACTAAAACCTCCAAAAAGGGCTCCGGATACAGCTAAACCACATGCTACTCCAGCTGTTGTTCCAATATCCAATCCACCACCCTCCAGATTCTCCATCTGATTTAATTGTAATCTTTTCATAAAATAGTTTTTAATTGGTTAAAATTACTTCTTTTAGAACTTTCAATTACGTGCACTTAATTTAGATTCGTAAGATTTTCAAATTTATTGCTTAAGATTAAAAGCATATTGCTGTTTTATGTTAAAAAAGTAAGGTTTTTATTAAATTTAAATAATGTCTAGTTTTTTAGCAGTATTAACTATTGCTGTATCATTGCCTTTGTCTTTTAAAAGTTGGTTTTTAATATTGGTTTTCCTTTTCTCGATGGCACTTAAGGAAAGGTCAATATGGTTCGGCATGTCTTTGGTTTTAATTTTCTTATCAAGTAAAAGTAAGATTTGTAAATCAATAGCATCAAAATCCAATTTTTTTATGATAGTATCGTTTTGCACTTTAGTTATTGTACTACTGTAAAAGGTGGAGCCTAGCATTATAGATTGGTACGCATTTACAAAACTTGCTGCATTAATATCATTCTTTAAAATGAATCCTTCTGGATTAATTTCATGTATGGCAGTTGTGACAATTGCAGGCTCACTGTGCATCGTGAGTAATATTATTTTACACGCTGGAAAATAATACCGAATGAGTTTAGCTACATCAATACCTGTAAGTAGATTTTTAGCTGGGTAAGATGGCAAACTTATATCTAAAAGGGCAACATCAAAGTTTTCTTGATCGTTGTGTTTTTCAATAATCCTCTTGTATGCTTCTTCACAAGAAAAGGCTGTTACAAAATAAATATCGTTAGCTGCAGTTTTTGTTCGTAAAATTAAGTTTTTATAACTGTCAACTGTTATAGGATGATCATCGACTAAAAATAAATTTTTTGTAGGCATGTAATAGATTTTTATTTAATCTAAATGTACTTTATTAGAATAAACTTACAAGAGAAATAATGCATATTAACTTTTGTTTAGAGCAGTAAAATTTTTATATGTAGAAGACTTATCTTTAGTACTAAACAACAATACTAATTTGCATGCTCTTCAATTGCTCTAAATAATCTCTATGATTAGACAATCTAGGAATTTTATGCTGTCCGCCCAGTTTATTGCGGTATTTCAGCCAATCGTAAAATAAATCTTTTCGTGCTATGTTTATTATTAACGGATTCAAAGTCATATTGTTAAAGCGTTTTGCTTCATAATCGGAATTCAGAGATTGAATCGATTCATCTAATATTTTTTGAAAAACGGAAATATCGATAGGATTTACTTTAAACTCAATTATCCATTCGTGCGCTCCTTTTTCTTTACCTTCCATAAAAACAGGCGCAACGGTATAATCGACCACTTGGGTATTGGTTATCTTGCAAGCCTTGGCTATAGCCATATCAGTATTTTCGACCATCAATTCTTCGCCAAAAACATTAATATGATGTTTGGTTCTACCCGTAACCCGAATTCGGTAAGGATTTAGGGAAGTAAATCGAACCGTATCACCTATTAAATAACGCCACAAACCAGAATTAGTGGTAATTATCAAAGCATAGTTTTTAAATAATTCTACATCAGCTAACCGAATCACTTTTTGATTGGGTGTACCAAAAGTATCCATTGGAATAAATTCGTAGAAAATTCCATAATCTAACATTAGTAATAAATCACTTGAGTTGTTTAAATCTTGGATGGCAAAAAAACCTTCTGATGCATTGTATATTTCGTAGTATTTAAAATCTTTTTTAGGGAGTATATTTTTGTATTGTTCGCGGTAGGGTTCAAAATTTACGCCGCCATGAAAGTACACTTCTAGATTTGGCCAAATTTCAAGTAGATTCCCTTTTCCAGTTTCTTCTAGCATTTTATTCATCAAAACTAGCATCCAGGAAGGAACTCCTGCAAAACTGGTTACATTTTCGTTTTTGGTTTCGTTGATAATCGCCTTGATTTTAGTTTCCCAATCACTCATCAAAGAAATTTTATTGCTTGGCGTACTACTGAACTCTGCCCAAATTGGCATGTTTTCAATTAATATCGCGGATAAATCGCCAAAAAAGGTATCGTTGTCTTCGTAAATTTGGGAACTGCCACCTAAACGTAAACTTTTACCTAAAAAGAGTTCAGAATTTTCATTATTACTTAAATACAAGCAGAGCAAATCTTTACTTCCTTTATAATGACAGTCTTCAAGCGCTTCATTACTTACTGGAATAAATTTACTTTTTGAATTTGTCGTACCGCTGGATTTAGCAAACCATTTTATAGGTTCTTCCCAAAAAACATTTTGCTCACCTTGACGCGTCCTTTCTATTAAAGGTTGTAAATCTTCATAAGTGGATATAGGAATTCTTTCTGCAAATTTCGAATAAGTATTAATGGAGGAATAATCGTATTTTTTACCTAACACAGTGTTTTTTGCCGAGCCAATTAAATTCATAAGCAATTCCTCTTGAACTTCATTTGGATATTTCAAGAATAGTTCGATTTGATGGATTCTTTGTTTTAGAACCCAAGAAGCAAACGAATTGATTATGGTTAAAGGCATGCAGATTTCTGATTTTAGATTAACGAATGTAGATTTCAGATATGAATATTAATTGACAAATACTAACTTTGTCAAAGTATCAAAAATAGTGTTTTTTTATAAAAAACAATTCTTTAATAATGCAAAGATTCTCGCTTCATAAAAGTCTAGCGCGAGTTATGCTAAATGCGCAATCATAGATTGATAATCAAAAACATAAAAATACAATGACTTACGAAGGTGTCCTAAAAAAAATGCAAACTGAATTTGGCAATCCAATTCAATATTATCTAGTTTTTGAAAATAGCTTTTTAAATGTAAATCAATTATTAAATAATAATATTCAAATCAGTTTTTTGGGTTACCAATGTTTGAATTGTGGGAAAAAGAGAAAAATATTTCGTCAAGGTTTTTGTTATGATTGTTTTTATTCGAGTGCGTCTGTAGGGGATTGGATTATTAGACCTGAATTAAGCACGGCTCACCTTGGTATTGCCGATAGAGATTTAGTTTATGAAGAGAAGGTGCAATTACAACCTCATATTGTTTATTTAGCTTTATCTAGCGAAGTGAAAGTAGGAGTGACCAGAAAAACGCAAATGCCAACGCGCTGGATAGATCAAGGAGCTAATGAAGCCATTACTATCGTAGAAGTGCCTAACCGATATTTAGCAGGAATTACTGAAGTTGCGTTAAAAAGTCACTATGCTGATAAAACAAACTGGAGAAAAATGCTGACTAATTCTGTAGAGCATGTTGATTTAGTCAAAGAAAGATTAAAATTAGAAAATTTAATTCCATCAGAAGTGCAGGAATATTTCTACTCGCAAAAAAATGATTTGTATGAAATGCATTATCCTGTTTTAGAATATCCAAAGAAAGTGAGCAGTTTAAGTTTAGATAAAACGCCTAATTTTGAAGGGAAATTAGCCGGGATAAAAGGACAATATTTAATTTTTGATAATGGTACCGTTTTTAATATTCGTAGTTCAGAGGGTTATGTTGTTAGTATAAATGTATAAAATAAGGCCTAAAATAAATTAATATTTTAGGCCTTATTGCTATAATTTGAAAACTTAATTAGTTTTTGTCGTATCAACTGGTTTTTTCTTTTTATTAAAAAAACCATTCAAAACATCTGAGGCTTTCTTTTTTACCTCTTCATTTACCTTAGCTTTTACTTCTTCTTTTGTTTTTGGAATGACTGTTTTGGTCGTGTCGCCAGGTTTTTTATTTTTGTTAATTAAGTCAGTCAAAGCTGATGTACCTTGTTTTACCAATCTATCTTTCTGCTGATTTACTAATTTTGTAGTTAGTGTAGTTACAGCACTATTAATATCAGTTGTTATTTTTGGATTAGTAAAATTACCCACAATTAATGCAGTAATTGGTATGCTTTCTACTTTTGTAGCTTCAGCGGGAGTTAGCCTTGCTATTAATGCATTCGCTTCTGATCCTAAATATTTTGCTGGAACATCAAATTTCAAGTTGTAATTCATGCTTTGGTCAAAACCATGTGTTCCACCAACTGTTGCTTTAATATCTTTATACTTAATGTCAAATGGTCTCACATTTACTTTTCCATCTTTGAAAGTTATAGCAGCTTTTATATCATTTAAATTTATTTTACCTAAATCGATAAATTTTATATTAGAACTTAAAGCCGTAAGTAACGTAGAGTTTGTAGCATTGATAGTTGTAGACAGTAATTGACCTAATAAATCTCCAGTCAAACTTTTTAAATCAGGTGTAAATTCGGTGGCATCTAGATTTCCGTTTAGTTTAATTGTAGAATTTAACTTTCCATTTATAATTCCAGCTATAGGCGCAATTTTCTTCAACATATCTAATTGAGTAAAAGACTGTGCAATATCTACTTGATTTAAATTTAAATTCATATTAAAAATAGGAACTTTTCCTTTAGTTGAAACAGCGCCGTTTACACCAATAGTTCCACCAAAAATCGAAGTTTTTACATTTTCTAGTGTTACCTTTTCATCTTTTACAATCAACTTTCCTGAAACATCTTTCAAGGTTAAATTATCATACAAAACTGTAGTTGCTTTTGCAGTAAGCGTACAATTTAAAAAAGCTGGAATTTTCATTGCTTCGGCCTTTTTATTTTCAGATGGTTTAGTATCGCCAGTTGTCATAAAATCATCGACCGCTAATTGCTGAGAATTCATATTGAAATTCCCTTTTAGTTCTTGGTTTCTAAAGATAAAGCCGTAGAAATTGTCTAAAATCCCTGTGATACTGATATCGCTTTTACCTGTTGTTGCATTAAATTGTTTAAGGTTGACTTGACTTGGATTAAATTGAACCAATGCTGTACTGATATTCATTGTTTTTCCATTTTCATCAGCATATTTAAATCCAGATAAACTCATTGTTCCTGCGTTATTTATCTTTTCGTATTGACTTTTCTCTACGGATTGCATGTCAAATTTTGTCGTTACATCTGCTTTAAGAATTCCAGAAAGTGGCTTGTCTAGTTTTACTGGATATGCTTTTGTTAAATTAGCTAGATTAATTGTTCCTTTCAAAGCGGCATCAACATATGCATTTTCAGTTACATTACTAATTTTTGCTTTAGCGTTAAAAACGTCTTGATCTATTCTAAAAGAAAGTTGGTCAATATTTACGTAAGTGTCGTTTAATATCCCAGTTTCATTTATAATTTTAGTGTCAATAATTATATTTTGTACCGTTTTTGGTAAGTCAGGATATTTAAAAGAGGCATTTTTTGAGGTAATATCAACATTAAATTTTGGTATTGTAGTGTCAGAATATAACCCTTTTGCAAAACCTACTATGGTAAAATCTCCCGTTGTTTTTACATTGTCTAAACTAGCAGCATAAGTAGCTGGAATTACGCCGAGGAAATTTTTAAACGAGGAAGTAGGTGTTTTAAACTTTAAATCATATTCTTGACCTGCTTCAACTAGTTGAATAAAACCATCAAATTCTAAAGGCAATTGATTAATAAGTGCTTTATTATCCTTGAACGTATATTTGCTTTTTTCTAAATCTATTCCTAAGATCGCGTCAAGTGATAATGCTACGTTTTTCATATAATTGACTTTATCCATGTTTAATGAAACTTTGGCAGTTGACTTAGTGACTAAATCTAGTTTTTGCGCAGCAAAATCTCCTACACCCTCGTGATTTAGACTATCAATTAACATTTTTATTTTTGAACTCTCGTCAAAATAACGAAATTTAAAATTTTCAATCTTGTAGTTTTTTATCTTTAGTGACAACGGTTCGCTTTTTCCATTAGATTTTGTTTCGTTATTTTTCAGAGCAATATCGTAATTTCCAATTCCTTCCGTATTAAAAATTATATTTATGAGTCCGTTTTTAGAAGTGATTCCGTCAATAGACATAGCTTCATTTTTACCTTTGAATAATTCTTTAATAGACATGTTTAAAGTAATCTCCCCAAGTGAAACTAAGGTGTCGCCCTCAAATGGAGCTTTATTTATTACTATTAATGAATCCAGTGTAACTGTAGCACTCGGAAAACTCTTAAGTAAACTTAAATCGGCGCCATTAAAAGTAATTTTAGCATCTACTTTTTCGTTTATCGCTTCAGCAATTTTAGCTTTTATTTGATCCTCAAAAAAATAGGGAATAGCAAATAACGCAATCAAAATAAGAATAAATAAAGCACCTACTATTTTTAAAATTGTTTTTAACATAATATGATTTCTTAAAATTTATTTACGAAGCTAAATTTGCTACACATTGCAAAAATAGTAATTATTGTTATGTGCCTGATTAATTCTATAGTAATTAAAATCTAACTCTTTTTTTGATTTCCTTCAATTGTATGTTTTAATCGTGGTAACCATAAAATTGAGAAGTTAAAGATCTTAGCATGATTAACTGACTTATTGATTTTATCTTCTTATGTCGTCACCATTGTTTTTTAGATAAAATTTTGTCTAATTAATTTACATGGAATCAGTTCGTTCTTTTTTCAAAATAAAAAAATCCGTTTAAAAATTAATTCAAACGGATCTCTTTCGGCTTTACTACAAGCTAATTTATATTTATTTCGAACGGCATTATTGCTTGAATTCCTGTGCGAGTTTGTAATTTTTTAATTTTCTGCATGATCTGATAATTTTCTTCGCCAATTTCTTCTTTTATAAATGAAGCTTTTGATTTAGCAAAAGGTAAATTAGCAAATAAATCATTTAAATTTTTCTCGTATTCCGGATAATTTTGAGTGCTATACTCTTTAATTTTTGCGAGAGAAGCTGCTTTTAAAATGGCATCATCTAGCCCGCCTATTTTGTCAACTAACCCAATTTTAAGTGCTTCAGATCCTGTCCAAACCCTCCCTTGTGCAATTTCATCTACTTGTGCAAATGTCATTTTTCTACCTTGGGCTACACGTGTTACAAAAGTTCTATAAATGTGCTCAACACCTTCTAAAGTCACGGCCTTAAACGTATCATCGATAGGAACAAACGGACTGTAATTTGCAGCATTTTGATGTGTTTTTACTTGCTCTGTGTTAATACCTATTCTAGTCGCTAATCCCGTGAAGTTAGGTAAAACCCCAAATACTCCTATAGATCCTGTAATTGTATTGGCTTCCGCAAAAATTGTATTGGCATTACAAGCGATGTAATATCCGCCGGATGCAGCATAATTACCCATTGAAACAACAATTGGCTTTACTTTTTTAGTCAATTCAATTTCTCTCCAAATTAAGTCTGAAGTTAAAGCACTTCCTCCTGGACTATCAACACGAAGTACAATTGCTTTAACATTTTTATTTTTTCGAGCCTCTTGCAAGGAACGACGCATCGAACCTTCACCAATAACTGTTACGTCTCCTTCACCACCCATAATTTCTCCTTGAGCGTAAATTATTGCTATTTCATCACTACTACTAGAATTTTTTGAAGTTGTTGCTATTTTTTGTGCGTAATCAGTAATTGAAACTTTATTGTAATCATCATTATTAGCAACTTTAAGTGCCTTTTTTATCGCGCTATGATAAAGATCTTCATACGCTACAACATCAACAAGTTTTTCTGATTTTGCCATTTCTGGAGTTCTTGCTAAAAGTCCATTTGCAATTTCATTTAATTTCATTACTGAGATGTTTCTACTTTTTGAAATATCTGAAACTACTGAATTCCAAACTGATGTTAACAAAGCAGTAGTTTGTTCTCTATTAGCGTCACTCATTTCGTTTGCTAGGAACGGTTCTACAGCACTTTTATATTTACCGTGGCGAATGACTTCCATTTTTAAACCTGATTTTTCCTGGAAATCTTTAAAAAACATAATTTCAGCAGAAAGCCCTTTAAAATCCATGTCGCCAACAGGATTTATGTAAATTGTATTGGCAACCGAATTCAAATAATATTCTTTTTGGGAATAGGAATTGGCATAAGCCATAATAAATTTTCCAGATTTTTTAAAATCTTCAAGCGCATCACGTAACGCTTTACTCTGGGCCATTCCTAAATTGGAAGTAGTATTTAAAATAGAAATACCTTTAATATCAGTATCAGTTTTTGCTTTTTCAATTGCATTAATGATATCGATTAATCCAACTGCCTTATTTTCTGAAAAAATAGTTACCCACGGATCTGAATATTTTCCCGCATAATCATTTTGAACTCTATCTAAATTCAATTCGATAACGGAATCACTTTTTATAATTACAACTTCGGAGTTTCCACCGAAAATAGCGCCTACTATTACTATTCCAAAGAAGAACAACATAAAGAAAACAAAAATTCCTATTATAGTTGCTAATACATTTCCTAAAAATCTCATATTTATGTTTTTTTAATAAGTATCTTATGAGGTTAATATGTTACAGTTTTAAGAGATAAAAATTCCTTAATTATTTATCAACACTCTCTACAAAGATACTTCTATTCTAAAATTCTTTTAGTTAATTTGCGGTTAATATGAAAGCACAACATCAGGTCGTTTTATCGCTGGGAAGTAACCAAGGCAATCGCCTCAAGAATATCGAAAACTGTATTGCATTAATCCATCAAAGCGTAGGGACGGTAATCAAAGTTTCAAAATTATATGAAAGCCCTTCATGGGGTTTTGATAGTGACGCTTTTTATAACTGTGCGTTAACTATGCACACTGCGAGTTCTGCACAAAAAGTTTTGTCACAAGTTTTAAAAATCGAAAAAAAATTAGGTAGAATTCGCAGTAATACTTTAGGCTATCAATCCCGTATCATCGATATTGATATTATTGCTTATGATGAAGAAATTTTAAACTCAGAAAAACTTCAAATTCCACATCCCTTAATGCAAGATCGAGATTTTGTTTTGTTGCCTTTTCAGGATTTGAATCTAGATTGGAAACATCCTTTTTTAAAAAAAACAATTTCTGAATTATTAGAATCTTCTCCCGATGAAAGTGTTTGTAATGTGGTTCAAAATTTAAAAAGTCCTTTGCAAAGCATTCCTTTAGAACAGCATAATTATGTTGCTTTCGAAGGTAATATCGGAGCTGGTAAAACTACATTAGCTACGAAAATTGCAGAGGATTTTAATGCCAAAACAGTTTTGGAACGTTTTGCTGACAATCCGTTTTTACCTAAATTTTATAACGATCAAAATAGATATGCTTTTCCGCTGGAGATGTCATTTCTGGCTGATAGATATCAACAATTATCAGATGATCTAGCACAATTTGACTTGTTTAAAGATTTTATTGTTGCCGATTATCATATTTTTAAATCGTTGATTTTTGCTAAAATAACATTAGCTGAAGATGAATATCGATTGTATCGCAATTTATTTGATATTATTTATAAAGAAATGCCTAAACCTGATTTATATATTTATTTATATCAAAATTCAGAAAGATTACTGCAAAATATAAAAAAAAGAGGCAGAAATTATGAGCAGAAAATTGCCGCGGATTATTTAGATAAAATCAACAACGGATATTTAGACTACATTAAATCGCAAACTGATTTAAATGTTCTGATTATTGATGTTTCAGATCGTGACTTTGTTAAAAATCAGGAAGATTATATCTTTATTTTAAATGAAATTCAAAGTAAAATAAGTAATTAAAAAACTGTGTAAAAGTAAAATATTGAATGCTTTAATAAAAACTTTTTGAATTCTAAGAGCCATATTAGCTGCCTTTTAACCCATTTATTTTTACAAATAAATCCCAAACTACGATTCCAGCACTTACGGAAATGTTTAGCGAATGTTTAGTACCCAATTGAGGAATTTCAATTGTGCCATCGCAAATTGCTATAGCATCCTGCGAAACTCCAAAAACCTCATTTCCGAAAATTAATGCATATTTTTTATTTTTTTCAACTTTGAAATTTTGTAAAAAAACAGCGCTTTCTACTTGTTCTACTGCAAGTGCCATCACATCATTTGATTTTAGATCTTCTATGACTTTTAGCACATTGTCACTATATTCCCAAGTGACAGTTTCCGTTGCGCCAAGGGCTGTTTTATGAATTTCTTTGTTAGGTGGCGTAGCGGTGATGCCGCACAAATATATTTTTTCAATTAAAAATGCATCCGCAGTTCTAAAAACAGATCCAATATTATGCAAGCTCCTAATATCATCTAATACAATAATAAGAGGTGTTTTTTCTGATTCTATAAAATCTTCAACTGACTTTCGGTCGAGTTCCTTATTTTCAAGTTTTCTCATTTTTCATTATTATTCAAAAAAAAAGCTCCCTAAATTAATGGAAGCTTTGATTTATAATTATTTAAAATTAGCTCTTTGATGCGTCAATAGCTAATACATTTCCTTTTATTGTAAGCGTTTTACTTGGAACAATTGCATTAGTTGTTAAAGTAATAGTTTTTGTAAACGCTTGACCAGCTCTTGAAGTGTCATATTTTACTCCAATAACACCTTTAGCTCCTGGAGCAATTGGCTCTCTTGGATAAGAAGGTACAGTACATCCACATGAACCTTGAGCATTAGTGATAATTAATGGTTTGTTACCATTATTAGTGAATACAAATTCACGTTTTCCATCAGAATTATAAGCTACGGTACCGTAATCTATTGTCTCGCTAACAAAAACCATCCCCGCTCCATCTACTTTAGAATTTGCAATCGCTGTTGTTTTAGCTTTAACTTTAGTAGCCTTTTTTGAAGTCTCTTGTGCGTTAGAAGCTGTAACTCCTAAAACTAATAATAATGCTAGTGTAACTATTTTTTTCATTGTACTTGTTTATTAGATTTGTTTCGCAAATTTAAAGAAAATTTCATGCCAATGACTTAAAATAAGCTTAAAAATATTAAATTTTTAAGGAATCAGTATAAGTGGCAATAAATATTTAAATTCGCTGATAGAATATTTATTCCCTAATTAAAAACAAGAAAGTTGGCTTCTAAAGATAAATTGGTAAAAGAAACGCCCTTAATGAAACAATACAATGAGATCAAGAGAAAATATCCTGATGCTTGTTTACTGTTTCGAGTTGGTGATTTTTATGAGACTTTTGGTGATGATGCTGTGAGAGCCTCAAAAATTTTGGGTATAACTTTAACGAAAAGAGGTGCAGGGTCTGAGACAGAAACTGCGTTAGCTGGTTTTCCACATCATTCCATTAATACTTATTTGCCTAAATTGGTTAAAGCGGGACTGCGTGTTGCTATTTGTGACCAACTTGAAGATCCCAAAATGACCAAAACCATTGTAAAACGTGGAGTTACTGAGCTTGTAACTCCTGGTGTTTCATTGAATGATGAGGTTTTACAGTCTAAAACAAACAACTTTTTAGCATCGGTTTACTTTATTAGTAAGTCTATAGGGATATCATTCTTAGATGTTTCTACAGGGGAGTTTTTAACCGCTCAGGGAAATGCAGAATACATTGATAAACTTTTACAAAACTTTAGTCCAAGTGAGGTTTTAATTCCAAAAAATAAAAAGAGTGAATTTCGAGAAATTTTTGGCGATGATTATCACAGTTTTTACCTCGAAGACTGGATTTATAATGAGGACTATGCTTTTGAAACCTTAACTAAACATTTTCAAACTATCTCTTTAAAAGGATTTGGTATTGAGGAACTTAAGGAGGGAATTATAGCTTCTGGTGCTATTTTATATTATCTTTCAGAAACGCAGCATAACCGTGTGCAACATATTACAAGTATACAACGCATTGCTGAAGATGCTTATGTGTGGATGGATCGGTTTACCATTCGCAATCTTGAATTGTATCATAGTTATAATCCAAATGCCGTTACATTACTTGATGTTATTGATAAAACGCTTTCGCCAATGGGCGGTCGTTTGCTTAAAAGATGGTTGGCCTTGCCATTAAAAGACGCAAACAAAATTAGAGGTCGGCATGAAGTGGTTTCTTATTTAAAAGCTAATAATGAGGTTTTAAAAAACATTCAAAATCAAATCAAACAAATTTCAGATTTAGAGCGTTTGATTTCTAAAATTGCAACTGGTAAAGTATCGCCGCGAGAAGTGGTCAATTTAAAAGAGTCATTAGACGCAATAATTCCCATCAAGATGTTGGCCTTAGCAAGTCCGCAAGAAGCGGTCAAAGTTATTGGCGACAGTTTGCATGGCTGCGAATTACTTCGCGAAAAAATCAAAACTGTACTCAATCAAAATGCTCCTGTGGCTGTTGCCAAAGGAAATGCAATTGCAAAAGGTGTTCATGTTGAATTAGATGATTTAAGAGCTGTATCAACCTCTGGGAAGGAATTTTTAGAAGGGATCGAAAAACGAGAATCGCAAGCAACTGGGATTTCATCGCTGAAAATTTCATTTAATAATGTTTTTGGGTATTATATAGAAGTGCGAAATATGCACAAAGATAAAGTTCCAACGGAATGGATCAGAAAACAAACTTTAGTTAACGCAGAACGTTACATAACTGAAGAACTTAAGGAGTACGAAACAAAAATATTAGGTGCTGAGGAGAAAATATATAAAATAGAAGTGGAATTATTTGAGCAATTGGTCAGTTGGATCGCCACTTATATTAAGCCAGTGCAAATGAATGCGAATTTAATTGCTCAATTAGATTGTTTGTGTTCATTTACCCAATTAGCAATTGAAAATAAATACGTCTGTCCAGAACTAGACGATTCATTTGAACTGGAAATTAAAAATGGTAGACATCCTGTTATCGAAAAGCAATTGCCAGTTGGAATGCCGTATATTGCTAATGATGTTTTTTTAGACCGAGAAACGCAGCAATTAATAATGATCACAGGGCCAAACATGTCTGGAAAATCAGCGATATTACGTCAAACGGCGTTAATTGTATTACTTGCGCAAATGGGTTGCTTTGTTCCTGCTGAAAGTGTTCGGATGGGAATTGTGGATAAGATATTTACCAGAGTAGGAGCGAGTGACAATATTTCAATGGGCGAGTCGACTTTCATGGTTGAAATGAATGAAACAGCTTCTATTTTAAATAATATTTCAGATCGTAGTTTGATTTTATTAGACGAAATTGGGAGAGGAACCAGCACGTATGACGGAATATCAATAGCATGGGCAATTGCCGAGTTTTTGCATGAGCATCCCTCAAGGCCTAAAACCTTATTTGCGACTCATTATCATGAATTGAATGAAATGAGCGACTCTCTACCCAGAATTCAAAATTATAATGTTGCGGTAAAAGAACTTAAAGATACAGTGCTTTTTATTCGGAAATTGGTTAAAGGAGGAAGTGCACATAGTTTTGGAATCCATGTCGCTAAAATGGCAGGAATGCCTCAAATTGTCATATTGAAAGCACAAAAACTATTGAAAAAATTAGAAAAAAATCATTCAAGTGATGCATTAAATGGAATTAAACAGAGCTCCAGTCTTAAAGGCGAACAAGCAGATGAAATGCAAATGAGCTTCTTTAATTTGGATGATCCGCTGTTGGAAGAAATTAAAGATGAAATATTAAACCTTGATATAAATACCATAACGCCTATGGAAGCACTGATGAAACTAAATGAAATTAAAAGAATGCTTACTAGAAAATAATTTTTTAATTTTAAAGCTAGGGTTATCAGAAGGTTAACTGATATATCAAAAATTTTTAAAAAAAAGGCTTGTGTAATTCAATAAATGTCTTAAATTTGCCACCGCAATACAGAACAAGTATCGCGGTTCTTTTTAAGAATTGAAAATGCGAAAATAGCTCAGTTGGTAGAGCGCGACCTTGCCAAGGTCGAGGTCGCGGGTTCGAGCCCCGTTTTTCGCTCCACACCACATAATGCTCGGATGGTGAAATTGGTAGACACGCTGGACTTAAAATCCAGTGAACAGCAATGTTCGTGCGGGTTCAAGTCCCGCTCTGAGTACTAAAAAGCTTCAAACTATGTTTGGAGCTTTTTTTATTAAACAAACTTCAATGTATTTCATGTTTATGCTTTACGCTAAAAAATTAGACAGGCATTATGCTGGTACTAATGATAATGCATTGAAAATGCTGAATGCGTATAATTTTTGATTTTATTATAAATTATTCACTGTTGAATAAATTCTGTAGGATTTATGATTAAGTTTTGAATGTGAAACTAGTGCGCAAGCCTATTTGTTAGAACGTTTTTTAAAAAGAATGAAATCTAGAATTTTTTTTGAGAAAGTAGTGTATGATAAGAATATAATAGTAGATATTCGAAGAAAAATTTCATTAAAAACGGTTCTCGATACATTTTTTGCTCCGTTTTACTCCACAAAAAACACTCGAATTGACGTTTTGAATAATTACACCCAACGGGTTAAATCTATTTGTGTTTATGTATTGTTTATTATTCTACCTAGACCTTTTCTTTTTTAGACTGCAAAATAGCCTATAATAGGACGATTCTTGGAAAAACTTTTAATAATCCATTACGTTCATCTTACTATAATTTTTGTCTTAAATATCGAGTATTAACATTTACTAAACCGAAAATGTTAATGGGAATTGTATATTCGCAATTGACTTTGAAAAGTAGGGTTTTGGCAGTATAACCGATGGTTGTTTTTGTGTAATATTAAAATAGATTATGGGTGCTTTTGTAATTAGTAAAAGATTTAATGATGAATATAAATTTGTATTTACCTCTAGAAAAGGGAAGGTTGTGTTTACAAGCTTGAGTTATGAACTTAAGTTTGAATGTGAGGAGAATATTGAAAGATTTAAGCGAGAAATAAAAGCAGCTGATTTTTTAAAATTTAAATCTTCTACAGGGAAATATTTTTTTAAATTAATACTTGGAGGACATCACTTTGCCACAAGTAGAAAATATACTACCTCGTTGCGTTTACAAAAGGGTATTGATGAAATTGTAAAATATGGATGTATCTCGGAAATATTAGACTTCACTGATAATGACTGTATATTTATAGATTAGATTTAAACTGAAATAAAAAAGGGAGTTTTTTGAATATTCAAAACACTCCCTTTTTTATTAATTTACTTAATTGTAAAACCATAGATATAAAAAAAGCCACCTCGCTAAGCGGATGGCTTGATTTTTTTCTGTAATTAAAAATTACTGAGCTGGAGTAGCTTCTGGAGTTACAGCAGTTGTGTCAGTAGTAGTAACTGTAGAATCAACAACTACAGCAGTAGTATCAGTGATTACAGCAGTAGTATCTACAGTAGTTTCTTCAGCTGCAGCGTCAGCTTTTTTACATGATACAACAGTTAAAACAGCAACGAAAGCTAAACTTAAAAATACTTTTTTCATCTTAATTTAATATAAAGGTTAATTATTAATTCGTCGCAAAGATATAAATTTTTTAATATGTAAAATATTTTTTTATTTTATTTTTGAATTTTTTTTACTCTTCGTCAATGGACTCAAAAATATCAATTGTTACACAAAGAAATACTCTAGTTAGATATTTATAACGTCCCATCAACTTCTCGCTGATTCAGGGCTTTTATTACTCTAATTATTTGTTTTTTACTGCTTTATTTTTCTTTGGGTGAACCAGTTTTAATTCACTTATTAGGTTTTGAGCCCCTGCATATTTGTCCATAATAAATAAAACATAGCGAATATCGACCATAATATTTCTACAAATACTAGGATCATAGTAGATATCACTCATAGTTCCTTCCCAAACGCGATCAAAATTTAATCCAACTAAATTTCCATAAGCATCTATTGCTGGACTTCCAGAGTTGCCTCCCGTAGTGTGATTTGTTCCAATAAAGCAAACAGGCATCTTACCATTTTCACCATAAGGTCCATAATCTTTAGCGTTGTATAAATCAATTAATTTTGCTGGAACATCAAATTCGTAATCTCCTGGAACGTACTTCTCCATAACACCGTCTAAATACGTTACTGGAGTGTAAACAGTAGCATCTTTTGGTTCATAGCCTTTCACTTTACCATAAGTTACTCGCAGGGTGCTATTAGCATCTGGGAATATTCTACTATTTTTATTAAGCTCTAATTGTGCCTTCATGTAAGTGCGTTGAAGCGCTGTAATGTTAAGATTAATTTCGTCATATTTCGGAGCGATTTCCTTTGTGTAAATTTCTCCTAATTCTTTAACTAGTTTAAATCCAGGATCACTATTTAAATTGGAAATTACTGTTTTCGCATCTCCCGAAAGTAGCTGTTTTAAACTACTATAATCTTTCAGTTTTGATTTACTATAAATTTCTTCGGCCAACTTTTTAGTGTTTACATTCATTAAACTCTGTGGCAGAAATTGTTTAGCTGATTTCGTGGCATACAACTCTAGTAATTGCTCAAAAACCTTTTCATCAACTGAAGCATTAAAGTTTTTATAGAAGTCTGCTAAACCAGTAACTAAATTATTTTTTCTGTCATTAAAAGCTTGTTCACCTCTAGTGTTATAAACTTGCTCTAACTGATACAATTTATATCCTGTACTCAGCATTTCAGTATTACGTAGTACAATTTCCATAAAATAATCTCTTGCAACTGCGTATGGTGCAATTGCAGTGTAGTTTTTATCAAAATCAGCTAATAACGTTCCATACTCTTTTTCTTTTCCTGCTTTTATAATGTTTAGCTGAAAATTTTTTTCAGCTTCTCTTTTTACAGCTACAGCATTAGATTTCTTGAGCCCTTGTGTTTCGCCAATCCATTTTTTCCAATAGTTCGCAATACTTGCATATTTTGAAGCGTATTGAATCTTAATTGCATTATCTTTTCGCATAAACCCATCAGTTACTTTTAAAGCTTTATCTCTGATTTCAATTTTAGCTGGATTTAGTTCATTTATAATTTGCTCGATAGCAACTGCTGGTAAATATTCATTTGTTTTTCCTGGATAACCAAAAACGAGAGAGAAATCATCTTCAGCTATACCGTCAAGTGAAATCGGTAAAAAGTGTTTTGGTGTATAAGGAACATTATCTTTAGAGTATTTTGCTGGATGATTGTTTTTGTCAGCATAAATTCTGAATAAGGAAAAATCTCCCGTGTGACGCGGCCAAACCCAATTGTCAGTATCGGAACCAAATTTTCCAATTGATGTAGGTGGAGCACCTACTAATCGAACATCAGTGAATGTTTCAGTTACAAACAGCATGTATTGGTTTCCTTCATAAAAAGTTCGAATCTTGTTTTCTTGCCAATTTTCTTTAGCTAAAGAAGCGCTTAAACTGGAAATGTTTTCTTGTATCTTTTTCTGCTTTTCAGTTTCATTTATAAGTACTTCGGTTCCATTTAAAACTGCTGCAGTTACATCTTCAATCTTTATTATAAAAGTGACAGTTAAACCTTCATTAGGTAACTCTTCTTCCATTTTGTAAGCCCAAAAACCATTAGTAAGATAGTCGTTTTCAACTGTCGAATGGGATTGAATTTGGGAATACCCGCAATGATGATTGGTTAGAATCAAGCCTTTGGGAGAAATCACTTCTGAGGTGCAACCACCATTAAAATGTGGAACTGCATCTTTAATACTCGAGTTATTTACATCATAAATTTCTTTAACAGACATTTTCATGCCTAGATTTTTCATTTCTGTTTCATTCATTCCTTTTAATAGAGAAGGAATCCACATTCCGCCTTGTTGCGCTTGTGTTTGAATGACGAATAATAATAGGAATAATTTTAAAAATTTCATGTTTATGTATTTAGTTTGTAATTTTAGTTGATTTTGCGCGCCATTAATTTCCGATTATGTAATTCAAAACCGCTGGCAATATACAATTTTTGTGCGTTTTCATTGTGATTTTCTATTTCTAAATAAATCAATTTCAACGATAATTTTTTACTCTCCGCTAAAATAAATGCTAGGACTTTACTCCCAATTCCTTTTCCTCTATATTTTTTACTTACAAATAATTCGTCTAAAAAAGCTATCCTCCCTTGATATTCGAAACTAAAAATAAAAGTTAATATTACGTATCCTACGATTTCATCATCGAGAGCTATTAGCCAAGACTTCCCTAGATTTTCATTAGAAATAAACGCTCTCCATAAAGCTTTAGAAACGTCAACATCAATAGGGTAATTATCAATTGCATAAAACTCTTGCATCATGAATACTATTGAGTCAATATCAGTAATTACTACAGGCTTAAATTGTATCATTTAAAATGTGTTTTAAAATAATTGAAGTAGCTCCTTTGTTCATTTGCACAAAAGTGTGACAAATATGTCCTTTTTCATGTCTAATATCTTCGTTATGAATTAAATTAGAAAAGGCTTCTTTTAATTCTTTTTCGTTTCTTGTCACGACACAACCTTCTAAATTTACTAATGCTGTTGCTTCTGCAAAATGGGAATAATTAGGTCCAATAATTATAGGAATACCAAAAGTTGCGGGTTCTAATAAATTATGTACACCAGGATTTCCAAATCCGCCACCTACATAAGCAATGTCGGCGTAACTATAAATTTTTGTCAGAATTCCTATTGTATCAATTATAAAAACATCAAAGTCAGCACAATTTCTTTGGTTTTTTTCTGAAAATAAAATTGTTTTTTTGGAGATGCTTTTCTGCAATTCTTTAATTTGTTCCTCTTTTATGTTGTGTGGTGCAATTATAAACTTAAGATTAATAGGATTCGAATTTATAAAATCGACAAGTAATTTTTCATCTTTTGGCCAAGAACTCCCAACCACAACAAGAAGCTCATTATTTTTAAATTGAGAAACAAAATCTAAAGTATTATCTTTTTCTAAAATGTTTACAACACGATCAAATCTTGTGTCGCCAGAAACCGAGACATTGTTTTTGCCAAGTTGCTGCAAAAGTTTTTTCGAATTTTCGTTTTGAACAAAAAAATAGGTGAATGTCTCTAATGCTTTTCGATAAAACCCACCGTACCATTTAAAAAATAGTTGATTGTCTCTTAGAATCCCCGATATTAAATAGGTTTTAATATTTTGGTTTTTAAGTTCGGCTAAGTAATTGAGCCAGTATTCATACTTGATAAAAAACACTAATTCAGGATGAACGAATTTTAAAAATTCTTGCGCATTTTTCTTAGTGTCTAGTGGTAAATAAACCGTTACATCTGCAATCGTATTGTTTTTGCGAACTTCAAAACCTGATGGAGAAAAAAAAGTAAGCACAATCTTATGAGTAGGAAATTGTTTTTTAATTGCTTCGATGACAGGTAAACCTTGTTCATATTCGCCCAAGGAAGCCGCATGAAACCAAATTGTAGCGTCAGTAGACTTTATATTTTGTTCTAGTATCTGAAAAACATCTTTTCGCCCATCAATAAATAACTTCATTTTTGGACTAAAATGAGAGATCGTTTTTAATAAAAAACCAGCAAATTGAACCGCTAAATTATAGAGAAAAAGCATTAATTATATTTTTTTGCTAAAATACGTTTTCTTTATTTTAATTTCTTGTCAACAAATTTTTAATTTTATCGCACAAAGATTGTTGCTCTTAATAAGAATAGTTCTTTTTTGATATTTGTGCGTTGGTTCGAACTTAATTAATAACTATTTTTGTTCATCGTTTTAAGGAAATGTCTGCACGAATAGACTTTTCTAATTTTAAACAAAAAAATAGATGAAAAAAATCCAAATGGTTGACTTAAAGAGTCAATATTATAAAATTAAAGACACCGTTAATAATTCTATTCAAGAAGTTTTAGAAACTAATACTTATATTAATGGGCCACAAGTGCATCAATTTCAAAAAGCTTTAGAGCAATATCTAGATGTAAAACATGTGATACCTTGTGCAAATGGAACTGATGCGTTGCAAATTGCAATGATGGGTCTTGATTTAAAACCTGGTGATGAGGTGATTACCGCTGACTTTACTTTTGCAGCAACCGTTGAAGTCATTGCATTATTACAATTAACACCAGTTTTAGTAGATGTTGATCTTTATAATATGAACATCTCAATAGAAGGAATTAGAAAAGCAATTACACCAAAAACAAAAGCCATTGTGCCGGTTCATTTATTTGGCCGTGCTGCTAATATGGAAGCGATTATGGCTATTGCTAAAGAATATAATTTGTATGTTATTGAAGATAATGCACAGGCAATAGGTGCAAATTGTAAATTTTCTGATGGAACTAAGAAAAAAGCGGGAACGATAGGTCATGTGGGAGCTACTTCATTTTTTCCATCTAAAAATTTAGGATGTTATGGAGATGGAGGTGCTATTTTTACAAATGATGATGCTTTAGCGCACAAACTGCGCGGGATTGTAAATCATGGAATGTACGAACGCTACCATCACGATGTAGTAGGTGTTAATTCCCGTTTAGATAGTATTCAAGCAGCAGTTTTAAATGCTAAATTACCTTTGCTTGATTTATATGGAAAAGCAAGGCAAGATGCGGCTAGAAAATATTCAATTGCCTTAGATGGACATAAAAATATAATTGCACCTTTTATTTGTGATATTTGCGATTGTCATGTTTTTCACCAATATACGCTGCGTATTATAGCAGCAGATAGAAATGGGTTAATGCAACATTTATTGGATAAAGGAATTCCTTGTGCTATTTATTATCCAATTCCTCTGCATTCCCAAAAGGCCTATAAAGATGCTAGATACAAGGAAGAAGATTTTCCAATAACTAATCAATTAGTAACCGAGGTACTCTCACTACCGATGCACACGGAATTGGATGATGAACAAATTAAATATATAACAGATAGTATTTTAGAATTTTTAAAATAGTAACGTTTGTTGTAAAAACAGTAGATAAGGATGAAAGTATTAGTTACGGGTGGTTTGGGTTTTATAGGATCACACACGGTGGTAGAATTGCAAAATGAAGGATTTGAAGTGATTATCATTGATAATTTATCTAATACGTCCTTAAGCGTTTTAGACGGAATCAAAAATATCACTGGTAAAGTCGCACAATTTGAAAATTTAGACTTGCGAGAAAAAGAGCAAGTACAAGATTTTTTTAAAAGACATCAAGACATTTCAGGTGTGATTCATTTTGCAGCTTCAAAAGCAGTAGGAGAAAGTGTTGAAAATCCGCTTTTGTATTATGAGAATAACGTCAATGCTTTAGTGTACATCTTGCAACAATTACAACAGAAATCAGAGGCTAATTTCATTTTTAGTTCTTCTTGTACTGTGTATGGTCAAGCTGGAAAAATGCCAATAACAGAAGATGCTGCGTTGCAGCAAGCACTTTCACCTTATGGAAATACCAAAGCAATAGGGGAGGAAATTATCTCCGATACTGCAAAGGTGACTAATATCAATGCAATCTTGCTTCGGTATTTTAATCCTATTGGATCTCATCCGTCCGCCGAAATAGGAGAATTACCTCTTGGTATTCCGCAAAACCTTGTGCCTTTTATTACTCAAACAGGTTTTGGTTTACGAAAAGAATTATCTGTTTACGGTGATGATTATCCAACTCCAGATGGAACAGCGGTTCGTGATTATATTCATGTCGTTGATTTGGCGAAAGCTCATGTAATAGCATTACAAAGATTGCTGAATAAAAAAAATAAGTCAAACGTAGAAACTTTTAATTTAGGGACTGGTACCGGAAGTTCTGTATTAGAAGTGATTCATTCGTTTGAGAAAGTAAGTGGAAAAAAATTGCCATATAAAATTGTAGGTCGTAGAGAGGGAGATATTACTTCGGCTTACGCCAATACTGATCAGGCAAATAATATTCTTGGTTGGAAAGCACAATCTACGCTTGATGAAGCAATGGCAAGCGCCTGGAAATGGGAACAGAAGATTAGAGGTTAAATAATTGAAGGTGTATTTAATGAGAATCCCAAAGTATCAAAATGGTAGTTTGGGATTTTTAGTTTAAATTAGTTTCACTAATACATTCATTAGGAACGACAAAAATCAAATACAAACAAAGCTGAGGAGTCATTGTCAGCTTACAAAAACATTATAAAGCAAAATGGTATTGGAGAAAATATTGATTTTGATAAGGAGTTCGCAAAAGGTTTAACAGTAGAACAAGCAAATGCTGAAATGCATAAGAAAATAAATTTATGGAATTGGGAAAAGTAATTTTTTCCGATTTATTAAATAGTCGATTTCAAGAGTTGGTTTTTATTTAATTCCACAAAAAATATTTTAGCTATTAAAGTAATGCTATAGATTATTTAGATAAAATTTATGATTTTGTTAGTAAAGATAGCTACACATTTCCTCATCATAATACATTAGTAAGACTTCCGAATTTAGGCGAAAATCACACTTTCTACAACTCCAATAAACGAACCACTTGGTAGGTTTTTTTTGAAAAGTAGGGCGATGATTATTTGATTATAGGAATTTTGAATAATCATTGTGAAGAAAAAAACGATTTATAATTACAAAATCCTCATAAAAATCTATTTATGAGGATTTTGTAATTATAAAAATAGTGATCAGTGAACACTAATTTCAAGCATTTGCAGTCGCTGCTTCTTTATCAATCTTACCAATTAATCCAGCCAAAACTTTTCCGGGACCAACTTCAGTAAATAATGTAGCTCCGTCAGCAATCATTTGTTGTACTGATTGCGTCCATTTCACAGGAGCGGTCAATTGTATTATTAAGTTTTTCTTAATTTCATCTGGTGATGAAACTGCATTAGCAGTGACGTTTTGATACACAGGACACTTAGGATTAGAGAAAGTAGTCGCTTCAATAGCAGCTGCTAATTCTTCTCTAGCTGGTTCCATCATTGGTGAGTGAAATGCGCCGCCTACAGGTAATAGCAAAGCTCTCTTTGCTCCCGCTGCTTTCATAGCTTCACATGCTTTTTCTACTGCTGATGTTTCTCCAGAAATAACTAATTGCCCGGGACAATTATAATTTGCCGCAACAACAACGCCATCAATTGAAGCACAAACTTCTTCAACTATATTGTCTGCTAATCCTAAAACGGCAGCCATAGTCGATGGTGCGATTTCACAAGCCTTTTGCATTGCTAGCGCTCTCTGGGCAACTAATTTTAGACCATCTTCAAATGATAATGTACCATTTGCAACTAATGCCGAAAATTCTCCTAACGAATGACCTGCTACCATTTCTGGTTTGAAATTTTCTAATGTTTTTGCTAAAATAACCGAATGTAAAAATACTGCTGGTTGCGTTACTTTAGTTTCTTTTAATTCTTCTGCAGTACCGTTAAACATTACATCCGTAATACGGAAACCTAATATTTCGTTTGCTTTTTCAAACAATTCTTTTGCCAATGGTGAATTTTCATATAGATCTTTGCCCATTCCTGTGAATTGTGCACCCTGACCTGGAAATACGTATGCTTTCATTTATGTTGAATTTATTTTAGTAAATTATTTATATTGAACGATTATTATTTTTAGACTTCAAAAAAAAATCAATTGTAAAACTACTATTTTTTAAGGAATTTGTCGCAATCTGATTTACTTTGGTCGTAAAATAGTGAGTAGAAATTATAATTATTAAACTAGCTTTACTATTATTGAGTTTATTTCTCCTGTAACATATTGCCAATTTTTATACTAATTTAGTAAAAAATTAAATCATGAAAAAAATATTGTCCATTACAGCACTTCTTGTAGTTACTTTATTACTGTTTTACATCAATTTACCAGTTCTAAATTACGGTTTTACGGGATTTGCTTTTATAATGATAATAGTACTAATCATTGCGGTGGTACTATCTGCAGGGATTTCTGTTTCACAGAAAACCAATCAGGTAAAGCTAGCTAAGATGCCAAGTAAGCTTTTATATGTTTCAATAGCGATATTGTTAGTCTATTGTGTTTTACTTCCTTTTTTTACTAGCTTAAAAATGTTTAGAAGTGATTCTTATCAAAAATTAATTGGAGAAGTAAAAAACGGTCAAAAAATAACCAATCACATCGCTCCAATTTCGATAGATAAAATACGAGTGGTTGATGAAGAGCTTGCTTATCTTTTAGGAGAAAAAATATTAGGATCACAACCCGCTCTTGGAAGTCAAGTAGAGTTGGGTGATTTTTGCATTCAAAAAGTGGGAAGTGAACTCTATTGGGTCGCTCCTTTATTACATTCAGGATTTTTAAAATGGTTTAATAATAAAGAAGGAACGGCAGGATATGTAATGGTTTCTGCAACTAATGAGCGTGATGTTAAATTAGTACAGCAAGTGAGTGGAAAAGAAATTAAGATAAAATATCAACCTAACGCTTATTTTGGTAGTGAAATTCATCGTCATGTCTATTTTAATGGAAACGCAACAGTAGGTTTAACTGATTTTAGTTTTGAGATTGATGACGCTGGAAATCCATTTTGGGTAATTACGAAATATGAAAAAACGATTGGTTTTGCAGGAAAAGAAGCGACTGGAATTATTCTAGTTGATGCACAATCAGGATCCATGTCTGAATATACTATTGCAAAAACACCACTATGGGTTGATAGAATTCAGCCTTTAGATATTATAGAAGATCAGTTAAATGACTGGGGAGAATATGTTCGTGGGTATTGGAATTTTTCCAATGCAGACAAACTTCAAATTACGGAAGGGTTGACATTAGTTTATGGAAAAGATAATAAATCGTATTGGTATACTGGCTTAACATCGGTAGGAAAAGACGAGTCAGCGGTAGGTTTCGTACTTGTGGATACAAGAACTAAAGAAGCTACTTTTTACAAGCAAAGTGGCGCTACAGAATATGCTGCACAAAGTTCAGCACAAGGGAAAGTTCAAGAAAAAGGGTATAGAGCTTCGCTGCCTATTCCATACAACATAAATAATATTCCGGCTTATGTAATGACGCTGAAAGACGATGGAGGATTAGTAAAAATGTTTGCTATGGTTGATATTTCTGATTATACTATTGTTGGAGTGGGGAATACCATGCGAGAAACGTTGACTTCTTTCAAGAATGTTTATAATATGGCCGATAATAAAATAAATCCGAATTCGGTTTCCAATAGAAAAGTGGTAAAATCAGTGGTAACTCGAATCCAAAATGATGTTAAAAATGGGAATAGTTTTTACTATTTTAAAGTAAAAGATTATCCGAATATATTTGTGGGTTCTTCTCAAATATCAAATCAATTGCCTGTAACGATTATTGGAGATAGCATCTCTGTTTCTTTCGACTTAGATCTAGAAGAAGTTATTGACATTTCGACTTTCGAAAATATAAATTTAAAAAGCAGTTTAAAAGCGAAGTAATTATTAAATTGGCTTGCAGTATTTTTTGCAAGCCAAATTTATTTGTTTGGCAATAATTTGAAAGAAGCGACTACAAATCGATCTTTGACAATAGTTCCTACGACTTCAGCTTTTCTTATTTTAGAGCAAAAACCATCAACTGCATGTGCATCGCCGTGAGAATCAATTGATGTTCCATCTACAAAATAAGATTTTCCTTCAATGCGAACTGCTAATTCACAGCCGTGACCTTCCATTCCAAATTGGCATTGCCCACACGAAGTTTCAACGATTTGAGTTTTTAATGTTTGTTTTTTATCTTGAGCAAAGCCTAGATTTAAGGTAAGAAAAAGTACAAGTAATAATTGATATTTCATAATTTATTGTTTTACACTAATTAACTTTGCAGCCTCAACTGCTCGTTCAACTATAGCTTCTATGGGAGTTTCTAATGAGTCATAAGTCAAAGCTATACCCATTCTTCTAAACGGCCTGGATGTTGGTTTACCAAAAATCCTAAAGTCGGCTTTTGATAAAGCAGCTATTTTTTCTAAACCAGAGTAGGATGGATTTGCAGAATTTTCTGTAGCTAAAATTACAGCGCTAGCTCCTGCTTTTTCTAATGTGATTTCCGAAATCGGCAAACTTAATATCGCGCGTAAATGTAACTCAAACTCATTAAAATTTTGTGTTCGTGCTAAAGTTACCATACCGGTATCGTGAGGTCTTGGCGAAAGCTCCGAGAAGTACACGCCATCATCAGCTAAAAAAAATTCCACACCAAAAAGTCCTGCACCACCTAGAGCTTCGGTAACTTTTTCGGCCATATCTTGCGCTTCGTACAAATCTTTGTCAGAAATTCTAGCTGGTTGCCAGCTTTCCATATAATCACCGCGCTCTTGTCTGTGACCAATGGGTGCGCAAAATAATGTTGGATTATTATTTTGTACAACTGTCAAAAGAGTAATCTCTGAATTGAATTTGACAAATGCCTCAACAATTACTTCCACGACATCACCACGTGAGCCTTCCACGGCATAATTCCATGCTTTTTCAATATCATCTGCAGTTTTTATAGTTGTTTGCCCTTTTCCAGAAGAACTCATTAAAGGTTTTACTACGCATGGCATTCCCACCGCTTCAACTCCTTTTTGTAGTTCCGCAGCAGATGTAGCGTAACGATAATGAGCTGTTTTTAATCCTAATTGTTTAGAGGCTAAATCCCTAATCGCTTTCCTATTCATCGTAAAGTTGGCCGCTTTTGCCGATGGGACTACAGTAATACCTTGTTTTTCGTATTCATAAAAGCGTTCGGTGCGTATCGCTTCAATTTCAGGGACAATAAAATCAGGCTTATGTTTTGCAACAATTTTGTCTAGCGCTTCGCCATCAAGCATATTAATGACTTCAAAACCATGAGCTACTTGCATGGCTGGTGCATTTTCGTAACTATCAACTGCAATTATTGTTTGACCGATGCGTTGCGCCGCAATTGTAAATTCTTTGCCTAATTCGCCTGATCCCAGAAGGAGTATTTTCATAATTTAAAAATCTTGATTGGAATGTAAAAATAGAAAAATGTATTTTTATGACCGCAGAAATTAAAATCAATTTTCTCATTAAATTAATATTGTTCAATTTTGATTTAATTAATAAAACATAAATATTCATTTGTAGCATAAAAAGAAAAATCCATCTAATTCTAAGAATTAAATGGATTTATAAACAAAAAACAAAAAATCTAATTAAGACATCTTATGTGCTTTAATTTTATGTAAAGTACTTTCAATGCTGCTTAATTGTTTCGATAAAATAGTAATTTGATTAGATTGTAACTCTTCTTTTTTGAGTGCCATTTTATATTTCTCGATTGCTGCTTCTTCACCTGTTATACAAGCATTGATAATTGCTTCAGTATCGCCACCAGTAAAAGTTGATTTAATATCGATCCAAGTACGGTGTAATGCTCCAAATGCTCCTCCGCCAGATTCATCAGTAGATTTTCCTAATCTATTGATTTCATCCTGTATTTCAACTATAAAAAGGGAGCGTTCTCTTGCATAATCAAAAAAATTAGCTTTCATAGCTTCGTTTTCAACATGTTCAGCTGCATTAGTATATCCTAATTTCCCATCTTCGAGGATTGAAATTAATCCTTCTAATGTGCTCACTATTTCTTTTGCTTTTTCATCTGTATGTAACATAGTCTATAGTTTTATTAATTAACGTATGTTACAAAGTTGCTGCTTAAAGCTTTAAGTTATGTTATATAATTATTTAGATTGTTTATAATATTATATAGCTTAAATGATTGCATATTTCTATTCATGAGATTTAATTCAAAATAATTATAAAAATAAATCGTACCTAAGCAAAGATTTCTGGAATTAAATGTTTGAACAAATAAAAAAGCCTCAAGATTACCTTGAGGCTGTAAATTATTTTTTAAAACTATTTTACGATAAAGCTTTTTTGATTCGGCTTAGTGCTTCTTTTAATATTTCTTCACTTGTAGCATAAGAAAAACGAATACAGTCAGGATTACCAAAAGCGTCACCGGTAACAGTGGCAACATTAGCTTCACCTAAAAGATACATAGAAAGATCATTTGCATCTTTTATGAAAGTTCCTCTCAATGTTTTTCCAAAATAAGATGAGATATCTGGAAAAACATAAAATGCACCTTCTGGAACATTGATTTTTATTCCTGGAATCTCTTTCAACAACGCCACTACTAAATCTCTTCGACTATGAAAAGCATCAACCATGTGTTTTAAAACGCTTGGATCAGCGTCAACAGCAGTAATTGTGGCGCGTTGTGCAATACTATTAGCTCCGCTCGTTACCTGTCCTTGAATTTTAGTACATGCCTTTGCTATAAATTCTGGTGCACCGATATATCCAATTCTCCAGCCTGTCATAGCAAAAGCTTTAGCAACTCCATTTACTGTAATTGTTTTTTCTAGCATTCCTGGAATTGAGGCGATACTGCAAAAAGTCCCAGAAAAGTTAATGTGTTCATAAATTTCATCTGCAACCACATAAACATGAGGATATTTTTCTAACACTGCTGCTAGAGCCGTTAGTTCTTCTCTATTATAAACTGTTCCACTAGGATTGCAGGGAGAACTAAACCACATCATTTTTGTTTTTGGCGTGATCGCAGCCTCTAATTGTTCTGGTGTAATTTTAAAATCATTTTCAACTGATGTAGGCACTACTATAGGGTTACCACCTGATAGTTTTACGATTTCAAAATAAGAAACCCAATATGGTGCTGGCAAAATCACTTCGTCACCATCATTCAACATCACTTGAGCAATATTATACAAGGACTGTTTTGCTCCTGTCGAAACTACTATTTGAGAAGGTTTATACTCTAAATTATTATCTCTTTTAAATTTTCTACATATTGCTTCCTTCAATTCCATGTAACCTTCCACCGGAGAATAAGTACTGTAGTTTTCATCGATGGCTTTTTTAGCAGCTTCTTTTATAAAGTCAGGCGTATTAAAATCAGGTTCGCCTAAACTTAAACTGATGATATCTTTACCTTCTGCTTTTAATTCTCTGGCTAAAGCTGCCATTGCTAACGTTTGCGAAGTAGATAGATTATTTATTCTGTCTGAAAGTGGATTGCTCATTAAAAAAGTGTTGCTTGCCCTAAATTTTAAATAGGGAGGTTAATAATAGTTGTATGGTTATAATGCTGGTTTCATGCCCAATTCTTTCAAGTGTTTGAAATGTGCAATAACGGCACCACGCATGGTCTTATATTCGTAGTAAGGCAAATTACATTCCTGAGCCGTTTCTTTTACGATTTTGGCAATCTTACCGTAATGAATGTGACTGATGTTAGGGAAAATATGGTGTTCAATTTGATGATTTAATCCACCGGTATACCAATTTACAATCGCATTTTTAGGAGCAAAATTAGTAGTGGTGAATAATTGGTGAATGGCCCAAGTATTATCCATTTCTCCTAACTCATTTGGAGAAGGGTTTGTAGTTTCTTCAACAACATGTGCTAGTTGGAACACAACACTTAAAATTAAACCTGCTGTGTAGTGCATTACAAAGAAGCCAATTAAAACTTTCCACCAAGTGATTCCTATAACGATAGGCAAAACAATCCAAATTGAAACATAAATTATTTTTGTGATAATTAAAGTAGTCCAAAGCACTTTTGGACTTTTTGCCTCACCATATGATAATTTTCTTTTTAAATAATTACGCATTTGCTTAAAGTCGGTTGTTATTGCCCAATTGAACGTTAACAAACCGTATAGAAACACAGAATAATATTGTTGGAAACGATGAAAATTATACCATTTCGCATCTTTTGTAAATCGTATTACGCGGCCAGCATCAAGGTCCTCATCATGTCCAGGAATGTTTGTGTAAGTATGATGTAAAACATTATGCTGCACCTGCCAGTTGTGGACATTTCCAGCAAGAACGTAAATCGTTCCTCCCATAAATTTGTTAACCCAGCTTTTATTAGAGTAAGATCCATGATTTCCGTCATGCATAACGTTCATTCCAACGCCTGCCATACCTATTCCCATAACAATTGTTAAAAGTAGATGCGCCCAAAATGGCATACCTAGTGTTAGAATTATGAAATAGGGTGCGAGAAAAATAGAAAACAAAATAATTGTTTTTAGATATAATTTCCAGTTACCTGTTTTTTGAATATTATTTTCCTTGAAGTAATTGTTAACCCGCGAGTTAAGAGTTCTAAAGAACTTCAAGTTGTCTTGCTTTGCAAATGTTGGAGCGTTATTATTCATAGGATTTTAATAAAGTTCAAAGGTAATTATTATAATTTTTTTGATATACAAAATTGAGATAAATATTTTAACTGTAAAGTATTACTTTTGTTAAAAAAATAAGAGATGGACGAAATTCTTAAGTATTTTCCTAATTTAACTGATATTCAGAAACAACAGTTTGAAAAACTAGATTTTTTATACCATGATTGGAATGAGAAAATCAATGTTATTTCGAGAAAAGATATAGATGCCCTATATACGAAGCACATTTTGCATTCATTGGGAATTGCTAAAATTATTAAATTTGAACCTGGAACGTACGTTTTAGATGTAGGTACCGGAGGAGGCTTTCCGGGAATACCATTAGCGATTTTATTTCCTGAAACTCGTTTTCACTTAATTGATATTATTGCAAAAAAAATAAAAGTGGTTCAGGCTGTGGCCGAAGGATTGGAACTGAAAAACATAAAAGCAGAGCAACTACGTGCAGAAAACGTAAAAGGTGATTTTGATTTTATTGTAAGTCGTGCGGTTACGAACATGCCTGATTTTGTTTCTTGGGTAAAGACTAAAATCAAGAAAAACAACAAACACGAACTTAAAAACGGAATTCTATACTTAAAAGGTGGTGATTTAACTGAGGAATTGAAAGACTTTCCTAAAGCAACGGAGTATAATTTAGCTGATTTCTTTGAAGATGAGTTTTTTGAAACTAAGAAAGTGGTTCATTTACCTTTGAAGTTTGTGGTTTAATAAGTCGTAAAGTTGAAAGTCATAAAGTCGAAAGAAGAGCCAAGGAAATAACTTAAAGTAAAAAGCCGAATCTAATTAGTTAGATTCGGCTTTTTATACTTGTATAGTGCTTGAAGACTTTCGACTTTCAAACTTTAAGATAATTAATTACTCTCCTAAAAACGGATATCTATAATCTGTTGGGGTTACAAAAGTTTCTTTGATAGTTCTTGCTGACGTCCAACGAAGCAAATTTTGCATAGAACCCGCTTTATCATTTGTTCCTGATCCTCTTGCTCCACCAAAGGGTTGCATTCCTACAACTGCTCCTGTTGGTTTGTCATTGATATAAAAGTTACCTGCAGCATTTTGTAGTGCTATTGTAGCTTCTTCAATTGCGTAACGATCTTGACTGAAAACTGCTCCTGTTAGAGCATATTCAGAAGTAGTATCCACTAATTCTAAAGTCTCAGCCCATTTAGCATCTTCGTACACATAAATAGTTACCACAGGTCCGAATAATTCGGTTTCCATTGTAGTGTATTTGGGATTTGTAGTTAAGATAACTGTTGGTTCAATGAAATATCCTTTAGATTTATCATAGTTTCCACCAATGATTACTTCAGCATCAGTGTCTTTTTTAGCTTGATCAATAAAACGAGCTAATTTGTCAAATGAAGCTTCAGAAATTACAGCAGTAATAAAGTTACTCATCTCTTCTGGAGAACCCATTTTCATTGATTTTAAATCAGCTTCTAACTCACTTTTGATAGCTGGCCACAAACTTTGTGGAACATATACGCGAGAGGCTGCACTACATTTTTGACCTTGATACTCAAAAGCACCACGAGCGATTCCTGTTGAAACTTGTTTTGAGTTTGCAGATGGATGAGCAATAATAAAATCCTTACCTCCAGTTTCCCCTACGATTCTTGGGTATGTTTTATATTTGCTGATATTAGTCCCAATTTTTGCCCAGATATCATTAAAAACTCCAGTTGAACCTGTAAAGTGAACGCCAGCAAAATCACGACTATTTAATAATGTTTCAGTCACCATTGCTGAATCACCCATTACCATGTTGATTACACCATTAGGTAGGCCTGCTTCTTTAAAGATTTGCATTAATAAATTAGCTGAATATACTTGAGTTGCAGCTGGTTTCCACACTACTACATTACCCATTAAAGCCGCACTTGCTGGCAAGTTGCCCGCAATAGCTGTAAAGTTAAAGGGAGTAATTGCATAAACAAAACCTTCAAGAGGTCTATATTCTATACGATTCCACATGTCTGAATTTGACTTTGGTTGTTCGCTGTATATTTGGGTCATGTATTGTACATTGAAACGCAAAAAGTCAATCAATTCACAAGAAGCATCAATTTCAGCTTGGTAAATTGTCTTTGATTGCGCAATCATAGTTGCTGCGTTAATTTTAGCTCTGTAAGGTCCAGCTATTAATTCAGCTGCTTTTAGGAAAATAGCTGCGCGTTGTTCCCAAGCCATTTTAGCCCAATTTGTTCTTGCTGATAATGCAGTTGTGATCGCATTTTCTATATGTGATTTTTCAGCTAAATGATATGTTCCCACAATATGTAAGTGATCGTGAGGCGCTGACATTGTTTTCGTATTTCCAGTTCTAATTTCTTCGTTGCCAATATAAAGAGGAACGTCAATTTTAGCATTCCACATTTCTGTGTAAGCTGCAAGTACAGCTGCTCTTTCGGGCGAATTAGGGGCGTAGCTTTTTACAGGCTCGTTTACTGCGTTTGGTACGTGAAAAAATCCTTTTAACATATTTATATACTTATAAGATTAAAAAAAATGAGTGGTGTGTTTTTAAATAAAAAACAAAAGTACGAAGGTTTATTTAAAGAAAATACATTTCGTTACCATAACTACTCCTGAATCTTATAGATAGTCATGTTATAAACCTGATAGAAATAAAAAGTATTTTGTGCACTACTCATATTTTTTCTTTTAAGGTAAGACCCACGAAAGAAGCTCTTGTTTTTTACCAAAAAAAATGAGGGCACAAAACTTGAAATTTTCAGAAGCGTACGGAGTAGGAATTGCTCTATAAAATTTAATTTAGAGCAAATGGAGCACAAAGCCTGAATGATGGTACAATCACTTTGAAGTTTCTTGTTGAAGTAAAATTAATCATCTTAAAATGACCTTTCATGGCACCGTAAGGAGATGACAATAAACATCCAGAACTATATGTGTGCAATTCTCCTGGTTTTAAAACTGGTTTCTTTCCTATAACGCCTTCGCCATCAACAATTTCTATTTGATTTAGAGAGTCAAAAATTTCCCAATGTCTAGAAATAAGTTGCACTGAATCCTTACTATGATTTTCGATTGTAATTTGGTAACTAAAAGCAAAATGAATCTTGTAGTTCTTGAAGTAAGTACCTTCAAAACTAGTTAATACCGATATTTTTATACCTCTTGTTATTTGAGAAACCATAATAGAATATTGAATTAGTGATTGCTAACGTCAAAATTACAAAAAATTGATATTGATTCGCTCGATTTCCAAAAAGAATTTGTTAGTTGATTGTATTTGTAGAATTGGCGTTGCCTTTTCCAACTATTCGATCATAGCGATCAATTCCCTCACGATAATATATTAGTATGGTATAATTATTTTCGGTTTGGTAAAAATTTCCATCAATAGCATCTTCATAATCGATGTTTCCTTTGTTATCAGCAATTGTATATTGAAAATTTGTAAAACCTTGCTTTATTAAAATAGCCTTTTCATATATTGCTTTTTTTGGATTATAATCCATTTTATATTCTGGAGTTAAATTATAATTGTTAAACATTCCAGTCACATAAATATCCTTGTCTTGTCTAAATGTGGGTGCAGAAAGTGAGAAGTAAATCCAAGCATAGTCTGCTTCAATCTCGCTGTTAATAGAGTTTATATTTTGAACTAAAAAATTACCATTTATATCTTGTGTAAACGAGTAAGGAAAATTTCTTCTTGCTTCGCTAGTAAATAAATGTGCACCGTAAATAGGAGTATTTGAATCGATTTTTGCCACATTATTAGTAGCTGCTCTAATGTCTTTATTTTCGAAATACAAAAATTCATTTCCAGCCCAAAATTGAGTTTCTGCGTCATATCGATATATTAAGTCATTGCCGATGGTGTATTGAGGGATTATGTTTTTAATGGCGGTATTTAATTGATCGTTTTGTAATAAGAGGACTTTTATATTTTTTAACGGGTTTTGAAATGTAATATTAGTAGATCGAACTGTAAAATCTAAATTATGTTTCATTTCAATTGTATTGATATTTCGCGCTCTTTTAACTTGAATTGGAACCGAAACTAAATCTTCAAATAAAATGAACTTTCTAGTAAATACTATCTCTTTATTTTCGTCTAAAATTTTAATTTTATAATTTCCGCTGAGCTTTAAAAACTTTGTAAACTGGTTTGGTATTGCTAATTTATAGTGTGAATAAATTTGTAATGCATTGAAGGAATTAGTGTAATCTTGTATTCTTTGGTTATCAAAACCTTCTAAGTATTCGATCTTGGGTATAGGAGTTGGATTCCAGTTGTAATCGCAGTGAATAATTTCGTAGTAATAATTTGCTTCATTCCCAAACAGGTCATCAAACTGCAACTGAAATCCTTCACCTAATTTAAAAATTGGAACGACGTTTTGATCGTTTTGAACAAATGAGATTGTTTTGATGTTGTACGGGGGTGCAATTTCTTTTTCTGCTTGAGCAAATAAAGTTAATGAAAATAATAGTGAAGAAAGAAAAGCGCTAACCTTTTTCATGTAACAGATTTTTTAAAAGTAAAGATACAAATAAAAGATACTTTACTTTATTACCTATTTATATCTATTTGATAAATCATAAATCCTAGATAAAACTTATTCAAAATATGATATATTATAGTAACTAATGTTTTTTCTTAAAACGGCAAGATAATTATATTCTTTATTGCCATCTATTTTCAATGATTTATACCTACAAATAATCGTTCACCAAAAGAGAATCTTATAAGAATTACTTTTATTTTTAATTCTTATTTAATTCGTTTCCTTAATAAATTAAATACATCTACTTCATTCTTCTGTGCTATTTAATTTCTGCTATTGAAATTCTTTTAAATTTAAAAATGGCATATTTAGTTTTACAATTTTAAAAATTGTAGTAATTCAAGTTTGTTATGCGATAAATATTGATTTTAAATAGCTAAACTTAATAATATTTCTACCGCTATATTTTTCTTCAGTTTGTTTTTGTATCATTTCTTATCAATAGGAGAGCGTAGGATAAAATGTATTTCAGTATACTAATACTACTATCTTAAAAAAAGGCAAACATTTTAAATATGCTAAAATTCGTTAAATAATTAAAAAATAGAATGCTACAAATCATGAATAAAGTTTGGAAACATGAATTATTAATAAAATGGAGATAACGATTATTTAAAACAAACCGGTATTATTTCTCCTTTTGCTAAACAATATTTTTCTACTAATTCCGGTGCTATTTTAGTGGTGTAATCTTCTTCAATAACTTTAAAGCCAATGCTTCGTAGTTTGTCAAAATAATCAAGTCCATAAATACGCACGTGATCATATTGTCCAAAAATCTTAGCGCGTTCTTTTTGATCAGTAATAGAATCATCTGCAAAAGTTGTGGCTCTTTTTAAATCTTGCGGAATTTGTAAAATAGCCATTCCGCCGGGTTTTAAAACCCGATATAATTCCTGCATGGCTTTAGTATCATCAGGAATATGTTCTAAAACGTGATTACAAAGAATTATGTCATATTGATTATCCTCAAAAGGTAAATTGCAAATATCAGCTTTTACATCTGCCAGAGGCGAAAATAAATCAGTCGTAGTATAATCTAAGTTCTTCTGATTTCTAAATAGTTTATAAAAAGCCTGCTCTGGGGCAAAATGGAGTACTTTTTTTGGTGCTGTAAAAAAATCAGTTTGTTCATTTAAATAAAGCCATAATAAACGATGTCTTTCTAACGAAAGGGTACTTGGGGAAAGCACATTGTTTCGCTGTGTTTCATATCCGTATGGCAACATAGATTTAAAGCTTTTTCCATCAATAGGATCAGTAAACTTAGTTCCTTTTAACGAAAACGCAATTATAGGTCTTGCCGCATAACTTAAACGAATAAGTAATGGTCGAGGGATGGTGTTAAGAATTAATTTGAATAGGGATTTCATAGGGTAGGTTTTAAAGACGAATTGCACGAATAATTTATTATAAAATGGCTTTTACAAATTTCAACTTATAGAATAATTCGTTTGTGTTTCAGGCTATCTTCGCCAAAATTGACCAACAATCCCAACGTATTTTTGGATAATCCTAAATAATGTAGTGTTTGTTTGATGTCACTGACTCTATATGAGATTTTATGTTTTTTTTTCTATTTTAAACAGAATTTAATTTATTTTTAATTCATATTCTAGGGCATCTTTATAAACTAAATCACATTGACTTTAAGCAAAAATAGTATAGACTTCCATACAAATACGAATGATTTTATAGCAATCCTTTTTTAAATAGAGAGCAATCATACTGAACTGTTATTTTTGAAGTTATTAATCTGGCAAAATTGGTGCTAATTAACGAAAATCTTGTTTTATTTTAAATAACTAAAGCCACTTTTCTGAATTCATCTTCTTCAGCGCTAATTATCCCTAATGCTTTGTATACATAGGCAAATGTGGATAAAATTTCAGGTTTACCATCAATGATAGCAACGTCATGCTCAAAGTGTGCGCTTGGTTTACCATCAGCAGTTGTAATAGTCCAGCCGTCTTTGTGCTGTTTTATATTTCTTGTACCTAAATTGATCATAGGCTCTATGGCAACAACCATTCCCTCCACAAAAAGTTTTCCTCTTCCTTTTTTACCATAATTTGGCATTTCAGGATCTTCATGCATTTGTTTTCCTACTCCGTGACCTACTAATTCACGTACAACTCCATAACCATGAGCTTCAGTATATTTTTGGATTGCATTTCCTACGTCTTCTACGCGGTTACCAATCTTAAATTCCCGAATTCCCACATATAATGATTCTTTTGTAACTTGTAATAATTTCTTAGTTTCGGCACTGACCTCTCCAATCTCGAATGAATATGCATGATCTCCGTGATAACCATTTTTATAAGCGCCACAATCTACTGAAATTACGTCACCGCTTTCTAAAGGTTTGTCATTGGGAATTCCATGCACTACTTGTGCATTTGGACTCATACAAAGCGAATTTGGAAATCCGTATAAACCTAAAAAACTGGGAACCGCTCCATGATCTCTAATAAATTCTTCGGCTAATTTGTCTAAGTATAAAGTGGTAACTCCTTCTTTTATTTCAGAGGCAATCATGCCTAACGTTTTGGAGACAATCAATGCACTTTCGCGCATTAATTCTATTTCTTCTCGTGATTTTACAACAATCATAATTTTGAATTTTCAGTTTGCAAAAGTACAATTTTATAATTATTTAATCAGGATTGGCCATTATTTTAAAAAGTTCAGAATTGGAAACATAAAATCTATTTTCTATAGCGATTTTTGAAAGTTGTGCGCTCACTACATTATTCTCTCTCGTATTGATAAGAAATAGGGAGCTTTCACCAAATGAAAATAGTCGTTCCTCTGAATTTAGCATGATTAAATTAGCTTGAACGATTTCTTTGATAAGTACCTGCTGTTTTGCAAGTGAGGTTATCTCTATTTTTTGAGCATTGATTTTGTTAGTTAGTTGAACAGTTTCAATGTCAAGAGCAAATTCAGTTTCTTGCACCTTAAACTTGGTCAATTTTAAACTCCCACGTTCCTTTCTAAGAAACAGCGGAAAGTAAAAGTCGACACCAATTTTATAATCTTGAAATCGATAATTATCAATGTAAGATGGCTCTGAGATGTATGAATAACCAACATTCAATCTTGGTAAAAGCATATTCGCTTTTAATTTTTTTTCTACATTTAAAATATTGATCTTGCTTTGGAGCGCACTAATTTTAGGATGATTAATAATAGAAAAATCTGCGTTTAAAAGATCGTTGGTTCTTAAACTTTCTTGAATTGTTACTTCCAATTGTATTTCTGGAATTAAATCATCGGCTAGTTCAAGCGGAATATTATTCTCTAACCAAAGAAAATTAGCAAGTTCCAATTTGGCTTTTGCCAACTTCAAGCTAGAATCCTCTAAGTTTAAAACTCTATTTTTGACAATTATTCCTGCCTCAACGCTATCAATTGCTGGTTTATCTCCTTCTTTTATAAGTGATTTAATCCCTTTAAATCTTATTTGTGCGTTGCGATTATATTCCTCATACAATTGCACTTCACTAAAATTTTTTTTCCAGTTGAAATAAGCTAACGAGGCATCATACAATATCAAGATTGCCTGTAACTTTCTTTCTGCTTTACTCAGCTGTATTTGTATTTTTGCTTGTCTTACATCAGCCATTCTTTGATTGATGAATAGTCCTTGACCAATTGGAACAGTTACTCCTAAAGACGTTAAGCCTTGATTAGGCAATGTGTTTTCGGGATTCAAGAAAACACCTTCACTGTTGTCAAATCCAGCTTTTATTTCAATTCCATACCAAGTAGGGATTTTAAAGCTACTGTTTAAAATAGAAGAATATTCCTTATCCTTAAATTGTTTTTTATTGAAATCTACTTCAATTTTAGGATCAAATCCACCTCGCGCCATCATTAAATTTGCTTGTGCTCTACTTATTTCTAAGTTAGCAGTTTTAACAAGTGGATGGTATTTTTTTACATAACCTAAAAATTCATTATAGGTAAGTTCTTTTACTGATTTATCCTGCGCATTGGCTGTTATTACTAAAAAGAAAAGTAATAGAAATAATTTTTTCATTACTTTTTATCTGTTTTAGATTGCATATTCGATTTGTAATAATTTGGTGGAAAGCCATTTAAGGTTCGCCACATCTCAAACCATACCGGAACGTTCTCTAATAATGCTATTGTTTGCGCTCCGGCGCCTATACTTAATTGACTTGGCCACTTCGCTTCATCTTTATCGGGTGCTATTAAAACTCTGTATTTTCCGTTATCACTAATAAAATTTTCTATTGCTACAATTTCACCGCCAAAAGTTCCGTATGAAATATCTGGCCATCCCGAAAAAATTATTGTAGGCCATCCATCAAACCATACTCGAACTTTTTCTCCTTTATGAATTAGTGGAAGATCAATAGGATTTACAAAAGTTTCAACTGCAATATCATATTTAGACGGCATTATTGTTGCAATTGGCGTACCTTCTTTTATTGTTTCACCTATTCCTGACTGAAGTGCTCTATTGACATAACCATCTTGTGATGCTTTGATGTAATACATGCCATTTCTGATACTGTAATTCGCATACTGATTTTTTAATTTATTTACTTGTGCATCTGTGTCAAACTGATTGCTTAATGCAGTGAATTTATCGCTATTTGCCTTGGAAGATTTTTCAGCATATTCAGCTTTTATTCTTCCTATTTCCACTTTGGAGTTGACAAGCTCGTTTTTAGTAGTTAAAAATTTATTTTCTTGTGTAATAATTTTAGCTTCAACCTCTTGTAATTTTAACCTTTTTTCCTCAATATCAGTAAGTGGTTTTAAGCCTTCTTTGTTCAATTCTACAGAACGATTGTACTGCGTATTTGCAATTCTTAATTGTGTCCGTACAGCAACTAAATCCATACTATCACTTTTTATTTTCAAGTAGGATTGTTTGATCTTGTTTTGAGCCTGTTCTAACTTCAAGACTTTTTCTTGTTCAATTGCATCAATTTGGGTTACTAGTGTTTCTACCTTCGATTCATAGGATTCTAGGGACTGTTGTTTTGCATCCATTTGGTTTTTGGTATTCTGTACTAAATTAGGATCCATATAATCCTCTTTAATTTCAGATATAAAAACTATGGTATCTCCTTTTTTTACAAAGTCACCTTCTTGCACATACCATTTTTCAAGTCTGCCGGAAATTACACTCTGAATCGACAGCGGCCGTTGATTAGGTTTTAGCGTAGTAACTGATCCAATTCCTGCGATATTTTGAGTCCAAGGCAAAAAAAGTGCAAAGAAAGCTGCTATTGAAACAATAGCAATAATTTTATTTAAAATTTTATAATGTGGCCTGTTTGCCAAATTTTTAACTGTATCGTATTTATTGAGTGATAATATATTTATTTTGTTGTCGGATATATTTAGCATAACTAATTATTTTTCATGTCTAATTGAATAGTACCGTTGTTCATTACAATTGTACGTGTAGATTTAGTTTTCCAATAAGGATTTTTTGAAGAAACAATAATTGTCCATTTATGTTTATCCAATGTTATAAAATCAATAATTTCATTAGCCACTTTTTCATCCATCACATCAGTTGGATCCTCATAGAAAAGTATCCTTGGCTTATGAATAATGCTTCTTGCAAGTAATAATTTTTGTGCATTGGAAGAAGATAATTGTTTACCTTCAGGAAATATATGAGTATCTATACCTTTAGGTAAAGATTTAATAAATGGTAGAAGCTGCACCCCTTCGATTGCCCATTTTAAATCTTCAGAAGTAATCGAGTCATCATTAAACGTGATGTTGTGAAGTAAAGTACCTTCAAATGGAGTCTCGCCGTCAATAATGCTTCCAATCTGCAAACGATACTGTCTTAAATTTATTTTTTTAAATGTATTATCGTTGATATAGAAGTAACCAGAAATTGGTTGTAACAAACCAGATAAAATTCTAATAAGCGTTGTTTTTCCTGAACCATTCGCACCTTCAATTACTATTTTTTCGCCTTGTTCTATTTTTAATGAAATTTCAGATAAAACATCTTTAGTTGAATCAGGGAATTTAAATGATAATCCTTCTGTTTCTAATGAGATATTTGTAAAGCAAGTGTCAGTTGTAATTGTTTCTGTTAATTCTAGCTCTAAATCAGTTACTTGTCCTATTTTTTCAATAGAAGTTAGAACATCATATAAGGTTTCCAAACCAATAATGATTTTTTCAACTGATGTGATTACTAATAAAATGATTATTTCGGCTGCTACAAATTGCCCAATATTCATTCGTTGCGTAAGGAGTAAATAACCTCCCATTGAAAGTAATCCGCCAGTTACAATCATTTTAAAAATAATTAGTTGCGTGAATTGTCTTTTTATGACGCTGAAATGTTTTTCACGATAGCCTAAATATTTAGCTACTAAATCATTATTTTTTTGTAAACTATAATTATAATTTAAGTCACTTTTAAAACTGAAGCTATTGCGAGCGATCTCTTGAAGCCAATTGGCAACTTTATACTTAAATTTTGATTCTTTCAAACTTGTTTCTACCCCTGAAGCGTATGAAAACGTAAATATAAAATAAAGAAGAAAAAATAGTAATACGCCAAATATTATAAAAAAGGGATGATAGAATGATAACAAAATCAATCCAAAAAATATTTGTAAGAGTGCGGCCGAAAAATCAATAAGTAATTTAGAAGTTCCTTTTTGAATTGACATTGTATCAAAAAACCGATTGGCAAGTTCTGGTGGGTAGGAGTTATAGAACATTTCTGTTTTTATCTTAGGTAGCCTAGCTGCGAAGTCAAAAGAGGATCGTACAAATATTTTTTGCTGTAAATTTTCGGTTATTCGGAGCTGCATGAGCGATAAAACTCCCACTAATGCAACTCCAGAGACGACTAAGACAATTAATACAATCCAAGACGCGCTAACTCTTCCTGATTGAATGAGATTTGTAATTGCTTGAATTCCTAAGGGTAATGATAAGCTAACTAAGCCTGCAAAGGTGGCGTAAAAAATAATTTGATATACATCTTTCTTGTCTAGTTCTAGTAATTTGTAAAATCGTTTTAAGGGAGTCATAAAGAAAATTTATTATTTATATTGTTTTAAAACATTTTCAACAAGGCTAATGTAAAAATGTGTAGGAGTTACAGTTTCATTACAATCTGTGATAGTTTGTAAATGTTCTGCAAGGTAATGCTGATGTAAACTGCCTTCGACAATTGTAGATGCTAATGATTTTGCAAATGGATACTTAGGATTTACTTCATTAATTATATTTACTATTCTATTAATTACTCTTTTATAAATCAGGAAATAGCCTTCCTTATTTTCTTTATCTACTTCTTTAGTATGCAGTGTTTTAGTAAACTCGGCGATTATTATTTTATTCATAATAGCTTCGTTAATATGTTCCGTATTTTGATCATCAATGATTTTTTCAGTGATGACTTTTATGGCATTCATAAGTCTTTCTTTTGGATCAGAAATATTTGTTGTTGCAAACACCATTTTATATTCCATCCAGCACCAGTACCAGGAGGATAAATAAACCAGTAATTTATGTTTGCTTTCAAAATAACGATATATGGAACTTTCATTTGATCCAATTTTTTCTCCTAATTTCTTAAATGTAAAATTCTCAAAACCAATTTCATCAATTAATAAAATACTATACTTTAATATTTTTTTGCCTAGAGCTGATGTTTCAGGATCTTTAATATAGATTTTTTCGTTGACTTTAATTTTTAAATTAGATAAGATGGTATTCATTTCAATAATTTTTGATTCCTATTTTTTAACTACTCGAACTAATATTTCTAGGGATTTAGAAATTAATTATAAAACCAAAATTCAATTGTCTTACATCTTGTAATTCAGGTTTTATTCGGTTTGATCTCAAATCAAGATATTTCAACTCTTTCAAAGGTTTAATTTGTGGTACTGCTTCTAGTTCATTATTGGCTAAAAATAATTTTTCAAGATTTTTTAAAAAAAAGTATTTCATCTGGAATTAATTTTAATCCATCATTTTCTAAATGTAAAGATTTTAAATTGGGTAGTTTAGCAAGAATATTTAGTGTCTTAGGTAAGTTAGCATCTTTTCTGTCATTTAAAAACACCTCTTCAAGTTGCGTTAAATTAGAAAAGTCACTAGGAAGACTTTCAAAAGTATTACCACTTAAATCAATTATTTTTAGAGTTTTTAGTTTAGTTATTGCAGGAGGAATTATATTTAAACCATCATTTCTTAAATTAAGATATTCAATATTTATAAATTTTGACCACTCAATCTCAAGAGCATTTACATCTTGATTGCTTAAATTTAATATATAAACCATTTCTGGTTTTTTCATCGCCTCATTAATGTTTGTAAATTCTTTATTACGAATTGTTTTTGTTTGAGCAAAAATTATATTCGATGCTAAAAATAGGATGGTGAGTAGTAATTTTGTTTGCATTTTATCAACTTTTAAATATTTATCAAAATTAATTGCAAATATAATAGCATTACTATTAAATTAGAATTTTAACTTTTATTTATGAAAAAAGCCATTTTTAGAAATGGCTTTTAATCTAGGTTAAAATGTAATCTACAGCAGGGAATGACTGGTCATCACCTTAGGCTTTTCAACTCCCATTAATTCGAGTATTGTAGGAGCTATGTCCCCAAGAACGCCATCATGAATCTGTTTTAAATCTTTATCCACTAGTATAATTGGAACTGGATTTGTAGTGTGAGCAGTATTTGGACTTCCATCTGGATTAATCATTGTTTCACAGTTTCCATGATCAGCAATAATAATTGTTGTGTAATCATTTTCTAAAGCTGCTTTTATAACCGTTTCAACACATTTATCAACCGCTTCACAAGCTTTTATTGCAGCATTCATTACTCCAGTATGTCCTACCATGTCGCCATTAGCAAAATTTAAACAAACAAAATCAACTTCTTTCTTATTAAGTTCTGGAACTAAGGCTGCTGTTAGTTCAAACGCACTCATTTCAGGTTGCAAGTCATAAGTAGCCACTTTTGGTGAGCTTTTTAGGATACGGCTTTCGCCAATGAAAGGCAATTCACGACCACCCGAAAAGAAAAATGTAACATGCGGATATTTCTCCGTTTCGGCAATGCGAATTTGCTTTTTGTGTGCTTTTTCTAAAACTTCACCTAAAGTTTCAGTGATGTTATCTTTATTATAAACAACTTTTATATTGTGATAGGTTTCGTCATAATTTGTCAATGTTACAAAGTATAATTTTAATTTGTGCATATTCTGTTCATGACAATCTATTTGCGTTAAAACTTCAGTCAATTCTCGTCCACGGTCTGTTCTAAAGTTAAAGAATATAACTACATCATCTTCTTCAATAAGCGCAAGTGGTTTGTCAAAGTCATCAACCAGTATAACGGGATGAATAAACTCATCTGTGACATTGACCTCGTAGCTTTGTTCAATTGAGGCAACTGCATCAGTAGAGTGAGTTCCAATGCCGTTTACTAATAAATCATAGGCAAGTTTTACTCTTTCCCAGCGTCTATCGCGATCCATTGCGTAATATCTTCCTATTACTGAAGCTAGTTTTACACTCGTATTAGCAATATAATTTTGTAGATCTTGAATGTAATGTTTCCCTGATTTAGGATCTACATCTCTACCATCAGTAAAAGCATGGATGTACACTTTTTCTAAACCGTATTGCTGCGCTGCATCTATTAATCCACGTAAATGTGAAGTGTGCGAGTGAACACCTCCATCAGATAAAAGTCCTAAAAAATGGACTTTCTTATTACTAATTTTAGCATAGGTAAAAGCCTCCACTAATACCGGTTCTTTAGCTAATGTATCATTAGCAACAGCCAAATTAATTTTAGCTAAATCTTGATACACAATTCTACCAGCTCCTAGATTCATGTGACCCACTTCGCTATTACCCATTTGACCTATTGGTAAGCCTACGTTCAAACCGTCTGTGCGAAGTTGTGCGCTGGGATATTTTTTATATAAACTATTTATAAAAGGGATATTTGCATTGTCAATTGCAGAAACTTTTGGATCTGGAGATTTACCCCAGCCGTCCAATATCATAAGAATTACTTTTTTATTCATCGCAAATTTATTTTAAGCAAATATAAGCTTTTCTAAAAAACGTTAGTCTTGTGCTATTAACAATTGTCGAATCAGCGATGAACACCAATAAAATTTCGTGAATTTGTTATTGAAGCTTCAAAATATTAATATTATGACAATTAGAATTTATTCTTCACCTGATTGTAATCGATAAAATACCGAACACTAATAGAAAAAACGTGGCTTAGTGCATCATTGTTCAATAAATTAGTAACGTTGTCTCTAAAATCTTTATTGATATTTCTTTCAAATGCGCCTGCATTATTGCGATATAAAATAGAAACTTGACTCCCGGGAGCAAACCACCAGTTATAGGAAACATCAGCGTTCCAAGAATAAAAACTAGAGTTTTTATTAATGTCATATCCTGTAAAATCCGTTAGTCGGCCATTTTCTTGCAGAGCTAATGTGTTTTTATTTTCGGCATAAGACCAGTAATGACGTAAAGAAATATTAAAAGTCATTTGGCTATTAATGGCGTATTTTCCAGAAAGGGAGTTAGAATAGGTAATCACATTTCTATTTGCAAAAAGTAATGAATTTGGAGTACTTGCACTTAAATCATCATCAACACTGTCCATAAATCCTTTATTATTATTTTGTCTTGAAAAGCTAAAATTATAATTTAAACCTATTTTATCGCTAAAACGATATCGAGGACCAACAGAAAAAGCATACGAATTTCTACCAGCTTCATTAAATGCGGTGTATGATGGGTTAAAATCAAGAGCAAATCGATTATTATAATTTGTAGATAAAGATAAAGCACCTCTAATTCTAGTAGGAAGTATTATGAAGCGACCAGCAGTTCTTGGTTCATAATAATCATAGGTTTCCATAGGATTAGCATCAAAGCCTATTCCTAAGAAATGATTTTTTTTATTTTTAATATTAATTTCTGCATTAATATTACTAGACTGAATTTTACCGGTCTCCTTTTGGAACTGAGAATAAGCATTTATTCTTGTATTAAAATTATTAAAATACTTTGTTGGATTCAAAATTCGATAACTGGTATTTCCATAAAAACTGTAATAATTAGTTTCAAAATTTATTCCTAAATCATTATTATCAAAATCTTTAGTGGTGATGTCAGCCCCAACTCCATATCTAAATTTTCCATTTGTTTCTGAAAAATTAAGTTGAGAATTAATTCCTTTTTTATCCTCTAAATTATTTACCACACTGTATTTAAAATCGCCTGCAAGATTATAAGTATTTTTCTTCGTGTTTAAATCCCAAGCTAATGCAGTCACATTTGCATCCCTAAAACTACCATTTCGAGTAACATTAGTATTGATAAGAGCAATTGAAGAATTTTTGCGAAAGCGCTGATCTAATACTAAAACGTTATAATTAGCAAGGGGTTCCACAACTTCCTGACGTACTTCTTGCGTGCTCGTATTTCTAATAATTGCAACCGTTTTCTCTGTAACTGCGTTCAAAACGCCTACTCCCAATCCATCTTTTGTTCGCCCTGAAATTTTTAATGCATTTATTAAATTTACTCCAGCAGGATTATCAATTATTTCTTCATTAGCCGCAACCGAAGGATAATTGCTTGGGTTTCCACCAATTCTTCGTGAGTAAACTAAATTGCCTTTACTAAACAAATCCGTTCCTTCTGTAAAAAAGGGTCTATTTTCATTAAATTGTTGTTCAAATGGACCTAAATTTAAAATTTGATCATCAAATTTAGTCTGACCAAAATCAGGCACAAGGATCATGTCCAGCGTAAACGCATCGTTGATTCCATATTTTAAATCTAATCCGCCTTTCAGCGTTCCAAAAGTTTTTTGCTTAGCATTAGCGTTTATATAAAATGAAGAGTAGGGCAAAAGAAAGAGACGGATAGGAGGTTTAATGTTTTCAATTCCCTCTAAAATTCCCGATTGTTGTGTAAAGGTTCCCAGTTTAGAATCAATGAAATTCCAACTATATTTGAAACGATCTCTCCTTATCTCTCTAAAAAAATTAAGTCCCCAAGTTTGTTTATTCTCTGCTGAAAACCGGAGCGCTGCATAAGGAATTCGCATTTCTACAGTCCAACCTTTCTCAGTAATCACCGCTTTGCTTGTCCAAACAGCGTCCCAAGAATAATCTTCTCCATTTGCATCTGTAGTGATACAGTCTGCTTGTCCATCTGCGGCATTTACAAAAAACTGAAAATCTTGTTGTCCATCATTGAAACCATTAATAAAAACACCAAAAAGATCGGCCGTACCAAAATCATCCCTTTGGGTAACTTCTTTTAAAATTTTCTCTGGATTTTCGTCGTTCAATATAGCACCTATGTAAATTGCATCATTGTCATAGAGAACACGAATTTCGGTTTTTCTATTTTCTGGGATTGGTTTTCCATTGTCAGGTTCAAACATTACAAAGTCACTTGCAACAGCTGCTGATTGCCAAATGCCCTCATCTAGCTTACCATTGATTTCTATTTTTTCAGAAATAAATTTTGTTTGAAGTGTTTTTTTTTGGCTGTAGCCAAAGATCGAAAAGAGTAAAAGACAGACTAAAAATTGATTTTTCATGTAACGTTTGATTGATTGATTGATTGATTGATTGATTGATTGATGCTAATTTGTAAAAACGTAATAGCGTCAAAGTAATAAATCACCAATACACTTAAGAGTTTGGTTTAATAGACTCCCTTTTCAAATGATTGTTACAGTTTTTTATAAATTAAAATTTGTTTTTTATTGTATTATAATCAATAAAATAGCGAACACTTATCGATAGCACATTTGTAAGGTCACTATTAAAGATATTTTTGAGATTTCTTGATAAATCTTTTTCAACTTGACTCGTTCTTTCCAATCCATAACTGCGGTATAAAATTGATATTTCGCTTCCGGGCGCAAACCACCAAGAGTAAGATAAATCAAAATTCCAGGAATTGAAATTTCTATCTTTATTTAAATTGTAAGTGTTGTTTGGGATGAGATAACCACCATCCTTCAAAGTTAAAAAATCTTTGTTTTTAGAATATGACCAATAATATCTTGCAGTTAAATTAATTGTCATTTTATTGTTTAAAGAATATTTTCCAACAAGATCATTTTGGAGTATTTCTCGATTGCGCTGTGCAAATATAATATCAGAATTTTCAAAGCCAACCCAGCCGCGATCATTATTCAGTTTTGTGTACTCTGCTGCGTAGGCTAATGAAAATTTATCGTTGAAACGGTATTTTGGACCAAAATAAAAACCATATGTATTCCTCCCTTTTTCATTGAACTTTGTAAATGTAGGTTGGGCAATTATTGTAAAAGCATTATTATCATTGGAAGTGAAATTAACTATTGAAATAACTTTTTCAGGAATAAAAACATATTTACCATATTCTCGAGGTTCATAAAAATCGAATGTTTCAAGTGGTGATAATTCCAGTAGAAGCTCAAGTGTATGATTACCTAATGTAGTCGCTTTTATTTCAGTTCCAAAAGCTCCAGTCTGTAGTTTCTTGGAGGTGTTATCTACTTCAAAATTTACGTATTCATTAATTCTAAAAGTATTGAAAACTTTAGTTGGATTTACTATTCTGTAGCTAGCGTGTGCGTAAGCATTATGATAATTAGAGTAGAAATTTATTCCTAAATCATTTACATCATAATTCTTAGATACATATTTTCCAGAAAATCCATATCGATATTTTCCACTTGTTTTTTCAAGTCCAAGTTCAGTTTTAAAGCCATCGTAATCTTCAATGGTATTAATAGAATTGTATTTAAAATCACCGTACAAATTATAGGTATTCGCTTTTGTGTTTAAATCAAATAATAATGCCGAAACATTTGCATCTCTAAACGCTCCATTTCGGGTGGTATTAGCATTAACAAAAGTAACGGATGAGTTTTGATTGAAACGCTGATCAAGAACAATCATGTTGTAATTAGTCAAAGGTTCAATAACCTCTTTGCGAAACTCTTGCGTATCGTTGTTAAAAATTGTGGCGCGAGTTTTTTCTGTTACCGCATTTAAAAAACCTATTCCTAGGCCTTTTTCAGTTCGACCTGAAATTTTGACAGCATTAAGTAAATTTACGGTGCTTGGATAATTAGTTATCTCTTCCGCATCAGATGTGTTGGGTATAGTAGTTGGTTCGCCACCAATTCTTCTAGAGTATAGTAAATTACCTTTATTGAATAAATCAGTTCCCTCTGTAAAAAACGGTCTGTTTTCTTCGAATTTTTGCTCGAATGGAAGCAAATTTAAAATTGCATTATCAAATTTTGTTTGACCAAAATCAGGAATTAAAATTGCATCTAGTGTAAAAGAGTCATTTATACCGTATTTAATATCTAATCCTGCTTTAAAAGTTCTATCCGAACCAATATCGCTTTGCTGATAATAAGCGGATGTGTAAGGAATAAGAAATAATCGTGTAGGAGTTTGAATGTTTTCAATGCCTTCAAGTATTCCTGCCTGTGGAATAATCGCACCAATCTTAGTATCAACGCGATTCCAAGTGTATTTTTGAACGTCTCGTTTGATTTCACGCATGAAATTTAAACCCCAGACTTGTTTTTCAGCTTTTCCAAATCGCAATGCGGCATAAGGAATCTTCATTTCAACAACCCATCCAAATTCAGTAATTACTACCTCACTATCCCAAATGGCGTCCCAGGTAAAATCTTCAAAATCTTCGGTGGCTAAACAGTCCATTTGTACACCCGCAGCGCTTACAAAAAATCTAAAGTCTTGTTGACCATCATTGAAACCGTTGATATAAACTGAAAAATGATCAGAAACTCCAAATACATCTCTATTTGTAATTTCTTTTTGAATTTTGTCGGGTTCATTATCATATAATAGAGCCGAAATATAAATTGCAGTGTTGTCATAAACTATTTTCACCTCTGTCCTTTTATCTGGACTTATCGGCTTACCATTATCTGGCTCAAACATTATAAATTCAGAGGCAACTGCCGCTGAATTCCAAACTTTTTCATTTATTTTACCATCAACAACAATACTTTCGGTGGTGGATTTTGATACTAATGTTTTTTTTTGACTGAATGAATTAAAACTAAGAAATATTAAAACTAGTAGGGTTTTAAAAGATAATTTCGACATAAAAAGTGGGTGTTTCAAAACAAAAATAACAAAATTAACATAACAATTGCCTTATTATTGATTAATGTGCAAATAAATATTGTTATTTTTCGTTACAATAGAAATAAAATTATGTTAAAGACCTGCATATTTACACTTTTTACTGTACGTTTGTAATCCCTACTAATTTATAACACATACACTTTCAATGGTTTATACAATAATTCCTACTATATTATTTTTCTTCTTTTCTACATTTTCTAATCCTAAAATCACTACTGAAACAAAGATTCCAATTTTGGCTGTTTATGCTAATAATTTGGAAACGAGCATGGAAGCTAGAATTGAAAATGCATATAACAATTTGCATTCTACAAAATTTGAGTTGCCACGTTTAGAGAGTTTTGCTGAGGCATTAAAAGGGTATTATTCATTAAAAGAAAAAGGCCTAATTAAAAAAGAAATTTTGACAATAATAGATTTTAGTTTATCTGCAAACACTAAAAGGCTCTGGGTAATTGATTTATCAACTGGAGATGTTCTATTCAATTCTCTAGTTGCACATGGTAGAAACACAGGAGAAGAATTTGCTTCAAATTTTTCTAATGCATCTGAATCTTACAAAAGTAGTTTAGGATTTTATGCTACGGGAGAAATTTATAACGGAAAACACGGAATGTCTCTTCGTTTAGATGGTCTTGAAAAAGGAGTGAATGATAATGCAAGAGCTCGCGGAGTAGTGATGCACGCTGCTGATTACGTTTCAAATTCATTTATTAAAAATAATCATAGATTAGGAAGGAGTCAAGGCTGTCCTGCCGTTCCAGTTGAACTTTCGAAAGATATTATCACAACCATAAAAGATAAATCTTGCTTCTTCATCTACCATCCTTCAAGAGTTTCTAAATTTGGTAATCAGTCTATTACTTAATTTCTATTTTAATCGTTCTATCTTTTACAGTAATGTTTTACAATATTTGTACATAACTGTGTGTTCTCCCACGTCCTTAATTTCAAAGGGTTTTCCTGTGGTTTTGAATCCCATTTTTTCATAAAACTCAATTGCTTCTTTACGAGCGTTGAACCAAATCAAGTCTGTGTTTTGCTCCTTGCAATATTTCTCGGCATTTAAAATTAATTTGGCTCCGAACCCTTTCTTTTGATAGTCTTGCAAAACCGCCATACCTCTAATTTGGAATTGCTTTTGATTTGGAAATAAATTATTTTTCGTTTTAAATAACGATATCACTCCTGTTATACTATCAAGAATAAATAATCCATAATGAACTGTAGATTTTAAATTATCTCCGTCAAAATGACAACTTTCAATTGATTTGCCACTTCTAAGTACGGGATGTCGGACAGGAAAAGTCTCTAATGCCGTTATTTTTTTTATTGTTTGCATAATTTTTAAACTTTTTTATGTCGGATTTAAAGTCATAATAATTTAATTTTAAATTCTTTAGCAATTTAATTGCACTAATTACTATATTTCATCAAACGTTGTTTAAGAGTTTTTAAGAAAAAAACTTGCATTCAAGCAAACTTATTAATTATATTTGCACCGTTGTTAATGCGAAAGTAGCTCAGTTGGTAGAGCTCCAGCCTTCCAAGCTGGTTGTCGCGAGTTCGAGCCTCGTCTTTCGCTCTAAGTTTCATTTTAAAAGAAACTTCAGTTTTTTGTTGTCATGCGAAAGTAGCTCAGTTGGTAGAGCTCCAGCCTTCCAAGCTGGTTGTCGCGAGTTCGAGCCTCGTCTTTCGCTCTAAAACCTCAAACACAGTTTGAGGTTTTTTGTTTTTTGACACCTTCGATTTTCTTGTTTTTGCGCAACATAATTTAACCTAATTGTAATAAATTGAATTAATTTTCTTTAACTAAATAAGGCAAAATTTCCTAGATAATCGAAATTAAAGTCAGTAATTTTAAATAACACTTCTTATTAAGTTTTACTTGTTTTTACAGTTAATTATCCTGCGATTCACAGTGCATTATTATAAATTTCAAGTCTTATTCATAGATTACTTTATGAAACTCAAATCAGTTCCAGTTTCCAATTCTTCTGGAGTTTGATTTTGTTTAAAAAGTCTCGCTGTAAATTCTCCCTTTAAAATAATTTTATCTCCTTTTACATCCAGCCAGCTTCCTTCTCTCAAACCTAGAACAGGTGCTGAATTGTATGCATGAAATTCTTTGATACGTGTTTCTCGTGTTTCACCCATGTGCTTTGATGATGTGTCAGGATCTAAATAATGTGCATTCAAATTAAATGAGATTACGCCTAAAGTTTGAAAACTAGATGGGTAAACTATTGGCATATCATTAGTAGTTTGCATCGTGAGACCGCATATTACACTTCCGGCACTTGTTCCTAAATACGGCGTTCCATTTTTAATGGTTTCTGCGAGAACATTCATTAAATTATTTTTATGCAATTGTGACACGAGTACAAAGGTGTTCCCACCACCAGTAAATATGCCAGACGCGTTTCTTATGGCTTCTGTAGCATCGTCAAATTCATGAAGGCCTACTACTTTTTTATTAATTTTGGCGAAAGCCAATTGCACCATATCGGTATATCCTTGATGAGAAATCCCGCTTGGTCTTGCATAAGGAATAAAAAGAATGGTTTCACAGTTTTGAAAATGCAGTTCTAAAGTTGGTAACAAATAATCCAGATATTTTTGACCTGAAAGTGTTGAAGTGCTTGCTATAATTATGTTTTTCATTAGGATTAAAATTTATGCTAAAGGTATCGATTCGTATAATTTATTTCAAATATTTAATTAACATTTTTTTACCAAGGCATTAGTAATTTATTTGGAGGGCATTTGGATACTTTTACCAGGTAGTAATATTCTCTTTTCTAAAATGACAAGACTTTTCTCTTTGTTTTTACTTGTGTATGCGATGCAAGTGTCAGCGCAAGATTTACCTCGTGATCAATTGAGCGGTAAAGTAGTTGCTGATTTTACAGGTTTAGATACAGTCTATATTCTTAACGAAAGAACTAAAGCAGTTTCTACTGCTAATATGATGGGATATTTTAATATCCTAGCGAAAGAATATGATATTTTAGTATTTTCTGGTTTCCAAATTATAGAAACTAAAATAATAGTCACCAAGAAAGACTTAGAACAACAAAATTTAGTAGTGCAATTAAAGCAAGAAATTAATCAATTAGATGAGGTAATTGTAAACGGAGGTATTAATGCAGTTTCATTAGGAATTATTCCGAAAGGTCAAAAAAGTTACACCGCAGCAGAACGAAAATTGTATACGGCTACAGATCTTAATGCTTCCGCAAATGTGGGGACAATGATGGGCGGATCAGCTTCTCTTGATCCGCTTATGAACTGGATATCAGGGCGAACAAAAATGCTAAAAAAAGATCTTGAGGTCGAAAAAAAGGAAGGATATTTAAAAAAAATAGAAAATATATTTCCTTTAGAATATATTACGACTAAGTTACAAATTCCTGTCATATATGTTAAAGGCTTTAAGTATTTTATTGTAGAAAACAAAGAATTTATAAAAATTTTAGAGTCAAATAATACTGCTTTAGCTACCTTTTTTATCGGTGATTTAGCAATTCAATACAGAGAAATAATTGCAAGCGAAAATTAAAAATACAATACAAGTTCTTTTTCTTCTTCTAATCCAAATTACATTTGGACAAATGGAACATTCATTAGAAATCAAGGGTCAAATTATCGCTGATTCTGTTGCGGTAGATGGTGTTTCAATACTAAATGTTGATTCTCAAAAAACAGTATTTTCAACTGGGGACGGCTCTTTTATTATCGCAGTAAAATTAGGCGACGTGCTTTTATTTTCTGCTTTAAATTTAGAAACAGTCAGGCGAAAAATTGATGAAAAAGACTTAAAATCAGGATATATAAAAGTTGCAGTATTAGCAAAAAGTATTCTATTAAAAGAAGTAATTGTCAATGAATCGTCAATTTCAGCTGAAAGTTTAGGAATTATTCCATACGGTCAAAAAAAATACTCGCCAGCAGAACGTCGACTGTATACAGCTACTTCAGGCGGAGGAATCGATGGACTTTTAAACACGATTTCTGGACGTAAAGCAATGATAAAAAAGGAAATAATTGTTGAGAAAAAAGAACAGTTATTAGCAAAAATAGACATGCTTTTTGAAGATAGTTATTATATTGAGACTTTAAAAATACCTGAACTTTATATCAAGGGATTTCAATATTACTGTATTGAAGATGCAGCTATGGCTAACGCGCTGCGGATAAAGAACAAATCAATGGCGTTGTTTTTAATAGTTAAATTAGCTGAAAAATATAACGAAATAGTCACACTTGAAAGTAAATAGAATTTTCTCATGTATTTTAATACTTGAGATTTAGGTATGATTCAAAAAGATTCATAAAATCGTAAAATTAGGTAACTAATTGCAGCCAAAAGGGCAATTGGATGTGCTTAATATTATGATTACTAGTAAAAATCCAGCGCTATAAAAAGCAATATAAACAGAGAAGGATTTAGTATTAATTAAGAAATCAGGAAAAATTTTTTCTGATGAATACTACACAAACACTTCAAAAATTTCTTTTGATTATATCAAAGGTTTCTACTATTATTTGGTAGGAGATACTGATTTTGTCAAAGCAATAAATGCAAATGCTAAATGGGTGGCAATGTTCCTAATTATAAAACTTTCTAATCCTTAGAACAAAGTAATAAACTGCAGTGAGACGTAAAAGTTTGATTATTTTCTTATTTTTAATATTTCAAAATATATCTGGACAAACCATTGTTAATAAACCTTTACGAGTAAAAATTACAATCGATTCTAGTAGTGCTTATGGAATTAATGTAGTAAATTTAAACAATAAAGAAACTACCGTAACAAATAGTAATGGAGAGTTTTCCATCTTAGCTAAAGCAAATGATGTTTTGATGTTTTCAGCATTAAATCTTGAAACATATAAAAGAATAGTTGGACGTGACGATATACAAATTGGGGTTTTAGCAATTACAATGCATCCCGGAGTAATAAAACTAGAGGAAGTCGTTGTAAATAGTAAAAGTTTGAATGTTCTTTCGCTTGGTATTGTAACAAAAGCTCCGGTCACTTATACAACGGCAGAACGCCGCCTGCAAACTGCTGGAGACTTCAAGCCAGTCATGTTGCTCAATTTATTAGGTGGTTCCATGCCACTTGACCCATTGATTAATAAAATAAATGGTAGAACAAAAAGGTTGAAAAAAATAGTTACTGTAGAAAAGAAGGAATCTAATATTAAATTTATATCTAAATTGTATGATGATGAATACTTTATAAGAAATCTAAAAATACCAAGTGAAAACATAGCTAGTTTTAAATATTATATAGTTGAAAATGAAAATTTTAAAAAGGTTTTGGATACTAAAAATATGACACAAATATCTTTTTATATGGGCGCTTTAGCGGAAGAATTCAAAACTTTACTTACTAACAATAATTAACAAATTACATCTTATGAAAACTAAATATATAATAGTTAGCTTTATATTATTTTGCCAAATTTCCTTCGCGCAAAACGAAAACCGAAAATCGTTACATGGTCAATTTACTAATGAAGCAGCGCTAGTGGACAACGGCTACGTTTTTAATTTGAATTCAAAAACGCGGACTTTTATAAGTAATCAAGGATTCTTTGATATTTTGGCTCAAGCCAATGATACGCTGTTAGTTCTTAGTTCAGCTTTTAGGTCAAAGAAAATGATAATTCAGCAAAAAGATTTCATGAAACCATTATACCTGGTTAATCTTGAGTCTCAGACTACCCTACTTAAGGAAGTTGTCGTAAAAGGAAAAATGGATATTAAACCTGCATTACCTAGTTCACAATCAATGGTGGACTTAAAATTTACTGATGACGCAAAATCTACACCTATAAATAGGACCATGCCATCAAATGGAACTATAGAGAACGGAATGGATTTTGTTCGAATTTTTAAGATGGTGTCTAAAGTGTTTAAAAAAGACTCAGAAAAAGTAAATTTGAATGAAAAAGTTGATTTCTCCGATGCTGTTGCAAATGGGTTGGATCGCTATTTTTTTACTAATACTTTAAATTTAAAAACAGAAGAAATAGGTCTATTTCTTGATTATTGTGAAACTGATCCTAAATCAAAAACTCTTTTGAAAGAGGAGGATGAATTTATGTTGATTGATTTTTTAATTACTAAGAACGAAGAGTTTAAAAGAATTACTACTTTTGAAAAATGAAAAAAACCCTTTTAATTACTTTTTTTGGTTTACTTTTTTTTACCGTATCTTCATTTAGCATACATAAATTTTATGTTTCACTATACCAAGTAAATTACGCTGCCGAAAAAAAAATGCTCCAAATCACAGCTCGGATATTTGTAGATGACTTGGAATCCGCACTAAGTAAAAAATATCAAAAGAAAATCAATTTAGGTTCACAGAAAGAAACAGAACAAGACATGATTTTTTTTAAGAAGTATATGAATGAGAAGTTTGTCATTAAAGTTAATGGTCAATCTAAAATTATAAATTTTTTAAGTAAAGAAATGGATGGCGACGTTCTTATTTGCTATTTCAATGTGAAAGATATTCCTAAAATTAACTCTCTTGAAGTTTTTAATGCTGTAATCACGGAGGGGAACTCTGAACAGCAAAATATCATGCATTTTTCTATTTTAGGAGTCAAAAACACACTACTTTTTACTGAATCTTCATCTACAGGTGTAATAAATCACTAATAAATTTGAAATATTTCATAAATAATCTTATTTTCACAGCTTTAAAACCAGAATCCAACCTATGAAAAAATTATCTTTTCTATTATTCCTGCCAGCTTTTTTATTCGCGCAGGAAAAAGCAACAACAGCTCCTAAGCAAACCGGAAGGTATGACACGAATAAGTTTAGTCAAATGTATGACTTATTGGCAACACCTAATATGTTTCGGACTGCTTCAGGCGCGCCAGGACCAGCTTATTATCAACAACAAGCAGATTATAAAATCGATATTGAGCTTGATGATAAAAAGTCTGCAATAAAAGGTTCAGAGATTATAACTTATCACAACAATTCTCCGGATACTTTAGAGTATCTGTGGGTACAATTAGATCAAAATCAAGCGGCTAAAACGTCTCAAACTCCATTGGTAGAAAGTCAAAGAATGGAGCAGGTATTTCCAGCAGTTAACTTTGCTAATAAATTTTTAAAACAAGATTTAGAGAGAGGCTTTAATATTGAATCAGTTAAAGACAGTAAAGGCAATCCTTTATCCTATACCATAAATGAGACAATGATGCGTATTAATCTTGTAACACCTATGAAGCCAGGGGAGAAATATTCTTTTGGTATCAAATGGAATTATAATGTTAATAATTATCGCGTAGAGGGAGGACGTTCAGGATACGAGCTATTTGAAAAAGATGGTAATAAGTTATATGTAATTGCGCAGTTTTATCCTAGAATGGCGGTTTATAATGATGTGGAAGGCTGGCAAAATATGCAGTTTTGGGGAACGGGAGAATTTACATTGCCTTTTGGGAATTTTGATGTAAATATAACTGTTCCAGCAGATCACGTGATGGAGGCAACAGGCGATTTGACAAATAGGAGCGAAGTGTTTACAGCAGAACAAGTAAAAAGGTATGAACTTGCACTAAAAACCTATGATAAGCCAGTCGTTATTGTAACGCAAGCCGAGGCAGAAGCAGCCGAAAAAGGATTCTCTGATAAAAAGAAAACATGGAAATTTAGTGCAAAGAACGTACGTGATTTTGGAATATCCACATCAAGAAAATTTATTCTTGATATGATGGCTGTTAAATTAAATGATAAGTCAGTAATGGCAGTGTCTATTTATCCAAAAGAGGCAAATCCTTTTTGGGGAGAAACAGCAACCCGTACAGTTGCGCATACTTTAAAAAGTTACTCCGCACATACATTTGATTATCCTTATCCAAAAGCAGTTTCTGTATCTGCAGAAGATCAAGGAATGGAATATCCTATGATTTGTTGGAATTATGGTCGTCCTGATGAAAAAGGAGTAGTGAGTGAACGAATTAAAAACGGAATGATTGGCGTTACCATTCACGAAGTGGGTCACAATTTCTTTCCGATGATTGTAAACTCTGACGAGCGTCAGTGGTCGTGGATGGACGAAGGTTTAAATACTTTTATGCAGTACATGGCTGAGCAAGAGATGGGGACTAATTTCCCTTCTAGTCGTGGTCCAGCGAGCAAAATTGTTCCTTACATGAGCGGTGATCAGAAATTCTTAGAGCCAATAATGTCAAATTCAGAAACGATAGTTCAATTTGGTGCTAATGCTTATGGCAAGCCAGCAACGGGATTAAATATTCTTAGGGAAACTATAATGGGCAGAGAGTTATTCGATCATGCTTTTAAAATATATGCAAATCGATGGAAATTTAAGCACCCTACTCCTGAAGATTTTTTTAGAACCATGGAAGATGCTTCAGCAGTAGATCTAGATTGGTTTTTTAGAGGATGGTTTTATTCTACTGATTTTGTCGATATTGGAATAAAAGAAGTAAAACAATATTATGTGTCAGAGACAGCAACTAAAGAATTAAAGGACGCGGTTGTAAGAAGAGGTCGTTTTGGTGAAGAGAAAGGGCCATTTGTATATTTAGTTCCAAGTACTAGCGAAGAATTATCAGCAAAAAGTAAAAAAGCATTAATGCTTAGTGATGTTGATTTATTAGCAGATTATGTTAACACTAAATTAAGTGCTGATGAAAAATCAAATTTGAAATCCCCAAAATATTTTTATGAAGTAGAATTCAATAAGCCTGGAGGAATGTTAATGCCTATTATTGTTGAATTAACGTATGAAGATGACTCGAAAGAGTTGTTTAAATATCCCGCACAAATCTGGAGAAAAAATAATGATACTGCGAAGAAAATTTATGCTACTGAAAAAGCAATTAAAAAAATTCAGTTAGATCCAAAACTTGAAACTGCTGATATTGATGTTTCCAATAACACTTGGCCAAAAGAAGAAGTAAAATCGAAATTTGACTAATAAAATTTTAACTTAGAAAAAGACTCTGCAAGGAGTCTTTTTTTTTATGAAATAATTAAAAGTCAAATATTCAAAATATGGTATCTTTGTAACAATAAAAAACAAAATATATGTTTGGTATAGGTGGAGGCGAATTAATTTTCATCATGTTTATAGTTTTAATGCTTTTTGGATCCGATAAAGTTCCGGAGATTGCTCGAACAATGGGGAAAGCAATGGCGCAATTGAAAAACGCTACAAATGATATTAAAAGTGAAATTCAAAAGGGAGCTGAGACAAATGGATTTGATTCAAAATCTTTAGGTGATTTGAGAGTTAATCTCACATCAGAAATTGATAAAGTCAAAAATAATTTGTTAGGCGAGACTGCGCAGTATAACGATTTAGCAGGAAATATCACTACAGAAATTAACAAAGCAAAAGATAATATGATTGATGATATTAGTGCACCCTTAAATTCTACTAAAGAAGTGCTAGAAGATATTTCAGGGCCAGTAAAACGTCAAATGTAATGCTTGAAAAACTACTGACTTTAGACACTGATTTATTTGTTTTTCTTAATGGTTTAGGTTCTTCCACTTATGATGCTCTTTGGTTATTAATTACCAGGCAAAGTAACTGGATTCCGCTGTTTTTATTACTATTGTATGTTATTTTCAAGAAATTAGGAGGAAAACAAACACTCTATTTGCTTTTCTTTGTAGCGGTACTTGTTACCTTTACAGATCAAATGACTAATCTTTTTAAGAATGGTTTTGAAAGGTTGCGCCCTTGCAACAATCCAGAAATTAATTCTTTTATTCGAGTTGTTCAAGTGAGAAATTCATTCAGTTTTTTCTCAGGACATGCGTCAAATTCAATGGCCGTAGCAACGCTAATTTACTTTACACTTAGATCTTACTTTAAATATTTTTCACTATTGTTTTTATGGCCCTTTATCTTTGCCTATAGCAGAATTTATTTAGGATTGCATTACCCAATTGATATTCTTACCGGTTATTTATTTGGATTTGTTTTTGGGTTTTTGATGTTTAAAATTTATAAAATAGCGCAACAACGATATTTCCCGCTTCCTTCGAAATATTTACAGCACGCGACTAACAGTTAATCCGTCTCGAATAGGTAATAAAACAGTTTCGACTCTGGAGTCATTTGCAAGAAGTGTATTGTATTCTAATAAGATTTTTGTACTTATATCTTTAGGGTTTAAAGTTTCAAGTACTTTTCCGCTCCAGAGAACATTATCTGATAAAATAATTCCGCCTTTATTCATTTTTGGCAAAATCAGTTCAAAATAGTTGAGGTAATTTTCTTTATCTGCGTCGATGAATACTAAGTCAAATTTTAAATCGATTGTTGGAATTATTGCAACCGCCTCTCCTAAATATTGATGTATCTGTATTCCCCACGAAGATTTATCAAAATGCTTTCGTTGAAAATCTACTAATTCTTCTTTAATGTCGATAGTATGTAATGTGCCGTTTTCTTGCATTCCTTCACATAAACATAAAGCGGAGTATCCAGTAAAAGTACCAATTTCTAATATGTGTAGCGGACGAATCAATTTAGATAGCATACTCAAAACACGTCCTTGAAAATGTCCACTTAACATTCTAGGAAGTAAGATTTTTTGATAAGTTTCTTTATTTAGAGCTGCCAATAAAGCAGGTTCTTTTTGAGAATATTGTTCAATATAGTCTTCTAATTCTTGGGAAATAAAGTGCATTATTTTAGTTTAAAAGTATTCAAATCTCGGTAATTATTTTAAAATCGCAACAAATATATAGTTTCATTTTCAATATTTTAATAAATGGTGATATGTTTTATAATCTGATTCGGAAATTATTTTGTTATTTTTCAATAATAAATTAACGGAGCATTCAACTTTGCTTTTAAAATTTAGTACTTCTGTTTCTGACCATCGATTTTCTAAATATTCAATTTTGTTTCAACATTGAGCTTTGGAAATTAAAGTCCATTAAGCCGTCTTTTTTAAATATTTCGAATGTCTTTTTTTGTTTCTTTCATCACAACATCATGTGATTAAATTTTCTTTTCCTTGCCAGAGTACTTCGCTTAAGACTTCATATTTATTTCAACTCAACGAATTGTTAGGCAAGTCATCCTAACACTCTTCAGTTAAATAATTAGCAAAAACAGAAAAATCAAGTATTATTCAAAATTGTAATTAACTTTGCACCATGGAAATTGATAAAAAAGACATCCGCGCTTTATCTAAAGAACAATTACGAGATTTTTTTATAGTGAATGGAGAGAAAGCCTTCCGTGGCAATCAAGTTTATGAATGGTTATGGAGCAAAGGAGCGCATAGTTTTGAGGATATGACTAATATTTCAAAAGAAACTAGAAATAGGCTTGAAACTCATTTTGTTATCAACCATATCAAAGTAGACACAATGCAACGCAGTGAAGACGGAACCGTGAAAAATGCTGTTCGTTTGCATGATGGTTTAGTTGTTGAAAGTGTTTTGATTCCTACAAATACCAGAACAACAGCATGTGTTTCTAGCCAAGTAGGTTGTAGTTTAGATTGCAGTTTTTGTGCCACAGCTCGACTGAAAAGAATGCGAAATTTAGAACCTGCTGAAATTTACGACCAAGTTGTTGCTATAGACAAAGAGAGTAGGTTGTACTATAATCATCCACTTTCTAATATTGTTTTCATGGGAATGGGAGAACCTCTAATGAATTATAATAATGTGCTAAAAGCAATAGAAATGATAATTTCGCCAGAGGGCCTTGGGATGTCTCCAAAGCGAATTATGGTTTCAACCTCGGGAGTGCCTAAAATGATTAAAAAATTAGCTGATGATGAGGTAAAGTTTAAATTGGCGGTTTCTTTACACTCCGCCATTGATGAAATTCGTGCTCGGATTATGCCTTTCAGTAGTAACTTTCCTTTGGCTGATTTAAGAGAATCTTTAGAATACTGGTATAAAAAAACCAAAAGTAAAATCTCTTATGAATACGTGGTCTGGAAAGATATCAATGACAATAAAGAATCAATAGACGCGCTTGTCAAATTTTGTAAATATGTTCCATGCAAAGTAAATTTAATTGAATATAATCCTATTGATGACGGCGAATTTCAACAAGCTTCAGATGAATCGATAAATGCGTATATAAAAGCGCTTGAAGCAAGTGGAATTATTGTAAAAGTGCGTAGAAGTCGCGGAAAAGATATTGATGCTGCTTGTGGACAACTAGCTAATAAAGAAATGTAAGTTTAACTTTTTATAAACATTCAAAACAAAATAAGCATTAGTAAGATTGCAAGCTAAAGCTTATCTTTGAATCCGAATGAACATCACTTCTCAAATAAAACAGCCCATCTTAAAAGAAATGGAACTTTTTGAAAAAAAGTTCTACCAATCGATGACTTCACAGGTGGCTTTGTTGAATAGAATTACCTACTATATTGTTAATAGGAAAGGCAAGCAAATGCGTCCTATGTTTGTTTTTTTAACTTCTAAAATGGTTTCTGCTGGAAATGTAAACGAAAGAACGTATCGCGGTGCTTGCGTTATTGAATTAATTCATACGGCAACATTAGTTCACGATGATGTAGTAGATGACAGTAATAGGCGAAGAGGTTTTTTCTCGATTAATGCGCTTTGGAAAAATAAACTCGCTGTACTTGTTGGCGATTATTTGTTATCTAAGGGATTATTACTTTCCATTGATAACGGTGACTTTGATTTACTCCGAATTATCTCTGTTGCTGTACGCGAAATGAGTGAAGGCGAATTACTACAAATTGAAAAAGCTCGAAGATTAGATATCACGGAAGGTATTTATTACGAAATCATTCGAAAAAAGACAGCTACACTTATTGCTGCGTGTTGCGCTCTTGGTGCAAAATCTGTTATTGAAGATGATGTTCAAGTCGAGAATATGAGAAAATTCGGTGAACTCATTGGTATGGCGTTCCAAATCAAAGATGATCTATTTGATTATACAGATGAAGCCATTGGGAAACCGACAGGAATTGACATCAAAGAGCAAAAAATGACTTTGCCACTTATTTATGTTTTGAACATTTGTACTTCAAAAGAAAAAAGCTGGCTGATCAACTCGATCAAAAATCACAATAAAGATAAAAAACGTGTTAAAGAAGTTATTGCTTTTGTAAAAGACAATAATGGTTTGCTTTACGCCGAAGAAAAAATGGTTCAATTTCAGCAAGAGGCACTTTTATTATTAAATTATTATCCAAAATCTGATTTTAAAGAAGCATTAATCTTGATGGTCAATTATGTGATTGAAAGAAAGAAGTAGTGTTCAGTTTTTATTAATAAATGTTCAGCTACGTTTTCTATAACTTCTTTATGTCATTTTTCAATGCTCATCTCGTTTTATCAAAGCTACTCTTTGAGCTTATATTTTATAATTTTATTTAAAGCATCAAGTATTTATTATTATTTTTTGCACAATTTATCAGTACATGATGCAACCATTTCATAACTATTGTCGTCTATGTTTATAGAGAAGTCTGTTATTATTTAAGAAGATATAGCACTGAGCGCTGCGTACTGACCACTGAAAACAAATAATGAAAGTAATTCAATTACAGCATCAGGAAAAGGAATTAATACTGTTAGCTATCGAAAATAATCGACAGGCTCAACAGCAGATTTACACTCATTTTTCACCAAAAATGTTAAGTGTATGTCGTCAGTATATAAAAGACATTCATCAAGCTGAGGATATTATGATTACCGCTTTTATGAAAGTTTTTACGAATCTGAAAAATTTTCAACACAACGGAAGTTTTGAAGGTTGGATAAGACGAATAATGATAAACGAATGTATCTCATTTATGCGAGTGGAGAAAAAGATAAAATACATTGAAGACGAAACTTACTTTGAAGAAAGATTTAATAATATCGAAAGTCAATTTTCAGTAGACGATATTCAGTTTCTAATTGATCGTTTACCAGATGGATACAAAATGGTTTTCAATCTTTACGCTATTGAAGGTTTCAAACATCACGAAATTGCCACATTATTGGGAATAAGTGAAGGAACATCAAAGTCGCAATTATCACATGCTAGGAAAATGTTGCAGGGGCAGGTCAACAAGTTAAAAAATTACGAGTATGGAACTGAATAGATTAGAAAAACAGATAAAAGAGCAATTAGATCTTCGGGAAATTAAACCTTCGGAGATGGCTTGGAATAAATTGGATAGTTTATTAAGCGCTGCTGAGAAACCAAAAAGGAAGTTACCGTGGATGTACGTAGCGGCTAGTTTTGTTGGTTTTCTGCTGATTGGAACTATTTTTTTTACTGTTTTTGATGCTGAAATAATAGATAACAATCGACCAGCAGTCGTTTTAGAACAAAAAACCGATAATAGGATTAATGAAGAAGATGATTTAGCTAATGAGAAAGTTGTATCTAATATTGTTCAAAATAAAATAGTTTACCCATCTAAAGTTGTTGCTAATGCAGTAAATACAAGGTCTAACCAACTTTCGAATAAAGAAAATACTGTTTTAAACATTAATCAAGCAAAAGAGAATAATGGAGTTTTAAATTCTGTTGAAAATTTGAATTCCCCAATAGTTAAAAAAAGCAGATATATTTCAGCTGAAAAATTATTAGCGGAAGTTAGTAATTCTAAAAGTGAATCTGGTGTCTATTACAAAACGATAGATAGAACTAAAAACGGGATTGCTGTCAATGCAAACAGTTTATTGTCAAATGCGGAAACAGAGTTAAATCAATCTTTTAGAGAAACGGCATTGGAAAAATTAAACAATAACTACAACGCCATAAAAACAGTTTTAGTCAATAGAAATTACCAAGAATAAATAATCATCAATCATCAATCAAAAAACGAAAATCATGCAAAAAATTATCTTATTTACAGCTATCATGTTGGCTGCTATGGTCGGCAAATTAAATGCTCAAAACAATGGGACTTATAAAAATGTTCTAGATTATTCTTATTGGCAACCTGAATCTCCCAATTATGAAATGAGTTTTAAAAAAAATGAAAAGTTAATGGATCAAAATATTTTTACTATTAAGTCAGTAAAAAGTAAAATTGATGGTTTTGGAACTCTTATGAAAACCGTTCCAACTGATTTGTACAAAGGAAAAACAGTTAAACTGAGCGGTTTTGTGAAAACTGAAAAAGTAAAATCATGGGCAGGACTTTGGATGCGCGTCGATTATTATAAAGCTCAGGTTCTTGCTTTTGATAATATGCGAAATAGAGGAATAAAAGGTACAACAGATTGGATGAAATATGAAGTGGTTCTATTTGTGCCAACTGAATCAACATCAATCTCATACGGAACTCTGTTAGATGGAACAGGTGAAATTTGGTTTAAAGACGTAAATCTGGAAGTAGTTGACGATGCTGTTGAGGAAACGGGTTCTATTAAAGGAAGAAAAAACAAAACAATTTCATTTGAAAAACGAGCAAAAGCGATTGCTGATGAAATTAAATCAATAACGGATAGTGAGAAAAAAGCATTAAAGGCTGAAGTTGAAACTATCGATCAGGATGTTTCAAAGGGATTGCTTTCCAAAGAAAAAGGGGAAACACTAAAATTGGAGAAAGCAGCAGTTCGAGCTGCTACTATTGAAACTAAAGTTGCAATTGAGGAAGCAAAGCTAAATCAATTAATTCAAGACCGAGTTGATGGGAAACTAGAAGATGAACCTAATAAAAAAGGTGGGCGAATGATAATGCTTGGTGGAAGCAATACTGAAATTGGGCAAAATCAAACAGAAATTAATATTGCATCTTTGAAAGTATATGATGGTAATGAAGATAAGAAAAACCGTCAATCTAAGCGTACAACAAGCCAAATGGTTTTTGCAGCAGGTTTAAATAATGTGGTGACAAACAATACGGTGAATGAATCAGATTTTAGATATTTGGGATCTCATTTTTACGAATTAGGTGTAACTTACAATAGCAGAATTTTGGAAAATGATAATTTATTGCACGCTAAATATGGCCTTTCTGTGATGTATAATAATCTTCGTCCAACAGACAATCGCAGTTTTGTGATCAATGGAAATCAAACTGGTCTAGTTTTGAATACTAAAGATTTAAAGGATTCTCGTTTTAGAAATGTTTATTTAGTGGCGCCAATTCATTTAGAGTTTGACTTTTCAGGCAATAAGGATTCTAATGGAAATCCATTTTTTAGAACGCATAATAGTTTCCGTTTAGGCGTTGGAGGATATGCAGGAATAAATTTAAAATCAAAGCAGATTATTAATTTTGATGACCAGGATTTGAAAGCGCGAGAAAAAACTAAAGGAGATTTTAACACCAATAATTTTATATACGGTTTAAGCACTTACATAGGGTATAAATCAACTAGTCTCTATCTAAAATATGATTTAAATCCTTTGTTTAAAAATAATGTTATTGATCAAAACAATGTTTCTTTAGGTATTAGATTTGATTTTAATTGAAGTAATTTTAAGATGGTGCAACATAAAAAGAATCAAACATACATGACAGTAACTCGAGATGGTATTTGTTCAATAGACGCGCTAGAAAGAACCACCCATTCTAATTTAGATCAAGCTACAAAGATAAAAAGTATTCAAATAAATAATGTTGACCTACTAATGAATGAGACTTATTTTTAGAATTTTTATTTAGTCTGCCGTCAAGATCATCTTGACGGTTATACTCAACTTATAAACATTACTGATAAAGCATATTGTTGTGAAATAACATAAAATTTATAAGGGATTCAAATTGAAAGTGTTGCAGCAGATAGTCATAAAAGTACTTTTAAAGCGATTAAAAAGGCTATTCAGAACGCACAAAAAGCCATGGTTTAGTTTATATTCGTAGAATGTGAGTGAATTAGTTGACAAGCTATCGAAAATATATTTCGGGACAAGAATTAAGAAGTCTTGCTTAAATACTTTTGAAAATCAAGATCGAAAATAATGAAACTTTTTGACACAAGAATTTAACTATTGGTTTGAAAGGTATAACGCTGCTATCAATGAGAAAATATTTAACATAGAACATGATCGATATTGGTATACTTACAAATTAAGCAGACTATCGCTTTCTAAAATAAAAAGTAAATTATCAAACATTTTTCAATGTCTGAAGATCTCAAAAATTATAAAAACTACAAATAGTATAAAAGGCTAATACTGTCATACTTAAAATTACGTGGATGTTTATCAAGACGTTGCAAACAAAAAACCGAGTGAATTTTATAAAAAAATGGTATCTATATGTCAATAACGAAAAGCATTTTTTTAGCTATTAAGTGAACAGCTAAAATTAAAAAAGAAAGCCAAACTTGAATTAACTGTTTTTCTATATTAAATTAATTTTATTGCTAAAATGGTAATTTACACCACAGCATAATTTCTATTGGAATTAACGATCAAATGTTGCAACTTGTTTTTTTAAAATGTGTCAATAATTTTAACTACGATACCTATAAATTATATGGTATTTCATGTACTATTTTTTAATGAAGGGGGCAAGAATATTGAAATAGTAGTACCAACATTTTTCTCAGATATTATACTAAATAATCCATTTAATTTTTTTGTTATCGTCTTGCTTAAATACAACCCTAGTCCTAATCCTTGCTGTTCTTTTTTTTCGCGATTAAATTGCTCTGCAGCATTAATCTTCTTTAATTCGTTTGCTGTCAAGCCAATGCCAAAATCTCGTATAATTATTTCATAATATTTCGCGTTATACGTTTTTCCGATGACAATAATTTTTTTAGGTTCAGAAGAAAACTTCAAGGCATTATCGATTAATTCTGTAAATATAAAATTTAAATGTTCTGCACTAATTTTCAAATCTTTTTTCTCTATTTCATATGTAATTTTGTAATCTTCAATTTGATATTCTTTTAAAACAATGGCCTTCGCTTTCTGAAACACAGCTTCGATATCACAGTTAGCACTGGCAGTAACTTCAAATTCATTGTTTTTAATACTCTCATATAAAAATAAATTTTGCATATTCCTTTGCAGTCTTACGAGAGATGTTTTGATGGCAGTGTGAAAAGTTCTTCTATCTTCGTTTCCTAAACTATTTTCACCATCTAAAAGTAGATCAATAAAACCTTGTATTCCGTTGATAGGGGTGTTTACTTCATGTAAAAAAAATTTCTTCTCACCAATATATAGATTATTTTGATTGTTTTTGATTCTTTCAAAACGCGCTAATTTTGTTTGAATCAATTCTAACAACTCTTTTGCTTTAAATGGTTTTGAAATAAAGTCATCAACTCCATCAAGTAATGATTTTTGTTTTAGATTGGGTTCTTTTTTTGCAGTTAAAAAAATAAAAGGAATAGCGCAGAGCGCTCTGCTTTCTTTTATAATTTCGTAAAGTTCTTGACCATCCATAATTGGCATCATAATATCCGCAATGATGAGATCAGGAGTCCAAATGTCCAATAAATCGAGCGCATCTTGTCCATTTGCTGCAGACTTGACCACATAATTTTTTAGTAGTAGTAGTTCAACAATCGTTTCACTTATATTTAATTAGTCCTCGACAATTAGTATTTTATTTACATGCATTGTAATAAGTTTTGTAGAATTCTTAAGTATCGTTTTATCTTTTTAGTTCTCTTTGGTGAAATATTCTTTAATTTTTGCTTTATTGGTATATATCATGAAATAATTTTCGTGTAATGAACCGTCTTACTGTTTTTCATTTATCATATTACTTCATTGTTTAACTTATTTAATTTAATTTTGTAGTATTGCGTTAGAACAAAGATCAATTTGACAACGCACAATTACACAAAGAGCAATATCGGAGTAAAATTATATTTAGTATTTATTTTTACTAGCGTAAATATGATAAAGTTAAAGCCTTAGACCTATATTTTAAATAATGTTTATTTAATTTCAACAAATGATCTACAATAAAATTAAAGTTCTTTTGATTGAAGATGACATAGCTTTAGGTAGCTTAATGTTAGAGCTTTTAACTCTTAATGACTTCAATGTCGATTGGTATAAAAACGGTAAAACAGCTTTAGCTGGGATTGATAAAACTAAGCCAGATGTTATCGTCAGTGATTATATGATGCCTGAAATGAATGGGGAGGAGTTTTTTTTAATGATTAGGAAAAACAGTATTTATCAGTCTATTCCTTTTATAATGGTTACCGCAAATATGGAAGAAGGAATTAAATACCGCCAGCTAAAAAATGGTGTAAATGATTTTATAGTAAAACCATTCCAAGTAAAAGAACTAGCTTACAAAATTATAAATGTTTGTAATTTAAAATTAAGTATTGAAAAAAAAATAAATCCTGATCCATTTTCAAAAGTTACCATAAAATTATCAGAGAAAAATTTTATCGTCTCTCTTAATGCGATTCTAGCGGTGAATTTAAAGGAAGAAATTGATATTGACGAGCTTAGTAAGAAATTGTTTCTTAGTAGATCTACATTAGATAAAAAGATAAGATTACGGACTAATAAAAATATATCTAGATATATAAGAGAATTTAAATTGGATTATGCTATTAAGTTAGTCGATTTAGGGGAACGAAATATTCAGTTTATTGCTGACGAATCTGGGTTTAATTCCTTTTCTTACTTCTCAACTAGTTTTAAAATCTACAAAGGAATAAGTCCGACGCAGTATATTAAAACTATTGCTTCCAAGGTTAATATTTAGGATAAAGTTCACGATAAGTACGATATTTATTTATCGCGATATGTATAAATCTTTGTTTATTTTTTAAATTGTACAGAATATAGCAACGATTTTTGTCCCCACTTTTTTAAATATGCAAAGGAAATCTCTTCTTAAAGTGACTTTTCGTTTTTAAAATTAATTTTTGATTCAAAGATTCTTTTATACTTGAATATATTAGCGAAGAATCTCCTATTTCAATGAAGCCAAATTTCAATATTTTTCAATAACTCTAATTTTATTGTATCTATATTTGAAGCTTGCTTCCAGAAGTATGTATTTTAATCAAGTTTTAAAAGATGTTTTCAGCCCTCACATTATCCTAATAATTTCCTTTTCTATTTATATTTTTTATAATGATTTTGTAAGAATCAATCATTTTTGTAAACTTTTAACTATAATATTGTGTGTAACTGTCAGAGTAAAAAATTAGTTTTTTTTAGGAGTTCTATTTTTAATAGTCATTTTTCTGAAACTATAATCACTAATTTGGAACCTAAAATAAATGGAATTATTTTTCTTTTGCAGCAACAGTTCGATGTTGTCCGTCTGAAACGCAGTGGCTTTTTTAATTATAATAGCTTCTTCTATCAAATTGCAGTATTTTAAAAACCTTTTTAATCAGGAATATCTATTTATTATTTTTGATAAAAGTATTAATTATTACCCGTTCTAAAAAAAGAGATCGACTGCTTTTTTTAGTAATATTCGTTTTAATGCTGCTCTTTAAGGTTTTTTGAAGTTCAACTATTTATTATTGTTTCAAAGTTTTCTTTAGTTTGTCTTGTCTAGGGGAATTTCTAGGTCCAAACTTTTATTTCTCTATCCTCGATTGGAATCAAGGTGGAGCGGTAACACCATTTTAGTGCGCTATTATTGAAATTTTATGTCTTGCATAACCAAATTATAGAGACTTGCTCTTTAATAAATCAGGCGTAAAAAATTATGTTGCTGTTTCGTAAATTAAGTCTTTTCCATAAACCTACTGTGCGGGCTAATTTAACATGTCCATTTCTAATATCGCAGTAGTAAAAAGGCAGTGATTTGCAACTTGTCAATCAGCTCTAGTGCTATACTTTAAAACCAAGATTAATGAATATTCCTTATTCATCCTTATGAAAAAATGTTTCAGCCTGTTCCTACTGATCACTGTTGTTGTCGGAAGTGTTGTTTTATTGTTAGATAGTATTTTCAAAATGCCAATTCTAAATAATTAAGACTGAATTTGAAATTATCAATTAGTTTTTTTAAAATAAACTTTATTTTGTGGCTTCAACTAAAATCTGTATTATGTTTGTTTGAGATTTGGGGTCTTGCTAGACAGTTCGCCGTTCATTTTTGTGGGGCAAAAATTGAACAATTGTAATTTTTTAAGGCGAACTGATCTAGTCAAGTGAAATTAATGGGATCTATCGTATAATTGTTTCGATTTAAAGTGTAATATAATGGAATATGATTATAGAACTGCGTTAAAGTATTGTAGTTATTCTAACACGTTGAACACAAAAGTTAGAGGGATTGAAAAACAAATAAAGCTTGTCAATGTTACAAATGTTAGACTGGTTAAAAAACAACGATCCTCATTAATAATATTTTTTCTCTTGTTACTCTATTTTCTTTTTAATTTAGTAGTAATTTCTATTTATATAAAGTTTGTGATCGCTCTTCTGATATTATTTCTTTTTATTGCACGATCAAAAACAGCACTCAAGTTACTGATTAATTTCCATGGTAATGCATTTTGTGAAATACCACTAAAAAAGAAGGACTTAGAAATTGTAAATGAGTTGCTAAAAACTTTATCTACTAATGGATAAGTAAATCTATCCCTAATGTTGAAAATTAATACGATTCATCATCCTATTTTTTGTCTTGTATTTAACTTCTATTTCGTTTTATAAATTGGAAAATCTAGTGAGACCTTTGTTCCCTTTCCCAATTCACTTTTTAATTTAACATTTCCTCCATTTTTTTCAGTAAATGTCTTAACAATATATAGGCCTAAACCTGTTCCTTGAATTCCATATGTATTACGCGCTCTAAAAAAAGTGTTGAATAAATTGAGTTGATCTTTTTTTGGTATTCCTATCCCACTATCAATTATTTCTAAGTATATCCTATTTGTTTCGATAAATAAGTTTAAAACAACATTAGTTGCGACATCTGAGTACTTAAAAGCATTGTTTAGAACATTAAAAATGGTATACTCCATTAAGTGCTTATCAGCAAATACAGGAAATCGATCACCACTTCCTATGTTTGTTATTATTTTTCTTTTAAATTTTTCATCACTATAATATTTATCAATTAAATCATAGCACATTAGCTTCAAATCAAAGTTAACAGGTTTGAAAGTTGTTTTTCCAGCATCTTCTTTAGAAATAGTTAAAACGGCATTCATTAAATCAACTATTCGGTCAATTTCACTAGTAATGGTTTGAGTGTGTTTATTTATTTTGGTTTCATGTTTAATTTCTTGTCCTTCGAGATACATTTCAATTAGCTCAGTACTAGCCCTAATGGTTGTCATAGGTGTTCTAAACTCATGCGATATGGTCGAGACTAAGTTAGTTCTTAGCTCGTTTAGCTTAATTTCATTAGCTAAGCTATTTTTTATAGCCTCTTCTGCTTCTATACGAAGAGTTATATCTCTTGTGCCAGTTTGCATACTGACAGGAATACCATTTTTTTTCACAAAGATGGCTTTTGTTTCTAACCAAATATAAGTTCCGTTCGCCTTCTTAAATCTGCCTTGTGCAGTGATATCTTCGGATAGCTTTATGAACTTATAAATGCTATCTTTTAACTGGCTCAAGTCCTCAGGATGTGCAAAATCTAAAGGAGATTTTCCTAAGAGTTCTTCTTGTTTATAGCCTAACAAGTGTTTCACTGACGGCGATACATATTCAAAAGTGCCATCCAAATTATGTAGACAGACTAAATCAACCGTATTTTCAGCTAAAAGACGGTAGAGATTTTTAGCCTCGTTTAGCTGAATGTTTCTATTGCGATTATTTTCTTCGATTAATAATGCATTTTGTTTTTCTATTCTCTTTTTATCAGTAATATCTATAATTTGAGCTATATAATAAAGTATGTTTCCTTCTTTATCTTTTACGGAGGAAGCAAGAAGACTCACCCAAATAATTTTGTTACTTTTATGTATGTATCTTTTTTCCATTTGAAAAAAAGATTTTTTATTTTCATCTAGTGTTTTATGATTTGCTTTATCTCGTTTTAAGTCATCTGGATGTGTAAGATCAGTGAAGGTTAATGATTGTAGTTCGGTTCTTGAATATCCAAGTATAGAGCATAATTTTTTATTAGAATCAAACCAAAAACCATTTTTGTCTACAAGACCAATGCCTGTAGAGGAGTGTTCAAATGCCCCTTTAAATTTTTCTTCACTTATCCGTAATTCTTCACTAATTTTTTTCTTCGCGGTAATATCTGTTTGAGCCCCAATCATACGGAGTGCTTTTTTGGATCTGTCACGTATTATATAGGCTGTGTCTATTATGTAAGCATAAGTACCATCAGATTTTAAAATGCGAAATTCATCGCGCCAAGTAGTTGCTTTACTTTCAAGTGTTGTTTTTACGTTAGTAAGAACTCTTTGTAAATCATCAGGGTGAATCAAGCTTTCAAAATCCGTCACTTTTATAAAGTTATTTTTATCATTTATTTTATGACCAAAAAGCTTTGTGTAATTCTCTCCAATTATAAAATGTTCCGATTCTATTTCCCAGTCCCAAATTACATCAGATGTTGCTTTAGTGGCATAAGAAAAACGCTCGTTGCTAATTTTCAACGCTTCTTCGGTGTTTTTCTGCATTGTGATATCATTAAAAGAGCACACCACATATAGAAGTTCTTTATCTTCTCTAAAAACAGGTATAGCGTCCACTAAAAGCCACGCTAAATCTTTCTTGACAGGTCTATATATTCCCATAACAACTTTATTTACGGGTTTTAGTGTTCGTAGCGCCCTGGGTACAGGGTGATCTTCTGGTTTAAAGTAGGTTCCATCTTCGTGAACTACTGCCCATAAAGGATCAAAAGAAGTCTTTCCTAAGAGTTGGTCGTGCGTAAGTCCAAGCATCTCACAAGCAGCTAAATTATTTTCTAAAATCTCCGATTTGGGTCCTTGAACCAAAATTCCTACGGCGGTATTGTTTAAAATATTTTTTATTAATGCTCTACTTCGGAGTATTTTTGCCTCTATGTTTTTGCTTTCTGTGATGTTGACACTAAAACCAATCATCATTTTAAAACTTCCATCTTCATTATACACAGGAGTAAGTTTACGATTATGATGGGTTATACCATCAGTTACTGTACCTAAAGTTTCTTCCCAAGAAGTCGTATCCATGCTATTAAGTGTGGTAAGAAATCTTTTTCGACGACTTATGGCAATAGAAGGATCTCTATTTAAATGTGCGGCATATTCAAAATCATCTTTGCCAATGATAAATTCCCGGAGTTCCTTGTTTTTAATTGCAATAGGATTTAAATATTGGTATTTATGTTGATCATCAAATACCACAACATCAGTTGGCAAAGAATTTAAAATAGTTTCGTAGAAATCTTTTTGTTGAATCAGTTGCTGTTGTGTTTCTATAAATTCTGTAATGTCCGTGCAGTTGCCTAGATAATAAGGTACTCCTTCCGTTCCAATTAATTGCACACTAGAGCAATGCCAAACGTAATGCCCTTTTTTATGAATTAAGCGATAAGTAATGTCATCGTAATTTTTCTTATTTAAATTTATTGAATTTAAATATTCAGTACACTTTTCAACGTCATCTGAATGGATAAATTGGGAAAAGTGTCTGCCAATAACTTCATTCGCTTCGTGTCCTAGAAAATTGGTCCAATTTTTTGATACGTAAGTGAAAACTCCTTCTAATGTAAGCTGATATAAAATTTCCTTTGAATTTTCTTCAAAAATTCGAAATTTCATTCTATTGTGATTCTTCAACTCCTGTAGCTCTTGGTTTTCTATCTGTAGCCGTACTATAGATTCAATGCTAGAAACGGAATATTTTATGATTTTTAAATCATGAGAGCTCAGTTCTCGTGATTTTTGCTCTAGTATACAAAGTGTTCCTGTAAAAAATTCAGATATACTTATAGGAAAGCCTGCGAAAAACTCAAAAGAGGAAACCGACTTAGAATGGTCAAGAGATTGATATCTGCCATCTTTTTTGATATTAGGAATTAGTAAAACTTCATTGTTTTTTATGAATTCTTTAAAAAAAATAATATCGTCTGGACTATTTAAATTCTCTAAGCCAATTTTAGCTTGAATGAAATGATTGCCGTGCTCACGGACTGTGATAAAACCACCTGAAATTATGCCTATTTCGGCGAGAAATAATAAAATTTCTTCTAGTTTTTTTTGGAAGTTAGTATGCAACAGCAAATTAAAATTTGCATTTTTACTCTTTGCTAAAGATTTTATTACCATAAAAAGGATTACTTATGGGACACTAAATTAAACTACTTTTTTCGAAATTATTTACAAATGAACGCATATTTTATAATAAATAAAATTAGTATAAAAGGAATACTGTATTTTTTTTAAAATGAATTTTAAAAGTAAGTTTTTTAGACTTAAAAATATTTAAAATTTAGGTTCAAGGCATTTTAGTTTCAAGAAACTATTGCGAAAGCAGAAAAGTACTGCAAGATGAAATTTTATTTTTAGTGTGGATATTTTTGTCGTATTAAACTTTGTAACTTTGAATTTTAAAATAAATAATTTGATCTCAAAAGCTACCATAGATACTGTATTTGAAACTGCTCGTGTTGAGGAAGTTATTGGTGATTTTGTAAATTTAAAGCGAGCGGGTTCTAACTTTAAGGGTTTAAGTCCGTTTTCTGAAGAGCGCTCACCATCTTTTATGGTTTCACCAGCTAAGGGAATTTGGAAGGATTTCAGTTCTGGAAAAGGCGGAAACTCCGTGGCATTCTTAATGGAGCATGAAAAATTTACTTACCCAGAAGCCATTCGCTATTTAGCAAGAAAATACAATATTGAAATTGAAGAGACGGAGCAAACCGATGAAGAAAAAGCGAATACTGATATTCGAGAAAGTATGTATTTAGTTTCAGAATTTGCTAAAACTTATTTTCACAATACATTATTGAATGCTGAGGAAGGGAAAGCAATTGGATATTCCTATTTTAAGGAACGCGGTTTTACAAATGAAACAATATCTAAATTTAGTTTAGGCTATTCTCCTGAAGCATGGGACGCATTTACTAAAGAAGCATTAGGAAAAGGATATAAGTTAGAATTTTTAGAAAGTACAGGACTTACCATTCCCCGTGATGATAGACCTTTTGACCGTTTTAAAGGCCGGGTCATGTTTCCCATTCAAAGTATGTCTGGTCGAGTTCTGGGTTTTGGTGGCCGAATTTTAACTAATGATAAAAAAGCGGCTAAATACCTCAATTCTCCAGAAAGTGATATTTACCATAAAAGTAAAGTGCTTTATGGAATTTTTCAAGCAAAACAGTCCATTGCTAAACTTAATAATTGCTATTTAGTAGAAGGTTATACTGATGTGATCCAGTTTAATCAATCTGGAATTGAAAATGTGGTTGCGTCGTCTGGAACTGCGTTAACACCTGATCAAATTCGTCTAATAAACAGATTGACTAAAAATGTTACCGTTCTTTTTGACGGTGATGCTGCAGGATTACGTGCTTCTATTAGAGGAATCGACTTAATTCTAGAGGAAGGAATGAATGTAAAAGTGTGTTCTTTTCCCGACGGTGAAGATCCCGATAGTTTTGCAAAGAAATCATCCTATGAAGATTTAGTAGAATATTTAGAAAGTAATGCTAAAGATTTTATTCAATTTAAAGCCTCGCTTTTAATGAATGAAGCAAAAAATGACCCTATCAAGAAAGCTGATTTAATTCGCGATATGGTAGTGAGTATTTCGAAAATTCCTGATCGCATTCAAAGAGAAATTTATATTCAAGAATGTTCAAGAATAATGGATATTTCGGAGCAAGTATTACAAAGTACATTAGCACAAATAGTTCAAAAGGAAACAGTAGAGATTGGTAAGAGACTAAAACAAACAGATTCTGCTGCTCAGCATGCATTTGAAGTTGTTAAAAATGAGAACATTCTCGGCGTTGAAAAAGTTGATATTTTATATCGCTTGGAACGAAAAATTATCGAAATACTACTTTTATATGGTAATAAGGAGGAAGAGTTTGAGGATACTTATTTAAAAACTAATGAAGATGGTGTTATAGAAACCGTTACGGAGAAAAAAACTTATAAGGTCTTTCAACGAATTTATCTTAGTTTACAAGAGGATGAAGTTGAACTTGCTAATCCTTTATTTAGGGAGATATTTAAGGATCTAATTGCATATTATAACGAAGAAGAAAATTTTAGTTTAGAGCAATATCTAATGAGATTGCAAACTGATTTTGCGCAAGAAGTGACTGATATTTTGATGGAAGATGAACGAGTGGTTTTACACGATTGGCAAGGACAGAATATTTTTCCTAAGTCTAAAAACGAAACGATTGTTCAAAATGTTTCAGAGACAATTTTAACTATGCGCTGGTATCTTGTGGGCAGTATTATTGAGGAATTAAAAAACTCTATACTATCAGAATCAAATTCGGATAATACAGAGTCTATGGCAATGATAATGGATTATAATATGTTAGTACACTCTTTTTCTAAAAAATTAGGGAGAGTAATGTCTAGATATTATTAAACAATTTCTAACGTTTTAGCTTTATTAACTAAATCAACTAAATTAGTAACATTAAGTTTTGTTAGTAAACGTAGTTTGTAAGTACTAATAGTTTTTTCGTTTAGGTTTAAAATTTCAGCAATTTCATGATTTTTTTTACCTCCGCTTAAATAACGCAAAACTTCAACCTCACGGTTAGATAACTTACGATACAAGCGTTCGCTTTTACTTTGTTTAGCAATTAATGCTAAATTTTTCTTTACTGTTTCGTTCATTATGATTTTACCTTGGTGCACCTTATTAATAGCGACACCTAAAGTTTCTAATTTTTCAGATTTATGCACAAAACCAGATACTCCGGCTTTTATGGCATTTGGTGCATAAATTTGTTCAGAAAGACCACTGTAAATAATGATCTTCGTTTTTGGGAAGTTTTTCAAGATTGCTTTAACCTCAAAAATACTAGAAAGTCCTTCTAAATCTAAGTCGATGACTAAAACATCAATGTCTTTAGTTTGAAGTATGTCCCTGACCATCAAAAAGTTACCAACATTGGCAACTATTGAAATGTCTGCATTGTCTTTAAAGTAAGATTTTACTCCAAAATGCACAACGGGATAATTGTCGGCTATACATACCTTAATCATAATTTTTAAGTTTTTAAGTTTTTAGAATTATTTGTTTTTGGGACTGTAAATTTAATAAATAAATTCTGTAATTAATTGCAAATCAACTAAAAAAATAAAATTATCTCCTATTTTTTTATTTTACAAACGGGAATTGCTATCATTTTATGTCGATTTACGAAATTTAGTCGTTTGTAAATTTCAAAAACTATTTTTTCTCTTCCGCTAAAATCCTCAACGCTTTTTTTACTTTCATCTTGTAGCATCGCCCATTCTAATTCGTCATAACTGGCTCCTAATTGATCTTCATCTGTTCTATCATCACCAAAAAGGCCATCTGTGGGAGCAGCAGTTAAAATAGATTCTGGGACTTTTAAGTATTTGCCTAGCAAGAAGACTTCTGATTTCATTAGATCAGCTATTGGGCTCACATCTACGCCGCCATCTCCATATTTTGTGTAAAATCCTACTCCAAAATCCTCTACTTTATTTCCTGTACCAGCAACAAGTAAACCTTGTATTCCTGCAAAATAATACAATGTTGTCATTCGCAGTCTTGCTCGAGTATTGGCAAGAGCCAAATTAACCTTTAAAATATCGCTAGTATGAGGGACGACAGATTTAAATGTATCAAAAACAGAGGTTAAATCAGCTTGAATACTATTTACATTAGTGTAGCGTATTTTTAATTGGTCAATATGCTCCCGTCCACGAGTGACGTGGCTTTCGGCCTGATGAATTGGCATTTCAACGCAAAGAACTTGCAATCCAGTTTGTGCGCATAACGTTGATGTAACCGCAGAATCTACGCCCCCTGAAATTCCAATCACAAATCCATTCACTTTTGCATTTTCAGCATAAATTTTGAGCCAATCTACTATCTGAGTATTTGCATCTTCAACTTGAAAAGTACTTATTTTAGTCATTATAATTTATGTTTTTAAAAGTAGCAGCGTATATTTGCAAAATCTATTTGTTCAACTTTTTATTTGGCAATAAGTTGATAACAAATTTAATTAATATTTATGAAAAAATTTCTATTTATTGTAGCCTTTTGTCTCATTTTCGTATCTTGTGATAAGAAAAATAAGGTTGAGGAGTCTGTGGCGATAATTCCTGTCGAATTGAAAGTGAAACGTTTTGACAAAATATTTTTTGAAACACCTACAAATGATTTAGAAAAAGTAAAAAAAGAGTTTCCTTATTTTTTTCCAGCCGGGAATGATAATGCTGTTTGGATTAGTAAAATGCGGGATCCGCTGTGGAAGGAGGTTTACACGGAAGTTCAAAAAAAGTATGCCGATTTTACACCCGTGAAAAAAGAATTAGAAACGCTTTTTAAGCATATCAAATACTATTTTCCAAAAACTAAAACTCCCGAAGTAATTACAGTTATTTCAGAAATGGATTATAGCTCTAAGGCAATTTATGCTGATAGTTTAGTAATCATTTCACTAGAATTGTATTTAGGTAAAAATCATAAGTTTTATCAATTTCCTAATTATTTGAAAGAGAATTTCGAAGAAAGACAAATTGCACCTGATGTGGTCTCCAGTTTTGCTACTCGAAATATCGCACCAGTTATAGAAAATGATTTACTTAGTGAGATGATATATTATGGCAAGCAATTGTATTTAAAAGATTTGTTGTTACCTGAATACACCGACGCTGAAAAAATAGGCTATACTCCATCCCAAATAATATGGTGCCAAGAAAACGAAAGTTACATGTGGCGCTATTTTATTGAAAAAGAAATGCTATACAGTAATGAAAAGAAACTAATTTCTCGTTTCATTAATCCAGCTCCATTTTCTAAATTCTATTTAGAAATTGATAATGATTCGCCGGGACAGGTTGGCGCTTGGATTGGATGGCAAATTGTGCGTTCTTATGCAAAAAACAATGAAATACCGATTGCTGAATTATTGAAAGTAAATGCAAAAGAGCTTTTTGAAAAATCTAAATATAAACCTAAGAAATAATGTCAAATAAAAATATATCTGAAATTAAGTTTCAAATTGAGCTAGATGAAAATCGAGTGCCAGAAAAGTTAATGTGGTCTGCCAAAGATGGTGGAGTTGAATTAGAAGAAACAAAAGCGATAATGCTTTCCATTTGGGATAGTAAAGCAAAAGAGAGTATGCGAATTGATTTATGGACTAAAGAGATGCCGGTGGACGAAATGAAAATTTTCTTTCATCAAACATTGGTTGCCATGTCTGAAACTTTCAAACGCGCAACAGACGACGAAAAAATGGCAGATACTATGAAAGATTTCTGCGATTATTTTGCAGAGAAATTAGACTTGATTAAATAAAATATAATCTAAAAAAAATTCCAAATTCCAATTTATTATTGGAATTTGGAATTTTTTTTTAATTTTTGTTTTTTTTATCTCAAAATCCACTGTTATTATTCTTAAAAACTTCTTGATTAACTTCGTCAATATACCCTAATAATTCTTCTTTTCCAGTAGACTCTGTCGCTGAGGTTATAAAATATTGTGGCATTTCGGCCCAGTTATTAGCAAACATTTTCTTTTTATAAGCAGCAATGTGAGAATCAATTTTAACTCTACTAATCTTGTCAGCTTTAGTAAAGATAATGCAAAAAGGAATTTCACTTTCTCCCATATAAGACATGAATTCAATGTCAATCGTTTGAGCTTCATGACGAATATCGATTAGTACAAATGCACAAACTAGTTGTTCTCTAGTCTCAAAATAATCAGTGATAAATTCTTGAAAAATTGATTTTGTCTTTTTAGAAACTTTTGCATAACCATAACCTGGTAAATCAACCAGAAACCAATTATTATTAATTAAAAAGTGATTAATCAATTGTGTTTTCCCCGGTCTTCCAGACGTTTTTGCTAGCTTTTTATGATTTGTTATCATGTTGATCAAGGAGGATTTACCCACATTTGATCGACCTATAAAAGCATATTCGGGTAAGAAATCCTTAGGACATTTTGCTACATCAGAATTACTAATAACAAATTCGGCGGTATTAATTTTCATCTATTAGTGTATATTATTTTGCTATCAGATTAGTGTATTGCTAAGTGAGTATGTGTTAGCCATTCCTCAAGCAAACGATTGAATTCGTCAGGATGTTCCATCATTGCTGCGTGTCCGCATTTGTCAATCCAGTATAAAGTTGAATTTGGTAGTAATTTATTAAATTCTTCCGCAACGTCTGGTGGAGTTACTTTGTCATCTTTACCCCAAATAATACAAGTTTGTACATGCATCTTTGGTAAATCTTTAGCCATATTATGTCGAATAGCACTTTTAGCAATTGTCAATGTTTTAATCAGCTTTATACGGTCATTTATTGATTCGTAAACCTCATCTATAAGTTCTTTTGTAGCCACTTTTGGATCGTAAAATACGTCCTCTGCTTTTTTCTTTATATATTCATAGTCACCTCTCTTTGGATAACTGTCTCCCATCGCACTTTCATAAAGTCCTGAGCTTCCAGTAATTACTAATCCTGCAACTTTTTCTGGATACATTTTTGTATGATACAATGCAATATGTCCACCTAATGAGTTTCCTAAAAGTATAACTCTTTCTAGCCCTTTAAATGTGATGAAATCCTTAACATATTTAGCAAAACTTTTGACATTCGTTTTTAAAATATTCTGGGTGTATATAGGTAAATCTGGAATGATTATTTTATAACCTCTTGTAGAAAAGTAATTGGCAACAGCATCAAAGTTACTTAGTCCTCCCATTAATCCATGTAAAATAACAATTGGAGTTCCCTCGCCAGCTTCATAATAACTGTATCTACCTTCTTTTTTATGATTTTTTTCCATTTTGTTTCAGACCGGATTTTCAATTTGGACAAATATATGATTTAATAAATAAAAATTAATTTTTACAACAATTTTTAATTATAAAATTAGATGAATGTTGCGAAAAATTATTGGTGTAGTAATGCAAATTATACTCAGTATTTTGATTTTTCTGTCTGTTTTCAAGAAAGGAAAACGGATAATTACATATGTCTTGACTATCTTTTTCAATAACATTATGTTTCTTACAAAATCATAAAAAATAGGTTAACCCATTGAGTGCATATTAATTAAGGTTATAGGGCTAGAAGTGGTTAAACTTATTAACAATGTGGTATATTGTGGTAAATTGTGGTAAATTTTTTTATATTTTTGCTCTATATCATTTAACAAATTTTAATTGGAAACAATTGTTGGAACATATGAATGTAAAGTTGATGCTAAAGGAAGGCTTCTTATGCCTGCGCCTTTAAAAAAGCAATTGACTTCTTCACTTCAAGACGGATTTGTCTTGAAGCGTTCTGTTTTTCAGCCTTGTTTAGAACTGTATCCAATGAAAGAATGGAATTTAATGATGCAAAAAATCAACAAACTTAATCGGTTTGTAAAAAAGAATAATGATTTTATCAGGAGGTTTACAGCTGGCGTTAAAGTGGTTGAAATAGATGCTCTAGGACGTTTATTAGTACCAAAGGATTTGGTTTCTTTCGCAAATATTAGCAAAGAAGTGGTTTTTTCATCTGCTGTAAATATTGTTGAGATTTGGGATAAAGATTTATATGAGAAATCAATAAGTGGTGAAGATGTAGATTTTGCAGATCTAGCCGAAGATGTAATGGGTAATTTAAATGACGATGACAATGGAATATCATAATCCAGTTTTACTTCACGCATCAGTTGATGGTTTAAATATTAAGCCAGATGGTATTTATGTTGATGTAACCTTTGGTGGTGGCGGTCATTCAAAAGAGATTTTGAGTAGGCTGGGTCGTAACGGCAAACTGTTTGCTTTTGATCAAGATGAAGATGCTTTGGCAAACGCTCTTGAAGACGAGAGGTTTACATTAATCAATGAAAATTTCAGGTTTATAAAACGTTTTTTACGTTTTTACGGAATTAAAAGTGTGGATGGAATTTTAGCAGATCTTGGAGTTTCCTCTCATCAATTTGACGTTCCAGAAAGAGGTTTTTCAACTCGTTTCGATGCAGGTTTAGATATGAGAATGAGTCAGAAGAATAATTTGAATGCTTACAAAGTGGTTAATGAATACGATGAAGCTAATTTAAGAAGAGTGTTTTTAGATTATGGAGAACTGAAAAATGCCCCCGTATTAACAAGAACAATTTTAGAAGCAAGAGAGTTCAACCCAATTAAAACAACTGACAGGTTAAAAGAAATTTTATCTCAGCATTTGCCAGAAAGGGTAAAAAATAAAGTATTAGCTCAAATTTATCAAGCTATCCGAATTGAAGTGAATCAAGAAATGGATGTTTTAAGAGAATTTCTAGAACAATCGCTTGAAGTTTTGAATCCTGAAGGCCGATTGAGTGTTATTTCTTATCACTCATTAGAGGATCGATTGGTTAAGCGGTTTATGAAAAACGGTATGTTTGAAGGAGAGCCTGAACGAGATTTTTTTGGAAATTTTTCGGTGCCATTTAAAACGGTTGGAAAACTAATAGTTCCTGATAGCTCTGAAATTAAAGAAAACAATAGAGCAAGAAGTGCCAAATTAAGAATTGCAGAGAAAAAATAAAATCAGGAAAAAGAGTCTAAAAGTCAAAAAATGAAAAACGGAGTTTACAGTTTATTAAAAGCAAGATTTCTCTTAAATGAGGATGCAGTTAAGAACTGGCGTTTTATTGTTTTTATCATTTTCTTGGGAATTCTTATGATTGCAAATACGCAACGATTTGAGCAAAAGGTATTCAAAATCGTAGCGCTGACTAATAAATCTAAAGAATTAAGATCTGAATTTGTTGACAGAAGATCAGAACTAATGAAATTAAAAATGGAGTCAACAGTTTCTGAGAAAATGGTTGAAAAAGGAATTTTTCCATCAACAATTCCTCCAGTTAAAATAAAAGTAAGAGAAGTAAAAGAAAAAAACTTTTTTCAAAAATTATGGCAGTAGAGGATAAACAAATATCGTATCGTATTTATCTAGTGGCTTGTGGTATTTTTATCATGGCTATAGCTATTGCTGTAAAATTAACTAATATTCAGTGGGTTGAAGGTGATTATTATAGAAAATTAGCAAAGGAAAGAACAGTTAGAACTTTCGTCATTCCAGCTAATAAAGGCAACATTTATTCGGCTGACGGGAGTTTACTGGCCACTTCGATTCCTAATTATGAAATTCGATTTGATGCGCTTGCGCCAAAGGCAGAGTCATTTGAAAAAAACATAAAATCATTAGCCGATTCATTAGCAACGCTCTTGGGAAAATCTTCAAGTTATTATGAAAACGAATTGAGAAAAGCAAGAGCTAATAAAAACAGATATTATTTACTAGCTCGAAATTTAAGTTACACTGATTATTTTAAAATTAAGGGTTTTCCATTGTTCAAGTTGGGTGCCTACAAAGGAGGAATAATTGTTGAGCAGGAAACGGTAAGAGAGCATCCAATAGGGAAAATTGCCGAACGTACTGTGGGTTATGAAAGAACTTCTCACGGGAAATCATTTGACGGAAAAGGTATCGAATGGGCGTTCAGAAATGACTTGAACGGTAAAGATGGTAAAATTTTAAAGCAAAAAATTGCTAAAGGTCAGTGGAAACCTATTCGCGATGTAAATGAAGTTGATCCTCAGGACGGTTACGATGTGATTTCTACGATTGATGTTTATATCCAAGATATTGCACATCATGCACTGTTAAAACAATTACAAGCTTACGATGCTGATCATGGCTGCGTTGTTGTAATGGAAACGCATACGGGTCATATTAAAGCAATTTCAAATCTTGGCAAAGACCATGATGGCTCCTATTATGAAACTACAAATTACGCAGTAGCTGAGTCTCATGAACCAGGCTCTACCTATAAATTAGCTGATTTGATGGCACTTCTTGAAGACAAAAAAGCGGATACAAGCACAGTTTATGATAGGAATGGAGGGCTGATTATGTATAGCGGTCGACGAGTTGAAGATTCACATAGAGGAGGTCCACAGAAAATTTCATTGGCTAGGGGTTTTGAGCTTTCGTCAAATACAGTTATGGTTAAAGCAGTATACGAAGCTTATAAAAATGAACCTTCTAAATTTGTAAATCATCTAAATAATTTTGGATTAAATAGAAAATTAGGACTTTCAATTAAAGGAGAAGGGGCTCCCTATGTTCCTCAACCAACAGATAAACGATGGTCGAATGTTTCATTACCATGGATGGCTTTTGGTTACGGAGTGTCTATAACACCTATGCAGACACTAGCATTCTATAATGCTGTTGCCAATGATGGAGAAATGGTCAAGCCTCAATTTGTCTCAGAGATAAAAGAATGGAATCGAACAATCAAAAAATTTGATAAAGAAGTATTAATTCCTAAAATATGCTCCAAGGAAACAATTTTGAAGTTACAAGCTGTTTTAGAAAACGTAGTTAAAAAAGGAACTGGTCAAAAATTATATTCTAAAGATTTTTCTATGGCAGGAAAGACGGGTACTGCTCAAGTGAATTATGGTAAAAACGGCAGAGCCGATATGTATTACGCTTCCTCATTTGTAGGCTATTTTCCGGCAAAGCAACCTAAATATTCTTGTATTGTTGTTGTTCATAAACCAAATACTGCATTAAATAATTTTTATGGTGCTGATGTAGCAGGTCCAGTATTTAAAAGAATCGCGCAGAAAATTTTTACCGATGCTCCTTCAACTAATGAAATTAAAAACATAAATCAAAAAATTGCAAAACAAGAAATTAATTACGATTCTTATTTTGCAAAATCAAATAAAAATCAACAATTGGTTCCCAATTTAAAAGGAATGTCAGGAATGGATGCAGTAGCATTACTGGGAAATTTAGGATTGAAAGTCAGAATTGTAGGAATGGGTAAAGTCAGAAAACAATCAATCGAAGCAGGACAAAATTTAGTAAAAAATACAACCATATTATTAGAATTATCATGAGTATTTTAAAAGATATATTGTACAGAGTTGCTATTGAATCCATGCAGGGTTCGACTGATATTGTTGTTAACAAAATAGATTTTGATTCAAGAAAAATTGGAGCTGGCGATGTTTTTGTTGCCATTCGAGGTACAATTTCTAACGGTCATGATTTTATTAATACGGCCATTAATCAAGGAGCAACAGTAATTGTTTGCGACACTTTGCCTGATGATCTAAAAAAGGAAATTACATATATAAAGGTAAAAGATACCAATTCAGCTCTAGCTTGTATTGCAGCGAATTTCTATAATAACCCGTCGCAAAAATTGAAATTAATAGGAATTACTGGAACTAATGGTAAAACTACAGTGGCTTCATTATTATTTCAGTTGTTTCAAAAAGCAGGTCAGAAAGTTGGCTTAATTTCAACAGTGAAAATTGTAGTAGACAAACTGGAGTATAAAGCGACACATACAACTCCTGATTCAATTACCATCAATCAGTATCTAGATGAAATGGTAAGTGCAGGTGTTGAATATTGTTTTATGGAAGTTAGTTCCCACGGAGTTCATCAAAAAAGAACAGAAGCACTACATTTTGCTGGTGGTGTATTCACTAATTTATCTCACGATCATTTAGACTATCATCCCACATTTGCGGAATATAGAGATGTAAAAAAATCGTTTTTTGATAATTTACCAAAGTCAGCATTTGTTCTGACCAATATTGATGATAAAAACGGACAAGTGATGCTACAAAATACGGTAGCAAAAAAAGTTACTTACGCATTAAAAACATATGCTGATTATAAGGCACAAATATTAGAAAATCAGTTAGCTGGTTTACTTTTAAAGGTAAATGGTAATGAAGTATGGGTAAAATTGATAGGAACATTTAACGCTTATAACTTATTAGCAATTTATGGCACCGCTGTAGAACTAGGAATGGAAAGTCTTGAAGTGCTTCGCTTGATGTCTGATTTAGAAAGTGTTAGTGGGCGCTTTGAGTTTATAGTTTCAACAACAAATATCACGGCTATTGTTGACTACGCTCATACTCCTGATGCGCTTGAAAATGTTTTGAAAACTATAAATGATATTCGTACAAAAAATGAACAATTAATAACAGTTGTTGGTTGTGGTGGAAATAGAGATAAAACTAAACGTCCTATTATGGCAGAAATCGCAACAGATCTTAGTGATAAAGCTATTTTAACATCTGATAACCCAAGAAATGAAAATCCAGACGAAATAATAAGTGAAATGGAGCAAGGTGTTGCGCCTCAAAATTATAAGAAATTATTATCGATAACAGATCGAAAACAAGCAATTAAAACTGCTTGTCAATTGGCTCAGCCAAATGATATTATTCTAATTGCTGGTAAAGGTCACGAAACATATCAGGAAGTGAAGGGGGTTCGTCATCATTTTGATGATATGGAAACAGTAAAGGAAATCTTGGAACAATTAAATAAATAACCCAATAAACTAACCAAATATGCTATACTATTTATTTGATTATTTAGATAAAACGTTGGATATTTCTGGAACAGGAGTATTTCAGTACATCACTTTTAGATCAGGATTAGCATTTATTTTATCATTATTATTGTCTACTATATATGGTAAACAAATTATTCAGTTTTTACAAAGACAACAAGTAGGGGAAACGGTTCGCGAGTTGGGATTAGCTGGTCAGAATGAAAAAGCAGGAACACCTACAATGGGTGGTTTAATTATAATTTTCGCAACGTTAGTTCCAGTTGTGCTTTTTGCAAAATTGCATAACATATATATCGTTTTACTGATTGTTACAACGCTTTGGATGGGAACCATTGGTTTTGTGGATGATTATATAAAAATATTTAAAAAAGATAAAGAGGGGCTAAAGGGTATATTTAAAGTATTTGGACAAGTGGGTTTAGGATTAATAGTAGGTTCTGTGCTTTATTTTAGTCCAGCGGTTACAGTAAGACAAGACACAACCACGACAAATATTTTTAAGGTGCAAACCGAAAATGTTGTCGCTCAAGCGCCAGTGGAAGAAAAATCAACAGTAACTACAATTCCATTTTTTAAAAACAATGAATTTGATTATGCTGAATTACTTGCTTGGACAGGTGATGGATATCAAAAATGGGCATGGTTAGTATTTATTCCTGTTGTTATTTTTATTATCACGGCAGTTTCAAATGGTGCTAATTTAACTGATGGTATTGATGGTCTAGCTGCAGGAACATCAGCCATTTCTGTTTTTGCGCTGGGAATTTTCACGTTTGTTTCTGGAAATATTATTTTTTCAAATTATCTCAATATTCCTTATATACCAAACTCAGGTGAGATGACTGTTTTTATAGCGGCGTTTGTTGGTGCACTTATTGGATTTTTATGGTATAACTCTTATCCGGCATCGGTATTTATGGGTGATACTGGAAGTTTAACCATTGGAGGAATTATAGCCGTTTTAGCAATTGCTGTTCGTAAAGAGATGTTGATACCTTTATTATGTGGAATTTTTCTTGTTGAAAATCTTTCAGTGGTGCTACAGGTTGGTTATTTTAAATATACTAAAAAGCGATTTGGCGAAGGCCGAAGAATTTTTTTGATGTCACCTTTACATCATCATTATCAAAAAAAGGGATATCATGAGAGTAAAATTGTTACCCGATTTTGGATTGTTGCAATCATGCTTGCCATACTTTCGATTATTACGTTAAAACTAAGATAATATGAGATTAGTAATTTTAGGAGGAGGCGAAAGCGGTGTAGGAACTGCAATATTGGGTAAGAAAAAAGGATATGAAGTTTTTGTATCTGATTTTGGAAAGATAAAAAGAAATTATAAAGAGGTTCTTAACATTAATGGTATTGCGTGGGAAGAGGAAAAACATACTGAAGATTTAATTTTTAATGCTGATCTGGTTATGAAAAGTCCGGGTATTCCTGATAAAACTCCAGTAGTAAAAAATTTAGTTAAAAAAGGTATTCCCGTAATTTCAGAGATTGAGTTTGCTGCTCCATTTACAAATGCAACAATTGTAGGGATAACTGGAAGTAATGGAAAAACGACAACCACAATGCTAACCTACCATTTGTTAAAATCAGCAGGAATAAATGTGGGACTAGGCGGAAATATCGGGAAAAGCTTCGCTTGGCAAATTGCAGATAATAAATACGAGTCCTACGTGCTAGAATTAAGTAGTTTTCAACTCGATGGCATCAAGTGTTTTAAGCCTCACATAGCTATCATTACAAATATTAGTCCCGATCATTTAGATCGTTATGAATATAATTATGAGAATTATATTGATGCAAAGTTTAGAATTACGATGAATCAAACGGAGGAAGATTACCTTCTTTATGATGCTGATGATGAAGCCATAAGTGCATGGTTAGAAAAGCACACAACTAAAGCAAAATTAATTCCTTTTTCATTGACAAAAACGTTCAGCGAAGGGGCATATATAAAAAACAAAAAAATGGAAATAAGAATCAATCAAGAAGAGTTCACAATGGATACTGATCACATTGCCTTAGAAGGAAAACATAATATGAAAAATGCAATGGCAGCAACATCTGTGGCAAAATTAATGCAGATAAGGAAGGCGACAATTAGAGAAAGTCTTTCTAATTTTCAGGGTGTAGAGCACCGTCTTGAGAAAGTTTTGAAAATCCAAAATGTCCAATACATAAATGATTCAAAAGCGACCAATGTTAACGCTACATTTTTTGCTTTAGACAGCATGAATACACCTACTGTTTGGATTGTAGGAGGAGTTGACAAAGGGAATGACTATCATGAACTGATGTCACTAGTGCGCGAAAAGGTGAAAGCTATAATTTGTCTTGGTGTTGATAATAAAAAAATCATCGATATTTTTGGCAATGTTGTCGATATGATGATTGAAGTAGATAATATGAATGACGCAGTTCACATGGCGCAACGACTAACAGAAAAAGGTGATTCAGTTTTGTTATCTCCTGCTTGCGCGAGTTTTGATTTATTTGAAAATTACGAAGACAGAGGTAATCAATTTAAGCAAGCAGTAAAAAATTTATAAAAGATAAGTACCCTACCCATTGCAGCAAAAATATAATTTCAGATTTAGAATTATAATTTTCTAATTATCACAAGCATGAAAAAACTAATTGGCAATTTAAAAGGAGATAAAGTAATATGGTCATTCGTGGCTTTACTCGCTTTGCTGTCCTTTATGCCTGTTTTCAGCGCAAGTAGTAATTTAGCGTATTTAGGTCATGGTACGGGGAATACTTTAGGTTATTTATTAAAACATTTAGGGCATATTGCTTGTGGTTTTGCAATTATTTATTTTGTTCATAAAATTCCCTATCAATATTTTAGATCAATATCAAAGTGGTTATTACCTATTGTATGGATTGTTTTGGGTATTACAATGATAAAAGGAACCGTAATAGGTGGCGCAAATGCGAGTCGGTGGCTACAAATTCCATTTGTTGGAATTTCATTTCAGCCTTCTGCTTTTGCGGCTTTAGTACTATTCGTGTTTGTTGCGCGTTATTTATCTAAAACTAGAGAAAAGGCAATCGATTTTGTTGAATCTTTAAAAGAACTGTGGTTACCGGTTTTTGTAACATTAATGTTTATTCTCCCGTCTAATTTTTCAACTACGGCTTTGATATTTTCAATGATTGTTATGCTCACATTTATAGGCAAGTACCCTATGAAATACATTGCAGTAATTGTAGGCGCAGGAATTGTGGCCCTTACTTTTTTTATTTTAATGTCTAAAGCTTTTCCGGATTCATCTATGTTCAGTCGAGTTCGCACATGGGAAAGCCGCATCGAAAGTTTTAGCACTGATAAACCAAATGAAGATGATTATCAAATAGAAAAAGCAAAGATTGCAATCGCTTCAGGCATGATTTATGGTCTAGGACCAGGTAAAAGCGTTCAAAAAAATTTTTTACCTCAGTCGTCTTCTGATTTTATTTACGCGATTATTATTGAGGAATATGGTTTAATTGGCGGCTTAATTGTCCTTTCATTGTACTTATTGCTGCTTTTTAGATTTGTTATTGCGTCACATAAAGCGACAACACTTTTTGGAAAACTAGTAGTAATAGGTTTAGGATTTCCTATGATTTTTCAAGCGATGATTAATATGGCAGTGGCTGTCGAATTGTTGCCAGTTACGGGTCAAACCTTACCACTAATTAGTAGCGGTGGGACTTCGATTTGGATGACATGTATTGCGCTAGGTATCATTATAAGTGTAACTAAAAAAGAAGAAGAAATTGTTCAGGAGATGAAAGATGCTGCTCGAAGGGAAGAGGCACTTCAAAAACTTATTGATAGAGAATTAGAAGAAGAGGAAGTTTTAGCAGAAGAGTATTCAATTGAGGATCAAGCTAAAAACCCTATTCATGCAGTAATGAATAAATAGTAAAAATATAATTAATGAAACCATACAAATTCATATTAAGCGGTGGCGGTACAGGAGGACATATTTATCCTGCAATTGCTATTGCAAATGAATTGAAGGCGCGTTTTCCTGACGCTGAATTTCTTTTTGTAGGGGCCAGTGATAAAATGGAAATGCAAAAAGTTCCTCAAGCAGGTTATGAAATTATTGGGCTATGGATCTCTGGTTTACAAAGAAGATTAACATTTGATAATGCATTATTTCCATTGAAATTAATGAGTAGTTTGATAAAAGCAAAAAGAATTATCAATCAATTTAAACCTGATGTTGTAATAGGTACAGGTGGTTTTGCAAGTGGTCCACTTTTACAGGTAGCCGCTTTATCAGGTGTCACAACAGTTATTCAAGAGCAGAATTCATATCCAGGGATAACCAATAAATTATTAAGTAAAAGAGCTAACAAAATTTGTGTAGCCTATGAGAATTTAGAACGTTTTTTTCCAAAAGAAAAAATGATTTTAACGGGTAATCCGGTTCGTCAAGACGTTCTAGATATTGATTCTAAAAAAAATGAGGCTTTATCCTATTTCAATTTAGATGTAAATAAAAAAACATTATTAATTCTTGGCGGAAGTTTAGGATCTAAAAGAATTAATCAATTGATTGCAAAAGAGCTGGATTTCTTATTAGCAACAGGAATTCAAATTTTTTGGCAGTGTGGAAATTTCTATATGGCTGAATACAAGCGTTTCTCAGAGACAGAAAATATTCAAGTTGTCTCGTTTATTGATAGAATGGATTTAATATATGCAGCGGCTGATTTTGTTATTTCACGGGCAGGAGCTTCATCAGTATCTGAATTGTGTTTGGTAGCGAAACCTACGATTTTTATTCCGTCTCCAAATGTTGCTGAAGATCATCAAACGAAAAATGGAAAAGCAATTGCTGATAAAAATGGCGCTTTACTGATCAAAGAAAATGAACTTGACGAAAAGTTTGAGTCAGTTTTTAATAAATTGATATACGACGAGAACTTGCAAAAGAATCTAAGTGCGAACATGAAAAAATTAGCTAAGCCAAACGCAACAAAAGATATAGTTGACGAGATAATTAAATTAGTTCAAAGATCAAAATAGTACTGTAGCATTACTTCGTGGTCTTTCGGATTTTATAAAATAAAAAATGAATATTAATCAAATAAATAACGTCTACTTTATAGGAATCGGAGGAATCGGGATGAGTAATCTTGCACGCTATTTCAAGAATTTGGGAAAGCAAGTATGTGGTTACGACAAAACGCCTTCCGTTCTTACTAATGAAATGATTGAAAGCGGAATTTCAATTCATTTTGAAGATGCTATAGATCTGATTCCAAAGGATTTTTATACTGAAAACACCTTGGTTATTATTACGCCAGCAGTTCCAGCATCTCACTCAGAATGGAATTATTTTATAGAAAGAGATTTTCAAATTAAAAAAAGAGCAGAAGTTCTTGGATTAATTACAAAAGATACCTTTTGTTTTGCTGTTGCAGGAACACACGGGAAAACGACAACATCTGGAATTTTAGGGCATATTTTATATGAAAGTGGAGTTGACGTTACTGCTTTTATTGGTGGAATAGTAGTGAATTATAATTCTAATTTAATTGGTACTGGAAAATCGGTAACTGTTGTTGAAGCCGATGAATTTGATCGTTCGTTTTTACATTTGCATCCTAACATCGCGTGTATAACCTCTATGGATGCTGACCATTTAGATATTTATGGTACAAGTCAAGCCATCGAGGAATCATTTAAAGAATTTGCGGATAAAATTAAAGATAAGCGTAATCTTTTTGTAACAAAAGAGTTACCACTCGAGGGAGTTGTATGTGCTATTGATGAAGAATCGAGTTACAAGGCATTTAATGTGAGAGTAGGAGATGGAAGTTATGTTTTTGACGTACAAACACCGACTGTTTTAATTAAAGATTTTCATTTTGGTTTACCCGGAAGACATAATTTGATGAATGTGCTAATGGCGATAGCTATGGCTGATTTATATGGGACTTCATCTGTTGCAATTGTAAAAGCTGTTTCGACTTTCAAAGGAATAAAAAGAAGATTTTCCTATCAAATAAAAACCGAAGAAAAAATTTATATTGATGATTATGCGCATCATCCTACAGAAATAAATGCAGTACATCAAGCGGTAACAGAATTGTATCCTGGTCAAAAGGTTCTCGCTATTTTTCAGCCTCATTTGTTTAGCAGAACTAGAGACTTTGCAGATGATTTTGCAAAAAGTTTATCGGCATTTGATGAAGTTATTTTATTGGATATTTATCCTGCTCGCGAATTACCAATGCAGGGTATCACTTCGCAATGGCTTATGGATAAAATGACAAGTAAAAACAAAAAGCTAATAGACAAGAGTGATTTAATTCAGGCCGTTTTAGCCAGTAATGCGAAAATTATTGTAACTATTGGAGCAGGAGATATTGGAGAATTGGTTTCAACCATTAAAAAAGCAATAGATGAAACGTTTTAACTGGATAAATATACGTTTGATAGTGATGTTTTTTGTTGTGATTTTTTTATTTTCATTTACTTCTAAACGAAGTGAAAAAAGAAAATTGACAAAATGCACAATCACTTTTGTAGAAGATAATTCGCCTTTTGTTAAACAAGAAACGGTTAATAAATTGTTAATAGAAAATAATCAACTAGTAACAAGCATTGAAAAAGAAGATTTAGATTTGAATAAGTTGGAAAAAAGCCTAAATGCACAAGACATGATTGAAAAATCAGATGTATTTGTGAGTATAGATGGTGTGCTGAAAGCAATAGTAAAACAAAAAACTCCTATTGCTAGAATTTTTGAAAATGGTAATTCTTTTTACATTGATTATAAGGGAGATAGTATGTCATTGTCTACTAATTTTACAGCCAGAGTCCCACTTGTTTCAGGGAAAATAAATAAAAATAACAACGAAGATTTAGCAGCATTGTTTCGCTTGATTTATGATGATTCTTTTTTAAAAAAAAATATAATTGGAATCCAAATTTTGTCCAACGGTAGCTTAAAAATGCACAACAGAAATTTTGATTATCAAATTGACTTTGGTACCTTAACAAATGTTGAACAAAAATTTAAGAATTATAAAGCTTTTTTTCAAAAAGCAGTTTTAGATAGTTCGTTGTATAAATATAAGAAAATTGACCTCCGATTTACGGAACAAGTAGTTTGCACTAAATAATAGATAATGGAAAAAGAGAATATTGCAGTAGGTCTAGATATAGGCACCACCAAAATAGTTGCCATGATAGGCAAGAAGAATGAATATGGTAAACTAGAAATTTTAGGTTTAGGAAAATCTAAAAGTTTAGGTGTGGCCAGAGGTGTGGTAAATAATATTACTCAAACTATCCTATCTATTCAACAAGCTGTTCAAGAAGCCGAGTTAAACTCAGGTTACAAAATAAAAGATGTAGTTGTTGGAATTGCGGGACAACACATTCGCAGTATTCAACACACTGACTATATAAGTAGAAGCAATTCTGAGGAAGTTATAGGAGGAATGGATATTCAGCTATTAATTGACCAAGTTAATAAACTAGCCATGTTACCTGGCGAAGAAATTATTCATGTTTTACCACAAGAATTTAAAATCGATGGACAGTCTGAAATAAAAGAACCAATCGGTATGTATGGCGGAAGATTAGAATCTAGTTTTCATGTTGTAGTAGGGCAGGCTTCATCAATACGCAACGTGGGAAGATGTATTCAGAGTTCAGGAATTGAATTATCAGGACTCACACTAGAGCCTTTAGCGTCAGCAGATGCCGTTTTAAGTCAAGAGGAAAAAGAAGCTGGTGTCGCATTGATAGATATTGGTGGTGGCACAACTGATCTAGCTATTTTTAAAGATGGCATTATTCGGCACACTGCTGTAATTCCTTTTGGGGGTAATGTGATTACTGACGATATAAAAGAGGGCTGTTCAATTATTGAAAAACAGGCCGAATTGCTTAAAGTTAAATTTGGTTCAGCGTGGCCTGGTGAAAATAAGGACAATGAGATTGTCTCTATTCCCGGATTAAGAGGCAGAGAGCCAAAAGAGATTTCTTTAAAAAATCTGTCTAAAATCATTCATGCACGAGTAGTTGAAATAGTTGATTTAGTTTTTACGGAGGTAAAAGCATACGGTCATGAAGATCCTCGTAAAAAATTGATTGCTGGAATCGTCCTTACTGGCGGCGGTGCTCAATTGAAACACATTAAGCAATTAGTAGAGTATATTACAGGAATGGATACTAGAATTGGTTATCCTAATGAGCATCTTGCTGGAAATTCTGATGAAGAAATTGCAAGTCCTTTGTACGCAACAGCGGTAGGATTAGTGATGAAAAGCATTGAAAATAAGTCGCAAAGTGCAATTCGAATTGAAGCCATAGCGCAACCGAAAGCTCCTGTTTATAGACCACCTATTGTAAACACTCCAACTGATGAAGTTTTACATAACGCTACGGATATGCATGAAACTAATGCAAATGAAAAACAAAATTCGACGGTAAGTAGAATACAAAGGAATTTCTTTGATCGTTATGTTGACAAGATTAAGGATTTTTTAGATAATGCAGAATAATTGGTTTATTCCAAAAAAAAATTACAGTAAATAATATAACAATTTCAAAAACCAGATAAAATGATGAGCGACTCAGAATTTGGAAGTATTTCATTTGATTTACCAAAAAATCAATCAAATGTGATAAAAGTTATAGGAGTAGGTGGCGGTGGAAGCAATGCCATTAATCACATGTTTAAGCAGGGAATTAAAGGCGTAGATTTTATCGTATGCAATACGGATTCTCAAGCTTTGCAAAATAGTTCTGTGCCTAATAAAATTCAGTTGGGAGTTCACTTGACTGAGGGACTTGGTGCGGGAGCAAATCCTGATGTAGGACAACAATCAGCTATTGAGAGTATTTCTGATATTGAAAAGATGTTAGATCGAAATACTAAAATGGTTTTTATAACAGCCGGAATGGGCGGAGGAACTGGAACTGGAGCTGCGCCAGTAATTGCGCAATTAGCTAAAGAAAGAGATATTCTCACTGTAGGAATTGTAACATTACCGTTTCTTTTTGAAGGTAAGGTGCGTCAAGAACAAGCTTTAATTGGTATTGAAAAATTACGTAAGCAGGTTGATTCATTAATTGTTATCAATAATAATAAATTAAGAGAAGTCTATGGAAATCTGGGTTTCAAAGCTGGGTTTTCAAAAGCTGATGAGGTTTTGGCAACAGCCTCAAGAGGAATTGCTGAAGTAATCACGCATCATTACACTCAAAATATCGATTTGAGAGATGCTAAGACGGTTTTATTTAACAGTGGAACTGCAATAATGGGATCTTCAGTATCTTCTGGTGAAAATAGAGCAAAAGAAGCGATAGTTGCAGCGTTAGATTCTCCTTTATTAAATGACAATAAAATTACAGGTGCTAAAAACGTATTGTTGCTTATCGTTTCTGGAACTAATGAAATTACAATTGACGAGATTGGAGAAATTAATGATCATATTCAAGTTGAAGCAGGTCACAACGCAAATATTATTATGGGTGTCGGTGAAGATGAATCACTAGGAGATGCGATAGCTGTCACAATAATTGCAACTGGATTTGACATCGAACAGCAAAACGAAATAGTTAATACTGAACCAAAAAAAATAATTCATACTTTAGAGGATGAACAAAAGAGTGTTCATAATTTAAGTAATAAATCAGTCGCCGCTTTTGATTTAAACTCGGATTCTAAGAGTTCTCTTTCAAATGAAAGAATTATATTTGATTTGTCTGATGATAAAGAAACAAAATCAGAATTAGCAGTTGCAATGCCAACAGCTGAAAAAGAAGATTTATTAGTAATGTCTGATTTTATTAAAAATCTTGACGTCTCTTTCGAAATTGTTTCTCCTATTAGTGATGTTGATTTTAAAATTTCTTCCCCAGTAAAAGAAGTGAAAGCGGTACAACCAAAAATAGTAGAAAGAGAAGAGCAAACGACTTTTTCTTTTGATTTACCACTTTTCAAGTCTGAGCCCATAGAGGAAGTTCAGGAAAAAAAAGTTTCATTTGAATTAAATAATGAAGTTCATAATATTAAAGTAAATGATGCGATTCAGTTTATTCCTGTAACTGAGTTGTCGGATAAAGGAATAATTAAATATTCGCTCGAGGAATATATGGATTTAGAGCCGGAATTTACTGCTAAGCCAGTTGTAAAAGTTCCAGAAATTGTTATTCCAGCGGAGATGAACATTACGATGAAGCAAGTTGAAAAACCAGCTGCTGAATCGATAGAAAATGAGTCTGTGTCTCCAATGGAGATGACCATTGAGGAAACATTGCGGTTAAGAGCAGACGAAAGAAGAAAAAAGTTAAAAGAATTTAACTATAAGTTTAACAACAATGTTTCAAAAATTGATGAATACGAAAAAGAGCCAGCATATAAGCGCTTAGGAATAGATATATCAAATAATAATTCTACTAACAATAGTAATTCGAGAATTTCTGTAGGAACTGATAGTAACAATGATTTACAGTTACGTTCAAATAATTCGTATTTACATGATAATGTAGATTAATATTTTCATTAAAAAAGAAATAACCCGAAAATTAATTTAATTTTCGGGTTATTTTTTATACTAATCTCTAGTTGTAATTCATTGCTATTTCAAGTAAATTTCTCTAAATTTGCCAAGCCAATAAATTTTGGAAGATGATTAATTTTTTTTATATAATAGTCAAAAGAATGTAAATTTTATTTCTATTAAAGTTTATAAAATAACTTAAAAATTAGTCAATTCGTTGACTTAAAAAAATATACTTATGAGTTTATCAACATTAATCATGGACGATCTTAAAATTGCCATGAGAGCCAAAGATACTGTAGCATTAGAAGCTCTAAGAGCTATTAAATCAGAGATTCTATTAGCGCAGACTGCATCAGGATCTAAAGAAGAAATAACAGCTGATGATGAAGTTAAATTGCTGCAAAGACTTGTGAAAACGCGTAAAGAAAGCGCAAGAATTTTTACTGAACAAAACCGTCTGGATTTAGCTGAACCAGAATTAGCTCAAATCGCAGTTATCGAAAAGTTTTTACCAGCACAATTAACCGAAGCCGAAGTTGAAGTTGTAATAGTGAAAATCATCTCAGAAACTGGAGCTTCAGGAATAGCGTCGATGGGTAAAGTAATGGGTTTAGCATCAGCACAATTAGGTGGAACCGCAGAAGGAAAGACAATTTCAACAATTGTAAAAAAATTGCTTGTTTAAATAATAGGTTTGAATTAAGATTTTTATAGTTCGCATGATCAATCAAAAATTTTAATTTTAAATGGCTGCGTAGTTCAACTGGATAGAATATCAGATTTCGACTCTGAGGGTTGCAGGTTCGAACCCTGTCGCGGTCACAATAAAAAACGTCAAAGGCTTTTTAAGTTTTTGACGTTTTTTTTGTTAAATTACCAATCGGTAATATGTTTATTGATCACAAATAATTGGTTAAAATAAGGATTTAAAATTTCAGTTAAATTGTGACCAAATGATGATTGTCTTATCAAGCCCTTTCTATTGAGTAATTTTTGCTCTATAGTTATCTCATCTTCTAATTTAGAAAGTAAACTATCACCGCTGACTATAGCAGGATCTTGCAGAAATTTTATATTATAAACCGTAACACGATACCTATTGTGCTTTGATTCAATTTTAAATTCTGCTTCGAGTTTTAATAATCTTCTATCATTAAAATTAGTTCTTTTAACGAATCCCGTGGAATCTGTCTTAAACAGAAGTCCTAAATTATTCTGTAACTTTACTATACTTTCTGAATTTTCATATATGAATTTCCAAGTAATATAGTTTTGATCTACTGTGAAATTTTTATTTTGAGCTAACGACACCATCGTTACTAAAAAAGTCATAATAAGTAAAAGTTTTTTCATAAAGCAAATCATTAGATTGTAAGATATGGGATAGTATCAATTTAATGTTATAAAACACTCAGTTTTAAATCAATTTATATCATTTCTTAGTAATCAAATAACGTTCCTAAAAAATGAATTTAAGTGCGATCGTTATATAAATAGCTGGGATAATAGATTATTAACTAGCTTACCAAATTCTTAAATTATTTTCAAAAAGTTTTTAGCTATAAAAAAAAACCTTTAGATTTCTCTAAAGGCTTTTTTTTTCTTGAAAATAATCAAATTATGCTTGAACTTCAAATGGAAGTATTGATACATAAGATTTGTTATCTCTTTTCTTTTGGAACTTAACAACTCCATCTACTCTTGCGTGTAGTGTGTGATCTTTACTGATGTAAACATTTTCACCTGGATTGTGTTTTGAACCTCTTTGTCTTACGATGATGTTCCCAGCAATAGCAGCTTGACCACCAAAAATCTTAACACCTAAACGTTTTGATTCTGATTCTCTACCATTCTTAGAACTACCAACACCTTTCTTGTGAGCCATGACGTATTAGTTTTATTTTGTTATTATTCTTGAGTATCTTCTTTTTTAGCTTTAGCTGCCTTTTTCTTTGGAGCTTCAACTTCTTCTGTAGTTGTCTCAGCAGTTTCTTTCTTAGCTGTTGCTTTTTTAGCACTAAGACCTGTTATACCTTCAATTACAATTTGAGTGAGATATTGTCTATGACCGTTTCTCTTTTTGTATCCTTTTCTTCTTTTCTTTTTGAAAACGATAACTTTATCTCCTTTTAAGTGTTGTAACACTTTAGCTTCTACTGAAGCACCTTCTATAGCTGGGGCGCCTAAAGTGATAGTTCCGTTATCATCTAATAAAAGAACTTTGTCAAAAGAAACTTTTGAACCTTCCTCATTAGTCAAACGGTTAACATAAACCTTTAAGTCTTTGCTTACTTTGAATTGTTGCCCTGCTATCTCTACGATTGCATACATACTGATTTGTTTTAATAATTTTTAAGGTTGCAAATATACAATTATATATTTAACTTGCAATTTAGGTCGTAAATATTATTTTGTACGTAGGTATTAATATTTTTTAAGTTTATGCTATCGAATTTTCATATGTAAATGACGCTATTTTGTGTCAATATTATCGTATTTTGATGTAACAACTTGAATAAAAATTATACTAATATTAAAAATCAACTAAATTATTAACCTTATGAAAAATTCATTAATGGCTTTAGGTGCTTTATTTATGCTTGGAGGAGTGGCCTCTGCTCAGAAAGTAGCATTTGAGGAATACAAATTAGAAAACGGACTGCATGTAATTTTGCATAATGATCCGTCAGCTCCTACAGTAATAACATCAGTTATGTATCATGTGGGCGCTAAAGATGAGAATCCTGAAAGAACAGGTTTTGCACATTTTTTTGAACATTTATTGTTTGAAGGTACTGAAAATATTAAACGAGGAGAATGGTTTAAAATCGTAACTAGTAACGGCGGTGTAAACAACGCTAATACTACTGATGATAGAACGTATTACTACGAAGTTTTTCCGTCTAACAATTTGGAGTTAGGATTGTGGATGGAAGCAGAGCGAATGTTACATCCTATTATTAACCAAATTGGTGTTGATACACAAAATGAAGTTGTAAAAGAGGAAAAAAGACTTCGTGTTGATAATCAACCTTACGGAAATTTTTTAGCAGAAGTAAAAAAGAATATTTTCACTAAGCACCCTTATCGTTGGGCTACTATTGGATCGATGAGCCATTTAGATGCGGCGACTTTAGAAGAGTTTCAAGCCTTTAATAAGAAGTTTTATGTTCCTAACAATGCTGTTTTAGTTGTTGCAGGTGATTTTAAAAAAGAGCAAGCGAAGGAATGGATTCAAAAATACTTTGGACCAATCAAAAAGGGAGCGGCTATACAAAGAGAAACTTTTGTTGAAGATCCTATTACTCAAACAATAAAAGCAAAATTTGAAGACGCTAATATCCAAATTCCTGCTATTGTAGCAGCTTATAGAACACCTTCGATGAAAACTAGAGATGCTCGTGTTTTAGATATGATTTCGTCTATTTTAACGGATGGAAAAAGTTCAAGATTATACAAGAAGATTGTTGACGATAAAAAAATGGCTTTACAAATAGGAGCATTTAGTAATAGTCAAGAAGATTATGGTAGTTATATTATTTATGGTTTGCCACAAGCGCCAAATACAACAGAGGATATTTTAAGAGAAATTGATGCCGAAGTTGTAAATCTTCAAACAGAGTTAATTTCAGAGAAAGATTTGCAAAAGCTTCAAAATAAATTTGAAAATCAATATGTAAACAGCAATTCGACAATTGATGGCATCGCAGATAATTTAGCAACTTATCATTTATTATATGGCGATATTAACCTAATTAATACTGAAATTGAAATCTATCAGTCAATCACTCGTGAGGAGATTAGAGACGTTGCTAAAAAATATTTAAATCCAAATCAAAGATTAGTTTTGGATTATGTTCCATCTAAAGATAAAGCTCAAAACTAAGATATATCATGAAAAAATCAATATTAATTTTATCAAGCTTGTTCTTAACACTTATTATGCAAGGACAGATTATACCCCAGCCAAAACCAGGAGTAGCTCCAACAGTGAAAATTGGAAAACCATTAACATTCGAATTAAAAAATGGTTTAAAAGTTATGGTTGTAGAAAACCATAAATTACCAAGAGTGGCATTTAGCCTTACATTAGATAATGAACCATATGCTGAGGGAGATAAAAAGGGCATCTCTGATATGACCAGTACTCTAATGGGAAGCGGTACTACCAAAATTTCTAAAACTGCTTTTAATGAAGAGGTAGATTTTTTAGGAGCTAATATTAATTTTAGTTCTAATGGTGCTGCTGCAAGTACATTATCAAAATATTCGTCTAGGGTTTTAGAATTAATGGCTGATGGCGCATTAAATCCAAACTTCACTCAAGAGGAATTTGATAAAGAAAAAACTAAACTAATTGAAGGTTTAAAAGCAAACGAAAAAAGTGTCGCGGCAGTTGCAGGCAGAGTAGTCGATTTTCTTACTTTTGGAAAGGATCATCCAGCAGGAGAATATGTTAGTGAAGCTACATTGAAAAATGTAACCTTACAAGATGTTAAAGTAAATTACAATACCTATTTTGTTCCAAGCAACGCGTACCTTATCATTGTAGGTGATGTAAAATTCAAGGAAACAAAGAAAATGGTAGAAAAGTATTTTGGTTCATGGAAGAAAGCGACGGCACCTGCTGTTTCTTACTCAGATCCAAAAGATGTTGCAACTACTCAAATTAACTTTGTAGATATGCCAAATGCGGTTCAATCAGAAGTTTATGTGGGTAATATTTCTAATCTTAAAATGACTGATCCTGATTATTTTGCAGTATTGATTGCAAACCAAATCTTAGGAGGCGACTTTAACAGTTACATCAATATGAATTTGCGTGAAGTACATGGATGGACTTATGGTGCAAGAACTTCAATAGGAGGAGATAAACGTGTGTCAAATTTTAGCGCAACGACACAGGTTCGTAACGCGGTTACTGACAGCACCGTTGTAGAAATCATGAAGGAGTTCAAAAAAATTAGAACTGAAAAAGTAACTGATGAAATGTTAGCTAGTGTAAAAGCTGGCTACATAGGTCGATTTGTAATGCAAATTGAAAAACCCCAAACAGTAGCTGGATATGCTTTGCGTATTCAAACACAGGGATTGCCTGCTGATTTTTATGAAAATTATATAAAAAACATTAGCGCTGTCAATGCTGATGATGTTATGAGAGTGGCAAAAAAGTACTTCTTAGCTGATAATAGCCGAATAATAATTGTAGGAAAGGCATCAGATGTAGCTACGGGATTAGAGAAATTAAATATACCAGTTTCATACTTTGATAAATATGGAAATCCAACTGTTAAGCCAGAATTTAAAAAACCAGTTCCAGCAGGAGTAACAGCAAAAAGCGTTATTTATACTTACATCAAAGCTATTGGTGGAGAAAAAGCAGCTTCGGCTGTAAAAACAATTGTGATGAATGGGTCTACAACTATTCCACAAGCTCCATCACCTTTAAGTTTTACTTCTAAAATAGATGTTAAAGGTAGGATGATGGTTGAATTAGCAATGGGCACAATGAGCTTAATGAAGCAAGTAGTGAACGATAAAGGTGGCTACGTTATGCAACAGGGACAGCGTCAAAATATTGAAGGAGTAGCACTTGCTGAAATGAAAGCAGGAGCGACTCCATTTGAAGAGCTTTCTCTCTCTAAAAAGCAAGACTTAACTTTAGATAGTATCGAATCAGTAAATGGGAAAGATGCTTACGCCGTTAAGAACGGAAAAACAACCTATTTTTACGATGTTACTTCTGGACTAAAATTAGCAGAATCTAAAGTTGTGGAACAAGGCGGTCAGAGCATGACACAAACTACTAATTTTGGTGATTACAAAGAGATAAAAGGTGTTAAAGTTCCATTTAATATCATCCAAAATGTTGGTTTTGAATTAGACATCAAAATGTCTGAGGTAAAAATTAATGAAGGTGTTTCAGATACTGATTTTCAATAGATATCAATCTTATTAATAAGTAAGAGGCTGCCTAAATTAGGCAGCCTTTGCTATTTTTATCTGTTTTATTAAATTTAAAAATAAATATATATTTTGGTTGTTTTCTTTCAAAATCAGCTCAGTAGATACATCAGCTAAATCCTGAATATCAAATTTTGAACACTAAAAGCTGCCAACCATGAACGAACACTTAAAACTAAAAATTACTTTCTAGCCGATAAATACACACCAATTAAAATAATAAATGCCCCAAAAAATTGAATAGGCGTTAGCATTTCGTTATCAAATAATCCCCAACTAAAAGCTACTACAGGTATTAAGTAGGTCACTGATGTGGCAAAAACTGGCGATGACATTTGGATTAATTTAAAGAAAAGAATATTTGCAATTCCTGTACCTACAATCCCAAGAACCATTATAAAAAGGATAGAATGCTGTACTTTTATTTCATTTAGTACGTCAAAAAAGTCTGTGAAAAATAGAACAGAGAAAGCTGGCACAAATAGTACCATAAAATTCCCTGTCGTAATACTCAATGGACTCAAATCATGTAGATATTTCTTAATTAAATTTACATTTACAGCATAACAAATAGAGGCAATCAATACTAATATAGCGTAGTAATAATTTTGCTCTGGATGATTCATTGCACCATTTAAAATTAGCAAGGTACTTCCCAGTAAACCAATTAGAATTCCAATAATTTGATTGCGCTTAAACTGCAAACCAAAAACTAGAGCACCTAGAATTAATGTATTTAAAGGAGTAAGGGAATTTAATATTGAACTGACTGAGCTATCAATTTCAGTTTGTGCTATGGCAAATAAATAGGCAGGTATAAAAGTGCCAAATAAAGATGTTAATGCAATGTATTTCCATTTTTGAGCTGGAATTTTTTTTAGCGTTTTAAATCCTATTAATAATAGAAAAATTGAAGCAAAAATAATTCGTAATGATCCTACTTGCAATGCAGACAAACCAATTAGTCCCTTTTTTATCAAGATAAATGAACTACCCCAAACTAATGCAAGGGCTCCTAAATACAACCACTTTAATTGCTTCGATTCCATAAAAAATATTTTGCCCCAAAATTGTAAATATTTTATGAATTAGACACTCTTTTTTTGATTAATTTTGCATGTAGAAAAATTGTTTTTAACTAATAAAATATAGGATCATGAATTTCAAAAAATCAATACTGACGCTATCACTTGCAAGTATTTTATTTGTAGGCTGTAAAGAAAAAGCTGAGGATTCAGATGTGAAAGAAAATTTGGAAACAACAGAAGTTGCACCTCCAAAAGCGAAAAAAGAAATAGTTGCTGCTAACCTACAAACTGCAACATTCGCTGTCGAAGGAATGACTTGTGCAATAGGCTGTGCCAAAACAATACAAGAAGATTTAACAAATTTAAATGGTGTTCAGGTAGCGAAGGTAGATTTTGACACAAAATTAGCAACCGTGACTTTTGACAAAACAGTTCAAAATCCAGAAAAACTAACTAAAGCCGTCGAAGCTGCAGCAGATGGTAAAACTTATTCAGTAAAGGATATGAAGATCTAAGGTATTTTTAATTTTAAAAAAAAGCATTCGTTAGTCTCGAATGCTTTTTTGCTTTTAATCATTTCCATTTTAAGGTTTCCATAATGCGCTGCATATCATTTTTTATATAACTAGCTGCCGGCATGATCGAATCATAATTGGGTTTAGCATAGAAATAAACAGACCCTGTTACAAAATGTTTAGTACTATCAGTTGCGTAAAATTGTGAATTTGTCGCCGCATTTCCCTCTACTTGGTAAAACATCCCAAAGACCTTTTTATCGGGATTCAAATAAGGTTGCTCTAAAATGTCATCGGCTTTTATTACATGTTCGTAAGTTAATTTTTGTGCGTCACGTAAAAGATTATCTATATTTTTATTCACAGGTTTGTAAGTCAAATATATAGTTGCCTTCATTTTAGGATAAGTAATTGTTAGATCACAGTTTTTACCTTTTCTAACAATAGCATCTGAATTTATTTCAAAAGCATAAGGACATTGATTTTCAAAATCCGCGTATTTAGCTTCGGGATAATCCAGTCGTAAGTAGCTTGAAGGTTTAGGTAACACTTCTTCTTTACAGCTAGAAGTGACGATTACAAGCACAATTGCCATTCCCAAGGAGATTGTTTTTTTTATCATTTTACTTAATCAATAGTTACTTTAATTTGTTTTATCCTTTTTTGATCGACCGTTTCGATGATAAATAAGCAATTTCCCAATGAAATCTTCTGATTTTTTTTTGGAAAATTACCTAAAAGCTCGAGAATAAATCCAGCAAGTGTTTCTGCTTCTCCTTTTTTATGTTCAAATAATTCTTCGTCAACTTCAATAATGCGATAAAAATCTTTTAAATTTATTTTGCCTTCAAAAAGAAAATTTTTGTCATCAATTTTAGAGAAGCTACTATTATCATCATCAAATTCGTCACTAATATCGCCTACAATTTCTTCAATTACATCTTCAAGTGACACTAATCCGGAAGTACCTCCATATTCGTCTACAACAATAGCAAGATGACTTTTCATACTTTGAAAATCTTTCAACAAATTATCTAATTTTTTATTTTCAGGAATAAAGAAAGGTTCACGTACTAAAGATACCCAATCAAATTCATTAGTATTAATGTGTGGTAATAAATCCTTGACATATAGAACACCTTCTATTTGGTCGATATTATCTCTGTAAACTGGAATTCTAGAATACCCTTTTTCGATTATTTTCGGACAAATCGCAATAAATGACTCTGATATTTCTAAAGCGAATATATCTATCCTTGGACTCATTACTTGGCGTGTATCTGTATTTCCAAAACTAACAATTCCTTCTAAAATTTTCTGCTCTTCAGTAGACGTTTCATCTGAAGCGGTAAGTTCAAGCGCTTGTGATAATTGATCTACTGAGAAATTTGTCTTTTGTTTTCCAAATTTGTTGTGCAGATAAATAGTAAGTGCTCGCATAGGAGTACTTATTGGCGAGAGTATTTTATTTAAAAATCCAATAGGATAAACAATAATTTTAGCAAAGTTGATGCTGTTTCTACTGGCATATACTTTTGGTAAAACTTCTCCAAATAGTAAAATTAAAATGGTGATTACAGTGATTTCAACAACAAGCTTTAAAAGTGGAATTTCGATGGCCTTAAAAATATTTTTACCTATTATAGAGAAAAATAATATTATGGTAATATTTATAAAATTATTAGCAACCATTAGTGTTGCTAGCAATTTTTTAGGCTTTTCTAGAAGTTTAGCTATTACTTTTCCTTTAGAATTATTTTTTGCAGTAATTTCATCAATGTCTTTTTGTGACAGCGAAAATAAAGCAACCCCAGCTCCAGAAATTAATGCAGAGCATAATAATAAAAGTATTATTCCTAAAATGGCAATTGCTAAATTAGCGTCAATTGCATTGGTAAAAAACAAACTGGGCTCTGGGTCCACATTAATAAAAATTAGTTAAACAATCAAAAGGGCAAGTCGTTTACCGGCAAGACATTTTTCTCTGGGTCAAAATTAGTGTTTTTTGGAATATCAGCTACAGGAAATTGTTTGTTACTTTCACTCTCTTTTTTAGTGGTTAGAAAAGTAAATTCAGTTACCTGGATTTCGCTAGTGTGTTTAGTACTTCCGTCTTCCGCTTGCCATTGGCGCGATTTGATACGGCCTTCAACGTATATTTTGTCTCCTTTTGAAAGATATTTTTCACAAAGTTCAGCGGCTTTATTGCGTATAACCAAGTTGTGCCACTCTGTAGAGGTGATTTTTTCATTGGTAGTTTTATTAATATAAACTTCATTTGTTGCTAACTGAAATCTTCCGATGCAATTGCCCCCATCAAAATAGTGCATTTTGATGTCGTCGCCAAGAAAACCAATTAGCATTACTTTATTTAATGTTCCGTTCATGTAGATGGTGGTATTTATACCAAAGATACATTTTTTTAGAAATATTTAATTTAATTCCTTTTCAATAAAATTATGAATCACAATCGGGAAAGGGAATGACTGTAATGTCTCTTGATCTATTCCTTCCTTAATAGTACCGTTTATATTGACTTTCCAGAACTTAATATGCAAATGCTGGTGCGATAACTTATGTACAATACTCTTATCGTTGGTTTCTAATATGCTTGAAATACTATTTTCTTTAAAATATTCATTTTGTATTTGTTCTGAAACAAAATCAAAACCTTCCTCTTTTTCTGTTTCTAGTAATGGAAACTCATATAAATTATGCCAAATTCCTTTAGCAGTTCGTTTTTGAATTATAGTGTTGTCATTTTCATCTGATGCAACTATATAATTAAAGTAGCGATTGCGCACTTTTAACTTTTTAGACTTTACGGGCAATTGACCTACTTTATTCTTTTGCAAGGCAGCGCAACTTTCGTTAAAAATACAAATACTACAATTAGGACTTTTAGGAACGCATTGCAAAGCACCGAATTCCATAATCGCTTGATTGAAAAGCGCAGGATTGTCTTTTGGTATTAATTCGAAAGCTAAAGCAGTAAACTTTTTTTTGGCGGAAGCTTGAGCAATATCGGTTTCAATATCAAAATAACGTGATAATACTCTAAACACATTTCCGTCAACAACGGGAACCACTTCATTATAGGCGAAAGAGGCAATTGCTGCAGCGGTATATTCGCCGACTCCTTTTAATTTGAGTAAGTCACTGTAGTTATCAGGGAATATTCCATTTAAATCAGAGGCTATATGTTGAGCTGTTTCATGTAGATTTCGAGCACGAGAGTAATAACCTAATCCTTGCCATAGTTTTAGCACTTGTTCTTCACTGGCTGCTGCCAAATCAAAAACGGTGGGAAAAGTGGTTGTAAATGATAAAAAATAAGGCGTTCCTTGCGCAACTCTCGTCTGTTGTAACATGATTTCGGAGAGCCAAATAGGATAAGGATTAGTAGTGTTTCGCCATGGTAAATTACGCTTGTTTTGTAAGTACCATTTTATCAGTAAGTTAGAAAAATTCATGTTTAAATATTAGACTGCAAAAGTAAAAGTTTATGTGATTAAAATTTAATGAATTAGCTTGAATAATTGTTTTTTAAATTCCTATATTTGCAACCTCAAAAAAATAGTACAACATAATATAATAGGAAAGAAAATGACGAAAGCAGATATCGTAGCAAAAATTTCAGAGAAACTTGGTCTTGAAAAAGGAGATGTGCAGGCAACTGTAGAGACTTTTATGAATGAAGTAAAAAATTCATTAGAGACAGGAGACAATGTATATTTAAGAGGTTTTGGAAGTTTTATTGTGAAAACTAGAGCTGAAAAGACAGGTAGAAATATCTCAAAAAACACAACAATAAAAATTCCTGCACACAATATTCCAGCATTTAAACCTGCAAAAGTTTTCGTAGAAGGAGTTAAGATAAATAACGAAGCAAAATAATATATTAATTAATCATAAAATCGACAAGATATGCCAAGTGGTAAGAAAAGAAAGAGACATAAGGTAGCAACGCACAAACGTAAGAAAAGAGCGAGAGCTAACCGTCACAAAAAGAAAAAGTAGTTTTTAACTACTTTTTTCTTTTTAAAAGTTCATTGAAATCGAAACGGAATGATTTAAGAATTAAGATTAACGATTGTAGATTTCAGATTAAAAAAAATCAGAAATCAAGAATCAAAAGTCGACAATCTCAAATCTTTAAGTTTCCCCGGGTCCAATACCTGTTAAATTATTGTTTAATCCATCCTGACAATTCAGCTGTGAGGCATGAGATCTAAGCTAAAAGTTATGTTATGCTTAGTGTTTAATGCCTATTGCCAAAAAGTTCGGATAAAAATTTACAAATGAATAAAGAATTAATCATTAGATCTAGTTCTGAAGCAGTAGATTTTGCCTTATTAAAAGATGGAAAACTAATTGAATTACACAAGGAAGAAGAAAAAAGCAATTTTCAAGTTGGTGATATATTTATTGCCAAAATCAGAAAACCAGTTGCCGGATTAAACGCTGCTTTTGTAAATGTAGGCTTTGAAAAAGATGCCTTTTTACATTATCACGACTTAGGTCCTAATCTAGCTTCCCAACTGAAATTCATAAAACTTGTAAGCGCAGGTAAATTAAAAGATTTCTCCCTAAAAACCTTTCAGTTTGAAAAAGAAATAGACAAAGATGGAACCATAACTGATGTTTTGAGTTCCAATCAATCTGTTTTAGTACAAGTAGTCAAAGAACCTATATCTACTAAAGGACCAAGAATAAGCGCTGAGCTTTCTCTTGCTGGTAGATTTATAGTTTTGGTTCCGTTTTCTGACCGAGTTTCTATTTCTCAAAAAATAGAAGACAAAAAAGAAAAGGATCGTTTGAAACGTCTTGTACAATCCATCAAACCAAAAGGATTTGGTGTTATTGTTCGCACAGTAGCCGAAGGCAAAAGTACAGTAGAATTAGAAAAAGATTTGCAGAACCTGCTCAGCAGATGGACTGCAATGTGTAAAAAATTACCAATTGCTCATCATCCTTCTAAAGTGTTAGGGGAGCTCAATAGAGCCTCTTCAATATTGAGAGATGTTTTTAATGATACCTTTAGCGGTATTCAAATTGATGATGAAGAGTTGTACAACCAAACAAAGGATTACTTGCAAGAAATTGCACCATCCAAACAGTCAATTGTTAAATTTTATCAATCAAAAGACACACCTATTTTTGAGAAATACAACATAGAGAGACAAATCAAAACTTCTTTTGGAAAAACAGTATCCATGAGTAAAGGGGCTTATCTTATTATTGAACATACTGAAGCTTTGCACGTCATAGACGTAAATAGCGGAAACCGTTCTAATAAAGCTACCAACCAGGAAGATACCGCCATGGAAGTCAATATGATTGCTGCTGCCGAAATCGCTAGACAATTACGTCTACGTGATATGGGTGGAATCATAGTAATTGATTTTATTGATATGTCCAATCCTGAAAATCGGAAAGTCTTGTTCGATTTCTTGAAAGAGGAAATGAGTGATGATAAAGCAAAACACAAAATCTTACCTCCTAGTAAATTTGGTTTAGTCCAGATAACAAGACAAAGAGTAAGACCAGAAGTAAATATTAAAACTAGAGAAGAAGATCCTAATAATGAAAGTGGCGAGATTGAAGCGCCAATTCAAATCATTGATAAAATCAATTTCGATCTAGAAAGAGCATTAAAAAACCATAAGGAAGTTGTACTGAACGTGCATCCATTTGTGGCTGCATACCTTACTAAAGGTTTTCCATCATTACGTTCAAAATGGTTTTTTGAACATAAAAAATGGGTAAAAATTATACCTCGTGACGCTTACACGTTTTTAGAGTATCATTTTTACGATAAAAAAGAAAATGCAGTTATAGAATAAAATAAAAACCGCCTCTCGTAAGATTGGCGGTTTTTTTGTGTCTTGTTGCTTCTGATTTTTTTAAATGCCCTAGCCTTTTAAAGGTTTGAAACTTTCGTTCGTAATTAGTACTTAAAGCATTCAAGTTTGTAATTTACAATCTATTGTTAATTTTAGAAGCTAATTCCAGCTATCCGCTATATCTTTTCTTTCGCCTAAGGAGGCGATGGAAAAGGATACCGCTTCTATCTGGGCTAGGGCTTTAGCTTTCAAAAGTAAAATATATTAGAAATCGCGATTACATTAATGTAGTCCTAGCTAACCATTTTGCAAACTAAAAAATAATATAATTAAAAAATGGCGCTATCAGCGCTATTTCCTAGAAATTAATAAGTTTCTTTAAATCGTGTATTGTTTGCGTTGGATTTTCGGCTTTGAACACAAAACTTCCAGCTACTAGAACATCAGCTCCAGCTTCTACAAGTTGTTTTGCATTTTTGTTAGTAACACCACCGTCAACTTCAATTAGTGTTGTTGCCCCTTTTCTATTGATTAAAGCTTTTAGTTTTTGAACTTTTGCATAGGTGTTTTCAATAAACGATTGGCCTCCAAAACCTGGATTTACACTCATAATACAAACCAAGTCAATATCATATATTACGTCTTCTAATAGGTCAATATTAGTATGAGGGTTTATGGCTACTCCCGCTTTTATTCCTTCTGCTTTGATTGCTTGAAGCGTTCTGTGAAGGTGAGTACAGGCTTCATAATGAACGCTTAGAATATTAGCACCTAAATCAGCAAAAGTTTTGATATAACGATCTGGATCTATGATCATCAAATGTACATCAATGGTCTTAGTAGCGTGTTTAGTAATTGCTTCCAAAACTGGCATTCCGTAAGAAATATTAGGAACAAAAACACCATCCATGATGTCGATATGAAACCAGTCTGCTTCAGAATTGTTAATCATTTCAATGTCACGTTGTAAGTTTCCAAAATCAGCGGCCAATACTGATGGAGCAATAAGAGTATTTTTCATTTTTGTTGTTGTTTAATCTGTAATTTAATCAGATTATTAAGTTGTAGTTTTTGCAAAATTAGGTTATTTAAAACGATTGCGAAAGTTTTTTTATGAAGACAATTCGGGAGTTTTAATTCCGTTTTGCGTGAGGGAGTGAAGTGGAAATCCTTTTTTATTTTATGTTGCGTAGCAGAATAAAATTAAAAAGATTGTAACGAAAAGCCCGACCCGAAGTTTTTACGAAGGGACACGCCATATAGGTAAAAAGTGAAAAGTGAAAAGAATTGAGATAGAAAAAATATACTTCAAACTTGATATTGAAAGCGGAATAGAGCGAAGCTAAACACTAGAGCAAGGTTTTGACTGACCAGTTTTTTATAAAAATAAAACCACGGATACCCGAGAGCTTTGCTCGAACAGACTGAGGTTTTACTTATAAAAATAAAACCTCGGTAATCAGCCGAGGTTTCAATCATCAATCAAAAAACGAACAGTCAATCAAACTGTTGTTACTTTTATTAGTCATAAAGTTTAAAAGGCTAAAGTCATAAAGTACGCTGACTTTAAAACTTTAGACTTTATGACTTTATACTATTTTTATCCTAAATAAGTTTTAAGGATTTTACTTCTTGAAGTGTGTTTCAATCTACGGATTGCTTTCTCCTTGATTTGACGTACACGCTCACGAGTTAAGTCGAAAGTTTCTCCAATTTCTTCAAGAGTCATTGGGTGTTGATCACCTAAACCAAAGTACAAACGAACAACATCAGCTTCTCTAGGAGTCAGTGTCTCTAATGAACGCTCAATTTCAGTACGTAATGATTCATGAATTAATTCTCTGTCTGGATTTGGAGATTCACCTGAACGTAAAACGTCATAAAGGTTAGAATCTTCTCCTTCAACAAGAGGTGCATCCATTGATAAGTGACGACCAGAGTTTTTCATAGACTCTTTTACGTCATTTACTGTCATGTCGAGTTCTTTTGCAATTTCCTCAGCAGATGGTGGACGCTCATTAGATTGCTCTAGTAAAGCGTACATTTTGTTGATTTTATTGATAGAACCAATTTTGTTCAAAGGCAAACGAACGATACGAGATTGTTCAGCCAAAGCTTGAAGAATCGATTGACGAATCCACCAAACCGCGTACGAAATGAATTTGAAACCACGTGTTTCATCAAAACGTTGTGCTGCTTTAATCAATCCTAAGTTTCCTTCGTTAATTAAATCAGGAAGAGTTAATCCTTGATTTTGGTATTGTTTGGCCACCGAAACAACGAAACGTAAATTAGCTTTTGTCAATTTTTCTAGGGCTTTTTGATCCCCAGCCTTAATTTTTTGAGCTAATTCTACTTCTTCGTCAGCTGTAATAAGATCAACTTTTCCAATTTCTTGTAAATATTTGTCTAATGATGCAGTTTCACGATTCGTTACCTGCTTGGTGATTTTAAGTTGTCTCATGTTTTTGTCTCCTCAATTTTTAAGTGTACAAATAGTTATACGTATGGAGTTGCAAAAAAGTTACAATAATTTGAAAATAATTTTTTTAAAGATTTTTGGGCGTTTTCGCCGCGGCGAATCGGGCTATTCGTTCCCGCTTTTTTTTAAGACCCTAAAAATCGGGTCTTAAAAAAAGAGCTCCACTTCTATCCCTAACGCGGTTTATAGAAAAACGAGAAAATTTTAATTCTTAGAAAATTTCTCAAAAAATATACAAGATTTAATGTAATTCTTTTCTATTTCAAAAAACCATTCGCTCTAATCTCTTTATGTATTGCTACAATATTTTCAGGAATTTCTGCAGAAATTAGCCAGTTTACATCTAGACCATTATTTATAGCAGTTCGCATTAGCATAGGATTTTGTCCAATTAATTCTCCTAAAACTGATAGATCTTCCTTGAAATCTAAGAAATAATCTTCATCAATCGATTTTATTAGAATTAAAATTTTAAAAGCACGAGCAATAACATAAATGCACAAAGTGTACGCTTTAGAATAGGTCGTGGACTCTATTCTTTTATTATTGATTGTTAAGAGTTGGTTCAACATTCTAAGATTTAAACTTATTTCGCCAAATTTGTCTTTGGTAATTTTTACGTGATATGTGATTTCGCCACTTAAAAACCGTGTGTCCTGAAGTAGATACCCAACAGAATAAAATCGCTCACTAAAATGATTGATTTTTCGTAACATTTCTAATTCAAATGCTGCTCTTTTATCTTCCACCGTTTCCACATCAACTAATTCAAAATGCAATCGGTTAGCTAAATCTAAATCTCTTCTTAAAAGTCTAAAAATTAATTTGTCTTTCTCACCACTTGGTAATTCTTGTATCGCTTTCTTGAGTTCTTTGCTAAACATGCTTTATCGGTTTTGAATACCAAATATAATGAATCTTTGTTAACACGAAAACCCTAATTCAAATGAACGAAATGGGGTTTTCTATAAAAAACCATCAGTAAACTGAGATCTAATTACTCATTCTCCTCTTTAAGTCCAGTATTTTCTGAGCGTTTTTTAACAGATAAATTACTTACTACTTTTTTACCTGTTCTAGATTCTAATTCTTTCAAAGCTACTTTAGCGACATTGCCTCCCTGTTGGGCTACTTTTTTGCTCTCGCCAAAAGTTTCTGGATTTACAGCTTGCGAAATATCCTTGGTGGATGCTTCGGCTAGCATGTTTAAGATCAATTCAGTGTTGGTCATATTATCACGAAGATTCTCTTTTTTCAAACCTTTAAGGATTTTATATTCTTTGGTTGTTTTATCTGACCAAGCTTTGGTGATAATATCAGTAAGAATTGCAAATTGAGTTCCTTCTTTTAATCCTTTACTTTTCCATTCGTCTGTTAATTCTTTTCGAATTTCTATACTTTTTAAGCGTTGGTTAATCCAGTTTTCAGAATATCCCAATTGTAGGTAATACTCTAAAGCACGATCTATTGAAAGTTCAGGGTCTTGCATTTCGTCTAATCTTTCGCTTCCAATTTTTGCTAGCCAAAGTTTAAATGGTTCTGCTTTAGGAGATGGAATGGATTGAATCAAGCGAAAAAGCTGTTCTGTGTCAGCAACATCAGTTTTGTAAAACTTTCCATCAGAAGACTGTAATTTCAGTTGACTACAATTTGTAGCCAACTGACTTCCTTCTTTTTTTAAACGGGTTTTCAACACACTCCAATATTTTCTTGAGTTGGGGCTTTCCGTGAGTATTTCCACAACATCCACGATAGAAAAATACCATTTTTCATCTTCTTCATTCCAAATTGAACGTATTTGTTTTTCTTCAAATAATTTCAAGGCAGTTTCTTCTGTCATGTTAATGCAGTTTTGAATAGTAAATATAATAAATTATCATGCAGTTTTGTGCATAAACGAAAACCCCAATTCAAACTAATGAATTGGGGTTTTCTATAAATAAACCTTTAGTAAACTTAAGATCTGATTACTCTTTTCTTTCCTCACGTGGAGGTCTTGGCAAAAGTGCTTTTCTGGACACTTTTTCTTTTCTAGTCTTAGAATCCATACCTAGATATTTCACTTGGAAAACATCACCCATATTGACAACATCGGCAACATTTTCTGTGCGTTCCCAAGCTAGCTCAGATACGTGTAACAAAACTTCGTTTCCTGGAGCTGAAGTATATTCTACAACCGCGCCAAAATCTAACATTTTGATTACTTTCACTTCATAAGACTCATTCATTTGTGGTTTGAAAGTGATTGACTTAATTTTAGCCAATACTGCTTCAATTCCTGCAGGATCAGTTCCTAAAATTTCAATAACACCCTCTTCCGTAATTGGGTCTTCATTGATTACAATAGTTGTTCCAGTAGTTTTTTGTAATTCTTGAATCACCTTTCCACCAGGTCCGATTAAGGCACCAATGAATGCATTAGGAATTCTTCTTGTAATGATTTTTGGAGCGTATGCTTTAACATCTGCTTTCGGAGCTGCTAAAGTTTCAATTAGTTTTCCAAGGATATGCAAACGACCGTCTCTAGCTTGCGCCAAAGCAGCTTCCATAATCTCATATTTCAATCCGTCAATCTTGATGTCCATTTGACAAGCTGTAATACCTACAGATGTTCCAGTTACTTTAAAGTCCATATCTCCTAAGTGATCTTCATCACCAAGAATGTCAGACAATACAGCGTAACGATCTCCATCAGTAATCAATCCCATTGCAATTCCAGAAACGGGACGAATCATTTGAATACCAGCATCCATTAATGATAATGTTCCCGCACAAACAGTTGCCATTGAAGAAGAACCATTAGATTCTAATACTTCAGATACTACACGAATGGTGTAAGGACAATCGGCAGGAATCATATTTTTCAACGCTCTTTGCGCTAAGTTTCCGTGACCAACTTCTCTTCTTGAAGTTCCTCTTAAAGGACGTGCTTCACCAGTTGAGAAAGGAGGGAAGTTATAATGCAAGTAGAATTTCTCTTCTCCTTGTTGTGAAGGTGAATCAATTTGGTTTGCTTCTCTCGATGTTCCTAAAGTGGCTGTTGCCAATGCTTGAGTTTCTCCTCGTGTAAACAAAGCAGATCCGTGTACTGATGGTAAATAATCTACTTCGCACCAGATGTCTCTGATTTCAGTAGTTTTTCTTCCGTCTAAACGTGTACCTAAATCTAAGGTTACGTTACGAACTGCTTCTTTATTAGTTTTTTTGAAATATTTAGAAACTAAATCTCCATCTACTGCTAATTCCTCTTCAGTAAACAAAGCTTTTACTTCCTCTTTTACTTCGTCAAAAGCCGCTGAACGTTCTTGTTTAGCCGAACCTTTACTTGCAATCGCGTATATTTTATCATAAGATGCTGCTTTTACTTTAGCGTAAATAGCTTCATCTTCTCTTTCTCCTTCGTACGTACGTACTTCTTTTTTTCCAAAAGCAGCTTGCAAACGTAACTGAGCCGAAATTTGGTTTTTGATATGTTCGTGTGCAAATTTAATTGCTTCTAACATTTCAGCTTCTGAAATTTCTTTCATTTCGCCTTCTACCATTGCGATAGAATCCATAGAAGCACCAATCATCATATCAATATCAGATAATGCTAATTGAGCACGAGATGGGTTAATGATGAATTTTCCATCAATGCGACCAACTCTAGCTTCAGAAATCAAAGTTTCAAAAGGAATGTCAGACAATGCAAGTGCTGCTGATGCTGCTAAACCTGCTAGTGCATCTGGCATTACATCATCGTCATGAGACATTAACTGAATCATTACTTGCACTTCTGCATGGTAATCATCTGGAAAAAGCGGACGTAAAACACGGTCAACTAATCTCATTGTTAATACTTCATTATCACTTGGACGTGCTTCTCTCTTGAAGAAACCACCTGGAAAACGTCCTGCTGCTGCAAATTTCTCACGATAATCTACCGTAAGTGGTAAAAAATCAATACCAGGACTTGCTTTTCTTGACGATACAACTGTTCCTAAGATTACAGTCTTACCAATTCTTACTACTACAGATCCATCAGCTTGTTTCGCTAAACGACCTGTCTCGATTGTGATGTTTCTTCCATCACCTAAATCGATACTTTCTACAAATAATTGTGGAATCATAAATTTAATTTATTAGTTAAACATGGGTTCTAGTTGTGTTGTAGTTGTTGTTTTGCGTAGTTAATGCCTAAAACCCAATGAAAAACCGAACTTTTTTATATATCAATACCGTTGTATGATAACTTTATAACGGAGTCTTTATTTTAATCCCTTTTGTGACAGGATTGCAACAGTATTTTTGACTCAAAACTGTAAAATAAAAAAGAGGTACTTGCGCACCTCTTTTTCTATTGATTATTTTCTGATATTCAATACTTTGATAATTTCACGATATCTGTTAATTTCTGTCTTTTTCAAGTAATCTAACAATGATCTTCTTTTACCTACTAGCAATACTAATGAACGCTCTGTATTGTAATCATGACGATTTTTTTTCAAGTGTTCCGTTAAGTGACTGATTCTGAAAGTGAACAAAGCTATTTGAGCTTCTGATTTTCCAGTGTTTGTTTTTTCTCCGTGTTTAGCGAAGATCTCTTCTTTAATCTCTTTAGTTAAATACATTCCAATATTTGTTTAATGATTTTTATGTATGTCATACAGCTATTGTAAGACGGTTGCAAAAGTAGTATTTATTTTCGAAATAGAAGTTATTTAATGATAAATATTGTGAAACTAGATTCTTTTTATTGACGTCCAAGTAATGTGAGCGGGATTGTATAGAAGTAGTCTTACTTGTTGACCCCTTTGTTAAGTGGATTTCAATTTATCAAAACTAATAATTACTCTAATTGCCTCTTGATTTAATATTTTATTTACTGATTTTATGATCCTTAGTTCTATGATTTTTTCGTCTCTATCAACATCAAATCTACTTGCACCAACTTCTTTTAAGTTTTAATACCCTTTTAGACCTATAGAGATTTTTCAAAAATGATTATAAAAACCTGCAATACTATTTCAGGGATTTGATCTGTTTTTGAAATGGTTATATTTTTTATTCTTCACCTTCTCCATCCGCATTTACGCCAGAAACAAATCCCACTTTTTCGGATTCTTCTCTTTATGAAAGTTTCTTGTTGTATTTTGCTTTCTAAGTTCCATCTTTGTACCGCTTTTATATATTTCTTGGGTTAAACCGATCTTTAGTTTTGTCTTCAAAACATCCATTTTTATCAACAACAGTTTGAGTGCGCTCTGAATTCTAAACTTTTTATTTTGTAAATCGATGAAAAACTAATTTTTGTTTCAAAATATTTCACATCTATTTTTTTAAACCATTTTCGCACTAGCTATTATCATTTCTTAGTAATCGGTATTTATAGTAGTTTGCTTCATGTTTTTTATTCCCGTTCTCATAATAATAGACACATTATTGTGCTTTGCTTAATCCAACTTCGGTTTTGGAATTACCGTACATTTCTATAACGCCAGATTTACGACAATTTTTAATACGATATGACTCATTTTTTGTCTCAAATGATTCAATAATCTATAATATTTTTAGTTTGTTTCGATTGTTTTATTTTATAACGAGTAAAGAAAGATTTTTCTTTTAATTTAACTTTTTTAAAACATAGAAAATTGGATCAAATAAGAATAACAAAAAAGTGTTTCATAAAATGTTTTAATTGGCTAGCAAAAAAAATATCACTAATAAAGATTAGCTATTTCTGCACAAACGAATTCTAAAAATCGCTCATCTTTCGCAGTAAAGGGATTAACCACATGACTGTCGATATCAATTTGTCCAATGTTTTTTCCATCGACAAAAAGCGGCACTACGATCTCTGATTTTACTGTAAAGCTGCAAGCAATATAATTGTCTTGTGCCGAAACATCAGGAACCACAAAATTAGTATTGCTTTCAGCCACTTGTCCGCAAATTCCTTTACCAAAAGGGATAACAATATGATCTGTTTCTGCTCCTACGTAAGGCCCTAAATGTAAAGTCTTAGAATCATGATTAGCAAAATAAAAGCCAACCCAGTTGTAATAGGGAATTGATTCACTTAGCAATTGGCAAATATTTAAAAGTTTTTCGTCACGGGAAAGACTCGTGTGCAAAGTTATTTGAGTTACTTTTGGTTGTAATTCTTGAAATGTCATTGTTTTGTTTTTATTTTGCAAAAGTATTTAAAGTAATTCCAAAAATTAAACAATTACCTCTAAAATAATGATATTGAAGCACTATTTTATTTTATACAAACCTTTTTTAATTTTTCTGGCTAGTTTTTTCCTGACTTATATTTTATTAACTTTTTTGTATCAAAACTATCTTAATAATTTTGATGATCAAAAAATGGATACGATTACAAAAATAGTTGGAAATAACACAGAGAAAGTTTTGCGATTGTTTACCCAGGATGCTTCTATACAGGAAAGTAGTTCAGGCCCTTATATGAAGGTTATTTACAATCAAAAATATGTAGCTCGAATTATTGAGGGTTGCAATGCCATAAGTATAATAATCTTGTTTATTTCGTTTGTCATTGCTTTTTCAGGAAAATTTGTTTCAACTTTACTTTTTGTTTTTTGCGGATCTTTTCTTTTATATGTGTTAAATGTAATTCGAATAGCCGCCTTGAGTGCGCTTATTTTCCATTTTCCAAATCAAGAATCTATTCTTCACGAAGTGTTTTTTCCTTTATCTATTTATGGGGTAGTTTTTATTTTGTGGTTGTTTTGGATTCGAAAATTTTCTAAATATGCTCGAAAAAATACTTAAAAATAAGATTCACATTACTCAGTTATTCTTGCTAATTTCTTTATTAGTACTTGTACGCGTATTTGAAAATGAATTATTTTATGATCCGTTCTTAGACTTTTTTAAAAAGGACTTTGTAAAGATGCCTTTGCCGAACATTAACTCTTTACAACTGTTTTTGGGATTGCTTTTGCGGTATACTTTAAACACTTTTATTTCTCTTGCTGTTATACATGTTCTTTTTGCAGATGTCAAAATGGTTAAATTTAGTTTTTTATTATACTGTTTCTTCTTCGTGATTTTTACAACTGCTTTTTTTTATATTGTTTTTTTTACAGTTGAAAATCATAATTGGATCTTATTTTATATTCGTAGGTTTCTCATTCAACCTATTTTTTTGTTACTATTTGTCGCAGGATTTTATTATCAAAAACAAAAATAGTTATCTTTTATTATGTACCTTTAGTAGGAGTAATTCTCTTATTATCAAATTCTTAAAGATATGAAGGTCGTAAAACATTCAGGGCTTATTGTCGAGTTTAATCCGGTCAAACTAAAAATTTCACTTTTAAAATCTGGAGCAAGTTCTAAAGTGGTAGACGGCATAATGAAACAAATTGAAGGTGAGATTTATGAAGGTATAACAACAAAGCAAATATATAAAATGGCTTTCTCATTACTCAAAAAAATAGCAAATTCCCACGCGGCTCGTTATAATTTGAGGGAAGCAATTCGCTTGTTAGGTCCTGCTGGCTTTTTCTTTGAAAAATATACAGCAAGGCTTTTTGCATCAGAAAATTATAAAACTATGACTAATCGAAATTTGTCTGGAAAGTGTGTTACACACGAAGTAGATGTTTTAGTTAAAAAAAATGATCGTATCGCTATGGTCGAGTGCAAATTTCACATGGGTAGGGAAGCTGCTTCTGATGTGAAAGTTCCAATGTACATTCTTTCTCGTTTTAATGATCTCAAAGATAAAAAGCATCGCATTTTTACTGATAGCGATTCAATTTCTCACTGTTGGATCGTTACCAATAATCGATTCACATCGGATGCCGTCGATTTTGCGAAATGTACGGGTTTAAATTTGCTAAGTTGGAATTATCCACCAAAAGATAATTTAAAAACTAAGAATGATAGTAATGGACTGTATCCTATTACTTGTTTAACAACCTTAGCGTTGGCTGAAAAAGATAAATTATTAATCTTAGATATAATTTTAGTAAAAGAGATCATTAATAACCCCGATTTTTTAGAAAAAATAGGAATAAGTCCTAATCGTATAAAAAACGTTTTAAGAGAAGCTTCCGAGTTATGTAGTTATATTTAAATGAAAAAGTAATCCTTTAGGTGTAACCAGTTTTTGATGGTGATTTTTCGTCAGTTCGAGTATTTTTCGATAGAAAAATGTATCAAGAACAAGAAAAATTTCATTAAAAACGGTTCTCGATACATTTTTTTACCGTTTTACTCTACAAAAAAACGCTCGAACTGGTGTTTTGAATAATTAAACCCGACTAATTAAAGTAGTAACTTATTTAAATAAAATCAATCAAATGAAAATTAAATTTTTAGGTGCAGCAGGAACTGTAACTGGTTCTAAAACATTAATTGAAAGTAATGGAATTCGTATTATGATAGATTGCGGTTTATTTCAAGGAATAAAACCATTGCGCGAAATGAATTGGGATCCGTTGCCCGTTTTACCATCAACAATCGATTTTGTTTTACTAACTCATGGTCATCTTGATCATTGTGGCTGGTTGCCAAGATTAGTTCATCAAGGTTTTAAGGGGAAAATTTATTGCACGAGTCCTACAAAAGATATTACGAAACTAATTCTCTTAGATAGTGCTAAAATTCAAGAGGAAGAAGCTGAAAAAGCTAACAAAGGAAAATATTCTAAACATGAAATCGCCGAGTCTTTGTATACGATTGAACAAGCAGAAAAAGTATTTCCTCTTTTTAAAGTGGTCAAAGTCGGCGAATCAATTCCTTTAGATGCGCAAATTGATGCCGTTTTTACTAGTGCAGGACATATTTTAGGTGCTTGCAGTATCACTATAAAACTTGAAAATAAAACGTTAGTTTTTTCGGGAGATATCGGTAGGGATGATGATGTATTAATGTACCCACCAACTAAACCTAAAAAAGCGGATTATATTTTTCTCGAAAGTACTTATGGTAATCGGCTTCATCCACAAGCCGACACTAAATCAGAGCTGGAAATGCATGTTAATAACACCATTAACTTAGGCGGTACAGTGATTATTCCAAGTTTTGCAGTAGAGCGTGCACAAACTATTATGTATTTATTATGGCAACTTAAGGAAGAGAAAAAAATTCCCAATATTCCCTACATAATTGATACGCCAATGGGAATTAGTGCACTTAACATTTTTCGTAATTATCCAAAATGGCATAAATTATCATTAGAAGAGATTGAAAAAGTGAGCGAAATGTTTTTATTAGTTTCTGATTACAAGGAAACAAACGAGCTTATTTTAGATACTCGTCCTAAAGTAGTGATTGCTGCCAGCGGAATGATTACTGGTGGTCGAGTTTTGAGTTATCTCGAGCATTATATTGTTTTGCCTGAGACCACAATAATTATAGTAGGATATCAAGCGGAGGCAACACGCGGAAGAAAATTATTGGACGGAGCTAAAGAAATAAAAATTTATGGTCAATATTATCCTGTAAATGCGAATATTCAAGAAATACAAGGTCTTTCAGCGCATGGCGATCAGAAAGATTTATTGAACTGGTTGTCTCAATTAGAAAATAAACCTACTAAAGTATTTATAGTGCATGGTGAAAATCAACCTGCAGATGAACTTCGTATCAAAATTCAAGAAAAATACGGTTATGATTGTAAAATTCCATTAATAGGACAAGAATTTGAGTTATGATTTTTAACAATGTTTTTAGATTTGCAAATAAGTTTATTGCCTAATTTTGCAACATGAATCTGAAAAAATGCATTAGTATATTTATCGCTCTTCTACTCTTGGTTTCCAATGTAGGATTTGCTTTCAATGTGCATTATTGCGGAGGAGAAATTGAATCCATTTCGGTAAAAACCGCCATCCTTCAAAAAGAAAAAAAATCGTGTTGTGTAGAGAAAGCTATTGAAGACGAAAGTTGCTGCAAGGACAAAGTAGTGAATTTTCAAAAAAAGTCTGATAATACTATTCTAAAAGTCTTTTCATTTGACGCTCCATTTACTTTTTTATTTAAGGAATCACAGATTGTTGGTTTTGCTTTTGTAGAAGATAGTAAAATTGCTAAAGTTACCTCTTACTTCTTTGAGGCTAATGCAGCACCACTTTTTAAGTTGTATAGCCAATATATTTTTTATGCCTGATTTTAATGTTTTAATACCTTAATGACTTCTAGTGATTAAGAATCTATTTTTTAAAACATTAAATAATTTTATAATGAACAAAATAACAATGCTTTTCATTGCTGTTTTTCTTTCACTTCCTGTTTGTGCGCAGGAAAGATTAGAGGAAGTAAAAATCGTTAAAAAGCGAAAAGGTATTCTAAAGTCCTATACCGTAACAGGAAATACAACAATTATAACAAGTAAAGAATTGCTTAAAGCGGCTTGCTGCAATCTTGCTGAAAGTTTTGAGACTAATCCATCCATCGATGTTAATTTTACAGATGCATTAACAGGAACTAAACAAATAAAAATGCTTGGGTTAACGAGCCCATATTTAATGATTACTGAGGAAAACGTTCCTTCCGTTCGTGGGGCATCGCAAGCTTATGGTTTGTCTTTTACCCCTGGAACTTGGGTCGAAAGTATCCAAGTTACGAAAGGCGCGGGAAGTGTAGTAAATGGTTACGAGAGTATTTCAGGTCAAATAAACACTGAGCTAATCAAGCCTATTAGTGACATCCCGTTTTTTTTAAACGCTTACGGTTCTACTGATTCTAGATTTGAGTTGAATACCCATTTTAACACTAAAATTTCTGAAAAGTGGAGTAGTAGCTTGTTTTTGCATGGTAATACGAGGGTCTCTAAAAATGATATGAATGACGATGGATTTTTAGATAATCCGTTAGCAAAGCAAGTCAATATCTTAAATCGCTGGCAGTATTTGAATGCCGAGAAAGGCTGGGTGAGTTTTATCAATTTCAGATACATGAATGATAGGAAACAAACAGGACAATTAAATTTTGATCCAAATAGAGATCGTGGAACAACTAATTATTGGGGTTCTGAAATTAATACAGAGCGTCTAGATATTTCAACAAAAGTAGGTTACGTTTTTAAGGATATGCCCTATCAAAGTATTGGTTTCCAAAATGCTTTTAATATTCACGATCAAAATTCGTACTTTGGTTTAAACCAGTACAATATCAAACAAAGTAGCTATTATTCAAACTTGATTTTTAATTCGATTATTAGTAATACAATGAATAAATTTGCTGCGGGTTTGAATTTCACGTATGACAAATACCAAGAATTTGTAAACGTTAATGATTATAGTAGAATTGACAATTCTGTAGGTGCTTTTTTCGAGTATACTTACGATAATGATGGCGATTTCAGCTTGATTCTTGGCGGAAGAGTAGATAATCACAACCGATTAGGAACATTTATAACTCCACGATTACATGCGCGATACAATCCTTGGGAAAAGGGAGTTTTGAGATTTTCAGCTGGTAGAGGAAAACGTTCTGCCAATATTTTTGCCGAAAACCAACCGTTATTTGCCAGTTCGAGAGTTTTTGATATTTTAGATTCGAACGGGAAGATTTATGGATTAAATCCTGAAATCGCATGGAACTATGGATTGAGTTTTGCCCAAAAGTTCTTTCTCTTTGGAAAAAATGCAGATGTTGGTTTTGATTTTTATAGAACTGATTTTCAAAACCAAGCAGTAGTCGATTTGATGCAAAGTCCGCAAAAAGCGCTATTTTATAACTTGAAGGGAAAATCAATTGCTAATACGATGCAGTTTGAATTTAACTATGAATTAGCAGTTCATTTAAATTTGCGATCTGCCTATAAATTTTACGATGTAAAAACTGATTATCTTTCTGGAAATTTTCAAAATCCGTTGCAGGCAAAACACAGATTTTTTAGTAATATAGAATATGAAACTCACATCGGAGATAAAGGAGAACAGTGGAAATTTGATTATACTTTCAACTGGATTGGTCAGCAGCAATTACCTAATACAATGTCAAATCCAATCACCGACCGCTTACCTACTTTTTCTCCAACTTATTCGTTGATGAATGCACAAATTACCAGAACATTTTCTTCTACTTTTGAAATATACTTTGGTGGAGAGAATATCGGAAATTACAAACAAAACAATGTAATTTTAGGAAATGATAATCCATTTGGTCCTACTTTTGACGCTTCAATTGTTTATGCGCCAGTTTTTGGGCAAATGTATTATGCTGGTTTGCGTTTTAAAATAAAATAATTAATAAAATAAAATAGAAAAAATGAAAAATTTAATCGTTTTGGTGGTGTCAATTTTATTTGGCTTATCAGTTCAGGGACAGGAAAAAAAGAATAAAAATGCCAAATATACTACGGAAGTAAATGGTAATTGCGAACAATGTCAAAAACGAATTCAAAAAGCAGCGTATTCAGTTGTTGGTGTTAAATCCGTCACATGGGATATCGCAACACACCAACTGAATTTAATTATCAATGAAGAAAAAACTACTGTAAATGATGTTAAAAAAGCAATTGCTAAGGTAGGACACGACACAGATGAAGTCAAGGCAACGGATGAAGATTACAATAATTTACATCACTGTTGTTTATATGAACGAAATTAATTTTGAGTCTATTTTATTCTTGCTTTATTTATACGTAAATCAATAGTTAATTAAAATTTAAAAAGGTTCGATAAATTCTTGATGATGTAATTTTTTCAGTACTTTCACACGCAATTAATTTTAGCATAAAAATAGCAAATAATGAACAGTTTTGATTGGAAAGATTTAATAGACCCGCTTTTTTATATTCACTTTGATGTTAACGGAATTAAGTTAGGTATTTACATAGTTTTATTTATTGTATTTGCTGAAACTGGTCTATTTGCAGGTTTCTTTTTGCCGGGGGATAGTTTACTTTTCTTGGCGGGTATTTATAGTAGGGAGTTAATAGAAAACATATTGATCATCGAAAATGATTTTTTAAATGTATTTCTGTTGGCAACTCTAGTTGCGTTGGCTGGTATTTTAGGAAATATTGTAGGGTATTGGTTTGGAGCAAAAAGTGGTTATTATCTTTATAATAAGAAAGATAGTTTTTGGTTCAAAAGAAAGTACCTAGTGCAATCAAAAGACTTCTTTGAGACTTATGGTGGTAAAGCGATAATTTTCGCTCGTTTCCTTCCAATATTTAGAACTTTTGCTCCAATAGTAGCTGGGATAGTTTCTATGGATAAAAACAAATTTATGTTTTATAATGTGCTAAGTTCCTTTATTTGGTCGTTTACATTAATTTTTGCAGGGCATTATCTCTATGGTTTTTTACTAAGTAATTATCAAATTGACTTGAAAGAACATATTGAAGTTATCGTTTTAATTTTAGTTGCCATAACAATTGTACCTGTAGTTTATAAGTTCAGTAGGAAAAGTAAAGAAGAAGAAATAGAAAAATAGAAGAACAAAAAGTGTAAAAAAATGATCGCTTACTTTAATAAACATGCCCCAAAAAGTTAAATACTTATTGGGGCATGTTCAATTTTAAATCTTCTGACTTTTTTATATTCTGTGCTTAATATTGTTTTAATCTAGTTCATTTTTCACGTATATTACATGCGAATGGTAGTGAACAATTGCACTTTTATAAAATCGTATTTTTAACTAAAAGAAATTTAATGTTTTGACTCCCTTTCGTGGGCATGAATTACAAACCCTTGTTACCTGTAGCGTGGTATTTATTTCCTATAGCTGATCGATTGCCTTTGAAGCTACGAATTTCTAGTGCGCGCAACTCGAATGTTCGGATAGGTGTAGAACTCAGCTAATAACGTAGAATTGCTGCTGAAGCTTAAGAACTGAGCCGACTGCAACTTTTCACTAAAACAAACTTAATAAAATTACTTCTAATTTGTATCCTAGTTTAGTGTAATTTCTTATAGATTTAAAATACGATATTAGCGTTGAGAACGCTTATAAAAAAACCGTTCTAATATAAAATCAGAACGGTTTTGTATGAAAATTAAAAACGATATTACATCATTCCTGGCATACCTCCACCCATTGGGTTTCCACCACCATTTTCTTCTTTTATGTCGATTAAAGCACATTCAGTGGTCAAGATCATTCCCGCAACCGAAGCAGCGTTTTCTAAAGCTACTCTAGTTACTTTTTTAGGATCAATAATTCCAGCTAAAAGCATATCAACATACTCATCAGTTTTGGCATTGTATCCAAAATCGCCAGTTCCTTCAGCTACTTTAGCAACCACGACTGAACCTTCAAGACCAGCATTCTCAACAATAGTTCTCAATGGGGATTCAACTGCGCGAGATACGATTTGGATTCCTGTAGCTTCATCAGCGTTTTCTGGTACAATTGTGCTAAGCGCATTTTTAGCTCTCAAAAGTGCAACTCCACCACCAGCAACAATTCCTTCTTCTACTGCGGCACGAGTAGCATGAAGCGCATCATCAACTCTGTCTTTTTTCTCTTTCATTTCTACTTCAGAAGCAGCACCTACATAAAGAACTGCAACTCCACCAGCTAATTTAGCTAAACGTTCTTGCAATTTTTCTTTGTCATAATCAGAAGTTGTAGCATCCATTTGACCTTTAATTTGGTTCACACGATTTTTGATCATGTCAGCCTCACCAGCACCGCTTACAATTGTAGTGTTATCTTTATCGATAGTTACTTTTTTAGCAGTTCCTAACATTTCGATGGTCGTGTTTTCTAGCGTATATCCTCTTTCTTCAGAAATTACAGTTCCGCCAGTTAAGATGGCGATATCTTCTAACATTGCTTTTCTTCTATCTCCAAAACCAGGTGCTTTTACAGCAGCGATTTTCAAAGCTCCACGTAATTTATTTACTACTAATGTAGATAATGCTTCACCATCAACATCTTCAGCGATAATTAATAATGGTTTTCCAGATTGAGCAACTGGCTCGAGAACTGGTAACAATTCTTTTAATGAAGATACTTTTTTGTCGTACAAAAGGATGTAAGGACTCTCCAATTCTACTTCCATTTTTTCTGAATTTGTAACAAAATATGGAGAAAGATATCCTCTGTCAAATTGCATTCCTTCAACAACATCCACATAAGTGTCCGTTCCTTTAGCTTCTTCAACAGTAATTACACCTTCTTTTCCAACTTTTGCGAAAGCAGTTGCGATTAACTCACCAATTACTTCGTCATTATTAGCCGAGATAGATGCAATTTGCTTAATTTTTTCAGAATCACTTCCTACTACTTTAGCTTGTTGGGCCAAGTCAGCAACAATCGCTTCAACCGCCTTGTCGATTCCGCGTTTCAAGTCCATAGGATTTGCTCCAGCAGCCACGTTTTTCAATCCTTCTTTTACTATTGCTTGTGCCAAAACTGTAGCAGTTGTAGTTCCGTCTCCAGCTAAATCATTAGTTTTTGATGCTACTTCTTTAACCATTTGAGCACCCATGTTTTCCAACGGATCTTTCAACTCAATTTCTTTTGCAACCGTAACTCCATCTTTAGTAACAGTAGGTCCACCAAAAGATTTTCCAATAATTACATTACGACCTTTTGGTCCAAGAGTTACTTTTACTGCATTTGCTAATGCGTCAACACCACGTTTTAATCCGTCACGTGCTTCAATATCAAATTTTATATCTTTTGCCATTTTATTTTTCATTGCGAGGAACTAAGCCATCCCATCCTCATTATTGTTCTTTTTAAACTGTAATTCTCAAATTTTATTATTTCTTAAATAATCGCAAGAATATCATCCTCTCTCATTATCAAATAATCTTTTCCTTCTAATTTTAATTCAGTCCCAGCGTATTTTCCGTAAAGTACAGAATCCCCGATTTTGACAGTCATTATATGTTCTTTTGTGCCATTTCCAACGGCAACAACAGTTCCTTTTTGTGGTTTCTCTTTAGCTGTATCTGGAATAAAAATCCCTGATGCAGTTTTTGTTTCAGCCGCAACCGGTTCGATAAGAACTCTGTCTGAAAGTGGTTTGATGTTTAAATCCATGATTTTATGTTTAATTAAATTATATTTCCTATATCACTTTGAGTTCAGAAATTATGCCAGCTAAAAATAACTGCCACATTTTCTTAAAAAAAATGCCAGCTTTGACAAGCTGGCATTTTAAAATTATAAATATATTTTTATTTAGCTGGAGTTGGAACAGCCGGTACGTTTTGAATAGGAGCTGATGGCGCAGTTGTTGTTGTATTATCAATAATTTTAGAATCAGTATCACTCAAGGAACCCGTAAAGCTTAGACTAGAAAGTAATATAAGTGCAATTAAAATCGTTGCAAGCATCCAAGTGCTTTTATCTAAGAAATCAGTTGTTTTTTGCACTCCTCCCATCATCTGAGAACCACCTAATGTAGAGGACAATCCACCACCTTTGGGGTTTTGAACCATTATAACCACGATTAATAGAAAACAAACTATAGTTATTAAAACTAAAAAAATTGAAAATGTGCTCATTGTTTAATTATTGTTATGTTGTAAAATCTTAATATCCGTTATGCGGTCTGCAAAGAAACTACTTTTTTCTGGATATTTCAAAATTAATATTTCATAAGCCTGAATCGCTTTTTGATACTTTTTTTGCTCTAAATAAACTCTTGCTAATGTCTCTGTCATCAAGTAAGAATTGTCGCTTGCATTCAAATCAAATGTTGCGGTAGAAGGGACGCCATGTTTTACAGGAGAGATTTTTGGACTGGTTTCAATAAATTTATCGATCAGTTCAGTTTTTTTTCTTTTTTCTACATTTAATTCGAGCGTTGATTCATTTTTATTAACTGTCGATTCTCTATCGATGGGTTGTGTACTCGAGAGCTGAAGCCACTCTTGAAAGGAATGTTGCTCTTTTTTAGAAAAATCTAATGGCTTACCAATCGCTAATTTTTCCTCAATATTTAAAGATAAGTGCGGCTGTGCTAAAGGTAATGACTGTTTTATTGAAGTTAAAATTGACTGTTCTAGTTTGGTTACTTTAATCTGTGACTTATCGTCATTAATTAGAATTTCACTATCGACTTTCTTACTATCAAGGATTTTTCTTTCATGTAAAGCTTTGTCAATCGATGTATATCTATCTGATGTGATAAAATCAAATAAAATAGACCTATCAGTAGTATATGCTGCTGTTTTTTTTAATGTAGCATTATATTGAAAGCTATTTTGATTATAGAGACCTCTTAATTGGATTGCTCGTGCGTTCTGAAAATAGGGAAAATCAGCCAAGACACTATCGAGAATTGCTATTTGCTTTTCATTGATTGCGTCAGGTTGGTTAATCAAATAAGTATAGTCAGTTACATTCATTTTTGCGTGTTTCAGTAATCAGTGTTTAATATTTGGTAATGAATAGCCAATATTTCGGTCTATGTATTGAGTGTCTTTGATTGAATAGAAGTTCCATTTACTGCTCAATTTCTTACCATTTTGCTAAAGATTCATTAAAGATATCTTGAGTGATTCGCTCAAATATATCTTTTAATGCAGCATTTAACGTAGCTCCTGCTAGTTGTTGCTCAGCGGGATAATCAAAGAAAAATGAGAAAGATTTCTCAAAATCGTCTGTTTCTTTATTTTTATTGGTGAAACGAACATTTATTCTAATAGTTAGTCGGTTTTGCGCCGCTCTTTGATCTGCGGTTGCGGTCATTGGGCTGATTCGGTAATCGACTATTTCGCCCTCATAAGTTAAGTCAGCACTATTTTTGACCAAATTTAAATTGGTTTGATTCTGAATCAAATCTTGTAGTTCTAGCGTAAATGTTCTATCAATTCCAGGCTCTATTAGCTCGGCATTATTTTGAAAAAATCCAACTTGAAAATTCTTTGCATCAATTTTGCCGGTTCCAGTAAAGTTATATACAGAACAACTATTGGTTGCCAATAGAACTATGAATAGTACTGATAAATATATTTTTTTCATATTAATTTAATAAAATGCTAGTGGCTTTAATTTACTTTTCAAAAGTAAAGTTATTTTGCTCTTTTGAACTTTTTTATTGTTACAAATCAAATTGTTTAATTTTTCGATATAAAGTGCGTTCAGAAATTCCTAATTCATCTGCGGCAGCTTTTCTTTTCCCTTTATTTTTTTCTAATGATTTTTTTATCATTTCAATCTCTTTTTGCTCTAATCTTAAAGTTTCTACCTCTTCTATTGTTTCTGCAAAAAGATAATTATCATCAGTCTCTTGATACAAATCTTCATTTCGTTGAGAAGTGATTAAAGCGCCTCTTGGTTGTTCTTCAAAATCAATTTCACTGTCATTGTCCTTGGAACCGTATATTTTTTTAATCAAATTCTGATTTGTTTCTTGCACTTTTGAACTTCCATTTTGAATTAGTTCTAAGGTTAATTTTTTCAAATCATTCAAATCACTTTTCATGTCAAAAAGCACTTTGTACAAAATCTCTCGTTCCGTACTAAAATCACTTTCACTCTTTTTATCTTTGATAACAGATGGTAAATTACTGCCTTGCTCGGGAAGATAGGATTGTAAAGTAGCGGCAGTTATGTCTCTATTTGTTTCTAAAACTGAGATTTGTTCAGCTACATTTCGCAATTGGCGAATGTTTCCGCTCCATCTAAATTTCTGCAATAAAGGAATCGCATTCTCATCTAATTTTAAAGGTGGCATTTTATATTTATGGGCAAAATCAGCGACGAATTTTCTAAATAACAAATGGATATCTTCTTTTCGATCACGTAATGGTGGCAAAACAATATCAACGGTACTCAAACGATAATATAAATCCTCACGAAACTTCCCTTTCTCGATAGCATCAAATAAATTTACATTAGTTGCAGCTACAATTCTCACATTCGTTTTTTGAACTTGTGACGAACCCACTTTTATGAATTCCCCATTTTCAAGAACACGAAGCAAACGAACTTGGGTAGTAAGTGGTAATTCACCTACTTCATCTAGGAAAATTGTACCTCCGTCAGCGACTTCGAAATAACCTTCACGCGTATTTGTTGCACCTGTAAAAGCACCTTTCTCATGCCCAAAAAGTTCACTATCAATAGTTCCTTCTGGAATGGCACCACAGTTTACAGCAATGTATTTTCCGTGCTTTCTATGTGAAAGGGAATGTATAATCCTAGGAATGTTTTCTTTTCCCACACCACTTTCTCCCGCTACTAATACTGTAATGTCAGTAGGAGCAACTTGAATGGCTTTTTCTATCGCACGATTAAGCTTTGGGTCGTTACCAATTATCTCAAACCGTTGTTTTATGTTTTGAACTGTTTCCATATGTTATTGCGAGGAGTTGCGTGGCACAAAGCAAAGCAATCTCATTATTTGTTTTTTAACCACAAATTACACAAATTTTCACAAATTATGTTTTAAGTGTTTATCAGTCTTTTATGAACTAAAGATTTGTTTTGGAAGTTTGCGATTATTCCAATTGGAGTATCTGCTAACTTCATATAATTTAGGGTTTGCGCAAGATGATCATTACTAATCTCTTTTACTGATTTTACTTCAAGTATTATATCATCATAAACAACAAAATCAGCATAAAATTTATGCTGTAGAATAATTCCTTTGTATTCTACATTATACTCTTTTTCTCTTTCGTAAGGAATATTATTGTTTTTGAATTCTATTTCTAAAGCGTCTTTATATACAATTTCTAACAAGCCTAGGCCAAGTATTCTATGCACTTCCATGCAAAGACCTACTATTTCATAGTTTTCGTTTTTCTTGTAGTAATATTCATTTGTATCACTCATATTCAATTTTTATAAGAATGCATTTGCGGAAATTTGTGAAATTTGCGGTTGGAATTTTAATTCATTAGGGATAACCCTACAGCTTCTCCTTTTAAAGTTCCACTTGTGCAACTTGTAATTTTTACATTTATAAAATCCCCAATTTTATAATTCTCTTTTGGAAAAACCACGGTAATACTTTGTGAATTTCTTCCAGAAAACTCTTCAGTTGATTTTTTTGACACTTTCTCAACTAAAACTTCAACTATTTGTCCAATAAATTCCTCAGAGCGAAACCACGCATGTTTTTGTTGGAGATCCACAATTTCTTGTAATCTTCTGGCTTTTATAATTTCAGGTACATCATCCTTCATTTTTCTTCCTGCCAATGTCCCAGGACGCTCCGAATACGAATACATATAACCAAAATTATATTTCACATATTCCATCAAACTTAAAGTGTCTTGGTGATCTTTTTCCGTTTCCGTTGGGAAACCAGAAATCATGTCTTGCGAAATAGATCCATTAGGAATAATAGTTCTTATTTTATCAATCAAAGTCATGTATTCTTCGCGAGTGTGCAAACGATTCATCTCCTTCAAAATTCGATTACTTCCTGATTGAACGGGTAAGTGAATGTGTTTACATATATTAGGATATTTAGCTATGACGTGTAAAATGCTCTCATGCATATCTTGTGGATTTGAAGTCGAGAAACGGATTCTCATTTTTGGGAAACCAATAGCAACCATTTCAAGTAAATGATCAAAATCTACTGCTGTAGCTTTTTGCATTTCAGATGCTGTTTGAAAATCTTTTTTCAATCCACCACCATACCATAAATAACTATCAACGTTTTGACCTAAAAGGGTAATTTCCTTAAAGCCTTTGTCCCACAAATTCTGAATTTCCTTGATGATACTTTGTGGTTCACGACTGCGTTCACGACCACGTGTAAAAGGCACAACGCAAAACGTACACATATTATCACAACCACGAGTTATAGATACTAATGCGGTAATTCCATTGCTCATCAATCGTACAGGAGAAATGTCGCCATACGTCTCATCCTTTGATAAAATCACATTTATAGCATCGCGTCCTTCTTCGACTTCACTTAATAAATTAGGCAAATCTTTGTACGCATCAGGACCTACAACAAGATCTACAATTTTTTCTTCGTCTAAAAATTTTTCTTTTAATCGTTCAGCCATGCAGCCCAAAACGCCTACTTTCATTTTTGGATTAATACGTTTTACAGCATTGTATTTTTCCAATCGTTTTCGAATAGTTTGCTCTGCTTTGTCCCGAATTGAACAAGTATTTACCAAAACTAAATCAGCATCTTCAAGTATTTGAGTCGTATTGTATCCATTACTAGACAATATGGAAGCTACTATCTCGCTATCCGAAAAATTCATCGCACAGCCATAACTCTCTATAAAAAGTTTTTTAGTATTTTCAGGTTTATTTTCGAGAACGAGGCTTTCACCTTGTTTGCTTTCTTCAATTATCTTTTCCATTGTCTTTTTTCAGTTGACAAAGATAAGTCAATTGCAATAGAAGTGACAAGATGTCAGACGAAGATTTAACAAAATTTGAGGAATTTTAGACAGTAGCTTTCTAATTACTTATTTACGATGTTAAAATTGACTTTTGTTTTTTAAATGAGCTACTGTTAGAGTTTTTTTTCCAATGTACCTGCATTAAAGAATCATTATTCGAACATCTGAAATCATTAGGAGCTCTTTCCAGCTTTCCGTTTCAAGTCCTTGTATCTTTGTTTGTTTTTATAAAGCACTACAAGAGCTTCTTTCAGTCACTTTGTAGTACTAATAAAACCGAAACAAAGGGACTCCGGGCTTTTTACTTTAATCTGGGCTAAGTAAAAATTTTAATTTGTGAAATAAAAAAAACCCTCCTAAATAAGAGAGTCTTTAACCAACAAATTAAAATTAAATGGTTAGAATAGAGCAATGTCCAATTGGATTCTTGCTATTTTGTTAGCAGGGTTCCACATGGCAGTAGCCGAAACAGGTAGTTTGTAAGCAAATATTTCGATGTTTTTAGTAACAGTCATACCTGTATTTACGATATCAAAATCACTTTCGACTTTGCTGGTATACAAGTGTTTGCCTCCTGTGATAGGGAAAGCAGCTCCCAGGAAGACATTGAGATTTACTTTTTGATCTCTAATAATTGGATAGCTAAATTCTACATAAGTGGAGTTCCTGCTACGATAGTAGTTGCCTCGGTCTAACTCACGATCATTTAAACCGCTATAGAGCAGTACATCTGCTTCGATGCGTAGAGGGAATGCTTCTGGAAAACGATAGGAAGTTCGCAAATCTATAAGATGTGTGGTACTGTTTTTATCATAATTAAAAACCTTTGGTGTTTCAATACCAGTAGTATTGAACAAATCCCATATGGCGATGGAGAAATTATTTTTCTGGTATTGTACAAAATAATTTATTTCAGTATAGTCTCCATCGAAACCTGCTCCTCCCCAAAATCCAACAGTAAAGTTTCGTTCCTTGTCCAGTGCATAATGGAGGTAACCAGTGGCGGTCATGCCGTCATTGATCACTAGTCCTCTCCATAAATGACTCGTTCTAAGGTTGACATTAAAGTCTAATCGAGATATCTTTGTCTCATCTGAGCGCGTTACTACTGTATCTAAAGTAACTTTTTTTTGAGCGTATCCAGTTAACCCTGTAAATAAAAGTACAGCGGCAATTAGTGTTTTTTTCATGATTTAGTTTTTTTAAACGAAGTATTAACTAAGCAAAACGTATACTAGTGCAGCTAAACTTGATCCAATAACTGGACCTACAATAGGAATCCAGGCATAATTCCAATCACTATTCCCTTTTAGAAGCAAGGAATGTACGATCCTAGGGCCTAAATCTCTGGCGGGATTTATTGCATACCCTGTTGTGCCTCCTAAGCTTAGCCCAATTGCCCACACAAGAATAGCAACGGGTAAGGCTCCTATTGAACCTAGCCCAATTTTTGCGTCAGCAGCACCTGCGATGCTTAGATCTGGTCCTGAGAGATAAAAAATCACAAAAATCAGGACGAATGTTCCTATGATTTCGCTGATTAAATTAGAGGAATAATTTCTTATTGCAGGTCCTGTACTAAAGCAAGCTAGTTTTCCGCCTTCATCATCAGTGAAACTAAAATGATCTTTATGCGAGAGCCAAACTAAAAAAGCGCCTAACATCGCTCCAATGATTTGGGCGATAACGTAAGTAACCACTTCACTCCAAGCAAATTTTCCTATAAGTGCTAGACCAAGAGTTACAATAGGATTTAGATGCGCTCCGCTAATGGGGCCTGCTACGACTACACCAATGAAAACTCCAAATGCCCATCCTGAAGTAATAACAATCCATCCTGAATTATTTCCTTTTGTACCTTTTAGAACCACGTTTGCAACTACGCCGTTTCCTAAAAGAATCATTAACATTGTGCCAATTATTTCTGCTATAAATGGTGTCATATCTTCTTTTTTTCTGTTTTAGGTCTAATCTTCGATCCAGTTTTCTGCACGGCCAACGGCCTTATCCCAATTTTTTACAAGTTGGTCCACTTCTGCTTTTGGCATTTCTGGAGAAAACATCCGATCAACAGACCATTGTGCCTGTAATTCATCAATACTTTTCCAATAACCTACAGCTAAACCAGCTAAATAAGCAGCCCCTAATGCTGTTGTCTCAAGCATCTTAGGTCTAATTACATTAAAGCCGAACAAATCAGATTGAAACTGCATCATTAAATTATTTACTGCAGCTCCGCCATCTACTCTTAACTCTTTTCCTTTTTTTCCAAAATCAGCTTCCATTGATTTTACCAAGTCGTAAACCTGATAGGTAATTCCCTCTATGGTTGCACGCGCGATGTGCGCATTTGTGGTTCCTCTTGTTATACCGAGAATAGCTCCTCTAGCATATTGATCCCAATGTGGTGCGCCTAAACCTGTCAAAGCAGGCACAAAATAAACCCCGCCATTATCAGGCACACTGGCAGCTAACGCTTCTATTTCTTCTGCAGAATCAATCATTTTAGCGCCGTCTCGCAACCATTGTACTGCTGCTCCTCCTACAAAAACACTTCCTTCTAAGGCATAAGTCACTTTGCCGTTGATCTTCCAGGCGATTGTGGTAAGTAAATTATTTTTAGAATAAACGGGTTTGCTTCCTGTATTCATTAGCATGAAGCAGCCTGTTCCATAGGTGTTTTTGACCATTCCAGGTTCGGTGCACAACTGTCCAAAGAGAGCCGCTTGTTGATCTCCGGCTACACCGGCAATTGGAATTTTAGTAGAAAATAATGTAGTACTAGTTTCGCCATATATTTCGCTGCTTTGCTTCACTTCCGGTAACATGGATCGAGGTATGTCGAATAATTCAAGTAATTCATCATCCCATTCCAAGGTATGAATGTTTAGTAATAATGTTCGACTTGCATTCGAAACATCAGTCATGAACATTTTACCGCGCGTTAGTTTCCAGATTAACCAAGTATCTACGGTCCCAAAACATAGTTTTCCTTGTTCTGCTTTTTCTCGTGCTCCTTCTACATTGTCTAAAATCCACTTTACTTTAGTGCCAGAAAAATATGCATCTAAAACTAATCCTGTCTTTTTTTGAATCATTTCTGCATATCCTGATGCTTTTAATTCATCACAATATTTTGCCGTTCGGCGATCTTGCCAAACAATTGCGTTGTACAAAGGTTCGCTAGTTTCTCGATCCCAAACTATTGTCGTTTCGCGCTGATTAGTGATTCCGATAGCAGCTATTTCTTTGCCTGAAACACCAAGCTTTGCAATCACCTCTGCAGCGCAACTTATTTGAGAAGACCAAATTTCATTAGGATTATGCTCTACCCATCCTGGCTTAGGGAATAGCTGTTTAAAAGGTTTTTGAGAAACACTTACGATTTCACCGTCATGGTTAAAGACGATAGCTCTTGAAGACGTAGTTCCTTGATCTAATGTTAAGATTAATTTGTTTTTCATGGTTATACTGTTTTTTGGTTAGTAGTATTATTTTTTAAATTCTGAAAGTAGGAATCCGTTAGCAAGCGCTTTAAATTCTGTTATTTGGTTTTGTACCCATGCCTCGTTATGACCTAATTCTTTTGCTAATAATTGCGCTACTTTTTCACACGAAGCAATCGCCGCACGAGCATCTAAGAATAATAAGCGAACTCTTCTCGCTAAGACATCATCAATTGTTCTTGCCATTTCATTGCGAATCGCCCAGGCTACCTCCGCCATTGTATAATCGTAATCAGGATGCAGCTTCTCTTTTAATTCGGGTTCTTGATTTTGTATCTCTACTATTTTAGTAATATCCGTACCGTATATGTACAAATGATTTTCGCGGTCTTTGTCGTTAGTTGTTTTATTTCCATGAATTGCAATGTGTTCTGTTTTGCATATCTTTTTTGGTAGGTTGCGTACGCGTATAGCCTTATCGATGATGTCTTCGGCAATTTTTCTATAAGTTGTCCATTTTCCTCCAGTGATCGTTATTAGTCCTGTATCGGATACAATTATTTTATGACTTCTTGAAACCTCTTTAGTACTTTTCCCTGGCTCCTTTGGTGCAGCTAATGGTCTTAGTCCTGCGTAAACAGAAAGCACGTCGGCTCGAGTAGGTTTTTTTGCTAAGAATCGCTGTGCAGTTTCTAGGACAAATTCAATTTCAGTTTCTAATGCAATTGGCTCGAGACTATGATTTTTTATTAAGGTATCTGTTGTTCCTACAACTATTTTATTATGCCACGGCACTGCAAATAAAACTCTTCCATCGCTCGTTTTTGGTATCATCAAAGCGTGATCGCTTGGTAGAAATGATTTATCAAATACCAGGTGTATTCCTTGACTTGGAACAATGTATTTTTTATAAACGGTATCGTTTAGTTTCATTATTGCATTAGTAAACACGCCTGTTGCATTGATGATCGCTTTCCCTTTTAAGTCGAATAACTCACCGGTTTCTTGATTTTTAACTTGAACACCTGTAACTTGATTTTTATCATCCTTGTGTAGGGCAACAACCTTAGTGTAATTTAAAAGGCAAGCTCCTTTTTCTACAGCAGTTTGAGCTATGTTTATTGCTAAACGGGAATCGTCAAATTGGCCATCTTGATAGATAACGCCACTTACTAAACCTTTTTGCTCTATTGTAGGAAGTAATTCAATTGTTTTTTTCTTTGAAATATATTTAGATTTTCCAAGACTTAATTTCCCTGCTAAGAGGTCGTAAATAGTAAGTCCTAAGGTATAAAAGTAACCTCCCCACCAATTGTAATTAGGTATTACAAAAGACTGATTTTTTACTAAATGGCTAGCATTTTGAGCCATTAATCCTCGTTCTTTAAGTGCTTCTCTAACAAGAGAAATATCACCTTGCTCTAGATAACGCACTCCGCCATGAACTAATTTAGTACTTCGGCTTGAAGTTCCTTTTGCGAAATCTACTGCTTCAACTAAAATGGTTTTATATCCTCTGCTGGCGGCATCCAGAGCAGTTCCGAGACCGCTGGCACCTCCACCAATGACAATTACATCCCATATAGGAGTTTGTTTTATTTTTGTTAATTGTTCGTTTAGTTTCATAATGAAATTTTTATTTATAAATATTATATATTTACTTTCTTTTTACAAACATAATGAAACTAAATGAAACATTTTGCTGTTTCTTTATAATTTTTTTCTTAAAATTGTGTTTATGAGAAAAAAACAGCTATAATTGTGTAATTATAACGAATAGATAGGATGAATAGAAGACAGGAAGACATACTTAGTGAATTAGAGCAAAAAGGGTATGTGAATGTAATCGATTTATGTGAAACTCATAATGTTTCGGCTGTTACAATACGTAAGGATTTAAATTATTTAGAAAATGAAAAGTTGTTACATCGAATGCATGGGGGAGCAAGTAAAAAAGCGCTTTACGCTTTTGAGCGTAATATTGATGACAAAGAGGAGATGCAAGTGGAGCAAAAGAAGCAAATCGCAGAAGAAGCATTAAAATATATAAGTAATAGTGATTATATTATCTTAGGTTCGGGTTCTAATATTCACTATTTATCTCAAATTATTAAAGGTTTTCATAAGCTAACGGTGCTTACGCCATCGTTAAAAGTTTCTCTGGAGCTTTGTAAAGAAGAGCGCGTTGATACTATACAATTAGGTGGAGATATTCGAAACAGTTCAACTTCAGCAGTGGGGCCTATCGCCGAAGCAATATTAAGTCAATTTTCTTGTAATAAATTATTTTTGGGTACTGACGGAGTTCATTTAGAATTTGGTTTGAGTACTTCTAATGCTTTGGAAGCCCATTTAAATCAAGCTATGATTGATGTCGCCGAGAAAGTAATCGTCCTAGCTGATTCTACTAAAATGAATATTAGAGGTTTTGGTAAAATTTGTAATTTGAACAAAATAGACGTTCTTATTACCGATGATGGTATCGACATCGAAACTAAAATGAAACTAGAAGAAATCGGTATCAATGTTGTTGTAGCGGGTAAATTGTAGTATTAGTTTTTCAATCTAAGCTTTTTCCGTAATCTTGTCTTTTTGTTTTAGAGATAAAAACGTTTCTGATGCTCTTTTTCAAAGTAAAAAATTTTAGCTGTTACAATATGTAAAATTAATAATTAACATTATTTAGGGCATTGAAGAATGATAATAAAATATAGAATGTGTCAGCTGTTCGAGGATGCAGTTCATCCGTAATACGAATAAATTGCCTCTATTTATATTTTTATTTCAATAAGTCACTTTGTATTAATATGATTAAGTAAACTCGGATAATCATTTCAAGTATTGTTTTAATATAGCGAATAAAATAAATTTGATTACAATTTAATCAGAGGTAATCTTTGAATTAACGAGATTCTACTTGGTATCTTTCATTCCTATATTAAATATGATTTTTATAAAATTTCACTCAATCCTAATACTTTCAAATCAGCAATTCAATGCTTATTTTGACTTTTAAATTTTAAAAAACTCAAAATTTAAAAAAATCATATACTTTTGCCGACATAAACAAACGGGATATGGCAAAGAATTTAGTAATAGTAGAGTCACCAGCAAAGGCAAAAACAATCGAGAAGTTTCTAGGAAGTGACTTTCAAGTGGAGTCCAGTTATGGGCATATAGCTGACTTGCCTTCGAAGGAAATTGGGGTAGATGTAGAAAATGGTTTTAAACCTAAATACGAAGTTTCTGCTGATAAAAAGGCTTTAGTTACTAAATTAAAAGGACTAGCTAAAAAAGCCGATATGGTATGGCTAGCGAGTGATGAAGATCGCGAGGGTGAGGCTATTTCTTGGCATTTAGCCGAAGAATTAAAATTAGATAAGTCAAAAACAAAACGAATTGTATTTCACGAAATTACAAAAAACGCTATTCTTAAAGCAATTGATAATCCACGTGAAATAGATTATAATTTGGTAAACGCGCAACAAGCGCGAAGAGTGCTTGATCGATTAGTGGGTTATGAATTATCGCCGGTTTTGTGGAGAAAAATAAAAGGCGGCCTCTCCGCTGGTCGTGTACAATCAGTCTCTGTTCGATTAATTGTGGAACGTGAAAGAGAAATTCAGAACTTCAAATCTGTTGCAACTTATTCTGTAGTTGCTGAATTCACTAACGAAGCTGGAAAGTCATTCAAAGCCAAACTGCCTAAAAATTTTAATACTAAAAAAGAAGCTGAAGTTTTTTTAAGTAAAAATATAGGCTCGGCATATAAGGTATCGGATTTAGAAACGAAACCTACTAAAAAATCACCAACAGGACCTTTTACAACTTCAACTTTACAACAAGAGGCAGCTCGTAAATTGTACCTTCCTGTTGGAATTACGATGCAATTAGCACAGCGTTTATACGAAGCGGGACTTATTACCTATATGAGAACCGATAGTGTGAATCTTTCTAAAGATGCAATGGAGGCAGCTCAGGCAGAAATTATTAAATCCTATGGTAAGGAGTTCTCTAAACCACGAACTTTTGTCAACAAGAGTAAAGGAGCGCAAGAAGCGCACGAGGCAATTCGCCCTACAGATATGTCACTTCATACAGTGAATATTGATAGAGATCAAGCGCGTTTATACGACCTGATTTGGAAAAGAACGTTAGCTTCGCAAATGAGTGATGCACAATTAGAACGAACAAACGTAAAAATTGAAGCAAATAATCACGGCGAAATATTCTCAGCTTCTGGTGAAGTTTTGCTTTTTGAGGGTTTTTTGAAGGTCTACTTAGAAGGTCACGATGATGATGAGGAAGAGCAAGAAGGAATGTTGCCAGCGATGAAAGTCAATGAAAAATTACAAAACAATTACATTACAGCCACCGAGCGTTATTCTCGTGCAGCTGCAAGATATACTGAGGCTTCACTAGTTAAAAAGTTAGAGGAATTAGGTATTGGTCGCCCTTCTACTTATGCACCAACAATTTCTACGATTATCAACAGAAATTACGTGGAGAAAGGAAATCTTGACGGTCAAGAGCGCAATTATACCCAACTTACGTTACAAGCAGGGAAATTAGGGGAGAAGTTGTTGAAAGAAAATACAGGTTCTGATAAAGGAAAACTCGTTCCTACAGATATTGGAACTATTGTAACGGATTTCTTGGTAAAGAATTTCGGTAATATTTTAGATTATAATTTCACTGCTAAAGTTGAACAAGATTTTGACGAAATTGCTGAAGGAAATGTGGACTGGGCAGTGATGATGAAAGAGTTTTACGATCAGTTTCATCCAAATGTAAAAGATGTTGAAGCAAATGCTGAAAGAGAAAGTGGTGAAAGAATTCTTGGGACTGATCCAAAAACAGGAAAGCCAGTTTCAGTGCGTTTAGGGAAATTTGGACCTATGGCTCAAATTGGAGCTGCGGATGACGAGGAGAAAAAATTCGCTAGTTTGATGAACGAGCAAAACATTGGTAATATTACTTTAGAGGAAACTTTAAATTTATTTTTATTACCAAAGAATCTTGGAAACTATAAAGACGAAGAAGTTGAGGTTAGTAATGGTCGTTATGGCCCTTACATTCGTCACGGAGCAGCGTTTGTTTCCTTGCCAAAAGGTGAAAATCCTTTGGATGTAGACTTTGACAGAGCGAAAGAATTAATTGATGAAAAAGCACTCGCTGACGCTCCAATTGCTATATATAAAGGAGAAGGAGTTCAAAAGGGTGTGGGTCGTTTTGGGGCATTTATTAAATGGAATGGTTTGTTTATTAATGTAAGCAAAAAGTACGATTTTGATAATTTATCGCAGTCGGACATTGAAGCGCTTATTGAGGATAAATTACAGAAAAATATTGATAAGGTTTTGCACAACTGGGAAGACGAAGGAATTTTAGTTGAAAAAGCTCGTTGGGGACGTTCCGTAATTACTAAAGGAAAAATTAAAATAGAACTAAGTAAAGATGTTGATGCTTCAAAATTAACACTGGAAGAAGTTCAAGAAATGGTTGCCAAGAAAACGCCTGCTAAAAAAGCACCTGCAAAGAAATTAGCTGCTAAAAAACCAGTAGTAAAGAAGGCTATTGCAAAAAAAAAATAGTAAACCGTGGCTCATAACATCTAGTCTTACTAATGTTTTTAAAGGTAGGATTGTAGAATAAAAATATATTAAAATGGAATTTGATTTTCTAAGATCTATTGATGATGAAATACTAAAATATATAAGTGGATTGACATCTCAGCAATTAGGAAGTAAAATTGTTTTACACACAAATGAACAATTTCCTGATTTAAATAAGATTAAAATTGCAATTATTGGTGTTCTCGATAATCGAGGAGATAAAAATGCAATTTCGGATATTGATTTAATTCCTATTCGAAAAGAATTATACGGTTTGTTTCCTGGTAACTGGGACGCATCTATCGCTGATTTAGGAGATATTTTAGCTGGCGACTCTATTAAAGACACTTATTTTGCACTTGAGAAAGTTATTTCAAGTTTAATCAAGAAAAAAATTATTCCAATTGTAATTGGAGGTTCGCAAGATCTCACCTATGCTATTTATAGAAGTTATGACGATTTAGAACAAATGGTAAACTTGGTTTCTATTGATAATAGTTTTGATTTTGGTAAAGAGAATGACGATGTTTCTGCAACTTCGTATTTGACTCAGATAATTATTGATGAGCCCAATAATCTCTTTAATTACTGCAATTTAGGATATCAAACTTATTTTAACTCGCAAGAAGAAATAGACTTAATTGAAAAATTATATTTTGATGCTTATAGGTTAGGCGAGGTATCTAAAAATATTGCGATTGCTGAACCCGTTTTTAGAGATGCAGATGTTGTAAGCATTGATTTAAACTCTATTAAATCATCTGATTCTGGTAATTTTATTTCATTTCAACCCAACGGATTTAATGGTAAAGAAATATGTTCTTTAGCACGATATGCTGGAATTAGCGATAAAGTATCGTCTTTAGGGATCTTTAATCACAATAATACAGTTGCAGAGTCTATGCTGGTAGCTCAGATCATATGGTATTTTATAGAAGGTTATCAATACCGTTCGCATGAATATCCTTTTGGAAGCAAAGAAAATTATTTGAAATACACTGTGCCTCTAGAAGAGGAAGAGCTTGTTTTTTATAAAAGCGATAAAACAGATCGATGGTGGATTGAAATCCCATTTATTTCAAATGGCAATAATAAACTAAAAAGAAATACGTTATTACCCTGTTCTTTTGACGAATATTTATTAGCCTGCAATCAAGAATTACCTGAAAGATGGTGGAAAGCACAGCGAAAAAATATTGTTTAAAGCATTTTACGACTTATTTAAGAATACTTTATATAAATATTTTTGTTTCTAATAAAAATATTGTTTTTGTAAAAAAAATTAAATAGGTTTACATCCTTAAAAATAATGAATAGATAATCCCCAAATTAAATGAAGAAGTTCATAGCTTTTGCTACAATTGTAACCCTACTTGTCAGCTGTGGTAGATCAAGTGATAAAGGAGAATTAGTTGGTATTAATGGTGGAAAATGGCATCCCGAGAAACCTTACGGTATGGCATTGATCCCGGGAGGCGCTTTTATAATGGGTAAATCAGATGCTGATTTAGCTAATGTGGAAGATGCGCCTACAAAAACAGTAACAGTTCGTTCATTTTACATGGATGAAACCGAAATTACAAATAGTGAGTACCGTCAATTTGTTGAATGGGTAAAAGACTCAACTATTAGAGTACGATTAGCAATTTTAGCTGACATGAGTGGGCAAAAGCCCGGAACTGGTAAAGGTAAAAATGCTGGTAGTATTGGTGATTTTGCTTTTGATGATGCTGATCCTAGTAAAATGACTGCGTATGATAAGTATATGACAGATAACTACTATAGTGTAGGTACGGCTGATGATGAATATGCAGGTAGAAAACTAAACAGAAAAGTAAAATTGATCAAAGATACAAAGTTGTATCCTGATGAATATTATACTGAAGTTATGGATTCAATGTATATTCCCATTTCAGAATCATACAACGGACTGCGAACTATGGACGTGAACAAATTAAAATTTCGTTACTCTTGGATGGATATTCAGGCTGCAGCCAAAGCGAAAGTAGGAAATAGAAAAGAATTTATAAAAACAGAAGAAGTAAAGGTTTATCCTGACACCACTGTGTGGATTAAAGACTTTGCTTACTCGTATAACGAGCCTATGCACAATGATTATTTCTGGCACAAGGCATATGGAGAATATCCTGTAGTAGGTGTAAAATGGACTCAAGCGAAAGCATTTTGTGCTTGGAGAACACTAAATAAAAATACCTATATTAAATCAAAGAAAAAAGGACGTGATTTAGTTAATAGTTTCAGACTACCAACAGAAGCAGAGTGGGAGTACGCTGCAAGAGGAGGATTAGAATCTGCTACTTATCCTTGGGGTGGGCCTTACACTAAAAATGATAGAGGTTGTTTCCTAGCTAACTTCAAACCTAACAGGGGTGATTACGCAGCTGATGAGGCGTTATATACAGTAGAGGCTAAATCTTATGACCCAAATGGTTATAGTTTATACAATATGGCAGGAAATGTTTCTGAGTGGACTGACTCTTCTTATGATTCAAATGCTTACGAATATGTTTCATCAATGAATCCTAATGTTCAGGATAGTTCAAACAAACGTAAAGTACTTCGTGGAGGCTCATGGAAGGATGTTGCTTATTTCCTACAGGTGAGCACCAGAGACTATGAGTACGCTGATTCAGCACGAAGTTACATTGGTTTTAGAACTGTACAAGATTACATGGGGCTTCAAACTACTGGAAACATAAAAAAGAAGTAACAAAAACCAAATCTATCAAAATTTTAAAAACAAAATTATTATGGCATTATTGAACAAAAAAGTAATGAACTTTGCTTATGGTATGGGAGCAGCAGTAGTAATCATCGGAGCATTATTCAAAATTACGCATATCGAATTTGGAATTATAACAGGTAATTTAATGCTTACAATTGGTTTAGTTGTTGAAGCTGCTATTTTTGCTCTTTCAGCTTTCGAGCCTGTTGATGATGAATACAAGTGGGAAATGGTTTATCCTGAGCTTAAAGATGCAAATCTTCTTGCGAAAAATAGAATTACAGTAGCAGCAGAAGACACTCAAGGATTGTTGTCTCAAAAGTTAGATGTCATGTTAAAGGATGCTAAAATTGATGGTGAATTAATGGCAAGTTTAGGTAGTAGTATTAGAAACTTTGAATTAGCAGCCAAAGGAATTGCTCCTACTGTCGATTCAATAGCTTCTACAAAAAAATATAGCGAAGAGTTAACTTTAGCGGCAGCCCAAATGGAATCATTAAATAGCTTATATAAAATACAGCTGCAAAGCGCTTCGAGAAATGCCCAAATTAACGAAGAAGTTGCTGAAAATAACTTAAAGTTAAAAGATCAAATGCAATCATTGACTAGTAATTTGTCGTCTTTGAATAGTGTATATGGTGGAATGCTTTCTGCAATGAATAACAAGGGATAATTAGTTTCGAACTATTATATTAACAAACTAATTATTTAGAAAATATGGCAGGAGGAAAACTAACCCCTAGACAGAAGATGATAAACCTAATGTATTTGGTTTTTATCGCAATGTTAGCATTAAATATGTCCAAAGAAGTATTATCCGCTTTTGGACTAATGAATGAAAAATTTGAAAGCTCAAATGCTTCCGCAGAAATGTCTAACTCACAAATGTTAGCAGGATTAGATGCAAAGGCGTCTGAAGCTGGAGGAGAATTTGCAGCAGCTTCAACTACAGCACATAAAGTAGAGACTATTACAAAAAACTTTTATGATTATATTGCTAAAATAAAATCGGATGTTTTAGTAGGGACTGAAGCTAATACTGAAACCGGTAAGTTGCCTTACGAAGAAATGGATAAGGGAGATAATATAGATAATTTATGGTTTAGCCCAGCGGGTTACTCTGCTAAGGGGAAAGAAGTTATTACCACCGTTGAGAGATATAAGGCTGATATGAAACTTGCATTAGGTGACAACAAAAAATTAGCTTCGATTATCGCTGATGTTGAAAGTAAGTTTGATTTATCAAAAGTTAAAAACAAAGATGGTATTGCAATTGACTACTTGGATTATCACTTTAAAGGATTTCCGGCCGTTGCGTCATTAGCAAAATTATCTGCTTGGCAAAATGATGTTAAGAAAACAGAAACAGACGTTTACAATACTTTATTGGGGAAGGCAGCGGTTGCTGCTGCTTCATATAGTAATTATGAAGCTATTGTTGTTCTTGATAAAAGTGCTTACTTTCAAGGTGAAAAAGTGACAGGTAAAGTTGTTTTAGGAAGATACGATAAAAATACAACTCCTACGGCGTTTTCAGGACCTGGTAGGATCGTAAACGGACAAGCTGTTATTGAAATAACTGCGGGGAGTGTTGGCGAGCAAGCTATCAATGGGCAATTTAGTTTTTTAGAAGATGGAAAAACTATTCCTCTTAAATTTAAAGGTAATTATGTAGTTGTTCCACGTCCTAATTCAGCAACTATTTCTGCTGACAAGATGAATGTTGTTTATAGAGGTGTTGTTAATCCTATGACAATATCTTTTGCCGGTGTTGCTAGTGATAAAGTAAACGTATCTGCTCCAGGACTTAGCTCTGCAGGCGGTGGTAAGTACAATATGAGTCCAGGTGCAGGAAATGAAGTTGTTATAAATGTTACTGCTACACTTAATGATGGGTCTAAAGTATCTGATAAAAAAGCATTCAGAATTAAAGGAATTCCCGGTCCAACAGGAACTATTAGAGGAGAGATGGGCGTAGTTAAGGGGCCGAAATCAAACTTGGAAATAGCCACTATTGGAGCTAAGCTGGTTGACTTTGACTTTGAAGTTGGTTTAACCGTTGTTGGTTTTAATCTTAAAATTGCGGGACAACCTACTGTTGTTGTTCAAGGTGATAGATTAAATGCACAATGTAAAGCCGTTCTTGCTAAAGCTGGACGAGGTGATCAAGTTACTATTTCTGAAATTAAAACAAAACTTGTTGGTGCTGGTAGTTATTTACTACCTAGAACTGCTCCAGTAATTTTTGAAATACAATAACAAGCAAGTTTTTTGCTTGCTAAATATCTTATAAGGATAAAATCATGAATGTAAAATTTTTTATAATTGCAGTAGTTTTTATTAGCGGTGGTGTCACATCTTTTGGTCAATCTAATTTGCTAAATGCTAAAACACCCGATGAAATAGGGTTAAAATCCATAGCACAATTAGATTCTGATAACGATAAGCCTTTGTCTTACGGATATGTTCATGATAGAGATGTATTAATGGGTAAAACAACGTGGGAAATCATAGATTTAAGCGAAAGAATTAATTTTGCTTTATACTTTCCAATTGATACTGCAAACATAGGTTCAGACAGAAGATCCTTATATGATGTTTTGACAAGAGCTATGAAGAGTGGAGAAATAACAGAAGTGTATACAGACAGTTATTTTAACACTAAAAAATCATTGCAAGACATCCAAGCTTCTTTAACAAGAATTGATACAACTGATGCAGGAAGAGAGCAAATAAATGCAGGTAATAAAATTTCTGATGAGTATATTTTAAAGCAAGATTTATCTGCTGCAGATGTGACCGAATATAAAATAAAAGGATATTGGTATTTTGATAAACGTCAAAGTGAATTAAAATATCGACTACTTGGAATTTGTCCAGTAACTCCGGACGTATATTCTATAAATAGTGAAGTAAAAGATTATATTGAGTTATTTTGGGTATTTTTCCCTGCAGCTAGAGATGTATTGCATGATGCAAAAGCTTTTAATGAGAAAAATTCAGCGATGCCAATCTCATTTGATCAAATACTTAATTCTAGACGTTTTAATAGTGTTATTTATAAAGAAGAAAACGTGTACGGTGATCGAACAGTTGAGGAGTACATGAAAGATAATGCTCAAAAGCAGCTGTTAGAATCAGAAAGAGTAAAAGATAAGATTAGAAATTTCGAATCAGATATGTGGAATTACTAATAATAGTTAATGATATAGAAACAACTCCTACCGCACTGGCAGGAGTTTTTTTTTAACCATGATATTCATAAAAGTTAGAAAAAATGATTGACTATTTAATTATTGGTTGTGGATTAGCTGGAATTTCTTTTGCAGAAGTAGCCATTACAAACGGTAAATCTATTTATGTAATGGATAATAATTCTCAAAGTTCATCGAAAATAGCAGGTGGCCTTTATAATCCAGTTATTTTAAAGCGTTTTAGCGAAGTTTGGAAAGCGCAAGAACAATTGGTTTTAATGAACGAATTTTATGGTGTTTTAGAAAGTAAACTTGCTATTCAAGTAGATTTTAAAATACCAATATTGAGAAAATTTTTTAATATTGAAGAACAAAATAATTGGTTTACTGCTTCAGATAAAAAAGCATTAGCGCCATTTTTATCTACTAATTTACGTTTCGAAAAATTTGATGGCATATATTCCCCTTATGGCTATGGAGAAGTTTTACAAAGTGGTTATGTGGATACAGCTTTACTTTTAAAACAATATAGAGCCTATTTAGAAGCAAATGGCCTATTTGAAGAGAGTGCTTTTAATTATGAAAATGTACAACTCATAAACGACTATGTTATATATAAAGATTTAAAAGCTAAACATATCGTTTTTGCAGAAGGTTTTGGCATTCATTCGAATCCCTTTTTTAACACCTTACCTTTAGATGGTACTAAAGGGGAGCTTTTTATTATTAAAGCACCTAATTTATGTTTAAATTTAATAGTAAACACTAGCGTATTTATTTTACCATTGGGTAATAACTTATTCAAAGTGGGAGCAACTTACAATTGGAAAGACAAGACAAACTTGCCAACTGAAGAGGGGAAAAACGAGCTTATTGAAATGATAAAAGAAATAATAAACTGTGATTTTGAGATTATTTCACATTTTGCAGGAATTCGCCCTACGGTGAAGGACAGACGCCCTATTGTGGGGACGCATAAAGATTTTAAAAATGTACATGTTTTAAATGGATTAGGTACAAGAGGAGTAATGCTTGGACCTGCAATGGCGAAGGCGCTTTTTGAATCGATAGAATATCAAGTCCCATTAAATAAAGAAATAAACATAAATCGATTTAAAAATTAAATATATTAGCTTATAACTATTTTAAATTAGTTTTAGAATTGTAAGACACGAACATATTGATATAAATGTTTCGTGACCAACGCAAAACAAATGGAAATGATAAAATAATTGCTATTATTATCAAGATAAATGCGACTTTTAGTCCAGCTCCAAAAATAAAAAATGATACTAAGAAAGCTGCAACTCCTATGGCTACATTTAGTCCATAACTAACATACATTGCCCCGTAAAAAAAAGAAGGCTCTAATTGATAGTGTAAACCACAATGACTACAGTTTTCATTCATTTTTAATATATTTCCTAAGTGTAGCGGATTTTTATCGAAATACATACTTTCATTTTGGCATTTTGGACAAGTTCCTGTTAAAATGCTATATAATTTGGATCCTTTTTTTAACATTTGCAAAAAATTTAATTTTTCTATTTTTGAAAGTACAAATTTACGAATTCAAAAAGGAATAAAATCACAATACATGCTTAATATACATAATTTATCTGTTTCTTTTGGTGGTACTTATTTGTTTGAAGAAGTAACCTTTCGTCTAGGTGCTGGAGATCGAGTAGGACTTGTAGGAAAGAACGGTGCAGGTAAATCTACAATGCTTAAAATTCTTGCTGGAGATTTTAAACCTGATTCTGGTCAAATTGCAACTGAAAAAGAAGTACGAATGGGCTTTTTGCGTCAGGACATTGATTTCGAACAAGGAAGAACCGTGCTCGAAGAGGCTTATGAAGCCTTTACAGATATAAAAATTGTTGAAAAGAAATTAGCTGAGATCAATCATTTACTAGTCACTCGTACCGATTATGAAAGTGATGAATATAGCCAAATTATCGAAGATCTATCTGATTATACGCATCGTTTTGAATTACTTGGTGGCTATAATTATGTTGGTGATACAGAGAAAATTTTACTTGGTTTAGGATTTAAAAGAGAAGTTTTTGATAATCAAACTGAGACTTTTTCTGGTGGTTGGAGAATGCGTATTGAATTAGCTAAATTATTATTACAAGCAAATGATATTTTATTGCTAGATGAACCAACAAACCACTTGGACATTGAAAGTATCATCTGGCTAGAGAGCTTTCTTCGTAATTACGCTGGCGTTGTAGTAATTGTTTCTCATGATAAAATGTTTCTCGATAATGTTACTAATAGAACAATTGAAATTTCCTTAGGTAAAGCTTATGATTTTAATAAGCCTTATTCTGAGTATTTAACTTTACGCCATGAAATTAGAGAAAAGCAACTAGCAACACAAAAAAACCAGGCTAAAAAAATTGAAGAGACCGAAAAATTAATCGAAAAGTTCCGCGCTAAAGCTTCTAAAGCCTCTATGGCGCAGTCATTGATTAAAAAGTTAGATAAGGTAGATCGTATTGAAGTTGACGAAGATGATAATTCAGTGATGAATATAACTTTTCCCGTTTCTAAAGAACCAGGGCGAGTAGTAATAGAAGCAGAGCATGTTACAAAAAGTTATGGTGATAAAACAATTTTAAAAGATATAAATCTTTTAGTTGAACGGGGTAGTAAAATTGCTTTTGTTGGTCAAAATGGTCAGGGAAAATCAACTTTTATAAAAGCGATAGTTGACGAGTTTGAATATATGGGAAATATAAAATTAGGACATAATGTACAATTGGGTTATTTTGCTCAAAATCAAGCAGAATATCTTGATGGAGAAATAACTTTACTTCAAACTATGGAGGACGCAGCTGCAGATACTAATAGAATGAAAGTGCGTGATATGTTAGGTTCTTTTTTGTTTCGAGGAGATGATGTAGAGAAAAAGGTAAAGGTTCTCTCTGGAGGCGAAAGAAACCGCTTAGCGCTTTGTAAATTGTTGTTACAACCCATTAATGTTTTATTAATGGATGAGCCTACAAACCACTTGGATATTAAATCTAAAAATGTTTTGAAAGCCGCTTTGCAAAAATTTGGTGGAACTCTTTTATTAGTATCGCATGATAGGGATTTTTTACAAGGAATGTCTAATTTAGTTTATGAATTTAAAGACCAGAGAATAAAGGAATATTTAGGAGACATCAACTATTTTTTAGAACAACGCAATATGGAAAATATGCGTGAAGTGGAGAAAAGAGATGCGCAAAAAGTAACCTCTCCTAAAGAAAGTAATAAGGCATCATACGAAGATCAGAAAAAAGGGAAAGCTTTACAAAATAAACTGAGTAAGGTGGAAAGCCAAATCAAACAATTAGAAAGAGACATTCAGCAGGATGACAAGATGCTCGCATCCAATTACGATAAGCATATTGAAGATGCAAAATTCTTTATCGCATACAATAAGAAAAAAGCAGAGTTAGATAAGTTACTTTTAGATTGGGAGCTTGTACAAGAGGAAATAGAAAACACATAAATATAAAAGAGTCTTTTTAAAGACTCTTTTTTTTATTCAATTATTCCAATTAATTTTGAATGGGCAATAGCCTCAGCACTGTCTTTAAAGTAACAAATAGCAACGTTAAGAGATTTTAAATTTTCCAGCACAGTGGTCACTTTTTCTTTCTTTTTTGCTGCCGTTTGCCTAATATAAACTGCTTTGACTGTAACTGGAAAAATCTTGGCGATTGCTTCATATAAAAAAACATCTTGCTGTGAATCATCACCGAGCAATACGTATTCTAAATTTGGATAAAATTCTAAAATGTGTTTTATTTTCTCAAACTTATGATTATGATCGCCATGACCAGTAAATATGAAATCTTTCAAGCTCGTTTTTATGTCTTTTAAAAGTAAAACAGCTTTGGGTAGTTTATGAAGTTCTGTAAACTTTATGATGAAGCGGTATAAATTCCATTCGCTACTCGAAACATAAAAAAAAGCATTTTGCTCATCATGCTTTTCTCTTCCCGCAGTACTTAAAGCCTGATAATGCGAAACTACATCGTCATATATTTTTCTTTTATTAACGTTTTTAAATAGTAAGACATATAGCTTTCGTAAGGGATTCATAGTATGTGAAACTAAAAACGTATCATCAATATCAGAGATGATTCCAAGATTTCCTTTATGTGGTCTAATGTAAGTTTCTTTTGTAACAATAGTTTTATCATTGTGGATTATACTTACTTGGTAATTAATCCAACCATAATTTGTGCTTTGATCTAAAGGAACACAAAATTTAAAATAACCATCGTCTAACGTTTTAGTGTGTAGTTTTGTATCATAGTAATCTAAATAAACATCAGCATTAGCTTGAGTTTTTATTTGGAACATTTTAATGACCGAAGTAGCGTTTTTTAAATTCTTTTTTTGAAAATTATATTCTTCAATTGAGGTTGGCCTAAAAACATGTCCCATCACAATTAATTCCTGTTCATTAGCATAACCGCGATATAATTTTAAAATAGGTTTCATAAATTGTATTACTTTTGATAAAAGATGAAATTAAAGTTTTTTAATTAATAATTTCGAATAAATTTTGAAAAATAATAATATCCTCGTTGTTAATCCTATTTCTGGTGGCCTAGATAAGGATGCATTGATTGAATCAATAAATGTTTTTGTTGAAAAACATAAAATTAATCTCTTTACCTATTATACTTCTGGAGTTGCTGATAGTGAGGAGATAAAAGAGCTTTGTAATTCGCTTAAACCAGATCGCATGATAGTAGCTGGAGGTGACGGAACTATTAAAATGGTGGCAGAAGCTGTACAAGATTTTGATGTAATCATTGGTATTTTACCCGCTGGCTCTGCTAATGGCTTAGCAGTAGATCTAAACTTACCAGAGACTGTAGAGGAGAATTTAGAAATAGCCTTTTTCAATCACTACATGGAAATGGATATTATTTGCATTAATGGAAAAAAAAGTATTCATCTCAGTGATATAGGTCTAAACGCTGAAATGATTAAAAATTATGAAGGTAGTGCAATAAGGGGGAAATTAGGATATGCACTACAAACTTTATATACATTAGCTGATTTAGATGATCCATTTACTGCGACCATTACAGGCGAATTTCCTACCGTTATTTGTGAAGCTAGAATGATTGTAATAGCTAATTCTCAAAAATATGGAACCGGTATTTCTATCAATCCAAATGGTAAAATGGATGATGGAAAGTTCGAACTGGTTATTTTAAAAAACATGGATTTAATTATTCTCGGTAAAATTATCACTGGAAATATTCCTTTAGATACTGACGACATCGAAATTATATCTACTGAAAAAGCAACTATTATTACAGATATACCGGTTAGTTTTCAAATTGATGGTGAATATTGCGGGATGCAAAATCAATTAGACATTAAAATTCTGCCAAAACAAATGAAAGTTGCCATTCCACGATCAGAACAATTAACTATTTAAAAGGATTTCGCTGTTGCCAAATCGTTTCAGGCTCTAAGTACTTAAATATTTTGGGCATAAATGAATTTAACAGCGAATTACTATGAGAAATGAGTCCATACATTTTCACAGGCTTAGCACCTACAGAACTTTTTATTTCTAAAGCCGTCCGTGCAAATATGATTTCTTCAAAATTTTTATTGATTGAATAAGCAATCATATCATATAACATATTGAGATATAGCATGTTTTCTCGCTGGATACTTTCATCATAACCAAGAAAATAAGTGTCCATTATTTTTCCATTTTTTATGAGCGTATTAAAACCTATGAGTTTATTACCTATGAAATAACCGTAAAACAGAAACTTGTCCTTGAAGATTTCTTTAAAAACTCTAAAATGATTTTGAGGTAAAAAGAACGTATTAAATGGAGCGTTCTTAGCTACGTGTAGATACAAGTTATAAATTTCAGTTTCTGATCTAATAATTTCGTCGAGCGACAGCTTTTTTTTCTCAATATTGATAGCTTTTTTTCGTGCTCGTTTGTATTGATCTCGGTATTTTTTTGAGAGCGAATCGATATAATTTTGTTCTGTTGTCCAATTCTCATTAATTGAAAATATCATGTTAGGTTGTGTTGAAAACTGATATTCTCTTCTCATTTCTGGAATATCAAAATTCTTAATTTCTTGCTTATCAAAATCTTTATAGGTAGTAATATGCACTTTGATACCTTTATTAGCAAAAATTATTTTTAAACTTGATGCAGCATTATGTAAGGCTTTAATCGCCTTCATTGGGTCAACACCTTTTTTCAAAGCGTAAGAGTTTTGGCCCGTGAGCATGTTATTTCCTAGAACAAGAACTTGGGATGCAAAATTTTTAAAAATGAAATTCCGAATTTTTGTCTTTACACGCTTATCTCTCCCACCAAAAGATTCTAATTTGTTTAAATTTAAAAACTGCGAAAGAGAAATACCAATTAAGTTCTCGTTTTCAAAAATTCCTATGAAATAACAAATCATGTTGTCAGGTGAAGATTTTTCTAAAACTTCGAAGTATCTTTTACTTAAGAAAATAGTTGATATTGCTAAATCGTCCCAATTATTGGGAAGTTGAGATGTATTTTCATAAATGCAGAAAGTATAAGCTGAGTCCAAATTGTAATTTAATATTTTGCCAAAATTAATCATTAAACTTAATAAATCATTTGTTGAAGTTAAATTAACTAACTTTATAAAAATAAAAAATTATGAAAACATATTCAAAAGAATCTATTCAAGAACATTTAAAAGAATTAGAAGGTTGGACTTTGGAAAATAATGGAATTGAAAAAAAATTTAAATTTAAAAACTTTTCTCAAGCTCTTGGATTTATAGTGCAAGTAGGTTTAGAAGCTGAGAAAAGTAACCATCATCCTGAATTATTTAATGTTTACAACAAGGTAGATATTCGTTTAACTACACATGATGAAGTCGGAGTTACAGATAAAGATTTACAATTAGCTATGGCAATTGAAAAATTGCAATAGAAGTTGAAAGTATCTTATTTACTGTGGAGAGATTTTAATTAATTATAGACCGAAGTATTAATATAACTTTAGCACATAGGCAGTAATTTTACTGTAATATCAAAATCTTTGATTTTCAATTATAGTACCATAAAGTTAGAAGTTAGTTACTTGTAAAAGGCATAGTAATTCATTCTACTGTAGAAGTTCTTATAGGTTATTTCTGTGTTTTAGTTATTGTTGGTGTATTTCGTCGATTTTATTTGTTTAGTGACGGTTTTTTTAATTATATTTAAAGTATAAAGTAAAAATTAAATTATGAAAACGAAAATTTCACTTTTATTCACATTACTATTCACATTTACGATGTTCGCAAATGTTTCTCAAATAGAGAGAGATGCATTAGTGAAATTTTATAAGTCGACTAATGGAGTAAATTGGAAGATTACTTGGAATTTATCACAACCCGTTTCTAATTGGTATGGTGTTAAAGTGCTGGATGATAAAGTAGTTTCAATTGTTTTATCTGATAATAATTTAGAGGGAATAATTCCAAATGACATCTTAAATTTAATTCATTTACAAGAACTTGATTTACATAAAAATAAGTTGAGCGGTTCTATTCCTGATTTAATTGGTGGTTTAAATAAAATTAAAATTTTAGATCTTTCCTTTAATCATTTGACCGGTACAATTCCAACTTCAATTTGTTCTATGAATGACCTAATTGAACTTAAACTTTATATGAATGAATTTTCAGGTTCACTTCCTCAAGAGATTGGATCATTGAAGAATTTGGAAATATTATCACTTTTTAATAACGATCTAGAAGGCCAAATCCCTGACTCATTTTATGAGCTCACCGCTCTGAAAATTGTCTTATTAAATAGTAATAAATTAAGTGGGCACTTAAGTTCAGGCGTAAATAAGTTAGTAGCACTTGAAAACCTAAGTTTGTTTGACAATAAAATGGACGGCGCCATTCCAGTCACATTAGAAAAATTAAACAATCTGAAAGAAATGAATATTTCTTATAATGGTTTTGTTGGTAAAGTATCAAAAAATTTAGCAAAGCTCGACACTCTTAACATGACAATGTTGAATGAAGAAGGATTAGCGATATTACTTAAGGTAAATGCTGATCGAAACACGGCAATCGTTTCAGAAGATTAAGTTATAAAAATTATTTAATAGTAAATTTTAAGTTTAGTTGGTTTAGTTTTAGATTATAATAATTTTTTTAAAAACCTGTTTAGCAATTGTTAAACAGGTTTTTTTATATTCTTTAGTTTAGTATGCAATTTTAAATACCTAAAATCATTTAATCAGAGTAATAAATTATTATTATCGCGATCACTATTTTGACATTAATAAACTAGGAACTTTTGTTGATAATCTTTTAGTGGTACGCCAAACAAAGTTTGAAATATGTATCCGCAGTGTTTATTAAGCTACCAAATTATCTATTAAAACCAACATTTTTTATTCAAATGCTTTGAATTTCTTCTTTACAATACATTTTTTTATGACAATAAAGTTAGAAGAGGATAATCCCACATAAAATAACATCTCAAAGTTCGATTATACTATTTGCCCCTCTTTTTAGAGCGGATTTTATGGTTTAAATTTTTCTATCAAATTTATATTGTAGCCTATTTAGTTTTCAGTAAATAAATTTAAATAGAGAATTTAAGCGGCAAAGTCAATTATATTTAAAGCTTTGAATAGTAAAGAGGCCTGATGTTTGTTAAAATTTTTTATTTATGCGAAGCATTGAAATTTTCAATTCGTTTTTTAAGATTTGCATCGGTATTTTAATTCAGAAAATCTCAATTTGTAGAAGGCAGTAATAAATTTTAAATTATTATTCTAATGATACTTCCTTAAATCTAGATTAAGAATAGTTCCCACTCTACTAAACTCTTTGTTGATCTTCGCATTCAAGATTATTTGTTCGTTCTTTATTGGATGATTAAAAATTAATTGGTGGGCGTGAAGCATCATTCCTTTCAGTTCATAATTCTCTAACCACAATTTATTTTGTTTGTTACAACCGTGCGGACGACTTCCTAAAATGGGATGAAAAATATGTTTAAAATGTTTTCGTAATTGATGCATTCGACCGGTTTCCGGAATCGCTTCTACTAAGCAATATCGTGATGTCAATTGATTATTAAATTCTAATTCAATTTCTGTTTTTTGCAAACGACGAAAGTAGGTTATTGCATTTTGAATTATATCGTCATCATTTGTTAAATCGTAATCAATCGTTAGCTCTTTAGGTGACCAACCTCGTAAAATTGCTAAATATTTTTTTTCTACATTCCTTGTGGCAAAACGATCGTTCATAATCTTTAAAACCTCTTTGTCTAACGCAAATAGCAATACGCCAGATGTCTTGCGGTCTAAACGGTGAATAGGGTAGACGTGTTGCCCACCAATTTGATTTCGCAATTCTTGAATAGCATAGACATTTGCATCGCGAGCATAATATGATTTATGAACCAATAATCCACTTGGTTTATTAATGGCTATAATAAATTCGTCTTGGTACAGAATTTCTAACATGAGGCAAAAGTAAAAGAGAATTCGATTAAAATCATCTTTATATTTTTTTATTTCCCTAACTCTTTCCTCTGATGATTCAATGTTTGTAATCATGGCATTTATTGTGGTGAGAAATTAAACTTTTAGAGAAATATTTAAATAAACAAGTTGCTTATATCAATCACGATAAGTAGGTATTATTTCAATAATAATGTCGAGATATAAAAGTGAATTTGTATCTTGTTCTACTAAAATCAATTAAGCCGAATGTACATCTTTTAAAATGCTAATTCGAATCGATTTCCAATTCCTTTTAATACAAATAATCTAGTTTATGAAAAAAATAGTATTGCTCTTTGTCGCTTTCTTTGCTATTGTTTCGTGCTCTAACAAGCAAGAAAAAAAAATTACAGTCATAACTGGAATTGATTCCACGTTAAGACCGGGTAACGATTTTTTTAAATATGTTAATGGCAAATGGTATGATTCGGTTCCGATACCTGCATCTCAATCTGGAGTAGGGGCTTATATGTTTATGAATTATCCACAAAGAATGCGTCTACAGGGAATATTAGATAGTATTTCGCAAACTAAAAATCCCGCTGGAAGTATAGCTGAAAAGGTTGGTGACTTCTATGCATCTGGTATGGATACGCTTACCATTGACAAACGCGGTTATATCCCCATCAAACCATTACTCTTAAAAATAGATAAAATTACTGATCTGCCGTCTTTAATGAGTTTTGTTGCCAGCGAGGTAAAAGTAGATAATCCTTCCATTATAGGTTTTGGAGTATCATCTGACGAGAAGAACAGTAGTATAAATATTGCTCAATTGTATCAAACCGGACTAGGCTTGCCGGACAGAGATTATTATTTCAGCTCAGATGCGTCAACAGTTGCTATTCAGCAGGCTTACATAAAATACATTAGTACGTTATTTCAGCAAACGGGTAGTGCTGCTCAAGAAGCTAAACAAAGCGCAGGAGTAGTATTTGATATTGACAAACAACTCGCTGCTGCACATAAAACAAAAGTTGCACTGCGAGATGTACAAGCTAATTATAATAAAATGGCTGTCGCAGATCTTTCAAAAAGACATCCAAACATAAACTGGAATTCTTTTTTAAACAATTTAGGTGCTAAAACGGATTCAATCAATATTAGTCAACCCCAATATTATGATGCCCTTGATAAGCTGTTGAAAAAAATACCTATTGCTAACTGGAAAATTTACCTGAAAGCAAACTCTTTAGAGCGGTATGCAGATGATTTAAGTAAACCTTTCGTAGATGCTTCATTTGAGTATACTAAAGTACTCTCTGGTCAAGCTGTTCAAAAAACTCGTGGGGAAAAAATGGCTAATGTCGTTGATAATTATCTCGGTGAAGCATTAGGAGAATTGTATGTAAAGAAATATTTTTCAGAAGAGGCTAAAAATCGAATGTTGAGTTTGGTTAATAATTTGCAAAAAGCATACGCTAAAAGGATTGACAATTTAGAATGGATGAGTCAAAGTACAAAGAAAAAAGCAAAAGAAAAGTTGTTTGCCATTACAAAAAAAATAGGATATCCGGATAAGTGGAGAGATTACAGCAATGTGCGTGTAGCTAGAGATATGTATTTTGAGAACATGGTTTCTGCTGCTACAGCTGCATACCAGTTTCAGTTGAATAAATTAGGAAAATCAGTCGATAAGTCAGAATGGTATACTACTACCCCAACAGTTACGGCCTATAATAACCCAACCGCAAATGAAATTGTTTTTCCCGCTGGCATTTTACAACCACCGTATTTTGATAATAATGCAGATGATGCATTGAACTATGGAGGAATAGGAATGGTGATAGGTCACGAAATAACCCATACTTTTGATGACCAAGGTGCTCAATATGATAAGAATGGCAACTTAAAAAATTGGTGGACAAAAGAGGATTATGCGCAGTTTAAAGCAAGAATACAGCAGGTTACTAACTTGTATAGCACCTATACTGTCTTAGGAGATCTACATATTAATGGTGCGTTAACAGTTGGCGAGAACACCGCTGATATTGCTGGAATAGCTGTTGCTTATGATGCATTTAAAATGACTGAGGAAGGAAAAGGTAATACGAAAATTGACGGTTTTACTCCAGACCAACGTTTTTTTATCTCTTTAGCAAAAATATGGAGAGTAAAAATGAAAGATGAATACCTTCGTTTATGGATTAATAATAACCCACATTCTCCACCAAATTGGCGTGTTAATGGGCCGCTTATGAATACAACGCCTTTTTACAACGCTTTCAATGTTAAAGAAGGAGACAAAATGTTTCTACCTAAAAAAGACAGAATAACAATTTGGTGAGTCACACTCATAAACTTGTTTTAATAAAAAGCTGCGCAAATGTATTTATATACGTTACGCAGTTTTTTTGATTTCTTAAAAATTGTGGGTTTTTATAAGTTTCCTAATTATTAATTTATAGCTTAAATCAAAAAAAAAGCTCCAGACTTATCAGAGGCATTTCTAGTATTCCGTCGCGGCGAAGACTTTAATTACTTTTTTGCCTCGGCCGATGTAAGTTCATAGATTTATTGGTTTCTGACTATTTGTTGAATAATTCTCTGCCAACTCCAGTTTTTAGATACTTTTCTTTTTTTTATCGCTTTATATTTAGAGCTGAAAAACTCAATATGAATTACTGTCCTAGGTCTAAATTTCAAGGTGTGACCTTCGGTTCCAAGTTCGTTGTGCGTTTTGAAACGTTCAATAAGGTTGGATGTGAATCCAGTGTAGTTTTGATTGAATTTTGGAGAGTATAATATTTAAACAACAAATTCATCCTTGATTTCTTTTTGCTCATAAATATAAATAAAAAAAGCCTCATATTTCTATGAAGCTTTTCTAGTAGCGGGAACAGGACTCGAACCTGTGACCTTCGGGTTATGAGCCCGACGAGCTGCCTACTGCTCTATCCCGCGATGTGCGTTTGTAATCTCAATAAGGCTACTTTGTAGCGGGAACAGGACTCGAACCTGTGACCTTCGGGTTATGAGCCCGACGAGCTGCCTACTGCTCTATCCCGCGATTTGTGAGTGCAAATGTACAACTAAATTTAAGAAACCCAAACATAAATTTAAAAAAATGTTTTATTTCATGTATTGACTTGATATAACTACCTTTGCAAAATAAATTTAATATAGATGTCACATAAAGCAGGTTTTGTAAATATCATAGGAAATCCAAATGTTGGAAAGTCCACTCTAATGAATGCTTTCGTAGGGGAAAGGCTCTCCATTATTACCTCTAAAGCACAAACAACTCGTCATAGAATACTGGGAATTGTAAACGGAGAAGATTTTCAATTAATCCTCTCTGATACTCCTGGAATCATCAAACCAGCTTACGAGATGCAAGCTTCGATGATGAATTTTGTTAAATCTGCTTTTGAAGATGCTGATATATTGATCTATATGGTTGAAATTGGTGAGCAAGATTTGAAAGATGAAGCTTTTTTTAATAAAATTATTCACGCTACTATACCTGTATTATTACTATTAAATAAAATAGACAACTCTAATCAAGAACAGTTGGAAGAGCAAGTTGCTTTTTGGACTGCTAAGGTTCCGAATGCTGAAATTTTTCCAATATCGGCGTTGCAAAACTTTAATGTTCCTGAGGTTTTTGGAAGAATAATCGAATTGTTACCAGAATCTCCAGCATATTATCCAAAAGATCAATTGACTGATAAGCCAGAAAGATTTTTTGTAAATGAGACGATTCGTGAGAAAATCTTGTTGAATTACAGTAAAGAAATTCCGTATGCAGTTGAAATTGTTACGGAAGAATTTTTTGAAGATGAAAATATCATCAGAATTCGTTCTTTGATTATGGTAGAAAGAGATACTCAAAAAGGAATTATAATTGGTCACAAAGGAGCAGCTTTGAAAAAAGTAGGAATTGAAGCTCGTGCTGATTTAGAGAAATTCTTTGGAAAACAAATACATATTGAATTATATGTAAAGGTTAATAAGAATTGGAGAAGCAACGTTAATATGTTGAAGCGATTTGGTTATAACCAGTAAAATAGTTGCCAGTTTTTTAGTGTTCAGTTAGAATAAAAACTAACTACAAAATATATTGAAATCAGTATTAGAGTTTTTCTCTGATACTGATTTTTTTTTTAGCCCAGATCAAAATGGAAACCCCACAGTGAATAAAGCTTATTGTTGCTGTGGTTGCAATGCGACCGGAGGAAGCTCCTGCAAGCGCATTGCAACAACTCCTTTATGAACGAGGAGTTGTAATGGAGCGCTGGATTAGCTCCTAATATTTATGATTCTAAAATTTTAAAAAATACTTTTTCAAGTTCGTGAGTTTGGTCATTTCCATTACTTCGGATTTGTTTTGCAATAAAATAAAGTAGAAACCATGATAGCACCATCAATGTAAGTACAACGAAGTCGGAAGTATAGCTTTTGTTTAAAACCGAGTTAGAATAGGCGATACCAGTGAATATTAAAAATATTCCAGCGATTACAAAGTGAAGAAACATAAATAAGGTCCAAAGTGTCGGATCTGGTCCAAAAAGCCCTCTAATATGTGTTTCATTTTCGCTTTTGGCTTCTAACTCTAAATGTAGATGCGGAGAGTAATACCGTTTTTCACTACCTATTATATTGATCCAAATATGAGTTCCTCGCGTTTTTATAAAATAATCTTGCGGATTTGACTTTGCGTAAATTGCGAATTTTTGACTTAAAACAGTTGTATTTATCATCACGTCTTTATAAAAGCGTAAGCGAAGTCGGATTTCTTTATTAGCATCCATAGTAGTATGATTAGTTACATTGTGCTAATATATCAAAAAAATTGATAGTCAATCTATTTAACACTACCTTTGCAAAATATTTGAATAAATTATTATGAATAACATTGTTGCGATAGTAGGAAGACCTAATGTGGGGAAATCAACCCTTTTTAATAGGCTGATACAAAGAAGAGAAGCTATTGTTGATTCGGTTTCTGGAGTTACCAGAGATAGAAATTACGGTAAAAGCGAGTGGAACGGAAAAGAGTTTTCTGTGATTGATACGGGAGGTTATGTACGTGGATCTGATGACGTTTTTGAAGGCGAAATCCGTAAGCAAGTGGAACTTGCCATTGATGAAGCGGATGTAATTATATTTGTGGTTGATGTAGAAGAGGGGATTACTCCAATGGATGATGCGGTTGCTAGATTATTGCGTAAAGTTACAAAGCCGGTTTTACTTGCTGTAAATAAGGTAGATAATTCGATGCGTGAGAAAGATGCCATTGAGTTTTACAACCTTGGTTTAGGTGAATATTATACTTTTGCAAGTATTTCAGGTAGCGGAACTGGAGATTTATTGGATGCATTGATTGATGCTTTTCCAATAAAACCAGAACCAACACAGGAGGAAGTAGTATTACCACGTTTTGCAGTGGTAGGTCGTCCTAATGCTGGGAAGTCTAGTTTTATAAATGCATTAATTGGTAAGGATCGTTATATTGTTACTGATATTGCAGGTACAACTCGTGATTCTATTGATACAAAATTTGATCGCTTTGGCTTTGAATTCAACTTGGTAGATACTGCGGGAATACGTCGTAAGGCTAAAGTTAAGGAAGATTTAGAATTTTATTCGGTGATGCGTTCCGTTCGTGCTATTGAACATGCTGATATTTGTATCTTGATTATTGACGCTACTCGCGGATTTGAAGGTCAGGATCAAAGTATTTTTTGGTTAGCAGAAAAGAATAGAAAAGGGGTTGTAATCTTAGTGAATAAATGGGATTTAGTTGAAAAGGAAACCATGTCTACTCGCGATTACGAAGAGAAAATAAGAGAAGAGTTAATGCCGTTTACTGATGTGCCTATTCTATTTGTTTCTGCTTTAACTAAACAACGTTTACTAAAAGCATTAGAAGCAACCGTAAAGGTCTTTGAAAACAGACAGCAGCGCATTACCACATCAAAGTTCAACGAATTTATGTTGAAAGTGATTGAAGCCTATCCGCCACCTGCTACTAAGGGAAAATATGTGAAAATTAAATATTGCATGCAACTGCCTACGCCAACGCCTCAGTTCGTATTTTTTGCTAATATGCCTCAGTACGTAAAAGAACCTTACAAGCGTTATTTAGAAAACAAAATTAGAGAAAATTGGGACTTTTCAGGAGTGCCAATTGATATTTATATTAGAGAGAAATAGTCTTTATTTCCATAATTATACTAGAAAGTTTATTGAGTTTGTAAAAGCTCGGTAAACTTTTTTTATTTTTAAGAAAAAATATGAATGCAATTAATGGTAAAGTAGTTTGGATTACAGGCGCTTCAAGCGGAATAGGAGAGGCTCTTGCCTATGAATTAGCAACTAAAAATTGCAAACTAATTCTTTCGGCTCGAAATAGCGATGCTTTAGAAACTGTAAAATCGAAGTGTTCAAACACAGAAGTTATCATTTTGCCTTTTGATCTGGCTGATTTTGACAACGCCAAAAATCACGCAGCAAAAGCTATTGCTGCCTTTGGAAAAGTGGATGTGCTTATCAATAATGGAGGAGTGAGTCAAAGATCTCTTATAATTGAAACAGATTTTGAAGTTGACAAAAAACTTATTGCCGTAGACTATTTAGGAACTGTTGCATTAACAAAAGCTTTATTACCTCATTTTGTTGAAAACCAAAGTGGAGCATTTGTAGTAGTCACAAGCTTGATGGGTAAATTTGGTTCGCCTTATCGTTCAGGGTATTGCGGTGCGAAACATGCTTTGCATGGTTTTTTCGATGTCTTGAGAATGGAACATCAAAAAGATAATATTGATGTCACGTTAATTTGTCCTGGCTTTGTTCAAACTAATGTAGCCCTAAATGCGCTTACCGCTAATGGAACAAAACAAAATCAAGATGATGAGGCGACGCAAAATGGTGTTCCAGTTGCTAGTTTTGTAAAAAAAATGGTAAGAGCTATAGAGTGTAAACAGTTCGAAGCATATATAGGAGGTATGGAGATATTAGGTGCATACTTAAAAAGATTTTTCCCTAAATTATTACATAATTTCGTTTTGAAAAGTAAAGTGAGATAAAGAATTATTTCTTTTTTATTATCAGAGAATTATTAGTGCTAAAATTAGTTTTTTAGATATTATCGAAAAAACTGAATGATGTATAATTAGTACTATTTCTAATGTTAGCAACACATCTAAAGCCTGAGTGATTTTAGTCAATTTATATTAATCATTTCATTCTTAGTATAACACAAAATCCTTTGCAATAAGAGATATTTCATAGCAATATCCCCTCTTACCAGTCGCTTAGGTATTGTAGGCTCCATTAGATTATAACTTTCAATTTTATCTTTTGGATCAATAGCAATAAAGTTTTTATGATTTTTGTAATATTGTTGTATCTAGCAGTCGCTGCATTATTCCCAAACATTTCGCAGGATGTTCTATAAACCGCATGCATTGGCGACAAATAATATTATTGGCGCAGTACCATTAAATCTAACTTTATTTCTATTAATTTACGAGAAGTTTCCTCGGCAAATATTGGCTTTGATTATATCTTTTCAGGATCTTCATTGCTCCAAAAATATTTATGAGTTACAATTTCATCGCTAGCTGCAAATTTCCATTCAGCCTCGTTAGGTAACGTTTTACAAGCTCAATTAGCATAAGCTAAGGTGTCATTTCATGATAAAATCACTACTGGGTAATTTTCTCTTTAATTAAGATTATTTTCTAGCTCCTTAGGATGTTGTCAATTTGCTCCTTTGGTTCATGACCGCCCTTTTGTAGCATCATTCAAATTTATGGTAACTTTTGCTGGAGTAAAAACAAGAGATGATGCAACAAACAAGCTTTCGTCAAGTGCAGAGGTTCTTAACGATAACTGTTTTTTTATTTCTTCCCAATCAGGTCTAATATTTGCAGTGATAATAAGTCCAGTTTCGGTAACAAAATTTTATAAGCGAGTGTTAGTAACTTCAGTGGCATCCATCCAAAAGTTATTTAATATTACTTAATGTTGTGGGTATTTATCTTCTCTACCTTAATCATCAGATACCCCATCAAACAATCAACAGTTGCAATTTTCACCATTGCTTAATAGGATGTTATTTAAGAACCGACATTTAAATCTAATTTTAGATTATCAGAAAATCAATAAGAAAGATACGACCCACAATTCACTGTTTCTATATTGTCTTTATAATTTTTTATCTTCTTTATTCCCAAATGCAAAGAGTGGCAACTAGAGTGTTCATACCATAATTATCTGATTCCACATTACTTATTTGATTGATCTGGGTTGAAATTTAAATAGAAAATTTTTTAATAAAATCTTTTACAAAAAAGTAAATTTAGAAAAGTATTAGTTCCTTTTGTTTTATTGAATCTAGATCAAAAATAATATCTTTTTATAATTAAGCTAATTTAAAAAATTACATAAAAACTTTGTATGATAAAATTTCGTAGCTTTTGAGGATTATATTATTAGTAGCTGATACAATCAATGTAAGGAACAAATACTTGTTTGAATGCTGTGTATCTAAACAGGTTGAAAGATTCAAAAACAATAGCATGGACCGAGAGTCAATTTACTATGTGATTTTATTTTACGTTAAAATGTGACAATATAAAGTAATCGTCACTCATACTTTTTAATCGATAGTGCCAACTGGTCGATCTTCATACCAATTTTTAAATGTTTTTGTGGTGGTATATTTATCAATTAAAACCGTGTAAACCATAAATAAAATTAAAATATTGCCCACAATAAATAGGCTTGCTAATGCGGGCATCGTTATATTAGTTTGACATAGACCAACAAATACAAAGACAAATATTGTACAAAACCAAACTGTTTTAATTGCAAAATTTTTCATTTTGTTTTTGTTTTAAAGTTAAGGTAAGAATACTTTTGAATGCGTTAATTTTATTGTAATTTATTAAGATACTATCAATCAAATTTTCTAAAATTGGATAATTGGATTGATGTAGGATTCTAATTAGGAATAACAATTTATAAATCAACGCACATTTTTACTTAAAGCGTTAAAAAAAAGGTCAAATAACATGAGCTGCAAATTGCAGCTCTCGCTCTTTTATTTAGACATGAAGTAAATTTACCAGCCTCCGCTAGATCCGCCACCAGAGAAACCTCCGCCGCCAAATCCACCACCGAAACCGCCTCCACCAAAACCTCCACCGGAAGATCCTCCGCCAAAACCTCCTCCGCCGCCACGTCCTAGACTACTCAATAAAATAACGTCTAATAAGCTTGGTCCCATCCCACCACCATTGTTTCCGGAGTTTCCACCGCCTTTGTTACGTGCTATTAATGCAATTATAATGACAACAATTACAATTATCGGAAAAAAAGGAAATCCCTTATCTTTAGATTTTTTGACTCTTTCTCCTTTATATTTTCCTTTGAAAACATCAAATAAAGCATCGGTGCCTTTATCTAAGCCACTGTAGAAACTTCCTGATTTAAATTCAGGAATAATAATATTTCGTATTATTTCACCTCCAAGGCCCGCTGTTAATCGGTCTTCTAATCCATAACCAGGATTTATAGCGATCTTTTTTTCAGCTTTCGCCAATAATACAATAACGCCATTATCTTCTTTTGCAGTTCCACCAATGCCCCAAGTTTGAGCCCATCTTGTAGCTAGTTGACTAACATCTTCTCCTTTTAAACTTTCAATGGTAATTACAACAATTTGAGTAGTAGTAGAATCTGAATATTTGATAAGTTTATCCTCTAATTGTGCTTTTTCTGTTGCACTTAAAACATTCGCATAATCATAAACTGATGTTTGAAAATTAGGTTTTTCTGGAATTGTAAATTGAGCAACGCTGATTTGAGTGAATAATAAGCAAAGAAATAGTTTCAGAGAAATTATGACACATTTTTTATTTAATAACATTATCCTTTTGATATTTCGTTTGATAATTCATTTGTATCATCTTTTAAATAGGGGAAATACTTTTGTAATTGTTCTCCTGCTTTTGTAATTCCATCAACAAGTCCTTGTTTGAAATTGCCACTTTTAAAGTGTGAAACCATAATATCTCGTGTAGAATTCCAAAAATCATCATCAACTACATCATTAATTCCTTTGTCTCCGCAGATAACAAAATTACGATCTTCAACAGCCAAGTAAATTAGGACACCATTTTGAAGCTCAGTTGCATCCATTTTAAGATCGTTAAAAACTTCCATGGCGCGATCGTAGGCATCCATAGAAGTTCTTTTTTCTAGGTGAACTCTTATCTCGCCTGATGTGTTTTTCTCCGCTTTACGGATAGCTTCAACAATTTCTTGTTCTTCTTCTTTAGTTAAAAAATCTTCTACTTTTGACATTTGAATAATTTATAAATGAAAATTAACGATTATTAATTTCAGAAATATTTGTTCTGTAGTCAAAAATCGTTAATCAAAAATTTGAAATCGTTTTTTAAAATTTCACTTCAACAGGTCTGTCTGCACCATCAACGGCTGAGAAATACACTTTTTCTTTGAATCCAAAAACTCCCGCGAATAAGCTATTTGGAAACGTTTTAATATGAGAGTTGTACGGTTTTACAGCTTCATTAAAGCGCGTGCGAGCAGTTAAAATTTGATTTTCAGTGCTTGCTAATTCATCTTGAAGCTTCAAGAAGTTTTGATTTGCTTTCAAATCAGGATAAGCTTCCACAGTCACTAGTAATCTTGATAAAGAACTGCTAACTCCGCTTTGCGCTTTATTAAACTCTTGTAACTGCTCTGCAGTAATATTTGTAGGATCAATTCTTACAGAAGTGGCTTTTGAACGAGCTTCAATTACAGCTGTTAATGTGCTTTTTTCAAATTCCGCAGCTCCTTTAACAGTGTTTACTAAGTTGCCAATTAAGTCATTCCTTCTTTGGTAAGCAGTTTGAACATCACCCCAAGATTGTTCAACATTTTGATTTAAAACAACCGCCGTATTGTTAATTCCTTTAAAAAAGCTGTAAAGTGCAAAAATAACAACAGCTCCAATAATCCAAGGCAAAAATCTTTTCATGTTTGTATAATTTTAAGTTTAATATTAGTGTTTATTTAGTTTAATGTTTTCCTTTCTACTACAATTCATTTTTAATATTAGTTAATTGTATTCGTATTAATTCTAGTTTTCGAATAATATCAAATTTATCCAAAGTCTTTTTTTGACCCTCTTTTAAGTGTGTTTTTGCACCTTCGAGTGTAAAACCTCTTTCTTTCACTAAATGATAAATTAATTGCAAATTAGTAATATCATCTGGTGTAAATAATCTATTACCTTTCGCATTTTTTTTAGGCTTTAGGATATCAAATTCACTATCCCAAAAACGAATTAAAGATGCGTTTACATCAAATGCTTTAGCCACTTCGCCAATACTAAAATATCTTTTATCTTTTGAAAGTTCAATATGCATTGTACTCTATTTTGTCTTTTTTATTGAACAATTGTCTTTAATTAATTGATTTCGCTTTATAAAAAGCTCCTCTCATTAATCTAATGATTGGTTTTCCTGATTTGCTAAATGAGCTATCGCAACATATTCAGCAGCTGATATGTTTCCGTAATAAAAGTTAAGCGGATTTACTACTTTCCCATCTTTATGTACTTCGTAATGTAAGTGTGGAGCCTCAGAGCGACCAGTACTTCCTACGAATCCTATAATGTCCCCTCTTTTAACACGTTGACCTGCTCGCGACTTGTATTTGCTTAAATGCGCATACAAGGTTTCGTATCCAAATCCGTGCCGAATCACGATGTGATTTCCATATCCTGAGGCCGAATTATCTGCTCTAGTTACCACGCCGTCGCCAGTTGCGTAAATAGGAGTACCTGTTTTTGCTGTAAAATCCATTCCTTCATGCATTTTCCTTACTTTTGTAAACGGGTCTGTTCTATACCCAAAACCAGACGCCATGTGTTTTAAATTTTCGTTTCGAACAGGTTGAATGGCCGGAATGGCAGCTAAAAAATCGCTTTTGGCAGCTGCTAATTTTAAAATGTCATCCAATGATTTTGACTGAATTACCAATTCTTTTGTTAGGATATCCATTCTTTTAGCAGTGTTTGTAACTAATTGTGAATTGTCATATCCTTCTAAGATCTTATAGCGGTCTACTCCAGGTAAGCCTGCTTTGCGTGTTGAATCTGGAATAGCAGTTTTATTGAAATAAACACGATATAAATTATTGTCTCTGTCCTCTATAGCATTTACAACGCCATTTACCTGATCCATTTTTTTATTTAAAATGGCATAATTTAATTTTAAATTCTCAATCTCTCTTGCTTGAAGTCTGTCCTTAGGGGTTTCAAAATAAGGTGTGTTTAATAAAATAACAAAACTTAATAAACCAAATAATGCAGATGCCAATAAAAACAAAACAACAACACCGAATTTTTTTCTTTTTCGTGTTTTAATTTTTCGATAAGCAAGATTTTCAGAATCGTAATAATATTTTACTTTCGACATATTTTAAAATACCCTATTTTTGCACAATGTAAAAATCGTAGGAGAACAAATTTAAGAAATGTTTCATTTGTAATACGCTTTTTTTATAAATATATATAATAATGTGCCTATTTAGGTATTCGTTGTAAGTTTTCGTTTTAAAATCTTTATTCGTATTAGCCAGTATTCCCACAAGCTATCTGGATTTTTCGGTCTCTGTCAAAGTTGAATATAAATTGATTTTAAAACTTTTAAGCTTATTACTTTTATCTGAGGCAAAAAAAATAGATAATTAGAAAGTTATAACATTTATGCATTTTCTAACTTTCTAATTATCATATTGAATAATTTTCTTTTTAAAAATATGAAATCACAAGACGTACGTAAACATTTTTTAGATTTTTTCGAATCAAAGGGACATCTAATTGTTCCTTCCGCTCCTATAGTTCTCAAGGACGATCCCACGTTGATGTTTAACAATTCAGGAATGGCGCAATTTAAAGAATATTTTCTAGGAAACGCAACGCCCAAAAGTAATCGAATAGCTGATACGCAAAAATGTCTTCGTGTTTCAGGAAAGCACAACGATCTTGAAGATGTTGGTTTTGATACCTATCACCATACAATGTTCGAAATGCTAGGTAACTGGTCTTTTGGAAATTATTTTAAAAAAGAGGCTATCAATTGGGCTTGGGAACTTCTTACAGAAGTATATAAAATTCCAAAAGAAAATCTTTATGTTTCTGTTTTTGAGGGAAGTGTCGAGGAAAATGTCCCTTTTGATCAAGAAGCATGGGATATCTGGAAGGGATTGATTGATGAAGACCGAATCATTCTTGGAAACAAAAAAGATAACTTTTGGGAAATGGGTGATCAAGGTCCTTGTGGTCCCTGTTCTGAAATTCATGTTGATTTACGCAATCAAGTAGAAAAAAATGCAGTTTCAGGAAAAAGTTTAGTGAACAATGATCATCCACAAGTAGTTGAAATTTGGAATAACGTGTTTATGGAATTTAACCGTAAGGCAGATGGTTCACTAGAAAAATTACCTGCTAAGCATGTAGACACTGGAATGGGATTCGAACGTTTGTGTATGGCTTTACAAGGAAAAACATCTAACTATGATACCGATGTTTTTACACCACTTATAGAAAAGTTAGAGCAAATTACAGAATTTAAATATGTAAATAATAATGTCACTTCAAGCGCAGCTGAGGAGAAAATTAATATTGCAATGCGGGTAGTGGTTGATCACGTTCGCGCGGTTGCGTTTGCAATTGCTGACGGACAATTACCATCTAATACGGGAGCTGGATATGTGATTAGAAGAATATTGCGTCGTGCCATCCGTTACGGATTTACGTTTTTGAATACTAAAGAGCCTTTTGTTCATCAATTAGTTGCTGTTTTAGCCAACCAAATGGGAGCGTTTTTTCCAGAAATTAAATCCCAACAACAATTGGTTACTAATGTGATTCGGGAGGAAGAAGCATCTTTTCTAAGAACTTTAGATCAAGGATTGCAGTTGCTGGACAAAGTTATAAACGACGAAAAAGGGAAAATAGTAGCAGGAACAAAAGCATTTGAGCTGTACGATACATTTGGATTTCCAATCGATTTAACAGCTCTTATTCTCCGAGAAAAAGGATTAGAACTTGATGAAGCTGGTTTTGCTGTAGCCATGCAAGAACAAAAGAATCGTTCGCGTGCCGCATCTGAGGTTTCAACTGAAGATTGGTCTGTTTTAATTCCTGGTTCTGAAGAAACATTTGTAGGATATGACAAATCAGAAAATGAGGTTAAAATCACTCGTATTCGTAAAATAGATAGTAAAAAAGACGGTATTTTATACCAAATTGTTTTAGATAATACACCATTTTATCCAGAAGGTGGCGGACAAGTGGGAGATCGAGGTGTTTTGGTTTCAGCGAATGAAACTATCGAAATCATTGATACTAAAAAAGAAAATAACTTGATTTTGCATTTTGCAAAACAATTGCCGGAAAATCTAAATGCTAAATTTATTGCCAAAGTAGATAGCGATTTATTAGCGTTAACTTCAAGCAATCATTCTGCGACACACCTTATGCATCAAGCATTAAGAAGTGTTTTAGGAACACATGTAGAACAAAAAGGATCATTGGTAAATCCTAAATATTTACGATTTGACTTCTCTCATTTTGCTAAATTAACAGAAATCGAATTGCAACATGTTGAAGATTTTGTGAATACAAGAATTCAAGAGCAATTACCACTTATTGAAAGGAGAGATATCCCTTTTGCTCAAGCTGTACAAGAAGGAGCAATGGCGCTATTTGGCGAGAAATATGGTGATTCAGTTCGCGCAATTAAATTTGGTGAAAGCATGGAGTTATGTGGAGGAATTCACGTAAAAAATACTGCCGATATTTGGCACTTTAAAATTGTTTCTGAAGGAGCTGTGGCAGCGGGTATACGTAGAATTGAAGCAATAACAAGCGATGCCGTGAAAGCACATTTTGCATCTTATGAAAGCACATTGAATGACGTAAAATTAGCATTGAAAAACCCTCAAGATGTTTTGAAAGCTGTACACTCAATACAGGAGGAAAACATTAAACTTTCTAAGCAAATTGAGGCTTTGATTAAAGATAAAGTTAAAAATTTGAAAGTGAGTCTGACTACTGAAATTCAGGAAATTAATAGTGTTCGATTTTTGGCAAAACAAGTAGATTTGAGCCCAGAAGGAGCAAAAGATTTAGCGTATGAATTAGGTAATTTAGGAGATAATTTATTTTTAGTTTTGGCTACAGTAAATACTGATGTTTCGGGAGATAAACCAATGTTAACTTGTTATATTTCTAAAGAATTGGTTGCTGAAAAAAATCTGAATGCGGGACAAGTCGTTCGGGAATTGGGTAAATTTATTCAAGGCGGCGGCGGCGGACAAGCTTTCTTTGCAACAGCTGGAGGTAAAAACTTAAATGGTATTTCAGAAGCTCTTGAAAAAGCGATTGAGTATGTAAAATAATTTTAGTTACTAATTGTTATTCTTAAACAATAGTTGTAGAATGATTTACACCAATAATTAAGACGTAATATTCTGAAGAAAAAGTTGTTAAAGACGTATTGTATTTGAATTTTATGTATTACACCGATGATTATTGCTATTATATTGATAAAATAATAATTCTGCGGTGCTCGAAAAGTAATGATTTATGTAAAAATCAATCAACTGTTATGAAAAAAATCAATCAATTATTTAGCATTTTTTTATTTAGCGTATTTTCGTTCTATTCATGTTCAAATGATAGTATCGAAAAGCCGAAGTTGGTTGCAAAAATGGTCACAACTAATGCAAATGGTACTGGTACAACCACAATCTTCACATACGTTGGTAATGAAATTAAAACTACTGATAACAAGAATTTCCACATTGATTTTCAATATGAAGAGGGCCTAATTGTAAGGAAAATTATTTTTGATAAATCTAATAAAAGTACTGAGACAGTTGATTACACCTACAACTTGGGAAAATTAATTCGTTCTGAATCACTCGATAAATTTAAAATAAAGTATACTCACAATGAAAATAACACGGTGACTTACCAAAAATTTTTACTAATAAGGAATAGGAGTGAACAAAAAGAATATCATGGCGTCTTATATTTAGAAAATGATAATTTTAGTAAAGATGAAAGAGTTTATGATAATACAGTTGCGGGTACCATAACTGAAAGTGAGATAAGCTATGATTATGATGCTCAAAACAATCCAATTTATAACATAAAAGGATTTAAAAAATTACTTGATCACTATCAAGTTATCTCTGCGAACAATAGTATAATAAGTACTGAAGTAAATACAACAATGAAGGACGATAAAGTTATCTCCTCGGCGAAGTCATACTTTAATACCATTAAATATGATTCAGATAATTATCCAAAAGAACAAATTTCCGATAGGAATTTTGATGGTTTTGGAAATCTAAAGACAGAGTATTTTTATTAAAAAAAAGTTCAACCGGATATAAAATTCCCTTTCTTCATTTCTACGGAAAGTGTTTACTATTTCTATTATAACTTTAAATTCTCTTTTTTAAAATTAGATTTATTTGTTCTAAATGGTTGAGATTTGCAGTAAATAGTATAAAATGGAATTCAGAACTCAAATCCCAATTAGCAAAAGTATTTCACCGATCGATTACGATTCTAAAATAATATCAATAGGATCTTGCTTTGCAGTTAATATGGCGGAAAAATTAAATTATTTTAAATTTCAAAATACCTGTAATCCGTTTGGTATTTTATTTCATCCTCTGGCGATTGAAAAAATGTTGAGTTTTGCTATTGCCAAAAAGCAATTCACTGATGATGATATTTTTTTTTACAATGAACGATGGCATTGTTTTGATGCGCATTCTGATTTGAGTAATTCTAGTAAAGATGATCTTTTAGCAACATTAAACACAGTAATTAAATCAATAAATCAGCAAATAGTTGAAGCAACACATTTAATTATCACTTATGGAACTTCGTGGATCTATCGTGACATAGAAAGTAATTGTATAGTGGCGAACTGCCATAAGGTACCACAAAACACGTTCAATAAGGAATTGCTATCTGTTGAGGAAATAGAAAAAAGTATTGCCACTACATTACAATTAATTCATTCGCTAAATCCTGTATGTACTATTATTTTTACGGTTTCACCGGTACGACATATCAAAGATGGTTTTGTAGAAAACCAAAGAAGCAAAGCCAATATAATTAGCGCGATACATGAGACTTTAGATCGTAGACTTTCTACTATAAATTACTTTCCTTCCTATGAAATCATGATGGATGAACTTCGTGATTATCGATTCTATGCTGAAGATATGTTACATCCTAATAAAGTGGCAATAGATTATATTTGGGAACGATTTAAACAAACGATGATTTCTGAATCTAGTTATCATGTAATAAATGAAGTGGAAAATATTCAGAAAGGATTGGCACACAAATCTTTCACTCCAGATTCAGAGAGTCATAAGAATTTTGTAACTAAATTGAAGGAAAAAATAACTAAATTAGAGAATCAATATTCATTCATGAAATTTTAATTATGATTAAAAGAATACTACTAGGATTAGGAATTATAGGTTCAATATTTTTATTATTTAAATATTGTGAGTTTAAGAAAGAGGATGACTCAACAACTATTGACAGTACAGGATTAATACAGCAACAAATTTTAAACGTAGGTAAACTAATAGTTACTGAAGGACATTTCTCAGAGGTAATTACATATAAAAATCAGCAGAAATATCTGCTGGATATGCTTTCTTTTGAAAAAAAAGCATTGGTTGTTGTCAATGCTGATGTTACGGTAGCATACGATTTACACTTAATGAAATATGACATTGATTCTATTAATAAAATAATTACGATTGTGAGTATTCCTAAAGCCGAAGTGAAAATTAGTCCTGACATTCAGTTTTATGATGTGGAGCAAAGCAAGTTAAATCCATTTACTGGCGAGGATTACAATAAAATTAATAAATCAGTAAAGGCAAATTTGGCAAAAAAAATTGAAAAGTCATCTTTAAAAACGAATGCTCAAAATAGACTAATAAGCGAGTTATCTAAATTGCTAATTACTACAAGCCAATTAGGATGGACTTTGAAATATGATGGAAAAGTTATTGAAAGCGAGAAAGAATTTGGACAGCAATTCAAATTATAAGTAATAAGAAAACCGCAGATTCGTAGATTAATTTAAAATCTGCAAATCTGCGGTTTATTTATAGTAGCATTAGCTTTCTCTAAATTAATACGTGGTTGACTTTTAAATCAAATTAAATCCATTCCACCACTGATTAGATGCGCTATTTCTGGTCGTCTATTTTGTAAAACATGAAGATAATCTGTTACCATTTTTACAAGTTCCGATTCGTTTCTTTCTTTTAAAAGTTCTATAATTTCAACTGAGAGTAACCAATCATTGGGATGATCAACTTTTAATTTTTCAAAAATTGGCGCTAAGGAAGTTTTTCTATCTTTTGATTCCCTTATCTTTCTTACCGTATCATATAAAACCTCTAAATTATTGCGTTCAATACTTTGTTTAGCTTTAATAGTTTGACTTGAGGGAACATGCGAAATCAAATCAAAGCTCTTTGCATCGGCAGGACCAGAAAAAGCTGAAATCACTTTCTTACCAACAGCCATATCATAAATACCCCATTCTGGCTGAAACAAAATCATTTTACCGTGAGTCACCGTACAATTTCTAAAACTGATTAAAATTATCTCGCCGTGCAAGTTTCTACTGCCGGTTATAATTTCACCTTTTATGGTAATATCGCCTTCGAATTCTAGAGTAACAGTTTGGTTTTCGGTAATTGAGTAGGCATTCAAATCTCGTGGACTCATGTCCTCAATAGCAAGATTAATTCCTTTTAGTTTTCCAATAGGACTACCAAAACCGTCTAAATGCTTTACTGTACCATGGCCCACTAATTCTTTTTCTCTATAAGATAAGGCTGTTTTTCCAGTAGTTTGAATATAAATTGGCTTTCCTTCTGCTTCAATAACATTAGTGAAAACACCCGAAATTTGTATTCCTGTGCTCAATTCAATAGTTCCTAAAGCATTTGATTGTATTAACTTATTTATTCCAGATAATCCGCCAGTACGCAGTGCCATTTTATTTGCAAATTCCTCTAGTATTAAACTGAGGTAAGCAAAATCAGGAGTGACATAAAGTTGAGGCTGTAATTTTGTAATATCAAAATTTTGGGTTGCCGCCGAAATATCATAAGGTATTTTAATTACATTTTTAGTCATGCAATGAGCACTCTCGCCAATAGATGATAGCAAGCCAGCACCATAAATTTTTGGATTTTCTACCGTCCCAATTAATCCGTATTCAACAGTCCACCAGTGTAAATTCCTAATTTGTGCCATTTCAGAAAGTTCGCCCATATTGTTCTGTAAATCTTCAACTGCTTTTTCAGCAGCATCAATATCAGCTTGCGGAGTATTTTCAGCTTCTTTTAAAATTGAAAGTAATCTAATGGCTTCATACATTTCGTAATCCTTATGAGAAGAGATCGCTTTGCATCCTATTTCGCCAAAACGACGTAAATATTCAGCATATTCCGGATTAGCAATTATTGGCGCGTGACCAGCTCCTTCATGAATAATATCTGGTGCTGGAGTATATTCTATATGTTCAAGTTGCCGAATATCCGAAGCAATAACGAGCACATTATAGGCTTGGAATTCCATAAAAGCATTTGGTGGTATAAAACCATCAACAGCAACTGCAGCCCAACCTATTTCCGTTAAAATTCTATTCATCCCGTACATGCTAGGAATGTTATCCACTTCAATTCCTGTTTTTTTAAGACCTTCCAGGTAGGAACTATGTGCTACTTTTGCTAAGTAATTTACATTTTTACGCATCACGTAACGCCAAACTGCTTGATTAATAGGAGTATAATCACCATAATCTTGCGGTTTAATAAATTGCTTTAAATGCTGTGGCAATCGGTCTAATAACGGATTACTTTCTATCGTTGAGTCCATATCGAAAACGTTGTAGTGTTTTAACAAAAGTACAAATTTCAGGAGCTATTTCCAGCTATTCGTTGCAAGATTTTACAAATAAAAGTCAATTTTGTAAGCTATAAAAAGAGCTTCCGTTGGGCGCTTTTTTATAGCAACAAAATCAGTCTTTCTTTATAAAATGCTTTTCACTGCTATCTGGGCTAGGCTTGTACGATTTTCATCGCAATCTTATAAAAATCATAATATTGATGGTGTAAATGATTCTAAACATCTCATGCAGTCAATTGTGACTATTCTTGAACTTCAAACAAAAATACTTGCGTTTTTTGCGTTGAAGAAAAATTATTATCAGAAACAAATAGTAACGATCGATTGCCGTTAGCTAATTGTGGACCAAAAGTTAATCCTTCAATATTATCGGTATAAATTCCTAAATCATTCATATTCAGAAGTAATTTTTTTGACGATAAATTAATTGTTTGATTTTGTAATGTATCATAATTTTTAACGTCAGTAGCGTCTTTAAAATCGCATAAAAAGACTTTAATGGTGCATGCTTGCGTTCCGGTAGAGTAGGACCGTTCTAATACAAGCAATTGGTTTTTTTTGTAATATTGAATTGCCGCCACACCATTTACTGCAAAAGCATCTTTTGGGTTTGGTTCACGAGCAATAGCGTCTAATTTATAAGCATATTGAGCTGTATTCTTTTTATTTATAGCATTGAATCGATAAATACGAATTAATCCACCATTGTTTGTCGTAGCTTGATTTCCATCCTCAAATAATGGCTCTTCAATGCTAGTATAGATATTTTTATACTTGTTATCAAAAGTGATTCCTTCTAGAGTTCCGTTATTCCTAGGTCCTTTATTTACTTTTTGCATTATTAGATTATCAGGCAATATTAGCTTATCGCTAAAATTACCTTTTAAATCCATAAATGTAATGGACGGATTTTGTAAAATATTTTTTTCTGTGGAAAGCACTCTTGCACCTTCACTACTCCAAATTAATGAATTAGTTTTAGGGTTAAGGCGAATGTCTTCTGGATCAGCGGAAGTCTCTGGATTAATTAGCCAATTTCCAAAAGCTAAACCTTCGGCATTTTTTAGGGTAGTTGTTTCTGTAAAGTCTATAGTTTCTAACTTGTCCTTACTGATTTTGATTTTTGCAGTGTAAAACCGAGAAAGATTTTCTTGCGATCGCTCGTCGCAAATAATATAATATAGATCTTGTTTTTTGTCATAATCAATCCCAGAGAGACCGCCAATTTTTGTGTCCTTGAACTCTAGATTGAACGGAATTTCAATTGAATTGATGAATTTTAATTGAGGGATTTGTCTTGATTCACTACTTTGCTTTAAATTCGAACAAGAAAATAATAAAGTGATTGAAAAAAAGCCAAAGATATATTTACGCATAGAATTGGTCTTTAATAGAAATATTAATGATTTGTATTATGTTTGGCAGCATTCCTAAAATAGTCAATTTTGTGGTGAAACATGGTCGCCATATTTTTTGCTCTAAATTTTGCTTCTTCAACTATTGGACCTGCAAATAAGAGATCAGCAGTTTCTGTGAAAATATCAATCCATCTGTCAAAATGCGCCTTTTCGACAGGTAATTGTTTATGAGGGGGAAATGGACTACCAGAGTACGTGTGCTCATTTAATAAAATAGTTTGCCAGAAACGATACATTTTCTCTAGATGTTCAGGCCAATTGTCTCCAATCTTATCATTAAAAATGGATCCTATTAACTCATCCTTTTGCACCTTAGCATAGAAGGTGTCGACTAATAATTCTATATCTGTCAATGTGGTAATGTCGTGGTTTAAACTCATAATCTTCTATTAAAAAAGCCTACACAAAGGTAGGCTTTAAAGTTTAATTCATTTATTGAAATTATTTTGCTTTTGGAGGAAATTGTGCTAATATTTTAGTAACAAATTCATTTATTACTTTCTCTTTCTCACTTCGATTATTTGTCAAATAGCCAACTCCTTCACCTTGCCACACTAGCTCTTTTTTCTTAGCATCAATCAAATCAATATAGAGTGTTCCTTCAGTAGATGAAGTAACCGAGTTATTACGACCTCCCCACATATATGGATTCCAGCCCCAGCCCCAACCGTAACCCCAACCCATATTGAATTGGTTAACGTCTATTTTTTCTCTTTCTTTTGTGAAAATATTGATCAGCAAATCTGGAGTTTCACTTTTTGTCATTCCTTTTAAAGTAAGTTCAGCGTCAATTGCACGAAGAATTCTTTTCTTATCTAATTCGGAAATTTCTACCTTATCGATTCCTTTCTTGTGGAACGCGTACGTTTTATATTGATTAAAATCTACCTTATTATCGTAATCAGAATACACTTTTACAGAACTACATGAGGAAAAAACCACAAGTAGCAATACGGGGAGGAATTTTATTGCTTTCATACTATATTCATTTTTTTGTTAATTGATTCAATAATTATAATTTCTATTTTTTTAGTCTAATAAATGATCAGCTACTATGTTAGGGAGTGTTATTTTTAATAAAGGTTGCGTCTCCATTGCTCTTTTTATTGCAAAGATAGCACCCTCATTTCTGGCCCAACTTCGTCTAGAGATTCCATTGTTTACATCCCAGAAAAGCATTGATGCTGAACGTTTAGAAGCTTCTTGAGAACCATCAAGAACCATACCAAATCCCCCATTAATTACCTCGCCCCATCCTACACCGCCACCATTGTGGATAGAAACCCAAGTTGCACCTCTAAAACTATCGCCTATTACGTTTTGTATGGCCATGTCAGCTGTAAAACTCGAACCATCGTATATGTTTGATGTTTCTCGGTACGGAGAATCTGTTCCTGAAACATCATGATGATCCCGACCTAAAATAATAGTTGCTATTTCACCATTAGCTATTGCCTGATTAAAAGCCTCGGCAATTTTAACTCGTCCTTCGGCATCAGCATAAAGGATTCTAGCTTGAGAACCGACAACTAATTTATTTTTTTGTGCGCTTTTTATCCACTTTATATTATCTTGTATTTGTTGATAAATCTCTTGTGGTGCATTTTTTAACATTTCTTCTAAAACTTCACAGGCAATTGCATCTGTTTTAATTAGATCTTCTAATTTTCCTGAAGCACAAACCCATCTAAACGGTCCAAAACCATAGTCAAAGCACATAGGTCCCATTATATCTTGCACATAACTTGGATATTTAAAGTCATGTCCGTTTTTACTCATTACATCGGCGCCTGCACGAGATGATTCAAGTAGGAATGCATTGCCGTAATCAAAAAAATAAGTTCCTTTTGCAGTATGTTTGTTAATTGCGGCAGTATGTCTGCGTAACGTTTCTTGAACCTTGATTTTGAAAAGATCTGGATTTTCAACCACCATTGCATTAGCTTCTTCAAAAGATAGCTCAGCAGGATAATAGCCACCTGACCAAGGATTGTGTAAAGATGTTTGATCGGATCCTAAATCAATATAGATGTTCTCTACATCAAATTTTTCCCAAACGTCTACTATATTTCCAAGATATGCAATTGAAACTATTTCATTATTAGTTTTTGCTAAGTTAACTCTCGCAACGAGATAATCAAGACCCGTAATTACTTCATTCACCCAACCCTGAGTATGACGAATATGCGTTATTTTAGGATTTACTTCGGCGCATACAGTTATACATCCTGCAATATTTCCCGCTTTTGGTTGTGCGCCACTCATTCCACCTAAGCCAGAAGTTAAAAATAGTCCTCCTGTTGGATTGCGATTTATTTTTCGAAAAGCATTCAAAACTGTGATCGTTGTTCCGTGGACAATTCCTTGCGGCCCAATGTACATGAAACTTCCCGCAGTCATTTGTCCATACTGCGAAACGCCAAGTGCATTCATTCTTTCCCAATCATTCGGTTTTGAATAATTAGGAATAACCATACCATTAGTCACCACAACTCGTGGAGCTTCCTTATGAGAAGGAAATAATCCCATGGGATGACCGGAATACATTGTTAATGTTTGCTCATCAGTCATTTCTGAAAGATATTGCATGGTTAAAAGATATTGTGCCCAATTTTGAAATACTGCTCCATTTCCCCCGTAGGTTATCAATTCATGTGGATGCTGTGCGACAGCATAATCCAGATTATTTTGTATCATCAACATAATGGCTTTCGCTTGCTCAGATTTTCCGGGATATTGATCTATTGGACGCGCATACATTTCGTATTCTGGACGAAATCGATACATGTAAATTCGTCCGTAGTTTTTTAATTCGTCAGAGAATTCTTTAACTAAAATGTTGTGATGATGCGGTTCGAAGTAGCGAAGCGCATTTTTTAATGCTAATTTTTTTTCGTCCTGAGACAGTATATCTTTCCGTTTTGGTGCATGATTGATTTTAGTATCATAAGTCTTGGTTTCTGGCAAAACTGAGGGAATACCTTGTTGTATATTTGCTTTAAAAGTCATTGATTTACTATAAATTTTTTAATATTTTGAATTTTCATTTGAATACATAAATTACAATCTATTAAAATAAAAAAAACGTTTACTTATGTCTACCGTTGCTAAACGTGCTTTAAACTTATTTTTTTACTCTTCCTGTTTTATTATTGAATCCATAAGGACAATGTCTACAGCCACTTTTACAGCAGTAGCCTCTTTTTAAATGATGCTTTTCAGTAAAACATTTATATCCCTCTGGTGTAAAATAAAAATCTTCGCCTTCTACTAACTTTTTTTCGTTGCTTTGATCATTCATGCTGGAAAAGTATTCTTTGTAAATTTTTTTTAATTGTTTTTATGGTAGCTCAAAAATTGAAATAGTCATTACAAATACGCTATCTTTCTACAAATTTATAAATTTTATAGTTAATGCTTCTGATTGTTACTAAATATTTAATTCCAAATGGTTATCGCGGTATGACTGTCTTTCCTTTTGTTTTTATCAAGTATAAAGAGGATAGAGGCAACTTAGTTTTACTTAATCATGAGAAAATTCATTTGCGCCAGCAATTAGAATTGCTAATAGTTCCATTTTATGTATGGTATTTTTTAGAGTATATCATCCGGTTATTGCACTATAGAAATTCAAACCTCGCTTATCGAAATATCAGCTTTGAACGAGAGGCCTATGCAAATGAGTTTGATTCGCTTTATCTACAAAAACGAGTTTTTTGGAATTTCTATTTCTATCTAAAAATCAAGAAATAATTTCTTAGCTAACACATACAATTACACTTAAAACTGTAATATATATTCAATAGTTATTTTTTGTTTGATCAATAATTTTAAACTGCAACCTAAATATTTTACTACGCTCTTATCGGTTTACTAATTTAATATTTATAATTTATTATTTATATAAGAAAATAATTATATTTTAATAAAAATTAGGTATTTTATCGATGATTAATACTTTTAATCGTTAAAATGTTTTTTAATTATTAGGTTTGTTCTGTGTTTTGCTCGAATTTTTTAGACGATGCACAATCTCTTATTATGGTAATTAATTTTAATGTCTTTCTTATGAATAAAGAATTACTCAAAAGAACAGCATTTTTCGCAAGCTTATTCTTATTTCAATTCACAGTAAATGCTCAACTATTTGTGAGTGCTAATAGTGCTTTATTTGCAAAGAATGAGGTAGTATATGTAAAGCAAAATATTGAACTCACGGCGAGCAATAGTACTTTATATCTGCGAGACAATGCGCAACTTATTCAAGGTTCTACTGCTGCAAGTACTAATAAAGGTTTAGGAGCTTTATCAGTATTTCAAGAAGGGTCGACTAATAATTTTCAATATAATTATTGGTCTTCTCCAGTAGGTGGAAGTAATATTATTGCTGGTAACTCGCCATTTGGTATTACCCAACTTAAAGATGTGACAGGTTTGACCACTTTTAATGAACCTGCAATTCTAGCTAGTAATAATTATAATGGTACAACAAGTCCATTAGCAATAGCTCCGTTTTGGATTAATAAGTTAATTGGGTCTTCAAGTTATTACAGTTGGGTTCAAGTAGGAGCAAATTCTACAATTAATGCTGGAGAAGGTTTCACGATGAAAGGAACTTCAGGAATTAGCACTAATAATCCAACGGGACAATCACAGCGATATGATTTTAGAGGTAAGCCTAATGACGGCACGATCTTAATTCCAGTAGTAATTGGTCAATTTACATTAACTGGAAATCCTTATCCATCAGCGACTGATTTATCAGCTTTTCTCTTAGATCCTAACAATAGTAATTGTAGTGGTACTGCTTATTTTTGGGAGCAGGACTCTTCGATTAATTCGCATTTTATAGCTGATTATAAAGGTGGTTATGGTGCTTTTTCGCCAGGAACTATGGGGAGTTTAGGGATTTATGTTCCAGCCACTTTTTATTCTTATGATGGTGCTGGTAATCAAGGAAGTAGTGCAGGAACAGGCGCGGCTTATCTAAGGCGTTTTTTACCTATTGGTCAAGGCTTTTTAGTTCAGGGTGTATCTAATGGTAATGTTGAAATGAAAAATAGTTATAGAGTGTTTAGTAAAGAAACTCTGGCATCCTCTACAGTTTTAAGAACTAGTGTAGCTAAAAACCAAAATAGAAGTACAAAAATAAATGAGATGCAATCAGTTTCTGGATTTGATTATACAACAGTAAGCTTGACGCCAACACCACAAATACGTATTAATACTTTAATGAATAATCAAGGAGTTCGTCAGCTTGCTCTAGCATTTATTCCAGAGGCGACAGATGGAGTGGATCGAGGAATGGACGCACGATCCTCTAGCGATGCATCTCAGGCCGATGTGTATTTTGTAGTGGAAAATTCAGAATATGTTATTAATGCTGTAAATTTTGATATTGATAAAAAAATTCCAATCGGTTTTAAAAATACTCAGCCGGCAAGTTATAAAATTACTGTAAATGAAATAATCAATTTTACTGATGTAACTTCGGTTTATTTGCACGATAAATTAGCAAATACATACCACGATATAAAAAATGATTTTCATGAAATAAATTTAGCCACAGGTAACAATACACAGTTTGAAATAACTTTTAAAACTGATAATACACTGTCGATTGCTGAATCTACCTCTAAAAATTTTCTTATTTATCAAGATAATTCATTAAAAAATTTAGTAATTGATAATCCTCTTTTAAAAGATCTTGATAATTGTGGGCTCTATGATGTGGCTGGTAAATTGATCTTTATCAAAAAAGATTTAGGTGCTGATTCTACTTACCGGATGTCGACATCGGGATTGAGTTCTGGAATCTATATTTTAAAAATTATGACAAAAGATAAACAGGTAGTTGGAAAAAAAGTAATAGTTAAAAACTGATTATTTTCGACGGATAAAAATGAAATGCAATCTAAATGGTTGCATTTTTTATATATTAAATTTTACCTTTGTTACAAATCCAGTAACAGTTGAACCAAAAATTAAATTTATCGTTATCAAATTCTATTTCCGTACAAATCAAAAGGGAAGATTTACTTCATCCTTTTGTATCGGGAAACAAGTTTAGAAAACTTAAATATAATTTGCTTCAAGCTTTCATCGAAAATCAAAATACAATCCTCACATTTGGAGGAGCTTTTTCTAATCATATTGCTGCTGTTGCTTACGCGGGGAAAGAAAAAGGATTTAAAACTATAGGGATTATTAGAGGCCACGAGTTATTTGATAAAATAAATGAAAATCCCACACTAAAATTTGCGCAAAGCTGTGGAATGCAATTTAAATTTGTTTCAAGAGAATTCTACCGATTAAAAAGTGAAATATCATTTTTGGAAAATCTAAAAGAAGAATTTGGCGACTTTTACTTAATTCCAGAAGGAGGAACGAATCAATTAGCCATAAAAGGTTGTGAAGAAATTTTAACAGAAAGCGATTCCGAATTTGATTATATCTGTTGTGCAGTGGGAACTGGCGGAACTATTTCAGGAGTTATCAATAGTATTTTACCCCATCAAAAAGTTTTGGGATTTCCAGCATTAAAAGGTGATTTTTTAAAAGAGGAAATTAGTAATTTTGTACAGCATAAAAATTGGCAATTAATAACTGATTATCATTTTGGTGGATATGGGAAAGTAAATGAGCTTTTAATACATTTTATAAATAAGTTTACTGTAGAAAACCAAATTCAACTAGATCCCGTTTATACCGCAAAGATGGTTTTTGGCGTTATAGATATGATTAAAAATAATTATTTCCCTGCTAATTCAAAAATCTTAGTCATTCACACTGGAGGACTTCAAGGGATTTCAGGGATGAATTTAAAATTAAAAAAGAAACAACTACCAACAATAGTAATCAATGATTAAAAAAATTCTGCTACTACTTACAATAATTACGTTGATAGGGTGTAATGCCTCAAAACCAGTGATTGTTACAACAAAGAAAGCTCCATCCAAAACAAATTCTGAAGTAGTTAGAACTAGTAAGAGGACGAATTCAAAATCTGCAACAGCTAATAAGTCGACAGCTTCAAAAACAATCAAAAGAAATACTAAAAATTCTCAGACGGAGGTTATTGTTTCTACATCAAAAACTATTGTAACAAATGATGTTATTAAATTATATGTTTATCAATTTAAGGAGATAGCAATGGCTAATATGAAGCAATACGGAATTCCTGCAAGTATTATTTTAGCGCAAGGAATTTTAGAATCAGGTGCGGGAAGAGGAGATTTAGCAACACGATCAAATAATCATTTTGGGATAAAATGTCATGCAGGTTGGACTGGAGAGAGCGTAAATCATGACGATGATGCGGCGCAAGAATGTTTTCGGAAATATGATAGCCCGGCAGAATCTTTTCAAGACCACGCATTGTTTTTGACTAGTAGAAGTAGATATGCTAAACTTTTTGAATATACAAAAGGCGATTATAAAGCTTGGGCGCGAGGTTTACGTGCTGCAGGATATGCTACAGATCCTAAATATCCTGACAAATTAATATCCTATATTGACCGTTATAATTTACATCAATATGACAGTAAAGTGCTAGATATCAATTATGTACTAAGCGAAGATCATTTAGTGGAAGAGCTAACGTTAGAATCTCGAAATATAGGAAATGCGCTAGCTTCTTACGTAGTTCAAAAAGGCGATACATTGTATTCAATTTCTAAAAAATTCGAATTAAAAGTAGAGGATTTAAAACAAAAAAATAATTTAACAGATAATACATTGTCTATTGGTCAGCGACTAGTAGTAAATTAGTTAAAAAACGAAAATTCAAAAATATATCAATGTTATACAAAAGAAGTAGTCAGCTTTTTGCTGAAGCAGAAAAAGTCATTCCTGGAGGTGTAAATTCACCAGTGAGAGCATTTAAAGCAGTGGGTGGAACGCCTATTTTTGTAAAAAGTGCAAAAGGAGCTTATTTATATGATGAAGACGGAAACCGTTTAATTGATTATATTAATTCTTGGGGTCCAATGATTTTAGGGCATGCTTATGAGCCAGTTGTTCAAGCAGTAATTGAAAAAGCAAAATTAGGAACTTCTTTTGGCATGCCAACAGAGCTAGAAACTCAAATTGCTGCTTTGGCTGTTTCCATGGTTCCAAATATTGATAAAATTAGATTTGTAAATTCAGGAACTGAAGCTTGTATGAGTGCGGTAAGACTAGCACGAGGTTTCACTAAAAAAGATAAAATAATTAAATTTGCTGGATGCTATCACGGTCATTCTGATTCGTTTTTGATTCAGGCTGGAAGTGGTGCTATCACTTTTGGTTCACCTAATAGTCCAGGTGTTACTGCTGGAACTGCAAAAGATACTTTGCTAGCAACTTACAATGATCTAGAAAACGTAGCCACATTAATTGAGGCTAATAAAAACGAAATTGCCTGTATTATTGTGGAGCCAGTTGCTGGAAACATGGGCTGTATTCCACCAGTTGCAGGTTTTTTAGAAGGCTTGCGCCAAATGTGTACTGATAATGAAATTCTCTTAATCTTTGATGAGGTTATGACAGGTTTCAGGTTAGCTGCAGGTGGCGTTCAAGAATTACTAAACGTAAATGCTGATATTGTCTGCTTTGGAAAAGTAATTGGTGGTGGTTTACCCGTAGGTGCTTTTGCAGCTCGTGAAGAAATTATGAATTATCTAGCTCCTCTGGGACCCGTTTATCAGGCCGGAACATTATCTGGAAATCCACTGGCGATGGCTGCAGGATTAACAATGCTTCAATCTTTAAATAATGACCGTGCTGTATTTAAAAGTTTAGCCGAAAAAACAGCTTATTTACATGCAGGAATGGATAAAGTTTTAAAAGCGAATAAGGTAGATTTTACAATTAATAGAATTGGATCTATGATATCAGTTCACTTTGATGCAAATCCTGTCACTGATTTTAAATCGGCTGCGAAAGGGGATAATGAAAACTTTAAAAAATTCTTCCACGGCTTATTAAACGAGGGAATATATATTGCACCATCGGCTTACGAGAGTTGGTTTCTTACTGACGCACTTTCTTACGAGGATTTAGATATTACGATAAAAGCGGTTGACAAAGTTTCAAAAACATTTTAGACATAACAAAAAGCTTCGGAAAACAATCCGAAGCTTTTTATTTAATTTTCTATTTCATTTCTTAATGTTCCGTCTCTTTTATCTTTGACACGATTTGCTACCTTTTGTTTTATCTTTTCTTGATTGGTTTTCCAAGTAGTAAATTGCTCTGGACTTAAAATCGCTGTCATTTTCTCTTCCATTATTTTTTGATTTTCTTGTATCTTTCTTATTTTAGTCTCACGCTTATCTTTCTTTTCTGCTTTTGATAAATCATTGCGGTTAATTTTCTTTTCCCTATTTGCTGATTGATCAGCTAGAAGTTGCTTTATTTGAAATTGTTGAGTGCTATTTAGGTTTAATTCAGCTGTCATCCTTTTTATTTGCTTCTCTTGACGCTCTTCGGGACTCATTCGCTCGATATTAGATTGTTGAGGACTTTCTCTCTTAACTTGTGCATAAGTTGTTATTCCTACAACTAATAATGCAGCTACCACAAATCTTTTCATATTTTTATTTTTTTAAAATTATAGATATAAGACAATCAATACTTTAAAAAGTTTAATCATGCGTAAAAAAAGGAGTAGAATGCATTACGAATATTTTATTTGACATACTTATTTTTAATCGAGAAATAAGTGATAATAGTGATGCCAATTAATAAAAACATTGCCAGTCCAAATAAAATCATATTAACGTTAGGAACTGCGGGAAAATTAAATGGGAGTAAACCTTGAAGAGCTAAAACTAACTCATTTAAAAATACTCCGAGAGAAAAAATAAGTAATCCAACTTTAATTTTTTTAGTTAACATAATAAAATGGTTAGTATAAATGTAGCAAAGTAAAAACAATGAGATTACAGCAAGAAGAACTAGATGTAAGTACGCAATAACAATAGGTCTGAAAGAAGAGGCAATTTGGCTGAAATAAGGTATAGTTGAACCAAGTTGCAGAATAAATTTTATAGAAAGAGCTACGCACACGAATATAAGAATTGAACGCAACAAGAAATCGGTGTTTTTAAAAATGTGTTTGTAAGTTTGGGTCAAAACAACTAATAATTTAAACCAAGCTAAAACTTGAATAACAGCCGCCATTATTGCTAAAACATTGATCCAACTTGGAATGTGCAACCATAATAAAGATAAGATATAGGCGGGAACACATACAATTGCAAAAAGTTTAAATGCTAAATCATAAATTGTGTTATCTGTTTTTTTTATGTTTAGATACCAAAATAGCAAGCCCATACAACCAAAAAAGAACCATCCATTATACTGAAAATGTAGAAAATAGTATATGGATGCTAATTTCAAATCTTCATTAATGCTCTTAGTAGCCATCATGAAAGCAAGATAAAACGTACCCATTGATGAAATAATATTAAATAAAACAGCAGCTCTAAACCAATTTATTGCTGCTAAATTTGAATCTAATTTTTTTAAATCTTTCCAATAATAAAATCCAAAAGCGTATGAAACAAAAATAGAACCTGTTGAAAAAATTATTGAGATCATGCCATACCCTTGTAATATGAAGAAAATAAGCATTCCATAAGAGCAAACTAGATTTGCGATGATTATTGCTTTATAAGTTTTTAATCGGGAATTTGATATTTTGTCTTGAATTAAAAAAATCATCAGAGTCATTATCGTGTGAGTGATCCATCCAGAAAAAGCAAAATGAGAATGCGAATGTAGGAGATAATTAAAATCAAAGTAAATAAATCCAAAACTAATTTTAGACCGCATTATAAGTCCAAGAAGTGCAACAAGACAGAGGTTTAGTAGAGAAAATTTTAACCATAATTGGAGGTTTAATTTCATTGTTAAATTTTTCTAATGATTCGGTGTTTTTGTCGGCTAAGGTATTTATATAAAGTCCGATCCGTTATGACATTTATCAGTTTTTTTTCAATTTAGTTTTTTCAATTTTGTACTTTATTAAATTACTTAAAATGACAACACTTAAACCAATCCATAGCTTTCATATTCCCGTTATGGGACTTGCGTATACAATTGATAGTCCAATACGTGTCGCAAAATATGGAATTTCGTCTGTAATTTCTATTATGGATGATGAACTAATAGAGAAGATGAACGCTTTTTACAGCAAAAAGTTTAATCTCCCTTATCAGGAAATTACGCAAAAAATAAATGATTATCGCGCAGAGCGCATCACTTCGTATCTGAATTTGGTAGATAAAATTGTGACGGAAAAATTTGAAAATTTGAAAACGGAATTGTTGGAAAGTAAATCAGCTTTGGAAAATTACATTGCCATGCTACCCAACAAATCAGCGATTAAAGCAGGTTTGCAAAACTTGATGGAAGACGGTTTCGCTTTCAAAGAAAATCTCAAAAATTATCTAGAGAAAAATCTTTATCCGGGTGAGATTGATGTCAATATTATGACCAAATTGGATAAGGATAATTTTATCAAGGACGAACAATTACCAATTGAGTTTAATGATGCTCATGCTGCATTGCGCGGATTTGTCAACAGTACATTAGAATCCTCTGTTGTGCTGTCTGCGGGAATGAATCCACGATTGTACAGTTATTTTGAAAGTTTTTCGGCTTTCTTTCCGGACGCAAATAACACATTGAAAAAGAAAATTACACTGAAAGTAAGTGATTTTCGTTCGGCAATGATTCAAGGAAATTTTTTAGCTAAAAAGGGTTTGTGGGTTTCTGAATATCGAATTGAATCAGGACTAAACTGCGGTGGGCATGCGTTTGCAACAGAAGGCTTTTTATTAGGGCCAATTTTAGAAGAATTTAAAAATAAAAAACAGCAGTTGATTCAATCATCACATGAGTTGATGGTGAAGGCTTTGGGACAAAAAGGTACAGCTATTCCTAGCCAGCCCTTAGATATGAAAATCACGGTACAAGGCGGGGTAGGGACTGCTGAAGAGCATGATTTTCTACTTGATTATTATGGTGTAGATTCTGTAGGTTGGGGTTCGCCATTTTTATTAGTGCCAGAAGCAACTTCGGTAGATAATCATACTAGAAGTTTACTGGCTGCAGCCAAAGAAGAAGATTTATATTTAAGTCATATTTCCCCTTTAGGAATTCCTTTTAACACTTTACGTGGAACTACAAATGAAGTTTTAAAGCAAAAACGAATCAACGATAATAAAGCGGGTAGTTCATGTCCAAAGAGATTTTTGGCGTTAAGCAAAGAATATGATGCTAAAGGAATTTGCACCTCTTCTAAAAAGTATCAAGATTTAAAATTAGATGAATTACAACTTCAGATAGCATCACTATCTGAGAAAGATTTCCAAAAAAAGAAAAATAGTATTACTGATAAAGCTTGTCTTTGTGTGGGTTTAGCCAATGCTTCGTATTTGGAAAATGATATTAAAATTAAAGGTCAAGCGCAGGGCGTAATTATTTGTCCTGGACCTAATATGGCTTATTTTGATCACGAAGTTTCGCTTGCCACAATGGTAAAACACATTTATGGAAATGCATCAATTTTACGAGATGGAAACCGTCCTAATTTATTTGTCAAAGAGTTGAAAATGTACTTAGATTATTTAAAAAATGAAATTGAAACCGTCTCTGATGTTGTTACAGCGGGACAAATTAAAAAATGGAATGCGTTTAGAAATAATTTGATTATTGGAATTACCTACTATCAAGATTTCTTTTCAAATAACCCATTTTTTCAAATAACAAAAAATGAAATTTTAAACCAGTTTAAATTTTATCAGCTAGAATTAAATAAAATTGAAATTCCAACACTACAGCTAACTTAACAGTATTTGGCATTTATTTGAGATTGAATCATTTTTGTAAAATTATTTGATTTCAAATATGCTTTTTGATGCTTTTGTTTTTAAATTTGCACCGTGAAAAAAATCATATTCATAATTGTATTATTCATGCTCGTAAAACCAGTTCTTCCGGTATTAGAGTATGTTCTCAATTATGAATACATCTCAAAGGTACTTTGTATTAATAAAGATAAACCAAAGATGCAATGTAACGGAAAATGTCATTTGATGAAAGAATTGGCAAAAGCCTCTGATGCCGAAAAACCGCTATCTACTGATAAAAAAGCTGCTAGTTCGATTCTCGATGTGATGATTTTTGAAGAAATTAACACTTTTGTAGCAGCATCAAATATTTTTTACGTTAAAGCAAATAGTAATCAATACTACTCTGATTTATATTTCTATTTGAATAGTGATTCGGTTTTTCATCCACCCACTTTTATTTCTTAAATTTTTAGGCACATCGGGTGCTTTTTACTTCCGTTTTATACAACGGATGAGATTCTGTTTGCTTTTTTTGGAAATAAATATCCAAAAAACAGCATGCAAATCAAAACCTAATAATTAAAATAAATTTTAAGAAATGAAATTTCAATTAAAAAATATACTAGCTGTAATGGCTCTAACGCTTGCATTTTCCTCCTGTTCCTCAGATAGTGACACGCTGATTGTTGATGAGTTGGCAGAATTAACCAAATTCAAAGAAATCATCAACTCCACCCATACAATCGAATTGTATGCTCATAAGGGAGCTTTAGAACAAGGCCATAATGAAATTAGTCTACGAATTAAAGATAAAGCTAGTGGGGATTACGTAAAAAATGCGACTATTACTTGGATGCCATTGATGCACATGACTATGATGACGCATTCATGCCCAAAATCGGGAGTGGAAAAAATAACCGCTGATGGAACTTTGTACAAAGGAACTATTGTTTTTCAAATGCCCCAAAATGCTACAGAATATTGGGATTTAAAAATAGATTATACGATTAATGGAGCCGCTTACACGGCAACTTCCGTAATAGATGTTCCAGCGTCTGCGAAACAACGAGTGACTACTTTCACCGGTTCTGATACTGCAAAATATATTGTGGCTTATGTTGAACCACATAATCCAAAAGTGGCGGTGAATGATATGATGGTTGGGGTTTATAAAATGGAATCGATGATGAGTTTTCCATTAGTGGACAATTTTAAAGTTAAAATTGATCCAAGAATGCCAAGCATGGGGAATCATGGTTCGCCTAATAATGTTGATTTAACACAGTCTACTTCGGATAAATTATACCACGGAAAATTAGCATTGACGATGACCGGTTTATGGAAAATTAATTTACAGCTCCTCAACGCCTCTGATATTGTTTTGAAAGGCGAAGCCATTACAGATTTAGTTCCGGCAAGTAGTATTTATTTTGAGATTGAATTCTAAATCTATTTCATTTCCTTAACTAAAAAAGGCCAGTATAATTGAATGTATTGGCAGCAATCGTATTGGCCTTTTTGTAATTTTTCTATCATGAAAAAGAAATTATACGGCTTTGTACTATTATATTTTACTTCGATACCTCTTTTTGCACAAGACCAAGTTACAGATACTGTCGTGCCAAAAACACTAAAAGAAGTGATTGTAATTGGAAAAAAAACGCAATTATACCAGCAGCAAAATAAGCCACTGGCTGCAGTGGAGGAGTATTTGCAACAGTCGGGAAAAGTGGGAATGATTAAAAGGGGCAGTTATGCTTGGGAGCCTATCCTTAATAATATGACTACCGAACGAACGTTAATAACCATAGATGGAATGCGTGTTTTTGGGGCTTGTACTGATAAAATGGATCCAATAACTTCCTATGTTGAGATTTCAAATTTATCGGAAGCCACAATTACATCAGGGCAGCAGGGTGGGAATCACGGGGCGACCATTGGTGGATCTATTGATTTAAAAAGAAGCCGCAGCGGATTTGTTAATTCTGGTTGGGATGTTTTAATAAATTCCGGTTTTGAAAGCAACAGCAATCAAAAAATTTTAGGATCGGCGGTCAATTACGCAAACAATCGATTTTATATCGATACTGATTTCATGTATCGCGATGCCGAAAATTATACTGCGGGTAACAATCAAGAAGTTTTATTTTCGCAGTTTAGAAAATTTAATATTTCTGCTACCTCTGGTTTTTCTTTTGATGAAAATAAAATGTTAGAAGCATCCTTAATCTATGATAAAGCAACTGATGTGGGCTATCCGGCCCTTCCTATGGATGTTTCTTTAGCGGAAGCTTTAATCACTTCATTGAAATTTGAGTATGTTCCAAAGGCTTCGAATATTAAAAATTGGGAAACTAAAATTTATTACAACACCATCACTCACAGGATGGATGATACTAAACGTCCTTTTGTACCTATTCACATGGATATGCCCGGCTGGAGCGATACGTACGGATTCTATTCAAAAGCCAAAGGAGTTTTTAAAAGCCATCATTTTACGGTTGATTTGAATTCATTTTATAACCGATCTGTTGCTGAAATGACGATGTATCCGAGCGATCCAAACGAAAGTTTGATGTTCATGTTTACTTGGCCAGATGTGCGAACACTTTATAATGGGTTGTTTGTAGAGGATTCGATTCTTTTGAACAGTCAGTCCAGTTTGAAGTTTTCAGTAAGTGCCGCAAATCATTCTAATGTAATTGCTAATGATTTAGGACTTGAAAGTTTACAAATTTTCTATCCCACTATGAAAGCTAGTAAAAATAGAATTTTAAAAAGTATTTCGTCAAATTACACCTACAATAAAAATGGATTTCAATATGGATTTGGACTGGCTTATGGGGAGCGTGCGCCATCGGTTTCTGAGGGATATGGATTTTATTTGTTCAATAGTTTTGATAGATACGATTATATCGGAAATCCAGAATTAAGAAATGAAAAATCATCAGAAGCGAATGCTTTTATTGGTTTCAGAACCAAAAAATTAAGCACTAAAATCTCGTCTTCCTATTTTCATATCTCGAATTATATCGTTGGTAAACCAACCGAGAATATGATTCCGATGACTATTGGCGCAAGCGGAATAAAAATTTATAGTGCACTAAATTATGCTACTATTTTTAATACTGATTTGGATATCGAATATCAATTTGACATGAACTTTAGATGGGCTGGGCAGTTGGTTTACAGCTACGGACAAGATTATGAAAAAGAGAATTTACCTTTTATAAGTCCGTTGCGTTACTCTGCTTCATTCCAATATAAAGTAGAAAAATTTTCCTCGGAAATTTCTGTTCAAGGAAATGCGGTTCACGCCCAATACAGTCTTTTTTACGGAGAAAAAAGAACGCCGGATTATGCTATTCTAAACTTTGCGTCGAGTTATGCCTTTCAAGTGGATCACAGTAAATGGTATGTAAAAGCAGGCGCAGAGAATATTTTAGATCAATATTACACTACTTTTTCAGATTGGAACGCTATTCCTCGAAAAGGAATAAATTTCTTTTTGAATATTAGTTTTGGTTTATAGACACAACTTGGTGCATCAATCGCTCAAATTATTGTTTGTATCTAGAACTCCATTAATAATTTAGTCTAAATTATTAATGGAGTTTAATTTATAATTTAAACACGATATGACATCTGTGAGACTATTGTTCCTTTTTTATGGTGGGCTGCATAGTGCGCTCATTACTGTTTTAAAAATGTAGCGCAAACCCAATGTTAAATTGTAAACTATTATCGTAATATTGTTTGTGTGTAGCCATGTTATAACGAATTCCAGGTTCGATACTGACATTCTTACCGAAAAATACTGCATAACCAACTTGAGCGCCTATGAAGGTTGGATTAGCATCTGCGTCACCAAAACCGACTCCATTATAAGAAATCTCGATAGGAATCATTGTTTTCAAGTAGTATTTGGCTCCAATTTTATAAGCAATCGGTTCGCCGACTCCATCTATTTCTCCATATCCTAAGCCTAACTTAAGTGCTAGATTGTCTTTGATAAAAAATCCTCCTTCAGCTCCAATGTTGTAGGAAGTGATCCCGTCCGAAGAACTAAAATATATGGCGGTAGTTCCTACGTTTCTTCCAAAACCAGTATTGGCTTCAATAAGCCATTTGCCTTTTGATACTTGACCTTCTTTGGCTTGACCATTGGCAAAGGCAAAAGCAAATAAGGCTAAAATCGATATAGTAATTTTTTTCATGTTAGTATGTTTTTTGTTCATCCAAATGTAGTTTTAAAATTGATTAGCGTATGAATTTTATGACTTATTTAACCTTATGAGATTAAGGTTATAATTTTTTTCAAGCGTAAAGAAATTAAAATCGCAAACAAGCATAAAAAAAAGGAACTCCATCACGAAGTTCCTTTCAATATTCTGATATATAATAAATTATCCTTTCAACCTACAAGCCTTAACATCACCTTCAACCACAACCTCAGTCATTCCAAGTCCTGATAAGTTTTTCATGGCTTTGTCCCATTTTTTCCCGCTCAGTTCTGATTTAGTTTTAAGTGCTCCAAATTCCATAACATTGCCGTTAGCATTCAAAATAGAAACAATTAATTTCTCATCTTCTTCTAATTGCACTTGTTTTTTCTCCGGTCTCATTTGTGGAAATAATAATACTTCTTGAATCGAAGCGTTATTTGTCAAGTACATGATCAATCGATCCATTCCTATTCCCATTCCTGATGTTGGTGGCATTCCATATTCTAATGCTCTTAGGAAATCCTCATCTATCACTCCAGTGGCTTCATCGTCCCCTTTTTCCGCAAGTCGCATTTGGTCCTCAAAACGGGCTCTTTGATCAATAGGGTCGTTCAATTCAGAATAGGCGTTTGCCACTTCTTTTCCACAAACCATTAATTCAAAACGTTCTGTCAATTCAGGATTATCGCGGTGCTCTTTGCACAAAGGCGACATTTCCTTTGGGTAATCAGTGATAAACGTGGGCTGAATATAATTCCCTTCGCATTTAGCGCCAAAAATCTCATCAATCAATTTACCTTTACCCATTGTTGTATCCACATCGATTCCCATGCCTCTTGCAGCATCAAAAAGTTCCGTCTCACTCTTTCCTGAAATGTCAAAACCAGTAAAATGTTTGATAGAATCTGTCATGGTTATACGGGCATAAGGAGCTTTAAAGCTAATTTGGTGTTCACCAAAAGTAACATCCGAAGTTCCGTTGACTGCAACGGCACAATATTCTAAAAGCTCCTCAGCAAATTCCATCATCCAGTTGTAGTCTTTGTAGGCTACATATATTTCCATGGCAGTAAATTCAGGATTGTGCGTTCTATCCATTCCTTCATTGCGGAAGTTTTTAGAAAATTCATAAACGCCGTCAAAACCACCTACAATTAGTCTTTTTAAATATAATTCGTTTGCAATACGCATGTACAACGGAATGTCAAGTGAGTTGTGATGCGTTGTAAATGGTCGTGCTGCCGCTCCACCCGCAATAGGCTGTAAAACTGGAGTTTCTACTTCTAGATATCCAGCAGTATTAAAAAAGGTACGCATGGCATTAAACAATTTAGTACGCTTAATAAACGTTTGTTTTACATGCTCATTGACCGTTAAATCGACATAACGCATTCTGTAACGCAGTTCTGCGTCGTTAAAAGCATCGTGAATTTTACCCTCTTCATCTACTTTTGGTAATGGTAAGGGACGCAATGTTTTACTTAAAAAAGTAAATACATCAACGCGAATACATTGAGCGCCAACCATAGTGGTAAATAATTCCCCTTCAATTCCTATAAAATCACCTAAATCAGTTAATTTTTTAAAAACCTGATTATACATCATTTTATCATCACCAGGACATAAAACATCGCGGTTCAAATACAGCTGTATTCGTCCCTCACTATCCTGTAATTCAGCGAAACAAGCTTTTCCTTGGTCACGAACACTCATCAAACGCCCAGCAACAATCACCTTCTTACCGTCTTCAAACTGCTCCTTGATCTGTTTCGAAGTATGATTTACAGGAAAAAGATTGGCAGGATAAGGATTGATTCCTAAATTGCGTAAAGATTGAAGTTTTTCTCTTCTGATGATTTCTTGTTCTGATAAGGCCATTTTATGCTATTTTTTAAGAGCGCAAAGATACTCTATCTGTCTTAAAGTTGCAAAATGAGACTGTTTTTTTGGAGCCCTTTCCAGCTTTCCGTTGCAATCTTTTTATTCGCTACCGCAATAAAAAGGATTTTCACTTCAATCTGGGCTATAAATCCCACATAATTCATACATTCGTCACTAAATATGAACTCAAAAAAAGCATAGATAATTTGAAAACGCAACGCTGCTTCCTCTCATTCGTTATTTTGATATTAATCGTAAGTTGTCAAGTCACTGAAACCATTCACATCAACCCAGATGGAAGCGGAACAATAGAAACAGTAAACCTTCGTGATGAACAAAGTTACATGCAACTAATGGGTAGTGATTATGCTGCTGAAGAAAAATTTATTGACACAACCTACGTTTTTATTGAATATATAACTAAGTATGCAGCTGATTTTGTAAAACTTCCTGTGAACGAAAAGGAGATCTTCAACAAATATAAAGACGTAAAAGTACACATCAAAAAAAGTTCTTTCGATAAAGAATTCCGCACCACAATTTCTTTAAATTTTGATAAAATAGAGAATGTTCCAGACCTCTATAAAACAGAAAATTACGCTGATAATTTAAAACACAATTATGCTTTAGCTGCTGAGGAACATTATTACGCAGTGAGTTACACATTTATTGGAAATACTTTTAAAAGAAAAATAATCATTACTGATCAAGAAGAATTAACGAAACAGCAAAAAAAAATTCAAGAAATACAATCTCAATTAGCGGGATTTAAATTAGTGCAAACGTATGCTCTATGCTACCATTTTTCACAAAAAATAAAATCGGTCTCAAATTCTAGAGCAATACTCAGTGACGACAAGAAAAGCTTGAGAATTGAGTTTGCGTTAGCTGACTGTTATCAAAATCCAGAAATTACGGCACTTGAAGTGATTTTGGATTAACAAGTTTGAATTAAGTAATCGCTTTTGTTATCAAGTCGAGCGCAGCCGAGACTCATTTAATTAGTCTCTGCTGCGCTCGACTTGACAGAAGTGTAATTATAACGACTTATTCCTTCTTAAAAACTTTGTACCTTTACCGCTCCAAACCTTTGCCTCTTTTAAGAAATGAATAAAACGATCCAACTTCAAGATTTAGGAAACAATGATTATAAAGCAACTTGGGAATACCAAGAAGAGTTATTCAAAGAAATTGTTGATTTAAAAATTAGAAATAGGAGAGAGGAATTAAATTTGCCAACACCTAATTATTTCCTTTTTGTAGAGCATCCTCATGTTTATACTTTAGGAAAAAGCGGTGATTTAAGTAATTTGTTGCTTTCAGAAAAACAATTGGAAGCTAAAGGAGCGACTTTTTACAAAATAAATCGTGGTGGCGATATTACGTACCACGGACCAGGACAAATTGTGGGGTATCCCATTCTTGATTTAGAAAATTTCTTTACTGATATTCATAAATACTTGCGATTGCTTGAAGAAGCTATTATCCTAACTCTTGCTGAATATGGAATTACTTCCGGTCGTAGCGCGGGTGAAACCGGAGTCTGGTTGGGTGCAGGAACACCATTTGCAAGAAAGATTTGTGCCATGGGAGTTCGCGCTTCCCGCTGGGTAACTATGCATGGCTTTGCATTGAATGTCAATGCTGATTTAGGTTATTTTGATAATATTATTCCGTGTGGTATACGTGGAAAAGCGGTCACTTCTTTACAAGTTGAACTGGGTGTTGAAAGCGTAAGCGAAGAGGAAGTAAAAGCAAAAATTGTCAAGCATTTTAAAGAATTATTTGAAGCCGAATTCATCTATTAACCACAAATATTACAAAGAAACCACTAATATCATAAAGTATCCTTTTGTTTTTTTGCGGAATTAATTTGTATATTATTTTATTGTAATTTATTCCTTCATAAATACATTTTTTATAGATCTACTCACTTTTATTTTGTAAGTATTAAAAATCGAGAGGAGACCTGATTAAATTTCCAATTTTAGTTGCTCCGGCAGTAACTTAAAACTCTTCCGGTGGTACTTTGTCACTCCGTATTTTTTTATCGCTTCACGATGTTCATTAGTGGGATATCCTTTATTTTTTTTCCAGTTATACATCGGGAATTCCTCATGTATGGTGTTCATATAATCATCACGATACGTTTTTGCTAAAATTGAAGCTGCGGCAATACTCAAATATTTTGAATCTCCTTTTACGATACAGCTAAAAGGAATTCCATTGAAAAAATTATCTCCATCTGTAGTGAATTTTTTTGCCGTATTTAAAATAATACCACTGGCTGAACAAATTAAGGGAATGTGATTTATCGAGGTATTTCCATCAACAATAATATATTTTGGTTCAGGTTTTAAATTTAAAATAGATTCTTGTATCGCTTTTATTGATGCGTTTAATATATTTATGGAGTCAATTTCTGACGAGTCTATGTATGTTAACGAAAACGTTATCGCTTGCTCCTCTATCAAAGGTCTTAGCTCTATTCTAGTCTTCTCATTCAACAGTTTGCTATCTGTTAAAATTTCATTTTTAAAACCTCTGGGAAGTATCACTGCTGCAGCTGTTACTGGTCCTGCGAGACAGCCACGACCGGCTTCATCTGTGCCGCATTCCAAATTATTTATTACGAAAAAAGGGAGTAGCATCAATGTTTTTTTATGCAAAATAAGTCATTTTTAATTCAATAATTCTCGGACTTAAACAGTTTTTTATTGGACAAATGTTAAATAAAAATATATTTTATGTTAATTATTGCTTATTTAATATTTTATTGTGAGTTTTGCGTCATAAACAAAATCAAACAAAATCAAACAAAACAAAAATGAAATTAAAAATCAATTGGATTCTAACACTATTAATAGTGTTCTCTATTCAGCTTTCTTTTGCACAAGAGAAAACTGTTTCAGGTGTGGTCTCGGATGCCAGTGGTGCTATTCCCGGAGCGAATGTTATTATTAAAGGTTCAAAAAACGGAATTCAAACTGATTTTGATGGTAAATATTCCATTAGAGCGAAAGCAGGAGATGTTTTGATCTTCTCATTTGTAGGGATGAACAATTCCTCTGTAACAGTTGGAGCTTCTAACACAGTGAACGTTAAATTAGTATCTGATTCGCAAAATCTAGAAGAAGTAGTAATAATTGCATACGGTCAGGCTAAGAAGTCCTCGTATACAGGATCGGCAACTTCTGTAAAAGGGGAAGCCTTAGTTAATAGACCTACTACAAACGTTCTTGCTGGATTGGAAGGCGCCGTTTCAGGTGTTCAATTTCAAAGTGGTGCAGGTCAGCCAGGTTCTCAACCAGCAATACGAATTAGAGGTTTTAGTTCTATAAGTGGATCTAATACTCCTTTATATATTGTTGATGGTGTACCGTTTACAGGAGATATCAGTAATATCAATGCGGCTGATGTTGAAAGTCAAACTATTTTAAAAGATGCAGCATCAACCTCTTTATATGGTTCTAAGGCGGCTAATGGGGTTATTATAATCACAACAAAGAAAGGAACTTCAGATAAAGATAAATTTACTCTAAACGTAAGCACTGGTTTGTCTTCTCGTGGTATTCCTGAATATGATAGGATTAATGCTTTTGATTATTACCCAATCACTTGGGAAGCAATCAGAAACAGTAGACCTATGAGTACTCCTGCACTTCTTGCAACTGCTAACGCTTTTGCATCGACTAGAACTCCACTAGACCTTGTTACCAATCCTTTTAACGTAGCAACTACTAATTTATTTGATGCTAACGGAAAATTGAATCCTGCTGCACAATTGCTATATCCTGATGATTTAAGTTGGGAAAAGCAATTAGAAAGAGTAGGTGTTAGACGTAACGTTGACTTTAATTACCAAGGTAGAACAGAAAAAACAGATTATTTCGTATCGCTAGGTGATTTAAGTGAGGAGGGAGCAATTAAAAATTCAGATTTTAAGAGAACAACTGCTCGTTTAAATGTAAATACGAAATTGAAAGAATGGTTTAAGACTGGTTTAAACCTCACTGGAATTTACACTAATTCTAACCAAGCTGTAGATGGAGCAAATAACACCTCATCTTTCAACAATCCTTTTAGAACAAATCGTTACATGGGTCCAATTTACCCAGTTTTTGAGCATGACGCAACTGGAGCGGTAGTTTTAGATGCTATAGGACAGCCGGTTTATTCTCAAATACGTGGATCTGGAGCTTCAAATGGAAGAAACGTTGTCTATGAAACATTAAACAATATTGACAGAAACAAAGCTCTTACTGTAAATGCACGTACTTACGCTGAATTTAGATTCCTGAATGATTTTAAATTCACTACCAATTTTGCATTTGATAATACACATTCAAACAACAATGTTTTTTGGAATAAATTAATTGGAGATGGAGCACCTGACGGATACGCCTCCCGATCAAATACGATTCAAACTGGTATAACATTTAATCAATTATTAGAATACACTAAAAGTGTAAATAAAAATAATTTTAGCGCATTATTTGGACATGAAAGTTTTGATTATGAACTTAATTATTTATTTGGTTCAAAAAGGATTCAGAATGTTCCTAATAATACAGAATTCATCAATTATATAACGGTTTCTGATCTAACTTCTTATACAAGAAATTACGCTACGGAATCATTCTTTTCTAGAGTTGGTTATGATTATGATGGTCGTTATATCCTATCCGGTTCATTCCGTAGAGATGGTTCTTCTAAATTCGCAGAAGCTAATAAATGGGGTAATTTTTATTCTGTAGGAGCTGCGTGGAATATCACAAAGGAATCATTTATGCAAGGAGTGACTTGGGCTGATGAGTTGAAACTTAGAGGATCTTTTGGTGAAGTGGGTAATGATTCGCACATTAGTAATGGTGGATTGAGTTACTATATTGGAGCACCTACATTTTCATTAGGATTTAACAATGCTAATGAAGGCGGTGTTATTACAAATGATCAAGGTGCACCAAACTTAAAATGGGAGAAAAATACACAAAAGGATATCGCATTAGATTTTTCATTTTTCAATGGTAGATTACGAGGTGCAGTAGAATATTATAATAGAACTACTGACGGATTAATCTTTGATGTGCCAGTTCCAGTTTCATCCGGTTTAGATTCAAAGGTTGAAAACATTGGTTCTATGTTCAACCAAGGTATTGAAGTTGGAGTTGACGCAATGATCGTGAAAACAAATAACTTCTCATGGAACATCAATGTAAATGCTTCTACTATTAAAAATGAAATTACTGCATTACCACAAGCAGAAATTATTACTGGAACTAAAAAATACACTGTAGGTTCCTCGATTTATGATTATTGGTTGAGAGACTGGTATGGTGTAGATGCTGCAGACGGGTATGCTTTATATGTAGTAGATCCTTTACTGACAAATCCAACTGACACTGATTCTAGAGTAGTGAATGGAGTAAATGTTACTATAAACCAAAACAAAGCATTATATAAATATCACGGATCTGCTCTACCGGACTTATTTGGTAGTGTTTCAAATACTTTCAAACTTGGTAGTTTTCAAGTGGATGTTTTGATGACCTATCAAGTAGGAGGTAAAACATACGATTCTAATTATGCTGCATTAATGCACTCAGGAATTACGTATGGTTCTGCGTTGCATAGTGACATCTTAAACAGATGGCAAAAGCCAGGCGATATTACAAATGTTCCAGCAGTCAATATCAGTAGAAACCCACAAAATTCAGCAGCCTCTGATCGTTGGTTAATTGATTCAGACTATATTTCTTTGAGACAAGTATCATTATCATACAAGTTACCTAAAAATATAATTTCACAATTAAATATTGATGCAGCTAAATTTTACGTAAATGGTGAAAATTTAGCGTTGTTCACAAAAAGATCAGGAATGGATCCTCAAGCTAATTTTAATGGAACTACACAAAATAGGTTTGCACCTTCTAGAATAATTTCATTAGGAATCAATTTAAACTTTTAATTTAATATCATGAAAATACAAAACAAAAAACTTTTATTGATGGTATTATCGGTACTATCATTAAGCTCCTGTTCAGAAGATTTTTTAGTAAAAAAACCAACAGAATTTGTTGATTATGCATCTGCTACTGCAACAACAGCTAATTTATATTCCTCTTTAAATGGAATACACCGTTCTTTATATATTAGATATGAAGGACAAAATGAAACCGGAATTGCGGGCGTTATGCAAGCAGTAGATATCGCTGGCGAGGACATCGTGTATCCAATATCTAATGGTTGGTTCCTAGGCGTTTACAACTGGACGGGTTTAAGCAATGAAAATTCTCAAGATGTTGCATTTCCATACAGAACTTTTTATAGAATCAATCGAAATGCAAATACAATACTAGACGCTGTTGATATTGCAAATGGACCTGAGGCTGATAAAAAGATAATCAAAGGACAAGCGTTATTGTATAGAGCATTTTGTCATTTCCAGTTAGTACAACTATACGGAAAAAGATATGATGCAACAGCGATTCCAAATTCTCAATTGGGAATTCCACTTGCTCTAAAAGTATCGAATGAAAAATTGCCAAGATCTACTGTTGAGGATGTTTATACGCAAATCAATAAAGATATCGATGCAGCCCTATTGTTATTAGTTGGTTATAACAAGCCTAATAATTCTCATTTAGATTTAAGAGTTGCTCAGGGTTTAAAAGCTCGTGTGGCATTAGTTCAACAAAATTGGCCAGCAGCCTCTACATTTGCTGCAGCAGCAAGATCAGGCAAAACATTAATGACACCGGCTGCTTATACCTCAGGTTTCAATTCGTACACGAATTCTGAATGGATGTGGGGAAGTTTTGTTAATGAACTTCAATCAGAATCCTTTGCTAATTTTGGAGCTTACATGTCACGTAATTATAGTTCAACGGTGATTCGTTCTTGCCCTAAAGCTATTTTTAATAAATTATTAGATCGTTTTCCAGCGACAGATGTACGTTCTACACTTTTTAGTAGAACTGGAGCACATCCTAATATTACTTTAGTTTCTACAGCACGTTCATTTCCATTCACAAGTCAAAAATTTCTATCGGTTAGCACTGGAGACAGTAGATGTGACGTTCCTTACATGCGTATTGCTGAAATGTTCCTTATCGAAGCTGAGGCAAAAGCAAGGTTAAATGACCCAACAGCATCTCAAATTTTGTTTAACTTAGTTACAGCAAGAAATGCCGCTTATGTTAGATCTACAGCTACTGGTCAAGCGCTAATTGACGAAGTTTTATTAAATAGAAGAATTGAATTATGGGGCGAAGGATTTAGATTTTACGATTTAAAAAGAACTAATTCAGCTTTGGATAGAACTGGACCTACAACGCTTCCGGCTACAACGTCTAATCACATCACATCAGTTGCAAATGTAATGAGTATTCCTGCTGGTGACAAAAGATGGCAATGGTTGTTCCCAAGGGCAGAAATTAATGCAAATCCAGCAATAGTACAAAACCCGAATTAATAAATTTTAAAGTATCAAAGACCTTTTTATCTAGTATTTTATAATATAAATGAGATTTAAATAAAAAAGCATCCAGTTCAATCTGGATGCTTTTTTATTTATAATCCTTAGTAAATAATCTTTAATAGAATTATTACTTAAAATTTTAGCACTTCTTATTTCTTTTCTATATTCGCCGTATATTTAAACTTTTGCCACAGCCTTATCTTTATTATATATTTTAAAATTTAAACACCTTAATTGCAAGTACTTAAATTATATTTGAGCATCTATTAATGAATAATTTAGAACAAAAAAACACCACTTGGTTGTTTGAAATAACACCAAAAAATAAATTTTTCACTCTCAATTTAAAGGAGGTTTGGCAATATAGAGATTTGCTATTTCTTTTTGTAAAAAGAGATGTGGTCACCATGTATAAACAAACCGTTTTAGGGCCGCTTTGGTACTTGATACAACCTTTATTTACCTCTATTACATTTACCATTATTTTTAATAATTTAGCAGGAATCAGTACAGGAACCGTCCCGCCGTTTTTATTTAATTTAGCAGGAATCACTATTTGGAATTATTTCACCGCTTGTCTTACTGGAACTTCAAATACCTTTGGCAGTAATGCTGGAATTTTTGGTAAGGTCTATTTCCCACGATTAATTGTACCTATATCAATTGTAGTGTCTAATTTGATTAAATTCGGAATTCAGTTTTTTATTTTCGTCGTTTTTTATATTTACTATTTCGTTCAAGGTGCAGCAATTAGTCTTAATCCTGCGGTGCTATTTTTCCCATTATTGATTGTATTAATGGGTATATTAGGACTAGGATTAGGAATGTTTATTTCTTCTCTAGTTACTAAATATAGAGATTTTAGTTACCTAATAAATTTCGGTGTGCAATTATTAATGTACGTTTCGGCGGTGATGTATCCTTTAGCATTAATTGAAGAAAAAATACCTAATTATGCGTGGCTCGTACATTATAATCCACTGGCATATATCATTGAAACAACACGATTTATGTTACTTAATGTAGGTGAGATTTCCATATTAGGATTGACTTACACAACTATAGTAACAGTAGTTTTGTTATTAATAGGTATCTTGATTTTTAATAAAACAGAGAAGAGTTTTATTGATACCGTTTAAATAAAAAGGAATCCTAAAATCGTAGAGAATTAACTTTTAATTCTAACAAAAAATAATATCGTTACGAAAAGTATCTAGTGTCAATACAAATTGGGATTTAGAGTGCGAAGCGGTAGAAACTATTTAAATATCCTTGATACAAACAGTTTAAGTGATTAAAATTAATTTCAAATTTTATTAATTAGTATTGATTTGCAGCATTAGAATATCAAATAAAAAATGAAAGACATCATTCTTAAAGCAGAGAACATTTCGAAACAATACCGCTTGGGCCAAGTGGGGACTGGTACGTTGAGTCACGACCTAAACCGCTGGTGGCATCAGGTGCGTGGAAAGGAAAATCCGTATTTAAAAATAGGTGATGTTAATGATCGCAGCACAAAAGGTTCTACTGATTATGTATGGGCTTTGCAGGACATTAATTTTGAGGTAGAACGGGGGGAAGTGCTAGGGATAATTGGTAAAAACGGTGCAGGAAAGTCGACACTTTTAAAAATCTTATCTAAAGTTACAGCACCTACAACAGGTAGTATAAAATCTCGTGGACGTATTGCTTCATTGCTCGAAGTGGGGACAGGATTTAATGGCGAAATGACCGGTAGAGAAAATATCTTTTTGAACGGAGCTATTTTAGGAATGACCAAAAAAGAAATCACTTCAAAATTGGACGAAATAATAGACTTCTCTGGTTGTGAGCGTTATATAGATACACCTGTAAAACGCTATAGTTCTGGTATGACGGTGCGACTCGCCTTTGCAGTTGCCGCATTTCTAGAGCCGGAAATTTTAGTAATAGACGAAGTTTTAGCCGTGGGTGATGCCGAGTTTCAGAAGAAAGCGATAGGTAAAATGCAGGATATTTCTAAAGGTGAAGGCAGGACGGTTTTGTTTGTGAGTCATAATATGGCGGCTGTTAAGAGCTTGTGCACAAGAGGAATTGTTTTGGAGAATGGGGGAGTAGTTCTCGATGATGAAATTGACGAAGCAGTCGATTATTATTTAATGTCAAATGAAAAATTAACTACTAATACCCAACTGGAAAATGGATATTTCGATATTAGCAACCACCCATCTAAACAAAATAAAAATTTTGGAATTATTGGTGTGGAATTATTTTGCAATAATTTCAGAACAAGCACTTTATTGACAGGCAGTTTAGTACAGTTTAAATTTAAATTTAAAAACCCTTACAAATATAGAGAGCCAGTCCTTGGAATTGTAATTAAGGATATTAATGGTCTAGAGATTTTAGGACTGAACAATAGAAATACTAAAGATAATTTAAAATCTAAAAATGCAGAAGATTCAATTAGTTTATTGTTTCCTGTTTTTAGAATTATAAAGTCAAAAAAATATACTGTTGATATTTATTTTGGTGACGAAGAGAGTAACGTTGACATAGTAACCGATGCTTTTTATTTTAATGTGTTAACAGTTCTCGATGAACGCAAACCTATTCAAGAAAAGTTAAATTTTTTTTACGATGAGGAAATTAAATTTCAATAATATATTAAGCGAAGAAGTAAGATATGTGCATGACGAGAGTGTTCACAACTTTTCCGCCGCACGGGAAATAGTACCATTTATTATGGATCTAGTAAATCCAAAATCTGTGGTTGATGTAGGGTGCGGTACTGGAACCTGGTTAAAAGTATTCAACGATAATAAGGTTTCTGACTTTATAGGTATAGATGGTGACTATGTCAACAAACAATCCTTGAAAATCAATATTAATTTATTTATCGAACATAATCTTGAAACACCTTATATTTCTGATAGGAATTTTGATCTGGTTATTTCTTTAGAAGTAGCGGAACATTTAAAAGAGGACAGTGCGGATATCTTTGTGGAAACATTAACTAAATTGGGTGATACCATAATTTTTTCAGCAGCGATTCCTAATCAAGGTGGTCAAAATCATTTAAACGAAAGAGAGCCAGCTTATTGGATTTCTAAATTTCAAAAACAAGGTTTTATTTGCTATGATGTTATAAGACCTATGTTTTGGGAAAATACAAACGTGGACTGTTGGTATAAGCAAAATATATTATTATTTTCTAAAAATCCAGAACTGATAAAAAAAATAATCATTATGAATAGTTTTTCCGGTGCGCATCTAGTGCACCCAGAACTTTTAAGGATTAAGGAAGGTGGATTAGAACAAATGAATAGAAAATATGATGGAATTCTAAATTTGAAAGAATCAATTAAATTTTATTATAATTTGTTTATTAGTGCTTTGAAAGATAAGGTTCAGAAAAAGCTAACTAAATAACTTATGCTTTTGCGTTCTAAAATATCTGTTTTAATGCCTGTATTCAATTGTGCGATGTACGTAAAGGAAGCTATTGACAGCATTTTAAATCAAACTTATACCGATTTTGAATTTCTTATTATTGATGATTGCTCAACAGACGCGACGTTGCAAATTTGCAAATCTTATCAAGATGAACGAATTATAATTTTTGAAAAAGTAGAAAACACTGGAATTTCTAATAGCTTAAATTATCTTTTGTCTATTGCCAAAGGTAGGTACATAGGTAGAATGGATGCAGATGATATTTGTTTAGCAACTCGTTTTGAAAAGCAGGTCGCCTTTATGGAAGCAAATGAAGACGTTGTGCTTTGTGGTTCTAATTTTTCTATTATCGGCGACGATGGATTTATAAATTTACCACAATTCCATGAAGACATAAAAATCAGTCTCTTATCTGGTAATTGTATCGTACATCCGAGTGTAATGCTGAGAAAAAGTACACTGTTTAAACATAAGTTGACTTACGATCCAAATATGGAGCCTGCTGAAGATTATGATTTGTGGATTAAATTATTAATGATTGGAAAATTATATAATATTCAAGAATCTTTGTTATTGTATCGTTCACATAATGGACAAGTATCGCGTCGTCAATCGGACAGACAGCTAGAAATCGCAAAATTAGTGCGTTTTAAATTACTGACTTACATGAGCCCAAACATTAATGCTGATCAAAAGAAAATTTATTTAAAAGCAATTGATAGTAGGGAAAAATTAAGTTTCGAAGATTTTTTAAAATTTTTACTATTAAAAAAAATAGTGATTGTTGCCAATGAAAGTGAATTTTTTAATAAAGTTAGTTTTTATAATTACTGGACAAATCTAGAATCCAGATTTATAAAATATTACTTCAAGAGTAAAAAATCTTACTCGATGTCTAATTTGATAGACTATTTAAAAGTTTTTACAAACATAAATGAACGCTTAAATTTTAAGGAGTTTTTTAAATTCACTTGTAAATCTTTTATCAATTATAGTATAAAATGACTAAAGTTTCCATAATAGTTCCCTGCTACAATCAAGCACAGTATTTACCTGAAGCGTTGCAATCTGTCTTAGATCAAACGTATAGTAATTGGGAATGTATTATTGTCAATGATGGAAGTCCAGATGATACTGATAAAGTTGCGCAAGAATGGTTGCGCAAGGATCCTCGATTTAAATATATTTATAAAGAAAATGGGGGTTTAAGTAGTGCTAGGAATGCTGGAATTGAAATAGCAGAGGGAGAATTTATGCAGTTTTTGGATTCAGATGATATTTTAGTTAGTAACAAATTAGAATTGTCATTAACTAACATTATCAGAGAGAATGCTCTAATTGTAGTGTCTAATTTTAGAATGTTTACAAATGATTGTGATGAAAGTACCGAGCCATTTTGCGTTTTGAAAGCAGAGTATTTGAATTATGAAAACATTCTATTAAATTGGGATATACAATTTTCAATACCAATTCATTGTGGCTTTTTTAAAAAATCTTTTTTTGATGTTTTTAGGTTTCCAATCGAATTAAAAGCCAAAGAAGATTGGATGATGTGGATATCAATATTTGAAAATAATCCCAAGAGTATATTTATTGATGAGGTTTTAGTAGGTTATAGACTTCACCAAGCTAGTATGACAAAGGATAAAAAGATAATGGAGACTAATTATTTTGCTTCTTTAATTTATTTGAAAAACAGACTTAAGGACTCTGATTTTGAAAAATTGTTGACTAAAAAGATTAGTTTTTTAAACGATAAAATTATTTATAATGAACTAAAATTTCAAAATATAAAAAATTCAAATAGTTACAAGCTGGGTTTTAAAATTCGTGATTTATCAGATAAAATTGGAATATTAGATTTATTTAAATTAATAGTAAAGAAATATAAATAAACTAAATGCTCGCTATAATTATCCCGTACTATAAATTAACTTTTTTTGAAGATACTTTGAAGTCATTGGCTAATCAAACTGATCAACGCTTTAATGTTTATATTGGTGACGATGCTAGTATCGAAAATCCGAGTAATTTATTAGAAAAATACATTAGAAAATTTAATATTGTTTACAAAAGATTTGATAGTAATTTAGGTGGTACTTCATTAACAAAGCAATGGGAACGTTGCATAGATTTGTCTAGAAATGAAGAATGGATAATGATTTTGGGAGATGATGATGTTTTGGGAGAAAATGTTGTTGAATCTTTTTATGAGAATTTATCTGAAATAATTAAAGAAGAAAGTAATCTAGTTCGTTTTGCAAGTCAATTGATTGATGGAATTGGAGAAATTTTTTCAAATGTTTTTTTACATCCTAAACTGGAAACAGCTAAATCCTCATATTGGAGAAAATTAAAACGAAAAACAAGAAGTTCATTATCCGAGTATATTTTTAAAAGAAATATATACTTACAGTTTAAATTTAGACAGTATCCATTAGCTTGGAATAGTGATGACATGGCATGGCTAATGTTCTCTGATTTTAAGGATATTTATACAATTAATTCTACTGTCGTTTTGGTTAGGCAAACACATCTGAGTATTTCAGGGAAAAAGGATAATTTAAAGGAGAAAAACACTTCGCAGCTTATGTTTTTAAAAGATTTAATGAATTCACGAATTATTAAACTAACAAAAAAAGAAAGAATTGAATTGTTGTATGAAACAGAGGTTTCTTTGAAACGAAAACAAAAACTTACTTTGGTAGAATGGTTACAGCTTGCATATGAGTATATTTATATTTTTTCTGCAATTGCTATTTTAAAATTTATTAGACGATTTTTAATTCAATTAGTTCGATGAATTCACTAGTTTCCATAATTATCCCTTGTTACATTCAAGCACAATACCTTGATGAAACCTTGCAATCAGTATTGGCGCAAACATATGATAAATGGGAATGTATTATTGTAAATGATGGTAGTCCTGATATCACTGACGAAGTTGCTAAAGTGTGGTTAGATAGAGATAATCGGTTTAAATATATTTACAAAGAAAATGGTGGTTTAAGTAGTGCTAGAAATGCAGGACTTAGAGTAGCAATGGGTGATTTTATTCAGTTTTTAGATGCTGACGATTATTTAGATTCAAGGAAACTAGAATTCTCTTTAAAAGCAGTTCAATTTGATATTGAGAATAATATTATAATTTCAAACTTCAGAATGTTTGTTAATGATCCTGCTCAGTCCTCAATACCCTATTGTAAATTGTCTGCTGATTTATTTAATTTTGACAAGCTATTGTACGATTGGGAAAATGGCTTTACCATACCGATCCATTGCGGATTTTTTGCGGTTTCCTTGTTTCTACACTTTCGGTTTCCAGAGGAGTTAAAGGCAAAGGAAGATTGGATATTATGGATTCTTATTTATAAAAACAATTGTAAAACTATTTTTATCGATAGACCTTTGGCTCTCTATAGAAAGAATCCGAACAGTATGACACAATCAGTGGATATGTTAGATGACTTTATTAGAGCATATCAGTATCTAAAACCTTATTTGTCAGCTGAGGAGTACCAAAAGCTCACAATAGTTTTATTAACTAGATATTATAAATCAGCAGGTTATTTTAAGGGTCGACTCAATCAAGTAAAGGTAACCAATACTTACAGGTTGGGGTTTTTGTTAAAAAAAATAGTACTTAAACTACGCATCTTAAAAACTTGTAAATACTTTTTTGAAAAGTTAATCAAATAAAATATTCGTTTTGTTAGCCATCGTTATCCCTTATTATAAAATTCGTTTTTTTGAAGCTACTTTACAGTCTTTAGCCGATCAAAAAGACAAACGATTTAAAGTTTACATTGGTAATGATGCTAGTAAAGATAATCCAGCTGCACTTTTAGAAAAATATCAAAATCAATTTGATTTTGATTATCAATATTATAATAATAATTTGGGATCCATCTATTTAACACAACAATGGGAGCGTTGTTTAACACAAGTTCAGGAAGAAGAATGGGTGATGTTTTTATGTGATGATGATGTTCTTGATTCCAATTGTGTAACTAGTTTTTATAAAAATTTAGACGAAATTATAAAAAACAAGGTCAATGTAATTCGGTACGCCACTGTGGTTATTGATCAAAATAATTTGCCTTTATCAGACGTTTATAAACATCCAGAATTGGAGCGATCCACTGATTTCTTAATGCGAAAATTTAAAGGAGGAACACGTAGTTCCCTGAGCGAATTTATTTTCAAAACTTCGGTCTTAAAAGAAGTACAGTTCAAAAACTTCCCGCTTGCCTGGTATTCGGATATCTTAGCAGTAGTGGAGGTTTCTAATTTTGAGTTGCTTTACACCATTAATGAAGTAGTCGTTTATTTTAGATTAAGTGGTGATAATATCACTTCTAAAACTGATAACTTGGTTTTAAAGAATGTAGGTACTTTTGGATTTTACCATTATCTATTAAAAGAAAAAAGTGCTTTTTTTAATGAAAGCGAAATTGCTGTTTTGAAGCAAAAATTGGAGAAAACGTTTTTAGATAATAAAAAAAATATCCGTTTTTGGAGATTATTTACAATATTATATTTTTCTCAATTATACATAAAAAGCTATTTTTTGTTTATCTGTAAAGCGATGAAAATGGTAGTAAAAAAAATAAAATAGGATTATGAAATTTTTAGTAATAGAACAAGATTTAAGAGTTTCGGGAACTAGTCAAGGGATTATTTCTCGTTCTTTTTTAGCAAAGCTACGTATAACTTATCCTGAGTCTATAATTGATGTTGTTTATTTGAAACAATATGCAAGTGAAGATCGATTAGATTTGCTTCCAATAAACTCTATTCTAGAAAAAGTATTGGACTTAAATATACCGTTTTCGACGTTATTGCTCAATAAAATATACTGGAGATTATTTAATATTTCACTCAAAGAAAAACACATTCATAAAGTATATGCAACTGAGATTGCAAAGATTGACTATAAAAGGTATGACCATATATTTATTAGGAGCGCAGGTTTGGAGCACGAAATGCTATTGGCTAGCAGAGACTTGCCGATTTTAAAACATGCCATAATTAATTTTCATGAACCATTTCCTTTCTTTTGGTGTGCAGGGTCGACAAGTTATTTGACAAATTTAGAACTTTTTAGGATGAAAATGATGAATCAAGTTGTTGCCCAGGCTAAAAGTTGCATCGCTACAGCTTTTTTAGCGAGAGACATGCAGTATTTATATGGTTCTCAAAAAAAGTTTTACGCTTTACCGCATCAGTATACTGAAAAAGTTTTTGATTTGTCCGATACTAGCCAAATCCTTAAAAAGAATAAAAAAGTGACTATTTCCTACCATGGAGCAATACAGTTCGGGAGGAATATAGATATTTTGTTAGATAGTTATGAAGAGTTGGTAAATTCAAACCAAATATATCAGGAGCAAAGTGAGTTTGTTGTAAGAATTAAAGGGGTAAATCTGGAAAACTTAAGAATAAAGTATGCCAAAACTCCCAATATTTTAATTTTGGATTGTTTGAATTTTTCTAATTCATCGTTCGAGCAAATTCACGAAACTGATATTACTATTATTCTCGAAAATGGACCATTATATTGTAATATTTTAGTTGGTAAAGCCCCTTTTTTAGCAGCTTATTATAAACCAGTTTTATCAATTTCGCCACCAAAGAGTGAATTACGAACAATCATTAAAGACGAAAAATACATTGCTGATTGTAATAATAAAGAAGAAGTAAAACAAAAATTAGAAGCTTTAATTATTGATAGGCTTAATTCTAAAGAACCTGCGTATCCTTTTCAAGATTATTTTAGCGATGAAAAATTTAAATTGATGATAAACAAGATTTTATTTAAAGATTAAAAAATGAAAAAAAAATGGTCAGGAGAAAGACTTGAAACAGATATTTACGGTGATGTTTCAGTTGAACACTTACATAGGTATGCAATGTCTTCAGTCCTTGTTGAGGATAAGATAGTCCTTGATATAGCTTCAGGAGAAGGCTATGGTTCTTTTTTAATGGCAAAAACTGCAAAAAAGGTGATAGGTGTTGACATAGATACAGATGTTGTTAATCTAGCTAGGGAAAAGTATAAAAATGATAATTTAGATTTTCTAGTAGGTAGTACTGACTGTATTCCACTAGAGAGCAATAGTGTAGATGTGTTAATAAGTTTTGAAACAATTGAACACCATGATAAACATGAAGAAATGTTTTTAGAAATAAAGAGAGTTTTGAAACCAAATGGAATTTTAATAATATCTTCTCCTGATAAACAATTTTATTCCAATTTACAAAAGAACAATCCCTATCACATCAAGGAATTGTACTTGGAGGAATTTGAAGATTTGTCTAAAAAACATTTTACTAATGTGAAAACATATTTTCAAAATTGTATTAATGGAAGCTCAATTATTGCACCTATTATTTTATTTGAAAATTTAAAAGTTTTTTCTGGAACATTTGAAAATATTTATACAAAAAAAATTTCTGCATTATATAACATAATAATTGCATCTGAACAATTTTTAGATGATGTCGATTTATCAATATTTGATGGTCAAACAATCTCAAAAAAAATAAATGAGGACAATATAAATTATATAAGATCTTCTACAACTTTTAAACTAGGAAGTGTAATTCTGAAACCATTTATAAAATTGAAAAATATTCTTTTAAAGTAAAAATTAAATATAATTATTTTTTAAATGAAAAAGGCAAGAATAATAGCTTATTATCTACCACAGTTTCATCCAATTCCTGAAAATGATATTTGGTGGGGAAAAGGATTTACGGAGTGGACAAATGTTGCTAAAGCTAAACCTCTGTTCAAAGGGCATGATCAACCAAAGCTTCCTGCTGATTTAGGTTATTATGATCTGCGATTGCCTTCTATTTTAGAAGAACAAGCTAGAATAGCTAAGGAATATGGTGTTGACGGTTTCTGTTACTGGCATTATTGGTTCGGTGATGGGAAGAGATTGTTAGAAAAACCCTTTCAAGCTCATTTAAATTCAAAAATAAAAGATGTTGGTTTTTCGTTAGCATGGGCGAATGTAAAATGGGGAGGCTTAGATTATGGTGATAAGTACCAGCGTTTATTAATAGACCAAAAATATCTTGGCCTAGAGGATTTTACTAAACATTTTTATGAAGTATTGCCTGCTTTTAAGGATGAACGTTATTTGAAAATTGATAATAAACCTATCTTTACAATTTATAATCCTTTGGGTTTACCTGACTCCAATTATTTTATCTCTCTATGGAATAAATTGGCTGTTGATAATGGTTTGGAAGGGGTATATTTTATTGCTTATCAGCATTTTAATTTTTCTTATCGAGAACATGGTTTTGATGCTTTAACACCACCAAGTCCAAGTCATCTTTTTAATAGAGTAAAGTTTTCATTTTTAGATAAGTTACTTAATAAATTTGTGGGTTATAAGCTAAATCAATTAAAATATAGAACGTTGAAACTACGTAATATTTATACGCACAAACAAATTGTTGAAGCGAGTGACTACAGAGATGTCGCTATCGATATCAAATTTCTTCCTAGTTGCAGCCCTAATTGGGATCATACGCCACGTAGCGGGAATAAAGGACAAGTAATTGTTGAGACAAATCCAGAGTTATTTTATCAAAACTTGTTGAACTGTTACAAGAGAATTGAAAATTATAAAATGGATGAAAAGATTATCTTTATAAAAGCTTGGAATGAATGGGCAGAAGGGAATTATCTTGAGCCAGATCATAGAATAGGCTTTCAAAATTTAGAGAAAATAAGATTATTTCAAGATATTACGTTTTAATATGCGCGTAGGATCAAACCCTCATAAAGATATGCCGATAGCGACAACTGAATATTTGCATCAGATTGTTATTCCCGTATATATACCTAATCATGAAGGGTATTTTAAAGATAGTCTCGCTATATTAAAGTTGTGTTTGCAATCGTTGTTAAGTACCGTGCATTCAAAAACGTTTATTACTGTTGTGAACAATGGTAGTAGTAACGCTGTCGATGCTCATTTAAAATATTTATTTCAATCCAATCAAATTCAGGAGCTCATAAATACCGAAAATATAGGAAAGTTAAACGCTATTTTAAAAGGTATTGTAGGAAACAATATTGAGTTGGTCACTATCTCAGATGCTGATGTGCTTTTTTTACCCAACTGGCAAATGGAAACGGTGAATATTTTTGCTAAAGTTCCTAAAGCTGGTGTAGTTGGGATTGTACCTCAATTTAAAATGTATGAGAGTAATTGCGGTAATGTATTATTTAATAATTTATTTAATGCTAAAATTCGTTTTACTGCTGTAAAAAATAAACTAGCATTAATTCGCTTTTACGATAGTTTAGGATGGGATCGAAAATACAATCAGGATTATTTACAGTGTAATTTAGCATTAAAAATAGATGATAAGCATACTGCTTTAATAGGATCAGGTCATTTTGTAGCTACTTACAAAAAAGATATTTTTGAAACGGTAGTTAGTTTTATTGGTTTTAAAATGGGTGGACATAGCGAAGGGTATTTAGATCGCTTGCCACTGGATAAAGATTATTGGCGATTAACAACTCAGGATAATTATGCCTATCATATGGGCAATGTTTTAGAAGATTGGATGCAAATAAAACATGATTCAATTGTTGATAAACCAATAATGCCTAGTAATTTTCAAAAGCAAAGAAAGATTAATTCTTTCTGTTTTTTTTTAAAAAATAGATTGTTTGTCAAATTTATTTCGGTAAGGTGGATGATGAAACTTTTTTTAAAATGGAAGAAACTACCAAAGGGAATGATAAATAATTTCAATTCAATAGGTTCTAAATGAAAGCCTCAATCCTTATAGTTTCAAAAAACAGGAAAGAAGATTTAACCATAACTTTGAATCGTATTGAATCATTAATTGATACAACTGAAGTTGAGGTATTAGTTTTTTTAGATGGATGTACAGATGATTCTCAGTATTTGCAGAATGAATTAGGCTGGGTTAGATGGTTTATTTCTGAAAAATCGATTGGGGCATCTGCAGCGCGACGCCATATTTATCCATTGGCTAATTCCGCTATTTTAATAGGTTTAGATGATGATGCACATCCATTAACCATAGAATTTCTATCTGAAATAGAAAAATTATTTGCAGCAAAACCCAATGTTGGAATTCTTGCTTTTGAGGAAGTAAAGGGTGTTTTTGGTTCAGATAAAGAGGCTTTAGCAGGATCTGAAGTAAATAAAAAAGAATTCCTTTGTTCAGAATTTATTGGTTGTGGTTTTGCCATTCGTAAATCAGTTTATGATATGACAAACGGATTTCCAGTTTGGATTGATATTTATGGAGAAGAATCTTGCTTGTCAATTGAAGTGATTGCGCGAGGCTATGATATTTTATATACGAATGCAATAAAAGTAAACCATAGAATAAATAAACAGCAACGAAAATTAAATAAGCAGAACTATTTTAGATTTGGAAAACAATTAAAGAATATAACTTTTTACTACTTGGTTTATTATCCTTCTCCGATACCAAAAATAATAAGATTATTTTGGCATAATTTTAAAAAATATGCTTTATCTGATTTTCAATGTTTTAAGTTGTTTTTCAAATCTATTTATCTCGTTTTTTCTCACTTTTTATTCGTATTAAAATTTCGTGCTCCTGTAAAACCTGAAATTTTACAAAAAATGAAGCAACTAAGTAATCCGAAATTTTAAATAAATCTAGTCGTAATATTAAGAATAAAAATAGTTACATCTGCTTTCAAAATCAAACATAAGCATCCCATGGCAATCAAAAAGCAATCACCCTATATCATCGCCGAAATTGGTCAAGCGCACGAAGGAAGTTTAGGAATATTATATTCTTATATTTATGCTGTAGCAAAAACTGGAGTTGATGCAGTAAAATTTCAAATGCATATTGCTGAAGCGGAAAGCAGCGAATACGAACCTTTTAGAGTGCAGTTTTCGAAAGAAGACAAAACTCGTTTTGATTATTGGAAGCGTATGGGTTTTTCCTTAGAGCAATGGAAAGGCATTAAACAATATTGTGATAAATTAGGATTAGATTTTATCTGTTCCCCATTTAGTAATTTGGCCGTCGATTGGCTTGAAGAAATGGGAGTTTTACAGTATAAATTGGGTTCTGGTGAGATTAATAATCTCTTGATTTTAGAAAAAATTGCACAAACGGGCAAGCCTGTGATGTTATCATCAGGTATGAGTTCGTATACAGAGTTAGATGAGACGGTTGCTTTTCTAAAAAATAAAAATATCGAATTTTCTATTTTGCAATGTACCACGGCTTATCCCACAAAACCAGAACAATTTGGTTTAAATATAATTCAAGAATTAAAGGAAAGATATGGAGTTGCGGTAGGTTTTTCGGATCATTCAGCTAGGGTTGAAACCTGTATTGCAGCAACTGTTCTAGGTGCTGAAATTTTAGAATTTCACGTCGTTTTTGATAGGCAACTTTATGGTCCCGACTCCACGTCATCATTAACTATTCATGAAATCAAAGAATTGGTGATTTCCGTTCGAAATATAGCATTAGCAATGCAAAATCCAACTGATAAGAATTCAAATGAAAACTTTACAGACTTAAAACAAATATTTGAAAAATCATTAGCAGTAAACAGGGATTTGCCTCTAAATCATATTCTGACCTTTGATGATTTAGAAGCTAAAAAGCCAAAAGGATACGGTATTGACGCATCACGATTTCAAGAAGTTATAGGAAAGGTTTTAAATAGAAACCTAAATCAGTGGGATTTTTTGAATCAGGAGGATTTATCTTCAACAAGCGCAGACCGACAGTCGTTTTTATAATTAATAGCTAATTTAAATTGCCACGCTGAGCCTGTCGAAGTGGTTTATATTAAAGCCTTGTCTTTATAATTAAGGTTTGTTTAAAATTGTCACACTGAGCCTGTCAAAGTATTTTGATATAAAAGCGATTTTAGTTATTACAGAAGAAGTCTTCGACTTTTCGTCAATCTCTAGAAAGACTGAGCTCAGGCTTACGATCCGTTTTATAATTGAGGTTTTCATGAGCTCTTACCTCTTCTTTTTTATTTACTTTTAAAGCCAAGAATAACACAGAAAAATGCAAAAAAGAAAAATAGCAGTAGTAATTACTGCGAGACCATCATATAGCCGAGTAAAAACAGTTCTAGCCGCTATTGAAGAGCATTCTGGTTTAGAATTACAGCTGATTGTCGCGGCTTCAGCCTTGTTGGAACGTTATGGATCAGCAGTGAATTATATTGAAAAAGATGGTTTTACTATAGCAGCAAAAGTTTTTAATGTTTTAGAGGGAGAAAATTTGACTGCTGCCGCCAAAACTACAGGAATTGGAATTCTGGAATTATCTACCGTTTTTGATAATCTAAAACCAGATATTGTAGTTACGGTTGCAGATCGGTTTGAAACCATGGCCACCGCTATTGCAGCTTCGTACATGAATATTCCTTTAGCACATATTCAAGGAGGAGAAGTCACGGGAAACATTGATGAAAAAGTACGTCATGCTATCACAAAACTTGCTGACTATCATTTTGTAGCTTCAGAAAATGCGAAGTATCGCGTTTTAAAATTAGGAGAAAATCCTGATTTTGTTTTTAATACTGGTTGCCCATCTATTGACATTGCATCGGAAATAAAAAAAATAAAAATACTTAATTTTAATCCGTATCAAAAATACGGTGGTGTAGGTGCCCAGCCTGATTTAGAAAATGGTTACCTAATTGTAATGCAACATCCAGTAACTACAGAATATCAAGATTCGCGTAAACATATTGAAGAGACATTGGAGGCAATAAAGGGATTGAATTTACCAACATTGTGGTTTTGGCCCAATGTAGATGCAGGAGCCGATGGAACTTCAACTGGGATTCGAAGTTTTAGAGAAAAAAATAAAATTAAAAATGTTCATTTTTTTAAAAACATGGAAGGCAGTGATTTTCTAGTTTTATTAAATAATGCAATAGGTTTAATTGGAAATTCTAGTGTTGGGATTCGCGAATGTGCCTATTTAGGTGTTCCTGTAGTCAACATTGGATCTCGCCAAAATCGTCGCGATAGGGGCGGTAATGTAACTGATGTTGCTTACGATAAAAACGAAATCAGCAGTGCTATAAAAGTTATTTTAAAAAATGGCAAATGCACACCTTCATCAATTTATGGCGGTGGTAAATCAGGAAACACTATAGCAGATTTGTTAGCGACATTACCTTTACAATTTCACAAAACAATTTCTTATTAATGAAAATCTTAGCTATAATACCTGCGAGAGGAGGTTCCAAAGGACTACCAGGGAAAAACTCAAAACAACTTGGAAAGCAATTTCTGATTTCTTTTACTATAAATCAAGCCGTTAAATGCAATTGTTTTACTAAAATAATTGTTTCCACAGACGATGATACGATAGCGACAATAGCAAGGAGTTCTGGCGCGGAAATTCCGTTTATGAGACCGACAGAATTAGCGACTGATACTGCTACAAGTATTTCAGTGGTGCAACATGCTGTTAATTTTTTTGAGGAAAAAGGAGAGTATTTCGATGCGGTTTGTTTGTTACAGCCTACTTCTCCTTTTCGGGAAATAGGATTTATTAGTAAAGCTATTTCTATTTTTAGTGAAAAAAAATCAGACTCGTTAGTAAGTGTTATTCGAGTTCCTGATGAATACAATCCGCATTGGGTTTTTGAGGGTGATGAAAAAGGATTTTTAAATATAGCCACTGGAGAAAAAGAAATTATCACACACAGGCAGAAATTGCCAAAGGCTTTTATCAGGGATGGCTCAATCTATTTAACAAAAGTTGAGACTATTAAAAAAGGTAGTTTATATGGAAATTCAATAAGTTATGTTGAGAGTAATCCTGAACTTTATATCAACATTGATAGTGCGTCTGACTGGGAAAAAGCGGAAGAAAAATTACCAACAATTCAACGACTTATCTAATGTGCGGTATTGCAGGAATTTTAGGCAAAGACAGTAATAACAGCAAAATTATTTGTGCAATGCTTGATGTTCAACAGCACAGAGGTCCCGATGCTAAGGCCCTCTGGGATGATGCTTTTATAACTTTAGGACACAACCGATTGCGCATCATTGACTTATCAGAAAATGCTAATCAGCCAATGGTTAGTATTTGTAGGAGATTTACAATTGTATATAATGGAGAGATTTATAATTATCTCGAAATCAAAGAGCAACTCAAAGAACATTATAATTTTAAAACTAATTCAGATACCGAAGTAGTACTGGCTGCATACATTCAGTGGGGAATTGCAGCTCTACAGCAACTGAATGGTATGTTTAGTTTTGCTATTTGGGATTGCCAAGACCATAAATTAATTGCAGTTCGTGATCGTTTTGGTGTGAAGCCATTCTATTATACAATTTTCCAAAATCAGTTATTTTTTAGTAGTGAAATAAAAACGTTGTTTACTGCAGGAGTGCCAAAATTTAAAAATCAAAAAGTTTGGGCTAATTATTATGTTTATGGAACTTATGGAATGCCCAATGAAACTTTTTGGGAAAATATACATCAGTTACCAGCAAGTCATTATTTTGAAGTATACTTTGATGAAAATCTTAAATATTCGAATATTAAATTACAAAAATGGTATGACTTTGCGAATAGGATAAAAAAAATTGTTCCGTCAACTGTGGCTGAATTAAAATTAAAATATACAGCGTTACTTAATGATGCAATTCAATTGCGTTTTAAAGCTGACGTTCCTCTAGGAATGAACGTCAGCGGGGGATTAGATTCTTCAACGTTGATCAATTTAGTTCATGAAAACTTATCATCACAACAATCTATTGAAGCCTTTACTTTTTATTCGAACAATAAAGAATATGATGAATTACCGTGGGTTGAAGAAGTAATAAAAACCACCTCATACCCGCTGAATAAAGTACTTTTTGATTACAAAGAAATTCCAAAATTAATTGATGCTGTGAGTTGGTTTCAAGATGAACCTTTTGGTGGTTTTCCAACATTGGCTTATAGCTTATTATTTGCAGCAGCAAGAAAAAAGGGTATCAAAGTGATTTTAGACGGTCAAGGTATGGATGAAGCTTGGGCGGGATATGATTATTATTTTAATAACAGCAATCACGTTATTCAGGGCTTAAATTCTAGTCCGGTGCGACCGGAAGTATTAATTGAATCTTTCAGAGCATTGGCTATAAAAGAGGAATATGAACGTCCATTTGATAATGACTTACAGAATCTACAATATCGAGATTTGTTTTACACTAAAATCCCAAGAGCTTTACGGTTTAATGACAGGATTAGTATGATGCATAGTATTGAATTGCGCGAACCTTTTTTAGATTACAGATTAGTAGAACTTGCTTTTGCCCAAAGCGAAACCTTGAAAATTCAAGACGGTAAAAGCAAATGGCTACTGCGAGATTTAGTAAAAAAAAAATTAGGAGATGCTATTGCACTAGCACCTAAACGAGCATTGCAAATTCCGCAACGGGAATGGATTGCAAATGAATTGTCAAGTTATTTTAATGAAAAAATAGAATTGTTTGCAAAATTAGAAAACATTGATGAAGATAAAGTACGAGAGATATGGAAGGATTACTTAAATGGAAATCAAGATAATAGTTTTTATCTCTGGCAATGGATCAATTCGATTTCTGTTCTTTAAGTTCCTTTACCGTTTTTAACCATTTCAGAGTAATAAACTTTGAAAGGGTTGGTTAAATTTTAAAAAAAACAGGTTACAAGCATGAAAAAATTAGGTATTGTAATTACAGATGGCGTAGGTTTTAGAAATTTTATTTTAAGTGATTTTTTAGCTGAAGCCGAAAAAACATTCGATGAGGTTGTGATTTTATCGTGTTTACCAGCTGCAATTTACAAGGATTTAATCTCAAAATCGAAAGTTATTGAACTCACTATTTTTACAGAAAAACCTCCGACATGGTTTTTTAGAAAAGCTAAAGAGGTCGCTCACCTTCGTTTGAATAAAGAAAATAATTTCGGTATTTTAGACAATTATAACGTAAATAAAACAGCAGTTAAAAGCTGGCGAGGGTATGCTACGCAATTTATTTATCAATTCACCTCCATTTTTTATTCCGAAAGCTGGATTACTCGATTCAACTTTATGCAGCAACAAACTTTTAAAAATCTTAAAATTTCTGTGGAATACAAGGCTCTTTTGGAGAAAGAAAATTTTGACATCTTATTTTTTACACATCAGCGCCCTCCTTATATTGTTCCTTTGGTATATCAGGCAGAAAACCTGAAAATAAAGACAGCTACTTTTATTTTTTCGTGGGATAATTTGGCCTCTAAAGGTCGGATGGCTGCTAATTTCGATTATTATTTAGTGTGGAGTGATTTAATGAAGAATGAATTACAGCAATTCTACGCTATGATTAGTAAAGAAAATATTGCAGTTGTGGGAACCCCACAATTTGAACCGTACGTGCTGGAACGTTATCATTCTAGTAAAGAAGATTTTCATTCTAAATTTGCTTTGGATGCATCCAAAAAAACAATTTGTTTTAGCTGTGGAGATATTTCTACCAGTAAAAATGATGAAGTGTATATTGAAACAATTGCTGCTGCTATTATAGATAGAAAGATAGAAACTGTTAATTTACTAGTAAGAACTTCGCCAGCAGAAGATCCCATTCGATTTACTAAACTTGTAAATAAATTTCCTTTTATAAAATGGAATTATCCAAAGTGGAGTTTGTCGCGGGAAGGTCATCAAGAAGAATGGTCACAAAGAGTCTCAACGATAGAAGATTTAAAAGACCTCAGAGCAATTTTAGCCTATTCAGACCTAAATGTAAATATGTTGTCTACCATGAGTTTAGACTTTATGCAGTTTGATAAACCAGTAATAAACAGTGTATTTGGTAATGAGAAAAACGGATTATACGATGACCAACGATTTTTGAGCTATGTACATATTAAAAATGTTGTAAACAGTAAAGCAACAAGAATTGTAAAAAATGAAGGAGAATTAATTTTAGCAATAAATGATTACTTGCTAAATCCAAATCTAGATTCAGAAAACAGAAAGCAATTATTACAATTGCAAGTGAGTAAACCTTTGCAGCATACAGGAAAAAGGATCGCCGAAAAGCTTTTAGAATGGTCATAAATAAAAAAGTAGCAATTTTATGCAACTATGAGTTGCTTGCAGATAGAGTGGGTGGAATGGATCATTTTTTCTGGCAATTTGACGCTAAGTGCAAGCAGAATGGCGTGGACGTATATTGGTTTTTTCCAAACCATGCTCAGCACGGAGAATATTTTAAGCTTAATATAATCGAGAGTAAAGAACAGAATGTTGAAACTTTTTTTCTTACTTTTTGTAATAACAATAAAACGGATTATGCTTATATTATTACTCATTTTGTAGAATTGTGCACTTCTTTTTTTTATAAAATCAAAAAATTTTCTAATGCAAAAATTATTGTAGTAGATCACAATCCAAGACCTATAAACGGATATTCTTTTGTAAAAAAAATAAAGAAAAGAATCAAAGGTTTATTGAATTCTAAATATATTGATACTTTTATTGGAGTTTCTGATTACACAAAAAAAGAGATAGTTAAAGATTTTGGTGAATATTTAAAACGCAAAATAATCACCATCTATAACGGCGTTGCAATTGAAAATATAAAAGTACGTAAAACAAGAAATGTGGTTAATCCAACATTCATCGTTGCTTCCCATTTGAGAGAATCGAAAGGAATTCAGGATTTGATTGACGCTGTTTCGTTATTACCTGATTTTATTAAAACCGAAATCAGAATAGCTATTTTTGGAGAAGGACCTTTTAAAGACAATTTAATTGCAAAAATAAAAGACAAGAAATTACAGGCAAACTTTCAGTTTATGGGTAGCTCTGCAAACTTAAATGAGCTATATTGTCAGTATGATTATATGCTTCAACCTACACACATGGAGTGTTTTAGTCTTTCAATATTAGAAAGTTTAGCTGCAAATGTTCCAGTAATTACTACTAATGTAGGTGGCAATGAAGAAGCAATTACCGATGGAGAAAATGGTTTTATCACTGATTCAAAAAACACTTTTTTACTACAAGACCTTTTAAAAAAAGTATATTTGGGCGAAAAAAAGATTTCGAAAAATACTAGACAATTAGTCGTCGATACTTTTTCGTTAAATCAAATGGTAGAAAATCACTTTACATTAATTCAATAAAGCCCCGCAATTACTCCAGATGTTTTTCAATTCCCTATCTTTTGCCATTTTCCTCCCTATTGTATTTGTTTTATATTGGTTTGTATTTAATAAAAACAAAAGCACCCAAAATGCTATTTTAATCATTGCTAGTTATTATTTTTATTCTTGCTGGGACTGGCGTTTTTTATTCTTGCTAGTTTTTTCTACCTTCTTAGATTACTATACTGGAATTCAAATTGAAAAAGCAAAGAAAGACGGCGTTCGAAAATTTTGGTTTTGGTTAAGCATAACTATCAATCTTGGTTTTCTTGGTGTTTTTAAATATTATAATTTCTTTGCCGATTCGTTTTCTACAATGTTAAACGGTTTTGGACTGCAAACGAGTCCGCTACTGTTAAATGTTATTCTTCCCGTGGGTATTTCTTTCTATACTTTTCACGGTTTATCTTATGTAATTGACATTTATCTGAAAAGAATAAAGGCCGAATATAATTTTATTGATTATTCTCTATTTGTTAGTTATTTTCCTTTGCTCGTTGCCGGACCCATTGAGAGAGCTACACATTTATTACCGCAAGTAAAAGTAAAACGCAACTTTGATTTTCAAAAAGCGAAGGAAGGCGTTTTTCAATTCACATGGGGATTGGTTAAGAAAGTAGTCATCGCTGACACTTGCGCTACCTACGCCAATGCTATTTTTGACAACCATGAATCGATGAATTCGTTGTCATTAGCTCTAGGTGCGGTATATTTTGCCTTTCAAATCTATGGAGATTTTTCAGGATATTCTGATATGGCATTAGGTATGTCAAAATTATTTGGGATCGATTTGTTGCGAAATTTTAATTATCCCTACTTCTCGCGAGATATAGCCGAGTTTTGGCGCCGATGGCATATTTCGCTATCATCTTGGTTTCGGGACTATTTGTATATTCCGTTAGGGGGAAGCAATGGCGGAATGCCAATGAAAATAAGAAACACTTTTATAATTTTTTTAGTAAGCGGTTTTTGGCATGGCGCTAATTGGACTTTCATTGCCTGGGGATTTATAAATGCGCTTTATTTTCTGCCGTTACTATTATTGAAAACGAATCGATCTAATATGGAAATGGTCTCGTTGAGCTGGAACTTTAGTTCTGTTCGAGTCTTTTTTAATATTTTAAGCACATTTGCATTGACTTGTTTAGCTTGGATATTTTTTAGAGCAAAATCGATTGGAGATGCTTTTGATTATATCAAGCGACTGTTTACTGATCTTAGTTTTGACTCTCAATATCTTGAAAACGAGCGTTACAATTATGAATTGGTATTACTTATTTTTGCTTTTATTGCAGTGGAGTGGAATTTTAAACATCAGGTAGAACCTATTTCAGGAAAAAATTCCTGGTTGAAGTTAAGTTTTTGTTTGATAGCTATTGTTGCGCTAGGTACTTTTAGCGACTATAAGGAGTTTATCTATTTTCAGTTTTAAAAAACTAGAAGGATTTTTAGCCGCATAGAATCATAGGATTGTAGGAATTAATAGAGAATATTTCATTTTTTATAGAAAACAGAGTTTTTAAATAAGTTGAAACAATTTGTTTAATTGAAACAGCATTAGTAAAAGAATAAAAATAAGAAGGATTTTTAGCCACATAGAATCATAGGATCGTGTTAATAAAAAAAAGGTATTTCCTTTTTTATAGAAAACATAGTTTTTTAACAAGGTGTAACGGTTTGTTTCATCTAAACAACTTTAGTAAAAGAATAAAAACAAGATAGATTTTTAGCCGCATAGAATCATAGGATTGTAGCAAGGAATAAAAGGTATTTCAATTTTTTTAGAAAAGAGAGTTTTTAAACAAGTTGCAACGGTTTGTATCATTTAAACAACTTACGTAAAAGAATAAAACAAGAAAGATTTTTGCCTACATAGAATTATAGGATTGAGGGAATGAATAAAAGGCATTTCATTTTTACAGAAAAGAGATTACAAAAAATATAAATTCATGAACCAATTAAAATATATTTATGATGGTTACTCAGAAATATTTAAACGAATTAAGCTTTAAAATAATTGGAGTAGCAATTGAAGTTCATAAAATTATGGGAAGAGGATTACTAGAGAGTGTTTATCACCAATGTTTAAAAGAAGAGCTAAGATTGAGAAATATTAATTTTGTTTCAGAACTCAAAATTCCTGTTGTTTTTAAAGGGAAAGAGATGGATTGCGATTTTAGATGTGATTTGTTTGTTGAAGGTTTAATAGTTGTTGAATTAAAAGCTGTTACAGAAATGCATCCTGCTTTTGATGCTAAGCTTTTGAATCATTTGAATTTATTGAAATCTCCAAAAGGTGTTTTGATAAATTTTAATTGTTTCAATATTTTTAGAGAAGGACAAAAAACTTTTGTAAACGAATATTATAGAAAATTACCAATAGAACAAAAATAGTAACGCAAGTACCAGATATTCTGATGGTCAGAAAATTATATAAAATTGTTTAAAAATTAGATCTTATCAGAATAATAAATCCAATCTAAGCACTAATTAGACTATTTTTTTCTATCATAAATGAAATGTCTTCTATATTTAAGAAGTCTATGATTTTATGTGGTAAGATTTTAAGAAACATAGCTTTTTCAAATAAAATAATACTTTGAAAAATTCTAGTTTTATAATTTATAATATAATTAGGTTGTCAAGAAAAAACAAACGCTTAAATGAAAAAATTTCTCGGCTTTTTTGCCAAAATAACTGTTATTCTAGTTCTCACCCTAGCGCTACTAGATGTGCTTTACACGGTAGTATATTTACAAGCATCTAACCGTGGTAAAATTGATTATGTTTACAATTCGAAGCCAAGAATTTATGATGTCGTTATTTTAGGATCTTCTAGAGCTAATAATCATTTTGTTACACATTTATTTGAAGAGAAGGGATTGAAAGCTTTTAATTATGGAATGAGCGGCGGCCATTTATTTGAAGCTTCTTTAATGCTAAAATTGATGATAGAGAGAGAATATAAAATTAAAAACGTAATAGTAGAGGCGGATCTTAATTTGTCTAATGAAAAAAGAGCAGAAGGCATTGCTTCTAAGTTTTTGCCTTACATTCACAGCTCTAAGGTAGTAGAAAATCATTTCAGTAAGGAAGATGATTTTTCAAAATTATATTATATTCCATTTTATCGTTATTTGAAATTCGATGCTTCTATTGGCTTTCGGGAGATGTATAAGTGTCTAACTTTCCAGCCAACTAATACTTTAAATAATGGTGGTTTTTATGCCCTAAAAGGCAATAAAGGAAAAATGAAAAATGATATAAGGGCTTTAAAGCCAATAAAAAATAAATACTACGAAGAAATTAAACAAATTTGTGCAGCTAATAAAATTAACTTAATTGCAGTTATGACGCCAATGTGCAGCAATACGAAAGGTCTTGATTATTTTGAAAAAGTAAATGCCATCTATCCAGAAATACACAATTACGAAAGTGTAGTTACTGATGATCACTATTTCTCTTCCTGCGGTCACTTGAATGATAAAGGAGCCACACTGTTTACTACAAGAATTATAGAAGACTTTTTTAACTAGCGCCTTTAACAACGCAAATTTTTATACTATTAAATAGTTGCTAACATTGAAATCATTCAATAATTGATCAAAACTAAATGAAAATAGCTTTCTTAACACCTGAATATCCTCATGAGAACACAGGTACTTCTGGAGGTATTGGAACGAGTATCAAGAACTTGGCAGCTGGTCTTTTGGCTGAAGGTTGTGCAGTTTGCATTCTAGTGTATGGTCAAAAGGAAGATAAATTATTTGATGATAATGGTATTTGCGTTCAGCAAATAAAAAACGTAAAATTCAAAGGTTTATCGTGGTTCTTCACTCGAAAAAAACTTGAGCGAATCATTAATGAACTATGCGAGAAACAACAAATTGATTTGGTTGAAGCTCCAGATTGGACAGGAATTACCTCTTTTATTACTCCAAAAAAATGTCCCATCGTTATTCGGTTAAATGGGTCCGATACTTATTTTTGTCATTTAGACAACCGTCCTGTAAAATGGAAAAATAAATTTCATGAAAAGAGAGCACTTGAAAAAGCAAACGGATTAATAGCTGTTAGCAAGTTTACTGCCCAAGTAACCAATCAAATTTTCAGTTTAAAGAAACAGTTTACAATCATTCCCAACGGTATTGACACAACAAAGTTTCAGACTAATTTCAGTCACATTGGTTCTGTTATTCCAAATGTAAAGTCGAATGAAATTTTATATTTTGGAAGTTTAATCAGAAAAAAAGGTTTGTTAGAACTTCCGTTGATTTTTAATCAGGTTGTATCGAAAACTCCAAATGCTACATTAAAATTAATTGGAAAAGATGTTGCTGATAGGATCACTGGAAATTCATCCACTTGGAAAATGATGCAGTCGTTATTTACTAAAGAAGCGTTATTGCAAGTTGAATTTATAGGAAGCATTCCCTATCAAGAGATAAAAAATCAGATTGAGCAAGCTGCAGTTTGTGTTTTTCCATCTTTCGCAGAGGCTTTACCGGTTTCTTGGATTGAAGCGATGGCGATGGAAAAAGCGATAGTAGCTTCAAACGTTGGTTGGTCACAAGAGGTTATTGACAACGGGATAAGCGGCTTTTTGGTACATCCTACGGATCATTTAGAATATGCGAACAGAATAGTTGATTTGCTTGAGAATAAAGAGCTTCAAAAACAATTTGGTCATGCTGCTAGAAAAAAAGTACTGGAGAAATTTAGTATTGAGATTGTCGCTCAACAAAGCATAGCATTTTATAAAACAGTAAAAAAGAAATTTTGATTGTAGTTTACCATGCCAATTCCAAAGTCTCAGCTGTAGTTGCAGCGGATAATCAACCGATACTATTTGACAGTAAAAAAACAATTGCCGATGTTTTTTTAGTTCTAGCAAAGCAATTCCCTGACACAATACTAGTATGGTGCCACTTAGAACTGAAGGAAAGTTTGAATTTAGATGAAGTAACAATTTTATTGCATCATGATAAAATGATGCTCTCTTATGCATCTCACAATTATATCAGTACTGAAATTGGCTATGTTGAAGAGTCGTTATTTGCTAATCCGAATAAAAAAGTTTCTTTTGCCACTTGGCAAATGGGCAGTGAAGTAGGCGCTATTCATGCAAAAGTAATTCATGTAATAAGCGATACAATTCGACCAGAAAAAGATTTTGATTATTTTCTAAATTCTCTCGCTAAATTAGCAATGCCATTGGGATTATTGTGTTATTCAGAACCTAAACTTTTAAAACACCAACACCATTTTTCTAAAAATAGGACGTCGTTTTTCACTCTTTTTCGTTTTGTAAAACAACATTATAAAACAAGATGGGTGTTTTTACTGTTTTTTAATTTGATACTATATGAGTTTAAATTTCCTTTGTTTCCCCTGCTGTTTTCCTTTTTTTTCAGGAAGAGAAATAGCAAGAGAATTGATTTAGAGCATATAAAAGTTAAATCACATAAAATAGTGACTGATAAAAAGACAGTTGATGTTATCATTCCAACAATAGGGCGGAAAAACTATCTGTACGATGTACTAAAAGATTTTTCAGTTCAAACTCACTTGCCCACAAAAATAATTATTGTAGAGCAAAATCCAGATCCACATAGTATAAGTAATTTAGAATATATCTACACCGAGAAATGGCCATGTAAGATCCAACATTTTTTTATTCATCAATCAGGCGCGTGCAATGCCAGAAATTTGGCTTTAAGCCAAATACAAAGTGAATGGATTTTTTTTGCTGATGATGATATCAGAATTTCTGCTGATTTTTTACAGAATTCTTTTCAAAATAGTATTAGTTATGGAACTAATGTGGCGACTTTCAGTTGTTTGCAAAAAGAGCATAAGCAAATATATAAGAATGTTATGCAATGGGGGAGTTTTGGCTCGGGCTGCAGTCTCATAAAATCAGAATTAGTGTTAAACATCAAATTCAAAACGGATTTTGAATTTGGTTACGGCGAGGATAGTGATTTTGGTATGCAATTGCGAAATGAAGGTCACGACGTTTTGTATTTACCACACCCTGAAATTCTGCATTTGAAGGCACCAATTGGCGGCTTTAGAACAAAACCACAATTACTTTGGCAGGATGATAGGATACAACCTAAACCGTCTCCAACAGTTATGTTATTTATTCTCAGCCACAATACGCAACAGCAATTATTGGGTTACAAAACAACTTTATTTTTTAAGTATTACAGGCATCAGAAAATTAAAAATCCTATTGTTTACTTTTTTAATTTTCAAAAACAATGGAAGCAAAGTATCTTTTGGGCTAATCAATTAAAAGCAAAAGGATGACATTTTCTTTAATTATTTGCACCTACATGCGTCCGTTACCTTTGTTGAAACTATTACAATCAGTCGCTGAACAGAGTTTATATCCTGATGAGATTTTAATAATTGACGGTTCTACAAATGCAGAAACTGAAGTTATTCTTGATCAAAATAGTTTTACTCATTTAAAATATTTTCTGGTTGCCAAAGAATTTCGAGGTTTAACAAAGCAAAGGAATTTTGGGGTTAAAAAAGTTGCTGGAAACACTGATGTAATTTGTTTTTTAGACGACGATACGGTTTTGACGGAAAATTATTTTGAGGAATTGTTAAACACTTACATTATTTATCCTGAAGCACTAGGCGCTGGTGGATATATTATTGACGAAGCTAAATGCAAATTTGTAGGATCCGAATATGAACCTAAAGTTGATGAATATTTTTTTGACGGTTATACTCGCAAAGATGGAAGTCGTTTTGTGCTCCGAAAAATATTAGGACTGGATAGTGATTGTCCGCCTGGATATTCATCGTTGTATTCGCATGGCCGAAGTGTAGGTTTCTTGCCTCCAAGTAATAAAATATACCAAGTCGAAATGCTGATGGGTGGTGTTTCTTCTTTTAAGAAAAAAGTGTTTGAAACCATGCAATTTTCTACTTATTTTGAAGGCTATGGTTTATATGAAGATGCCGATTTTACTTTGCGAGTGGCTAAAACAGGAAATTTATATTTGAACAGTGCGGCACAATTATACCATCATCATGATGTTTCTGGCAGACCAAACCAGTATTTGTATGGGAAAATGGTGGTAAGAAATGGATGGTACGTTTGGCGTACTAAAAATCCAAAACCACTATTAATTCATAAACTGAAATGGCATTCAATTACGTTACTTTTGACGTTGATTCGATTTAGCAATATCTTTACCAGCACTAAACGCAAAGAGGCTTTTACTGAAGCTGTGGGAAGAACTGTAGGATGGTGGAGTTTATTATTTAGCAAACCGAAAATTAAATAGTAATGAAATTTGCCATCATCACTCACGTTCCTCACATAATTGAGCAAGATCAATATTTTGCTTATGCGCCATATGTTGATGAAATGAATATTTGGTCAAAAATAGTAAGCGAATTAGTTATAGTTGCACCAATAAATGAAGCTCAATTAACTCCTATTGATCGATCTTACACTCACTCAAAAATTAAGTTTATTGCAATAAACACTTTCGATATTTTAAGTTTAGAAGGATTGTTGCGTAGCGTTATAAAAATTCCAAAAATCAGTTGGTACATTTATAAAGCAATGCAACACGCTGATCACATTCATTTGCGCTGTCCGGGTAATATTGGTTTGCTAGCGTGCCTCGTCCAAATTGCATTTCCCTCTAAACCAAAAACGGCCAAATACGCCGGAAATTGGGATCCTAAATCAACACAGCCGTGGACCTATAAATTGCAGCAATGGATTTTATCTAACACTTTTTTAACCCGCAATACGCAAGTTTTAGTTTATGGTGAATGGGAGGGAAGTAGTAAAAACATAAAACCATTTTTTACAGCAACTTATGCTGAAGCGGATAAAAAATTGATCAATAAAAGAAACTTGAATCAAACTATTGAGTTTGTTTTTGTAGGTACATTAGTTGGAGGGAAAAATCCGTTATACGCTATTCAAATTATTGAAAAATTAATCGAAAAAGGATATAATGTCACTTTAACGCTGTGTGGAGATGGCTTAGAGAGAGCCAAGTTAGAGCTTTATTGCGATGAAAAGAATCTTAGAAGTAATATTATTTGTAAAGGAAACCAAAATAAGGAAATAATTCAAAAAGTATTTGAAAAAAGTCATTTTGTCATTTTACCATCTAAAAGTGAAGGCTGGCCTAAAGCGATTGCAGAAGGAATGTTTTGGGGTTGCGTTCCTATTGCTACTAAAGTTTCCTGCGTTCCCTATATGTTAGATAATGGCAATCGAGGTGTTTTGCTTGATGTGGATTTAGAAAATGATGTTTTGCAAATTGAAAGTGTTTTAAATAATCAAAGTCTTTATGATGGGATGCAAAGAAGTGGAGCCGAATGGTCGCGAAAATACACAACTGAGGTATTTGAATTAGAAATTAAAAAACTTTTACAATAATGCGTGTTGTTCAACTCATTGATTCTCTTGAAGCGGGTGGTGCTGAGCGTATGGCAGTTAGTTATGCGAATGCTTTAGCAAATGAAATCGAGTTTTCGGCATTGGTAGTAACCCGAAAAGAAGGAAATTTAAAAAACCAAATTAATGATAATGTTCCCTATTTATTTTTAAATAAAAAAAGAACAATAGATTTTAATGCCTTATTTAAATTGCATAGCTACGTAAAAAAAAATAAAATTGAAATTATTCATGCTCATGGAACATCATTTTTTTTTGCTTTTTTATTGAAATTGATTTGTCCAAGCGTAAAATTGATTTGGCATGATCATTATGGTGCCAGAGTCAAACAGAGTACAAGAGATAATCTTGTCTTGATAATGACTTCGCTATCTTTTTCAGCAATTTTTGTTGTGAATCTTGAAATGAAAAAATGGTTAGAAAGTCATTTATTTGCTAAAAAAGTTGTTTTTGTACCTAATTTTGTAGAAAATATTACTTTAATTTCTGAAAAAACTTTACTAAAAGGACAATTAGGAAAGCGCATTGTATGTGTAGCTAATCTAAAAAAGCCTAAAAATCATATTGCGCTACTTAACGCCTTTAAAGAATTGCGATTAGATCAACTAGGATGGAGTATGCATTTTATAGGAAAAGATTTCTACAATGATTATTCTAATGAGTTAAAAGATTACATCAAAACAACTGAATTGAACAACTCTGTTTACATTTATGATGCTCAAAATGATATACAATATATTTTGTCTCAAGCTACAATTGGAATACTTGCGTCAAAAGATGAGGGTTTTCCTGTTGCCTTGTTAGAATACGGATTAGCAAAATTAGCAGTAGTATCGACAAATGTTGGTTATTGTTCAACACTTATCACGCATAATTCTTCTGGACTGCTTTTTAATCCTGATAACAAAGAGGAGTTAAAACAATCACTTACTAATTTAACTAATGACCAAGCGATCCGAATTCAAATGGGTTTAAATTTGCAGCAAGAAGTGATAAAAAACTATTCTAAGGAAAAAAGGATTCAATTATTATTACAAGAATACAAGGCAATTAAAGCTTAAAAATGAAAAAAGAGGATCTTACTTATCTCTATTTAATTCTTTTCCATGTACTAATAGGTGGACTAGGTTACTTATTACCTTTTACATCAAAAATTTACGGCTACTCTATTTTTGTTTTTTGGACAATTTACATCATCGCAAAACAAAATAGAAACAATGAAGTTCTTCTCGCCGCAGCTTACATCGCAGGAAGCGAGGTTTTTCTTAGAATGACCGGCGGGAATCCCCTTTATGAGATTTCTAAATATGGCGTGATCTATTTTATGCTGATAGGAATGTATTATAGTGGTTTTTCACGGGGCGCTGTACCTTATTGGATTTTTATAGTACTATTAATTCCTAGCGTAATTATTTCAACTATAGCACTCAATTTTGACACAAACATTAGGAAAGCAATTGCATTCAATCTTTCGGGACCAGTTTGTTTAGCCTTAGCGTCTATCTATACTTATAAAAGAAAAATTTTACTAAAGGATATGAGTAAAATTTTGCTCAGTATGGGGCTGCCTATTGTTAGTTGCGTGGTGTACTTAAAATTTTACACGCCAAATCTCCAAGAAGTAATTACCGGAACTGAATCTAATTTTACAACCTCGGGAGGTTTTGGACCTAATCAAGTGGCGACCGTCTTAGGTTTAGGTATGTTTATTTTTTTTTATAGATTTATGTTGGAATCTAAAACTAAGTTCCAAATCGCAGTTAATTTAATTCTTGCCTTAAACATAACTTATCGCGGAATGTTGACTTTCTCTCGTGGTGGAATGATCACTGGATTTGTTATGATAGTTATATTGTTGACTTTTTTATATTTTAAGTCTAATCAAGGTGGTAAATTAAAAATGAATTTTATTATTGTTTTTGTCGCTTTAGCAATGATTGGCACTTGGACCTATACATCGCTTCAAACTGGGGGTCTTATTGACAAAAGATATTCTAATCAAGATGCAGCAGGAAGAGTTAAAAAAAGCCAGTTCACAGGTCGAGAACAAATAGCAGAAAACGAAATTAATACGTTCTTGAAAAATCCTATTTTTGGCGTCGGAGTCGGTAAAGGAAGTGAGGAAAGAGAGGCAGAAACGGGAATAAAAGCAGCGTCACATAATGAGATTACTAGGCTTCTAGCAGAACATGGAATGATGGGTGTTGTAGCTTTATTGATATTATTTTTGACACCTGTATTAATCTTTCTTGAAAACAAATTTAACTTATTTCTTTTGTGTTTTGTGTTTTTTTGGTTTTTAACAATCAATCATGCGGCCATGCGTATCGCAGCACCCGCTTTCGTATATGCTTTGTCGTTATTAAATATTCAACTAAGTCTACCCAAAAGTAAAGAAAATTAATTAATAACATATTAAAAAAACTTTTAGGTGTTTTAACTTAATTGACGTGACCCTAATTTGCTGTTATTTAAAATAGATATTATTTACTTACTTTTTTATTAAAATTCTTCCTCTTGCCGGTTTTTTACTGATTTTTGTATATTAAAAATAAATTTTTTAAAAGACAGGCATATCAAAAGCCGTAAATTGCACCCCCTATTAAAAATTGCTAAAGATGTTCTCGATCAAAAATATACATTTTGAAATTTCTGAGCGAAAGACGATTCTTCGTCTTTTTGATGTTCTTTTTGTTTTAACTGCTCTGTATCTGACAGGAATCTTTTTTAATTTTGATTATTTTGTCATTTCTGTATCTAATTATTATTGGATAATTGTTTTAGCCATTTATATTAATGCATTTGGTACTATTTTCGAAATGTATAATCTACAAGTAGCGAGCAATCAGTTTCAGGTATTGAAAAGTACGCTGATAACTGTTTCTACTACTGTTTTAGTGTTTCTATTAACACCAATTTTTTCACCACAATTACCTTCTAATCGTCTCCAAATCCTTTTGTTTTTCTTTGTTACATTTTCGGCATTAATAATGTGGAGGATGTTGTATGTTAAGTTTTTAGCATCAAAACGCTTTTTTCAGAAAGCAATATTGATTTGTGATCAAGAGCAAGTTAAGGAATTAGTGCGGGGATTAGAAAACATTGATCCTCATTATAAAATTATTGGCTACGTAAATACTGATTTTAGCGAAGAAAATACTTCTGAATTACAATATCTACCGCATATCAACAAAGCCGACATGTTTAGCTTTGTAAGACAAAATGGTAAAGTCGAAATTGTAATTGCTTCACAAAAAACTGATGGAATAACAACTGATTTGTATCAACAATTACTTCATTTGTTAGAGTCGGGAAATATTATTCGTGAATATGCTCAGGTTTATGAAAGTAAAACGCAGCGTATTCCCGTTCAGTATATGTCGCGAGATTTTTATCGATTTTTTCCTTTTAGTCGAAGCAATCATAATAAACTGTACTTAATAATTGTTCGTATTGTGGAAATAGCAATCTCAATTGTGGGCTTAGTTGTTGGATTGTTTTTAGTTCCATTAATACTACTTGGAAATACAATCGGGAATAGAGGCAAATTATTTTATGCACAAGAACGGATAGGAAAAGATGGTGTAATTTTCCGCATCTTAAAATTCCGAACAATGGTACAAAACGCTGAGAAAAATGGTGCTGTTTTTACTTCTATCGATGATGTTCGGGTAACTGCTTTTGGTAAATTTTTAAGAAAAACCCGAATTGATGAATTTCCACAATTTTTTAATATCATAAAGGGAGATATGGCAGTTATAGGACCTCGACCGGAACGGCCTGTATTTGTAAAAGAAATCGCTGAACTTATGTCTTTTTATGAAACGCGACACATTATAAAACCGGGACTTACGGGCTGGGCACAAGTTAATTATGCCTACGGAGAGACTATAAATGATAGTTTAATAAAGTTGCAATATGACCTTTATTATATAAAACATCGAAGCATCTATCTCGACTTAAACATTGCAATTAAAACGATAACAACCGTTCTGTTTTATCGAGGTCAATAATTATTAAGCTAACGCCCTAGTAATTATTCTAGATAATAACTGGAGTTTTTGTTCTGTTCTCAATCAAGATTCTAATCAACAATATTGCGTTTGTTATTATCAAAGGTAAAACTATAAGCAAATGCGCTTTGTTAATTACGCCGGATAAATATACTACTAAGCAGAGTAGATTTAGTAATGCTAAAATATAAAGTCCTTGCTTGTTTTTTTTCCAATATAAAAATAATATCGCCAGCAATGTAGGATTAAAAAGTAGTATATTGTAGTTGTATCCTAATTCTAAATGTTGAGAATAGAAACCAACTAACGTAAAAAATAAGCCTATAATTCCCATAATAGTAAAATAAAATACCGTTGTGCTTTTCTTGTTTATTATTATAATTGCAAGTAAAAGTAAAATGTACATATAAACATTATTCCACCACGAAAAAAGAGTTTCTGAAGTAAACTCTAAAACTGTTTCACTTTTTTTAGCTAATGGAATTTTATTAAAAACAATTTTTTCCAAACTCTTTTTTAACTCAAGTGGAAGAAAAATCTGAGTACCTTTTTGATCTACTTTTGTTCCAAAAATAATACTCGTTCCTAATTTTTCATAGAAATGTCCATCAAAATAAGGATATAAAATGCTTCGATAGCTTAAGTCAGTATCTTCTTTTTTAACAACAATATTTCCTCCTAAAGTTTTATTAAGAATATCGACAACCATCGAGGTACAGTTTTTATCAATAAATTTATAAGTATAATAACTTTCTCCTGATGCAAGAGAAGTGTTTAGCTGATCAAAAAGTTTTTGTTTTAGTTCAAGAGAAATATTTAATTCTTGCTCATAAACAGTTCTTTTTTCATATTGATATTGATTAATAAAATCTGGATATGAATTTATTACTGCAAAATACTGTAAGTCTCCTTTAGTAAACTTCATGACAAAATTTGGTGTATTGAAATCGAATGCTCCATAATTATAAACCAAGTCAACGTTATTTACTGTATCTTGAATTCGAATGGCTGTATGGCCAAAAAGAGAGTATACCTCATTTCCTGTCCCACAGGTCAAAATGCTAATATGTGTGTTTTGAGAAAGGATAATACTTTGACTAAAACTACTAAATGAAATAAATAGTAGTAAAGCTGCTATCAAATATTTTTTAAAGGGAAAGAAATGTGCTAACATATTATTTTACGTAATGCCTTTTCGGCTTATATCGAATTAATGATTTATTAAAAAAAGAAGTTTATTTTGAAAGTCATATCATAGAATAAAAGATCAATTAAAATCTTACCTCCTAAATAAACCTAAATCTACTTTTATGGAAAATATATTTGAATACAGTGCGGCACTCTGGTTACCTAAATCCGTAAGGGCATAATCAATTTGTATTCCTTTGTATTTAAATCCTAGACCTATATTCGGCTGAAAACCAATTTTTTCAGTGTTATCCACCTGTTGAATGTTTTGAAAATTTCCCGCACCTGCGCGAAGAAATACTAAATCAGTATATCCAAATTCTAAACCTATAGCTGGATCTATACTTACAACATCAGTTGAAATAATATCGTTAGTTCTTGTAAAACGCATATTTATATTAGCAGCAGCCAAAACACTATAATCATATCTAATAATAAATTTCTTAGCAATCCCTAATTGTGCTTTTGGAATTGTAATCTCGGTACTTTCTGGTAGATCTTGATTTTGTCCAGGAATAGCATTTGCAATTTTTTGATATTCCTTTTCATCTATACTCCACACGTTATAAGTAGTAGTAATATCGCGAAGCATTAAACCAAATTGCCAGTTATTTTTTTCGAATTGGATTCCAGCATCAAAGCCAAATCCCCATGAATTAGCAAAGTCTCCAATGATGCGCCGAATTATTTTTGCATTAACTCCATATTGAAATCCGGGAACTGGAAGTTTGCGTGCGTATGAAAAAGTAAATCCATAGTCAGCGGTCGAAAAAAGACTCACACGGTTGTAATCTATATTGCCTTGACTGTCGATAAGTTCAGTTGTATTAAGAATATCATCAACACCAAACCGGATGACTGAAAATCCCCATGCGCTTCTATCATCAATAGGACTGGCGTAGGCTAGATAATCATACTGTGCAATGTTAGCAAAATAATTGGCATGCATTACTGAAGCTTGATGATCTTCAAGACGAATCAGGCCAGCGGGATTCCAGTATCCAGAATTCACATCATTTGTTGAGGCCACGACAGCATTAGACATTCCAAGTGCAGCAGCATCAACGCCAATATTCATAAACTCATTAGAGTATTTTCGGACAGCTTGACCATACGAAAACACATTTATAAGTAAAGTAAGGAGTAAAAAGCTTCTTTTCAATGCTGTCATTTTTACAAATAGAATATTTTTTTAATTTTTATCAAAAATATACTATTTATTACCGTTATTTATTTCTTTTTTGAAAATATTTAAAGGATAAAAATGGAATTGTTTGGTAGAAAAGTATTTTGATTACTGACCAAACTACTGTTGTTAATGAAGTTGCTTTTATTATGAAAAATTCGTCCGTTTTGAATATCATCCGAATTACTTTAATTAAATCTCCGTTAAAAAACGTACAACTGCTGAACTTATTACATTAAATTTGCGGGAACTGATAATTTGATGAAAACCATTCTTAGTTATTAATTCAAACTTTAATATTTCCGTTTATTCTGCGTTATTAAAGGTTGATTACAAAAAAAACAAAATAGAAGACCTATGAATATTAAAAAGCACATTCCTAATTTAATCACTTTACTCAATCTTTTTTCGGGATGTATCGCGCTAATGTTCGCTTTCAATCAACAGTTTGAAATGGCATTTTTATTTGTGTCTTTAGGTATATTTTTGGATTTTTTTGATGGTTTTTTTGCTCGTTTATGGAAAGTAGCAAGTCCGCTTGGATTGCAATTAGACTCACTAGCTGACATGGTTACAAGTGGTGTGGTTCCTGGATTAGTTATGTTTCAAATGATGATTAGTTATTCGTCACCTATTGTTGCAGGATATTTACAATGGTTTCCTTATCTAGGTTTTATAATAACTTTAGGATCATGCTATCGTTTAGCAAATTTTAATATTGATACGCGACAAACGGATTCCTTCATTGGTTTGCCAACTCCTGCAAATACACTTTTTATATTGAGTTTACCATTAGTTTTAAAATTCACTGATTCACTTTTTCTGATTGAATTTTTAACAAATCCATTCGTTTTACTCGCAATTACAATTCTCAGTGCCTATATATTAAATGCTGAAATCCCACTTTTTTCTTTAAAAATTAAAAAGTTTGGTTTCAAAGAAAATACGTTACAAATTTCTTTCCTCATAATTTCTCTTCTTTTATTGATTTTCTTTAAGTATTTAGGAATTTCCTTATTGATTTTATTCTATGTGTTACTTTCTATCGTAAACAACAAAAGAATTAAAAAGTAGCTTCTTGAATGAGAAAGAAAATAATTAGAAAACGAAATAACACTTTTCGAAAGTCTCAGAAAAAAAGTTCTTTTTTTTCTGGTAAAATAGTTCAGTATCTTCTTCTAAGTTTTTTAGTGCTTGTGCTTTTAGCAGTGGGTTACCATTACAGAAACGGATTAGCGTACTACTTTAGTTTTAAATCTAACAAAGCTGTATTAGAGGAACGTGAAGCAAAAAGGATTTCTGATGTTCGTAATTTTCAAGTTTTGGAAAAGCACGCAGGACAGAGCATAGGAATTGATGTTTCAGAATATCAAGGACAAATTAGTTGGTCATACGTAGATACAATAGAAAATAAATATCCATTACATTTTGTTTTTATTCGAGCCACAGTGGGCAAAGATCGTTTAGATCGTCAATTTAAGCGTAATTGGCTTGGCGCCAAAAAAAATAAAATGATTCGAGGAGCTTACCATTATTACCGACCAAATGAAAACTCTCTTGAACAAGCGGAGTTATTTATTTCTATGGTTAAACTTGAGAAAGGAGATTTACCGCCAGTTCTTGATATTGAAAAATTGCCTAAAAATCAATCTATTGCTAACCTAAAAATTGGATTGAGACGCTGGCTGAAAGCTGTAGAAGCGCATTATGGTGTTAAACCCATAATTTATTCAGGCGAGCGTTACTATGATGATTTTTTAAAAGAGGAGTTCTCCGATTATCTTTTTTGGATTGCCAATTATAACTTCTATCGAGAGCAAATAGAATCTGATTGGCTTTTTTGGCAGTTTACAGAGAAAGCGAGTATTCCTGGAATAAAAGGAAATGTTGACGTGAACATTTATAATGGAGATTTGCAGCAACTGCAATTTATAACAGTTGAATAACGGTTTTGCAAAATTTTATTTTAGGTTGACCATGGTGAAAACTAATAATAAAAAAATCAATAATGTAATTACTGAAATAGGGTTTGCAAAGTTTATTGTCCAGCCCATCCACGCTATTCTTTTTGGAGGAAAAATCCGCTTGTCTTCTCTATTAAAATAAAAGAATCCTAAAAACCAATTGTTTGGATCTTGATGCCATCTTCTTTTAGTTTCATCTGAGGGTTCTGAATTATTTGACATTTGTCTATCTTTTTAGGTTATTATTTATTTAGCTTTAAAATTTTTTGCGGTTTTTCCTTTTTAAGTTGAGACTAATTTTGTTGAAATTAAAATTCTAATTTCTTTTTTCGCAACTCAAAATTTTGTCCTAAATAAACCCTACGCACCATTTCATCTTCTACTAATTCTTCTGGAATCCCTGCTTTTAAGATCCCTCCTTCAAACATTAAGTACGTTTTATCAGTAATAGCTAGCGTTTCTTGAACGTTATGATCTGTAATTAAAATACCAATATTTTTATTTTTTAACTGAGCCACAATACGTTGAATATCCTCTACAGCAACGGGATCAACTCCTGCAAATGGCTCATCTAATAATATAAATTTTGGATCGGTTGCAAGACATCGCGCGATTTCAGTTCGTCTTCGCTCTCCTCCTGAAAGTAAATCACCTCGATTTGTTCTGATGTGTTCTAAGCTAAATTCATCTATTAAACTTTCCATTTTAGCTTCTTGTTCTGCTTTTGAAAGTTTAGTTAATTGTAGGACACTTAAAATATTATCCTCAATACTTAACTTTCTAAAAACGGATGCTTCTTGTGCCAAGTAACCAATTCCCTGTTGTGCTCTTTTATACATTGGGTAATCCGTAATATCTAAATCATCAAGATAAATATTCCCTGAATTTGGCTTCACTAAACCCACGATCATGTAAAAAGAAGTTGTTTTGCCAGCACCGTTTGGACCTAAAAGTCCAACAATTTCACCTTGATTCACCTCTACCGAAATGCCTTTAACAACACTGCGTCCTTTATAAGTTTTGACAAGATTTTCGGCTCTTAATTTCATCTGATTATGTTTTTTCTTTTTAGTCAATTAGCGATAAAACCGTTCAATTAGATATCTGAATATTCAAATAAAAATTAAACGGTTTCAATTCTCACTAAGTTATTTTGTTGCATTTTCTTCAAGAGCTTCCCAAAATTCGTAAGCTCTACGTAAATGAGGAACTACGATGGTTCCACCAACTAATGTAGCAATACCCATAGCTTCCATCATTTCCTCTTTAGTGACACCTTCTTTGTGACTAGTTTCAAGATGGTATTTTACACAATCATCACAACGCAAAACTGCTGATGCAACTAGTCCAAGTAATTCTTTAGTTTTTACATCTAATGCGCCTGCAGCATATGCATTAGTATCTAAATTGAAAATTCGCTTAACAATTTTATTATTGTCAGCCAGTAATTTTTCGTTCATTTTAGAACGATATTCATTAAATTCTTCTATAATATCAGCCATTGATTTTGTTTTGATTTTTTACTACTACTTTTGAAATTAAAATACTCACTTCGTAAATTAGTAACATAGGGATTGTTACTATTACTTGACTTATAACATCTGGTGGCGTTACAATTGCTGCTACCACTAAAATTACAATTACCGCATATTTCCAATATTTTCTTAAGAATTCTGGAGTTACTAAACCTAATTTTGTTAAAAAGTAGATGATTATAGGTAACTCAAAAAATAATCCGCAAGCAATAACACTGGTTTTAACCATTCCAATATAGGAATCCACACTAAATTGATTTTGTACAACACTACTAATTGTAAAAGTTGCAAAAAAGTTAACTGACATCGGCACAATCAGAAAATACCCGAAAAGGACACCCAGAAAAAAAAGTAAAGAGGAAGAGAAAATAAATAGCTTTGCATTTTTTTTCTCTTTTGTATACAAGGCAGGACTTATAAATTTCCATACTTCCCATAAAATGAAAGGGAAACCAAGAATAAATCCAGCAGTTACACAGGTCCAAATTAAAACATTAACTTGTCCCTCCATATTTACATTTTGAATGATAAAAGGCATTTCAGTCACACATATAATATCTGTAAAACCCAATTGATTTGACAAATCACAAAATAAACGATAGGTTATAAAATTTGGACTGGTAGGACCAAAAATGATAACATCAAATATGTAATCACTTACAAAAAAAGTAAAAGTTGCCAATATTAATATTGCAGCCGTACTTCGAACCAACAACCATCTCAGCTCTTCAAGATGATCTAAAAACGACATTTCGTTTAAATTTTTTTTAGCCATTATACTATTCCTTCTTTTAAAATATCATGTAAATGCAGTACTCCTTTATATTCTCCGTTGTCAACAACAACTAGTTGAGTGATGGAAAAGTCTTCCATTATATTTAGTGCTTCAACAACCATTTCATTAGATGAGGTCATTTTTGGATTTATTGTCATTATATCTTTTGCAGTTAATTCGGTAAATGAATCTCTCTCGTTAAGCATTCTTCTGATATCACCATCGGTAATGATACCAATTACTTTGTCATTATCTACAACAGCAGTAACTCCAAGTCGCTTCTCAGAGATTTCGAAAATAACTTTTTTTATTGGTGCATCTGGATTCACTTGGGGTTTTAATGAGTTTTCCAGCATGTCTTTTACTTTTAGTAATAGTTTCTTACCTAAAGCACCTCCAGGATGATAAATAGCAAAATCTTGAGGCTGAAAACCACGCATTTCCATAAGACAAACCACAAGAGCATCGCCCATAACTAGCTGTGCTGTTGTGCTATTTGTGGGTGCTAGATTGTTAGGGCAGGACTCGGAATCAACGGTTGTGTTGAGAACAATATCTGAACCTTTTGCTAAGAAAGAAGTCATGTTTCCTGTGATAGCGACCAAGATATTTCCAAATCGTTTCAATAATGGAACAAGAACTTTAATTTCGGGGCTGTTGCCACTTTTAGATATACATATAATAACATCTTCATTTTGAATCATGCCTAAATCACCGTGAATTGCCTCTGAAGCATGTAAAAAAAGTGACGGAGTTCCAGTAGAATTGAATGAAGCAACCATCTTTTGAGCTATTATTGCGCTTTTACCTATCCCCGTAATAACTAATCGTCCTGTGGAATTATATATTTTTTCTGCTGCATCGATAAAGCTTTCATCAAGGTAATCCGCTAATTTTGCGATAGATTGACTTTCCGATAAGATTGTTTTTTTGGCACTAGCCAATATATTTTCTCTTGTAATCAAAACAGAATTTTTAAATTTGTGTGTTTCAAAGAAATTTGTATCTTTAGATGTCGCAAATTTAAACAAATTACCACAAATTACAGAATGAATCCAAACGAAATTGATATATATAAGGAATTAAAGAAGTATTTTGGCTTTAGCCAATTCAAAGGATTGCAGGAACAAGTTATCAAGAGTATACTCAATAAGGAAAATACGTTTGTCATCATGCCTACAGGCGGTGGAAAGTCACTTTGTTATCAATTACCTGCTTTAGTTCAAGAAGGAACTGCAATAGTTGTTTCACCTTTAATTGCTTTAATGAAAAATCAGGTTGATGCGATTAGAAGCCTATCGTCAGAACACGGTGTGGCTCACGTTTTAAACTCATCATTAAACAAAACCGAAATTACTCAAGTTAAAAAAGACATAACTTCTGGTATTACAAAATTACTTTATGTAGCACCCGAATCCTTGACAAAAGAGGAGTACGTTAATTTTCTTAAAAATGTAAAAATTTCATTTGTGGCAATTGATGAAGCGCATTGTATTTCAGAATGGGGTCATGATTTTAGACCAGAATATAGAAATCTCAAGCACATCATCAAACAATTAGGAGATGTTCCTATAATTGGTTTGACTGCTACAGCAACACCAAAGGTGCAAGAGGATATCTTAAAAAACCTTGATATGACTGATGCTACAACTTTTAAAGCATCATTTAACAGACCCAATCTATACTACGAAATTCGTACAAAAACTAAAAATATCGAATCAGATATTATCCGATTTATTAAGCAAAATAAAGGAAAGTCGGGAATTATATACTGTCTTAGTCGTAAGAAAGTGGAGGCAATCGCTGAAGTTTTGCAAGTGAACGGTATTAGTGCGGTTCCATATCATGCGGGTTTAGATGCAAAAACTCGAGCCAAGCATCAAGATATGTTTCTCATGGAAGATGTGGATGTGGTGGTGGCAACAATTGCTTTTGGAATGGGAATTGATAAGCCCGATGTGCGATTTGTAATACATCATGATATTCCAAAATCATTAGAAAGTTATTATCAAGAAACAGGGCGAGGTGGACGAGATGGAGGCGAAGGCCATTGTCTAGCGTACTATTCCTATAAAGATGTAGAGAAGTTAGAGAAATTCATGTCCGGCAAACCTGTTGCTGAACAAGAAATAGGATTTGCTTTGTTGCAAGAAGTTGTGGCTTACGCCGAAACCTCTATGTCAAGACGTAAATTTTTACTCCATTATTTTGGTGAAGAATTTGACGATGTCACCGGTGATGGAGCCAATATGGATGACAATGTTAGAAATCCAAAAACGAAAGTTGAGGCTCAAGATCAAGTCGTTAAATTATTACAAGTTGTCAGAGATACTAAACATTTATACAAGTCAAAAGAAGTTGTTTTTACATTAATAGGGCGCGTAAATGCAGTCATAAAAGCGCACAGGACAGATGTACAGAAATTTTTTGGTTGTGGTTCAAATCATGATGAAAAATATTGGATGGCTTTGTTGCGACAAGTTTTAGTTTCAGGGTTTTTATCTAAAGATATTGAAACCTATGGCATCGTAAAGATTACCCAAAAAGGATTAGATTTTATCGAAAATCCACATTCTTTTATGATGTCTGAAGATCACGAATACAATGAAACGGTAGATGAAGCAATAATTTCTGCATCTAAATCATCAGCTGTCGCTGATGAGTTGTTAATGAGTATGTTGCGTGATTTGCGTAAAAAAGTAGCTAAAAAAGTGGGTGTTCCTCCATTTGTAGTTTTTCAAGATCCTTCGCTTGAAGATATGGCACTTAAATATCCAATTTCTCAAATAGAAATGATTAATATTCATGGGGTAGGCGAGGGTAAAGCAAAGAAATATGGGAAAGAATTTATAGAATTAATTAATCGTTATGTAGATGATAATGAAATCATTCGTCCTGATGATTTAGTAGTAAAATCTACTGGAGTTAATTCAGTTAATAAGCTTTATATTATTCAAAATATAGATCGTAAACTATCACTAGTTGATATTGCTTCCGCTAAAGGAATAAATATGGACGCTCTAATAAAAGAAATGGAGCAGATTGTTTATTCAGGAACTAAATTAAATATCAAATATTGGGTTGATGACATGCTGGACGACGATCAGCAAGAAGAAATTCATGACTATTTTATGGAATCTGAAACAGATAGTATTGAAAAAGCACTGAAAGAATTCGAAGGTGATTACGATGTTGATGAATTAAGATTGATGAGAATCAAGTTTATAAGTGAAGTGGCCAATTAAAAAGTAAACTTCAATAAAGATAAATCCCAAATTCCAATTGAGTTAAATATTGGAATTTGGGATTTTTATATTTGGAATTTATGCCTCGTAAATTTCACCTCGATGAGGTTTTAAAGCATCGCGAACACCAATCATATTCTCCTCAGTTACTACCATAAAAGCAATTGCTTGCATTTCATTTTGAATTTCAAAGCCTGTAATGTTTATAGGTAAATTTTCAATCGAAACATATTCTTTTAAGTGAACTTCATGATGCTCAGCTGTTTTTCCTGATGCAGGTCCGCGGAAATCCCAAATTAGTTTTATTTTTCTAGACATAGTAAGATGATTTTTAATGATTATAATCAAAGTCGCAAAGTTACAAAGTCTAATTTTAAAAATGCATTTCTGTTTCAGGAACTAATTTCACTTCAAAATACTACTTTTGCACTTTGCTTTTTTAATATAATAAGCAAATTGGATCAAAAATGAATAAATAGTAAAAAATGCCTCAAGAACTTTTATTACAAGTTAACCCAGAAATAGCCGCAAATGAATTGTTGCTTAAAGAATATTTATCAAAACAAGTTAAGGTTTCGATAGACGAAATTCAGCATGTTTCTATTTTAAAACGATCTATTGATGCGCGACAGAAATCAGTAAGAATCAACTTGAAAGTATTAGTTTATCTAAAAGGAGAGGATTTTCAAGAAATTAAATTCCAAATTCCTGAGTATAAAAATGTGGCAAATGCTCAAGAAGTAATTGTTGTGGGAGCCGGTCCAGCAGGATTATTTGCTGCTTTACAATTGATAGAATTGGGTTTGAAGCCCATAGTTATTGAAAGAGGAAAAGAAGTGCGGGGTCGCCGTAGAGATTTAAAAGCAATAAATGTAGATCATATTGTAAATGAAGATTCTAATTATTGTTTTGGCGAAGGTGGTGCAGGAACCTATTCTGACGGGAAGTTATACACACGTTCAAAAAAGCGAGGTGATGTCACAAGGATTCTAGAATTATTTGTAGCTTTTGGAGCAACGCCGGATATTTTAGTCGACGCACATCCGCACATTGGAACAAATAAATTACCACAGATTATTCAGGATATTAGAGAAAAAATTATAGAGTTTGGCGGACAAGTATTGTTTGAAACTCGACTCACCGATATTTTAGTTAAAAATAATGAAGTTCAAGGCATTGTAACTCATAAAGGAGATACCATTCTTGCTAACAAATTAATTCTTGCTACTGGACATTCTGCTCGTGATATTTATGAATTATTAGATAAGAAAGAGATATTCATTGAAGCTAAAGCTTTTGCCTTGGGCGTCAGAGCTGAACATCCGCAATCATTAATTGATAGTATTCAATACAGTTGTGATTATCGTGGCGAGTATTTACCACCAGCACCATATTCAATAGTAAAGCAAGTCAATGGTCGAGGAATGTACTCGTTTTGCATGTGTCCGGGAGGAGTAATTGCTCCTTGTGCCACAAGTCCTGGCGAGGTGGTAACTAATGGGTGGTCTCCATCTAAAAGGGATCAAGCCACAGCCAATTCTGGAATTGTAATCGAATTAAAATTAGAGGATTTCAAGCCATTTGCTAAATTTGGTGCCTTAGCAGGAATGGAATTCCAAAAAAGTATTGAGCGGAAAGCATGGAACTTAGCGGGACAAACTCAAAAAGCTCCAGCGCAGCGAATGATCGATTTTACTCAAATTAGAGTTTCATCTGAAATCCCTAAAACTTCTTATGTCCCAGGAACAACATCAGTAGAAATGGGACAAGTATTTCCCGGTTTTTTAACTGAAATATTAAGAGAGGGATTCACAGAATTTGGAAAATCAATGCGCGGTTATTTGACTAATGAAGCAATAATTCACGCTCCTGAATCGAGAACTTCATCGCCTGTGCGCATTCCGAGAGATTTATACACTTACGAACATTTACAAATTAAAGGATTGTATCCGTGTGGAGAAGGGGCTGGATACGCTGGCGGAATAATTTCTGCAGCAATTGATGGAGAAAAATGTGCAATAATGATTGCTGAAGCTCTGAAAATTAAATAATTTATATTTAATGAAAAATAATCTTTGCGATTTTGAGTTTCTTAGTCATCATTAACCCGAAAAGGTAGCAACTCCAAATCAAATTTTTATAATATGCAATGGAGTGAAATAGCTACAAAAGAATGACCAACTTGTAGCAATCTTCAAGTTGGTCATTTTAATTTAATTTTATAAATTTTTATCTCTTTACGTCTGGGATAAAATCAAGTGCAATAGAATTCATGCAATATCTTTTACCAGTTGGCTCAGGTCCATCATCAAAAAGATGTCCTAAGTGACCATCACATCTTCCGCAAAGCGCTTCAATTCTTTCCATTCCTAATGAATTGTCTGTTTTGTATACAACGCTACTTTTATTCTCTTGCTCAAAAAAGCTAGGCCAGCCGCAGCTGCTAGAAAATTTAGCTCCTGAACGGAATAGTTTGTTTCCGCATGCAGCGCAATAATAAGTACCTTTTTCGTCAGTATTCCAATATTTTCCTGTAAAAGGTCTTTCCGTGTCAGCATTTCTAGTTACATCGTAAACATCTTCTGGTAGTACTTTTTTCCACTCAGCATTTGAAACTTTTAATTTCGATTTGTCAGTATTTGAGTAGTATGGATTTCCTGGCTTTTCAATTGTATTTTCCATGGTAATTTTATTTTTTGTGTTATTTTGTTCTTTAGTGCTTTGGCCATTTACAGTTATAACAAAAAATGGAGATAGGAGTAAAAAAGTTAAAATATGCAATCTTGTTTTCATAATGGGTTAAAATTTGTTTGAATTAAATGTTTTTTTCTTACTTTTTCAATGGTATCGAAATTAGTAAATATTTGTTTTTGATTGGTTTAAAAATTATTTGATATTACAAAGATAAATCGGTTTACCATCAATTTATATTTACCACTCTGAAATTTAGTATTGATTTAGGTAAGGTTTAACTAAAGTTATTTACGAATTAAAGATTAGTAAGGTTTTAGAATCATTAGATTTTAAATTTAAATCCCAAAATTCAGAAATCATTAGAAATATTATTAAATCATTTAAAAAAAAGCTGCTACTATTTTAATTTATAGCAGCAATATTTTTAAATCTCGAAGAGTAAATTGTGTTACAATGTCATAAATACTTTTTATTTCAAATTAACTGAAGTTATCATCATAGATAGAACTTTAACAATTTTACTTTTACTTTTTCATATATTTCATTTTATATTTCTCAACTAATTTCTGAGTTTGCAGAAATTGTAATTGTTTCGACTTCAACAATTCAAAACAGAAAGTTAAAGCATTAATTCCTAACTTATTTTTCGTATTTTTGGGCAGAAATACATAACTATGATAGAAGAAAACGTGATTTTAGTTAATGAAAATGATGAGAAAATTGGGCTGATGCCAAAGCTTGAAGCACATGAGAAAGCAGTTTTGCATCGTGCTTTTTCTGTTTTTGTTCTAAACGATAAAAATGAAATCATGTTACAGCAACGCGCTGCATTAAAATATCATTCACCATTATTATGGACAAACACTTGTTGCAGTCATCAGCGAGAAGGAGAATCTAATATAGAAGCAGGCGGTAGAAGATTGTTTGAGGAAATGGGTTTTAAAACCGACTTAAAAGAATTGTTTCATTTTATTTATAAAGCACCTTTTGACAACGGTCTTACTGAACATGAGTTAGATCACGTCATGATTGGTTATTGCAATGCTGATCCTCAAATAAATCCGGAGGAAGTAGAGAGTTGGAAATGGATGAAAATTGATGCTGTAAAAAAGGATATGGTACAACAACCCGCTTTATATACCGTTTGGTTCAAAATTATATTTGATGAATTTTATCATTTTTTAGAAGAACATAAAAGCCCTTTATTACCAGAGGACGAAATTTAAAATATTAATTCATTTAATTTTATGAAAGTTACAATTTCAAGAAAAGCGCATTTCAATGCAGCACATAGATTATACAGGAAAGATTGGACGTTCGAGCAGAATGATGCCATTTTTGGAAAGTGTAATAATCCTAATTTTCACGGTCATAATTATGATTTAACTGTAAGTGTTACTGGTGAAATAGATCCAGAAACGGGATATGTAATGGATGTTAAATTTTTGAGTGATATTATCAAAGAAGATGTTGAAAATCAATTTGATCACAAAAATTTAAATTTAGACGTTCCGGATTTTAAAGACTTAAATCCAACTGCTGAAAACATAGTAGTTGTCATTTGGAATAAAATCAGAAAAAGAATCAAACCTGAATTTGATTTAGAAGTTGTGTTGTACGAAACACCTCGAAATTTTGTAACCTATAAAGGCGAATAATGGAATTAAAAGTAGGAGATAAGATTCCAAATTTTACAGCAAAAGATGCAAATGGTAATGACTTTGATAGTCAAAATGTTGTAGGACAAAAGCCCTTGGTTATTTATTTTTATCCAAAAGATAATACACCAGGTTGCACAACACAAGCATGTAGTTTTAGAGATCAATACGAGGATTTTAAAGATCTCGGTGCAGAGGTTATCGGTATAAGTAGTGACACTGTAGCTTCTCATCTTAAATTTAGTAAACAATATAAATTGCCATTTATTCTTTTATCTGATTTTGATAAGAAAATAAGAAAGGCATTTGGAGTGCCAACAGGAATGTTTGGCTTGCTACCAGGACGTGTGACTTATGTAACTGATAAAAATGGTATTATAAAAATGGTTTTTGACAGTATGTTAGCCGCAAAACATATACCTAAAGCATTGCAAGCAATTAAAAAGTTAGTAGTGTAATATATTTTAGTAATAATTATATTAAAATTGATTTATTTTGCTCTTAATTCCGTTGCTAGAAAAGGGAATTAAGAGCATTTTAGTTTGAGTTAATAATGGATAAGTATTCCATATTAAAAAAAGAAAGTTATGAAGTTTTATCCTTTACAGTTTGAGCCTATTTTTAAAGAAAGGATTTGGGGTGGAGAAAAGTTAAAAACCGTTTTGAATAAGGCTATTCTTTCCAACAATATTGGTGAAAGCTGGGAATTATCGACAGTAAAAGGAGATGTCAGTATGATTGCGAATGGCGAATGGAAAGGAAAATCTTTAATGGATGCCATAAATGAATTCCCTAATGAAATCCTAGGAACATTGGTTTATAAACGTTTTGGGACGGAGTTTCCACTTCTTTTTAAGTATTTGGATGCGCGTGAAGATTTATCTGTACAGGTACATCCAAATGATGCTTTGGCTAAAAAGCGTCATAATTCTTTTGGAAAAACTGAAATGTGGTATATCATGCAAGCCGATTCTGATTCCCGAATTCTAGTAGGATTTAAAGAAAAATCTAATGCTCAACAATATTTAGGCAGCCTAGAAAGTAAAACGCTTCTCTCTTTGTTAGATGATATAAAAGTTAAAGAAGGTGATGTCTTCTTTTTAGAAACAGGAACGGTGCATGCTATTGGAGCAGGTTTAGTAGTTGCTGAGATTCAGCAGACCTCTGACATTACATATCGCTTGTATGATTTTGATCGAGTTGATGCTAATGGAAAAACTAGAGAATTACATGTCGATTTAGCTCTAGAAGCAATCAATTATGATGTTATAAATACCAAGAGAGAATTTCTTAAAATTTCAAATCAATCAAATATAGTAGTCGATTGTCCGTATTTTATAACTAATTTCATACCCTTAGACGGAAAAATCTATTTTTCTAAAGCCGATACGTCATTTACTGTTTATATGTGTATTGAAGGAAACTTTGAAATTATGTTTGAAGAGACTAAGTATAAATACATAAAAGGGGATACTGTTTTAATCCCTGCAGCGATGAATACGTTCTCTATGACTGGAAAAGCTTCAATTTTAGAAATTTACATTTCATAATTTTTCAAATTATACTTTTTCTTGTATTTGTTAAATACAATATTTTTTTGAATGAATTTTCTACAATAGCTCTTTTTTGGAAATTTCATAGTCGGTAATAGAAAGATTATATGTACTTTTGCAGACGCAAATTAAAATTCAAATTTTAAAAAAATAAAAATGGCAAACGTTAAGAATTTAAAAAAAGACATCAACTATGTTTTAGGAGATATTATTGAAGCAGTTTACTTGTATGAAATTTCTACAACAGGAAAACCTACAACAGAAACAAATGCTTTAATTGACGAAGCTATCGCTGCTTTTGATACTTTAATCACAAAAGTAAACGTAAAAAAGGTAGAAGATAAAAAAGCACACTTCAAACAAATCAATGTTGAATTGGAACAAACTGCTAATCAATTGATTGCTAAAATCAACGATTTGTAGGCAAAAAAAAGCAAAAAAAGTTTAGATTTCCTTTGGAAAATAGAAATTCAATCTTATATTTGCACCCGTAATGAGTCGCCAGCGTAGCTCAGTTGGCTAGAGCAGCTGATTTGTAATCAGCAGGTCGTGGGTTCGAGTCCCTCCGCCGGCTCTTAATAAAACCACTTAACTTTTGTTAAGTGGTTTTTTGTTTTAGATAAATATTACATATTTTATAATTTCATGATCTGTCTTATTTTTTTGTTGAATTCGAAATCTAACTTTACAAATTTAAACATGGATGATCATTTGATCACTGACAATTTCGAAATGAACCTGAGTAAGTCAGAAAAATATCTTTTGAAAGCAACTGAAAGTAAGACTATTTTCTATTTGTTTTAGGATATAGAGGAATCGGTTTTATAGTTTTTGTAGCGCTATTTATAAATGTAATCTACGACTCGATTGGAAAAGTGAAACCAGCGATATGTCGGAAGGATAATTCATATGGGATTTTAATTTCTTCTTTCTATCTCATTTTTACATTACTGTATTTCTTTCTTATTTAGTACTTAAATAAATTTAGATCTAATTCCAAAGTAGCAATTGCAACTATTGACTCCGAGAAATTAACAGCTTCACTGATGTATTTAAAATCACATTATAAATTTGTTGGAATCAAGATGATTTTACTATTTTTAATTTATATTTTGTTTTTTATAGGTATGATCATAAGCGGAATAATTCTTAGTAATAGGCAAGGTTAATTAATAAAATCTTTCAGCATTTGCAATTACTAATGCGTCATATCGTAATCTCTTGCTAAAAATGAAAAACTATCTTGTAATTAGCAAGATGGTTTTTTAATTGTAACCTTTTTATTGATTTACTGCGCTTTTATAGTCGATACATATTGAGTAAGTTTCTTTCCATACATTGATTTTGCAACTTTTGGAGACATAGCTTTTTGGATAGTATCTAAATATTTGACGTTAATATCGTAAATTTCAGATAAAGCTATGTAAGGTGCAACTTCATATTCTCTATTGTTTAATGCAAAGTTAGTTGCAAATAAATATTTTCTTTTAATATTCGCGTCTTGTTTGATACTGATACTATCAATAGCTTTCGGATTATTGCTTTTTATAGCTTTAAATTTCTGCTCAATTAGCGTAAGATTTGAGTCTGTGAAGCGCGAGTTAATCTTCTTATATTCTTCAAAAATATCATTATTTTTGGAGCCGGTCACCTTTGCATCGGCAATATAATTATCTAAACTAGTATTAATCGTCATATTTCCAGGTTCTGCAAAAAAGGAAAGATTATTATCTAGGGAGTTGCTCGTTCCACGATCTAAAAACATGTAAAGCATTTCGGGTGATTCTAAATCTAAATGACTTTCAAAACCAGAGTTTCCATCAATATCTATAGAATCTATCACAATAAGAGAAGTATCTATAATTCTTTGAATGTACAAAGTTCCTTTTTTTAGCCCTTTTATATTTCCCGTAATATGGACATTACCTTCTGGTTCATTTTTGTTACAAGCAAATACTAATAGTATTGTTACAAAGGCAAGAATAGATTTTTTCATGTTGTATTAAAATTTGTTTTTTTTGTTTTTACTAGTCACTATAATTGTACTGTTTTGTTCTTTTTAAGACAGAATAATTTATAATCATCTAATGATAGTTTTCGGCGCAAAATAAAGAAAATTGTTGGAATGAATAACGTTTGCCAGTAAAATAAATAAAAAAAACCCAATCTATTTCTAAATTGGGTTTTTCATAAAATTCTAGTGTTTTTAACCTTTTAACCAAGCTTCTTTAATTAAATTTTTTGAAGCATCGCTAAATTTTAGTCCTTCTTTTTCTTCATAAGGAAGTTTTACTTTTCCAGATACAATTTGCTCCTTGCCGTTTCGCTTAATTTTCAATGTGATAGGATCATTTTCTTTCCAGTTTTGACTTGCGGTAATCATTTCGTAAATATTATCTAGAGTGTATTTTTTGTCGTTGACAGCAACAATTATATCTCCTCCTTTTAAATCTAAATTTTTATAAAAATCATTTAATTCCATATTAGGAATTACAATTATTTCTTTTGTTTGCTGGTCAACTGTAATATAAGGAGTCTGACCTTTCAAGAAAACATTAGTTGCTGCTTTTGTCATTGATTTTGCAACACCCACCTTAGCTAAATAAACATCATAAGGAATAGGGGCAGCACCAGAAACGTATGTTTGTAAAAATGAGCCAACTTCCGGATAAGTTAAAGAAGTAATTTTATCAAAAAGTTCGCTGTCATTAAATGGCTTAGAAGCACCATATTCAGTTGATAATTTCTGCATTAAATCTAGAATTCCTCTCTCGCCATTACTTTTTTCTCTAATTATAATATCGATGCACATTCCTATTAGTGCGCCCTTTTCATAAACATTCAAATACTGCGCTTTGTAGGGTTCAGTTAACACATTTTCGCTCATTGTTGTAAAAGGCATAGTGTCATTCATTGTATTGGCACGTCCAATCTTTTCAGCCATCCTAGTGTAAAAATCTTCTTCTGATATCAATCCTTGATTTATTTGAAAAAGATTGGCAAAATATTCTGTTACACCTTCATACATCCATAAATGTTGTGACATTTTAGGTGAGTTGTAGTCAAAATTATGAATCTCCTTAGAATGAATAGAAAGCGGAGTTACAATATGAAAAAATTCGTGTGAAACTACATCAATCATTGATTTTACAAGTTCTTCTTTCGGCATTAGTTCAGGTAATACTACTGTTGTTGCAGTAGGATGCTCTAATGCACCAAATCCCTTCGCATCAGTATTTGTCATTGATGATAGATAAAGTAAAACACTGTATTTTTTTGTGGCATTTATTTTTCCTAAAAAAGTTTTTTGAGCGGTCATCATCTTTTTCATCTCAGGAGTAATGCTTTCTGCAGTAACTTTTCCAGTTGGAGAGTAAACGCCAATTAAGATCTCCATTCCGTCTACGTTAAAAGTAGTATAGTCTGGTTTTGCATACATTACAGGATTTTCTACTAATTCCGCATAACGGGATGTTTTAAAAAGATCAGTTGTAGTGCTTGAATCAAAATCAGTCATGGAGGTTGCGCCCCAAAGTGTTTCTGGATGTGACACAGTAACATTATATGGAAGTTCTTTTTTATCTTGAAAATATCCTACAAAACCGTGCATGTTTAGCATAAAATTTTTGCCATCATCGATGTTTGTTCCTGCGGGAGAAAAAATATCATTATTACCAAAACCGCTTCCCTTTTCAGTATCGAAAGTGTCATTAACTAAATAGGTTACTTTCGCTACGTTTTTAGCATTTTTTATCAGCCAAGTATTATCGTCTGTTTTAGATGTTGATAAGATCGTTCCTTTACTATCAAATGCTTTAAAATCATCGATGTACTTTCCATAATCATCAACTGAATAAGTTCCGGGAACAATCTTAGGCATGCTATACGTTACCTCTTCAGTGCTAAATTTTGGTGCGGTTACAGTGACCATTACCTTATCCTCTTTGATGTCATTTAAGTTGATCGCAACTGTTATGGATTCAGCAACTTTTTGCGAAGTTTCGGCTGTCCCGGCTGTTTTACAACTCCAGAGAACGGAAATCACTGCTACCGTTAAAGATAATCTTTTCATTTTTTTATAATTTATGTACCGGATTAGTATGTTCTATTTAGAAATTGTTACAGCTTATAAAAGACATGTTTGTTTTCTATAAATCTAAAGTCAGTTTATAAATGTAGGTTTCTAAAATTTCGGTATCGTTGTCCTCGCAAAGTAGAAATTCGATCTTGTCTCTGAATTGACTGAACAAAGTTAAGCCTTCAAACTTATGAATATCGCTAATTTTTTTTGTAAATGTGATTTTCATTGTTTCTACATCTATTCCACCAATGATGCTTCCTAACACTTCGCCATCGTCGTAAGTAGATATAGTATCTTCGGCTGTAGCCAAAAAATAAATAGTATTGTCAACAAGAATAGCATCTGTAAAACTTGTGCGAACTCCATTTAATTCTGGTAATGTATAATCACTAAACTCTATTGTCCATTTGTTTATTAGATTTTCACCTCCAATAGTAAAAAGTACGTTTCTATTCTCGACTCCATTACCACGGTTGAATAAATACCAATTTTTACCATTGTAAATGGCGCCTTCTAAATTGAAATCTTCTTTCTTCAATTTCGCTACAGCTTGCATTGCTGAAAATAATTCACTTAAATCATTGTTTATTAGTACTTTATATTTATTTAAATGAACCATTGAATTTCTCCTGGTGGTAGAACCAGAACCAAAAATATAAAGGTCTTCGCCAAAATTAGTTATTGCTTCATAATCAGGTTTGTTTTTTTTTAGAATGTTTTCAGATGGATTTTCAATTAGTGGATGCCGTACTAAATTTTTTGAATTTATCTGGTACTCATATAAAAAGCCACTATTATCACTGATAATCAGGAGCGTATTACTTCTATAAACAAGTCCAGATGCAGAGCCGATACCCGAAATTTTAAAAAGTGATTTAAGTTGTGATATTTCCATTTATTTTTATTTCTATTATGTCTAGCCTATCGTTGGCAGTTTCTAAATTTGGGATCTGCTCTAAGGCTATCTGTGTATTTATGTTGTGGAACCACAATAAGGTGAAAAATTAGCTATATTTGATTTTACAAATTTAAATTATTTCTTATGGAATCCATTAATCCAGATGATTTTAAAGTAATTGATAAAATTGATTTATCAAAATCACCAACAAATTTAGAAGTTGAAGCAAGTGATGATAAAAAAGAAGATAAGTTAGAAAGCGTAACTGAAAAACTCAGCGAGTTGCAAGATGTAATGTACGCCCATAATAAGTACGGAGTACTTATTTGTTTGCAAGGAATGGATACTTCTGGAAAAGACAGCCTGATTAGAGAGGTTTTTAAAGGATTTAATTCTCGCGGAGTAATTGTTCATAGTTTTAAAACACCCAACTCTACTGAACTAGAGCATGATTATTTATGGCGTCATTATTTGGCTTTACCAGAAAAAGGAAAGTTTGCAATATTTAATAGAACCCACTACGAAAATGTTTTAGTTACTCGTGTGCATCCGGAATATATTCTAAATGAGAATCTACCTGGAATTGAAAAAGTAGAAGACATTACGCCTAAGTTTTGGGAAAATAGAATGGAGCAAATTAGAAATTTTGAGAAACATATCACGCAAAATGGTACCATTGTGTTGAAATTCTTTTTACACTTGAGTAAAGAAGAGCAAAGACAACGCTTAATGCGACGCCTCGAGGAAGGAAAACACAATTGGAAATTTTCAACAGGGGATTTGAAGGAACGTGACCACTGGGACGAATATATGAATTATTACCAAGAAGCAATTAATAATACAGCTACAGCAGCAATACCATGGTATGTAATTCCCGCCGATGACAAAGAAATGGCGCGTTATATTGTAGGTAAAATAATTTGGGAAGAAATGCAAAAATACACTGATATTAAGGAGCCAGAAATGGACGATAAAGTTAAAGCTAATATCGCCATGTATAAAGAAATGTTAGAAAAAGAATAAAAAAAATGCGCTGAAATCAGCGCATTTTTTTATGACTTTAATTTTGAATTATAGTTTAAATCCATAAGCAATTCTCAAAGCAATTTGGTTTGTATCATATTCTGTATAAGATTCATAACGTAAACTTACGTCAATTTTCTTGCTAGCATAACCTATGCCTGGAGACCATAAATAGGTGTCTTGCTTTTGACCATTAGTAACAGCAATACCACCACCAACTTCTCCTAAAACATAAAATTGATCATCCCATACAAATGCTTTAAAACCTGCTTTAATTGGAATAAATCCTAGATCAGGTCTGTTATTGCTAATGAATAAGTTAGTAAATCCTGTGCTTAATACTGCTGAATATCTTTTGGTAAGATCATACTGTAATCTCACATCGGCTCCTAAAGCATAGTTGTAAACATCTTCATTAGTTGGCGCTCCAACATTAACTCCAAAACCTAAACGAAATCCTTGATCATAATTTTCAACTTCTTGTGCTTGTGTTTGGTTTGCAAAAAATAATGCAATGGTAAATGTAAGTGCGATTTTAATTGTTCTTGCGATTTTCATAATTCTTGTTTAAATTTTATCTTTTATTTAGTTCGTTATTGCGATTAACAACCGTGCAAAGGTAAAACTAGATGCGGCGCAAAAGTTATAGAATTTGACACCTTTATTACAGAATTACCATTATAAAATTTTTTTTCACAGAAATTAATCGTTTATAACTTCAATTCTAATGATACAATTCAAAGGATCTAATTATCTTTGCACAAAAATTAATAAAAAGTGAATTTATCTCAGTATACAAAGGAGTTTTCTTATAATTTACGATTGGCTTATCCTATAATTTTGGGAATGTTAGGGCATACCATAGTAGGAATTGTTGATAATATCATGGTGGGAAAATTAGGGCCTACAGAACTTGCTGCAGTATCGTTAGGAAATAGTTTTGTTTTCATTGCAATGTCGCTAGGTATTGGTTTTTCAACTGCTATTACACCGCTAGCTGCTGAGGCAGACGGAAAAAATGATATCGATGAAGGTAGAAGTGTATTTCATAATGGACTATTTCTTTGTTCAATCTTAGGATTTACATTGTTTTTAATCATCTTCTTTTTTAAACCTTTAATTGCTTTTATGGGGCAACCTGATATTGTAGTTGAAATGGCAAAGCCATATCTTGATATTGTTGCATTTTCATTAGTTCCTTTGATTATTTTCCAAGGTTATAAGCAGTTTGCTGATGGAAAATCAGAAACTAAAGTTTCTATGTGGGCAACCATTATTGGTAATATTATTAATGTAGTAATCAATTATTTTTTGATTTATGGAATTTGGATTTTTCCTAAAATGGGAATAATAGGAGCTGCAGTAGGTACAATTGTTTCTCGTATAGTAATGTTAATTTTTATCCATTATTCGCTCGCAAGAAAACCTAATTTTTTTCCTTATTTTGCCAGTTTTAATTTTACAGAGATCAAAAAGAAGATGATCAATAAGATTATTAATTTAGGTTTTCCCTCTTCTATGCAAATGTTTTTTGAGGTTGCATTATTTACTGCTGCGGTTTGGCTTTCTGGACTTCTAGGAACAACAAGCCAAGCTGCAAACCAAATTGCACTGAGTTTGGCCTCATTAACTTTTATGTTTGCAATGGGATTGAGTGTGGCAGTAATGATAAGAGTTGGTAACCAAAAAGGACAAATGAATTATGTAAAGTTACAAATAGTTGCGCGATCTATATTTTTACTAGCTATTTTACTAGAGATTGTATTTGCAATGATTTTTATTGTTTTTCATCAATATTTACCGCAAATTTTTGTTGATGTTAATGACATGAGTCACATTATAGAAACAGAGGAAGTTATTTCAATTGCCTCGCAATTATTATTTGTGGCCGCATTTTTCCAAATTTCTGATGGTATACAAGTTGTAGTTTTGGGGGCCTTAAGAGGGTTGCAAGATGTAAAAATACCTATGTATATTACTTTCATATCATATTGGATAATAGGTTTTCCCATTTCTATATATTTGGGACTATATACAGACTTAAAAGCAATCGGAATTTGGATTGGACTTTTAGCAGGACTAACTGCAGCAGCGATATTTTTGTATATTCGCTTCGCAAGATTAACCGCAAAATTAATTTTAGATTCTACAGATAAAAGCATTAACAAATAAAGACAATATGGAATTACCAAAATTTTTACTAGGCGACAACACTGATTTTCCTGAAGATATATTTATTATCCACCTTGATTATCCTCGATTTATTATCAATTTAAAAGATGATGAGGTAGAGTTTATAGAAGAAGCAGAAGATCTTGATGAAGGAGAATTAAATACTGAAATGGAAGGACTAATTGTGCTTGCTAATGATTTCTACGATCGCGAGATGGAGCGTTACGAGAAAGAGTAGTAGTTTTTGAAAGATTTCAATTTGAATTTGTCATCACAAAATAAGTAACGAATTTTATTTAAAATATTTTTCTAGCAAAAACTGAGCGGCCGCAAAGGGTGAAATTTCATCATTTTGCACCGCTTTTTTTGTAGATTCTAATAGCTGCTGGATTTCATTTTGCTTATAAAAATTTGCTTTTAATTGCTCATTTATTGTTTCTAGCATCCAATACTGATTTTGTTCTTTCCGTTTGGAGTAAAAGGATTTATTTCCTTTTGTTAAATCTAGAAATTTTTCGATTGTTTCCCAAACAATTGGAATACCCTCATGTGTTATGGAACTACAGGTCGAAGTTGTAGGTGTCCAACCAGAACTTTTAGCGGGAAAAAGATGCAATGCTCGATTGAATTCCATTTTTGCAAACTGTGCTTTTTTGATGTTATCGCCGTCGGCTTTATTGATTATAATTGCATCAGCCATCTCCATTATTCCACGTTTTATTCCTTGAAGCTCATCGCCAGCACCCGATATTTTTAGTAATAAAAAAAAGTCTACCATACTATGGACCGCTGTTTCACTTTGGCCCACACCAACAGTTTCGATAACAATAACATCAAATCCAGCTGCTTCACACAACGTTATAGTCTCTCTAGTTTTTCGTGCTACACCACCCAGCGTTTCGCCTGAAGCAGAAGGCCGTATATACGCATTTTTATCTTTTACTAATTCTTCCATTCTAGTCTTATCGCCCAAAATACTTCCATGGCTAATAGTGCTACTGGGATCGACTGCCAGAACCGCTACTTTTTTACCTAAACCAGTTAAGTATTTTCCAAAAGCTTCAATAAACGTACTTTTACCTACGCCAGGAACTCCCGTGATTCCTATTCGAATTGATTTTGCCGCGTGTAATAAGCATGTATTGATAACGGTATTGGCTTTTGCCAAATGAATAGTATTAGTGCTTTCTACCAATGTTATTGATCGACTCAAAGCGGTTATATCGCCTTTAAGAATTCCAGAAATTAATTCATCAGAAGAGGGTTGGATTCTTCTAAAATGTTGAATATTTCCAGCAGATGATGCGCTAATAATTTCTGGAGCAATAATTCCAGGTTTTTCAGTAAGCGCGCTATGATTGGGTTTTATATCTGACAAAGCGGTTTTTTTATTGTAAAAATAAGTAAAATTTCTTGCGCTTCCCTTTTTTAATAATCTTCAATTGCGAAAAAACCTCGAATAGTAAAATTACATAAACTATCCTTTTATATAATTTATAAACTGTGGTCGCACCTTCACTTTTTTTAACACTGTAAATCAATTTTTTTTAAATAATACAGTGAATGCAATTAGCAATTTAAGTGCTAATAAATTTTCAGGTTTATTTTTTTACATTAATAAATTAAATAGTAACACAAAAATGAACGTAGTTTTTAAATGTTAACAATTGAATATTTGTGCAATTAATTTTACTGTCACAAACAATTACTCTCGTTAAATAGCATACATTTATGCGAATGTTAACTTTAATTTTAAATATAAAAATAAAATGGATATCTCTAAAAAGCTAATTCTTGATGCTTGTATAAAAAAACAAAATGACTTGATAGATAATTTTAAAAGTCAACTGGATTCTATGAATTCGGATGTGTTTGAGTTTGATCATTCACCTAGTCAAACCGAGAGTCGTGCGGCTGGTAAAATTGAGTTATTAAATGCTGTGGGTAAAGAACTTGACTTCGCAATACGTGAAATGGATTTACTAAAAATGCTAAATCCTGAAAAAGTTAGTTCCATTGTTGAGCCTGGCGCTCTAGTTGTAACGGATAGAATGAAGCTTTTTATATCAGTCTCAATTGAAGAGATTGGAGTAGGAGGAGAAATTATATTTGGAATATCAACTAAGGCTCCTATTTATGAAAAAATGAGAGGACTAGAAAAAGGTGCGTCTTTCAAATTTAACGATACGGAATATAATATTGAAGCAATACATTAATTATTGCTTCAATTCTAGAATTAAACTTACTTGGCACGAAATTTAGTTGTGCTTAGTAATTTATTGTTAAATTAGATAGAATTAACAATTTAGATTATTTGTGCATAGAGCAAGATTAATCTTATAAGATCTGAGCGGCAAATGATTTATAAAATGTTAAAATAAATATGGATTCTTCGCTTTATGTATAATTTCATTATAATATTCTTTTTTTTATTATTAGGTCTTACTCTTCAGCATATAAAAGGATTCCCAATTTCTATTTATAAATTTTTAAATAAAGTTGTAATCTATTTATGCTTGCCAGCAATTGCATTGTATTACATTCCCAAGATTGACATAAGTCGTGATATTTTATTTCCAATTGGCGTCGCTTGGATAGCTTTTGGGGGTTCTTATTTGATATTTTCTTTTTTAGGCAAATATTTTGGTTGGTCTAGAAAGTTGATTGGTTGTTTAATAATTACTGCTGGTCTTGGTAACACATCATTTCTAGGATATCCTATTATTGAAGCGTTATATGGAAAAGAGGGTTTGAAAACAGCTATTTTAGTGGATCAACCAGGTTCATTTGTGATTCTTTCGACATTCGCAATTTTAGTCGCTGCAGTTTATTCAAAAGGAAAGCCGAATGGTAGAGAAATAATTAAAAAAATCGTATTTTTTCCGCCATTTATTGCTTTTCTTGTTGCCTGTTTACTGAATTTTTTAAGCTATGATTTTCATGATTTTGTACAGTTTATATTCAAAAATACTGCTACTGTGATGACACCTTTGGCTATGCTATCTGTTGGGCTACAGTTACAATTTGATAGTAAAAGTAAACATTGGAAATTTTTGGGTTTGGGACTTTTATACAAATTAATAGTGACACCTGCTTTTATCTATTTATTGTATGTTGTAATTTTGCGCCAACATTCAAAAGCTATTGAAGTTGCAGTAATGCAGTCAGCTATGGCGCCTATGATTACTGCAAGCATATTAGCCACCTCATATGGTTTGAAACCAAAGTTAAGCAGCATGATGATAGGGTATGGAATTCCTTTATCGTTTATTACGCTGTCTATTTGGTATTTAATTATAAAATTTTGAATCCGATTTTTACAATAATTATTAATTAAGTTTTTTTATTAAATGAATTTTTCTACTGCTAATAAACTCAAAGCCGATAATGCAATTGATCTGCAACCTACAGTATATTCAATTCTTTTTTCAATAGCTTTTGCTCATTTAATCAATGATTTATTGCAGGCGGTGATTCCTGCTGCATATCCTATATTGAAGGAAAACTATAAATTAACATTTACCCAAATTGGCCTAATTACATTAGCTTATCAGGCAGCAGCATCACTTTTACAACCTTTAGTGGGATTATATACTGACAAACGACCACAGCCTTTCTCTCAAATTTTTGGGATGATTTTTACTTCGTTAGGAATTGTTTCGTTGGCGTATGCTTCCAGTTTTTCTATGATTATTGTTTCGGTAATATTAGTTGGAATAGGTTCTTCAATTTTTCATCCAGAAGCTTCTCGAATTTCCTTTTTAGCATCAGGTGGAAAACGAGGTTTGGCTCAGTCAATATTTCAATTAGGAGGAAATGCAGGAACAGCTATAGGACCATTGTTAGTAGCATTGATTGTTGTTCCTAATTCTCAACAGTATATCGTTTGGTTTGTGGCGGCAGCAGTAATTGGACTACTAATTTTAAGTAGAATTGCGTTCTGGTATCAAGATCATCTTAGTTTAAGTCGTACTAAAAAGGCAGTTATTGATTTGCCAAATTTGTCTCAAAATAAAATTGTACTTTCAGTTGTAATACTTTTAGTCTTGATTTTTTCTAAATTTTTCTACATGGCTAGCATGTCGAGCTACTTTACTTTTTATTTAATGGAAAAATTCAATTTATCTGTTCAAGATGCTCAGTTTCATTTAGTATTATTTTTAGCTTCTTGCGCTGTAGGAACATTAATCGGCGGACCTCTAGGCGATAAATTTGGTAGAAAATATGTAATATGGTTTTCTGTTTTAGGAGCGGCGCCTTTTACATTATTGTTGCCTTTTGTTGATCTGTTTTGGACAGGTATTTTATCAGTTGTAATTGGTACAATTATTTCTTCTGCATTTCCTGCTATACTAGTTTATGCGCAGGAATTATTACCTAAAAAACTCGGAATGGTTTCTGGTCTTTTTTATGGTTTTGCTTTCGGAATGGGTGGTTTGGGTTCCGCCTTATTAGGAAATCTAGCTGATCATACCAGTATAACATACGTATATTATATTTGTGCTTACTTGCCATTAATAGGAATCATTGCTTTCTTTTTACCTAACCTAAAAAAGAAATAAAAAAGGATCTTTTTGATTTTAGTTCCGCACTTTATAATCTTTATTATAAAGTATTGATCAATTCCAAAAATTTCAATGTAATTAGTGTGTTTGAAATTTATCAATCAATTATTAAAAATTAATAATGAACTTGTCTATCTTAACAATTTAAAAAGTTTTAGGTCTATTTTTGAAATTAATTAGTTTATTTTTAATAACTTACATCTACATTAATTAGTAAAACAAATTATTATGGCAACCGTACGATTAGGTGATATTGCTCCTGATTTTGAAGCAGAAACATCAATGGGTAATATAAAATTTCACGAATGGATTGGGGACTCATGGTGTATTTTATTTTCACATCCAGCTGATTTCACACCAGTTTGTACAACTGAATTAGGCACAGTAGCAAATTACTACCCTGAGTTTAAAAAGCGAAATGTTAAGGTAATAGCATTAAGTGTTGATTGCGTAGAATCACATATGAAGTGGATTGAAGATATTAATGAGACGCAAAATACTACAGTGAACTTTCCAATAATTGCTGACGAAGACAAGCATATAGCGGAATTGTATGACATGATGCACCCTAATGCAAGCGAGAGTTTTACAGTTCGATCTGTTTTTATAATAGGTCCTGACAAAAAAGTTAAACTAACATTGACTTATCCTGCTTCGACGGGAAGAAATTTTGACGAGCTATTAAGAGTTATTGATAGCTTACAGTTAACAGCTCATTACAGTGTTGCAACGCCTGCCAACTGGAAAGACGGTGACAAAGTTGTAATCTCTCCGTCTATAAAAGATGAAGATGTAGCTGAGAAGTTCCCAAAAGGTTGTGAAGTGATAAAGCCATATTTAAGAATGACACCGCAACCTAATAAATAAACATAAACTTAAAAACATTACAAATTTATATTAATCTTCCCATACTGCAATAAAATTATTGTTTTTGCATCATTAATCTTACCGTTACTAATCATCTGATAAGCATCATCAAAAAGCATTTCGATTACATCTATGTTTTCTTGTTCTGATTCTAATCCTCCACCTTCACTGATTTTCATAGTATCATCATACTCTCCAATAAATAAATGTAAAATTTCTGTCACTGCTCCAGGAGAAGTATAGGTTTCCATTATTTTTTTGACTTTTAAAATTTGATAACCAGTTTCTTCTTCAGTTTCACGTATAATGCATTGTTCTGGATTATCTTGATCGAGCAATCCTGCACACACTTCAATCATCATTCCTGATTTATTGCCATTCAAATAAGTAGGCAATCTAAACTGACGTGTTAAAACAACAGTTTTCTTTTTTAAATTATATAGTAAAATAGCAGCGCCATTTCCTCTATCATAAACTTCACGTTTATGCGAAATCCATGAGTTATCATTTTTTTGATAATCGAAAGTTACTTTGTTTAAAACATAATGGTTATCAGAAAGTATTTCGGTTTCTTGAATTTTAATAGTTGGGTTTTTCATTTGAGATTTATTTATTTTTAAGATAAAAAAAACGCTCTGAATTACAGAGCGTTTAGTATGTTATTTTAGAATAGTTTGCTTTCGATCTGGTCCAACTGAAACAATTTTTATTGGTACTTCAACTTCTTTTTCAATAAATTCAATGTACTCTTTGAGTTCAAGTGGTAATTCATTATAAGTTGTCATACCCGTTAAATCTTGTTTCCACCCTTTGAACTCTTTGTAAACAGGAGTTACATTTTCTGGATCAATATTGTATGGGAAATGAGAAATCTTTTCTCCTTTATAATTGTATTCTGTACATACTTTTAAAGTTTCAAAGCCTGAAAGAACGTCTCCTTTCATCATCATCAATTGTGTCACTCCATTTACTTGAACAGCGTATTTTAGAGCTACTAAATCTAACCAGCCACAACGTCTTTGTCTTCCAGTAACTGATCCAAATTCATTTCCTACGCGTGCCATCGCTGCGCCATCTTCATCAAAAAGTTCTGTAGGGAATGGACCGCTACCCACTCGAGTAACGTATGCCTTAAAAATACCATAAACTTCTTTGATTTTATTTGGAGCAATTCCTAACCCAGTGCAAGCACCAGCGGCTGTAGTATTAGATGAAGTTACAAATGGATAAGTTCCAAAATCAACATCAAGTAAAGAACCTTGAGCACCTTCACATAAAATTGATTTACCTACTTTTTGAGCTTGGTGTAAGTATTCTTCGCTATCTATAAAATCTAATTTTTTTAAATCTTCGATGGCTTCAAAGAATTCTTTCTCAAGTTCTGGCAAGTTATACTGAATATCCACATTATAAAAAGCGATCATTGCTTCATGCTTATCAGCTAAAGCTCTGTAACGATCAGCAAAATCCTCTAATTCAATATCTCCAACGCGAATACCGTTTCTACCTGTTTTGTCCATATAAGTTGGACCAATTCCTTTCAATGTTGAACCAATTTTAGCTTTTCCTTTTGAAGCTTCTGATGCAGCGTCTAATAAACGGTGGGTTGGTAAAATTAAATGTGCTTTTCGTGAAATAATCAATTTTGATTTTAAATCTAAATTAAATTTGGATAGACCATCAACCTCACTTTTAAAAACTACCGGATCTATGACAACACCGTTTCCAATAATATTGATGTTGTTTCCGTGAAAAATCCCAGAAGGAATGGTTCTAAGAACATGTTTTATTCCATCAAATTCTAAAGTGTGACCTGCGTTAGGCCCTCCTTGAAAACGAGCAATTATATCATATTTTGATGTAAGAACGTCAACAATTTTTCCTTTTCCTTCATCTCCCCATTGTAATCCTAGTAATAAATCTACGGTCATTCTGTGTGTTATTTGTAGTTAATTTTATATTTGTAATATTGTTACTCTAAGTTTACTTTAGGTTTTTTGACACCATATAAGTACAAAGAATGATTTGTGATTTCTATATCAAAAATTTCTTCGATAGTTTTTTTGATTGTCTGAATTCTAGGATCGCAAAATTCTATAACTTCCCCAGTATCAGTCATAATAATATGATCATGTTGTTTATCAAAGTATGATTTTTCATAATGAGCTTGATTCTGCCCAAACTGGTGTTTTCTAACTAAAGCGCAATCTAGTAGCAATTCAATAGTGTTGTAAAGCGTTGCCCTACTCACGCGGTAGTTTTTATTTTTCATCTTGATATATAAGTGCTCGACATCAAAATGTTCTTCGCTATCGTAGATTTCCTGTAGGATTGCGTATCGCTCAGGTGTTTTGCGATGTCCTTTTTTCTCAAGATACATTGTAAAAACATTTTTTACAATTTCTTGATTTTTGCTGTTATCTATGGAAATGAGTGTCATATGCTGGCAAAGATAAAATTTTTAGTTTGAAGTTTAAAACTTCCGGTTTGTTATGTTCAAAGATTGTTAGTCATAAGGTGATGAAAGTGGCTCTTTAAGACTTTTTAGGTCTTATATTCTCTTGTTACTTTTTCGACTCCATCAATTTTTTTGATATTACTTATCATTTTTTTTAAAATTGTATTGTTCTGCACGATCACAGTTACTTGTCCATGAAAAATTCCAGCGTCGGTGCTTAGAGCAATACTTTGAATATTAACATGCATATTATTTGAGATTACTCGTGTTAGTTGATTTGTCAATCCTAAAATATCCATACCAGTAACATTAATGATGGCTTTAAATTCCTCCTGAGCTGAATCAATCCATTTTGCCAGCATTATCCGATAAGCGTAATTGGATTGCATTCCTATTGCATTTGGGCAATCCTTTTTGTGCACTTTAATACCTTCATTGATAGTCACAAACCCGAAGACATCATCACCCGGTATAGGGTTACAGCAAGGTGATAATTTATAGTCTAATTTATCCTGGTCTTTACCAAAAACGAGCATGTCATAGTTGCTATTAACTACTGGCCTATGAATATCTTCGTCAGCTGTGTTGCTGGAAGATCGCTTCATTTTATTCTTAAAAAAATTAATAAAGGTATTACTCTTTTGCGCAGCATAATCCTTTAACTGCTGATTTTCAATAGCACCAACACCAACACGATAAAATAAATCTAAGCTCGTTTTTAATTTAAAAAAGTTTACAAGTTCGTTTATAACTTGCTCGCTTAATGTTATTTTTAAATGCTTTAATTTTCTGGTCAATAACTCTTTTCCTTCTTCACCTATTTTTTTAGTGTTCTCATTTAGAACATTTTTAATTTTTGTTTTAGCTCTCGAAGTGGTCACGTAATCGAGCCAGTTGATGGTAGGTTTTTGATGCTGAGAAGTTATTATTTCAATTTGATCACCGCTTTTTAAAACGAAATTTAATGGAACTAATTTTCCATTCACACGTGTTCCTCTGGTTCGAATACCAATTTCAGAGTGAATACTAAAGGCAAAATCTAATGAAGTTGCACCTTTGGGTAATGATTTAATTTCTCCTTTTGGGGTAAAAACAAAGATCTCTTTTGAATACAAATTCATTTTGAAATCTTCTACAAAATCCACTGCATTTGTCTCGGAATTTTCTAAAGCTTCTTTTAGTAGATTTAGCCACACATCTAAACCACTTTCTTCAGTTGCGCCATTCTTATATTTATAATGAGCAGCATATCCTTTTTCGGCAATTTCGTCCATGCGTTCACTACGAACCTGTACTTCAACCCATCGTCCCTTTGGACCCATAACCGTAATGTGCAGCGCTTCATAACCTGTAGATTTTGGTGATGAAATCCAGTCGCGTAACCTACTTGGACTTGGCCTATAATGGTCTGTAACGATTGAGTATATTTTCCAAGCAACGAATTTCTCATCATGCGGATTGGATTTGTAAACAATACGAAGAGCGAATTTATCATATACCTCCTCGAAACTTACGTTTTGAGCTTGCATTTTTCTCCGAATGGAATAAATTGATTTTGGACGTCCTTTTATAACGTAGTCAACTCCTTCATCGTTAAGTGACTTTTTTAGAACATCAGAAATGGACTTTATATAGTCGTCTTGTTCTTCTTTTGTCTCTTTAATTTTGCTTATAATTTCGTTATAAACTGCAGGCTCTGTATATTTTAAACCTAGATCTTCTAATTTTGTTTTAATATTATACAAACCTAATCGGTGTGCTAATGGTGCGTAAATATATAAGGTCTCAGACGCGATTTTTGTCTGTTTGTCTTCTCGCATCGATTCCATTGTTTGCATGTTATGCAAACGATCAGCAAGTTTAATAAGAATAACACGTACATCATCATTGAGTGTTAATATCATTTTTCGGAAATTCTCCGCCTGCATCGATATGTTTAGATCTTTTTGAACTAAGGCTATTTTAGTCAATCCTTCCACTATTTGCGCAACTTTTGGATTGAACATCCGTTCAATGTCTTGAACGGTAACGGAAGTGTCTTCTACAACGTCATGAAGTAATGCCGCTGCTATAGATGTCGCTCCTAAACCTATTTCCGACGCTACAATTTTAGCCACAGCAATGGGATGAAAAATATAAGCTTCACCAGATTTTCTGCGCTGTTCTTTATGCGCCTCTACTGATACATCAAATGCTTTCCTGATAAGTTTTTTATCCTCATCAGTCAAGGTTTGGTAACTTATTCGGAGCAATTCTTTATATTCCTGAGCGATTGCTTTATTTTCTTTTTCTAAATCTATTTCTATCATAACAACACAGTTGATGTCCTAAAAATAGAGATTTTTTAGGATATACGCAAGAGAAAATATTAAGTAAAATAATTTTAAAACTTACGTTTATTTCTATTTTGGAGTTTTCGCGTTAGCGAATCGGGATGTTCGTTTCAATCTTTTATATCACTTCGATTTCGCTCTATAGTATAAAAGGATTTCCACTATTATCCTAACGTCATTACGGAAAGAACACAAATTATATAGTTGTTGTTTTTGTCATTTTGACTAAAGAGTACGCGAGAGCTTAACCATTAGGCGAAGCAATCTCAACAAACTCGAGCAACAAACTAAAATTCTTCCTTTATCAGAATGACAAGTTTAGAGAGCTCTACGCTTAACTTAAAAAAATTGAATGCTATCCTAAAAACAAAAAAGAAACTTGAAAACACATACTATTCATATTTTCATAATAGTATGCTACTTTACTATACACCTTATTACATCGAAGTCCGTCTAAAATCTAAATCATGAAAATCATAACTAAAATCGGTTAGCTCAGATATTGCTTTCATGGTCAAGCGAACTGCTTTTCCTGTTGTATCACTCTCAAAAAATAAATGTGCATCAGCATGGAAATATGCGTTGTTCCATTTTACTACATAGCTATTGTCTGTATAGAAAAAAACCTCGCCTACAAGTTGAGGAGAACGTTTTGAAGCAAAATATAATTTCCCTTTACGCTCTGAAAGTAAAACATCACCAAACCAATTATCTTTATACGTTCCCACAATCGTTTTAAAATTTATTTTTTTATTTTCCTTTTTATTTTTGGCTACAGTTGCCCACACTTCATCTGTTTTTTTATCAGCTAAAGCCTCATTTTCTTTTAAACTTTTGCTGTAATTTACAACATAATTTTCTGCTTGTATTCCTAAATAACTGTCTTTTATAGTATTTGTAATTGCTCTAAAAGCCGCTCCTGATTGCTGATTTGTTAAAACAATAATACCTAAATTTATTTCTGGTATTAGTGTAATTTGAGTAACAATGCCCTCTAAACCACCAGTGTGACTAACTTGTTTGTGTCCTTTTACGTCACTTAAAAACCAACCTAGTCCATAACCACTAAAATTTGTATTGTAAGGTGGTTTAGGATTTACGGGTATTATAGTTTGCAATTGCCACATTTCATTGTGCTCTTTTTTTGAAAATAATTGCTTGTTATCTACGTCGTATTGTCCATTATTCATTTGCATAATAGTCCATTTACTCAAATCATTAACACTAGAATAAATACCTGCCGCAGCATCAAAAAGTTGGTTTTGATATCTTTTAATGACTTTTAGTTTACCGTCAATAGGTACATGTGGAGCGATAATGTTTGTAGAATCCTTTATACGCAAATAGGAAGAAGCACTATTATTCATCTCTAATGGTTTCATAATACGCTGCTCTATAAAATCGCACCATGTTAAGCCACTCGCCACATGAACCACTTCGCCAGCTACAATATATAGTAAATTATCGTAATCATATTGCGTTCTAAAAGCCGAAACGGGTTTTAAATACTGTAAATTCTGCACGATATCTTGTGCTGTAAAATCACTCCCGTCAGGCCAAATCATTAAATCCCCTGCACCTAGACCCAAGCCGCTTCGGTGCGTTAATAAATCCCGGATAGTAAACTCATTAGTGACATAGTCATTATACATTTTAAAATTAGGAAGATATTTTATGACTTTATCATCCCATCTCATTTTCCCTTCGTCCACTAAAATTGCTAGCGCAGCACTGGTAAACGCTTTACTATTTGAAGCTATTCCAAAAAGCGTATTTGCATCAACTTTTTCATTAGTCATAATGGATTTTACACCATAGCCCTGAGCGTGAACTACCTTACCATCTTTTACTATTGCAACGGCAATTCCGGGCACATTAAATGTTTTTAATGTTTCTTTTACCAATTCATCTACTTGTGTTGAACTAATTTGTCCTGTAATTGTAATAGTAGTAAGAAAAAATAGTAATGAAGCAATTTTATTTTTTTTCATATTTTATAAGTTGTAATTAATTTTGTTTTCTCAAAGTATCTAAAATCTACAGATTTAAATCCACAGTTTGAAAGCTACAATCATCAATCGATAATTCGCAAACAATCTCGATAATTATTGGCACGTCAATCTGAAGTCTACAATCTAAAATCCTCTTTGTCTTTTGGCTTCGTATATAAGTATTGCCGCCGCAACAGACATGTTCATCGAATCGATTTCGCCTTGCATGGGTATGATGATATTTTGTGTGGCTTGCTTTCGCCATTCTTCAGTCAAACCTGTGGCTTCGGTACCGACAACTAATGCAGTGGGGTTTGTGTAATCTTGTGTGTGATATCCTGTGGAATTTTGTAAAGTGGCGCAATAAAAATTTATTTTTCGCTCTTTTAAAAAAGAAATAATTTCTGATGTAGTTCCTGTTGCAATTTGGTTTGTAAATAAACAGCCTACGCTGGATCGCACAATATTAGGATTGTATAAATCACTTTTAGGATTGGCAATTATCACTGCATCAAGATTAGCGGCATCAGCTGTTCTTAATAATGCGCCTATATTTCCAGGTTTTTCGGGCGCTTCGGCCACTAAAATTAAGGGATTTTTAGATAATTTTAAATCAGTTAAGTGGAAATTTTTTATTTTGGCTACAGCCAAAATGCCTTCGGTAGTGTCGCGATATGCTAATTTTTGATATACTTCCTTGTTAATTTCGATTAATTCAGCATTTTCTGAAAGTTGACGTGCTTCCACTTCCGAACATATTTCAGGTAAAAACAAGAGTGTTTCTATTATGTAACCGCCTTTTGTAGCTATTGCAATTTCACGTTTTCCTTCCATTAAAAACGTTCCCGATTGTCTGCGCGCTCTTGCTTTTTCCTGCAATTGCAGTAGCGATTTTATGTATGCATTTTGGATCGAAGTGATTTGTTTCAAGACTTTGAACGGTTTAATTAATAATTACAAATATACATATAGAAATTGCAGTTTTTAAGGGCATATTGGAATATTTATTCTTAAGTAATTGAGAGAGTTTCCAACTGATTTGCCATCTATTTTGTCTATTTTTGCACAACTTTCAAAAAATTAAAATTTCATTTAAAATGTTTCAACTACTAGACATTATTGGCACAATAGCTTTTGCTATGTCAGGTGCACTAACGGCGATGAATAAAAAGATGGATCCTTTTGGTGTTTTTATTATTGCTTTTGTGACTGCCGTAGGAGGAGGAACGCTGCGGGATGTGTTAATTGGTAGAACTCCTGTAGGATGGATGCTAGATTTAAAATATGTTTATGTAATCGCTGCGGGTTTCATTTTAGCTGTTATATTTAGAAAGAAATTTGATCGATTACGAACATCATTATTTTTGTTTGATACCATTGGTCTTGGTGTTTTTACATTAATAGGTCTCGAAAAAGGTATTAACATAGGACTTCATCCAGTTATCTGTATTGCCTTAGGAACTATGACAGCTTGTTTTGGAGGTGTAATTAGGGACATCTTATGTAATGAAATACCAGTAATTTTTAGAAAAGAAATTTATGCTACAATATGTATTTTAGGTGGTGTTATGTTTTTTTTACTTCGAGAACTTAGCTTTGACAACGATATTTTGTATCTAGCGACGTCATTAGTCATAATTTCTGTGCGATTAATGGCTGTGAAGTTCAAATGGTATTTGCCTACTTTAGAAAACAAATAAGAAAAATGCTTAATTTCACAATTTTTAAAATTAGAATGTGAAAAATTATTTGGTTAGACAATATCAGCAAAATGATTACAAAGAGTGGAATTCCTTTATAGGTAAAGCGAAAAATGCTACTTTTTTATTTTATCGAGACTTTATGGAATATCATAAAGCGCAGTTCGAGGATTTCTCGCTGCTGGTTTATGAGAATCAACAATTAATTGCAGTTTTGCCGGCAAATCAAATAAGTGACCGTGTTTTTTCGCATCTGGGCTTAACATACGGAGGTTTAGTTTATGGCGAAAAGACTAGACTAGCGACCGTTTTAATCATTTTTCGAACGATATTACTATTTTTAAAGGATCAAAAAATTGAAACTTTAGAGCTTAAAATGTTACCTGGATTTTATGCTGATTTCCATGCTGAAGAAATCAATTATATATTGTTTTTGGCTCAAGCCAAATTAATTCGCAGGGATACTTTTGCTGTTATTGCATTGCAAAAAAAGTTTTTAATTGCTAAAGGACGGATGGAAGGAGTTGCAAAGGGGATCAAAATGGATTTAATTATTAAAGAAGAGTCTAATTTTGAAATGTTCTGGAACCAAATTTTAATACCAAACCTTGAAAAAGCGCATCACGCAAAACCAGTTCATACATTAATAGAAATTAAAAATTTACATCAAAAATTTCCAAGTAATATCAGGCAGTTTAATGTGTATTACAAAGAAAAAATAGTCGCGGGAACTACTATTTTTGAAACTAAAAATGTCGCGCATGCGCAATATATCTCTGGAAATTCTGATAAGAATATTTTAGGGAGTGTAGATTTCTTATACCATCATCTTATTACTTCTGTTTTTAAGAATAAAGCTTATTTTGATTTTGGTACTTCTACTATCAATCAAGGAACAAATCTTAATCACGGGCTATCTTATTGGAAAGAGAGCTTTGGCGCTAATATTGCCGTGCAGGATTTCTATGAATTGGCAACCACAAATTCTCATCTTTTAGAAAATGTTCTAATATGATTCAATTTTTAGATTTAAAAAAGATAAACGAACCGTATGAAACAGCTTTTCAGGAAAAATTGAAAACTGTTTTAGCATCTGGTTGGTATATCTTAGGGAACGAAGTTTCAGCATTTGAAAATAACTTTGCTCATTATTGTGAAAAAAAGTATTGCATAGGAACTGCAAATGGTCTCGATGCTTTACTATTGATTTTTAAAGGATATATCGAATTAGGAAAATTGCAGAAAGGCGATGAAGTGATTGTTCCAGCAAATACTTATATTGCTAGTATTTTAGCTATTTTACAAGCTGATTTAATTCCGATATTGGTTGAACCAAAATTAGAAACCTACAACATCAATCCCGATTTGATTGTCGAAAAAATCACTTCAAAAACTAAAGCTATTTTAGCTGTGCATTTATATGGTCAATTAACGGAAATGGAAGCGATACATGAAGTTGCTGTTGCAAATGGCTTACTGCTTGTTGAAGATGCGGCTCAGGCTCAGGGAGCAGTTTCAAATTCCAAAGTAGAAATTCCAAACTCCAAAATAGTTCGTTCAGAAAATCGACAATCTGCAGTTGCTTATAGCTTCTATCCAGGAAAAAATTTAGGTGCTTTGGGAGATGGTGGAGCGGTTGTTACTAATGATTTTGAGTTGAACAAAGTTATTCGTTCGCTACGTAATTATGGTTCTGATATTAAATATCTTAATGACTACGTTGGCTTAAATTCGCGATTAGATGAATTGCAAGCGGCTTTTTTGAATGTTAAATTACCGAATTTAGACAAGGATAATGAAGTTCGTAGAAGTATTGCAAAGCGCTATTTGTCAGAAATAAAAAATGATAAAATTATTTTGCCTTTTTATGATAATTCCTCAAATCACGTATTTCATTTATTTGTAATTCGCACTCAAAATAGAAATGAATTACAAAATTATTTAACTCAAAATGGTATTCAAACCGTAATTCATTATCCTATTCCGCCACACAAGCAAAAAGCATTATATTCTTTTAATGATTTGTCTTTTCCTATTACTGAAAAAATTCATGATGAAGTTTTGAGTTTGCCAATAAGTCCTGTTTTAAACCGAGATGAGGTTGATTACATAATTAAAGTAGTAAATCAATGGATATTTTAATAAAATCATTTAATAGACCTTATTATTTAGATCGATGTTTGCAAAGTATATACGCTAATGTACAGGATGTAACTTTATTTATTAAGGTATTAGATGACGGCACACCTTCCCGTTATTTAGAAAAAATCCAACTTAAATATCCTGATGTTGTAATTTATAAGTCGGCTTTTTATAATGAAAAATCAAAGTCAATTAATGAAAATCAAGAGATAAAAAGCAAGAATATACCAATAGATTTATGGCTTAATGCGGCGAAAGGCGCAACGGATTATTTTTTATTATTGGAAGATGATTTTTGGTTTACGAAAACAATTAATTTAGAAAACACACAAAAAATTTTAAAGGAGGATAATATCAATCTACTAAAATTAATTTGGCTCAATAATCCAAAATTGATTCGCGGGGAAACTTTAAAAATTAGAGATAATATAACAATTTATCAGCCTAAATTTTTTACGAGTAAACCTTTGCAGCATAGGCTTATTTTTGGCACAACGCGCTATTATCTAAAGGAAATAATGGGTTTTTGTGGGTTATATTCTAAAGATAAAGCCTTGCATTATTATTCTATATATGGTGTAGCTGGCGCTGTATTTAAAAAAGATTATTTTATCAATTTATGGAAAAAGCACGAAAATCAAGTAGATGAAAATTTACAATTAAAAAATGCGGTTAAATATTTGCACCAAAATCCAAATATTCAATTTGCAAGAACTAACAAAGAGCTGGTAGCAACAGGATTTCTATCTTCGGCAGCAAATAAAGATTTTGTAGTAGGTGATTTTGATATTTTTGTATTTAATAAAATAATTAATGAAGCTTGGTTAAGTGATAAATTTGATGTGAAGAATGATTTTTCACAAGATTTAGACATCTCAAAAATAGAATCTATTTTGTCACAAGAAAGTAATTCAAGAGCAACAATAAAAGACTGGAAGAAATGGTCATTTCTTTTCAAAAACCAATTCCAAAAAATTGGGTGTAATATATAAAAATAGTGGAAGTAAAAACAAATGAATCCCATAAAACCATTTTAAAAACTACAGGAGTTTTTGGCTTTTCACAGCTATTAAAAATTTTGGTTGGTTTAATTGGATCTAAATTTGTTGCTTTATTTTTAGGTACATCAGGAATAGGAATTGTGGGACTTTTACAAAACACACTAGCTATTATTATATCCATCACTGGTTTCGGAATTAATATCAGCGGCGTTAGAATGGTTGCTATTTCGTATTCAAAAAACGATCAGCAGGAATTTTCAAAAACTATTTTAGTACTAAAAAGGTGGTCTGTTGCAACTGGACTTCTTGGTGTTTTATTAACTATAGTACTTGCACAACCATTAAGTATATGGACTTTTGGTTCTGATAAATATGTAAATTGGTTTTTTCTTCTCTCCATTAATTTTATTTTTTCAAGTTTAGCAGTCAATAAAATGGTGCTTTTACAAGGTACCCGATCGATAAAAGAAATTGCTGTTTCAACAGTTATTTATGCTGTGCTAATTACGTGTTGTATTGTTCCAATTTATTATTTTTTTAGAATGGATGGTATTGTTGCTGTATTAGTTTTGACCGCCGTATTAAATTATTTTGTCAACTGGTTTTTTGCAAGAAAGATTAAATTAGTTCGGGTACAAGTTAGTATTACTGAAACGTTCTCTCGCGGAAAAGAAATGATTCAATTGGGTTTTTTGCTTTCTATAAATGTGATTTTTGGTCATTTGATGGCCTATTTTTTAAAATTATATTTTAATTATCAAAATGCATCTGAATCTGTTTTAGGTTTATATGTAGTAGCTTCAACATTATTAATCACTTATGTTGGAATGGTTTTTAGTGCTATGTCTACTGATTTTTATCCTAGATTAACTACTGCGCACGATGATAATGAAAAAGTAAAAGAAATGGTAAACGATCAAATCGAAATTGCACTATTATTAATCACACCGCTTATTTTGTTATTTTATTTTTTAGCGCCGCTTGTAATAAAATTGCTCTATTCTAAGGATTTTATTGATGTAGTTTTAATTCTCAAATTTGCTTTAGTAGCCATAATTGTTAAAGCTATTATATGGCCACTTGCTTTTATAATTCTTGCAAAAGGGGAGAAAAAGCTATATTTCAAGCAAGAACTAGTGAGTGATTTTGTGAATATTAGTTTTACTATACTGTTGTATGAGCTTTTAGGTTTGTTGGGAATAGGTCTAGCAATGCTTCTTAACTATATATTTTATGGATTTTATGTTTATGAAGTAGTTAAAAATAAATTTCAATTTCATTTTAGAGAAAACACGAAAGGAATTGTTTGGAAATCATTGAGTTTAGGAACGGCAGCATCAGTTATTGTTTTTTTTATTGACTATCCCAAATCCTACTGGATTCTCGCGATTCTATGCATATTCTCTATCTATTTTTCTTGTTTAGAACTAAATAAAAGAGTTAATCTTACTCAATATGTGCAAAAAATTAAAAATAAATTCACCAGTAATTAGGTCATATTTATCTTCAAACGAACTTTTAATTCTAAGGCAAAATATTTCATTAGTACTATAAAATCTCGAGTTTTATAAGCAACTGTCATTTCAAAATGAATTCTTTTTAGCATTGCAACAAACTCTTTTTTACTACGATTCAATTTAAACGCTTTTTGAAGAATTAAATAAGTAGAGTAGTTGAATCGGCGAGTCTTTTTGTTGTTTTTTTTGGTAAGTAAAGTGTACATGGAATCTTTTAATACCCTCTTTTGAACTAAAATTTTATCAACATAATCAAAATTGTAAATTCTAGATGCACGAATCCAGAAGTCGTAATCTTCATAAGCCAAGTTTTCGTCATATCCGTTTAGAGTATCGAAAACTTCCCTTTTGACTAAAGAGCTAATAGAACAAAGATTGTTATTGCCGTTTAGTAAACCAATATAAATATCTCCCGTGGGTTGTTTTTTTATTCTTTCAAGGTTACTATTTGTTTCGAAATAATTTTTTATATGTATGCCATTTTCATTAATTAATTCGGCATTTCCATAAATTAAACCTAATTTTTCATATTTACTTTCTTTAAAACCTTTAAGTTGATTTGCAATGCAATCTTTATTCAAAAGATCATCCGCGGCTAAGTCGATAATGTACTCGCCTTTGGCCAATTTTAAACATTGATTAAAGGTTTTTGTATTGCCTAGATTTTGTTTATTTACTAAAAAAGGAATCTCGAGATGTTTTTTCAGCCATTTTTCAATTACTTGGACTGAATTATCGGTACTAAAGTCGTCTGCAACAATTAATTGTATATTTTTATGTGTTTGATTTAGCACTGAGTTCAATGCCTCAACCACAAATTTCTCATGATTGAAACACAAACAAATGACGGTAACTAATGCATTGCTTTGCATAAATATGAGATAAGATTTTTATATTTGGTACGAAAATAATAATAACTAGTGGCTAAGCAACACAAAAAGACTAAAATAGCGATCGTAGGATATAAATTAGCCGGAGGCGGATTAGAGCGTGTTTTTAGTTCAGTTTCAAAAATGTTGCAGGAATCAGATTGTGAAGTTCATGTTATTGTATTAGAAAATGAAATCGAGTATTCGTATTCTGGAATTTTAATTAATTTAGGAAATTACTCAAGGTTTCAGAAATATTTTCGATTAAAAAGCTATCTAAAGATAAAGCAATTTGATTATGTTCTAGATTTTCGTCATCGCATTAATCCTTGGATGGAACTACTTTTTATTCATTATTTATATCTTGGCTTTAGATTTATATATACTATTCACAGTAGTAAATTAGCAGTTTATTTGACCTCAAATGACTGGATAGCACGTCAAATTTTGAACAATTCTTATCAAATTGTGACTGTTTCTAAAGATTTAAACGAAATAGTAGATGAAAAATATAAGCTTAAAAAAGGTGTTGTAATTCCTAATTCAATTTCTATAAATTCTTTAGATAAAAATTGTGATAGTGCAAATCTTCCTTTCCAATATTGCATTGCAGTTGGGCGATTAGTTGAATTAAAACAATTCGATAAATTAATAGATACTTATTACAAATCAGTTTTATCTAGTAAGGGAATTCATTTAGTAATTTTGGGTGACGGAAGCGGAAAAGAGGTTTTGCAAAAGCAAATTGAACAATTGCAAATGAATAATTTTATTCATTTGCTAGGTTTTAAGTCTGATGTTTTCTGTTATATAAAAAACGCAAAATATTTAGTTTTGACTAGCAAATATGAAGGTTTTCCAATGGTAGTGTTAGAGGCATTGTCTGCCGGGACACCAGTAATTGCTTTTGACTGCGAAACGGGACCAAGAGAATTAATTAGAAATGAATATAACGGTTTGCTAGTTGAAAATCAAAATTTTGTGGCATTGCAAGAATCATTGAATCGAATTGAAAATGACAACGAGCTTTATGACAGGTGCAAAGAAAACACTATTGAATCTATAGCTCAGTTTTCTAGTGAGAAAGTTGCTATAAAATGGTTAGATTTATTGAATAATAAGATAAAATAAAATGAATATAACACTGATCCAAATTCCAAAAATTGAAGACACTCGTGGAAATCTTTCCGTGATAGAAAATGATATTTTACCTTTTGAATTTAAAAGAGTGTATTATTTATATGATGTTCCAAGTGCTGCAGAGCGCGGTGGACATTCGCATAGAAAGCAAAAAGAGTTCCTTATTGCATTAAGCGGAAGCTTTGATGTTGTCTTAAATGATGGTACACTAAAACAAACAGTTACTTTGAATCGGCCGTTTGAAGGTCTTTTAATTAATCAAGGAATTTGGCGGGAACTCAATAATTTTTTGGCAGGAAGTGTTTGTTTAGTTATAGCTTCTGCTGTTTTTGATGAAAGCGATTATATTCGCGATTTTGAAGAGTTTTTACTTTCTAAGAAATAGTTTTATTGCTTTTTAAAACTCTATTGTATATTATTTCAAGCCTTTCTAAGTGCTTTTGAAAAGTTAATTCTTTTATATAAGAAGAAGAATTGACTTCTAATTCTTTTTTCAATTCAGGGTTAGTGAGCAATATTTCAATGGCTTCTTGTAATTTTTCTACATCTCCATGAGGAAATACTAAACCACTTTTACTTCTTATTATTTCATCCTGAATTCCTAAAAGGTTACTAATTACTACCGTTTTTTGAAAAGCAAAGCTTTCTAAAATTACATTACCGTATGATTCTAATATTTCACTAGGAACGATAATAAATTTTGCAGAAGCATATAAAAACGTTAATTCTTCACGGTTTTTTGTGCCTAAAAAACTAACATTTTTGATTTTATTTTTAAAAACGAATGCTTCTAATTCTAATCTAATACTACCTGAACCTACTATTTTTAAATGTTCGTTAGGAAGTTCTTTATTGATTTTTTGAAAAGCTTTTAGTAAAGTCATCACTCCTTTTTGGGGTTCAAGCCTGCCTACAAATAATAAGTGTTTAGATTCTTTTTGCTCTAACAGCAAGTTAGAAATTAATACAGGATTAGGAAGTGTTTCACCCTCTACGTTAAAAGTATGTTTTATGAGTTTTGTTAAATTGTTAGAAGGAGTAAGGAAATAGCTAATATTTTCTTTTATTATTTTTTTGTGTAGGTGCTGTTTTAAATAAAGTAAACTGTCATATAGCAAGTTTTTTTTTGGATGATGATGCAGTACGCAATTTATAAAGCTGTTGTGTTCATGTATCGTTTTTCCTGTAATATCTAACATATAACCTTTGGGACAGATGTAGTAATAATCTCTAAAAGATTGTATAATTGGTATTGATTTTCTTTTTGCATAGCTCATAAATTGTGGCGTTACGGTCGCGCCAATGCTAAAACAATGAATGAGATCAGGTTGGAATGTATCAATTTCTTTTATTATTGCTTTTGTTGTTTGTGCATTATAAAATTTTTGATAAATTTTTGTTTTTTTCTCAGCGACTCCAAACCATTTGAATGTAATATTGGTTTTATTTTCATTTGCATACAAGACTAAAGTTTGTAGATAATTCTCTACTCCTCCCAGACTGTTGCTCAGGAAATTATTGATCAGTAAAACTTTCATTTTATGTAAAGTTTACAAAAATAACTCAGTCTAAAAGTATTAAATACAAATAAGGACGGATTATTACTTATTAAATTATATTCCATTATTAGTTTAAATACGTCATAAAAAGAGCTTAAAAGATAAGTTACTTTATAACGATGCAATTTTGAAGTTAATCGTAACATTTTACTATAATCTGTAGGAATAAGTTTTTTTTGATGGAGCAATTTTAAGTTTTCAAGTGAATGTTTCGTTTTTTCAACATAAACTAAATTGGTGTCAATATCATCATGTTGGACAGGATTGTTGATGTGGTTTATTTTGACATTTAGTTTTTTCAGTTCGAATGAAAATAGAGTATCGTCATTACCATACTTTTTAAAAGAATCGTCAAATTTTATAGCATTAAATACAGCTTTTTTTATCAACGTATTATTGAATAAAGTGGATCCGTACGGATTTTTTTCTCTCTGTTGAACTGTTTGATCCTCCATAAATTTACCGTACTTCCAGCGAAGTAATTGGTTCTTGGATGGCGCACTTTCAGCATGAATTCTACCACCATAAACTACATCATAATTTATAATTTGATCAATATAATTTTTTATAAAGTCAGTATTTGGTAAAATACAGTCACCATCAATAATTAGTAAATTTTCATATTTGGAATTACTTACTAAAATATTCTTATTTTGGCGATAACCAATGTTTTTTTCCAAAGAAACATAGTTACAATAAGACAACAAATTAATTTCTTTGTTTTTTATATTATGCATTGAATTTGACGCATCATCTTGAGTCAAAATCTCAAAAAAAATATCTAATTCACTACATTGACGATGAATTTCTACAACTAGAGGTAAAAGATTATAATTATAAATTGTGATTAAAATAGAAAGCATTAAACCGCTCTTTGTTGTACTACTTCAAATATTTTAGAATCTTCACATTTCAATGTTTTGAAGGGGAATTTCAATAACAATGCATAATCGTGGGTTGCCATGATAATTGTCTTTCCATTAGCATTTATTTTTTTAAGAACCTCAAGTACTTCAACACTTGTTTGTGGATCGAGATTTCCTGTGGGTTCATCTGCCAGTATTAATTCGGGATCATTAAGTAAAGCTCTTGCAATAGCAATACGCTGTTGTTCCCCCCCTGAAAGTTGATGTGGCATTTTTTTACCAAAGTCTTTCATACCTACTTTACTTAAAACCTCGTCAATTTTTTCCTGCATCTGTTCTTTGTCTTTCCAGCCCGTTGCTTTAAGTACAAACAACATATTCTCATCTACTGAACGATCTGGAAGCAATTTAAAATCTTGAAAAACAATTCCAATTTTTCGTCTCAAAAAAGGAATGTCATTTTCTTTTAAAGTCGCTAAATCAAATCCTACAATGCTTCCCTCACCCTGAGTCAAAGGTAAATCTGCATATAAAGTTTTCATTAAACTACTTTTTCCAGATCCTGTTTTTCCTATTATATAAAGGAATTCTCCATGATTCACCTCCAAGTTTACCTCTGTTAAAATCGATTTTGATTCTTGAAAGATTGTAGTATTTTTTAAAGACAGGACTGATTGTGACATATTTTGCATTTGTTTATCGTGTAAAAGTACTAAGTTAACGCTTGGATTCAAAATAAATTCTTTTGGATTGAATAGATTTTAAACAAATGTAAATTGTATTTGTCTGGCAGAAGTCTCATACCATGAAAGGTACAAGTATCATAAGTTTAAAAGAGAAATGTAAAGTAAATTTTATAATAAAACCTATTTTTGGTTCGTTATAGACTACGAAATATGATATATTTGAATTATCAAAAATTAAATCACAATGAATAAATTTTCTTGGAGCTACTTCTTTTCTTTTTTCTTCATAGCTGCTGCGATGATAGCACAAAAATCAATTATCTACACACATGAATTAAAAGATTTTAACAAAGCCGTTTCTTTATTTAAAGATCAACAGTATGCATCTGCACAGCTTATTTTCAACAAAGTAAAGGAAAGTGCTACTACTGAAGAACTAAAATCAGATTGTGGCTATTACGCAGCGAACTGTGCCATTCGAACAAATCAGTTAAATGGCGATGAATTAATGGAGCAATTTGTCTCTGATTATCCTACAAGCGTAAAACAAAATCAGGCGTATATCGAAGTCGCACAATATCATTTTAAACAAGGAAATTATCCACAAGCTTTGCAATGGTTTGACAAAGTTGACGAAAGTAGTTTAAGTCGCAATGATCAAGAAAAATTCAATTTTCAGAAAGGTTACAGCTTTTTTACTGCCAAAAAGAAAAAGGAAGCAACAACTTACTTTAATCGTGTTGTAAATTCCACTGAATATGGCTCCCAAGCTAAATACTATCTAGGTTTTATGGCGTACGAAGGAGATGATTATAAGCAAGCAACAAAATATTTTGATGAAGTTTCGGGGGAGGAAAAATACAAAGAAAAGCTGTCATATTATCAAGCGGACATGAATTTTAAATTAGGAAATTTTCAAAAAGCGATTGATTTAGGTCAAAAAGCAATTGCTAAATCGACGCCTGTTGAAAAATCAGAGTTAAATAAAATTATAGGTGAAAGCTATTTTAATTTAAAAAAATATGATACCGCCATTCCATTTTTGGTAGCGTATAAAGGAAAAAACGGAAGGTGGAATAACACTGATTACTATCAATTAGGATATGCCTATTACAAACAGAAAGGATATGAAAGTGCAATTTCGCAATTTAATAAAATTGTAGGAGGTAAGGATTTTGTTGCTCAAAATGCTTATTACCATTTAGCTGAAAGTTATTTAAACACTAATAAAAAGCAAGAGGCGCTAAACGCTTTTAAAAACGCATCTGAAATGGATTTCGATTTAGCCATTCAAGAGGATGCAAGTTTAAATTATGCAAAATTGAGCTATGAATTAGGAAATGCTTATCAAAGTGTACCTGCAGTTTTGCAAGCTTTTTTAAATAAATATCCTAATAATTCAAACCGTCAAGAAATAGAAAAGCTTGTTATTGATTCGTATATTTCGTCAAAGAACTACAAGGAAGCTTTGGTTCTATTGGAAAAAAATAAGTCGGCAGAAAACAAGCTGGCTTATCAAAAAGTGCTTTTCTACAGAGGCTTAGAATTATATATTGATGGAAATTATAATGATGCTTTAAGAATGTTTACCAAAGCTACAACTGAGCAAAAAGATCCAATTTTCACTACTCGATCTACATTCTGGAAAGGAGAATGTGAATATGTTTTGAATGATTTTAAAGAAGCGTTATTGAGTTACAAGCAATTTTCAGGCTCAAACCAAGCATCAAAAACGCCAGAATTTAAAAATCATAATTACAATATTGCTTATTCGTATTTTAAATTAAAAGAATACGATCAAGCAGGTAACTACTTTCAAAATCAAATTGAGAAATCAGCTAGTGATAAAGTAAGATTAAATGATTCCTATTTACGTTTGGCTGATTGTCGCTTTGTAACTTCAAAGTACAACGAGGCGATGGAAGCTTACGATAAAGTCATTGAATCAAAAAGTCTTGATTCGGATTATGCTTATTTTCAAAAAGCTATTTCTTACGGATTTTTGTCGAAAACAGATAAGAAAATAACAGAGTTAAACTCGTTTATACAGTTATATCCAAAATCTGAATACAAAGATGACGCCTTGTTCGAATTAGCAAATACGTATGTTGCTAATGATAAAAACGACTTAGCAATTAAAACTTATGAGCGGTTAAATGTCGAATTTAAAAAAGGACTGTTTACTTCCAGAGCGATATTGCGTCAAGGTTTAGTGTATTACAATACTGATAAAAATGATCAAGCTTTATTAAAATTAAAAAAAGTCGCTGCTGATTTTCCTAGAACTCCAGAGGCACTTGAAGCCGTTGCAACAGCAAGATTAATTTATGTAGATAATGGTAGAGTAGATGAATATGCTAGCTGGGTTCGTACTTTAGATTTTGTTGCCGTTACTGATGTTGAACTTGATAATGACACGTATGAAGCAGCAGAGAAGCAGTTCCAGCAAGGTAATAGTAAGCAAGCAGTTGCTGGGTTTGTAAGTTACGTTAATCAGTTTCCTCGTGGTATACATGCTTTGCCAGCGAACTATAATCTCGCACAATTATATTTTGCTGAAGGTTCTGAAAACAAATCTATTCCTAATTATGAGTATGTAATTGCACAATCTAGAAATGAATTTACAGAACAATCTTTGTCAAGATTAGCGCAGATATTTCTAAAAAACAATCAAACTGATAAAGCAATTGCTATTTTACTAAGACTCGAAAATGAAGCTGATGTAGCCCAAAATAAAACCTATGCTCAGTCAAATTTAATGAAATCGTATTATGAGCAAAAAAATTATTCGAATGCTGTAATATATGCTGAGAAAGTTTTGTCAAATTCTAAATCAGATGATAAAGTAAAAAGCGATGCGCAAATAATTATAGCACGTGCAGCAATTGAAACTGGTGACGAACCTAAGGCTAAAGTTGCTTATGCCAAAGTAATGACAATTGCTAAAGGAGAATTAGCTGCAGAAGCTCTTTATTATGATGCATATTTTAAAAACAAAGAAGGAAATTATGATGCATCAAATACGTCAGTTCAAAAGATAGCAAAAAACTATTCTAGCTATAAATACTATGGAGCCAAAGGATTAGTGTTGATGGCAAAAAACTTTTATGGTTTAAAAGATAGTTTTCAGGCAACTTATATTTTAGAAAATGTAATTCAAAATTTCACGGATTATCCAGAGGTAGTTGCTGATGCTAAAAACACATTGCAAGCATTCAAAATTGAAGAATCTAAAACCAATTCATCGATAGTTAAATAAAAACATTGCATTAGAAAAAGATAAGAATATGACAATACCTTTTTACATAGTTGATGTTTTTGCAGAAGATAAATATGCAGGTAATCAACTCGCTGTGTTTTTAGAGGCTGAGAAGTTGAACGGCGAAGAAATGCTAAAAATTGCAAAAGAAATTAATTTTGCTGAAAGCACATTTATTACGGCGTTTAATCCAGAAAATAATATGGCTACAATTCGGATTTTTACACCACAGCATGAAATGCAATTTGCTGGGCATCCCATAATAGGAACATCATGGGTTTTAATGAATAAAGTATTTGAAAATAAGCCGCAAGAAATTACTTTATCAGTTCCTATAGGTCATATTCCAGTTGTTCAAGAAGGAGATTTAATTTGGTTACAAGCCGCTCAACCTCAATTTTTAGATATACATGCAGCTCAGCACTTTTTAGCATTTACTAATTTAAATAGTGATGAAATGAATCTTGAATTTCCTATTCAAGAGGTTTCTACTGGAAGTGCATTTGTAATTACACCTATTAAAACGTCAAAAGCGTTAGAAAATCTAACAGTAGATAAAGTAAAAATGGATGAATGGTTGCGTGTCAATTGTAAAACAAGTCACAGTGCATTTTATTTCTTTTGTTTAGAAAATGAGAGGCTGAGCAGCAGAATGTTTTGCATTGAAAACAATCAATTAATAGAAGATGCCGCAACTGGAAGTGCAAGTGCTTGCTTGCAAGCCTTCCTTTTAAAATACCATTCACCTAAATTGAATATTATTAATTATCAAGGTGATTTTATAAATAGACCTTCTCAAATATATTTTGATGGGAAGTTACAAGACAATGATTTTGATATACGAATAGGTGGCAAAACAAAATTTCTTGCAAAAGGAGAATGGGAAGTTTAGCGAAAAGAACAAACACATACTTAAAAAGTAAAATAAAATAACATGACATTTAAAATTTTTAAAATAAAAACGGAACAAATTATAGCATCAAATTTTGTAAAAAGTCTCTTTCTGCCGAAAGCTGTTATAGGAATTTTGTTTCTTTTCGTTTTCCATTTTTCTTTTGCACAAGACAAAAAACAAATAGGAGGTGAGACTGTAAATGTGGTTAAACCCTACACTCCTAAAATTTCGGATGCATCCAAAGTAAAAGAAGTTGCAGATCTTGATGACGATGGAAATACTAAAAAAGAAGTAATCAAATATTCTATTTTTTCATTTCCTGTCGCTTCTACTTTTACGCCTTCTAAAGGTAAAGCAGAAGGTGTTGAAAAAGAAAAGCAAGCTCATTTATTTAAAAATTACGCAACCGCTGGTTTGGGAAATTATGGAACCTTTATTGGCGAGTTATTTGTTAATCACGATTTAAATAACACTGATTATGTGGGCGGGATGTTTCGTCATCATTCATCTCAAGGTGGAATAAAAGAGGTCGAACTCGATGATAAATTTTATGATACATCTCTTAATTTAATGTATGGTTCTAATCAGAAAGAGGTGTCATGGAATCTGGATTTAGGATTTAAAAACCAAATATACAACTGGTATGGGCTGCCTTCGGACTTTGGTAATGTTCTCTCTCCTCAAGATCGAAGAAGTTTGTTAAGCAGCATTGACGCAAGACAATCCTATAATACTATTTCATTAGGTGGCAATATTGCTTTTGATGAAAGTATTTTAAATAAAATGACTTTGCAGTTTAATCGATTCACGGACATCTATAACTCTTCAGAAAATAGATTTTACGCAAAACCAACAGTTGAATTTAATGTCATGGATAATCTAGTAAAAACTGATTTAGTTGTTGATTATGTTGCTGGAAATTTTGAAAAAAACTATCTCAACAACGGTCAGTCTATAAAATACGGATTTACAAATTTAGGAATTTCGCCTAGTTTTGTAATGCAAAAAGAGGATTGGACTTTAAATATTGGTGCTGCCATCTTTTATAGTTTTGATAACCAAAACAACAATAGTAAGTTATTGCTCTACCCAAAATTTAATGCTTCTTATAAAGTAGTTGGAGATTTAATGATTTTTTATGCCGGTGCAGAAGGAGATCTAAAACAAAATACGTATCAAGATTTTGTAGATATTAATCCGTTTTTATCGCCAACATTATTTATGGCGCCAACGGATCAACAATATGATCTTTTTGCTGGGCTCAAAGGGAAATTATCTAATACTGTAAGTTATAATATTAAAGGTTCCTATTTGAATGAAAGAAGTAAAGCATTGTTCAAAAGCAATGATTACAATGAAAATAATACAAATGAAAATTATGCTTTTGGGAATTCGTTTCAAGTGGTTTATGATGACTTAAAAACCCTAAATTTTTATGGGGAACTGAAAGCTGATTTTTCTGAAGATGTTAGCTTTGGAATCAATGGTAGTTTTAGCAGTTTTACAACTGATTTTCAAAGTGAAGCTTGGAATTTACCAGCCATAAAAATAGCATCAACATTAGATTTTAATATAACGGAGAAATGGTTTGCTGGTGCCAATATATTTTATGTTGGGGAACGAAAAGATTTAAAATTAAACACTGATATTATTTATAGCACAGCTCCTGAATCAGTAACTCTAAAATCCTATTTTGACTTAAATGCTAATGTTGGCTATAATTATAACGATCGCTTAACTGCTTTCATTAGAGCTAATAATTTAACTAACAATGGATATCAAAAATGGCTTAACTTTCCAGTTCAAAGTTTTCAATTAATTCTTGGTGCCAATTATAAATTTGATTTTTAAGAAGTATAATTGTCAATTATAAATTTTTTAAATGAAAAAACAGACTATTTTGTGGATAGTCTGTTTTAGTTTAAAATTTTTATTTTTAGTTGGTAAAAGGTACTGCTAATCGCGTTGTTCCCCAACCTACGTTGAGTGTTACTCCTTTATCAGCCTTTGTGAAAACCATTGAAAACGCTTCAAGAGAATCAGTTGAAGTTGTTACAGGGATAGCTAAACGTGCTACATCATTTTTATCATTGTAAGTGTAGGCACCCCATACATTTTTGTCTTTATTGATAATGACAGTCCATTCTTTCTCTCCGGGAATAGTATACATTGTATAAACTCCAGCTGCGATCTTAGTTTTACCTAAAGACATGTCAGTATATAGAGTGATTTCGGCAGCTTCATTAGCTCCTGTTCTCCAAACTTTACCATTTGGAGCTAGTTCGCTCACGTTACGACCTTTTAATTGTGGTCGGCCATAAATTACTCTAGCTGCTTTGTTAGCATCTTTATAATCGTTGGGATACCAAGCTGCATCGAGCGGACTCTTATCAAGATCTGGAAATTTTTGAGCATTGGCATTGCTTGATAAAAAAAGCGTTAAAGCGCAGATTGTCGTAGTAAAAAGTGTTGATTTTTTCATAGTTTTTTAATCATTAAAAAGTTAATGTATAATTTTAACTGGTAAAGTTATAAATTCCTATTGAAGTTTTCATTTAATTTTTTTAGCGTTTTAAAAATAATTTAAGTATTTGTAATCATCGATTAAATTAGGTTTTCAATCGTAGAATGCACGATATTTGCTTTATTAGTAATCCTTTTTACAACTACAATTTAGAATTTTAACTATTATAAAATGACTTTCAAAGAAAAAATAAAAATCCACTATTTACAATTAGTTCAAGATAAAATTGATGTTTTTAAAGATATGATTGCGGCCTTAACTGAAGATTCTAAAAATGATGCCAAAGGTTCTGCAGGTGATAAACATGAAACTGCGCTGTCAATGATGCATCTCGAGCAAGAAAAAATCAATAGAAAGCTGAGAGAAGTTTTAGATCAAAAAATAATCTTAGATAAAATTGATAGTTCTAAAAGTGCTAAAACTATTATTTCAGGAAGTCTTGTTAAGGCAAACGGGATTTACTTATATCTAAGCGTAGCATTGCCAAAGATAGCTGTTGATGGTATTAATGTAATTGCACTTTCGCCTCAATCTCCTTTAGGCAGTAAATTGATGGGTAATCAAGAAGGTTTTACTTTTGAGATTAACGGTACGAGGTATTTAGTTCAGGAAATCAAATAAAATAATGTTTGGATAACTCCCTGTAAGGATTTTTTAAACTTAATTGAAAATTATTCTAGTTTAAAAAATTCGAACTTCAATTTAAATCTTGTTAAACGACTTACTAACATTCTTCGGACGAAGTAAAAAGTTAAGTCATTACACAAGATAAATAGTGTTGTGCATTTAATATGTTCCATCATTTATTCATTTTTACTTCATATTTTTGCTTCGTTCACTGTTTACTTACGATTTAGATGTAAGCACTCTATTTTAGTTTTAAATTATAACTATTTTAACTAATTGTGTTTGTCAAATTAAACTTTTTCTGCATCTTTGCCTTATTAAAAATAAGTAAATTTTATAAAAATATATAGTTATGTGCGGAATAGTATGTGCCTTTGATTTAAAGCAAAACGCTGAAACCTTAAGACCAAAAGTCTTAGAAATGTCTAAAATTATTCGTCATCGTGGACCAGATTGGAGTGGAATTTTCAGCAATGAAAAAGCTATTCTGTCTCATGAACGACTAGCTATAGTAGATCCAGCCTCTGGCAAACAACCTTTGTTTAGTGAAGATGGAAAATTAATTTTAGCAGCGAATGGTGAAATTTATAACCACAGAGCGCTAAGAAAACAATTTGAAGGAAAATATAACTTTAAGACTGAAAGTGACTGTGAAGTTATTTTAGCATTGTATAAAGAAAAAGGGCCTCACTTTTTAGACGAAATGAACGGAATATTTGGATTTGCAATTTATGACGTCGAGAAAGATGAGTATTTTGTAGCGCGTGATCACATGGGAATTATACCTCTTTATATCGGCTGGGATCAGCACGGGACATTTTATGTAGCTTCAGAGCTAAAGGCACTTGAAGGTTATTGTACAAAAATTGAGTTGTTTCCGCCAGGACATTATATGTCAAGTAAAGAGGGACAATTTTTACAGTGGTATAAAAGAGACTGGACGGATTACGATGCAGTGAAAGACAACGAAACAAATATAGCCGACTTAAAAATAGCACTTGAGGCAGCAGTTCATAGACAATTAATGAGTGATGTTCCTTACGGAGTACTTCTTTCTGGAGGTTTAGACTCGTCTATAACTTCGGCTGTAGCCAAAAAATATGCGCAAAAACGGATAGAATCTGGCGATATTGCTGATGCGTGGTATCCACAGTTGCATTCGTTCTCAGTTGGTTTAGATGGTTCTCCAGATTTAGCAGCAGCGCAAATTGTTGCAGATCATATAGGGACAATTCATCACGAAATTAAATTCACGATTCAAGAAGGTTTAGACGCTATTCGCGACGTAATTTATAACTTAGAAACTTATGATGTTACTACCGTAAGAGCATCAACGCCTATGTGGTTGATGGCAAGAGTGATAAAATCAATGGGAATCAAAATGGTATTATCAGGTGAAGGTGCCGATGAACTTTTTGGAGGATATTTGTATTTCCACAAAGCACCAAATGCGAGAGAGTTTCATGAAGAAAACGTTCGCAAATTAGGAAAGTTGCACATGTATGATTGCTTGCGTGCGAACAAAAGTTTAGCAGCTTGGGGAATTGAAGGGCGTGTACCCTTTTTAGATAAAGAATTTATGGATGTCGCTATGAGAATCAATCCGCAAGATAAAATGATCAACAAGGAACATCCAATGGAAAAATGGGTGCTTCGTAAAGCATTTGAGGATATGCTTCCACCAAGTGTTGCTTGGAGGCAAAAAGAACAATTTAGTGATGGAGTGGGATATAGCTGGATTGATACTTTGAAAGAAGTGGTGGCTAAAGAGGTTTCTGATGAACAATTAACGAATGCTAAATATAAATTTCCATTACAAACGCCAAATTCTAAAGAGGAGTATTTCTATCGTTCTATTTTTACAGAACATTTCCCGAGTGATGCAGCCGCTTTATGCGTACCTCAAGAAGCGAGCGTCGCTTGTAGCACAAAAATAGCATTAGAGTGGGATGAAGCTTTTAAGAACATGAATGATCCATCTGGTAGAGCAGTTGCGAGTGTACATGAAGATGCTTATGTAAAAAGTTAATTAAAAACAGACAGGAATTATATAAAAAGTTTTGTTGCATGCATATATTTTAGAAAATGATGTTAAATATGTAGTTTTGGTATGTCTGATATTCTTGATTTTTTAAATTTAAAGATATTTCAAATTTAATTAGCTTTCAAAAAGCTCTCATTTTGAGAGCTTTTTAGTTGTGTTAAATATAGACAGTTAATAATTCTACTTTAAAGATTATAGATGCCGTATTTATTATATTACCATAAAGTATTTATTATATTAGCAAAAACAAAATGCTAAATATGAAATCTATCCCTTTACTGTTTGCTTTACTTTTATTATTTTCTTGCAATCAAGAAAATAAAATCACTGTTGACACTATCATTAAAAATGCAAAAATTTACACCGTTAATGATTCTTTTAGCACCGCCGAAGCTATGGCGATTCAAGATGGAAAAATTATAGCAGTAGGCACTGATACTGAAATTACTAAAAAGTATGATTCTAATAATATAATTGAGGCAAAGGGAAAGTTTATTTATCCCGGTTTAATTGATGCGCATTGTCATTTCTACGGTTATGGTTTAAATTTGCAAGAGGCTGATTTACGAGGAACAAAAAGTATGAATGAAATTGTAACTCGTCTAAAAGCATTTCAAAAAGATAAAAATCCAACTTTTATTGTGGGTAATGGTTGGGATCAAAATGACTGGGAAATAAAAAAGTATCCGACAAAGGCTGATTTAGACTTAGCATTTCCTAATATTCCAGTAGTGCTAAATAGAGTTGATGGACATGCAATTATAGTAAATAGTGTTGCGTTAAAGTTAGCAGGAATTACTAAGGATACTAATGCAGATGGAGGCCAAATCGAAATTGTTAATGGTGAACCAACAGGTATTATAGTTGATAATCCGATGGAACTGGTATTTAAAATAATTCCAAAACCGAATCGGAAAATACAAATAGCAGCTTTATTAGATGCAGAAAAAGTAATGTTTGAAAATGGCTTGACAACCATCAATGACGCAGGATTAGATCCTGATATTATTGATTTAATGGATAGTTTACAAAAAGCGAAACTGCTTAAAATCAATATTTACGCAATGATTACTGCCAATCAAAAAAATATGGATTTGTATTTTAAGAAGGGAGTCTACAAAACTGATAATTTGAATGTGCGTTCTTTTAAAATGTATGGTGATGGTGCACTTGGCTCTCGAGGTGCTTGCATGCACAAACCTTATTCTGACAAGCCAAATCAATTTGGGGCTTTGTTGGCGAAAGGACCGGCTCTAAAAGCGGTTGCGAAACAAATTGCAGCTTCTAATTTTCAATTGAACACTCACGCTATTGGCGATTCGGCAAATACTGTTATCTTGAAAATATATAAAGAGGTTTTGACCAATAAGAAAGATCGTCGATGGAAAATAGAACATGCACAAGTTTTGCGTGAAGCTGATTTCGATTATTTCAAACTAGGAATAATTCCCTCCGTACAACCCACTCACGCCACTTCTGATATGTATTGGGCAGAAGAACGATTGGGAAAAGAAAGAATTAAAAATGCTTACGCTTATAAAAAATTACTTCAAAAAGCAGGAATAGTTGCTCTTGGAACTGATTTTCCTGTAGAAGAGGTAAATCCTATGTTAACTTTCCATGCAGCCGTAGCCAGAAAGGACAGTAAAGAATATCCTAAAGATGGATTCCAAATGGAAAATGCTCTAAGTCGAGAGGAAACAATAAAAGGGATGACAATTTGGGCTGCCTACTCTAATTTTGAAGAAAAAGAAAAAGGAAGTTTAGAGGCTGGTAAATGGGCCGATTTCGTAATGTTTGATCAAGATTTGATGACAATTCCAGAAAATGAGATAGTAAAGTTAAAAGTAGCTAATACTTATTTAAAAGGCGTTAAAGTAAAGTAAGCTTGTATTTTAAATTTTGTGTTAAAAAAAATAAAACAATTGGCTTTCAGTAATATAATTACCTTCTTGTAGTAAAATAATTTATTTGGTTGTAAAATTGATCTCAGGTAGTTTAAGTATAATTTATTTTTTCTAAAATTGCTTGTTTACCTTTAATAATCCAGAAGTAATTATTGCAATCATCTTCAGATTTTCTTTATGAACTATATCTTAGGTTTAAAATCTAATATCCCATTTTACAATTAAAGTTTTTTAATTGTATTGATTTGTGTTGTAAAGGGACAATAGATGGTTGCAAACTATGGTTTCAGAAAGAGAAGTATAGAAATGCAGTTTGTAATAATCCTGATAATCTTAACTTCTTAAATGAAATTTTGTAGAGGTAAAAACAATAGTTGATTGATGGTGGAGTACTTAATTGAATTGATATATTACTTGAGTGTTTTATCTGTTAATTTACTGATAAAAATTAGTTTTAGAAATTATAGTATTTCAAAATTATACATCGCTACTTAAAGCATTAATCAAAGGTTTAGAACTAGTATTTCAAATATCCAAGTCGATGTTAAAATCGCTAAAATAAATCTAATAATTTTATATTTTCGATCTAGTTTTTAAGTAGCAAAAAAGCCCTCTACTTGAAGGCTTTTATTTTTCCACAAGTATCAACAAATGTTAATAACTTAAGGTCTTTAAAAAGGATTTTAACGGTTATATAAATTGCGTTTTTATATATTTGCGTGTTAGACAAAAATTACATTTTTTTAGAATTAAAAATATGAGCGAAGAAATCAAGAAGGACAGTTATTCAGCGGATAGTATTCAGGCATTAGAAGGAATGGAGCATGTAAGAATGCGTCCATCGATGTATATTGGAGATGTAGGAGTACGAGGATTACATCATTTAGTTTATGAAGTTGTAGATAACTCAATTGATGAAGCAATGGGAGGCCATTGTGATACAATTATTGTAGATATAAATGAGGATGGATCCATCACAGTTGAAGATAACGGTCGTGGTATCCCAGTTGGAATTCATAAGAAAGAAGGTGTTTCTGCGCTTGAAGTGGTCATGACCAAGATTGGTGCTGGAGGAAAATTTGACAAAGATTCTTATAAAGTTTCAGGAGGACTTCACGGTGTTGGGGTTTCTGTTGTAAATGCTTTGTCAAAACATTTACGCGCTACAGTGCATAGTGCTGATGGAAAAATCTACGAACAAGAATACGAAAAAGGAAAGGCATTATATCCAGTAAAACAAATTGGCGAAACTACTAAAAGGGGAACAATTGTAACTTTTTATCCGGATCCAAGCATATTTACACAAACAGTTGATTACACTTATGATACTTTGTCTGCTCGTATGCGTGAACTATCTTATTTGAATAAAGGTATTACAATTACTTTTACAGATAAAAGAGAAGTAGATAAAGATGGAAATTTTGTTTCTGAAATATTTCATTCTGATGAAGGTTTGAAAGAATACATCAGGTATTTAGATGGAAACCGTGAGCCTATTATTTCTCACGTAATTTCTATGGACAATGATAAAGGAGAAATTCCTGTTGAAGTTGCGTTGATTTATAACACCAGTTATACGGAGAATATTTTCTCTTATGTAAATAATATCAATACACATGAAGGAGGAACGCACTTGCAAGGTTTTAGAACAGGTCTTACAAGATCTTTAAAGAAATATGCAGATGCTTCTGGAATGTTAGACAAACTGAAATTTGATATTTCAGGAGATGATTTTCGTGAGGGATTAACTGCAATCATATCTGTTAAGGTTCAAGAACCACAATTTGAAGGGCAAACGAAAACCAAACTTGGAAACAGAGAAGTTGTTTCTCCAGTTTCGCAAGCGGTTTCTGAAATGATTGAAAATTATTTAGAAGAAAATCCTAATGATGCTCGAATCATTGTTCAAAAAGTAATTCTTGCTGCTCAGGCTCGCCACGCTGCTAAAAAAGCACGTGAAATGGTGCAACGCAAAACCGTAATGGGTGGTGGCGGATTGCCAGGAAAATTATCTGACTGTTCAGAGCAAGATCCTGCAAAATGTGAGGTTTATTTAGTTGAGGGAGATTCAGCGGGGGGAACTGCAAAACAAGGTCGAGATCGTGCATTTCAAGCAATTTTACCATTACGTGGTAAAATTTTGAATGTCGAAAAAGCAATGCATCACAAAGTTTTTGAGAATGAAGAAATTCGGAATATATTTACAGCTCTTGGAGTAACTATAGGAACTGAAGAGGATAGTAAAGCCTTAAATATTTCAAAATTACGATATCACAAGGTGATTATTATGTGTGATGCCGATGTGGATGGTAGTCACATTTCTACGCTAATTTTGACATTCTTTTTTAGATTTATGAAGGAATTAATAGAGCACGGCCATATTTATATAGCTGCTCCACCTCTGTATTTAGTTAAAAAAGGAAATAAAAAGGAATACGCATGGAATGATTTACAACGTGATCAAGCAAATGAAAGAATGGGCGGAAGCGCAGGAATTCAGCGTTATAAAGGTCTTGGAGAAATGAATGCGGAGCAATTATGGGAAACTACAATGGATCCTAACTTTAGAACATTACGTCAAGTAACCATAGATAGTTTGGCGGAAGCCGATAGAGTTTTCTCGATGTTGATGGGTGATGAGGTACCGCCAAGAAGAGAATTTATTGAAAAAAATGCAGTTTACGCAAATATTGACGCTTAATAGCTTTGATTGTTTATTTGCTTAACCGATCTTCGATTAACTAAATAAACGATTAACCAAATAAACATAAAAAAATAACCGAATAAACTTTAAAATATGAAAGTTACCATTGTAGGAGCAGGAAATGTAGGCGCAACTTGTGCAGATGTAATTTCTTATCGAGGAATTGCAAGCGAAGTGGTATTGCTGGATATCAAAGAGGGTTTTGCTGAGGGTAAAGCACTAGATATTATGCAATGTGCCACCAATACAGGTTTTAACACAAAAGTTTCGGGAGTTACTAATGATTACTCTAAAACTGCTGGAAGTGATGTTGTTGTAATTACATCAGGAATTCCAAGAAAACCAGGAATGACTAGAGAAGAATTAATAGGGATTAACGCTGGAATTGTAAAAACTGTAGCAGAAAATGTATTGAAGCACTCACCAAATACTATTATAGTGGTAGTTTCAAATCCTATGGATACAATGACTTATTTAGCATTGAAATCTACCGGATTACCAAAGAATAGAATCATAGGAATGGGCGGAGCTCTTGATAGTTCTCGTTTTAGAACTTATTTGTCTTTAGCTTTAGACAAACCTGCTAATGATATTTCGGCAATGGTTATTGGCGGACATGGTGACACTACAATGATTCCATTAACACGTTTAGCTTCTTATAACGGTATTCCAGTTTCTCAATTTCTTTCAGAAGAACAATTAAATAAAGTTGCTGCAGATACTATGGTAGGAGGTGCAACTCTTACTGGGTTATTAGGAACATCAGCGTGGTATGCTCCAGGAGCTTCAGTTGCTTTTTTAGTAGATAGTATTTTAAATGACCAAAAGAAAATGATTGCTTGTTCTGTATTCGTGGAAGGAGAATACGGTCAAAATGATATTTGCATTGGTGTTCCTTGTATTATAGGCAAAAATGGAGTCGAAGAAATTCTAGCTATTGAACTTGATGACACTGAAAAAGCATTATTTGCTAAAAGCGCAGATGCTGTTAGACAAATGAATGATGCACTAAAAACGATTTTAATATAAAAATTACACATAAGAAATAGAAGACTGCAGCTTTGCAGTCTTTTTTCTTGAGATTAATTAACAAATAAATTGGTTAATCTTTGCGTTAATTATATATTTGCTCGGTTTAAAAAAATTAGGTAATTGTTATCACTTCCTTTTGATTTCGAAAATGAATGTAATGCATTGCTGTATAGGGTTTAAAGCAAAAATAAATAAATAAAAAATAATTAATTTTTAGTAATAATGCAGAATAAAGGACTAATTAAATTTTTCGCAATTCTATTTGCATTGGTAAGTATTTACCAACTTTCTTTCACTTTTGTTGCAAGTAAAGTAAAAAACGATGCAAAATCTTTTGCTAACGGCGATTCTGAGAAGGAAGTGAAATACTTAGACTCTATTGGTAAAGAGAAAGTATTTAATCTTGGTTTTACCAATTTCACTTTCAATGAAGTTAGTGATAAACAAATCAATAAAGGTCTTGACTTAGAAGGAGGAATCAATGTTATTCTTCAAATTTCGGTTAAAGATATTTTGAAAGGATTATCTAATAATTCTAAAAATCCAGTTTTTAATAAGTCTTTGGCTGATGCAACTGCAAATCAAAAAGGGAATCAAACTTATTTGGATGCTTTCTACGATGCTTTTGATGCAAATTCAAAAGGAACTGTAAAACTTGCCTCTCCTGATATTTTTGCAAATAGAAGTTTGCAAGGTGAGGGTGGAGTCGATTTTCAAATGACAGATTCAGAAGTAAAAAAAGTAATCGCAAGAAAAGTTGATGAATCTGTAGAAAGTGCTTTTGGAGTACTCAGAAAACGTATAGATAAATTTGGAGTGACGCAGCCTAATATTCAAAAATTAGGAGAGTCTGGTAGAATTTTAGTAGAACTTCCTGGTGCAAAAGATGTAGATAGAATTAAAAATTTATTACAAAGTACAGCACAATTAGAATTTTGGGAAACTTATAAAATTGATGAAATTGGTAATTTTTTAATGGCAGCTAATGAGTCATTGAAGAAAACCGAGATTAAAACAACTGAAGCTAAACCAGTTGTTAAGGATTCATTAAGTGCATTGTTGTCTGATGGTAAAGATTCAGCTACTGCTTCAAAAGGGAATAATCCTTTATTAGATAAAATTATTGCTCAAGGTGGCGGACCCGTATTAGGTTTGTTTTCACCAAAAGATACCGCTGTTGTTAACGGATATTTAAAAAGAGCTGATATTAGAATTTTATTATCAGGGGAACAACGTTATGCTAAATTTGTTTGGGGTATTCCAACGCCAATTAAAGATGCAAAAGGTAAAGATGTTGATGCAGTAGAATTATACGCTTTAAAAGGAAATAGAGATAATGTTCCTGCAATGAGCGGTGGTGTTGTTACTGATGCAAAAGATACTTTTGACCAATTAGGAAAACCGGCTGTATCTATGCAAATGGATGGTCAAGGAGCAAAATCTTGGGAAGAGTTAACTGGAAGAGCATACACGCAAAAAAGCAATATCGCGATCGTTCTCGATGATGTAGTTTATTCTGCTCCTGGAGTTTCTAGTGGACCGATTTCAGGCGGAAGATCTGAAATATCTGGTGCATTTGATGTGACACAAACTAAAGATTTAGCGAATGTTTTAAGAGCAGGTAAGCTACCAGCTGCTGCTGATATTGTTCAATCAGAAGTGGTAGGACCATCTCTTGGTCAAGAAGCTATTGATAATGGTACAAATTCAGCGATTATAGGATTACTTATTGTATCACTTTGGATGATGATCTACTATGGTAAGGCGGGATGGTATGCAAATATTGCATTGGCAGTAAATTTACTTTTCCTATTTGGAATTCTCGCAAGTCTTGGCGCAGTCTTAACTTTACCTGGTATTGCTGGTATTGTATTAACAATGGGTACTGCTGTAGATGCAAATATTATCATCTATGAAAGAGCTAAAGAAGAATTAAGAGACGGTAAATCTCTTGAGGAAGCTGTGAAAACATCATATAGCTGGAGAGGTGCAATGTCATCTATCACCGATGCGAATGTAACTCACATTTTAACTGGAGCTGTATTATTTATTTTCGGTTCAGGACCAATTAAAGGTTTTGCTACAACATTATTAATTGGTATTGTAACCTCGTTGTTTACCTCTATTTTTATTGCTCGAATCTTTATTGATTGGAATATTAGCAAAAGGAATAGTTTGACATTTGTTACTAATTTCTCCAAGAATATTTTCACTAAATTCAATTTTGATTTCTTAGGTAAAAAGAAAATAACTTATATTATCTCTACAATTATCGTTATTGTTAGTTTTTCTTCACTAGCAATTAATGGTCTTGATGAAGGTGTAGATTTTGTAGGGGGAAGAACATTCCAAGTACGTTTTGAAAAACCAATTGAAACTGAAATTGTAAAAGCAGAATTAGCTCAAGTATTTGACGGAAGTGCCGAGGTGAAGGTGTTTGGTAACGACAACCAGTTAAAAATTACTACAAAATTTAAAGTTCAAGAGGCAGGTAGCAAAGCAGATGAAGAAGTAAACAAACTATTGTTTGCTACTTTGAAAAAGCATTTTTCTGCCGATATGACTTATGAAAAATTTGTAAACGCGTATGATGGTAAAAATTTAGGAGTTTTACAAGCTTCAAAAGTAGGACCAACAGTTGCAGAAGATATTAAAACTAATGCTTATTGGGCTGTCATAGGAGCAATGGCTTTGGTATTCCTATATCTAATGATCAGTTATAGAAAATGGCAGTATAGTTTAGGTGCTATCGCTGCAGTGGCACATGATGTTATCTTTGTGTTAGGAGTATATTCATTGTGTTATAAATTCATGCCTTTTGGTATGGAGATTGACCAGCATTTTATCGCTGCAATCCTTACAGTTATTGGTTATTCGATGAATGATACCGTAATTGTATTTGATAGAGTACGTGAATACTTAGCTGGAAAAACTAAAGGTAATTTCTCTGAAATTGTAAATCAATCGATTAATACAACAATGTCAAGAACTATCAATACATCGCTTACCATGATAGTAGTATTGTTGATTATGTTTATTTTTGGTGGAGAATCTATTAGAGGTTTTATATTTGCAATGCTTATTGGAATTTTAGTGGGAACCTACTCATCACTATTTATTGCTACACCGATTCTTGTTGATACTATTTCCAAAGAAGATAAGGATAGAGTAGAAAAAGCGCACTTAGATTCTTAAAATTCTTTAAAACTATTTATAAAAGAGATTCACCGCAAGGTGAATCTCTTTTTTTTGTTTTACTATTTTGGTTTTTCTCTAATCCATTTAAATGTCAAATGATACAACAAGGTTTAAGCGAATATAAATAGATATTAAATATATTTATTAATCGGTTGGATGTAATTAGTATTTGATGGTGATTTTTCGTCAGTTTGAGTATTATTCGATAGAAAAATGTATCGAGAACAAGAAAAATTTCTTTAAAAATGGTTTTCGATACATTTTTTGCTCCGTTTTACTGCACAAAAAACACTCGAACTGACGTTTTGAATAATTACACCCAACGGGTATTTATTAAGTAATTTCTGTTTGACTCGTTCTTTTAATTAACTTTGTTGTAAAGTAATTAATAAGTTCCCGAAGTTTGTTACAATGATTTATAGGAAATATAAATTTTAGCACGCAATTATAATTTCTAATTTAAACCATTGAAACATTATTTTTCTGCTTTCTAAGATCAGCTGCTGTATGAAAAAATATTAAGTTATTTGTCACTTAGCTGTTACATACACTAGCAGTAATATCTATATAATATAAAAGCGTTAACCACATGACATGTAGTTAACGCTTTTTTTAATTTTAGGAGTTAAATTATAAACGCGCTATCTCTTTTTTAGCTGTAAATATGAAATAAAGACCTATCATCACAAAAGGAATACTTAGCCATTGTCCTGTCGAAAATAAGCCCAATGCACTTTCAAAACCACCTTGACTTTCTTTAACAGACTCAACAATAAAGCGAACGGTAAATAAAAGAACTAGAAACATACCAAAAATATATCCTGTATATTTTCTTTTTTCTGTTTTCCAATACAATAAAAATAAAACAGCGAAGACAAATACATAGCAAAAAGCTTCATATAGTTGTGTTGGATGTCTTGCTGGAACTTGCTCTAATAATATAGCAAATTTTGGATCATGAGCTATTGCTGCATAAGCAGCAGTTGGGTTTGGAATCTGCGTCGCATTTACGGCATCCATAGGAGTAAACTGATCTCTAATAAATTTTATACCAAGAGGCGACGTCGTTTTGTAACCTATAATTTCTGAGTTGAAAAAATTACCTAAACGAACAAAAATAGCACCACTGGCAACAGGAATTACTATGCGATCTAGGATCCATAGCTGCGGTCTTCGTAGAATGTTTTTACTGTAAAAATACATTGCGATAATTATTGAAATCGCTGCTCCATGACTGGCTAATCCTTGAAAACCTGTGAATTCCCATCCAGCAACGATGTTAAATAAAGATTCATTTGGATTTTCTCTTATTGGTAATAATATCTCTATTAGATGATTCCGATAATATTCCCAATCATAAAAGAATACGTGGCCTAATCGAGCGCCTAACAAGGTCGCTAAAACGGACCAAATAAATAAGGAATCTAGCTTTTCAATTGATTCGCCTTCACGATCAAATATATTTTTCATAATATACCAACCCAATCCAAAAGCTACAACAAACATTAAGCTGTAATATCTTATAATGAAAAAACCCAAATCAATTCCTTCAGAAGGATTCCAAACTATGTTTAATGCGTGTGTCATTTAATGTTAATTTAATTTTAAAAGTAAAAATAGGATTTTAAATTACTCCTAGATGCAAATAAGTATTAATGTTTATGATTGCAATGATTTTCTGGTACGGGATCGTAGCCGCTGCCTCCCCATGGATTACAGCTTACAATTCGTTTTAATCCTAAGTAGCCTCCATAAAATAATCCATATCTTTTTAGAGCCTCTATCATATATGTTGAGCAAGTAGGTTCATACCGGCAGGCAGCAGGGGTAAATGGCGAAATAGCAGCTTGATAAAACCGAACTAATAAAACAAAAGGAAATATGAGAATTTTCGAAATCATATTTTACTCATTTACGATTTTATAGACTTTTAAACAAGGGATTATAAGCTAAAAGTTGTTCCTTCTTTGCCATCTTTCAATTGGATTCCCAATGAAACTAGTTGATCTCTTATTTGGTCAGACAATGCAAAATTTTTATTTTCTCTTGCTTGTTTTCTCATATCAATAAGCATATTCACAGTTCCTTCTAGTTTGTCATCGTTACTACCTGAAACTTTCTCATTTTCAAGTCCTAGCACATCGTAGATAAAAGCGTTCATTGCTTTTTTGAAAAGTTCTAAATCAATGGCATTTAAAGTTTCTTTGCCATCAATTAATAAATTAATAAACTTCACTCCTTCAAACAATTGTGCGATTAAAATAGGCGTATTAAAATCATCATTCATAGCATCGTAGCACAATTGTTTCCATTTACCAATAGCAATGGAGCTTTTTTCGGAGGACTCTATATCATTTAAGACACTCACTGCTTCCATCAGTCGTTTATAACCTTTCTCAGCAGCAACAATTGCATCATCAGAAAAATCAAGAATACTTCTATAATGGGCTTGCAACATAAAAAATCGTGCAACTGATGCAGAGAACGCCTTACTTAAGATTGTGTTTTCTCCTGTCAAAATTTCTCGAGGAAGAATATTATTTCCGGTAGATTTAGCCATTTTTTTACTGTTCAAAGTCAACATATTGGCGTGAAGCCAATAATTTACAGGAGTTTGACCAGTACAAGCTTCATTTTGAGCAATTTCGCATTCATGATGGGGAAATTTTAAGTCCATTCCGCCACCATGAATATCAAAGTGGTTTCCTAAATATTTTGTACTCATTGCCGTACATTCTAGATGCCATCCCGGAAAGCCATCACTCCATGGAGAAGGCCATCGCATAATATGTTGTGCTTCTGCCTTTTTCCAAAGCGCAAAATCTTGTGGATTCCTTTTATCAGTTTGACCATCAAGATTGCGGGTGTTTGCAAGCATATCTTCAATATTTCTGCCGCTCAATACTCCATAATGGTTTGTCTTATTGAATTTAACTACATCGAAATAAACGGATCCATTAGCTTCATAACCAATCCCATTATCAATAATAGTCTTAATAATTTCGATCTGTTCAATAATATGGCCTGTGGCAGTTGGCTCAATACTTGGAGGTAAAAAATTAAAAGCTTTTAAGATTTCATGAAAATCTACAGTATAACGTTGCACTACTTCCATAGGCTCAAGCTGCTCTAAACGTGCTTTTCTCGCAATTTTATCTTCACCTTCGTCTACATCATCCACAATATGCCCTACATCGGTTATGTTACGTACATATCTCACTTTGTAATCTAAATGCAAAAAATATCTAAAAATCACATCAAATGACATGAAGGTACGAACGTTGCCAAGATGTACATTACTGTAAACCGTAGGTCCACAAACATACATCCCAACATTTCCTTTGTGAATAGGTATAAATATTTCCTTTTCCCCAGATAAAGAATTGTAAATTTTTAAAGTCTGTGTTTCGTATAAGGGCATTTCAATTTTATTTTAGGAGACTATTTAACTCGTCAGTTATTTGTGCTCATGCACTACTAATTAATGTGATTTTTTAATTCGAACGAGCGAATTAAAATGATTCTGCGTCAAGTTGAAGTAGAGCATTTTTGATGTTGCGTAAGTAATTTTTCTCTTTAATTTATCTTTTTTACTATCCAAAGATTAGAAATATTTAAAACTTTGTATCCATTTTAATGTAATCTAAAAATTCTAGACGAGCCTGTGGATCTTTAAATTTTCCACCGAATTCTGATGTAACCGTGCTGCTTTCGATATCACTGATTCCACGAGAATTTACACATAGATGCTTGGCGTCAATTACGCAAGCTACATCATCCGTTCCAAGAGCAATTTGTAATTCTTGAACAATTTGCATTGTTAAGCGCTCTTGAACCTGAGGTCTTTTAGAATAATATTGTACAATTCTGTTCATTTTTGATAAACCTATGACTCTTCCGTTAGAGATATAAGCCACATGTGCTCTACCAATAATAGGAAGTAGATGATGCTCACAAGTAGAATAAACTATTATATTTTTCTCTACTAACATTTCACCGTACTTATAGTTATTTTCAAAAGTTGATGCTTTTGGTTTGTTTTTTGGATTCAAACCTGCAAATATTTCTTTCACAAACATTTTTGCAACGCGATTTGGCGTGCCTTTTAGACTATCATCAGTTAAGTCCATTCCAAGCGTTTGCAAAATACTTTCAAAATCTTTTTTGATTTTTTCTATTTTTTCTTCGTCAGAAATATCGAATGCATCATCTCTAAGTGGATTTTTTGCGGATAAGCTAACGTGATTATCTCCTATTTCGTCTTGAAATTCTTCTTTATTTATCATTAAATGCAACTGTTAAATTGATTGTATTTTATTTAAGGGGTAAAGATAAATAATAAAAATTAAAGAATTTCTTTAGCTTGTATTATTTAAATGGATGCTTGTTAATTTTGAATCAAATGTTGTGAGGTCTACCTAAGTTTAATCTAGGAGCACGATGATCACAGGAGAAATAATAGGGTTAATTAATTGAATTTGTGGAATTTCTATAAAAATAAAAAAAGGCTCCGCTACTCCTTAAAATTAACTTTCTTTTATTAGATATTTTTGGTGTAGACTAAAAAATAAGTCAAGTTATATTGAGTTGGCCTTTCATTTACGCACTGAAACAGAAAAAAGCAATAACTGGTAGGTTGTTGCTTTTTTATAATTACTCGATACTTAGAAAAATTTTGAAATTCTAACTCTTGTTAGCCTTTTCTCGGTATTGCGTTATAAACTGGAATGGCCGCTTTTAATATTCGTACTGCACTAATTAAATCTTCTTTTTTCAAAACATAAGCTATTCGTACTTGATTCGATCCCATTCCAGGAGTAGAGTAGAATCCGGCTGCTGGTGCGACCATAACCGTTTCACCATTTAAATCATAACTTTCTAAAAGCCATTGTGCAAAAACATCAGCATTATCAATAGGAAGTTGCGCGATACAATAAAAAGCACCTTTAGGTTTACTTACAATAACACCTTCAATTTTATTTAGCTCCTCTACAAGTGTATCTCTGCGTTCTCTGTATTCTGATATAACTTCATCAAAATAACTTTGTGGAGTGTCTAACGCAGCTTCACTTGCAATTTGTTCAATTGTTGGTGGGCTTAATCTTGCTTGTGCAAATTTCATAGCAGTAGCCATTAATTCTTTGTTTTTAGATACGATACAGCCTATTCTAGCACCGCACATACTGTATCTTTTTGAAACAGAATCAATCATGATGGCATGTTGCTCAAGTCCTAAAATATTCATTACTGAGTGGTGAATATCACCATCATAAGTAAATTCACGATATACTTCATCAGAAATTAAAAACAAATCATGTTTTTTAACTAAATCAGCCAGTTGCATTATTTCCTCTTTTGAATATAAATATCCAGTCGGATTTCCCGGATTACATATAAGTATTGCCTTGGTTTTAGCGGTAATCAATTTTTCGAAATTAGCAATTGCTGGTAAGGCAAATCCCGTTTCGATAGATGAAATTACTGGAATTACTACTGCTCCTGAAGCTATTGAAAATCCATTGTAATTAGCGTAAAATGGTTCTGGAATTATAATTTCATCTCCTGGATCCATTATACTTCCCATAGCAAACATCAGCGCTTCTGATCCTCCCGTTGTAACAATAATATCTTCGATGTTTACCGGAATATCTTGATTGCTGTAATATTGAGCTAATTTTTTTCTGTAGCTTTCATTTCCAGCTGAATGACTGTATTCAAGAATCGTTAAATCGATGTTTTTAACTGCATTCATGGCAACTTCGGGAGTTTTTATATCCGGTTGACCGATATTCAAATGGAATACTTTATTTCCTTTTTTCTTTGCAATTTCTGAGAAAGGAACTAATTTTCTAATTGGGGATTCAGGCATTGATCTGCCTTTGCTTGATATTGTTGGCATAGTATTAATTATTGAATTGCAAATTTGCGATTTTTTTTTTGAATTTTAGGCAACTTAAAAGTGTATAAATTGTTAAATCTGCAGTTAACATAATATTATTTTATTATTTTTATCAAAAACAAAAACAATGATTAGAGTAGTGTTTTTATTTCTTTTTTCTATTACTGCAACTTTAGTATTTGCACAACAAGGTTTTAGGTTTGACAAGGAAAGTACTAAGATCAAAATTCCGTTTAAGTTGATAAACAATTTAATTTTTGTTCCTATCAAAGTCAATGGAATTGAACTGAATTTCCTGCTAGACACCGGAGTTTCTGAAACAATTTTATTTAGTTTAGAAGATAAAAAAGAAGTGCGTTTTTTTAATGCCGAAAAAATATTGCTAAAAGGCTTAGGTAATCAAACTGCTGTTGAAGGATTAAAATCTACTAGCAATATTTTAGAATTTGACGGGTTGAAGATTACAAATCATATGCTGTATGTTGTTCTTGACCCTGAATTCAATTTGTCTTCGCATATAGGTATTCCTGTTAATGGAATCATTGGTTACCAGTTTTTTAGAGATAATTTAGTTGAAATTAATTACGCTAAAAAATGTATTTCAGTTTACAAGGATATTCCAAAAAATCGCAAAAGGATTGAGAAAAAGTTTAGTGTAATTCCTATTTCTATCGAAAAATCAAAACCGTATGTAAATAGTAAAGTAACATTGAATGATCACGATATTGATGTAAAATTACTCGTAGATATCGGCAATAGCGATGCTGTTTGGTTATTTGAAGATCGCTCTGATCTAATAAAAGTTCCAATTAAAAATTTTAGTGATTTTTTAGGAAAGGGATTTAGTGGCGATATTGAAGGTAAACGAGCGCGTATAAAAAAGTTTCAAATTGCAAATTTCGAATTTAAAAATCTGATAGCTGCTTTTCCCGATTCCATTTCAACAAAACACGTTACTATGGTCGCTGATAGGATGGGATCAGTTGGGGGCGAAATTATGAAGAGATTTGATGTGGTTTTTGATTATCAAAATCAGCAGTTGTACCTAAAAAAGAATAGAAATTACTCCTTTGTCTTTAATTACAACAAAAGTGGTGTAGATATTCAGCATAATGGCTTACAATGGGTTCAAGAGACCGTTCCATTAGAAACTGTACCAGTAAACTCTCAGTCAAATGGAATTGAAGTGTACCATTCGAGGTCAGACTTTAAATATAAATTTAAGCTAAAACCCGTTTTTGAAATCTCGAATGTTAGAAAGAGTTCTCCAGCAGCGTTAGCAGGATTAGAGAAAGGCGATATTATTATTAAAATAAACAATGTGTCCACAATCAAGTATTCATTGCAAACTATTAACTCTATATTTAGATCTGAAAACGATAAATGGATTAGTCTTGAAGTGGAACGCAATAATGTAATCCTAAAGTTTAGATTTGAACTTACTAATATTTTATAAAAAAAAGTGCTTATAATTATTTTTTTAAAAGCACTTTAGAATTAATAATATTAGTTTGAAACTACCTCACCTTTTATTTTCAGGGCAACTCTACCGTTGTCATAATTCACGGCATTCGATTCAACTGTAATCGTTTTTCTAATAGGTCCGGGAGCCATGTTGTACTTTACAGTAATTTTACCAGTCTTACCTGGCATAATAGGCTCCTCTGGTTTAGTAGGAACTGTACAACCACAAGTAGATAGTACATTTGTAATTATTAGGGGAGCATTACCTGTATTTGTAAAAATAAAATCACGTGCTCCATTTTCTGTTTTATTAACCGTGCCATAATCTATTGTATTATCCTTGGCAGAAAATATGATTTTAGGACCATTTTGAGCAAAACTAATAGTGCTAATTAGTATTATTGCGAGTAAAATTATATTTTTTTTCATGTTTGTTTATTTGGGATCATTTAGTAAATATACTTTGTTTTAATTAATGCACAAATATTTATTTCTCTTTTTATACTGTACTTAATTATTTACTTTTGTTGCCAATTCCAATTACAAATATCACACCAAACATAATGTTTTGGTTTTAACAGTTGCATTATATGATTATTCCCGCACAATTTGACGCTAAAACTATAGAAGATAAGTGGTATGATTACTGGATGAAAAACAATTATTTTCATTCAAAGCCAGATCATCGAACTCCTTATACCATTGTAATTCCACCACCAAATGTGACTGGAGTTTTACATATGGGTCACATGTTAAACAATACTATTCAAGATGTTTTAATTAGGAGAGCTCGTCTAAAAGGATTTAATGCTTGCTGGGTCCCAGGAACAGACCATGCTTCGATCGCGACAGAAGCAAAAGTAGTGGCTAAGTTAAAAGCCGAAGGAATTAATAAAAATGATTTAACGCGGGATGAATTTTTGGCACATGCTTGGGAATGGACTGATAAATATGGTGGCGTAATTCTCGAACAACTTAAAAAACTGGGCGCTTCTTGCGATTGGGAACGTACAAAGTTTACTATGGATCCTGATATGTCAGCATCTGTAATTAAATCGTTCGTGGATTTATACAACAAAGGTTTGATTTATAGAGGTTACCGTATGGTAAATTGGGATCCCGAAGCAAAAACAACTTTGTCTGATGAGGAAGTTATTTACGAGGAACAACAAGGTAAATTGTATTTTATAAAATATAAAATTGATGGAAGTGAAGACTTTCTAACGATTGCTACAACACGTCCCGAAACAATTTTTGGAGATACCGCTATTTGTATTAATCCTAATGATAAGCGATTTGCTCATTTGAAAGGTAAAAAAGTTATTGTACCTATTTGTGGGAGAATAATTCCTATTATCGAAGATAATTATGTTGATGTTGAGTTTGGAACTGGTTGCCTGAAAGTAACTCCCGCTCATGATATGAATGATAAAGCTCTAGGCGAAAAGCATAATTTAGAGATCGTTGATATTCTTAATGAGGATGCTACTTTAAATAGTTTTGGATTGCATTATCAAGGTAAAGACCGTTTTGTCGTTCGTGAAGAAATTGCTACAGAATTAGAAACGAGTGGCGCTTTAGCAAAAACGGAGATTCATTTAAATAAAGTGGGTACTTCTGAGAGAACAAAGGCGGTTATAGAACCCCGATTATCAGATCAATGGTTCTTGAAAATGGAGGATTTAGTCAAACCAGCTATTCAATCTGTTTTAGTTGATGGAGATATAAAATTACATCCAGCACGTTTTAATAATACCTATGCACATTGGTTAAACAATATCCGGGATTGGAATATTTCGCGTCAATTGTGGTGGGGACAACAAATTCCTGCTTATTTTTATGGTGACGCGAAGGAGGACTTTGTAGTTGCTGAAAACATAAATGATGCTCTGACTTTAGCCAGAGAAAAGACAAAGAACTATGAACTAAGTACTGCGGACTTAACTCAAGACGTAGATGCTCTTGATACGTGGTTTTCTTCTTGGTTATGGCCAATGTCTGTTTTTGGGGGGATTATGGATCCAGAAAGTGCAGATTTTAAATACTATTATCCAACGAATGATTTAGTGACTGGTCCAGATATTTTGTTTTTTTGGGTAGCGCGAATGATTATTGCAGGTTACGAGTACACGGGTAAAAAACCATTCACAAATGTTTATTTAACTGGTTTAGTTCGCGACAAACAACGTCGTAAAATGTCTAAATCATTAGGTAACTCTCCAGATCCATTAGAGTTAATCGAAAAATTTGGTGCCGATGGTGTTCGTGTAGGTTTGCTTTTAAGCGCTTCTGCCGGAAACGATATTATGTTTGATGAAGAATTATGTAATCAAGGAAAAGCTTTTACAAATAAAATTTGGAATGCGTTTAAATTGATTCAAGGATGGGAAGTTTTAGATTCTATTCCGCAACCGGAATCGTCAAAAGTAGCGATAGAATGGTACGAAGCTAAGTTGCAACAGACACTATTAGAAATAGAAGATAATTTTGAAAAATATAGAATTTCTGATGCTCTAATGGCGATCTATAAACTGGTTTGGGACGATTTTTGTTCTTGGTTTTTAGAGATGATTAAACCAAGTTACCAGCAACCAATTGACAGCGTAACTTTTGCGAAAGCAATAGAAATGCTGGAAAATAATTTAAAATTACTCCATCCGTTTATGCCATTTTTGACTGAGGAAATTTGGCAAATAATCGCAGAAAGAACTATTGATGAAGCTTTAATTGTTTCTACTTGGCCAGAAATAAAATCTTTTAATGCTAGATTAATCGTAGATTTTGATCATACGATCGACGTAATTTCAGGTGTCAGAACCATTCGTAAAGACAAGAACATACCTTTCAAAGATGAAATTGAATTGAAGGTGATGAATAATGATCAAACTTCTACCTATTTTGATTCGGTTGTAATCAAATTAGGAAATATTACTGCACTAGAATATGTTTCTGAGAAAGTGGATGGTGCTTTATCTTTTAGAGTAAAATCGAATGAGTATTTTATTCCAATCAGTGGCAGTATTGACGTTGAGGCTGAAATCGCTAAACTTAATACAGAGTTACTTTATATTAAGGGCTTTTTAAAATCAGTTCAAAACAAATTAGCGAATGAAAAATTTGTAGCTGGTGCACCAGAGAAAGTTCTAGCAAATGAAAAACAAAAAGAATCAGATTCATTAGCGAAAATTGCGACTATTGAACAAAGTTTAGCTGGATTACAATAGAGATTAAAGATTTTCTACAAAAAATAAAAAGCCCAATTCTGAAAATTTTCAGGGTTGGGATTTTTAAGTCTTGAACAATAGTTAAATATCACTTACAGTAAATAGTACCATCATTACAACTTTTATTACCATAAATCGATAAGCTTCTATTTTTATTTTTACACCTTGTATAAAATAATATAATATGATATTCAAAACAATAAATCGTTTATTTAAATCTAAGCTACAGCTGGTTATTATAACTCTTTGTCTATTTTTCCAGCCTTTTATTGGTTTCTCTCAAAATGATACTGATATTAGTTTTTTTCCTAACAAATCTATACAATTTATAGATTTGCTCATCACAGTCGTTTTGATCACAGTCGCATCTATTGTTGTGTTATTGTTAAAGCTCATTTCTAATACTAATAAGACAGCCAACGACCAGACGGAACATCAAAAAAGCAAGTTTAAAGAATATATCACTAATCTAAATGCTGCTGAAATTGATGTTATTAAAAGTAAAAGAAGCAATAGTAATAAAAGGCTTTCTGTTGTTATTATAGGATTACTTTATCTCTCTCCGCAAATTATTTTTGCACAGACTGGTCCAGCAAAAAGGGAAGACATTTTCTCTGAACCCGGAATCGTAATTACTTTAGTGCTAATTTTTATTCCACTTTTTTTCGCTTTAATTTATTTAGTTTCAAAAGTGACTACCAGTTTTAGGAATTATAATAATTTTCAAAAACTCAAAGAAGCAGAAGCATTTGCCGAATTTATCTCTGATGACGAAAATTTGCCGAGTGACACGGAATTAGAGGAAATCAAACAAAAGTCAACTTTTGAAGTAGTTCCCAATGAAATTTCTGCTGGTAAAAAATCACACGATTCTAAAGGTTTACTGAAAAATGTAACTTCTGAAACTAATTACCGATTCTTCGCTACAAAAAGACCGCCAATAAAACGTCCAAAAATCGATCCTGCACTGACGAAGTTGGTTTTGTGGTTTTTAGGAACAGCTGTCTTTTGGCTTTTTGTGGGTAGTTCTGTTGGCGAATATGTGGGAATTAAATTTATAGTCCCTGATGCTGATACCTATAGTTGGTTGAGCATTGGCCGCCTGCGTGCCGTTCATACTAATTTAGTTTTTTGGGCTTGGGCAACTATCGGAATTATGGGCTTGGGTTATTACATTGTTCCTATGGTAAGCAATGCCCCTTTGAATAGTATAAAAAATGGTTGGATCGCACTTATTTGTGTAAATTTTGCCATGTTTGTAGGAGCTATAACAATTATGGCAGGAATTAATAATGGGGGTGGAGAATATCGTGAAATCATTTGGCCTATTATGGCAATTTGGGCTGTTGGATTACTTCTTACTGTAATTAATTTTATAAAAACAATTGCTAAACGCACCACTACTGAAATTTATATCTCCAATTGGTTCATTGTTGCTTCTTATATATTTATTTTAATTGTTGCTTTTATCGCTTACATCCCAATGGGACAAGATGGAATTGGCGAAACTATTGTGCAAGGTTATTACATGCATCAAGCAGTAGGAATGTGGTTTATGTTTTCTATGTTAGGTGTTCTTTATTATTTATTACCGCAACAATTGAATAAACCTATTTATTCCTATAGTTTAGGAGTTTTAGCGTTCTGGTCGCAAATATTGTTCTACACAGTTATAGGTACTCACCACTTTGTATTTAGTGCTTTACCTTGGTGGTTGCAAACGGTTGCCATTGTAGGAAGTGTGGGAATGCTAATTCCAGTAGTTGCAGGAACTACTAATTACATAATGACATTGCGAGGTTCTTGGAGTAAAGTGAGTAATAGTTATTCGCTACCTTTCTTTTTTGTAGGGATCATTTATTATTTTACAGGATCTTTTCAAGGAACAGCCGAGGCCTTTCGTTCTACTAATTTAATTTGGCACTTTACTGATTTTACGATTGCTCACTCGCACATCACCATGTACGGAATTATTACTTTCTTACTTTTTGGAGGAATTTACGCTATAGTCCCTCGACTCACAGGAAAAGAACCACCACAATTAGGGGTAGGAGCGCATTTCTGGTTGGCATTAATAGGTTTGCAATTTTATACTATTCCATTGATGATTGGTGGTACTCTAAAAGGATTAATGTGGGCTGAAGGTGCTCCATTTATAGATAGTGTTGTCATGATGGGTCCGTATTGGTTGTGGAGAGCAATTGGAGGAACTTTAATGTGGCTTTCGCATATTGTGTTAGTTTATAATATGTATAAAATGCTACAACCAACTGTGGATGTTGATGTTAAGGAAAAAGCATTTGAAATTATCAATCAAAATTTGGAAACAAATTTGGCTGAACCTAAAATTTAATTACGATGAGTATATTTCACGATCATAAAAAATTATTTACGGCGGCGTCACTATTATTTGGGACTCTGACACTTTTTGTTGCTGTAATTCCAAGTTTGTATAATCAAAAAAACAGCGTTCCGTTGTACGGAGCTATTCCTTTAACAGAGGCTCAGGAAGCAGGAAGACAAATCTATATTAGTAATGGGTGCGTAGGCTGTCACACGCAGCAAGTCCGAAATGTAGATATGGATAAAACATGGGGAAAACGTCCGGGAATTGCAGCGGATTATGCGTTAAGTACTCGAAAAAGTATTTGGCAAAACGCAGGAACTTTGATGGGAACCGAGCGTACAGGTCCCGATTTGACGAATATTGGTGAACGTCAGCCAAGTCAAGATTGGCATTTAGTTCACCTGTACAATCCAAGAATCGTTACGCCACAATCTATTATGGCACCTTATCCATGGCTATTTGAGGTCAAAGACAAAGCAGCAAAAGGGGATGTTAAAGTTGCGGTTCCAGAAGCATTCATGAAAGGCCAAAAAGGAATTGTAGTGGCTACACAAGATGGCTTAAATTTAGTAGCCTATCTACAAAGCTTGAAACAAGTTAAATTACCAGATGGTATGCCAGATCCAAAATTTTTATACAAGAAAGAGAAAAAAGAGGCAATGGCTGTTGCAGGTGGTGCTGAGCCTGAGCTAAATGGAAGTGATTTATATGCTGCAAATTGTATGGCTTGTCACCAGCAAAATGGTGAAGGACTTGCTGGGGCATTTCCACCTTTAAAGGGAAGTAAAGTTGTGCTCAATGATGACTCTGAAATTATGGTTGCCATTATTATGAATGGATATAACGCTCAAGAACAATACGGTGTTATGCCCGCTGTTGGGACAAATGCTGGTCTTACCGCCGAAGAAGTAGCAGCTATCATGAACCATGAGAAAACGAGTTGGGGTAATGATGCCAAAAAAGTGACAGTGGATCAAGTAAAAAAATTAATGGAGCTTGCAAAAGCAACCGCACCAGTACAATAAATAGTATGAAAAAATCAATCTTTATTACGCTTTTTAGCCTTTTTTCAGTAGGTTTATTTGCTTGTCCAGTTTGTGATAAACAACAGCCTAAAATTTTACAAGGTATCGCACACGGGGCAGGTCCAGACGGAAACGTGGATTATGCTATCGTGATTGCAATGAGTATCATCGTTTTGATAACACTTTTTTACTCAGTGAAATACATTGTTCAACCAAAAGAAACAAATAGTAATCACATTAAACGAACCATCCTAAAATTCGACTAATATGGACAGTAAAACAAAAGTGATTATATTTGTAGATGAGGACGTTTTGCCGATAGGCGAATTTATAACGCCGGTAAATTTTGATTTGGACACCAGAAAACTGATCGATGGATTACACCATTTAAAAATAGTAAGCAAAGATCCTATTGGAAAGGAAGGGATAAAAATCATTCCATTCATGGTAAGAAACGGGCCTTCAATTACCATTGATGGCCTAGATCCAAATGATGAAGTGGATGGTATTTTGCCTTTAATGATAAACGCTTATGGTAAAGGAAATCAAAAGCAATTTTTAATTGACGGTTCTGAAACACCTAAAAGTGTGCCGTCAGGAGTCATTGCGGGAATTATCGCTTTTGTAGCATGGGCTATATATTATACAATTACTTCTTTAGGATAAAATTATGTGTGAAATAAAAAATATCAACTCTACCGCTATTGCCCGAAATAAGTTGAAATTTTCTATTTATAAAACGATTGATTTTCTCCCCTACATGAAAGAATTGGATGTTCCGCACAGACATAATTACAATATGATTTTGTTGAACGAACGTAATTCAGGAAAACAACTAGTTGATTTTGAGGAATGTGTAATAGAACCATTTTCTATTACATGCTTGCATTACGGACAAATTCATCAATGGTTAGATTATGATAAAATTGAAGGTTATATAATTATATTCGAAAACGATTTCTTTGCATTGCGCCATCAAAATTATCAACTAAGTGAGTTTTCATTTTTAACATATAGACACAAAATTCCTTACGCTACAGTTTCACGGGAGCAATTTGAAAATTTAAAATCGATTGCAATTTGGATGTTAAAAGAGTTTAACGGAAAGGAAAATAATTTTGATAAACATTTATATTCTTTACTTAATTTATTATTGTTAGAATTGGATCGTTTGTTCAAAACAAATAATAAAAACACTGAATTCACTCAGTCTCTTCAATTAATTTATCATTTTGAGGAACTGATTGATAAATATTATAGAGAGAAGCATTTTGTAAAAGATTACGCCTCAATATTGCACGTGCGTCCTAACTACCTTAATGCCGTTTGCAATGAAGTAACGAATAGTGCAGCAGGTGATTTAATTCGGAATAGAATCATTCTAGAAGCGAAACGATTGTTAATCCACGAGAAAAAAACAGCATCAGAGATTGCTTATGAATTAGGATTTACTGATAATTCATATTTTGGTCGATTCTTTAAAAAATACGAAAATAATACTCCTGATGGCTTTAAAAAGATGTTTTTAAAATCTTAGCTTTAACTACTTAAGGAGATGTAAAAAGTCTTTACAATTCGCATTAAAATTCATCACTCTTCAAGAAGCTTGGAATATTACTAAAATAATCTTCGCCGTAGAATTTTATAAAATCTCCGTTGAATTTAAGAAAAAAAAGGCCTTATCATTTTTATGAAGTGTAAAGACTTAAGTAGAAAAACCCCCAGTATCTAATATAAAATTCGGTTTTACCTCAAGTTGCTTTTCAAAGAACGCCTGTTCTGAGAAAATAAAGAACGCAATAGTGTTGTTTTCTTCGCATATTGTTTTGTATTTCATGGTCTTCCTTTATTTATAAATATTGACGCACCATCTTTACTTTTACATGCTGAGAAACAATTCTAAGCATTTTGACTAAAATTTATTTAAATAAATTTGTCTGTAGGCAGTATTGTATTTTAAAACTTTTTCAAGTGCAGGTATTAATTTAATGAATTGTTCAGAATTTAAATTATCCGAAAATAATTTTATACATGTCTTGTACACCTAATTGAATTTACTGTTTACATTTAAATTTTTAGTAGTTTTTTTCATTAATGAACGTGATAAAGTTACCAGTAATGGTGCTATCAAGGAGAAATATTGTAATGAATTCATAAGTTATTTGTTTTTTTAAACAATTGTTTTTACTGTAAATTGGAAGGCGTGAAATTTACTAAGATGTAAGATTAGAATAGATATAACTTAATTTATCGTTCATCAATGCATGAAAATTCTAATGGAATGTCTGGGTGATAAATCAGAAACACAAAAATCCGTCTCGCTATTTTTAAACGAGACGGATCAGTGAGTACATCGCTGTACTTATTACCCCAACAAAAACAAGAAAATTAGTGGAAATATAATTCCTGCAAGAGCGAGTTTCCAGCCGCGTTCTTTAAAACTAAACTTACCGCCCTTTACCATTATCGTTCCAGTAAGTGCAATCGCTATTAAACTAAGCGCAAAAATATCAGAATAATAAATCCAAAAGTTAGAAGTGCTTTTGTGTAATTTCATCGTTTGGCTGATGATTGGTGTTTTTATAAAAGTAACCACTTCACCTTTTCCAGTTGCAACATCTATTTCAACATCGTGATTTTCAAACGAAATTTTCAAAGCTCCTTTTTTTACATTGTGCTTACGAAGTTTATCTTCAATACCTAAAGTTTTACCTAACTCTTCTGCAAATTTTTCAGTGATTTTATCTTCTGCCGGAAGCGTAACATTAATTACTTTAGTATTTGTAGTGTACTTTTCAGGATGCCAAGAATCTCTATGGTTCATTAGTAATCCAGATGCAGCGAACGAAATAATAAGTCCTACATAAAAATAACCTAAATCTCTATGAAGATTGCGAAATGTTTTCTTTTTCATTCGTTTTTAATGTTTTTGAATTGGCGAAAATAATACAAAATACAACCACTTATAAAAACTTTTTTCTAATTTTTCATTTTCTGAGAATACAAAAAAAAGTTTTTTAGTGCTCTTTTAGAATTTATATCGTAGCGATGTTAGAACTTGGCGAGGAGCAATTGGATTAACACTATAATTTTCATGTACCGTATAATTCAACTCATTAGTAATATTAGAAAGTTTACATAATATCGAGAATTTCCCCCATTCATAACCTGCAGAAAAATCAATAGTTGTATAATCATTTAATGGAATTTCACGATCCCAAATACCATTTGGATCTCCAGCTCTATATTGATTATTCCAGCCTCCTACACGGTTGCCTATATAATTAGTAGATGAGCCTATAGATAATCCTTTCAATAAACCTGTTGGCATTGTATAGAAGAAACTTAAATTTGCTGTATTTGCTGGTGTTCGAGCTAAACGATTGCCTTCTATGAAACTTCCCTCTAATCCTGATGTATTTGTATAGCGCATATCATTGTAACTATATCCTGCAATTATACTTAAGCCGTCTATAGGTCTAGCTGTAATATCTAATTCAACACCTTTACTTTTTGTAGATCCACTTAGTAATTTAATGCTTGAATCAGTATTAGGCGAACCATCGGCTTTAAATTCAGCAGTTTGTGCAAGATTACTATTTTCAATTTGATAGAAGGTGATGTTCGTACTCAATAAACCGCGCAAAAAATCATGCTTAATCCCTACTTCATATTGATCGATCAAAGATGGTTTGATCACTTTTAAATCAACTGTAGTTCCGGAATTTGGAGTAAAGGAGTTAGAATAACTAGCAAACAAAGAGATATCTTTACTAGGCTGATAGACCAATCCTACACGTGGCGTAAAAGCTTGATCCATACGTTTCGCAGCTTTGTCGATTATTGTTGGATTTTTGGTTAAATCAGTGGTTTCGGCTTGTGCTTCTTGCCAAGACCAGCGAACTCCAGCTAATACTTTGAATTTATCTGTAAGTGATATTAAATCTTGTGCATATATTCCAAAACGATTCGTATTTGTTTTAACTATTTTTGTGTTAGTGCCGTCTGGAATTGCACCTCCTTGATTAAAATTATCAAAGTCAAAAATATTTCCACTACCATAAGTTTTTGGCGAGAAAGTAAAGGTATATGCTTGCGCAAAAGAGTTTTCAAAATCAACTCCAGTATACAATTGATGTTTCACTTTTCCAGTTAAAAAGTTTCCTTGTAAACTAATTTGTTCGCCTAAAATTTGTTCTAAATTTCTATTTTGTCCTAGCGGTCTGCTCCAATCGCCATTCGCACTGGGTTGCACGCGTTCTGTTCCTTTTGAATCTCTTTCATAATTTTGAAATGAACTATTAAAATTAAGCTTCCAATAGTCATTAATTTCCTGCTTTACTAATCCAGAAACGCTTGCTTGTCTGGTTTGACCATTTGACCATGTAGCGCCTAAATAAGTACTTCGTGGCAAATCGGCAATTGTTTTTCCGATGATTCCAGTTCCAAAATCTGGTGTCCAATCATCGTGTAGATAATCCCCTTGTAACACAATCTCTGTTTTTTCAGCGACTTTAAAAAGCAATGAAGGATTGATATAATAACGTTCCTTTTTGACGACATCTCTAAAACTCTCTGAATTTTCATAAGAGCCGGTAAATCTATAGGCAATATTTTTATCTAAAGGGCCATAAATATCAATTGATGGTTTGTAAAACGCATTGCTGCCTAACTGCATTGTTATTTCTCCACCACTTGTAAAACTGGGCTTTTTTGTAACCATATTTAATATTCCCCCTGGCGCTACATTCCCAAAAAGTAGAGCAGCGCTTCCTTTAAGCACTTCAATTCGCTCTAGTGAAGAAACTTCTGGAACGGATCCATTGCTAAAACGGAATCCATTTTTAAACATATTATTAGCTGACATGTCATATCCTCTCGACCAAAAAGATTCCTGTGCACCACCTCGAGCTGATCCTACATAAACACCGTTTACATTTCTAATTACATCGCTCATTCGAACAGCTTGCTGCTGTTCAATCACGTCAGCGCCTATTACTTGTATACTTTGAGGTAAATCAATAGCCTTGATATTTAAGCCAGATAAAATAGATAATTTTTTCTTATTGGGACTTTGCTTAATTTTAATTACTAACTCTTTTAGAGTTGTAATATCCTCAATTAATTTGAATTCTATATAATTAGTTTGACCGCCTAAAACCAAAATTTGTTTTGACTGCTTTTTCATACCGTTTCCTTCTAAGGTAATTGTATGAGTTCCCACCGGGAAATTAGTAAAGTTAAAATCGCCGCTCGTGTTGGTTTCCGTAGTAGTTACATCTTTACCTAATTTAATGGCTATTCCTGCAAGTGGATATCCATCTGCTGAAAGAATTTTTCCCTTGATAATGCCATATTCCTGCGCTTGACCAAAAACTGATGTAAAAAATAAGATAATGAGTATTCTAAAATGCATGTTCATAAATTTATTTGGAATAATTAAAAATAATGATGCAAAGATAAAATCTCATTTTGATTTCACAAAGTTTATTTAGACTTAATATCAATAATATTTACGACAAAAAATTAAATAATTGATAATCAATTATGTAACATTAAAGTTTAACATTTGTTCAAAAATTAGAGCCCTTAGAATTTTAAGTTGTTAAGTTCTTTTAAGCGAAAAGTAGTATAAATCAAAGATGTGAGTGAGCTTTAAGTCAATAATTTTCAGACAAAATTCTAAAAACACGTTCCTTTGTGGGCTTCATGTTTTGTAATTTTTCGCGAACCACTGTAAAAAGTACTTGAAAATTACAGCCATATTTATAGTTGCTACAACCGTATGCTGCTTTTCCTTTTAAGACCGTTCCTTTATTACATTTAGGACATGGTATTGTTAATATGTTATTTTTACTAGTTTTTGATAGAGTAGGAGTATTTGTTTTTTTTGGTTCTAGTATAGTTTTAAAATTCTCATCAAAACGAAGCAAACCATCAACAAGTCCTGCATCTGTTTTGAAATCCTTTAAATTTACTGTCGAGCCTTTTTGTAATAAACGTAAAAATTGATTTTCTGATATTTTTTTTGAATTAAAGGTGTACGGTAACACAAAGTCACAACCTACCTTGTAATTAGCACAACCAAAAGCCGAATTTCCTCTGATAAGCTTGGCCTTTTTACATTTAGGACATACTTCTGCTAAAATTCCTTTTGCTTTCTTATTTTCAACGGCGATTATAATTTTCGGCGTCTTTTCAGTGTGTGAAATATTAGCATGTGTAGTTTCACTTCGTACTTCAGATACTAATCCTTCCACCATTTGTTTCATATTATTGATAAAAGCAGCAGCACTAAAAGTTCCTTTTTCAATATCTTTCAGTTGCTTTTCCCATGATCCTGTTAGTTCAGCTGATTTAACTAAATCATTTTGAATGATGTCAATCAATTTAATTCCGGTAGAAGTTGGTAAAACTTGCTTTTTATTCCGAACAATATATTGCCTCCTAAACAAAGTTTCTATGATATTTGCTCTAGTTGAAGGTCTGCCAATACCATTTTCTTTCATTAGTTCCCGTAGATCGTCATCATCAACTTGCTTGCCAGCCGTTTCCATTGCTCGTAACAAAGTGGCTTCTGTAAACTGATTAGGCGGTTTTGTTTCTTTCTCTAAAAAAGAAGGTTGGTGAGGGCCTTTTTCGCCCACTATAAAACTGGGTAGTAAATCTATTTCCTTTTCTTTGGCGTTCACACTTTGCGAACTTAAAGTATCAAATACAACGCGAAATCCTTTTTTTAAAATTTCTTTTCCAGTGGCCCTAAAAACAACATTATCCACTTTCCCTATAACTGTGGTGTTTGCTACTAAACAATCATCATAAAACACAGCAATAAATCGCTTTGTAATACTTTCATAAACTAGTTGCTGATTGTGTTGCAACTTATTTTGAACCCCTGTTGGGATAATTGCGTGGTGATCCGTAACTTTTTTATCATTAAAAACTTTAGGAGATTTTTTTATCTTTTTATCCAATAACGGTTGAATCAGTGCAGCGTAATTCGTTAATTTTTGCAAAATCCCAGCTACTTTTGGGTACACATCATTGGGTAAGAATGTCGTGTCAACTCTTGGATAACTAATCACTTTTTGCTCGTATAGTGTTTGTGCAATTTTCAAAGTTTCATCTGCCGAAAAGCCAAATTTAGTATTACAATAAACTTGCAAGCCTGTTAAGTCAAATAATTTTGGTGCAAACTCATTGCCGTTCTTTTTTTCCACTGAAACAATTTCAAATTCACAGTCCTTTACTTTATTTGCTAAAATCTCACCATCTTCTTTCTTTAAAAAACGTCCTTCCTCGTAATTAAAAAGAGTATCGCGATACATCGTTTGTAGCTCCCAATAAGGTTGAGATGTGAAAGTCTCAATTTCCTTGAAGCGATTTACAACCATTGCTAAAGTTGGCGTTTGTACGCGACCTATTGATAACACTTGCTTGTATCCGCCGTGTTTTACAGTGTACAACCGCGTTGCATTCATTCCAAGCAACCAGTCTCCTATCGCTCTGGAAAATCCTGCGTAATATAAATTATCGTAGTTAGAGGACGGTTTTAAGTTTTCAAAACCTTCTCTAATTGCTTCGGTGGTTAAGGATGAAATCCATAAACGCTTTACCTCACCTTTATAATTTGCTTCATTCATCACCCACCGCTGGATTAGTTCACCTTCTTGTCCAGCATCTCCGCAATTAATAACCAAGTCAGCTTTATCAAACAGACTTTTTATGATTTTAAATTGCTTTTGTATACCAGAATTGGCAACTACTTTTGTCTCAAACTTTTCCGGAAGCATAGGTAAATTATTTAAATCCCAACTTTTCCAGTGCGCTTTGTAATCATTAGGCTCTTTCAAAGTACATAAATGACCAAAAGTATAGGTCACAATATAACCATTGCCTTCAAAGTAGCCGTCATGCTTAGTATTTGCTCCTAAAACAGAAGCAATTTCACGAGCCACACTTGGTTTTTCAGCAATACAAACCTTCATTTTATCGTTTATTTAAAGTTGTAAAGTACCATTTTAGAAATTGAAATCGCAAGTAAATGAATGCGAGTTATAAACGTAATTTATTTTGTAGGTTTCTTTAAGAGCAGAAAAGTGATTTATTTGGTGACGATTCGTCCTGCTTTACGCTGTATCTCTTCGCTGCGCTTCGAGGATGCCACTTCAATCAGGGCTAATTATCGCGACTTAATTTCAGGACTAAATCTTAGAAATAAAAATGAATTCTTTAAGAATTTTTCTAAATTTGACGATCTAGAAGCAATTATTTTCACAAGCATAAGAAAATATTTTGTTTACTTAAACTCAGAAATATTTTTTAAAAAATGGTTATAATTTTTATCATTTGTGTCCTTTTGAAAACTAAATTTTGATATTATTTTAGACAAATAGTACAGATAATCTATTTTAATTTTATCATTGTATATTTTTCGGCACTTGGTTTACCTTGTTGAACACCTGAAATTTCGACAACTACATTGTTTTTTGACAATTGTTTGTAAATGATTTTTTGAGGATAATCCTGTTTCAAGTTTGCAAAAACCAGTTGTTTTTCGTCTGAAACTATTAAATTAAATACAACGGGCTTATCACCACTTTGTCCTTTAATAGTAGAGTGATACGTTAGTTCATCTGTCTTTTGCTGCAGCGATATAAACTCAAAATGCAAAGTGTCTTTGTTTTTGATAAAGTAAGAAGTCGCCTCAAAGGTGCTGTCGTTAACTTTTGTCCAATTTTCAGTTAATGTTCCGTCGACGGATTTGTTTTCCCACTTTCCCAATAAATCATGAGCTAATTTAATTTTATCTTTTTCACCTGCGTTTGCATCTTTACAAGCAACAAAACTCAGGACGATTAAGGAAACAACGATAGTATTTTTCATTTGAATATTAGGCTTACTATTATTTCGAAAGCGATGCAAAATTATGAAAAAGAGTGAAACGAAAATAAAAAATAATTAATGTAAAAAATAGTAGCTTTAGATCGAAATCACCGAAATAAAATTCCGGATTAAACCGTAATTATCGCTCGGGATTTTAACCATTATAATTAGCTTTAAAAAAAGTCATTCGCATGAATTATGATAATTTAAAAAAATATACGTCTTGTTCAGATTAATAATTAACTACATTCAAATACTAAATTGTTGTATCTATTTTGATAATGTAAAAAATTTCATAAACAACAAAATATAGTGTTGTAAAAAATATTTATCAATAATTACTCGGAATAATTAGATTCAAATATTCGATATTTAAAAAGTCCAACGACTATTGCGCCGCCAATTGCGTTTCCAAGTAAAGCTAAAAGTAAAAACCACAAATAGTCTACTAAAGTAATGGCATCGGAATATAAATAAGCACCAAACACTTCTAAATTTCCAACAATGCTATGATGAAATCCACCAAAACCAATTACGCCTGTAATTATAAAAATTAGAATTATACGCGTCATTGAGTTTATGGTGCTGTTCAATAACCAATTCAGCAAACCCATAAGCCAACCAGCAACTATTGCACTCAAAAATAAAACCCAACTTTCATGGTGAATTACATGTGTACCAATACTGACCATCGTTTCATGCGTGAACAATTTTAGATTTGGCCCTAAAAATGCAATAAATAGAGTAAATAAAATTCCGCCGACAACATTTCCTAAGATCACTAATCCCCAAATTCTAAATAATTCCCAAATAGAGCGTTGGCCGTTCAAAACGGGCAGAGTCAATACAGATGTTTGCTCCGTAAATAAAGCAGATTTGCCTAAAATAACAAACATGAATCCTACAGGATATACAAAACTGAACATTTTAAAAATAGTGGTTTCCTCGTAAGTTCCCTGTAATGAAAAATATAAGGTACAAAGTAATAAATAACTAAATCCAATTTCTAAACCTGCGATAACAGCACTTAAAGTCAATGCTTGGCTTTTTATTTTAAATATTTCTTCGCCCTCGTGAATCACTCTGCTTAAGATGTCACGGTATTCACTAACTCCATCAATCTCTTTTGAAGTTTCCTCTAATTCTTGCTGGTGTTTCTCTTGACTTTTATTTTCTGGTTCCATAAATTTTCTGTTAAAGTAAATGGTTGTGCTATTATATTTGTTCCCAAAACATTTTTAGTTCACACTTTTATTTAGCAACGATCCTAATTATATAGTGAATTATAATAGGTGAAAGATAAGAAGTTAAATTAGTAAATGTTTTATTTATTTATTATTTCAGGCGATCTTATTCAAGAGCATAACAAATTATTACTTCGATATAAATCATTTTTTAATTTATCGCAATTATTTATTAATTTAGTTGTTTAAAATCAAAGTTGTAACAAAGCCAAAACTCAAACATATCATGAAAAAAATTCAATCTCTATCTCTCTATTTATTTATTTGTGTTTCAATTTCTAGCTATTCACAGAATGAGAAATCTAAAGATTTTAAGGTAGATTTCGAAAAATTTACATTAAAAAATGGATTGCAAGTTATCTTGCACGTTGATAGATCAGATCCTGTTGTGGCTGTTGCTCTAACAAGTCATGTGGGTTCAGCAAGAGAAAAAGTGGGTAGAACTGGGTTTGCACATTTATTTGAACATCTACTATTTTTAGAATCAGAGAATCTAGGTAAAGGTGGATTAGATAAAATGAGTGCACGCATTGGTGGCGAGGGAGCAAATGGATCCACGAGCCGCGATCGAACAAATTACTTTCAAACAGTTCCAAAAGATGCCTTAGAAAAAATGATCTGGGCCGAGGCTGATAAATTAGGTTATTTTATCAATACGGTAACTGAGCCTGTTTTAGCTAAAGAGAAACAAGTGGTGAAAAATGAAAAAAGACAGAGTTATGACAATAGACCTTATGGACATACTAATTCTGTGATTTCTAAAAATTTATATCCTGAAACGCATCCGTACAATTGGGAAGTAATTGGTTCACTTGAAGATTTGCAAAACGCTACACTTGAAGATGTAAAAAACTTTTATAACCGCTGGTACGTTCCTAATAATGTAACATTAACTATTGCTGGAGATTTTGATGTAATACAAACTAAAAGTTGGGTTGAAAAATATTTTGGCGAGATTAAACGAGGTCAAGATATCCCAAAAATGGAAAAGCAAGCAGTAAGTCTAACGACAACTAAAAAATTATATTACGAAGATAATTTTGCACGACTACCACAACTTACACTTACTTGGCCTTCAGTTTATGAATATCATCCTGATAGCTATGCGCTTGAAGTTCTGGCTAGTTATTTATCAAAAGGTAAAAAAGCACCACTCTATAAAACACTCGTCGAAGATAAAAAGTTAACTGATGCTGTAGATATTTATCAATACAATTCCGAAATTGCTGGTCAATATATGTTAAGTGTAACTGCATTTGAAAAAACAAATCTTAATGCCGTAATGAATGGCATAAATGAGGCATTTAAGGACTTTGAATCCAAAGGGATTTCGCAACAAGATCTTGACAGAATTAAAGCAGGACAAGAAACTGCTTTTTATACAAGCTTATCAAGTGTTCTCGGGAAAGGATTTCAGCTTGCTCAGTATGAGATTTTTGCAGGAAATCCAAATTATATCACTCAAGATGTGAAGAACATTCTTGCAGTAACTACTGAAGATGTAATGCGAGTTTATCAAAAATACATTAAAGGGAAAAACTTTATTGCCACTAGTTTTGTACCAAAAGGAGAATCTAATCTTGTTTTATCTGAATCAAAACTGGCAACAGTAGTAGAGGAAAAAATAATTGAAGGTAAAGAAGATTCTTTTGACGCAAGTATTGTAGCAACTTATGATAAAACACCATCGTCATTTGACCGAAGTGCCGAGCCTGCTTATGGAGAAAGTCCTGATGTAAAATTACCTAAAGTATGGAAAAGTAAATTATCATCTGGTTTAAACTTAATAGGAATTGAGAATTATGAAGTACCATTAGTACAGTTTCAACTACAAATAAAAGGAGGAATGTTGCTTGAAAAATCGACTCAAATTGGAGTTTCTAATATGCTGGCGGATTTACTGACTAAAGGCACAAAAAATAAAACACCAGAGCAACTAGAGAACGCTATTGAAAGTTTAGGAGCAACAATTAAAGCTTATTCTTCTGATGAAGGCATATTTATTAGCGGAAGTTCACTGGCAAAAAATTATAAAGCGACTGCAGCACTAGTGCAGGAAATAATTCTTCAGCCTAGATGGGACACGAAGGAATTTGATTTAATTAAGCAAAGCACGTTGAGCCAAGTTCAACAGCAAAAAGCTGATCCTAATAGCATTGCGAGAAATGAATTTAAAAAATTAGTGTATGGAAATGAATCTATATTATCTCACAATAGAATAGGGACTGAGAAAAGTGTGGAGAGTATTTCAATGGATGATTTGAAAAGTTATTATCTACTTAACGGATCGCCATCCGTTTCTAATTTTCAAATTGTAGGAGCTGTTTCAGAGAATGAAGTAATAAAATCAGTTTCTTCTTTGAATAAAGAATGGAAGTCTAAAGAAGTTTTATTTCCTAAAATGCCAGCTGCTAATGTAGTTACGGCATCTAAGATATATTTTTATGATGTTCCTGGCGCAAAACAGTCCGTGATTAGAATTGGATATCCTGCTTTAGCAGCTACTGATACTGATTTTTATCCAGCTACTATTTTAAATTATCGTTTAGGTGGTGGAGGATTTGCATCACAATTAACCCAACAATTACGTGAAGGAAAAGGATATACGTATGGCATAGGGTCATCTTTTTCAGGATCTAACAATAAAGGGCCGTTTAGTATTTCTAGTGGCGTTCGTTCTAATATTACATTTGAAGCCGTAAGTTTAATTAAAGAAATCTTGAATAATTATGGCAAAAATTTCAATGAAAACGATCTCGATGTTACTAAAGGTTATTTAATAAAGAGTAATGCTAGAGAATTTGAAACACTTAGTTCAAAATTAGATATGTTGTACAACATAAGCAATTATGGCTATACGGATGCTTACGCAAAAGAACAAGAGGATGTTGTAAAAAATATATCGTTAGCCAATGTAAAAGTGCTTTCAGACAAATATTTAAACGCAGATAAAATGATTTACTTGATTATAGGCGATGCAGAAACGCAACTAGGGAAATTGGAGCAAATTGGTTTTGGAAAACCGATACTTTTAAATGAATCTGCTACAAAATAAAAAACGAGCAAGTAATAAAAGTATTGTTTATTTATACGAATCGTTTTTAGCCCAGAAAGAAGTGAAAAGCCCGGACTACAAAAAAATAATTTTTATTATCCTGAAAGAGCGACTAAAAGAAGCTCCTTTCAGGATTTAGAAAAATATTTTTTTTAGGGAGGACTTGAAACGGAGTGCTGGATCTAGCTCCTTATAGTATTATTCAGCCATATCATCATATCGCTGCGGAACTTGCGGGTCATAGAGCGCACAATTGAATTCCTCCATAATATTGACTAACGTGTCCATAGTTTTACCCTCGGTGCCATAACAATCAATTTTTATACTTTGAGGTGTAGTTCTAATGTGAAAAGCTCCTAATCCGTCGTTATTTTTCCAACTTCTCTCATCTACTTTTTCCCATTTTAAAAATACTTTTGCAATTCTATTTAGAATAATCTGAACAGGAAGCTCCTCAAGTCCATCAATGTCTGATTGTTCCTCAATAATGGCTTCGTAAACTTCGTGGTGATTTAGATATATTCCTTCAATATAATTCCAAAAAAGTAATTCGTACATGTTAATATCTATAAAATTGAAATAATTAGATTAAAATATAAAACTATTCAATGGATTAATTAATATTCAAAAGTTCCGTGTTCGCTGCTAATCGTTAGCTTTTTACCATCTGATTCACTCACTCGCCCTACAATTTGAGCATCAACGTTAAAAGATTTTGAAATTGAAATAATATCTTGCGCAATAGCTTCAGAAACGTAAATTTCCATTCGGTGTCCACAATTAAACACTTGATACATTTCTTTCCAGTCGGTTTGTGACTGCTCTTGAATCAATTTAAAAAGTGGTGGTACGGGAAATAAATTATCTTTTATGACATGCAGATTTTCAATAAAATGTAAAATTTTTGTTTGAGCACCGCCACTGCAATGAACCATTCCATGAATCTCGCTGGAAGTATATTTGTCTAAAATTTTCTTAATAATTGGCGCGTAAGTTCGTGTTGGCGAAAGCACTAATTGTCCAGCATTGATAGGAGAATTTTCTACTTTATCAGTTAATTGGACTTGACCAGAATAAATTAAGTCCTCAGGAACAGCTGCATCATAACTTTCTGGATACTTGGTTGCCAAATATTTTTCAAAAACATCATGTCTGGCTGATGTAAGTCCGTTACTTCCCATTCCACCATTATAACTTTTCTCGTAACTAGCTTGACCAAAAGAAGCTAGCCCAACAATTACATCACCAGCTTTAATGTTGGCATTATCAATTACTTTGCTGCGTTTCATACGAGCCGTTACGGTTGAGTCAACAATTATTGTGCGCACAATATCACCTACATCAGCAGTTTCGCCTCCTGTTGAATGAATAGTAACTCCAAAGGTTTCAAGTTCTTTTATTAATTCTTCAGTTCCATTTATAATTGCTGAAATAACTTCTGCGGGAATCAAGTTTTTATTTCGACCAATAGTGGAAGAAAGCAAAATATTGTCAGTTGCACCTACGCATAATAAATCGTCAATATTCATTATCAATGCGTCTTGAGCTATGCCTTTCCAAACTGAAATATCGTCCGTTTCTTTCCAATACATATATGCTAAAGAGGATTTAGTTCCAGCTCCATCTGCATGCATGATAAGACAATACTCATGATCTTGAGTTAAATAATCGGGAACAATTTTACAGAAAGCCTGCGGAAACAATCCTTTGTCAATATTTTTTATGGCATTATGTACATCTTCTTTAGATGCCGAAACGCCTCTAAGTGCATATCGTTTTGAAGTATCTGAACTCATGTAGTATAGTTGTAAAATCTGTTTTGAAGCAGTTAGTTGTTGGACAAAGGTAAATATTTTAATTGGGTTTTGAATATGATGTTTTATTAAGAATGAATCCTTGCAATTTATAATTTTGAAAAAAAAGATGCCTAAATCAAATGAAATAGGCATCTTTTAAATAATAGATGTGAAATTTATTCCCAATCAGGCATAAATTGTCCAGTAAATAAGGTTTCTCTTCTTAATGCATTGAGACCAGCGGGATTTACTTCAATTTTTAAAATATTTTTTTCAGACGTGCCATCATTTGATGTGTTCGTAAATATAATTTCTGCTTCGTTAGGTGAATACCTCGCATCTTGATCATTAGTACCTGCGATTTTTTCTGTCGTAATTTGAACCGAAAAAGAGGTGTCAAAATTATATTCGAAAATCCTATTGTCGAGTTGTCTGTAATTAGGACTTTCATACTGAGAAACATCCCTTGTATAAAGTAGTTTTCTACCTGTGATCGAAAAATTTAAGCTACCTACAGCACCAGTTTGTGACGGCAGGACATTGCTAATAATTGCACCTGCAAGGTTAATTACATATATTTCAGCGTTGTATCCTTCGTTGTCATTAACCTTTATTGCTACTTTCATACCATCATTACTCCAATCGCATTCTGATATAAACTTACCATTTGATGTTTCAAATATTTTTTTCAATCCACTACCATCGCTATTAATCTGGTATAATTTATCAAAATTTGGATAGATTAATTTATCGCCAGTGGTATTCCAAGAAAATCCTATAAAGTCAGGGTTAAATCCAGCAATAGAAACTGAGTTAGTGACTTTGGTCTTATTTGATCCATCTGCATCCATAATAAAGATATGATTTTGCGAACCATTAGATTGTATGAATGCAATTTTACCAGATTGATTGTTTTTTCTGGGACGCCAGCTATTTGTCTCCGAACTAGTTATTTGATATCTATTTTTATCTTGGTCAGCAGCAAAAATCACATTGTTTGAATTGATCTTTTTTACCATTAAATATCTAGTTGACGGAAAACTTAAAGTTGAGAATGTAAAAACAGAACTAAAAACTGGTTTACTTTTAGAATCTGTAACAGATACCTGCCAAAAATACTTAGTTCCGTAGAATAAATTTGTCAGTAACAGCTCCTTTTCCTTTATGCCTGAATATATTAAAACAGTGCTACTTTTATCATTTCTCAACGTGACTTCATAGCTTAAAACATCTCCGTTAGGATCACTTGCTGCCCACTCTATTTTTGTACTCAAGCTTTGATTTGTAGCATTATCCAAAGGTGCAACAATCTTGGGTTCCAAAGGTGGTAGGTTGTTACCAGTGTTTTTTGTTAGTTCAAATACAACTTCACTTTCTAAATTTTTATTAACGGTAACCGATTCAAATTTTGATAAATAGCCGTCTTTCTGCGCTTGGATTGAATATTCACCAACTTTTATATTACTGATCGTAAATTTACCCTCAGCATCAGTGAAAACAGTACTTGATGTTGGACTTGAAAAAACTTTAACATTTTCTAATGGTTCGAAAGTATCACTCGACACTATTTTACCTTTGACTGTTCCGAATATTTCTGCACTACCATCTATTTTTTCCTCACTACACGAAAAAAAAACGGACATAAATGTTAAAATAATAAGTGGGGTAATATATTTCATTTAGCGTTATTTTAGAATTAAAAATACCTGTTTATTTTGCTTTTTTACCTAAATAATAAGTGATTCCAAAACCAAATTTATAATAATAATCATCTCTAATTCCAGCGACCAAATAGTCAATGTTGTCGCTAAAATTAACATTGTATTCACCAAACAATTTTATACCAAAATTGTCCGAAACTAAATATTCTAAGCCAGTACCAAACTGTACTTTACTATGGCTGTTTTCAAACTTACTGTTAAACCCAATTCCAGCACCAGCGGACAAATATGGTGACAGTTTATCTTTAGGTAAAATAATCCATTCACCGTTTAAATCAAAAGTGGCATACCCAACATTTATTGCGTTTTCATTTGCCAGTTTTAAAGCATTTGTAGATGCTGAAATAATAAAACTTTGAGAAGGAGCAAATTTTAAAGCACCTCTAATAAATGGCTTCGCTAACGGATTAGAATAGTCGCCGTTCATAAATGTACTTCCTCCAGATAATTCGATACCAAACTTGCGTCTTTGTGGTGTTAAAGCTCGGCCATAAATTTTTGAATTATCAGCTATTTCATTTTCTTTTTTATAATTATTTAAAAGAGCCTCGACCTTTTCCTTTGGATCGTCTGTCAATAAAATTCCATCTTGAATACCTTCTAACACAATCGATTCTACTGCCTTTTCAATCGCTTCACTAACCGCCATATGAATAGGTTCATTTGCCGTGTATCCTGTTTCCACTTCTAAAAGTCGTTTGAAATTGACATATCTGAATAAACTTTGATCAACAGCTTGAGATAGTATTGTTTTTGATATGTAGACAGATTTAAGAATTTTACCATTAGAAGTAGAGACCATCCTCAAATAAATTGTAACTCTATCTTGGCGATACTTAACCGACCCTCCAGCTCCAAAGTAACGTGCTCCAAATCCACCAGTGATAATATTGGAATCATAAGATATTATTCCACCTTCAAGCAAGACACCCGCATATAATAATGGGGTCAACTGAGGATCGTTTGGATTTGCATTTTTATTATATTCTTGTCGTGTTGAACGAATTAAATTTCGTTCTTGAAGTAAATTACCAACATTTTCTCTTTCAATTGGTATAAACCACTTTGAATCTTCTAGTGCTTTAATTAAAATTGAAGTAGCGCCCTGGGTAACTGCAGTACTAAAACTATTTCCATTATCTTGGGGTTTATATTGACCGGTTTGATCTCTAAATTTATAAACACCTACAACAACCTGCTCTTTTGGAGTTGGAAGATTTCTTAATAAAGATGTTGCTGGGGTACCCTCTCCTATGATTGCTTTTTGCAATCCAGTGGGCTGATTATAGTAAGCAGTGCAACTAGATAAAACCGATAAAATTAGTAAAGAAGTGTAGGTTAAAATTCTCATATTATTTTTTTGGGATAATGATTTGAGTTTGCTCGCCAGTATTTGTATCGAGAATATTTAGTGAAAGACCATCTGCGGTAGGAAAAATATCTACTGAATAGCTTCCAAAAGTATAAGATCCCTCCGAAAGACCATCAGTACCAAACTGCTGTCTATAAAGCAAACTAGAAATCTGACTTAATAATTGTGAATTTAAACTTTCTTTAAATTTTTGTAGGTCAGTTTTTTGTTCTAGTTGGCTTACTTTATCTTTAAATTTATTTTGGTTCTCTGCACTACTCATTAACCATTGATAATTAAAAGTGTCTCCACCAAAGGCCGGATTAACAGGCTTATACACGAACGCTTGTGCATTTGTAGGAACTGAAGAAAAAATTGACGCTATTAAAAAATAAAAATATTTCATAACAAAAAATGATTTTAGTATTGAGTAAAATATTTACTTAGTTTTTCTTTTTCCTTAAAATAAAAGAATGTCACATTAACAGCTTCAGAAGCTGCTGATTCTAAAAACTCTTCATCCGGTCTTGCGATAAATTCATAAATAATCTCATTGTTGATTTCGACTGATATTTTAATGTTCCGGCCAAAACTAAACTCCTCTCCAATAATAACAATTTCGCCACCATTAATTTCAAGATCATTATAGAAATAAAAATATTTATCGTAAAATTCTTTTCCAACTCTAGTTTTTGTATTATCAGTAATAATTCCTTTTAAAATGAAACTTTGATCAGGCTTTTTTAGTACTTCTTCTACTTTTTTTTTTCTGAATTAAAAACCAATCTTTCCTTACTAATAATTTGTTTCTGTTCATTATAAAAAATTAACATTACAATTACTTCGTCATCAGCAGTAATATTGACTTGAGTTGTAGATAATTTTATCTTTTCATTAGGTTTCAAAGTAAATATTCCCTCTTGGGCATTGTTACTGGTATTACCATCCAAAATATTTTTTCGTATAACAGATAATTTGTAGGAAGCACTTTTTGTTATCTCAGTGAAGTTTTCGGCTGTTCCAAATATTTTTATATTATTTTCAATTCTTTCAATCTCGATCTTTGCCTTAACTTCATCTTGAGTTGTGCTCTCTTGTGAATAAAAATTTGTAAAAAATAAAAAGAGACTTATGATTAAAATTTTTTTAATAAACTGCATGTCAATTAAGTTTATTAATTATTATTACGGAAGCGCTATTACCTTTTTGAGAAACAGTCATATCCTTAGATATTGAATTGGCTCCAATACTTTTGATATTTAAATCATTACCATTTTGAATCATTTTTGCATTGATATCATAATTACTTCGGTAAGAATAATCATTTATTATATTGTCATTTCCACTTTGCTGCACACTCATGATAATTTTTTTTACATCTTTTACTAAAGAATATTTATTATTATTTCCTTCTTGCGATACACTTACAGAAGAAATTTGCGAATTTATATTTACTATCGCATTATTGTAATTTCCTATTTGCTGAATATTAATCAAGGAACTTCGATACGATAAATAAGAATTTCTATTACTTTCATTAATGCTGCTAGAATTACCAACTAGATTCAGTGCTATATCTTTTTGATCGAAAGCAGAAGAACTATAGTTTTGAAACACCAAATTATCCTCCCTATTTTGAGAAAATAATATTGAACTTAAAAAAAGCAAAAACGCGGTCGATTTTAAAGAGATATTTTTCATCACTATCGTTTTAAATTAAAAAGATGAGATAGTATTTCGACTATCTCATCTTCTAATACTTATGAAAATTTACATTCCGTTGTTTTGAGTCACAGAAATTGAATTTAAATTCCCTTGTGAATAATTAATACTTTGATGCATTGAACCAGTTTGACTAACAGTTGCCATATTGGATTCACCAATTTGAAGTGTATTATTCGTTAATTTAGTTCCATTCTGAGTATTTGTGGCCTTATTATCTTTGCCATATTGATAGTGATTGGATAAGTTACCATTTGCGAGAGAGGTTCCCGCTGGAGACGTTTGAGTTTGAGTAGATGAATTTCTTTCACCACCTTGACTTGCATACGCCGTATTAGAATCACCAGTTTGAGTTTGCAGTGCCTTGTTAAGAGTGTTAGGCGATACAGGAACAGGAACTAATGCAACTGCTGCAATTTGAGCAGGGCTAAATACAGATGAAGATGTTGGTCTCTCATTACCAGAAGTACCTTGATCTATAGTAGCTTTATTAGACTTACCAGTTTGTACTTGTTTACCCCAATCAGAACCTTGAGTTGCTGCAGGTGCTCCAACGATTTGATCTTGCCAGATAGTAGCAGAGTTATTGTCCCCCGTTTGAGTTTGATAAGCCTCATTATTTTTGTTGCTTTGAGAAACAAAAGCCGTGTTGGAATTTCCATTTTGCATTACTTCTGCCTTATTGTTCACAGCATTAAAGTTTGACGGTTTTCTACCTTGAAAAACATCAGATTTGTTACTGTTTCCTATTTGATCTATATCGGAACTATTAACGTTACCGAATTGATCCACAAGTGCAGCATTGCTGTTACCAACTTGATTTGCGTTAGAAATGTTTCCCTGAGCAAATGACATAGCTCCTACAAATAGCATCGCGGAGATGCTTAAAATTACTTTCTTCATAATAAATAATGTTTAATTGGTTATTAATAATTTTTATTACGTAGGTTAAGAAGAATAAGGGCATTCTTTACAATTGCAATTAGTTTAAAACAACACCGGCGTTTTATTTTAACTATTCAAATTTAGAAAATTTGAATTTGACAAAAAAATTATAAGTACTTAAATTTTAAGGATTTATACAATTAAAAGATGATCTGTGTAATATAATCGATGAATTACATAAACATTTTAATTAAAATAAAGATATTTCTTATAAGAAAAATTATTTAATATCACTTTAGTTGTAAATAACTTGTTAATAAATATTTTTAAAATAATTAATATCAGTTTTTACTTATATTATCTTAAATTTATTATTTAAAATAAAAAGCATCAAATTTTTAACCAGATTTTATAATATAAAGTGGCTTGATCTATATTCATTAATTTTCTTCATTACTAGGCAAAAAAAAGCCTAATCGTTTAAGACTAGGCTTTTACTTAACTTTTTTTCTATTTGGTGAACAATAACTCTCGGTATTTGGTAAGAGTCCAAATTTCATTATCAACAAGCAGCTCTAATTTATCACAATGTTTTCTAATGATTTCAAAATAAGGCTTAACCTTATTACAATAAACCTCCGCCATTTCTTGTGCGTCAGTTAGCATGTTTGCCTTTTTTCTTTCATTAGTCATTTCAACAACATTAGAATTTATACCTTCTATATGTTTAGAAATTTGCTTGATAAGAATTATTTGCTCTTTAGCGATATTTTCAAATTCATCACCAAAAATATCTTTTAAACCTTTGACATTGGCGATAAGCGTATTTTGATAACGAATTGCGGTTGGGATCACATGATTTTTAGAAATATCTCCTAAAACCCTACCTTCAATTTGGATTTTCTTAGTGTACTCTTCTAACTCAATTTCATATCGCGCTTCAACTTCAACATGATTCATGATATTCAATTCAGAAAACAAATCTAAAGATTGTTTTGAAATTCTCGCTTTTAGCGCTTCAGGAGTGGTCTTAAAATTACTTAAACCTCTACTTGCAGCTTCAATTTCCCACTCTTCACTATAACCATCACCTTCAAAAAGGATTTTTTTAGATTGCTTAATATATTCTCTCAACACATTAAAGATGGCATCGTCTTTTTTCATGTCTTTCTTTTCAATTAAAGTATCAACTTCTACTTTAAAATCTCTCAGTTGTTTTGCAACTATTGCATTTAAGGTGGTCATTGAATTAGAACAGTTTGCGGTTGAACCCACTGCTCTAAATTCAAATTTATTTCCTGTGAAAGCAAACGGTGAAGTTCTATTTCTATCGGTATTATCTAATAAGACATCTGGAATTTTTCCTACTACATTCAATTTGAGATCTGTTTTTTCTTCTGGAGATAATTTACCTGCGGTGACACCCTCTAATTCTGCTAGGACTTTAGTTAACTGTGCACCAATAAATACTGAAATAATCGCTGGCGGTGCTTCATTAGCTCCTAAGCGATGGTCATTACTTGCAGATGCTATGGCCGCCCTTAATAATGATTCATTGTCATTTACCGCTTTGATTGTATTAATGAAGAAAGTTAAAAATTGTAAATTACTCATTGGTGTTTTACTTGGACTTAAAAGATTAACTCCCGTATCAGTTGCCAGTGACCAATTATTATGCTTTCCTGAGCCATTCACCCCTTTAAAAGGTTTCTCATGGAAAAGTACTTTAAAGCTATGACGTTCCGCCACTTTTTGCATCACATCCATAAGCAAACAATTATGATCTACTGCAAGATTTGTTTCTTCAAAAATGGGTGCCAACTCAAATTGATTTGGTGCTACTTCGTTATGACGCGTTTTTACTGGAATACCTAATAACATACATTGTTGTTCAAGGTCTCTCATATATACTAGGGCTCGAGTAGGTATCGATCCAAAATAATGATCATCTAGTTGCTGTCCTTTAGCTGAAGTATGTCCTAGCAAAGTTCTTCCAGTCATCATAAGATCTGGACGAGAATTAGCCAAAGCACTATCTATTAAGAAATATTCTTGCTCCCAACCTAATGTTGCAGTTACTTTCTTTACATTTTTATCAAAATACTTGCACACTTCCGTAGCAGCATCATCTATTACAGTTAAAGCACGTAAGAGTGGTGTTTTGTAATCTAGCGCCTCTCCAGTGTAGGAAATAAAAACGGTTGGAATACATAAAGTAGTTCCAAAAATAAATGCGGGAGAAGTTGGATCCCAAGCCGTATAACCCCTCGCTTCAAATGTATTTCTAATTCCACCATTTGGAAAACTAGAAGCATCAGGTTCTTGCTGTACTAATTGTGCACCACCAAATTTTTCAACCGGATCGCTACCGTCGTACGAAGTTTCAAAAAAAGCATCATGTTTTTCAGCAGTTATACCTGTAAGTGGCTGAAACCAATGCGTGTAATGAGTCACTCCTTTAGATAGTGCCCACTCTTTCATTCCCATAGCAATGTAATCAGCTAGTTTTCTGTCTATTTTAGTTCCATGTTGCACGGCACCTTGTACCCCTTTAAAGGCATCAGCCGTTAAATATTGCCTCATTGCCTTATCATTAAATACATTTGAACCAAAAATTGCTGACTTTCTATCTGATTCTTCAAATTTAACTGGCTTTCTTGTTGAAGCTTCTCTCAAAGCTTGGAAACGTAATGTTGACATAAAAATTAGTTTTTATTAATTAGACCCCTATTATTTTGATGCAAATATAATTTATTTATCATTTTATTAAGTTCATACCTCTTGTTTTTATAGGATAAAAATAAATTTTTATTAATATTAGAGAAACAGGCCTGTAAAATTATCATATAGTAATTCTACTTATCCAATTTATTCTATTCCTATAATTAGATAAAAAAAATGACAAAAAAGAGTAAATCTAACTTTGCTTTATTTATGTGTAAGAATTTAAAAACCAAAAAGTATCTTTACCAAAAATATTAAATAATAGAATTTATGATTGTCTGGATAATTTTTCTTGCCGCTGTTTTAATTTTTTTAGCTCTTGACTTAGGTGTTTTCAATAAAACGGCACACGTTATAAGTTCTAAAGAAGCAGGAAAATGGACCGCAATATGGGTAGCTTTATCATTTATGTTTTCTGGCGTAGTGTACTGGTTATATTCTACAGATTATATTGCAAATCCTGATGGATTGCTGCCAACAACCGCTGCTATTAAATTTATCACTGGATATTTAATTGAATTATCACTAAGTATCGATAATATATTTGTGATCGCACTAATATTCGCTGCTTTTAAAATCCCACCTAAGTATCAACATCGAGTACTATTTTGGGGAATTATGGGTGCTATTATTTTTAGAGGTCTGATGATCTTTTTTGGAGTAATGCTGATCAATAAATTTACTTGGATGACTTATATCTTTGGGGCGTTTTTACTTTATACCGCTTTGAAGATGCTTTTTAGTGGTGAAGATGAGCAGTTTCAACCTAAAAAGTCATTAGTTTATCGCACTTTGAAAAAAATAATGCCCATTTCAAATCATATCGATGGTGAACATTTCTTTGTTAAACGAAAACATATTACAGCTGCGACTCCGCTTTTTGTAGCACTTGTAGTAATTGAAGTAATGGATGTAGTTTTTGCTATTGACAGCGTGCCCGCAATTCTAGCGATTACAAATGATCCTTTTTTAGTTTTTAGTTCTAATATATTTGCAATATTAGGTTTGCGTTCCATGTATTTTTTCTTAGCGAACATGTTAGCTAGATTTAGTTATTTAGAATACAGTTTAATTGCAATATTAAGTTTTGTGGGTATTAAAATGCTTCTTCATGATTTCATTAAACTTCCTGAATGGGTTTCATTAGCATTCATAGCACTTTCTCTAATTCTTGGTATAATAATTTCATTGAAGAAAAGCAGTAAACCATAATTTTATAGTATGAAAAAGGGAAACAATTTAGTTTCCCTTTTTCATACTGTAATTTTTTAAAGATTAATTTTCTTGATATCAGTCTTTGCCACTTTTAATGCTGATAAAACAGCATCGATATTGTTTTTATTTACTGTTTTAGCAAAACCATCGGGTATTATCACAACTCTAAAAGTTTGATCTTTTGTCCAAGTTGCATCTAAGGTGTTTAAATTAAAATTAGCTGTTAAGAATATTTTCGCATTGAATTTTGTAAAATCAAAGTTAAAATCTAGTTCACCACCATCATTAAAGAAATAAGTTTGTGGCATTAATTTCCAAACATCTTGGCCGTTCACAACGTCATACAAGTGATAAAATAAAACCGAATCTGATGATCGTAATGGTGGATCAAACGGCACCAAAACACTGTAATTATTATTGAAATTAAATGTTTTGGTTATTTCAAACACTTCGGTTTTAGGCCCAGCATTATTAGTTTCATATAGTTCTGTTACTTCAGTTACTTCACAACTTTGTAGCGCCATCATCCCGATGAAAACTAAGAATAAGGTAATTTTTTTCATTTTTTTATCGTTTTTAATTTGTACTTGAGTACACTATTCACTAATTGTGCCAAAATTTATTTTGATATATTACTTACTTTTGGCAAATGGATAAAGAACTTAAATTATATATGATATTGCTAGGCTGCAAGCCCAAGGGTAGATTTACAGAGCAGCATGATGTTTTTTTTGGAATCGGAAATTCTCTTAAAGATTTGATTCCAAGCATGAATCTTTTTTGGCCTGAAGCCAAAGGACAACTTCACATTGATGCTTGGAGAGAAGTTACCGTGGTAGATAATTGTTCCATACAAATCATTCCAAAAACTACGGAACCAATCAAAAGTTTAGATAATTTATATTTCATTAATCTTGGTGGCTATAAAGAAAATGAGTTTGAAGAATATCATTATAAATTGATAACAGTTGCAGAAAATTTAGCATCAGCCTCAAAAGAATCTAAGAAATCAGCCTTTTATAAACATTGCGGTTTCCAAGGTGCTACCTCACACATTGATGATAAATACGGAATCGATGTTGATGATATTTATAATGTCAATGAAATGCTTAGCGCACATTTCAAAGAAAAATATACAATTAGAATTGTAAAATCGGGCACAACTTTGGAAAAAAACCAATTAAATATTGGATATGTAAAATTAAGTAAACTTCTATAGAATTAATTTTCACACAAAAGCATTAACATGTTTTATTACTTTTTTAACCACGTTTTATGAGACTTTAATATATCTAATTTGTAATTTTATGAAAAGACGTATTATTCATCAAAAAAATACAATATGGAAAAGAGAATAGCAATTTTAGCAACAAATGGATTTGAAGAAGTTGAATTAAGTTCACCTAAAGAATATCTAGAGAAACAAGGTTGGAAAGTAGAAATAGTGAGTCCAGAAAGTGGATATATAAAATCATGGGCTGCTACCGATTGGGGAAAAGAGTACAAAGTTGATAAAGAATTGAAAAGTGTAAAAGCGAGTGAGTACGATGCTTTAGTTTTACCAGGTGGAGTTATTAATCCTGATAAATTGCGGACAAACGAAGATGCTTTATCTTTTATTAGAGAATTTTTTTTAGTAGGAAAGCCAGTTGCTTCAATTTGTCACGGACCGCAAATTCTAATCAGTGCAGATTTAGTTAAGGGAAGAAAAATGACTTCGAATCCTTCTATTAGAGTAGATTTAATTAATGCAGGTGCAGAATGGTATGACGAAGAAGTTGTGGTCGATAAAGGTTTAGTCACAAGTAGAAATCCAGATGACTTGATTGCCTTTAATAAAAAAATGGTTGAAGAAATTAAAGAAGGTAAACATCAACCAGCGTTATAAATATTCTTAAAACAAAAAAGGCAGAAATTAATTTCTGCCTTTTTTTATGCTTTACATTTAGTATTTTTTCTAACTCTATCTTTTTGAGTACCGAACTGAAAAAGATCAAACTAAAAAATGAGATCGTATTTTATATTTTTTCTTTAACAAAGAATGATGTGTTATTCGCTAAACAAAAAGCGATTCACACATTTTCTTCTACTAAGAAAATGGTTCTCTGTGATCCCGTTATAATCCGGGATAAGCAATTCACACATTTTCTTCTACTAAGAAAATGGTTCTCTGCGATCCCGCTATAATCCGGGATAAGCGATTCACACATTTTCTTCTACTAAGAAAATAGTTCTCTGCGATCCCGTTATAATCCGGGATAAGCGATTCATACATTTTCTTCTACTAAGAAAATGGTTCTCTCCGATCCCGTTCTAATCCGGGATAAGCGATTCACACATTTTCTTCTGCTAAAAAAATGGTTCTCTGCGATCCCGTTATAATCCGGGATAAGCGATTCACACATTTTCTTCTGCTAAGAAAATGGTTCTCTGCGATCCCGTTCTAATCCGGGATAAGCGATTCACACACTTTCTTCTACTAAGAAAATGGTTCTCTGCGATCCCGTTATAATCCGGGATAAGCGATTCACACATTTTCTTCTACTAAGAAAATGGTTCTCTGCGATCCCGTTCTAATCCGGGATAAGCGATTCACACATTTTCTTCTACTAAGAAAATGGTTCTCTGCTTACATGTTTCGTCTGTATTGACCACCAACTTCAAACAGCGCAGCAGTGATTTGTCCCAATGAACATACCTTTGTAGCTTCCATCAAGTGTTCAAATAAATTTTCGTTTTTAATGGCTGCTTCCTGAATGTCGTTTAATTGTTTGCTCACATTTTCTTGATTAGACTGATGTAAATTATTCAACATTGTGATTTGGTATTGTTTTTCCTCTTCCGTTGCGCGAATTACTTCTGCTGGAATAACCGTTGGAGAACCTTTTGAACTCAAAAAAGTATTCACTCCAATAATAGGAAATTCACCAGTATGTTTCAAAGTTTCATAATACAAGCTCTCTTCCTGAATTTTACTTCGTTGATACATGGTTTCCATTGCACCAAGAACTCCACCACGTTCTGTGATTCTATCAAACTCTAATAACACAGCTGATTCTACTAAATCAGTTAATTCTTCGATAATAAATGCACCCTGAATTGGGTTTTCGTTTTTAGCTAAACCTAATTCCTTATTAATAATCAGCTGAATCGCCATTGCACGACGCACTGATTCTTCTGTAGGTGTAGTAATCGCTTCATCATAAGCGTTTGTATGCAATGAATTACAGTTATCGTAGATCGCGTAAAGTGCTTGTAAAGTAGTACGTATATCATTAAAATCAATTTCTTGTGCATGTAAAGAACGTCCCGATGTTTGAATATGGTATTTCAACATTTGTGCTCTTTCATTAGCGCCATACTTAATTTTCATGGCTTTCGCCCATATTTTACGTGCTACACGGCCAATTACCGCATATTCTGGATCTACTCCGTTTGAAAAGAAGAAGGATAAATTAGGTCCAAAATCGTTGATGTTCATCCCACGACTCAAATAATATTCTACGTAAGTAAAACCATTAGAAAGTGTGAACGCCAATTGTGTAATCGGATTTGCTCCAGCCTCAGCAATATGATAGCCTGAAATAGATACTGAATAAAAATTTCTGACATTTTTATTGATGAAATATTCCTGAACGTCACCCATTAATCGAAGTGCAAATTCAGTAGAGAAAATACACGTATTTTGTGCTTGATCTTCTTTTAAAATATCAGCTTGCACTGTTCCTCGAACTTGTGAAAGCGTTCTCGCTTTAATTTCATTGTAAATTTCGAGCGGTAAAACTAAATCCCCAGTCACTCCCAGAAGCATTAAGCCTAATCCATTATTACCAGCTGGTAAATCACCTTGATAATGCGGTCTTTCAACTCCTTTATCTTTATATATTTTATTTAATTTTTGCTCAACTTCTTTTTCTAAACCGTTTTCTTTAATGTAGTATTCACATTGCTGATCTATAGCCGCATTCATAAAAAAGCCAAGTAACATAGGAGCTGGACCGTTAATAGTCATACTAACTGAAGTCATAGCGTGAACTAAATCAAAACCCGAATATAGTTTTTTAGCATCGTCTAAGCAACAAATAGAAACTCCAGCATTACCTATTTTTCCATAAATATCAGGGCGTACATGTGGATCATTACCATATAAAGTAACACTGTCAAAAGCAGTAGACAATCTTTTAGCTGGTAAACCGGCACTTACGTAATGAAAACGCTTGTTTGTCCTTTCTGGTCCACCTTCTCCAGCAAACATTCTAGAAGGGTCTTCACCTTCTCTCTTGAACGGATACAATCCTGCAGTAAAAGGAAATTCACCTGGCACATTTTCCTGTAAACACCAGCGTAAGATGTCACCCCAAGCTTGGTACTTTGGTAAAGCAATTTTCGGAATTTGAGAATGCGATAGTGACTCGGTATGCGTTGCCATTTTTATTTCTCGATCTCGAACTTTGAAAGTGTAAATTGGATTTTTGTATTTGTTTAGTTTCTCGTTCCAAGTCAATATTATTTCCCAATTGTACGCATCGAGATCCATTTTTACTTTCTCAAATTGATTGAGTAGTAAATTCAAGAATATTTTATTTTCAGCTGCTCCCGCTTTTTCTAGTTCTAAAGCAGAAGGCATTACAGATTCATCACCAATTCCAGCTTTATTAATGGTAGGAAGTTTACCAGATACTGTTTCAATGGTTTTATAAATACCATATAATTTTTGAGCCACTTGCTCTTGAGTAACCGCTGTAACATCATATTTGCGATTACTTTCAGCAATTTCAGATAAGTAGCGGGTTCTATGAGGTGGAATTACATAAATTTTTTCGCTCATTTCACGAGTGATTTGGAATGTAGATTTCAAATCAGAATCAGTTTTTTCATGCACTTTATCCATGATCGCTTTATATAGCGTATTCATTCCCGGATCATTGAACTGTGAAGCAATAGTTCCAAAAACAGGCATTTCATCTGGGCTGACATCCCATAAATTATGATTGCGTTGGTATTGTTTTTTCACGTCACGAACTGCATCTAAAGCACCTCTCTTGTCAAATTTATTTAAAGCTACTAAATCAGCAAAATCAAGCATATCGATTTTCTCTAATTGAGTTGCAGCTCCAAATTCAGGTGTCATCACATATAAAGAAACATCAGAGTGATCCATAATCTCAGTATCCGATTGTCCAATTCCTGAAGTTTCCAGAATAATTAGATCGTACTTTGCCGCTTTGATTACTTGAATCGCATCAGCTACATACTTAGATAATGCTAAATTAGATTGACGAGTTGCTAAGGAACGCATGTAGACTCTTGGGCTATTAATCGCATTCATTCGGATTCTATCTCCTAGAAGTGCGCCACCAGTTTTACGCTTAGACGGATCTACAGAAATTAGTCCGATTGTTTTTTCCGGAAAATCAATAAGAAAGCGACGCACTAATTCATCCACTAATGAAGATTTTCCTGAACCGCCTGTTCCTGTAATTCCAAGAACTGGAGTTTTGCAGTTTTGGTTCATTTTTTGAATGGCTTCCAAAGCAGGTTTTGCTACATCAGGAAAATTTTCTGCAGCAGAGATAATTCGCGCAATAGCAGTTGGATTTTTTAATTCTAATTCCTCCAACTCAGTCGTCAATTTATCTCCAGTAGCAAAGTCAGATTGCTTTACTAAATCATTAATCATTCCTTGCAATCCCATCGCACGTCCATCATCAGGAGCATATATTCTGGTGATACCATACGCTTGTAAATTAGCAATTTCAGAGGGTAGAATTACGCCACCACCGCCACCAAATATTTTTATTTGTCCCGCTCCTTTTTCTTGAAGCAAATCATACATGTATTTAAAGTATTCATTATGTCCGCCTTGATAAGAAGTAATTGCTATTGCATTAGCGTCTTCCTGAATGGCTGTATTAACCACTTCCTCAACGCTTCGATCGTGTCCTAAGTGTATGACTTCTACACCTGTAGATTGAATAATTCGACGCATGATGTTGATTGCTGCATCGTGCCCATCGAAAAGGGCAGCTGCCGTAACAATTCTTACTTTATTAATAGGGATATATGGTATTTGTTGTTCCATTTTATGAATATGATAATTTAAGCCTGCAATTTACAATTTTATTTTAAAAATTATCTGAAGTATTGATAGCTTGTTAATAAATACGAAAGATTGTTGTTATTTAGCCCCGATTGTAGCGGCATCCCTCGCCTTTTCGGGCGAGGATACAGCAAAAAGCGGGATCAATGTTAAAAAAAAAGATTAATAGCTGCTCCTAAAAAAAATTATGGAACTATTTTTGAAACGGTAGTTTTTAATCAAACGCCAAAAGGTATTTTAATAACAAATTTAAATAAGATGAAAAAAATTTTAATTGTAATGGTTGCAGCCTCCCTTTCAAGTTGTGCTCAGGTGCAGCAAGTTATCAATCAACTACCGCAAACGCAAGGCATCAACGGAATTGACATAGCTGGTGGTTTGAAGGAAGCACTGAACAACGGGATTACTAAACAAGTTACCAAGCTTACTGCTACTGACGGTTTTTACAGAAACGAAGCAGTAAAAATACTATTACCTGAGGAATTGCGAAAAGTAGATTCTCGTTTGCGCAAAATTGGCTTAAGTTCGCTAGCTGACGAAGGATTAAAAGTCTTGAATCGGGCTGCTGAAGATGCCGTAAAAGAAGCTACTCCAATATTTGTAGATGCAGTTAGAAATATGAGTTTCATGGATGCAAAAGCAATTTTGCTAGGAAGTCAAAACTCGGCCACTAATTATTTACAAAATAGTACTTCGACTGCTTTGTACGGTAAATTTAATCCAGTGATTAAAAATTCATTTAGTAGAGTTGGGGCTGATAAAGTGTGGGCGAATATTATCACTAAATACAACAGTATTCCATTGGTTAATAAAGTTAATCCCGACTTAACTGATTATGTTACGAACCAAGCTTTAAATGGTGTGTTTAAAATGGTAGCCATTGAGGAAAAAAATATTAGAACAGATTTAAAATCTCGAACCTCGACTTTACTTCAAAAAGTTTTTGCTATTCAAGATAAAAAGTTTTAATCAACTACGTGTAAATTAATCAACCAAAATGCAAAAGATCACACTCCTCATTCACTGTAAAGATCAAAAAGGAATTATTGCCGCTGTTACCTCATTTATATCTAAAGTCGAAGGAAATATTACCTATTTAGATCAACATGTTGATGTGGAACAAAATGTATTTTTCATGCGTTTAGAAGGTGAATTTTCACTAAAGACAGATTTTGTCGCTGTAAAAACTATTTTCGAGCAAACTCTTGCAAAAGATTTTAGCATGTCGTGGAATTTTTACATTAGCGGAGTAAAGCCAAGAATGGCATTATTTGTATCCAAATACAATCATTGTTTATATGATATTTTAGGTCGGTTTAGTGCGGAAGAATTGAATGTTGAAATTCCTTTGATTATTAGTAATCACAATGATTTAAAATCAATTGCAGATCAGTTTAATATTCCTTTTTATCATATTCCTATCACTAAAGAAACTAAAGATGAAGGCGAGAAAAGACAGCTAGAATTACTTAAAAAGTTTGAAATTAACTTCATAGTTCTAGCGCGTTACATGCAAATTATTACACCTAAAATGATCTCATTGTATGAAAACAAAATCATCAATATTCATCATTCCTTTTTACCTGCTTTTCCGGGAGCAAAACCATATCATTCTGCTTTTAAAAGAGGTGTAAAAATAATAGGTGCAACGAGTCATTATGTGACAGACGCACTGGATAAAGGCCCCATTATTGAGCAAGATATAGTAAGAGTTTCACATGTAAATTCAGTTGCTGATTTTATTATGAAAGGCAAGGATTTAGAACGCACGGTTTTGGCGAGAGCCATAAAATTACATGCGGAGAGGAAGGTGATGGTCTACGAAAATAAGACAGTCGTATTTTATTAATTCAGGATAGAAATTTAGGAGCAAGTTGCCTTGCTTAGCAGTGAATAAAAACGATCGTAAAGTAGAATTGAACTATTAATATTATAAATCTATACATTAAATCTTTAGTTATAAATAAGCCAAAAAATCAGCCAATAATCTTTAACTTATCATCAACAAAGTAATAACATAATCTTAACAACGAAACACGGCTTTTAACCTGATCTTTGTAGAGTAATAAACTGGTTATTTATTATTTTGGTTTTGGTTAGTTAAAGAATTGCCTTCATCACTTTGTGATGTGGGCATTTTTTTATTTAGTCCTTTTCATAAAAGCAAGAACAGCTTCATTGAAAGCATTAGGTTGTTCCACATTTACAACGTGTCCACAGTTTTCTACTACAAATAACTCTGATGACTTATAATGACTTTCAACTACTTTTCTAACAGAAGGGAGAAACATATAATCTTCTTCGCCCATTACATAAAGCGTAGGGATATTTAATTCGACTTGGCGAAACCATTTTAATATTGGATTAATTTCTGCGGTCAATTTAAACCATTTTATAAACTCTTTTTGATATAATTTTTTCGCCTCATTGATAAAAAGCAAACGAGATTGTTTGTGATTTTTTTTTGGCATTATTACAAATGCAAAAAGCTTATACAGCAGTAAATAAGGTAAAACATATTTAAAAACATTTCCTACGCGCATTAAAACTTGTGATCTAAAATTCATTTTTAAAATTGCGCCTCCTAAAATCATGCTTTGTACACGTTCAGGATACATTTCAGCTAATTGCCGAATTAAAATAGTTCCTAAAGATATTCCAACGAAATGTGATTTTTCAATTTTTAAAAAATTTAAGACCTCAAGAATATCATTAGCAAGTGCTGAAAAAGTATATTTTTGTTTAAAAGCTGTTTTAAGAGTGGTTTTACTTTTGCCATGTCCGCGTAAATCAAGTAGTAAAACGTTGTATTCTTTCTTAAAATCACGTATTTGCTTAAACCAAATAGAAGAGCTACCGCCCGCACCATGCACAAAAGTAACCCATTGTGTAGTATTCGTGTTTTCGTAAATGGTATAGTTGATCACCTCTTTTTTTTGTAAAAATAGAACTTTAATTTTAAAAGTCAATCTTAACCAAAAATAATGCTAAAATTAAAAATGTAAAATGTAAATTCGTCAAAATTTTCATTTATGAAAGGATTATTGAAAGATAATAGTGAAATTGAAAAGCTTGTCGCCGAATATAAAATGATGTCTAAAATTAATTTTGACTGTACTAAAATTCCTGTATTTAAAAAAGAATTAATTTTGGAAAAATGCGAATCATAGCTTTGCATGTAATTTTTTAAAGTAGTCGAATGCTTTAAGCAAGCGGCTTCCGTACCAAGAGAACATTTCACCATCTACAAATACCGTTGTCGCGTGATGTGTGTGTAATCCAATTTCGAAAGCGTGTTCTTCTTTGAATGGGAATGGCTCCGAAGAAAGAAATACTAAATCTGGATCACCAGCTGATCTTATTTTTTCGATCTCGATTTCGGGATATCTTCCTGCTTTTTCAGAGTTGTTGGCGTAGATGTTTTCAAAATGATTAAGTTTTAGTAATTCATTTATAAAATTATCTCTTCCGGCGACCATAAAAGGATCTTTCCATATAAAATACGCAACTTTTTTAACTGGAATATTTTTTACAAAATTTTTGAAATCGCTCAATGCAAAAGCTAATTTGTCATTCCACTTCTGCGCTTCAGTTCTGCAATTAAAAAGTTTTCCAAAATCATTTATCATTTGGAAATTATCTTCAATGGTGATAATATCAGTAATCCAAACTGGACAAATCTTACTTAATTCTTCTACAATTTCCTTTGTGTTTTCCTCTTTATTACAAATTATAATATCAGGCTTTAATAATTTAATTTTTTCAAAATGCACTTTTTTTGTACCGCCTACTAATTTAATTGTGGATTTTAAATGACAAGGATGAACACAAAATTTTGTAATTCCTACTAAACGACTTTCTAAACCTAATTCAAATAACAATTCTGTTTGTGAAGGAACGAGAGAAATGATTCGCTGTGGCGAAGTTGTAAAAGAATGGGAAGTGCCAATTTGATCAATTAGTGTTTTTAATTTCACTTTAAAATTTTATTTTACTTAGGGAATTTTTTTTTTAGCTACGAAGACGCAAATTATTGCAGTTTTACTTACTTTTTAGATCCTTCACTGTTTTATTTGTTAACTGATGCTTGATGAAATGCTGCAGTTCTTGTTGTTCTAAAAGCTCAAAATGAATCAACAAGCTTTGACTATAAATAAGAAATCAACATAAAAATTATGACGAAAGATTCAAATTTTATTCTATCATTTGATTTTATCTTTTGCCACAAAGGCATTAAGCAGCAAATTTTACTGTTATAGACCTGGTATTTTGATTCCTATAAATTAATGTTACTGAATATTGTTATATTTTATAAATTTGCTTGCAATATCACTTCCATTTTTTGTTTTATTTTCAATGCTTCTTCTCTTGCTTTTTTAGCGAAATCAGTTCGATTTGAAGCATAAATAATAGCTCGTGACGAATTGATTAGTAATCCAATATTTGAATTCAAACCGTATTTACAAACTTCAGCAAGACTTCCGCCTTGTGCACCAACCCCAGGAACTAATAAAAAACTATCAGGGATTATTTTTCGAATTTCAGCGAAATATTCTGCTTTTGTAGCTCCTACAACATACATTAAGTTTTCACTATTTTTCCACTTTTTTGAAGTTTCTAAAACTTCTTTATACAATTCCTTTTCTTGTTGATCTTTATTTACAAGTAACGTTTGAAAATCAAAAGCGCCGTCATTAGAAGTAAGCGCTAACATAATTGTATGTTTATTTTCGAAAGCTAAAAAGGGTTCTACTGAATCTTTCCCCATATAAGGGGCTACCGTAACACTATCAAATTGAAGATCTTCAAAGAATGCCTTTGCATACATTGATGAGGTGTTTCCTATATCTCCTCGTTTTGCATCAGCGATAGTGAATATCTCAGGATATTTCTCATTGATATAATTAATTGTTTTCTTTAATGAAATCCAGCCTTTAATCCCGTAAGCTTCATAGAAAGCGATGTTGGGTTTATAAGCAACTGCAAGATCATGTGTAGCATCAATTATCGCTTTATTAAATTCAAAAATTGGATCTTCGACTTGTAATAAGTGCGTTGGAATCTTTTCTAAATCAACATCTAAGCCTATTGTAAGAAATGATTTTTTAAATTTAATCTGTTCAATTATTTGTTGTGTTGTCATGTTTGTAAGTTGTTTTGCAAAATTACAAACATAGAATTGATATCGACTTTAAATTGCATAAAATATTAGATTATAAGTTCGTAAAGAATCAAATTGTATTTTAAAAAATAAACTTATTTTAAAAATAATTTAAAATTAACAATTGTATAATTTGGTTTTTTTGTAATTTAATTTTTTGCAAATGTCAATCTATTTTTTTTTATAAATTCCTTATATTCAAAATATAACAAACTAATGTTAAGTACATAAAATAGGCGTACAAAAGTACTGTATCTTTTTACAGTTGTTTATTTTGATATGATTTAAAAAGGAAATTCAATTTAATTTAAACAATTTTATATCTTTACCGTTAAACAGAATTTTATGAAGATATATTTAAAGTTTGATTACGCTCAACTGACAAAAAAAATTGTTCATGAAAAGCTATCAGAATTGGGATTTAAATTTAACATTATTGGATTTGGAGAATTCAATTTTCTAGAAAAAGTACCCTCTGATAAAATCGAGGAAATTACCCGCACATTCTCTGAATATGGCATTGGCATTGTTGAAAATCAAAAAAGTGTTTTGGTTCAAAAAATAAAAGATACAATTGTTGAAATGGTTCACACTGATAAACCATTTAATATAAAGAGCTCCGTTTATATTGCTGAAAAATTGAATCTTAGCTATCCTTATTTATCTAATGTTTTTTCAGAAGTAACGTATACTTCGATTGAAAATTTTATCATAATTCAAAAAATAGAACTTGCAAAACAATTAATGATCAATACTTCATTCAATTTAACTGAAATTTCAATTCAATTGAATTATTCAAGCGTAGCTCATTTAAGTACACAGTTTAAACACATGACAGGAATGACTCCCTCTGCTTTCCATAAAATCATAAACAAACGACGAGAATTATCAAATAAAAACAACAACTAAACCCCACTTTTATGACAGCTGATTACATTAACATTTGCCTTGCTGACGATGATGAAGACGACAGATTGTTTTTTACAGATGCATTTGATGAGTTGAGAATAAATACAAAAGTAAGCACATTTAATGACGGTGTTGAGTTGATGAATTATTTAAACAATGAAGATTCAATTTTGCCTAATGTATTGTTTCTAGATCTAAATATGCCAAAAAAGAACGGCGTAGAATGTTTATTAGAGATTAAAAAAAATAGAAAATTAGATGATATTGCAATAGCAATATACTCGACTTCTTCCTCAGAAGAGCATATTGAGGAAACTTTTGTAAATGGCGCCAATATTTACATTAAAAAACCAAATGATTTTGAAAATCTTAAAAAAATCCTTTCCGAGGTTGTAACCATGAACTGGCAATACCATACATCAGGATTAAATAAAGAAAATTTTTTAATGAGAATGTAAGATGGAACATATTCAGCTTCATAAATCCCCTCTTTTTTTAAAGATAATTTTCATCATTTCAGTGGCAATTATCTTTTTCATAGGGGCAATTACTTTTAAGCATATTACGGTTTTAAAAAAATCGTCAACATGGATTGCTCAAAGTTATGAAGTTAATATAGAATTGGAGCGCTTACTCTCTTATGTTAAAGATGCTGAAACGGGTCAAAGAGGCTACTTATTAAGCAAAGACAAGAATTTTTTAACCCCTTATTACAGTTCTAAGCAACGAATAAAAAAATCATATAAAAGAGTTGCTGAACTCACTTCAAATAGCCGTACACAACAACGAAATTTAAAACGGCTGCAATATCTCATCAGTAGGCGACTAAATTTTTTATCAAAAACGCTTTATCTAGTAGAACAAGAAGTAAATGATGAAAAGGCATTAGCTGAAAATTCGACTATTGGCAAACTTGCAATGGATTCTATTCGGACTGAGATTGAAGGGATGATAGTTACTCAAAAAAGCCTTTTGAGATACAGACAGCAAGATTATAATTCAACTATGAATTATACACCGCTCTTAATTTACCTTACACTATTAATAACTTTAATCTTAATTACGATTGCTTTCATTAAGATGAATAAAGATTTAGTTTTACTTCGAAATACAATTAATACTCTTTCCGTTGCCATAGAAGTCAATAAGCTTTCAGAAATTATTGGAAATTTTGGGAGTTGGCAATTAAATCTAGAAACTGGAAAATATACTTTTTCAGATAATCAATATCGATTATTGGGTTGTGAACCGCAGTCATTCGAGGCAGGAAGAGAGGAATATGCTAAATTTATTCATCCTGATGATAAAGAATTATTAGATAAAAACACAAAAAACATACTAACTCATAATGATTTGCATCCTTTTACGTATCGTATAATTAGAAAGGATGGAGAAGTGAGGTATTTAAAAGGAACGGGAGAAGTTGTCACATTTTCATCTGATAATAAAATATTCATTGGTACAACTAGAGACATAACATCTGATATAGACGATAAAATACTAACGGAAGAGCGTAATAGAGAGTTAGAAAGCAATAATAAGGAACTAAGCGCTTTCAATTATATAGCAAGCCACGATTTACAAGAACCTTTGCGTAAAATTGAAACTTTTATCTCTCGACTCATCACTAAAGATTTTAATAATCTATCACCGTCAGGTCAGCAATACGTTTCTAATATTCAAAAATCAACTAACAGAATGCGCGTTTTGATTGACGACCTATTGCAGTTTTCGCGAACAAACAGAACAGAAAAGAACTTTGAAGAAACGGATTTAAATACGTTACTTGAAAATGCAAAACAAGATCTGGCTCAAACCATAGAGGATACAAACGCGATTATAAAAATTAATAACTTACCCGTTTTGGATGTTATTCCGTTCCAAATTCAGCAATTGTTTATCAATTTAATTGGTAACTCTCTTAAATATCACCGACAAGGCATTCCGCCAATTGTCGAGATTACTTATGCAGAAGTTATTTCTAATGAGGAAGAATTTTTGCCCGATACATACCATAATTACCACAAAATAAATATTACAGATAACGGAATAGGTTTTGAACAAAAATATGCTAAAAATATTTTTGTGCTATTTAATAGACTGCACAACAAAAATGAATATAAAGGAACAGGAATTGGTCTTGCTATTTGTAAAAAAATTGTTGAAAACCACAAAGGATTTATTTTTGCAAAAGGCCAAACAGGCGTAGGATCTGAATTTACTGTTTATTTGCCAGTTGAATAAAAGTTAACTTGTTGTTTCGCTTATTTCACGATTCTTAAACACGAAAGTTTATAATCGATTCTTGAAAGTGAATTCGGTTTAATGTCAATGTGAATTGTACCTAATTAAATTTTAAAAAAAACTTCTAAGAATTCGATACTGAACTCCCGTAAAAAACAGTAATGGATTGTACGATTCCTCCGTTTTTAATATCTTTAAATTTTATAACATACTTCTTTCTAGATGTAACAGATTTTATTATGACTACTATAATTTTGTAGCAGCATGTAATGAATTAATTATACAGTTTAACACTTGCATAAAATTCCTTTGGAAGTACTGTAAATCCCTAAATCAATCATTAAGAAATAGAAATGATCTCTTTGTAAGATAGTAAAAGTGAAATAGAAATCTATCTTGATGTCAGTCTACTATGTTATTGATTAAAAATATTAAAATACAATGAAATATTTAAAATTACAATTACTACTGTTATTAGTCTTGATAACACTAATTTCATGTAAAAGTGAAAACGAACTGAAAGCGCAAAAAGTAACGAAAGATTATGTAAGCTTTATTGATTCTGTCCGGAAAGGAGATAATGATCACGCCATTGCAAACTGGAGCGCAATAGCTAGGGAGTACGATATGAAATTAATAAAACTCAATCTGGAAATTGACAAGCTTGAAGACAACACCATTTTTGATAAAAAAATTAATGCTGCTACAGCCCAATATGAGTCCTTTAGAAATAAAATTTTTGAAAAGAAATTAAGCCTTGAAAAAGAACAAGAAAGCATTCTTTAGTCTTTAAAAAATATTTTTTACTCAAAAAGCCAGCGGAAAATATTTTCGCTGGCTTTTTATTTTAAGTAGAATCTAAGATTAGAAAACTTCGCTAGCTTCTTTTAGTTTTTCCATGTTGTTGACTAGCGCTAATTCATCAACAATTTTTTGAATGTCACCATTCATTATATTTCCTAAATCGTATAAAGTTAAACCTACACGGTGATCTGTAACACGACCTTGAGCATAATTATAGGTACGAATTTTAGCTGAACGGTCACCTGAACTCACTTGAGAAGTACGCTTAGTGGCATCTTCCGCTTGCTTTTTAGCTAATTCTTGTTCGTATAAACGAGAACGTAAAACCCCAAACGCTTTATCCTTATTTTTATGTTGTGATTTTTGATCTTGACATTGCGCTACTAATCCAGTAGGAATGTGAGTCAATCGCACTGCTGATTTAGTTGTATTTACGGATTGTCCTCCAGGTCCTGACGAGCAAAAGAAATCGACACGCACATCGTTCATGTCAATTTGCACATCAAATTCCTCGGCTTCAGGAAGCACCATCACTGTCGCTGCCGATGTGTGAACCCGTCCTTGCGTCTCCGTTTGAGGAACTCGTTGCACACGGTGAACACCAGCTTCAAATTTTAAAGTTCCATACACATCTTCCCCGCTTACTTCAAAAATCACCTCTTTAAAACCGCCCGAAGTTCCCTCATTCATATCAACCACAGATGTTCTCCAGCCATGGTTTTCACAATATTTAGTGTACATGCGAAATAAATCTCCTGCAAAAATGCTTGCTTCATCGCCACCGGTTCCGGCACGAATTTCCACCATCACATTTTTTGCATCTTCGGGATCTTTAGGAATAAGCATGAATTTTATTTCATCCTCTAATTCTGGTAATCTTTCTTTAGCTTCATCCAGTTGCATTTTGGCCATATCGGTCATATCGGCATCACTGTTATCGGCAATAATTTCGTTGGCTTCTTCTATATTGGCCATTAAAATTACATATTCATCACGTTTTTCAGCGAGCGCTTTCAAACTTTTGTATTCTTGATTCAACTGCACATAACGCTTCTGATCAGAGATTACATCGGGTTGTATAATCAAATCCGAGATCTCATCGAAACGTTGTTTTACTATTTGAAGTCTATCTAACATATTCTAGTCCTTTATTTGGAGTGCAAATTTACGAAATTTTTGTTTAAAGTAAGTTGTTTCAAGTTGAGATTATAATTCCAAATCTTAAGCACTGAACGGTTTCTTAATCTAGTGCTACTAGTATCAATTTTTTGGAGCTAATCCTGCTGTCCGCTATATCTTTTTAATAATTCAGGCTAAAAGCCTTTCAAAGGCTTCTAGCCTGAATTATTAAAAAGGATACCACTTCCATCAGGGCTAGGAAATCTCAATTATTTGAGGACGTGAACGGGTTACCGTCATGATACTGTATTTGTAAAAATTAATTTGGACAAATAATTTTATATCAGTTTTTTCGGAAATAAATTATATATTTGAGGGGATAACAAAAATGATTCGAACTATCTAGTATAACCCAAATATGGGTAGATTGGTTAAATAAAGTTTTATAAATATACGAGTTGTGTGAAATCCCGCAAAATAAAATTGTAAATAAAATTAAAATTAATTGTATGATGGAAGATTTAAAATTAAAATTACAACAATTACATCAAAGAGTTGACTCTTTAAAAGATCAAATAAATACGGAGGAGGCTACAAAAAATGCTTTTGTTATGCCTTTTATTCAAATTCTTGGATATGATATCTTCAATCCAACGGAGGTAATTCCTGAATTTATTTGTGACATAGGGACTAAAAAAGGAGAGAAGATCGACTACGTTATCAAACGAGATGGTGAGCCAATTTTAATAATAGAATGTAAAAATTGGAAAGAAAATGTTGATGCGCATAATTCTCAACTTCATAGATATTATCATGTCTCAAAGTCACGTTTTGGAGTTTTAACTAATGGACATATTTATAATTTTTATGCAGATTTAGAAAAGCCGAATATAATGGACGAAAAACCATTTTTCACTTTAGACATATCTGACTTAAAAGATACAAGTCTAAAAATCTTAGAGAATTTTTCGAAAAATGGTTATAATCTCGAAGAGATCTTAGATTCAGCAGAAGGACTAAAGTATATAAAAGCAATTAGAAACGAATTTGAAAAAGAAATTCAAGAACCTTCTGATGAAATGGTTCGTCTTTTAGTCAATCGATTTTTTAGTAAGCCTTTAACAGCACCAAGATTAATTGCATTTAGAGAATATACGAAAAAGGCTTTTTCTAGTTCTATTAATGAATCTATAAATTTCCGCTTAAAAAATGCTTTAAATATTTCAGAAGCCGTTCCTTCAAAAGCAGGTGAACAAATTACTGCAATTGACAATAACGTGGAAACTCCAAAATTCATTACATCAGAAGAAGAAATTGAAGGTTCTCAAATCGTTAAAGCAATACTACGCGAAGTACTACCTGCCTCAAGAATTGCATTTAGAGATACGCAGTCTTATTTTGGAATTTTATTAGATGATAATAATAGAAAGCCTATTTGTCGTTTACATTTTAATTCTTCCAATAAATATATCGAGCTTTTTAATAACGGAAAGGACAACGGAGAAAAAAAATTAATATCTTCTTTAGATGAAATTTACAATTACAAAACTGAGTTATTATCAACCATTAAAAATTTTGAGCCGTAACAAACTTTTTTCGATCTAGCAATTTTTCATTATTGCTATTTCAATAGCCGATCGCTCAGATATTACAAGTTACTCTCGCGAATGAGAACGCCGAATTGTATTTCGTGCCAATAAAGTTGAGTAAATAAAACGATTCAAAAGCTACATTCATTAAAAAAGAGGTTTTTTTTTAAAAGGAAAATCATTTAAGTGAAACTTGAAAGTTGCTTTAAATGTATTTATGTTTAATTGATCATAAGAGCGCGCACAGATTTCAAATCTGCATGATCGGAGTAGAAAGCTTTAATTATCATAATTTAACTTTCTCTTACAATACCGTTTATTTTCAGTCGTTTAATAAATTAAACTCGTTTAAGCTTTTCTCATAATTGAGTTTGCAAAAAAATAACTAAAAACTTACTAAAATGTAATATGAAAATCCTATACTTCACTTTCCTAGTACTTATTACTTTTTCATCATGTAGTAAAAATGACGAGTCAACTGAGAACACTGTCGCAAATTCCAAGCAAAAAATGCGCGATTTTGTCATTGGAATAAGTCGATATTCTAAAGCGATCAACCCAAAGTTTAATATCATACCTCAAAACGGAATCGAATTAGTGAGCATTGATGGAGACAATACACAACAAAAAAATAATGAATACTTAAATGCCATAGATGCAGTTGGTCAAGAGGATTTATGGTATGGCTACGACGATGACAATCAAGCTACACCAGCTGTTACCATTTCCTATCTTAAAGAATTTTTAAATCTTGCTAGAAGTTCAAATAAAAAAATATTAGTAACTGATTATTGCTCAACATCTACCAAGGTTGACAATTCCTATCTTCAAAACAATAATTCAGGATATGTTTCTTTTGCAGCAAACCAGCGAGAATTAAATACTATTCCAAATTATCCTATCAAAATTTACCTAGAAAATAATGCTGCAGCAACATCTATGGGTCAAGTGAAAAACTTTCTCTATCTTATAAATCCAACAAATTATTCCTCAAAAAATAGTTTTATTAATGCCGTTGTGACCACAAATTATGATTTATTAATTATGGATTTATTCTTTACGGATGGAACACCATTTACAGCTTTAGAAATAAATCAATTAAAAAATAAGGCAAATGGTGGCAAAAGACTTGTAGTTTCCTATATGTCAATAGGCGAGGCTGAAGATTATAGATATTATTGGGAATCAGGCTGGAGTAAAAATAAACCGGTTTGGCTAGATGCAGAAAATCCGGCTTGGCCAGGGAACTTCAAAGTTAGATATTGGAGTTCTGACTGGCAAAATATTATTTACAGCAATGAAAATTCTTATCTTAAAAAAATACTGAATGCCGGATTTGACGGCGTTTATTTAGATATCATTGATGCATTTGAATATTATGACTAGAAACAGTACGCTAAAAGTACTGTTGATTGAGGCAACGAATTAAGCATCGATATTGAAGTTTAAACAACATAATAAATTTGAAATAAAATCAATGTGCAATTATTTTATAACTGACTTTTGCTAAATTTTAAACCAGTGATGATTGAACTATGAATAAATAGAGTACGATAATTGATAAAGTAAAGGATCGCAATTATTTCTACTATTATGGTTAACAAAAAATTGAAGCACAATATTTCGAAAATCTCCAATATAAATTTTACAACTATTTGAAATAGAATAAAGGTGATACTTGCTAACTTTATTTAGAAAACACAAATTCCTCTCGATGCGCACTTCGGCTTCATGGTACATTTTATTATACTCTTCAACTGAATTAAATTGTATTTGCTCGATGAACTTATATTCCTAAAAAACTTTAAACGTATCATTTTAAAAACCTAAGGTTCTAGTGAAATTTCTTTTTGAGCTTTGTAGAAAGTTCGACTCATATCGCCAGCGGGGTTTTTAGATTGGATAACAAGAAGCCGTATTTAATTTTAAAGCATGTGTTAAAAGATTCTGAAAACGTTTTTTTTAATGTTGTTTGGATAATTTGGACAAACTAAAAGATTTTGAAATGGGCGAAACCACAGGTACAGAAAAATCGTGCCTCACACGAATTGCCTTAACAGAACTCACCGATTGAAATAGTAAAAAATAGGAAGTGGCTAAGAAAAATAAGTAAACGTACTATCTATTAAAATGGAATATAGTGAATGATCACAACATTTTTTTTATATAGTAAGTTTAAGAGAGAAAATTTTTAAAATCTATTTAGATAATTATTAAGTTGAACAAAGTTCATTGCATGTGTCATAATCACATCTTTATGACACCTTTCCTGCGGTATTGTAAATTGAAGTGATTTACACCGCCATCTGAAAAATTAATCGAAATCGATTCAATCTGATTTCTAATTAATTTTTGAAATAGCTTTGTGGATAATAAGTGTTGCAAAAATTGACAATCAAAAATTGACAGATTTATCTTTTTGTAGCAATAAATTTGAATCTAATTACTATAGGAATTACTTTCTTGTACCGCCCAGTTTTAGGCAGCACTGACTTCAAGATTAGAATTATACAAAAAAAGATGAAATTTTTAACTAGTCTTTTTTTGTATAATTCATATTGCTAGGACCTTAAAGTTTACTTTTCCTTTAAAATGTAGATAGCTTTAAACGGTGCGCTATTTATCAGCTCATTAATAGTGCTACCAATTAGGATTGAACTCACACTACTATCGCCTTTGGCACTCATTAATATCAAGTCGGCGTTAAATGCCTTACTTTCTTTTTTGATAATTTCTACAATACTATTTTTACCTCTAAAGACTGCAACAAAAACATCATCGTCGCTAATTTTATATTTTTTCTTAGCATCGATAAATTGTTTGTTAATGTGTTTTTCAGCTTCTTTTATGACCTTTTGATCCTCAATATCAATATAAGGAAAAAACACAGTTGGAATATTAAAAGATTTCACAATCCTAAAGTTTACTGGTGGATTTATCCTCTTTAAGACCTCCATTTTTGCATGTATTGTGCGAAACATTGCGCTTAGATCTGTAGGCACTAAAATTCGATCCCAACTCAGAGCCGCATTTGCCGGCACCAGTAGGACATCTCCCTTAAAAATCCGAATCAGTTTTTGTGACATTGCGGCAGTACCATTGTCTTTTTGTTTAAATCCTAGCAAAATCGTACTGACATTATTTCGCTCTGCCCAATTTTTCAACGCGTACTCGGTATTTGCATTTTCAAGGATTTCTAAAGTATAATTTTCATCTTCTTGAAAAATTTTGGATATTTTAGCATTAAGGTTTCGGTGAATTATAGATTTAATATCTTTTGTTCCCAATAGATCTTTTAGCGTATCATCAATGTCATAGAGACGGATGTTATGAACAAAATTTATAGTGTCAAGATTCCATTTATTTTTTAGGAATTTTGCATAGTTGATTACTTTTTCATCCATTTCGGTTAAGTCGGTAGCAACGAGAATATTTTTCATAATGGCAATTTTATAATCATTATCAGTAGTGTAACTAAAGCGGGAAGCTATTTTCGACACTTTTTAATTTAAAAAAAAACTTCTGAAATTTAAAATTTTCCTTCTTCTTTATCAGTGATTTGTTTTGCGATTTTTTCCTCGGTTAGTATCAGTTTTTCATCTTCTTCTAAAACATTTTCTTCTTCTAAAATTTTAATTAAATCGCTATTATAGGATTCGTCTGGCTTTAAATTAGATCTACGCTGACTAACTTTGTAATCTTCTTTAATACCCATATATAAAGACGCGCACATCATCAAAAGCAGAATTGTAAAAGGTAATCCTGAAATAGTAACCGCGGCTTGTAATGTACCTAAGCCACCTCCAGTTAATAATGTTGCTGCAATAATTCCAGAAAGTGATACCCAAATAATCCTTTGGATCGCTGGTGTTTTTTTGTCACCACCAGAGGTAATTCCGTCTACTACTAGTGCTCCCGAATCTGCAGAAGTAATAATGAAACTACAAATAAGAATCATTCCTAAGACTTTTAGCACTATTGCTAATGGAAATTTTTCAAAAAAGACGTAGAGCGCAGTAGAAATATTTTCGTCTACCGCATTTGCTACTGCGAAATCACCTTCCATTAATCCTAACATTGTGGTACCACCAAAAGCAGAAAACCATAAAAACGTGACTAAGGCTGGAAGAAATAAAACGCCTAGAATAAATTCGTGGATTGTTCTACCTCTGGAAATTCGAGCAATAAATGTTCCTACAAAAGGCGACCAAGAAGCCCACCAGCCCCAATACATCAGTGTGACATTATTATGCCAAGAATCACCTCCATACGAATCAGACCAGGTGGCTAGATCTAAAAAGTTGGTCAGGTAACTTCCAATATTTTGTACATAACTTGTAAGAATAAATGCGGTCGGACCCAATAATAACACCATAATAAAAATGACTGCGGCAACACCAACATTTAGTTCGCTTAAAAATTTAACTCCCTTATTGACACCACTTACCACTGATATTGTGGCTATAAGAGTAATACCCAAAATAATTAAATATTGGGTAGGAAGACTGTTTGCGATGCCAAATACATGATTGAAACCAGCATTAATTTGTCCAACACCAAAGCCCATTGTCGTTGCTAGACCAAAGAGCGTGGCGACCACAGCAATAACATCAATAACATCGCCGATCCAGCCGTAGATCCGATCGCCAAGTAATGGATAAAAGGCCGAGCGTATAGTGAGCGGCATTTTTCTATTGTAAGTAAAGTACGCTAGTGAAAGGCCTATCACAGAGTATATTGCCCAACCGTGAATTCCGTGATGCAAAAAAGAAAAATTGATAGCTTCTTGAGCTATTGCCGTAGGAGCAGCATCTGCGGCGAGTCGGGGAGGGTTCATAAAATCTCGAACGGGATCTGCAATACTAAAGAGTACCAGGCCATTTCCAATTCCTGCACTAAAGAGCATTGCAAACCAAGCGTGAACTTTAAATTCGGGCTTGGCTTTTGGTCCGCCCAATCTAATGGAGCTATATTTTCCGAAGGCCATAAAAAGGCAAAATATAATAAAAGCATTGACAGAAATTGTGTAAATCCATCCGCCCTTTTCGGCGACAATTCGCTGTGCATTTTCAAAACTACTTTGAGCTTGTCCGCTGAAGAGCATTGCTAGTATGACACTAACAACGACAATAAGAAGTGACGGATAAAACACTTTTTTGTTAACAATGAGACCTAGAAATGGTTTTTTTTTGTGTAAATCTTGTAATTTTTCGGGCATAGATGTGCATTAAATAAACATAAGCTCGCAAGGTACATAGAAAGAAGCACTAAGTCTCCTTTATGAGTGACTATATGCCTCTGCCACGATGTTAAATCTAGATGCAGTAGGCGTTCGTATCACAATTAAAATTGGAAATTCAAAAATATCTATTCAAGAAAATTATGCGAGAAGGATGGTCGCGACATCCTTTTCTGGCTTTTTTGCCAGAAAAGAAAAAGCAGACAGCCTGACCTGAGCCAAGATAAATCGGCTATTTGACAATAGTCTTTCTGGCGAAAGGGCTCGCCCAAAAAAGGTTCGAAGACAAAATTTTCTATCTTTCCCGAATTTAAAGCTTCACAAAAATTTATTGTTAAAAGGAAGATTAAATTTAATAGTTGAGTATTTTAGCAACGAGTTTCTTATCGCAAACTGAGAAGCTACTAGCAAAAGACTGACAGCTAAGTAGCCAATTTTCTTGTTAGCCAGCCACTTTTGCCTGTTTTTGCAATAAGCATAAGCCGCGATCCAGAGTAGTTCAAATGTGTACAAAACGCTGTATGCATAAGCCCATAAAGATTGTGAAGCGCTGTATCTCTTAGCATAAAATAGTTCAGGAAATATTGAAATTATTAGAATTCTGAGTAGAGTAGAGCTGATGAATAATTATGGATGCATTGCAATCATAAAGGCCCTAAAATTCAGAAAAAGATAGGTCATAGCGTTGGTTAGAAATTGGTTGAAAAACAATAATCTTGCTCCAGCTTTTGAACCTTCTTTATAGCTTTTGAAGATATAATTTGCCATAATCAAATTCTCGCTAACGTAAGTCTATGAAAAAACTACCGTTTTATTCTTTCTAATATTCTATATATTTAGAATTTGTAAGCATGAAAAGTTGTATATTTAATGGTGCAACACCACGTAGTAATACCGCGCAACCAAATGTGTTTTTCAAGTTTAGAAGACACGTTTTTACCAGGTAATCTAATTCATTTTGTAAATGCTTTTGCGGAAGCGTTATCACTACAAGCTTTAGGCTTTACGATTCACACGATAAAGGCAGAAGTTGGTCCAAGTTTCGATTCAAAATGGTTTCTTAAGATTTATTTATATAGATAGATCAATGGTCCAAGAAGTGCTAGAAAACTAGAGAAAGAGTGCGCTCGCAATATCAAATTGTAATAACTTTTATGCGGAATTGTACCCAATCACCATAGTATTTCTAACTTTAGAAATTAGAATTCAGCGGGATTAAAAAACCTGTTCAAACTCTTTGTCATTCCTTAAAGATGTGGACTTGATTGCCGGTGAAACTATCTCTATCGATGGTACTAAAAGCAAAGCGCACAAGAGCAAGAAAGCTAATTTCAATCAAAAGAAAATAGATAGACATTTAGCTTATATTGAGAAAAAAACTCAAACGCCATCATTGTTTGTAACAATTGTTACATGCTCCGCAAAACAGATGGGCTACCTTTACAGTTGTGATTTAGGTCACAGAAAAATATCAAGTAAATCAAATTTTTTAAAAATAATAAATCAAATGAAAAATCATTTTTTAATTGCTCTTTTAGTTTTTGCAGGATCTATTTTCTTGACGCCAGTTATGGCGCAATCAGCATCGGTTGCATCGGTTGAAAATGCTGTTAAAAAGACAGGTAAATATGCGATACTTGTTCCAAATGCACGTTATTTTCAAGCTGCGGTACATACCGGACAAACGCTAAAGGCCAACAATCCAAAAATTGATTTCCAAATCGTATTAATTAGTTCGGTAGTAAAAGATTTAGCCACAGACTAAAGTTTAAAACCTTTTATCGAAATGAGCGAAAAAGCAGGAATAAGTCTTGTAGTTTGTGAGTTTGCAATGAATCATCTCGAGGTAAAAAAATCAGATTACCACACTTCAATTCATACAACTCCCGATGGTTTCGCTTATATGTTTGGCTTGCAGGAAATGGGTTTCAAAACTATTTCTTTATAATTTTAGGTCACATTGCACCATAACTAAATATTTCGTCAGAATGTTTTGCTTTCTAGAATATAGCAAATCACTTGTATCATTTAGAGGCAAGCGATTTGCGATTTTTTATATTTTTATTCAATAATATCTTATTGTAAAACCGATAAAATTATTCTATAATTTCGTAGTCGATATTTAGTTTCCGCAAGTCTCTGAGCACTGAACTAGAGTTTTTATCATCTATTTCAATATCCACTGGATCACCGTCCAGCAGGATACCTGTCAGCTCATTCGCCAACGAATCACTTACATTCACAGAGATTTCTGCAATACATTTGGCAATCGCTCTTTTATCTGGTCTTTGTGTATCGCAATAAAGTAAATTTATTTTCATAGTTTAAAAATTATTATTGCAATATAAGGGAGTTTGGAGAATTTTTGGGTGGAGAAGGAGAAATATTTTAGTGACTGAATATTATTTTTCTGGCTTTTGCCGAAAGACTTTCGCTCGATTAATTTTTTTTCTAAACTTAGGCAGAATATTTTTTAAATTATGTTTAGAATGAAGAGGATTTGTCTTCGGTTGAAGGTGCTGTGGTCAAAGTAAAAAGATTCGTTTGATACAAAGAGTCTGCATTGGAGTCAGAAAGGTTTATAATTTTTACTGTTATTTCTAATCGTACTTAAGCTTTAGTTTTTATGATGATACTTTGTCAGATTTGATTTAATAATTAAGTTTTACTGTATTAAAATATTGCTTTTTGTAATGCAAAATAAATAAATTGCTGTTTTTGCAATATCAAAAAGAAAACATTTCAAAGTAATAGAACGAAGAGTCTAAAGGGACGTCGAAGCAAATTAGATGTCTATTATGAATATTCAGTGACCTATATCCTTAAGCAGAATGTAAATTACAAAATAGGACAATAGTAAAATTTTAGTAACAAGCAGGTAATTCAAAAAGTTAACAGAACTGTTTTCAATTAATGAATGTGATTTTTACAAAGAATTTATCAGGTAAGTTTCAACCAATGATGCACTTGCTATTAGAGCGGTGTTGATTAGCGGAGAAGACTTGTAAGCGATAGTATTTTTTAACAAAATGATATTGCATTTGTTAAATTGAAAATTTCTTTTTCATGAATAATATTGTAGGAGGCATCATCATTTAGTGAGAAAAATAGTTTAAGACGGATAAATCCTATCTTACTCAAAAAAAGGGTAACTAATTTAGTTGTTGCTAGACTTTGTAAACTAGTTTGACTAGGTAACGGCACATTTGCGGCAAGTCTTTACAATTCCTATTTCTTCTGCATTAGCTAATGTTTCTGGCTTCTGATTAAAAGTCCATTTATTATATAGATCAAATATAGGAGTTTGAAATTTATAAGAACACTCCAAACTTATAAGGGGCTAAAATATTGGAAATGTCAAAAAATTAAGGTTTTACAAGAAAAACTACAGGTAAAAGTGCTAGAGAAGGTAGAGAATAAACATTTTTTACCCAAATGTCCGTGTTGCAAAGCAGGTAATTTACACCAGATAGCGGTTTTTGACCAGCGCGGTCCGCCTGTTTGGTATCTTGGCGGTAGTCAAAGTTCTCCCAAAAGCTATCGGGACCCCAAAAATTAACTTTATGGGTAAGCGATTTTATGCACAATCCCGAAGCTTGGAGTGCAGGAATCACTATAAAAAAAGAGTGTGTTTATAATGCAAAAAAAAGAGGTGTTTTAGCCTCTTGTAATCTCTCTTCTCATTTTACGATAACTCCATAGTTTTGACGGCATGTAATCGATTGCGTTCAACCGCGGGTTCATTGTTCGTCTTTCAGACGCAACGAAGCCTTTGCTATTAGCAAACGTTTTTTTGTTTAAAATGGTAAGTCATCTTCCCTTTCTGATTCTTGCTGAGTCAAAATGTTTTTGGACATGACATAATTTTTCCAAAAATACTTTCCTTTTTTAGTTAAAATAAAATACGTTCTTTGATTTTCATCGTCATCAACTTTCTTTATTAAACCACTATATATTAATTTTTCAATTATTATTAGTTCAGTATTTTTTGGTATTGATTTGAATTGACTTATTTCCGTTCCAATTCTTTCAAAATATGTTGACACTTCTGTTTTTAAAAAATCTTCATATTCTTCATCTAGTTGCTTTTTAAGTTCAATTGAATATTCTAAATCATCCTGACTATCAAGACTTATATATTGTTCATATTTATTTCTTTCTTTCTTTTCGTTTGTTAAGTCAATTTTCAAACTATCAATTGATTTTTGCTTTTCATCGTTTGTTCTTAGAAGTTCTTCAATTCGTGTATTCAATTCTGAAATTTCTGCATTACCAGCTTTTTCTTGTTCATATTTTCTTTCTTCTTTTGCTATTTTTTGCTTACCAACAAAATCAGAAATCTTTTCATTAACATAGTTGTTCTTTCTTCCAATTTTAGCAAGCTGAACAATTTTTTCTATTAGCAAAGTGAAATATGGTAGTAAGATTACATAACCTAAACTTACAAACAAAGGATAATATAATGTTAACTGAATGTCATTGAAATTAGTACCAATATAATTAATTCTTTCTTCAATTTTTTTTTCAGAAAGAAATAATGTAATAATTGGTCTCCAGTTAAATGCTATCCAAGAAATAAAAAAGTAAAAAATCAATGGATTTCTTAATCTTTCATTTGATGCTTGGAAAAAAGTATTAATAAATTCTTTCATTTTTTTTAAATGTTTGCCAACGTCAGTCTGTGAAAAAATTTCCATTTCGTTCTTTCAAAAATAGTCAAATTATCTTAGTAAAAGGAAGAAAGATTGTATACTTAATAATACAACACATCACAGGAATACCGCGCAACCAAATGTGTTCTTCAAGTTTAGAAGACACGATTTTACCAGATAATCCAGTTCGTTTTGTAGACGCCTTGTCTGTACAAACTTTAGTATTTACGATTCACACGATAAATACATAAGGACTAGACCATCAAGCTAGAAGACCGTATTGCCAAGATAAACGAAATTCAACGAGGATGGTTAAACTATTTTCGGGGAACGAGTATTATGGGGAAATTACGGGATATAGAGGACTGGCTCAGAATGTAGCGAAGCGGTATCACGAATACAAAAAAAACAATAAACACTTATGAGTAAACCGGCTTCGTTACTGTATTTGGCATGATTGGAAAAAACCTGAACGGAAGAGGAAAAACCTCATACGATTAGGAATTGATCAAGACTACGCCTATGCATGGAGTCGAACTCGAAAAGGTGCTTGGGCGATTGCTCAGAGTCCAATTTTAGGAACTACCATAACCTTGAAACACTTAAAACAAAAAGGGTATCAATCCTTGACTGATGTTTACATCTCACTTAATCCATCTCTTTGCGAACCGCCGAATACGTGACCCTTACGCTCGGTGGTGTGAGAGGCGCACTCCGTTTCATTAGGGACGGAGCCGTCTACTCGATTAGGCGTTCGCTTTTCTTTTTTAATCGTTTATTCTATTTTTTATGTCCATTCTTTCGTGTAAAATTCTCACGACTTCTATTTCTGTATTTTTAGTTTTCTTATAAAACACCAAATGCGATTTAACTTTTGAAAATTTATAATTTTTTCTAATATAGCCAAAATCTTTTGTTGCCTCAAAATTTTCAGAAACATATTCTATCTCGTCAACAATTAAGTTATAATATCGGTTCGCTTGTTCAAGTGACCAATTTTCTGCTGTGTAATTCCAAATATTATTTAAGTCTTCAAGCGCTTTTTCACTGATTATATATTCCGCCATTATTTTTGGAAGTTTTTATTCAGCAAAGTTAAGTTTTCGTTCCTGTCAAAATTGTCGATTTTTTTGCTTTTTTCTCCAATTTCTAATTCGCTAATCAAAGATTTTTTTTGATTTTCTTCTTCTTCAAAATGTCTTAATGCAGTTCTAACTACTTCGCTTACGGAACTATATTTTCCAGTTGCAATTTGTCCATTTATGAAATTCTCATAATATTCTCCAATTAAAATCGATGTGTTTCGTGCCATACTTTTTTATTTTATACAAATATACCAATTTATGGTATTTAAGCAAAAGATTTGTGATTTATTTCAGTTTTTCTATGTGTCGCGCCAAAGTGATGCCTAACGTCAGTCTGTGAAAAAACTTCGGTTTATTTCTTTCAAAAATAGTCAAATTATTTTAATAAAAGGAAGAAAAGTTGTATATTTAACAAGGCAACACATCACAGGAATACCGCGCAACCAAATGTGTTTTTCTAGTTTAGAAGACACTATTTTACCAGACAACCCCGTTCGTTTTATAGATGCCCTGAGTTTAACGGCGATGGGTTTTACCGTACAAACTATAAAAAGCGAAGGCAGACCGAGTTACGATACTAAGCTGTTTCTTAAAATCTATTTGTATGGTTATCTCAATGGGCTAAGAAGCTCCCGAAAGTTAGAAAAAGAGTGCGCTCGTAATATAGAGTTGCAGTGGCTTTTATTGGGCATCAAACCCAACTACCACAGTATATCCGACTTTAGAAAGGGGAATCCAGCAGGACTTAAAAAACTCTTCAAACTCTTTGTATCTTTTCTAAAAGATGCCG
>NZ_FQWE01000015.1 GCF_900129575.1 Flavobacterium segetis | reverse complement strand
AGTTAAGTATTTCATATATTTCTATTCAAAGCAAAGATATGAGCCCGGCACTAAATATAATAGAGCCCATAACCGAAAAGGTAATGGGCTCTATTATATTTAGGGAAACGCCCAGAGTAAAAAGCAATAAATATGACAGGTTCAAATATACCAGCTTGGTTCCTATATAGTTTTCAATTAGAAATAATAGGAGACAGTCGAGAAATTAAAGCAGTTTTAGATTCATTTTAAAAAAAGCAGGCTAAGATGTTTACAAAAAACCACATTAAAATAAACAATTCGCTATTAGTCATTTAATAGCTTACTTTTGCAAAAAAATCAGCATTGTGAATTATTTATCTGTCGAAAACATATCCAAGTCTTTTGGAGAAAGAACACTTTTTGAAAACATTTCTTTTGGTATTAATAAAGACCAAAAAATTGCCTTTATAGCCAAAAATGGCTCTGGTAAAACTACAATTATGAGTATCATTAATGGTTTAGAAGAATCAGATACTGGTCAAGTAGTTTTAAGAAAAGGTATTAGAATGGCTTTTTTATCTCAAAGCAACAATCTACAAGAAGAATTAACTATTGAGGAAAGCATTTTTGCTTCAGACAATGAGATACTGAAAGTGATTGAAGCCTATGAAAAAGCATTAGAAAATCCTGAAGATGAAGACGCCTATCAAAAAGCTTTTGACGGTATGGATCAGCACAATGCATGGGATTTTGAAACCCAGTATAAACAAATTTTATTTAAACTGAAGTTGGAAGACTTTAAACTGAAAGTTAAAAATCTTTCAGGTGGACAAAAAAAACGTTTATCACTGGCTATCATTTTGATCAATCGTCCTGACCTACTTATATTAGATGAACCTACGAATCACCTAGATTTAGAAATGATCGAATGGTTAGAAAGTTATTTTGCTAAAGAAAACATTACCTTGTTTATGGTTACCCACGACCGTTTCTTCTTAGAACGCGTTTGTAATGAAATCATTGAACTTGACAATGGGAAATTATATAGCTATAAAGGAAATTACTCGTATTATTTAGAGAAAAAAGAGGAACGCATCGCCTCTGAAAATGCGAGTGTGGACAAAGCTCAAAACTTATTTGTAAAAGAATTAGAATGGATGCGACGCCAGCCAAAAGCGAGAACGACTAAGTCTAAATCGCGTCAAGATGATTTTTACGACATAAAGGAAAAAGCACAAAGTCGCCGTCGCGAGAATAAAGTAGAGCTTGAAATAAATATGGAGCGTATGGGAAGCAAGATTATTGAGCTTCACAAAATCTCTAAAAAATTCAAGGATCACGTGATCATGGACAACTTTAGTTTTGACTTTCAACCGGGAGAACGCATTGGAATCATTGGTAAAAACGGAACTGGGAAATCGACTTTCTTAAATTTATTGACGGGAGTTTTGCCTCTTGATAGTGGAAAAGTAGTAATTGGCGAAACTATAAAATTAGGTTATTATACGCAAAGCGGAATTAACCCAAAACCGGGGCAGCGAGTAATTGATGTTATTAAGGAATACGGAGAATTTATTCCTTTAATGAAAGGGAAGTTGATTTCGGCTTCACAATTGCTGGAGCGTTTCCTTTTTGATGCTAAAAAACAATACGATTTTGTTGATAGATTAAGCGGCGGTGAATTGAAACGGTTGTATTTGTGTACGGTTTTAATTCAGAATCCGAACTTCTTAATTCTCGATGAGCCTACTAATGACTTAGATATTATGACTTTGAACGTACTGGAAAGCTTTCTTTTGGACTATCCAGGTTGTCTTTTAGTAGTATCGCATGACCGTTATTTTATGGATAAAATTGTGGATCACTTATTTATTTTTAGAGGACAAGGAGTCGTAGAAAATTTCCCTGGAAACTATTCTGATTTTAGAGCCTATGAAGATAGTTCAGATGTCGCTCAAAAAGAAGAAAACAAGGCGGACAAAAAAGACTGGAAGCAAAACAATCCAACTGGAAACCTAACTTTCAACGAGCAAAAAGAATATCAGAAAACAGAGAAAGAAATTAAAGAATTGGAAGCTCAAAAAATTTCAATTGAACAACTTTTTGCGGAAGGAAAAGTAGCTGACGATAGCATCGAAAAGAAAGCAAATGAATTGCAAAATATCATTAATAAAATTGAAAGTAAAGAAGAACGCTGGTTTGAATTGAGCGCTAAAATGGAAGGATAAATTCCTCTAATCTCGCCATGGCAGGTGAATAAAAAATATTGTTATAATCCCCTAACACTTTAGCGGTAACGTTTATCGTTATGGGGTTTTATTTTATAAAAAAGTTGACAATATAGAAGTGAGCAGTAGCTCTAAATAAAAAAAACCACAACAAAATCTAATTCTGTTGTGGTTTTTTTGTTTTAAAATTCAATTTCCTACCAAGGAATCGGGTTGTAATCTTTTAAGAATTTACCGCACCAATGTTTTCCTGTATTAATACCGTCAAATAAAGGATCCATTACTCGGGCAGCTCCATCAACAATATCTAATGGTGGCTGAAAATCCTGCTCTTCTTGTTTCTTTTTGGCTAATTCTGCTGGATCTTCATCGGTTACCCAACCCGTGTCTACGGCATTCATGAAGATTCCAACTTTGGCTAATTCTCCCGCCGCTGTGTGCGTGAGCATATTTAGCGCAGCTTTAGCCATATTAGTATGTGGATGTCTCGCTTCTTTAAAAAAACGATGAAACTTCCCTTCCATTGCCGAAACATTTATAATATGTTTTTGTCCCGTATTGTCTTTTTTCATCACTTCTGAAAGTCGATTGCACAAAACAAAAGGAGCTACGGAGTTTACTAATTGCACTTCAATCATTTCAGTAGTTTCTATTTGTCCTAATTTCAAACGCCAGCTATTCGTTTTTCTCAAATCCACTTGCTGCAAGTCGGCATCTAGCTCTCCTTCTGGGAAAACTTCGTTTGCCACTAATGCATTATCAAACGAATAGGGAATTTGAGATAATTTGGCAGAAGCCCGCAAACCAATTCCGGGTTCTGGTCCATGCCAAGTTACTGGCATATTTTGATTAGAAGAAGCTCCAGAAGTCAACATTTTTAATTCATCTAAACAATTCGTATGATCTAACAATAGTTCTTGTGCTTGTTTCGGTAAATCAGACAACATGCGTTCTTCATTCTCCATTAAATGGGTATAAAAACCAGCAGGACGCCTCACAGTTTGAGCAGCATTATTAATTAAAATATCCAATCGATCGTATTTTTGCTCAATAAAGTTACAAAAGATTTCGACACTTGGAATATGTCGTAGATCTAATCCATGAATTTTTAATCGCTCACCCCAATCCATAAAATCAGGTTCTTTAGAAAAACGTAAAGCCGAATCTACCGGAAAACGAGTGGTTGCAATAACCGTTGCTCCACTGCGCAAAAGCATTAGAGTAATATGATATCCAATTTTTAGGCGAGAACCAGTAATAACTGCTACTTGCCCTTTAACATCAGCAGTTTGAAAACGTTTAGCGTAATTAAAATCGCCACAATCGGTACACATTGTGTCGTAAAAATGATGCATTCTAGTAAGTGGTATTTTACATACGTAACAGTTTCTAGGTGTTTCTAGTTCTAATTGCTCTTTACTATTAAGTTCAGTGAAAGCTAATAATTTTGGTGCTACAAAAATACTTGCCTCACGTGCGTACCTAATTCCAGTTTCTTTACGTGCGGTTTTATCTTGCTTTTCTTTTTTGCGTTTAGCTACTAATTTTCCATCTTTTTTTCGTCGAGAAAGTTCATCGCGATCTGGTCTGGAAAACTGTCCAGCCGCTTTTAAGAGCGCTGTTCTTTGCTCTTTTTCTATGTCAAATATTTGATCGGTATCTAAATTGAGTTGGGCCAAAATGGCGATACATTTATCAATTTCAGCTGAAGTTATTGCAATTGTAGGTGAAATATCATCTAAGGAAGTCATACGAGCTAGAATTTTTCGTGATTTATTTTTAAAAGTCGCAAATGTAGTGTTTCTTATTTAAGTGTTTTAATGACTAAAATCGTCACATTAAAACCAAGTACGTATTGTAGAGGCTCTATCACTTTTTTGTATCTTCGCTCCTATTTTATCAAATCTTCACGCTTTTATGTTTTTCCAAATAAAATCCTATCTCACGTTTCTTTGGCATTCCAAAAACGAGCATGCGGTTCATTCACCGTTTGTTTTTAATTTAATTACTAAATGCTTTTATAACAAGCAATCAAAACCTGAATATAAGCTTTTAAAAACCTACAGAAATATACTTTTACAGAATAGAAGTACCATTGATGTTAGTGATTTTGGTGCAGGCTCGAAGGTTTTTAAATCTACTAATCGATCAGTTTTAAAGATTGCTAAAACGGCAGGAACTAGTTATAAAAGAGCTAAATTACTATTTAGAATTACAAATTATTTCCAATCAGCGAAAATTTTAGAATTAGGCACTTCTTTAGGATTAGCAACAGTTGCCCTTTCATTAGGAAATAAAAACGCTAAAATCACCTCACTTGAAGGTTGCAAAAATACAATGGATGTTGCCAAAGTGAATTTGGATAAAATTTGTTATCCAAACGTTGAACTTATCGCAACTGAATTTGGAGATTTCATCACTGAAACAAATTTAAATTCTAAAATATTCGATCTCATTTACTTTGACGGAAATCATCAGAAACAAGCTACTTTAGATTACTTTGATCAATTAATAGCAACTATAACTAATGATACAGTTTGGATATTTGATGATATTCATTGGTCAGCAGCAATGGAAGAAACTTGGAAAATCATTCAAGGACATTCTAAAGTGACTGTCACTATTGATACCTATCAGTGGGGATTTGTATTTTTTAGACGTGAACAACCAAAAGAACATTTTATACTAAGAGTTTAAACAAAAAAATGGCAGTCATCACTGACTGCCATTTAAAAATTTAATCTAAATTTTGACTATTGTTTTGCATCTTTCATTTCCTCTGATTTTGCTCCCATTCTATTTAGCGTGTACATTGGAGCAAATTTAATTTTCAAACCTGCAATTTTTCTATTATCCTCTGATGAAAGACCTTCTTTTTCAACCGTATTTTTACGACTGTCTAATGCTTCGTACATTAATTTAATTTCATCCCAATCTTCACGAGAATATTTATCCTTATTATCCTCCACTGTATGAATGAATTGTTGATAAACTTCATGAATATTGTTTGCCTTTACCCAACTAAAATTCATGTCATCTCCTATTTTTCCTTCACCAAATAATGAATTTCTCATTTTTTGCTTACTACTAGGTTGCGCTGCAGCATCTGCCATTTTTTTTGCTTCAACTTTAGCTTTCAAAGCTTCATATTTAGCTTTAGTTGCATCAAGTTTTGCTTGTGCTTCGGCATTGTCTTTAATATCTACAAGAGCGGCATTAGCTTCATCAGATCGCATTTGATAGGAAGACTCTATGCCATCCCATTCTTGCGAAGCATCATTTTCATTAAGTGTACTAACTGAATCTACATAAACAACATACGAATCTACTTTTTTTTCCGCTTGTTCCGCTTTTTCATCTTTACAAGATGCAAACCCAATAGCAATGATTGCTAATCCTAAAACTAATTTTGTGTTTTTCATAATTTTGATTTTAATAATTATCAAACAAATGTAAAATGAATTATAATATTTTCAACATACATCCAATAATTATACAATTAATCACTTTAATTGTGAAATAAGCCATAAATATGTCATATTCCGTAATATTTTATATTAATTCTATAATTTCTCTTTTCAACATATCAGGATAGTTATTTTAGGATTTAAAGATTAAAAAGCGACAATTTTAATACTCACCGCTACTACATTATAGAACATTAGTCTACTTAAAATAAGTTAGGAAAATTTTGTTATCTCGCTTTCTAATTTATTAATGGAGCTTTTTCGTTATTCTTTAAAAAATTATATTCATTTTTATTTTGTTATAAGTTCCAAATTTAACCTCTCTATCACTGTAACAAATTTTAAAAACTACTACTTATCAATAGTTCAAAAGTTTTTGTACTTTTAAAATCTTAATTAATAGTAGCCAGAGTAAAATCGAAGGATACAAATCATATAATCTAATGGCAAACCCGCTAATAAATATTACGAATATCAAAAGAGATTTTGTCCTAGGAAATGAGATCGTTTACGTTCTTAAAGGCATCGACTTACAAATAAATAAAGGAGAATATGTAGCTTTAATGGGACCTTCAGGATCTGGAAAATCTACATTAATGAATTTATTGGGATGTTTAGACACACCAACATCTGGAAATTATATCTTGAATGGCAAGGACGTTAGCAAGATGAAAGATGATGAACTAGCCGAAATTAGAAATAAAGAAATAGGTTTTGTTTTTCAAACTTTCAACCTTTTACCGCGAACAACTGCGCTTGACAATGTAGCGCTACCCATGATTTATGCTGGTTTTTCTAAAACAGAGCGCAATAAGAGAGCAACAGAGGTATTAGATCAAGTAAATCTTTCTGACAGAATGGATCACCAACCCAACCAACTTTCGGGAGGACAACGTCAGCGTGTTGCCATTGCTCGTGCTTTGGTTAATAAACCCTCGATAATACTGGCTGATGAACCCACTGGAAACTTAGATAGTAAAACTTCTCTTGAAATCATGAAACTCTTTGGAGACATCCACGCTAACGGAAATACGGTAATTCTGGTAACGCACGAGGAAGAAATTGCCGCTTATGCACATAGAATTATTCGCTTGCGAGATGGTGTGATAGAAAGCGATACTACAAAATAGTTTTTCTTGGAGCTATTCCGGCTATTCGCTTATATCTTTTTCAAGCCATTCTTCCTTCGTCTGAATGGCTTGAAAAAGGATATCACTTCTATCCGGGCTAGGAAACACGAAATAACACACGTTTAAACAGCTATAGAATATCTCAAAATGAAAATTGGAATCCTAACTTGCGCTAAACTTCCCGATCTCAATCCCGAAGACCAACAAATTATTCCAGAATTAGTTAAATACAATATAGAAGCTAAAGCAGTTATCTGGAGTGACAAAACTATCATTTGGACAAGCTTTGACTACCTAATTTTCAGGAACACTTGGGACTATTTTGAACAAGAAACCGAGTTTAACCTTTGGCTTGACCATATCGAAAAGCTAGAAATAAAAACGCTGAATCCCATTCAAGTAATAAAAAAGAACATTCACAAATTTTATTTACGAGAATTAGAATTAAAAGAAATTGCAATTTTACCTACTGTTTTTATCGATAAAACAAATGAATTAAATCTTAGCAAAATAATCCCTCAACATTGGAAAAAAGCAGTTATTAAACCAGCTTTTTCGGCGGGCTCCTACCTTACAGAAGTTTTTGACATAAAAGATATTGAAGCAATCAATACAAGATTTGCATCAATTGCTAAAGACAAAGAACTGCTTTTGCAAGAATTTGCGTCTCAAATCCAGTCAATTGGCGAAACATCATTTATCTTTTTTAATAAACAATTCTCTCATGCTGTCAATAAAAAACCGTTAGATGGAGATTTTAGAGTTCAATCGTTATTTGGAGGAAAATATTCTTTGGTTCATCCCAATCAAAAATTAATTCTGCAAGCACAAAAAGTTATAGATACTTTTCAAGCGGAACTTTTATACGCTCGAGTCGACGGAATTATAATCGATGAAACACTTCATTTAATGGAAATTGAATGTATAGAACCTGATTTATATTTCAAATTAAGTGAAAATTCTTTGCAACGCTTTGTTGCAGAAATAGTAAAATTAATAACCTAAATTTGTTCTCTTTTACAAATCAATTACAGCAACGATGAAAGTATATACTAAAACGGGAGACAAAGGGACGACAGCACTTTTTGGTGGAACGCGAGTGCCAAAAGACCATGCACGAATAGAAAGTTATGGAACTGTAGATGAATTAAATTCACATATTGGATTAATTCGGGATCAGGATATGAATGCGCATTATAAAGAAATTTTGATTGAAATTCAAGATCGACTATTTACCGTAGGAGCAATTCTAGCAACTCCCCCAGATAAAGAAGTTAAAAAAAATGGAGAACTTCGATTGAAGAACTTAGGGATTATAGATACTGATATTGAATTATTAGAAAATGAAATTGACGCAATGGAAGAAGCACTTCCGCCAATGACTCATTTTGTTCTTCCTGGCGGACATACAACGGTGTCATATTGTCATATTGCGCGCTGCGTTTGTCGCCGTGCAGAACGTTTAGCAGTACATTTAAGTCATAACGAACCTGTGGCTGAAATTGCAATTCAATACCTAAACCGACTTTCTGACTACCTTTTTGTGTTGGCACGGAAGTTGTCCCACGATCTCAAAGCGGATGAAGTACAATGGATTCCAAGAAAGTAGCTCGAGATTATTAGTGCTTAGTTTACAACTAAAAACTGAACACTTGATAATGAAAAGTAAACACTAAAATAAACGTTCTTAACTTTACGTAAAAATAAATCATTTTTAACTTGTATTTTTCAGTAAAAATTTTATTTTTGCACAAAACTAAATCGACAGCAAATGTATTGGACATTAGAACTAGCATCCTACCTTAGTGATGCACCGTGGCCTGCTAACAAAGACGAACTTATTGACTACGCTATTAGAGCAGGAGCTCCATTAGAAGTGGTAGAAAACCTTCAATCTATAGAGGACGAAGGCGAAATATATGAATCAATGGAAGAAATATGGCCAGATTATCCTACTGACGAAGATTATCTTTGGAATGAGGATGAATATTAAAAAGTAAATCAATTAAAAAGTCTCACAAGAGACTTTTTTTTGGTTTAAAGTAGCAAAATTAGATAAATTAGAAATAAAAATAGATCATGAGTTTCCTAAATAGTATTATTAAAGTTTTTGTGGGCGATAAGTCGCAAAAAGATGTCAAAGCATTACAACCCTATCTTAATAAAATTAAGACTTTTGAGCAACCATTAATGTCATTATCTCATGATGAACTGAGAGGTCGAACGGCTTATTTTAAAGATAAGATAAAGCAAGATCGTTCTGATAAAGACGCTAAGATTGCTGCTATAAAACTACAAGTAGAGGGAACCCTTGACATTGATCAAAGAGAAGATCTATATATTGCTATTGATGCTCTTGAAAAAGAGGCGTATGATGTTTCTGAAAAAACATTATTGGAAATTCTTCCAGAAGCTTTTGCAGTTGTAAAAGAAACAGCGAGACGTTTTAAAGACAATTCGCAAATTACGGTTACAGCAACTGCTAAAGATCGTGAACTTTCTGGATTAAAAAGTTACATTACCCTAGACGGTGATAATTCTGTTTGGTCAAATTCATGGAGTGCTGCAGGAAAAGAAATTACTTGGGATATGATTCACTATGACGTACAATTAATTGGCGGAATGGTGCTTCATGAAGGAAAAGTAGCAGAGATGCAAACGGGTGAAGGAAAAACATTAGTGGCAACTTTACCGCTGTACTTGAATGCACTAACGGGAAATGGAGTGCATTTAGTAACTGTGAATGATTACTTAGCAAAAAGAGATAGCACGTGGAAAGCACCTTTATTCGAATTTCATGGTATGACCGTGGAATGTATAGATAACTACCAACCTAATTCTGACGAAAGAAGGAAAGCGTATGATGCTGATATCACTTACGGAACCAATAATGAATTTGGCTTTGACTACTTGAGAGATAATATGGCACATTCGCCAAATGATTTAGTGCAAAGAAAACACAACTACGCAATTGTCGATGAAGTCGATTCGGTTTTAATTGACGATGCAAGAACTCCATTGATTATTTCTGGTCCAGTTCCGCAGGGAGACCGTCACGAATTCATGGAAATGAAACCAAAAATAGAAAATCTTGTTGCACTGCAACGTCAGCTTGCTAATGGATTTTTATCAGAAGCTAAAAAATTAATAAAAGAGGGAAACACGAAAGAAGGTGGATTTCAATTATTAAGAGCCTACAGAGCTTTACCAAAAAACAAAGCGTTAATCAAGTTTTTGAGTGAGGAAGGAATTAAACAATTACTTCAGAAAACGGAGAACCAATATATGCAGGATAACAAAAGAGATATGCACAAGATTGATGAGGCATTGTATTTTGTTATTGAAGAAAAAAATAATCAAGTAGAATTGTCTGACCACGGGATACAATATCTTTCTGGTGACACCGACTCCGAGTTTTTTGTACTTCCAGATATTGGAACAGAAATAGCTGCAATCGAGAAGAAAAAATTAGACAAAGATACTGAGGCAGAAGAAAAAGAAAAACTATTCCAAGATTTCAGAATAAAAAGCGAGCGTATTCATACGTTGACGCAACTTTTAAAAGCATACGCATTGTTTGAAAAAGATGTAGAATATGTGATCATGGATAACAAAATCATGATTGTTGATGAGCAAACAGGTCGTATCATGGATGGCCGTCGGTACTCTGACGGATTACACCAAGCGATTGAAGCCAAAGAAAATGTAAAAATTGAAGCAGCAACCCAAACATTTGCGACAGTTACTTTACAGAATTACTTTAGAATGTACAACAAACTAGGCGGAATGACAGGAACTGCTGTTACTGAAGCAGGTGAGTTATGGACTATATATAAATTGGACGTAGTAGAAATTCCTACTAACAGACCAATGGCCCGATTAGACAAAGAAGATTTTATTTATAAAACAACTCGCGAAAAGTTTAATGCAGTTATTGAAGATGTAAGCGAATTGTCTAAAGCAGGAAGACCAGTGCTTATTGGTACGACTTCGGTAGAGATTTCTGAATTATTGAGCCGAATGTTGAAAATGCGAGGTGTAAATCACAACGTATTGAATGCAAAAATGCACAAACAAGAAGCGCAAATCGTTGAAGAAGCAGGAAAACCAGGAGTAGTTACTATTGCAACAAACATGGCTGGTCGTGGTACCGATATTAAATTATCGGCCGAAGTAAAAGCAGCAGGTGGATTAGCCATTGTAGGTACTGAGCGTCATGACTCTCGTCGTGTCGATCGCCAGTTGCGTGGTCGTGCAGGACGTCAAGGAGATCCTGGTAGTTCACAGTTTTACGTTTCTCTTGAAGATAACTTAATGCGTTTATTTGGTTCTGAGAGAGTAGCTAAAGTAATGGACAGAATGGGATTAGAAGAAGGAGAAGTGATTCAGCACTCGATGATGACAAAATCTATTGAGCGTGCGCAGAAAAAAGTTGAAGAAAACAATTTTGGTGTTCGTAAGCGTTTATTAGAATATGATGATGTCATGAATGCACAACGTGAGGTAATTTACAAACGTCGTCGTCACGCTTTGTTTGGAGAACGTTTAAAACTAGACATTGCTAATATGCTTTATGATACTTGTGAAGTTATCATAGGTCAAAACAAAGCAGTTTCTGACTTCAAAAATTTTGAATTTGAATTGATACGCTATTTCTCTATCACCTCACCTGTGACAGAAAGTGAGTTTGCTAAGTTAAACGAAATGGAACTGACTGGAAAAGTATATAAGGCAACCTTAGAATACTACACCGAAAAAACAGCCAGAAGTGCTAGAGAAGCATTTCCTATTATACAAACAGTTTACGAAGACAAGAAAAATCAATTTGAACGCATTGTTGTTCCGTTTACGGATGGAATAAAATCATTGAATGTGGTGACCGACTTAAAAATGGCTTACGATACTAAAGGAGCCCAGCTCGTTGCTGATTTTGAGAAAAACATCACATTAGCCATTGTAGATGAAGCGTGGAAAAAACACTTACGCAAAATGGACGAATTGAAACAATCAGTTCAACTTGCCGTTCACGAGCAAAAAGATCCATTGCTTATTTATAAATTAGAAGCTTTCAATTTATTTAGAGCTATGATTGATAATGTCAACAAGGAAGTAATTTCTTTCTTGTTTAAAGGGGATTTGCCAGCTCAAGAAAATCAACAAATTCAAGAAGCAGTTGATGTTGCGCCAAGGGAAGATTACGAACTCAATAAAGACGAGATTGTGAGCAGTGAAGGGGCAAATCGTGAAGCGGGACAAACGCAACAACGTACCATTACTGAAACGATCACGAGAGACATGCCAAAAATCAATCGCAATGATACCGTTAGTCTTCAAAACGTGGCTAACGGACAAATACAAGAAATGAAATATAAAAAAGCCGAAAGCTTAATCGCTTCAGGACAATGGGTATTAGTGAACTAATTCCTTTTAGTATATGATAATAGAAACTCCACTGCGCAAGTAGTGGAGTTTTTTTATGCTCTTTTTTTTAGGAGCCACTCCTGCCCTACGCTACAAAGCATTGGTCACCAACCCTTTTTCTAGGTGCTGGCAGGAGCTTCTTCCAGTCGCTCTGCAACCACCAGAAAAAAGCGGTTGGCTACCGGCATGCGTTTTTCACTACGGTCAGGGCTAAAGATTTTGTGTGATTAGTTCGTTTAGGGTTACTCAGAAACTATCAAAAAAACATAAAACTAATAAAAAGTCCTTTGGAGGATTTGTAAAGAATTATTTATATATTTGAAAAGCAATAAAGCGAAACAAACCTTCGCCAATCTACCCATATTTGGGTGGATATACGAAGGTTTGTTTCGCCTATATACTAGTTACCAGATATTTTAAAAAAAAAACGAAATAATGACATTAAGACAACAAATAGTTCAAGACCATATTGATAATACAGCTACTAAACTTGGTGTGACAGCCGACAATGCTTTTTTGGTTTTTGCTCATTCTATTTTTACTGATAGTAGTATTCATTCTTTTGACCAAAACGATAATGTTGATGGTGGACAAGACAAACAGATTGATGCTATTACAATTGAGGATAATTCTGATGAAGCTACAATCTACATAACTCAAATTAAAAACGAAGATACTTTTTCTTCAAATTGTATAATTCAAATTCGTAATGGTTTACAATGGCTATTTGAAAAACGACAAATTGACATTAATACTCTTTCTAATATAAAGTTCAAAGACCGAATAAAAGATTATAGAACTTTACAATCATCATTAGGTCCTTCAAATATTAATGTAAAAGTTGCATATATCACAAAAGGTAAAAACATTGACTTATCTGCTGAAGCTAAACAAGAGATAAAAACAATCACTGATACTTATGACAACGGAACTTTTGCGAATTTTACTTTTGAAACAATTGGAGCAGATGAAATAGTTGATATTTTAAACTCGCAAGAGAAAAAAAACAAAAAAATTGATTGTGAAGTAAAAATCATTTATGACACTAACAATCCTTCACTCATTAAATATCACAGTAAAGGACTTAAAGGAATAATTTGCTCAACAACTGCCTCCGAAATTGCTCAAATAGTAAATAAAGATGTTAATGGTTTTGTATTTGATTTAAACATCAGAAAATATTTAGGCAAACTTGGTGGAGTAAATAAAGACATAATAAATACTTGTACGGATATTAATTTAAGTCCATTATTTTGGTTCCTAAATAATGGAGTGACTATAATTTGTGATAAAGTCGACCCAGTAACAGACCCTGATGACCCAAAAGTTAAAATTGAAAATATGCAAATCGTTAACGGATGCCAAACTGCAACAAGTCTTGCAAACGCATTTAAAGACGGTCATCTTCAACCAGACACAAGGCTTCTTCTAAGAATATATGAAACAAATGATTTAGACTTGGTTGATAAAATTGTTTTGACAACTAACAATCAAAATAAAATAACAGGACGAAATTTAAGAGCAAATGACATCACACAACTTGACTTAGAAAAAGGTTTTAAGATGTTTGATTTTTACTTAGAGCGAAAACCAAGACAATATGAAAATACTCTAATTTCAAAAGACAACATAATTCCAAATGAAAATGTAGCAGTTTCATATTTAGCATTAGTATTAAAAAAGCCATCTGATTCAAGAAGTAGAAAATATAAAGTATGGAATGAATATTACGATAAAATCTTTTCAGGAACTGACATTATCGAACCCTATTTATTATCAGTACTAATTCACAGAAAAGTTTCAGAATATTTATTAACCAATTTTTCGACAAATAATGATGATACTATTCGTTATTTATCTAAAAATGCTTCATTCCATATTTCCAGAATTTCTTCATTTCTATGGCGTGGTGGAGATAATTGGACAAATACAGCGAATTTAAAACAAGAGATTACTACTTATATTGGTAATCAGACAATTCTTGATACGCATATTTCTAAGGCAATTGTAATTCTTAGCAATATTGTTAAAAGTAATCCAAAGTATGTTGCTGACTTAAATAATTCATTAAAATCTGCTGACATAGATAATGAAATTAGTAAAGAATTGCACACTAATCATAAACCGAGCAATACCGCACCTTGATGAGAAAAAAAACATCTGGTAATCGAGTAGACGGCTCCGCCAGAAACTGACGGAGTGCGCCTCTCACACCACCGTACGTACGGGTCTCGTATACGGCGGTTCGCAAAGTGATGGG
>NZ_FQWE01000010.1 GCF_900129575.1 Flavobacterium segetis | reverse complement strand
AATGCTTCGTTGCGTTCGAAGAACGAACAATGAACCCGCGGTTGAACGGAACCGATTACATGCCGTCAACACTATGGAGTTATCGTAAAATTATTTGGAGGATTTCAAGAGGCTAAAATGCCTCTTTTTTTTGCATTATAAACATAATGGTTTTTATAGTGAATTCCTTCACTCCAAGCTTCGGGATTGGATATAAAATCCATTACCCATAAAGTTTTTTATAGGTAATTAAGCTTTACCTATCGCCAAGATACCATTCAGGCGGACCACGCTGATCAAAAACCGTTATCCAGTGTAAATTGTCTGTTTTACAAATTGAAGTATAAGAATTACTTTTTCAATAAATGTACATTTGGAAATAGCCGTAACCAAGGATAAGCTCTATCAAAAACTAAATTTTACATGAATTTATAAAAATAAAACCCCACGTTGTACTAAGTCCGCTGACTTCGTACTTATACCTACTTCTAACAAACACGATCGTTTAACCTTAGTAAGAAATAACTATCTTTTAATAAAAAAATATGTTAGCAGGATCCAAAAAAAGAGACCAAATGTTAGATTTACGAATTGGAAAAGTTTTACTCATACTACATAAATCCTCTATTGCGTTTAAGTTCTAAAGACGGTAAAATAATTTTTATTTAAAATAAAAATTAATTCAAAAAATAAGACAACTTATTTAAAAAGTAATATAAAATTACTTTTTAGTTGTAAAATATTAATCGTAATATTGCAATATATAAATAAAAGGAATATGGGATTGGCAAAAACAGAAATGTTCACCGGGCAACAAAATGAAATTGCACTTTTCGCTAAGGTTTTCGGACATCCTGCGAGAGTTTCTATATTGCAACATTTGTTTAAAATAAACTCTTGTGTTTGTGGCGATTTAGTAAATGAAATTGGACTTGCTCAGCCTACAATATCGCAGCATTTAAAAGAGCTTAAACATCTCGGATTAATAAAAGGAAGCGTTGAGGGTACAAGTGTTTGTTACTGTATAAACGCAGAGAATTGGACAAAAATGAAAGAAACAATGCTAAACTTTCTAAATCAAGACATTCCTCAAACTAAAGATTGCTGTTAAAAATTTGAACTCATTAAACGTAATAAGTAAAATATGAAACTATCAGAAATTAAAAACAAACTACGCGAGTTGAAAAAAATTTCGTTCCAATTACCAAATGGAGCATTAGTACCAAGTCACTTTCACGTAACAGAAGTTGGTAAAATCACAAAACATTTTGTCGATTGTGGCGGAACTGAAAGAAATGAAGAAGTCGCAAACTTTCAACTTTGGAATGCAAATGATTATAACCATCGCTTGCATCCAGAAAAACTGTTAGGCATCATTGAACTTTCAGAGAGAATTTTAGGAATAGGAGATTTAGAAATTGAGGTAGAATATCAAGCAGACACTATAGGCAAATTTGGACTTGATTTCAATGGAAGTAATTTTGTGTTAACCTCTAAACAAACAAATTGTTTGGCACAAGATCAATGCGGAATTCCCTCAGAAAAACTAAAAATTCAAAGAAAGGAGTTAGATGATGAACCTTGCTGTTCCCCAGACGGAAATTGTTGTTAAAAGAATTATGAATCTATAAAATGGCATCAAAAAAATTAAGTTTTCTTGATAGAAATCTAACGATATGGATTTTTATTGCAATGGCTGTTGGTGTTGGAATTGGTTATTTTATTCCAACATTTCCTAAAATTATAAATTCATTCACTAGCGGAGTAACTAATATTCCCATTGCAATAGGTTTGATTGTAATGATGTACCCCCCTTTAGCCAAAGTAAATTATACTCTTTTACCAAAAGTTTTTAATAATACAAAAATCCTATCCGTATCATTAGTTCTAAACTGGATAATTGGACCTATTTTGATGTTTATTTTGGCAATCACATTTTTACGCGATTACCCTGAATATATGGTTGGACTTATTCTAATAGGTTTGGCTCGTTGTATAGCAATGGTTTTAGTATGGAATGATCTTGCAGAGGGAAGCAGCGAGTATGGAGCAGGTTTAGTTGCTTTAAATAGCATTTTCCAAGTTTTCGCGTATAGTTTTTATGCTTGGATTTTTATAACTGTTCTGCCACCATATTTTGGATTTGAAGGCGCTATAGTTACTATTTCGATTAGTACAATTGCTGAAAGTGTAGCTATTTATTTAGGAATTCCGTTTGTAATGGGAATTGTAAGCCGATGGATTTTAGTAAAACAAAAAGGTAGGGAATGGTACAATCAAAAATTTATTCCAGCTATTTCTCCATTAACATTACTTGCGCTTTTATTTACGATCGTGATCATGTTCTCATTAAAAGGCGAATTAATCGTAGAAATTCCAATGGACGTTTTAATAATTGCAGTTCCACTACTCATTTATTTTATTTTAATGTTCTTCATTTCTTTTTTCGTTACTAAAGCATTGGGTGCTGAATATGATAAAACAGCATCAGTAGCTTTTACAGCAACAGGAAATAATTTTGAATTGGCAATTGCAGTTGCTATTGCAGTGTTCGGTTTAAATTCAGGCCAAGCGTTTGCAGGTGTAATCGGTCCTTTAGTTGAAGTTCCTGCTCTGATATTGTTAGTGCGAATCTCATTTTGGTTACGGAAGAAATATTTTAAAATAGAAATTAATTAAATCAAGAAAAGGTTTCCATTTTATAGCTTTTGACATAGCGAAGGCTAAAAAAAAATGTCTTGACAACTTTAAACACACTACAGACCAAAGCTTTTTCTGAGAAAAATATTGACACCCTTCTTAATAACTATCTTATTAAATACCATCACTATTTATAGATTTACGAAATTTGAATAAACCGATTTGTTGTATTATCAATTTTATTAAGTTAAATTTATTTCTTTACCAATTCTTTAAAATTCATAACTTTCACTTCTAAGCACACTTACAACTTAAAATTTTTTATCGATTGTCAATCAATTCTACTTACTTTGGAGATCTATTTTAATTAACAAATGTTTTGCGTGTTTCGAACAATAAAAATTTCTTAAAAAAATTTCTTAAAAACCAAAAAATTATAAATGAACAATGTTATACTTAAAAATGAACGATTAATTTTGAGATTAGTAATAAAAATAGATGCTGAAAATATTCATGTTTTACATTCTTTAGTTGAAGTTGATAAATATAATACGTTAGGAATTCCTGAAAATATAGAGGAAACGCAACTGTTACTTAAAAATTGGATTGTAGAAAATAATAAAGAAGTTATCGAGCGCTATACTTTCGCGATAGAATTACAAAACAGCCATGAATTTATTGGATTAATTGGAATCAATATGGGAAAAGCGAAATATAAAAATGCCGAAGTTTGGTTTAAGATCAACCCAAAATTTTGGAACAACGGTTTTGCAACAGAAGCATTAGAGGAAATACTGAAATTTGGTTTTAATCATTTAAATCTTCATCGAATTGAAGCCGGTTGCGCAGTTGAAAATGGCGGCTCAATAAAAGTTTTAGAAAAAGTTGGCATGTTGAGAGAAGGGCATACCAGAAAATTATTGCCTCTAAAATCAGGATGGTCGGACAATTTTGGTTATGCTATTTTATCAACTGATGGAAAATTCCCGGTTCGTAATTAAGAATTTTTCTATTCTAAAATACCTTTAAACCTGAAACAGCTGCCAATGAAGAGCTAAGCCCTTTAAACACAAATTAATTTTTTAGGATGAAGATTTGTAAAAAAGTTTAGACGATTACACATTGCAGTATTGAACTGTGACAATTATTGTTGAGACACAGCTACTATTGAAAGTGAAAAGCTAAAAATCACTTCTTTATCTTAAAATTAATTGTAGTTTTGATTTTGAGTGTTTAGCCCAAAAATCTCAATTTAGTAACAATTTAGTTCACACTTCAAATACATTTAAAAAAATATGTGGTGGCATTATCTATTAGTTTTTTTGGGTGCATTATTATTTGATATTGTACCTTTTCCTTTTGCACCAGCATTCACAATTATGGTGTTTTTTCAGATTCTATTTGACTTAAATGTTTGGTCGGTCATAATTATTGGAGTCGCTGGATCAGTTTTAGGCCGCTATATTCTTCTTTTATATGCGCCGTTAATGGCTGTGAAATATTTAAAACAATCTAGAAATGAGGATATCAAATTTCTTGGAGATAAAATGAATGAAAATAAATGGAAAGGAATTTTAGTTGTACTTGCTTATTCATTGTTGCCTTTACCAACCACCCCACTTTTTTTAGGAGCAGGAATTTCAAAAATCAAACCACTTTACATCATCGCGCCATTCTTGATAGGAAAGTTTACGAGCGATTCTATTGCACTTCATTTAGGAAAATTTGCATCTGATAACCAACAAAACATCATCGATAACATTTTTTCATGGCAGTCAATTGCTAGTTTTATTTTAGGCTTTGTGATGTTATTCTGTTTATTTTTCATCAACTGGCGCGCTCTAATTCAGACAAAAAAACTAGCATTTGATTTTAAAATCTTAAATTAAAATAGCTCTATTAATGCTCCTAACTATCCGGTGAAGCATTTGAAAGTTTTAGACAACGCTAACATTCTATTACAGAATTATAAACCAAACTAAAACATAGAGCATGCGCAAAATAAGATTTTTAGAATATTACTACATAAAACAAATCATTTCATTATTAACTCAAAAAAATTCTGAATCATCCTTTTTACCAGATCTAAATTTTTATTGTACCTTAGAGTATAAAATAAAATCATGAAAATCATATATATAATTCTCGGTATTGCTGCAGTAGTCTTCATCGGCGTGCAAATATTTTTCATCAATGGACAAAGAAATATTGAGACATATCCTTACAAGTTAGATAAAAAATATAAAGATTTCGAAATAAGAAGTTACGAAGCCACTTTATTTACCGCTGTAAATATGTCCGGAAACAAGTACAAGGAATCTTCTAGAAAAGGATTTTCTGTTTTAGCTGGATATATTTTTGGTGGAAATAAAAAAAACGAAAAAATAGCTATGACTTCTCCAGTAGCAATGTCGCTGGGAGATTCGACTACAATGATGTTTATGGTGCCAAAAAAATTTAATAAAGAAACGCTCCCTCAACCTAACGAATCCCAAATCAAATTTACAGAGGAGCCGGCAAAAACCGTTGCTGCAATTGGCTTTGGTGGTTGGGCTGATGATGAAAAAATAGAAAAATACAAGCAGGAATTGATAACAGCATTACAGAAAGAAGGTATAAAATACACCAATCGTTTTTATTATTTAGGCTATAATGCACCATTTGAAGTTTTCAATCGAAAAAATGAAATTATTGTGGAGTTAGATGATGACATTGCTTTAGATACAAAATAATTATTTCCCAAACCATATTTAAGTGAAAACGATAATTTGTTGTCTTTGAAAGAAAGCGAAAAAATTATCATTTTATGAACAAATAGTAATTACGAAAGTCCTACAAATAGTATTGTAGGACTTTTTTTTGATAGCTGTCATAACATTTAACTTTTAGTTAAAAATTATTGAGCTAATCGAAATTATGTCTATTAAATTAAATATTTTAACAATTTTGCACAACTAAACTAAACCTTTTTAAAGTTAAAAAGTCATATTAACAGTTTAGAGCAATTAAACTAACAATCGCTAATTATTGCAATAGATTAAAAAATTGAATCGATTTTTTATTTCACTCAATTCATACTAATATGGATGTTCAAATACTCTGGTCTTTACGTCTTGGTTTCTCAAGCAAACAAGCAATAGTAATTAAAAATGTAGGTTTAGAAAATTTTCTTCAAAGATCTTTTCAAGCAAAAACTCGGGAACAGATTCCTGTTTTCCTTGAAAAGAGTCCGAAAAATTTTGCTGATTTTAAAACGATTAGACTTCATTTTAAGGAAGATAACCCAGAAGCTAGAAAGCAATTGCGAATTACTGAAGCAAAGGTTTCACAAGAAATGAAATCGTGGTGGATAGAAACAATAATGACAGAAGAATTTCCACTTCGAGAAAAGATGACTTGTTTTTGGCATAATCATTTTGTTTCGACCTATCAAAAAGTAAGAGTCAATCATTACATCTATCAACATCATCAAATCCTTCAAGAAAATGCTTTTGGTAATTATAAAGAGTTGACAAAAAAAATACTGAAGAGTAATGCCATGGTTCGCTATCTGGACAATGTGGACAATAAAAAAGGTAAAAATAACGAAAATTTAAGTCGAGAGTTATTAGAATTATTTACTTTAGGAATTGGTAATTACAGTGAGGATGATATTAAAAATGGTGCTAGAGCACTTGCTGGATTAGGAATTGGAGATGATGGAGCACAATACCGCCGTTTTCTTGAAGACAATGAAAATAAAAACTATTTTGGGAAAACTGGAAATTTCAAAGTTGATGATTTAGTAGACATTATTTTCGAACAAAAAGAAATTCCTCATTTGATCACCAGGAAAATTTTGCAATGGTTTATTTATGATAATCCTACTGAAGAGCTAGTGAGCTATTATGGTGATTATTTTAGAAAGATGAATTTTGAAATTCAACCGCTATTAGTAAAAATTTTTACAGATGAATTTTCTAAACCGAATGCCGGTTCTAAGATTAAAAACCCATTAGAATTTGCAATACAGTTATTTTCAGATCTTCAAATTGAAAAACCCAATTATAAACTTATTGCAAATTTTTTAAAAGAACAAGGAATGGACTTATTTAATCAGCCCAATGTAAAAGGTTGGGCAGGTGGTAATTCATGGCTTACGTCACAAATTTTTTTACAAAGAACTAATGTTGCTGATTTATTATGTAGCGGACGAAGCTTAAATAGAAAATCACATAAAGCAACTGATAATAGGAGTACTGAGACATTTAACAAAAATGAGATTAGCGTTAATTGGAGCAAAAGCGGAAATAATAAACAAATAATAGCAGAATTAAAAGATCGCTTGTTATGCGATGTTGATGAATCGACACAAAAAGATTTTGAAATGATTTTAAAATATGATTTTAATCCAAACGCTGAAAATGCCAATCAAGTTGTGCTAAGATTATTTAATACTATGGTTAAAATGCCCGAATACCAGTTAATTTAATTTTAAGATTCAAAAAAATGAATAGAAGAAACTTTTTGACCTTGACCGGAACATTCACTGGCGGTTCGTTGCTTTTGCCTGACTTTCTGCATGCTTTTGGTACACAAAAGAATTTAATTAGTGGAGATCAATGTTTAGTTTTCGTCCAATTAAGTGGCGGAAATGACGGATTAAATACCTTTGTTCCATTTAGCGACCCTTTGTATTATAATTTGCGACCAAAAATTTCCTTAGCAAAAGATGTGGTTTTAGGTAAAAATAATGGTATGGCTTTTCATCCTGCCTTGAAAGGATTTGCTGAAATGCAGCAAAACGGCGATTTGTCAGTTGTACAAAATGTAGGTTATCCTGAACCCAATCGCTCGCACTTTAGAAGTCAGGAAATTTGGCAAACTGCTTCAGATTCTAATAAATATTTGAATGAAGGTTGGCTTGGAAGATATTTAGATTTGCAATGTCACGACCATCAACCTACCGCAGGAATAAATATAGACAATGTTGATAATCTAGCTTTAAAAGGACTAGAGCCAAACTCAATAACGGTAAAAAATCCAAATGTATTTAAAACCAAAAATCAAAAAGAAGAACAAGGTATTTTATCCACTAATCCTCAATTAGATTTTGTTCGAAAAATTGCCAATTCAGTAGTTGAAGGCTCAGATGAAATCCAAAAAGCACTTGCCAAATCAAACTTAGAAATTAGTTATCCCAAAACTGGTTTAGCTACAAATCTTGCCTGGATTGCACGTTTAATTAAAAGGAATTTGAATTCAAAAGTATATTATACTTCTCTCAATGGCTTTGATACGCATGATAACCAACTCCAAATTCAAAACAATAAATTATCGGAGTTGAATGATGCACTTTTTAGCTTTTATACTGATTTAAAGAAAGCTTCAATATTACAAAATGTAACAATCGTGGTTTTTTCAGAATTTGGTAGACGAGTAAAAGATAATGGCAAAGGCACAGATCATGGAACCGCCGCACCTATGTTTATTATTGGTGGAAATAACAAAGGAAAAATTATTGGTAGCAATCCAAATCTTTCGGATTTAGATCAAGGAGACTTGAAACATGAAATTGATTTTAGAAGCGTTTATGCTAGTTTGTTAAAAAATAAATTGGATTTTGATTACACTAAAATAGGAATTAAAAACAAAGCTTTACAGGGACTTTTTTAAAGATTCTTGATTACAGTTGTTATTTTCACAAGCACTTATTACTATGCATCATCAAAAAGCTTACATCAAAAATTTTAATTCAAGTTGCACTACTATTCTCAGATATTTAACTTCAAAAAAATGATGATACATATTTGTTGAGTGTAAATCTTATGTTGATGACAAATCTTTTACGTGTTAACATACACCTATCATAAATATCCAATGAAATAATTTTTACTGATTTAAAGGAATATCGCCTTCTTCTTTCTTTTCTTTATTTAACAAGCTTGGATCTTCAGATGCTAATTTATTTCTGGTTGGAATTTTATAATTAATGCTGAATCCAAATCGGCGCGTATCATTTTTATTAAAAAGTAATAAAGGAGTATTTACAGAACTAAACACAGATCTTGTAGAATTGAGTACATCATCTGCAGTTACAGAAACCGAAACTTGATCTTTGAAAAACTTTTTAGAAAGCGTTAAATCAAGTGTGTTTCTAAATGGCTTTTCGGCAATAAAGTAAAAATAATTCCCCTTAGGAACGATATAATTAAAATTAGCTACAAACTTTATTTTTTTAGGTAATACAATTTGTGACATAAAATTAAACATCCAAAAACCATTAGTGTCAATTTCTGGAATTTGGTGAAATTGATAACCTGCATAAACATACAAAAAGTTCATCGTGTCTGGATTAACATTCATTTTCATAGTTTCAGCAAGTCCTTTTGTAAATAGCATATAAGGAATAGGCAGCCCGACATTGAAATTATGAATTTTGATTTCAGGTACATTTATACTTGTGTTGAGCACAACATTATTATTAAGTAAAACTCTATTCACCACTTGATTTTTAGCTGAACTTAAATTGTAACCAATAAATGCATAGTCAAAAGCACTTAATTTCACTTCATAATTATCAAAGATTGTAGGTTGCAAATTAGGATTTCCGGAGTACTCAACATTTGGATTTTGGTAATTTGTATTGTTGGGATTTAATGCTGACGTACTAGGTAAACTAATCTTTTTATTGTAGTTAACATTAAAATATATTGAACTACTGAAATTATATTGTGCACTAGCATTTGGAAAAAAACGAAATTGCTTAAACGGAATTAAAGTAGCGGTATTCGTTTTACCGCTGATATTGTAATCTTCTGCCCTACCACCTACTATAAAATTAAACTTACTAAATTTAGTCTGTATTTCACCATAAGCCGCCGTTGTTTTGCGTTGATAATCTAGATTGATTACATTCATATTTTGAGCCTCAAATAATAACGCTTCAAATAATCCGCCAAAACTTAATTTGCCTTCATCTGAAAATTCTAGCGGTTGTGTATAATCCACTTTAGCATTATACAATTGTTGCTTTGATGCATTGTCTAAAATATCAGCATTCGTGATTCTAGAATTGAGGATAAAGTCATTTTGATTATTGTTAAAATTGAATTTTAAGTCTAATTTTTTAGCTTTATCCTCAAACTTTTTTTGATACGTTACTACAAAATCTTGGCGCAAAGCATCAGTAAACGAATCATCATTAGTGTTGAAACCTGGTCCATTTCCCAGCGTGTTGCTATTATTGTTGCTGTAATTTAAATCGTAATTAAATAATAATCTGTCTGAACCAATATCAAAATTAACTGCTGATTTAATAAAACTGTTTCGACCTGTCCGACTAGCATTTGTTTGAGAAATTAATGAGTTTGCATCATTTTCAGTTTTATTTACCGATGTCCAAATTGCAGTTTCGTTATAACTTTGACCTAGATTTAATTGCCATCCAAAATACTTGTTTTTAGCATTTAATAATAAGCTATTACTCACTCTGTATCGCAATTTGTCGTAGTTTGTAACATTTGTACTATTAGTGTAAGTGGCACTTAGATATTTTTTAGCATTGACATTAGTGATAATATTCATAATTGCACCACCTGAAGTTGCTGGAAACTCTGCACCGGGTTGCGTTATAATTTCAATTTTTTCAATAGCATTTGCAGGCATTCCCTCCAGAAAGGAATTTAGTTCATTAGTGGTTATATTTAAGGGTCTACCATCCATGAAAACTTCTAATTGTTTTCCTTGATACATCATTCCTGCAACATCTGAAGCGATTAATCCTGGTAATTTTTTGATTCCTTCCATCACTGAACCTGAATTTAGACTCGGCTGGTTTGCAAAATCAAATATGGTGCGATCTGCCTTTTGCTCAATCGCCTTTTTAACTTTGACAATTGCAACTTCATTTAATTCAACTGCTTTTACAGGCGTTTCTTGAGCTTTTAATGTTAATCCAAGAATTATAACAAGGAAAACAAACCAATAATTATATTTCATTATCTATATTTTGATATCTATATAGACTCGCTATTGACTAAAATGTTACAGCGAACAGCATTACTTTTCCTAAATTATAATTGTGTATCAGATAATACAAAGTTATTTTCAGATTTATTCAAATGCTCCTCGTTCATTATTAATAAAATAGTACACTCAAATTAACTAGAAGTTTATGATTCATTAGTAACAACTATAGTCTATCTTTGCCCGCTTTTTAAAATTGAAAAAATGACAAAAAACAATGTATTGAAGGGAGTTTTCTTAGTGGGATTTGGCGCTACTAGTTATGGTATGTTAGCCACCTTTGTAAAACTTGCTTACGATGACGGATTTACAACAGCTGAAGTAACTACTTCCCAGTTTATATATGGAATTATAGGTTTATTACTTTTAAATTTATTCCAAAAAATAAAAAATAAAAACACCGCGGTTAAAGCGTCTAAAAAAAATATATTTCACTTAATGCTAGCAGGAACTTCACTAGGAATGACAAGCCTCTTCTATTATTTAGCCGTTAAATATATTCCTGTTTCAATAGGAATTGTTTTATTGATGCAAACAGTTTGGATGGGTGTTTTACTGGAATGGCTTTTAGATAAAAAAGCACCATCATTACAAAAAATAATTTCCGTATTTATCGTTTTAATAGGAACAGCGCTAGCAATAAACATCTTTAAAATTGATTTTAACGACGCCACTATAAACTGGCCGGTAGGAATTCTATTTGGCTTATTAGCGGCAACATCATTTACTACAACTATGTTTACCGCTAATAAAGTTGCAACTGGCATTTCATCCGCACAAAGAAGTTTGTATATGCTTTTAGGAGGTTCAGTTATTGTTTTTAGTTTTGCACTAATCACTCAAGTAACTCCTTTTAATTTTGAAATTTTTGCTAAATGGGGAATAATCTTAGCTTTATTTGGCACAATTATTCCACCTATGCTTTTAAATGCTGGATTTCCATTGACTGGAATAGGGCTTGGTAGTATTGTTTCAGCTATTGAGTTACCAGTTTCAGTTATGATGGCTTACACTTTACTAAATGAATCAGTTATTGCATTACAATGGTTTGGTATTGTTTTAATAATTTTTGCGATAGTTATTATGAACATTAATTTCAAGCAATCAACAACAATTATGATGAAATAAAAATTATGAATTAGCGCCAGTAATCCTATTCATTTTTCATAAATTCGTATGAAATAACTTTTTATGAATTTTCCTTCGCACTTATATATTATGGCTTTGATTTACTTCGTCGCAGGAGTAAATCACTTTAGAAATCCACGAATTTATATAAAAATCATTCCTCCTTATTTTCCAAATCCTAAACTATTAAACATAATTAGCGGCGCTGCTGAAATGATTTTAGGAATAGCACTTATTATTCCTTCGCTTTCTAATTTTGCGGCCTGGGGCGTAATTGCTTTACTTGCGGCCATTTTTCCAACACATTTATACATGTATTTTGATAAAAAAGCGGGAATGGGTTTGCCAAAATGGGTTTTACTTTTACGAATGCCTTTGCAATTAGGTTTGATTTACTGGGCTTACCAATATACATAATGATATGAAATCGCTATTTGATTATGCCTCCGAGCCAGTTGTATTTGACTTACCAGATGCCGAAATTATTTATTTTCCCAATTTTTACAATCAAGAAACCGCTGATTCTATCTACTTACAACTGCAACAAGAAATTCTTTGGCAACAAGATGATATAAAAGTTTATGGAAAAGTATATCCGCAACCGCGGCTGACTGCTTTGTATGGAAATGAAGGACTTTCCTATTCCTACTCCAATATTAAAATGCAACCACATCCTTGGAATTCTTTATTACAACAGTTAAAAGCAGATGTTGAAAGCTATGCACAAACTAATTTTAGTACAGTTTTATTGAATCAATATCGAGATGGCAAAGACAGCAACGGTTGGCATGCTGATAATGAAAAAGAATTAGGAATAAATCCAATAATTGCTTCAATCAGTTTTGGTGCTCAATGCACTTTTCAATTAAAACACAATAGCGATAAGACCCTAAAAAAAAGTATAATATTAGAACATGGAAGTTTCCTGTTGATGAAAGGAACGACACAACATTTCTGGAAACACCAAATACCAAAAACAGCAAAACCTATAAATCCTAGAATAAACCTCACTTTCAGATTGATACGATAAATTTTAGATAAAAATTATTATATTTGGTTTAATTATTTTTGAATATGAACGAAATTATAAATTATTTTTCAAGTATACCGTCTTCCCACAGAAGTATCATCCTTGTTGGTGGAATCACTTTATTTTGGTTAATTGAAAATGCGTATCCTTTATTCAATTTTAAATACAAAAAGTGGCAACATGCTGGAATCAATGTTTTTTTTACTTTAACTACTATAGTTGTCAATTTTTTACTGGCTTTTATTTTATTAAAGATCGCTGATTTTTCAGTTATTAACAATTTTGGAATTTTACAATGGTTACCTCAAATGTCAATTTGGCTCTACGCGCTAATAGGACTTCTTTTACTAGATCTAATTGCTGCATATTTAGTACATCTAGTAGAACATAAAGTGAAAATTTTGTGGCGGTTTCATTTGATTCATCACACTGATACTTGGATTGATACCACAACTGCTAACAGACATCATCCTGGCGAAAGCATAATACGATTCACATTTACAGCTTTAGGAGTTTTAATAATTGGAAGTCCAATGTGGCTGGTTTTTTTGTACCAAAGTCTATCTGTGATTGCGTCACAATTCAATCACGCGAATATTTCACTTCCAAAAAAAATGGATACGATAATGAGTTATTTTATAGTATCGCCAGATATGCATAAAGTACATCACCATCATGTGCTACCCTTCACAGACAGTAATTACGGTAATATATTTTCAATTTGGGATAGAATGTTTGGAACATTTATGACGCTACCAAGAGAAAAAATAATTTATGGCGTTGACACGCATCCTGATTTAAAACAGCATAACAATTTGAAGAATTTATTGAAAATACCCTTTCAAAAACCAACATAAAAATAAAACGCATAAAAAAGATAAAAAAATTTACGTTTTGAATAGATTTAACTAATTTTTTCTTAATATTGGTATCAAATAAAAAATGTAAATTATTAATCACTAACAACTTATTTGAATTAATTTTCACGTGATGAAAAAGAGTAACCGAAAAGAATTAAACTGGGAGCAAACAGAAAAACTTGTTAAGATGGCTTTAGAAGAAAAAAATCCTTTTGAAACAATCAAAAAGGAATATGGTCTAGCAGAAAAAGAGATTCTGGAGATCATGAAAAAGAAGATGCCTGCAGAAAAATTTGAAATGTGGAAAAAGAAAGCATTATCTCTTAAGCCAAAGCCAAAACCTGTCAAAATTGATGAGTTTGATGAAGACTTAGATGGTAAATACTATATAAAAAATAAATTCGACTAAATGCAAAACTCCTGAAATTCAGGAGTTTTTTGTTTTTATTATCAGAGATAATTTCATAATAAAATTTCTGCAATGTCCCTTTTAAATTTATTATACTATTATTTCACAATTGATGAAGTAATAATCAACTGATAATTTGATAGGAGTAATTTTCAAGATATATAATATTACGAACTTTAAGAACTTATTTTCGATTGATATATAAGTTGGACAATAAATAATAATACTATTTACTAACGTTTTGAAAATCTTGTCTAATTTTTTGTTCTTTTAATATGCTGTACAAAAAAGGTTTGGTTACTGTTTCAATTTCGCTTTCAGAAATGTCTAACACTTTTGGATTATTTACCAATGACAACCATGGTTTAGCAGCTTTAAAATCATAAGCTCCAAATACAATTACTGGAGTTCCTTTTACTTTAACCGTTTGTGGATCTGACAATACCCACTGTTCAGCCCATGTATACAGCTTGATTGCATCATTTTCCTGAAGTCGTAGACAAGAATGAGAAGCAGGATAACCTGGCAAGCTGTATTGATGCCATCCAACACCTAATTTATTTGCAATATTAAAATTCCAACGTAATTCCCACTCATCGTCAAAAGTACTTATTGTTTCTTCCGCTTTCCAATTGGTAAAGAAAAGCCCGATAGGCGTTTTGTCCTTTTCTCTTCCCATATTTGTTGGCCCAGTGTAAATTAGTTGTCCTTTCTCATAGGCGGCAAATGTTTGAGTAGGGTATGAAAAGTACACGATTTTATTAATTTTTTCCAATGCGGAAACCTCAAGCGGAAATGGCATGTAAAATTCAATGTCACCATTCCAATCATCCGCTACAACAACTGAATCCATTTTTTTAAAATTAGCTGCATCCGTTCTATTTATTGCATAAGCGAGCGTAGCTTGTGTGCTATCATTGTTGTTTTTTGCTAACCACTCTTTTGCACTTTCCATGTGAAAAGATCGCTTTTTAGGCTCAATTCTTTCCTTAACGGCAACTGGCTCGACAACTATTGTTGATTCGATTTTTTCTTGCTTTTTACAAGAAATTAAAAGTAATAAAATACTAATATTTAAGAACAGCGTAATTTTTTTCATAAGAATTTTTGTAGATTAGTTTTAAATTATAAGAAGAATGGCTTTGGGTAAATTCTAGCGATCATAATTCAATCTCACTTTTGTAAAAATGTAAGTGACAAAAATGAATATTTTTTAAGCAATAGTGTTACAGAATTCTACATAAATTTTATTGAATTAAAATTTCAATGAACTTACTATTTATAAAGGTAAAAGTTAATACTTTTTTGTTTTTTGTTTAACATCTAAAAAAAACAAATTTTATAACTTCGCATACTATCATTACAAAAAAAAGTTATGAACGATTTAAAAAATAAAAATGCATTAGTTACTGGTGCTGGAAAAGGGATTGGGAAAGCAATTGCCATAGCATTAGCAAAAGAAGGTGTTAATGTTATTTTATTAGCGAGAACGCAATCTGATTTAGATGAAGTGGCGCACGAAATAAATGGTTTAGGAGTAAAAACACTAACTGTAGTTGCTGACGTTGCAGATTTAAATTCTGTGAATTCAGCAGTTGAAAAAGCACTAACTCAATTTAAGACAATCGACATCTTAATCAACAATGCTGGAATTGCTGCTTTTGGAAAATTTTTAGAATTAGAGCCTGCAGCCTGGGAAAACATTATCCAAGTAAACTTAATGGGAACGTATTATGTTACTCGTGCCGTTTTACCTAATATGATTGAAAGACAAGTAGGTGACATTATTAATATTTCATCAACTGCTGGGTTAAGCGGAAATGCTTTGACAAGTGCTTATAGTGCTTCAAAATTTGCTGTTTTAGGCTTGACTGATTCATTGATGCAAGAAGTGCGTAAACATAACATTCGTGTAACCGCTTTGACGCCAAGCACAGTTGCAACTAATATGGCTAAGGAATTAAATCTTACCGATGGAAATCCTGACAAAGTAATGCAAGCCGAAGATATGGCTGAACTGATCATTGCTCAACTTAAATTAAACCGAAGAGTGTTTATTAAAAATAGTAGCATTTGGTCAACAAATCCTTAAGTGTATAAATTCTTAAATAACAAAACCCCTTAATTACAAGGGGTTTTGTTATTTAAGAAAATGTATTTTAAACCAACTCTTTTATAAACTCCATCCGTACACTACCATCTTCATCTATTTTAGTTAGATTGATGTGGTGTAAAGTATTTACTAATTCTGGATTCCATGGTGTTTTTACTTTTACATAATTCTCTGTAAAGCCATGAATATATCCTTCCTTATTTTCACTTTCAAAAAGCACCGTTCTGTTACTTCCTAATTGACTTTCATAGAAAGCACGACGTTTTTTAACCGACAATCCACGCATCATTTTACTTCGTTTTGCTCGAACATTACCAGCAACAACTCCTTCCATATTTACAGCTTCCGTATTATCACGTTCTGAATAGGTAAAAACATGTAAATAGGATATATCCATTTCGTTTAGAAAATTATAAGTCTCTAAGAAATGTTCATCGGTTTCACCAGGAAAACCAACAATAACATCCACGCCTATGCAAGCATGCGGCATCACCACGCGTATTTTATTCACTCTTTCAGTATAAACTTCCCTTTGATAACGACGTTTCATCAACTTCAAAATAGCATTACTACCAGATTGCAACGGAATATGAAAATGCGGAACAAAAGTCCTACTTTTAGAAACAAACTCAATTGTTTCGTTTTTTAATAAATTGGGTTCAATGGACGAAATTCTTAAACGCTCGATTCCTTCTACTTTATCTAATTCCTGAACTAATTCGAGAAAAGTATGTTCATGTTTTTTATTCCCAAACTCTCCCTTTCCGTAATCACCAATATTAACGCCAGTAAGAACTATTTCTTTAATGTTTTGAGCGGAAATATCTTTAGCATTTTTTAATACATTTTGTAATTCATCACTTCTCGAAATTCCTCTGGCTAATGGGATGGTGCAGTACGTACATTTATAATCACACCCATCTTGCACTTTCAGAAAAGCACGTGTTCTATCACCAATTGAATAACTGCCCACATAAAAATCAGCTTCGGAAATTTCACAAGAATGTACCTCGCCCATATCATTTTTGGACAAATCATTAATATAATCAGTGATTTTAAATTTTTCGGTGGCACCAAGAACTAAATCGACACCATCTACAGCAGCAAGTTCTTCTGGTTTTAATTGCGCATAACAGCCTACAGCAGCGATAAATGCTTTATCATTTAGCTTCATTGCTTTTTTTACAATTTGCTTGAATTGTTTGTCTGCATTTTCAGTTACTGAACACGTATTAATTATATACATATCAGCAACTTCTTCAAAATCGACACGATCAAATCCTTCTCCTTCAATTGAACGAGCAATTGTCGAGGTTTCCGAAAAATTTAGTTTACAACCAAGCGTGTAAAAGGCAACTTTTTTTCTATTCTCCATAATGAATCTTAAATTAATGAAATCGTTGTCAAAAAATTTAAGTGTGCAAATTTACAAACTAATATTGAGTAAACCGAAACGCTACAAAATTTATTAAATAGTAAATCCGATACTTACACTGTCTTCTAGCATGAATATCGGATCCTCATCATCTTTAACCAGCTTTCTAATTCAATATAAATCGCTTTACAACTTCAGCAACACCATGGTTGTTATTTGACGCGACAATAACGTCAGCTTTATCTCTCAATTCTGGATCTACGTTATCAACCCAGATACCTAATCCAGCATATTCTATCATTGACAAATCATTTCCAGCATTACCTACAGCGATAATTTCACTCTGTAATATATCCAGTTTCTCTGCTAAGAATTTGACACTTGCTGCTTTATCAATTCCGTTTTGAGCTACTTCTAAGAAAAAAGGCTTGGACATAGAAACACTTAAATGCGGCATAAATAATTTTAATTCGGCTTCAATTTTTTTGAGATACGTAGGTTCTTCTAACAATATACATTTTACAGCTGATTTAGTTACGGCGTCTTTAAAACTTGGTACTTTACGATGCTTTAATCCAGTGATAGTTTTCTCAATCTCAATGTATTCAGAATCAGTTTCACTCAAAATGGCATCGTCTATGTAAGTAATAATATGCGTTTTACTTTTTAAACTGTAATCATATAATTCATGTATTTGTTGCTGCGTTAACGTTTGCTCAAACAATACTTTATCTTCTTTCAAGTCTGTAATTACAGCTCCGTTGAAAGATAACATAAATGAATTATTACTGTGTAAATTCAACTCTTTGGCAAAGGCAATCATCGCTAACGTAGGTCTGCCAGAAGCTAACACAACATAAACTCCTAATTCCTGCGCCTTAAACAACATTTCTTTATTCTCTTTTGAAATTTCATGGTCATCATTTAACAAGGTGTCATCCATGTCTAGAACCAACATTTTATATTTCATTTACTTATTTTAGCAATTGTTTTTTGGACTTAGATACTCATTCTAAAATCTTCTATAACTGGATTTACTTTTGCAAATTCTGTTTCTTGAACGAACAACTCCACTGCTAGATCTGTATTTCCAAAACCTCCTAATCGAGCGGATTGTATGTTATTTTTCACTACTACATCTACACCAATTGCTTCAATTTTTTGTTGCAAAGCCATTGCTAGAATTTCACTTCCCGAAAAAACTTTCATTAGTCCCATTTTGTTATTTTTTATTGATTTATAATATTTTAAGCTTCTAAATTGTCATCATCATCCTCAAAAGCATCCTCATCCTCATTCATGTCGAAAACAAAGGGCTCTAACAGCATTTTATCAGCCAAAATTTCAATCCGATCTGTAAGAACATCAGAAAAAATAACACGTTGCGTTTTATTAATACTGTTTGAAATACGCATAATTTTAGTTTCATGACGCAGTTTCAAAATAGGATCGGCATCATCTAAGATAAACATTTTTAAACGATTTACATTAAATCCAGCTGTTGTAAACATCTCGCTTAACTTATTTGGCGTTCCTATTAGTACGTCAACACCGGTAGAGATATAATTTTTATCGTATTCCATATCACCTTTATCATGCACGCCATACACCTGTAAATCACTGTGTTTTCCATACTTCTCAAAAAGTTCTTCCATTTCTAGAACCTTCGCTTTGTCTTCAACAATTATCAGAGCACGCGGAGACTCCTCTGTTTCTTTGGCTAATTGCTGAATTACATTTAGAACAATTGTAGTCGTTTTTCCGCTTCCTTTTCTAGAAATGATAATACAATCGGCACCACTTTTCAAAGTTGAAAATGTTTCTTGCTGCAACACATTAGCCTCAGTTAAACCATTTTCGATAAGTGCTTCTTGTAACTTTTCGTTTATTTTTTTTAATTTCATCTTTATACAGCTTAAAGCTTAATTCAATATTTATTCTATTGCTACTATTTTAATTAGTAATGCAATTGTTATTTTCATAATCCCATTTCCCTCCTCTATCTAAATAACTATCGATCTCAAAGAATTTAAAAATTTTAAATCCTAAAACTAATAGGAGCAGCATTACTATACAGAGTCCATGTAGTTTAAATTTTTTCATAGATATGGTAAAGGAAATAAAATCTATTTACTAGCAAATAGTTTTACATCGTTTTCAGAGATTTCAATTCCACCAAGGATAATCAATCGTTCTACAACATTTCGCAATTCGCGGATATTTCCGGTCCAATCGTATTCTTTTAAAAGGTTGATGGCTGCTGCCGAAAACTTCTTTACTATGTTTCCTTGTTCAGAGGCAATTTTTTCTGCAAAATGACTAATCAACATTGGAATATCATCTCGTCTTTCATTCAGAGCAGGAACTTTTATCAATATAACGGCCAGTCTATGATACAAATCCTCGCGGAAACGACCTTCAGCAATTTCTACTTTCAAATCTTTGTTAGTGGCCGCCACAACGCGCACATCTACTTTTATATCTTTATCAGCGCCTACTCTCGTGATCATACTTTCTTGTAACGCACGCAATACCTTGGCTTGTGCCGAAAGACTCATGTCGCCTATTTCATCAAGAAAAATAGTTCCTTTATCTGCCGCTTCAAACTTTCCAGCGCGGTCTTTTATTGCAGACGTAAAAGCACCTTTTACATGACCAAACAATTCGCTTTCTATTAGTTCTGACGGTATTGCAGCACAATTTACTTCAATTAACGGAAAATTAGCTCTCGCACTTTTTTCATGTAATTGATGCGCTACTAATTCTTTTCCGGTTCCATTAGGACCTGTGATTAAAACCCTAGCATCGGTTGCTGCCACTTTATCAATCATAATTTTAATATGATTGATTGCCTCGCTTTCTCCGACCATTTCGTAGTTTTTACTAACTTTTTTCTTCAGGATTTTATTTTCAACTACCAGCTGTTTTTTGTCTAAAGCATTACGAACGGTATTCAATAAACGGTTTAAATCAGGTGGTTTTGAGATATAATCAAATGCACCTAATCGCATTGTATTGATAGCTGTTTCCATATCGCCATGTCCAGAAATCATCACCATCGGAATTTCTGGTTTAATTTTTTTGACAGCTTCCAGAACCTCAACGCCATCCATTTTAGGCATTTTTATGTCGCACAAAACAAGATCATAATCGTTATTTTTTATTTTCTCTAAACCTTGCACGCCATCTTCTGCATCTTCTACTTGATAGCTATCGTTTTCTTCAGAAAGTATTTTAGTGAGCACTCTGCGGATTGCAGCTTCATCTTCGATGATTAATATTTTTGGCATTTTTATAATTTTTTTATGAAAACGAAGTCGCAAAGAATCGCCGTTTTTTAAATTTATGCAAACTTATTTTGTCTCGCTAGAACTATGCCCTAGCCCCGATTGAAGTGGAAATCCTTTTTTTTCGCCACAGCGAATAAAAAGATTGCAACGAAAAGCGGGAAATAGCTCCTAATTATATAAAATTGCAGAGCTACTGTGTCTTTGCTGTTTTTAATATTTTAACCATTTGTACAATTCACCCCATGTTGGTTTCTTACCATACATTAATATTCCTATTCGGTATATTTTTGCAGCGAACCAAACTACTGAAAAGAAAGTTCCAAATAAAAGTGTAACTGATATTGCAATTTGCCACAAAGGTACGCCAAACGGAATTCGCATAAGCATTACGATAGGAGATGTTAGCGGTATCATTGAAAAAACAACCGCGACCGTACCATGAGGATCATTGATTACAGTAAAAAATCCAACATACACACTTAAAATTAAAGGCATAATAATGGGCAACAGGAATTGTTGCGAATCGGTTTGATTATCGACAGCTGCACCGATAGCAGCATAAAACGAACTATAGAGAAAATAACCACCAATGAAATAAATCACAAATCCGATTAATATACTTGTTATGGGTAAATTCCATAACTCTTTAATGTACATCTGCACGGTTCCAGCCATTTCTTGCTGAGCGGCTTGCATCAATTCAGGCGAAATTTTAGCAGTTGGTCCTACATTGACACCAAAAAATACGGACGCTGCAAACATTAGCGATAATCCAATTACTGCCCATATAAAAAATTGTAACAATCCTGCTAAAGCTGTTCCAACAATTTTTCCAATCATAAGCTGAAAAGGTTTAACCGAAGAAATAATTATTTCAACTATTCTACTCGTTTTTTCCTCAATCACACTGCGCATTACCATGTTACCATAAATTATAATAAACATCATAATTAAATAGCCAAATGCGCCGCCAATTCCAATCTTGATTTCGTTCAAACCCTTCACAGTTTCCTCACCTGAAGCTTTTGCAAGGCTTATATTAATTTTAGCTTTCGCTTTATTTATAGCAAGAGTATCTAAATTTGCATTAACTAAATTAGTTTTAGTCAATTTATTTGCAATTACAGCTTGGGCTCTTTCTATAAAAGGGAGACTTGGACTGTCATTTGAAATAAATTGAATGCTATTTTCAAAATCTTTGGGATTATCTAGTTTCGGAATAATTAAAAGTCCTTCATAATTTTCATTAGTGATACTATCTTTAAGAATTTTTAAGTCGATTGCTGATAAATCAAGATATTTATACGCTGCTTTTTTATTGTTTTTATTCGTGAACTCCTTTGCAAATAAACCTGATTCATCATGAATTGCAATTCGTTTTGTATCTGCTTTCATTGAGCTCAAATAACCAACGAATGCTGCAAGAGCAACGAATAACAACGGACTCAAAAAAGTCATAACAATGAAAGATTTATTACGAACCTTGGTTATAAACTCTCTCTTTATAATTAATGAAATTATACTCATTTAGATTTTTGATTTCGGATTAACGATTTTTGATATTAAATAAAAAAAACAATGTTTAGATTATCGACTTTTAAATTCGATAGGATTTATGCCTTAGAATTTTACAAATTGAGATTTATTTATCACTTACTGTTCGAATAAAAATATCGTTCACAGTTGGTATTTTTTCTACAAAATGATTTACTTGTCCGCGTTGTGTTAGGAGGTTCAAAAGCTCGTTAGAAGTTGCAGTTCCTAATTGAATTTCTAATTTTAAAGAATCATTTAACGACTTAAAATTAGCTGGGCCTACTGTAAATTTTTGAGTAATATCATACATCAAACCTTCTACGTTGTTTGATAAAATACCCACTTCATACGTATTTGTTTTAAATTGTCTCTTTACATCATTCAGCTTTCCTTCAATCAATTTATTAGATTTATGAATTAGAGCAATGTGATCACATAATTCTTCAACACTTTCCATTCGGTGTGTTGAAAAAATTATTGTGGCTCCATCTTCCCTAAGCTTTAAAATTTCATCTTTAATAATATTCGCGTTTACGGGGTCAAAACCAGAAAAGGGTTCGTCAAAAATTAGTAATTTCGGTTTATGTAAAACGCAAACTACAAATTGAATTTTTTGAGCCATTCCTTTAGATAGTTCTTGAATTTTTTTGTTCCACCAACCCTTGATTTCTAATCTTTCAAACCAGTATTCGAGTTGTTTTTTAGCTTCCGCTTTAGAAAGCCCTTTCATTTGCGCTAAGTATAAACATTGCTCACCCACTTTCATAGTGTTGTATAAACCTCTTTCTTCTGGTAAATATCCTATATATTGTACATGCTTAGGTTGTAATTTTTCACCATCTAAGATAATGTGGCCACTGTCCGGTAAGGTAATTTGGTTTATGATTCTGATAAGAGATGTTTTTCCGGCTCCATTTGGGCCTAAAAGACCGTAAATACTTCCTTTGGGAACTGATAATGTAACTTCGTTTAGCGCCACGTACTCTCCGTATCGTTTTACTACTTTATTGACCTCCAGTATAGTACTCATACTTTATTTTTAATTGTTGTAAAAGTAAATAATTAGTATAGAAATACTACCTATTATTACACAAAAAACCCATCCTAATAAAATTTTGGATGGGTTTTAATTTATATATCTGTTGTAAAAATTACAATGGAATTTATGAAAACATGTCTTTTACCTTTTCGAAAAAAGATTTATCTGATTTCTCTGGATTTGGAATAAAATTATCATCTGTTAATGCATTCTCAAAGAACTGTTTTTGTTCTTTATTTAGTGTTTTTGGAGTCCAAACATTCACATGAACTAATAAATCTCCGTTCCCATAACCATTGATGTTAGGTATTCCTTTACCTTTTAATCGTAATATTTTACCAGACTGAATTCCTTCTTCTAATTTAATTCTAACCTTTCCATTAACCGCTTCAATATCTTTAGAAATTCCAAGAACAGCTTCAGCAAAACTAATGTATAAATCATAGTGTAAATTTTCACCTTCACGTTTCAACGACTCATGCTCCAATTCCTCAATTGCTACAATTAAATCACCTGGAATACTATTTCCTGGTGCATCATTACCTTTGTTAGATACTTTCAATTGCATTCCATCAACAACTCCAGCAGGAATTTTAATAGAAACCGTCTCATCTTCCAGAATCATTCCTTGGGAGTCGGCGTTAGTTGGTTTTTTATCTAAAATTTGACCTGATCCACTACAAGTAGGACATGTCGAAGCAGATTGCATACGTCCTAATATAGTATTAGTTACACGCATTACCTGCCCTTGTCCATTACAGGTGGAACAAGTTTTATAAGTTACTCCAGGCGCTTGCACCTTACGTTTTACTTTCACTTTTTTCTCGACACCATTAGCAATTTCCTCTAATGTCAATTTTACTTTAATACGAAGATTACTTCCTTTAGCGCGACGAACTCCGCCTCCGCCTCCGCCGCCAAACCCTCCAAAACCGCCTCCAAAAATATCACCGAATTGGCTAAAAATGTCATCCATGTTCATTCCGCCTTGACCACCGCCACCAAAACCGCCTGAACCATCAAAAGCTTGATGACCGTATTGATCGTACTTCGCTTTTTTCTGTGGGTCGCTTAAAACCTCATAAGCCTCAGCGGCTAATTTGAATTTATCCTCTGCCGATTTGTCTCCAGGATTTTTGTCAGGATGGTGCTGTAAAGCACTTTTTCTGTATGCTTTTTTAATTTCAGCAGCATCAGCACCTTTTGAAATGCCTAATATTTCGTAAAAATCTTTTTTCATTTTTATATTTTATAGCAATAATAAACAGGACATTAAAACCTGTTTAATAATACGTTTTACTGTCCGATAACCACTTTTGGAAACCGGATGATCTTATCTCCTAATTTATATCCTTTTTCAAGAACATCAACAATTTTACCTTTCAACTTATCCGTTGGTGCAGGAATTTGAGTTATTGCTTCGGCAAAATCAGCATTAAAAGCATCTCCAGCATTCACGTCAACTACTTCTAGTCCTTTTGCAAACAAGGTGCTTTTTAATTTTTCGTTAATCAATTCAACCCCTTTTAATAAAGGCCCGTCATCCGTTTTAGTAATTTCAGTAATGGCTCTATCAAAATCATCAAGTACTGGTAACATCGCTAAAACTACTTCTTGATTTGCTGTTTTAAAAAGTTCAATACGTTCTTTTACAGTCCTTCTTTTATAATTTTCAAACTCAGCAAATAATCGTAAATATTTATCCTTTTCTTTTGCTAAGTCTTGTACCAATTGCTCTTCTACACTTAATTCCTCAACAATAATTTGCTCTTCATTGGCATTATTTTCTAATGTCGTGTCATCTAATTCTTGATCGATTTCTGTATTTTCAGTAGTCATATTACTCGTATTTTTAAATATATTTTTAAACTTCATTTCAATTCTTTTCTCTAGATTGCAAAATTACTGCCAATTAATATAAAATGTCATATTGTCATCTTTTGAAGAACTAATCGAAAGCAATAATTTATCTTAATAAATTTTAAAACTTTAGGATTATTTTAAGATTGACATTGCGTTAAAGTTTTAAATTTGTGAATGAAGGTTAACAACATTTACATTTACTTCCTTCCAAGTGTTTATTTTACACAATTATTAATTCACCATTGTATTATATTAAAAAAGCTTCGTTAAATCAAACGAAGCTTTTTTTGTGCCATTTAATTTCTGTGTTATTATAAAGAACTTTTCAGTTTCTCAAAATCTACAGAAATTTGTTCACCCGTTTTTAAATTTTTTAATGAATATACATTCGATTCCATTTCCTGCTCTCCAATAATCACTGCAAATGGAATTCCTCTTTTATCAGCATGTTGAAATTGCTTTACAACCTTAGCATTCTCTGGATATAATTCTACTTTTATTCCTGCGGCTCGTAATTTTTGAATTGCTTGCAAAGCATAAAAAGCTTCCTTATCGCCATAATTTATAAACAATGCTTTTGTTGTTGCTGTTACCGTTTCTGGAAATAAATTTAGCTCTTCAACCACCAAATAGATTCGGTCTAAACCAAAAGAGATTCCTACACCACTCATATTTTTCAATCCAAAAATACCAGTCAAATCATCATAACGACCACCACCACCAATGGATCCCATTGCTACTGATTTTGGCGGAGCCACTTCAAAAATAGCTCCTGTATAATAATTTAGCCCTCTAGCTAAGGTTACATCAAGATCTAAAACCGCACTCTCTAAACCAAGCTTTAGTACATTGTCACAAATGAAACGCAATTCCTCTACTCCCTTCATACCATCAGCTGAAGTAGATAATAGATCAGAAAGCTTATCGATTTTTTCAGAAATAGTTCCTGTAAAATTGAATAATGGCTGTACTTTGACAATCGCTTCTAAGGAGATTCCTTTTTCAATCATTTCCTTTTTAACTCCGTCTTCACCTATTTTATCAAGCTTATCTAAAGCAACTGTAAAATCAATTAGTTTATCAGAAGCGCCAATTACCTCAGCAATACCGGATAAAATTTTTCTGTTATTGATTTTAATTATCACTCCACTTAAACCCAAATCAGTAAAAACGGTATCATACAATTGAACTAATTCTACTTCTTGCCAAAGAGATTTTGATCCAACAACATCGGCATCACATTGAAAAAACTCTCTAAAACGCCCTTTCTGCGGACGATCTGCTCGCCATACCGGTTGAATTTGATATCTCTTAAAAGGAAACTCAATCTCGTTTTGATGTTGCACCACATATCTTGCAAACGGTACAGTTAAATCATAACGCAATGCTTTCTCTGAAATACTCGAAGTTAATTTAGTACTGTCTTTACTTTCCAAGTGAGTCGCATCGGCTTTCGCCAAATAGTCTCCTGAATTCAATATTTTAAAAATAAGGCGATCCCCTTCTTCTCCGTACTTTCCCATTAAAGTGTCAGAATTTTCAAATGAAGGAGTTTCTATGGGTTGGAAACCAAATTTTTCAAAATTACTTTTAATAATCTGGATTATATATTGACGTTTAGCCACCTCAGAAGGTGAAAAATCTCTAGTTCCTTTAGGAATACTTGGTTTAGATGCCATTTTGTTATGTTTTGAAATAAGCGATAGTCAATCTAGATTGTTGTGATTTATAAAAATCTAAATATTTTGCAAATATCATATTTTAAAATTTATTCTCTTTACAAAGTGCGCAAACTTTATCACAAAACCTAGCCTTGATTGCAGTGAAAATGCAGCAGTAAGAAAATAATATTGTTTTCTTTCTTGAAAGAGCAACCAGCGGAAGCTCCTTTCAAGGAATTGAAAACAAATTATTTTCCTGCTGAATTGAAACGAAAAGCAAGAAAAAGCTCCAAATAAAAGCGATTGCAATTAATTCCTTTTTAGATAAAGAAACTTGTAACAAAAATTGTATTTTCGTGTCAAACTTACATGATGTTAAAACTATTTAAAGAAAATATACGCATTGCATTTGGTTCTATTAGGACTCAATTGCTACGCACGGTTCTTACGGTGATGATTATTGCTATAGGAATTACCGCTCTAGTAAGTATTCTTACTGTTGTATCAGCATTAGAAAACACAATTTCAACTGATTTTGCCTCGATGGGAGCCAATACATTCAATATCAAACAGTACGAGAATACCACTAGAAATCGTGGGGGTTCAGAGCGGGAGATTATAAATCCTATCATATCTTACCCGGAGGCGGTTTCGTTTAAAAACAAATACAGTTATCCTTTCACCGAAACTTCTTTATCCTTTACTGCTACATCTGGCGCAGAAGTTAAATTTGAGGCGACTAAAACTGATCCTGAAAATACAGTTCTTGGCGTTGATGAATTTTTTATGACTAATTCAGGTTTAGAAACGAGTGCTGGTCGGAATTTTACGCAATTTGATATTGATAATAATGCTTATGTATGCGTTGTAGGCTCTGATTTTGAGAAAGGACTCTTAAAAGATGTGAACCCAATTGATAAAATAATTTCTATACGCGGAGCGCGATTTCGAGTGATTGGTGTTTTAAAAGAGAAAGGTTCAACATTTGGTAACAATCAAGATTTAAGAGTTTTAATTCCTATTCAAGTTGCAAGATCATTATTCACAGCACCAAATATAAATTATACTGTGAGTGTAATGGTGGGTAAAAAGGAATTACTTGAGCAAGCACTTGATAATGCTAATAGCACAATGAGAAGAGTGCGTAAATTGAGTCCGATAAAGGACAATAACTTTGGTGTGGTTCGAAGTGACGATTTGATAAATAGAATTTTAGGAATTACGCAATATCTTGGATTAGCGTCATGGCTTATAGGTGTGATTACGGTCCTGGGATCATCTATTGCTTTGATGAACATCATGATTGTTTCCGTAACGGAGCGCACTAGAGAAATTGGAGTGAGAAAAGCTTTAGGAGCTAAAAAAACTACAATTGCAATTCAATTTTTTATAGAAACCCTACTCATTGGTCAACTGGGTGGATTAGTAGGAATTATTTTTGGAATATTAATTGGTTTTGGAATCGCTACTGCATTAGATTTTGCATTTGTAATTCCGTGGGGCGCAATCATGGCCGCATTTATAACTAGTTTTATTGTTGCCATCGCTTCAGGATTATATCCTGCGATAAAAGCGGCAGTTTTAGACCCTATTGAGGCTTTACGATATGAGTAATTAGGAAGATATGAAGTATGAAGTATTGAGCAGTAAATTTGAAATATAAAGTAATAAATTGTTGTTCAAGGTTGGATTTATTAATTTTTGCTGTTTAAATTGAATTAAATCCGATGGCTTAAATTTCATCATTATTTTTTTTAAGCAATTTAATTTCTTGTTTCAGATGTTCAATTATAAAATTATCTGAAAAAAGTTATCCCCTTGTACTTCCTACTTTAGAAATTGTCCGTTTTTAATAAAATCGGTAGACGATTTTACTCTTTGTGAAGCGCAGAAACTTGAGCACCTAATCAACTAATTTAAATACGCATTGTATTTTCGAGAGTTTGATAATTTTAAACAAAAAACAACAACTTGTTATAAATTTTTTGTCCTAGGCATCCTGTCAATCCTAATAAATATTTAAAAAATTAATACTAATTAAATTTTCTAAAAGTGTTTAAAAAAATTTTAAATCTTATACTTAGCACTCTGTAATCTAATTTAACACCTTTTTTAGTTCCTCATAAATCTTACATAGAACCTACAATCATTCTATCATTGCCATAAATATCTTTGCGCAATTCGACATTACGAAAAGCCATTTTTTCAAGTAATTCAATCATTTCTGGACCTAAATACTGATTGATTTCAAAAAATAATTGTCCGCTTTCGGATAAGTTGGTTTTGGCTAATCGCGCTATTTTTTTATAAAAAATCAAAGCATCATTGTCATCTACAAAAAGTGCCAAATGTGGTTCATTATCTAAAACATTTTTCTTGATCTCCTGCTTTTCAAGGTTTCGAACATAAGGAGGATTTGAAACTATAATGTCAAACTTTTGGTTTAAATGTGTTGTTTCGAGGATATTTTCATGTAGGAAAGTAACTTCTACTTTATTAACTTTTGCATTTATTTTGGCTGTAGCCAAAGCTTTATCGGATATATCAATAGCAAATAGTTTTGCATTTTTAATATTTTTTGCCAAAGCAATTGCAATACACCCGCTTCCAGTTCCAATATCTAAAATTTTCAATGTTTTATCTTTTCCTATAGTCCGTGCACTTTGAACAATCCAGTCGACTAATTCCTCCGTCTCTGGTCTAGGAATTAAAACGTTAGAATTAACTTCAAAATCCAACCCATAAAAACTAGTTTTCCCAAGTAGATATTGTACCGGAATTTCTAATTTCAATTGCTCTAAAATTAAATTCCAATTTAAAATATCATTTTCTGCAAAAGTCAAATCAGGCTTTAGGGCCAAATCAATCCGCCTCAATTGGTATTTTTCTTCAAGAATTAAATAGAAAAAACTTTCCGCTTCTCCCGCGTCATATTTTGATGTGAGGGCATTAATAAACTGCACTCGATAGTCTTTAATTTTCATAATTAAAGAGCTAAATCCTTCAGCATCCAAACAGGGCAACTCACGTGTCCTGTGCTTCCCATTGGAGCGCTGATAGGTTCAAATCCAGATCTTGAATATAGTTTTTGCGCATCAATCATAAACGGCATGGTTTCTAAATAACACTTTTCAAATCCGAAATTCTTTGCGCTTTGTAAACAAAGCTCCATCATCTCTGCTCCAATTCCTTTTTTACGAGTTTCAGGAAGAAAATACATTTTTTGCAATTCACAAATCGTTTCCTCTTCATTTTCTAACTGAGCAATTCCCGCACAACCAACTATTTTATCATTATTTTCAACAACAAAATAAACCGATCTAGATTTATTGTATTCCTCAAACATGTAATCTAAATATGGATCTTCATAAGCTGTTCCAACTTTTGGAATCTCCAATTCTTCAAAAACAGCGCGTATCAATTGTGCAACTTGCTGGTTGTCTTCTTTTTTAATTTTTCTAATAGTATAGTTTTCCATGGTCTAAAAATTCTAATTCGAAGGCAAAAATAGAAATTGTTTTTTGTATTTATCAAAAGTTAGTAAAGATTCTCATAAACTCAAAATTTAGTACTTTTACGATGTGAAAATACAAGAGCAATATATAAAAAGATGCATTCAATTAGCTAAAAATGGTCTTGGCACAACTTACCCAAATCCTATGGTTGGTAGTGTGATAGTCTACGATGGAAAAATCATTGGGGAAGGTTGGCATAAAAAAGCAGGCGAACCGCACGCTGAAGTTAACGCTATAAACTCAGTGAAGGACAAATCCCTTTTAGCAAAAGCGACCATTTATGTTAGTTTAGAGCCCTGTAGTCATTTTGGAAAAACACCCCCTTGTTGCAATTTCATCATTGAAAATAAAATTCCAAATGTCATTATTGGAACCGTAGATCCAAATGTAAAAGTAGCAGGAGACGGAATTAAAAGATTAATCAAAGCCGGTATAAACGTCACTGTTGGCGTTTGTGAAAAAGAATGCTTAGAACTAAATAAACGATTTTTTACTTTTCAAACTAAACAACGACCATTCATTATTTTAAAATGGGCCGAAAGTCAAGATGGTTTTGTTGCGCCAAGTGAAAAAATAGAAAGAAAACCAATTTGGATAACTAATCAATATTCTAGACAACTTGTTCATAAATGGCGAAGCGAAGAACAATCAATTCTGGTAGGAACGCAAACTGTTGTTGATGATAACCCAAAACTAGATGTACGAGATTGGACAGGAAATAATCCAATTCGATTAGTTTTAGACCAAAATAATCGAATTCCTGAAAACAGTCATATTCTTGATAATCAATTTAAAACGATTGTCTTTTCAAAAAATAAAGATATTTTCGAAAAAGAAAATACTATCTTTGAAAGTATCGACTTTAAAAAAAATGTTGCCAATCAAATCGTTAGTACTTTGTATAGGCATCAAATTCAGTCTGTAATTATTGAAGGTGGTAAACAAACACTGCAAACTTTTATCGACAATAATCTCTGGGATGAAGCACGGCTTTTTATTGGAAAAGTTCAATTTGATTCTGGTACTAAAGCACCAAACTTCACGAAGAATCAAAATGTGAAGTTAAACATAGAAAACGACGAACTCCTAATTTCAAGAAACCATGATAAATACAATAATATTTGATTTTGGAGATATTTTTATCAATTTAGATAAAAACGCAACCGTTACTGCCTTTAAAAATTTAGGTTTAACAAATTGGAATAAGGACTTAAATGATTTAAATATGGATTTTGAAACTGGTAAAATTACCCCTGAAAATTTTATTTTAGGCATTCAAAAACATATTCCAAATTCTAATTTAGAGGAAATTTCAGCAGCTTGGAAAGCAATACTTTTAGATTTTCCTTTGTATCGACTGGAATTTCTTCAATTACTTTCAAAAAAATACCGCTTATTTTTATTGTCTAATACAGATGCAATTCATATTGAAAGTTTCGAAAAGAAAAGTGGAATCTCGTTTTACAGTGATTTTTATCAATGCTTCGAAAAAGTATATTTCTCCTTTGAAATTGGACTTAGAAAACCAGATTTAGACATATTTAGACATTTGATAAACAACCATGATCTCGATCCAAAACGTACTTTATTTGTAGATGATAAAAAGGAAAATACAGATGCAGCCGCCGAATTAGGATTTCAAATTTGGAATTTGCAAGTTGGCGGGGAAGATGTTATTGAGTTATTAAACAAGAAAATTAATTAGAAAAAAGTTTTTTGGAATTAAAAGACACTTACAATACAATAGCAAATTCATCAGATGTAGTACTGTTTAAAGAAAAAAATAGTAAATTCTTTGGATACGCGTTTCCTATCTTATCAGAAGACGAAGTCAAGCCTATAATAGACGTCTTGCGAAAACAACACCCTCATGCTGGACATTTTTGCTATGCTTACCAAATAGGGGCTGAATCTATATCCTACCGTGTAAATGACGATGGAGAACCAAGTAATAGCGCAGGAATGCCTATTTATGGTCAAATTCAGTCATTCACTTTAACAAATATCCTAATTGTTGTAGTAAGAATTTTTGGCGGAGTTAAACTTGGAGTGGGTGGCCTAATTACCGCTTACAAAAAAACGGCACAATTAGCTCTAGATAATTGTGAGATCATCGAAAAAACTGTTAATATTCATTTTATAATTTCTTTCGACTACCAAAACATGAACAAAGTAATGCGAGTCATTAAAGAAAAAAAACTCGAAATTATAAGTCAAGAGATGGAAATAAATGAAATTTCAGAAATTCCAATGGGCAAAATAGAGATAAAAATACGAAAAAAAAATGCCGAAAATGTGTACGACATTTTTAATTCAATTTTTGGAATAATAGTTCAACGGCTATAATTTTCGTTAAAAAGCATCATGGTGTTGCCCTTTATTCCATTGCCTTAAACAATTCTAAAATATAATCTGGCGGACTTACTGGTTTGCCAGATATTAACGACACAAAAACTAAAATAAATTGGGCAGTTGTTAATAACTCATTAGTTTCATTATAAATTGCACAATCAAATTCTATCTTGACAGACGACTGGCTTTTAAAGATGGTGTGAATCGTTAGTAACTCATCATAACGAGCTGGTTTTTTATAATTGATGCTCATGGAAACGATAGGAAGCGCAATACCACTTTGCTCCATGCTTTTATATGAAATCCCTTTGTTTCTAAGCCATTCGACCCTTCCTATCTCAAAATATGGGATGTAATTTCCATGATAAACTACACCCATTTGGTCCGTTTCTGAATACCGTACTCTCACTTCTACTTGATGATCTTTCATTATTTTTATATAAAATTTTAAAACTTTTTAAGCGTCCTTACAACAATAATTCGGGAAATTATTACCCTATATATTTTTTTTTACAGAAAATTGTTCACATATTTGTTACCCCGATAATTAATAATAAAACCTCTTTTTTTTAGTAAGATAAAAATTACCAATTAAAAACAATTTAATAGAATCTATGAACAAAACTGCTCAATCAGTATGGGAAAACTGTTTGTCTTTTATAAAAGACAACATCCAAGATCAAGCCTACAAAACTTGGTTTGAACCAATCAAGTCAGTTGAACTTACCGATAATGCATTGTACATTCAAGTTCCAAGTAAATTTTTTTATGAATGGTTAGAAGAACATTACGTGAAATTGTTAAAGGTAGCGCTTACTAAAGAACTTGGTAAAAATGCAAAGTTACTTTATAAAATCAGAATGGAAAACACTTACGGCAACAAACAACCTTTTACAGAGCAATTGCCAAGTGCTAATAGAGTTTCTATGAAGCCGCAAGAAGTTGATGCTCCTTTTAAAAACTTAAATCCAGAACTTAAAAATCCATTTGTAATACCTGGTATCCGTAATTTAAAAATAGAATCTCAATTAAATGCGAATTACAGTTTCGACAATTTCTTAGAAGGAGATTCAAATAGATTAGCAAGATCTGCTGGAATGGCTGTTGCCAATAAACCAGGAGGAACTTCTTTTAATCCTTTATTAATTTTTGGTGGAGTTGGTCTTGGAAAAACACATTTAGCTCATGCTATAGGTGTGGAGATAAAGGATAAATATCCTGAAAAAACGGTTTTGTATATTTCTGCTGAAATATTTACTCAACAATATATAGATTCTGTTAAAAAAAATAATAGAAATGATTTCATTCACTTCTATCAATTAATCGATGTTTTAATTATCGATGATGTTCAATTCCTATCTGGCAAATCAGGAACTCAAGATGTGTTCTTTCATATTTTTAATTATTTACATCAAAACGGGAAACAAGTCATTTTGACTTCTGATAAAGCTCCTGTTGACATGCAAGATATTGAACAACGTTTATTATCTCGTTTTAAATGGGGATTATCAGCTGAAATTCATCAGCCTGATTACGAAACACGTATTTCTATCTTGAAGAATATACTTTACAGAGATGGTGTACAAATTCCGGAAGAAATCGTGGAATATGTTGCACGTAATATTAAATCAAATGTCAGAGAACTTGAGGGTGCGATCATCTCTTTAATAGCTCAATCTTCATTTAATAAGAAAGAAGTTACTCTAGAACTTGCAAAAAGCGTTGTTGAAAAATTCGTTAAAAATGTAAAAAGAGAAATTTCTATTGACTACATTCAGAAAATTGTATCTGATTATTTTCAATTAGATCTAGAAACTTTGCAATCAAAAACAAGAAAAAGACACGTTGTACAAGCGAGGCAACTAGCTATGTTTTTTGCAAAGAAATTCACTAAAGCTTCATTAGCAAATATTGGTTCTCAAATAGGAGACCGAGATCATGCCACCGTCTTACATGCTTGTAAAACTGTTGATAATCTAGTTGCAACAGACAAACAATTTAAAAAATTTGTTGAAGACATCCATAAAAAACTAACGTTATAAGCGCATCATGTCCATAAAAATTTTAATGGTTTGTTTAGGAAATATTTGCCGTTCTCCATTGGCAGAGGGAATATTAGCCTCAAAACTTCCAGCAGAAAAATTTAAAGTTGATTCAGCAGGAACGGGAGATTGGCATATTGGCCATTCGCCTGACGACCGCTCGATAGCTGTTGCAAAAAACAATAATATAAATATTTCCAATCAAAAAGGTCGTCAATTCAATACAACTGATTTTGATGCTTACGATTATATTTATGTAATGGATAGCTCTAATTATAATAATGTTTTAGAGCTAGCACAAACACAAGACCACAAAGATAAGGTCAAATTAATTTTGGATGAATTATTTCCAAACGAAAAAGTGGATGTACCTGATCCTTATTTTGGTTTAACTAATGGATTTGAAATTGTTTATAATATGCTAGATGAAGTTTGCGATGTGATATCAACAAAACTTATAAAAAAGTATTCCTAGTCTTCGACTTTATAATTTAGTAAATTTTTTAAGTTAAATTATCTCGATTTATTTACCGTCAGTGAAATCTAACGATCAAAAATAACTACCACCATAAATAATCCATATGAAATCAAATACTGTTTTAGGAAAACTTTATTTAATCCCAACAACAATGGGAGATTGCAATCCTATGGATGTTTTACCACAAACCGTTAAACGTAGTATTGATTTTATTGATTATTATATTGTTGAAAATGATAAAACTGCTAGAAAATCGATAAAAGAAGTTAATCCTGAGAAAAAACAGTCAGAATTAAAACTTTTTGTATTAAACAAACATACTGAAATTAAAGAACATTTAGACTTCATAAAACCGTTGTTAGCGGGGATCAATATGGGTTTAATGAGTGAAGCAGGCTGTCCTGGAGTTGCTGATCCTGGTGCTGTTATTGTTAAACTAGCACACGATCGAGGAATTCAAGTTATTCCGTTAGTGGGACCTTCGTCAATACTTTTGGCAATGATGGCATCTGGAATGAATGGTCAAAGTTTCACTTTTCATGGTTACCTTCCCATAGAAAAAGACGAAAAAAAAGCCAGTTTTAAAACATTAGAAAGAGTATCATTCGAAAAAAATCAATCACAAATTTTTATCGAAACTCCGTATCGAAATAATAAATTATTAGAAGATTTACTTCAAACGCTCCATCCAGAAACTCATCTTTGTATTGCTACTGATATTACCTTACCTACAGAGTACATTAAAACAAAAAAAATTGCTTCTTGGAAAAAAGAAACTATTGATCTACACAAACGTCCCACCATTTTCATCATTCACAAAATGTAACTTTTGCAATGATGAGTTTTTTTATAGGAACTTGACTTTAATAATTAAGTAATTTATTTTTAAGCTATTAGTTTCTTGGTCAAAAGACAACTCACATCAGCTCAATAATCTATTTTTCATTAGAGTAATGGCATAAATAATCTCTAATTAATCTTCGTTCATAAACGAATTTGCAAAAATTATAAAATTTCACCTCATTGAAATTTAATTTTATTATGCGTGCATAGTATTTTTATTCCCTATATTTACGAATAAAAATAAATATTATGAGTTATACAGATAAGATGTTACGAGACGATGCGCTAAAAGGAAAAGTAATTGTAGTAACAGGCGGCGGAAGCGGTTTAGGAAAAGCAATGACTAAATATTTTTTAGAATTAGGTGCGCAAGTTGCCATAACTTCGAGAGATTTAGAAAAACTTAAAAATACTGCAATAGAATTAGAATCAGAAACTGGAGGAACTTGTCTTCCCATTCAATGTGATGTTCGTCATTATACAGAGGTAGAAAATATGCTTCAGGAAGTTTTGAAAACCTTTGGAAAAGTTGATGTTTTACTTAACAATGCCGCCGGAAATTTTATCTCTCCAACTGAGCGGTTATCTGCTAATGCATTTGATACCGTAATTGATATTGTTTTGAAAGGCACAAAAAACTGTACACTTGCTTTTGGAAAACATTGGATTGACACTAAACAAAAATCATCAACAGTTTTGAACATAGTAACTACCTACGCTTGGACTGGTTCAGCATACGTAGTTCCTAGCGCTACTGCAAAAGCTGGAGTTTTAGCCATGACACGAAGCCTTGCTGTAGAGTGGGCTAAATATGGCATTCGTACAAATGCAATTGCACCAGGACCATTTCCAACCAAAGGCGCTTGGGATAGATTATTACCGGGAGATCTAGCCGAGAAATTTGATATGGCTAAAAAAGTACCAGTGAAACGAGTGGGTGATCATCAAGAATTAGCCAACTTAGCAGCCTATTTAGTGTCTGACTTTTCAGCTTACATAAACGGAGAAGTTGTCGTTATCGATGGTGGAGAATGGCTAAAAGGTGCTGGACAATTCAATCTTTTAGAGGCCATTCCTGAAGAACTTTGGGATCAATTAGAAATGATGATTAAAGCAAAAAAGAACAAATAAGATTAATAAGGGAACGTCACATATAAAAACTCCCCAAATAATGAGTTATTATTTGGGGAGTTTTAAATTTTATAAAAAACTCTAATACGACTATTAGGTTATTGTTATGGCTTCAATTTTACTATTTTTGTATGGTTCATTATTGTTTGACAAATTGTAATTCAATTATCAAACGCACTTCTTCTCCAACCAAAACTCCTCCAGTTTCAAGTGCTGAATTCCAGTTTAATCCCCAATCTTTTCTATTAATTTTTCCTTCTAATGAAAAAGCTCACTTAGTATTTCCCCAAGGATCCGTCATTAATCCACTAAATTCTGTAGGCATTTTTATAGATTGAGTTACTCCATGCATGCTTAAATCACCTATTAAATCGTATTTACCATCATTTATTTTTGTAAATGATGTTGCAGTAAATTTAATTTCAGGAAACTGTGCTGAATCAAAAAAGTCAGGACTTATTAAGTGCTTATCTCTATCGGCATTACCAGTAGAAATAGAATCAATTGCTCCTGTAAATTCAATTTTAGCATTTTCAAAATCAATAGTATCTGATTCAATTGACGCATCAAATTTCGTGAACTTACCTGAAATATTAGTGAACATCATGTGTTTCACTTTAAAACCAATTTCTGAATGAGTTGGATCTATTATCCATTTTGTTGTTGACATAATTTTATGGTTTAAATTGATTATAATTATTTAGATTATAATTCCATCGGTACTTCCATTATCAAAATTTCTGCCTCATCTGAATTAGCAATTACTTTTATCGAATCTGTATTCCAAATTCCTAACCCATCACGTTCATTTAACTTAATTTCTCCTATTGTAAAATCACCTTTCAGAACAAAAGCATAAATTCCGTTTCCTGCTTTTTTTAATTGATAACTGCTTGAGAACGCTTTATCAAATCTTCCGATATGAAACCAAGCATCTTGATGAATCCAAACGCCTTGATCATTTGAATTAGGAGATAAAATTTGCTGCAGTTTATTCCGTCGATCTTTTAGATCAAGCGAAATTTGATCGTAACGCGGAGTTACATTTTTTTTATTTGGATAAACCCAAATCTGCAAGAACTTAACAAATTGATTGTGATTCTTATTTTTCTCACTATGGAAAATACCTGTTCCGGCACTCATAATTTGGATATCACCTTCTTTGATAACCGTGGTGTTTCCCATACTATCTTGATGCTCTAAATCCCCTTCGAGAGGAATAGAAATAATTTCCATGTTATCATGTGGATGTTTTCCAAAACCCATTCCTTGATTTACCCTGTCATCATTTAATACTCGCAACACACCAAAGTTCATGCGGTCGTTATTTTGATAATTGGCAAAACTAAAAGTATGATACGATTCTAACCAGCCATGATCAGCATGCCCGCGAGTATTCGCTTTGTGTAAAATATAATGACTTGATTTCTGATCTTGTAAACTGTTGATATTCTCCATTTTCTATTGCTATATTTCTATGGTACAAAATTGAGCCAAAAGAAAAGCAATTGCATTGAACTAGGACAAGAAATAAAATAAATGACAAATATTATTTTGCCATTTTTTTTCTAATTTTACTAAGAAATTCAGGTGAAATACCCAAATAAGAAGCGATATAATGCTGCACAACTCGTTGTGGAAGTGCTGGATATTGTTCAAGAAATTCAACGTATTTTTCTGTTGCAGTTTTAGAAATAGTGTTGAATAAACGATCTTGCGTTGCTGCTAAACTGCGTTGCATTAAAATTCGAAAGGCGCGTTCAAATTTTGGTGCTTTGCTGAACAATTCTTCTTTACTTTCTGGGTTAAATAGGAATAATTGGCAATCCTCTAAGGTTTCTATATAAACTCTACTTGGATTTTTTTCATAAATGCTAAACGAAATATCACTAATCCAAGCATTTTCGATAGCAAACTGAAGAATTACTTCTAACCCATTCGTATCAATATAATATTTCCGCACGCACCCTTTGATTACAAAAGCTTCAAATTTACATATTTCGCCTTCATGAAGTAGAATAGTTTTCTTAGGAACAACACTATATTCTAAAAGAGAATTAAAAATCTTTAATTCATCTAGATTGAAAGATACATAGCGCTCTATATTCTTGTTGATTTGGAAATACACTTTTCTAATTTTTAAAACCTAAAGGTAAATAATGTTTGTCAATAGTGATCAATAAATATATTACACTAGCAAATATTCTACTAAAATAAAATTCACTGCAGATTAAATCCCTACTTTTGTATTTATATTAACACAATAAGAATTTTATGCTCATTATTGGAATTGCAGGTGGTACGGGAAGCGGTAAAACAACCGTTGTACATCAAATTATGAATGAATTGCCTCAAACAGAGGTTGGAATTATTTCTCAAGACTCCTATTATAAAGAAAATCATGGTCTATCATTTGATGAGCGAGCTTTAATTAACTTTGATCATCCTAGAGCTATTGATTTTGAGCTTTTAGTTGGACATTTAAAGGAATTAAAAAAAGGAAATAATATTCATCAACCTGTATATTCCTTTGTTACTCATAATAGAACTGATGATACGGTTTTTACACATCCTAGAAAGGTGATGATAGTTGAGGGAATTTTGATTTTAGCAAATCCTGAATTAAGAGACTTATTTGATGTAAAAATTTACGTTCATGCTGATTCTGACGAAAGATTAATTCGAAGGATGAAGCGCGATATCGCTGAAAGAGGTCGTGACATGCACGAAGTAATAAATCGATATCAAACAACTTTAAAACCGATGCATGAACAATTTATTGAGCCTACAAAAGCGTTTGCTGATATTATAATTCCTAATGACAAGTACAATACGGTTGCCATAGATGTTGTAAGAGCTGTAATAAATCAAAAAATTTTATGATTTTTAATAGTTAATTCAAACCTACGAATCTAAGATTAATAATACTGTATGTCATTTAGTATGGTTGTCGCGTCAAATCTATCTTTAGTTAGATAGTGTAAATAATTATGGTTTCAATGCACCTTACTTAATTAGTGGCGCTATTAAAGAATAGGTATTATTGGCAAAAATGAAAAAAAATGAAAAATCCATATAAAAATAAATCTTGGTTCAAATTAGTTAGTAATAAGTATGTTTGGGTGCTTTTATTTTTTTTTACATGGATACTTTTCCTTGATAACTACTCCTATTTTGATCATCGTATATTAGATCAACAAATTGAAGATTTAGAAGATAATGCGACTTACTACCAGCAGGAAATAAAAAAAGATAAGAAGAATATTAAACAATTAAAAAACTCTGAACAGATAGAAAAATATGCTCGAGAAAAATATTATATGAAAAAGGATAGCGAAGATATTTATATAATAGAATTTGAAAGTGACACAACTAAACAAGGCAATAACTAATATTTATTATTATTTAAAACTGCATAATTACAACTAAAATGGCTACTACTCTATTCGATGATTTCGATCCAATATCCTCTAAACAATGGAAACAAAAAATTCAGTTTGAACTAAAGGGAGCTGATTATAATGAAAACCTAGTTTGGAATTCTCCTGAAGATATTCAAGTAAAACCCATTTACCATAAGGACGAATTCGATAAAAAGTATTCAGTCACCACAAATGCATCTAAATTTAAAATTTGCCAAAATATCTTTGTTTATGATGTAGATAAATCTATTGAACGAGCAAAAGATACCTTAAGCCGTGGAGCAGAAAGCCTGAGGTTTTCTATAGACAATGAATCAATAGATGTCATTAATCTTTTAGAAAATTTACCGTTAGATGATATTACAATCTATTTCAATCTTAATTTTATTTCAATCGATTTCGTTAAAAAAATTGAAACTTTTGCTAAGAAGAACAAAACTATTATTTTTTGTAATTTGGATCCAATTGGCCAACTAGCGAAAGACGGAAATTGGTTTTCAACTAAAGAAAAAAATAATTTTGAAACGCTGAATATACTTTCAAAACAAACAAAGTCAATCTCTCTAATAAGTATAAGTGCAACCTTGTATCAAAATGCTGGAGCAAATATGGTACAGCAACTTGCTTATAGCATAGGCCAAGCTAATGAATACTTTAATAGGATAAAATCAATTAATAAACCTATCGTTTTTGAAGTTGCAGTGGGTACAAATTACTTTTTTGAAATTGCAAAATTACGAGCATTGCGGATTTTATTTAACTTAGTTGCTAAAGAATACAATCATAATTTAGAATGTAATATCATTGTTTCGCCTACAAAAAGAAACAAAACACTTTACGACTACAACATTAATATGCTGCGCACTACAACAGAGTGTATGAGCGCAATTCTTGGCGGTGCTGATGCAATTGCAAACTCACCGTACGATGCTCTATACCATAAAGACAACGAATTTGGTGATCGAATTGCTCGTAATCAATTGCTTATATTAAAAAATGAAAGCTATTTTGACAAAGTCAATAATCCTGCTGACGGAAGTTACTATATTGAAAGCCTGACTAATCAGCTGGCGGAAAAAGCACTAGTTTTATTTAAAGAAATTGAGTCTAATGGTAGTTTCTTAAAACAACTTAATGACGGAATTATTAAAAGAAAAATCCAAGAAAGCGCCGAAGCAGAGCAAAATTTATTCGATTCAGGAAAAGAAATTTTACTAGGTACAAATAAGCATCCTAATAAACAAGATCGAATGAAGCATGATCTTGAATTGTTTCCGTTTGTAAAGAAAAATCCGAGAAAGACATTAATTACTCCTATTATTGAAAAGCGTTTAGCTGAAAAAATAGAGCAAGAACGATTAAACTTAGAATAAAATAAAATTCTTTTTATAAAAAATTTATCAATAAAAGGATAATTTGTAAATAAAATAATGAGAAAAGACATACAGCACTTAACGTTAAAGCAGGAGGACAATAGCAAATCAATTTCTGAAGAGAAAAGCTATCTAACCGCAGAAGGCATTGAACTTAAACCAACCTATTCTGAGCAAGATATTGAACAACTAACTCATCTTGATTTTGGAGCTGGCTTTGCGCCAAATTTACGTGGGCCTTATACAACAATGTACGTTCGCCGCCCTTGGACAGTGCGACAATACGCAGGTTTTTCTACAGCTGAAGAAAGCAACGCTTTTTATAGAAGAAACTTAGCTGCAGGGCAAAAAGGACTTTCAATCGCGTTTGATTTACCAACTCACCGCGGTTACGATTCTGATCACGAACGCGTTGTTGGTGATGTTGGGAAAGCTGGAGTTGCAATTGATTCAGTCGAAGATATGAAAGTATTATTTGACCAAATTCCGCTAGATGAAATGTCTGTTTCTATGACTATGAACGGTGCTGTTTTACCAATCATGGCTTTCTATATCGTTGCTGCCGAGGAACAAGGTGTGAAACCTGAATTACTTTCTGGAACAATACAAAATGATATATTGAAAGAGTTCATGGTGCGAAATACATACATTTATCCGCCAACGCCCTCGATGAAGATTATAGCTGATATTTTTGAGTATACCAGTAAAAATATGCCAAAATTTAATTCTATTTCAATTTCTGGCTATCACATGCAGGAAGCAGGAGCCACCGCCGATATTGAATTAGCATACACCTTAGCTGATGGTTTAGAATACATAAGAACAGGACTTGCGACAGGAATGAAAATTGACGAATTCGCACCGCGATTATCTTTTTTCTGGGCTATTGGAATGAACCACTTTATGGAAATTGCTAAAATGCGTGCTGGAAGAATGATATGGGCAAAATTAGTAAAACAGTTTGCGCCTAATGACGATAAATCCTTAGCACTGCGCACTCACTGCCAAACATCGGGTTGGAGTTTAACAGAACAAGATCCTTTTAACAATGTAGCTCGAACATGCATCGAGGCAACTGCTGCGGCTTTTGGAGGAACTCAATCGCTACATACCAATGCGCTAGATGAGGCAATAGCCTTACCAACAGATTTTTCTGCTAGAATTGCAAGAAATACGCAACTATATTTGCAAGAAGAAACTAAAATTACTAAAACTGTCGATCCTTGGGCTGGAAGTTATTATGTAGAAAGTTTAACTAATGAAATTGCTGAGAGCGCTTGGAAATTGATCGAAGAAGTAGAAGAGTTGGGTGGAATGACAAAAGCTATTGAATCGGGAATTCCAAAACTTAGAATCGAGGAAGCTGCAGCTAGAAAACAAGCTAGGATAGATAGTGGTCAAGATATTATTGTAGGTGTAAACAAATATCGTTTAGAAAAAGAAGATCCTTTACAAATATTGGATGTTGACAACCAGATGGTTCGGAAACAACAATTAGAGCAATTAGACCGAATAAAAGCAACCAGAGATTCTGAAAAAGTGAAAAATTCATTAGCGCAATTAATTCATTGTGCTAAAACTGGAGAGGGGAATTTGCTAGCCATAGCAGTTGAAGCTGCAAGAAATAGAACTACTCTAGGAGAAATTAGTGACGCACTAGAAACAGTATTTGGAAGATATAAAGCACAAATTAAATCCTTTAGCGGTGTGTACAGCAAAGAGATAAAAGACGATAAAAGTTTTGAGAAAGCAAAACTAATGGCTGATGAATTTGCAAAACAAGAAGGCCGTAGACCACGAATCATGATTGCAAAAATGGGCCAAGACGGGCACGACCGTGGTGCTAAAGTTGTTGCTACTGGTTATGCTGATGTTGGTTTTGATGTTGACATAGGTCCTCTTTTTCAAACACCTGCCGAAGCAGCCAAGCAAGCTGTTGAAAATGACGTTCACATTCTTGGAGTATCGTCACTCGCAGCAGGACACAAAACATTAGTTCCGCAAGTTATAGAAGAACTCAAAAAATACGGTAGAGAAGATATTATGGTAGTTGTAGGAGGTGTTATCCCTGCTCAAGATTATCAATTTTTATTTGATGCTGGAGCCGTAGCGGTTTTTGGACCGGGAACAAAAATAAGTGAAGCAGCGATAAAAATTATTGAAATATTAATGGGAAGTTTTGAAGAAATTTAAAGACTATTATCTTTATTTAACCTTCAATTGAAGTAACAGTAGAATATCTATTTATAAAAAACAAGGCTGTTACTTCTAACAGCCTTGTTTTTTATATTTATGTCTTGATGCGATTATATGTTTTTAGCTTTTGCATTAGCATTAGCTACAATAAAGGAAGTATCGTAACCTCCAAAAACTTTCATATATCCGCGTATCGAAGATCCATACGCATCAGTAAAATTACGTTTTCCGTTGTATCTGAAAAATTTCTTCACGGAGCCGGCACCTCCGAGATGTGCCGCTGCCAATATGCCCGATTCTGTGATATGAAGACCGTTTAAAACAGTATCGCTATACTTTTTAATTTCATCTTTTAGTTCCCATTTATTTTTTGCTAATAAAGCTAAAAAAGCTTTTTCTTGAAGTTCTGGACTATTAAGAAAAGCAGTTTTATCATGTATACCAACAGATTTTAGTGTTTCAATACCAAACTGGTATTTACCCATATAACCTAAGGAATTAATTTTCTTGTATTTACTTTGAGATTCTTTAAAGCCAACAGCCTCTCTAAAACCTACAAAGAAATTTCCAGTAAAAGGGATGTTTAAATTATTGTATTCTTCTTGTTCTTGAGATGGAAATAAGTAGTGGGAACCATCTTCTTCATTAATAAGAAACCAAGGGTTAGTTTCTAAATTTAAAGGTTTAAAGCCGGAGCTTAAAAAAACTGTAATTACAGTCAAACTTGTATAAAAATACCATTTCTTTATCATAAATTGTTTTTCTTCAAAACGCTGTCCCGTTAAGAAATTTCTAAGTGCAAAGATACAATAAAAATATTTAAGCTGATTATCAAGTAGTTAAATTTTTCTAAAAATAGATAAAGTGGTGTTTTATATCATTAAATCGCCTGAATTCCAATGTGGGAGCTGGTACTTTGACGGTATTCAAAACAGAAAAAACAGTCTTTAAAAATCGAGAATCAGTGTTAATTTTTGTTAAATCGATATCTACACTAAGATAAAACTGCCTAAATCGGGCTGGATTAGAACCTGAAAAATTTGTGTTTTGAGCGTTTCCGGTTATCATTCCATTAGCACTATAACCTAAAGCAATGTTCAACCATTTTGGGATTTTAGAACCTTTTGCAAATGAATGTAAATTAACAGATAGCCAATACGTTTGACCATTATAATCTTTCAAAATTTGTTCAGAAAAAGACTTTCCTAAAACTTCCGGTCGGAGTTCAGCAAATTTTGTAGTGTGAAAAGAAAATTTAGGTATAATTCGTTGCTCTTTCCAAAGTAATTCTTGTGAAACATACAGCGCAGTTCCAGTAGCATTTGCCATTATATCTCCAGATGAAGCGCCCCATTGACTAGAATATCCATCTAACACCTCTACTGCTGTCAAGAATGCAAATCCTAAACCTGCACCATAAATCAACTGATCTTTTCTGGAGGAGCCACTCCATTTAAGCATTTCTGATCCCAATCGCCCTAGATGATAAGATGAAAAAATATGTCCCACTTTGTCCATCTGAAGCCATTCAAAATTGTCATTTATAAAATGAAATTTAGATCGAGGATAATCAGCATACCAAAGTTGGTTTAAAGCCGCAAGCGTTCCTGCTGCAAGTATTGATTCAGAAATAATTATTGTATTTTGCCTTTTTAAATTTAAAGAATCAGCCGGTTTAAAAAAATTATTGAATTGGCTATTTTGGGAATAGCCTATTTGAAAACCAAATGTTAAAATAAATAAAGCTCTTACAAATTTCAAAACTATCTCTTTACACCTTTACTGTTGATCCAATCTGAATATTTCTTTGCGTTTTTATTGTGTTCCTCTAAAGTTACCGCAAATTCATGGTATCCAAATCGATCTACACTAGCACAGAAATAGATGAAATTATTTTTTTCAGGATTTAACACTGCCTCTAGCGCCGTTATATCTGGCATGGCTATAGGGCCAGGAGGAAGTCCTAAATTCATATACGTATTATAAGGATGACTCATTAATAAATCATTGTAAAAAACGCGCTTGATCACTTGTTCGAAATCATTTGACTTCTTTTTGATTGCAAAAATGACTGTTGGATCTGCTTGAAGTGGCATGCCGGCTCTTAAACGGTTTAGATACACTCCAGCAATTCTAGGTCTTTCGTCTTTTTTTACCGACTCTTTATGAACAATAGAAGCTAAAATAGTAGCTTCTATTGGCGTAAATCCTTGCTTTTCAGCTTTAGCAATTCTCTCTTTATTCCAAAAATTACGGTATTCCTTAATCATTTTATCCCGGAATTTTATAGCCGTAGTATTCCAATAAACCTCATAAGTATTTGGGATAAACATAGCCAAAATATTATCCTCGTTAAAACCATTTTCTTTCATAAAGATGGAATCCTTGAAAGAATTAAGCAACATTATACTGTCTGGTTCAATTTGCGAACCTACACGTCCGGCTAAATCTTCTATTCGTTCTTGATTATTAAAGGCTAATTTCACTGCAGAATTAAATCGCATGGCTTTTACTAATTCGTAACTATTCATTCCTTTCGTTATCAAAAATCTTCCTGGAATAACATTACCAGCGTAACCCCTTTTATCAGCAACCATATCAAAATGATTCATGTTTTGAATATATGGCGCTACTAATTCTTGCACATCCTTATATCTCGAATTCGTAGGAACATAAATGAACACTTCGCTATTGCTAAATTTTGTATTAGGAGAAAAAATTTGTCGTAGAACTACTGCTCCATATATCATTAAAATTGTGATTAAAACGACAGAAACTATTGTGATGATTTTTTTTGTACTCATTTTATGGTATCAATTATGGAAAATAGAAACGCTTTTTTTAAATTATTATTTGAGAGTTATAGAATTTGAATGCACAAGATTAAAAGTTATTATTTAATAATTGAAAAACAGCTTCGTCTTTATACTTTCCATTTATTAAAGTCCATTCTTTTTTTACACCTATCAATTCAAATCCAAATTTAGTAAAAAGTGCATTACTCGCTACATTTTCGGTACCTATATTTGCAAATAATTGATGTAAATTCAAATTGGTAAAAGCATATTCAATAAGCAACTCCAAGGCTTCTGATCCAATGTTTTGATTTCTATTTTCATTGCCTTGGATAACAATGCCAACTCCTGCCCTATTATTCTTTGGATCAAAATCAAATAAATCTACTAATCCCACGGCTGGAAAATCTTGATCTTGACAAATTGCTAAACGCAATTGCTTAGCCTCGTAAATATCCTGATGCGCATTTTCTAAATACTGTTTCACTAAAAACCTGCTATATGGCGTATTCGTATTACTAACTTCCCAAATACTTTGATCATTTTCAATGGCATAAATGAATTCAAGATCATTCGGTTCTAGTGCACGTATATAAATATTCTTTCCCTTTAGTGTTTTCATTTTTAGATGTAGCGTTTGTTAAATAGCAATTATTCCTTTAAAAACAAATTCAGCTGGTCCTTTTAATTTTACATTTGTAAAAAGAGATTTGTTTTTATCGAAGGATACTAGGAGTTTTCCGCCTTGCACATTTAAATTTACGGTCGAGGATTGAGTCTTATCTAGAATACTCATTGCAATTGCAACTGCCGTTGCACCAGTTCCGCAGGAAAGCGTTTCATCCTCTACTCCTCTTTCATAGGTGCGTAATGAAAATGTATTTTCATCTACCTGCTTCACAAAGTTGACATTGCTACCGACCTCTCCATATAAATCACCATATCGGATTCTAGCGCCATTTTCTTTTACGCCGTAATTTTCAAGATCTTCTACGAGCTGAACGTGATGTGGCGATCCCGTATTTAAAAAGACATAGTCTTGATTCACATTTACAGCATTAACATTGATCATTTGCAAAGAAACTAAACCATCATCACTAATGGTGGCATGATGTAAACCATCCATTGCAATAAATGTGGTAGTATTAATAATTACATTTAACTCTTTGGCGAAAGCAACTAAACACCTGCCGCCGTTGCCACACATGGAGCTTTGATTTCCATCAGAATTATAATAAACCATTCTAAAATCCGTCTCAACGTCATTTTCTAATAAAATTAAGCCATCGCCGCCAATGCCAAATTTTCTATCGCATAAATGTGCAATTAACTCAATGTTGTTTTTTGGAAAAAAATCAGTTCGATTATCTACCATTACAAAATCGTTTCCTGTTCCCTGATATTTATAGAATTCTAGTTGCATTGCAAGTATTGTTTAAAAATACAAAAGTACAAACTATTAACGTAATGTTAATCACTGTTAAAGAGCGTTAAACTATATTTCATAAAATGATTTAAGTGTTAATTTTGCAAATAAATAACTTTAATTATACAAAATTAATATGAAAAAATTTTCAACACTTTTCTTGGTTGCGCTGTTGAGTGGAGTTGTTACACTTGGAGCATATAAAGTATTATTTGACAGCAATGGATATTTTTCTAATAGTAATAATTCAGGTATTACAACCGCAGCAAATTCTTATGGTAAAAAAGTAGGTTTGTCCTCTGACATATTAGACTTTACGGAAGCTGCCGAAAAAACGGTTCATACAGTAGTTCACGTAAAAAATGTTTCTCGTCGCACGGTCAGTAACCCAATTTTAGAATACTTTTATGGATATAAGGGCGGTCAAACGCAAGAGCAAGTAGGAACTGGTTCGGGTGTAATCATATCCGAAGACGGTTATATTGTAACTAATAATCACGTGATAAAAGGAGCCTCAGAGATTGAAATTACTTTGAATAATAAAAAAACTTATCAAGCAAAACTCATTGGAACTGATTCCAAAATGGATATTGCTTTATTGAAAATTGATGCTGCTGAGAAATTACCCTATACTGCTTTCGCCAATTCTGATTCGGTTAGGGTTGGAGAATGGGTATTAGCGGTTGGAAATCCTTATAATTTAACATCAACAGTAACTGCGGGAATTGTTTCGGCAAAAGCCAGAGATTTAGATACAAGCGGTATTCAATCCTTTATTCAAACTGACGCTGCTGTGAATCCAGGAAATAGTGGTGGCGCCTTAGTTAACACAAGAGGAGAACTAATAGGAATTAATACCATGATTTCTTCTATGACTGGTTCTTACGTAGGCTATTCATTTGCTGTTCCCTCCAATATTGCTAGAAAAATCATTGAAGATTTAATGGAATTTGGAAATGTACAACGTGGAATTCTTGGAGTTGAAGGTGGTGAATTAAACGGAGTTGCTTCAAAAGAATTAGGAATTACACAAACACAAGGTTTTTATGTCAATAAAGTAGCTAAAAATTCTGGTGCAGAAAAATCAGGATTAATGAAAGGTGACATTATTGTAAAGCTAGACGAATTAAATATTGCCACATTTGCAGATCTTTCAGGCTATATCAATACAAAAAGACCAAATGACAAAATTCAAGTCACTTTTGTGCGCGATGGAAAAACTAAAGTTCTTCCCGTTACTTTAAGCAAAAATGAATTTTTTAGCACTGAATTTAAAGGTATTGAATTAGAAAACATTGAAGCAATAGATAAGAAAAAATTCAAAATTGATTACGGAGTGCGAATTAAAGCAATTAGTAGTCAAAGTTTAAAACAATATGAGAATGAGCTTGTAGGAAATATTATCTTAAGTATTGATAACGTTAAGGCTACAGATGTGGAAACGGTTGCCAAACTCTTAAATAAAAAAGAGGAAAGTCAAACAGTGCGTATTGAAATGATTAACAAAAATGGAGAAATTATGCGTGTGATTTTATAAAATCATTTTATTATTAAAATAAATACCATCTTGAAAATTTCAAGGTGGTATTTTTTTTCCAAACATTTTAAAAAATAGCTTACGAAATCGATTGAAATGGGTACTTTTGCACCAAATTTTAAAAAATACGCTAAATTATTTTCATTAAATTTTCATTATGGCAACTACAACTCAATACGAAAAAGAAGTTTCTTTTCAAGCTGACAGGCGACGTGCAGGCGTAAAACTGATCAAAATTATAAGCGATTTATGGTATGACAAATCAATTGAAATGGTTTTGTTTCGCAATCAGTTGATTGACAGAAACGTTAGTGACATCATCAATCTTCACGGTTACGCTGCTGAATTTGTAGGGAAACCTATTTCTATTTTTGATTCTGTCAATATTGCAACAGCCATATTAGAGCTAGACCTTCCGCCGGCTAAATTGGATATTGGTAAATTAGCGTATGAATATGCTTTGGAAGAAGACAAATACCAAGATGTCAAATATTTTGTAATTGATAAATTAAAAAACGCAAAAAATTGCCACGAAATTCATCCAAAAGATGTTGTTCTTTACGGTTTTGGAAGAATAGGAAGATTATTGGCCAGAGAGTTAATGTCTAAAACTGGAAAAGGAAGTCAGTTGCGCTTGCGAGCAATAATAACTCGTGATAAAAACGATGCAACCACTTTAGAAAAAAGAGCTTCATTGTTGCGATACGATTCCATTCATGGTGATTTTGAAGGATCAGTTACTGCTGATGTAAAAAATAATGCATTAATTATAAATGGAACAACGGTTCATATCATTACAGCTAGTGCTCCTGAGGACATTGATTATACACTTTACGGAATTGACAAGGCTCTAGTGATTGACAATACGGGCGCATTTACAACTCATGAAGCATTAAGTCGCCATTTAGCTTCAAAAGGAACGGATAAAGTACTGCTTACTGCGCCAGGAAAAGGGGTTCCTAACATTGTTCACGGCGTAAATCAAAACGAATACAATCCTGATGAGATAGATATTTTTTCGGCTGCATCGTGCACCACGAATGCTATTACTCCCGTTTTGAAGGCAGTTGAAGATACGTTAGGAGTTGTAAGAGGACATCTTGAAACCATTCATGCGTATACAAACGACCAGAATTTAGTTGATAATATGCACAAAAAATACCGTCGCGGGAGAGCGGCAGCACTAAATATGGTTATTACTGAAACCGGTGCAGGTAGTGCTGTGGCAAAGGCGTTGCCGTCGCTTGAAGGAAAATTAACTTCTAACGCAATTCGGGTGCCAGTTCCAAATGGATCGCTTGTGGTTTTAAATTTAGAAGTGTCAAAAACAACTTCAGTGGAAGAGATTAATGCAATAATGAAAAAATATGCCTTAGAAGGCGAACTGGTAGAGCAAATAAAATATTCTTTAAATAACGAATTAGTTTCGTCGGATATTGTAGGAACCCCACAACCTGCCATTTATGACAGTAATGCTACAATTGTTTCCAAAGACGGGAAAAATATTGTCCTTTATATTTGGTATGACAATGAGTACGGCTATAGCCATCAAGTAATACGATTAGCAAAATATATTGCTAAAGTAAGACGTTTTACGTATTACTAGCAACTAATTTATAGGTTGCGCATTGCTGATTGTACTTTTTAATTTTTAGTTTTTAGTGGTTACTTTTTAAATTCAAGCAACAGCAACGCAACCTAAATTCAATAATAAAAATCCGTTCATTTTACAATGAAACGGATTTTTTTGTACTTAACTTTTGTCAGCTCCATTATGAAATGAAACTTAGATTAAACGATGTTTTAATTTTATTTTACATGTGTGACTAATTAATCATTAAAGCCAATAAAACACGGATTAAAGCGATCAAATTGATTTTTATGGATGTTTTTATCAAAAATAATTAAGTAAAATTAGTCCTCCACTAAACTAAATACTGCTCACTAAAAACCAAAAAACCCAAAACAGATAACAGATAACAGATAACAGTTAACAGATAACAGATAACCCATAACAGAAAACCGATAACTACTCCTTCGCCTTTGTCAAATAATAAACTGGAATTCCCACCAACATAATAACAACACCCCAACCGCTTGTACTTGTTTTAGTATAGAGTAACGCAACGCATATTGCAGTGGCAATAATCACATATAATCCGGGTAAAAACGGATATCCAAAAGCTTTATATGGTCTTTCTACATTTGGTAATTTCCTGCGAAGGATAAAGATTCCTAAAATCGTCAATATGTAAAAAATTAAAACGACTATCACCACAAAATCGAGCAAATCTCCATATTTACCAGTCAAACATAAAGCCGAAGCCCAAAAACATTGTACCCATATTGACCACTCTGGAACACTCGCTTTATTCAACTGAGCAGCCTTTTTAAAGAAAACGCCGTCCTGTGCCATGGTATAATAGACTCTAGCGCCAGCCATAATAAGACCGTTATTACAAGCAAAAGTTGAAATCATAATCATAACTGCGATTATCAAAGTCCCAATTCCTCCAAAAATAGTTTGCGAAGCCACAACCGCAACTCGATCAGACTCCGCCGTTGCAATACCTTGTAATGGAACAACTGCTAAATACATAATATTTGCAATAATGTAAATAAAACATACTGTCAAAGTTCCTAAAAACAAACTCAAACCTACATTTCGTTTTGGATTTTTAATTTCGCCGGCAATAAAAGTTACACCTTCCCACGCCACACTAGAAAATAACGAACCAACTAAAGCAGCTGAAATTGCTGATATCAAAGCAATGCCACTAATAGGCATCCAGTTTCCAGAGTTGACATCCAGTGATCTGGAAACCCAAGCATTAGTCCAGTTAGCATCCCAAACCTCAGCATTAGCAGCCATAAAGCCAAAAATAATCAAACCAGCTAGCGATACAATTTTTATAACCGTGAGAACAGTTTGTAATATTTTAGAGTTTTTAACTCCGCGACTATTAATATAACTCAATAGAATAATTGTTACAATCGAAAGAATTTGCGCAGCATTCAATTTGAAACTTCCTAGTTCAAATAAAATATTTTGATCACTTAAAGGAGGATATAAATAGGCTGAAAATTTGGCAAAAGCCACACCTACCGCCGCGATAGTTCCTGTTTGTATAACTGCAAAAAAGCTCCAACCGTAGAGAAAACCAACTAACTTTCCGTAAGCTTCCTTAATATAAACATATTGTCCACCAGCTTTAGGAAACATAGCACTTAATTCGCCGTAACTTACAGCAGCAATGACAGTAATAACACCCGTAAGCACCCACATAGCAATAAGCCAACCAGCCGATCCCAATTGCCTTACCATATCTGAGCTCACAATAAATATTCCAGAACCTATCATCGATCCCACCACAAGCATAGTTCCGTCAAGCAATCCTAGTTCTCTTTTAAAATCGTCTGGTTTATTCTCTTCCATAAAATAAATTTACATTTTGGTTTGGCTAAAGATATACTTTTTTTAGAAATCAAAAATCGAATAATTATTTCTTGGGCATGTCCTCGCTTTCACTATCGTTACAGCAAGGTCGGGCAGTACGCTATATCTTTATTTTCTTTAGGAAAGAAAATAAAGGATGCCGCTTCCGTCCCTCATGCAAAACCGCATAGTATATCAAAAATCAATTATTCATGAATAGAAACAAAAACTAAGACCTATTTGAATTCACTTTTTCTCTTTTATCACGTGGAAGATCTACTCAAAGTCTCTCAGTTTGTCACCCTGAGTTTGTCCAACAGCTACCTTAAATAATTCAACTTAACACAATAATTATCGTAAAATAAGTTTAACAATTAAAAAAAACTATTTTAGTACTACTTTAGAAGAAAAAAAATAAAACCGATTCCAGTGTATATAGTCAACATAGAATCACATCTAAAACTATCAATAATGAATCAATTAAAATTAGGATGGGTCGGCCTTGGAAACATGGGAAATCCAATGGTATTAAACTTACTAAATGCTGGTTATGAGATAACCGTTTTCAATCGAACTAGAGAAAAAGAAAAATCCTTACTATCAGCTGGAACAAAATCAGCTAGTAACTTAGCTGAACTTATAAAAAATTGTGATGTTGTTTTTACGATGCTTTCTAATGACGCAGCAGTAAAAGAAGTTTTTGAAAGTTCAGTTGGCTTATTGAATGCAAATAATCAAGGCAAAACGATCATCAATATGAGCACTGTTTCTCCCGAAACTTCGAGGTACTTGCACACTATCTGCAAACAACATCAAGTAAACTTTATAGATGCTCCTGTTTCAGGAAGTGTAAAACCTGCTCAAGATGGAACTTTAGTTATTTTAGTAGGAGCTTCAAACGAAAATTTTGAACTAGCAAAACCTTTATTTGACGTCTTAGGTAAAATTGCGATTCATGTTGGTGAACCCGGAATAGCAAGTTCAGCTAAACTAGCAATTAATTATTTATTAGGTCTGAATTTACAAGGATTAGCTGAAACCGTTTTATTCGCTGAAAAAAATGGCGTTAGTAAAGAAGACATGCTCAACATTATCAATCAAGGCGCTTGCGGTAACGGAATAACCAACATTAAAACCCCCTCAATAATAAACAACTCGTTTCCTGCAGCTTTTGCGCTGAAACACTTGGTTAAAGATTTACGATTAGCTAAAGAGGCCGGACTTGATTCTCCTTTGATTCATCCATTATATGACAGTTATGTAAGAGCAGAAAAAGAGGGATTAGGCGATCAGGATGTAATGGCAATAATCAGCAGTTTGCATAATAAGGCCGATTAAAAGTAGTTTACTATTTTATAAAATTTATATTAAATATCAGTAAGACTAGGGGCTTTCATTTCTAATTAGAAGAAAAAAACTAAGATGTACATCTGTAATTAAAATGACTTCAAACTTGCGATTTTTATAAAATATTGGAGTGAAAGTTGACAGCCATATGCGTCTACATGAAGATTGTTGCCAATTTCAAAAAATTTATTATGGGAGATAAATTTTAAAACAGAATTTTTATTTTGTTTGCCTAAATCTACTGAAACAGTACTTAAAAGTATTGCTCCCATACTACATGTAACAGTGGCTCTTTTTGGATTGTTTAGTAGACTTCATAAATTTTGAATTACTGCTGCAATCAACTTTTAGACTTCTTTTTTCGTGGACCGTAAATAAATTATATTTACAAAATAGACTTGGCGTCATCATAATTTTAACGATTTTAAACTGAATAACTTTGTAGTTAATTTTCACGCTAAAAGATAAAAAATGAGTAGAATACACAAATAAAATTCTTTGAAACCCAGAAAAAAAATGAAATACTAAAAATATAAATAAATGTTTTGATCGGTCTAGTAATATTTTTTTTAGTCGTTAAGGCAGTTCATTAATTTCACGATTATTAATTTTTAATTTTTTTAATTGTCCTGCCAAGTGTTCTAATATCAAGTAATAATTTATATTTTTATAATAACAAAAACGTAAGGAATTTAAATTTGTACGAATTGCTCAAAGTGAGAACTTTTCTATATGGTACAATTTTATGCGCGAGCTTTTTTTTTGACAAATGATAATTTCAAAAATAATAAAGATTTTTTTAAATTCAACAAAGATCAAAAGACATAATGTCTACAGAAGTTCCGCAAAAAATATAATTGCAGTAATTGATGTGGTAAAACGAGATATTAATATTCACAATTATTCTTTTGACGAATTAAAATACTTTAAAAAGATTCAAATCAAAATCAAAGATGGTTTTTGGAGCTTTCAGATTATAAAAGATTAAAACTAAACATAGAATAAATAACAGCAAGAGCTTCATACATACAATGCTTAATTGGACTTAAAAAGTCAAAATCTGAGCGACGGTGAATGAACGAAGTAATGAACCAACTAAAACGAACGTGATTTCGAAACTTTGGCAACTTTTATCGAAATTGTGTTGGGTCAGTTCAGACAAAATTACCGTTAAACATTAAAATAATATTTATGGAACTAGCAGTATTAAAAAAAATTCAAAACATCTCTAGCGATGTTAAATTGATTAGAATTTATTCACAATTCGAACTGCTTTTAAATGAATTAAGGAAAAAGAAATTGTCTCAAAGTTTAATTATTTTAATTAACGAAAGTGTTGAAGAGATAAATAATTCAACATTTACAGCTGCGCGGATGACAAAACTTATAAAGCAAAAACAAACCTTAATAATTAAACAAGCTGAAAAAGTAAACAAGATTGTTCCACAAAGTTATTACAGGACAATTTGGATGCTTTTTGGAATGAGCGGAATAGGTATTCCAATTGGAGTAACTTACGGTTTAATCATAGGCAATCTAGCATTTTTAGGCTTAGGATTACCTATTGGGATGGGTATAGGAATTGCTATTGGTTCATTATTAGACAAAAAAGCATTCAATGAGGGACGCCAATTGGACTTAGAAATAAAATATTAAAACCATAGTCAAAAAAATATTTATTAAAATCATACTTAAGCTAATTTCAAAATTATTTACAAAAAAAAGTAATACACTGACTACATCAGAATTGATAAAAATAATAAAAAGCTAATAAGAGAAATGCTATCAAATCTTTCATCTTTTAAAGCATTACGCTCTAAAAGAAAATTCATAGTATTTAGTTTTCTTAAATTATCTTCGTCACAATTGTTTGAAATCAAAAGTCAATTACGCTTCTTACAATTGAGACATGCGGCAAAAAGAATCTTTACATTCATGTAAGAATTATTAAATTACAAATCAACAATATTTACTACATGATGACACGTATTAAAAATTAAAAGATTTAAAAATAAAATGATCGAGGTCCAAACTATATAATATTAGAACATTATGAAACACTTTTTAAAATTACTCTTTTTACTTTATTTTAGTATTTGTAGTAAAACCTATGCACAACAATATTCTTGGAAAAAACTAAATACTGAACCTTATAAAGGGAAACAAGACGACATTTTTTTTATCGATGAGAATACAGGCTGGTATGTAAATGGTTTTGGAAAGATTTATAACACAGAGAATGGCGGATCAACATGGAATATACAACTTGAAAAGAAAGGGACATTTTTTAGGTGTATCTCTTTTATGGATAATTTAACAGGTTTTGCTGGAACGGTGGGAACTGATTATTTTCCAAACGTGACCGATAGTATACCTTTATATAAAACTATTGATGGTGGGAAAAATTGGGCTCCAGTATATTATAAGGGAAAGTACGTGAAAGGATTATGTGCCATTGATATTGTGAAAGAAGAGTTTATAAACCATGGAGAAATAGGATACAAACATCACATTTATGCTGTAGGTAGAGTAGGAAGTCCAGCTAATTTTATGGTAAGTCATGATGATGGAAATTCTTTTAAAAGTATTGACATGAGTAAATACTGCAGTGCCTTGTATGACATAAAAATGTTCAATAAAAGGGAAGGTTTTGCATCTGCTTCAACGGGCGAAGATATTGATCAAAGTTATGCCTGCATTCTGCATACAACTGACGGAGGAGAAACTTGGGAAAAAGTATATGAATCTAAAAGACCTTTTGAAATATCGTGGAAATTATTTTTTCCCACCCGAAAGACAGGATATGCTACCATCCAGAGTTATAATCCAGATACTACAGTTGTTGAACAACACTATATAAAAACAGAAAATGGAGGTAAGAAATGGAAAGAATATGTATTGTGTAATGATTACAATGCTAGGTCGTTTGGAGTTGGATTTATAGACGAAAAAATTGGATTTATTGGAACTATGAATAGCGGTTATCAAACCACTAATGGCGGTAAATCATGGACAAAAACAGATTTAGGTAAAGCTTGCAATAAGATAAGAATTAGCAAGAAATCTAATGGGGAGGTTTTTGGATACGCTATCGGAGTGAACATTTTCAAACTCACTCAAAAATCTTAAAACAAATTTTAAATTTTAAAGTAGTAAATGATTCTAGTTCCTATATTTTGGACGATGAAGTGTATTTAAATATAATTGAGGTTATCTAAATTATTCTCACAAGTTTATGATCAAATTTTCAACTTTTTTATAAAAAAAATTTACGCTGGAATTTATATTTTTTTCTTTCAATCCAGCAGTATTTGTAAACATTCGTGACATTGCAGTTTTACCAAGTCAATAATATTTGTGTTGCAACTCTTGTTTATAATTGATAATTCCGTACACGCTATAACAACTATAGCGTTTCTTGAATAATTCTCAAGCAACTTATTGTACAAAATTATATCTTGACTTGTTTCGGCGTATATATAAATCTTTTTTCGCATTTCATCCAAGAATAATACATCTTCAATGTTTATTTTTTCTATTAAATTTTCAGTAATGAAAGAGCCTAAATAGGAACTGTTAATGGTGTATTTCGTTCCAAAAAAAACTACCTTTTTACCTTTTTTATTCGCTAATTCACTAATTAATAATTTATACGGATGAACAATTTGTAATTGAAAATCAAGAGTATCAATTATTTGATGAATCGTGATATTTGGCACTAATAAATGCACTTCTGGAGCATCAAATTCCTCTAATTCACGTTTTAAAATTGGAGAAATAACGGCGGCATTATCTGGTAAATATGGATTTATTAAATTAAAATCCAATTGTTTTACAATAAAAGGAAAGGTTGCATACTTCCCTTTTGTTTCAAAGTACAATTGATGTAATGCCTCTTGGTAAAATAATGTACTTCGAGCTCCTAATCCTAAAATGACTATTTTTTTCATAGCACAAGACGTTTTGAAATAGTATTGGTAAAATGTAACTTTCATTTTTATCTTAAATCTCCTTAATAAAATCCAATAGATTTTTAATATCTTAAAACCAGTCTAAAAAAAAGCCAAATCAATCAAGATTTAGCTTTTAAAATTTTTACAAAAATGAGATTTACTTCGTTTTCATAGGTGGTAAGCTGAAAGCAACTGGATCGTGCTCAAAACCATTGCGATGTGAACCATCGCAAAAAGGTTTGTTTACTGATAATCCACAACGGCAAATCCCTAGAGTTGTTCTCCCTTCTAACCCGTAAGTGTTGCCTTCGCAATCTATTATTTCAATATCGCCTTCAATTTTTATAGATCCGTTGCGATTGATTGTTAGTTTTGTTGTGCTCATAATACTATTTATTTTAAGTGTCAAAGATTGTGAATTAAATTATCTCCTTTTCAAAATTGAAACATTATTTTGATCTACAAGTTGTAATTTACATTAATTCTATTTTATAATCTATTTTGATTAACCAAAAATTAGCGAGATAAGTATATCAAGATTGGTCTTGAACTAATACTTAAAAAGATACAACTAGCCCCTTCTATCATCTTTCGACAATCTACTACCTTTACTATATTTAATCAGGCATTTTAGGTGTAATTATACGACTGTTTGGCGTGCTCAAGCTTTCTATAAAAGCAACTAATGCGTTTATTTCCGTTCTATTTAAATCTAATTTTTTTAATAATGGCGAAGTTTTGGGAATTAAGGAATCTCGACCAACGCCTAAATATTTTGTTTGAATTGGTGCAGGATTACCTAAATTATAGAATTCTACTACATCTACTAAACTTGGAAAATGACCATTGTGCATCCATGGTCTTGTATTTGCAACTTCACGTAACGTAGGTGTTCTAAATTTTCCAATATCTTTTATATCCATAGTGACATTGTAACGACCAAAATCTTCGTCCTTAGTGCCAAACAATGTTTGCCCATCATTATGAAATTGATTATCACTAAAGTAAGGTGTACTGTGACAATTAATACATTGAGCTTTAGTTCTAAATAAATGTAAACCCGCCACTTGTTGATCCGTCAAAGCATCTGCCTTTCCACTTATAAATTGATCAAATTTACTTTTCGGACTTTTTAATGTTCTTTCAAAAGTTGCTATAGCATATTGAATCCTTTCAAGCGTAACTTTTTGATCTCCAAAAGCCTCTGTAAACAATTTTCCATACCCTTTGACCTCAATTATTTTATCTACAGCAATGGTCAATTTCTCGTTCATTTCTATAGGATCTGAAATTGGAAATTGTGCTTGATCTTCTAAACTTGTTGCACGCCCGTCCCAAAATAGGCTTGTAGCATAACCAGTATTCATAATAGTCATTGCATTTCGTTTACCGCTTTGTCTATTGTGCCCAAAAGAACGCGTTAAGTTATCCGTCCAACCTAATTCTGGATTATGACAAGATGCACATGCTATTTGTCCACTAACTGATAGTCTTGGATCAAAAAATAAAGTTTTACCCAAGAATGCTTTCTCCTTAGAATATTTGTTATGCTCGGGATAATCCATATCAGGGAGTACTCCTATATCTTTAAAAGTTGCTTTATCAATTGTGCCGTCTAAATTCGGTTTTGGCCATAATGCCTGATTTCCGCTGGAATATAATTGTCTTAGTTCCTGAATGTCTATATACTCATCTTGATTCCACGTCTTATAAGCAGATAAGCAAATCAAAAGAGTAACGGGTAAAATGATGTGTTTAATTTTCATGTTTGCTATTATTACTAATTTATAAACTAATTTCTTTGGTACAACTTGCTACTATTGGATCGGGTTTTGGATAAATTCTACTATTATACAACCTGTATTGGGCTGTGACTGTTCCTCCAAAAAGAGCTGTATTTGTGGCATTTAATGCGTATGAAATTTCAAAAAGACCCGCACTAATCTCTGAATAGGTTCCTGATCCTGAAATACTAATACTATAACTTTTTCCATTTGTTCCTGCAATAGTTATGTTTTGAGGAATCACTAAAACTGTCCCTCTCTTTTTACTGTTTCCATTTTCAGGAAAAAATTCGAGTGCTGATATAATATTAAAACCTGGCGAATTAATCGCTGAAGCACTCTCATTACTAAACCACCGTTTAAGATTAAAGGAATTTGTCGTTAATGAGCCTGAACTAACATTAAACCCTATTTTGAAAGCATGATGATAAATATCATCTGCTGTATTAGGAGTTCCCTTATCACTGTACAAAATTGCATTTTCTGAATTTGCTGATACCACAACTGGAAACGTGAAAGCCGTGTAGGATTGCCAAGCACAAGCGCCGCTCCTTTCAAACCAATGCTCGCCATAAGTTAAATAAAAATTGTTTGATAAATCATAAAAATTAGCCGCTGTATTAGCCGCTGTATCTCGAATTGATTTGATTGGTTTTATAATTTGTAGAACACTATTGCCTGTATTAGTATAAGTTGCAGTATTAGCCAGCGTAATTGTAGACTGGTAAAAGACATCGTTATTTGTTATGTTTTCTAATAAAGTTAAACGGTACGTAATGTCATTTCTATTGGTACCATAATCCTCATGAGTTAATCGATAATTAAACCCATTTAGGAATTCAAACATTGTATTTTCATTTATCTCTGACGGAATAAATCCATTCGGAAAGTTGACTTTAAACATTATTTCTTCACCCTTTTCTCCTTTTATTTCAATTCTATTAATTGGAAACGTGTACGTCGTTTTTACATCATCAAGATTAACTTCAAAAATATTATTTATTGCTTGAGAATTCAAGTTTCCAATATTAATTAATGGATTTGAACTTTCTTCTAACTTGATTGTAATTTTTTGCTTACTAGTCCATCTTTTATCGAAAGATAAAACAATCGTGTCCGAAAGCTGATTCCCAACAAATGAAACTTGATTTAATGGTTTGACGCTATACGTATCGCTTTCTCCGGTAGTAGAAATACTATAACTGATAGCAACAGGCTTTTGTAAGGTTGAAGATGTCAAAGTAACCGGAATTTTTAATGACTTCACAGAATTGTTTTTAAAACTACTTACTGGAACCAGAGCCGCATTGACAGCAGGATAAATCAAAGGAGTATTATTGCTGCTCACTAACATATTAAATCGCACAAATGGAGAAACCGCCTCTGATCCTAAATTATAATCATCTTTAGAGCAAGAGGTAAAAAGAGTGAAAATTAAAACTGCTGTTGATATAATTTTAATAGGATTCATTTTGCTGTAAGTTTGAATTAATATTAATATTTTTTAACGGAATTGGCAATACAAATTTTGGAGATGGATAGGTCAAATTACAATTTTGTGATAAGCAACCATCTGTTCGTGATACGCTTTGATTTCTTCGGGCCAAATCAAAAAACAAATGTCCCTCAAAGCAAAGTTCTTTTCTTCTTTCTAACAATAGAGCTTGTTCTAAACCAATAATTGAAGTTAGCAAAGTAGCTTTGGCTCTTGATCTTATGGTATTAATATCAGTTTTTGTAGTCTCTAAATCTCCAAGTCCAAATGCTGCTTCCGCACGGATTAAGTAAATTTCACTTAATCTAAATGCAGAGTATCCAGGATTATCCTGTAGTTTTTTTGTAAATGAATAATTTACGTTTACAATTACACCATTTATCAAGGTGGGAAGCGGTTTTTGTAAAAACAATTGTTTTCTAATGTCTGTAGGTTCATACAAACTGAGTAAATCTTGAGAAGCTACGTATTTACTATAATTAGTAGCTGAAAAATAGCCGAAATAGCTAGACAAAGAACCACCTACGTCTCCACCACTGTCTCTAGGAATAGAGAACTCTAATAAATTTTCGGAAATTGGTAAGTTAGTTTGTTCCCACTGCGTAATGTAATTTTCACTCGCCACCAGTGAAATCCCCGATGTTGTAATAATATTATTAGCAGTAATAAACGCATTTTGCCAATCGTTCATCGATAAATAAACACGTGCAAGTAATGCCTTTGTATTTGTAGGATTAAAAAATGTGTAAGATGGACCAGCTAAAATTGGAGCACCCGAAAAATTATCTAATGCCGCTTTTACATCTTCAACAATTAAAGAATAGGTTTTACGCAATGTTTCCCTCTTTGGGTAAGTAAGACCATCTTTTAGACTTTTTTTGTTGTAAATTATCCCTAACTGTGTATCCTGATTTGTATTTCCCGCTAAAGCTTGCGTATAAATCAACGTCAAAAAATAATGTGTATATGCTCTAATAGCTAATGCCTCGGCTCTTATTTGTTTTTTTTCTACATCTGTAGCATCTGGTAAGATATCAATGTTCTCTAAAATTAAGTTTGTTTGATTAATAATATCATAACTGCTGTCATAAAAAATATTAAAGTCGCTGCTTATCGCTAAATCTTGAAATGCGTAAATATTTTCTATATTAACAGGAACTGTAATTTGACCTTTAGTGCTTCCTGCAATTGTAGGTGTAAATTTCAAATTACCTCCCATTAAATCAGCATAAACTGCAAACCGTTCTCCGCGAACATTGGCCTCAAGTGATCCATAAGTGCCATTTAATGCCTTTAACATTCCATTTTTAGTACTCAATTGCTCTGAAATCGAAGTTTGCGAGCCAGGTTCCTGCTCTAAAAAATTACTACAACTTTGTAATAAAAAGAATAAAACTATTATGAATGTATATTTAAAATAACTTACATTTTTTCTGTTTTTCATTGTATTAAAATTTAGTGTTAAAACCAAGTGAAATAGTTCTAGCTTGCGGATAAGTGAAATTAAATTCTCTGATTCCATTTCTACCAGCTGGGCTTTTTTCCTTATACCAATACACAACATTTGAAACATCTACAAAAACGGATAAAGCATCAAGAAAAGTTTCGCTGATAGGAACGTTGTAACTTAAATTGACATTACTGATTCTCAAGTTAGTTGAGTCGTATAAAAATTTAGTCAAATTAGGTACAATAGTTGAATTGTTAATTACTAGCGGCTGTGTAGCAATATCTCCCTGATTTCTCCAATAATCGTAAGCATTTACTGAAAGATTTCTATTCGAAGTAATATTATATTTTGAAATGAGACTATTGTCTATTTTTGTGTTCCCACCTATTTCAAAAGCACCTCTGATGGACAATATGATGTTATTATAAATAATGAAATTATTATTAAATCCACCAAAAGCTTTTGGTTGGTTATCACCAATAGGAACCCAATCAGCAGGACCAAATAAACCAGTATAGGTGGCTGCATCATATATTTGTCCATCTTTTTCTAAAAGATCTCGTCCTGTAGCAGGATCTACGCCTCGCCATTTTACCCCCCATATTGTTGATGTACTATAACCTACTTTTTGAGCTAATGCAACTTGAGAGGTCGAAAATTCACTTCCTAAACCTATTAAATCCGTTACTTTATTTTCAACTGTTGATATGTTAAATGATGTTGTCCATTTAAAACTATCATTTTTTACCCACTTAATTCTTGTTGAAAATTCAACACCTTTATTGTACATACTAGCGGCATTGAGTTGAATAGAACTGTATCCCGTTTCTGTTGGGATATCTCTACCCGTGATTAAATCTCTTTTATCATCATAATAATATTCAAGTGACAATTCTACCCGGTCTAAGAAATTAAAATCAATACCAGCATTAAATTTCGTGTTTTTCTCCCAGCTTAAACTTCCATTTGGCGCCTCAGTAGGTGTTGATCCTTGCGCTCCATTATATCCATTTTGATCTAATCTATATAATCCTTTTGATCTGTAGGAACCTATTCTAGAATTACCTGTTGTACCATAACTAATTTTAAATTTTAGTAAATCAAAAAACTTACTGGATTTCATAAAATCCTCATTGCTTACGAGCCAGCTTAGTCCCGCCCCACCATTTAAAGCTACATTAGTATCATCACCAAAAACAGAACTTTCATCACGTCTAAAATTTCCTAAAAAATAATATCTCTTTTTAAAATTATAATTCAATTGTGAGAAGAAAGAAACCCTAGAGTTGTAATTAATATCAGCACTAAACGTTTGATTCCCTTTAGATTCATCAATGGTAGTTAAAGGATTATCGTCTTGTACCGCTGCACTAACGGAATTTACAATTTTAGGGTTTACGTAACCTCTACCAGATGCGTAATTAAAATTAGCTTTATCGTCAGACAATTCAAATCCAAGGATTCCATCAATATGATGCTCATATTGAAGCGTTTTATTAAACAATGCTTGTCCTTGCCAATTCCATTTTGTTGAATTCCTCTCATTAAAAAGTCGGCGACCCCAGTTAGGATATTGAACACCCTGTAACGTGAAGGTTCCGTTGTATTGTCCGCTTTCATTAGCAGCAGAAAAATACCTATCCTCAGTTTTATCTTTAAAATCTAATCCAAAAAGTGTAGAAAAACTCAATGACTTGCTAAACTCATAACCAGCATTTATACTACCTACAATTCCATAACTATCTGTAGCATTTGCGTTTTGCTCCAATGCTGCCAATGGATTACCAAGTCCCAAAACGCCTACATTAGCAAAAGTTCCGTCAGCATTGTATGGTGAAATGTTTGGTACAAAAGCATAACTATAATAAACATTAGGGGCATTTTTTTGATTGTAACTGGGATTTAATGCTATACCAAAATCAAACTTATCTAGTCGATAGCCTAAATTGATATTAGCATTCAACTGCTTTGTTTTATTTGCCTTTTGTGGTTCATCAATTTTAAGATAACTTATACTACTACGATAGGACAATTTAGAACTACCTCCTGAAACATTAAAGTTATATTTATTATAAATTCCAGCCACATTAAGTAAATCAAACCAATCTGTATTTACTCCATTATATGCTGCAGGCGTAAAATTAGTTTGACTGTTTTTTAAATATTCATTTCGTAAATTATTGTATTGCTCTCCATTTAAATATTGTATTCTATTTATGGCTGATGATATTCCAAGTTGATTAGAAAATCCAAATTTAGCTTTTCCTTTTTTTCCTTTTTTTGTGGTAATAAGAATAACACCATTAGCACCGTCTGCTCCATAAATACTAACTGCTGCAGCATCTTTTAAAACCGTAAAACTTTCTATATTTTCTGGCGAAATTTGGGCTAAAGGATTAGATAAATTTTCAGAAAAAGAACCATTTGCATCAAAAAACTGATTATCAATTCCCTTCTCTTCACTTATAATTACTCCATCTACAATAATAAGAGGTTGTGTTGAAGTTCCTAAATTTGAGCCTGACAATGAACTCAGACTTCCCTGACCTCGAATATTTATCTTTACTGGTCCTCCTATTCCTGATGTGTTTTCTATTTGAACGCCAGCAATCTGTCCGCTTATGATTTTATCTATACTCTCTGAAGCCTGATCAACAGCAATATCCTTGGCATTTAATGTTGAGATACTACCTACAATCTCCTCTTTTAACTTTTTAGTTCCATAAGACGAAGTAATAATAACCTGTTCTAATTCATCTGTTACTTGCTCCATTTTAAATATAAAATCAGTAGAGTTTCCAACTCTAACGGATAGCGATTTCATACCTAAATACGAAACTATTAAAACTGCATTTTCAATATCGCTGTTTTTAAGTAAGTATATAAATCTACCATTGCTATCACTAATTACTCCTGTAGAGGTTCCTTTTATAATTATTGTTGCTCCTGGAATAGGTAATCTATCTTTGCTATCAATAACTAATCCTTTTAGATATCGTTCTTTTTCTTGTTCATCTCCTTTATTAGAAACTTCAACTAATAAGATTTGACCTTTTTGTATAAAAAAGGAGATTTTTTTGTCTTTAAAAAGTCTTGTTAATGCATCTTGCAGAGAGGTTTTTTTTACAGATATAGTTATTTTTTGATTCGCATTAATTTTACTTGCGTTGTAAATAACGCGGTAGTCTGTTTCTTGTTCAATATATTTTATTACCTGACTTAAAGACTCCTCTTTAAAATTTAATGTGATTTTTTTTTCTTTTACTTGCCCAAAAGAAAGAGTGCTTAAAATAAGTAAGCCAAAAATTAGTAAGAGTTTATGCAAATATAAGTTTGTTATGAAATTCATTTAATATATGGTTTTGGTTTGTAAATTAGTATTTTTATCTAGTTGCTTATTTTAATAATTCGACCTTGCTTAGAATATTGAAAGGGTGTATCTAAATTTATTAAGTCTAGAATATCTTCTGGATTGGATCCTTTTATATTGATTGTTCCAGTAAATTTTTGCGCAGTCAAAGTGCTATTTGAATTTAAAATTATAACGTCAAATGCACGCTCTAATTTTTTACAGATAAATCCAAAAGAAGCATCTTTAAAAACAAGTTCATTATTAACCCAGGCTACATAAACACCACTATCCACAGTTTCCAGATTAAATTTCTTGGAACTAGCATCCCATTTTACCCTTTCGTTTGGAACTAAAATTACTGTGTTATTTTCATTTTCTATTTCAGATAACTTGACACTCCCTTCGACTAATATCGTTTCTGTATTACTCTCATCTGGATAAGCAGAAATATTAAATTTAGTACCAAGTACCTCAATTCTCACTTGATTACATTCCACTACAAAGGGATGCAGTTTATCTTTAGCAACTTCAAAGAATGCTTCTCCGGTTAAAAATACTTTTCTTTCTTTATTATTGCCAAATTGTTGTGGATACTTCAAACTTGTACCTGCATTTAAGTGAATTACTGTACCATCAGCAAGAGTAACTTTGAACGTCTGACCAAATGGAACTTTTAAAGTATTGTAAATAAGCGCTTCGCTAGCATTTTGAATTTTGTAGATCAATTCACTTTTAATTTGCTGCGCTATCGGTGAACCTTTATCACTGACAAAATTCTTAATTTGATTGTTCGAAATATACTCTTTAGACCCATCACCCAATTCTAACACAACCACTTTAGAAAAACTTACTTCCAGATTATTTAGTGAGCCAGTACTTTTTCCTAAAGTAATAAATAAGAGTACAATTGCTGCGTATTTTAAAAACCGGTATCTTCTTTTGTGTACTATGCTGTTTTTTAGATTTTTAAAGTTTGCGATAGGCATCGTAGATTTTTCATTTGAAAGTGCTGAAAAAATCCAAGCTTTTTTTAATGCTATAAATTCTTCTTTGTTTTCTTGGGAAATTTGAATCCATTCAAAAACAATAAGAACTTCAGCCTCTGAAGCTTCATTATCTAAATATTTATAAATTAAATCAATAATCATATAATTCGGCAAGGTTTAGTTAATCATTATCAACATTATTAATGATCTCTACATTAATAATAAGCGTTTATGAAAACTCACATAAATGAAGTTAGAATAAAGTGGATATAGTTAGTACAACTGAACGTTTAAATACCCTACGTGAAAAGTAAAAAAAATTAAAATTTAAAAAACACGTATAGTAATAGTGCGGGTAAATAATTACGCAACCGTCCTTTAAAGATCTTTAACGCCTTTGTCATATGCGCTTCTACCGCTTTTAAAGTTACACCCAATTCGACTGCAATCTCTTGGTTTTTTTTATTTTCAAAACGCTTTTTTAGGTAAACTATTTTGGTTTTTGCAGGAAGATCCGCAATTATATCATCGATCATTTCTGTCAATTCTAATAATTCTAAAGTATTAAAATCTAAAGATTGTAAAATTTCTATATCTAATTGCCTTTCTTTCTTATTTAATTGTTCGTTTACATATCTATTTTTTACCTTGTTATGTCTTATTAAATTTATACAAATCGACTTTGCATAGGTGTACAAAAAGGCCTGGATTCCATTTTCCGTCTTTATTTTATTCTTTTCTAACCATAGTTTGAGAAAAATTTCTTGAGTAGCGTTCTTTGCTTCCTCTTTATCATGCAGAAATTGGATACAAAAAGATAAAACACGATTGTAAAATTTGTCAAAATATAAATTAAACGCACTTTCGTCGCCACTTAAAAAGGCAATAAACTGAGTTAATTCACGATCATCAAATTCTTTCATTAGGAAATAAAGTATATTAATCCGGTAGAAAGCTAAATTAAAAAAATTTATCGATTAAACCCTGATTGTAAAAAATGGTTCCTCTTTGAAAGAGTTTATTTTATTTGACAATAATAATTTTATAGTCATAGAATATCTAAATTATAAAAAACATACACCGATAGAATCAATATCATTTTTTTAGCAGGCGAGAAATATATTGTTTGTGCACTACCAATAAAGAGGGTACGAAATAAACTCTAATAATATTATAAAATTTTTGCACACTAGCTTTAATCACAGTAGGAACGTGGACAATACAGATAGTCTTTTTTTTTAAGTTTCAAATTTTAATAAGAAATTTGATAGAAACAAATCGATTTCGCAAAATACGTCGATGGTTCAACTAAAACTACTAGGAATGCCTGCAGAATAAAATCAAAAAAACTGGTTAACAATCGAAAAACTGATTAAATTGTTATTGAACATTCTAGCACCTAGTATTAAATTTCATATAATCAAGAAAACAAAAGTTCAATTATTCCTTTTTTAGAGCTGTATATTATAAATTTGCCATTTATAGTCTTAAAACGTTGAGATACATTTTGTGTTTCAAATAAAACAATTAATATTCTAATACTAAAATATCATCAATGAGTGTTCTAGAAAAAGTAAATAAATTTAGAAGGATCGTAACAAAAATTTTAACAAAAAATATCGGACGTTCTCACAGCATTAAAAAAATAGATTTATCAAAAAAAATTGAAATTAATCGAATTTTAATTTCAAGGCCAAACCATAGATTAGGAAATCTCTTGTTGATCACACCCTTAGTTCAAGAGGTTATTACTACTTTTCCCAACTCTAAAATTGATTTATTTGTAAAGGGTGGGTTGGCTCCAATTGTATTTAAAAATTATAAAAATATCAATCATATCATCGAGCTTCCTAAAAAACCTTTTACAAATTTAGTCGCTTATTTTAAAGTTTGGCAAAAGATTAAAAGCCAAAAATATGATATTGTTATCAACGTCGATAAAAACTCTTCATCTGGACGATTGTCTGCTCAATTCGCGGATGCCAAATATAAATTTTTTGGAGAGCTAGATCTAATTTTACAACAGCAGCATTCGGATTACGAACATATTGCGAAATACCCTGTGTATGAATTTCGTAATTTTTTAACCCAATTAGGTTTTGACAAAAATGACAACAAAATCCCATCATTAGATATAAAACTTGATCACTCAGAACTGAGTCATGGACAGAAAATTGTACAAGAAATTGTAAAAAATGACAAAAAAACGATTTGTATATTCACTTTCGCAACATCTGATAAATGCTATTCAGAAGCGTGGTGGGAAATTTTTTATAGTCGCCTATTAAGCGAATATGAAAATTATAATATTATTGAAATTCTACCTGTTGAGAATGTTTCTCAAATTAACTTTAAGGCACCTACATTTTACAGCAAAGATATTCGGGAAATTGCTGCCGTGATAGCTGCTACTAAAATGTTTATAGGTGCTGACAGCGGAATAATGCATTTAGCCAGTGCAGCATTAACACCAACAGTGGGTCTTTTCTCGCGTGCCAACATAAATACTTATAAACCATTTAACAATGACAGCATTGCCATTAATACTAACGATGGTAACGTTAACGAATGGATTAAACTAACCAATAAAGTTTTGAATCATATTTAAGGCAATGCACAATTCTACAGACCAAACATATAATTAACTATTTTAAAAAATTCTAGTAATAATTACAAAACCACCAAGAAATAAATCGAAGTGGTTTTATTTTTTTTTAGTAATACCATTTAAATTGCACTTTTTTATGTTTTATTTTAAGAGCTTATCAAATTCTGCTTCAATTTTTGGACTAGATGGTCGAGGAGCATCGGCTTTGACAATTTTACCATTTGGATCAATTAATATAAATCTAGGAATTCCAGTAATATTATAATCTTTAATAAATTGAGAATTCCAATCATTGTCTGCAAAAACTTGAACGCCTCCTAGCTCCTTATCTTTAATTAACTTTTTCCATTTTTCAACATCTTTGGCTTGGTCTATAGAAAGACTTAAGAACACAATATCTTTTTGATGGTATTTCTCCTCTAATTTTTTTAGAAAAGGAATTTCGGCACGACAGGGAGCACACCACGTTGCCCAAACATCAATATAAACGTACTTCCCCCTAAAATCTTCTAATTTAGTTTTACCTCCACTATAATTGTCATAGTCAAAAGTGGGAGAAATGGAACCATTCATTTTACTAGTTTTCATTGCCTCTTGATGGAAAGTAGTCAGTCCAACTATAGATTGATCAACATTCTTTTTCTGTAATAAAACAAAGTTAGGATCTAATTGTTTGTTATTTAAAATACCTAAATCAGCGTCTTTTTTAAGAGCTATTTTTGCTAGAAACTCTGCTTCAGGAAGAGTGAGGAGTGTATCATAATCATACTTTGAATCTATGATAGTATTCTGAGCTAATACATTATTTTCTAATGCTCCTTTCCCAGTATAAACTATAGATTCATCAAACTTTTGAGCATCCATGTTCATTTTTAAATCATAACCGTTTTTGAGAAACATTTGTGTGTATTCTTTACCATCAAATAACATATAAAATCCCTCCTCAACTGAAAATGAATCTTTAAAAAGTCCGTTTTTATCAACGGTGATTTTTTTAATTTCTTTTCCGTTGTTTCGATCTAAAAAGCTAATCGCATCCGAGTTTCTATTAGAAATATTTGCTTCAAAAAACAAACTTGTTTTGGTCTGAGCAATTGCAATAGCCATTGTTAAGAATGATAATATGGTAAAAAGTAATTTTCTCATGAAGTATAATTTAATTATTAGATTCAAAACTAGAATAATATTCGATAGTGCTGTAACAATTTAACAAAAAATTAATTTTGCGAAATTAAAGTAAAAACTAGAAGTATAAAATATTCAGTTTAAGATAGTGAGGTAAAACTATGGCGTTGAAATTTGATATACCTCATAGTTAACAACTCACATTAAACAATAAATTTTTTTTCTACGGAATTGTGACCTTTAAATGTTCAAAAACTAGCAATATGTAAAAAATGAAACATTCAATCTTAATTGTGTAACGCAATTTACATTTGAATTTAAGTACTTTGTTATTAATCAATTTAATAGTAATAAAACTTATAATTATGAGCGACACGAAAAATAAATACTTAATTGAAGGAATAGATAAATTGAAGGAGTTAGTCGATGCTATAAATATTTGTCTTTTTTGTACTAGTCTTAAAACTCATGATGGAGCTACAACCAGACCTATGAGCGCCATAAAAGTTTGTGATCAGGGAAATGTTTGGTTTTTTAATCAGAAAGATAGTGACAAAAATAAAGAGATACAAAACGATCCTAAGGTTCAATTATTTTTTGCACATCCAGGAAAAGGAAGTTACGTGGTTGTAAATGGCGATGCAAGTATTATTACTGATCGTACAAAAATAGAAGAATTATGGACACCTGCTGCAGAAATATGGTTTGATAAAGGTGTTGATGATCCTAATATTTCACTAATAAAAGTAACTCCATCTAGTGCATACTTTTGGGACACAGACGGAAACCGAATGATTAATTTAATTAAAATGGCAGCATCATATGTGACTGGAACAAATTTAGTAAGTGGAACTGAAGGTGAAATAATAGTATAAGTTTAAAAGAGAAACGCTCCCATTTAGGAGCGTTTCTCTTTTAAATTCTAAATAAAGCTATTGAACAACTCTATTTATTTGACTAAAATTTTTTCCGTAATATCTTTCCTTTGTAGAAGAAATGATAACACCATTACTTGTTGAAGAATGAATAAATTTAATTTCATCAGCATTAACCTCAACTACCATGCCTACGTGATTTATTTGTCTACGACCATTCGTTTTAAAGAATATTAAATCACCTTTTTGAGCTTCCTCTGTACTAACTATTGTTCCTACAGCTGACTGTTCCCTTGATGTTCTTGGTAATTTTATGTCAAATGCTCCAAAAGTTGTAAGCATCAAACCAGAGCAATCAAAGCCAGATTTAGAAGTTCCACCAGTGCGGTAGCGCGTTCCAATATTATCAGAAGCTAAATCAATTAATTGATCTACGAATTCACTGCTGAATTTTGAACTTGTCCCATTATTAAAATCAATTTTGCTTGTTTTTATTTCATCATTGCTATCACTTTCTACGTTTGCGATTTCGTTCGTGTTTTTTTCAATATGTTTAGAAGTAATGCTAATTTGCTGTCCTACGATAAGCTTGTTTTTTATCTTAGGATTTTGTTTCTCTAATTCTGTTACTGTTAAACCATATTTTTTTGCAATTCCATATTTAGTTTCTTTTGGTAATATTTCGATAATAACTGTCTGATAAGCTTCTTTTTCATATAAAGATTGTTCAACAGTCTTAGGTTCGCTTATTGCTATTTGATTGGGAGTGTTTTCAGTTTCGACTTTAACTTTGAATTCATCTACACTAGAGTTTGTGGAAAAATTTACTAAACGCGCTGGTATATTAACTTTCTGACCTATTTGAAGAGGTTTCATACCTAAGTTAGAATTAGCTTTATCAAATTCTTTTATAGAAATACCATATTTTCTAGTAATGGAATATTTACTTTCTTTAGGTTGAACTTCCCAAACTATAAAATCACCGTTCACATCATCACTCTCTTTTAAGTCATTTTGCTTATTTTTAACTGCTGTGTCTAAAACGTTGACAACTTCTTGAAAATTACTATTACTTGAAATTATTATTTTTTGACCGATTTTTAAATCTGAGGAGGCAAGTTCTGGATTCAAACCTTTTAATTCATTAACGGTAATTTTGTATTGTTTTGCAATTCCGTAGAGTGTTTCCTTAGCTTTTACTTGATGGCTATTGATTGACATAATCTCTCTACTGCTTATTTTATTTTTAGATTTTTTTTGCTGTGAATATACGCTCGAGCTACTTAATATTAGTATTACAATTAAAAATTTCAGTACTTGATTCATATAATTTTAAATTTTTATCCCAGCTAAAAGTGTCAGCTTTAAATGGATCTTGTTTTTGTTATTCTACAATTTAGTGTTTCATATTAATGATAGCAGTAGATAAAATTACAAATTCAAGCAAAATTTACTTATAACTAATGAATCAAAATATCTACATAATGCTAAAATACAGATAATTAATAAAAAAAAAGCAAATTAGTTTCATAATTTTTTAAAAAAATTATATAATTGTTTGATTCTCTACTATTTATAGAATTCTTAAATTTTAGAAAATTTTAAGAATAACATAGGGATTTGGATTGAAAATGTAACTGTTTCAAAACATAGCTAATTAAAGATTTAAAATTTCTAACTTATAATTATGATCTAAATCGCGAGCACAACTCTGAGTACATTTTTCTATTTTCTTACTGAAATTTTTTTATTGATACCCCAATTAGAATATAGAGGTAGAATAAGATCAAGAAATTTTTAAATGCTACTTTAAAAAAAGTGTTTAATAATTAGATCAATAAAATATTGAAATAATCATTAAACACTTAAGATCTATTATTAATAATTCTCTAAACTACAATACTAGGATTTACGCCTCAGCTGCAATTAAATTTAAAGCCGAACCGGCCACGAACCAGCCTATTTGTCCTTTATTATAGGTATGATTAGCCATAATTACATCAGAAGTTCCATCAGCGTGAACAAATTCCAATGTTAGTGGCTTCGCTGGTGCAAACTCTACTAAATCTAGGAAATTAATAGTATCATCTTCTTGTATTTTATCATAATCCATCTCGTTTGCAAAGGTTAAACCTAGCATTCCTTGTTTTTTAAGATTGGTTTCGTGGATACGAGCAAATGATTTCACAATAACGGCTATTACACCCAGAAAACGGGGTTCCATCGCTGCATGCTCACGCGAAGAACCTTCACCGTAATTATGATCTCCCACAACGATAGAAGGAACTCCAGCTGCTTTGTAAGCTCTTGCCACAGCAGGAACGGCATCGTATTCACCAGTTAACTGATTTTTAACCTTATTGGGTTTTTGATTAAAGGCATTAATTGCACCAATTAACATATTATTTGAAATGTTATCTAAGTGTCCCCGGAAACGCAGCCACGGTCCAGCCATAGAGATGTGATCCGTTGTACATTTTCCGAACGCTTTGATCAGCAATTTTGCACCCTTAATATTTTTGCCATCCCAAGGTAAGAATGGTTCTAATAATTGTAATCGTTCTGAAGATGGACTCACAGAAACCACTATACCAGAACCGTCGACCGCTGGAGCTTGAAAACCTGGATCTTCTACATCAAAACCTCGCGGGGGTAATTCATTTCCTGTTGGTGCTTCCAATCTAACCTCTTCCCCATCCTCATTAATTAAGGTATCTGTCATAGGATTAAATCCTAAATCACCAGCAATTGCTAAGGCCGTAATCAACTCAGGTGAGCCTACAAAAGCCAAAGTATTTGGATTTCCGTCGGCACGTTTTGAAAAGTTACGGTTGAAAGAGTGAACAATTGTATTACGCTCTTCTTTCTCGGCACCTTCTCTATCCCACATTCCGATGCAAGGACCACAAGCATTTGCAAACACGGTAGCACCCATTTTGTCAAAAATATCAATAAACCCATCGCGTTCAATTGTATAGCGAACTAATTCAGAACCTGGGGTTATCGTAAATTCTGATTTTATTTTTAACTTTTTATCTATGACTTGTTTCGCAATTGATGATGCACGAGCAATATCCTCGTAGGAAGAGTTTGTACATGAACCTATTAACGCAACTTGGATATTAAGTGGCCAATTATTTTTGATTGCTTCCTCTTTCATTTTAGAAATTGGTGTAGCTAAGTCTGGTGTAAAAGGTCCATTTAAATGTGGTTCTAATTCATCTAAATTAATTTCTATCACTTGATCAAAATAGATTTCTGGATTTGCATAAACTTCTGGATCTCCAGTTAAGTAAGACGCAATTTTATCAGCTTCATCCGCAACATCTGCCCTATCCGTCGAGCGTAAATAACGCCCCATTGAAGCATCATAACCAAATGTAGAGGTTGTAGCGCCAATTTCGGCACCCATATTACAAATAGTTCCTTTTCCCGTACATGACATAGCCGTCGCTCCTTCTCCAAAGTATTCGACAATTGCACCTGTTCCTCCTTTTACAGTAAGAATTCCAGCGACTTTTAAAATCACATCTTTTGGAGCAGTCCAACCTGATAATTTTCCCGTTAATTTTACTCCTATTAGTTTTGGAAATTTTAATTCCCATGCCATTCCGGACATTACATCAACCGCATCAGCACCACCTACACCAATTGCTACCATTCCTAAACCTCCTGCGTTTACAGTGTGAGAATCAGTACCAATCATCATTCCGCCGGGAAACGCATAATTTTCTAATACTACTTGGTGTATAATTCCGGCTCCTGGTCTCCAGAAACCAATACCATACTTATTAGAAACAGACGATAGAAATTCAAATACTTCATTACTTTGTGTTTTGGCTCGAGCCAAATCAGTAACAGCATCTACTTTTGCTTGAATCAAGTGATCACAATGAACGGTCGTTGGAACAGCCACTTTTGCTTTTCCCGCATGCATAAATTGCAACAATGCCATTTGAGCCGTAGCATCTTGACAAGCGACTCTGTCTGGAGCAAAATCTACGTAATCAACTCCTCTTTTAAAAGCATGAGTTGGCATTCCATCCCATAAATGGTTGTATAAAATTTTCTCCGTTAGAGTAAGCGGTCTACCAACTATATCACGCGCTGCATCAACACGACTTGTCATGTTGGCATACACTTTTTTAATCATTTCTATATCAAAAGCCATAGTGTTAAATAAATTATTTGTTTATGATCACACAAGGTACAAAAAATCGAATAATTACTAATAAAAAAGCCTGAGTAAATTACTCAGGCTTTCAATTTACGTGTATTTAACCGTACGATTATTTTACTAACAATTTGTGAGAAGGTGCAAATTGAGTAAGATTAATTCCTTTTACCGCAGCTTTATATTCTTCAATAGTAGGTGTTCTTCCTAAAATTGTAGATAGTACAACGACAGGCGTTGATGAAAGTAAAGACTCTCCTTTTTTACCTTCCGTATCTTCAACAACTCTTCCTTGGAAAAGACGTGTAGAAGTGGCCATTACTGTATCCCCTTTTGCTGCTTTTTCCTGATTACCCATACATAAATTACAGCCAGGACGTTCTAGATATAGAATATTTTCATAACCAGTGCGGGCTACTGATTTTGGATCATTATCGTCAAATTCAAAGCCAGAATATTTTTGTAAAACTTCCCAATCTCCTTCGGCTTTTAATTCATCAACAATGTTGTAAGTCGGTGGTGCTACTACAAGCGGCGCTTTAAACTCAACTTTGCCATATTGCGCATCTATATTTTTTAACATTTGAGAAAGAATTTTTAAATCTCCTTTATGTACCATGCAAGAACCAACAAAACCAAGATCTACTTTTTTAACACCACCATAAAATGACAATGGTCTGATTGTATCATGTGTATATCGTTTTGAGACATCACTATTATTAACGTCAGGATCAGCAATCATAGGTTCTGCAATGACATCAAGATCAATAACCACCTCTGCATAGTACTTAGCATTTGCATCCGGAGTTAAAGCTGGTTTCGCACCTGATCTGATTTCATCGATTCTGTGATTCGCTCTATTTATAAGTCCTTGTAGCACTTGTTTGTGATTATCCATGCCCTTATTAATCATAATCTGGATTCTTCCTTTAGCTATCTCTAAAGACTCAATTAAAGTGTCATCTTCAGAAATACAAATAGAAGCTTTTGCTTTCATTTCTGCAGTCCAATCTGTAAAAGTAAAAGCCTGATCTGCATTCAGTGTTCCTATATGAACTTCGATTATTCGGCCTTGAAAAACATTTTCTCCACCAAATTGTTTCAACATCTGAGATTGAGTGGCATGAACCACATCACGGAAATCCATATATGTTTTCATCTCTCCTTTGAAAGTAACTTTTACTGATTCTGGAATTGGCATTGAAGCCTCACCTGTAGCAAGTGCAAGAGCAACAGTCCCTGAGTCTGCGCCAAAAGCAACACCTTTAGACATTCTTGTATGCGAGTCACCACCAATAATAATAGCCCACTCATCGATAGTAATATCATTAAGCACTTTGTGAATCACATCCGTCATTGCGTGGTAAACCCCTTTTGGGTCACGTGCAGTTATCAACCCGAAATCGTTCATAAATTTCATTAATCTCGGAATATTTGCTTTGGATTTATTATCCCAAACTGATGCTGTATGACAACCAGATTGATATGCACCATCAACTATTGGCGAAATCACAGTTGCTGCCATCGACTCTAATTCCTGAGAAGTCATTAATCCAGTGGTATCTTGTGATCCTACAATGTTAACGGTAACACGAACATCAGAACCAGCATGTAAAATCTTACCAGGCGTAGTTCCAACTGCATTTTTATTAAATATTTTTTCAACTGCTGTTAAGCCTTGTCCATCGATTGAAACCTCTTTTGACGGAGCAAAAACGGGAATGGTATCAATTCCTAGAGTTTTAGATGCAAAAGTTTGAAGTTTTTTACCAAAAACAATTGCGTAAGAACCACCAGCTTTGATGAACTCCATTTTCTGAGGAGTGAGAGCCTTCGAAATATCAATTAATTCTTTGTTATCCTTATAAAGCTTTTTTGTCCTTGTATTTATTGTTAAAACTGTACCTGTTGCAACAGAATAAACTTCTTCTAGAAAAGGATCTCCATTTTCATTACGAATAGCATCACCATTTTTATCCAATTTTTTAACCCAGTTTTTAAGATCAAGTCCAATTCCGCCTGTAACATCCACAGTAGTAAGAAAAATAGGAGAAATACCATTAGTTCCCGCAACAATCGGAGCGATATTGATAAATGGCACGTACGGACTTGCTTTTTTTCCTGTCCAAAGTGCTACATTATTCACACCTGACATTCTGGATGAGCCTACACCCATAGTTCCTTTTTCAGCAATTAACATTACAGTTTTATCAGGATGCTCTGCTGCTAAAGCTTGGATTTTTTCTTGAGCTTCTGAAGAAATCAAACATTTTCCGTGAAGTTCTCGATCAGATCGCGAATGCGCTTGGTTTCCTGGCGATAATAAATCAGTAGAAATATCGCCTTCACCAGCTACAAAAGTAACTATCTTAATTTCCTCTATAACCTGAGGAAGCTTAGTAAAAAACTCTGCCTTAGCATAGCTTTCTAGGATTTCCTCTGCAATTTCATTACCACTCTTATATGCTGCTTCTAAACGATTGGTATCAGCATCATAAAGAAAAACCTGTGTTTTAAGAACTTCCGAAGCTTGTTTTGCAATTATACTATCATTACCTAAAGCTAAATCGAGTAACACCTCAATAGAACGCCCACCTTTCATGTGTGATAGTAATTCAAAAGCAAAAGTTTTTGTGATTTCTTCCACAACAGCTTTAGCGGTTATGATTTCTTTCAAAAATTTAGCTTTAATAGCAGCAGCTCCAGTAGTTCCTGGCACCGTGTGATAAATAAAGAATCGTAGCGAATCTTGTCTATTTTCATTCTCTAAATCTTTTATCTGGGCAATGATTTCGCTTAATAACTCAGCACCATCAATCGGCTTTGGGTGAAGACCCTGAATTTTTCTTTCTTCGATTTCCTTAAGATAATCGTTATAAATGTTCATCATAGAAGTATTTTCAATGTTAATGACGGTTTGTTTTTTTATTCTGCAAAATAGAAAACAAAATAGCTTTCTATTTTTTGCGTCGCAAAACTAGCGAATTAGCGCGGTATTAAAAAGAATTTAATTAATGTAGTTGTAAAAAAGATTCTAATCATCAGTAACTAATTTGCAAGCCCAAATTTATAAAATCATCAAAATTTTAATATCATTTAGAATATTTAATAATTTAAATTTAGTTTTTCAGAAAAAAATGAAATTTAATCATTTGGAAAAAAAATATAAAACGATTTTTAATTTCATTCATTTACAAGAACAGAATTCGAAAGTATTAAAGTAACTTAGTAATAATCATTTCCTCAGTAATTCCCTCTGCATCTGCTTTGTAATTTTTAATGATTCGATGACGTAAAATTCCAATTGCAACAGCTTTTACATCCTCAATATCTGGAGAAAATTTCCCATTAAAAGCTGCATTAGCTTTAGCTGCTAATATTAAATTTTGAGAAGCTCTTGGTCCTGCACCCCAGTCTAGATAATTTTTAATAAATTCATTAGACAACGGATTATCGGGTCGCGTTTTGCTGACTAGAGTAACCGCATACTCAATGACATTATCCGCTATAGGAATTCGACGAATTAAATGTTGGAAATCGATAATCTCTTGTGCGGTAAATAATGGATTTGTAGTAGATTTTATGTCAGATGTGGTACGTTTTACCACAAGTACCTCTTCCTCAAAGGACGGATATTCTAATTTTATGGCAAACATAAATCGATCTAACTGCGCTTCCGGTAAAGGATACGTCCCTTCTTGCTCAATAGGGTTTTGCGTAGCTAAAACAAAATAAGGTAAATCTAACTTGTAATTTTCGCCGGCAATAGTAACGGATCGCTCTTGCATAGCTTCAAGTAAAGCGGCCTGGGTTTTTGGAGGTGTCCTATTTATTTCGTCTGCTAAAACTATATTAGAAAATATAGGTCCTTTAATAAATTTAAAATTTCGACTTTCATCTAGAATTTCACTTCCAAGAATATCCGAAGGCATTAAATCTGGCGTGAATTGAATTCTTTTAAAATCTAATCCAAGTGCTTTAGCGAGCGTATTCACTAATAATGTTTTAGCCAATCCTGGAACACCTACTAACAAAGCATGACCACCTGAAAATATACAGAGTACAATTTGATCAACTACTGCATCTTGTCCAACAATGACTTTTGCGATTTCGTTTTTTAGCTCAAGCCGCTTCTGAACTAGATTTTGTATTGCTGCTACGTCTGACATTTATGATGGATTTAAAATTAAAAAGAGCTAGAATTATGAAATCATAAAACTAACTCTTTATACTTATTTAAAAAATATTTTTACCACTATTCTATTCTTCTAATAAAAAAAAACTACTTTTTTAACCAGTTGTTTGTAAAATCGCAATCTCTATATTCACCAATAATTTTAATATAAGTTTCCTTAATTTTCTCGTCAAACCACTTACCTATTGCAGTAATACGTTTGCTTTTTAAAGCTAGATCTTTGATTTTAATATAATCCTTTCCATAATCAGCTGTGTGCTCATCGATTCTATTGGTAACAGTAACTAATTTGAATTTCTTCTTTCCTTCTTCTGTTTGTTCTAATATTGGATCAGAGATTTCATTGGTTTTTAAATTAGATACCTGACCGTAAAATTTAGGATCCATTTTAGTTAACTCAAAGCGTGTATCTTGAGTTTGTGGGTTGATTAACGCTCCGCCATTAGCTCTTGTTTCCTTTTCATCTGATAACGATCTTGCCGCTTCCGCAAAAGTCAATTCTTTATCTTCAATTCTCTTTCTAATTAAATTAATCTTTTCTTTGGCTTCATTTAACGACTCCTCAGTAACTGTAGGAGATAATAATATATGTCGTAACTCAACTTCTTGGCCTTTAATTTTCTCTATATAAATAATATGAAAACCAAAGGTTGTTTCAAAAGGTGCTGATATCTCTCCTTCAGCCAAACTAAAAGCGACATCTTTAAACTCTTTTACGAAAGGAGTTTTACGATTCATTTTATAAAAACCACCGTTTGCTCGCGAACCTGGATCTTGTGAATACAAAACTGCTTTTGTTGAAAAACTAGAACCGTCTTCTATTTCTTTCTTAAAACCATTTAGTCGATCAATAACTTTTTGCTTATCAGCCTCTGAAACTTTTGGCTCAACTACAATTTGAGCAACTTCTAATTCAACACCAAAAGTTGGCAAATCAGTTTTAGGAATAGTTTTGAAATAATTACGAACTTCTTCTGGAGTAATTTCAACCGCGTCAACAATCTTTTTTTGCATTTCCGAGGTTAACTTGCCTTCCTTTAATATGTCAGAAAAGTAAGTTCTAAACTCTTCCTCAGTATCTTTTTTGTAATATTGAATTACTTTTTCCATCGAACCTATTTGGTCAATCATATATCCTAAACGTTCTTCCATCATCCCCTTTACTTCTGAATCAGTTACAACAATGCTATCTTGAATAGCCTGATGCGCATACAATTTATCTTCTAAAAGTTTTCCTAGCATTTGACATCTAGTGATATCCTTTACCGAACCACCTTGAGCAGATATTTCAAGAAACGACTTGTCTATATCAGAATCTAGAATAATAAAATCTCCAACAGTAGCAATTACGCCATCAATTTTTAATTTTCCGAAAGTTTGTTTTTTAACAATGGGAGCTATAACTGAATCTTTAATAATTTCTTGAGCACTTGTTATAAAACTTGTAAAAATCAAAAGAAAAAAGGTAAGCGCAATTCTATTATTACTGAATTTCATTAGTAAGTTATTTATTGATAATATTTCTTTAATCAAGTGCTTTGAAAAAACTTTTTTGAGTTTAATTGTATTAAACGTTATTTTTCGTTTTTAATTTTGCAAATATACAATTTTCAAAATCAAAAATAATGGAGAACATTCTTTGATTATAGTGCTATTTTAAAATTTGTTGCAAACAAAAATAGTAATTCAATTACATTATACAACTTTACTCTTTACTATTAACAAAAAATTATTAACGCTCTTATAGAGTCTATTATTCAATTTATAATATCTTATCAAAACCAGACGCTAATGGTCAAGAATTAAATCCTTAATTATTAAATCCCAATTTTAGTACTCTTTAAGTCGCTTCTATTTTGACAAGTCACTAATTTTTATCTTTTTAGTATTCAAATGGATGTAGTTTAGTATCATGACAAGCCTATAAAGCAAAAAGCACATCGGTTTTCTTGCGCTATATTTCTGGTAATAAGCATCATGTTTTAAAAGTTGTAAACACTACAACGTTTTCGTCTAAGATTAAAAAAAGTATACTCAGGATCACCCCAAAATTTATCTAAATTAGCTAAATCAGCAATTTATTAGCAACAAATTAATCATAAAACTAAATTTATAATAACTAATATGCTCATTTTTTGCTCTTAGCAAATAGCCCTCCTACTCAAAATTATTTTTTGATATCGATTTTTTTACCAAATCTATTACTTAACCAAATTTATTCTAATTATGAAAAATCAAAATTTTAAAAAGTATCTATTATCAGCTTTATTAGTTGGACTGTATTCATGCAATTCGACTGACGATTTAACCGCTGATTCAGTTGTGGCAGCTACCCAGTTTAAAGTTATTAATGTAACAAATCATGATGGAAAACCATTTAGCACGGGGAAATCAGCCAATTCTACAAATGGAAGATACGCAACAAATCCAGGCGGCGGAGTGATGATGCAAGCTTTTTATTGGGATGTTCCTGCGGGTGGAAATTGGTGGAATATTATAAAAGGTAAAATAACTGCTTGGTCAAATGCGGGAATAGGTTCAATTTGGCTTCCTCCAGTATCAAAGGCACAGAACGGACCTTTCTCAATGGGATATGATCCAACGGATTATTTTGATTTTGGAAATTTTAATCAAAATGGAACTGTTGAAACTAGATTTGGTTCTCGCACGGAACTCGAAAGCCTGATAACAAAAGTACACTCTGAGAATATGCAAGTTTATGCTGATATGGTTTTAAATCATAATAGCGGTGGTCAACTGGAAAATAATCCATTTACAGGAACGCAAACTTATACCAACTTTACAAACGTGGCTTCAGGAAAGTTCAAAAGAACTAGTGCTGATTTTTATAAAAACGCCTATGGAAATAATGATGAAGGCGCTTTTGGCGGTTTCCCTGATTTAGCGCATGTAGTCCCAAATGTTCAAGATTGGCTTTGGAAAAGAGCAGATGGAGTGGGAAAATATTATAAAAACACAATGAAATTTGATGGATGGAGATTTGACTACGTTAAAGGTTTTGCCCCATGGGTAATTAATGATTGGAATGCAAACGTGGGCGGTTTCTCCGTTGGTGAGTTATGGGATTCTAATGTAAACATATTGAACGATTGGGCAAATGCTGCCAACAGTTCGGTTTTTGATTTTGCATGTTATTACAAAATGAACGATGCGTTTGACGGAAATAATCTAAATGTTCTAAATGACGATATGATGTGGAAAAGAAATCCATATAAAGCAGTCACATTCGTATCCAATCATGACACTGATGAAATTTCGAAAAAGGAATTGGCTTATGCTTATATTTTAACGCATGAAGGGTATCCAACAATTTTTTATAGAGATTATGAAGAATGGTTGAATAAAACGAAATTAGATAATCTAATTTGGATTCACAATAATAAAGGAACAGGAACAACTTCTATTTTATATACAGATAATGATGAATACATCGCTAGACGAAATGGTTATAATGGAAATCCTGGATTAGTGGTTTATATAAATAATTCTTCAACATGGCAAGAAAGATGGATACAAACGAATTGGATAAATGCTAATATTAAAGATTTTACTGGTAACTCCTCATGGACTCCAACGACGCAAAGCGATAAATGGGTTAAAATTCAGTGTCCTCCAAATGGATATTCCATTTGGTCCGTCAATATGTAAATTACTACTTTAAATCGGCTGTCTGAAAAGACAGCCTTTATTTTAAAATCTTTCTCGATTACAATTAAGCTGATATGATTTAATTGTAAATCATATTTGGTCTAATTTAGACCTGACAATATTTTTTAATTGGCGTTTATAAATAGTACTTTTACAAACTATTTAAACATATATGAGCTTTTTAGAAGAAATACAACGCAGAAGAACTTTCGGGATTATTTCACATCCTGATGCCGGGAAAACCACATTAACAGAAAAATTACTTCTTTTTGGAGGTGCGATTCAAGAGGCTGGAGCTGTAAAAAACAATAAAATAAAAAAAGGAGCAACTAGTGACTTTATGGAAATTGAGAGACAGAGAGGTATTTCTGTTTCGACTTCTGTTTTAGCGTTTAACTATAGAGATAAAAAAATAAATATTCTAGATACTCCAGGACATAAGGACTTTGCTGAGGATACTTTTAGAACTTTGACTGCCGTTGACAGTGTTATTGTAGTAATTGATGTTGCGAAAGGTGTAGAAGAGCAAACAGAAAAATTAGTTGCTGTTTGTAGAATGAGAAAAATTCCTATCATTGTTTTTATTAATAAATTAGATAGAGAAGGAAAAGATGCCTTTGATTTAATGGACGAAGTAGAACAAAAATTAGGGTTAAGAGTCACACCTTTGAGTTTTCCAATAGGAATGGGCTATGATTTTCAGGGAATATATAATTTATGGGAACAAAATATCAATATTTTTAGTGGAGATAGTAGAAAAAATATTGAAGAGACAATCGCTTTTTCTGATGTTAAAAATCCAGAATTAGAAAAGATAATAGGTCAAAAGCCTGCTGACACCTTACGAAGCGAACTAGAATTAATAGATGAAGTATATCCAAAATTTGATCGTCAAGAATACTTAGACGGCAAATTGCAACCTGTATTTTTTGGTTCAGCTTTAAATAATTTTGGTGTTCGCGAATTATTAGATTGCTTCGTACAAATTGCTCCGTCTCCTCGTCCTAAAGATTCAGAGACAAGATTAGTTGATCCTAAAGAGGAGAAAATGACCGGATTTGTTTTTAAAATACACGCTAATATGGATCCTAAACATAGAGACCGACTAGCATTTATAAAAATAGTTTCAGGAACTTTCGAAAGAAATAAACCTTATTACCATGTTCGTCAAAAAAAGAATTTAAAATTTTCGAGTCCTAATGCTTTTTTTGCAGAAAAAAAAGAAATAGTAGACATTTCCTATCCCGGAGATATTGTTGGTTTACATGATACGGGGAATTTCAAAATTGGTGATACGCTAACTGAAGGAGAAATAATGAGTTTCAAAGGAATTCCGAGTTTTTCTCCAGAACATTTCAGATATATAAATAATGCTGATCCAATGAAAGCAAAACAGCTCGATAAGGGTGTTGACCAGTTGATGGACGAAGGTGTTGCGCAGTTATTTACGCTTGAAATGAATAATAGAAAAATTATAGGCACAGTAGGTGCACTTCAGTATGAAGTTATTCAGTATCGTCTTGAGCACGAATACGGCGCAAAATGTACCTATGAAAATTTTCCAGTTCATAAAGCTTGCTGGGTAAAACCAAATGATCCAAAAAGTGATGAGTTTAAAGAATTTAGACGTATCAAACAGAAATTCCTAGCACATGACAAGTACGGTCAACTTGTATTTTTAGCAGATTCGGATTTTACAATTCAAATGACTCAAAACAAATATCCAAATGTGAAGTTATTTTTTACTTCTGAGTTCGAGTAAGCAAAAGTTCGCTGCTTTTATGTAAAAGCAGCGTATTATAAACTTATATCTTACAATGATAATTTGAACTTACAAAACATAAAAAAAACGCTAATTATTTTAATTAGCGTTTTTTTATATATTTCAGATTGATTACGCAATCATACTATCCAAGTTTATTGCTTTTTTCAAAAAAGCTTTAATTAACAAGCGATTTGGCGCTGTTCCTGACATTATCACTTGTTTTTTTGTATTTGTGCTATCAGATGAAATATTGCTATTAGCATTTTGTTTGGATCCCATAAACCACATTACAAAATTCATACTAGCTGATGAAGAATTAACCGAAACATTATCACTTTTTAGTTCAGTTTTTACCTCGATTTCAGCAGTTAAATTTTTACTAGTTTGTGCAACCGCAGCTGAATTTGATGCTACAATAAAAACAAAAAGTAGAATTCCTTTTACAAGATTTTTATAATTTGTTTTTAAAAAAATATATTTCATAGAGGTTGTATTTGTAATCGATACAATTTGTATCACGGATCGATTGCAAAAGTATATGAACTACATTAAGCACTAAAATTTTTCCGATTAACAACCAGTAAAGCCGTTTATCTCATTGTTTTTACTCAAAATAAACATTTAAAACCAAAATTAAAATAGTATGGCACTATTATGAAAAAAAAAATTATTAGAAGTATCTAATAAAAAAGGCTTTCACCGCAGTGAAAGCCTTTTAAAAGTATTATGCTTGTCCCGCGGGACCAAAATTAAGCGGAATTGGAACTTGCTCAGTATCTTTGATTTCACCATGAGCAATTTCAAAACGATGAATATTTTCACCAATTGCTTTTAACAATCTCTTAGCATGCTGAGGAGTTAAAACAATTCTCGATTTAACCTTTGCTTTTGGAATTCCTGGCATGATGCTGACGAAATCCAAAACAAATTCTGATGATGAATGATTAATAATAGCTAAGTTGGAATAAATTCCTTCCGCTGTTTTCTCATCCAATTCAATATTTATTTGCTCTTGTTGTTGATCTTTCATATTTTTAGTCTTTTAGTGGTTAGTCCATTAATCCTTAGTAATAACTTTGACGCTAAACACTAAGGATTAAACACTAAAACCTTAATAAATATATTCTTCTTTACTAGCCATCATGTCATTGTAATCCTCTTTTGAGCCTACAATTGTATGGTCATATTCTCTCATACCTGTTCCAGCAGGGATTCTATGTCCAACAATAACATTTTCTTTCAATCCTTCTAAATAGTCGATTTTACCCGCAACTGCAGCTTCATTCAACACTTTAGTAGTTTCTTGGAACGATGCTGCAGAAATAAATGATTTCGTTTGCAATGATGCTCTTGTAATACCTTGTAAAACTGGTGTCGCAGTAGCAGTAACTACATCACGAGCAACAACAAGATTTTTATCAGTTCGTTTCAATAAAGAGTTTTCGTCACGTAACTCACGGGGCGTTATAATTTGTCCTTCTTTCAATGCACTTGAATCTCCAGCATCTTCAACTACTTTCATACCATATAATTTATCATTTTGAACGATAAAATCTTTAGTGTGAATTAATTGATCTTCTAAAAATAAAGTATCACCTGGATCTTGAACTCTTACCTTACGCATCATTTGACGTATTACTACTTCAAAGTGTTTGTCATTAATTTTAACCCCTTGTAAACGGTATACTTCTTGAATTTCATTTACTAAATACTGCTGAACAGCGGCTGGACCTTGAATTCTCAAAATATCATCTGGAGTTATTGCGCCATCAGATAATGGAACACCTGCTCTTACAAAGTCATTTTCTTGAACAAGAATTTGGCTTGATAATTTAACCAGATATTTTCTAATATCTCCAAATTTAGATTCGATCACAACCTCACGGTTACCTCTTTTAATTTTTCCAAAAGAAACAACGCCATCGATTTCAGAAACAACAGCTGGATTAGAAGGATTACGAGCTTCTAACAACTCTGTAATTCTAGGAAGACCTCCCGTAATATCTCCTGATTTAGAAGAACGACGAGGGATTTTTACCAATACTTTACCTGCTTTAATTTTCTCACCATTATCAACCATTAAGTGGGCTCCAACTGGTAGGTTATAAGAACGAATTAATTCTCCATCTTTACCGTAAACTAATAAAGTTGGAATTAATTTACTAGCTCTAGATTCAGAAATTACTTTTTCTTGGAAACCAGTTTGCTCATCTATTTCAACCATAAACGATTGACCTTGCTCTAAGTCTTCGTAAGCAATTTTACCAGTAAATTCAGAAACGATAACTCCGTTATATGGATCCCATTTACAGATTGTGTCACCTTTTGTAACTGACTGACCATCTTTTACAAAAATACTTGAACCGTAAGGAATATTATGTGTGTTTAATAAAATACCTGTTTTCTCATCAACTAATTTTAATTCAGTGGAACGAGATACAACAATATCAACAGAATTACCTTCGCTATCTTCACCTTTAACTGTTTTTAAATCTTCGATTTCAAGTTTTCCGCTAAATTTAACTACAATACTAGATTCTTCAGAAATTCCTCCGGCAACCCCACCAACGTGGAAAGTACGCAATGTTAACTGTGTTCCAGGCTCTCCGATAGATTGTGCTGCAATTACACCAACTGCCTCACCTCTTTGAGTCATTTTACCAGTAGCTAAATTTCTACCGTAACACTTAGCACAAATTCCTTTTGGAGCTTCGCAAACAAGAGGAGAACGAACTTCCACTTTCTCAATTGGAGAAGCTTCAATAAGTTTCATTATTGCCTCTGTAATTTGATGTCCTGATTCAACTAGAATTTCGTTAGTTAATGGATTTATCAAATCTTGCAATGCAACACGACCAAGAATTCTTTCTCCCAATGTTTCAACTATTTCCTCATTTTTCTTCAATGCTGAAACTTCTACGCCTCTAAGCGTTCCACAATCTTCAATATTTACAATTACATCTTGTGATACATCGTGCAGTCTTCTTGTTAAGTATCCTGCATCAGCAGTTTTCAACGCCGTATCCGCAAGACCTTTACGTGCACCGTGAGTAGAAATAAAGTACTCAAGAATAGACAGACCTTCTTTAAAGTTAGAAAGAATTGGATTTTCAATAATTTCACCACCACCAGCAGTAGATTTTTTTGGCTTAGCCATCAAACCACGCATACCGGTTAATTGACGAATCTGCTCTTTGGAACCCCTAGCTCCAGAATCAAGCATCATGTAAACAGAGTTAAAACCTTGTTGGTCTTCTCTAATGTTTTTCATTGCTAACTCTGTTAACTGAGCATTTGCTGAAGTCCAAACATCAATAACTTGGTTGTAACGTTCGTTATTTGTAATTAGACCCATGTTATAATTAGCAGAAATACCCTGAACTTGTTCTCTGGCATCTGCAATTAATTTTGGTTTTTGTTCTGGAATTCTAATGTCTCCAAGAGAGAATGATAAACCACCTTTGAAGGCAAATTTATAACCCATGTCTTTCATGTTATCCAAGAAAGCTGCCGTTGTAGGCACATCAGTAGAACTTAATACGTGACCAATAATGTCTCTAAGGTTTTTCTTAGTCAATACATCATTGATATATCCAGCTGCTTCAGGTACCACTTCATTAAATAATACACGTCCAGCAGTTGTTTGGATAATTTTGTATACTAATTCTCCCGCTTCATTAAAATCTTTTGCTCTAATTTTTACAGAAGCATTCAATTCTAATCTTCCTTCATTTAAAGCTATATTTACTTCTTCAGCAGAATAAAATGTAATTCCTTCTCCTAAAATTTTAAGTTCTGGAGTAGACAAACGTTCTTTGGTCATATAATATAGACCCAAAACCATATCTTGAGAAGGTACTGTAATTGGAGCACCATTTGCAGGATTCAGAATATTATGAGAACCCAACATTAATAGTTGTGCTTCCAAAATAGCTTCTGGTCCTAATGGTAAGTGAACTGCCATTTGATCCCCATCAAAATCCGCATTAAATGCAGTACAAACTAAAGGGTGCAACTGGATTGCTTTTCCTTCAATTAATTTTGGTTGGAATGCTTGAATACCTAATCTGTGCAAAGTAGGAGCACGGTTTAGTAATATTGGGTGACCTTTAATTACATTTTCAAGGATATCCCAAACTACTGGCTCTTTTTTATCAATTATTTTTTTAGCTGATTTTACAGTTTTTACAATACCCCTTTCTATCAATTTACGGATAACAAAAGGCTTGTATAACTCTGCTGCCATATCTTTAGGGATACCACACTCAGATAATTTTAATTCAGGTCCAACAACAATTACCGAACGGGCAGAATAATCCACACGTTTTCCAAGTAAGTTTTGACGGAAACGTCCTTGCTTACCTTTAAGGGAATCTGATAATGATTTTAATGGTCTATTTGATTCTGTTTTAACGGCAGATGCTTTACGAGTATTATCAAAAAGTGAATCTACCGATTCCTGCAACATACGTTTCTCATTTCTTAAGATAACTTCTGGAGCTTTAATCTCCATTAATCTCTTCAAACGGTTATTACGTATAATTACACGGCGGTATAAGTCATTTAAATCTGAAGTTGCAAAACGACCTCCATCAAGTGGCACAAGCGGACGTAATTCTGGTGGAATAACTGGAACTACTTTCATAATCATCCATTCTGGACGATTCTCACGGTTCAAGTTAGACTCACGGAAAGATTCAACTACTTGTAATCTTTTTAAAGCTTCTGTTTTACGTTGTTTAGATGTTTCATTATTTGCATTATGTCTCAATTGGTATGACAACTGATCTAAATCAATTCTAGCCAATAAGTCCATAATACACTCCGCTCCCATTTTGGCAACAAATTTATTCGGATCAAAATCATCCAAATACTGGTTGTCTGCAGGAAGAGTATCAAGAATGTTCAAATATTCTTCTTCTGTAAGGAAGTCCAATCTTTGTACTGATTCCCCTTCTGCATTTTTAGCAATACCCGCTTGAATTACTACGTATCTTTCGTAGTAAATGATCATATCTAATTTCTTAGATGGAAGACCAAGGATATATCCAATTTTGTTTGGAAGAGAACGGAAATACCAGATGTGAGCAATTGGCACAACTAGATTGATGTGTCCTACTCTATCTCTACGTACTTTTTTCTCCGTAACTTCAACACCACAACGGTCACAAATGATCCCTTTGTAGCGTATTCTTTTATATTTTCCACATGCACATTCAAAATCTTTCACTGGACCGAAAATTCGCTCACAAAAAAGACCATCACGCTCTGGTTTGTGCGTTCTATAGTTGATAGTTTCAGGCTTTAAAACCTCTCCTCTTGACTCTTTCAATATAGATTCTGGCGAAGCTAAACCTATCGAAATTTTGTTGAATCTTTTAACAGGATTCTTGTCTTTATTATTGTTATTTCTATTATTGATCATAGTTTTTACTATTGATTTATTTGCAATTAAAAATTGATTTTTATTATAGTCAAAAGTTTGAAATTCGAAAATCAAAAGTCACGAAAGACTTTTAAAACTTTATAAAATTAAACTTTAAGACTATTAAAACACCTCGAGTTACTTCTCTAAACTTCAAACTAATTTTGAAGCGCTAGTTATAAAAACTTATTTCTATAAAAAATCGGAACGGTTTACGGGTATAAATCTCGAAAACTAATTAAAACAAGTTTTCAGTGTTCAGTAATTAGTGTGCAGTTTGAAACTGAATAATAATTAACGAAACACTGAAAACTAAAAATTTATTCTTCTAAACGAATATCAAGTCCTAGACCTTTCAATTCATGCATTAATACATTGAATGATTCTGGTAATCCTGGTTCCGGCATTGATTCCCCTTTTACGATTGCCTCGTAAGTTTTGGCTCTACCAATAACATCATCAGATTTAACTGTTAAGATTTCACGTAAAGTACTTGACGCTCCATAAGCCTCAAGTGCCCAAACTTCCATCTCTCCAAAACGTTGTCCACCAAATTGTGCTTTACCACCTAAAGGCTGTTGTGTGATTAAAGAGTACGGCCCGATAGAACGTGCGTGCATCTTGTCATCAACCATGTGACCTAGTTTCAACATATAGATAACCCCAACTGTTGCTGCTTGATTAAAACGCTCTCCAGTTCCACCATCATATAAATAAGTATGTCCAAAACGTGGGATTCCAGCTTCATCCGTCAACTCGTTGATTTGATCTAAAGTTGCTCCATCAAAAATTGGAGTAGCAAATTTTCTACCCAAGTTTTGTCCAGCCCAACCTAATACCGTTTCATAAATTTGACCAATGTTCATACGTGAAGGAACTCCTAATGGGTTCAATACAATATCAACTGGCGTTCCGTCTTCAAGGAAAGGCATATCTTCATGACGAACGATACGAGCAACAATACCTTTGTTACCGTGACGTCCTGCCATTTTATCCCCAACTTTTAACTTACGTTTTTTGGCAATATAAACTTTAGCCAATTTCAAAATTCCAGCTGGTAATTCATCCCCAACAGTAATTGTGAATTTTTCTCTACGCAAAGCCCCTTGTAAATCGTTCAATTTAATTTTATAGTTATGAATTAAATCATTAACCATTTTATTAGTTGCATCATCAGCAACCCATTGACCTTTACTTAAGTGAGCAAAATCTTCAACTGCATAAAGCATTTTCTGAGTATATTTTTTACCTTTTGGTAAAACTTCTTCACCCAAATCATTCATTACTCCTTGAGATGTTTTTCCGTTTACAATCAAGAACAATTTCTCTACTAATTTGTCTTTTAATTCAACAAATTTCGTTTCAAACTCCATTTCTAAAGCGCCTAAAGCATCTTTATCTTGTGTACGTTTACGTTTATCTTTAACCGCTCTTGCGAACAATTTTTTATCTAAAACAACACCATGTAAAGAAGGAGAAGCTTTTAATGAAGCATCTTTTACATCACCTGCTTTATCCCCAAAGATTGCGCGAAGCAATTTCTCTTCAGGTGTAGGATCTGATTCTCCTTTTGGAGTAATTTTTCCGATAAGAATGTCGCCAGGTTTAACCTCGGCTCCAATTCTAATCATACCATTTTCATCTAAATCTTTAGTAGCTTCTTCAGAAACGTTCGGTATATCGTTCGTTAATTCTTCGTTACCTAATTTAGTATCTCTCACTTCTAATGAATAATCATCAACGTGAATAGAAGTAAAGATATCATCACGAACTACTTTCTCAGAAATTACAATTGCATCCTCAAAGTTGTATCCTTTCCATGGCATAAACGCCACTTTTAAGTTACGACCTAAAGCCAATTCACCATTCTGAGTCGCATATCCTTCTGATAATACTTGACCAAGAATCACTCTATCCCCTTTTCTTACGATCGGTTTAAGGTTAATACTTGTTCCTTGATTGGTTTTTCTAAATTTAATTAGATTGTATGTTTTCTCATCAGATTCAAAACTAACCATTCTTTCTTCCTCAGTACGGTCATATTTGATAGTAATGATATTAGCATCAACATATTCAATAACTCCATCTCCTTCAGCATTGATCAATACTCTAGAATCAGAAGCAACTTGACGCTCTAAACCAGTTCCAACAATAGGAGCTTCAGGACGAATTAATGGTACGGCCTGACGCATCATGTTAGATCCCATTAACGCTCTATTCGCATCATCATGTTCCAAGAACGGAATTAATGAAGCTGAAATAGAAGCAATTTGGTTAGGCGCTACATCCGTATAATCAACTCTTGTAGGCTCAATTACAGGAAAATCACCTTCTTGACGTGCAATTACGTCTTCAGAAGTAATTTTTCCAGTAGCATCCATTTGGATATTTGCCTGAGCAATCATCATTCCTTCTTCTTCTTCTGCGCTTAAGTAAACTGGAGTAGAAACTAAATCTACAACTCCATTAGTTACTTTACGGTACGGTGTTTCAATGAAACCCATTCCGTTTACTTTAGCATAAACACCTAGAGAGGAGATCAAACCAATGTTTGGACCCTCTGGAGTTTCAATTGGACATAAACGTCCATAATGCGTGTAGTGAACGTCACGTACCTCAAATCCAGCTCTCTCTCTCGAAAGTCCACCTGGTCCTAGTGCAGATAATCTTCTCTTATGTGTAATCTCAGCAAGTGGATTTGTTTGATCCATGAACTGTGACAACTGGTTTGTACCAAAGAAAGAGTTGATAACTGATGATAATGTTTTAGCATTAATCAAATCAATTGGTGTAAACACCTCGTTATCTCTAACGTTCATTCTCTCCCGAATAGTTCTAGCCATACGCGCTAAACCAACACCGAATTGTTGAGACAATTGTTCACCAACTGTTCTCACACGACGGTTTGATAAGTGATCGATATCATCAATCTCTGCTTTAGAGTTGATCAATTCGATCAAATATTTCACGATAGTTATGATATCTTCTTTGGTCAAGACTTGCTTTTCCATTGGAGTATCTAACCCTAATTTTTTATTTATTCTGTAACGACCAACTTCACCTAAGTTATAACGTTGATCAGAAAAGAATAATTTATCTATGATACCACGAGCAGTTTCTTCATCAGGCGGTTCTGCGTTACGCAATTGCCTGTAGATATGCTCAACAGCTTCTTTTTCAGAGTTTGTTGGATCTTTTTGTAACGTATTATGAATGATGGCATAATCACCTTGATTAGCATCTTCTTTATGTAACAAAATAGATTTAACATTAGAATCAATGATTTCTTCTACATTATCTTTGTCGATAATTGTATCTCTATCAAGGATTATTTCGTTACGTTCAATAGAAACTACCTCACCTGTATCTTCATCTACGAAATCTTCATGCCATGTATTTAATACACGAGCAGCTAATTTTCTACCGATATATTTTTTAAGACCTGTTTTAGATACTTTAATTTCTTCAGCTAGATCAAAGATTTCAAGGATATCCTTGTCTCTTTCAAAACCGATTGCACGGAATAAAGTAGTTACAGGTAGTTTTTTCTTTCTATCAATATAAGCATACATTACGCTGTTTATATCTGTAGAAAATTCTATCCAAGAACCTTTAAAAGGAATTACCCTAGCAGAATACAATTTTGTTCCATTTGCGTGGAATGATTGACCAAAGAAAACACCTGGAGATCTATGTAATTGCGAAACAACTACACGTTCAGCACCATTGATAACAAAAGTACCACTAGGCGTCATGTAAGGAATTGTACCAAGATATACATCTTGAACAATCGTTTCAAAATCCTCATGCTCTGGATCTGTGCAATATAGTTTTAACCTAGCCTTTAAAGGAACACTATAAGTAAGTCCTCGTTCTATACATTCTTGAATTGTGTAACGAGGTGGATCTACAAAATAGTCAAGGAATTCCAATACAAAGTTGTTTCTTGTATCTGTAATTGGGAAATTTTCCATGAAGGTATTGTAAAGCCCTTCGTCGCCTCTTTCGTCAGATTTAGTTTCTAATTGAAAAAAATCTTTAAACGATTTAACCTGAACATCTAGAAAATCTGGATATTGAGGAATATTTTTTGTTGAGGCAAAATTTAATCTTTCAGTCTGATTTGTAATCATCAATGGAGAAATTTTGATTAAAAAAAGTAGTTTTTGTGCAAAACACTGTCTAATTTATAAAACAATCTATACTTTTTTTTTATAGTCAATACATCTTTAAAAATAGTTTAAGAGCAACTCTTTATCCATTTTCTTTCATCGTATTGATTTAAAAACCTTTTTGTATCTGTGCTATTTTATAATAAAACTTAATATAATTTTATTATACGAAAAATGGTTTAAGCCTTAAATATACATTTAAGACCTAAACCTAATTCTCAAAGTAGAAGTTAACTATTTAAGTTCAACCTCAGCTCCTGCTTCTTCTAAAGATTTTTTAAGCCCTTCAGCCTCTTCTTTAGTTACACCTTCTTTTACGTTACTTGGTGCGCTATCAACTACATCTTTAGCTTCTTTCAAACCTAAACCTGTAAGTTCTTTTACCAATTTAACTACAGCTAATTTAGAAGCACCTGCCGCTTTTAATACTACTGTAAATTCTGTTTGAACGTCTTCAGCAGCAGCTTCGCCACCACCTGAAACTACTACAGCTGCAGCAGCTGGTTCGATTCCGTACTCATCTTTTAATATTGTCGCTAATTCGTTAACTTCTTTTACTGTAAGGTTAACCAATTGTTCTGCGAATTGTTTCAAATCTGCCATTTTTTTATCGTTTTAAAATGATTTGTAAAAATATAATTAATTTATTGTGCGCTTTTTTAAATTAAATTAGAGTGACCTCTATTTTAATTATGCTTCCGCTTCTTCTGGAGCCTGTTCGCTTTTAGCGAATTGGTTTTGAAGAGCAGAAATTACTCTTTGAGCTGGTGACTGAAGCAATCCAATGATTTCTCCAATAAGCTCTTCTTTAGATTTAATTGTCGCTAATGCATCTAATTGATCATCACCAATGTAAACCTCAGAATTAATATAAGCTCCTTTTAAAACAGGTTTGTCTGATTTTTTACGGAAGTCTTTAATTATTTTTCCTGGTCCATTCGCAACGTCTGAAATGAATATTGCGCTGTTACCACTTAATACAGTTGGTAAATCACCATAATCATTAGCAGATGCTTCCATTGCTTTTGCAAGCAAAGTGTTTTTAACAACCTCTAATTTTATACCTGCTTTATAACAAGCTCTTCTTAGGTTTGAAGTAGTCTCTGCATTAAGTCCAGAAATATCAGATACATAAATAATATTTGTACCAGCTAACTGTGCAGTTAAATCTTCAATCGCAATTGATTTTTCTTCTCTAGTCATACTAAAAATTTTTAACTACCAATTATACTGCTTTAGGATCCAATGCAATTGCTGGACTCATCGTGCTAGTTAGGTAAATACTTTTAATGTAAGTTCCTTTAGCCGCAGTTGGTTTAAGTTTGATTAATGTTTGAATAATTTCGTGAGCATTGTCAATAATTTGTTCAGCTCCAAAAGAAACTTTCCCAATTCCCGCATGCACAATACCAGTTTTGTCAACTTTAAAGTCGATTTTACCAGCTTTAACTTCTTGAACAGCTTTTGCAACATCCATTGTTACAGTACCTGTTTTAGGGTTAGGCATTAAACCTCTAGGTCCTAATATACGACCTAATGGACCTAATTTACCCATAACAGAAGGCATAGTGATGATAACATCAACATCTGTCCAACCGTCTTTGATCTTTTGTAAATACTCATCAAGACCAACAAAGTCTGCGCCAGCTGCCAAAGCTTCCGCCTCTTTATCTGGAGTAACTAATGCAAGTACTTTTACGTCTTTACCAGTTCCGTGAGGTAAAGTAACTACACCTCTTACCATTTGATTCGCTTTTCTTGGATCTACACCCAAACGCACCGCGATATCAACAGACTCATCAAATTTTGCAGAAGCAATTACCTTTATCAATGCAGCAGCATCTTTAAGAGAATATAATTTGTTCTTTTCAATTTTTGAAGCAGCCTCTTTTTGCTTTTTTGTCAATTTTGCCATGTCTTTCTCTTAATTAAAAAGGAGCGTCTCCTGATACAGTTATACCCATAGATCTAGCTGTTCCAGCGATCATGCTCATAGCAGATTCGATTGTGAATGCATTTAGATCTACCATTTTATCTTCAGCAATTGCTTTGATAACATCCCAAGTAACGCTAGCTACTTTTTTACGATTTGGCTCACCAGATCCGGACTTTAGCTTTGTAGCTTCCATTAATTGGACAGCAGCTGGAGGAGTTTTTACGACAAAATCAAATGATTTGTCTTTATACACAGTAATTTGTACTGGGCAAATTTTGCCGGCTTTATCCTGAGTTCTAGCATTAAATTGCTTACAGAACTCCATGATGTTCACACCAGCAGCTCCTAAAGCAGGTCCAACCGGTGGCGACGGGTTCGCAGCACCTCCCTTAACTTGTAGTTTAACTACCTTACTAATTTCTTTAGCCATTTTTTAAAAAATTTAACACTGCAATCATTGGAAGCGATAGCAATGGATATTATAGTTGTAACAAAAAATTATACTTTTTCAACTTGCATGAAACTCAATTCCAATGGTGTTTTTCTTCCGAAAATTTTAACCATAACTTCCAGTTTACGCTTTTCATCATTAATTTTTTCAACAGTTCCATTGAAACCATTAAAAGGACCATCAACAACCTTAATGGTTTCCCCAATGTTGAAGGGAATAGCACGAGTATCAGTATTTACAGCCAACTCATCTACTTTACCAAGCATTCTATTTACTTCTGATATTCTTAAGGGAACGGGCTCACCACCTTTAATTTCTCCTAAGAAACCAATAACACTTGTTATGGATTTAATAATATGAGGTATTTCTCCAACAAGATTTGCCTCAATCATTACATAACCAGGGAAATAAACTTTGTCTTTGATTATTTTTTTTCCTTCTTTGACGGTAACGACTTTTTCAGTAGGAACTAAAACCTGCGAAACATAATCAGTCATCTCTAATCTTGCGATCTCGGTTTCGATATATGCTTTAACTTTATTTTCTTGTCCACTTACCGCTCTAACGACGTACCATTTTTTAATATTATTATCTGCCATAACAAAAAATTTAAGCTTTTATCCAGTTAAAAAATCCAGCTAAAGCTTTTGCAAAAATTTCATCAACTCCCCAAGTTGCCAAGGCGAATAATATAGAAAATACGGCAACAACAATCGTAAGACGTTGCACCTCAGGCCATTCTGGCCAAGTTACATTTGACTTTAATTCCTCAAATGCTTCCGATATATAATTTACAACTTTTGTCATTGTGATTTGTTTTTTGCACGGGCGGAGGGATTCGAACCCCCATCAACGGTTTTGGAGACCGCTATTCTACCCTTGAACTACGCCCGTAATTAAAGCTAGTTATCGTTCAGTAACGAAGATAACTAGCTTATATTTTTAGGAAAATTATCCTACAATTTCAGTTACTTGACCAGCACCTACTGTTCTACCACCTTCACGGATCGCAAAACGTAAACCAACGCTCATTGCGATTGGGCTTAACAAAGCTACATTGATAGTTAAGTTGTCTCCTGGCATGACCATCTCAACACCTTCTGGTAAAGTAATAACTCCTGTTACATCAGTTGTACGTACGTAAAACTGAGGACGGTAATTATTATGAAATGGTGTGTGACGACCACCTTCTTCTTTTTTCAAGATATAAACCTCAGCTTTGAAAGTAGCGTGTGGTTTTACTGAACCTGGCTTAATGATAACCATTCCTCTTTTGATAGACTCTTTATCAACACCTCTTAACAATAAACCTACGTTATCTCCTGCTTCACCTCTGTCAAGAATTTTACGGAACATCTCAACTCCTGTAATAGTAGAAGTTAATTTCTCAGCTCCCATACCAATAATTTCAACAGCATCTCCTGTATTAGCAATACCTGTTTCGATACGACCTGTAGCAACAGTTCCACGACCAGTAATTGTAAATACATCTTCTACCGGCATCAAGAAAGGCTTAGCAGTATCACGTATTGGCTCTTCAATCCACATATCAACGGCAGCCATCAATTCAATGATTTTTGGTACCCAAACTGGATCACTATTTAATCCTCCAAGAGCTGACCCTTGAATTACTGGACAATTATCTCCATCATATTCATAAAAAGACAATAAGTCTCTAATTTCCATTTCAACAAGTTCCAACAATTCCTCGTCATCAACCATATCCACTTTATTCATGAACACAACCATTCTAGGAATACCAACCTGACGACCTAAAAGGATGTGCTCACGTGTTTGTGGCATTGGTCCATCAGTTGCAGCTACTACAAGAATAGCACCATCCATTTGTGCAGCACCAGTAACCATGTTTTTTACGTAATCCGCGTGACCTGGACAGTCAACGTGAGCGTAATGACGATTAGCTGTTTCATACTCAACGTGCGATGTATTAATTGTAATACCTCTTTCTTTTTCTTCAGGAGCATTATCAATTTGATCAAATGATTTTGCCTGACAGTAACCAGCATCAGATAATACTTTAGTTATCGCTGCAGTTAATGTAGTTTTTCCGTGATCCACGTGCCCAATTGTACCAATGTTTAAGTGGGGCTTGTTACGGTTAAAGGTTTCTTTTGCCATTTTACTTAATTTTTAATCTTGTTATATATTAATTTTTATTACCTACTTATTTGAGCCAACTACGGGAATTGAACCCGTGACCTCTTCCTTACCAAGGAAGCACTCTACCTCTGAGCTAAGTCGGCAGAGAATGGTATTGTGATTCACTGTTCAACTTTACATATTGAAACCTTTTCACACAATTTTTTTGGATTAACTTCCTTGAGGTCGTTGCTCCTACACCGAAGTTTTCGATGTTTAAACTTTTAATACAAATTTACGCTCACATAAATTCTTTCAAAAAGTTTGTGGGGAGAGCAGGATTCGAACCTGCGAAGTTTACACAGCAGATTTACAGTCTGCCCTCGTTGGCCGCTTGAGTATCTCCCCATTCCTTTTAATTCCCTTCCAATAAGTCAAAACAAATACCAAATTGTATTTTCTTTTCTTGAGCCGGCGGAGGGACTCGAACCCACGACCTGCTGATTACAAATCAGCTGCTCTAGCCAACTGAGCTACGCTGGCAATTTCAATAAAAAAAGTCCGCTATTTCTAACGGACTGCAAATGTAGAGATTTTATCTCTCAATCAAAACATTTTTTAAAAATAATTTATATTAAATATGTGAACTAATTTTTTCCTTCCTTTTAACTAACAATCGTTCTAAAGATTCACAAGCAACTTCAATTGACTCTTCAAAAGTTTTGCACTGTTTTTTGACTACAAATTCATCTCCAGGAACACTAATTTTTACCTCCGCTATCTTATTCTCTTTCTCACTTATATTTTCAACTTTTAAGAATACATCTGCAGAGACGACTTTGTCGTAATATTTTTCAAGTTTATCCAACCTTTCTTGAACAAAATCTACTAATTTCTTGTCAACTGTAAAGTTAACTGCATGAACACTTACCTTCATAATTCTTAATTTAAATTATTAATCGTTTTATAGTCATTTTTTACCTCTTGGATGCGCATCTTTATAAATATTCTTTAACTCTGATAAACTACTGTGTGTGTAGATTTGCGTTGACGCTAAACTAGAATGCCCTAATAATTCTTTTACAGAATTTAAATCCGCTCCATTATTTAAAAGATGTGTTGCAAAGGTATGTCGTAAAATATGGGGACTTTTTTTTACCTTGACTGACACAGTACTAAAGTAACTATTTATTAATCGATAAACAAAAGATTCATTTAATTTAACGCCTTTTTTTGTCAAGAAGAAATAGTCTTGGTCCACGATAATGTCTAGGGACGCTCTCTCTTGTAAATACTGAGAGAATTGGGTCCTAATAATTGGTAAAACGGGAATTATACGCTCTTCATTTCGTTTTCCGATTACTTTAATCGTTGCATTTGATAAATTTGCATTTATTATTTTTAAACCTAGCAATTCCGCTCTTCGAATACCTGTGGTGTATAGTAAGTCAATTATCAACTTATTTCTAGTTTCTTCAAAGCCAATAGGATGATTAATTTGATGCAGAACAGCATTAACTTCTTTTTCAGAAAATGGAATTTGGATAATTTTAGAAGTTTTGAGAGCCTTATGCTTTAGTAAAGGATTGATTTTTATTTGTTTCGTTTTGAGTAAGAATCTATAATACGCTTTCAGCGAAGCCATCTTTCTATTTACTGAAACTGTAGACATTGAATCATCAATTAACGAGACAATCCAAGTTCTTATTTGATTGTAATTAACTTGATCAAAATTTTGCTGGTCAAAATTAATTTTAAAAAATTGTTCAAATGAATAAAGGTCTTCACAATAAGCCTTTATTGTATGAGGAGAGTAATTTTTTTCGAATTGAAGATAATCTCGAAATGCGTTTTGTTTTGTAGCCATAAAAAAACCGTTAGCATCAAAGTTATAATTTTTTGATGACTAACGGTTTTTTATTTAATGGAATCGACTAACTCTCTAAGTTATCTTTCATATTTTGGATATAAGCCGCTTTTTGAATTTTGATTCTATTGGTTACTGATGGTTTAATAAAAGCAGTACGTGCTCTTAGTTGACGAACAGTTCCTGTTTTATCAAATTTTCTTTTGTAACGTTTTAACGCTCTATCGATATTTTCTCCGTCTTTAATTGGTATAATTAACATAATATAGACACCCCCTTTCTTTAAGTCTGCAAAAGTAGAATAATAATGCGAACTAACAAGGATTTGTTTATCTTTATTTTAATTTAAACAACTTTAGAATTTATGTGGTTTATCATTATTTCATCATTATTACTAATCGCTAGCTTCCTACCCTACCTACCACTTTCACATTGGTTTTATAGATTTTTTGAATTTGCTAAAATTCAGATATTTCTTTTGCAGCTTAGCTTACTAATATCGAGTTATATATTGCTGTATAATTTTTCGATCTTAATTTTGTCACTACAATTTTTAACATCTTTAAGCATAATAATACATGCTGTAATACTCTTTAAATACACCAACTTGAATAAGTCTATCAAGAAAGAGCAATGTGGATCATCTTCACAAATGATCACTATAATATCAGCTAATGTATATCAGGATAACAAACAGTATGATTCTTTTTTAAAATTAATACAAAAATACGATCCGGATATTATTTTAACGATGGAATCGGACGAAAAATGGGAAAAATCGCTTGAGATTTTAGAAGTAAATTACAAATACACTGTGAAAGTAAGCCAAAATAATACTTACGGAATGCATTTGTATTCCAAATTAAAAATAGTAGATCACTCTGTACATTATTTTGTAGCTGATGATTTACCTAGTATAGAGGCAAAAATAACGACAGAAGACAATTACAATTTTACTTTTTTTGCCGTTCATCCACCTCCACCAAGTCCTACCGAGGAGGAAAACGCTAAAGAACGCGATGGAGAACTTTTAAGTATTGCTAAAAAAATAAAAAAAAATGCTGATACGTGCGTTGTATTAGGAGATTTTAATAATGTAGCATGGGCCAAATCATCCATCTTATTTAGAAAGACCAGTGAGACAATTGATGGCAGAATTGGTCGTGGATTTATATCTACATTTCACACTAAATATTGGTTCTTGAGATTTCCAATTGCTTTAATTTTTCACACTCCTGATGTTTTTGTTGATGATTTAAAAAGCCTTGAGTATTTTGGATCTGATCATTTTCCTATTTACGCTAAATTTTTTATTAATAAAAAAACAGCAAAACAAGAACATTTGGTCCATGAATTAGAAAGCAAAGAACACGATATTGTACAAGAAATAATTCAAGAAGGTATAAATGAAAAAAGCGAAAATCGGGATTGATTATCGCTTTTTTTTCTTAAAATTTTATTACACTTCTTAAAACCCTTAAACAGATATGTTATCTAGTCTTGGATAATTTAATTGTTGATTAAAAAAGATTTAAATTATGAAAAACTGCTGTTAAAATATACTTGATGGTACATGTGAAATTTCTTAATTAACGGCTGGCTTATAATTTTTATTATCTATAATCATTTTTGACAAAATCTCTTTCAAAATCTCGGAGGTTCCGCCACCTATCGGTCCTAATCTACTATCTCTTAAAAGACGAGCCAATGGATATTCCTCCATATAACCGTAACCTCCTAACATTTGTAAACAACTGTAGATTGTTTCGTCAGCTACCTTAGTTGATTTTAATTTTGCCATGGTTGCCTCCTTAACTACATATTCGCCTTTATCCAACCGTGCTGCAGCAGCATAATTAAATACTTTGCAATGCTCAACATCAGTTGCATGTTCTACAATTTTATGACGTAACGCTTGAAACTTATCTATTTTTTTACCAAAAGCCTCTCTTTGTGACATGTATTCGATGGTATAATCAATTGCATATTCAGCCCTAGCATGACCATTAATAGCCATTATAAGTCGCTCTGAAGCAAAGTGTTGCATAATATACGGAAACCCTTTACCTTCTTCTCCCATTAGATTATTAAGTGGAATCTCTACGTTGTCAAATGCAATTTCCGCAGTATCCGACGCTCTCCAGCCTAATTTATCTAATTTTGTTGCAGAAATACCGCTGGTTGCTGTATCGACTAAAAAAATACTTATTCCTTTGTTACCTTGACTTGGATCTGTTTTTGCAGCTACGATATAATAATCAGCATACACTCCGTTTGTAATAAACGTTTTTGATCCATTTAAGATATACTTATCTCCTTCTTTTACTGCAGTAGAACGCATACCCGCAACGTCACTACCTCCAAATGGTTCTGTAATACACAAGGCACCTATTTTTTTACCGGCAATACTAGGTACTAAATACTCCTGTTTAATTCTTTCATCACCTTCAGCATTTAAATGTGTCATTGCCAAATAAGCGTGAGCCCACATTGCAGCAGCAAAACCTGAGGATTTAATTTTTTGTAATTCTTCTAGAAAAATAACAGTATAAAATAAATCTAAATTCAAACCTCCATAAGCTTCAGGATATGCTATACCAAAGAAACCCATTTCACCAAATTTTTCCCAAATAAAACGCTCTATTGTTCCTGTTTTTTCCCATTTCTCAATATGAGGCACCACTTCTTTTTGAAGAAATTCTTTTAAACTCTTTCTAAATAATTGATGCTCTTCTGTGAAATAAATTGATTCCATATAAATTCTATATTTTTTTTATTTGTTGAATTAACAGCGACACAAAGCAATTGCTTTAAATCACTAAATAGTTTTAAAAAATTAATATCCAAATATGTGTTTTGAGTATAAAACTATAATTTGTAAAATAATTTTGTCGATTTTTAATAAGTGCTTTTAATTAACTGATTACGAACTTCTATTTAAAGTCCAAATATAAAGTAATTATTTTTGCTTTATCAACAGGAAATCCCTTAATTTTTGTTAAATCCTCAATATTCTTAAAATCTCCATTCATACTTCTGTATGTAACTATTTCTTTTGAAAGTGAATATCTAAAGTAATAGAACTGCGAAAGTTCTTTTAAAGAAGCATTATTAATATCAATTTTTCTTATTTCAGGCACTGTTCTAATCTCAAAGTGCTTATTCAAATTTTCAATAACCTCTAGTGACAAACCCCATACATCGTTCATTTGGTCCATCGAAACAAAACCGTTTAATATTTCTTTTTGCTTCAAAATCCGGAGTGAAATAGCCTCTCCTATGCCATATATTTTGATTAAATCTTCTTTTGTTGCTTTGTTTATGTCAATGACCACTAACTTTTCTTTACTGGTGAACGTCTTATCACTGTAATTTTCAAATTTTTTAAGATGCTTTTTATTAGCAACCCAATCTGGAAACTTAAACAGCGGCGATAACTTTTTTAACAAGGAATCAGATATTTGAGTAACTCGTTGAAATTCATCAGCAGAATTAACAAACTTATTTGCTTTGCGAAATTCTAACAATCGGTCGATTTCTGCAACTGACATTCCTAATTTATAACCTTTATAATCTGTGATAAAGTTTGGATTAAATAGAAAAATTTTACCGGGCGCATTTCTACTTAAAATTTTTAAAGAATCCACCTCTGATTGAAGTGATAGCCACTTTTGTTTTTCTGGATCGTTTTTGGGTAAAACTGAAAAATCAATAAAGAAATAAACAATTTGAAGCGCAACAATGAGTGACAATAAAGCAAAAATCCCTTTTCGTTGATCACTAGTGAACATAAAAAAGGATTTAAACTTATTCATAAATAGTAAAAATTATATTTTTTCAGACTCTTGTCTCACATCCTCGTCATTGTTCTCGCTAAAAGAGTCTGGTTCTTGTTTAGGCGGTATAGTTAGTACTTTATAAAAAAAATAAACCGCTAAAACAGTGACAATTCCTTGCGTCAGTATCATGGTAATTAATGCTTCTGTATTCATTTTAATCTTTTTTAGGGTTTTTAAAGTGTAGCTCTTCCTTCTCTACGTCTTTTGAGAAATGCTATGTATACTAATAAACTGATAAATACAAATAAACCTATGAGTAAAAGTCTAGCGAAGTTCAAATACATTATTTTGTCTTGTAGTTGTTCAATCAAAACTGGATCAGTGGCTAATGCTATTTGATCTCTGATTCCTGCATGCATCACTGTTTTAATTATGGAACCATTATCTAACGTCCATCCACTTCCAGAGGCAAGGCTTACAACATTTTCTGACCACTTGTTATCTAAAGGTTTAAACAAGGAACCAAGAAATATAATAATCAACATGACCGGTGTAATATATTTAATTATAAATTTATAAATATTTGGTACTTTAATATCAGCACCGCTCGTGATTTCTCTCCATCCTTTGTCCATCCCAAAAATCCAAGAGAAAAGAATAGTTTCTAACATTGCAAAAACAACTAAACTAACGGTTCCCGCCCAATAATCATATTCATCAAAAACACCTTCTTTATAAAAAATAACAGTTGGCAATCCTAATATTAATATCATAGCCCCAAAAGACCATGCTCCTTTATTTTTAGACCATCCAAATTCATCTCTCATAAATCCCATCCATGGAGTTCCCATTGCTAATGAAGAGGTGATTCCAGCAAAAAATAGCAATCCAAACCAGCAGACACCCGCAATAACTGCTAAAGCGGGACCCCATTGCTGGAATAGATATGGCATTGTTTGAAAAGCCATTCCAAAACCTGCATTTTGAAGAACCCAATCCAAACCTAAGTATCCCGCTGCAATAGGAATTACAATTAAACTTCCTAAAACAACTTCTACAAATTCATTCATAAATCCAGCTGAAACTGCATTTAAAGCAATATCATCTTTAGAGTCAATATAGGCTGCGTAGCAATGAATAGTTCCCATCCCTACTGATAAAGTAAAGAAAATTTGTCCTGCGGCAGCCATCCATACTTTTAAATCGAGTATCGATTCATATTGCGGTGTCCAGAGAAAATTCAAACCATCCCAAGCATTTGCATCAGGAAAAATATCAGAAGCACCAGAAGTTCCAAGGGTTAAACCTCTAACTGCTAATACTACTCCAAATAGAATCAATAATGGCATACCAACTTTAGCTACTTTTTCAATTCCACCAATACCTTTTGATAAAATATAGGTATTTAGTAATAAGCAAATAACATAAAATATAACAGCTTCATAAGGAAGACCGGTTGTAGAATGCGCTATATCAGTGTATGAATTAAAAAATCCAGCAACTTCTGCTTGACTCATTCCGTCGAATGTTCCTCTTATAGTATGATACACATACGACATCGTCCATGATTCAATATAACAATAATAGGCCGCTACAGCAATATTTGTAAAAATTCCAAAGACACCAATGTATTTGAGAATTCTACCTTTTACCATCGAATCTAAAATATAGGGAGTACTGTGATTTCCAAATTTACCTCCAAATCTACCAGAAGACCATTCAATAAATAACAAAGGAATTCCCATAACGAGGAAACAAATTAAATAAGGAATTATGAAAGCCCCACCGCCGTTTTGAACAGCTTGCACTGGGAATCTTAAAAAATTACCTAGACCAACAGCGTTCCCTGCCATGGCTAGTATGAGACCAACTCGTGAGCCCCAAGAATCAACTTTTACTGACATATAAATGTGTTATGTTATTTTCCAAAGATAATAAAACAATCGAAAAATTAGTACTCAATCATTAACTACATAAAAAAGATAGGGATAAATGACAATAAATCTTAGAATTAATTCAAAATTAGAATTATAAACTATAATTAGTTCCGTAATATATTAAGCTAAAAATATTATTTTATTTAAAATAAATAATACATTTGGGCACAATTAATACTAAAATTTATAAATATATGTCAATTTGGAAAACTAAACCACTTTCGGTTTTATTGAGTGAAGCAACTGAAGATGAAAAAGGACTGAAAAGAACTTTATCTGCAAGATCACTAGTCGCTTTAGGAGTGGGTGCTATCATTGGTGCCGGGTTATTTTCACTAACAGGAATTGCAGCAGCTGATAATGCAGGTCCGGCAGTCACTTTATCTTTTATTCTTGCTTCCGTTGGATGTGCATTTGCAGGATTGTGTTATGCTGAATTTGCTTCAATGATTCCTGTTGCAGGGAGTGCCTATACCTATTCTTACGCCACAATGGGCGAATTTGTTGCTTGGATAATTGGTTGGGATTTAGTTTTAGAATATGCATTAGGTGCTGCAACTGTAGCGGTCAGTTGGTCTCAATACGTTGATAAATTTCTTCAGAATTACGGAATTCACATTCCTAATTCTATATTGCACGGTCCATGGGACACGACGCCAGGAATTATTAATTTGCCATCCATATTTATCATTTGTTTACTTTCTGTTTTATTAATACGCGGTACAAAAGAATCGGCTTTAATAAATAACATCTTAGTTATTTTGAAAGTAACCGTGGTAATTGTATTTATTGGTTTAGGCTGGGGATTTATGAATAGCGCAAATCACACTCCTTTCATACCTGTTAATGAGGGTGAAGCCCTGCTAAGTTCTGGAGAAATGTCTTTCCTTAATTTCTTTAGTAGTGATTATTTTGGTCATTATGGATGGAGTGGTATTTTAAGAGGTGCTGGTGTTGTATTTTTTGCTTTTATTGGTTTTGATGCAGTATCTACAGCTGCTCAAGAGGCAAAAGATCCACAAAAAGGAATGCCAATAGGTATCTTAGGGTCATTAATAATTTGTACTGTTCTATATGTACTTTTTGCTTTTGTATTAACTGGTTTAGAAAACTACTTAAATTTTAAAGGTGATGCGAGTCCCGTTACCACTGCATTTGCAAAAACAGGATATACATTTTTAAATTCAGGACTAACAATCGCTATAATTGCGGGCTATACTTCTGTAATGTTAGTTATGTTGATGGGGCAAAGCAGAGTTTTTTATAGTATGAGCGTTGATGGTTTGTTACCAAAGTTCTTTAGCACCTTACACACTAAAAATAGAACCCCTTATAAAACAAATTTACTTTTTATGGTATTTGTAAGTTTATTTGCGGGCTTTGTTCCAGTATCGGATCTTGGCCACATGGTAAGTATAGGTACTCTATTTGCATTTTGTTTAGTTTGTATTGGGGTAATTGTTATGAGAAAAACTAATCCAGATGCAGTGCGAGGTTTCAGAGTGCCTTTTGTACCAGTATTTCCTATTATTGGTGTTGTTATTTGCTTAGTTCTAATGGCTGGTTTACCTATTGAAAGCTGGGAAAGATTAGCAATTTGGATGATTCTTGGAGTAGTAATCTACTTCTTTTACAGTAAGAAAAACAGTAAATTAAATAACCCAGAATAATAATTATTTTTAAATAAAGAAAGAAGGATTATGAAGTATTGATACTTTATAATCCTTTTTTTATGGATTTATTTTATAAATCAAAAACAGAAGTTCTTTTCGCACGAATTAAATCTTTCAAACGAATCCAGAAAGCCAGAGTTAAATATACTCCAAAACCAAGACCTGCTGTAACAAAAGAGATGTAAATAAAAAATATCCTGACGCTGCTAGCTCTCATCCCTAAAGCATCTGCTAACCGAGTTGAGACATGAAAACCATGCTTCTCAAAAAAAAATTTAAGCTTTATTATTGCTGACATAGCATTTGATTTTAGTAATTGGCAATTGGCAATTGGCAATTGGCAATTGGCAAAATTACAAAATTAATCAATTGACATATTTTCTATTTTCTCATTTTTACTTATTTTTACTTATTTTTTAGCAGTTCCATCCCTACGGAACAATCAAGACATCTACTTAAATTACAATATTCATTTTTCAATTGTAACAAGGACTGTGTTTCAAATGCATTTTTAGATTTTATTCCAAAAGAATCAAATTTATCAATGATTGCATTTTTCTCAGCAGAAACTTCATTTAGTAAATTAATTAAATCTTCAGCGCCTTCTTTTCCTATACTTTTAGCGTAAGCGAACTGAAGCGGAATAATTGTATTGATCATAATTAAATCAATAAAAGACTTCGATAACACCTTTTTCTTTTTTGGGCTCTCCTTATCAAATTGATAATGATTCTGCCAATAAGTTGACGCGGAAACTTGAAAAATAGTATAGCTTTTATTAGAAGATTTCAATTCACTAATCTTTGAAAATAAATTTTGATGTAAATGGTAAAGATTAGCTAATTGCGATAACCGAATTGTAGGAAAATTATCTGGTCTATGTTTAAAAAACTGAACCGGATTTAATATAATATGGTCAATCTGATATTTTTGTAGTAGATAAAAATATCTAAATTTCAAGTTTTTAAAGTACACATCTTCTTTATCAACTTCTAATAATCCAGCCATCCCAAAAATTAAAGCTTCTAAATTTTCAACTTCATAACTTTCTTTGCGAATTACTGAAAACGGAATGGATTGCGCAATTTTCATAAAGGTTTGTCCATTAGTATTTAAACCAAAGTTTTTTGCTAATAAAATAAATAAAACAGCTTCCCAATCAGAATTCGATTGGTTCAGCAACTCAAAAATAGGTTTAGACTTTCGCTCCAATCGTTCAAAAAAGAGTCGTTCTTGCCAGTTTTTCAAAGTGAATTGATCAATTTCTTTGATTTGTTTTTCGCAAAAAATCCAAGATTTTGGCGTGAGAAGAGACTGGTAGGACAATACCATCTTGTGATCAACATAATTTTTTATTTCGAGCACTGGAATTTCACTATTATCACTTCTAAAAACAGCAGCATCATGTTCCCAAACAACATGGAGAATTACATTTTCATAACCAGAGTCAATTTCATGATTATGTGCATACCAATCAGAAGATTTAATATGAATTTCAACATTTCCTGCCCACTTTTGATCTCCAATTCGTATTTGAGCGTTGAAGAAATCAGGTCCTGCTAATTCTAAGTATTGACCCACATTAATTATCGTAATTTCCTCATGACTAGAAGTTTTTAAATTCAAACTATCAAATTTCTTAAATTTCCAAATATAATGAAGAAAATCTTCTTTCATATAGACCGTATTAGATTGAATACTAATGTACTAAAAAAATCAATCTACATTTGCTACCACAAAAAAAAATATAAAAAAAACCTGCATAGAAAATATTTCGAGCAGGTTTGTTTTTAACACGTATTTTAGTTTTTCCTTTATTTTATTGAACCAATAATGTCATATTTAGTAATAATATGAAATTTACCATTATCTAATTCAACCAGAACAGCTGCATTATCTTTTGTAAATAACTTTGAAACCTCTTCTATCGCAGTTTTCTGTTTAACTATGGGAAATGGTTTACCCATAATCTCTTTTATAGGTTTATCGGCGACATCTTTGTTTGCGACATAGCTTTGAAATAAGTCACTTTCATCGACTGATCCTACAAATCCTGAGATGTCTATTACTGGTATTTGAGAAATTTTGAATTTTCGCATTCGCTCAATTGCATGAGAAACGAGTTCTTCAGTACGAACCACTATTAATGATTTATCAAGATGTTCCTTGATAACATCCTCAGCTTTAATTATTTCTTTGTCAAGAAAACCGCGCTCTCTCATCCAGTCATCATTAAAGATTTTACCTACGTAACGACTTCCCGAATCGTGAAATAAAACAACCACGACATCACTTGGTTTAAAATGTTCTTTTAATTGTAACAAGCCTTTGATTGCTGCGCCAGCCGAATTTCCCACAAAAATTCCCTCTTCTAATGCAATTCTTCTCGTGTATACAGCCGCATCTTTATCAGTCACTTTTGTAAAACCATCTATCAGCGAGAAATCAACATTTTTAGGTAGAATATCCTCGCCTATTCCTTCAGTGATATAAGAATAAATTTCATTTTCATCAAATATACCGGTTTCGTGATATTTTTTAAAAACTGATCCATAAGTATCGATTCCCCAAATTTTTATATTTGGATTTTTTTCTTTTAAATATTTAGCTACTCCAGATATAGTTCCTCCAGTTCCTACACCAACAACAAAGTGGGTAATCTTACCAGCGGTTTGCTCCCATATTTCTGGACCAGTTTGCTCATAATGTGCGATCGCATTCGATGGATTATCATACTGATTTACATACCAAGAATTAGGAGTTTCATCTGCTAATCTTTTGGAAACCGAATAATAAGATCTAGGATCTGTAGGCTCAACATCTGTGGGACAAACTACAACTTTCGCACCAACAGCACGCAGGATATCCATTTTTTCTTTAGATTGTTTGTCAGAAATAACACAAATTAATTTATATCCTTTTACTATTGCTACTAAAGCAAGCCCCATTCCCGTATTGCCAGAAGTACCCTCAATAATTGTACCTCCCGGCTGTAAACGACCGTCAGCCTCGGCATCTGCAATCATTTTTACGGCCATTCTATCTTTTACAGAATTTCCAGGATTAAACGTTTCGACTTTAGCCAATATAAGGGCATCGACTTCTGCAGTGATTTTATTAAGTTTGACTAAAGGCGTATTTCCTATTGTTCCAAGTATATTTTCTGCGTATTGCATTTGAATTTATCTTTTTTTAAATCTCATTTGTTATAAAATGATTTGCAAAGATACTGTTTTGTTACAAAAAATAATATTGATCTTTAAGTAATGAAAATAATGTAGTCCTAAGTACCGATATGCTTTATGAATTTAAGACAATTTGCGGTTTTCCATAAAGTAGTGCGATTGAATAAACTACAAAGTCGAATAGAGATGAGAGAATTAGCAATAAATAATGACCATCTTATCCTGCCTTAGTTAATGAAAATATGCTTATACGATGAAAAAGGTATCGTCGAAACTGTACGTAGAAAGCTGAACTTACCACCGATTTTTAAAGTAACAACGGTTAAAAATTCACAATAGTGACAAATAATATTACAAGTTTAATTAAAGAAATTCCATATCAAACCAAATCGAATTGTAAAATCTCTTGAAGGATTATTTGGCGAAGCATAGAAATTGTTACCCGTTAAAGAAGAGTTAAAATGCTCCGCTTTAAAATAAATTCTAGTTCTTTGAATTTTGGCATTAACAAAAAAATCAAAATTAGGATGATTACCAATTTCTTTTTCATTCTGAACAAAAAATTCTCCAATTACAGGATTATAATCATTTGCATAATAATTTGAAAAATAGTTTAAAGTCACACCCGTTTGTAAAAACAAAGCCTTTTTAAACATGTAAGTCGTATAATAAATAGTGTTTCTAGTCACGATTTCCGGAACGTTGAGAATTAAATCACTTTGCTCGGTTTTTTGATATAAAATAGTATTGTCCAATGCGAATTTTCCAAATTTAAATTCTCTACTTGCTTTTATTGAAGCATAATTGATTGTACCGTTAAATTGTTTTGGTGCCAATATTAGAGTTCTTTGTGATTTTTGCTCATTACTTGAAGTATTTTCAAAATATAGATGGTCATTCAATACTGAAAATTGGAACTCAGCATTTACCCATGGAGTAAGAGCTTTAGCTTTTATTACATTAATTTTTTCGTTTTTAAAATTATTAGACCAGTTGTACTGCACAAAACTACTTTGATATAAGTTATAATTATTATTTGGTAATTTATTAAGGTTTTGATATTGAAATGCCAACTGAATTTGATCATTCCAATCGTATTTTAATTGTGCGTCAAAGTTGGAAAGCGACTGCGTTGTTATAGATCTGGAATATAAAAACTTTCCATTCCACTTATTTCTAGTATAATCATATTGTCCACCAGCACTATTAATTTGCTGACTGAATGAACTAGGAATTGTGTTTTGATTATCGAATATGAGAATTCTATTGTAGTAATAATTCGATCTAAAATCATCAACAAAAAACAAAAATTTACCTAAAGTAGTATTTTCATAAATAGCTCCTGCACGATTATACATTTTATTATAGCGTGTTTGATCATTTATTCCGTTATCAACGAAAGAATCACCAAAACGTAAAACAGACTCGTTGCCTACTGTTGAAAAAACTGTTTGTTGATTGTATTCAAAAAACTTGTTTTCGTAGTTAAACTGATGCGTCACATAAATATTATTAGAGCCCTTTTTTGAATTGAGTCGAAAATTATGATCTACAAAAATTCTTTTTCCTTTTAAAAATGATTTTGCATCATTTAAAAAAACTTCAAATCGTTGTCTGTTATTATAGTTGGGATCTTCACTTTCAAAATTATTAATAGTCGTAATTCCACCATTTTCTTCATTCAAAATATCTTGATAGGTATAATGTGCTTTTAGAAAATATCTTTTATTTTTAGTGTTGTAATTAGTTGTGAACCTAAAATTTCCTGTACTGGACAATTGATTAATATACTCTCCCTCTGAACGCAGTCCCTTATACGCAATTGAAAAATTAAGATTTTCTGAAGTATTTAAAGTTATAAACGCGTCCACTGACTGCCCTTTTTTTATTGTAGTTTTAAAATATAACTCCGTTAATGGTGTTGCGACAGAATAATATTTAATTTGGTTTGCTTCTAAAAAATTAAAATGCTTCGCTTTAAAACCAAATTCAGGATAGGGTGAAATATCTACTAAATCGTATTGTAAAGTATTATAAGTTTGTCCATCATTAGCAAAAGGTAAAAGGCCAAAAATATCTTTCCTCAAGTAGTTGTGGCTATATTCTTTTTGGATAGTAAGAGACGTATCTACGTAAGTTGTGTCTCTATCGATTGTAATTACTCTATATAAATCAATTGATGCAATTTTGGCTTTTGCGGTGTCAACTAAAATTTTTTTGTCAATTGAAGGACTAAAGTCTTTTACAGTCCTTACTTGAGAAAATAACATTAAAGGTAAAATGGAAAAAAATATAATATAGATAATCCTCATTAGAAAAAGATGTGGTTAAAATGTCTTTTGTTAAACTGTTGTTGAGCAAAGGTAAATGAATATAGTGTTAAATTAAATAATTAGTCTATTTCCACGCACTAAAAACTAATATTTAGTAATTACCTTGGGTGTACCTATGTTCTATCAAAATTTATAAATTTGTATTAATAAAAAAACCTCCCTGATATTTAAATCAAAGAGGCTTCCAAAATAATATTAAAATTAAAACTAGTATCCAGGGTTTTGCTGTAAATTACTGTTTAAATCTATTGCAAATTGTGATATTGGCATCTGCCACTTGAAATTTCCAGCTGGTACAGTTAATGCTGTAGTTTCAACTTTAGTTCCAGTTCCATCAGCGTAGTCACCTTCCACTGCATTTCTAACCATTGATAAACCTAATCTCTTTAAAGTAAAAAAACGGTCCATTTCAAATGCTAATTCTAGTCTTCTCTCTAATAATAAAAAATAATTAAAATTAAATTAATATCCAGTATTCTGCGTTAGATTAGGATTATTATCTCTTTCTCTTTGCGGTATAGGGAATACAACTTTATCCGCATTCGGCTGCGATTTAGAAAAGTTATCCATGGCCGAAGACCTTAAAGGCAAATTATTTCTTAAAAGATCCATTCTTCTTAAGCCCTCAAAACAAAACTCTTTTCGTCTTTCTACTAAAATATCATTTAAAGATGTAATTGTCGTAAGCGGCAATAATGATGCTCTTACTCTAGTACGATTTAAATCTCTAACTGGAGTATCGTATTTGGATGTACCAGCTCTAAAATTAGCTTCCGCTCTAATCAAATACATTTCAGAAACACGTAATATGTTCGGATCATCTGTATTAGCGAGACCATTGGGATATTTAGTAGTAAACAAAGAAGACCTGTTTTTAGCATCAACACCGATTCTTGACAAAGAATATCTTAAATCACCTGCCTCAGATTCAAACGCAGCTCTTAAGTTAGGAGAGAAAGGAGCGTCTCCTCTACCACCATTAGCAGTAGGACTATATAATTTTGAAAATGACTCAGCAAACCCAGAATCTCCAGCTATATTTTGTAGTTGAAAAACATGTTCTGAACTTGTCGCATTGTAGAAAGCATAGTTTGTTGCAATCGTGATTCCTGGCGCACTAATTACATCATTTGCTCTCTCAATAGCTTCTGGAAACCTTTCTTGGTATAAATATAATCGTGCTAACAATGCATTGGCCGCAGATGCAGTAGCCTTATCTTTTGCAGTGTTTGTTATTGTACTTCTAGCAAATATTAAGTCTTTTTCTATGAAATCATAAACTTCTTTAAGTGTTGACCTAGAAGGTTTATTCACAGTACCTTGAAAAGGCTCTGAAACTAAAGGAACAGATAAACTAGCGCCAGTAGGGTCTTGCTTTAACTGCTTTCCAAACATTTGTGAAAGCTTAAAATACAATAATGCCCTAACAAATCTAGCCTGTCCAACTAAATTATCTTTGTTTGCTGCAGTAAAGGTTGTTACATTCATCAATGGAACATTCTTAATAATCATATTAGCCTGGTTGATGCTAAAATAATTAGCATTCCAAATATTTAAAATAGAAGTGTTATCCGAAAGCGTATTGTAAGTATAAATCTCGTCAAATGTAGGAAAAGAACCCACGAATTCAACATTGTCTGACTGCCACTCACCCATCGTGTCAGGTATACCAGAAAGAACGTTGGAACTTTGCATTGAGCTATACATACCATTTATTGCGTTTCCAGCAAGCGCTTCTGTGGAAAATATTATGGTTGGGGTTAATGAATCCTCAGGAGCTAATTCCAGCGAGTTATCACAACTTGCAAAAACAAGTGCTGACACAGCAAAAAGGATGTTTTTTATATTTTTCATATTGATTTTATTTTAGAAAGTTAATTTTACACCTAATAAATAATTTTTAGATTGTGGCGGCGTAAAGAAAGTTTCTCCCTGTCCTAAATTCGCCACAGTGCTCGTTGTCTCTGGATCTACTCCTGCCAATTCTTTACTTTTAAACGTATAAAGATTTGTCGCACTTACATAGATTCTAGCCGAAGTAAAGAAATTTGATTCTTTAAAAATATTTGAATCTAAATTATAACCTAAGGTTACATTATTAATTCTTAAATACGAACCATCTTTAAGTTGATTGGTAGATGTACGTGCAAATATTGCTCTAGTCGTACTAGTTAAAGCCGGTGTGTAAGCATTTTGACCAGGTGTAGTCCAATAATCTAAAACTTTAGAAGTTTTATTAAAATCATTTGCTAAGTTATCAGTAAATCTTTGACCATCAACAAAAATATTGTTTCCATAACTAAAATTTGCGAATATATTTAAGTCAAAGTTTTTATAATTAAATGTGTTGGTAATACCCCCAGCAAAATCTGGATTTGCATCTCCAACTATTACTCTATCAGAATCCCTTGGTGTAGTAGTAGGGACACCGTTAATATCAAGCCATTCTGCATTTCCTGTTTGCGCATTAACACCAACATATCGCACTAGAAAAAACTTATTTATTGAATAACCTTCTATTGCTCTTTGATTAGTACCAGCAATAAATCTATTTCCATCTGCTCCTGTAGAAGCCCCTGGTAACTCAAGAACCTTGTTTTTATTAGTTGATATATTAAATGTAGTTCTCCATTTAAAATTTTCAGTGTCAACATTTAAAGTAGACAAGTCAAATTCTAAACCTTTATTTTCCATAGAGCCTGCATTTGCTGCAATTACAGTAAAACCATTTGATCCTGCAATTGGAATATTTAAAATCAAATCGGTAGTCTTCTTGTAATATGCATCAATAGACAATCTTATTCTATTATTCAGAATCGCAACATCCAAACCTAGATTTGTAGTTTTAGATTGCTCCCAACGATAATCTGTATTTTCAGGTTGGGTATTTGTAAAACCAGGGTTATTGTTATAAGCCCCATTTACACCACCAGCATAAAGTGGAAAGAAAGCAAAATCTCCTACTCTATCATTTCCTGTAGTTCCAATCGAGCCCCTTAGCTTTAAGTCAGATATAAATTCAAGGTTGCTCATGAAATTCTCATTAACAATATTCCATCCACCTGACAGAGCCCAAAACTCACCATACTTTCTATTTTCAGCAAATCTTGATGATCCGTCTCTTCTTCCAGACACTTCAAAAAGATATTTAGAGTCAAAGTCATAAGTAGCTCTTGCAAAATAACCATTTAATCTTGAATTCTGCGTTGATGATGTGGTAGTTTGCTTTTCAGCTCCTGAAATTACATTCAGCTGTAAATCTGAAGCAAAGTTTATGGCAGAAACTGCTGCATTTGTTATATCATTTTGCTCATAAGTTGATCCAACTATACCAGAAAAAGAATGTTTATTGATTGATTTTTCGTAATTCAAAGTATTAGTTACAACATATTTATTTTGAATACCTGTAGCATAATAACCTGATCCACCTGGAGTATTAATATTTAACGAACGCTCTTTTTGCTCAAGTAGTAATCTATCAACACCAAAATCTGCTTTGTATGTTAAATCTTTAAATAGCTCAATCTCAGCGAAAACATTACCAAAAGCTCTAGTTGTTTTTGCCTTATTTGTATCAAATTTCTCAATTGCTATGACATTTGGTATAAATCCTGCAAGCCTTGTTAAGCTCCCAGTAGCATCAAAGGGAGAAATCCATGGACTCTGTAAATATGCAGCAGTTAATGGTGCGAAAGTGCTGTTTTCCGAACCGACTCTATCATTATCCACTTCACTATATGAAAGATTAGCTCCAACCTTAATTTTATCGCTGATGTCACTATTAATACTAATCTTACCGGTAGTTGATGTTAATTTATTTCCGATGATAAATCCTTGCTGATCAGATCTACCAAAACCAATGTAGTAAGTTGTCTTGTCTGAACCTCCTGCAATAGACAAATTTGTTCCCCTCGAAACGCCTTCTCTTGTTACACCAGCTTGCCAATCGTAGTCGTTTCTTAGGAAATTAATAGGATTATCACCCCTCAATGTCTTGAACTTACGATATTCTGTACCGTCCATCATGTCTAGTAAATCAGTAGCTCTGCTTACCGATAGAGTTTGCTCAAAAGTTACCTTAGCTGGTTGATTTTTCTTACCTCTTTTCGTAGTAATCAAAATAACACCGTTAGAACCTCTAGAACCGTATATAGCAGTTGCAGATGCATCTTTCAAGACAGTTTGAGATTCAATATCATTTGGATTGATCTCTAATAACGGATTTAATGCCTGTCCTCCTTGAGCATTTGAAAAAGAAAGATCGTTCAACGGTACCCCATCAATCACGTACAACGGTCTACCACCAGCAGTGATAGAAGCATTACCTCTTATCTTAACTACGGTTGCAGCTCCAAGAACTCCAGATGACTGAACTACTTGCACACCTGCAGCCTGACCTTGTAACATTTGTTGTGGTGATAAAACTGTTAAATTTTCCATAGCGCTGTTATCAATAACTTTACTAGCTTGTATAACTTTTGCACGTTTTTGTGTACCATAACCTATAATTACTACTTCCTCAAGGCTTTGCGACGAACTTACCAATTTCACATTTATGACACTGGAAGCACCAACAGTAACATTAACATTTGTAGTTCCTATGTAAGAAACAACCAAAACGTCTCCCGCCTTCGCTTTGATAGAGTATTTTCCGTCAAAGTCAGTTTGAACACCATTTTTTGTTCCTTTGACAACGACATTAGCTCCTGGAACTGGTCCGCCTGCGTCTGAAACAACACCCGAAACAGTTTTTTCCTGTGCGAAAGAAAACTGCATAGATAACGCTAGTACTAGCGTAAAAATCCATTTGAATTTTAATCTCATATTAAATTAGTTTTGAATTAGTTATTTAGCAAAAATCATTAATAAATATTTAATAAACAAATAGTTTTCTAAATATAAATCTAATTTTCTTTGTTATTTTAACGTTAAAAAAACAAATGTTAAAAAAAGCAAGATTTTATATTATTAACCTTATAAAATATAGAGAAATCAAAACGCTCCTCTTATTTTAAAATAATTTTACACTAGCACTTTTCAATTATATCTTTAGTAAAGCTACTAAAAGCAGCTACTAATTGTAACTTTCTTTACCTTTACAAAATGTTTACACTATTTAAGGCTAAATTGCAGTTGAAAGATCTCATTCCTGATGATTTTATTGACATACATTCTCATCTTTTACCAGGAATTGATGATGGAGCTAAAAATTTTGATGATACACTGCGACTTACAAATGCATTAATTGGTTTTGGAACAGCACAATTGATCACTACACCTCATGTTATCCAGCACGTGTGGAATAATACTACAGAAGATATTGACAAAAATCTGAATACAACCATTCAACAATTATATAATAACCAAACCACTATTCCATTCAAGGCCGCCGCTGAATATTTAATGGATGATCAGTTTGTTCAATTATTTCAAAAAAACAAGCTGCTAACTTTGAAAGATAATTTCGTTTTAGTAGAAATGTCATATCTCAACGCACCAATACAATTATACTCTATTCTTTTTGATCTTCAAGTTGCTGGCTATATTCCGGTACTAGCGCATCCCGAACGTTATCTTTTTTATCATAATAACTTTAATGAATATGAAAAGTTAATTAAAGCAGGTTGTCTTTTCCAACTCAATTTATTAGCTACCGTAGGATATTATGGTGGTGGAATTATGAAAATAGCGGAACAATTATTAAAAAAAGATATGTATAGCTTCGTTGGCTCTGATGTTCATCATGATAATCACATTGCAGCTTTTAATCAAAAAGTACAATTTAAAGATGTAACACCTTTAAATGAAGCAATTGCCAACAATCAGTTTTTCAAATTTGAGTAAGAGAAATTGAAATCATTATCACTTTAAATACAATACCTCTTTTTGAATGTTGATCTTTATGCAAAATAAGATTTATGTTTTGAAAGGTTACGAATGGATAGGTATAAATTCTTAAAATCTTTTATCGAATTTATTTGCTTTTTTTTGGATTCTTCTAAGCTGTATAGGAAAATGGTACTAACTTAGTAAGTATTTAAAGTCCTTTAAAATAATTCTCCAAAATTAAAATGGTAATAAGGAACATAGCAACTATTTAAAACAACAAAAGTTCCAGAAGATAAATCTTATGGAACTTTTATTAACCGCATCGAAATTAATATTTTTTATTTATCCAATATTGCGAAAGCAGAATTCATACTTCTGAATTCTGGGACTATTTTTTTCATCTGTGCGACAATATCGTCATTTCCAAAATAATTTGCTTTGTTAATTAAGTCTTCAATATGATTGTTTAATAAATCAAAGTCGTCAAGAATATCTTCAGCTATCATGATTTTCTCATGATAAGTAGGCAGTGTTTTTGACGTATCGTTCAGTAATTCTTCATATAATTTCTCTCCCGGTCTTAAACCAACAATTTCTATATGAATGTCTTTATCAGGAATAAATCCCGCTAACTTTATCATCTTACGTGCTAAGTCAATAATTTTTACTGGTTTACCCATATCAAAAATATAAATTTCACCACCGTTACCCATTGCCGCTGCTTCTAGCACCAATTGACAGGCCTCAGGAATCGTCATAAAATAACGAATTATATCAGCGTGAGTGATGGTGACTGGACCTCCAGCCGCAATTTGTTTTGTGAATAATGGAACAACGGAACCATTTGAACCTAAAACATTTCCAAAACGAGTGGTAATAAATTTTGTAGAAATTTTGCCTTTCGATTTTAGGCATTTAGCTTGCAATGACTGAACATACTTTTCAGCTATTCTTTTACTAGCTCCCATGACATTACTGGGATTAACAGCTTTATCAGTTGAAACCATTACAAACTTATTTACGCTGTACAAGCAGGCTAAATCAGCTAAGATTTTAGTCCCCTCAATATTTGTCAAAATTGCCTGTGATGGGTTTTCTTCCATTAAAGGAACATGTTTATAAGCAGCTGCATGAAAAACGACTTGCGGATTATAGGAATTGAAAACCTTATTCATCGCTTCTCTATTTCTAACATCAGCAACGACAGTTACTATTTTTGTAAATGACTCAAAACTTTCAGTCTCTAATTTCAAATGATGCAAAGGTGTTTCAGCTTGATCTAGTAAAATAATTACGCTTGGGTCAAATCCTAAAACCTGCCGCGCAATTTCACTTCCGATTGATCCGGCCGCACCTGTTATTAAAATAGTCTTATCTTTTAATTGTTTTGAAATTAGCTGACAATCCAATACAATTGGTTTTCTTTCTAGAAGATCTTCAATTTGAATAGTTTGAACTTTTTGAGAAATCTCTTTTTGATTTTCCCAATTCGTAATTGAAGGTACATGATACACTTTATAGTTAAACTCAAGACATTGATCAATTATAAGCAATTCCTCTTCTTTTGACAAACTTTTATCGGCTATGATCAAACCTTCCGCACCTATTGACCTCATTAGTGTAGGTAATTTTTTCTTTTGCACTAAAATGGGTAAATCTAACATTCTCTTAGACGCGTTTTTATTTTGTTTATCAACGAAACCTACAATTTTAAAACGTGTTGGTGTTTCAAACTTTAAAGCATTTGCGACTGAGATCGCATTTGCGTCCGTGCCATATATTATAGTCCGAATTAATTTTTCAGTACCAATTTCAGAAAAATAAAGCTCGAAAGTTTGCTTAATAATCACTCGATAAATTAATAGACCGCAAAAAGAAAGTACTATATTGATGAAGAAAGCCGTATTTAAAAAAGCCTTTTCACCATAAGATAATTCATATATGAAATTAGAAAGAAGGAATATAATGAAAACACCTGTCTGAGAAAAACACAGCTTGACAGCATCGATGTAAGAAGAGTGTCTAATAATTCCTGAATAAGTTCGAAATAACCAAAAAAAGAAAATATTAGTTGTAAACAAACAAACCGAAAAAACAATAGTGTGCGTAGTAATGATATAATCTAAACCGGTTCCTCTAAAAATAACTAGAGTGAATAAAAACGCAAGTAAAAGAATCGCTAAATCAAAAATAACAATAAGCCATCGAGGTAGGTAGCCTAAATTTTGGATATTAAATTTTAAATTTTCTCTTGAAAAGAAAAAATGTTTAAAAGTTGAAAAGTCAAATTTATTATTGGTAATCAAAATGTTTAATTTAATTAGATTTTTCTTCGGATTATCAAAAGTAACTTTTATGTAAATAAAAACGTAGCATTTCTATTAATTTCTCAAAAATATGAATCTACTACTTTATTGTTCAAAATTACAAAGAAAAATTATATTAAAATATATTAAAAACAACATTTCGTATTCGGTCTTTGTCTGCGTTAGAAAGAATGGGTCCCGAAGGAAGACATAGACCAACCTCAAAAAGTTTTTGAGCCACATTACTACCATAATATTTGTATTTATTAAATACTGGCTGCAAGTGTAAAGGTTTCCAAAGTGGCCTAGATTCTATATTAGCCTGTAATAATGCCAATCGCAACATTTCTTTATCAATTCCGTTAGTTTGTAGCGGATCAATTATTATGGTTGTTAACCAATAATTAGAAGTAAAATTATCGTCTGGAACCTCATATACTGTTACTCCCTTTATACTTTTGAATAAATCAATGTAAAACTGGTGAACTATGTTTTTAAGTACTAAATGTTCCTCTAAAACTTCCATTTGGCCGCGACCAATACCAGCACAAATAGTACTTAATCGATAATTATATCCAATTTCGCTGTGTTGATAGTGCGGTGCTTTATCTTTAGCTTGCGTTGCTAAGAAAATAGATTTTTCCTTTACTTTTTTATTTTTAGTAATTAGTGCACCACCACCAGAAGTAGTAATTATTTTGTTGTCATTAAATGAAAGAACACCAATATCGCCAAAGGTTCCACACATTTGTCCTTTATAACTGCTACCTAATGCTTCAGCACTATCTTCTAAAATAGGAATTCCATACTTATCCGCTACGTTTCTTATTTCCGTAATTTTGTAGGGAGTGCCAAACAAATGTACCGCAATTATAGCTTTAGGTTTTTTTCCAGATTGAATACAATCTAAAATTGCTTCCTCAAGTGCTATTGGACACAAATTATATGTTTCGATTTCACTATCGATAAAGACCGGAGTTGCGCCTAAATATAAAATTGGATTTGCTGATGCCGAAAAGGTCATCGTTTGGCAAATTACTATATCTCCAGGTTGGACGCCTAGTAAAATAAGTCCAAGATGTATCGCAGCTGTACCTGAATTTAAGGCTGTAACATGACCTTTTCTCAAATAGCATTCTAAATCCTCTTCAAATAAATCTATAATAGATGCTTCTGGAGCAGTCCAATTACTATTAAGTGCTTCTTGGATGTACTTCAGTTCTCCCCCTCCCATGTGAGGGCTTGACAATAAGATTTTAGAAAATGACATTAGATTTTAATAGAATAATAGTTTACGTTAGAATAATATTTAGATGCGGGTAGAAAATTTAATAATCTCCACCTATATGTAATTTAAGGATCATTCCTAAATTAAAACCAAACCTTTATGACTGTTTTCAGTATAATTTTAAAATCACCAAAAACACTATGATTGTAAAAATACGCTAAGTTCATTTGTACTTTATCAGGAAAGATAACGGTCATGTTATAAAGTAATGGATCATTTTGTTTTTTGAGAATTTCTTCTTCGTTTATGTATTTTAACGAAGCAGCGCTCGTTAGCCCCGGCTTCAGTTGTACTATTTTCTTACTCTCGCCCTCTAATAAATCATAGTACCCTTCTAAGTCTGGTCTTGGCCCCACAACACTCATTTTACCACTTAAAATATTAAGGAGTTGCGGCAACTCGTCTAATTTATATTTTCTTAAAAAGAAACCCATTTTTGAAATAGTTTGTTTTCCTGATAACAAGTCATTTTTAATGGTGCGAAGTTTTAAAATAGTAAATTTTCGACCATGCTGACCAATTCGCTGTTGAGTGAAAATCCCGTTTGTCCTAGTGTCAATCGCAGCAATAAACCATGAAATTATTAGCAACCATAAAAATAAAGAAAGAACAACGAAGGAGAAAACAATGTCAAATATTCTTTTTTGCATTTAATCGCGTATGTTTAATCACCGATTTATAGTTTTAGCTGTAAACTTAATTATTTTTGATATTTAGAACTGAGTTGACTCAAGATATTTACACGAATCATCAAATAAATAAAAGTCAAGAGCAATAAGAACAAACCAACTCCATTTAAAGATAAATATCCTTTCCCATCCATATATACAACTACAATATTAATCATTAATTGGGCACTAGCATATAGTGAAGCAACTACGACATGAGAAAATCCTTTTTCATTCGCTAAATATTGGTATAAATGCGAACGATGCGGTTGAAAAATGTTTTCCTTTTTTACTAAACGACTAACGATAGTAATGACTGCATCAATACCGTACACAGCAAAAAACAGGACAAAACCAAACTGCCCTGACTCTACAATCGATTTAATCATAAAATATCCTAAGAAAAGAGCCATACTGATACTACCTACGTCTCCTGCAAATGTTTTAGCTTTTTTTCGAACATTAAATAATCCAAAAACAAGGCATGAAATACCCATCGTAATTAATACTGGTAAACTAGTCTGATTAACTGGTAAAAAAGCAAAAGTAACAATGGATATTAGGGAATATAATACAGTTATTCCATTTATTCCATCCATAAAATTGAATGCATTGATCCATCCTATTATTAAAACAAATAGGATTACAAGTATCCAAATCGCTTCTGAAAACAAATGTAAATCAAAGAAAACTAAACCTACAGCGATTGCATGCGATGCAAATCGCGGTAATTGAGACAAGGGTTTTACATCATCAATAAAACTAATTACAGCCACTAAAGCAACTGCAATTGTTATTTGCCAGGAAATGTAACCTAATAAATAAGCAATACTTATTGCAAAAGGGAATAATATACCGCCTCCTCTAATAGTGATAGCTGTATGTGAAGATCTAGCGTTGGGTTTGTCAATAATATTATATTTATCGGCAATTTTGAAATAAACAAGTTCAAGAGCAATAAACAAAATCAATAATCCTAGGTAAAGCATGGTGGAGATATGGGTTTTCTGTTATCAGTTATCGGTTATCGGTTGTCTGTTGTCTGTTATCGGTTATCTGTTATCTGTTGTCAGTTATCTGTTGTGGGTTTTCTGTTATCAGTTATCGGTTGTCTGTTATCGGTTGTCAGTTATCGGTTATCTGTTGTCAGTTATCTGTTGTGGGTTATCGGTTATCTGTTGTCGGTTGTCGGTTGTCGGTTATCTGTTGTATGTTGTGGGTTATCGGTTGTGTGTTATCGGTTGTGGGTTAATAACTCTGGCGCTGATAATGCTCTCAATTCTTAGTAATTTGTTATGGCACTTCATTTTCGAATATACTATAAAAGGATGTTGATTTTTTGTTCTTTTGAGTACAGGTGCAACTTTTTTAAAAGTCATATATAATCGCGACTAAATGCCTGTCCTGAGCGAAGGCAAAGGGCTCTATTTGACAAGAAAATAAACAATAAATTTAAAAGATAACTGGCACTATTCTAAAACTTCTGCTTTAATAATCCTAAAAGATATTCTCCATAACCTGATTTTCTTAAAGGTTCGGCAAGTGCTGCTAGCTGTTTTTCAGTAATAAAACCTTGTCTCCAAGCAATCTCTTCAATACAACCTACTTTGAGCCCCTGACGTTCTTCAATAACTTGGACGAATTGACCCGCTTGCATCAAACTGTTGAAAGTTCCTGTGTCCAACCAAGCTGTTCCTCTACTTAAAATACCAACTTTTAAAGCTCCTTTTTCAAGATATACTTTATTAACATCCGTAATTTCGTACTCTCCACGCGGGCTCGGTTTGATATTTTTAGCAATTTCAACTACTGTATTATCATAAAAATATAAACCTGGAACGGCATAATTGGACTTTGGTTCTAAAGGCTTTTCTTCAATAGAAAGAGCATTAAGATTTTTATCAAATTCCACTACTCCGTAGCGCTCAGGATCTGAGACATGGTAAGCAAAAACCACTCCGCCTTCCGGCTTTGTATTTGACTTGAGCAATTGATCCATATTAGCACCAAAGAAAATATTATCACCTAAAACTAAGGCAACACTGTCTTTGCCAATAAAGTCTTCTCCTATTACAAAGGCTTGTGCTAATCCATTTGGAATTGCTTGCTCCGCATAACTAAACTGACAGCCAATGTTTTTCCCATCACCTAATAATTTTTTAAAATTAGGCAAATCATGCGGTGTAGAGATAATTAATATTTCATTTATTCCCGCCATCATCAATGTTGACAATGGGTAATAAATCATTGGTTTATCATAAACCGGCATCATTTGCTTGCTCATAGCAAGTGTTAATGGATGCAAACGAGTTCCGGAACCTCCGGCGAGTATTATTCCCTTCATTTTTTTTACGAATTTTACGAATTAAAGACGAATTAAAACGAATTAGAACGAATTAAAACGAATTTTTACGAATTAATTCGAATTATTTTAAATTAATCATTCTTTTATAAGTTAAGGAAGACGTACCAAAATTAATCAACATTCCTAACTCCATATTTGTGCATTTTAAATAATTTTGCAATTGTGCATAAAATGCTACTGGTATTTGTGACACTGCTTTTATTTCTACTATAATTTCATCATAGCAAATAAAATCTGCTCGATACTGTTTTTTAAGCTTTTGACCTTGGTAATATAAATCTAGTTTGACTTGCCTTTTATAAACGATTTTCTGATTTACAAATTCTCTTTCTAATGCTTCTTCATAAACTGCCTCCAAGAATCCAGCTCCTAAGGATCGATGTACTTTCATACAAGCGCCAACAATAGCGAAGCTTTCTTCTTTATAAAGTATTTTATTGGTTGCATCCATTTTTAGTGAAATTCGTTTTAATTCGTGTATTGTTTTTCATAGTAACTCGCATAAGCTCCCGACGTCACATTCTTCAACCAACTCTCATTATCCAAATACCAGTTTACCGTTTTCTCTAACCCTTGCTCGAAAGTAACTGAAGGTTTCCATCCTAATTCTTTATTGATTTTTGAGGCATCAATTGCATAACGCAAGTCATGCCCCGGACGATCTTTAACATAAGTAATCAATTGCGCTGAAGTTCCCGCGGGTCTTCCCAGTTTTTCATCCATGATTTTGCAAAGTAATTTCACCAAGTCAATGTTTTGCCATTCATTGAAACCACCAATATTATAAGTATCGTGATTCACCCCTTCATGAAAAACTAAATCGATCGCTACTGCATGATCTTCAACGAATAGCCAGTCACGCGTATATTTCCCGTCGCCATAAACGGGTAAAGGTTTATTTTGAATGATGTTATTGATAAACAATGGAACTAATTTTTCAGGAAAATGAAATGGTCCATAATTATTAGAACAGTTTGTCAATACATAAGGCAACCCATAAGTTTCGCCATAGGCCCTTACAAAATGATCTGAACTGGCTTTTGAAGCTGAATAAGGCGAATTTGGATCATAAGCCGTAGTTTCTGTAAATAATCCTTCTGCACCTAAGCTTCCATAAACCTCATCGGTACTGATGTGATAGAATCGTTTTCCTGCCCTATCAACCTTCCATATTGTTTTAGCGGCATTTAATAAATTCATCGTGCCAATAACATTTGTTTTAACGAATGATAAAGGATCAGTTATAGAACGATCCACATGAGACTCTGCCGCTAAATGTAAAACGCCGTCAAATTGATGTTCAGCAAAAAGGTTGTCAATAAAATTCGCGTCTACAATGTCTCCTTTTACAAAAGTATAATTTGGAGCATCTTGTATATCCGTAATATTTTCTAAATTTCCGGCATACGTTAATGCATCCAAATTAAAAATTTGATACTCTGGATATTTATTTACAAAACGTCTTACCACGTGAGAACCTATAAATCCAGCACCACCTGTTATTAGTATTTTTTTCATTTATTTTTCTTTGTTACGAATTTCTCGAATTTTCCCGAATTATTTCGAATTTTCCCGAATTATTTCGAATTTCTCAAATTAATATTTTTTTTAAAAGTCCATGAAAGATTCTTCATCAACTGTCTCTACAAAATCAAAATGCTATAAACTATTTTATGATTAAAATCTATTCGATTAATTCGATTTAATTCGTAATAATTCGATGCACTTCCTCAAACTTTCCTTGTACTCTGGCACAATTACACCAAACGTATTTTTTATTTTTGTTTTATCCAATAAGGAATACGCGGGTCGTTTTGCGGGTGTTGGATAATTTGAAGCTGAGATTCCGCTTACTTCACACTCAAAACCACCTATTTCTTTAATTGCTAAAGCAAATTCGTACCAACTAATCTCCCCTTCATTAGAAAAATTATAAATTCCAGCTTGCCATTTTTTATGTTCTATAATCACAACAATTGCATGTGCTAAATCAGCTGCGTAAGTTGGCGATCCTACTTGGTCATTAACCACATTCAAACTGTCTTTCTCTTGCATCAAGCGTGACATTGTTTTTACAAAATTATTGCCAAAGCTAGAATAAACCCAAGAAGTGCGAATGATAATCGCATTTGGATTCTCTTTCCTGCATGCATTTTCACCGGCAAGTTTAGTACGTCCGTACACATTTATAGGATTTGTTTCTGCTTCCTCTGTCAAGGGCACTGCTGAGTTTCCATCAAAAACGTAATCAGTAGAGATATGGATCATTTTACAATCATTGGCTTGACTCCAGCTGGCCATTATCGCTACTGCTTGATGGTTCAAAACGTCTGATAATTCAACCTCTGATTCTGCTTTATCAACAGCCGTGTGGGCTGCACAATTAATGATTAATTTAGGATTAATTACTGCTATTTTTTGTTCTAAATGAGCTAAATCGCACAAATCTAATTCTTGATAATCAGTAAAAACCCAATTAAATTGTGTTTTATTGACAGCTATTTGTCTAAGCTCTGAACCTAACTGTCCGTTTGCTCCTGTTACAAGTATTTTTTTTATCATGTTACTCTTATGTTTTTTTTCTACAATGAATGGCAATGGCAAAAAGCAATGGTAATTGCAAAAACTTGCTGTAATTGTAATGAACGCTACTTTTTTTAAAGTTTAGCGCACAAAATAAAGCTCTATTAACTTCGATTAAATACTTTAGCACAATTGCAATGTTGATAATGTTTCAACATTTTTTATTACAAATCACAGATTTGCCATACTCCTGCAAAAATAGTTAATTAATCAAATATAAATAATTTGAAATAAAAATTTTGCTGTAATTGTATACTGTACAATACATCAAAATTAAATATAAGCAGCGTACTTTGTAAAAATTTCGGCTTCAACTGCTTAAGTAACCATTTTGCTTGAACTAGTTGTTGAACTAGTTTGAAGATTGTATGAACATGTATATGAGTAGCTAAGCTCAACTGTTTAACCCACGATCAGCGGCTGTACCAGTTCTAATTTTAAGCCCGTGTATAAACAAAACTCTTCAATGCTTACGAATTGATGTTCTTGTTTATTTAACTGCTTTTTAATAGTTATTAAAAGCAACCGTGCGTAACGATAGCTTTTTCCTGTGATCCTCTGAACGTCTTTCGGGTAAATACATACTCTTTTCAGTTCTGTTTTCATGCTTTATCTATGCTTTATTCATGCCTTTGCCTACTAGTATCTCTACTTTGATTTGCGGAAGCGGAATGTGCCTTTCAAAGTTATGGAATATTCTTTATTAATAGGTAAAAACTTATTTTGTATGTTTTGTTAGTGTTGAAGATTCTAATTTCTATTAGATGATGAAGGTTATCTGTTTTCGGTTATCGGTTATCTGTTTTCGGTTATCGGTTATCGGTTTTCGGTTATCGGTTTTCGGTTTTCGGTTATTAGTTACCGAGGGGTTAAGTTTGATAATAATAAAGTTTCAGTTTTATTCTGGATAGCGCGAGCACTAGGTCATTAAGCTACGCTTTTAACTCTCCAAATTTGTCATTCTGACGAAGGAAGAATCTTAGTTTGTTGCTATCATTTGTTGAGATTTCTTCGCCTGTTCGGATAAACCCGCGAGTCCTCCCTTGTCTGAACGACAAAAAAACATCTTTTTTTAACTATTACCTTTAACTTAATAATCTTGAGAGTGAGCATCTTAATAGTGTCCATAATTTTGAGTTTTAGTTTTGTTTAGTAACATGGTAGAAGATTATCGCCTATCCTGTTTCTTATTATGCTTTTTCTTTTTTGCTTGATCAACTCTTCGGCTTCTCTCAGGGTGAAGGGTTTATGGTTTGATTGTTACCACCCGGCCGCCGCCTTCACCACTAAAATGGAATGGAAGTGGCGGAAAATTGAGGGTTAACTGTTTTATCTGAGGAGATCTGATCACTCTACTATTATCTTTTTTATTTTAGGGAACGGATGAATATCCTATAATGGTGAAATTTCCTTTTATTTTATGGCCTAGGAATAAGAAGTCTGACTAGTTTAACGTAAAAGACATTCTTATTTGGGATTGAAATGTAGCTTGATTGAAATATATTGAAGACTATTATCCAATAGAATACAGAATTCTATGGTGTTAAAATAGGCTAAACTGATCGTATTAGTCCTTTATGGTCCGTTACGAACCCTATCCCATTGATTTACAAATAATTAAACAGAGATTTGCACTGTAAATCCGCTTTTAGATGCATCGAAATTGGTTTTATCAGGTTTGAAAAAATGTACCTAACATTTTATACATCTACATTTAACTATTAGAAATTATGGCCCAACAAAAAGGTATTATTAAATTAAGAGGTACTATCGGAGATATTACTTTTTACAAAACTAAGGATGGTCATCTGGCCCGTGAAAAAGGAGGCCTTGATGCCAAAAGAATTGCGAACGATCCTGCTTTTCAACGTACACGAGAAAATGGATCTGAGTTTGGCAGAGCCGGTAAGGCAGGTAAAACGCTACGATTGTCCTTACGCACCTTGCTCTTAAACTCTTCTGACAGTAGAATGGTTAGCCGTTTGACTCAATCTATGATTAGGGTTATTCAAGCTGACACGACCAGTGTGCGTGGTTTGCGTAACGTGATTGACGGAGAGGCCGAATTGTTAACCGGATTTGACTTTAACGTTAACAGTACGTTAGGCTCCTGCTTGTTTGTTCCTTACATTAGCAACATTGACCGCGTTACTGGTGAAATATCCATTACTATTGCTCCTTTTGTTCCTGCGAATATGATTTCTGCTCCTTCTGGAACGACCCATTTTAAGATTATTTCAGGAGTAAGCGAAGTTGATTTTGAGGCTGAAACCTTTGTTTCTTCCAACAATGAAACTGCTCCTCTACCTTGGAATACAATTCCGACAGTAGCAATTAATCATGTTAATCTAGTAACTGCGAATAGCACAAAGCCTATTTTTCTTGCTTTAGGTATAGAATTCTACCAAGAAGTCAACAGTCAGATGTATACTCTAAAAAATGGGTCGTATAATCCTTTGGCGTTAGTTGCCGTAAGCGGACTTTAAAATGGTTTTGGTTTTAACTAGAACATATTTACCCAATGGAACCAATGGAAAAATTGTTTATGAAGGCAGATTAATTTGTTATACGATTGAACTGCCTTTCAGGGATAATCTACCCCAAGTTTCCTGCATTCCTGAGGGAGAATATTTTATAGAGAAGCGCTATAGCAGTAGATTTGGTTGGCATTTTGAAATTTTGAATGTTCCTAATAGGAGTTTAATATTATTTCATCCAGCGAACCATGCCTTAACTGAGCTTCGAGGGTGCATTGCTCCTGTGAGTCAGCTTACGAATGCTGGTTCCGGAATCCACTCTAAGAAAGCTCTTGATAAGCTTAAAATGTTGGTTTATCCTCAGTTGGAAACCAAAGAGAGTATTTTATTACTTGTTCAATCTTATTCCTGATCGGAATTATAAAAAAGCAAAATTATGAGTATACTAAAACGAGCTAAGTCTCCTACTCCGAAATTTTTTAAAGTACTTCGCACTATCGGGCTTGTTGTGGCAGCCATTGGTAGCAGTATTGTAGCTGCTCCTTTCGTCTTACCATTGACTATTGTCACACTAGGTGGCTATTTAGCTGTTGCTGGCGGGGTGTTGTCAGCCGTAAGTCAGCTGACAAGCGATCCTAATTCGGAATTCAGTGTCGACCAGTAACAGTCCGCTTATAGGGACTGCGAGTGGTACTTTTTTGAGTGTGTTGCCGAATTTAAATTCGGATGATTTATTGCGAACTATTGTACTGGCTATTATTGGGGCAGTTGTTAGTTTTAGTATTTCAATCCTGCTTAAAAGAGTGTTTCGAAAGGAGAAGTAATAGAGTTATTTCTGTTATGATGTTTTATTATGAGAGCCCAAACTTCGTGTTTGGGCTTTTTTTTTAGGGGTATGGGTTGTTTTTTGGTTGTCTGTTGTCTGTTATGGGTTATCGGTTTTCGGTTATCTGTTATCGGTTTTCGGTTTTCGGTTTTCGGTTTTCGGTTATCTGTTTTCGGTTATCTGTTATTAATTACCGAGTGGTTGAGTTTGATAATAATAAAGTTTCAGTTTTATTTTGGATAGCGCGAGCACTACGTCATTAAGCTACACTTTTAACTCTCCAAATTTGTCATTCTGACGAAGGAAGAATCTTAGTTTGTTGCTCTTATTTGTTGAGATTTCTTCGCCTATTCGGATAAACCCACGAGTCCTCCTTTATCTGAATGACAAAAAAAACTTTTTTTAACTATTATACTTAACTTAATGACCTTGACAGCGAATATCTTGCTAATGCACATTTTGGTTGTTAGTTTTGGTTGTTAGCACTGAAAATAGTATCGCATATCGGGTTTTTCATCATGTTTTTACTTTTTGTTTGATCAAAAAAGTAACATAAAATTATTCATAGATCAATATTGTTTTTTTTGTATTCATGACCCGAGCCTGAAAGGCGAACGGATGAAATAATCTTCGATTTCACTGCCTGATCCCGAAGTGTCGGATTTCAAAACTTAAAAACTGTCTTTTGTAATTTACCTGACAGCCACTGGCTGCCCTCCTTTTAATTTCAAATGTTGTTTTTTGTCGTTTTTTATTAAAGGGTGGGTTGAGGACTGCAAGGTTCGGAATTTGATTGTTAGACGACTAAAGTTTGTTTGATTTTTAATAATCATGATTTTTATTTTTCCCTTGGTTAATGATCT
>NZ_FQWE01000009.1 GCF_900129575.1 Flavobacterium segetis | reverse complement strand
CTTGTGCTTGGGATAACACAGGAGTTCAAGCAGTGAAACCTGAAAAAGTGAACTGTTGGGATAACTTCGTATTCAATTCGAGTACTTGTGCTTGGGTAAATACTGGCGTTCAAGCAGCTCAACCAAGTAAAGTAAACTGTTGGGATAATTTTGTCTTCAACACAAATACTTGTGCTTGGGACAATATGGGAGTTCAAGCTGCAAAACCAGCAAAAGTAAATTGTTGGGATAATTTTGTTTTCAATAGGAATACTTGTGCTTGGGACAATATGGGAGTTCAAGCTTCAAAACCAGCAAAAGTAAACTGTTGGGATACTTTTGTATTCAATACTACTTCTTGTGCTTGGGATAATACAGGAGTTCAAGCAGTGAAACCTGAAAAAGTGAACTGTTGGGATAACTTCGTATTCAACACGAATACTTGTGCTTGGGACAACACAGGAGTTCAAGCAGTGAAACCTGAAAAAGTGAACTGTTGGGATAACTTCGTATTCAACACGAATACTTGTGCTTGGGATAATATTGGCGTTCAAGCAACTCAACCAGAAAAAGTGAATTGTTGGGATACTTTTGTATTCAACACGAATACTTGTACTTGGGATAACACAGGAGTTCAAGCAGTGAAACCTGAAAAAGTGAATTGTTGGGATAACTTCGTATTCAACACGAATACTTGTGCTTGGGATAACACAGGAGTTCAAGCAGTGAAACCTGAAAAAGTGAATTGTTGGGATAACTTCGTATTCAATTCGAGTACTTGTGCTTGGAACAATACTGGCGTTCAAGCAGTGAAACCTGAAAAAGTGAACTGTTGGGATAACTTCGTATTCAATACTTCTTCTTGTGCTTGGGATAACACAGGAGTTCAAGCAGTGAAACCTGAAAAAGTGAACTGTTGGGATAACTTCGTATTCAATTCGAGTACTTGTGCTTGGAACAATACTGGCGTTCAAGCTGCAAAACCTGAAAAAGTGAATTGTTGGGATACTTTTGTATTCAACACGAATACTTGTGCTTGGGATAATACAGGAGTTCAAGCTTCAAAACCAGCAAAAGTAAACTGTTGGGATACTTTTGTATTCAATACTACTTCTTGTGCTTGGGATAATACTGGCGTTCAAGCTGCAAAACCTGAAAAAGTGAATTGTTGGGATAACTTCGTATTCAACACGAATACTTGTGCTTGGGACAATATGGGAGTTCAAGCAGTGAAACCTGAAAAAGTGAACTGTTGGGATAACTTCGTATTCAATTCGAGTACTTGTGCTTGGAACAATACTGGCGTTCAAGCTGCAAAACCTGAAAAAGTGAATTGTTGGGATAACTTCGTATTCAACACGAATACTTGTGCTTGGGATAATACGGGAACGAAACCTACTGAACCTACAACGGCATTATCATGTTGGGAAACTAGAAGTTTTGATACAACATCTTGTACTTGGAAAACAACAGGCACGCAGCCAGTAGAACCAACAACCGCATTATCATGTTGGGAAACTAGAAGTTTTAATCCTACGTCTTGTGCTTGGGAAGTAACAGGTACAAAACCTTTAGAACCTACAACCGTATTATCATGTTGGGAAACTAGAAGCTTTGATACAGCATCTTGTACTTGGAAAACAACAGGCACGCAGCCAGCAGAACCAACAACAGCATTAGCATGTTGGGAAACTAGAAGTTTTAATCCTACGTCTTGTGCTTGGGAAGTAACAGGTACAAAACCTACTGAACCAACAACCGCATTAGCATGTTGGGAAACTAGAAGTTTTAATCCTACGTCTTGTTTATGGGCAGTAATAGGTACAAAACCTGTGGAACCTACAACCGCATTAGCATGTTGGGAAACTAGAAGCTTTGATACAGCATCTTGTACTTGGGAAGTAACAGGTACAAAACCTGTGGAACCTACAACAGCATTAGCATGTTGGGAAACTAAAAGCTTTAATCCTACGTCTTGTGCTTGGGAAGTAAGAGGAACGAAACCTGTGGAACCAGCTAAAGTAAACTGTTGGGATATTTTTACTTTCAATAATTCAACTTGTACGTGGACTAATGACAATACAGCTAAACCTGTGGAACCTACAACGGCGTTATCATGTTGGGAAACTAGAAGTTTTAATACTACATCTTGTGCTTGGGAAGTTATAGGAACTAAACCTAATCAAATAATAGATGCTCCGAATACAGCTTGTAATACAGACCGTGAGTTAAGGATTGACTTAAAAACCATATTACCATCTGGAACTCTAACCAATGGGACTTGGACAAGTGTTGACAATCCTGGAAAATTAAAAGGAAGTATATTATCTCCTTTTGGTTTGAATCCGGGTATATATTCTTTTGAATACAAAGTTGCCAATGGAAATAATTGTCCATTAATTATAAACGTAAAAGTTGATAGTGATTGTAATGGTATTGTATTAGGATGCGGAACAATACTTATACATAATGCTTTCTCTCCAAATGGTGATGATAAGAATGAAGTGTTTACTATAGACAATATTGAAGACACCTCTTGTTATCCAGATAATACCGTTGAAATATACAACCGTTGGGGTGTTTTAGTATATGAAACCAGAAACTATAATAATGGAACTAAGGCCTTTGACGGGACTTCACAAGGTAGAACAACAATTAATCGTTCAGTTGATTTACCTACGGGAACCTATTTTTATATTTTGAATTACACTTCAATTGACGGAACTGGTAACGTTCAAACTAACAAAAAAGATGGGTATTTATACCTTTCAAGATAAATAAAACTCAAAAAAAACTCCTAGAAGCGTAAAACTCTCAAGTTTATAAAATAATATATGAAGACAAAATTAATACTATTTGCCTTGATGTTTATAGCAGCGCTGAGTTATGCGCAACAAGACTCTCAATACACCCAATATATGTACAACACAATCAATGTCAATCCAGCTTATGCAGGATCGAGGGGAGCAATGAGTATATTTGCCTTGCATCGTACCCAATGGGTTGGACTGGATGGAGCTCCTGTTACAAATGCCGTGTCGATAAACACTCCCCTTAACGAGAGCAACCTAGGATTTGGAGTGTCTCTTATAAATGATAAAATTGGTCCTACTATTGCGAATAATTTCTCAACTGATTTATCTTATACCATCCCAACATCAAAGATCTTTAAACTCTCTTTTGGTATAAAGGCCACATTACGTATGTTTGACTTGGATGTTTCTAAACTAAACTCTGTAGATGCTACCGATACAAGTTTACAGAACATGAATAATAAAGTATCTCCAAATATTGGTGCAGGTATTTATTGGCATTCGGATAATGCTTACTTAGGCCTTTCAGTTCCAAATTTCATTGAATCCAATCACTATAATGACAATGAAGTTGTCATAAACAAGGAAAAAATAAATTATTATTTAATGGCTGGATTAGTAATTGACTTAAGTGATTCCGTAAAATTCAAACCTGCTCTTCTTACCAAAATAGTTCAAGGAGCCCCTCTTCAAATAGATGTTTCTGGAAACTTTATGTTTATGGATAAATTTGTTGTAGGAGTTGCGTACAGATGGAGTGCCGCAATGAGCACTATAGTTGGTTTTCAAGTTACCGATGGAATATATATAGGGTATGGATATGACCATGAAACTACTAATTTGAATAACTACAGCTTTGGTTCGCACGAAATACTCCTACGTTATGAATTATTTAGTAATATCTCCAAAATCACAACTCCAAGATTCTTCTAATGCCAATTTTATGAAAACTATATCTTGCTTTACATAACCATAGCAAGTATTCTTTCTTTTTAACGGTTATACCCAAAAAGTACAACTTAGTGCTGCCAACAAAAAGTACGATAAAATTGCCCATACCGACGCTATAAAACCCGACGAAAGTGTTACCGAAAACGGCGATCCTGAAGAAAGTATGTTTATGAAATTAGGTACTTCCTATTACTACAACGGATAATTTGACAAAGAGGCTAAATGGTATGGGGAACTCGTTGCAAGGAATCAAGAACAAGAAACTGAATATTGCTACATATTCGTTAAATTATTGAAATTCATTTGTAAAAGTGATAAGACTAAAGCAATCCACAGTTACAAAAATGAAACAAATGAAGTTTTATGGTTTCAATTTAATAACCATCTCAAATACTCTTAAAGTATCAAATGATACTTTTTTTAGTAAATACATCTGTCACGTTAAATGAATATAATTAAATTAATTTATTATCAAACTCTAATTAATAAATATTAATAGTAATTTTGTTTTAGTTTGGTATATAAACATTTTATAACACAGTAACATGAACTTAAAAAATTTATTAGATAATAGCACTGACACTAGTCTTTCTGGTCAAAAATGGCACATGTTGCGACAAGCAATTGTAAAAAGACTGCTGTCTTCAGGAAACGCTACAATAGCGGAATTAGGTTCAGAATTGCAGTCCAGCGTTCCTACAGTTACTAAAGCGGTAAATGAATTACTAATTGAAGGTTATGTTGTTGATATGGGTAAAATCACAAATAGTGGTGGAAGACGGCCGTCCCTATATAGTATCAATCCAACATGTGCTTATTTTTTAGGAGTTAATGTAAATCGAGCTAGTATGTCTATAGGGCTACAAAACATTAAAAATGAATTTGTAAGTATAGAATTAGATTCTTCTTTTGTTCTAGAAAACACTGCTGAATCTCTTCAAGAACTATGTAATTTGATAAACTCATTCATCGAGGATAGCGCAGTAGAAAAAAGATTGATTGTTGGAGTGTGTATCAACTTATCAGGCCGTATAAATTCAATGGAAGGATTTAGTTATAATTACTTCTTTAGTGAAAACAGACCCTTAACTGAAATTATTGCAGATCAATTAGGCCTACCTGTTCGTTTAGAAAATGATACGAGAGCCATGACATTTGGCGAATATAGGGAAGGAATCGTTGATGGCGAGCAAAACATAATATTTTTAAACTACAGTTGGGGAGTCGCAATTGGGATGATTACAGACGGAAAATTATATTATGGCAAATCAGGATATTCAGGAGAATTTGGACACAGTACAATTTTTAATAATGAAATTATGTGTCAATGCGGTAAATTAGGATGTCTAGAAACCGAAATTTCGGGCTGGTCTCTTGTAAATCAATTTAAAAATGCCTTAAAAGAGGGTAAACAGTCAAAGGTTGTCCTTGAAGATAATTCTCACACTTTGCAACATCATGCAATTATCTCAGGGGCTATAAATCTGGAAGACAGCTTATGTATAGAGCTAGTAACTAATCAAAGTGAGAAAATGGGACGCTACCTATCAATCATTCTGAATATTTTTAATCCTGAACTATTAGTGATTGGTGGTGATTTTTCTCAATTGGGCGATTATGCACTACTACCGATCCAGTCTGCATTGAAAAAACACTCCTTGGGATTAGTAAACCGTGATGTAAAACTTAAAAAATCATCTCTGGGTTTACGCGCTGGCGTTATCGGTGCATGTTGCGTCGTTAAAGAAAAAATGTTATCTCAATTAATTATTAACTAACCTTCATTTAGTTAATAAATTATTTTAATATATATACTTGTAATATTAAAATTTTATATATATTTACAACATGATAGTAAATATATAAAATAAAATCTTGTTTTTATTTTTTATAACCTCCTATTTATTCAATAACAGAAGTAGTAAAATCAGGCGGGCACATCCCTAACTTATAAAATATTCATTTGTTATTCACAAAAAAGGAAAGCTAATGTTGCTAGCATAGCTAACTTGTTTCTCTCAAAAATGGAGAAATTGATTTGGAATTCAAATAAATACATTTAAAACGTAAAATCATTATTAACCAATCCATTTTAAAGTTATGAAATTTATAACCAAAAAAAAACCACAAAACTTTTGGCTTAGCTCCCAGACATGGAAAGCTTCAAACACAGCAGTTATTTTGCTTACTGCTATCACAATGCAAGTTTCGGCAGCAGTATCTACTGAAAAAAATCTTGTATTTAAAAACAACTCTCTACTAGTAAAAGAGACAGTTAACAACTTCAATCTTGTTCAAAGAATCATTACAGGAAATGTAACAAATGAAAAAGGCGAGTCTTTGCCGGGAGTGAACATTCTAGTTAAAGGGTCAAATATAGGTACACAAACCGATATTGATGGTAACTTTACAATTGAAGTATCTGATAATGCTACCACATTATTAATCTCTTATATTGGTTTACAAGAACAAGAAGTAACTATTGGAAACTCTCCTCTTAAAATTGTTTTGAAAGAGACAGGAGAACAAATGAATGAAGTTATTGTTATAGGATATGGAAAACAAAATCGTAAAACTTTAAGTACTTCTGTTTCTAAATTAGATAAAAAAGTACTAGAAAATGTTCCTTATTCTAACGTAACGCAAGCACTGCAAGGAAATGTAACTGGCTTGGTGGTTCGTACGGCTTCTGGTCAGCCCGGTAAAGCATCTAATATTTTAGTTCGTGGAGGAACCTCCATTGACAATCCAGCAGGGGCAACCCCACTCTATATTGTTGACGGCGTAATTCGTACACAAATTGATGACATCAACTCTTTTGATATTGCTTCGCTACAAGTATTGAAAGATGCTGCTGCAACATCAATCTATGGAGCACGCGCCTCAAACGGTGTCGTTATTATAACTACCAATACAGGTAAAGTAGGCAAAACTAAAATCACTTACAATGTTTCTACACAAAGTAGCCAAATAGGTAAAAAATATGATTTTCTAAATGGCGGTGACTTCATTAGATTATCTCGTTTGGGAGTACAAAATGCAGCTGACATACTTGGTGGTACAAGACCGAATGCAAGAGATAATCAACTAATCGGGGCAACTCCTTACGGTACAGGAAACAATTTATTGAATAACACCTCCTTTGCCTCTTTACTGAAATCAAATCTATCAGCAAATACTATTAATGAATTACAAGCTAAAGGATGGCAAGAGATTGTTGACCCTCTCAACACAGCTAATACAATTATGTATAAAAGTACCAACTGGAACGATGTTTTATTTCAAACTGCTATTACTCAAAGCCACAATCTAGGAATTAGCGGTGGTAGTGATAAGGGAGTTTTTGATTTAAGTTTAGGCTACTTAAAAGGGGATGGAATTACTATTTTTACTGGATATCAACGTTTTACAAGCAAACTAAATGCTTCCTTGAATGTTAGTGACAACTTCACACTTAACGGTAGAGTACTTTACTCGAAAGCAAGTAATAATCAAGTAGTTTCGAACAGCGTTGTTTTTAATAGATACTTAGGAAATGCACCAACTACAAAACTATACTTAGAAGATGGCTCATTAGCTCCAGGACAAAACAATATTAACGGAAATCCCTTATACCAAATGGGTAAAGTAAAAGGGATCAATGAAAATAACAAATTACAAATGGGCGTTGATGGTGATTTAAAAATTGCTAAAAATTTAATATTCACCCCTTCCCTATCTTTATATAGTGAAACGGATGGAGGAAATACATTTCAGCAAGCTTTTTTAAGCGGGTCTAACGGTATTACAGACAACACTCGTACAGCAACTAAATTCAGTAATCAATTGACACAGTTGCAGTATGAAGGTGTACTTAGTTATGATAAATCATTAGATAAAATTGGTGATTTCGGTGCAAAATTAGGTGTTTCAAAATTTGATCGTACTATAAAAGCATTTAACGCCTCTGGAAAAGGAAGTCCTTCTGATCTTGCTCAAACATTAGACTCATCTCCAATACCTGTTTCCGTATTTAGTAATGACACAAAATTAGTATTAAACAGTGTGTTTGGTCGCGTAAACTACGATTATAAAAGCCGCTATTTTGCAACGGCATCTTTCCGTTATGATGGTTCTTCTAGTTTAGGACCTGACAATAGATATGGTTTTTTTCCAGGAGTATCAGCAGGTTGGAATGCACATGAAGAGAAATTTTGGTCTGTGATGCCTACAATGGTTTCATCCTTTAAACTTCGTGGAAGTTTTGGTGTAAACGGAAACTTAGGAACATTAGGTGATTTCCAAGCGGGCGGCTTATATTCTGGCGCAACAAACGGAATTGCTAATAGTTATAATGGCCAATCGGCAATTGTTAATTCACAAATAGCAAATCCAGGTTTGAAATGGGAGGAATCCCAAACTTTTAATGCTGGATTCGATTTAGGAATAAATCAAGATAGAATTAGATTAATAGGAGACGTTTACAATAAACTAACATCTAATCTATTAACTAATCTAACACTTCCCTCAAATAGTGGATTCTCTAATGTTTTAACAAACTTAGGCGGATTACGAAGCAAAGGATTTGAATTAGAATTGAACGCTAGACTTTATAATCAAAATGATTTGAAGATAAACTTTGCGGCTAATGTTTCACGCAATATAAACACAATTGAAAAATTACCTTTTAACGGTAATGTTAACAATAGGATTGGTGGTACTGAAATTTGGGATACTGCAAGTGGCAGCTATAAATTTGTTGGAGGATTGCAAGAAGGTGGCAAAATTGGAGATTTTTATGCTCATAAACAATTGTATATTCTTCCAACTCAAGCAGCAGCAGATGCTTACAATCTAGTTGTACGAGATAATTATGTAGGAAAAACTAGTGCTACGGGTGGGAATCCAACTGGTAATAAATTTGCTGGAGATGCCGTATTTGAAGATGCTGATAACAATGGAGTGATTGATAGTAGAGATCGAAGATTTATGGGTAATATGTTTCCAAAATTCACCGGAGGTTTTAGTTTGAACGCCGATTATAAGGGATTTTCATTAGCTGTTAGAACAGATTACTCTTTAGGAGCAACAATTTATAATGAAGCAAGAGCACGTTTTGTAGGACAATTTCAAGGAAACTACGGATTACTAGCTGAAAGCTTGCAATCTTGGCAGAAAGAGGGTGATATAACTGATGTTCCTCGTTATCGTTGGGCGGATCAATTAAATCAAAATAACTTATTCCGCTCCGAAGCAAGTGGTACAGCCATAAATACTAATATGTTTCAAGGAAATAGCCGTAATTACGAGAGTGGTGATTACCTATGTTTAAGAGAAGTAACTGTGAGTTATACTATTCCAAAATCAATAATCGAAAAAGTAAGATTATCTTCTGCTCGTCTATATGTTACGGGTAGTAATTTATATTATTTTACTAAATACCAAGGATTGAGTCCCGAAGTACAAGGTATAGATGGTGGTACTAGTAACGGATTAAATTCAGCTGGTGCAACTGGAACTTATCCTGTCCCTAGAAATATTATACTTGGGTTAAATATTGGTTTATAATTTTAATAATAAATATCATGAAAAATAAAATTCTTTTATATACGATTCTAATAACCGGACTAACCATATTTAGTTCTTGTTCAAATGATTTAGATCTAAAATCAGACAGTGTGATTACTTCTGCTAGTTTTTGGAAAACGGAAGATGATGCAAAAGCAGCTGTAAACGGAATGTACTTTAACTTTAGAACTCAAACGCAGCAAAATTATTATTTGCTGGGAGGAGCTAGAAGTGCTGAAGTCACAATTGGTTTACAATCTCCATTAGGTTTAGCAAATTATTACAACAATAATCTCACAGCTCAAAATATTGACGTAGACTGGGCTGGTTTGTATACAGTAGTAAATCAAGCAAATTTAATTCTGAAATATGTCCCAACTATCCAATTTAGCCCAACGACTGTAAATGATCAAAAGAGATATTTAGCTCAAGCTTATGCTATGCGTGCTCTTGCTTATTTTACAATGGCTCGTTCTTGGGGCGGAGTTCCAATCGTTACTACTCCAACCGAAAATACAAATCAGTCCGAATATATTGTTCCTAGAAATACAATTGCAGAAACATTTACTTTTATTAAATCAGATATCGATTTAGCAATTGCTAACTTTCCGGATGTTACTAATAATAAAGTACAATTATCACTAGCCTCAACTTATGCATTAAAAGCTGACGTAAATTTATGGACGGCAAAACAATTAGGAGGTGGAACAACGGATTTAACCACTGCTTTAACAGCAATCAATGCAATTCCTGCTGGTCCAGCATTATTGTCTAATTTTAAAGATGTTTTTGCTTACTCCAATAAAGCAAATGCCGAAGTACTTTTTGCTGTAAGGTACTCCGTCGCAGATGTTCCCTCAAATATATCGGACAATTGGAATTCATTTATGTTTGTTGGCCCTCTTGACTATGCTGGAGCTACAACTGCCGCAGCAACTGCACTATTTGGAACATTAGGTGTTGGTGCAGGTAATGCCGGAATCTCAAGAGTTCAACCAGATATTACACGTTTTAATTACGCAACCACCGATTCTAGAAAAGATGCAACTTTCTTAACCTTACGAAATACTGCCAATACAGCTAATGTTGTTACAGGACTTGTAAAATACAACGGAACTGTTGACGGAACTACTAGACGTTTTGTAAGCGATATTATCATTTACCGTTGGGCTGATATCTTGCTAATGAAAGCAGAAATTAAAAATGCGCTGAATCAAGATCCAACGACTGAAATGAATCTAGTAATGCAAAGAGCCGATGCAACTGCATCCTTTACAAATGGTTCTCAAACCGCTAACGATGCTGTTATTTTAAGAGAGCGTTTGCATGAATTAGCATTTGAAGGAAAAGCATGGTGGGATTTAGTTCGTTTTGGAAAAACAGCCAATGTACCTTCAATGGCTGGTAAAAAAATATTATTTCCTATCTCTCAAAATACCATTAACTTCAATCCTAAAATTACTCAGAATCCATAAAATTTCTGAACTTAAATACTTAGCCGGAAAAAATTAAAAATTTCCGGCTTATCAAATAATAAAAAAAGACACCATGAAAATTCAACACTTACAAGGACTCATCTCAGCACCGTTTACCCCTTTCGATTCAAATGGAAAATTAGATGTTAGTCTAATTTCAGGTTATTATTCTTTTTTAAAGAAAAACGGAGTAACGGGTGCTTTTATCAATGGCTCTACTGGAGAAGGCGTTTCTACTACTATGGCCGAAAAGAAAGCAGTTGCTCAAGCTTGGGCAGATTGTAGTAATCATGATTCTGATTTTAAAGTAATGGCATTTCTTGCAGGAACTTGTCTAGCAGATTGTATTGAATTGGCTAAGCATGCTTACGAAATAGGTTTATACGCTGTTTCACTGACTGGGCCTTTTTATTTTAAACCTGCAAACGTTGATATGCTTGCTCAAGTATGTATCGAAGTTGGTAAAGAAGTACCTAATATGCCCGTTTATTATTATCACATTCCTGTTTTAACTGGTGTAAGTTTTCCAATGTTTGATTTAGTGAGAGCATTAGACGGTAAACTTCCTAATTTTGCTGGTGTAAAGTATACACATGAAGATTTTATGGATTATCAAAGTTGTATGACATACGCTGATGGTAAGTACGATATGCTGTGGGGACGTGATGAAAATATGTTATCAGCATTAGTATTAGGTGCCAAAGGTGCTGTGGGAAGTACATTTAATTATGCGGCTCCATTATACTATGATTTAATCGATGCTTTCAATGCTAATGATTTAGTTAGAGCACGTGTTTTACAACAAAAATCAATTGATATGATTCGTTTATTAGGTAAGTATGGCGGAATCTCAGTTGGTAAAGTGTACATGAAAATAGTTGGATTTGATTTAGGAAAATTCAGATTACCTGTAAAAAATATGAGTGCGGATCAATTTGAACTATTCAAAGAAGATGTAGCAAGTTTAAACTTTAATGAATACAAATCAAAATAATTGTAATTATTTAGTCTAAAAAATTCTACACAAATTTCAAAATTTTCATTGATTGAGAAAAACAAAAGCGGCTATTTTCACTTTATAATTTTGTGAATTTACTGCGCCAGTTCGCCAGCGTTCGAGTTAGAAATTTATGACAGTTTTCTTTAAATCTACTGTTAAGTTTTAACAACAATATAGTACAAATAATTAAAAAGCACGTTTTATTTTAAAATAACAACGATGATCAAATCTATTTTTTCACTTTTATTTATATCCTTAATTATGTCAACAACTGATGCATTTTCTCAAAAAAAAGAAGTGAATCTTATAGATTGGAATACTGCTGCGCAATTGAAAAATCCAGACGGTAGTCTTTCATTAGGTTTTGCAGGAGCTATCAATGGTATTATAAATGATGTTTTGATTGTAACTGGCGGTGCTAATTTTCAAGATAAAATGCCTTGGGAAGGTGGAAAAAAAAGCTATTCAAAAACGATTCATGTTTTAGATAAATGCAAGGATCAATTTACTTGGAATGCAGCTGTAAAGAGTGAACTGGTAGAACCTATCGCTTATTGTGGTTCTACTTCTACAGATTTAGGCGTGGTTTACATAGGTGGAGAAAATGAGAATGGACTTTCTAATAAAGCGTATTTATTAACCTGGAACGCTGCTAAAAAACAAGTAGAGACAAATCCCTTACCTAATTTTCCTTTAGCTGTTGCAAATATTTCACTAACACATATTGGTAATGTTGTATATGCAGTAGGCGGTGATGAAGCAACTAAATCTTCTGATTTTTTTGCAAGTCTAGATTTAAGTGAAGCAAATCCAGAATGGCAAACCTTACCAAAATTGCCTTTGGCTTTAGCCAATGCGGTAGTAATTGCACAAAAAGGAAAGAACGGAATAAACATTTATGTAATAGGCGGAAGAACAAAAACGGCTTCAGGAATAAGTGATTTACATAATACTACTTTTGTTTTTGATGTTAAAAAGCAAAGTTGGGAAAGTGCCGCTACTATTTCAGATGGAGAAAATAGTATGAATTTTTCGGCGGGAGCTGGCGTTGCTTTCGGATCGCATTCTTTGTTAATTGTTGGTGGAGACGACGGTGCTATTTTTCATCAAATAGAAACGTTTTTATCCCAAATTGCGCAAGCTGAATCGGCTGAACTAAAAGCAGAACTTATCGCTAAGAAAAATAAATTAGTGACCAATCATCCGGGATTTTATAACGGAATTTTACTATACAATACACTAGTAAACAAATGGACAAAAATTGGCGAATTGCCATTTTTACCACAAGTTACTACTCCAGCAGTACTATGGGATAAAAAAATAATTTTGTCAAATGGAGAAATAAAACCCGGTATTAGGACTCCCAATGTAATGTTAGGTACAATTAAAAAATAAATAGTTTAGTTGCACTCAAAGTTTCTTGGCTAACTCTGCGCTGCAAAAACTTAAAAATAAAGCATATTTATGAAAGAATCAAAATATTATCCTTGGGTTGTTGTGGCCTTACTATGGATTGTGGCCTTACTAAATTATATGGATAGACAAATGTTAGCTACCATGCGTCCGTCAATGGAAACTGATATTCCAGAATTACTATCTGGCGAGAATTTTGGTCGATTGATGGCTATATTTCTTTGGATTTACGCTTTAATGAGTCCTATATCAGGAATTATTGCTGATAAGATGAATCGAAAATGGCTTATTGTTGGCAGTCTTTTTGTTTGGTCAGCAGTAACTTATGCTATGGGATATGCGAACAGTTACAATCAATTATACTGGTTAAGAGCGATAATGGGAGTTAGCGAAGCCTTGTATATTCCTGCTGGCTTATCACTTATTGCTGATTACCACCAGAAAAAAACGAGATCTCTTGCTATAGGTATTCATATGACAGGACTGTATATGGGTTCTGCAATTGGAGGTTTTGGCGCTACAATTGCGGCGTCCTTTTCTTGGCATACTACTTTTCATTATTTTGGACTTATTGGAATTGTATACGCTATTGTTTTAGTGTTTTTATTAAAAGAATTTAAACATCCTGAATCAGAAATTAAAACTGCTCTTACTACGCCTAAAAAAGAAAGAGAATCAGTACTTAAAGGTTTAAGTGTTTTATTTACCAATATGTCTTTTTGGATTATCTTATTCTATTTTGCTATTCCAAGTTTACCAGGATGGGCTACTAAAAACTGGCTTCCTACTTTGTTTTCTCAAAACTTAAATATTCCAATGGAACAAGCTGGACCTCTGGCTACGATTACAATTTCTGTTTCGGCATTTATTGGAGTTATTTTTGGAGGTATTTTATCAGATCGATGGGTACAAAAAAATATTAAAGGAAGAGTTTATACTAGTGCTATTGGTTTAGGATTAACTATTCCTGCGTTACTGCTACTTGGTTTTGGTCACTCTTTATTTAATGTGGTAGGAGCGGCACTTTGTTTTGGAATTGGTTACGGAATGTTTGATGCTAACAATATGCCAATTCTTTGTCAGTTTGTTTCTTCTAAATATAGAGCTACGGCTTACGGAATTCTCAACATGGTTGGAGTAGGTTGCGGAGCTTTAGTCACCTCATTACTAGGTAAATATTCAGATAGCGGCACTTTAGGAAGTGGATTTGCATTAATGGCGGGTATCGTTTTAGTCGCATTAATAGTTCAAATTAGTTTTCTACGTCCAACCGCAAATGATTATGTAGATGTCTAATATTTAAAGAAAATTCAAATAGGCATTTAGAATTAATAAATGAATTTCATTATTTTTTGGTTTGGTTAGAGCTATCGTTTGAGGCAAAATTATAAATTTTGCCTCATCTGATAGACATTTAAAACCTTGCAAAGGTTAATCGCGCACTATGAAACGATTTAATATAAATCAGTTTTTACTTTCTTGTATCACTATCATCTGTTTCGGGCAGAGGTTACTGGCACAAAAAGAGGCTATAAAAATAGCTTGTATTGGTGATTCCGCTACTGCGGGATATCTCTATGATAATTCTGATTTAGAATCATATCCATCGGAACTTCAGTCCTTGATGGGAGAGAAATATGACGTTAAAAATTTTGGAAATAGTGGCGCTATGCTTTTAAAAAATAGATATAAACCGTATTATAAAACAAAGGAGTTTACTGATGCTATTGCATTTAATCCAGATATTGCTATTATTCATTTAGGATTGAATGATACCGATCCTAGAAACTGGTCCAATTTCAAGGAGGAGTTTGATGCTGATTACAGCTGGTTATTAGATATATTAAAAAATCGGAATCCAGCTGTTAAAATCTACATCTGCAGCATGACGCCTATTTTTAACGAGCTCCCTCGTTTCAAATCGGGAATAAGAGATTGGTATTGGCAAATTAAAACTCCTACAACAAATATTGCTAAAGCAAATCGAGTGGGCTTGATTGACATATACGAAAATTTATATTCACGCCCTGATCTTTTTCCAGCTGCCTTGCATCCTACAAAAGAAGGTACAGCAATTTCGGCGAAGACCGTTAATCAAAATGTTACGCAAGATTTTGGTGGTTTAAAACTACCAACCGCCTTTACAGATAATATGGTTTTGCAACGCAATCAGCCGATGGTAATCTCTGGCAGTGCCAATGGTAGAACTCAAGTAGAAATTACTTTTAATCAACAAAAAAAAAACGCCATTACTGATAAATATAGAAAATGGAAAGTTCCCTTTCCTGCAATGTCGCACGGAGGTCCTTATGATATAAGAATCCAATCGAAGGAAAAAACTATCATATTAAAAAATATTCTCATTGGTGATGAATGGTTTTGTTCTGGACAATTTAATATGGCTTTTCAACGGCAAAACTCCAAAGACGGAAATTCAGAAGTTAAAAAGACTATAAAAAACACCACGATTCACCTGTTTAATTATAGAAATTTACGTAAAACTGATAATACAGTTTGGGACTCAACTACATTATCAAAAACGAATCAATTAAAATTATTTTCAGGAAATTGGACAATATGCGAGTCGACAAACGCAAAGGAATTTTTGGCAATTGCCTATAATTTTGGAAAAAAAAATGCACATGACGAAAATGTACCAAATAGTTTGATCGAAGTTACTGTAGGAGGTTCGCCAATAGAATCTTGGATCGATCGATACACACTAGAACACGACGATAAAGCTGTTGATTTATTGACTAACTGGCGCAAATCAGATTTCATAATGCCATGGGTTATAGAGCGTGCTGAAACAAATTTAAAAAATGATATAAATTTAAAACAACGTCATTCATGTGATCCTTGTTATAATTATGAAGCTGGAGTTGATGATTTTACCAAATTCCCTATCAAAGGCGTGATCCGGTATCAAAGCGAAAGCAATACTCATAATATTGAATTATGTCAACATCTTTTACCCCTTTTGGTTAAAAACTGGCGTAAGGCATGGAAGACTGATTTCCCTTTTTACTACATACAATTATCAGGAATTGATCGTCCCTCCTGGCCTGCCCTTAGGGATGCACAGAACAGACTGCAAAAGATAATTCCTAAGAGTGGTATGCTCGTAAGTATGGATAATGACGATTCTATTAACGTTCATCAGATTAGAAAAAAAGAAGTAGCAGAGCGATTGGCTTTTTTAGCTTGACGCTATACTTATGGAAAACGAGTTACTGCCAATGGCCCCTCACCTTTCAAATTAGAAATCAATTAAAAAGAAAGCATCTCAAGGGATGCTCAGGACATAAAAAATAAAACTACACCGCTATTTAAAATTAAATACGGATTATAAAAAAAACAAATGGGTTATTCAAAAAAAGACTTAAAAGAGCTTAAAGATTTTTATCAAAATCAGTTATTAAATGATACCGTTCCATTTTGGTTCCCTCGTTCTGTGGATACCGAGTTTGGAGGGTACTTATTAATGCGAGACCAAGAGGGAGACTTAATAGATGATGATAAAGCCGTTTGGATTCAAGGTCGTGCTGCGTGGCTTTTATCAACTCTTTATAATACAATTGAACCTAAACAAGAGTGGTTAGATAATGCCAAGTCAGGAATCGATTTTTTAAATAATCATTGCTTTGACGCTGATGGACAAATGTTTTTTCATGTAACTCGCGATGGGAAACCTATACGCAAGCGACGTTACTTCTTCTCTGAAACATTTGCGGTTATCGCCATGTCAGCTTATGCCAAAGCTACTGGAGATAACAGTATTGCTCATAATGCACGTCAATTATTTGAAAAATGCATCGAATACTCAAAAACACCTGGGTTATTACAAGCAAAATTTACTGCTACTCGTCCATTAAAAGGGATTGGAGTACCGATGATAATGATAAACACCGCGCAACAGTTAAGAGAAAATATTGGCGACCCTCGTTGTAATGAATGGATTGATAAATGGATTAATGAAATTGAAACCTATTTTGTTAAAGATGACATTCAATGTGTTATGGAGCAAGTTGCACCAGATGGATCAATAGTAGATCACATTGATGGACGTACTTTAAATCCTGGACATGCAATTGAAGGAGCTTGGTTTATATTGCATGAAGCAAAATACAGAAACAACGACCCACGTTTAATTGCTTTAGGTTGTAAAATGCTTGATTATATGTGGGAACGAGGATGGGACAAAGAGTATGGCGGAATTTTATATTTCCGTGATGTATATGGCAAGCCTGTGCAGGAATACTGGCAAGATATGAAGTTTTGGTGGCCACATAATGAAGCAATTATAGCTACACTTCTTGCCTTCACCCTAACTGGTGATGAGAAATATGCTAAATGGCATAAAATGGTTCATGATTATTCCTATGAGAAGTTTCATGATAAAGAAAACGGAGAATGGTTTGGATATTTACATAGAGATGGTAGTATAGCTCAAACAGCAAAAGGAAATCTATTTAAGGGCCCTTTCCATTTGCCAAGACAAGAATGGTATTGCATGACATTACTTAATGAACATTTAGAAGAAAATTAGTATTTGTCAGACAAATTAACAGTCATTTTGCACACCATAATTATATTTTTGAGTATGGATTACTAAATATTAACAACCGAAAATTATATAAAAATGAAAAAAATTACAATTTTTATTTGCACGTTTATGATTTATGGAGCCTCAATGCTCGCTCAAAGTGGCAAGGTTTTGAATCTCGATGGAGTAAACACATTTATGTCTGTAGCCCATCATAGTGACTTAGATTTTGGCCTAAGCCAAAATAAAACCATTAGCTGTTGGATAAAAACCACAACCGTAGCTGGTACTCCCCGTATTTTTGCAAAAAGAAACGGTGCTTCCGGAAATGGCTATGAGTTTTGGACTGGAAATGGAGGGAATGCTGGAAAATTTGCGATAAATGCTCAAGGAACGGGAACTCCTAGTAGTATTAGTACTGCTGGTTATGCAACTAATTCTATTGCTGATGGTACATGGCATCATATTGCAATGGTCTTAGATGCTAGCAGTAATAGAACAATTTACGGCTATGTAGATGGCGTTCTCGTAAACACTGGAAAAACATTTGCAACAACTTCGGATTTTTCCAATACATTAAACTTCATTGTTGGTGCTACTTCAACTAGTACCAATACTTTTAAATGGGCAGGTCAAATTGATAATGTTCGTATTTGGAATAAAGCAATGACACCAACCGAATTAGTAGCAGACATGACTAGTAATATAATAGGTGCAACAACAGATCTTCTGGCTGCTTGGGACTTTGAGAATATTACCGGAACTATAGTGCCAGACGTTTCTGGGAACAGCCACCCTGGAACTTTGGTTGGTTCTCCTACAACCCCAAATGCTTTTCCTACTATTTTAACATTAGATGGTGTAAATGACTATATGTCAGTTATAAATCACGCTGACTTTGATATTGCTGCTGGACAAAATTTTACCATTAGTTGTAAAATAAAAACAACTGATTTTTCTAAACGCATTTTAAGCAAACGACCAAACGGAGCTGGAGTTGGTTATGAGTTTATTAATAACTCTTCGCCAAACGGACAATTTGGTGTAAATCTAACCACTAGTTTAGGTGCGGCAGGTCCGCCTTATGGAACAACAAACATTTCTAATGGAGTTTGGCGCCATCTAGCAATGGTTATTGATGTACCTACCACGACTTGTAAAATTTATGTAGATGGAATATTAGAACAAACGATAACTACTGCAAACATAAGCGCTTCGAGTACCGTTTCTAACGAGGGTGATTTATTATTTGGAACACTTAGCAATTTTGCCTCTTTTATGAACGTTAGTCTGGATGATATTCGTTTTTGGAATAAAGCCATGACCGCAGCAGAAGTATTAGCAGACAAGACTGCGATAATAACAGGTAATGAAGCAAATTTATTAGCTGCGTGGGACTTTGAAAATGTAAGTGGAATTACTGTTCCAGATATTTCAGGCCGAAATCATCCAGGGACTCTTTATGGAGGAGCAAAAGTAATTGCTGAAACAAACACGATGCAAATCAATACTGTTTCCTTAATTCAAACTCAACTTCCAACGGGTATGGGAGATGCAAACCAACGAATTATTGCTGTAAAAGTTTCTGCAAACGGAGCTCTTAATCCACTTACCGTAAGTAAATTAAATTTTACCATGAATGGTACTACTAATGTTGCTGACGTAACAAATATTAAAGTCTATTCAAGCGGAGCTACTGCTATTTTTGATGCTGCAACGGCTACTCTATTTGGAAGTATTACACCTGCTACCGGAAACTTAGTTGTTAATGGCTCTCAATCGTTAGTGTCAGGAGATAATTACTTTTGGATAACTTATGACGTTTCTTCCGGAGCAGCAGAAGGAAATTTATTAGATGCAACTTGCGAATCTATTGTTGCAAATGCTTCAACATATACAATAGCTGTTAATACTGTAGCCGGTGAACGTGTGATTTTGTTAGCCAATACCTTGTTGTTTACACCAGGTGATGCCGGTTCAAAAAACTATCGTATTCCAGCGATTATAACAGCGGCTGATGGATCATTAGTAACCGTAACTGATAAAAGATGGAATGGTGCAGGCGACTTAGCTGCTAAGATTGATCCTGTGGTACGTCGTAGTACTGATAATGGAAAAACATGGTCAGCTCCAGTTGTTATCGCCAATTTTGGTGGACCAAATGGTGCCGGTGACGCTGCGATAGTTATGGATAAGGCTAGTGGTGATTTAATATGTTTTTTAGCTGCAAATAAAGGACTTTTTAGTTCTACACCCGCAGATCCAATTAGAATATTAACTGTTAGAAGTTCTGATAATGGAATAAGTTGGGAAACTCCAGTAGATATAACAAATCAAATTTATGGTGCTTCTTGTACCAATCCGATCACTCAAAATTGGTTAGGCGTATTTATTGCAGCTGGACAAGCGCATCAATTGCGTGATGGGCGTATTGTTGCTGCACTTGTAGTTCGTGAAACAGGTGGTGCATTAAACAATTATTCTATGTCCAGCGTAGATGGCGGAAACACTTGGACTCCATCAACAGGAATAGCTGAAGCAGGGGGAGACGAAGCGAAGATTGTAGAACTAAATAACGGAAATTTAATGATGAGTATCCGTAATTCAGGAAAAAGAAGGTTTAATGTTTCTACAGATAAAGGCTTAACTTGGGGAACTGCTTACAATCAAACGGATATGACGGATCCTAACTGTAATGGAGATTTCATTCGTTATACTTCAACTTTAGATGGCTACAACAAAAATAGATTACTGCATAGCATACCATCTGCAGGCAACAGAAGTAACGTTTCAGTATTAATGAGTACTGATGAGGGCGGAACTTGGCCCGTTAAGAAAACAATTTTTTCAGGTTCATCTGCTTATTCAGGTTTAACAGTTTTGAATGATGGAACATTGGGAATTTACTATGAGAATGGAGAAAACTCCACTTATCAAATGTATTTTGTGCGTTTCAGTTTAAACTGGTTGACAAATGGAGCTGATACATTTGTTCAGAGCCCTACTTTATCAACTAAAAATAATTTTAATGTTGAAAATGATAAAGTGTTAAAAGCACAAGTTAACCCCAACCCTACTGATGATTTATTTACAATCAGTGTTACTAATGCGACTGACTTAGTAAACATTAAAATAGTAAATCTATCAGGTAAAGTCATTCAAAAATTGACTCTTAACAAAAATGAAAAAAGTAAAGTTTTGTCCCTAGCAAATCAACTCAATGGGATTTACATAATAGAGATAAGTGATACAAAAACAACACTAACCCGTAAGATCATCAAAAACTAAGAAAGTTTAAATTAATAGCTCTCTAACAAAACAGAGAGCTGTTAATTCATTTACTAAATAAAAACTTTAGCAATGAAACAAGCAATTGTAAACGGAACAGTCCATACCGGAGATGAAATGATAACTAATAGTGTTGTCATTATTAAAAACGGCATTATCCTTTCGGTTCAAAAAGAAGTACCACATGATATTCCCACAATTGATCTAAAAGGCAAGCATCTTGCAGCCGGTTTTATTGATATTCAAATAAATGGCGGAGAGCGATTTTATTTCAGTCAATCTCCTAACGAGGAAACCATTCAGGACATTCATGATTCGAGTCTAAAACATGGAACTTACCACACTTTACCTTGTTTAATTTCATCCTCAAACGAAACAATTCATCAAGGAATTGAAGCTATCCGTAATTATATAGAAAAACATAAAAACGGAGTATTGGGTATGCATTTAGAAGGGCCTTTTTTAAATCCTTTAAAACGTGGTGCACATAGTATTAACCAAGTTCGAAAGCCATCGAATACTGAATTAGAAGAAATCATTCGATATGGAAAAGATATTATAAAAATAATAACTATTGCTCCCGAATGTTTCACCGAGGATCAATTAGACATGTTGTTAGAAAGCGGCATTGTCATTTCGGCAGGACATTCAAACATGACCTACGATCAAGCGCAATATTACTTTTCGAAAGGAATCAAACTAGTTACCCATCTATTCAACGCCATGACACAATTTAGTCACCGAGAACCCGGTTTAGTAGGTGCGTCATTTGAAAACGAGTCCGTTTACACTCCAATTATTTTAGATGGCGTTCATTGTAACTATGCCGCTGCAAGGCTGGCTTATAAATTAAAGAAAGATAAATTTTTCTTAATTAGTGATGCCACTTTTTTAGGGCGAAAAGTCTCTAATTTCAAATGGGATAATTTCAATGCACACCTAAAAAACGGGATCTATAGAAACGACGAAGGCAATTTAGCAGGCTCCAGTATTTCAATGAAGGAGGCAGTTCAAAATGCTTATAAACATTTGAATGTAACAGCTGACGAAGCAATTAAAATGGCCACTTCGAGGGTTGCTAGTGCAATCAATATGAAAGATAAAATTGGAAAAATAAAACCTGGATTTCCTGCTAGTTTTGTTCAGTTCAACGATGATTTATCAGTAATTGAAACGTTGAAATTTAATGCAAATTAAAATATATTTAGGAGTATTATTGAACGCCTAAAAGCAATATTAAAAAATTATATAAATAATTCAAATAAACAACACAATGACTACCACATTAGAAATAAAATCAGACATTAGTTATAAGAGTCCTGGCAAATTTGAAGAAACTAGATTTGAAAAAATTCATAATGCAATTTTTAAAAATTCAGCAGAAGCTTCTATAATTGTTGCTCAAGAAATAGCTTTGTTAATTAAATCAAGACAAAAGGAAAACAAATCCTGTGTTCTTGGTTTGGCTACAGGGTCCTCTCCTATAAAAGTATATAATGAATTAGTCCGAATGCATAAAGAAGAAGGACTAAGTTTTAAGAACGTAATAACTTTTAATTTAGATGAGTACTATCCAATGCCAAAAGAAAGTAATCAAAGTTATTACTATTTTATGCATCAACATCTTTTTAATCATATAGATATTAACCCAGACAATATAAACATTCCTGATGGTACTATTTCTATCCAAGAATTGAATCAATATTGTTTAGACTATGAGAAAAAAATCATCAATGCTGGAGGACTTGATTTTCAATTGCTGGGAATTGGTCGCACAGGGCATGTAGGTTTTAATGAGCCTGGCTCACATATCAATTCTGGTACGAGAATTATTACCTTAGATCACATTACAAAAGTAGATGCATCTGGTGATTTTAACGGTATAGGTAATGTACCTAAAAGAGCGATTACAATGGGGGTCTCTACAATCTTGAGATCTAAAAGAATTGTTTTGATGGCTTGGGGCCAAAATAAAGCCGATATAATAAAAAGAACTATCCAAGGAGATGTAAGCTCGGAAATTCCTGCCACTTTTTTACAAAATCATACTAATACCACTTTCGTTCTAGACCAATCTGCTTCCTCAGAATTAACAAGGTTTAAAACTCCATGGTTGGTTGGAGAATGTATTTGGACTCAAGAATTGAAAAGTAAAGCAATTGTTTGGCTTTGCCAAAATACAAATCAGTCGATCTTAAAATTAACTGATCGTGATTACAACAACAATGGAATGTCGGATCTTTTAGCTTCTGGAACTTCAGCTTATGATTTGAATATTAATATGTTTAATGTATTACAACATACCATAACAGGATGGCCTGGTGGAAAACCAAACACAGATGATTCCAATAGACCAGAAAGAGCTAACCCAGCCAAGAAAAGAATCATTCTATTCAGTCCCCATCCAGATGATGATGTGATTTCTATGGGAGGTACATTTGCCAAATTAATTAAACAAGGCCATGAGGTTCATGTTGTATATCAAACGTCAGGAAATATAGCTGTTACAGATGATGAAGCCTTAAAATTTGCCGAAGTTTGCAATGATTTTATGGATAAGTCAACAAGTGAAATCAATTTTACATCAGTAATCAGCTTTATAAATGCTAAAAAACAAGGTGAAATTGATTCTGCAGAGGTTCGTAAACTAAAAGGACTTATACGCAGACGTGAGTCTTACGCGGCTACAAGATACATTGGATTGAAAGATGAAAATACACATTTTTTAGATCTTCCTTTTTATGAAACTGGGTTGGTACAGAAAAATCCACTGGGATCAACTGATATAGCAATAGTGAAAGACATCATCTCTAAAATAAAACCGCATCAGGTTTTTGCCGCCGGAGACTTAGCTGATCCACATGGTACTCATGAAGTATGCTTGAATGCCATATTTGCCGCAATGGCTCAATTGAAATCAGAACCTTACATGAATGATTGCTGGTTATGGTTATATAGAGGCGCTTGGCATGAATGGGACATTCATGAAATTGATATGGCAGTGCCATTAAGTCCAGATGAAGTCTTATTAAAAAGACACGCCATTTTGTATCATCAGTCACAAAAAGATAGAGTAATGTTTCAAGGAAATGACTCTAGGGAATTTTGGGTAAGAGCAGAAGATCGCAACAAGAATACTGCTAAACTATATGATGATCTAGGTCTGGCCGAATATGAAGCAATTGAAGCTTTTAAACGTTTTGAATATTAAATAGGTTTACGAGCTCATAGATTGAATAGGTTGGTCCTTTAAGTATTGGCTAGTAACTGCATTTAACCTCATCAAATTTTGAATTTTAGTAGGTTAATCATTTATTCAATAATCGCTTTATTTACATGTTTGGTCTTTACTGTAGTTTACCCTCAAAAATTGTAATAAATCTGCACTATTTTTTATGTTTACTAACCACAAATTGATAGAATACATTTCGATAAAAGAGGGGGTAATTTTAATTATCCTATTATAATTTATGTAATTGATTTTAATTGATATAGAGAGTTATAAAATATTTATTTTTCCATAAAAAATCCCCGAAACTATAGTGTTTACGGGGATTTATTTTTTTACAATAGGAGATTTTGTAATACGTAGTATTTCCTGTCCGAATAATTTATTATTGCTAGATCTTTAACTATTCAAAATTGCAAAATATTCTTGAAACCAATCTATAGTATTTTATTTAATTTTTATTGGATTGACAATCCTTCTATCCTTTTATACATTTAACCCGTTGGGTGTAAGTATTCAAAACGTCAGTTCGAGTATTTTTTGTGGAGTAAAACGGAATAAAAAATGTATCGTGAACCGTTTTTAATAAAATTTTTCTTGTTCTCGATACATTTTTCTATTGAAAAATACTCGAACTGACGAAAAATCACCTTCAAAAACTAACTACACTTAACGGGTACATTTATTTTTATTTTACGATCTTTTGTTTTGTTTTCAATGATATGTGATAAAAGAAACGGAGTTACATAGTTTCGATCAGCGATAATGCAATTAATCTTTTTTAAACTAAATTCATTGTTTTGAAAATAGGTTTGTTTATCTGCCAATTCTACTTTTGAAATGTAGATTAACCAAATCAATACTCATAAAAAGCATTGCTACTATTGCTGTCCATACTGATCCCGTTATAATGATCTTTGTGACTGCAAAACTTTATATTTTTTTTGTTTGACGTAGTTTCAAATTCTTAAAATTTTAACCCACTTTTTGTAAATAAAGATGTTTCTGAAATTCTATAAAGAGCGAACTTATATTTGAAACTTCACCCAGTACTGCTTTTGCGTCCTCTAAAGATTGATATTTATTTGTGAGTAAGAACGGCAACTTGTCTTGATCCAGTTCTTCTACACCTGTCTCAATGTATTTACTTAGCACAAAAGCAATAAACTCTTTTTGTTGGTCGTTTAGAATAGCAAAAATAGTGGCTTGTGCCGCAGCTACTCGTTCTTCTCTAGTCATTGGCTTTATGTCGCTATTAAAAACGTATTCTAGTACATCAAACAAGTCACTTTTCTCTGCATCAATAAGTTTTTGAAGTGTGCTCAATTCCTCTTTTCCAAAACCTGCTTCATCCAGTTTTTCTAAAAGTACTTTTCTAGTGGTTGGATTACTCCAAATCGTTCTCAATTCTTCTTCGCTTGTGAAAAGTTTTGGTAACTCACCAAAAAGATTATTCAAGAAATCTTCTGCTGAAATTGGTTTTCCATCTGCACTCCAAAAAGAAGTAGCAATCATGTGCTGAATTTCTCTTTCCTTGCCATCACGCAGTTTAATTTTAATTTTTTTGCGCTTTTCTTTAGGTTCGCCGCCTTCTTCATCCTCTTTAGGTTCTTTATCAGGATAAGGTGGTCGTGGTTCTCTAACAGAAGGTTCTTCTAGCTCCAATGGTTCACCATCCCATTCTGGATCAGCAAAGTGATGATACGCATCGACAAAATCGTAAATAGTAAAAAAGTCTTTTCCATCAAATAGTCGTGTTCCTCGTCCTACAATTTGCTTAAATTCTATCATGGAATTCACAGGACGCATTAGCACAATGTTCCTAATGTTTCTTGCATCTACTCCTGTTGAAAGCTTTTGTGAAGTGGTTAGTACAGTAGGTAATGTCTTTTCGTTGTCTTGAAATTCCCTCAAAAACTGTTCTCCTATTTCTCTATCGTTAGCGGTTACTCTAACGCAGTAATTCGTGTCTTTGTTCTTTTTATTTTGGTTCACTAAATCTCTAACCGCCGCTGCATGATCTTGTGTAGCGCAGAAAATAATTGCTTTTTCACTCTGATTAGCTTCATCCATGTAGATTTGGACTCTTTTTGCTTCTCTAGATTTTATTTCAATGATTTTGTTAAAATCAGGTTCCGTGTATAATTTACCTTCTTCTATTTCGCCTTCTACAATTTGGTCGTCACTTGTGTAGATGTAATCGTCTAAGGTGGTTTTTATTCTTTTTACTTTAAATGGTGTTAAAAAGCCATCGTTTATGCCTTCCTTGAGTGAATAGATGTAAACTGGTTCTCCAAAGTACTTGTAGGTGTCCACATTGTCTTTTCGCTTCGGCGTAGCAGTTAAACCTAATTGTACCGCAGGTGCAAAATAATCTAAAATTCCTCTCCAGTTTCCTTCGTCGTTTGCACCACCACGATGACACTCATCAATAATTATGAAATCAAAATAGTCAGGAGGATAAGCACCAAAATTAGGCGCAGGATTGCCATAAGCATCCGTACCACTCATAAAGGTTTGAAAGATGGTAAAGAAAATGCTTCCATTGGTGGGAACGATGCCTTTCTTTTTTATTTCACTTGGTTTAATACGTACCAGCGCATCTTCTGGAAAGGATGAAAAGGAGTTAAAAGCTTGATCTGCTAGAATGTTTCTATCAGCAAGAAACAATATTCTTGGTCTGCGTTTCCCATCTCGTTTTAAGTTCCAACGTGTTTGAAATAATTTCCAAGCGATTTGAAAAGCAATGGCGGTTTTTCCTGTTCCTGTAGCAAGGGTTAATAAAATCCGTTCTTTATTGTTGGCTAATGCTTCTAAAGTTCTGTTGACTGCAATTTCTTGATAGTATCTCAATTGCCATGAACCACTTTTATCTTCAAAAGGAATAGAAGCAAACTCTTCTCTCCAGTAGTTTTGAACTGCAAAAGTTTTTTCCCAAAGTTCTTCAGGAGAAAGGTAATTCTCTACTAAACCTTCTGCGCCTGTTTTCATACAGATGCTGTAAATTTCAATTCCATTAGTGGAATACGTAGTGTCTAACTTTAGTTTTTCAGCATATTGTTTGGCTTGAGCTACACCTTCGCCTACACCTAGATCATTACTTTTTGCTTCTACTACAGCGAGTTTGATTCCTTTATAAACTAAGACATAATCAGCAATTATTTTCTTGCCTCTTATGCCCCCAGTTTGGATTTTACCAGCAGTAATATTGTATTCACGAAGGATTTTAGAACCTTCAACAACTCCCCAACCACAAGCCTTAAGCTTGGGATCTATTAATTCGGCTCTAGTTTCCGCTTCGTTCATTGTATTAGATTATAAAATTAACTTACTCTTCATCTTCTTCATCTTCTTCATCTTCTTCATCTTCCTCAAAATCTTGTTCTAAAAAATTAGTGATATTTTGATTTTGATAGTATTCTGCCTCTAACAAAACTTCTGTTTTTATTTCTTCTACTATATCTTCCAAAAAATAGTTTTGATCATCTTCATCACCATCAATATTACCTACGTAAAGAATTAGATCAATAACTTCCTTTGGTTGCCTTGTAAGACTTGTGTTGATACAATTCTCTATTGTGCTTTCATAAGCATCGCAATGAAATGAATAATCATCCTGTACTTGCACACAAATTTCCTCCCAAACATTTTGTAAGCCCGAATCTTCTCCTGCCAACAGCATATTCTTGTCATCAAGACTTATTATATTTTCAATGACTTCTTTGACAATCGCTTTACGGTGAATATAACAGAGACCTAAAAGCATTTGAAATTCTGTTTTCTTCATATTATTTAGTTTTCAGCTCCCCAGCAAACGCCTTTTGCAACACACTCTTCTTAAACTCTTCTAAATCGTGTATTTTTTGTTGATAGATCGTTTCTAGTTTAGCAGTTTCAGCATTTAAGGCGTCTAATTTTTTCACGATGGATTGTTGTTCTTGTAGAGAAGGACAAGGAACAGCTAAATTTTTTAAGTCATGAATTGAAAGATTTGGTTGCATTAAAGTATTAACGTGAGCCAAAACATATTTAGCAACTCCATCTGTTGTTAGGAAATTATACAAATATCTTTGGTTAATAATTTTTTCATTTGGAACTAATGCGGCAACACGTTGATTGACTAATGCTCCATCATAACTTTCTGGAACAACAGCAACTTTTAAACCTCCTGAAATAATTGTTCTCGTTAAAGCTATTACAATATTTCCGTCCTTTACTTGAACTTCTTTTAAAGTATCTTTGAATTTTTCAGGCAAATAATTATCTACACTCTCGACAAACTTTTTTACTCCAACATTTGTGATTTTTATTGATTTGATAGTGTTTGTTGATTTGAAATCCTTGCTAGCAAAAGCATAACCATTGATAACTTTTGTTACTTCTTGAATTGTTTTTGTTTCCCAGTTCCCAGTCTCAAACACCCCTTGCAAATAACTCTCAAAAAGCTCCTTTGCGTTTTTATGGTTCTGTTGAGCATTGGCTTTTGCTTGGTCAATGGCAGTAAAGGCTTCGTCTAATTATTGCTACTATGCGTTGTTGTTCTTGGAGTGGAGGTAACGGGACTTCAATATCATCAAGCATATATCTTGTTACTTGATTAATCATTGTGTTTTCCCCTCCACTAATTTGCTTCTTAAATTCGTCTGTTTTAAAAAACCACAACAATAGAGGGTTGAATTCACTTCTGATTATCATCATAAAAGTGCCAAAAGTCATTGGCTCACGTAAATTCAAAATTGGCGCTGTTTTCCCAACAAGTCGTTGACTTCCATTCCGACTACACATTAAAATATCACCTTCTAATACAAATAATTTTTCTTTCACATTCGCGTTCACACGAACTATATCTGAAAAATCCAACTCATCATTTTGCACGTTAGAGGACCGTAATACGATTGTACCCTTATCAGTAACATTCTTTGGCGAATATGTCAAGCCATTAAAATATTCAGCAATTTCCTTTAATTTTTTTATTTCCCAACCTTGTTTCATATCAGTTCAAAAATTGAATTTAAAATATCAGCAGTTTCTTCATCCAACGCTTTCATTGCGGTTAAAATTTCCTTTGGTTTACGCAAGGCAGCTTCTTCTTTTTTATTTGGATTTTTAGCACTTAGGTCAAAAGTGTTTTGGTCAATGTCTTTCACCGCAAGGCTCCAAGAGTTTTCACTTTCGGCAAAGGTTTTTTGTAAGTTTACAAAATCGGCTAAATCTTTTTCATTCAGCGGGTTGGTTTTTCCTAAATTTCTATCTAAGTTGAGTTGGTAGAACCATACGTTTTGCGTTGGCTTTCCTTTTTCAAAAAACAACACTACTGTCTTCACTCCTGCTCCTGTAAAGGTTCCTCCTGGTAAATCTAATACGGTGTGCAGGTTGCAGTTCTCTAACAAGAGCTTACGTAAGGCAATACTAGCGTTATCTGTATTACTCAAGAAAGTGTTCTTGATCACTACACCTGCTTTACCTCCTGCTTTTAATATCTTCACAAAGTGCTGCATGAACAGTGAAGCAGTTTCACTTGTTTTAATAGGGAAGTTTTGTTGTACTTCGGCACGTTCTTTACCTCCAAAAGGAGGATTGGCCAGTACTACGTCATAACGGTCTTTTTCTTGTATGTCGGCTAAATTTTCGGCAAGTGTGTTGGTATGAATGATGTTAGGAGTTTCAACACCATGAAAAATCATGTTCATAATCCCTATGATGTATGCCAAGGATTTTTTCTCTTTCCCGTAAAAGGTTTTTTTCTGGAGTATTTCTGTTTCCTTAGTAGTAAGTGATTTACTGTTTTTAAGATAGTCAAATGCCTCACACAGGAATCCTGCAGAACCCACTGCGCCATCATACACTGTTTCGCCTATTTTTGGGTTCACCACTTTAATGATTGTTGTAATCAAAGGTCGTGGTGTGTAGTATTCTCCACCATTACGACCCGCGTTCCCCATATTTTTAATCTTCCCTTCATAAAGGTGACTCATTTCGTGCTTCTCAGCATGGGTTCTAAAACGTAACTCATCAATGCGGTTAATTACTTCTCGTAAATTATAACCAGATTGAATGCGGTTTTTCAGTTCACTAAAAATCTCGCCTATTTTATATTCAATAGTATCTGCATTTTCGGCCTCTTTTTTGAACTTCTTTAGGTAAGGGAAAAGTTCCACATTTACGAAATCAGCAAGATCATCGCCAGTTAAGGCAGTATGATGGTCTAATTTACCTTCGCTATCTTTCGGGGATGCCCAAACACTCCACTGAAATTCTGGTGCTATAATATTAGTATAAGCCTTGCCTGTAAGTTCTGCAGCTGTAGCTTTGTCTTTCTCTAAATCATCTAAGTACTTCAGGAACAACACCCATGAGGTTTGTTCTACATAATCTAATTCACTCCCACAACCTGCGTCTTTGTGCAGGATATCATCTATATTCTTAAAAGTCTGTTCGAACATTGTATTGTATAAAATTTAATTTTTAAAGATAACAGTTTTTGATTGGTAAGCAAATAATCAAAATGAAATTTGGTGCATATTCTTACTTAGCAATGGTACCACTACATTATTAAAATTGTTTACGGAAAACCACATTTAAAAAAAAAGAATCAAAAACTTAGGCTAGATAATACGATCAATTTATCGCTAACAAACTTTTGGAATTCAATTTATTCTCCTCAGTGGCCAACAGTTTACAATATTTCATTATTAACCTTCGAATTATATAGAAAATTTTATGAATTGTATAAGTGCCAAATAATTAATATTAATTACCTTCACGTGTTGAATTGAATGACGAAATAGATTTACATTACAAATAGCTTTAGAGCTACAATTTTAAATTAAAGTTTTGTAAATATGGAATTATTCACAATTATTACGAATTAGAATTTTGATTTAAAAAAAATCATTTAATAATTATGAGCTTATTTTAGAAGTAAATTAGTTAGTAAGATAAAGTTTTGCTTTGATAAAGAATTTTATTTTAAAACATAATATATTTCAAAGACAAAAAGCAAAGCAAAAAGCAGAAAATAGACTATAAATTATGATATAAATTCAAAGATCTCAATCAAAGCATAAGAATTCAATGGGTGATGTATCTTGCAAATTTGTTCGTCCATTTGATAGATATAATGAGTATTTTTTTACAAAAAGCAGAATTGTTTTTTTAACTGATGTTAAAGATCTAAAATGACAATAATAAATAGTTAGTCAAAAACTGAAGTAACAAAATATTTAACATATATTTACTTGCGACCAAGAAATTATAAATAGGAGAATTAATAAAATTATTATCAGAAAAATAAAAGATATGGGAATTGTAGAAGAGGCAGAATTATTTGAAAATGCCAAAATGAGTAATATGAGTAATAGTGACAGAGTAATAGCTTCAAGAGAAGCAAAACGACTTGTACTGGAACTCAACAAAATTTATGCGGAGACAAAAGACGCTACCATAATGGACTTAATGAAAAGATTAACCGTTAAGAAAAAAAGAATTGATATTCGATTAAAAGGACGACCTAGTTCATAGTTACAGCATTAATTCTTGCTAAATAAAAATAATGAAAAATCATATAGTAAAGATAATTTCAGTTGAAGTAGTAACTCACGATGTAAAACGTTTTACAATTGAGAAACCAGATGGTTTCAAGTTTATAGCTGGACAGGCAACTGATGTTTCTATAAACACCGCAAAACTAAAAGATGAAAAACGACCTTTTACGTTTACCAGTTTAAATGATGATAAAAATCTGGAGTTTACAATTAAAATTTATGATAGTCACAACGGGGTTACAAAAGAACTTGGAAAGTTAAAACAAGATGATGAATTAATTATTCGTGATGTTTGGGGTGCAATTGAATATAAAGGGGAAGGCGTGTTTATTGCTGGAGGTGCTGGTATTACACCTTTTATTGCCATATTGAGAAAGTTGCAAGCTGACAACAAAATTGCTAATAACAAACTAATTTTTACCAATAAAACCGAAGCCGATATAATTCTTGATGAAGAATTGAGAAATATGCTTGGTGATAATTTTATCAACACACTTACTGATGAAAATAAAGAAGGGTATGAAGAAGGAAGAATTGACTATGCTTTTCTCAAAGAAAAAATAGACAATTTTAAACAGCATTTTTACGTATGTGGCCCACCGAAATTCGTAACTGCCATTTCAGAGGCACTAACCAAATTAGGAGCCAAAACCGATGCGGTGGTTTTTGAGAGTTAATGAGTAAAATTCATCAGAAACAACACACCTTTTTGTTTTACTTTCTTTATCTACTATAAACTTTAAAAAAACTTCTTGATAAAATCATCTGTCGGATACGAATCTTCTTTTACCAAATTAGTTTTAAAAAAAGAAAAAGTAATAACTTTCATTAAAAGAAAATATTCCTTCTCAAAAGGTCAATTCTTTTGCTATTTCGATAATAAGTTTTAACATCTCCAAAGAAAATATATATTTAGTAATCTAAATTACGATGGTGCACAAAATTTCAGGTTTTGTCTGCTTCTTTGATCTTTTGGAGATTTCGACTGTAATTTATTTAGTAATTATCAACACATATTATGAAAAAAAATCAACTTGTTGAAATGAATTATTACAGGTTTAGATAAAAAAGTATAAAGCTGTCTTACAAGATTTTTATAAAAAGCAGCTAAATAATTATACTTTGTTGAAAATTATTATTTAAAATTAATAGCACTCACGCTATACCAAAATTAAAAATTAAAATAAATTGATATGAAAGCGCTACAAATAGTAAAATATGGTGAAATCAAAGACAGCTTGTCTATTAATGAGATTGCAAGACCTTCTTTAAAAGCAAATGATATCTTAGTTGAAGTAAAAGCAGCTTCATTAAATCCTATTGATTATAAAATGGTGGAGGGTAAATTGAAAGATATGATTTCTTTAAACTTACCTAGTACAATTGGTTTTGATTTAAGTGGTATCGTGGTTGATAAAGGTTCAGATGTAAACAATTTCACAATCGGTGATGAAGTATATGCAAGAGTACCACAAGAACAAATGGGCACCCTAGCAGAATTTGTTAGCGTTACAAGCGATTTAGTAGCGATAAAACCAAAAAATAGTACTTTTGAAGAAGCGGCAGGACTTCCATTAACAGGACTGACAGCAATTCAAGCTCTGGAAAATATTGGAATTAAAAAAAATGACAGAATTCTTATTCATGCTGGATCCGGAGGTGTAGGATCCTTTGCAATACAGTATGCGAAGGTTAAAGGAGCTATCGTATACACGACTACTAGCAGCAAAAATGTAGACTGGGTCAAAGCATTAGGTGCTGACCGAGTAATCGATTATAAAACTGAAGATTACAAAAAGGTCGCAAATAATTTAGATATTGTTTTTGACACTTTAGGAGGTGATTATACCTTTGATGCTTTTGAAATCATCAAAGATGGTGGAAAAGTGACAACAATTTCTGGCCCACCTGATGAAGATACAGCTAAACATATGGGTATAAAAGATTATAATTTACCTGAAAACTTATCAAAACTAATCGATAAAAAGTCTGCGATTTATAAACTAACATGGATGCAGCCTGATGTTGAGCAACTGAATATGATTAGTAGAATGGTTGAAGATGGAGCTATTAAACCAACAATCGATTTAATTTATCCTTTCGAAGATGGTATTGAAGCTTATTTATATTTAGCAACAGGAAGAGCCAAAGGGAAGGTGATTGTTAAAATGTCAAAAAAAAATTAATATGAAAATAAATTTATTATTGTAAAAGATAAGATAAAATAACAAATAAATTTCAAAATGTATTAGTTGCAATGGTGAGGACGCAAGAACAAAAGAAACAATTTGAAAAAAAAATATTACAGTGATTCTAGCTGATTTAGAACAAGATTTAAATCATACTGTTATAAATGCACACAAAATGACTTTTGCAGCAGTGTCAAAAGGTAAAATTATATTTGAAGGCAATTAAGAAGGAGCAAAAAGACTGATTGATGCTTGTAAAAAAACTCGAGTAAAAAAATATGTCATGCGTATTTCAATGGGAGCTGACAATCCCTATGCAAGTGACGCACTTGAAGACTATTTGAAAGCAAAAAAAAATGCTAATAATTATTTAAAAAGCTGTGGCCTAAACTTTACTATAGTAAGACTTGGCTCATTTAATGACGAAGAAGGAACAGGTAAAATTCAATTAAAAGAAAGAAAAAATAAATAATTAAGGAAGTATTTTAAGAACAGATGTTGCCCAAACCTTAGTTGAGGTTTTAAATGATGTTGTAAAACAAAATCAAGTTTTCAAAATTCTAGCTGGTGAGACGGCTATTGAAAAAGCGCTTAGTCAGTAATAAATAAAATATATGCCATTTTACATCTTACAATAATAAAAATAATATACACAACAAAAATAACAACAAGTGGTTGTGGTAATCCTAATAAAAAAAATAATGTTTTAACTTTATAAGTAAGTTGGTCAAAAGTATAGGTGGGATTAATTGATCGATATGCCACTTCTAAAGCACTTTTTACAATAGATTTTTCAGCTTGTTGTGATAGTAAATTAAACGTACTTATTGAGTGGAAAAAAAGGAGAAAAAAGTGTAAATAAAAAATAAGCATCGAACAAATTTAAAACGGTGGTTTTAGTTTAGCGATAGGAGTAGCAATACATAGTAAAGAAATGAGTTGAGCAACAGCACAAGAATTAGCAAAAATTAGGCATCACATCGCTCTTTATTTGACATACACCTAGCAATATTTAAGTAAAATAATACATAAACGATACTATATATTTAAAAATTTACGTTATTCAACAGTACTCGATCAATGCCACAGAATTTAATGATAAGGTATTTATATGATGAATATATATTTACATTTCATAAATACTTATTCTATAAAAAAGAATATACATCAATCTTTCTTTAAAAGTAGATGTCTGAAATACTTAATTTAAAGCAAAGCGTTCCTTTAATTTTAAAAACGATAAAAATTATTTTTTTACAAATCTGAAACTAAAAAATTCGAGTTTAGAAAGATGTAAATGTAAGCGTTAGCTCCAGTCGAAGAAAATTTTACAGAGTTACTTAAAAATAATTAGACAGCTATTTAGATTTGCTAACAGAATGAATTACAACGCTAAATAGTATAGATAGCAAATTAGATCAATTATTTTCGATTATAAATTTGTAGAAAGCACTTGGTAGTAAATGGAGATAAAATAAATGGAGACAAATAGTAAAGTATAGTTAAAATATTTTTTACAAAGTTTGGGTAACCAGAAAAGTAGAATGTTTATTTAGACGCTTAGCCAGCATGCTTGTGATTTCTAAAAAGTAAATTATACATTTTTATACTAAAAAAATGATATAATGCCATCAAGTGTAACAATATAATTACATGAATAGTGATAGAACACAATAAAGATTACTGTAAATAATGGTATTTAATCTATTTTGAGCTTCCTTTTACTATAGGCCCTAGGACGTATCAAAATCATTGATATCTAGCATTAACTTTTTAAAATGAAAAAGTAACATAATAAATAAACTATGAACACAACAAAAACAATTAATTTAAAAAACAGACCTACAGGAATTCCTGAGCTGACAGATTTTGAGTTTACCTCTTCTGTCATTGCTGATTTACAAGAAGGAGAAGTTTTATTAAGTTCCAAATATATTTCTGTGGATCCTTATTTAAGGGGAAGAATGAGTGATACGAAGTCATATATCAAGCCATTTGAGCTCAATAAACCAATACTATCTGGCGCTGTTGCTGAAGTTTTAGCATCCAAGAACACAAAATATAGCGTAGGCGATCACGTTGCTGGTATGTTGGAATGGAAAGAAACTCAAATAATAAAAACCGATCAACTTTTAATAGTAGATCCAGATAAAGCAGCTCTCTCAGCGTATCTCGGCGTTTTAGGAATGACAGGACTCACTGCATATTTGGGATTAACTGAAATTGGAAAACCTAAAAAAGGTGAAACACTACTAGTATCAGGTGCAGCAGGAGCGGTGGGAAGCGTTGTAGGTCAAATTGGCAAAATACTTGGTTTAAAAGTAGTGGGAATTGCCGGAACGGATGAAAAGGTGGACATGCTAAAATCTCAATTCGGCTTTGATGAAGCCATCAATTATAATACGACAAAGAACATGAACGAAGCAATTGCTAAATCTTGTCCTGAAGGGGTGGATATTTATTTTGATAATGTGGGAGGAGAAATCTCTGAAGCTGTACTTTTTAATATCAACAAGTTCTCAAGAACAGTAAACTGCGGTGCTATTTCTGTTTACAATAGCACAGAACTTACAAGAAGTATTAGTGTACAACCATTCTTAATCAAAACAAGTTCTTCTATGCAAGGTTTCGTAATTTCCAATTATGCAGACAAACACCCCGAGGCAATTATGCAATTAACAGAGTGGTTACAGCAAGGCAAACTCCACTATATAGAAACTATTATAGAGGGTTTTGATAAAATACCTACTGCTTTTATAGATTTATTTAGAGGAAAAAACAAAGGAAAAATGATCGTCAAAATATAATCTAGAATAAGGTTTTCCCGTTTGATTATAAAAAGTGCAATATAAAAGTGCAGCTGATTATTTTTTTTATCGATTAAAAAAACTCAAAATTTTAAAAAAGTATGAGATTAATGAGATAAAATATTTATGATAAGTAGCTTACATCATATTTGATACTTCTTGAGCTTATAAGCACTGCAAACCACAAGTAAAACCAATAAGTGAATATTTATAGAATAATAAGGACCACGACTTGAGCTAATTCACTCATTTTAGTACTGATTTCATCTTGCAGCACTCAAATTCATTATTAAATTGTAATGCGATAAATCTTTTAAACAATTATTGATGCATAAAGATATCCAAGTAGAACTAGTCGTGTTTTTAGACTACACTAAGAAAATTGCTCGAAATGGTCGCCACATTCTAAATAATGTAGTCAAACATTATGGCGATACGATTAATATGAAATTTCAATATTTTTCTAACGATGTAAACAACGCTGAGTTCAAGCTAACCACAAGGGCAGTTTTGACTGCCAAATCATTTGGTAAACTTAATGAAATGGATTTATTGCTATTAGATCATCAAGGAGAATATACGCCAGACATTGTTGATAGTATGGCTAAAAATCTAGGTATTGATTTTCAAAAATTTAAAGAAAAATATAATTCGTTAGAAATAACTAAAGAATTAAAAAATAATATCATTCTTGCTGAAAAGGATGAAGTAAAGTTAGTGCCAGCTGTTACTGTAAACGGTGTTTTATATGATGGTGCTTGGGATGAAAATGCGCTTATAGAATATATTGAACGCATTAAAAATAGACCTGTTGCGCAAGCCATGGAGAGTTTTGTAAAATGGGGAGCATCGGCTGCGTTGGTACTGTTAGTTGCTGCTATAGTCGCCCTGATTTTTGCAAATATAGGTTTTAGTGAAGAATACGAATTTTTGCGCGATTTTAAATTAGGCTTTTCTGCCGGTGAATACAACTTTCTTTTGCCTTTAGAAACCTGGATTAACGATGGATTGATGGCAATTTTCTTTTTGTTAATAGGATTAGAGATAAAAAGAGAAATAATTTTTGGAGAATTATCGAATATAAAAAAGGCCACTATGCCTGTTATAGGAGCACTTGGCGGTATGATAATTCCAGCGTTATTGTATGCATTAATCAACTACAATGAGGAGAGTGCTCACGGCTGGGGAGTTCCAATGGCTACTGATATCGCCTTCACATTAGGATTTATGTCGATGCTAGGAAGCAAGGTACCCATGGCGTTAAAGACTTTTATCTCTGCATTAGCTATTTCTGATGACTTAGGTGCTATTATTGTCATCGCATTATTTTATGGAGACGGCTTTCATATTAATGCATTTACTGTGGCACTAGTTATTGTAATAATAATGGGAATTCTTAACTATTACAAAGTGTATTCTAACGCAATTTACATCGTTTTAGGCGTTTTTCTTTGGTTTTTTATTTATCAAAGCGGACTGCATGCAACCCTTGCTGGGGTTATAACTGCAATAGCAATTCCATCTAGAAGAAAAGGAAATTTAATAGGTATTGCAGCTCAGGCCAGCGTGATATTTAAACAAGAAATAGTTAATGTTAAAGAATTAGACAATCGTCAAGAAAATATTAGGCGTAGTTCCATACAATCGATAAATAAAGCTATTAACAGATTAACTGGTCCTGGAGAAGATTTAGAGCATTCATTAGAAAAAGGAGTTAATTATCTAATACTACCTTTATTTGCTTTCTTTAACACTGGAATAGTATTAGTTGGAGTACAATACAATATAATTACCCCTGTTAATTTCGGCATAATAGTGGGATTATGTATTGGAAAACCTCTGGGTATAGTGGGATTTTGTTGGATGGCATCCAAATTTAATCTGGCTTCTTTATCCAAAGAAATTACTTGGCTTCAACTAATTGGGGCAGCATGCTTAGCTGGCGTCGGTTTTACCATGTCAATTGTTGTTGCAAGCGCAGCTTTTGATGGTTCGATTTTGAATGGTGCAAAATTAAGCGTACTAATAGCCTCTGCGCTATCTGCTATATTTGGTCTGTTAATATTGAAAAGAGCTATTAATATTCCGATATCTAAGTAGTCATTACATATAATTAGAATAAAAGGAGTTTTGAACAAGCAATAGCTAAATAATGGTTTATTTTATTTACACTAAGAGATTAAAACTTTTTTTTTAAAATCATTATCAGAGAATTTAAAAAAGCGAATTTCCTAAATCTTATTAGAATTGATTAAAGTATTAGTTTGAATACTGAATTGAAAATTATAATATATTCAATAAAATTTAAACAGAGCACCGTTAACTCTTATTTCAAGCGGCAGTGATGAGTATAAAAATCAATGAGAAATTTATTATAAAACTTATAAATTATATATGAAAATTTATGAATTGTGTAAGTTCTAAACAAATTATAATATATAAATTCGCAAATTATTCTAAATAAAGCTTAAAGTTTTATTAAAGAATTGTTTATTTTCATTTAAATCTTTCAATAAAATTCATAAGACGATGATATTAAATAATTTGGGTTACTAATTATAATACCACTTTAAAAATTGCTTAATTTAAATTAATTACCTATCTATAATTAAAATTTACCTTTATGATTCAAAAAATACTCGCGATTACTCTTTTAACTTTTTTACTAAACTCTCAATTAATTTACGGACAAAACAAACAAATCTCTGGAACAGTTACTTTGTCCTATAATAATAAGATCGCAGAAGGCGTAACAATAAATGTAGAAGGAAGCACAATAAATACTTTAACAGATGCGTCAGGAAAATACACTTTAAATATACCACAATCTGCTACAACCTTAATTTTTTCATTCATTGGAACAAAAACAGTTAGACAAAATATTAATGGTCGGTCGATTATTAATATCTCACTAGTTGACGACATTAATGAACTTGATAATGTGGTAATAACTGCTTTAGGAGTTAAAGGAGAAAGGGATAAGTTTGCCTCATCAGTAACTTCACTAAAGGGGAACACTATTGCAAAATCAGGAGAAACAGGAGTATTGAATGGTTTAAGCGGAAAGGTTTCTGGGGTTATAGTTTCAAGAAATGGCGGTGATCCTGGAGCAGGATCATATATTCAAATTAGAGGACAAAACACAATTAGTGGAAATGCACAACCTCTTTTTATTATTGATGGAATACCTGTAAGTAACTCTAGTGATAATATAGGAGCTGCAAAAAGCAATGGAATTATTCAACAATCCCGAATTAATGATATAAATCCTGATGATATTGAGAGAGTTGAAGTTTTGAAAGGTGCATCTGCTGCTGCGGTTTGGGGATCTAGAGCTGCAAATGGAGTAATAGTTATCACAACTAAAAAAGGTAAAAATACAGGCGGGAAAATAGATATTTCTTTTAAATCTACGGTTTCGTTTGACCAGGTAAATAAATCTCATAAACTACAAACACGTTATGGGCAAGGTTCAGACGGTATTTATAATCAAAGTAATCGTGCTAGTTTTGGAGATATTATTTCTGATCGATTAGGCGGTGAAGATCAATATATAACAAATCCAACTGCTGCAGGATACCAAGGTTACGTAACTCTTGCTGATGGATCTTTAAGATATACAATTGCCGCAGGAAATTCAGCAAATCCTCATGGCGGGAAGAGAGATACTTCAACCTTCGATCATACAAAGGATGCTTTTCAAACAGGCTATTTTGTTGACAATTCTTTTAACATTAGTGGTGGGAATGAAAAATCAACTTTTGCTTTAAGTTTTGGAAATCTAAATCAAGATGGAGTGGTAAGAAGTGCAAGTGATTACGAGCGAAAAACAGTTCGACTTAATGTCACCAATAAACTTACTAATTGGTTTACAGCTACCGCTAATATTGGTTACACTAAAATAAATTCTAACAGAGTGCAAGAAGGTGATAATGCAGATGGAATTTTACTAAGTAGTTTGAGAACACCTGCTGATTTCAACAATAATTTTTACAATGGTACTTATACTGATCCAAGCGGTCAATTATTTCCTAATGCTCATGTTTCGTACCGAAATCCGCTAGGAAAAGATTTGAATACAATTTACGCTAATCCTAACTGGAATATCACAAACAATTACAATTCGAGTGAAGTTGACAGGATCGTCGGTAGTCTACAGCTAGATCTAACTCCTGTCGATTGGTTAACTACAACGGCTAGAGTTGGCATTGATAATTATAACGACAATAGGTTAGAACGTTTTGCACGAAATTCAGCTAATTTTCCAAGAGGTTTACTTTCCAAAAATTGGGTTACGGAAAAACAATTTAACACTGATCTATTTGTAATTGCAAAAAAAACGATCAGTGCTGATTTTAATGGTTCCTTATTATTAGGTTTTAATTATAACAGTAGACGACGAGAAAGTTTAACAGGTAGTATTACCAATTTTATTATTCCAACAGCACCTGATATTTTAACTAATGCGATTAGCACTAATTTATCTGCCAGTAATTTCAATTCATTAAATGTTACTTACGGATTTTATGCACAAGCTGATTTTGAAGCCTATGATATGTTGTTTTTAACTTTAACCGGTAGAAATGAAGCTGCGTCGACATTTGGTAATAAAACTAAAAATAATTTCTTCTTTCCATCTGCAGCCTTGGCATGGCAATTTAGCAAATTAGAACTTTTTAATGACCAGTCTCTTTTTAATTTTGGAAAACTAAGATTGACTTGGGGACAAGTTGGTATTCAACCACAACCTTATCAGAATTTTAATAATTTTAATGCTGCGAATTATATCGATGGCTTCTCTAGTGGATTGTCAGGTATTAGTGCAATTTACAACGGTGGATATGTTCAAAGTACAATAGCTGGAAATGATTCATTAAGACCAGAAATAAAGACGGAAACAGAGGTTGGTGTTGATTTTCGATTTTTTAAGAACCGTGTGAGTTTTGCAGCAACTGCCTATTTTAACAAGACTAAAGATGTGATTCTACCCATTAGTTTACCTGCTTCTACAGGTTTTACAACATATAATAGCAACGCTGCCGAATTAGAAAATAAGGGAATTGAATTAGAAATGGACTTAGATGTCATAAAGATTAATGATTTTAAATGGAATATTTCAGCTAATTTTTCTACAAACAAAAATAAAGTAATCTCTCTAGCAGGTGCAAATTCTTATTCGTTGCCAGACAGTTTTATAGCAAATGCCTCATTAGTTGTTGGACAACCTTTTGGCGTATTCTTATCTACTGATTTCTTAAAAAACGATAGCGGTTCCTATGTTCTAGACACTAATGGTTTTCCTCAAGCGGGTACAGGTGTAGAAGTAATAGGAAATCCCAATCCAGAATGGCGAGCAGGAATTGGAAGCACATTTTCATATAAAGACTTCGCACTGTTTATGCTGTTTGACACGGTTCAAGGAAATGATATTTTTAACGGAACTAGAGGTTCATTATATGCTTTTGGAACGCACGCTGATGTTGGAAATACTGCTACAGCACCTACTGGTGGAATTAAAGATGTTAGTGGAAAAACAATTGCTGCAGGAACTACTTTCCAAGGTGAAATTACAGATTTTGGCGCTGGACCCGTAGCATTAAATCAAGCTTGGTATCAAGGGAGGGGCTCTGCTTCGAATACAGCATCTTACAAACAATTTATTGAAGATGGAAGTGCTTCTAGACTTAGAGAAGTTACTTTATCTTATTCTTTAAAAAATGTCAAATTTTTTAAAAGCAATCAATTATCCAAAATTAATTTTTCGCTTACAGGAAGGAATTTAATCCTTTGGACTAAATACAGTGGCACTGATCCTGAATCAAATGTAACTGGTGCAGGACTTGCAAGAGGTCAAGATTGGTTTACAAATCCTAGTACCAAATCTTTATTATTTACCGTTCTTGTCAAATATTAATTTTAGAAAATTAAAAATGAAAAACTTTCGTATATTTTTCCCTATTGTTACTCTTTTTATGCTTTATACATTTAATAGTTGCTCTGATTCATTTGATGATAAAGACATTAAAAGTAATCCTAATGCAGTAACAGATGTTGATGTTAAAACATTATTATCAGGAACAATCCTTGGGGTAGCTTTTGTTCACGAAGACACCGATGTAAGAATTGCCTCGATGTGGGCTGGTGAATTGACTGGTTTATCTAGAGCACATTTAGGTTTTGGTCAGTATATTGTTTCTTCCCAAACTTTTAATTGGAACAATCTGTATCCCATAGGAAACCAAGCGCGACTGATCCAAATTAAAGCAGATGTTCTTGGAGATAAATGGACAAAAGGTGTTGGGCAAGTATTAGAAGCGTTAGTTATAACCAAAGCGACATCCTTATACGGAGACGTACCTTACAGCCAAGCTTTCGACCGAGATAAATTCCCCACTCCTATTTTTGATAAGCAAATCGACGTTTATAATGCATTGCAAATTACTCTGGATAAGGCGATCGTAAATTTATCGGAACCTTCTGGATTAGCGTTTGGAGCAAATGATTTCATTTATCAAGGAAATGTAAATAAATGGAAAGCTTTAGCCAATACCTTAAAAGCTAGGTTGTATTTGCACACAAAGAACTATCCGCAGGCAATAGCGAGTGCCAATTTTGGAATTCAAAATTCAGCTGCTGATGGATTAATTCCGCATGGAACTAGCCAAGGTCAAAACACGAATCAGAACTATGATTTTTTTAGAGTTAGCCGCGCGGGAGATACTGGTTTTGAAAATAGCTTTTTAAAGACATTAATGCAGAGCCGAATCAATTCATTTAATTCCAAAACAAATGAAACCGCATTATACAATCATTACATCAAGGTAGGTATTACAGCGCCTAATAATTTAGATCCAAACACAGCCGATGGAGCTTTTACAGCTGACGCACCTCATCCAATAATTACATTTTATGAAAATCAATTAATCGCTGCTGAATCACAAGCTAGACTTGGAAATCTTGATGATGCGTTGACTGCCTTAAATAAGGTTAGAGCTACTTTAGCAACAGGATATTTAAATGGAAAAACTTTTTCAACGATAAATAGAAAATATGATGCTTACGTTTTAGAAGATTTTAATTTTTCTGGTTTAGCAAATCCTACTAATTTACCAACAGAACAGAAAGCATTACTATATGAAATTATTAGCCAACGTTATATAATTTTCTTAATGCAATATGAAGCTTTTAACGATTACCGCCGATTAGCCTCCGCCTTGCCTGTAGTTCAATTACCTATAAACTTAGCAACTGGAACAGTAAAACCACAACGTTTTATATATCCACAGCAGGAAATTAATACTAATCCAAATGTACCGAAACCTATTCCAACTCAATTTTCTGAAGTTTCAATTTTTCCAAAGCTCTAATTACCATTTAAAATTCATTTTTGATACATTTTATGCCTAAAATAGATAATTTACCTACACTCTCGGAGAGTGCGTTCTTAAGATATTTCAATTTTTCAGCTTTATATTTTGCCGAGGGTCTTGCACAAGGAATGCTATTTGTAGGCATACCCGCTTGGATGGCAATGCAAGGTAAATCTCCTAGCGAAATAGGAAGCTTTGCAGTGGCTTGCTCTTTACCTTGGACATTCAAATTTATTATTGCACCCTTAATGGATAGATACACCTATCTACCAATGGGAAGAAAAAGACCTTGGGTTTTACTCAGTCATTTGGGTCTAATGTTAAGTATAATTGGATTTGCCTTTGTACCCGATCCTTTGAATAATCTAAATACATTTATGATTGCCGCTTTTTTAGTATCAACATTTGGGGCCATGCAAGATGCTGCGGGAGACGCAATGGCTGTTGATGTCGTACCTCCTGAGCAACAAGCAAGAGCCAATGGCTATATGCAAGGTTCAAGGATGGTAGGAAGTTCATTATCATTGGTACTATGCAGTTGGATTTTGAATGAATATAGTTTTGAAGCATCAATGTTAACTTTGTTTGCATTAGTGGCAGTTATTACAATTGTTCCAATAGTACTGAGAGAACAAAAAGGAGAAAAAATATTTCCGTTTACAGCTGGTAAAGCCTCTGAAATTTCAAAAGATTTACAAATATCAGATTGGAAAGTAATTCTTACAGCATTGTACAAAGTATTTAGATTGCGAAATTCATTGTTAGTGGTTATTCTATTATTTATAACTCAAGGAGCTTACAACTTTTTTGAACATTTACTTCCCATTTTTGCGGTAAAAATTACTGGGTGGACTAATTTACACTACTCGCAAACATTTGCCACAGCTGATTTAATTGGTGGAATTATGGGAATGTTAGCAGGTGGTTATTTGATAGAAAAATTTGGAAAGAAACTTATGATCAATATTTATTTTTTTCTGATTATAATGCTTGTGGTAGCATTACATTATGGAACTAAATACTGGCAGGATAGCGAGATGCTTAATGGTTTTATTATTGTGTACAGGCTGATTAACGCCTTTGCAAAAATTGGTGTATTTGCGATAGCAATGCAATGCTGTTCTAAAAACATATCTGCAAGTCAATTTACAATATTTATGACTATGGGTGCTGTAGGATCTATTGCCGGAGCATTTTTAATTGGTCCAATAAAAGACAATTTTGATTGGAATAACACTTTCATATTCTTTGGCGCATTTATCGCTTTAGCTTGGGCTGTGCTCCAATTTATAAATATTTCACAACAAGTAGAAAAAATATCAGAGATTGAACAAGAAATTTAAATATGATAGAAAAGTAAACTGTGACATTTAAAAAAATTATAGATGATGATATTTGCTATTTATTAAAAGTTTTTTATTCTAAATTTAATAAAAATCCGTTGCCAGTAATTATTGTAGATAAGCACCAGTAACGGATTAGATTTAGTATTATAACAAAATCTAAAAATGTAAATAAGCGATGCGCAATATATACTACAGAAAATACAGCAAAATAATTTTATAAAAAACGCTAATTTAAGTCAGTATTTAAAAAAAATTTGAACTCTATTATAAAACCATTTCTTCTAATAATCTTTGAGCCGTTTTTTCTAAGTCGTCACACATTCCAGGGTGAGGTCTTGAAGTTTGAATTGTTGAACTTCGGAGCGCTGTTAACCACCTGAAACGCGACGAAATATCGAACTGCGCAATTGGGCCTGCTGACTTTTCTCCATGAGCCACTTTTTCAAAAGCCAGCAAATTTGATTGCAATTGTTCACAATCGAGATCGGCTGCAAAAAGCTGGATTTTAGCTTCGTTAATAAAACAAATAACTTTTATAAACTTCGCTTGTTTGCAAAAAATGATAATACCTACATTGAGGAATTCTTCGCGTTCTACCTTAGGTACAACACGGATTACCGCATACTCATATAAGTGTTTTCCTTGCATTTTGAGCTTCATTTATAAAAATTTCAGAATAATTTAGTCTTGTGGATAAAAATTGTAGATAGACATTTCTAATAACTTCGGGAGTGTCTTCACTATCTTCCCAAATAAGCCATTGTTCCGGAATTAAATTAACAATTGATTGCAATACTTCCAGCGACAAAATAGCTTTGAACTCCGCGTCAACCTCTTCTAAAAGCGAAGCTTGAGGCAACAAAACATGATCTTTTATTAACGCAAAAGGACTTTGAGCGTGTTTTTCCCAATTGTTCCATGAATGATGAAAATATAAACAAGCTCCATGATCTATAAGCCATAATTCCTTATGCCACATTAACATATTTGTATTTCTAAAAGTTCGATCTACGTTAGTTATGTACGCATCTAACCAAACAATTTGTGAAGCTAATTTTGCATCTACAACAGTTACCACGGGATCATAATTAATAGCTCCAGATAAATAATGTAAAGCTAAATTAAGCCCTTGACTGCCTTGCAGCAAATCTTGAATTTCCTCATCCGCTTCAGTGCGTCCAAAAGCTTCGTCGAGATTTGCAAAAACAAGTTCGGGCATTTTCAACTTTATGACTCGCGCAATTTCTCCACCAATTAATTCAGCTATCAACGCTTTAACACCGTGACCGGCTCCTTTAAATTTTAAAACATATTTAAAATCATCGTCGGCTTCTGCCAAAGCTGGAAGTGAACCACCTTCGCGCAATGGAATGATATATCGAGTAACATTTACAGTTCTTAGATGGGGTTTGTTTTCCATATTGTAAATTTAAATAAGCCTTTTTAGCCCTTACAAAATTACAAATAACTACAACTACTTTGCATGATGTTGTGTTATTTGCTGTTTCTTTCTAATGTCAAGTATGCTTTTCCTATGTTTTTGATAATATCAGATGCAATAAAAGACTGATAACCCGTCTTTGGCAACGCAATATCAGCGGTCAGCCCATGAAGATAAACTCCAATAATTGCCGCATCAATGGCATTATAAGATTGCGCTAATAAACTCGATATCATTCCCGTTAAAACATCGCCACTTCCTGCTGTTGCAAGTGCTGGATTTCCGGTACTATTTTTATACACCGTATCACTATCTACAATGTATGTTGGCGCACCTTTCATTACGATAATCAAATGATATTGTTTAGAAAAGACACGTGTCTTTTCAAATTTTTCTTCCTCAGTTTTCCATTTACCTATTAATCTTTCCAGTTCTTTTAGGTGCGGCGTTAAAATTGTTTTAGGTTGTAATAACTCAAGCCATGATTTATTAATTGATAAAATGTTTAACGCATCTGCATCAATAACAAGTGGTTTATTATTAGATTTTAGAAATTGATGAAAAGCATTTTGCGTAAAAATCTCCTGCCCTAACCCTGGTCCTATTCCAATGGCATTTGGCTCGATATCAAAATTGATTTCAGTAATATATTTATCTTCAGCATCGCATAAAACCATCACTTCAGGAATGGTGGCTTGTAGAATTTCATAACCGCATTTTGGTATGAAAGTAGTTACTAGTCCACAACCTGTTCTTAAAGCAGCTTTAGATGACAAACATACAGATCCTATTTTTCCATAACTTCCGCCAATGAATAATGCATGTCCTTGAATACCTTTGTGCGTATGCTCATCAATCGTTTTATAGCGCTTTACTATTTCTTTTTGATCAATTATTGTTGACTCCATAACTATGATAGTTTTTTTTAAAAATACATTTTTTAAATGAATTCTATTTCTTGTTTAAAGTAAAAGATAAATAAGATTACCTAAAATGGACATTTTAAATTAAAAAATTTTCAATAATTATTTATAAAATAGAGCGGTAATTCGTTTACAAAAAAAAATGTAGCATTAAAATCCAAATTCAAATTACACGAATATATTTAAACTTGCTCAGGCTCTGTGTAAAAAATGATCTTAAACGGTCTCACCTTTAGACTAACGATAAAATTAAAAAATTTATGTTGTTTAAGAAATAACTTTGTAAACCTATCAAATAGATGATAAATTTATTAATTCTAAATACGTTTCCGTCTTTTTTTGTTATTAGTTGAAAAAACAATACTTTAGTATCGCTAATAACTATCCATTTAAAAATTGATTAATGAAAAAATTTCTATGTCTTTTACTGCTAACTGTAGCGGTGACAACTGTCCAAGCTCAAGAGGATAAAAATTCCAAAACTGATACAAAGGAAACTGATTCTGCTTCTAACCTATTATTTAATCCTGATCAAAGTATAATTACTGAACATACCACTACGATTAAAGGTCAAAAAATTGCTTATAAAGCAACAACTGGGACAATGCCTGTTTGGGACGAAGATGGAAAAGCTATTGCGGGGTTATTTTACACGTATTACGAGCGATCCAATATTAAAGATCGAGCGGCAAGACCTCTAGTAATTTCATTTAATGGTGGACCAGGATCAGCTTCGGTTTGGATGCAAATTGCATATACAGGACCTAGTTTAATAAACATAGATGATGAAGGATATCCTTTGCAACCATATAGCATCAAAGAAAATCCTTATTCTATATTAGATGTTGCAGATGTTGTTTTTGTAAATCCTGTTAATACAGCGTACTCAAGAGCAACAAGCAAAGATGTGCCTAAAACAAAGTTTTTTGGAACAAATGCCGATATAAAATATTTAGCAGATTGGATTGGCAGTTTTGTAACTCGAACCAATCGCTGGGCATCTCCAAAATATTTAATTGGTGAAAGCTATGGTACAACGCGAGTATCTGGTCTTGCTTTACAATTACAAAACAATCAGTGGATGTATTTAAATGGCGTAATTTTAGTTTCGCCCACTGATTTAGGAATAACTCGTGGAGTTGCTGCTGAAGCAGCCTTAAAACTTCCGTATTTTGCGGCTACTGCTTGGTATCATAAAATGTTGAGTCCCGATTTACAAAATAAAGACTTAACCGAAATGCTTCCCGAAGTAGAAAATTTCACAATGAATGAATTGCTGCCATCATTGAGCAAAGGCAGTTCACTTGACGAACAAAAAAGAAAAGAAATTGCTGCAAAAATTGCACGATACTCTGGTATTTCTGAAAAAGTGGTGTTGCAAAATAATCTAGATATTCCTTTAAATTATTTCTGGAAGGAATTATTGCGTGATCAAGGTTTTACAGTCGGACGCTTGGATTCGCGTTACAAAGGAATTGATAAAAAGGATGCTGGGGATCGACCTGATTTTAATGCTGAATTGACCTCATGGCTGCATTCGTTTACACCTGCGATTAACTTGTACATGCGCAATAATCTAAATTATAAAACTGATTTTAAATACAATATGTTTGGTCCTGTAAATCCATGGGATAGATCAAATGATTCTACCGGTGAAAATTTACGTCAAGCAATGGCTCAAAATCCATTTTTGAATGTTATGGTGCAATCCGGTTATTATGATGGTGCTTGTGATTATTTTAATTCAAAATATAACATGTGGCAAATGGATCCAAGCGGTAAATTAAAAGATAGAATGAGTTGGAAAGGCTATAGAAGCGGACACATGATGTATTTGAGAAAGCAAGATTTAGAAACCGCAAATGAAGACATTAGAGAGTTTATAAAAAATTCACTACCAAAAGAAGGAGTTTCAGCTAAGTATTAAATTAGAGTGAGAAGAATTACAGAAAAATTATAATCTCAAAAATTTTAAAATAATTATCATAAAAGGCAGATCAAATTTATTTTGATTTGCCTTTTTTTATGCAAAAAGATCAATACTTCCTTCGCTGCATACAAAGAAAAATAAATATTAATTTTAGGGTACTATAAAGGAAAATAAATATTAATAAAAAAATTAATATACTCAATAGCAAATAGTTACGTAAAATATATTAGCTTTGATTTTCAGTAAATTTTATAAATCATAAAATGAATTCTATAATTAATTAATAAGCTTTCATCTTAAATTTGATAAAGAGGGTTTAATTCTAAAAGTGCTAGACAATCAACAGTAAGAAAGCATTTCACTATTACGTAAAAATCGTATGATTTACACGAGATGTTTAGCAATTACAAGAGAAGTAGTTGCGAAATATACGCGTGTGAAATTGAATATTTAAGATCTTATTTTACACCTGAAATTCAAAATATAATTAAGTTACTAACATAAAAATTAAAAATAATTAATATGAAGACTGTAGCAACTAAATCAAAAATTGTTTTCTTGTCCACATATCCGCCTACGCAGTGCGGCATTGCTACTTTTACGCAGGATACTATTAATGCAATTAATAAAATATATGGTAAAAGCATTACTTGTGAAATTTGTGAAATCACTTTTAATGAGTTGGGGAACCTTGACTCTGCTTATCACCTTCAATCAAAGGATAAAGATGCTTATAAAAAAGTTGCCGCATTAATTAATGAAGACGATGATGTAAAACTTGTTCATATCCAACACGAATTTGGTTTATATGGTGGTCATTATGGAGATTATCTCATAAATTTTTTAAATGAAATAAAAAAACCGATCGCTTTTACATTTCACAGCGTGATTCCCAATCCTGATCAAGAGATGAAAGCCTTAGTTCAATTGCTTTGTACATTTTCAAAAGCAATTTTTGTAATGACTAAAAAATCAAAAAAGATATTATTACAAGATTATAACATAGATGAAAGCAATATTGCTTTTGTACCGCACGGAACTCACCTTGTTGATTATGAAACCTCAGAGAATGCAAAAACAAAACTGGATTTACAAGACCGTTTAATATTATCGACTTTTGGACTTTTAGGCCAGGGAAAAAGTGTAGAAACTGGATTAAAAGCACTTCCTAAAATTGTGGAAAAATTTCCTAATGTTTTGTATTTAATACTAGGAAAAACTCACCCAAATACTATTATTGATGATGTAGATGTGTATCGAAATTCCTTAATAGAAATTGTTGAGGAATTAAATTTGCAAAATAATGTTCGATTTGTGAATGAGTACATAGAAGTAAATCAATTATTAGACTATTTAAAAGCTACAGACGTTTACTTATTCACTTCAAAAGATCCTAATCAAGCCGTTAGCGGAACATTTTCTTACGCAATGAGTTGCTCTTGTCCTATTGTAGCCAGTAAGATCCCGCATACTTTAGAAAGTTTAACTTCAGATATTGGAATATTAGCCGATATCCAAAATGTAGATCAATTTGCAACAGCAACATTAAAATTACTTTCTAATCCTGAGCTGAGAACCTCAATGGCACTGAATGCTTACGCAAAAACTACTAAGACCTCTTGGGAAAACACAGCGATAAAGCATATTAATGCATATCAAAAAATTGCTGTAGATTTAGATCTTATTAGTATGAATTATCCTGAAATAAAAATGGATCATCAAAAAGCCATGACCACTAATATCGGAATGATTCAATTTTCAAAAATATCTGAGCCTGATTTAGATTCTGGCTACACTCTAGATGACAATGCGAGGGCTTTAATTTCAATTTGCAAACATTATCAACTTACCGAAGATGCATCAGATATCGAGTATATGAAAACCTACTTAAATTTCATGATTCGATGCCAATTACCTGATGGTAATTTTATCAATTATGTCGATCAATTTAACGTTGTTGAACCACGTAATAATGATGAAAATCTTGAAGACTCTAATGGTAGAGCGATTTGGGCTCTTGGATATTTATTAACTTTAAATCAATATGCACTTCCCTATTCACTAATATATAAAGCTAATTTATGTATTAATAAGTCGATAGATACTTTAAAAAATTTGAGTTCGCCCAGAGCAATTTGTTTCTCGATAAAAGGTCTTTGCTATTTACACAGCTATATGCCAACAATAACGTTGAAAGATATTATCGATGAACTTTCAGAAAAAGTTAAACGTCTATACAAAGTAACAAGTACACCAAACTGGAATTGGTTTGAAAATAAATTAACATATGCTAACAGTGTATTACCAGAAGCTTTACTTGCTTCCTATCTTGTAACTGGAAAAGAAAGCACAAAAACTATTGCGATAGCATCTATGGATTTCTTAATTTCGAAAATGTTTGTAGATGATACATTCAAAATCATTAGCAATAAAGGTTGGCATCAAAAAGGTGCTATTCCGCATCAATATGGCGAACAACCTATAGAAGCTTGTTATATGATGAATGCACTAGATTTATTTTACAAATCTTTTGGCGATACCTTTTATAAAAGTTATTTGCAGTTAGCTTTTGATTGGTACTTAGGAAAAAATCATCTGAACCATATTATGTACAATCCTATTACAGGCGGTTGTTATGATGGTTTAGAAAAAGAAAACGTTAATTTAAATCAAGGCGCAGAATCTACAGTTTGTTATTTATCAGCTCGACTATTAGCAGAAACTTATGTTGAAAAGAAGAAAAACAATTACGTTTCAAGATTAAAAAGTTTTCAAAGTAGTAAAAAGATAGCTTCTTTTGTTCCTATAACGATTTAAAGATATATTAAAAATAGCGATAAACTTGCTTGCTAAAAACACATAGCGTACCTGCTATTGGATTTATTACATATTAAAAAAGTGTGAAAAGATAATTGAAATTTTCTTTTCACACTTTTATTTTACGATTAAACTCCAGAAGAAACTATTTTATAAGGTATAAATTAATTTACAGTTACTTCCACTAAATAAGTGCAAAAAACCGCACTATTTTATAATAATGCGATTTTACTTTTAAAATATAACTTCACTAATCGAATAAGTCATTTAACCAATGTTTTTTCCTTTGATCCTTATAGTAACCTTGTTGTGGCTGATTGCCAAATAAAGGTTGTTGAGGTGTTGGAACATTAGCTTGAGGCTCATTAGCAGATCTTTCGATTATTTTATCTAACTCTCCACGATCTAACCAAATTCCGCGACATTGCGGACAATAATCAATTTCTATTCCTTGTCTGTCTGACATAACAAGGGGAACTTTACAAGTAGGACAATTCATAATATTTAATTTAGTTAATTAATGTATCTTTTTTAGGAAACAATACTGAAGTTAATATGGATAGAACAAGAATGCTAGCGATTACTATTAGTGAGTAATGAATAGGAATTTTATAAAAATCTACAATTGTCATTTTTACACCTACAAAAACTAAAATTGCCGATAAACCGTATTTCAAATAATAGAAATATTTAGTTATTCCAGCTAATGCAAAATACAAAGCTCTTAAACCTAATATCGCAAAAACATTAGAGGTAAAAATGATGAATGTATCATTTGTAATGGCTAGAATTGCAGGTATAGAATCAACTGCAAAAATCAAATCGGTAAATTCTACCATTAAAAGAACTACAAACAGAGGCGTTGCAAATGTGCGGCCGTTTAATTTAATAAAAAACTTACCATCCTGATCTTGATCGGTAACAGGAAAAAATTTCTTAAATAATCGGACTAAAGGGTTCTTATCAGGATCAATTTTCTCATCTTTATGAAAGAGCATTTTTATACCTGTAAAAACTAGCAAGGCACCAAAAATATAAATAATCCAATGAAACTTATTTATTAACGCGACACCGGCAAAAATAAAAATAGCACGCATCACCAAGGCTCCTAAAATTCCCCAAAATAACACCTTATGCTGATATTTCGATTCAACGTTGAAATAGGTAAATAGCATTATAAAAACAAATAAATTATCAATACTAAGCGATTTTTCTATCACATAACCGGTTAAAAACTCCACCGCTTTTTCTTTGCCCATAAATACGTAAATACCGTAATTAAAACATAAAGCTAGTGCAATCCAAACAGCGCTCCATATAAGAGCCTCTTTAATTTTAATTTCATGCGATTTACGGTGAAAAACACCCAAATCTAATGCTAACATCAACAATACAAAGCCAATGAAACCGGCCCAAACATAACCATCTACTACCATAATTTCTAAATTACATATTTAATTAAAACAAAACCACCTATTAAAACTACTGTTGCTACTAAAGCTAAAAGATTAAAATATTTTTCGATAAACAATTTAATACTCGCCCCATACTTCCATATTAACCACGCAATTATAAAAAATCGAGCTCCTCGACTAACAATCGATGCAAGTGCAAACATTGCTAAATTAATATTAAAAGCACCAGCAGTTATTGTAAATACTTTATAAGGAATAGGTGTAAAACCAGCTGTGAAAATCACCCAAAAATCCCATTCTACAAATAAATTCTTTATGCCGTCATACAATGCAACAGAAAATCCCGGAATGGTATCAAAAAAGAAATTAGCGAAGGCAGAAAATTCACCGCTGGAATTTAGCCATGCATAATTACCAATTCCGTAACATATAAATGCCCCCGAAACTGAACCTAGAGTACATATTAATGCGTATTTGAAAGCCTTTGATGATGCTCCTAAAGCTAAAGCTATTAATAAAATATCAGGAGGTATAGGAAAAAATATAGACTCGGTAAAAGCCAGAATAAAAAGAACGCTTGCACCATATTTTGTTTGTGCCCAACTTAAAACCCAATCATATAAATTTCGAATCCAATTCATTCTTTTAAAAAATTTGAAAAATAATTAATGCATAAAGTACAAATCGTACATATCTAAATAACGCCCATAATAAATAGTGTTTAAAATTATATTTAATCAGTCCACATGCTAAACTGACAATAGAATGTGGCAGTGGTAACATAGCACCGATAAACACAAATAAGCCGCCCCACTTTTTTAAATTATTAATATGGATCGCTATTTTATTTTCTATATGGTTTTTTACAGCAGGGATTAAAAACAATCTATTACCTATGAAATACGCAATTATACCACCCAAATAAGACATACTTGCTAAAATAAATAGAAATAACCAAGGCGTTGCTGATTTTGAAGCCCATGCAATAAATATTTCTGGCGGAACTAAACCCAAAATGGTCTCTGATAAAAGAAAAAATAAAATTATTACTTTAGGTGAATAAGTGGCAACAAGACTTTTTAAAAGAGTATTAAAATCTAGAAAAAAGTACTCCAAAAACAGCAAAATTGTACCAAAAACAAGAATTGCAATTCCTCCTTTCACAGCAGTATTTTTCAGAAAGGAGTAAAACTGAGTTATTTTGTAATATCTATTGAGCAACAGTAACCTTTTCATCTTTTGTTTTTTATTAGCAATTCATTATTTTGCGCCATTCCAAAGATTATTTAAAAATTTTATTACTTCATCAGCAATTCCAGCAACTCCATTTTGCGATATATAATTAAAAATGGTATCAATTAATGGTATCACAATCGCAAGTAATCCAACTATTATGGCTATGACAATAATAAGAATGAACAGTAAAACGACCTTGAGTTTCCTATTGTTCCTTAAGCTTGCCAGCAACGCTAATGGATCAAAACGGGGCCGGCTACCTTGATATTGATCTTTCTGATAAACATCATTTTGATAATAGCGTTGCATTGCTTGTTTCTTTTGATATTTATTCTTTTTCTTATAAAAATCCGATAAATCCATCATAAGTATTTTAGATAATTGACATATTTTTTTAAATCACAAATTAGTGACATTGATATAATGATTCATTGCTGAACCATATAAAAAATAGTAACATTAGCTAAGTTTTGGCGGTTGCCAAACGGATAGAAAGGGTTGTTGTGCAGGAAGGCAAACGTGGAAGTGGCTGACGTTTGTAATTATTTTTACTAATGAATGAAATTGAAATAAATAACCAATTTTTTCATCTTCATTAAAATCTAATTCTGCACTTGGAATATCAGAAACTCTATCGTTATCTGAATTTATTTCCATTTTAGATGAAACATCAATAGAGTCAAAATAAGAGTCATAAAACAAGACCATACCCATTAAGAGTACAATACCGCCGACTATATTTTTAATACTAAGTTTCATGCTGCAAACATACTTAAAAAGATTTTTAATAGTATTACTATTGAAAATATTTTTGCATTAATTTAACATCGTGAATTTTACGGAATAGGAACGTATGCAAGTATGAACGATCGTGTCGTATTATTTCTTAACATAACAATCAGAATTACAATTATTTAGATTATTTGTAAATTAAAAAAATAGCGCTCCTCAATAATAATAGTATCAAAAATAGACTAACTATATCCTAAGACACAACTAATCTATTACTGTTAGTAAAATAAATTGACAATACTATTTCACTATAATTAGAAATCATTTTATTTATCCTCTCGTTCCACCATGCCCTCCGGCAACAACTAATAAAACTTTTAATGATAGATAAATTAGTTTAAAAAACTGAATCACGGGATTCATCATTACAAAGCGCTGGTATTTTGTTATTTGATTTGTCATTATGTAAGTTTTAAAGTTTGCAGTTTAAATTGTTCCATTGTTATTCCGGAATAAGCCACCAGAAAGGTTTCATTTTTGCTTTGTAAATAAATGCGTAATGCAGCAATAATTTTAACCAATGTCCGGCTAAACCAATCTCTCCAAAAGTTTTTCCCAGTTGACGACCTTGTGAATCAGGATATTTTTCGTAATCTGGAACAATAGGATAAGTGGTTATACTTATTCCACTCCCTGTGGTTAAACCAAAGCCCGCCGATGCAATACATGCAGCACCCATATTTCCCATGGATCCTTTATGATTTAGTGAAACTCCATTTAATTTTATAGAGTCAATAATGTTATCAGCAACAATTTTTGCAGTAATTCCTGACGGCATTCCTGTTCGCGGTGGAGCAGGCGTAATGTCAGTTCCATTTTTACTTTTTCGTGGCTTAGAGATAGCATGCGGAGGTGCAAAAGCAATTCCTGGCGCAAAAATATTGGGATAAGAGGGATTTTGATACGTTTCAGGCCAGTCTTTAACGGACCAATTTTCATAAGGTTTAACTGTATAATCAGCATCTACGAGCATGAAACCTTTAAATAATTTTTCAGTAATTTCATTTTGGTTCTTATCAAATGCTTTAAATTCATGTCCTGCAAATGAAGGAATCAACATCGCAAAATCATAATTTTCAAATTTATATTCGCCCTCTAAGTTTTCATAATGTGCAATTCCATCCTCAATTTTAGTAACTGCAGCGCCTAAAATCCACTTTATTCCTCTATCTCTGAAAACCATTTCCACCATCTCAAATGACGGCATGGTTTTATTTTCATAGCTTAGCAGCATTCCATCCATCCCAAAATCACCCAACTTATATTCATTAGAAATCCAAGTTATTTCAGCCATTTCTCGAACTTTATGTCTTCTGAGTTCTTGTTCTACATTTAAAATGTATTCAAATGCAGCGCCCTGACAGGTAGCCTTAGCATGACCTGTTCCAATTAAAATTTTAGCTTTTTTACCATTTTTCATTTCGTTGATTAGCACCTCTAATCCTTGCCAAGCATGTTCTGCATGGCTGTAAGTACAGACAGAGTAAGCCTTATTTGTACCTGGTTCTAAACCTTCGGTAAGATCAAAAGCTAACTTTGGACCGGTACTATTGATTAAATAATCATAGTTTACTTTTTCTTTTTTATACTTTACTTCACCATCCACATATTCAACCAATACATAAGGTTTAGATTCTGTTGCATCACCTTCAGGATGGAAGGAGACTACTTTAGCCTGTTTAAAACCAATATCTTTTTTCTTATACAAAGGAGTCAACGGAAATAATAACTCCTTGGATTTCATTCTACCCACTCCTACCCAAATATTGGAAGGAATCCATTGATAATTGCTATTAGGTGAGACCACTAGTACTTCGTGTTCTTTGCCCAATTTTCTTCTCAAGTGTGAGGCAGCAACATGTCCTGATATTCCAGCTCCTAAAATGACAATTTTTGACATAATATTGATTTTTATAATTTAAAAGTACTTTGTCTCAACGATATGAAAAGTGATAATTGTCACATAACATATTAATTTTCAATTACTTTCTAGCACTTAAGATTAATATTAATTTGTAAGTACACCTTTTTCACAGTATAGATTAGCATTTCTTATTGCTATGATTAATGCTTTAAAAGAAAAGTGCTCCTTGTAACTAGAAGTTCTTTAGATTGAAATAATTAAAGAAAATGTGTCACTGTAAACTACTTTCTTTAGCGGATTTAAAGGTAGAAAAACATAAAAAAGTAACTTTTTAAAAACCTTAATAATACTGCGTGTTTTTAAGAAATGAAATATTCATTTTATTACCTTTACCAACTTAAAATACCAATTATGTCTGTCGCAAAAAAAGATTACAAAAGAGTAACTACAAAGTCGCTGATCGAAATGAAAGCTAATGGCGAAAAAATCGCAATGCTTACCGCCTATGATTATACTATGGCTAAAATTGTTGATTCAGCCGGAATAGATGTGATTCTTGTAGGTGATTCAGCTTCTAATGTAATGGCTGGGCATGAAACTACGTTACCTATCACTTTAGACCAAATGATTTATCATGCATCATCAGTTGTTAGAGCAATTGAAAGAGCGCTTGTTGTTGTAGATTTACCATTTGGAAGTTATCAATCTGATCCAAAAGAAGCCTTACGTTCCTCTATCAGAATTATGAAAGAAAGTGGCGGACATGCAGTAAAACTAGAGGGTGGAAAAGAAATAAAAGATTCTATAAAGAAAATATTAAATGCAGGAATTCCAGTGATGGGACATTTAGGTTTGACTCCACAAAGCATTTATAAATTTGGAACTTATACCGTTCGTGCCAAAGAGGATGAGGAAGCTGATAAATTAATGGACGATGCTAAATTGCTTGAAAGTTTAGGATGTTTTGCATTAGTATTAGAAAAAATTCCAGCTCATCTAGCAGAGAAAGTGGCTAAAAGTATTTCAATCCCTGTTATAGGAATTGGTGCTGGTGGCGGAGTTGATGGACAAGTGCTTGTAATTCACGATATGCTGGGAATGAATAATGAATTTAGTCCTCGTTTTCTTAGACGTTACATGGATCTATATGATGGAATGAAAACGGCAATTGGTCAGTATGTTACTGATGTGAAATCAGCTGATTTTCCTAATGCGCATGAGCAGTATTAATAATCAAATCCCAGCTAAAGGAATTATAATGAAAATAGTTTCAACAAAATCTAATCTGCAAATTCTGCATGAAGACAACCATCTTATCATAGTAAATAAGCGCGTTGGTGATATTGTACAAGGTGATAAAACGGGTGATAAACCATTGTCTGATGTGGTTAAGGAATACATTAAGGATAAGTATAACAAGCCCGGAGAAGTTTTTCTTGGTGTAGTACATCGATTAGATCGTCCTACAACAGGAATTGTAGTTTTTGCACGCACCAGTAAAGCGTTGACAAGAATGAATGAACTTTTTAGTAATAGAGAAACTCAAAAAACGTATTGGTGTATTGTTAAAAATAAACCTTTGAAACCAGAAGATAAGTTAATACACTATTTAAAAAGAAACGAAAAAAATAATAGTTCTAAAGCGCATTTAAAAGAAGTTCCAGATAGTAAACTAGCGAGTTTAGATTATAAAATAATTAAAGAACTCAATAATTATTTTGCATTAGAAATCAATTTGCACACGGGCAGACACCACCAAATTAGAGCACAACTTTCGGCAATTGGATCACCCATAAAAGGAGATTTAAAATATGGATTTGATCGTAGCAATCCTGATGGCGGAATTCATCTTCATGCACGAAAATTAGTATTTATACATCCAGTAACGAAAGAAAATTTAAGTGTAAATGCCTCCACTCCAGATGATGCGATTTGGAATGCTGTTTAGTATCTAGTACTCTTTTTTAGTTTATAAATAAGGTAAATAGAAAGACTTGAAATAGTGAAATTTCCCGTTTTGTTGTTTTGTATCTAAATGAAAGTTTTTTTTAAAATAATAATATGTATTTTTAGAATTAAAATTATCCAATGAATCATAAAACTAATATTAAATACCGCAAAGAATCTCTAATAAAATTATTGCACGCAATTACAAAACACGAGGATGCAATCATTAAAGCTTTATACGATGATTTTAGAAAACCTGCTTTTGAAGCCGTTTTAACAGAAACTAATTATGTAATTAGCGATCTAAAAGAAACAATAAAAAATATAAATTCTTGGGCTAAGCCAAAAAAAGTATGGCCATCTATTATTAATTTTCCCTCCTCAGATTATATTTATAGCGAACCTTATGGAAATGTATTAATACTTTCTCCATGGAATTATCCATTTCAATTGGCTTTGTGTCCCCTTGTTGCCGCAGTTGCAGCTGGGAATAAAGTTACTTTAAAACCTTCTGAACTCACACCAAATACTTCTAAAATAATCGCCAAAATAATCAGTGAAGTTTTCCCTGCAAAAGAGGTTGTAGTTGTGACTGGAGATGCAACAATTGCCGCCGAATTATTAAAAAAACGATGGGATTATATATTTTTCACTGGAAGTGTTCCCGTAGGCAAAATAGTTGCAAGAGCAGCAGCTGAAAATCTAACTCCCGTTACGCTTGAACTTGGTGGGAAAAGTCCCTGCATAGTTGACGAAACTGCCAATTTAGAACTTAGTGCTAAACGAATTATTTGGGGGAAAATAATTAATGCAGGACAAACCTGTGTGGCTCCTGATTATATTTTAGTAAGCCACAAAGTGAAAGATTCTTTTGTTAAATTATTAATTCAAGAGATTAAAAATGCTTTAGGAACAAATCCGGCTGACTCGCCTGATTATGCCAGAATAATTAATTTAAAAAATTGGCAAAGGCAATTAAGTTTATTAGAAAATCAGCATATAATTTATGGAGGTCAATCAAATATAGACACTTTATTTTTAGCGCCTACTCTACTAGATGAACCAAAAATGGATTCCAAAGTTATGCAAGAAGAAATTTTTGGACCAATATTACCTATTATTTCATACGAAACCATAAATGAAGTCGAAAAAATTATTAGCAGTTTTGATAAGCCTTTATCGCTCTATTTATTCTCAGAAAACAAAACCTTTGTTGATGATGTACTGCTGAAATATTCTTTTGGTGGAGGTTGTATAAACGACACAGTAGTACATTTAGTAAATAATAGACTACCTTTTGGTGGCGTTGGTACGTCAGGAATGGGCGCTTATCATGGCAAACTAAGCTTTGACATATTTTCTCATAAGAAATCAGTTGTAAAAAGAGGAACTTGGTTAGATTTACCTTTACGTTATGCACCATACAAAGACAAATTAAAAACCATACGAAAAGTGCTAAACTGGCTGTAGAATCGTCAGCAAAAGTGCTACTCTTTAAATGATTTTTCTAAAAAGTTACTATTTTAGTCGAAATTATTACATTTGCGAAGAACAGCGAGTATAAGAAAATTATAAAACTTATTTCAACAAAATTATAAAATTTAATAACCAATCAAAACTTAAACCAAATGAATAGCACAGAAGACAGAATAGAGGTAATAAAAAAAGAAGGATACAACTTAGATTTTTCAATTGTTTTTGAGCACGCATTTGAAAATTATAAAAAAATTGCGTTGTATGGCGGATTAATTATTTTTGTTTTTTTCTTTCTTTTATCCATAGTTGTTTTTGGACTTTTAGTAGCTTTTTTGGGCGGTACGGCACTTTTAGAGTTGTTTAAACCTGAAAATTTACAAGTTGAAACTTTTGGTTTTACCACACTAATAGTCATATCCGCCATAACTATTTTGCTAGGATCGTTATTAAGTCCACTTACAGCAGGTTTAATAAAAATGGCCTATTGTGCTGAAAATGATGAAGAGTTCCATGTTGCTACAATGTTTGAATATTACAAGTTGCCCATTTTTAAAGAACTTTTTATTGCAACATTTTTACTATCTTTAGTTAGTTCAGTATTATCATTACTATTAAATTATATTGAAATCCCTGCATTTAATTACCTAGTTAACATAGTGATTTCATTGTTTACAATTTTGACTATTCCACTTATTATTTTTGGAAAATTAAATGGCGTTGATGCGCTTAAAGCTAGTATTACAATTGTATCAAAACAACCCTTAATTATATTAGGATTATTTGTAGTAAGCTACTTAGGAACTTTAGTGGGATTTATTGGTTGTTGCGTAGGTATCTTTTTTACGCTTCCATTTATGTATTCTTTATATTACGCACTATACAGCAGTATTATTGGATTTCCAGACAAGAGCGAAGTTGCAAACAAACAATTATAAATATTTTTAAACAACTAAATTATATCCTTTTTGACAATTTAGTAAAAATAATTCCCTAAGTTTATTCTTAAAATCAAATTGCTCCGTTTGATTTTCTTAAACCTAAGACCACTAATTTATGGCATTACATTTTTTTCAAGTAAATAGTACTGCCATGGAGCAATTTATTACTCTAAATTCACATTCAGCAGTGAGTGACATACTTTATAGCATATTAGTTCCAGTACTACTTTTCTTTTTAGTTTACAAAATCTTCGAAATTAAGAAAGGTTTAAAAAGTAATTTGTTAGATAAAAGTTCCGGTCCATTTACAAAGAAGAAGGAATATCAAATTTATGCGCTTTTATTAGGAATTACTTTACCAGTTTTGGAGCTTGTGCTTGAACATTTTAAAATAAGACCAAAAAGTCTACTTCTTATCAACTGTACCATAGGATTTTCACTGTTGATAGTATATTATTTAAGTACTAAGCTCAGAATAGTTTTTAAGAATATAAACTATATTTTTATTATTGGTTTCTTAATTTTTTACGCATCAATTTGTAGGAATTTAATTAATTCACCGAACGATCTCATTCCCGTCACTGCATTTGTAGTTTCATTTTATTTTTCTTATTCTCTATTTAAATCAGCTGTATTATATTGGTCTTTTGTGGCATTTATATTTTCCTTTATATGTATAACTTATCTTTTTGATCTGATACCATTAAGAACAATTTTACTGCTTTTAATTAATTGCATAATCATTACAATAATCAATTATGTAAATTATGTTATGTGGCTTAATAACAGAAACGAAACTAGATTCAATAATAAAATTATAAATGAGGGAAATTCTCTAATATTAGCTACAAACAAAAAAGACGAAATTGTATTTTGCAGCGAAAACGTAGAAATAATATTAGGTTACAACGTAAATGAGATAATGGATGTAGGCTACTGGAAACTTACTGACAGCGGAAACTTTTACAGCGATTTAAACAAAAGTAATTTTAGTGAGGAAAAAATTTGCGTTCATAAAGTAAAATGTAAGAACGGTGAATTTAAATACATACAATGGGATAACAAACGATTTTCCGAAAATTTATTAGTAGTTAATGGTCAAGATATTACAAATGAAATTCAAATTCGAAATCAATATAAAGATTTAATAGAAAATGCAGTTGATCTCATTTTTGAAGTTGATATTGAAGGTAATTTTACGTTTGTAAATGATTTTACCGCGAAGTCTTTTGGTTATAAAAACAGCGAAATAATAAATAAAAATTACGCAGCATTTATAAAATTAGATTTTGCAGCAAGTATTATTGAATACTATCAAAATCCAATCGAAAATGAAGACTTTTTTCCAGTTAAAGAATTTCCGTTAATAAAGAAGAACGGAGAGGAATTATGGGTCTCCCAAAAGGTGATCATTCGTCGCAATACTTTAGGAACTATTATTGGATATTCAGGTATTGCAAGAGACGTAACTAAATTCAAAGAAATTGAACGAGAAAATATAATTCAACAGAAAAAAAGAGAGAGTTATAATGAGGTCCTAAAACATATATCTTCTACTGATTATAGCGATTATGGAAATCTTGATATTAGTTTGATGCAAATAATTGAATCAGCTGCTAAAATAACACAATGCAGTAGAGTTAGTTATTGGAGTTATAGCCAAAATAAGATCACTTGCGAAATTCTTTATAATTTAGAAATTAATACCTACAGTCAAGGTCTTGCATTAGAAAGAAATAAATACCCTATTTATTTTGAATCATTACTAAATAACACACTAATTTGCGCAACAGATGTGTTTAGTAAACACGAATTTTCTGAATTTACAAAAGACTATTTTTTGCAGCATGATATAAAATCGCAGCTAGATATACCTATTTTTAACAATGGAACTTTATCAGGAGTGTTAAGTTTTGAAAACGTTACTAGTCAGAAATTTTGGGACAACGATGACATAATTTTTGCAAGATCAATTGCTGATTCGATTGCAATAACGGTCATTTCTCAAAGTCGTTACAAAGTAGAAAAAAATCTAAAGTATAAAAGTGAACTATTGACTGCAATGGCCATTTGTACAGAAAAATTTTTAAATAGCAAAGATATTGATGCCATTTTTTCAGATGTTCTTATCATCATGGGTAAAGCAACGAAATCGCATAGAGCATATTATTATAAAAATGATGCAGCGACAAAAACAATTTGTCAAAAATACAGGTGGATTATACACAACGATGTTTTAACAGAAATTAATCCTAAACTTCAAAAAATCCCTTATGAATATTTTGAAGAGTTGCTCAATCCACTTCTAGAAAATAAAATTTTAGAGTCAACTATTAGTGAAATTGAAAGTTCAACTCTGAAGAAAAAATTAGAGAATTTAGAAGTAGTTTCTCTTATACTTTTTCCAATTTTTATCAATAAAAAATTTGATGGCTTTTTAGGATTTGATGATACACAAAATGTAAAAAAATGGTCAGAAGATGAAGTAACTATTTTACAAACTCTTGCACGTAATGTTTCTTCTTCAATTGAAAGAATTACAAATGAAAATGCAATTCACGAGAGTGAAGAAAAGTTTAGATTACTGGCTAATAACATTCCAGGAACCGTTTATTTATCAAATTATGATGAAAATAACACTAAAATTTACATCAATGATAATATTGAAAAATTAACAGGTTATCCAAAAGTTAGTTTCTTTAATAATGAAATATCATTTATTAATTTAATTCATCCTCAAGATAAAATAAAAACTATAGCTGCTCAAAAAAGAGCAATTGACCAGAAAATTCCAATTCACTTAACCTATCGAATTATTAATAAAAGCAATGAAATTGTTTGGGTCGAGGAATTTGGAGATACCATTTATAAAGATGGAAATATAGCTTTTATAGAGGGTATATTTATTGATATTACCGAACGTAAAAAAGCAGAAACCTTTATTAAAGAAAAAGAATTAGCAGAAGCTGCTAATAAATCGAAGTCGGAATTTTTAGCCAATATGAGTCATGAAATTCGAACGCCATTAAATGGAATAATTGGGTTTACTGATTTATTGATGAACACCGATCTTGGTCCAATACAAGAAAAGTATATGACAACAATTAATCAATCAGCACATTCGCTTCTTGATATAATTAATGACATATTAGATTTTTCAAAAATAGAGGCAGGTAAACTAGATCTCTACATAGAAAAAAATGATATTAATATTCTTTTAAAACAAGTTATAGATTTAATATTATTTGAATCAAACCAGAAAAAACTAAATTTAGAACTTTTTATTGGAGAAAATATTCCAAAATATTTTTGGTTGGATAGTGTTCGATTAAAACAAATATTGATAAATCTGTTATCAAATGCAGTAAAGTTTACTGAAAAAGGTACAATTACAGTTGATCTATCTTTAATAGAATCCAGAAATGAAACCAGAAAAGTAATTCGATTTGCAGTTATTGATACAGGAATTGGAATTCTTGAAGAAAATAAAAAGAAAATATTTAAAGCATTTTCTCAGGAGGATAGCTCTACAACCAGAAAGTTTGGTGGTACAGGATTAGGACTCACTATTTCAAATCAATTGCTAGGATTGATGAGCAGTCATTTACAATTAGAAAGCGCAATTGAAATAGGAAGCACATTTTACTTTGATTTAGAATTGGAGACAAGTAACGAACAAGGTGAAGAACTAGAAAAAAATCAATTAAGTAGTGAAAAGAACAATAAAGAAAATAATAGAAGTATTGATGTAGGAAAAAATGTAAAGGTGTTACTTGTTGAAGACAATCGTGTAAATATGCTACTACTCAAAACTATTATTAAAAATTTATCTTTGAAAACTACTGTTTTTGAAGCCGTAAATGGAGAGCAAGCGGTAATTCAATTTGAATCTGTAATTCCAGATATTATTTTTATGGATATTCAAATGCCAATAATGAATGGTTATGAAGCTACAGAAATTATTAGAAAATTGAAGTTAGGGAAAGAAGTCCCAATCATAGCTATTACTGCTGGAACTGAAAAAGAGGAACGAAATAAATGTATAGCCTCAGGAATGGATGATTATATTCCTAAACCCATTTTGAAAGGAATTATTGAAAAAACTTTTTTAAAATGGATACCTGAAAATTGACAATTAAAAACTGAAGTATTTTAACATAAAAAATATGAAATATGAAATGGAGTGGCAGACGTAGTAGTGAAAATTTTGAAGATAAGAGAGGAATGTCCTCAGGTGGAAAGACCATTATAGGAGGTGGAATTATAGGAATAGTGATTTTATTACTTAATGTTTTTGGTGGTGAAAACGGTCAAATGATAGGCAATATATTACAGCAAACGCAAGGTTCTCAAAATGAACCTACTGAACAACGAGAATTAAGCGCCACAGAAAAAAAAGAAGGTAAAATTATCGAAGCAATATTAGTTGATACTGAAGATGTATGGAAAAAAATATTTCAAGAAAATAATTTGCAGTATGAAAGACCAAATCTGGTTTTATTTACGGATTCCTATGAAACGGGATGTGGAACTGCTACCTCAGCTTCTGGTCCTTTTTATTGTCCTGCTGATCAAAAAGTGTATATGGATTTAGCTTTTTTTGAAGAGCTAGAAACTAAGTTTGGCGCGCAAGGTGGTGATTTTACGAAGGCGTATGTAATAGCGCATGAGATTGGGCATCACGTGCAAACTTTATTAGGAACAGCAATTAACATGCGAAAGCTTCAACAGGGAAAAAGTCAGGCTGAAGCTAATAAGTTATCTGTGGCTTTAGAACTTCAAGCTGATTTTTACGCAGGAGTTTGGACGCATTATAACCAAAAAATGAATAATTTTTTAGAAGAAGGTGACATTGATCAAGCGCTAAGTGCGGCTCACGCCGTAGGAGATGATGCAATACAATCTAAAATACAAGGACGCATTGTTCCAGAATCTTTTACTCATGGGACTTCGGCTCAACGTAAAGCTTGGTTTATGAAAGGTTATAAAACAGGTGACATAAATCAAGGTGATACTTTTGCTGAAATTAGATAAGTCAAACTTTCATGAAATTAGTTTAAATCGGGTATTTCTACCCGGTTTTTTTGTTATAAATCAAAGCTATTTTCTTTTGTAATTTTAATTTGCGATCAAAACTAGATTTTTAAAATTTCAATTAATAATCTTAATTTAATTTGTGTTAGATATCAATAAATTTAATATTACCCGTTGGGTTTAAACATTCAAAACGTCAGTTCGCGTGTTTTTTGTGGCATAAAACGGAGCAAAAATGTATCGAGAACCACTTTTAATGAAATTTTTCTTGTTCTCGATACATTTTTCTATCGAAAAATACTCGAAAAGACGAAAAATCACCGTCAAAAACTAATTACACCTAACGGGTGTAATATTGTAAAGACCTTTAAAAAAATTATTTAGAGCTGCTCTTAATTTAAATAATTAAGATGAAAAATAAATAGAATACCACGATATAAATTTACAGTCGGGTTTTAACATTCTTAGTTTTAAAATTACTTTCAACAAACTAAATTTAACAATTACAAACGCTTCGAAAAAAATAGAAGTATCTTTGCAGCAAATTAAGGAAGTAAAAGAAATAGTTATCTTACTTCATAAACACTATTTATGTCATTTAGCTCATTAGGATTATCTGATGCTTTATTGAAAGCCATTAGCAAAAAAGGATACACTACTCCGTCTCCAATACAACAAAAAGCAATTCCACCTATTTTAGAAGGAAAAGACGTTTTAGCATCCGCACAAACAGGAACTGGAAAAACTGCAGGTTTTACATTACCAATTTTACAAATACTATCTCAAGGACAACAATTGCGACAACGTCCCATTCGTGCATTAATATTAACACCGACGAGAGAATTAGCAGCCCAAATTTTTGAAAACATCAAAGAATACAGTACATTTTTAGATATTCGAAGCACGGTGATTTTTGGAGGAGTAAATCAAAATCCACAAGCAGCTCAACTTAAAAATGGGATTGATATTTTAGTTGCAACTCCTGGCCGACTCATTGATTTACAAAATCAAGGCCTAGTGTCTCTTGCAAAAGTAGAAATTTTAGTTTTAGACGAAGCTGATAGAATGCTTGACATGGGATTTTTAAGAGATATCGAACGCATCTTAAAAGTACTACCCATAAAAAGACAAAACTTGTTGTTTTCAGCAACATTTTCCCAAGATATTAAGAAATTAGCAATGGGAATACTCCACAATCCCGTGCAAGTAGAGGCAACACCCGAAAATATTACCGTAGAAGCAATTGCTCAAAAAATATACCCTGTTGCCAAAGAGAAAAAAACGGATCTAATCATTAAGCTTGTCACTGAGGGAAACTGGAAGCAGATTCTTGTTTTTACCCGAACTAAGCAAGGCGCTAATAAATTGTGTGAAAGCATGAATAATGCTGGAATTATAGCCGCAGCTATTCATGGAAACAAAGGTCAAGGTGCACGTACAAAAGCGTTAGCAGGTTTTAAAAACGGAAGTGTTACAGCATTAGTTGCTACAGATATTGCAGCGCGAGGATTAGATATTCCATTATTACCGCACGTTGTTAATTTTGAATTACCAAATATTCCAGAAGATTATGTGCACCGTATAGGAAGAACTGGAAGAGCTGGAGCAAGTGGAGAAGCTATTTCTTTATTCAGTCCAGACGAAACGATATTTTTAAGAGATATTGAAAAATTAATTGGCTTAAAATTAGAAAAAGAACAAATTGCAGGATTCGAACCAGATCCTAATGCATCGAAAGAGCCTATCAAGCAAGGACAAGGAAGACAACAAAGGAATTCAGCTCCAAGAACTCCGAAGTCTTCAAATACTCCAAAAACTGAGAATACCACGAGAAGTAATAATAGTTTTGGACCAAGACGTCCAAGTCAAAATAATGAAAGACGATTTACTAAATAATATATGTGAAAGCGCTTTTACAACATTTCAGCCCACGGTGTAATCCGTGGGCTTTTTTTGTTATTGTTTAGTATTCTTTTTGATATAATGCGCGGTGAAGTTTTTCATTTTATAAAGGTATAACTTAGTTTTTACCTAACATATAATAATGAGTTGATTAAAATAATACAACTACTTTTAATTTAATGACTTTTTACGGCATAATAATGACATATCGCTCGTAATACTCACAAACTTTTCAGCACAAAAGCATGCTAGAGGCAATCTAAATAAATTAATGTTATCCCAACCAACCATCTCGATCTAAACTTCGATACTGAATTGCTTCTGCAATATGAGAAGAAATAACAGTTGGAGCACCATCAAGATCAGCTATAGTTCTTGCTACTTTCAAAATCCTATCGTAAGCACGAGCTGAAAGATTTAAACGCTCCATTGCCGTTTTTAATAACTGTTTTGACACATCATCGAGTGCACAATATTCTCTTATATGCTTTGTATTCATTTGAGCATTATAATGAATATTTTCCATTTGCTCAAAGCGCAGTGTTTGTAGTTCTCGTGCAGATGTTACTCTCTTTCTAATTTCAACACTACTTTCTGCTTTTTGGTCATCTGATAATTTATCAAAAGGAACTGGTGTTACTTCTATATGTATATCAATTCGATCTAATAGAGGTCCAGAAATTTTACTTAAATATCTTTGCATTTCATGAGGTGAAGATGTTTGCGGCGAATCAGGATCATTAAAAAAACCACTCGGACTCGGATTCATACTCGCCACTAACATAAATGAGGATGGATAGGTAACCGTAAACTTAGCTCTAGAAATGGTTACTTCTCTATCCTCCAAGGGTTGCCGCATCACTTCTAAAACATCTCTCTTAAATTCTGGTAGTTCGTCCAGAAATAAAACACCATTATGAGCCATAGAAATTTCTCCTGGCTGCGGATAGCTACCGCCACCAACTAATGCTACATTTGAAATCGTGTGATGTGGACTCCGAAATGGACGCTGGTTCATCAAACCAACTTCTTTAAGTTTACCGGCCACACTATGAATCTTTGTAGTTTCTAATGCTTCGCGCAAAGTCATGGGTGGTAAAATACTTGGTAAACGTTTGGCAAGCATTGTTTTTCCAGCTCCAGGCGGACCAATCAAAATAATATTGTGACCACCAGCAGCGGCAATCTCCATACAACGTTTTATACTCTCTTGTCCTTTTACATCAGAGAAATCAAACTCTGGAAAATCTAAAGTTTTGTAAAATTCTGCTCGTGTATCAATTGTTGTTGGTTCGAGCGTACCTTTACCTTCAAGAAAATCAATAACTTCCTGAACATTTTCAATTCCGTAAACATCTAATCCTGCAACAATAGCCGCTTCTTTTACATTTTGCTTTGGCAAAAAGAAACCTTTAAAACCCTCTTCTTTAGCTTTTATCGCAATTGGCAACGCACCACGAATAGGTTGTAAACTTCCATCGAGAGATAGTTCCCCCATTATTACATATTTATCAATATCATCCGCCTTAATTTGTCCAGAAGCGACAAGAATACCTATCGTTAAAGTTAAATCATAAGCTGAACCTTCTTTGCGTAAATCAGCTGGTGCCATATTGATTGTAATTTTTTTACCAGGCATTAGATACCCATTATTTTTTAAAGCAGCAGCGATTCTGTAACTACTTTCTTTAATAGCATTATCTGGTAAGCCAACTAAATGATAACCAATACCTTTGTCAATATTTACCTCTACAGTAATTGTTGTGGCTTCCACGCCAAATACGGCACTTCCAAAAACTTTAATTAGCATGTTTAGTTATTTTGATTCTAAAATTAGATAAACATTTTTAATTATTAGTACTAATCATTCAATAATTAAAATAATAGTGTAAATCAACTTTTTAGAAATTATAAAGAACAACTAATTAGGAAAATACACGAGGAATTAGTGCAAATAATTAAATAATCGATACTAGTAGCTAAAATTTAAAACTAAATCTAAAATAAAATTGGTAAAACATTATCATTTTAATATATTTAGCCACTAATTACAAACCTATATTATGAAAAAAACAGTTCTGCTAATCGTTCTCAGTTTTTTATTAACAAAAACGTACGCGCAGGAATACTTTCCTAACAATGAAAGCATTCCCAACAAAACCATGAATTTTACCGCTTTTACAAATGCGAGAATTTATGTAACACCCACTCAGGTCATTGAAAAAGGGACTTTACTAATTCAAAACGGTAAAGTAATTGCCGCTGGAACTACTGTTGAAATTCCTAAAAATTGTACAACAATAAATCTGGACGGAAAATCAATTTATCCCTCGTTTATTGATCTATATACTAGTTTTGGTGTTGAAAAACCGAAAAGAAATATGGAGAGAAATCCAATGTATGACACAAAACGAACTGGTTACTACTGGAATGAAAGTATCCGTTCAGAGGTGAATGCATTTGAAAATTTCGCTTACGATCAAGCAAAAGCTGAGGAATTATTAAAAGCTGGGTTTGGTGTGGTTGGTACCCACGTTCAAGACGGAATAGCCCGGGGATCGGGTACTTTAATAGCATTAAACAACTTTGATGCTAGCAAGCAATTGCTATCTGACAGGGTGTCCAATCATTTTGGTTTTACAAAAAGTGCTACTACAAACCAGGCGTATCCTAGCTCGCTAATGGGAATGATGGCATTATTACGCCAGATGTATTTTGACTTAGACTGGTATAAAAAAGGAAATTCGGCTACTAAAGATTTATCGTTAGAAGCATTAACTAATAATGAAAAACTAGTTCAAATATTTGCAACCGAAGACAAATTGAATAGTTTAAGAGCGGCAAAAATTGCTAAGGAATTTGGTTTAAATTATGTACTAAAAGGGAGTGGAAATGAATTTGAAAGATTAGACGAAATAAAAAAAACAAATTCTAGATTTATTATTCCAATCAATTTCCCAGTAGCTTATGATGTCTCTGATCCCAACCAGGCGGATCAGATGGAATTGAAAGATTTGCGCTTTTGGAACCAAGCTCCTACTAACTTAAAAGTCTTATCGGATAACGGAATTATATTCGCTTTGACTACTGACAAGTTAAAGAAAATAGAAGATTTTAGAACTAATCTATTGAAAGCGATTAAATATGGTTTTGATAAAACGAAAGCTTTAGAGGCATTAACAACAATTCCCGCAGCTATTTTAGGAAAAAGTGACCAAATGGGTACACTTAAAATTGGAAGTTTGGCAAATTTTGTCGTAACATCAGGAGAAATTTTCGACGAGAAAACAACGTTATATGAAAACTGGGTTCAAGGAAATAAATATGTTGTAAATGACATTACTTCAAAGGATGTTCGGGGAACTTATGATTTGACTATCAATAATGAAAAATTTATTTGGAAAATTGATGGAGAAGTTGCAGCACCTAAATCCGATATATCAACAAAAGATTCAAAAAAAGTAAAATCTAAACTTACTATTTCTGACAATTGGCTTTCGACAGTAATAAAATCGAACGATACTACGAAAACGACCTTTACTAGACTTATTGGTTATATTGACAACACAGAAAACCTATTAGGAAAAGCAATTTTACCAGACGGAACTGAGACAAAATGGTCTGCTGTAAAAACTAGTCCTTTTGTAAAAACAGTTGAAGCTATAAAAACTGAGGATCAATTTAAAATAATGCCTACGACATTTCCAAATGTTGCTTACGGCAATACTAAAAAATTAGAGGCGCAAACAATGCTTTTTAAAAATGCAACTGTTTGGACAAATGAAAAAGAAGGAATTTTACAAGAAACTGATGTCCTTATTAAAAATGGAAAAATAGCAGCGATAGGAAAAAATATCTCTGATGCTTCTGCAACTATCGTTGACGCAAAAGGAAAACATTTAACTAGTGGAATTATTGACGAACATTCACATATCGCAATTTCTAATGGAGTTAATGAAGGTGGCCATAACTCAAGTGCAGAAGTTACTATCCAAGATGTAGTCAATTCTGAAGACATTAATATTTACAGAGATCTTGCTGGTGGCGTAACTATTTCTCAACTGTTACATGGATCTGCAAACCCTATTGGTGGTCGCTCCGCAATTGTAAAATGGAAATGGGGTGCTTCACCAGAAGAAATGCTTTATAAAGATCAGCCAGGTTTCATTAAGTTTGCTCTTGGAGAAAATGTAAAACAAGCCAACTGGGGAATTACAAATCCAACACGTTTTCCTCAAACTAGGATGGGTGTAGAACAAGTGTTTATAGATTATTTTCAACGTGCGAAGGAATATGATCTTGCCTGGAAAAAATATAATACTAGCGGAAAGAAAGGAAAAGCGCCACGAGTAGATCTAGATTTGCAAACAATTGCAGAAATTTTGAATAGCGAAAGATTTATTTCTTGCCACTCTTATGTGCAATCTGAAATTTTGATGCTGATGAATGTAGCTGATAAATTTAATTTTAAAGTAAATACTTTCACTCATATCCTGGAAGGTTATAAAGTAGCTGACAAAATGAAAGCACATGGAGTGGGAGCTTCTACTTTCTCTGACTGGTGGGCGTATAAGTTTGAGGTAAATGATGCAATACCGTTTAATGGACCAATTATGCATAACGCAGGACTTGTTGTAGCTTACAACTCTGATGATGCAGAAATGTCAAGAAGATTAAATCAAGAAGCAGCTAAAGCAGTGAAATATGGAGATGTGTCTGAAGAAGAGGCGTGGAAGTTTGTCACTTTAAACCCAGCTAAATTATTGCGTATCGATAATAAAGTAGGTAGTATTAAAGTGGGTAAAGATGGGGATGTCGTACTGTGGAACAACAATCCTTTGTCCATCTACGCAAAAGCAGAGAAAACAGTAATTGAAGGTGTTGTATATTATGACAGTAAAAAAGATGAAGAAAATAGAGTTACTATTGCTAAAGAACGAAATGATTTAATTAGCCAATTATTGCAAGAAAAGAACAAAGGAATGATCACGCAAGAACCTAAAAAAACAGAAAAGGTAGAATACCATTGTGATACTATGGAAGAATAAAATAAATTGTAAAATCATTATTGTGGCGCATACAGGATCTATCCAGATTTTAAAACCATAGTATGTCAAAACAATAAATTTAAATTTCAAGATAATGAATTCTAAAAAGCGAAGCAACTTTAAAATAAAAACAACAATGAACAAGAAAATATATCTTTTACTATTGATATTCTGTATATCGATACATATAAAAGCACAGCAAACACCTGCTGCAAAACAAAGTCAGTCAGTCCTTATACTCAATGCAACTGCACATTTAGGAAATGGAAAAATCATAGAAAACAGCGCTATTGGATTTGTAAATGGCAAAATCAGCTTAGTTGCTGACGCTACCCTTATTAGGTTAGCTAAAGATGCATACGATATCACAATTGATGCAAGTGGAAAACACGTTTATCCCGGTTTTATTGCGCCAAATTCTACACTTGGTTTAGTTGAAATTGACGCTATAAAATCATCCGATGATGAGGGAGAAATTGGGGTTATGAAGCCACATATTAGAAGTATTATTGCTTACACCGCAGATTCAAAGGTGATTGAAACCGTAAGACCAAACGGTATTTTAATGGCTCAAATAACGCCTCGTGAAGGAAGAATTGCGGGTACATCCTCTATTGTTCAGCTCGATGCGTGGAATTGGGAAGATGCAGTAATCAAAGAAAATGATGGAATTCACGTTAATTTTCCATCAACTTTTAAAAGGAGCGGTTCTTGGTTTGAGCCAGGAGGAATTGAAGCTAATAAGGACTATAAAAAACAAGTTTCTGAATTAAATGCTTTTCTCTCTGATGCAAAAGCGTATTTAGGAACTGCTTCAAAAGATAGAAATTTAGTATTAGAAGCTACAAAAGGTCTGTTTGATGGAACACAAACCCTATTTATTAATGCTAATGAAGAAAAGCAAATCATGGATGCAGTACAATTTGCTAAAGATAATGGGATAAAAAAAATGGTAATTGTAGGTGGTTATGAAGCGTACAAAACCGCAGAATTACTTCAAAAAAACAACATAAGTGTTTTATTACGAAGAGTACATGAAATGCCGTTAAAAGAAGATGATGATATTGATTTACCATTTAAATCAGCAAAATTATTATCAGACAAAGGCGTTTTAGTAGGTTTAGAAAACAGTGGTAGTATGGAAAGAATGAATACTAGAAATTTACCATTTTTAGCAGGAACCTGTGTCGCTTATGGAATGCAAAAAGAGGAGGCGTTAAAATTAATTACTTCTAATACTGCAAAAATACTAGGGATCGATGCGCAGTGTGGCACATTAGAACAAGGTAAGGATGCGACACTATTTATTTCAGAAGGTGATGCTCTAGACATGAGAACAAACAAATTGACAAATGCCTTTATTCAAGGCAGATCAATAAGTTTAGAAACACACCAAACAAAACTGAACGACAGATATAAATCAAAATACAATCAAAAATAGAAATCATGGGACTATTTAATGCCATTTTAGGCAATGCTTCCGAAGTTAATATTCAAAATGTAGCGACCGAATTTGAACCACTTTTAATAGATGGAGAAACAATCGAAAAAGCCTATAAACTCATTCGAGATATGTTTATTTTTACTAATAAAAGATTAATTTTAGCTGAAAAGCAATTAGTGGGAACTAAAGTAGAATATATGTCTATTCCGTATTATAGTATTAAAAAATTCTCAAAAGAAAGTGCTGGAATTTTAGACATGGATGCCGAACTAAAGATCTGGCTGAACAATGACAATGCTCCAATTGTAAAACAATTTGGCAAAGGCGGAAACAATATTAATGAAGTATATAAAATATTAAGTCAGCACACTTTGAAATAATAAGTTTACAAAATATAATCTAATCGATGCACCAATTGAACTATTCAGTTGGTGCATTTTTTTTAAAATAGTATGTAGATTTTCGACTTAAAGCTGTTCTAAATTCAATTGTTTGAAATAATAATTACTCAATTTATTTGAATTTTATATTTCACAGTTTTAACAATTCATAAAATTTTAATTTTATTTTAGATACACCCATAAAAATATAGGGTCAAATAACAATAATTTGCAAAAATAACTTAGTAAACTTATATTTTTATAGGGTGTATATATGATTTTTATATTTTTATAGAAAATTTAAATCTAAAATACGATGCGGAAAGTTATTCTAACTATACTATTAATTATCATTTTAGTACTAACCCTTTTTTCGAATTATTTACTTGTTGATAATTCTGCACCAGCAAAAACTTTATATTTTGATACCGGTGATACTGCGTGGATGATAGTTGCAACAGCACTTGTACTGATCATGACACCTGGCTTAGGTTTCTTTTATGGAGGAATGGTGGGAAAGAAAAACATCATCAGCACCATGTTACAGAGCTATATGGCGATGATAATCGTCACAGTGTTATGGATTATTATTGCTTTCGGACTTTGCTTTGGTCCATCAATAGGAGGCATAATAGGAAATCCTATTCCGAATTTATTTTTTAGAGGTGTTGGCACCACTGCGGCTTGGCCTCTCGCTCCCACAATTCCTTTTATGTTATTTGCTTTATTTCAAGCAAAATTTGCAATTATTACACCAGCATTGATAACTGGAGCTTTTGCAGAGAGAATTCGGTTTTGGGCCTACTTACTATTTATGGTTTTATTCATATTACTTGTTTATGCACCACTAGCACACATGACTTGGCATCCAGATGGTATTTTCTTCAAAATGGGAGTATTGGATTTCGCTGGAGGAACTGTTGTTCACATGAGTGCGGGCTGGGCTGCATTAGCCGGAGCTATTTTTTTAGGCAAAAGAAAGGCAGAAAAACCGAATCCAGCTCGAATCACTTATGTTTTACTAGGCACTGGTTTATTGTGGTTTGGGTGGTTTGGCTTTAACTCAGGATCTGCTTTAGGCGCTAATGAAATCGCGGTGCAAGCACTTGGCACTACTACTATTGCCGCTGCCGCTGCCGGAATGGCTTGGGTGTTTATTGATAAAATTTTAGGACATAAATTATCAGCTATGGGAGCTTGTATTGGCGTTGTAGTGGGATTAGTTTCGATAACACCTTCTGCTGGTTTTGTGAGCATCCCACACGCAATGTTTATTGGTGTTTTTGCCAGTATTGTGAGTAATAGGATGGTTCGATGTTTTCATAAAAGCAAAATTGACGATGCTTTAGATGTTTTTGCCTGTCACGGCGTAGGCGGAATGGTTGGTATGTTACTGACTGGAGTATTTGCCTCAAACACCATTAATCCGGCTGTTGGAGAAAACCAAGGACTAATATTTGGAGATGCAACTTTATTTTTAACTCAATTAAGTGCTTTGATAATTGTTTCAATATTTGCATTTTCTGCTTCTTATTTTCTTTATTATATCGTTAACAAAATAACTCCACTTCGCGTAAGTGAAGAGAAAGAAATTTTAGGTCTAGATCTTTCTCAACATGGTGAGTTTTTATAAATAACCTTTAAAATACAAAAGGGTTCTAAAATCAATTAGAACCCTTTTTTTTAACTTTTCAGTGAAGCTATAACACTTATTTTAAAACAGTAAACTGAATTTTGGAATCATTGTAAATTCTATGTGTCTGCTTTTTGAAATCTTCTGGTTTTGCATAAAATATATTTTCTACAAATGTCTGCGGATTCAAATCAATTAAAGGGAACCATGTGCTTTGAACTTGTATCTGAATTTTGTGTCCTTTTTTGAAGGTATGGAACACATCCTGAAGCTTTATATTCACTTCAGTTTTTTCATTAGCTAAAAAAGGCTCGGGCTTTGAAAAACTATTTCTAAAACGACCTCTCATTACTTCGCTTCTCACCATCATATGATAATTACTCATTTTTAAATAAGGTGCTACTTCTTTAGTTTCCGGCTCATCATTTGGGAAAACATCAATAACTTTTACAATCCAATCAGCATCTGTTCCAGTTGTAGAAACTTGCAGTTTAGCCAAAATTTCTCCAGCAAGAGTTGTATTATTATCTAAAACTTCAGTTTCAAATACGATTACATCTGGACGTCTTGCAGCAAAACGCTGATCGTCAGTCATGTATTTTCTTGGCGTCATTCCTTGTTGTTTTATATCTTCTGAATAAGGAACGGGTTTTTTAGGATCGCTAACAAATTCTTCAAAAGCAATATTTCTTTTAGCCATTTTAGTTAAGTGATTTCCTTGTAAAAAGAAATCCTGCTTTTCAGTATTATTTGGTGGCCAAGCATCGTACGTTTTCCACTCCTTAGATCCCGAATCAAAAACGTAAGCTTCTGGCAACTTATTTTCGCCTTTGCCGTTATTCTTTAAAAAATGACGAAAGAAATTAGCTTCGATATTTTTTTGATAGAAACTAGAAATACTATCTCCAAAATTTATGTTGCCAATTACTTGTTTCGCTGAATTTCGAGCCCAGTCGCCGTGACTCCAAGGTCCCATAACAAGTGTGTTATAATTTTTACTAGTTTTTTCAATTGTTGAATACGTATTTAAAGGCCCATACAAGTCTTCGGCATCAAACCACCCTCCTACTGTCATTACAGCGGGTTTAATGTCTTTTAAATGTTGAAGAATACCACGTTTTTGCCAAAAATCATCATAACTAGAATGATCTTTTAGCTGTTGCCAAAACTCATTGTCTTTTCCATAAAATTTATCTAAATTAGATAAAGGACCTGCATCTAAGAAAAACTGATAGTCGTCATTTGTACCTATTTCTGGAAATTTAAACCAAGAATCTGTAGTACGTTTCGTTTTTTGAGGTCCGAATAATGGAGTCACTTTCCAATAACTTAATAAATAAGCGCCATTATGATGAAAATCGTCAAAAAAGAAATCAGCAATACAAGCTTGTGGAGAGACAGCCTTCAAAGCTGGGTGATTACTTAATAATGAATAAGTGGCATAAAAACCAGGATAGGAAATACCCCAAGTTCCAACGTTTCCATTATTATTAACAACATTTTTGACAAGCCAATCGATAGTGTCATAAGTATCAGAGGCTTCATCCACAATGGTTTTTCCTTTTTTATTTGGAATAAAACTACGCATGTTATCATACAATCCGTCGCTCATATACCTACCTCTAACGTCTTGATAAACTACAATATAGCCTTCCTTCATCATAGTTTCACTTGGTGAAATACTGCGCTTTAATTTACCGTCTCCATAAGGTCCGGAATTATAAGGTGTCCTTTGCATTATAATAGGATATGTTTTCGAAACATCCTTAGGACTGTATATTGCAGTGAAAAGTTCAGCGCCATCACGCATCTTGATATGAACTTCTTTTTTTGTGTAATTATCAGCCACATAATTTGTTGCCTGATCTTGTGCAAAAAGAATCACACTAACAAATAAAAGATAGATACTTAGTAGTTTTTTCATGAATTTTTTAAATTAAAAATAATTTTAAAGATAAAAAAACTCCGTTAATATCATCTTCACATTTAAGATTTTTTTTAAAAGAATCCAAATTCTGATTTATACCGTTTTTTATTTGTGAGCAAAGGTATTTTTTTGACTACGTTACACTATGCTCTTTAAACAATTAGGTTTAATATAAAGTACTTTGAGTTTTACCACGTTTGTTTTTAAATATTTAAAAAAAGGATAAAAACTACTCTTTTTATTTAAATTCTTGTGATTTATAAAATTCTTGAGCAAAAGTTACTTTAAAAAAAATAATATAGAGATACCACACACAATCAGATGATTTTCATTAACTTAAAAAATATATAGCACTAAATTTGTATTATTTTTAAGTTAATAATACCAGTAAATAAGTCTGAATTAATTCTAAAAATCACTTTTTGTGTTATTTTTGTGTATTTATGATCTATCTTTGTAAGATACCATATTATGTTTGAGGGTTAACTTATGCTTTTATTTTCAAGCATTTAATCCAAAATTTAGAGTTTGTAATTTATATTGTTTTTTAAATGCAACTCCCTTTTTTTGCAGTTTTCTGCATCTTTTGCCTCTGGAAAAATTCCATTTACAGGCTAATAAATAATCGAAAATTGATAAAATGCACATAATAGATTATGTAATCTTTGTTGTATATATGCTGGCTATGCTTGGAGTTGGTGTATATTTTTTTAATAAAAATAAAACTGCCGAAGATTTTTATGTTAGCGGTAGAAATATGAGCAGTTGGCATATTGGATTATCAGTTGTAGCTACTGATGTTGGTGGAGGATTTTCAATTGGACTAGGCGGACTTGGTTTTACAATGGGAATTTCTGGTTCTTGGATGTTGTTTACAGGCTTACTTGGTGCTTGGCTTAGTGCTGTTTTTCTGATTCCAAAGGTGAGCGCGTTAGGACATAAATACAAGTTTTTTACTTTTCCTCAGATCTTTGGTCACTTTTATAATGCTAAAGTTGCTTTACTTGCTGGAATAATTTCTGCTATTGGATATGTTGGATTTACTAGTTCTCAAGTTTTGGCTGGAGCCAAATTAGCGTCAGCGACAATCGATGGACTTGACATACAGACTGCGCTAATTGTTATGGGACTTATAGCGGTTGTTTACACCTCAATTGGCGGACTAAAAGCAGTCATTTATACCGATACTATCCAATGGTTAGTACTTATTTGCGGATTAGTTTTTATAGGAATTCCCATTGCTTACAACGCTGTAGGAGGTTATGAGGCAATCAAAGAAACATTAGCACCTGAATATTTGTCATTGACTAATGTGAGTTGGTATCAGCTATTAAACTGGTCAGTTACAATCATACCTATTTGGTTTGTTGGAATGACATTATACCAGAGAATTTATGCCAGTAAAGGTGAAAAAGAAGCTAAAAAAGCATGGTTAATTGCTGGTGTTTTCGAATGGCCTATAATGGCATTTATGGGTGTAATCTTGGGAATGCTTGCAAAAGTTGCGGCAACTAAAGGAATGTTTGTAGGAATAACTGATGCGGCATCAATGGATAGCGAGATGGGATTACCTATTTTATTAGCCACTATTTTACCTGTAGGATTAATGGGTTTAATGCTCTCCTCTTACTTTTCAGCAATTCTATCAACAGCTGATAGTTGTTTAATGGCTGCGTCTGGAAATATTGTAACTGATATTATAGCCAAATTTTCCAAAAAAGAGCTTACCCATAAAAAGGAACTCCAACTTTCACAAATAGTTACACTATTAGTTGGTTTTTTTGCAATCCTCTTAGCTTCGCAAATGCAAAACGTACTAGAATTAATGCTTTACTCTTATGCATTCATGGTTTCAGGATTATTTGTTCCAGTCATAGGAGCTTTATTTTGGGAAAAAAGTCATCCTATTGCTGCATTTTGGAGTATGCTTTGTGGCGGCGCAACCACTATAATTCTAATAATTGCTGATAAAAAGCTACCTTTAGGTATTAAACTACCCGAGAATCTGGATGCAAACATTTATGGAATTAGTGTTTCGCTGATTTTATTTGTCACAATATCTCTTTACTATTATAACAAAAAAGAAAAACAAAATGGAATTCAAACAAATTAATGATGAAACTGGAGAAGATAAAGTTTATACTAATCAAATTATTGCTCTTTTCCTATATGCACATTTAGAACAATACGGCGATACAGTTGCCGATATTACAAAATGTATGGATTACGTAATGAACCCAGCCAAAGGCGGAAATATTATTGTGGGAATAGATGATCAAAAAATTGTAGGTGTAGTGATACTAAACAATACCGGCATGAAAGATTTCATTCCAGAAAACATTTTGGTCTATATAGCCGTGGACGGCAGCCAACGGGGCAAAGGTTACGGAAAACAATTGATGGAGAAGGCAATTGCTACCGCTGAGGGAAATATTGCACTACATGTAGAACCAGATAATCCAGCAAAGAAATTATATGAAAAACTAGGTTTTACAAATAAATACTTAGAAATGCGTCTCATAAAATAGACTTAAATGGAAAATTTTAAAAAGCTAATTGAACTACGAAAAGAACTGCATAAATATCCCGAGGTTTCTGGTACTGAAATTGAAACTGGGAAAAGCATAAAATCTTTTTTGCAAAATTATGCTCCAGACGAACTTATTTCTGAATTGGGAACTACTGGTTTTGCTGCTATTTACAAAGGTAAAAAACCTGGAAAAACAGTTTTATTTCGTTGTGAACTGGATGCTTTACCAATCGAAGAAACAAATATATTTGAGCATAAATCTGTAAACAAAGGAGTTTCTCATAAATGTGGGCATGATGGACATATCTCTATATTATGCGGCTTAGCAGTTAAGTTGCATAAAAATAAACCAGAAACAGGAGCTGTAATTTTGTTATTTCAACCTGCGGAGGAAGATGGCTCTGGCGCTGAAAAAGTTTTTTTTGATTCTAAATTTCAAGTTCTTAAACCTGATTATGTTTTTGCACTGCATAACTTGCCTGGATATTTGACAAATCAAATAGTAGTAAAAAACGGCACTTTTACATGTGCGGTCAATAGCATGATAATCCATTTGGAAGGCAAAACGTCTCACGCAGGCGAACCTGAAAAAGGAATTAACCCATCACTAGCAATAGCTGAAATTATAACAGAATTTAACGCTCGTATTCAAGCTGATAATTCTCAAAAAAATTATTGCGTAATCACTCCTATCTTTATAAAGATGGGTACTATGGCCTATGGCGTTTCTGCAGGCGTGGGAGAAATTCATTTTACAGTTCGAAGTGATAGCAATTTACAAATGGAAATTCTTGAAAAAACGTTAGAAACTTTAGTTCAATCTATAGCTTTAAAATATGCTTTGAAATGTAAGTTGAGCTGGATTCAAAATTTCAAGGCTAACTTTAATGATGACAAAGCAGTGGAAATTATTAGGAAAGCAGCAAAAATAAATCATTTCTTAGTTTTGGAAAAAGAAAATCCATTTACGTGGGGAGAGGATTTTGGATTGTTTACGCAACATTTTTCTGGCGCTATGTTTGGACTTGGCTCTGGATTAAATACTCCCGCTTTACATAATCCTGATTATGATTTTCCAGATGAAATTATAGGCACTGGAGTAAATATGTTCCATCAAATCAGTAAAGAAATTACAAATGCATACTAATTCAATAATTGAAATAAATCGCTCAGCTTATCAGAATAATATTGATTTTATTAAGAAAAATTTTGGTAAGACAGTAATCTTTTCATCGGTAGTAAAAGGAAATGCTTACGGACATGGCATTGCAGAGTTTGTTACTATGGCATTTCAATGTGGCGTAAATCATTTCTCTGTTTTCGATGTTCAGGAAGCAAAAGAAATCAAAAAAACACTTCAAAATCAAGCAACTATTCTCGTGATGGGATTAGTGCAAGATGAAGAAATGAAATGGGTTGTTGAGAATAATGTAGAGTTCTTTGTATTCGATAAAAGTCGCTTAGAGCATGCAGTAGAGACTGCTAAAAAAGCAGCAAAAAAAGCAATAATACACATTGAAGTTGAAACTGGAATGAACAGAACTGGTTTTGATAAAAATGAAATAAACACTGTTATTTCCATTATCAAAACGCAGATCAATCATTTACACTTTAAAGGACTTTGCACGCATTACGCTGGTGCAGAAAGTATAGTAAATCATGAACGCGTAAGCAAGCAAATTGAGACTTTTGAAGAAGTTTATGAGCAATTTTGCAGGAATGATTTAAAACCTACAATTAGGCATACTGCTTGCTCTGCGGCATCAATTATGTTTCCCGAAGCAAGAATGGATTTAATTCGCATCGGAATTATACAATATGGCTTGTGGCCAAGTCCAGAAGTTTTTGTAACCTATTTACACTCTCAGAAAAATAAAATTGATCCATTACAGCGCGTTATTAGTTGGAAAAGTAGTATAATGAGTGTCAAAAGTGTAAATACAGGCGATTTTATTGGTTATGGAACTAGCTTTATGGCTAAAAGAAGGATGAATATCGCCACGGTACCCATTGGCTACAGCCATGGTTATAGCCGATCATTAAGCAATCAGGGTCGCGTTCTTATTCATGGCCAGCGATGTATAGTTATAGGGTCTGTAAATATGAATATGATGACCGTTGATGTTACTGATATTAATTTAGCAAAGAAAAATGATGAAGTGGTTTTAATAGGAACACAAGAAGAACTCTCAGTTACCGTTGCCTCCTTCAGTGATTTTAGTAACCAACTCAATTACGAATTATTAACTCGAATTTCTACGGCGATTCCACGAAAAATTATAGAATAATGGCCTTTATAAAATTATATAGAAAAAAACTTGAAGAAAACTATGCCTTTTTAGATCACATTTTTAAATCTAGAAATATTCAATGGGGCGTAGTTTCTAAATTGCTTTGTGGTAACAAAATTTATTTAAAAGAAATTATCGCTCTTGGCGTTCGAGAAATTCACGATTCCAGAGTCAGCAATCTTAAAAAAGTAAAAGCTTTAGATCCAGATATCCAAACCGTCTATATAAAACCTCCTGCAAAACGAAGTATTGAAAGTATTGTTAAATATGCGGACATTAGTTTTAATACTGAAATTTATACAATTCAACTTTTATCTAACGAAGCAGTTAAGCAAAATAAAATTCATAAAGTCATCATTATGATTGAAATGGGTGATCTTCGTGAAGGCGTTATGGGCGAAGAATTAATTGCATTTTATGGAACAATTTTAAAAATGCCTAACATAGAAATTTCAGGAATTGGCACCAATTTAAATTGTTTGAGTGGCGTAATGCCCACCCAAGATAAGTTAATACAATTGAGTTTGTACAAGCAATTAATCGAAGCAAAATTTAACATTAGTATTCCATTTGTTTCCGGCGGGACCTCAGTAGCCATTCCGTTAATTCTAAAAAATGCAAGACCTATGGCTGTCAATCATTTTAGAATTGGGGAAGCACTTTTTTTTGGTAAAGATTTATTTACCGGAGATACTATAGAAGGAATGCATAATGATGTTTTTAAACTATTTGCAGAAATCATAGAAATTACTGAAAAACCAAATACACCAACGGGAGAATTAGGAGAGAATGTAGCGGGGAATTCGTTTTCTATGAATGATGTAACCGACTTAGGCATAACGTCTCTAAGAGCTATCTTAGATATTGGTTTACTAGATATGCAACCGCAATACCTCGAGTCAGATGATGCAGATATTACTATTGTTGACGCCAGTTCTGACATGCTTGTCATTGATATTTCAAATTCTAAAAAAACTTATAAAATTGGTGATTTAGTTGCTTTCAAAATAAGATATATGGGCGCTTTATACTTATTAAGTTCAGATTATATTGAAAAAACTATTGAGTAGGTTAGAGTTTTTTAGATACAGAAATAATTGCTCTTACATCAATATATGTTAATTGAAATTGTTTAATAGACTAATAGCACACTTCAATTAGAATGCTTTAATTTTTGATCCATATACAAAACAAAAATCAATACCTGCAGTAAAAAAAATATTTTTAAGAGAATTTTCTGTTTTTACCTGCTAATTTTATTAATGAAACTTCAAATAAAGTAGAATCCGTTTGAAAAACTTCTAGAATTATTGAGCAATTCTATCAGTCATAAATACTGCATATTTTATAAAGCAGCAAAATCAGTAACAGATTAGTCTAAACTATTGCATGTTGATATTAATAGTTTTAAATAATTGATAGTTAATTTAAATTAACATATCTAGGACTATAAAAATTAAATTTATTAGCTGTAGCAAAAAAAATCTCCCTAAATGCGGGAGATTTTTTTACATCTGTAATAGCATTTATACTGAATACATTTTAACTCTTAATTCTTTTACTTTTTCGTCATCAAGATAATCATCAAATGTCATATAACGATCAATGGCACCATTTGGTGTTAATTCAATTACTCTATTTGCGACCGTTTGAGAAAATTCATGATCATGAGTTGTGAAAATTACCGAACCTTTAAAATTCTTCAATGAATTATTAAAAGCTGTTATAGATTCTAAATCTAGGTGATTAGTAGGCTCATCTAACATTAAAACGTTAGCTCTTTCCATCATCATTCTCGATAACATACAACGTACTTTCTCTCCTCCTGACAGTACACGACAAGTTTTTAGAGCTTCCTCACCAGAAAAAATCATTTTACCAAGAAAACTTCTAATATTAACTTCATCACGTTCTTCTTCTGTTTTCACCCATTGACGCAACCAGTCTACAAGTGTATCATCACTTTCAAAAAAAGCGTGATTTTCTGCGGGTAGATAGGCTTGATTGGTGGTTACACCCCAATCATAAGTTCCTAAATCTGCTTTTTGATTACCATTTAATATTTGATAAAAAGCAGTCGTAGCTCGGGAATCTTTAGAAAATAAAACAATTTTATCTCCTTTTGCCATATTTAAATCAACACCTTTAAACAAAATCTCCCCTTCGATCGAAGCACTTAAATTTTGAACATTTAAGATCTGATCACCAGCTTCGCGCTCTTGATCAAAAATAATTGCTGGATAACGGCGACTTGATGGCTTTATCTCTGAAATATTCAACTTACTTATCATTTTTTTACGAGAAGTAGCTTGTTTAGATTTGGCAACGTTTGCAGAGAAACGACGAATAAATTCCTCTAATTCTTGTTTCTTTTCCTCTGCTTTCTTATTTTGTTGCGCACGTTGTTTTGCGGCTAATTGACTTGATTCATACCAAAAAGTATAATTACCTGAATAGTGATTGATCTTACTAAAGTCTATGTCAGAAATATGAGTGCACACTGAATCTAAAAAGTGTCTATCGTGAGAGACTACAATTACAGTATTTTCATAATTAGCCAAGAAATTTTCTAACCATGCAATGGTTTCAAAATCTAAGTCATTTGTAGGCTCATCCATAATTAGCAAATCAGGATTTCCAAATAAGGCTTGTGCCAAAAGTACACGTACTTTAATTTTTCCCTCTAAATCACCCATTAAAGTATAATGAAACTCCTCATTTATGCCAAGATTTGAAAGCATAGAAGCCGCATCCGAGTCAGCATTCCATCCATTCATTTCTTCAAATTGTACTTGTAACTCCCCTATTCTATCAGCATTTGAATCATTGTAGTCTAAGTACAAAGCATCCATTTCTTTCTTGATTGCGTAAAGGGTTTTATTGCCCATCATAACAGTTTCAAGAACGGTGCTCTCGTCAAACATGTTGTGGTTTTGATTCAAAACCGACATACGTTTTCCTGGCTCTAAATGAATATGTCCTGAAGTAGGATCCATTTCACCTGCAATTATTTTAAGAAAAGTAGATTTTCCAGCACCATTAGCTCCAATAACTCCATATATATTACCGTGGGTAAAGGTCGTATTTACTTCGTCAAACAAAATTCTTTTGCCAAACTGAACTGATAAATTATTTACTGTTAACATGAATATCTTTTTATAAAATTTGTGCAAAAGTACGAAAAAAATAGAGAATATATTTAAACGGAAGTACCCAAACATTTATACTATTTTCCATGTAGATAAATTTGATTGTTTATTATAAGAGCTTTAAAGGTTATTTTGTCTTCTTTAATGTTACCAAATTCTATACAAATAGCATTAGCTAAGCGATAAATTTAAAGAGACTTGTACTCCCTTGGTTATTCAATTATTGAGTAGTTATTGTAAAGTTGAATATAAATATCAATCTACTGGATGTGTTAATTATAAACGTTAAGGATGCAATAAGTTAAAAACAAAGAAAAATAAATCTCTTTTTTTTTACTGAAAATGAATAATAAAGTTTTAAATATGCGATACGTGCCGCAGTTAATTTCATAATTCTTCATAATTAAACAAATTAAAATAGTGTATTGTTTCAAAAAATGATTATTCTACAATTTTAGTCACATTTATTCTATTTTATTTTTTTTTAATTTAGTTTACAAATATATTTACGGTCTTCTATAAAATATAACGAACTTACAATTATGAATTCAGAAAACGTGCAGACAAAATGGGGACAGTTTATATCCTTAATTATAGTGTTCTTCTTTTGGGGATTTGTTGGCTCTGCCAATGATATTTTGATTCCAGTATTTAAAAAAGTATTCACTTTAACCCAACTTCAATCTCAATTAGTAGCTTGGGCATTTTATGTTGCCTATTTTGTAGGATCACTTATTTTCTTTCTGGTTTCTTTAAGGTCAGATGTACTACAAAAATTTGGTTACAAAAAAACACTATCGGCAGGTTTACTCCTTTCAGCGGTAGGCTCATTTTTATTTATTCCGGCTGCAACTATGGAAAGTTTTCCCTTCTTTCTTACCGCTTTATTTACAGTAGGCTTAGGATTTTCTATTCAACAAATTGTAGCTAACCCTTTAGCAATAAAAATGGGGAGCCCTGAATCTGGCGCACACCGTTTAACACTTGCGGGAGGTTTAAATTCGTTTGGAACGACTATGGGTGGAATCATACTTGCTATTGCATTGTTTGGGATGGGAGATAATAAAAAAACTAATCTTTCACTGGAAGATATTAAACTACCTTTTATAATTCTAGGTTTGGCATTTATAGCTGTAGCAATATTTATGTATTTTTCTAAAATTGAAGATCCAGCTAAACAAGAAGAGGCAAAAATAGATGATGCACCTTCAACTTTTCGAATATTTGATTATCCACAACTGTATTTAGGAATGTTGGCAATTTTTATATATGTAGGAACAGAAGTAACAATAATTAGTAATTTACCAGCACTACTGCATACTAAAGAGTTTGGTGGAATTTTAGAAGATGCTATTTCGCCTTTCATCGCCTTATATTGGGGAAGTTTAATGATTGGAAGGTGGAATGGAGGCGTTAATGTTTTCAACACAACAAATTTAGTCAATACAGCCCTTAAATTTATAGTGCCAGCATTAGCATTTGGAGTAATTATAGGAGCAAACATTTTTGCTGCTCATGATGTTTCAGCTTTTTATATTTATCCCCTATGGATATTACTTTTTATAGCGGTTAGTTTCGTTGGCGGAAAAAACGCAGGAAAAACATTAATGCTTTTTGGACTCTCTGGATTAGCAATGATGTTTGCTGGATTAGTAGTCACTGATACTGAGACTGCAAAATTTTTCTTCATCTCAGGTGGTCTATTTTTATCTATTATGTGGCCATCAATATTCGATTTAGCTATTGCTGGATTGGGGAAAAATACGGGAAAAGCGTCTTCATTTTTAATTATGATGATTCTAGGCGGTGGAATAATTCCCCTTATTCAAGGTGCAATTTGTGATTTAGACTTAACAAATCCAAGCGGAATATTAGGAATTTCATATACACACTTTTCCTATGTAGTTCCTTTAGCTGGTTTTGCCTACTTAGCATTTTATGGTTTTTACTGTCCTAAAATATTACAAAAACAAGGAATATACCAAATTAAGAGTAAAGGCAGCGGACACTAATGATCTACAAACTAAAAAAATCCGATTTGCAATATAGCAAGTCGGATTTTTTTTTGAGTAAAATGAATGGTTCTTATTTATTTCCTTTTTCAAAATCAGCTACAAATTGCGCTAATCCTATGTCAGTTAATGGATGTTTCAACAATCCGTAAATTGCGGAAAGTGGTCCTGTCATAACATCAGCACCTATTTTAGCACAATTTACAATATGCATGGTGTGACGAACTGAAGCAGCTAGTATTTGCGTTTCATAGCCATAGTTGTCATAAATTAATCTAATTTCTTCAATCAAAGCTAAACCATCTGTAGAAACATCATCGAGACGACCTATGAATGGGGAAACATAAGTTGCTCCTGCTTTTGCAGCTAATAACGCTTGTCCAGCAGAAAAAACTAAAGTTACATTTGTCTTGATTCCTTTATCCGAAAAATATTTTGCTGCCATGACACCTTCTTTAGTCATTGGTAATTTGACAACAATTTGCTCGTGTAAGTCGGCTAATTCTTCTCCTTCTTTGATCATACCATCATAATCTAAAGCGTTTACCTCAGCACTCACATCACCTTCAACCAGGTTACAAATATCCACATAATGTTTCAAAATGCTATTTTTACCTGTAATTCCCTCTTTAGCCATCAATGACGGATTTGTTGTAACGCCATCCAAAACGCCTAATGCTTGTGCTTCTTTAATCTGAGCTAAATTAGCCGTGTCAATAAAAAATTTCATATTATATAGTTTAATTGTGTGTTTTTAATTCTCGGGGCGTGACCCAAGGGCCGGGCTTTCCGTTCCCGCTTTAATCCCTTACGCAAGAGTAAAATATTAAATCGCCACTGGCTGTTTTTCTCATAATGTCAAATCTTACGCAAATTCCGCACAAAATTACAATTTATATTTACTTAACTAAATTATTTTTATTCAATTCTTTGAGTTCATCTCTAATTTCTTCAAGCACATTCAACATATCTTCTTTGTAAAGTTCATTGTTACTAATAATAGTATTAATCCATCTAACTACTCTAAAGAGTATTAAACCGAATAAAACAAGTAATAACAAAGGTGCTAAATGAGGCAAAAAGCTTTCTATTTTTCCCGTAATTATAATCTATAATGATTCATTAACATTTTTTCATATACTTTGTCAGGCAAGATTCTTTTTAAAACAATAGAAAATTTTTGCATAAAAGCACCCACTTTATAATGAATTTTTGGACTAGGATCTTGAATAATATTGTAAACAGCCTCAGCCATCTCGTTAGGATTGCTACCCGCATCAACATGCTCATCCAAAGCTTTTAGAGTGTTCCCGTATGCATTTTTATAAGCTGAACCTTTGGTTACCGGCGCATGAAAACGTCCAGCCGCAATATTAGTTGCAAAGTCGCCCGGAGCAACATTTGTGATTTCTATACCAAAGGATTTAACTTCCATTCGCAAACTTTCCGTAATCAGTTCAAGAGCACCTTTTGCAGCAGAGTAAACGCCTCTGTAAGGCAAACCCATATATCCAGCTATAGAAGTTATATTAATTATTAAACCTGAGTTTTGAAAACGCATTATCGGCAAAACGGCCTTCATGACCTCGATAGGCCCAAAAAAATTAGTTTCAAAATTATTTTTGATTTCTTCCATCGGAATTTCTTCTAAAGGCCCTGTAATTCCAACACCCGCATTATTAATAACAATGTCTAGTCTTCCAGATGTAGCTATTATTTTGGCCACAGCCAAATGAATTGAATCTACATTTCGAACATCTAAAGACACTAAAGGAAAAACTGAATTCAATATTCGCTCTGGATTTCTACTAGTTCCATAAACAGTAAAACCTTTATTATGCAAAAATTCGCCAATAGATTTACCTATTCCCGATGAACCGCCTGTAATAAGAACTACTCTACTCATTTTACTGTTTTTAAGAATGCGAAACGTCCAAAAATAAAAAAATCTTCCTAAAGGAAGACTATTATTAACTGTATTTTAAAAAAAATGGCAAGCGACCTACATCGCACCGCTCAACCACGTACCCTTGCTATGTTCCCATCCTGGGGGAGTCTGCAGGAGCTGGTCGTGTAGGACTTGCCAGTGCAAATGTACAACACTTTTTATATTTTTGCAATACCTTTGCAGCTATAAATTAACGTTGTATATTGTTCTATCAAATTTTAAAACTATGAAAAAATATAACTTCCTATCTGTCATTTTATTAGGAATAACATTAGCCAATTGTGGCGACACAAAAAAAGGAGAAAATTCTATATTTACAATTGACACTACCAAATTTAAGGAGCAATATCAGCCGCAAGAGTCCTTAGAGTTAGCTGTTTTAAACCCCAACAAAAAAGTAATTGATAGCATTATATTTTATATAAATGACAAAAAAATAGGTTCAAAAATAGACACTGAAAAACTAACAGTTACATTAAAAGATCAAAAGCTAGGGTATCAAAACTTAAAAGCGCTGGTTTATTTTGAAGGAGAAAATAGCGAAGCGGCTTCGAGAGTCGAACTTGTTTCTAATGTAAAACCTAGACTATTAAAATACACAATTGTTAATACGTACCCTCATGATTATGAAGCGTACACCCAAGGATTAGAATTTTATCGTGACACATTGTATGAAGGTACAGGAAACGGAAGCGGAGCTACAGGAAAAAGAGGGATATCAAGTTTAAGAAAAACAGATTATAAAACAGGAAAAGTATATAAGAAAGTAGAACTTGCGGATCAATATTTTGGTGAAGGAATCACAATCCTAAATAATAAAGTGTATCAACTGACTTGGCAAAACAATGAGGGATATATCTACAACGCCGATACTTTTAAAAAAGAAAAAACATTTCCGTATTTTAAAAGTGAATTAGAAGGCTGGGGCCTTACAAACGATGGGACGTACTTATACCAATCCGATGGGACGGAAAAAATATGGAAATTAGATCCACAAACACTTAAGGAAATTGATTTTATCAATGTTTACTCCTATGAAACAAAAATAAAATCGATCAACGAATTAGAATGGATTGATGGAAAAATCTTTGGGAATATTTATCAAAAAGACGCCATTGCTGTTATTAATCCTCAAACGGGGGCAGTGGAAGCTATTATAAATCTAACTGATTTAAAAAATAAAGTTTCTCAATTACCTGATAATGACGTATTAAACGGAATTGCATATAACCCAAAAACTAAAACCATTTTTGTGACTGGAAAGAATTGGGATAAAATGTTTGAAATTAAAGTTTCAGACTAATTTTTTTAAAATGATTACATTAATTACCAATATCAAAGAATTGCTGCAAGTGCGAGACACTTCGATCGCCAAAGTTTCTGGGGTAGAAATGGCTGTTTTGCCAACTATCAAAAATGCTTTTTTACTATTACAAGATAATTTAATTGCCGATTTCGGAGAGATGAAAAATCTAACTGAAATAAAAGCGGATAAAATTATTGATGCTACTGGAAAAATCGTGTTGCCAGCTTGGTGTGATAGCCACACACATATTGTATATGCTGGAAACCGTGAACAAGAATTTGTGGATAGAATAAATGGTTTTACTTATAACGAAATTGCTAATCGTGGTGGTGGAATATTGAATTCAGCAAAAAAACTTAATGAAACATCCGAAAAAGAGATTTACGAACAGTCAAAAATCCGATTAAAAGAAATAATGCGTTTGGGAACTGGAGCAGTTGAAATTAAATCTGGCTACGGTCTAACGGTTAAGGGAGAATTAAAAATGCTTCGTATCATTCAAAAACTAGCTCAAAATTATCCTATAACTATTAAAGCTACCTTTCTTGGCGCACATGCTATTCCACTAGAATTTAAAACTAATCGCAAAGGATATATAGACTCGGTGATAAATGAAATGCTTCCGGAAATTGCGAAATATAAGTTGGCAGATTTTATAGATGTCTTTTGTGAAACTGACTATTTTACTGTTGCTGAGACAGAACAAATTATGAAAGCGGGTATTATTTTTGGCTTAAAGCCAAAAATACATGTTAATCAGTTTAATTCAATTGGTGGAGTTCAAGCTGGGGTAAAACATAATGCACTTTCTATAGATCATCTCGAGTTAATGACCACAGCTGATATTGAAGTTTTAAAAAAAACCGCTACAATGCCAGTGGCGTTACCTTCTTGTTCTTACTTTTTAAGTATTCCTTATACGCCAGCACGAGAAATGATTACGGCAGGATTACCATTAGCATTAGCTACAGATTATAATCCAGGTTCTACTCCATCAGGGAATATGAATTTTGTGGTTGCAACAGCATGTATTAAAATGAAAATGACTCCCGAGGAGGCCATAAACGCTGCCACATTAAATGGTGCTTTTGCCATGGGAATTTCAGCAACTCATGGAAGCATAACAATTGGTAAAAAAGCAAATCTTATAATAACGAAACCTATTTCCTCATATTACCAATTACCGTATGCTTTTGGTAGTAATTTAATTGATTTGGTATTTATTGAAGGAAAAAAAATTTCATAAAAAAAGAGGAACATAACGTTCCTCTTTTTTTATTTAAAATTATAAAAAAATTACCTTAAATTGAAACTTGTTTTAGAAACGAGTTGACCTTTGTCAAAAATATTAATAAAATAAGTTCCTTTCACAAAATCCTTTCCTTTTAGGTCTTTTGTCACTTGCATGGTTTTGTTCTCATATTCAACATTTGTTACAAAACTGTAAGTCAATGTATTCTCGCCAAAATTCTCAGTGTTTTTGTCTCCCATAACATTATTTTTACCATCAATAACCTGAACATAAAAAGTTTTAGCACCTGATTTTGCAATCGCATTTTCAGCAATTGTAAAACTTACTCTTAAAACATCAGCTCTACTTGCTTTATCTGTTTCAATTTGTTTTCCTGAGCTTCGTACTTTAAAAGCTGATCCTCTTGTATTCAAAACTGTTAATTTTGAACCCATTTCTACCGCTTTAGAAAGTTCTTCATTTTGTCCTGTTAACGCCTCAACATTTTTCCTAGACTCTCCTAGAACCACAACTGTGCTATCACGCTGTGTGGTCAATGTTGTGTTTGCCAATTTTAGATTTTCATTCTCTGTCATCAATACTTTCATATTCGCTTGGAGAGAGTTAAATTGCGTCCTGTATTTAGACAAGGAAGCAACATCACCCTTTGACTTGCTTAATTGAGACATTAAACTTACAACTTTATCTCTTTCTTGAATTAACTCATCTGACATTGAAGTATTTTCTGAAATAGCTGCATCATAAGTAGATTTTAGATCTTGTAGATCTTTCATTACTGACTCTTTTTCAGTCATTGTAGAGTTTAATTCGGTTTTTGCCGTGTCTGCTTCCGATGTCATTTTATAGATATAAACTAAACTCCCCACTAATAAAATAGCTAAAACTGCTATTACCGCCTTGAGACTTGAACTACTTTTTTGATTTTCCATCTGCTTTTTTTTTTCAAATTTAATAATATATAACCATCTAACAACGGAACTTTATACAATTATAGTATTTTTGGATAAAAATATTTCTTTGATGGAAAAAATCATTCCTTTTATAATTAACGATCTCTCAAGAATTACGAATCACAGAAGTGGTGAAATAAAATTTGGCGAGAAAATGCTAACGATACCTATTGATGCTGACTATCTTGAATTTGTAAAAGATTGTGATGCAAAATTCGTACTTTTTGGAATCCCTGAAGACATAGGCGTGAGAGCAAATTTTGGAAGACCAGGAACTGCATCTGCTTGGGAAAATGCTATTAAAAGCATTGCGAATATACAACATAATCGTTTTTGTAAAGGAAGCCAAATTATAATTTTAGGACAATTAGACGTAGCTGAACTTATGAAAGAAGTACAATTTTTAAATTTTAATGATATTGACGATCGATTTAAGCTAAGTCAATTAGTCGCTAAAATAGATAAGGACGTTGCACATATCATTTTTAGCATTGTTAAATCTGGTAAAATACCAATTGTGATTGGTGGTGGCCACAACAATTCTTATGGAAATATAAAAGGTGCGGCTCTTGCCAAAGGAAAATCAATAAATGCAATCAATTTTGATGCACATTCTGATTTTAGGATTCTTGAAGGCCGTCACAGTGGAAATGGATTTTCTTACGCTTATGAAGAGGGTTTTCTTAAAAAATATTTCATATTTGGCGTACATGAAAATTATGTTTCAAAAAGCGTTTTAGATATTATAAAAAAAATAGAAGATCGCGTTCGATACAATACTTATGATAGTGTTGCTATTAGAAGAGAAAAGCAATTTGATCCAGAAATGGAGAGAGCTTTAGAATTTATAGGTAATGATTTTTTCGGAATTGAGATTGACTTGGATGCAATTCCTAATATTGCTAGTAGTGCTATGACTTTGAGCGGTTATTCAATTGAACAGCTTCGTCAGTTTATATCATATTTTGGGAAAAATAAAAACGCCTCCTATTTGCATATTTGCGAAGGCGCACCAGATTTAGGAGAGGAGAAAAACAACCATTTGATAGGTAAATTAATAGGATATTTAATTACTGATTTTATAAAATCCAATTTATCGATTCAAGATTAAGTACTTTTACACATCAAAAACCTACGTAATAAAGCTAGGTGCCAAACAAAGAATAATCACCAAAAATAATAATCATATCTTTGTCTAACTTTACATGTACTTATTACATGATATTTAAACTTAAAATATGTTATTCGAAGATTTATCACTCTCAAAAAGTATACAAAGAGCTGTATTTGAGCAAGGCTATGTAGAAGCAACTCCCATACAAGAACAATCAATTCCAATCGTTTTATCGGGACGTGATATGATAGGATGTGCGCAAACAGGAACAGGAAAAACAGCTGCTTTTGCAATACCTATTATTCATCAATTACACAGAATTGTAGGTTCATCAAAAAAAGCGAGTCCAATTCGGGCATTAGTAATTACACCCACAAGAGAATTAGCAGTTCAAATAGGTCAAAATTTTGATCAATACGCAAAATACACCAACTTAGTGCAACTCACTATTTTTGGTGGTGTTTCTCAAGTTCCGCAAGTGGAAATGTTGAAAAAAGGTATCGATATTTTAATTGCAACTCCTGGAAGATTGCTGGATTTAGTTAAGCAAGGTTTTATCGATTTAGATCATTTACATACATTAGTTTTAGATGAAGCGGATCAAATGCTCGATATGGGATTTATAAATGATGTCAAAAAAATTGTAAAATTAACTCCTAATAATAGACAAACACTTTTATTCTCTGCAACTATGCCAATGGCTATTAGAGAATTAGCAGAAATGTTTTTAAAAGATCCGGAGACGATTAGCGTTTCACCAGTTTCATCGACTGCCGAAAATGTAGAACAACGCGTATACTTTGTTGAAAAAGGAGAAAAAAGAAACTTGTTATATCATTTAATTAAAAATGAGAATTTATCTAATGTATTAGTTTTTTCAAGAACTAAACATGGTGCTGATAATGTTGTAAAAGCATTGCGTAAACATGATATTGCCGCTGAGGCGATCCACGGCGATAAATCTCAAAATGCAAGACAGCGTGTTTTAGATGGTTTTAAAAACAAAGAAGTTAATGTTCTTGTGGCTACTGATATTGCAGCCAGAGGAATTGATATTGATCAATTGCCGTATGTAATTAATTTTGACCTCCCTAATATCCCTGAAACGTATGTCCATAGAATAGGCAGAACGGGACGTGCTGGTAATGATGGTGTTGCCATTTCTTTTTGTGGAAAAGATGAACATCAATACTGGAAAGATATTCAAAGATTAATAAAGGTCAATGTTAAAATAGTAAGTGATCACCCTTACGGTTGGCACTCAGGAAGCCCAGAAACGGCTCCAGGAGTTAAACAAAGTAGCTCGAACAGGAGTGGCGCTGCCCATAAGTCAAGAAAATCAGAAGTTTCCAAGCAAAACAAAAAGCGTTGGTATTAAAATTTCTTTACTTCAGCATTTTTTTTTAAATATTTTAATAGTTGTTTTGAAAATTGTAGTCTAAAGGCATATCAAATCTAAAAGTATAGATCATCTATTCTTTAATGTCAAAAAAAAAGCCTGTTTTGTACATTACAAACAGGCTTTTTTTTAAAGTGCATATTTTTAAGATTCGATAGTCTCAGCAATTTCAGCGTCACCTTCCCACTTGCCTACAACAGATGTCGCCAATGCATTCCCTAAAACATTAGTTGCACTACGGAACATATCACAAAAATGATCTATAGGTAATATTAATGCGATTCCCTCAATGGGAATATCAAACATTCCACAAGTTGCTGCAACAACAACCAAGCTAGCTCTCGGTACACCAGCTATTCCTTTACTAGTTAACATTAAAACTAAAAGCATAGTCATTTGTGTTCCAATATCTAAATGTATTCCATATGCTTGTGCAATAAAAATACTCGCAAATGTCATATACATCATACTTCCATCAAGATTAAAGGAATACCCTAATGGCAACATAAATGATACAATCTTGTCCTTGACCCCAAAACGTTCTAACTCTTCCGTTAATTTGGGAAATACAGCTTCACTGCTTGTCGTTCCAAAAGCAATTATTAATGGACTCACAATTCGTTTAAGTAAAATCGTCATTCTACTTTTTAGAAAAATATACCCCACAAGTATTAAAACTACCCAAAGAGAGGAAATTCCAATTAAGAAAGAACCAAAAAACTTGAAGTATGTAATAGCTAATTCCTGAAAATCACGAACCGCAAAGACTCCAGCTATAGCGCCAAAAACTCCAATCGGTGCAAACTTCATCACATAATTAACCATCTTTAAAATAATATGTGATATTTTTTCAAAAGCATAAGTAACTGGCTTTACATACTCACCCAGTGAAGCTGCGGCTAAACCGAAGAAAATAGAGAAAATTACAATTTGTAAAATCTCATTTGTTGCCATTGCCTCAAATATACTCTTGGGAACGATGTGCTCTATGAAATTTTCGAATGAAATGTTTTGAGTTTTAGCAGTAACCTCTGAAGCGGAAGCCAGATCAATACTAGGTAAATTAAGCCCAACTCCAGGTTTTAAAACATTCACAAAAAACATTCCCAATAATAGAGAAATAAAGGAAGCTGTAAAAAACCAGCCCATCGCTTTCCCTCCTATTCTTCCAACCGCTTTTATGTCACCTAGTTTTGCAATACCTACAACTAATGTGGTAAATACAAGAGGTGAAATTATCATTTGAACTAACCTTATAAAGACTGTTGCTAAAATTTTAATCTTAGTACTAAATGCTTGAGCATCTTCTGGAGAAATTGTATTGTGGATTACAATTCCTAAAATAGCACCTAAAACCATTGCTATTAATATTTGACCAGTTAATCCAGAAATAAACGATGTTTTCTTATCGGTAAAAGTATTCATTAATAATATGTTAATTGTTAAATTCGCACCGAAAGTACTATTCTTTTCTTAACTATCAAATAGGGAATAAATAATATTGATAAAAAAACAATTAATTAGATATTTTACGCTTAAATAGTAATATCCAGAAAATTTTACAAAATAATAAATTAGAGCACCCGCTCTTCTATTTCTGCAGGCTTTCTTAATTTTCCAACTGAATTTCCAACTATAGCTGCCACGGCTGAGTCACTCGTAACATTTACAACAGTTCTGCACATATCTAAAGGTCTGTCAATGGCAAATATTAAAGCTAATCCAGCTTCAGGAATTCCAGCTTGACCTAAAACAATAACAAGCATTACCATTCCGGCGCTTGGCACGGCCGCTGAACCAATTGAAGCTAAAGTCGCGGTAACTACAATCATTAATTGAGTAGTTAAATCCAAGTTAATCCCCATAGCTTGAGCAATGAATACTGCTGCAACAGCTTGGTACAAGCTGGTTCCATCCATATTTACAGTTGCTCCAAGTGGTAAAACGAAACTTGTTACTTCCTCATCAACTCCTAAATGTTCCGTAACTCGTTCTAAAGTTACAGGTAAAGTTGCCGCACTAGAACTAGTTGAAAAAGCAAGTAATTGAGCTGGAGCAATGGCTGAGAAAAAACGTCTTGGTCCAACTTTAGTAAAACTATAAAGTAGCGTAGGATAAACTACGTAGGTCATTATCATAAGTCCAATTACCACGGTCAATCCATAAATAGCTAAGGCTCCTAAAGTTGTAAAATCAGGGATTTCTACCATTAATGAAGCCATCAAAGCAAAAACTCCGATTGGAGCTGCAAGCATAATTATATCAATTATCTTGAGAATAACTTCATTTAAACCTTTAAAAAAATCAACCACAGGCTTCGATTTTTTTTCATCGATTAATATGATTCCAATACCTAACAGAATTGTAAACAAAATTACTTTTAGCATACTTGCGTTATCCGTTAATGCCTGAAAGAAATTCTCTGGTACAACATCAACTAATGGCTGCAGTGGTCCTTGATTCTTAGCCGACTCTGCCAGCTGAATTTTTGCATTAGCATCACCTGTAAAGCTTGTTAAAAGAGTATCTCTAGAAACCTCATTAATATAGCTTCCTGGTTCTATTACATTTGCTAGCACAAGACCAATAGAAACTGCAGTAACTGTCGTGAATAAATAAAGAGCTACTGTCCTTCCCCCTAGTTTGGACAACTTTGAAATGTCTTTTAAATCAGCAAGTCCAGTTATTAATGAAACCACAATTAGTGGAACGGCAATCATTTTTAAAAGGTTAATAAAAATTGTCCCAAAAGGTTTTATCCAATCAGTTACGGCACCCACCATTCCGATATTCTTCATGAATATTCCAAACAGCAGGCCGAGAATCATCCCAATCAATATTTTCCAATGTAAAGCTAATTTCATTTCAAAGTTTTATTTATCAAGTGAAAATCAGCCAATACAATAGCAGCCATTGCCTCAACGATAGGCACAGCGCGTGGAACAACACAAGGATCGTGACGACCTTTTCCAGTCATCTCAGTGATATTGCCTTTATTGTCTAGTGATTCTTGTTTTTGCATAATTGTTGCAACAGGCTTAAATGCAACACGAAAATAAATATCCATTCCGTTGCTTATTCCGCCTTGTATACCTCCTGAAAGATTAGTTTTGGTAGTTCCGTCAGTGTTATACAAATCATTGTGTTCGCTACCTTTCATTTTTGCACCACAAAAGCCGCTACCGTATTCAAAACCTTTAACAGCATTGATTGATAACATTGCCTTTCCTAGTTCAGCATGAAGTTTATCAAAAACAGGTTCACCTAATCCTACTGGTACATTTTGAATAACGCAAGTTACTGTTCCACCAACGGTATCACCTTGTTTTCTTATATCACGTATATAATCTTCCATTACAATTGCCATCTCTGGATCAGGACAACGCACTGGATTATCTTCAATTTTCGAAAAATCTAAATCTTGATATGGTTTTTCTAGAAATAATGGACCAACCGAAGAAACATAAGCATTAATTTTAATTTTAGGTAACATTTGTTTAGCAATCGCTCCAGCTACTACTCTACTTGCTGTTTCTCTAGCAGAACTTCGTCCTCCGCCTCTGTAGTCACGAATTCCGTATTTCTGTTCATATACGTAATCAGCATGACTAGGTCTAAAATTATCTTTTATATGTGAGTAATCATCTGATTTTTGATTTGTATTCGGAATTATAAAACCTATTGGCGTACCGGTCGTTTTACCTTCAAAAATTCCAGATAAAAATTGTACATCATCTGGCTCTTTCCGCTGCGTAACTATTGCAGATTGACCTGGTTTTCTGCGCGACATTTCTAATTGAATTGCCTCTAAATCTATTATTATCCCTGATGGACATCCATCTATAATTCCACCTAAAGCCTCGCCATGAGATTCTCCAAAAGTTGTGAGTCTAAATAATGTTCCGTAGCTATTTCCTGCCATTATTATTAGTTTTTACCAAAAGTACCACTTTACATCAAAGTTTAAAAGTATAAACTTTAAAGTTTTACGTAACTGCTTATAATTATATTGATTTTGACCCTTTGTAGTTCTCCTGTAGCGTCAGATAGTGGAAATTATACAAATTAAAAATTAAATTATAAAAATTTAGCTTCAAGTGAAAGACTATATTTGCATAAATAAAAACAGACTTATGAAAAAAATTATTGCATCTGCAATTATGTTGATCGGATTAACATTTGCAGCTCAAGCTCAGGACATTTCTAAAAATGCTATTGGATTACGATTTGGTGATAGTGGTGGTTTTGGTGGTGAACTTTCTTATCAAAGAGCATTGTCATCTAATAACCGACTAGAATTGGATTTAGGTTGGAGAAATAGAAGTAACTATAACAATAAAAATTACGATGACCAAGCTATAAAATTAACAGGTTTGTATCAATGGGTTTGGAATATTGATGGTGGTTTCAACTGGTACGCAGGTGTTGGTGGTGGTGTAGGAAGCTACAGTTATGATGATAATAATAATTCTTACAATGATACTTTTGCGTTCGCAGCTGGAGATATTGGAATAGAATATAATTTTGATTTTCCATTACTTGTTTCTTTAGATTTCCGACCAGAATTTGGAGGAAGCGGTTATTATAAAAATAACTACGGATCAGATGTTGCGTTATCTTTAAGATATCAGTTCTAAATTTCGCAATCATTATATAGAAAATTGGCTGTTCATTATGTGAACAGCCAATTTTTTTTATATGAATATAATTTTCTTTTTAGAATTTATTTTAACGACGCAAAAAGGAGTTGTAAGCGATTGAGTAACTATACTACCCGCCTCTGGATTAATAATTTTAACTTTTATAACAATTGTATCAACCGTTTCCTCTACATTGTCAATCCCAATACTATATCCTCCCGTAGGCTTTTCGCCCATATTTAAAATAATAAAATTAGCTTGATGAACATCAATTGGAGTAATTTTTCGTTTTAAATTTTCGTCATTAAGAAGCATTTTGATTTCATTACTTTCAGATAAAATTTCGTAAAATTGAATAGTTGCTCCGCCATACGATTGCTGATTTAATATTTCATAGAGTTTATTGCTACTCACGGTTTTTAAAGTAGTTGTGCTGCATGAAGATAAAATTCCCACTGTAAAAAGAAAAATGATTTTTTTCATTTGTGATGCGATTAATAATGTCACTCTGAATAGAAATGACTTATTTATACTTATTAATTGCTTTTTGGTACAAAGCTTCGTAAAGTGGTAAAATGTTTTTAATATCAAATTGTTTTGCAACGACTAGTGCATTTTCTTTAAATCGGAAAAGAGTTGTATCATCACCTAAAATTTTTAATGCGTTTTCAGCCATTTCTTCTACATTACCTACATCGCTTAGATATCCTGAAATTCCTTGAAAGTTAACCTCTGATAATCCGCCTGAATTACTTGAAATAACTGGAACTCCACACGCCATCGCCTCAAGAGCAGCTAACCCAAAACTTTCTGTCTCTGAGGGAAGCAAGAATAAATCAGTTAAGCATAAAATTTCGTCAATTTCATTACTATTCCCAAAAAAAATGACTTTATCTTCAATTCCTAATTCTTGACATAAATACTCTGCTTTTTCTTTTTCAGGACCATCACCCACCATCATTAATTTAGCAGGAATTTCTTTTTGAATATTATAAAAAATCTTAATAACATCAGGAATTCTTTTCACTTTCCTGAAATTACTTATATGAGTTATAATACGCTCCGTTGGTTTAGCCATAACGGAGCGCTGGCAGGGAGAATCGACCTCTTTTTCAGTTTTATTCAATTCTATAAAATTAGGAATAACCTCAATTTCATTAGTGATGTTAAATAACTTCAGTGTATCCTCTTTTAAACTTTGGGAAACCGAAGTAACAAAATCTGATTTGTTAATACTAAATGTAACTGCTGGCTTATAAAACGGATGATTACCAACAAGTGTTATATCAGTTCCGTGTAAGGTTGTAACCATAGGAATATCTATACCTTCATCTTTTAGCATTTGTTTAGCCATATAACCTGCGTAGGCATGTGGAATTGCATAATGCACATGAAGCAGTTCTATTTTATATAGCTTAACCATATCAACTAATTTACTTGATAAAGCCAGTTCATACGGTTGATAATGGAATAATGCATATTCAGGAACATTTACTTCGTGGTAATGCACGTTAGGGCTTAAAAGAGCTAATCGAACTGGTTGACTGTAGGTTATGAAGTGGATTTCATGTCCTCGACGTGCTAATTCTAGCCCTAATTCTGTAGCGACAACACCACTACCGCCAAAAGTGGGATAACAAACTATTGCAATTTTCATGTATTTAATTTAATGATAACGAAAATACTAAAATAGCAGTGAAATGCTATTCAATTTTAAGTTAAAAGTCATTTTTGTTTAAAACTTCATTCTTTGAATTCTCACAGCATTTAATATTGCCAGTAGAGCTACGCCCACATCAGCAAAAATAGCTTCCCACATTGTAGCTAAACCTCCTGCTCCAAGTGCTAAGACAAGTAATTTCACTGCAAAAGCAAGAGTAATATTTTGCCAGACTATTTGTTTTGTTTTTCTTCCAATAATTATTGCCGTTACTATTTTGCTTGGCTGATCATTTTGAATCACAATATCAGCAGTTTCAATTGTAGCATCACTGCCTAAACCGCCCATTGCAATTCCTACATCTGCGAGAGCTATAACCGGAGCATCATTGACACCATCACCCACAAATGCCACTTTATATTTTTGGTTTATTAAAGCTTCTACCTTTTCGACTTTATCTTCAGGCAATAAATCACCAAAAGCTTGATCAATATTTAAATCTTTAGCTACAGCATCAACGACAGCTTGATTATCTCCAGATAAAACTATAGTTTTAATCTTTAATTTATGTAAACTATCAATCGCATTTTTAGCATCCTCTTTTATTTGATCAGCAATAATAAAATGGCCAACATACTTTTGATTTATAGCTACTACAATAGTCGTGTAAGGAATTGCATCAAGTGTGGTATCGTATTCGATTTTATACTTAAGCATTAACTTAGGACTTCCCACCAAGATTTCTTTATTATTCACTACGCCTTTAAGTCCTAATCCAGGAATTTCATTTACATCCGATACAACAAAACTATTATTTTTAGAAGCAGCATATTCAATAATTGCTGAACCAACGGGATGTGTAGATTTAGATTCAATTGCAGCGGTGTAATTTATTAATTCCTCTTGAGTGATTCCAACGGCAACCACATGCTGAACTTTGAAAACGCCCTGAGTTAAAGTTCCCGTCTTATCCATCACCACAACTTGAATCGCAGCCATAAGATCTAAAAATGTAGAGCCTTTAAATAAAATTCCGTTTTTACTTGCTGCTCCAATTCCGCCAAAGTAACCTAGCGGGATAGAAATAACTAATGCACAAGGACAGGAAATTACAAGAAAAATAAGTGCTCGATACAGCCAGTCTTTAAATATATAATTATCTACAAATAATATTGGAACAAGACAAATCGCTAAAGCAAGATATACGACTATAGGCGTATAAATTTTGGCAAACTTCCTAATAAACAACTCTGTAGGTGCTTTTTTAGTGGTTGCCTCTTGCACCATTTCTAGAATTTTAGATAATTTACTATCCTTAAAAGCTGTAGTTACTTCGACACGGACCACAGAATTCAAATTTATCATTCCAGCAAGAATCACATCGCCTTTTAACTTAGAATCAGGTTTGCTTTCCCCAGTTAAAGCAGCTGTGTTAAAAGTAGCCTGATCTGAAACTAAAATGCCATCAAGTGCTAATTTTTCTCCTGGTTTCAATTCAATAAATTCACCTATATTAACTAATGCTGCTTTTTTTAGAATAACGGTCTGCCCTTCTATAACTGTAGCTTCATCTGGTCGTTCATCTAACAGTGATTTAATATTGGATTTTGCTTTTTTGACAGCTAATGTTTGGAAAAGCTCACCAATAGCGTAAAATAGCATTACAGTCACACCTTCAGCATATTGGCCAATACCAAAAGCGCCGAAAGTAGCAATACTCATAAGAAAGAATTCAGAAAAGAAATCGCCCTTTCTCATACTTTGTAAAGCTTCCCTAAATACTGGAAGTCCTACTGGAATGTAAGCAACTATATACCAAACAATTCTAATCCATCCATCAAACCAAGATTGAGGAAAGAAATTATCAAATGATAAAGCTGTCACTAATAAAATAGCGCTGATAATTGAAGGTAAAAATAATTGAGTCAAACTTCCAGCAAAATTGTTGTGATCGTGATTATGACCATCATTGTCGCTGTGCTCAATGTGATTAGTTGACTCTAGATCTAAGGAGCAACAGCCAGAAGACGAATCTTCATTTTTTTTATTTAACATATTATTCTTATTTGAATCGTCTTTCTCTCAATGCGAATGTGGTATATTTATTTTTTTTATTTAATGAAATCGAAATTCTGTTTGAAAAATTTACATCAATGTTCCAAGATAAAAAAAATGATTTATAAACCTGTATTCTGAATCCACTACTACTTTATAAATCGTACAATTCTGGTTCGAAATTAAACAAACAAGAAATCAAATTCATAAGTAAAATTCATAATTATATGTGTAAAATGATTTCTTAAATATATTCTAATTAATGCCAAATTATGCTCAGAAAACTTTGAAAGAAAAAATTAAATAGCATTTTTAAAAAACTATTATATCTAGAATAACATAAATATCGCCTTTTCATTTTTTAAATTTTCCTTTTGTATATCCACTTATTTACTTTGTAACTTAAATATGCTGATCCACTTCCTATAATTGCTCCTGCAATAACATCAGATGGATAATGGACCCCTAAGTGCATTCTAGAATATCCTACAGCTCCTGCCCATACAAATGATGGTACAATTACATACCATCTTGGATATTCCATACTTAAAGATGTTGCTGTTGCAAAGGCTGTAGAGGTATGGCCGGAAGGAAATGAATATCCTGTCGCTGAAGTTGCTTGATCTAAGTCAGAATATTTATTAAATGGTCGTTCTCTTTTTGCAATTTGTTTTAAAGCGGTAGTGATGAATGCTGATACTAAAAATGTTTCACCAATAAATATTGCTTGCTTTTTTACAGTGCTATCTTTTTTGATAAGTCCCACCGCGTAAATGATAACTGGAGTACCTAGACTTATTGGTACAACGCTATTTGTGACAGTTTTGAATGTGGGATCTAACGAACTATTTCTATTTAAATTAATATCTCGTAATGTATTAATATCAAAATTTTGTGAATTCGTGATAAAAGTAAAAAGCAAAAAGATAACTAAAAATATATTCCGCGTAAAATAATTTTCTTTTGAAATTTTAAATTCCATATTATTTTCTACTAATTATGGAAAATTGATTCATAAATAACTTTTTGAATGTCCTCACGAATATTTGCTTTTGACAAACGATTAGTTGTGGCTACTGGAAATGTTCTATTTGATAAAAATATGTACACTATTTGATTTTCAGGATCAGCCCAAGCCATTGTCCCAGTATATCCTGTATGACCAAAACTTGTCATTGATGCACAACCACAAGTGGGTCCTTCTTTACCTAGTTGTGGTTTATCAAAACCGGCACCTCTTCTATTTCCCTCTGCACAAAAGTAACAAGTATTAAAATCATCAAAAGTTTTTTCGCTAAAATAACGCTGGTTTCCGTAACTACCCTTTTGCAAGTAAAGCTGCATTAATTTAGCAAGATCCATTGCATTAGAAAACATTCCAGCATGTCCTGAAACTCCGCCCTCTAGTGCTGCAGATAAATCATTGACATATCCTTGCAGTAGTTGATAACGAAAATAATTATCCGTTTCTGTGGGCGGTATTCGGTTTTTATCAAATTTTGTGAGCGGATTAAAACTTGAATTATTCATCCCTAAAGATTTATAAAAATTATCTTGAATTAATACATCTAATGTTTTTCCTGTTGTTTGCTCTAAATAGTACTTTAAAATCATAAAAGTAAGATCGCTGTATTTGTATTCTTTTTTCAAAGATAATTTACTATCAACGATCAATTTCATCATAATTTCACTAAAATCATTTTTTATAAATAAACTGTCTCCCAACTGTTTTGAATAATCAGTTTCTATTTTTTTTCTAAAGTAAAGTTTCGAAGGTACCTTGGATAAACTCATCGCCTCTTTATAAAATGGTATCCCAGCAGCTAAGCCTGCATAATGAGATAATAAATCTTTTAGATTGATATTCTGCTTATTGGATCCCAAAAAGAGTGGTGCCATTTCTGCTAAAGTTGATTCTAAACTTATTTTTTTTTGATCGTATTGCAACATCACATTTGGTAAAGTAGCCATAATTTTTGTTAACGATGCAATATCATAAATATCTGAATTTTGGACTTTTATGATATTGTCATAAGTGTGATAGCCAAATGATTTCTGGTAAATAACTTTGCCTTTTCGAGCTACTAGTATTTGAATTCCTGGAGTCATTTTTGAATCAATAGCCCTATTTGCAATTAAATCTATTTTAGATAAAACCACAGCATCCATTCCCACATTTTCAGCAGATGTAAATCCTAATCGATCTAGCTTTTCTGTGGAAAGTCCGTTATTACTTTTAAAATGAGTGCTAATCGAAAATGGTAATTTTCCTTTAGATTGAATTGCTCCAAAAATTAATTCTGCAGACACAATTTGAGATACTTTTTTATTTTGATATGATACGATTAAACCTTCAATATCATCAAAACTATCCAATGCTGAAAGACAATATGGATTCGCAAAAACATTCATAATAACGTTATTATTGCGCGCTAAAAATTTTATTTTAGAAATTTGATCTATGCTTAAATTATAATTTTTCAAGCTATTATCTATTGCATGATATCCAATGATTACTGTTGAAAAACGTGCTAATTTAAATTGTAAACTATCAATATTTTTATCTTCAATAACGGTAACATCAGCATACTTTTGTAGAGTTGAAACAAAATCATCATTAATAGCATCTCCTATTTTTACGTAAGCAATTTTTTGTTGATCTAAATTTTTTACGGGTATAATCGCATTTATATTAGTCAAAACAGTAATCGAGTTTTCATAAAACTCATATTGAAAATCATCTTTTACTGAAATATTTCTGATTGCTGTACTATCAATCCCTTTAATAAATTTATGTTCCTGTGACCCAACTCTATATTTAGATTTAACTACTTTCCTTACTGTATCTTGTACAGCCAATTTAAAATATACAGGGCTATTAAAATGGACTCTATTGTCTAACTTTTTAGAAATAGATAGAAAGCTGGCTAAAATAAATTTATCCTTATTAATTTTTTTACCAGCATATGTAATGGCGGTAAAAAAAAATAAGACATAAAATAAATGTATTTTGATGTCTATTTTTTGCAAAATTTGTGTCTATTTTTAGAAGAAACGACTATGCCAACTATCCATTGCCGGAACCTCCCATGATTCATTGAATTCTTCAACATTATTTACCAAATTATTAAAAACTATTGTGTTTTCAGTAACGGCTTTATCCTTGACCATCTTTTTAAAATCTATCAATGGTTTGTGCGCAATATGTTCTCCAAGTTTGAAAGTGACATTCATTTTATCTAATAAATCAACTGAATATTTTTGCTCAAGACTTTGGATAAACTCCACTGAAGAATCGATAGAACATCCTGTAGCCGACTGAACGTCCTGATTGACAGCGATTATTATAAATCGATTGTATTTTAATAAATAGGAAGATTCTAAACTAGTGCCATGAGCGGCCCAATCTTTAAGAAAATCTTGTAAAGCATTTTCTATTTCAGAAAATTCGGCATCCGAAAATTTTCTATTCGATTGATAAATCCAAATTTTGGATTCTTCGGGCATATTTTCAAAAGGAATGTACATGATTTTTTAATTTTAAATGAAGAAAGAAAAAAAACTATAAGTCTTGAGCGTTAGCAATAAGTTCTGCAATATCCATAACTTTTACATCGCCTTCTTTTTCTTTATTTTTAATTCCGTCAGTCATCATCGTATTACAAAAAGGACAACCAGCAGCAATTATATCAGCTTTAGTTTCTAAAGCATCTTCTGTTCGTTCAATATTAATCTCTTTATTTCCTGGCTCAGCATCTTTGAACATCTGAGCACCGCCAGCACCACAACAAAGTCCATTGGCTTTAGAACGTTTCATTTCAACTAATTCAGCATCTAATTTGCGAATCAAATCTCTAGGAGCTTCATAAATATTATTAGCTCTACCTAAGTAGCAAGGATCGTGAAAAGTAATCCTTTTCCCTTTAAACTGTCCACCTTCAATCGTTAATCTCCCATCGTCTAGTAATGATTTTAGAAATTCAGTGTGATGAACCACTTCATATTTCCCACCTAATTCTGGATACTCATTCTTAAGTGTGTTAAAACAATGAGGGCAAGCGGTAACAATTTTCTTTGCTTCGTATGCATTTAAAACCTCTATATTCATCATCGCTTGCATTTGGAATAAAAATTCGTTTCCAGCTCTTTTGGCTGGATCTCCCGTGCAACTTTCCTCAGTTCCTAATACGGCAAACGAAACATTTGACCTATTTAGTATTTTTACAAATGCTTTTGTGATTTTTTTTGCTCTATCATCAAAACTCCCAGCGCAACCTACCCAAAATAAAACTTCTGGTTGTTTCCCTTGAGCTAACATTTCGGCCATTGTTGGCACTATTAAATTCTCTGACATACTTTCTATTTTTTTTTAAAAGGCTACGAAACCAATTTAAATAAGTCTAATTTTCGTTTTTCCAGTTCAATCGATCTTGCTGATTGTATTGCCACGGCGCACCATTGTTTTCAATGTTGGTCATCATAGCATTAACAGGCATTGGAGCTGCACTTTGTTCCATTACTAAATAACGACGCATATCCATGATAATAGATAATGGACTTATATTTACGGGACATTCTTCAACACAAGCATTACATGAGGTACAAGCCCAAAGTTCTTCAGGTGTGATGTAATCGTTGAGTAGTGACTTGTTATCTGGGACAAAAACTCCTTTGTTAGCATCAATATTTCTACCTACTTCTTCCATTCTATCCCTAGTATCCATCATAATTTTACGAGGAGATAGCTTTTTACCAGTAATATTTGCAGGACAAGCCGAAGTACATCTGCCACATTCAGTGCACGTATAAGCATTTAGCAATTGAACCCAATTTAGGTCTTGGATATCGCTTGCGCCAAATTTACTCACTGTAGCATTCTCATCTACAGGTGCTGCCGCAAAAGGATCGACATTTGGATCCATCATTAACTTTACCTCTTTAGTAACTGATTCTAAATTATCGAATTGCCCCTGTGGGTGAAGATTTGCAAAATAAGTATTTGGAAACGCAAGAAGAATATGTAGGTGTTTCGAAAAATACAAGTAATTCATAAAAATTAAGATTCCGGCAATATGGAACCACCAGAAAACCTCATATAAAACCATCACTAATTCATTAGATAAGCCATTAAAAATAGGCTCTATGAATTGACTAATAGGAAAAACACCTACTGGAATGTAATGAGAAAAACCACCTGGAACATTTTGTAAATGCAAATCCGAGGCATTCATCAATAGAAATAGTGTCATAATAACTACCTCAAAATAAAGTATGTAATTACCATCATTTTTAGGCCAACCTTTTAAATCTGAACTTACGAATCGTTTTAATTTTATCACATTTCGTCTGGACCAGAAAGCAAAAACAGCTATCAATACTAAACCAGCTAAGATTTCAAATGAAGCAATTAATACATCATAAGTCGTTCCTAAAAACGCAAAAATTCTATGTGTTCCAAAAAGTCCATCAATAATGATTTCTAAAAGTTCGATATTGATAATTATAAATCCTACGTAAACAATTATGTGAAGAATTCCAGCAATAGGTTTTTTGACCATTTTTGATTGCCCAAGAGCAATCATAGCCATATTAGTCCATCGTGCTTTTGGGTTATCATAACGATCTACTTCAATTCCGAGTTTAATGTTTCTGCGAATTTTTCGAACACTATTATAAAAATAGCCAAAACCAAAAAACAAAAGAATGGCAAACAAAATATTATCTAAATAGTTCATAGTGGCTAATTATTAATAGTAGAAGTAGAATCAGTTTTAGGACCAATGTAAGGTTTGTTTTTCTTTCCAAATACTGAAATATTTATATATCGAGTAGGATAAAGTCTAATATCCTGGAGTAACAACTCTAACTCTTTCGTAGATGTTTTAATGTTTTGATAAAAGGCATCATCATTTAATAATTTACCCATTGACCCTTTTCCAGCTTCCAAACCTGACATAATTCCGTCCACTTTAGCTAAGGTCTTATTAAGATTTCTGACTGTTTTACCAATATCAGCTTTATTTATTGAATCTGAAATTTTAGAAAAATTAGTACTTATTTTATTAAAATTTGTTACCACGCCTTTGATTTGTGATTTATTGTCATCTAGCAAATTATTAACACTTATGGACGCTTTATGAAATTGCTCAATGGTTCTACTTAATTCGGCTAAAGTTAGTTTTAAATCTTTTTGACCTTGTTGATCTAAAACATTATTAACACCTGAAATTAACTTTTCAGTGCTGCTTAAAACTTTTTCTAATTTTTCTTGTAAGGGTGCGAGTTGATCACCCACTTTATCAGTAAGTCCTAATTTTACTCCTGCAGTAAATTTTTGTCCATCAACTGCTAAAGTTTTATCGCTGAAATTAGGTACAATCGCAATTTGTTTTCCGCCTATAAAACCCGGTTCGTAAAGCGAAGCTACACTAGAAGCAGAAATTGGAAAATCTGTCTTTAATTGTAATTCAACTAATAATGTTCCAGTTTCATAATTGATATTGATGCTACTCACTTTACCTACTACTAAACCATTTAAGGTAACTGGGGCTGAAGTTGTTAAACCTTCAACACTTTTATATTCCACATAATAGGTTTTGTAATTGATGAATAAGTCTCTTCCTTTTAAAAAACTATAGCCCCAGATAAATAATAATATAGAAGATATTACTAATATGGCTGTTTTAATTTCTCTTGATATTTTCAATGTTTATGTTATTTTTTACAAATTTAATATAAAATATTTGACTTGTTGTAATTATTTCAGTGCTTCTTCCACGCTTACGTTCTTTCCATTTTTGAAAGCGATTATGTACGCTGAAGTGTAACCTTTTGATTTCACTTCTTTTAAATCATTTTTAGCTTCTTCGTAATCTAAAGATTCACCGTACGAATACTTAAAAAATTTATTATTATTTGTTCGCATAGAAACTTTATTTAAACCTTTAAAATTAGATGCTTTTAATGGGATGTTAGAATTTCCGGCTGCAAACTGTACTTTATAAACAACGTTGTAATCTTTATCCTTACTAATTTTACTCTCTGAAAAACGATTGGAAGTAATGCTTTTTGAACTATCTTTTTCATCTTCATCTAAGCTTTCACTAGATTTATCTTTGCTATTAATTTTAGTAGATCCAGAATCAAAATACTCTCTTTTATAATTTAAGATAGCACTTGCAATTGCCTCTGCCATCTTTTCTTGTCCTACATCAGAATTCAGAAAACTTCCTTCTTTACTATTAGATAAAAATCCCAACTCAATTAGAACACTCGGCATATATGCTGCATCCAAAACCCATAAAGGAGACTGCTTTATGCCTCTCGACTTTCTTTTAACTTTATTCTTAAAATTACTTTCTATTTTTGAAGCAAGTTGAATACTTCTGTCTAGATAATCCTCTTGCATCATTTTTAAACCTATTAAAGTCTCAGGATTTTTTGGATCAAAACCTTTGTAAGTCTGTTTGTAATTTTTCTCTAAAAGTATCACTGAATTTTCCTGTTTCGCAATCTCTAAATTACCTTTAGTTCTGGAAAGTCCCATCACAAAAGTTTCGGTTCCATACGGTAAAGGATTAGCAACTGAATTACAATGAATTGAGATGAATAAATTAGCATGAATATTATTTGCCTTTTTTGGGCGATCAACTAATTCGATAAATACATCTGTTTTTCGAGTATGAATAATTTGAATATCTTTCTCTTTCCTTAGATATTTTTCTAATTTGAGAGCTGTTTTAAGAGCAATTTCCTTTTCTACAAATCCATTATAGGAATTCCCAGGATCTTTGCCACCGTGGCCAGCATCCAAAATAACAATAAACTTATTAGATTGAGAATAATTTAGCGAAGTAAGAAGTAGAAACAGAAAAACTTTTAGGATTGTAAACTTGTTTATGAAGTGCAAAATAGTTGGGATTTTATGTAATTATGATAAATGACGCAAATTACTTAATAGCGTCTTGAATATTAATCTTTTCTCCATCCTTGAATGCAATCAAATATGCTGTATTATAACCTTTTGAAATTGCCTCTTGTAGATGTCTCTTTGCATCATCATAATTAGCTGTCTCGCCATATGTGTATTTATAAAAATTATTTTCATAAACTACCGACACATTTTGTAGACCTTTAAAATTTTGAGGTATTAGTGCTATACTTTTTTGAGTTGCTAATAATTGCACTTTAAAAATTGATACACCAGTCAACATAAGTTTTTTAATTTCTGTTTGCTCTGCAACTTTAGCTGGTGTATTTGTTTTTGCGATTATTACAGTTTCAGTAACTACAATTTCCTGCATTTTCTGCGAAGGAAGTTCCTCATTTACCTCTAATTCTCCACCACCAAAATATTCTTTCTTGTACCGAATTATTGCACCTGATATCGCTTTAGCAATTTCATTTTGACCCTCTTCAGAATTCAATAAATTTCCTTCAATAGTATTTGAAATAAAACCTGTTTCAATTAATACTCTAGGCATATATGCTTTATGGAGTACCATAAAAGGCGCTTGTTTTACCCCACCACCTCGAACTTTTTTTCCTAGATCAGCAAATGAATCTTCAATTTTACTAGCCAATGCAATACTATTATCGAGATACTCCTCCTGCATTAAAGTCATTCCAATCATTGTTTCAGGAGAATTTGGATCAAAACCTTCGTACTTTTGCTTGTAGTCTTTCTCTAATGTTATTACCTCATTCTCTTTTTTGGCCGCTTCTAAATTTGATGCAATTTTACTTAAACCCATAACATAAGTCTCTGTTCCATCGGCTGCTGTATTTCTATTAGCGTTGCAATGTATCGAAACAAAAATATTTGCATTAAATCTATTTGCAATGTTTGCTCTTTCAATCAAATCAATAAAAACATCTGTTTTTCTGGTGTAATTAACTTGCATTTGCGGTGTCGCCTCTAATATTTTACCTACTTTAAGAACTATAGCTAGGGCAATATTTTTTTCGATTCTTCCTTCATAAACAGCTCCAAAATCATGAGCACCATGACCAGCATCTAAAGTCACTTTAAAACCATTTGTTTGGCTTTGAGAAAGGGTAGAAAGGAGCATTAAAATAAGGACTGGTATAATTCTAACCTGATATATTTTGTGCATAAAGTGATACGTTAATTTAATTAAAAGGACTACATCTATAAGAATATTTATTTGCCTATTTTTGACAAAAAATAATATGTAAATTTGATGTGTCAAAAAACAGGCCATCATTTTACAAAAATAGCATTAAAACCTTTGTATACAAACTTATTTAATATCGTTTTACTATCAATTTTCCTCTCTTTAGGTTCTGGCAAATCATACTCACAAGATATAATTAAAAAAAAGTCAGTTATACCAACTACTAATCAAATAGATAGCGGTAAAAAAGATAGTACCTTGAAAACTCCTATCACTGTTAATCAAATTAAAGAAAACGATAGTATAAAAATTGATAGTATTGTACCAAAGAAACAATTTTTAGATGGAAAAGTAAAATACAAAGCTGACAAATATGCTAAGATTGATCAAAAGAAAAAATTAATCACATTATACGATAAAGCTGAACTCTATTATCAGGAAATTGAATTGAAAGCAGGAATTATAGTGTTAGATTATGAAAAGAATGAAGTGTATGCGGGACGAATAAAAGATTCTACAGGAAAGTTTACACAGTTTCCAAATTTTAAACAAGGAGCGAATGTCGTTGAACCAGATTCTATTCGATTTAATTTTAAAACTAAAAAAGCATTAATCTATAATTCACGATCAGAACAGGGCGAATTCAAAATTAAAGCAGCCGTCACTAAAAAAGAAAATGATTCTGTTTATTTTTTAAAACGTGCCATCTTTACTACTTCGAAAGACGTTGATAATCCAGAATATTATTTTCAAACTAGTAAAGTAAAGTTCATTCCCGGTAAAAAAGTAGTTACAGGTTTTACTAATATGGTAATTGCTAATGTTCCCACTCCTATAGCTTTGCCTTTTGCTTTTTTCCCAATGGGCAAAGAGACTAGTATATCTGGAATAATTTTACCAAGTTATAATGATTCAAACAACCGTGGTTTCTCGTTACAAAATCTAGGTTACTATTTTGCACTAAGCGATAAATATGATTTAACCGTTCTAGGAGATTATTACACGAATGGAAGCTACGGTCTGCGATTTGAATCTAGCTATGCTCAAAGATATAGTTATCGCGGAAACATAAATGTGAGATTTGAAAATTTAATAAATAGCGAAAGAGGTTATCCAGATTATTCAAAACAAAATATTTATAATATTCAATGGTCGCATTCTAAAGATGCACAAGCGAGTCCTAATTCTAGCTTCTCAGCGTCAGTTAACCTTGGTAGTAGTAAATATTTTAAGCAATCGATAAACCAATTAAACATTGGTTCCAACTTAAATAATACCTTGAGTTCTTCTATTTCATACGCAAAAACTTTTACAACCGTTCCACAAGTTCGAATGTCACTAACAGCAACACATTCTCAGAATACGCAAACAGAAGAAATCAATATGACATTGCCAACCTTACAGTTAAGTGTTGATAGAATTTATCCATTTGTTGGTAAAGATGGTGTAAGAAAAGGATTTTTTAAAAATATCAATTTACAATATAATTTAAATGGTCGTAACAGTATTGTAACTACTGATTCGCTGTTTTTCAAACCTCAAATGTTTCGAGATGCAAAAGTAGGTTTTCAGCACAGTATTCCTTTAAGTACAAATTTTAAACTATTCAAATACTTTAGTGCCTCAACATCTATGAACTATGAAGAGATTTGGTACACTAAAACTATTGCACGAAATTATGATGAAGATCAAAGCAAAGTTATAGATAAAGTAGTTAATGGTTTTGACGCTTTTAGAACTTATTCTTTCTCTTCTAGTATGGGAACCACTATTTACGGAACTTTTAATTTTGGTAAAGACAAAAAAATCAAATCGATTAGGCATGTCATGAGACCATCTGTATCTTACGGGTACACACCAAGCTTTGAAAGATATTATGACACCTATGCATCTGACGCTAGTGGAACAATGAATAAGCAATATACACGATTTGAAAATGGTGTTTTTGGTTCACCAGGATTAAACAATTCTAATAATTTAGGATTTGATTTGAGTAATACTTTTGAGGCAAAGGTCACAGATAAAGACAGTACGAAAGTAGAACCTAAAAAAATAATGCTACTGAACAACTTAAACCTTTCAACTAGTTATGATTTGAATGCGGATGGAATTACTACTCTTGCTTTCTCGCCAGTGCGCGTAAGCGGCGGTACGCAATTATTAAACAATAAAATGAATGTCAACTTTGGAGCCACATTAGACCCCTACGCTATTGATAATTCAGGAAAACGGGTTAATGTATTTAATATCGATAACGGAGGAAGTCTATTTAGGATGACGAGTTCTAATATGACATTAAATTATTCTGTTTCTAGTAAAGAAAAAGACGATTCAAAAAAGGATAAAAATGTTCAGAGTCAGCGAAATGGGGGTCGTGAAGATGATTTATTTGGTACTAACGTCGATTTAGGAGATAGTAGAAGAAGTTTATTTAAGGAAGATGAAGCCGAAGGAGAAGATAAAATTTCGGAATTTTTTAATTCGAAATTACCGTGGGATATCACATTTGCATATTCACTAACTTATGGAAATAACAATCGAGAAAATAAAATTATAGGTAATTCGATCATGATTTCTGCTAATGCCGATATAACTCCAAAATGGAAAGCAGGTGTTTCAACGGGTTATGATTTTGTTCAAAAAGGGGTTACATTCACACAACTTCGATTTGAAAGAGACTTGTTGAGTTGGAGAATGGATTTCAATTGGTCTCCTTTTGGTGTCAATGCAAATTGGGGATTCTTTATTGGAATAAAATCTGGTGTTCTAAGTGATATAAAATGGGATAAAAGAAGCGTAATCAATCGATAGTTCTATTTTATTTCATCCATCAAGAAGCACATATAAATCATAGCAAAATAATCGAGACTTTACTTCAATTATATAACAATTAATTCTATTTTTTATTAAATCGAAATTCAAAATAAACACAAAATTCAGATGAAAAAGATAATTTTTACAGAAAACGCTCCTGCACCAATTGGTCCATATAGTCAAGCCGTTCAAACTGGCAGTACTTTATATACTTCTGGTCAAATTGCAATAAACCCAAAAACTAACGAACTTGTAAATGCTACAATAGAATTAGAAACAGAGCAAGTCATGCAGAATATGAAAGCGGTATTAGATGCTGCGGGGATGACTTTTGACAATGTAGTAAAAGCTACTATATTTATAATGGACATGAAAGACTTTGGTAAAATAAATACTATTTACAGTTCTTATTTTAATGAAAAAACCGCTCCAGCACGTGAAACGGTTCAAGTGGCATGCCTGCCAAAAAATGTAAATGTAGAGATATCTATGATTGCTGTTTTATAATTATCAACCTAGAGATTAAGATTGTCTAACAGCAATGTAAATCCTTAGTATTTAAAATTTTAAATTTAGTTATAAATTATAAGTGATTCACAGATAATATTTTATGGACCAAACGAATAAAATATAAAAAAATCTAATTATTAGCTACATGATACGCTATTAGTCCGTCAATAGGTCTTCTTAGAACATTACCAAGTTTTAATTCGTATTTAAGAAATGTCTCTTCTAACTCCTCCTTTAAATAGAAGGCAATTGAGCCTACAAAATGAACAGGAACCTCTTTGCAGTTATCATATTGCTTAATATAATTTTTTACAAATGATTTCATTCCTTTATAAATAATTTTTTGACAAAATTCTGTGTCCTTGTGTTGTATAAGAAATTTTGCAAAAGTAGCTAAGTACGCATTTGGATTTGGTTCCTTATATAACTTGCTTTTAATTGCATCCGGATCAAGATCATATTCTTTTTCGAATAGATCAGCTAAATCTTTGGGCATTTTATTAAAGTAATATTTTCTTATCAATTCTTTTCCAAAAACATTTCCGCTACAATCATCCATAACAATATATCCAAGTGATTGCACCTTTTGGTGTAGTTCTTTACCGTCAAAGTAACTACAATTAGATCCTGTTCCTAATATGGATACAATAGCTTTTTCACCTTTTGGAGTCGTAGCATAAACTGCTGCAAAAGTATCTTCTTGTACAGAAATAATTGCGTTAGAAAAGTATTTTTGAAATATTTGCGACAATTCAATTTTCATACGATCCGTACCACAACCTGCTCCGTAAAAGAATAAGTGCGTTGCTTCTTTTTTATTTTGCAAAATATCAAAGCGATCATTTAAACGCTCAACAATTTCATTGCCATCAAGCACTTCTGGATTAAGTCCTAAAGTTTGAGTCGTAAATAATACTTTTCCTTCTCCATTTATTGCAATCCAATCGGCTTTGGTTGAGCCGCTATCAACTATTAATCTCATTTTTTCTGATTTTTTTTGGTAGAAACATTGTAATTTAAAAACTAGGACAAAAACAAAATCCCGCTACTTCAATTATAACGGGATTTTGTAAATATAAATAATTATTTTAAACCAGCAATATGAACTGATAAGTCAATTAATTTACTTGAATATCCATATTCATTATCATACCAAGATATAATTTTGAAAAAAGTGGAATTTAATCCAATTCCAGCGTTAGCATCTATAATTGAAGTTCTAGGATCAGACACAAAATCTTGAGAAACAACTAAATCTTCCGTATATCCTAAAATACCTTTCATAGTCGTTTCTGAAGCTTTTTTCAATACTGCCATTATTTCTTCGTACGAAGTTTCTTTAGCAACTTTTACAGTTAAGTCTACCGCTGACACGTCAGTTGTAGGCACACGAAAAGCCATACCAGTTAATTTACCATTCAACTCTGGAATAACTTTCCCTACTGCTTTTGCAGCACCTGTAGAAGATGGGATTATATTACATGATGCGGCACGACCGCCTCTCCAATCTTTTTTAGAGGGACCGTCAGTTGTCATTTGTGTCGAAGTGGTAGCATGAACTGTTGTCATTAACGCTTCAACAATACCAAAATTATCATTAATAACTTTAGCCAATGGAGCTAAACAGTTTGTTGTGCAAGAAGCATTGGAAACAATAATATCTGATGCTTTCGCAGTTGTGTGATTAACTCCCATTACAAACATCGGAGCGTCAGCAGAAGGAGCAGAAATAATTACTTTCTTAGCACCGCCTTTTATATGCTCATTTGCAGTTTCAATGGTAGTAAAAAAACCAGTACATTCAGCAACCACATTTACATCAACTTCATTCCATTTTAGATCAGCTGGATTTCTCTCTGCAGTAATACGAATGTTTTTTCCATTCACAAACAATTGCCCTTCTTTAACTTCAACTGTTCCATTAAAACGTCCATGAACTGAATCATATTTTAGTAAATACGCTAAGTGATCTACATCTAGTAAATCATTGATTGCCACTACTTCTACATTATCTCTGTTAAAAGATTCTCTGAAAACGATTCTCCCTATTCTTCCAAATCCGTTTATTCCTAATTTTACTTTTGACATTTTTTTTAGCTTTACGCAATAAGCATTATGCTTTATGCTATTATTATAATTAATTTTCGTTCTATTTTATTCTCGTAAAAACCAACAGCTTATAGCAATCTTTACATTAAGTCGACATAATATCTGAAACTCGCAACAACTCTCGATCAATCATTGTTTTTCCTTTAATAGCTTGTTCTAAAGGAGTTAGTGAAACAGCATCATTTTGCAAACCAACCATAAAATTTGATTTTCCATCAATTAATGATTCTACAGCTTTGACACCTAACCTACTTGCTAAAACTCTATCAAAACACGAAGGAGAACCACCGCGCTGCATGTGACCTAAGACAGAAACCCGGACATCATATTCAGGCAAATTAGCTTCAACATAATCTTTTAACTCGAACACGTTTTTACCAATTTTATCGCCTTCGGCAATAACTACTATACTTGATGATTTTCCAGACGCTTTACTTTTTTGTAGAGATTCTAGTAATCGTTCTAAACCTAAATCTTCCTCGGGAATAAGAATTTCTTCTGCTCCGGCTCCTATACCTGCGTTTAGTGCAATGTGACCAGCGTCTCTACCCATCACCTCTACAAAAAACAATCGATTATGAGAACTTGCTGTATCTCTAATTTTATCGATGACTTCCACCACAGTATTCAAAGCTGTATCATATCCTAACGTATGACTTGTCCCAAAAATATCATTATCAATTGTTCCTGGAATTCCCATTATTGGAAAATCAAATTCTTTGTTAAATAGCAATGCTCCTGTAAATGTGCCATCTCCTCCTATTACCACTAAAGCATCAACACCAGCTTTTAGCAAATTTTCGTGCGCTTTATGTCGGCCCTCAGCTGTTTTAAATTCACTAGATCGTGCAGATTTTAATATCGTTCCTCCTTTATTAACGATATTATTTACACTTCTTGGTCCCATTTCCTTGAAGTCTCCTTCAATCATACCTTGATATCCTCTATATATTCCAATACATTCTATATTATGGTAAGCACAAGTTCTAACGACTGATCTAATGGCTGCATTCATTCCTGGCGAGTCTCCTCCTGAGGTCAGAACACCAACTTTCTTTATTGTTTTTGGCATTGTTTAAAGTATTAAAATGTAAATTTAGGAAACAATAATCATTTTCACGACTGTGATTTTATTAAAATGGTGTTGCTTTTTAAATTCAAACGTTTTCGTTGATAAGTTTTTTAAAATCTAAAAAAAAATGAATATTATTTAATAAAAGTAACAAAAAATAAATTATTGTTTAAAAATAATGAATTGAAACAATAATTATTATAAAACTTTGCACGAAATAATAAATAGTAAAAAATGATCTCAGTAAACGAAAATCAGAAGATTGAACCTTATTTTACACCTTCAGCCCTAACAGAATAATATTATCAGTTTAGCAAATTGATAACGACAATAGCGTTATGTTTTGTTAAGCAACACTATTTAAAAAGTATACGTATATAAAATAAAAACCCGTTGGGTATAATTAGTTTTTGATGGTGATTTTTCGTCAGTTCGCGTGTTTTTCGATAGAAAAATGTATCAAGAACAAGAAAAATTTCATTAAAAACGGTTCTCGATACATTTTTTACTCCGTTTTACTCCACCTAAAACACTAAAACTGACCTTTTGAATAATTATACCCAACGGGTAAAATAAAAGTAACTTAGTATTCCTCAGGGATTAAACCTTCTTGATTAGTTTTAACTTTTTCAGTGGCTGGTTTTTTAGATCTTTGGAATTTTATATATTCCGGAGATAAGTTAGAATCTTGATCTTCTGCGGTTGCTGTAGAAACTTTGTCAAACTTCAAATTTTTGAATATTTTATTAACAAATTCCTTAAAAGTATCAAAATCAACTTCATAAGAAACTCCTAAGCCTTGAGTATAACCTATTCCTTGACCAACGTAATTAATGTCATTTTCTTTATTAAAGAGTCTTAAATTAAGAGTCCCATCTTCGTTTACTCGGAAAAGCACTTCTACGTCTCCTACAATAGCTGATTCATTTATTCCCCCAAACGGTACTCCTAATTTTCCATTAATAGTAACTCGATCGTTTATTTTTGACGATATAGTAGCAACAAATCGACCATCTGTTTCTCTACCAATTCTTCTATCAGCTCCAATAAAATTTAAGCCAACTTTAAATTTATCATCATCGGTTTGAATAATTCCACCTAAAATACTGGATGCAGTTTCAAATAAACTTCCTGATAAATCAGATTGACTTATACCCTCTGCACTTAAAAATCCTCCGGATGAAAGTAGATACAATGCTTGTGTTTGTCTAATATCTTTATCATTTAATTTATACTGAATCTCTGATTTTAAAACAGAGCTAACCGTAGGGAATTCGATATTAAAATCAGGTTCAGGGCTCGTTAAATCACCACGAACTCCGATAATTACTTCCACTGGAACTTTAGTGTTAAAAGATGAATTTTGCAATAATACTGCTGGATTTGCCGAGGTTTTATATACCGCTTCTAAGTTTAATAAAGCTTTCATTGGATTCCCTTCCCAAGTAATTGAGCCACCTTTTTTCACTTCAAATTTCTTATCAATTAAACCTCCATATTTAAAATTATAAGTTCCTTCATAAGCTTGGAAATCGCCCCACATGTTGAATTTTCCTAACGTATTAATTTTAAATAGTAAAGATCCAAATCCTTTTCCTTTCATTCCATGTCCTGTATTTCGATCTAAAATAACTTCTACTTCAGCGTCTGGCGTTATATCAAAATCAAATTCTAATTCGAGTCCATTGTAATTTCTAGTGTTGTCTACAATACCATTTGCGAGATTGTATTTTTCTTTCTCTGTGACAAAATGTAGAAATATGTTATCGCTAACACTTTCAGCATTGTTTATAGGTATTTTAACTTCTGTCCCTTTTTCTGATTTAGCAGCAACTTTTATAAAAAGAGCGTTTGTTGGTCCTTTAATAGTAGCTATACCATCAATAAAAGCTGTACCATAATAAGCTGCATCCTCTTTATCTTTGGTATCCAATGCCAGTAATCTTTTCGAACTTATTTGTAAATCTAATTTCCAGTCTGCAAAATTATTGTGTTCAATAAAACCGTTTAGATTTCCTTTGGTTTTATATTTTGTGTCAGTTAAAGTATTATTTCTAAAAAGAAATCGCTCATCAGTAAGATCAATGATTGTGTTATCACTTAATCCATAATCAACATTTAGATACGGTATTGTAATTCCTGCATTATCAAGAAATAAACGACCGTTTATATTTGGTTTTTTAACATTCCCTTCAACAATAGCATTTCCAGAAATAGAACCTCTAATATTTGATAAAACATCACCTCCCAGGGAGTTTAGCGTCGCAACATTAAAGCCATCAAATTTCACACTTAGATCTAAAATCGTTTCCTTATTTACTATTTCAAAATTACCAGATGCGTTGAAGGATTCGACATCTTTATTTTCTAAATTAGAATTGATTGTAAATTTTTGTAGGTTTTGATCGCCTTCAATGTCAAAACCTAGCACACCTAATTCAGTTTTATTAATACTCAAATTATCAACCACAATTGAAGCAGTTGGCTGATAAACATCTTTATCTTGCTTAAAGCTAACTCCACCATTTATATTTCCGTCAAATACAAACTTTTTGTTTATCGGCGTAATTTGGTTTAAATCGACATCTTTAAAATCTAATTTTAAATCTTTATAATCAGATCCTTTAAAAGTACCAGCTAAAGAAATGGCTTGATTTTCATGCGACAATATTATATTATCGATACTAAAGTTGTTAAAGGATTTATCAAAAACAATTTGGTTATCCGGCTCTTCATCTTCATTTAAAAACCATAGATAATCTTTAAACTTTAGTTCTGATTTACTTATTCCTACCACATTATTATTATCTTTATTTATGGTATGATATAAATTGAGATTATAATAATCCTCAGCGTTATCGCCTCCTTTAAACTCCGATCTAAAATACAAAGTGTCTTTCATAGTCACGTTGATCAAACTAAAATCACGTATTTTATAATATTTAGTTTTTATACTATCTAGTTCAATGTATGCGTTGTACAATGGATTTTTATTATCTATTGAAACTTTAATATTGTCAAAAGTATTTGCCGATGCAATAATTTGAGGCGAATTGAAATTGAGTTTAAATTCTTGGTTATCTGAACTCATATTGCCTTTGACAACTGTATTTGGAGCAATCGAAATTTCAGGAAAAAATATTTCTATAATTTTATTATATACTGAAAAATTAAATTTTAAAAATTGTCCTTTTTTAACTTTGTGCGCTTTAAAATTTGTATACAAACTGCCCAGCGAATTTTTTACTAAGTTTTCGAGTTGATTGAACTCATACTTACCTATTATTTCTCCTTGTACAATATCAGGAGAGTTTACTGTAATAGTGCGAACTCGATCTTGGTTAAAAACAGAATTTATTGTAAAGTCATCAAAGTTATAGGTGTCTTTAGCATTTTGATACGAGGTTCGATTTATAAAAACATTACCTTGAAAATTCTCTATGTTATTTCCTGATGCTTGAACCACAACGTCACCCTTAAAAATAGAAACCGAATCTTTTACTAATTTTAGTTTACTTAAATCAGCATTTTCAACATCAATATGAAAATCATAACGGCTATCTTTATTACTTAAATCTAGTAAACCGTTAAATTTCATAGTTAAATTTGGGTCATCCACAGATATTTGACCTGTATATTTTGGACTTTTTAATGTCCCATCAACAACTATATTTGTGTATGTATATTTTTTAAAATCAATGCTTGTAATGTCACCTTTGATAGCCGTATCTAAATATTTTTGTTTAAATCCTTTCCCATCAACATCCATATTTAAAGTTACCATGCCCAAATCATTTTGCTCTAATAATGTACCTATATCAAAATTTTCTAGAACCACTTTTCCTATATAAGAAGCTTTATCTATATTGTCAATATTCTGAATGGCTAAATTGGAAACTACCTTTCCTAATGCTGTCGCTATTGAGATATCGGCTTCGACGGATTTAGTTGAGACGCTCGCTATACCAGAAGCATTAAATCTTCCTAATTTTTTTAATGCCGTTGGTAGTTTATTTCCTAAAATATTAGGCAAAATTACTACTAAATCGTCGTAGGTAGAAGTTAGTTTACCGAATTTAGCATACATAGAAAACTGTTGTCCATTTTTAGCAAATAAATTTTTAAAACTTATATCTCCTATTATTTGTGTTTTACGATCATCAATTAACTTTAAATTTCTAAATTTTAGGTTATTTAAAGTTCCAGTAATAATGGATTTTAGATTGAAATTTTGGTTTTTCCCTATTTCTTTGTAAAAGTTCCTAATATCATTTGAAGCTATTGACGAAGTTTTTAATTTAATATCAAAGCGCACTTTATCATTGAAATTAGCAAAATCCTCAATCTTGTAGCTAAGCACTACATCTCCATTTAAAACTGACTCTTTAGTTAATAAATCTAAACTTTGAAGTTTGATACTTTTTTTTGAATAAGAAAATTTAGAACTGAGATTTTTCACATAAAGACCTCTAAAATCTTGAAATGACATCTTGTTAATTTTAGTAGTTACATCAGGACCATAAATTAAAAAATCAGTAACTGAGGCGTTTATTTTAGTAAAATCGACCTCTTTGGGATTAGCACGATTCTCATCCGTTAAAATAAAGTGACCATTGTGAATTTGTAATTTATTTGCTTTAAGCAAAAACTTACGTGTTGAAGGTTTACCAGTTTCAAAAGCATTAATGAATTTATCTAAATTACTTACTTTCTCGTTTTTATACGTTTTCAAATTAAAAAGAAGTCCATGTAAATCCAATCCATCAAAAATTAAATCTCCATCTAATAATTTTTTTCCCTCTAATATCGTGGTTGCTATTCGTTGCGAGTATATTAACGTATCCTTTTTATGGTCTCTAATAAGCACGTTTTTAAACTTAACTCCCCCAAATACAGATATTGCTACACCTTCAATTTTAATGTTTGTACCAAAATCTTTATTAATACTATTTGTAAAATATTGAGCAATTTTAGTTTGAACAATAGGTAAAGTAAGTGCGATAGCAAGAACTAACAAAAGCAAAATAATGCCAATGAAGGAACGAAATACTATTTTAATAAATTTTTTGATACCTTTTTTTTATTTAAATTTTCTAATGTTTCATTTTGCCTACTGAAACAGAAAGCCTTTGATAAAAATTCTCTAATTTTGCCCTTTGGCAAGGATAAACTTTTATAAAATTAAGACCTGTCAAAAGTAATTCAAAATTAGTGCCTTTTTATGCAAAATCCTGAGGTTTTTATTCTTGCTATTGAAAGTTCTTGTGATGATACCGCAGCGGCGGTTTTACAAAACGATAAAGTACTATCAAATGTTGTGGCAAACCAGCTAATTCATACACAATATGGCGGCGTTGTTCCAGAACTTGCATCGCGTGCACACCAGCAAAATATTGTTCCCGTAGTTGCGGCCGCACTCAAAAATGCTAACATAAAAAAACAGCAATTATCAGCAATAGCCTTTACGCAAGGTCCTGGATTGATGGGATCACTTTTGGTAGGAAGTTCGTTTGCTAAATCATTGGCATTAGCACTTGGAATTCCACTCATCGCGGTCAATCATATGCAGGCTCATGTTTTAGCGCATTTTATTACCGAAGATGGTTATGAAAAACCAACTTTCCCTTTTTTAGCATTGACTATCAGTGGCGGACACACGCAAATTATTAAAGTAACTGATTTTTTTGATATGACTGTAATTGGTGAAACTACCGATGACGCAGTTGGTGAAGCTTTCGACAAAAGCGCAAAAATTTTAGGACTGCCTTATCCTGGTGGACCACTAATTGATAAATATGCACAATTAGGAAACCCAAAAGCTTTTACATTTACAAAACCAAAAGTTCCTGGATTAAATTTTAGTTTTTCAGGATTAAAGACAGCAATTTTATATTTTATTCAAAAGAAAAAATTAGAAAATCCCGCGTTTGTAGATGAAAACCTAAATGACATTTGTGCTTCCATACAGTACACTATAATTGAAATTTTGATGGACAAATTAAAGTTAGCCGTTAAGGAAACTGGAATTACGCAAATTGCCATTGGTGGCGGTGTTTCTGCTAATTCAGGAATACGAAATACACTAAAAACAGCAGAAAATAGATATGGATGGAAGACTTTTATTCCAAAATTTGAATACACTACCGATAATGCCGCAATGATAGGAATTGTGGGCTATCAAAAATTTTTAACACGAACATTTGAAACTTCAGCTGTGGTTTCTAGAGCAAGAATACAACTATAAATTATGCAATTATTTTACAATCCCCATATTAAAGAAACAACTGAAAATTTTACTTTTGACAAAGAAGAAAGTAAACATATCATTAAGGTTTTGCGAAAAAAAGATTCTGATATTTTATATGTTACAAATGGTCTCGGATTTTTATTTAAAACAGAGATTACGCTGGCTTCCGACAGCAAATGCGCTGTTAAAATACTTTCATTTGAGAAAGCAATTCCTTCAAAATTTAGATTGCATCTTGCTGTTGCACCTACAAAAATGAATGATCGTTACGAATGGTTTTTAGAAAAAGCAATAGAAATAGGCGTCCAAGAAATAACACCAATTATATGTGATCATTCTGAAAGAAAAATAATTAACAACGATCGTTTTGACAAAATTGTTTTGGCTGCTATGAAACAATCTAATCAAATGTTTCTCCCAAAACTAAATCCCGCTATTACTTTTAAAGAATTTATTAATATTGTCAACGATAATGTAAAATTAATTGCACATTGCGAAGAAACTGACAAGAAAACTTTAAAGTCAATTTTAAAACCGAATCAAAATTTAACCATAATGATAGGACCTGAAGGAGACTTTTCTCAAAAAGAAATCGCTTTAGCACTAGCTTATAAATTTATTCCTATTACCTTGGGTAAAACAAGATTACGAACTGAAACTGCGGCAATTGTTGCTTGTCACAGTGTTGTTTTTATTAATGAACTTTAAAAATATTTAAGATATGAAAAATATATTTTATCTCCTGCTATTATTTTCAATAACTTCATTTTCACAGGAAATAGCGTTATTAAAATACAGCGGCGGCGGTGATTGGTATGCGAATCCAACCTCGTTACCCAACTTGATAAAATATTGCAACGCAACAATTAATACTCGTATAAATTCCAAACCTGCAACCGTGGAACCGAGCAGTCCTGATTTACTTTCCTACCCATTTGCACACATGACAGGTCACGGAAACGTAGTTTTTAACGCTGCTGATATAAGCAATTTACAAAATTATCTTCGGGCTGGAGGATTTCTGCATATTGATGATAATTACGGGATGAACGAATATATTCGAAAAGAAATTAAAAAAATTTTTCCAAACAATAATTTACTTGAAATTCCAGCTTCACACGTAATTTTCCAAAAGCCAAATGCATTTCCGAACGGATTACCAAAAATTCACGAGCATGATGGCAAACGTCCACAAGCATTTGGGATATTCTTAGAAAATAAATTAGTATTACTATACACTTATGAGTGCGATCTAGGAGATGGTTGGGAAGATGCTGAAGTAAATAATGATCCAAAAGAAGTACGCGATAAAGCTTTGAAAATGGGTGCAAATATCATTAGTTACATTTTTAACAATTAAATAAATTTCCTTCACTAATTATATTGTTTACTCTACATGTAATTTTTTAATAACATCTTATTTGTAAATGTTTTAAAATTAGAGGTAAACATAAATATAGTAGATCTGATCTAACTATTGAATATTTCAAATTTAGCAACTGCCATTCACAAATATTTTTTGAACAGTTACTTCCTTTGTAATACAACTTTCTAGTCTTAGAGTTGATGATTAATCAAGATTGTAAAAAAATCTATTATTATAATAGATTGTGCTAACAATTTGTGTGTATACTATTAACTATAAATTAGTCTTTCTTGATAATACAAGTGTTTAGATTAAAGATAATATCTCGCAGATAAATAGACTATCGGCATTTTAATAAAATCTTGAAATAAAACAAAATAAATAAATTTCTATAAGATTTTTTTCACTTAAAAAAAATAATTTATTACTAGAAGTCATGTAACACTGTTTTTTTCAAAAATTAAAAATAAAAAAAATTATTAGTATTGATTATTATAGAAAATGTTATAAAATTGTTAATAATTAACCCAAATCTATTAATTTATAACATTTTATTATGAAGAAAATTTTTTTATCAGCAGCAGCAGTTATGTTATTATTCTCTTGTCAAAATGACACAATTCAATCTGATACAGAAACAAATTCTGTATTAAAGCGCGGCTGTGCATCAAGTGATGTATTAGAAGCTCAAATGAAAGCTGATCCCAAATTAGCCTTAACAATGAATAATATTGAAAATTTTACAAATAAAGCCATGAAATCGGGGCGTTTAGTTAATGGTAAAGTACAAATTCCAGTTGTTGTCAATGTTCTTTATAGAACTGCAAGCGAAAACATATCATTAGCGCAAATTCAGTCTCAAATTGATGTTTTAAATAGAGATTTTAATGCACAAAATACTGATTTTTCATCAGTACCTGAATTATTTTCATCAGTAAAAGCTAATGTCGGTATTTCATTTGTATTACAAAACGTTGTAAGAAGAGCAACGACAGTACAATCTTGGACTACAAATGATGCAATGAAAAAATCAGCTACAGGAATTGCTCCTACTAGTGCTACAACAGTTCTTAATATGTGGGCTTGTAATTTAGGTGGTGGTATTTTAGGTTATGCACAATTTCCGGGCGGTGCATCATCTACTGATGGTGTTGTCATAGACAATAATGCTTTTGGAACTACCGGATCAGTAGCAGCACCTTTTAACTTAGGTCGAACTGCAACCCATGAAGTGGGTCACTGGATGAATTTACGCCATATATGGGGCGATGCAAATTGTGGAAGCGACTTAGTATCTGATACCCCAACTCATAATGAACCAAATTACGGAGTACCTGCTTATCCAAGTCAAAGTTTATGTTCTGGAAACCCAGTAGAAATGACAATGAATTATATGGATTACACTGATGATCGAGGAATGTACATGTTTTCAAATGGTCAAAAATCCAGAATGGCTGCTTTATTTGTGTCAGGTGGAGCAAGAGCTAGTTTCGGACGCTAATCTTAAACACAATACTTTTTTAGAACTAAAAACTCGCTACTTATTAGCGAGTTTTTTTATATTTACAAATTAAAATAAAAACATGATCACTTCAAAAATAATATCAAACGGTATTCTGAGAGCATTACTAACAATTGTAGTTATTGGTATAGCGCTACTTTTTTTTTATAAAATTCAATCTGTTTTAATTTACCTAGTTGTATCTTTAATTTTAACATTAATAGGACATCCACTTTTAGATTTCTTTAAAAGAAGATTAAAATTCAATCATGTTTTTGCTACAATCGCAGTTTTATTCTTTTTTGTTTTAATTATTTTCGGTTTTATCATGTTGGTTGTTCCGTTAATTTTATCACAAGGAGAGAATTTATCATTATTAAACACCACAGCTATTGAGAGTAATATAGTTCAGCTAATTAAACAAATAACGATTTTTTTAGAGGGTCATCACATTGACTCTGCCCAAGTTTTAGAACAATCAAATATCACGTCAAAATTAAATTTTAATTTTATTCCAAATTTTTTAAATGCCCTTTTAGGAACTATAAGTAGTTTTGGAATGGGATTAGGATCTGTTTTGTTTATTACTTTTTTCTTTTTAAAAGATCGAAAAATATTTATGTTAGGAGCAAGAAAGTTAATTCCAAACAGTCATGAAGATCAAATATTGAATTCCTTAGAAAAAACAAATCATTTACTATCTCGCTATTTTATAGGACTTTTACTTCAATTGTTTATTGTTTTTTTACTTTACCTTATCGTCTTGTTTATTTTTGGAATTCCTAATGCGCTTATAATAGCTTTTCTCTGTGCTGTTTTAAATATCATTCCTTACATCGGACCTTTGATTGCATCGTTTTTAGCAGCCATACTAACGATGTTGAGTAATTTGGGCAGCGATTTTCAATCTGAAATTTTACCAACAACAATTTATGTTTTAATTGGATTTTGGATCGTTCAGCTTATTGATAACAATCTATCACAACCCATCATTTTTTCTAAAAGTGTAAGTTCTCATCCATTAGAAATTTTTTTAGTGATTTTAATCGCAGGATTTCTTTTTGGAATATTAGGAATGATTATCGCCGTTCCATTATATACTATAATTAAAGTAATTGGAAAAGAATTTTTTCCTAATAATCAAATAATTCGACTATTAACTAAAGACATTTAATTTTGGATCCACTGATTCTAAGTAAGGAAATTCAAGCATTCATCAGTGAAAATGTAGGTGGAAGTATTTCCAAATTAGCACTACAAAAAAACCCTTTTCCAGCTGTTGAATGGATTAGTATTTTAACCCAAATTGAAGCTAAAACAAAAGCTAAAAGTAAACTTCCGCTTTGGTATTCGACTGAAAATATAATCTACCCTGCAAAAATTTCAATAGAGCAAACATCATCCGAAAAAACTGCCTTATACAAAGCATCAATTGTTTCTGGAGATAACTTAATTGATTTAACGGGAGGTTTTGGTATCGATGATTATTATTTTAGTAAAAAAGTAAAAACTGTCTTTCACTGTGAAATAAGCAATAAATTATCGGCCATTGTCCAGCATAATTTTACGCAGTTATCTGCTGAGAATATTTCATGTTATGCTGGTGATAGTTTAGTAACTTTAAAAAAATTAAATAAACAATGGGACTGGATATACATCGACCCCTCTCGCCGCAGTGAGGCTAAGAGAAAAGTTTTTTTACTAAAAGATTGTTTGCCTAATGTTCCAGAAAATTTAGACCTATACTTCCAGTATTCCAACTTACTCTTAATAAAAACCGCGCCAATTCTAGATATTTCCGCTGGATTATTGGAATTAAAAAATGTAAAAGCAATTCATATTATCGCTATTGACAATGAAGTAAAGGAATTATTATGGGAATTAGATTCCTCGTTTACCGGAGCTCCGCTATTAAAAACTATAAATATAACAAGAGACCAACTAGAAGAATTTGACTTTTACTTTGATAACACAGCTTTATATTCAAGACTCTCGCTTCCAGAAAAGTATTTGTACGAACCTAACAGTGCTATTATGAAATCGGGTGGATTTGACCAAGTTGGAGCATATTACAACATCAATAAGTTACATAAACATTCCCACTTGTATACGAGCGAAAATCTAATTTATTTCCCAGGAAGAATATTTGAGATACTCAATTCATTTTTATACAATAAAACAGAAATGAAAAAAATACTTGAAGGGAAACAAGCTAATGTTACAACACGTAATTTTCCTGATTCAGTAGAAAGTATTAGAAAAAAATGGAAAATAAAAGATGGCGGGAATTTATATTGTTTTTTTACAACTGATATGAATGATAATAAAATAGTTTTAATTTGTACAAAAATATAAAAAAATGAAACACCTACTTAATTTAGCACTATTCGTTTTCACTTTAAATCTTGTTGCGCAAAAACCTTGTGATTATAGCACTAATGTAACTGATTCGATTGGTACGTATAAATCGACCAAAGATTATATTATAAACGAAAAGCATTTTGGCGGAAGCTCTAGTTATATTTTTTATTCATTAGCTCTAACTGATGGAACGCCAACGCTAAATGTACAAACGCTATCTAAAAGTAAAGATTTTATTACCGCTAATTGCTTTGATAAGGATTCCAAAATTTTTCTACAATTATCAAATGGTAAAATAATTACTTTACTACACACAGATCAAGAAAACTGTGGAACCATGATTCGCGATGATAAAGGATTTGACAACAGAATAAATTCAGGAACTTTTTTCTTCATGAAGGGAAGCATGGAAGAGCTTAAACGATCTACTGTTTCATTAATGCGTATTAAATATTTAACTAGCATTGAGGATTATGTCCTCCCAAAAGAACTTAAATCAGAGTTAGACCAAACGATCTATTATCCAGAAACTTATTTTATGGACAATCTAAAATGTATTGAATAACTCTTGTAATAAAGGCTAATTACAATCCCATTTAACATTAGAAAGCGGATCGCTCAGCGCTGATTTTAAGTTGTAGTGCCACCATTCTGAATTGAATGGATTAAATCCGCTACTGATCATAACTGATTTTAATAATTTTCTATTTCGTTTAATTTTGGTAGATAGGTTTGTATAGTTATGACCAGCCTCCTTACCAAAAAAGTCGAAAGAAGTTCCCATTTCAATTTCATTGCCTTTACCATCAACAAGTGTTATATCTACAGCTCCGCCTCGATTGTGTATGGAACCTTTAGCTGGATTTGCAACATATTCCGGATTTGAAACAATAGCCCACATTTTTTTTTGAATATCTAAGGGACGATAACAATCAAATATTTTAATTTGATAGCCTTTTTTTTGAAATTTTTTATTTGCGTCAATTAAAGCATTCGCTGTTTTTAACCTCAAGTAACATTCAGCACAATCATATACTTGGGTTTTCAAAAAATTATTATCTGTTGCATACTTCATGTCATAGACGAAGTCTTGACTGTATTCCTTTAAATTTACAAAAGTAGTATCAGTAATAAGAGGTTGAACATTTTTTTTACTTTCTACAGATTGAGATTTACAAGAAATCAGACATAAAAGAAAAGAAGCGACAAGTACAGTTTTTATAGAATTATTCATAAAAATCTAAATTTTACTTAAAAATAGACTTTTAGAAATAATCTCGATAAAAAACAAGAATAAATTTTTTGTTATTATTTTTTTTATAGAGCACAATCATGAAAAAACTAACTTAAATGAATCCATTTTTTTTCACTGTTTAATTTAAAGGTACCAATGTGTTCCTTATTCCATTCATTTGGTCCAATTAACGACAAAAAATTAAATCCATCAGCACTACGATATAAATGATAAATTTCACCAATAACAGGCTCGAAAGAAAATTTAGAACTGTAAACTAACTCGTTCCACTCAAATTCTTCTAATAAGCTTTCATATTGTGATTTAAGTTCGTCAAACTTACTTGCAAACTGCTTATTGACATTTGTAATGCCTCTGCTTTTCCATGAAACTAAGTCATCTACACGAATTGCAGGCGCACCAACACTAGTCGCATATGGTAAAATATTGGCATTGTAACCTTGTTTTTCGGAATAAACTATGTTATCGGGCTTTTTATCTTTCATTAAACTTTATTATTAACAATTATTTTATGTCAAATTTTTATCTTACTCTAGAATAGTGATATTCGACTATTTATGTGATCTAATTTACGTTATCTATTGTTACACTTAAAAAATTTTAGTCTCTTAAACTTTTTACAAATATAAATTATATTTTTTGTTTAACGTTATTTATTTAATGATAAACAAAACTATTTTTTATGTCATTTCATTAATGATACTAATCTTAATTAGTTATATTTAAAACTAAAATCCCATTTAAGTTTTTGATTTGATTTCCATTTACAACTCGATGTTTTCTGAACGTAAAAACTGATATCAAAAATTTTCAATGGGCGAAAAAAGAATATCTTTATCTAGATCTTTAAAATCTAATTATGCTGTTCCTGAAAAATTCTCAGGAGTATAGGTGGATCGATTATTGCGTTTTTTGATTTTCCATTAATTTCAAGACGCGTTTTGTAGCATTAAGATTAAATCCAATTTGTAAAGCAATATTTTGGATTGCGATGGCTTCATTACTATGTATAATACCATCGCAATGCATAAGAAGCACTAATCTATAAAATTGATGTATTCTCTGAAATTCTGATTAGACAGGCAAAATATTTGTCTCTTGATGAAAAAGATCTTGTAAAATTACTGTATCAAAACTAATTTCCTAAGCGACAATTTTTAAAAATTGATATTCATTTTTGTGTAAATGACCATCCACAGGACAAAAAGTAATCATTTATAAAAGTAAACTCTTTTTTTCTTCAAATGTGTTCATCTAATTATTATTTTTAGCTAAAATATTGTTTTCAAAATTCAAACACAAAATTTAAAGTATGATTCATCGCAAGCTACTGTTTTTATTTCTGCTTTTAATAAGTGTAATTAGTGATGCTCAAAATACAGATTTAAAAACTAAAATTGTAAAAAGTAACACAGTATCAAAAAATGTCTCTACTTTCATAATTGATGCACCTGAACTACAAATAAAAAAAAAGATTTGGATTTATTTACCTAATAATTATGATTTATCGAAAACAAAATATGATGTGATTTATATGCATGATGCTCAAAATTTATTTGATGCTACTACGTCCTATGGTGGAGAATGGAATATAGATGAAAAGTTAGATAGTCTAAGCGCTCCCATAATCGTAGTGGGGACAGAACACGGAAATGATAAGCGAATTGATGAATTAACCCCTTTTAAAAATGAAAAATACGGAGGTGGAAAAGCAGATGATTATTTAAATTTTGTTGTTAAAACTTTAAAGCCCTATATTGATAAAACCTATCGAACAAAACCTAAGAGTAAAAATACGATTATTATGGGAAGTTCTCTTGGAGGCCTGACTTCATACTATGCTGTTCTAAAATTTCCAACAGTTTTTGGTAAAGCTGCCGTTTTTTCTCCATCTTTTTGGATCAATAAAGAAATTTACGACGCAACCAAAAAATCTTCAAAAATAAAAGCAAAAATCTACTTCCTTTGTGGCGATAATGAAAGTGAAGATATGGTTGCTGATTTAAATAAAATGGAACTATTACTTAACAGTAATAGGTGTTATTGTTTGAATTTAAATAGAAAGAAAATCGTAAAAGGTGGACAACACAATGAAAAGCTCTGGCGCGATAGTTTTGTAGATGCTTTACTTTGGCTTGGCTATTAAAATATTTAAACCTGCAGAAATTAAAAATTTTTTAGAATTAAAATAGTAATATTATGGAACTAATACTAAAAGAATACAACCTTAAATTAAAGCATACATTTACAATTTCAAGGGAATCAATAGACTTTCAACCATCTCTTATTGTCGAATTAAAAAATGATCACTTTTCAGGTTTTGGCGAAGCAACCTCAAATCCGTATTATAAGACCACCGTTGCTATAATGATGAAGGATTTAGAAAAGATTCGATATATAATAGAGGCAATTAACGATATCACTCCTGCAGATTTTTATACAAAATTACATCCTCATTTAGAGCATGATATGTTTGCTTTATGTGCTTTGGACATGGCTTATAATGATTTATATGCACGTCAAAAAGGTAAAAAACTATATGAGTTATGGAATTATTCAATCGATAAAAATCCAATGACTGATTACACAATCGGTATTGCATCCATAGAAAAAATGGTAACTAAAATGCAAGAATTACCATGGCCCATATATAAAATAAAATTAGGAACAAAAGAGGATATTGCAATTGTAACTGAACTCAGAAAACACACCAATGCGATTTTTAGAATTGATGCTAATTGTGGTTGGACCGTTGATGAAACAATAAGTAATGCCATAAAATTAAAAAAATTGGGAGTAGAATTCCTCGAACAACCTCTAAAAGCAGATAATTGGGAAGGACATAAAGAAGTTTTTAAACATTCTGCTCTCCCAATCATAGCAGATGAAAGTTGCATCATCGAAGAAGATGTATCTAAATGTTTGAATCACTTTCACGGTGTAAATGTAAAATTAGTAAAGTGCGGCGGATTAACTCCGGGTAGAAGAATGCTTCAAGAGGCAAAGAAACTGGGTTTAAAAACTATGGTGGGATGTATGACTGAATCAACCGTAGGAATATCGGCAATTGCGCAATTACTCCCACTTCTTGATTATGTGGATATGGATGGAGCATTACTTTTGGCTAAAGACATTGCAACTGGGGTAACTATAGATTATGGTAAAATATCATATTCTGAATTGCACGGAACCGGCGTGACGCTAATTTAGTCTTAAAATGAAAGTAAAGCAATTTCCAGGTCGAGCGATTCGCGTTAAGGATGAAGATTATTTATATTTTGGTGGCACTGCTTATCTTGGTTTGCCAACAAATCCCAAATTTCAACAATTGCTGATAAAAAATATTTTGGTTTGGGGCACCGCATACGGAAGTTCAAGAAATGCAAACGTACAGCTAACTGCTTATGAAAATGGCGAACTGTTTCTAGCTAAATATATTAAATCAACATCAGCGCTCACCGTTTCTTCAGGAATGTTAGCAGGAAAGATCGTTCTAGAAGTACTAAAACCACAAACAGATTGCTTTTTTCATTTTCCTGACACGCATGCTGCAATTAAAATAGCTGGCAGTTTACCCTTTTACATTGACAAAAAATTAAATCCTCGTTTATCAGATTCAATTAATGAAAATATAACAATTTTAACGGATGCCGTTCCATCGCTTTCCACGACAGCAGTTGAGCTATCTATTTTAAATGAAATATCTAAAACCAAAGAAGTAACGCTACTTATTGATGAATCACATTCATTAGGAATTTTAGGAGAAAATGGTTGCGGACTTTATTCAAGCATTGATTTTCCTAACATTAAAAGAAAAATTACGATTGCCTCGTTAGGTAAGGCAATGGGTTTGTCCGGAGGAGTTATCGCAAGCGATGTAGAATTTATAAATCAAATAAGAAATATAGATACTTTTGTCTCCAGTGCAGGAATGAATCCTGCATTTGCGCAAACACTAGCCGAAGCGGCAGATATTTTTGTTTACCAACACAAGAAATTACACGTTAATCTAGATTATCTTGGAACGCATTTAAATAAGAGCGATAAATTTAAATTTGCAGCTAATTATCCTATTATTTATCCCGTTGCAATAGGAATCAATTCAATTTTATACAAAAGCAAAATCATCATAACTAATTTTAAATATCTTCGAGATAATAAGGAATTAAATCGTGTCGTAATCACAGCTAACCATAAAAAGAAAGATCTAGATATTTTAATTAAAGTTTTGAATAAAATCTAATAAGAAGTAAAGATTAATTGTACTTTATTATATTGTTCTAAAATAAGGTTTTTAATCTCAATAAAAGATTTATTAAATTTTGAAAAGATCAGCAGGTCTTCTCAATATGATGTTAGTAAATAATACAGCCATCCTAGAAATTGAGAAGAAATTGAAAATTACATAACTTAGCTGGTAAAACAACAAGTTTTGTAAAATTACCTAAAACTCATAACACTTATACTTCCTGAATTAATAATAGAACACTTTGATTTGGTAAATACCAAAACCGAACAAGAGAAAATGTATTTGTATTTTGAAGCAAAAACACTCCTCCAAAAGAACATAACACTAGACAACTTATCTCTAACGGTATTTTAAATGAGATTACCATTCAAAATTTCCCGCTCAGAACGAAAATTTGCATAGCTCCAAAATAAAAGAAGTCGTTGGACCGATAAACAGTTGCTAGAAATCATTCAAAGAGATTGGAATATTACAGCACAAGAAACCCGCACTACTCAATAGTTTACCACTTTTTTAAAAAAATTAATAGATACTAAAGCAAACGACTGTTATACTATAGGTTCATTCTTTGGTGTCAATAGAAAAAACTATAAAAACAATACAAAAAACATCTCAATAACTTCAATAGTCGTGAACAATAAGTACCAATCCCTGACTGCCAAATTTTCCCTGAAAACATGATAAACTTCTTGTCTATAGACAAAGTTGACCTATCAATGAGAGAGCTTTATACCGTAGTCACTAATAAGAAAAGAAAGGTTCTATAGTGGCTAATGTTGCAGGAACCAAAGCAGAAATCGTTATTAGTCACTTGCTAAAAATAGATTTAAAAAAACGTAATCAGG
>NZ_FQWE01000003.1 GCF_900129575.1 Flavobacterium segetis | reverse complement strand
TGACGGTCTATCTTCTTTTGGTTAAAGTTTGCTTTTTTGCTATTGTGGGCCCGGCTTTTGGTACCATCGATGGCAATTACTGCTCCAGATATCAATTCGGCATCTTTTAGAAAAGATACAAAGAGTTTGAAGAGTTTTTTAAGTCCTGTTGGATTCCCCTTTCTAAAGTCGGATATACTGTGGTAGTTGGGGATGATGCCGCATAAAAGCCACTGCAACTCTATATTACGAGCGCACTCCTTTTCTAACTTTCGCGAGCTTCTTAATCCATTGAGATAACCATACATATAGATTTTAAGAAACAGCTTAGTATCGTAACTCGGTCTGCCTTCACTTTTTATAGTTTGTACGGTAAAACCCATCGCCGTTAAACTCAGGGCATCTACAAAGGCATCTATAAAACGAACGGGGTTGTCTGGTAAAATCGTGTCTTCTAAACTAGAAAAACACATTTGGTTGCGCGGTATTCCTGTGATGTGTTGCATTGTTAAATATACAACTTTTCTTCCTTTTATTAAAATAATTTGACTATTTTTGAAAGAAATAAACCGAGGTTTTTTCACAGACTAAGGTTGTGTGCTATAATTTCTCGTATAACTTCCAAATCAACATTTCTCTGAAAAAACTTCTAATAAAACTTGCTAAATGTTAACTTTTAAGATAACTTTGTTAGATGAATAGAGAAATAATATTTCACGAAAATTACTTTATTGAATTTTACCAAGTCCAAAATGACAAGGTAAAAGAAAAGATTAAATATGTTCTTGAACTTATTAAACAGGTTGAAAAAGTTCCTGAAAAGTTTCTTAAACATTTAACTAATACTGACGGTTTATATGAAATTAGAATTGAATATCAATCAAATATTTATCGCATATTCTGTTGTTTCGACAAAGGAAAATTAGTTGTGTTATTTAATACCTTTCAAAAGAAAACGCAAAAAACACCAAAAAAAGAAATTGAAAAAGCAATTAAATTAATGGATGAATATTTTAACTTAAACAAAGAAAATGGAAAAGTATAAAAACATAAAAAACTTTGAACAACTTATAGAAGCTGATCACGGAAAAATTGGAACTGAAAGCAGAAACTCTTACGAAGAGAAATCTCAAATGTTTATAATAAGCAAAATGCTTAAAGATGCCAGAAAAGAAGCAAATATTACGCAAGAACAACTTGCCGAAAAAACTGGAACTAAGAAAAGTTACATTTCGAGAATAGAAAATGGAAAAGGAAATATTCAACTTTCTACTTTAATTAGAATTTTTGAAATTGGCTTAAATAAAAGAATTGGACTTACGTTCTTATAAGTTATTACAACACACAACAGCAAGGATTTCGTTGCGTCTGAAAGACGAACAATGAACCCGCGGTTGAACGGAACCGATTACATGCCGTCAACATTAATGGAAATACCGATGGTTTTTTCCATAGAAATAACAAACAATTTGTAACTATCCTTGAAGAAAACCATTATATATCTGGGGGATTTGATTTACTTGATGATTTTAATCAAAGATCTTTTAGTGGTTTAGATTACCCAATTGACCGAGTAAACGGATACACTCTGAAACAATTAGAACAATCTTTGATTGGTGCAAAATACTGGAATGAGTGGAGAGATAATTTAAAGAACAAATAGGATAATCCTACAGAACAATTCGTAGATGAACTCTTTAATAACTGGCAAGATTAATATTATGAAAAAACTACTATTATTAATTTCAACTTCTTTGATTATTTGTGCTTGTGAACCAGGACATATAATAGACTATAATTATACAATTATAAATAATTCAGGTAAAACTGTAACCATAATTCCTTATGTAAACGGGAATAAGGATTTGCAAAATGCTATCAAACTAAATCAAGGTGATAAAAGCAATAAAAAATATAGATATACTCCTCCGGGTGGTGCGGGTTATTCAATGAGTAACCTTCTACCTAACAATTCTGGTTATGTTGCGTTCGTTTACGATAATGATAAAATTGATGTTTTTAGTATATATTCTGAACAATGTACAAATTGTCCAACTATATCAAATAACTCTATTGGCATTAAATACAGTGAAAACAATCGTAATCCTTTTAATTCACAGTTTAGTAATGAAACAAATGAAGTCTATTATATAACTCCCGAAGATTATCAAAATGCAACAGACTGCGGTGGTAATTGTAATTAAACACAGTTAAGCATCGATTTAAAAGCAAAAGCGGAATTTATAGAAACTTAAACGTAAATCTAAATATCCGCTTTTTTACAAAATATAAAAGAAAAAAACGCCCGATCTGCCAACCGTCGTTTGGCAATATGGCGGAATTTGACTTAATTTGAAGATGGTTTTGTACTTGGAAAATTAGGCATTAACCAAAAGATTAGGCTTCATTGGTCCGCCACTTCTGCAAGCTACGACACGTCAAAATGTCTAAAAACCTACCCTCTTTTTATTCAATTATCTTAAAAAAAACCACTCTGAAAATTGTATAAATTCTTACTTTTTACTACTGATTAACAAGTAATTATGTTATTTTAAAAAGTAGTTTATGAGTAAATTTATCAACGGCATTGATAGAAGTCAAATTCCCCTTTTTGCTTCTTCCATGGATCAAGCCATCGCACAAGACAATCAAGTGCGACTTATTGACCTTTTTGTGGATAGTTTAAAATTAGCTGGTTTTGATTTTTCCTTTGTGGAAAACGGTCGTCCTGCCTATCATCCCGCGGATTTACTCAAGTTATTTATTTATGGATATCTCAATCGCACGCGTTCTTCCAGGGTTTTGGAAAAAGAATGTGTTTGCAATATGGAGCTTATTTGGCTGATGAAAAGCTTGGTTCCAGATCACAACACCATTGCTAATTTCAGAAAACACAATCCCAAAGATATTGCTCGTGTTTTTCGCGCAACAGTAAATCTTGCTTTGCATTTTGAACTCATTGGAGGAAGCCTTGTTGCTGGAGATAGCACTATACTTCGGGCTCAAAACTCCAAGAAAATTAATTTTAATCCCGCCAAAATTCAATGTACATCGCTTATATTGACAACAAACTTGCCGAATATAACAAGGTTCTTGCTCAAGAAGATGGCGATGAATCCGTTAAAAAAGAGGTTGCTTCCAAAGTTCGAAAACACCAGCTGCAAAAAGACAAATACCTGAACTACAAAGAAATTATTGACACTACAGGCGTGAAACAAATCTCGACTTCGGATCCCGCTAGTCGCCAAATTATGACTCGCAATACTATTTTTGAAGTCGCTTACAATGTGCAAACTGTGGTGGATGCGTTGCATAATATTCCTATTGATTTTAAAGTAACTAATGAAAATGATTCCAAGGCAATGGGTGGCATGCTTCGCCGAAGTAAAACCATTTTAGGCCACAACAATTTTATAGCTATTTACGACAAAGGCTATCACACCAGAAGTGAATTTGCTTATGCCGAGCGATTGAAAATTGATGTTTTAGTGGCCATTCCAAGTGTTGCTGCTCACGCTCCTGATTTGGCTTTTGATGTCGAACATTTTTAATACGATTTAAAAACGGATTCATTTACATTTCCCGCCAATCAAATCTTAACCACCAAAAGCAATTGGTATTCCAAGAAAAACGGAAAGTCGGTTACCCAAATGAAGCACTACAAAACAAGCGATTGCCGGAGTTGCGAACTCTTTAAAAAGTGTACCAAAAACGCGCGAGGCCGCCTCATTGAACCCTCTGAGCATGCCGACTTGATTTATCAAAACAAGGTCAGAATCGAAAATAATTACGAAATCTACCGCCGTCGCCAAGCTATTGTCGCGCATACGTACGGTGTAATCAAACACCGCTGGGACTTCTATTACATCATGACAAAAAAAACATCAATCACGCCAGTGCTGATGTGGGATTGATTTTCACCGATTACAATCTCAAGCGATTATTTAATCTCGTTGACCTATATATGTTGAAAATCTACTTAAAACGTACTGCTTTGTTTTACTCTTCCCATATGACTGTTTTTAAAGCTCTTTACGACTTTGTAAATTTTGAAATAAATGTAGACGTAATTTTTAAAAGACGGAATTATTGTTCTTTAAATGGATTATATTTACTTTAAAATTAAGTTGGAATAAGAACATGGAAGGGTTTTTAGAGGAATTGAAGTTGTGCGACATGCGAAAAAGAAATGCGAGAAAATTAGACCAAATTAAGAATTAATCATAAAAATAATTAATATATGGGATGGGTAGCAATAGGTTTAACAATTGTTTTCATAGGTTGGATTTTGTATCGACTTTTTATTAAAAAGGACTTAAGTAAAAATTTAAACAATTTGTATTTTGGGCTCTTTTTTGTAGCAATATGGGTATCATATTATTTTTTTATTGTTACTTTTTTTTAAAGTCTTTAAATTAATCGCTAAATACATTTAGAAAATAAAATTATTATACTGCACCTTTTTCTCCTTTAATGTTTATTAACAAAGAGATAAATCCGCAGAGGAAGTTATAATTTCTGAAATATGTAAATGTGAAATTGTGGAAAGAATGATAAGCGAAAAGCACAAAAAATCACTATTACAAAAAGTATTTGTGGAATATGTGAAAAATAAATTTATAAGAAATAACTGCAAATAAAAGTACAGCTACTACCAGCGGTGACCGTTGCACAACTGCTCTTATGAACTAAATTTCAATAAAACTTATAAAAATCAACCTATTTTATAGACATTTAAGCGAGGTTAATTTTTGCGCTTTGGTGGATTTCTGGAAAATTAAGATGGTTTTAAAGTCTTGTTTTAAATTCATAAAATGCGTTTTCAAAAAAGCTTTTGCACCTTTTTGTTTGAAATGCGTTTTCTTAAGATGTTGTGCTGGTTTTTTGACCATAAAACGCAAAAATTTCTTCAAGTTATAAGTCAAACTTGCCATTAGAATGTGTTGTTTACCGCTTACAATCTCAAGCGCATATTTAATCTCGTTGCCCTAAATAGGTTGAAAATGTACTTAAAACGCACGACTTTGTTTTATTGAGTCAATAGAGCTCATTTTAAAGCTTTTTACACCGTTGTAAATTTTGAAATAATTGCGTGTGTACTTTTTAAAAGAAGGAATTATTGTTCAGTAAATGAATTATATTTACTTCAAAATTAAGTTTAGATAGGAACTTGGAAGGGTTTTTAGACGAACTGACGTTAGCGGTAAATATTAGACGAATATTGCGTAAAATCGAAATATTGTACATGATTTTGTACAAAATATATAAAGTATGATAGTCACAAATATTTCTGATTTTAGAAAAGATATTAAATCTTACTTTGATAGAGTAGCAATAAATTTTGAAACTCTAATTATAAATCGTGGGAAAGATTCAGGGATTGTTGTTATTTCACTTGAAGAATATAATTCACTAATTACTACAAATTATGAATTATCAAATAGAACTAACGAAAGTAGGTTAGATTCTGCAATTGATAAATTTAAGAATGGTAATTCATTTTCCAAAGACTTAATTGACGAATAAGATGAAATATGTATTTGTTGATGAATCTTGGGAAGATTATTTGTATTGGCAAAAAATTGACAAGAAGAAAGTTAAAAAAATAAATGATCTACTCAAAGACATCTCAAGAAATCCTTTTGAAGGTATAGGAAAACTAGAAGTATTGTAACATAAATATGCTGGATTTTGGTCAAGAAGAATTGATGATGAACATAGATTGATTTACAGATTTATAGATGCTGAAATTCAAATTTTGAAATGTAGACATCATTACGAATAATGTTACTTCTGCTAAAAGCAAGAGTTTCGTTGCGTTCGCAGAACGAACAATAAACCCCGGCTCGAATCCCCCGCGGCGGACAAGCTAGAACCGATTACAACCCGTCAACACTATGGAGTTATCGTAAAATCATTTGAGATATTACATGAGGAATTATAGTTCTCTTTTTTTACAGTAAAAGGAAATATTTTTTTTAATCCTTAATACACTTAAAAGACTATTTAAATGAACTTACCATTAAATTTTAATAGAACTTTAATCTTAAAACTACTACTACCTGCATACTTTAAAGTTTACACCCTTAAACCAAGGGCTTCGGGGAAATGTGCACTACAAAAAATTTAATAAAGCGTCCAATGAATTGTGCAAAGCGATTTTATCTTCTGAACTACTTATTTGTAACAGATGATGCGATCTTCCTGATATATGTTGCATCTGTAAACATACAAATTCTCATTATTACATCAAAAACAATTTGGCTACCTTTGTAAGAAATAAAACGGTAGTTTTTCAAAGACTGACGTTAGGCTGCAAGCTGAAAAAAAATACAGATGCCAATAGAAAACATACCTGAAATTTACTTACAGAATAAGAAAACTGAGCAAGATATATTTGTATATGATTTTAAAATGACTAGCGATGTCGTGAAAAGTAAAGTTAATTTAAGCATGAATATGTTCAGTTTCCTGCAAGTAGGAAAAAAGCAAGTGCATTTTGCTGGAACATCAGTTGCAGTAAATAAAGACCAATCGTTGTTGCTAAAAAAAGGAAATTGGCTTTGGACCGAATTATTAGATATAGAAGCTATTTATTATTGTAAACTCTTCTTTTTTTCTGAAAAAAAACTAACCGATTTTTTGAGTAAATATACCAACAGTGTAAAGCCTTTTCAGGAGGAAGTACCCTATTTTATAATTGAAAACGACAATTATATTGCTGCTTTCATTAATTCTCTATCGTCTAATACCTTTACAAATCAAAGTTATAGTGATGCTTTATTGTTTTTAAAGTTTGAAGAAATTATGTTGTATTTACTCAATAAGTATGGTTCTTCCTTCGAATATTACTTGCATTCATTAATTTCTAAAGAGATTTCGCTTTTTAAAAATATTGTAGAGAGCAACATAAATTCTAATTTAAAATTAGAAGAAATTGCGTTTCTCTGCAACATGAGTCTATCTACTTTTAAAAGACACTTCACAAACGAATATAACGAACCACCTGGAAAATGGCTTCAAGACAAGCGCCTGCAAAAGGCAAAAGAACTACTACAAACAGGCAATTTAAAACCTTCTGATATTTATTTAGATATTGGTTATAACAACCTGTCTAACTTTAGTATAGCGTTTAAAAATAAGTTCGGCATTAGTCCAACAGATATCTCCAATTAACATTATATTTTTTATATACTTGTTTTTCAATATATTATAATAAATATTATATAGGTTTATTTTAGTAAAAATAACATTGACCTTTTTTCATAAGTAATTGAACTAAATCAATAACAAGATAAAAGAACTGCTGTCGTAAATTTGTAATGTAATTAATAAGAGACAATTCTTTGAGATTACATCTAAAAAATTTAAATAAATAATTATGGCAAATGTAACTAAACCTGTATTCAAAGAAAGATATGGGAATTTTATTGGCGGTAAATTTGTAGCTCCAGTTAAAGGTCAGTATTTCGATAACGCATCTCCAGTAGACGGAAAAGTATTTACTCAAGCAGCTCGTTCTACTCAAGAAGATATTGATCTTGCTTTAGATGCAGCACACAAAGCGTTCCCAACATGGAGCACAACTTCAGTAACAGATCGTAGTAATATGTTGTTAAAAATTGCGCAAGTAATGGAAGACAATTTAGAATACTTAGCAACACTAGAAACAATTGATAACGGTAAACCAATCCGTGAATCACGTGCAGCAGATATTCCATATTGTATCGATCACTTTCGTTATTTCGCAGGTGTCATCCGTGCCGATGAAGGAAGCGTTTCTGAGCATGACAAAAACACTTTAAGCATCGTTTTACACGAGCCTATAGGAGTTGTTGGAGAGATTATTCCATGGAATTTTCCAATGTTGATGTTAGCTTGGAAAGTGGCGCCGGCTTTAGCAGCAGGTTGTACTGCAGTTGTTAAGCCAGCAGAACAAACACCTACAAGTGTAATGATGTTAATGGAACTGATAGGTGATATTTTACCTGCAGGAGTATTAAACATTGTAACTGGTTTTGGTTCAGAAGCAGGACAAGCTCTAGCCACTTCAAAACGTATTGCTAAATTATCATTTACAGGATCTACTGATACAGGTCGTAAAGTATACCAAAATGCAGCAGAAAATATTATTCCAGTAACAATGGAATTAGGTGGAAAATCTCCCAATATTTTCTTCCCATCAGTTGCAGCTCAAGATGATCAATTCTTTAGTAAAGCGATTGAAGGTGCATTAATGTTCGCTTTAAATCAAGGAGAAATTTGTACCACTCCGTCCCGTATTTTAGTTCACGAAAGTATTGCTGATCTTTTCATCGAAAGAATGCAAGCGCGTTTAAAACTAATAAAAGCAGGAAATCCGTTAGATCCAGAAACAATGATTGGATCTCAAGTTTCGAAAGCACAATGCGATAAGATTGTCAATTACATCAATATTGGTAAAGAGGAAGGTGCAGTTGTATTAGCTGGAGGAGCAGCGGGTAATTATGAAGGCGATCTTGCCGGAGGTTACTATGTTCAACCAACAGTGTTGAAAGGAACAAACAATATGCGTGTCTTCCAAGAAGAAATTTTTGGACCAGTTGTAGCGTTAACAACATTTAGTACTACAGAAGAAGCTATCGCTATTGCAAATGATACTCCTTATGGATTAGGTGCAGGTGTTTGGTCACGTGATGCTCACGAATTATTTCAAGTTCCACGTGCTATTCAAGCGGGTAGAGTTTGGGTAAACCAATACAATACCTATCCTGCTCACGCTCCGTTTGGTGGTGTTAAAGAATCAGGATTTGGTCGTGAAAACCACAAAATGGCATTAGATCATTACCGTGTTGTAAAAAACATGTTGATCTCTTACGACAAAGAACCAATGGGATTCTTTTAATTAAAACGAAAAGTTAGTTTTCAAAACCTCGGCAATTCCGGGGTTTTCTCGTTATGTTATCAATCTTGACCGTATACTTTAACCACGTTTTATTGTTATAAAACCATTTTACGCATTTCGTTTTATCAGCTAAATAGCAGTTATTTTTTCGCTAGTTGGTTCTTTATTACTTATTATCGTTGGTGCAGTAAAAACTCTAAATACTTCTCGTGTTTTCTTTTGGACATCCACTCCAGAAGGTTAAGATCACTTGCACTCAGCAGATATTAGAGTTACGTATCTTATAAAATCTTTCTACACATTGCTAATTGCATTAATCTTATTAATTTTTGCACATCGCATTTATACTTTGTTCATTTCTAACATTTCAAGCACTATAAACAACGATGTTTTAAAGTGTATTCAAACACCTAACATTAGCCAGTTAAAAAATGTTTTAATAGAAATTATTGTCATTACATTATTTCTAAAATGCCTAGAAATTGTATTTGTCAACATCGGTATTTTAAAATAGTAATTATTAATCCACATAATTTCTATTACTTTAATGGCGATAGGATTAAAAATGTTACGGCTTAACAAGTAAACCAATAACAACCTTAAAAAATAATTGATTTTGAAAACATACAATTTATTGGTTAAGAAAAAATAGCCAAAAACACAATAACAGACAAAATCTAAAAACCAACAATTAACAAAAAGACAGCCTTAGTTGAAGCTTATGCAGCTAGCATAAATCAATTAGAGCTTAAGTTTACACAACCACAAGTAGAGAAAATTTTCGCTTGGTACATCCTTGGAGCCGATATTACGGTTGATTTCAAAATTTTAGATTAGATGGCAATCTCCAAAGATGTGGGTTTGGTTTAGATACTCTTGGAAACAATTTTACGGAAGAAGCATGTAATGTGAGAAAAGAAGGGGAAAAGACATAACACTTCTGGACGATGGCAATAAAGAAACTGCTAACTCGATAAAATTAAAGACAGCGGCTCAATTATTTCTATCTTGGAAAAGATGAAAAATCACAAAACAAATAAAACTTAAATTCCCTATCATAATTTAGTAGTATAACAAGTTAGTTTCTCAAGTTGGAATAAAAGAATTTTAGAACAAGAATTAACCAATATTAATGACTCTTTAGCGATAACCAACGAAAATAAAAAGTGAATTATCTTCAACCACATAAATACAAAGTTACAATAGTTGAACAAACAAATTAACATGGTAAAAATAGTTGATCTCGAAGAACGGCCTCAAAATAAAATACGCTTTGGTGGCCTAGTAGTATGTAAAATAGATTCGGCTAAAAAAATTCAGAACTATCAAATTGCAGGAATCGACGAAGCTAGTATTTTGAAAGGAAAAATCGCCTTCGTTTCTTTCATTGCCAAACTACTGACCAACAAAAAGTGAGTGAAAAACTAACACCAAAACTCGCAAAAGAAAATTGATTTTTTAAAGTTTTGGAAATATTTTATAAGCATGTGTAAAATAGACTCATAAGAAAACATGAACTAAATTGTATAATCATTAGGGTCTGAAAATAATCTAAAATCCAGCGGCTACAAGCTAAGGATTCGTTGCATTTGCAGAGACATATCAACAATGAATCTGTTGTTGAAGCCTGTGCGGTGGGCCGTTTAAAATCGATTACATTTTATCAAAACCATACCCGATGGGTGTAATTAGTGTTTGATAATGATTTTTCGTCAGTTGGAGTATTATTCGATAGAAAAATGTATCGAGAGCAAAAAAAATTTCATTAAAAACGGTTCTCGACACATTTTTTGCTCCGTTTTACTCCACAAAAAACACTCGAACTGATGTTTAAATAATTACACCCAACGGATAAAACCATAAACTTATCATCACATTCTGATCATATCTAAATTCTGGCTTCACAGATAAGACTACCTCTTTTTTCACACTAAAATCAGAATGTTTTTTTTTAATTTTAAATCTCTGAAAAATCAACTGTTTGTTTATGTCCAATAATCTGAAGTTTTGAAAGTTATAAAAGTTTATGGATGAACCGCAGTTACGTGTAATTCTACTGAAACCAATAATTAAACTTAACACTCGTCATTCAAGACATCTTTTTTATACTGACTGATTAAATTCTTCATTTCTTTTAAATCTTTGATTTTTTGATCAAGAGAACTCAACTTTTCATCAAGAAAGGCTACTTTTTCATCTTTAGAAAATGTATTGCTATACCAAGCTTCTATTAATTGTGCAATTTCACTAATTGTATATCCAATTGCTTTCGCATCTCGAATTAACTCTAGCTTATCCACTGTTTCCTCATCGTAATGAAAGTAATTATTTGATTTTACTGTGTCATCACGATTTCCTTTTATCAAACCTGACTTTTCATAAAACCGAATAGTATGTGATGTAATTCCAGTGCGTTTAGACAATTCATTTATAAGCATAACTTGTGTTTTTTGACAAAAATAAATTATTTTTAAAAAATATGCAAGTGTAGACTGTACTCTAAGGTTGTAGGTTTGAATTTATTCTTTTAGGTTTGCAGGAATTTAAAATAAATAAAATGAAAAAGACAATTTTAATTACTGGAGCAGGTCATGGATTTGCAAAAACTACTGCATTTATTTTGGCAGAAAAAGGACACAACGTTATTGCGACAGCAGAAATTTGGCCACAAGTATCAGAACTTAAGGCAGAAGTAAAAGCAAAAAACTTAACCAATTTGGTTGTTGAAAAATTAGATATAACCAAGCAGAGAGAAAGAGCATATCTAATTGAAAAGTACGACATTGATATTTTATTTAGCAATGCAGGGTTAATGGAAGCTGGACCAATTGGCGAACAACCGGTTGATTTAATTCGTTCTATGTTTGAAATAAATGTGTTCGCGGCATTAGAATTTGCACAAGGTTTTATCAAAAAAATGGTTACTAAAAAATCAGGTAAGATAGTTTTTACTTCTTCTATGGGCGGCTTACTAACCGTTCCTTATGCATCAGCTTATTGTGCTACAAAACACGCATTAGAAGCAATTGCTGAAGGGTTAAAAACAGAATTGGAACCATTTAATATTAAAATTGCTACCATAAACCCAGGTGCTTTTGATACAGGTTTTAACGATAGAGGAATGGATAGCATCAGACATTGGTATAACCCAAATAAAAACTTTACATCAGAAACAATTTTTGCAGGATTTGAAGAAATGTTATCAGAACAATTTGACCCACAAATGATGGTTGAGATAATTGTAGATGTCATACTTTCTGAAAATCCAAGTTTTAGAAATGTTTGTCCACAACCTATTGAAAATTACATCAAACAACTACAGGCCGATGCTTGGACTTTAAAAAGCTAAAAAATGGAAGTCATAAAAAACTATTTTAACGCAGAAAAAGCCGAAAGCCTATTATTTATGGGCTTTGGCTTACTTGCAATACTGATTTCTATTTATTGTTTTTTCATTTTGAAAGACAATTTTTGGAAAGGATTAGCCATTCCTTTAGTACTTTTTTCTTTGGTTCAAATCGCTATTGGAACAATAATATACGCTCGAAGTCCAAAAGATAGTTTGCGAGTAGAATATATAATAAAAAATGAACCTGAAAAAATACAATCAGAAGAAATTCCGAGAATGGAAAAAGTGATGAAAAACTTTGTTTACTATCGTTATTTTGAAATAACCATGATTGTATTAGGCGTAATTTTAATGTTTTCATTATCTAATTACGGCTTTTGGAAAGGCTTTGGTTTAGGACTTTTTATTCAATGTGCTCTTTTGCTTTCATTAGACTTTTTTGCAGAAAAGAGCGGATACAATTATTCAAAACATTTACAAACAATAGAAGTGTTAAAAAATGACAAATAATAAAATTGTAAAATACTCCAAAACTAAAAGAAGTGTTTACACAGAAATAATAATTAACGCGTCAATAGAAAAGGTATGGAGCGAATTGACCAATTTTAAAGAAATGCCAACTTGGAGTAGATCGCTACAAAAAATCGAAGGCGATTTCATACAAAATGGTCATACAGAAGTTCACTTTATGGATCATAAGGGAAAAGTTGGTGTTTATAAACACCAACTAAAATATTTTGAAGAGGGGACACTTTTCGGCTGGAGCGACCCATTTATTTTAGGAATAACAGACAACCATAAATATCAATTAGAAAGAATTTCTGACCATCAAACAAAGTCGATACAATCTGACGAGGTCAATGGTTTTGCTACATTGTTTATGGGTAATTATATTATGGACTTTTTCTTAAAAAGCTATACCGAATTTAACGAGACTTTAAAAAATCGAGTAGAAAAAACTAATTAGACAATAAACACAATTGACTAAAAAAAGTAAGGATGACCCAAAAGTGAAAAAATTTGATGGATTAGCCGTTGCGAAACAAAATCAAGAGACGGTTAAATTTTCCCTCACGGAAAGGCTGCTACTGATTCAATGCCGTCAACACCAAAGAAGAATTATAAAATGACTTGAAAGGTTATAAGAGGATTTAGAATTCCTTTCTTTTAAGTGTGTGGTGGTCGATTTTTTTCGTTTCCCTGATTCAAAATCTCACTATTAAGCATAAGTGCACAAACCCAAAAAATTATCTTTTTAAGCAAATTGAGCTATGATCAACAGCAGTTTACCTATAAGGCGGACCACATTGATCTATATTTGATATCCGATTTAAATGGACTGTTTTTTAGAAGGACATTATTGCACAAGTTATTATTTCGCCACTTTATCATTCTTTTTTTAGCAGTTGTGCTTTAAGTTTTTGTCTTTAAACTTTTAATTTTTCAGGTTCCTAAAACCTTACGCTTTTCTATAGCATTCTACTCATACTATTTCATCTTTGCAAAAACTGTAATAGAATATTGATTTTTTGACCGGTTGAGCGCAACCGAAATTCTTTTTACAAGACATATATAATCTCGACTACGCTCAATTTGACAATAAACACAACAGTAAATTTAAAACACAATTGGTACCACATAATTTTAATTCCATATTGTAATGTTTTGGATAAAGTCACCTACAGCGGCATCAGTAATGAAATTTAAAAGCAAAAAAACTAGGCGTTAGATTTCAAACTGAAAATTTAGTTCTAATTGTTATTAGAAAATACTGCGTGATTTTGCAGAAACAAAAAAAACGATAACCTTTTACCATAAATAGTACCTTTCCTATAATCAGTAAAATTTCAGGAATCATTATTTGTAATTTTATTTACATCAAGAAATGGCAACGCTACTCTCTCGCTTTTTTTAGGATATAAATATGATTACAACCATTTAAATTTGCTTAAAATTATGTAAATTTGCAATCTTAATTCAATCTAAATAAGCTTTGCAAACAACGATACATTCTCTAAAGAAAGGCGAGCAAGCCATTATAAAAGACTTTGACATTGAAGTCGTTCCATTAAAATTATTGGAAATGGGATGTTTGCCCGGCAATATGGTCGAATTACTCCAAATTGCACCTTTTGGAGATCCATTATTTCTAAATATCAACGGTTCGCATGTAGCGATTAGAGTGGAAACTGCAAAACAAATTGAAGTTGACATTATAAAACTCAACTTATGGTAAGTAAACAAAATATTAATATTGCCCTTATTGGAAATCCAAATACGGGAAAAACTTCTGTTTTTAATCAACTGACAGGTTTAAATCAACAAGTAGGAAATTATCCCGGAATAACAGTTGAGAAAAAAATTGGTTTTTGCAAATTACCTAACAATATTAAAGCTAATATCCTAGATTTACCGGGAACATACAGTTTGAATGCCAGTTCCATCGACGAGAATGTAGTTATTGAATTACTACTCAACAAAAATGATAAATTATATCCTGATGTTGCCTTAGTTGTTACAGATGTAGAAAATCTAAAACGGAACTTACTACTCTTCACCCAAATAAAAGATCTAGCAATTCCAACAATCTTAGTCATTAACATGGCTGATAGGATGAAATTCAAAGGGATTTCGCTTGATATTCCTTATCTTGAGGAACATCTAAAAACAAAAATCGCGCTTATTAGTTCTAGAAAAGGCTTTGGAATCCAAGAATTAAAGGAAATGATTATAACTTATAGAACGCTTTCAACAGAGCCATGCTTGAACGCTTCAGTTATTGATCCTGAATATTTTGATAGTTTGCGAAAAGCATTCCCTAATCAATTACTTTATAAATTATGGTTAGTGATCACTCAAGATGTAAATTTTTTAAATTTAGACCGAAACGAAATTCGAAGCTCTTTTACTAAATCGCATTCTGATTTAAAGCGTTTGCAACAGAAAGAGACTATCAAGAGATATCAATTCATTAACGATGTTTTAAAGGAAGGGCTTAACATTGATTCGAGTGTCGCTAAAGATTATCGAAGTAAACTTGATCGTGTTCTTACGCACAAAGTTTGGGGCTATGTAATTTTCTTTTTGATATTGTTTGTGATTTTCCAGTCCATTTTCGAATGGTCGACTATACCTATGGATTTTATTGATGCTAGTTTTGCATCATTGAGTGCTTATACTGCTTCGTCATTACCCGCTGGAGTATTAACTGATTTAATTTCTCAAGGAATTATCCCAGGAATTGGTGGAATTTTAATATTCATACCACAAATCGCTTTCTTATTTATGTTCATTTCCATACTAGAAGAAAGCGGTTATATGAGTCGTGTCGTTTTCTTGATGGATAAAATTATGAGGAAATTTGGTTTATCCGGTAAAAGTGTAGTGCCACTTATTTCAGGAACTGCTTGTGCTATTCCTGCTATTATGGCAACAAGAAATATAGAAAACTGGAAAGAAAGATTAATAACAATTTTAGTAACGCCTTTTACAACTTGTTCAGCAAGGCTTCCTGTTTATGCAATTATAATTGGCTTAGTTATTCCAGATGAGCATATTTTTGGATTCTTGAATATGCAAGGTTTAACCTTAATGCTACTCTACCTTTTAGGTTTTGCAGCTGCAATTTTCTCTGCTTACATATTAAATAAAATTTTAAAAATAAAAAGTAAAACCTATTTTGTTGTAGAAATGCCCAATTACAAATTACCTCTTTTTAAAAATGTGGGTATTAATGTAATTGAAAAAACAAAGGCATTCGTTTTTGGGGCAGGGAAAATAATTTTAGCAATCTCCATTGTACTATGGTTCTTAGCATCGTACGGGCCTGGAAAAGATTTTAATGAAGCGGAAAAAATCGTTACTGAGACGAACAGCAACAAACCCTTAACATCTGAGGAATTTGAAAATGCAGTCGCTTCGCAAAAGTTAGAAAACTCGTATATTGGTATTATGGGTAAAACAATTGAACCTGCTATTTCCCCTTTAGGTTATGACTGGAAAATAGGAATTGCCATTATTAGTTCCTTTGCAGCTAGAGAAGTATTTGTTGGAACTTTAGCAACCATTTATAGTGTAGGCGGAACCGATAATGAGGGCACAATAAAAAATAAAATGGCTGCCGAAATCAATCCTGCAACAGGACAAAAAGTGTTTAATTTTGCCTCAGGAATATCATTGTTACTATTTTATGCTTTTGCTCTACAATGCGCTAGTACACTTGCCATCACTAAAAAAGAAACCAACTCCTGGAAATGGCCCGTTGGACAATTAATCTTAATGTCTGGATTTGCTTATATGGTGGCTTTGCTTGCGTATCAAATTTTAAAATAATTCTAGTTTTATTGCTTGTCACTTTCAACAATAGTTAAATATTATATTTTTATTATTCTTAATTTGTCTAAATAAGATTTGCATTTTATCTTTGCTGCGTAGAATCAATCTAATTACAAATAAGATGAGAAATAGCATAATGGTAGCTTCACTGTTAATAACGTCCCTTTCATTTGCTCAGCAACAATACAAACCAGCTTTTGACAGCATTGACAACTCTAAACAAGCTGCAATTGATTTAGAGACAGTGATTATAACTCCATTTAAACAAAGTCCAGAAAGACAACCTGAGATAAAGGGAAACGTACTTTTTGTTGGTAAAAAAAATGAAGTCCTAAAATTATCTGCTATTACTGCGAATTTAACAACTAATAATGCACGGGAGGTTTTCTCAAGAGTTCCAGGAGTTACCGTTTGGGAAAATGATGGTTCCGGCATACAAATCAATATTGGCGTTAGAGGATTGAGTCCTAATAGAAGTTGGGAATTAAACACAAGGCAAAATGGTTACGATATTTCATCAGATGTTTTTGGCTACCCTGAAGCCTATTACAATCCCCCTTTAGAAGCAGTTGAAAATATCGAATTAGTTCGTGGTGGCGCATCTTTACAATTTGGACCACAGTTTGGAGGAATGCTAAATTATGTGCTGAAGAGAGAAAATAAAAGAAAATTCAGTTTTGAAACTCAAAATGCGGTTGGCAGTTACAATTTAATGAGTAGTTACAACTCCATTGGTGGTACAATAAATAAATTCTCTTATTTTGCTTATAATCATAGTAGAAGTGCCGATGGCTGGAGAGAAAATAGCAAGTATAAAGTTCGTAATTCACATGTCTTTTTAGAATATGCTTTTACAGCTGATACAAAATTATCTGCCGAATATACTAATATGGATTACTCGATGCAGCAAGCCGGGGGTTTAACAGATCAACAATTTAAAGAAAATTCAAGACAGTCCTCACGAGAAAGAAACTGGTTTGGCGCGCCATGGAATTTATTTTCAGTAAACTTTGATACAAAAATATCTAATTCATTAAAGTCAAATACTAAACTTTTTGGGTTGATTGGTGAGCGAAATAGTGTAGGTTTTCTAGGAACACCAAATGTGATGGATGCAATAAATCCTTCAACTAATGATTATTCTAATAGAAGAGTTGACAGGGATTATTATAAAAATTTTGGAATTGAAAATAGAAATACTTACCGTTATTCGATTAGCAAAAGCCAAAACACTTTAGCTTTTGGAGTTAGAATTTATAAAGCTGAAACACGTAGACAACAAGAAGGACGTGGAACAACAGGCTCCACTTTCGATTTAACAACGCTTGAAAAATACCCTAGAGATTTAAATTTCACTACTGAAAATGTTGCTTTTTTTGCTGAAAATCAAATACAAGTAATAGAGAACTTTAGTGTTGTCCCTGGCGTTCGGTATGAATATATTACTTCTTCTGGAAATGGACAATTTGGCGTTAGTTCAGGAACTCCTACTCCTTTTCAAAATGAAAAAATATCTCGCAGCAAGCCACTTTTTGGTCTTGGAATGGAATATAAAATAGGTGCTACTAATATATACGGTAATATTACGCAAGCTTTTAGACCCGTATTATTCTCAGATATTACTCCACCGGCTGTTACAGATGTCGTTGACCCTAATTTAAGAGATGCAAGTGGATATAATGCTGATTTAGGATATCGCGGTATAATAAAAGGTTATTTAAATTTCGATTTTAGTTTGTTTTATTTGAGCTATAATGACAGAATAGGTGGTGTTCGACAGTTTATTAACAACGATCCCTCACAGGGCACATTTTTATTTAGAACCAACTTAGGAGAAACGGTAAATAAAGGATTAGAAGGATTTGTAAACTTAAATATCACTAAATTTTTTGGAATCGAAAAAACCTACGGAAACATTGATGTTTTCTCAACTACCAGTTTTATTGATTCTAGATACACTGATTTTAGAATTAATACAGTAACTGGAACGGCGCCTAACGCTGTAATAAGTGAAACCAATTTAAATGGTAATCGTGTAGAAAATGCGCCGAGATACATACATAATTTTGGTATAAGTTGGAGTATAACTGAATTTTCTGCAACATTACAGTATAAAACATCAGGCAAAATTTTTACTGATGCTAATAATACTGCGACTCCTTCAGCAAATGGTGTAACAGGATTATTAGATGGTTATAAGGTAATGGATTTGTCAGCTGAATATAAATTTCTTAAAAATTACAATATCAGGTCTGGTATAAATAATTTAACAAACGAAAATTATGCCACTAGAAGAGCAGGGGGTTATCCTGGACCAGGTATGTTACCGGGGGAAGGAAAAACTTTCTTTATTTCAGTTGGGGCTAAATTTTAAATAGTCTACAATTCAGTACTAGCTACATAAAAAGAAATAGATTTATTTTTGCTCTAACTTCTTTTTAAAAATTCAATTTTAATAATAGAAGTTTTTCCTAATCATATATATTGACTCTCAGTTGAAAGCAAACTATGTTCGATATAATAACAACGGGCAATCAAAATTTTAAGTTGATAGCTAAGAATTGGAAACAACATCACGCATTCTAACTTAAATACATAGTAATACTTTTCTTGATATAAAAAATGCCCCAATAAGTGATTAACTTTTTGGGGCATGTTTAATTTAACTTTAGATACATCAAAGTAATCCTATAAAATAATAAAAAAAACCTATTGTTATCTATACAACTAAAGCCCCTTATTTTAAAAAGATAATAATTTACGTATCGATTTCATCCTTGTGGTTAATTGCTAAGCCTAATAATGTTGTTAGTAACGCGATGTGAATCATGATATTCATCCAGTTACCAGAAGGAATATGCACTGAAAGTAAAGCTACCACAATAATTCCTGTTAAAAGTGCATAGGCAAAAAATATTTTTTTATTAGCAAATAATAAAAGTCCAGCAACAAGCTCAATTAAGGCAACAAAAGCTCCTAAAAGAAAAGTTCCTGAATCACCTAAAAAAGCAAAGCCACTAGACTTTAAAAATGCTGCCATATTATTTAATCCTACACCACCTAAAAAGCCCTCGATAAATTTTTCTAAACCACCCCAAACGAATAGCAATCCAAAACCAATGCGGATAATTATATTTCCTGTTTTCATATATTTAAATTATATATACTATTTTGTAAATTACAGTTCTGGAGCTAACGGAAAATCAATAGCAAAACCAGTCAAGTTATGAATGTAATTACTCATAATTTTATCCCCGATAACCATTACCACATCAATTAAATTAATTTCAGAATATCCCGCGGCAAAGAAAGCATCTTTCGTTTCTTGAGTTGCATTTCCATGATTTGAAACAACCGAAGCAACAAATTTTACTAAAGCATCTAATTTTGGATCGAATGAAGCACTACCTTTTCGTAATTCGATAACTTCTTCGTCTGTAAAACCATTCATTTTCCCTAAAACAGTATGAGCTGACTGGCAATAACGACAACCGTTGATTTGACTTGTAATTAAATTCACAACTTCTCTTTCTTTTGCTTTAAGCGTATTTTTTCTGTTTTGTAATGCTAGATAATCAGCTAGCGCCGTTTCATTTTTACCGTAATACGCATACAAGTTGGGTACAAATCCTAGTGCTTTTTCCAAGTTTTCAAAAATAGCCTGATTTGATGCTGAAACTTCATTTTTTGTTGGGATTGCAAATTTTTCCATGTCTAATTTTTTTTAATGTTACTAAATATTGTGTCTCAAAAAAGAATATTTATGCTTAGAGAGCAGTTATTCTTATTTGATGGTACAAAGGTGTAACATAAAAACAGGTTGCAATTAGACTGTTTTTCCTAATGAATGGTCATTTATTCCCGACGTTGCTATTTTTTGTAGTTTGAGGGAGAAATACCTTCTATTTTTTTAAAAAACCGACTAAAAGTTTGGATGTCTTCGTACCCGATTTCATAAGCTATTTCTTTGATAGACTTGTCACTATATTGCAGCAGCCTTCTAGCTTCTAATATCTTTCGATCTTGAATAACTTGAAGGGGGGATTTTTTACCAAATTTTTTGAAAAGATTAGAAAGGGTTTTGGGACTTCTATTTAGTAAAACAGCATAATCTGCGACTTGGTGTTTCGTTTTAAAATATTTTTCTACCAAATAATTGTATTCTCTAACAATATCAAGTTGATTTCTATCGAATGAAGTTAGCTCAGTTTGTTCTTTATAAATTCGAGTACAAAGAATCAATAAACGTTTTAGCATCATTTGAAGCATTTCATTTTTTAAGTCATCTATTGATTCCATTTCAATAGAAAACATTTTCCACAGCGTATCAAACTTTTCTAATTCAAGAATTGGGATTGCTATTTTGGGCACTTGAGAGGCTCCAAAAAATAAAATTCCTTTGCAACCCACTTCACTATCGTGATCTGAAATACAATAAAATGCTCTGTTGAACCGAACTAATCTTACTTTATGAATATCAATAATTTCAATGGTGTGAAATTCAGTAAGAAAAACAATTTCATTGATTTGAAATTGTTTTTCTTGTCCATCTACTTTAATTGTAAGTTTCTCTAAAGCCCAAACAACACTTAGGCCCTCTGAAATTTTTTCTTTTAAAAGATGACAGTTTAGTGAACTGACCTCATCTAATCTTAAAAACTCATTTATTTGTCCCGTGTAGAGCATTAATAATTAGGATTTTTGTAAAAGTATCGCGGCTTCTTTAGCAAAATAAGTCGAAATTAAACTTGCTCCAGCTCTTTTGATACACATTAATTGTTCCATCATAACTTTGTCATTATCAACCCAACCTCTCTCGGCGGCGGCTTTAATCATTGCATATTCACCTGAAACGTGAAACACTGCTACGGGCACATTTACAGCATTTTTTACTTCGCGCACAATATCAAGGTAAGCAATTCCTGGTTTTACCATAACCATGTCAGCACCTTCTTCTACATCCCACAAAGCCTCTTTAATCGCTTCTAATCGGTTTGCATAGTCCATTTGGTATGTTTTTTTATCTTTTGGCACCTTTGCAAGCTCAGCACCAGATATAATCTCCTTAGGCGCGCTGTTTAAAGCATCTCTAAATGGCCCGTAAAATGCAGAAGCATATTTAGCAGAATAACTCATAATTCCCACATTCTGAAAACCTGCAGCGTCCAATCCTTGACGTAAGCGCAAAACACGTCCGTCCATCATATCAGATGGGGCTACAAAATCGGCTCCTGCCTGCGCCTGAGAAACAGCCATTTTTACCAATGCATCATTTGTTGAGTCATTCTCTATATCGCCATTAGCGATTATTCCGTCATGACCATAAATAGAATAAGGATCTAATGCTACATCTGGCATTACAATCATTTCTGGACAAGCCGCTTTGATCTCTCTAATAGCATCTTGCATTAGTCCCTTAGGATTCCATGCTTCTTTCCCTGTATTGTCTTTTAAACTTTCATCAACTTTTACGTAAATATTTACCGCACGAATACCTAAAGCAAACAATTCCTTAACTTCTAAAACCGTTAAATCTACTGAACGACGAAAAATTCCTGGCATTGATGAAATTTCTACTTTGTAATTTTCACCTTCTGCAATAAACATTGGAAACATAAAATCGCTTGGACTTAAAGTCGTTTCGCGAACTAAAGAACGAATGGATTCATTGACGCGTAATCTTCTACCTCTTTGTAATGGGAACATAATGATTTATGATTTAGCTCCATAGGAGCGATATATTTATAGTTATATTTTTGTTGGCTATGAGCTCCATAGGAGCGGCATCTTTTCAGTAATTTTTTATTCTTTAAAAATATATTTGTCTTTATACTCTATTTCAAATGCTTTTAAAAAATCAATATATTCTTCTTTAAATGTTTTTGTTTTGTGATGTTCTTCTTGATTTTGAATATAATTGATAACGTTACTTAATTGCGAATGGCTGTATGAAAATGCTCCAAACCCAGTTTGCCATTCAAATTTACCATTTATCCATTTTTTTTTGTTAATAAATCGTGATGAGTTAGCTTTTATATCTCTAACCAAATCAGACAAAGCTTTGGTAGGCTTTAATCCAATTAAAACATGAATGTGGTCAGGCATTCCATTAATAGCAATTAATTTCTGGCCTTCATCAGTAACAATTCCGGTAATATATTTAAACAACTCGTCTTTCCATTTGTTTGAAATCAAATTTTGTCTGCCTTTGATAGCAAATACAATTTGAATATATAATTGTGAATAGGTATTTGCCATTATTAGTATTAATTCAATTGTTATAAATATAACGCTCCTATGGAGCTTCCTGAATTCAAATCATCTTCTTCTATAGTTATGTCGCTCTTACAGAGCTATCCACTCTTTTGGATTTTCTAATACTTTTATTAATTTTTCTTCTTCGCTTCCCACTTCTGGATGATGATCATAAACCCATTGCACATGTGGTGGCAAACTCATCAAGATACTTTCAATTCGACCATTGGTTTTCAAACCAAATAATGTCCCTTTATCATGAACTAAATTAAATTCTACATAACGACCGCGACGAATTTCTTGCCAGGTTTTTTGAGCTTCTGTAAATGGTAAATTTTTTCTTTTTTCAACAATTGGAACATACGCTTCTAGAAAACTATTGCCCACTTCTGAAACAAAGCTGAACCAATCTCCCATTTTCATTTCCTCCGTCTCTTTGCAATAATCGAAAAACAATCCGCCAATTCCACGAGCTTCAAAACGATGTGCATTCCAGAAATAAGCGTCACATTGCTTTTTATACTTTGAATAAAACTCTGGATTGTGTTTATCACAAGCTATTTTACAAGTCTGATGGAAATGTGTTGCATCTTCCTCGAATAAATAATATGGCGTAAGATCTTGTCCGCCGCCAAACCAACTATTAATTACATTTCCAGCATCATCGTACATTTCGAAATAGCGCCAGTTGGCATGAACCGTTGGTACTAGTGGACTTTTTGGGTGCATTACTAAACTTAATCCACAAGCAAAGAAATCAGCTTCGCCTACATTAAACATTTTCTGCATAGCCTCAGGTAATTTCCCATGAACCGCTGAAATGTTTACACCGCCTTTTTCGAATACATTACCGTTTTCAATAACGCGTGTTCGTCCTCCGCCACCTTCTGGACGTTCCCAAACATCTTCACGGAATTTAGCTATTCCATCAACTGCTTCTAATCCTGCAACGATTTGATCTTGCAAGTTTTGTATGTAAGCGTAAAATTTATTTTTCATTGTATTATTTATTCAAAAATGTAAGCGTTTAACAAGCTGAAACTATTTAAAAGTGTTTAAAAAAGTGTTTAAAAGTGTTTAAAAGTGTTTAAACAATTTCCCAATAGTAACCAGGTGTATTTATAATTTTACCATCTATTCTTAATGCTGAAAGATAATTTGTTACTTTATTCTTTTTCTTTTCTTCCGAAAGAGCTGCTGATAATTTAGGAATAATAAGATTATCAATCTTATCACGTTTTGTTTTTCCCCACTTTTTAAGGCATTCCAAAATCATTCCCTTAAAATGAGAGTCATCAAAACTACGATTAGCTAAATATTCCGCCTGTAGGTTTTCATCATTGGTTGAACCTACAATATTAAAAGATAAATATATATTTGGCCTTCTACCTTCTATATATTTTAATTTCTTTAGATGCTTGAATTCATCCTCCGAAATTTCCCTCTGTTTCTGAACTTTATCTAGTAAAATTATTTCATCTAAACCTAAATTAGCGTTCTGGATAATAATCTTAGCAAAATTTTCGTCTAAAATTTTCCCTGTAATGGTTACTTTTACTTTATTGTCTTCAAAGTTATAATCAGGCAATGGAAAAAAACGCTGTTTTTGAAAATTAAATACTTTCCTAATACCTCCTCCTTGAGTTTCAATCATATCAAGATTTTTCATGGCTTCAACCAAGAATGGATTGCGATATACTTCCTCTGGAGTATCATTTAACACTACATCTTCTACTGATTTTGGTAAAAAAGAACCATAATTAGAAAAAACCAAATGATCATCTTCAAATTCAACGACATTTATCCTAGCTCCTTTGGCATAATCTTGATGTGCAATAGCATTATTTAAAGACTCTCTAATACTAAAAGGTTCGTAACGTAATAATTCATCTGGAAATAAGGTTCCGTCGCGCAAATAACGATATTTTAGATTTCTAATTTTTTTGTAGACCTCGTCTACAGATAATAAAAAAGGAATCGAAAAGATCTCAAAATCTTTATCTTGATTGTATATTGTTTTTAAATTCCATCTGATTTTAACAGAAGAATCTAAAAAATGCTCTGCTTCATCTTTTCCTAAAAGTATTAAGGCCGTTCTAGTAATTTTACCTTTTATGGTAATCTTAGCCTTATTTAAAAAATCGACATTATTCCAATTATCAACTTCATCAATATATTTAGGGTTTCTTTTTTTAAACTCTATTCTCGCTTTTGCAATTGCGATTTCATCTAAATCATGAATATTTGCTTCTTCAATAATAACTTTAGACCAATCTTCATTTACTTGAACTTGGGTCAATATTGCATCCAATCTCGCTTTGGTCATTTCAACCAAATTGTCATCTATTCTCTGCCAAGTTTTTTTATGTGCATAAACGGGTAATCTAAATTGATGTTTAGGAATATGAAATATCCAAACAGTTTTATTAGTATCGGATGAAATAATTTCTTCAACTTTAAAAATATCTGAATTCAAATTTGGGCAATTACCTGTAATCCTGAACTTAATATTTTCAAGTGAATAATCTGCGAATTCTTGAATTCCTACAATAAAATAAGTTTTATCTTGAATACCAATAATTAAATTTCCACCTTGCATATTCGCTATTGCAGAAATATATGAAATAACATCATCACCTGCTCGGCCAGAAACAGCACTTTTTAAAGATTTAAACTCTTTCCATTCGCATTTTTCATTTTCAATTGGATAGTTTACCTTGAGATAATTATGTAATTCTTTTTCTGTCATTTAGCTATTTATTACAAACTGGCTTTTGATAAAGCTATTTTATTAAAAATTCCGAAAGAAAAACTCTTACTTTCTGTTTGAATATTCTCGTAAATCGCAATTGCTTTTTCAACTAAACAAAATGGATTTTCTCTTGATAAAGCAATTAAAAAATCAGCAAATTGTTCTTGCTGACTCCAATCAAGTTTTAACCGCTGTAATAAATCAAGTAATTCATTTTGACTACTTGTAATTATGACTTCTGTTGTCAAACCGAGATTAGTTAAATGATTGTCGATAACAATTGTATCTTCATTATTCCAAAACTTTGGAACAAAAACAAAAGAAAGCAAAGTCTTTAGCACATTGTCTATTCGTTCGCTTTCTTTATCTTTTAATCCTTTGTTTAACATTTAAACTATATATTGTATTCTTTTACTGCATCGATAAATGCTTTGGCGTGATCTACAGGGATATTTGGTAAAATTCCGTGACCTAAGTTTACGATGTATTTATCCTTTCCAAACTCATCAATCATTTCGTGTACCATTTTCTTGATCACTGGAATTGGCGACAATAATCGTGAAGGGTCAAAATTTCCTTGCAAAGTAATTTTTCCACCTGATAAATATCGTGCGTTTCTTGGCGAACAAGTCCAATCCACTCCTAAAGCAGAAGCTCTACTTTTGCCCATTTCCCCTAGAGCAAACCAACATCCTTTTCCAAAAACAATAACCGGCGCATCATCAGCTAGAGCTTCAATGATTTGATTAATATATTTCCAAGAAAATTCTTGATAGTCAACTGGCGATAACATTCCACCCCAAGAATCAAAGACTTGAACGGCATTGACACCTGCTTTTACTTTTTCTTTTAAATATAAAATAGTGGTATCAGTGATTTTTTGTAATAAAACGTGAGCTGCTTCTGGATATTGAAAACAAAATCCCTTGGCTTTATCAAAACTTTTAGACCCTTGTCCCTCGACTGCATAACACATGATTGTCCACGGTGAACCCGCAAAACCTATTAATGGCACCTCATCATTCAACATTTCCTTAGTTATTTTGATAGCTTCCATTACATATCCTAAAGTTTCGTGAATGTCTGGCACAAATACGCGCTCTACATCTTGAATAGTTCGAATAGGATTTGGCACAAAAGGACCAAAATTTTCTTTCATAATCACCTCAAGTCCCATTGCTTGTGGAACTACCAAAATATCCGAGAACAAAATTGCTGCATCAGGAGCAATTCTACGAATAGGTTGCACTGTAATTTCTGCAGCTATCTCAGGGGTTCTACAACGGGTAAAAAAATCATATTTATCACGTAATGCGATAAATTCAGGTAAATATCTCCCCGCTTGACGCATCATCCATACCGGCGGACGTTGCACTGTTTCTCCTTTTAATGCTTTTAAAAATAGATCATTTTTAATCCCCGAAACAGCCGTATGCATATCTTTATCGTTCATTTTACTATTTTTTAAATTATTTTATTTTTTCCTAAATTTCGCGCTTTAGTGAATTAGAGGATTTTAATTATACTCTGCAATTACTTCGTCAATCACGTCTTCGATTGTAGGTTGATTTGCCATGATGACATTTTTTGTTATTCCTTTTAATGCGCTGGATGTTGTGGTTCCAATACAAAAACAAGTTTCGTTTTTAATTTTATTTTCTTTCAAATAACTCTCGATTCCTGACGGACTAAAAAACAGTATCGCATCAATAGCCGTTTTAATTTTCTCAGGTGTCAGTGTAGTTTCGTAAACTTGAATTTCATTAAACTTTATATGAGCCTCTTTTAATGCTTTTGGCAAAGTTTCTCTTCGTAAGTTTCCACTAAAAAAAGTATAGCTTTCACTGGCATAAATTAGCGTTATAATTTCGGCTAAATCTTCTGCATAACCTGTGTAAGCAACCACATTAAATCCGCTTTCAGAAAGCATAATTTTTGTTTTTAAACCCACACAAAACACATTCTTTGATTTTAAATTGGCTGATTGTGGATCTAGCAAAAAGCTTTGAACTGCATTTTGACTTGTAAAAATTAAATTATTATTGATTTTATTTAATTGAAATGGCTGACTTTTAGTTTGAATAAAATCAACTTCAATAACATTGCAATTAGCACTTAGTAAAGCTTGCTTTTGATTGTGAGAAAGTATTTTAGTAGAAAGTATCTGTATCATTTTTAACGTCTTATTTGGTATTCTTCTTGTCCTAAGCAATATGTTTCTATATCTTTATTGTAACCGTAAACTACTAAAATATCATTTTCTAGAATGATGGTATTTGGCGTAGGCCGACCAATACTCTCTTTAATAATTGATTTTTTTCCAATTAAATTTTTCTTTTCACGTTTGCGAATTATAGTGATAAGAGTCAAACGATATTTATCAATTGTATCTAGTTCAGCTAAAGTTTTACCATAAAATTCAGGTTTAGCTTTCACCTCAGAAATAGTGTAGTTATTATCTAATTGGTAATTTTCGAGAGTCGATTTAAAATTAATTTGTTTCGTTAATCGATCCGCTGATTCCTGTTCTGGATGTACAATGCTATAGATTCCCATAGCTTCAAGAACCGTATCATGAATAGGAGACAATGCTCGACTTATGATTTTTACATCACTTAATTTCTTTATGATGGCTGTGGTAATAATCGCCGCACCTTCATTTTCTCCAATAGCAACTACCACTTTATCTGCATCTTTTAAAGGTAAAGCTTCATAAGAAAGTTCATTAGTAGAATCCATTGCAATGGCAAGCGAAATTTTGTCTTTCACGAGATTTACTTTTTCGATATTTCTGTCAACGCCTATAACTTCATTTCCCGTTTCGGTAAGACTGATCGCTAGCGACATACCGAAATTCCCTAAACCAAATACGATTATCTTCATGATGGCAAGTTAGTTAATTAATATATTTTCTTTAGGATATTCATAAAACTGATGGTTTAATCTTCGCAATAAACCTACCATTAAATTCAACATTCCTATCCTACCTATAAACATGCAAGCAATTAAGACATATTTGCTTGGCTCTGTCAGGGTGTGTGTAAAATTCATACTCAATCCAACTGTACTGTAGGCTGAAAAGCATTCAAAAGCAACTGTTAATATCGGTGTATCTTTTGGTTCTAAAATTAAAATTGCCATAATCGAAATACCAATTGTGATTAAAGAAATTGACAAAATAGCAAAAGCGCGCGAAGTAGATTCTGATGATATCCTTCGTCCAAACAATTCAATTCTGCTTTTCCCTCTTGCAAGGGTATAAATATTTAATGTTGCTAATGCAAAAGTACTTGTTTTTATACCACCTGCTGTTGATGCTGGTGAGCCACCTATCCACATTAAAAAAATAATAAAAAGCAATGATGGCACAGTCATTAATGTATAATCAACCGTACTAAAACCCGCTGTTCTAGGCGAAACAGCATGAAAGCTTGCCGCAGTTATTTTTCCAAAAATCGTATTGTGCTCTAACAATGTATTATTGTATTCCGAAATGTAAAGAAATATAAAGCCGCCTACTAACAGAATAAAAGTTGTATAAATTACGATTTTAGTGTTTACAGTAATAATTCTAATTTTTCTATGAATTCTTTTTTTGTAAAACAACTCAACGATATAATTTCGCAGGTATTGGACAAAATTGAAAACAATATTATGACCTAGTCCACCTAAAATGATTAGTAGCATGATAATCCATTGTAAGTAGTAATTAAAACTAACTGTTTCATGCATAATCCCACCTGGTATGGTAGAAAAACCTGCATTACAGAATGCTGAAATAGAATGAAACATTGAAAAATAAAAATCATTTTCAATAATTGGGTTATCAACTATCGACGTATAAATAAAAGCTGAACCTACTAATTCAACCCCAAGTGTAAAAATTACTACATTCAAAGCGGCTCTAAAAACATCTTTCAAACCATCATGTGCAATAAAATCTCGCGTGTTTAAACCTTCTTTAAAGGAAGTACTACCTCTAAAAAAAAACGCAAAAAAAGAAGTGAAGGTCAAAATTCCTATTCCTCCTAGTTGGATTAAAACGATAATTATGGTTTGTCCTATAATTGTAAAATCTGCTGCTGTATCTACTACTGTTAAACCAGTTACACAAACTGCGCTAGTAGCTGTAAATAATGCATTTGTAAAAGATATTCCATTTACAGTTGCGCTAGGTAACATCAACAAAAAGCCACCAATTAAAATTAAGATCATAAAACTGCCAACAAAAACTATAGCTGGATTAAAATAGATATCATAAATGTATCGTACAAAAACCATTAATCTTAAAAGGAAATAAAAAATCAAGCCACCCTTTAGCACTGGTTTTATTTTCTGTGTAATATAATCACCGTCAAAATTACTATTTAACATTGCAATTATTCCACATAATCCCAATAGCACAGCTATTAAAATTATGTTGATCAGAATAACTCTTTTATTTCCTTTAGTAGTGTAATTAAAATATTTAAAGCAATTGAAAACTAAAAGACCAAAAGTGAGTGCAAGTAGACCACCAATATGTGGAGAATAATAATTTTCATCAAAACCGTAACCAAATTCAAAAACGATAAATAGTAGAACAATTATATCAATAAATCGATAGAGATAATTAAGAATTGATTCTTTCTTCATAACGAAATAAAATTATTTTTTTAAATCTTTACGAATGCCTTCCATTAGATGAACTCCTCCATTTACTAAAATTTCCTGAGCTGCTTTAAATCCTAATTTCTTCCAGTCACCTAAAGGAACTATTTTATAGACTTCTAATTTTTCTTTTCCATCAATAGAGAATAAAACGCCTTGAAAAACAATTTCATCTTCTTTGAATATTGCTAATGCTCCAATTGGTGCGGTACAGCCTCCTTCTAATGTTTTTAGAAATTGTCTCTCAATATGTGTACAAACTTCTGTTTCTATATCGTTTAATTCAGATACTGCATCTCTACAATATGGATCATTTGCCATAGCAACAATTACCATAGCACCTTGAGCTGGTGCTGGAACCATCCAGTTTAAATTGATGAAATTAGAAGGTTTTATATTGATTCTTTCCAGTCCTGCTGCTGCAAAAACGGCTCCGCTCCAGTCGCTATCCTGCAATTTTTGCATTCTAGTATTTACATTCCCTCGTAAATCGACTACTTTATGAGTAGGGTATTTATTAAGCCATTGTGCTTGACGGCGCAAACTACCCGTTGCAATAGTGCCCGCTCCCTCGAGAAAGTCCAGATTTCCTTTATGAACTAAAATATCTAGCGTATTTGCTCTTTCTAAAACTGCAGCTTGTACAATTCCTATAGGTAAAGCGGTAGGAACATCTTTCATGGAATGCACCGCAATATCTACTTGACCATTTATCATGGCAATATCTAATGTTTTTGTAAAAATTCCTGTAATTCCTAATTCATAAAGTGGTTTGTCTAGAATTATATCTCCTTGTGATTTTACAGCAGTAATTTCAGTTTTGTAACCTAAATCATTAAGTTTTTTTTCTACTGTGTGAGCCTGCCAAAGTGCGAGTTCACTATCACGAGTTCCAATGCGTATAATTTTATCTGCCATTATTATTTTTTAATCTATACTGCTTTTTAACAATAAAGAAATTAGTTTTCAACATCAATTTAAAAATAGTTACAACAGTAAATCTACTTTAATAAAAATATTGAAGGGGTCAATTGTTTGAAAATTTCAAAATCTGACTTTCAAAATCTGACTTTCAAAAGCACAGCTTGTTTTCTTAGGTCTAAAACAAAAACAGCTATTGTTTTCTGAGAAAATAATAGCTTGAGTGAGTTATATTATAAATCAAGTAAAACCCAATTTACCGAACCATTGCTTCAATTTTAAATACTTTTTCAATCCATTCAATACTTTCGTCAACCATTGTGTTTTCATCTTTAAGATGGTTTGCAAAATGAGTTGTTATTTTTTGGATTATTCTATTGCTGATAATTTCTGCTTGCTCTTCATTAAAATTTAAAATTTTTCTACTTTGAAAATCAAGTTCTGACATTTTAATGTCGTTTAACTTTGCTTTCAGAGCATTGATTGTGGGTGCGAACTTACGTCCTCTTGTCCACACTCCAAATTCTTCTTGTATTTCTTCAATTATTGCTTCCGCTGCAGGAATTTGTCTTTTTCGTTTTTCTAATGTTTCATCCGTCATTTGAGACAAATAATCCATGTGAATAAGCGTTACTCCTTCAATTTCCGTCACGTTTTCATTTACATTTTTTGGAATTGATAAATCTAAAATTAATAAAGGTTTTTTTAAATTAAGTATTGCTTTATCAACCGTTGGGTTTTGCGCTCCCGTAGCAACGACTAATACATCTGCGTTTTGTAATTCAAGCTGCAAATCAGCATAATCTTTTACAACTAGATTTAATTTTTCAGCTAGTTTTTCAGCCTTATCTTTAGTTCTATTGATTAAAGTAATTTGCTCATGTTTAGTATGCTTAACTAAATTTTCGCAAGTATTTCTACCAATTTTTCCAGTACCAAAAAGCAAAATATTTTTGTTGGTAATATCAGGAACATTTTTAATTATATATTGAACTGATGCAAATGAAACAGAAGTTGCACCCGAAGAAATTTCAGTATCCGTTTTGATTTTTTTACTGGCTTGTATCACCGAGTTTACTAGGCGATCCATAAAAGTATTGATCAAACCATTTGATTTACTTAAATTAAAGGCATTTTTGATCTGGCTAATGATTTCAAAATCACCTAATATTTGACTATCTAATCCTGTTCCTACATGAAACATATGATTGATGGCTTCCTGATTTTTATAAATATAAGCTACTTCCTGAAATTCCTCTACAGAACCATTACTATTCTCACAGAGTAATTTAATTAATTGATAAGGGTGATTAGCAAAACCGTAAATTTCAGTTCGGTTACAAGTAGAAGTAACAATAAGCGATTCTATACCTTCGGCTTCAGCTTGTATCAATAAAATAGATTGGGCTTTGGCGTCTAAACTAAATTTTCCTCTGATAGTAGCGTCTGCTTTTTTGTAACTTAAACCTAAAGCATAAAAACTACTATTCTTGGACATGTTGAATTTTTCCATATTATACTTTTCTTAAAAAAGCTCTACAAAATTATTGTTATCTATTCTATAAAAACAACGCTGTAAGTGCTTTTTGTATCGCTGAGCGATATTTTGAATAAAAACCACCCTTTGCACAGCTATAATAGCAAATATTATAGCATTATCAAGCATTTATATACTGCCTATGTAGATTAATTCTAAATAAAGGTAGTTCCTATTAACCATTTTGTATATTTAAAAATATCGCTTAAAGTTCACCAAAGTTATAGAAGAATAGCTAATTAATTTTCTTCAACGATTTAAAATATTTATTGACAATATTTCCTCATAATCCATTTTACTTTGAAATAAATATTTTTAAATTGATTTAAAATTATCATATTAATTTTTTTATTTATTAAGATTATTTTGGAATATGAATGTAAATAGTGCCGTTTCCCTCCACTTAACATTTATGTAACTGAAAATTTGACTCTTGTCAAACTAGTTTTTAAACAAAATTTATAAAGCAACCCGCTGGGCGTAATTATTATAAACGTCAGTTCGAGTGTTTTTTATGGAGTATAACGGAGCAAAAAATACTCATACTGACGAAAAATCATCATCAAAAACTAATTACACCCAACGGGTTAAAATAGAAATTAAATATTAATCGTGATTACAGTTAATACACTTTACGTTCGCATTATAATGGTAAAAATTAATTTTGTTACAAATCACTAATAATAAATCATACATCGGGCTTTATGGCACCTTGATTATGAACTTAACATTATTGTTAAGTTAATCGCGCAAAACACAGGTTGTGAAAATAAAAATTTTGCTCACAATTAGCTTAGAATAACTTACAATCATTAAACATTACATAAATTACAGACCAATTATAGAAATAACCATCAAAAAGATTTAATTTTGAAAAGCACACTACATGGAATTATTTAAAGGTTCATTCAATAAGTTAAAAGTAGAACATCGAAACAATGGAGGAAGAAATAAAAATTGACGAAGATTTCATTTTAATTCGTTTTCAAAACAATACCGATGAAGTTATCGAATTTAAGCGCCCTGTGCAATTAGGCCTGATACAGTTTCATTTTGGTTTAAAAGGTAGTGCGGATTATATTTTTAATCAGGGTACGTACATCATGAACCTGCAAGAAGAAAAGGCATTATTGTTTTATAATACAGAAAAAGAATTGCCTTTACATGTCAAAATTGCGCCTAAATCATGGTTAATATCAATATTTGTATCGGTTAGAAAATTTCATGGATTGTTTACAAATGATGCTGAATATATTCCTTTTTTGAGTCAAGAAAATAAAGACAAAAAATATTATAATGAGAGTAACATAAGCCCATCGATGGCGATTGTGTTAAACCAAATGTTTCATTACAACCTGAATCCATCAATAAAAAATCTTTACTATAAAGGAAAAGGATATGAGTTGTTAAGTCTATTTTTTAATCGAAATGAAGATCCTAATGCGGAACAATGTCCGTTTTTAGTAGACGAAGAAAATGTCTTGAAAATAAAAAAAGCTAAAGAGATTATAATAGCCAATATGGCTGAACCACCAGGTTTGCAGGAATTAGCAGATGAAATAGGTTTGAATTTGAAGAAACTTAAAATGGGTTTTAAACAAATTTATGGAGACACCGTTTATGGATTCCTATTTGATTACAAAATGGATGTTGCCCGAAAACTACTCGATAGTGGATCCTATAATGTAAATGAAGTAGGATTAAAAATAGGCTATAGCACCGGTAGCCACTTTATTGCAGCTTTTAAAAAGAAATTTGCAACAACGCCAAAAAAATATTTGATGGCATTAAATTCTATTACGCAATAAAAATTGCTTTTGCATATTAGACAATAAATAAAAAATAGTTAATCTCAATTTGCAGAACGTAACTTTAAGTACTTTTGCAAAACGAAAAACAAGACAAGATGAAAGGTGTATTATTAGTTAATTTAGGTTCTCCAGAAAGTCCAACCCCCAAAGATGTTAAACCGTATTTAGATGAATTCTTAATGGACAAATACGTGATTGATGTTCCTTTTTTGTTACGTGCTTTGCTTGTTCGTGGAATAATCCTTCAAACAAGACCTAAAAAGTCAGCCGCCGCTTACGCAAAAATATGGTGGGATGAAGGTTCTCCGCTTGTAGTTATTTCTAAAAGGATGCACGAAAAAGTACAGAAATTAGTTGATGTCCCTGTATCCTTAGCAATGCGTTATGGAAATCCATCATTATTGTCTGGACTTCAAGAATTACATGATAAAGGTGTTAATGAAGTGCTGTTATTTCCATTGTATCCCCAGCATGCTATGGCCTCTACAACAACCATATTAGAACTCGCAGAGGAGCACCGTAAAAAGTACTTCCCAGAAATGAAGTTTACAATAGTTCCTGCTTTTTATAACAAACCTGATTATTTGCAAAATCTTGCTGATTCTATCAAAGGTCATTTACAAGGTTATGACTATGATCATTTATTATTTTCATATCATGGTATTCCTGAGCGTCATATTCGTAAAACGGATATAACTAAATCACATTGTAAAATTGATGGATCTTGTTGTAATACGCCATCACCAGCACATGAGTTTTGTTACCGTCACCAATGTTATGAAACTACCAAGCAAGTTGTTAAGTTGCTAGGAATTCCAGAAGGAAAGTACAGCCAAACCTTTCAATCACGATTAGCAGGAGACAAGTGGTTAACTCCTTACACTGACGTAGAAGTAAATAAAATGCCTAAAAAAGGAATTAAAAAACTTGCTGTTGTAACTCCTGCATTTGTATCTGATTGTTTAGAAACATTAGAAGAAATCGCTATGGAAGCCGGTCACGAATTTAAAGAAAATGGTGGTGAAGAATTTTTAGCTATTCCATGTTTAAATGACAGAGATGATTGGTGTGCAACCGTTGGTAATTGGATCACTAATTGGTCAAATGTTTCTTCTAAAGTTGATGTACCCACTGAAACCGTAACCGCCTAAATGGCTGTTTCAGCTGCTGAGTTAGGAACTCAGGACATTAAAAAACTCTTATTTAAACAAGCAGTTCCAGCTTCTATTGGTATCTTATTTATGTCGGTTAATATTTTAATCGACACTATCTTTGTAGGTCAGTGGATAGGTTCGCTAGCAATTGCCGCAGTAACCGTAGTTTTACCTATTACTTTTTTAATTTCTTCATTAGGAATGGCAATTGGTGTGGGCGGCGGATCAGTGCTTTCTCGTGCACTAGGAAGCGGTGATAAAGAGAAAGCATTAATTACTTTTGGCAACCAAATTATGATGACCTTTTTATTGGCATCCATATTTGTAATAATTGGACTTTTTTTTAGCGATGAAATGCTTATTTTATTCGGGGCTAAAGGTGCCATAATGCAACCAGCCAAAGAGTTTTTTTTTCCAATAATTGTTAGTGTTCCTTTTCTTGCTTTGTGCATGATGGGAAATAATGTAATACGTGCAGAAGGCAAACCTAAATTTGCTATGGCAGCGATGATTATTCCTGCTTTTTTCAACATTGGACTTGACATTCTTTTTATAAAATATTTAAACCTAGGTATGGAAGGAGCTGCAATGGCAACAGCCATATCTTATTTCACTTGTTTCTTATTTGTACTTTGGTTTTTCGTTTTTAAAAGTGAATTGAAGCTTAAACTAAAGCATTTCAAATTTCAATTTCCTATAGTCAAAGAAATCTCCGCATTGAGTTTTGTTACTTTTTCAAGACAAGGTGTGGTTGCTATTTTATCAATTATTCTAAATCATACGTTATACACTTATGGAGGGGAACACTCAGTAGCCATTTACGGAATAATTAGCAGAATGTTAATGTTTGCATTGTTCCCTATACTTGGTATTACACAAGGATTTTTGCCTATTGCAGGATATAATTACGGTGCTGAAAATTACGAAAGAGTAAAAGAAACGGTCAAACTTTCGATCAAATATGCAGCCATTTTAGCGTCACTTATTTTTGTAGTGATTTTAATTTTCGCAAAACCTATAGCTGCCATTTTCACTACCGATGTGTTAATAATTGAGCAAACACCGGAAGCATTGCGTTGGGTTTTTGCAGCTTCACCTATTATTGCCATTCAGCTTATTGGTGCAGCTTACTTTCAAGCAGCAGGTAAAGCTCGAAAAGCATTACTATTAACTTTAAGCAAACAAGGGTTTTTCCTAATTCCATTAGTATTAATTCTACCAAATTTTTTAGGTATTTTTGGAGTGTGGATTGCGTTCCCAATTGCCGATGTACTTTCAACAATACTCACTGGTTATTTTCTAAAAAAAGAGATGACTACAAAACTGATTTAGACAAAAAATGGAATATTATAATTACTTAAAGTCCCTGCACCTCATCTTTGTAATAACTTGGTTTGCAGGATTATTTTATATTGTACGATTATTTGTTTACCAAATTGAAGCAGCAGACAAACCTTCGCCAGAAAAAGAAATTTTACAAAAACAATATAAAATCATGACGTATCGCTTGTGGTACATTATAACTTGGCCTTCTGCAGTTTTAGCGAGCATTTTTGCTTATTGGATGTTGTTTTTTACTGATCTGGGTCAAGCCTGGTTACAAATGCCATGGATGCATGTTAAACTTGGCTTTGTATTTGCGCTCTATTTATATCATGGGAAATGCCAGCAAATTTTCAATCAATTACAAAATGACCAAGTAAAATATTCTACAAATTTCATGCGATTATGGAATGAAGGTGCTACAATTATTCTTTTTGCAGTAGTGTTTTTAGTTATTTTAAAGAGTGCGGTAAACTGGATATATGGTGTGGCAGGAATATTTGCATTTTCGATTTTAATAATGCTTGGGTTTAAATTTTATAAGAAAATTAGAGAGAAAAAGTCTAATCATTAAGTTCGCAAGGAGAGCACAAAGAACACTATAAATCGCTGCGAACATCGTTTTTGATTACTGTCTTTGTGAAAAATATATGATCAAAAACTTCAAAATAGCAACGCTTTCATTACGAATTAGGATTTTTCTATCCATGATTGTATTGATATTGATGGCCTCTATAATATTGGCTTCAATATCAATAATTCAATTTAAAAACGAAGCTAAAGTTTACCACCAAGAAAGGTTAGAACGCAATGAAAATGCCGTTAAACAACATATCAATTATATTCTTGCCACAACTACCTATCCACTCACTTCTGACAACTTAGATCTTATTTTTAAGGATAAAATTCATGAACTAGCGCACATTCACAACGTAGAAATAAATATTTACAATTTAAACGGAAAGTTATTAAAGTCATCTAAAGAATCATTTTCTGTAGATAAAGTTGCACCACCTATTCCAAAATATATTTTAAAATTGGTAAGATCCTCTATCGAAAAACGCTACGTAGATATCAAAACAATTGATGGGAAAAAGAATCGCTCGGCTTTTAGTCAAATTAAGGATGATAAATTCAAGCCTTTAGGGATTTTAAATCTACCCTATGTTGAAGATGACGGATATTATGAAAATGAATTAAAAAGCTTTCTCATTAGATTAGGACAAGTGTATTCATTTATGCTTATTATGGCTTTTGCATTAGCTTATTTTTTATCATCTTACATTACGAAATCATTAAAAACTATTTCAGATAAGCTTAGCGAAACAAGTTTAAATCAAAAGAACGAAAAAATTGTATTAGAAGCCAGCAGTAAGGAAATTAATCTTTTAATAAACTCTTACAATGCCATGGTCGATGAATTAGAGAAAAGTGCGTTAAAACTCGCACAGAGCGAACGAGAAGAGGCTTGGCGCGAAATGGCGAAGCAAGTGGCGCATGAAATCAAAAATCCGCTGACACCAATGCGATTAACAGTCCAGAGTTTTCAGCGAAAATTTGATCCAAACGATCCAAATGTAAAACAAAAAATGAATGATTACTCCGAAACTTTAATTCAGCAAATTGATACAATGAGCGCGGTTGCTTCTGCTTTTTCTAATTTTGCATCAATGCCAGCACAACAAAATGAAACCTTGAATGTAGTTGAAGTTGTGGAACTTGCTATGGATATTTTTAATGAAGACTATGTGGAGTGTAAAAGTGAATTACCAGAGATAATTTCGATAATTGATAGAACCCAATTGATAAGAATCATCACCAATTTAGCTAAAAATGCAATTCAGTCTATACCTGAACGACAGGAGGATAAATCAGTAATCGTAAGAATTAAAAAAGAAAATAACAACGTGCTCATTACTGTTACTGATAACGGAATAGGTATTCAGCGAATGGATACAGAGCGAATATTTGAACCAAAATTCACCACTAAAACTAGTGGAATGGGACTTGGACTCGGAATTATAAAAAACATCATCGAAAATTATAAAGGAACTATTACCTTTGAAACTGAACTTGGAATAGGCACCACCTTTACGGTTTCACTTCCTATCACTAACATTTAAATTTAGCATTATGAACTACGAAAATATTTTAATTTCAGTTGACAACAATATAGCTATCATCACTATAAATCGTCCAAGCAAGCTGAATGCTTTGAATGTTGCAACTATAAACGAACTTCATAAAGCCTTTAAAACACTCAATAAAAATAATGAAGTTCAAGTAATAATCCTTACCGGAAGTGGCGAAAAAGCATTTGTTGCAGGTGCTGATATCTCAGAGTTTGCTCATTTTTCAGTTAAAGAAGGAGCGCAATTAGCAGCAGAGGGACAAGAAAAATTATTTGACTTTATCGAAAATCTCAAAACTCCTGTAATTGCAGCCGTAAATGGTTTTGCTTTAGGTGGCGGATTAGAGCTAGCAATGGCTTGCCATTTCAGAATAGCATCAGATAATGCAAAAATGGGATTACCAGAAGTCTCGCTCGGTGTCATTCCAGGTTATGGAGGAACACAGCGTTTACCTCAATTAGTTGGGAAAGGACGTGCCATGGAAATGATCATGACAGCAGGAATGATAACCGCAGATGATGCGCACAGAAGTGGACTTGTAAATCACTTAGTACCACAAGCAGAGCTTTTAGAATTTTGTAATGGAATTGCACAAAAAATAAAGAAAAACTCACCTTACGCTATCAGTAAAGCGATAAAATCTGTCAATTCTAACTTTAAAGAAGGTAAAAACGGATTTAAAACAGAAATAAAAGCTTTTGGAGATTGTTTTGGAACGGAAGATTTCAAAGAAGGAACTACAGCATTCTTAGAGAAAAGAAAAGCAGTATTTACTGGGAAGTAAATAATTTTTAAGTAAAAACAAATATTTCAAACAACAAGTGCTAATTTTGCAATCCTTTCGAAAAATTTTAGATTATAAATAAAAACTCATGTCCTACCAACCTATATTCGCTCAATTTTTGGAAAAAGTAAAAGAAAGTATAGCCGATAAAACGTATGCTAAACTAACATTAGCTAAAACTATTGGTGATACTGATTTAAAAAATATTTATGTACGTCCCGTTTTATTAGACAATGATGTATTTGCACTTTCCCTCACCGCAAAGTACAAAACAGAAGAAATAGAATCAACTCACACACTCGATGAAGCTTTTATGGTATTGGCTCCTTACATGAATAATCCGTTTTTAACGGCATTATTATTCACCACAGAAAAAGATATTACCTTTAAACTCAACAAAAAAAGAGTGGGAAGTATTGTTGAAAAGGCCCCGACATTTAAAAATGCTTCTGATGTCATAATTGAAATGAAAGAAAAAGGGATTAAAATTTAAGTTTTCTGTTTTCTGTTTTCTGTTTTCTGTTTTCTGTTTTTCGGACTAAAAAGGATTATTCTTAAATTTTAAAAATGCTGAATAAGAAGTTACTTTATATTCCGGAGGAATCCATGCAATATCATAATTTTGACTTAATATCAAGTAGTGAAACACTTCCCAAGTAGCAAACTAAATAGACTAATTTACTACTAAACTATCTATTTTATTTGTCATTCCGAAGGAATCCCTACTCAAAATGAGAATTTAAAAATATCATTTCTGGGTTAAAAGCTGTTATCAAATTTAATTTAAGTTCTCTACGCCAATCTTTGATTTCCTTCTCTCTTGCTATAGCAAGTTGAATCCAACCAAAATGTTCATAATAGATTAAAAACTCCACGTTATATCGAGCTGTAAAACTTTTGGCATTAATGTGATTTTTATGCTCATTAAGCCTGCGTTTCAAATTATTGGTTACTCCAGTGTATAAAACCGTTTTGTTCTTATTTGTAAGGATATAAACGTAAAAATTATAGATTCCCTCAGTATACTCAATCATCTTTTTACTATAAATCTAATAAATAATTGTTCATCGCTTAAAAAAAATTAAACTAATATGATTCTTATAAAATAATTTTGGTGTAATAGCAAGAATGAGACGCTTCCAGCGTGACAAATTGGACTGGTAAAAATGAAGTGTTACAATCCAATAACATTGTCATTCCGAAGGAATTCCTGCAATAACATGATTTTACTTTATTAGCAAGAATGAGACGCTTCCAGCGTGACAAATTAGACTGGTAAAAATGAAGTGTTACAATCTACATTATCATTCCGGAGGAATTCCTGCAATAACTGATTGCTTTAATAATAAATGGTGAGACGCTTCCAGCGTGACAAATTAGACTGGTAAAAATGAAGTGTTACAATCCAATAACATTGTCATCCCGGTGGAATACCTGCAATAACATGATTTTACTTTATTAGCAAGAATGAGACGCTTCCAGCGTGACAAATTAGACTGGTAAAAATAAAGTGTTACAATTCAATAACATTGTCATCCCGCAGGAATCCCTGCAATAACATGATTTTACTTTTGTAGCAAGAATGAGACGCTTCCAGCGTGACAAACTAAACTGGGGGAAATGAAGTGTTACAATCTACATTGTCATTCCGCAGGAATCCCTGCAATAACATGATTTTACTTTATTAGCAAGAATGAGACGCTTCCAGCGTGACAAAATTAAACTGGGGAAATGAAGTGTTACAATCTACATTGTCACTCCAGAGGAATCCCTGCAAAAACTGATTGCTTTAATAGTAAATGGTGACACGGCTCCAGCGTGACAAACAAATACTATTTCTCGCCTTCCCACTCTGCGTAAAACTGTGACAAAAATCCTTCCATATAACGGTGGCGTTTTTTTGCAATTTCTTTACCAGTTTCAGTATTCATTTTATCTTTTAGCAAAAACAACTTTTCATAGAAATGGTTAATTGTTGGAGAGCTATTCGTTTTATATTCTTCTTTAGTCATCTTTAAATTTGGGGCAATTTGTGGGTCGTAAATCAATCTGTTTTTAAAGCCGCCATAATTAAACATTCTAGCAATCCCAATGGCTCCTATGGCATCTAAGCGATCTGCATCTTGAACAATATCTAGTTCTATGGATGTGAATTGCTTATCAAAATTTCCACCTTTGTACGAGATGTTTTCAATAATTTTGATAACCTGGTTTATAATTTCTTCATTTACTTTTTCTGCTAAGAGAAATTCACGAGCAATTTTTGGTCCAATAGCTTCATCTCCATCATGAAATTTACTATCAGCAATGTCGTGTAGTAATGCTCCCAGTTGCACAATTGTTGTATCGCACACTTCATCTTTAGAAATTAAAATTGCATTTCTATAGACCCTTTCTATATGAAACCAGTCGTGACCGCCTTCAGCATTTTCTAATTTCGTTTTTACAAAAGAAATGGTCTTACTTATTAAATCGGGTTGAATCATTTAAATTTGAATTTAAAAAAAATGTTGAATCTCAAAGTTATTACTTCAAAATTCAACATTTTGTTATTGCTTAAAACTTTCTTTTACCTCACTAAAGCGGGTTCTACCCATTTAAAAATATGGGATTCTTGAGGAATTACTAATCGCTCAGAAACCTTTGCCATTCTAGCAGGCAATTTCATTAAGTAATCGCGTGCTTTTTCAGCTTCATCAGTTAATCCAACAATTTTATCAATTTCCCACTTTGTAATTAACTTTTGCATGATATCTACATAATCAGCAGCTGTGTAGACACCTATACGCTGTGCTGAATCAGAAAACTGCTCAAATGCGGTACTAATTTTTTCGCCTGACTCTCTCAGGAAATGTGCAGGCATAACGATTTTAGCTTTCATCATATACTGAAAAGCTAACATCATTTCACTTGGATCGATTTGAAATATACGTGTTACAAACTCGCTGTACGCATGATGATGACGCATTTCATCGCCAGCAATCATTTTACACATCTTCGATAATTTATTATCTCCATACTTCTTAGCCATCTGCGCTACTCTGTTGTGAGATACATAAGTTGCTAATTCTTGGAAACTTGTATAAACAAAATTCTTGTAAGGATCTCTTCCGGTTCCAATATCAAAACCGTCGCTTATAAGGTGTTGCGTAGTCATTTCTACCTCACGCATATTTACACGTCCTGATAAATACAAGTACTTGTTAAGCAAATCGCCGTGACGATTTTCCTCACCAGTCCACTGCCTAATCCATTTAGACCACCCGTTTCGCTCTACGTTATCTATTCCCTCTACATCCATTAACCATGATTCGTAAGTAGGTAACGCTTCCTCAGTAATAGTATCACCAACTAGGGTTACCCAGAAATCGTATGGTAATTCTTTTGCAATTTCACGTAATTCCTTAACCTCATCAAAAAAAGTATCACTTTGAGAATCTGGCAAGAAATCTGTTGGTTGCCAAATTTTTTCAACTGGAATTAGATACTGATCCACAAAGCTATCTACGTTTTTTTCCAAAAACTGCATTACTTCTAATCGTATATTTTTTATTGACATTATATATAATTTAAATTTTAATTCCTTGAACTACTGCTGTTTCTGTTTTTAACATTAAGTCAGCAAAATCATAATCTTTGACCGCTAAAGGCTCATGGACTACAAAGGTAAGCCGATTTCCTAAACCTAAAGGGAAAAAACCGTATTTAACTATTTTCCAAGAATTGTTTATGCTAATTGGAACCACATAAGCTGAAGGTGCATTTTTACATAAAATTTTTAATCCTGTTTGAGAAAACACTTTAGGCGTACCCGTTTTACTTCTAGTTCCCTCTGGAAAAATAACCGCTGATCGATTGTATTTTTCAATATATTCTCCGAGTCCCTTGATTGCTGGAATAGCTTGTTTAGGATCTTTCCTGTCAATTAGAATTGAACCACCGTGTCTTAAGTTATAAGATACACTTGGAATACCGCTCCCTAATTCTTTCTTACTTACAAATTTACAATGAAAACGGCGAAAAAACCAGATCATTGCAATAATATCATACATACTTTGATGATTTGAAACAAATATTAATGGCGCGTTTTTAGGGATGGCATCTAAGTTTTCAAATTTATAAGTGGTGCCTAAAAGATTAGTGCATCTAACTAAGAAGAAATTCAAATAATCCACACTTTTTTTATGGGCCTGGTAACCAAAAACGTTGAAACAAACCCACTGAATAGGATGAAAAATCACTAATGTAAGTCCGAAACACAAATAATAAATTACGGAAATGGGATATGAAATCAGTTTTTGCATGCTTAATAATTTCGTGCAAAAGTAATAAATATATTTTTAGTGGTATAAAAAACTAAATCGATATCATGGCTCAACGTTAAATCGTAAGTTTGCATTTTATAATTTACGATTTTTCCACATCACAATGAATTTTAAGTATCCAAAAAACGAAAAGCTAAAAAGTAAAATAACGATAGGATTATTATTTACTGAGGGAAAATCAGTTTCTAAATTTCCGTTGCGACTCGTTTACAAATCTGAATCTTTTGGTGAAGGTGAAAAAATCAAAATGGGAGTTTCTGTTTCAAAAAAGAATTTTAAAAAAGCCGTAGATAGAAATTACTTTAAACGCGTACTGCGCGAAACCTATCGATTAAATAAACATTTGCTAATTGATAATTTAGATCAACCCTATTCGTTTATGTTTTTTTATCAAACTAAAGAGCGCTTGAGTTACGAGGAAATAAATCTTAAGACTATTCAATTGTTTGAGAAGTTTATTCAACAAAACTGTAAAAAAAATGATCTTGATATTAAGCCCGCATTAGAAAAAGACTAGCTTAAATTAATTATCAAGCATAAACATTTGCTTTATATATCATTTTAAATAGTTATTTATTTTAACTATTTTTAGTGTTTTAAATTCTTAGTACTAAAAATGAAAAAATTCCTCCCCCAAAAAAAAATTCTTATACCTATCATCGCGTCGGCTTTTCTATTTGTAGGCACTAGTTTTAAAGATGATTTTTTCGAAATTGCTAAGCAAATCGAAATCTTTACCACACTTTTTAAAGAACTTAACAGGAATTATGTTGATGAGACAAATCCTGGCGATTTAATGGATAAAGCGATAAAGGGCATGCTCGCTAGTTTAGATCCTTACACTGTATATTTTAATGAGCAAGATGTATTGCGTTTTAAAATCAACAATACGGGCGAGTATACAGGTATTGGAGCGATTCTGACTCGGAAGCAAGACCAACTAGTTGTTAAGGAAGTTTATAAAGGTTTTCCTGCGGATAAAGCTGGATTAAAACCTGGCGACGAAATTACACAAATAGGAGATATTCAATTATCTGATTATAAAGAGGAAGCAACACAACTTTTTAAAGGAGCTAAAAACACTAAAATTGATATAAAATATTTGCGACAAGCAAAAATAAATACGACACAAATTATCCTTGATGAAGTAGAAATCAAGGCGGTTCCCTTTTTTGCTAAAATTGATGATAAAACAGGATATATTGTTTTAGCACGTTTTACTAAAAAAGCATCACAAGAAACTAAAGATGCCCTTGAACAACTTAAAAGAGAAGGTGCTGAACGAATTGTTTTAGATGTTAGAGATAACCCAGGCGGACTTTTGAACGAAGCGGTAAATATTTGCAACTTATTTGTTGCAAAAAACGAAACCATCGTTACAACAAAATCTAAAATTGAAAAACATAATAGCACTTATAGAACTACAAAAGATCCTGTTGATACTCAAATTCCATTGATTGTTATTGTCAATGAAAGAAGTGCATCAGCATCAGAAATTGTTGCAGGAGCTTTGCAGGATTTAGATCGTGCAGTTGTTGTAGGAAGTAGAAGTTTTGGTAAAGGATTAGTGCAGCGACCTGTTGACCTGACATATGGAACACAATTAAAAGTAACTATTTCAAGATATTATACTCCTTCTGGACGTTGCATTCAAGCATTAGATTATTCGAAAAAAGATCAAAACGGAAAAGCAATTAAAACAGACGAAAAGAATTACAATGCCTTTAAGACTAGAAAAGGGAGAACCGTTTATGACGGCGGAGGAATCCAGCCTGATGTGGAAATGGAAGAAACTAAATCTAGCCCTATAACAAAAGCTTTACTTCGTAATGACGGGATCTTTAATTATGTTACGTCATATTATTATAAAAACCCGAATTTAGGCAATACAATTCCAGTAATTTCTGATGCTGATTATTTAGATTTTAAACAGTATTTAAAAGTTCAAAAATTCTCCTTCGATACGGAAACGGAACTAGCTTTAAAAAACACTTTGGCTGTGGCCAAAAAAGAAAAATTAGACGAATCCATTCAGGCAGAATATCAGCAATTATTAACGGCACTTCAAAAAAGTGAAAACACTTTACTTGATAAAAACCAAAAGGAAATTAAAAATATACTGGTAGATGAAATCATTAAAAGGTATCAATATCAAGAGGGATTATACCTGTATTATATTCAAAACAATGCTGAAATTAAAAAAGCAACCACCATACTTAACAATAATGCAGCGTACAATGCGATTTTAAAAATTTGATAAAAAGTACAATTTGCATAATCCTAATCCTGTCATTTTGTGAAGGCATAAATAATTTCAACTTTGTTTATCGCTAAGCGATAATTCAAGAAAGTGATTGATAGGACTAAAGAAATTATGCATCTAAACTTGCTCAAATTAGGAGTAATAAATAATCATTCTCTAACCATCTCGATATGAGGAATGTCATCTTCTAGATACATTTCACTTGTTTGTATAAATCCGTGACTTTCATAAAAATTTTTAAGGTATAATTGGGCTCCAATTGTAATTTTGCTTTCGCCAAAATTAAGTTGAATTCCTGCAATAGCTTGCTGCATTAATTCATGTCCCCATTTTCGATCTCGATAAGCGGCAGAAACGGTCACGCGACCAATGGAGGCATTATCAAAACTAATTCCCGCTTTAAAAAGTCGTGCGTGAGCTACTATTTTATTTTCGAATTCACCTATGAGGTGTAAAGCCACTTTATCCTTTCCGTCAAGATCAAGGTAAACGCAGTTTTGCTCTACCACAAAAATTTCACTTCTTAATTGCAGTAGATCGTAAAGTTCATGCACAGTAAGGGAATCAAATGATTTAATTTTCCAATGTATAGCCATCAATTATTATTTTTTGAGTGCAAATTAAAGCAATTAAGATTACTTTTTAGGAATCACCGCTGATTTTATGATGGACTCTAATTCGTGCATCAAATCCCTCTTATCTTTTGATGGGGCATAACAAAATCCTTCCAAGACTAATATGCGGTCATTATCTGGATCAACAATCGAATAGTTGATGAACGGTCCTGACATGAAATCATTATTTAATTGCCATGTTCCTTTCGTTTCATATGTTTCTTTACCGTTATGATTACTTTTTGAAAGATAGGGAGCGTAAGCCTCCTCTGTTAACATGTAAGTATTAAAGTCTTTACCACTAATGTATAACTTCCCTATAGAATCCCGCATTTTTACAATGCAACTTATTAAATCGCCTTTATTGTTTATTGTTTTTAAAGGAACTTGGTAAATTAATAAACTAGTGTTACCTCCTATAATTTCTTTTTTGAGCCAAGTGAAATTACTTTTTTGAAGTACGTACGCATATCCAGTAGGAATTTCTATTGTGGTTCTAAATTTATTAAAGATTATTTTAGGATCTATTAAAGATTGCGCATTTATTCGTTGCGCTTCGGCAATCTCAGCTTCTTTAATGATCTGAATCATTTTAGGATAATTCTTTTCAATACTTTTAATTATGTCTGCAGCAGTTTTGCCAGAAATATGAAATACATTTTGAGGCGCTGCATACTGATCTTTGTGTATTTCAAATTTATTTTCAGTCGCTTTTTTTACTACGATTATGGATCGTGTATCAGTCATAAAACCCTCCAGAAGTTTAGCAGGATATTGATTAATATTAAATAACGGTTCCTCTTGTGGTAAACCAATTACTGGTGAAGCAAACTTATTGCGAATGCTATCGCCTATATCGCCATTCCACAACTGATCATCAATAATAACAGAGATTGCATTAATTTTACCACTAGTTTTACGAGGCGAGTGATGATCACTATTTTTACAAGAGAAAAATAATAAGGAAACAAAAAATAGTAAATAGTGGGTTTTATTCATTGCTTTTTATTTAAAACAAAACCCAAATTTAAAGAAGTTTACTTTATTATCCGTTAATTTTTAGTTTCATTCCGGGTTTAATATCTTCACTGCGAATATCGTTCCATTTTTTTAAATCGGAAATAGTTACCCCTGGATATTTTTTAGCTATACTGAACAGTGAATCTCCTTTTTTTACGTAATATTCAGCCATTTTACTAGAAGTTCCTGCAATACTTGATTTAGTTTTAAAAGTATTAACAGTGGCTTTATCTGTCACTATTGCAATTTCACCTTTAGCAACAATTAAATTTTTACCTATTGATAAATTATTATCGGCTAATTTATTCCACAATTTCAAATCCGTTAAAGTCGTTCCAAACTTTGACGCAATGTTTCCTAAATTATCACCTTTTTGTACAATGTATTCTATGTTTTTACGCTCAGGATTTGATGGTAATTCCTCTTTTTCCGCTATCTCATCATTTGAAACTGCTAATGAAGCTCCACTTTGAACCATATTAGTTGAAAGTGTATTCCATTTTTGAAGATCAGCAACTGTCACATTATATTTCTTAGCTATAGAACCAAGATTATCTCCTTTTTGAACAATATAAGTAGATTCAGATTCTGTACTTACTATGTTTGCTTTAGTTATAAGCCCTTCTTCCTTTAATGTTCTTGCGACAGTGACTTGACTTTTTATTTTGTTATCTGTGAGGACGATGTCGTTTTGCGGTACCTTACTTAATTTATCGGTGTTTTCATCTTGAACAATTTTAAGTGTTTTACCGTATGCTATAGCACTTCCTTTTATAGCATTCCATTTTTTAATTTGAGCGGTAGTAACATCATATTTAGCCGCGATTGCTGATAGATTATCACCTTTGCGCACTTTGTAGTAACTGGTTTTTGAAGATTTGTTATTTTGCAATGAAAAACTTGCTGTATCTTTTGCGGCTATCGCTCTAGCAGACTCAAAAGGCTTTTCTCGCTGATTTAATTCGTACTCTGTGTACGCATAAATTTGACTTTCATTTGAGGCAAAAATAGCTGCTTTGTCTTGTGGTAATCTTAAAAAATGAGGTTCATCATTATAAAACGGAACTACATTTAATTTATAAGAAGGATTTAACAGCTGCAACTGCGCTACTGGAACGTCTAGCAAATCACTTATTTGCTTAAATGACATTTGCTGTTTGATCATGATGGTATCAGTAGCAAAATGTTTTACCACAGCTCTTTGAGGAACAATTCCATGTTCTTTATGGTATTCATAAATGTACATTGTTGCTAAAAAAGCAGGAACGTAACCTTGTGTTTCTTTTGGTAAATTTTTTCGAATGTTCCAATAGTTCTTTTGCCCACCAGATCGTCTAATAGCTTTAGATACATTTCCCGGACCAGAATTATAGGAGGCTAAAACCAAATCCCAATCGCCAAACATTTTATACATATTAGTCATATACTGTGTTGCTGCTTCACTTGATTTTAGTGGATCGCTGCGTTCATCAACATAAGAATCGATTTTTAAACCATATTGTTTTCCGGTATGGAACATAAATTGCCATAATCCAGTTGCACCCATTTTAGAAACTGCTCTAGGATTTAATGCTGATTCGACAACCGCTAAATATTTAATTTCTAATGGAACGTTTTGCTTTGCCAAAGCTTCTTCAAAAAGTGGAAAGTAATATTCCGAAACGCCCATTAAACGTTCAAATGATTTTTTCCTGTTTTTCAAAAACGATTTAATAATATTTTCAAGTCCTTGATTATACTCAATATTAAATGGTGATTTTGCATCCATTGCTGCTAATCTTTCTTTTAAAAGGGCAGTTGGCAATTCAAAATCTACTTTTTCATCAATATTAACATTTTCGATATCTGCAGTAATTGTATTGTACAAATCTAAACTAGTTAGTTCATTCATCCATAAACTATCTACTCGAGATGCTAGCGCATTATTTACGAATGTTTTTTTAACAGAATCTAAATAAGATATTTTGATTTCAAGTTTGTTAGAAATTTTACTTTCAATACTATTTTGTGCGCCTATAGATAGAGACGCTAATAGAAAAAAAGATAAAGTGGTGTTTTTTATGTTCATAGATAGATACTATTTATTTTTTAATGTTCTCGATCGCAATCGGGAAGAACGCCTATATCGTCATTGGTGTTAAGACCAAATCTAGGAAATGCTCATTTGTTAATTGTCTGATCAAGAGGCTATATTTCAACCCATTTAAATACTTTATTGTGCAAACATAATAGGTAAAAATTTAAAAAATTGTTTATAAACTGTTAAAAATGAAATGTTCAGCCTAATTATTATTATTTTTCTATCAATTTATTAAGAGAATGCCCTCTAAAAAATGTTTTCAACAATTTACATAAAAAAACCTTGGCATTAAAATAAAGCCAAGGTCTATAATTTCAGACAGAACTTTGAAACTACTTATTACTATTTAAAGTAAGATTCACCATTACATTTTTATGCATTGTGATTTAATCTAAAATTGCTGCAATTCCTGGCAATACTTTTCCTTCCAACATTTCGAGCATTGCTCCGCCTCCAGTAGAAACATAGCTCACTTTATCTTCAAGACCAAATTGTTTCACAGCAGCAACAGAATCTCCGCCGCCAACTAATGAGAACGCTCCATGTGCCGTTGCATCAGCAATAAAATTACCTAATTCAACAGTACCATTTGCAAAATTTGGCATTTCAAAAACACCTAATGGTCCATTCCATAGTATAGTTTTAGATTCCATAATCACTTTTTTAAAGTTTTCCAATGATTTAGGACCAGCATCTAAGCCTTGCCATCCATCAGGAATTTTGTCTACATCAACAATTTGAGTTTTGGCATCATTTGCAAAGGCATTTGCTGCTACAACATCAACTGGAATATGAATTTGAACCCCTTTTTCCTTTGCTAATTTCAAAATCTCAAGTGCTAATTCTTGTTTGTCATCTTCACAAATAGAATCGCCAATTTTACCACCTAAAGCTTTGACAAACGTAAATGTCATTCCACCGCCTATAATCATGTGGTCCACTTTATCTAAAATATTTTCTATCACTGTAATTTTAGAAGAGACTTTAGATCCTCCAAGAACTGCAGTAACTGGTTTTTTGCTATTTTTTAAGACTTTATTTAAACTTTCTATTTCTTTTGTTAGCAATAGTCCAAAACACTTTTTATCTTGAAAAAACTGAGCAATAATGGTAGTTGATGCATGTGCTCTGTGAGCCGTACCAAAAGCATCATTCACATAAATGTCTCCTAGAGACGCTAACTCTTTTGCGAAAGCAATATCCCCTTCTTCTTCTTCTTTATGAAAACGCAAATTTTCTAACAATAAAACTTCCCCTGCTTTTAAACTAGTAGCGGCAGAAGTTGCTTCTTGACCAACACAATTAGAAGCAAATTTTACTGGAACATTAAGAATTTCTGAAGTTTTTTCTAAAATATGTTTTAGAGAATACTTGTCCTCAACACCCTTTGGTCTGCCTAGATGAGACATTAATATAACACTTCCACCTTGAGCAAGAATTGCATCAATTGTAGGTTTAGCTGCTTCAATACGAGTCGCATCAGTAACATTGAAATTTTCATCCAAAGGCACATTGAAATCAACTCTTATTATCGCTTTTTTGTCTTTGAAATCGAAATCTTTTAAAGTTTTCATCGGTATATTTTTTAGTTTATTTTATTTGAAAGAGTAACAAATATAGAACTTTTAAATCACTAAAAAACGAGCAAAAACACTGAAAGATGTATTCCAAGCAACGAAATCGATGTAAATTAGTAAATTTATTAATGATTTTTTAAACCAATGTTATTGATAAACTTTAATCATGAACAGGACTTTGAGTACAAGGGCAGTTACTAATTCCTGCAAGAAAATCAAATCCTATAGTGACTACGTGTGTACCCGAATTGTATGGAGAAAGTTCATTAAGTGTCATTTGGTAAGAATAACCTAGATAAAAACCAGATTTCTTAAGGCCAGCCATCGGCCCAATATTTAGTGGCTTTCCTATTTGATCATTTAAAAAACGATAAGATAGTCCACCCCAATAATAATCGTCATTTCGATCGTACTTTCTAAATTTTATGTTTAAATCGGTACTTGAGCGTCCATCACTCGCAAACAACTGATAATAAACAGAAGGCTCAATCTCCGATCTATTATAGTTTTTACTTCTAAAAACGTAACCGGAATACACTTGGTAATTCCTTAAAAGATTGGGTTCATTCAGCGTGAATTTATCAATGTTTTTATTTAAGATATTACTCGCATTGAAACTCAAATAAAATCCTTTGTTGCGATAAAGCAATCCTACGTCAAAGTTATTATTTGATGTAAACCTATTATCAGTTATGGCTGGATCAAAATCGATAGGATCGAGTTCGCTAACATCAATTTTAAAGGTGTTGATATTATAGGAAAGACCAAAAGACAAATACTGCTTGCTGTAATAATCTAAAATGATATGATGTGCAAACGAGGCCTTAGCACCGGTTTGACTCGTATATCCATTTTTATCATTGTAAACTGAAATTCCTACACCAGATTGATCGGCAATTCTAAAATCAGCATAAATAGATTGATTATCGGGTGCGTCTTTGATTCCCACCCATTGCGTAAGGCCGTTTGCTCTAATTCTTAAATTGTCACCAATTCCTGCAAAGGTAGAAGAAATAACAAATGGGTTATCAGCTAAATATTGCGTGAACACAGGCAAATTAAGCTCCTGACTGTGGCTTGAAGCCACGGTCAAGAGAAAAATTGAAACTATAATTTTTTTCATTTTACTTATTTTTATTTGAGGCATCGTTCTTTATTTTAGTTTCAAATTATCTGTATAATGTGAAATGTCCAACAAATTCGCGTCCATCATTTGCCTGTTTAATTTTTATAACATACCAGTAATCCCCAGAAGGCAACTCGTTACCATTGTACCTTCCGTCCCAGAATTGACCTTCTCTGTAAGAACCAATTTTTCTACCGTATCTATCAAAAACATCGAATGTTAAATCTTTGTAATTGATTGTATTGGTTGGCGCCCAAGTATCATTAGTACCATCTCCATTTGGTGTAAATGCATTTGGTATTTTGATGTCAATAAACTCAAAATATTTAGTTGCAGTAGCAGTACATCCATTTGCATCAGTTACCACCACTGTATAGTTACCAGATTTAGTTATTATAAAATTACTTTGAGCTCCAGTAGAGCTACCGTCTAGTGCATAAGTGTAGCTTCCACCACCTCCAGCAGCGTTAGCAACAATTTCATTAAGTCCTCCCTCCGTAAGAGTCAGTGTCAAAGGTTCTACTTGAAGAATACCAAAGACAACGGCTTTAATACAACCATTAGTATGTCTTACTTCCACGGTATGTAATCCTGGTGTTAAGTTATTGAACACATTACTTGATTGGAAAGTAGTTGAGCCGTCTAGCGCATAATCTAGATCAATTGGATCATTACTTGCCTCTACCGTTATTGTAACTGAATTACTTGCAATATTACTAACACAACCATAATTGATAGTAGCTTGAGGATTTAAGAGTACCGGCTCTCCTAAAATCACTTCGTGCTCAGCGTCGCAACCGTTAGCATCACGAATGTAAACGGTATGCTCACTACCTGATAAATTACTAAAATCAAATTGTGTTTGACCAAAAACTCCAGCAGTATACGTGCCGTTTTTATCGTCAATGCTTACACTATAAGGAGAATTACCTCCTGTTATATTAATGCTAAACATACCGTCAGCATCTCCTGCACACACTTCTGCCATTTCTGATCCTGCAACTGTTGTTACTGTAATTGAATTTGGTTCAGTGATTAGAACTCCTGTAACGTATAGGAAACAACCATTTTCATCTTGAACGATGTAATCATAAGTGCCTGGCTTCAAATTATCAAAAACATTAGATTCAAAAAACTGATTCAAGTTAGGCGAGATCGCATATTTTATTATTCCTGTTCCACCAGAAGCTGTGATCACAATTCTTCCATCACCTTCTCCTGAACAAGTGACATTAGTAATTGTATTAGCTTGCACTAATGGAAAAGCAGGTTCGGTAATGTTTACAGGACTTGTGCTTTGCTCAACACAATCTACACTTACCACTCTTACAAGATAAGATCCTGCAGGAAGATTAGTAAAGTTACCTGGACTTGATTCCGTAGGTGTGAATGTTAATGCATTTCCAGCACCGTCTAACAACGTATAAACATAATTCCCTAAGCCACCTGTTGCTTTTGCAACAATCACTCCTGAACTATCTCCTTTACAGCTGATTACTGCATTTTGTGTGTTTACATCAAGTAGTAAAGTTGGAACAGCTTCAATTTTTATATCATTAGAAATAAAACTGATACATCCATTAGCATCTTGTACATAATAATTATACGTTCCTACTGCGACTGGGAATGTTACTGACGATCCAGTCATTGCGGTAAATGTAGCGAAACTAGGATCTACACTGTAAATATAAGGTGCAGTTCCCCCAGCAGCTGTTAGTGTAAGCGTGGCTTGAGTGCCACAAGTATTTGCTGACGCTAGTACTAAGTTTGCTGTTACCAGTGCAGGTTCTGCAATTACAATAGCTCCCGAAGTAGTTTCACAACTCCAAGAGTCAGTAACTTTAATTTGATAGCTCGCCGCTCCTAAGTTTGTAAACACATTAGATGATTGTGGACCATTATTAGTAACAGTGCCATTAGCAAACGTAGCTATTAAAGTATATAAATAGCCTCCTGAACCGCCAGTTGGTAAACTAGCTGTAATGCTACTTGTAGTATCTCCAAAACAACTTAATGCAGCGCCGGCTGTTACTGTAAACGCAATTGGTGTTGGATTTACTAAAATCACATTAACTGGATCTACACACCCTTTACTGTCTCTTACATTTACAGTGTAATTTCCAGCTACTAAACCATTGAATTCGGTTTGAGTACTGTAAGCAATGATTTCACTACCGTTTAATAGCAATTGATACTCATAACCACCTGGCCAGCCACCAGTAGCAGTTACTGAAATTGTTCCATCGTTATTACCAGTCACACAAGTGATTTCAGTATGTGTTTCAGTAATATCTAATGCGGCATTTGGACCTGATATGGTAAAGTTTTTAGAAACCGTACATGAAGGTGCCTGTGATAGCGTTGCTGTTACCGTATAAGTCCCAACTGCTAATCCAGAAATAGTTATTGGTCCTGCATTTAATGCATTTCCTGATGCAACCGAAACTCCAGCTGCGTCAAGCACTGTATAAGAAAACGGACCCGCATCATCACCGTTAAGTGGTGTAGTTGTGATTAAACGATCTACGAAAGTAACATTTGCACTACCATCAAATCCTCCAAAACATATTACATCAACAATAGTGTCAATTTTTAGGTCGAAAGTGTTGGGTTCATTAACGATATGAGCAGCTTGAACTTCACAATTAGTATCTAGATTTTTAACCGTAATTAAATAATTGCCAACTAATAAACCTGTAAAGATACCTGTTGAGTTGGTTACCCCTGTTCCATATATTGGTGCATTTGTAGTTGGATCATAGGTTACACCAACAAGAGTATATTCTAAATTAACAGTAGCTCCCGCAGGTATAGTGGTTGCCGTTACTTTAATGTTCTCTGGATTAGTACAAGTTATTGCTTGGTTTATAGTGACATTTACTTTGTCTAAAGCAATGTAAGGCGCAATTACAAGAGGAGCAGTTGTTGTTCCTATACAACCTTGACTATCATACACGTTTACACGATAGGATCCTCCCGCCAAATTAGCTTCTGTATAAACATTACTTGATCCAAACTGAACTTGCACGTCAGGAGATCCAATTTTTATAAACTCATAATTTAGATAAGGACTTGTACCTCCTGTAATTGCTGCAGGATCAACCGTTATAGTCGCAAAATTACCAGTGTTTCCTGTAGTACAACCAAATTCTACAACCGATGGTGCTGGAACTACAATTAAAGCAGGTTCTAGAACATCAATAGTTTCAGATGCAGTACATCCTCTCTCTGAAGTAACGTTTACAGTGTATGTTCCCGCTGCTAAACCACTGAATAATGGAGAAGCTTGCGGTGTTCCACCATTTAAGCTGTATAAATATACTGGATTATCGTTAATTCCGGGAGCTGGCGTGTCTAATGTAGCTGTGATAGTTCCATCATTTCCACCGTTGCACGTTACAGGAGTAGTTGCTAACGCAAATCCTGTAATAGCAGTTGCAGCTGGTAAATTTACAGATACAGATGCCTCACAACTAGTTGTTGTATCACGTACATAAATTGTGTGCGCTCCAGATGCAATTCCTGTAAAAGGTATAGCCATTGGATACACACCGCTGTCTATTCTATATTCATAATTTCCTGAACCACCTGTTGGTAACACGGCAATAACTCCATCACCATCTGTACAAGAAGGCGCTGCCGTAACTGTTGGTGTCAAAATCAATGGTTGTCTAATCACAACTAGAGCAGTTGCAGTTGTTGGGCAACCATTAGCATCTTTTACCGTTACATCATAAGTGCCTGGCGTATTTACAATAAATGTTGAACTTGTTTGAAAACCACCTCCTATACTATAAGTGAAAGGCGCAATACCTGTAGGTGTATTAATCGTGAAAGTATACGTTCCTGTTACTGCATCAGGACATTCACTGTAAGGAGCCACAGTGATATTCGATGGACTCGCATCTAATACTATAGTTTGTAAATTACTTGTAGTACAACCATTAGCATCCGTAACATAAACCGTCCAAGCCATATCAGCTCCTCCATTAGTATCTACAACAAAAACATTATTTGCTACAAATACGGTTGGTACAGGATCAGTCGTTTTTGCCACTGCATATTGATAATTAGTTGTTCCTCCAGTTGCAGTTATTGTAATAGTACTATTATCGTTATCACAATTAATATTTGTAGCTATACTTGATAAAGCAAGTAATGCAGCTGGCTGAGTTATTACTACTGAAACGTCAGCAATACAACCGGTTACATCATCAGTTACACGTAGCGTGTAATTTCCAGGCTGCATACCAGTTATTGTTACTGTGTTGCCTGTGATTGCAACTGTTCCTGTTCCTGCAGTTAAAGTAGCAGTATATGTTGTTGAAAAATTAGCCACAGCAATTGTTGCCGTTCCATTGTTCAAACCAAAACAAGTTACATCAGTAGTTGCACTTACTGCTGCCGTGATATTAGTTACCGGAGCAACGGTGTACAGTTCTTGGTACGTACAACCATTAGCGTCTGTCACTTGGAAAAGGTAATCACCAGGAGTTAGACCAGAAAATAAACCGGTTGTATTTGTAGTACCAGATGTGATATTTTGATAGGTATAAGGACCAACTCCAGCTGTTACGCTGTTTATAGTTACCGTACTAGTCAAATCTCCTAAACCTTGTTGAACACAGTATATTGGCGTACCAGCAATATCCATTTCTGTTGGTGGATTGAACGCTGGGGTAGTTACATTTACAAGAGAGAAGGTACAACCATTAGCATCACGCACAACGATTGTTGTACTTGCAGCTATTGGGCCGTTATTTACTGTAAAAGTATTATCAGTTGTAAATCCTAAACTATTAAAGTTATAGGTATAAACTGATCCTGTTCCACCACTGGCAGCAACTGTAATTACTGTTGATGTACTACAAGATGAATTAGGTACGAAAGTTGCGTTAGCTGTTAAAACAGTCGCAGGAGCAACAACTACGTTTGCATCATCAGCTGAGCAACCCCTTCCCGAGTTTACTCTTACTGTATAAGTTCCTGGTAACAAACCAGTGAATATATTAGACGGTTGTGAAGCTACTGTTTGAGGACCTGCTATAATCTCATATGTATAAATTGGATTGTTATTACCAGCTGCCAATGTAACGGTTATAGTTCCGTTACTATCTCCCACACAAAGGGCTGGAGTTGTAGCGGTTGTAAATGTCACGGGAATTGGAGCAACTAAAGTTACCACTGCAGTAGTCGAACAAGCTGTTGGAGTAGCCGTATCAGTCATTGTGATGGTATATGTTCCGGCAGGCAATCCTGAAATAACTCCTGTTGTGTTATTTATTGCAACACTTGGTGCCGTTGGCGTAATTGTGTAGGTATAAGTTCCTGTTCCACCAACTCCGCTAATTGTAATTACACCATCGTTATCAGCACATGTAGGCAATGCCGTAATGGCTGGTGTTGTCACTAATGGCGCATCAATTGTGATTGATTCCGAATCCGTACAGCCATTAGCATCACGAATGATGATAGTATGCGGTCCAGAGTTTAATCCCGTAACAGTAAACGGTAAACTAGGAATACTACTAAATGTTCCTCCATCTACACTAATGCTGTAAGCACCTGTGCCTGCTGTAATTTCAGTAACCAAAATTTGAAAAGCACCTTCTGCTACACATTTATCTACTACAGATAAGGCAATTTCTGGCGAAGGATCTAGGGCTATAGTTACTGGTACATCAACCGTACAACCATTTGCATCACGAACAGTAATGTTCCAAACTGTGCCTAAATTATAATCTAAAGTCAACACATTGCCTGATGCAAAAGCTGTTGAAGTAGCTGGCGCTACTGCTGCTGCATACGTATAAGGGCCAGTTCCACCAGTTGTTGTCACTGTAACCAACGCACCTAAATTACAATTTGCATTTACGTTTGCACTAACAGCAGCTGAAAGTGGTTGTGCCGGCTGTGTAATTGTAAATGGGAACGATGCTGAACATAAAGTTCCTGTTGCCTCCATTGCTCTCAACACATAATTACCCGCTGGTAATGTTGTAATATTTCCAGTCAATGGACCTCCTGCAACTCCGGTTAATGTACCATTTATTGGTGTAGGAAGCGGTAAAAGTGTCAATGCATTTAATACTTCATAATTGATCGTTGTTACTGTTGGATCAAAAGCTTGAACTGTAAATGCTAGTGTTCCATCAGAAGCTGCGTTACAATTAACATTCGTGGTTGCTGTGCCTGCTATATTGATGCCCGATGGAGACGGTGGTGTAGCAAATTCTTTAATAGAAATACAATTATTTACATCTCTTACTTGTAAAAAGTAAGTAACACCATGAAGCAACCCTGTGAAAACGTAAACATTACTTGCTAAAGGGACAGTCTCAGTTGATGGTTGCCCAAATATTGAATATCTAAACGGACCTATTCCACCTGAAGTTGTAACCTCCACATCAACACCAGTAGCGCAATTATTTGAGTCAACTAAAAAAGTTTGCGTTAAAAATGGAGGAGTTTCAATCCTAATTTTAGTACTATTAAATTCACATCCATTTGCATCAACAACAGTAATGTAATAATCACCAAAATTTAAGTTCATAAAACTATAAACTGGTGTTGGTGCACTATTTGTTTCAGTGTACGTAGCTATTTGAGTAAATGCATTGTCAAGTAATCTATAAGTGTAGGGAGCCGTACCGCCTGAAATGATATTAACATCAAAACTACCAGGAGTATTTGTATTACATTGAATAGGATTAGTAACAACATTTACAACAATTGCTGGAGGATTATCCAATACAATGGTCCCTGTAGCATCACACCCTTTAGCATCTCTAACAATATAATTATATGTCCCTGCAGCTAAGCCACCAAACACATTTGATGATCCTAAACCACTACTTCCTGAAATGCTGTACGTAAACGGTGCCTCACCCGCTGTGGCATTTAATCGAATTGAACCATCAGTAAATCCGTTACAAGTAGGATCCACATGAGTTTCTGTAGCCGTAACAGTTGCAGGCGCAATTGTAGTTACTACATTCGTTATTGTAGTACATGGAACTCCATTAGCATCGGTAATTTCAAAAGTGTACGTAGCACCTATATTACCCGCTGTAGTGTAAATAAAAGTATTCCCAATGACAGCTTGTGGACCACCAATATAAGCGGCAGCATTAATACTAGCTCTATAAGTAAATGGAGCTAATCCGCCAGAAATAGTTACTCTAATTGTAGCTGCTGCGGGTAATGAACACGTAATATCTTTAGTTACTGCTGCAACAGCAGATAATCTTTGATTAACCGTTACTGATGTTGTGGCTGGACAGCCATTAGCATCCGTTGCGGTAATCGTATAAGTTCCTGGAGCAACTGTAAAAGTATTTGCAGGACTTGGCGCTACGCCTGTGTTTATCGTATACGTGTAAGGCGCTAAACCACCCGTTGCAGATGCTTCTATTTGAAATAAACTACCAGTTGCTGTACATTGGTTTGTAACCGTGGCGGTAACTGTAGGTGTACCGTTATTAGTTATGTTTACTGTTCTCAATGGTGCTATACAACCATTGGCATCTCTTACGTATACGTCCCAAGATAGAATAGTTCCTAAATTAGTATCTACTGTTACCACGTTTGATGTTCCAAAAGTAGTAGGTGCCGTTGCACCACTTGGCACAGCCGCATAGCCATAACTTGGGGTTCCGCCTGATGCAGTAATTGTAATTTGAGAATTATCATTGCTACAAAATACTGGCGTTCCTGCTGCGGAAGTGATTGATACTCCAGCTGTAGGTTGCAAGATAGTAATGGACTCACTATCAGTACAACCTGTTGTATTATCTGTTACCGTAAAAGTATAGGTTCCCGCAACAAGATTTGTAAGCGTTCTTACGTCGCCTGTTGGGCTTAATGCAGATGGCAAACCTGGAGGCGTTGTTGTTACGGTTATCGTATAATTACTTGGAATGCTATAACCAGTCACGGTAAATCGTGCTGAACCTGTACTGTTTCCAAAACAAGCTACATCTGACAGTTTTACTGCTGTAACAGCAATAGGCGTTACTGGAGCAATGGTGTAAGATTCAGTGTAAAAACAATTATTAGCATCGGTTACTCTAAAGGTGTAGTTTCCTGGTAATAAATTGGGGAAGGTAGCCGTTGAACCCGATGTAGTAGCTGGCACAAATAACGATGGATTAGTAGCTGATGTAGTTCCAGTAATCAAGAACGTCAAAGCACCCACTCCATTTGTAGCTGTTACGGTTACAGTTGTAGTTGTTGCAGCGCAAGTTATTGCAGGATTAGTAAACGCTAAATCAGTTGGTGGGTTTAATGGTGCTAATACTACAGTTTCTACTAGCGATAAACAGCCGTTTGAATCTTTAACAATTATTTTAAATGTTTGTGTAGTTCCATTGTCATTAACAATGAGCGTATTATTAGAACCGTATGAAACGCCATCATTGTAGCTATAGGTGTACGTTCCACTTCCTCCTGTTGGAGCAACTGTAATAGTTGCTGATTGTTTCGTATTTGTAGCAGTACATGCAAAAGACGTTGCAGTGGCAGTCGCTACAATAGGAGCTGGATTTGCAATTATTACTTGAGTTACTACAGATGGACATCCTTTGCTATCAGTCACTTTGACATCATAAGTACCTGCTGGTAAACCAGAAAATTGATTTGTAGTTTGAGTAACAGTAATTGGTCCAGTTAGTACATAAGTATATGCACTTGTAAAACCTCCCGTTGCAGTGACTGTTATGCTTCCGTTATCAAAACCGTTGCACGTTACATCCGTTTTTACTGTAGTATGTGTTGGTGTTGTTTTAGGCGTTACTGTGATCGTGTTGCTCGTTGCTGGACAACCTTTGGTATCTGTTATTGTAAACACATAAGTTCCAGCTTGTGTTGTAGTATAAGGAAAAACTGTAACTGGAGTTGCTGCTGCTCCATTATAGGACACGCTATAAGTGTAAGGTGTTCCATTACCACCTGTAATTACTTCATTACCAATTGAGGCATCATCGATACACGTTAAATCTTGTAGTAAAGATAATTTCAAAGTTAATGCAGGTGCAATAACTATATTATTAATTGTAAAATCACAATTATTACTATCAGTTACTATTATAGTGTGTGTTCCTGGAGCGACGTTAGTGAATGTATTTGAATTTTGCGGTGTATTGCCATTAAATTTGTAAGTAAATGGCGCAGTACCACCCACAACATTTACAACAAGTGTAGCTGGATTTGCAGTGGTGTAGCAAAAATCAGTTGTAGCATCTAGAGTTGCTGTGAGTGCTGGCGGAGCCGCAACCGCAATTGCAAATCCGGTAGGGTTGGTACATAAATTAGCATCACGCACAAAAACGGTATAATTACCTGCTGGCACATTAGTGAAATCACGATTGTTATTGAAAGCGCGAACAACAGTGGTTCCATCTGCCGCACGTAATTCATATTGATAGGCTGGAGTTCCACCTCCGCCAGTTGCACGTATGGTTGCTCCAGTAGCACAAGTAGCCTCAAGAATTCTTGATGCAGATGCCGTTACAGCAGTTGGTGCGGTTATGGGTTGCGCGAAGGATTTAGTACACGCTACCGCAGATGATGCATCAGGCCTAATTTTTATTTGATACGTATTAGCAGCTAATCCGGTAATTGTAACTGGTGATGCTGTTGCTGTTGTATAATTTACACCATCGTCAATAGAATATTGAAAGCTAGAACCAAAATTTTGCACCGCAATGGTAATTTCTCCATTGGTTAGACCAAAACAAGTTACATTTTTAGTGCCTGAAATTTGAGCATTAAATGCTTTACCAGTTGGAACAACTATTGTAAAATCTTTTGAAGTAATACAACTTTTTGGTAATTGATAAACATTGATATCATCAATAACAACATCGTTTCCGCTAGTTGCAATACTTTTAGAACGTATAACAAAATTTAAATTGGTGTTATTTAATGGATCAAGCGTCAAAGAATAATTAATCCAGTCCGGATTTGTTTTTTTAAATGTTTTTGGAATCTTGTTAGTAGACTGAGAAGCAATTACAACACCCGCAGCATTCACCAATTGAAAAAGCAATTCTGGATCTTCCTGACTATTCACTAATTCTAATAAGTTCATAGCATAAACCGATACCGAAACGGGTTGGTTTTGTATAATATCTTTGATTGGTTTACTGTACAGTACACCGTCGGCTCCTGCAAATCCACCAATATTAACGGCAAGAAATCTCCCTTTTGTAACAGTTGCATTAGAAGTATGATCTCTCGCAGCTACCCAAGGTCCAAAAGGAGAGACAATTCTAGCTGTTACAGAGTAATCCCCATCATTAATTTGTATACTTGACTTACATTGGGTAGCAGTAACTTGTCTTTCAAAACAATACGCACTATTCATTCCTGGAGAGGTTACATCCTCACCAATACCAAAATCCTCTTTTAACAAATTACTAAAGGTAGGTACCGTTCCCACCTTATATTCTACCCGAACTGCGTGCGTACCTGGTGGTACATTTAAAAATACATTACTGGGTACATTCGTGTTTTTTGTCCCGTCTAAGTAATAATCATACGTATAAGATGCGCCACCAGGATTGTTGATGGTCACTGTGCTGGTTGCGGTTCCATCGCAATTAAAATCAACAGGAGTCGCTACGTCTATAACTGGAGCTACAGGTTCTGGATCTAATGTCACTGGTGCAGAAAAAATACATCCATTAGCATCTTTAACATATAATGTATAAGTTCCAGGCGCTACAAATGCTTCGTTACTGCTACCATAAGTAACTTGATTATCAAAACTATAAGTGTAAGGCGCAACACCTCCTTGAGGGTTTGTAATACGAACTTTACCATAATTTTTTGGTGTAGGTGCTATTCCACAACCCGCTAGTTCTGACACACCAGCAGAGGCAGTCAATGCAGCAGCTGGTTGAGTGATAACTACGGTTCTCATTGTATCAAAACAGTCTTCACCATTTAGAGAATATCTAACAATTGTACTATAAGTTCCTGCCACTAAATTAGAAAAAGTTGATGACGCTAAGTAAGTAACACCGTTATCTATACTATAGGCTAGACTATAACCGTTAGTAGCAGTAGCGTTGAAGTTGATGGCGGCAGAATTATCTCCGTAACACTTAACATTCGTATTTGTTACAGTAGTTACTGGTTTAGCGATTGCATTTACAGTAATAGAAGTATTTGCTACGCAACCATTGTAATCAACAACTCTTACTTGATATACACCTGCAGTTGAAATTACTATATCATCAGCAAATTGCGGAGATGCCGATCCATTAACATAATAAGAGTAAGGCGCAGTTCCACCTAAAGCTTTAACAGTTATTAGACCATCTGTACAAGTTAAAGATTTAGTTAGTGCCACACTTGCAGTTAAAATCTCTGGGGCTCGTATTGTAAAAGAACCAGTCTTTAAGCAATTATCATCAGTTTTTACCTCATAGTCATAAGTGCCAGGACTTAAATTGGAAAATGTATAATCACTAGCGGCAATTGGACCTAAACTATTTACTTGAGTTCCTCCTAAACTAATTTTATAATAATAGCCTCCGCGAACATCATTAGCAGCTAATTTTACAGCACCTTTTTCACCATTACAAAGTGGTTGAGAAATAAATTCAGTTACTGTGAAATTGCGTTGTAAAATATCAATTCCAGGTACTGAAAATAAGCAAGGATTGCTAACCACTCCTTTTTGTCTGATGTACGCTGTGTACGTTCCTGCAACTGGAATAGAAAATATATTACTATCCTGATAAGGACCCGTAGGATTCAAACTGTATTCGTAACCAGATCCAGGAACTCCGCCTACCGTTATCTCTCCTGCGGTACTACAAATAATATCTCTTGAAGTTGCAGTTGGGTTTAATAAATTTTTAAAGACATTGAAATAAAAAATATTAAAACATCCACCTGCATAATTAAACACAACTCTAAACTGACCAGAAGTGTTAGCGGTATAACTTATTCCACTAGAAATATTATCCCATTTACAATTTACTTTTTCATTAGCGCAATCATCACTACCTGAAGCGGGGCAGCTGGATTCATCTAATTTTTGCCAAATAATTGATATGGCATCTGTGACACCTGTATTTATTAGCCTACTTGCATTTGCACCACATAAGAATATTTTTGGAAGATCTTTTCCATTATCTGGACACTTAGTTACCTGATCTGCAAAAGGGATTACTGGATTTTTAACAGTTGTACCAGAAGGTGAAACGGTAACAACTTGCTTTATAGACCTACAAGGAGCAATTGCAGTATTAGTTACATAATAAGTTCCTGTTTGTGTTACTGTGATGGACTGAGTAGTGCCAATGACTGGTGTTCCAGATGGACTTGTTGACCATGAATATTGATTGTATCCATTTGCTGCCGTTAATAATACATTTGCACCACACAACTGATAATCTTTCGAGTAAATACAATTTTCAACTCCTACAAGAAAATTAGTTGGGGCTGGCGTGCCCAAGTAACAGTTTCCAAAAGTAGCCAAACTGAGCTGATCGTCTATTTTAATCTTACTATCAACGCCTTCATATGTTGCAAAAGCTTGATTTTGGATTTTATCTGAACAAGCATCGCTTAAGTCATTACATTCCGGAACAACCTGAACTTTAAATTTGATTACGTATCGAGGATCATTTTTTTCTACTAACCCTTTTGGAATTGTAAATAGAATAGTTCTCGTTGCTGCCGTGTAAACATAAGTAATACCAGAATTATTGGGAACAATAATATTAGCAGGATCAAAGTTAATATTTATTGGTAAAATATCTTTAATGGTAAAATTTTCAGCATTATCATTTCCAATATTTTGGAAACCAATATTATAAAATAATTGTTGTCCTAATGTAACATTTGCATTTCCTATATTGTTTGGAGGTGTTGCATTGTCAAAAACTTCTTTAGTTAAAACAATATTTGGCGCTATTATTTCTAATGCAATTGCGTTAAAATAATAAAAATAGACGTCTTGATTACTACGCAATCCTATTGTAGCACTAACATCATTATTTTTTATAATCTTATTCCCGTTATTGTTTATCTCTAATATACCAGCATCATAACCAAGTGTGTTAGTACTTGCTGGATTTCGATTAATATAGTTCTCCGTTTTATTTGTTAATGGATCAATGTACGTAACAGAACTATTGAAAAAATTATTTGTAGTCCTAATTGTTACTCCTGCATTATTTACCGCTGAGAGTATAGAACCATTAACCGTTAAATAATCTCCACTAATGCTTCTATCGCCTTCTAAAGAAGAAAATGCGAACTTAGCCCGAACTGGACCTGTAGGAATTGTTCTAAAACCCGTTACAGGAATGTCTAAATTAACTGTTGCACTAATAGCACTAAAACCATCGAAAGAGGTAATCGATTTAGCAGGTAGTTTCGGATCTTCATATACTATATAAAGAGACCATCCAGCAGATAATCCTGTTCCACCATTACTTCCTACTTTGGAGGAAACATTTGCAACTGTGTACGTTCCCTCAGGAGTTGGGTTTCCAGTACCAGTAACTAAACTTGTCACATCTGCAAAGCAAGCATAAGGTAAACTCGTTCCTACTAAAGTTGTACCGGAATCATGAATGACGGTTCCTGTAATATCATTATAACCTCCCGAAGGCATTTTAAATTTTATATTTGTTATTGGGTCAGTTCCTTTTGTAACGGCACCCCAATATAATGCAGCATAAACAATTTTATAACATGCAGGAGCGGGAGCTGACAAATTTGGTATTACTAAATTAGCACTACTAGAATTAAAAACGCCTGTCGTAGCTCCATTGTCGATATTGACAAATTGCATATTAAAATCTGAATTCAGATTATTACCATTGAATGCATCGTTAGGTTTTTCATTATTTTTAGCAGTGCTCCTATTTAAGATATTATTCCCAATGAGAAGCATATCACCTTTAATATCCTGATCGAACCTTTTAACAAAAGGCTTGAAATTTTGAGAATAGGATGCGAGAAATTGTAGAAAAAATAAAGTAATTAAAATAATTTTTGAAAAAGTGGGTTTTTTCATGTTTGGGTCTTGTATTTAATTTTCACTTTCGTTTATTTGGGTATATAAACAAAAGTGATTTACGAATTTTTGATTATCTATGGGAAAATAAATTACCTATTTTTTTCTAATAGTAGCATCCATAGCAATTTGATCCCAATCAAATTGCTATGGATGCTAATTTTCCACGCGCACAATTACCATTTTTCCATTGTATGGCTTATTTCCTTTTGATTCTAACACTCTTGTTGCTTCTTGTATATTGTCAAATCGATTAGTGTATATAAAATAATTAGTTGATTTAACATCGTAGAAGAAATCAATATTTGATTCACCGGCCGCTACCGTTTTAGTGACAAAAGTGTCTCTTTTTTGTACATCTGCGTGTACGGCAAGAACTACATAATAGCCCGTTTCTACATTCTTGACGTTTTTGATAATTTGCAAATTGGATTGTTCCGAACCATAATCAAAATCATTAGGGTTTGGTTTAACAGAACTTACTGCTGTAGTTGCTTTTATCCTTTTTAATGTCTCCTGATCAGTTGCATATTTACTGTCCTCGTTCACAAAGTTTGCACGTTTAATTCTACGTTTCTTCTCTATTTCAGTTTCTACACTAATTTTCTCTAACGATTTGATTAAATTACTATTTGAGAGTTCTGCTTTAGCTTGTTCTGCTTTTAATAAATCTATAGTTTTTAAATAACTTAATGTGAGTGCATCATTTTTATTAGACACTTTTTTTATACGTTCGTCATACAAATTCTTAAAATTATTTAACAACTGATTTTGTTTTGTGTTAACAGATGCAATCTCTAATTTTAGTGATTCGAGAGCAGCATTTTCGGCAGATACACTTTTAAATTCCTTAGGAGCGCTGGTTATTCCTTGATCGCTTAAATCGTTTTCTGTTTTTAACTGTTGTAATTCATTTTCTTTTTGTTTTACTTTTTCATTCAGTTGCGCTAATAATTGTATTTGCGTTTTATTAGAGTTATCAATTGTTTCTGCAATATTGTCCATTGATTTAGCATTGGCATCTTTAGGTTGTGAATCTGCCGCCAATCTTTTAGTTTCTGCCTCTGCTTTAGCTCTTGCTTCAGCATCTAATTTTGCTTGTGCATCCGCTTTCGATTGTAAATCAGTTGCTATTCTTGTAGCTTCTGCCTCTGCTTTAGCTCTTGCTTCTGCCTCTAATTTTGCTTGTGCATCCGCTTTCGCTTTTAAGTCAGCTATTGATTTTGCCTTAGCATCTGCATCTAATTTCGCTTGTGCGTCAGCTTTTGCTTTGGCATCGGCTGCTATTTTTGCAGCATCGGCGATTGATTTTGCTTTAGCATCAGCATCCGCTTTTGCCTGCGCATCCGCTTTTGCTTTAGCATCAGAAGCTGATTTGGCAGCATCGGCTATTGATTTAGCTTTGGCAGCTGCAATTAATTGTTCTTGAGCTTCTGCTTTCGCTTTCGCCGCTGCAATTAACCTAGCTGATTCAGCCGCTTCTCTTGCTTTCGCATCTGCTTCGAGTTTTGCCTGGGCTTCGGCTTTTGCTTTTGCGTCTGCAATTAACCTTGCGGATTCAGCTATTGATTTTGCTTTAGCATCAGCTTCAAGTTTTGCTTGTGCCTCGGCTTTTGTTTTAGCATCAGCTGCTACTCGCACTTCTTCTAATGCAGCTCTAGTTTTAGCATCGGCATCGCTTTTTGCCTGAGCATCCGCTTTTGCTTTCTCATCTGCAGCTAGTTTTTCAGCATCAGCAATTGCTTTTGATTTTGCATCAGCCTCTAATTTAGCTTTAGCGTCGGCTCTTGCTTTCTCGTCTGCGGCTAGTTTTTCAGCATCAGCAGTTGCTTTTGATTTTGCATCAGCCTCTAATTTAGCTTTGGCATCGGCTCTTGCTTTCTCATCAGCTGCCAGTTTTGAAGCTGCGGCAATGGATCTTGCTTTCTCGTCTGCAGCTAGTTTTTCAGCATCAGCAATTGCTTTTGATTTTGCATCAGCCTCTAATTTAGCTTTAGCGTCGGCTTTTGCTTTCTCATCAGCTGCCTGTTTTGAAGCTGCGGCAATGGATCTTGCTTTCTCGTCTGCAGCTAGTTTTTCAGCATCAGCAATTGCTTTTGATCTTGCATCAGCCTCTAATTTAGCTTTAGCATCGGCTTTTAATTTATTTTCTAAAGCTAATTTTGCTTGTGCATCGGCCTTCGCCTTAGCATCTGCCGCTAATTTTTTAGCATCTGCAATTGCTTTATTTTGGGCATCAGTAACGCTTTTAGCTAAAGCATCCGCTTTTAATTTATTTTCTAAAACTAGTTTTGCTTTTGCGTCAGCATCCGCTTTATTTTTCGCAGCTGTTGCATCTTTGCTTTGATTAGGGATTTCCTTGATACTTTTAGATTTAGCATCTGCAGCGGCTTTTGCTTTAGCAGCAGCATCAGCAAGTGCTTTTTCACGTCGCATTCTATTTTCATCTAGTTTTGCTTTTGCTGTAGCGGCATTATCTAATTTAATTTTTTCATTAGCCTCAGCAGTAGCTTTAGTTTTTGCAGCAGCATCGGCTAGTAATTTTTCACTTTTTAATCTATTTTCTTGTAGTAATAATTTAGCATTAGCACGTTTCAGTTCATTTGCTTTTTGGATATCATCATCAATTTTTACAGTAGCTTTATCTAATGTTTTTACAGGAGCAACTCTTCTTGTCTCAGAAGGTGAAATTATAGCGCCTTCCTCTTCATCATCATCGCTATACTTCCCTTTAAATTTATAAGCTAAAACAATTTCATGAGATGGACCAAACTGCGTAAATTTACCTAAAGCTTTTTCGTAATTGTATTCTATTGCTAATCGCGATGTTAAATTTAATCCTACACCAGCAGAAACACCATTAAAACTATTATAGCCTGCCTGAGCCCAAACTCCTCTCGGGATAGCAAACATCATTAATCCTGAAATAACAGTTTTATCTTTCTTACTTTCAGCCCTTACTAAACCTGAAAACTTGCTTTTATCAAAAAAACCATTAGTATCAACAAAACCAGTGTACATAATATGGGCTTGAATACTTCTCTCTGGATCATTTTGTACCATTTGGGAAGTTTGCAAATTGTATAAAACTGCATTCTTAAATGCTAAACCAAAATCGAAAAATGTATTACCATAATTTATCCCGGGACTTAATGTCACCAGAGAATTAGAAGGAATTAGTTCTAAGGATGGATCAGCAGAATTTGTAACAACCTTACCAATATTAATTCCGCTTTTATAGAAACCTAAATTAACGCCAAAAGTCAAGTTACTATCTTGACTTAAATAAACATTTTGGGCGAAATTTGCGATTCCGCCAAAGGTGGTGAGCACGCCGTAATTCTGCTGGAACAATCCTAGTGAAATACCTTGACTTTCCCTAAATCGACCTGAGTAACTTACTAAATAAGTTTGAGGAGCATCATCAAATTGGACCCACTCTCGCTTGTTGAATACAGTAACATAGGAATTTTGCTCCCTTGCAAAACTAAAAGCAGGATTTATTATAAACTTATTAAACTTTAGAGAATTTCTAACCGGAATATTGTAAGAAGCCACGCCACCTTCCTGAGAATGTAGCGACTGCAGTAAACACAGAAAAAACAAAATACTTAAATACCTATTTTTCATTTTACTTAACTACAGTTATTGAGCCTTTTTTGATTTTATTATCCTGAGTAGTGATAACATAATAATAAATGGGATTTATGGAACTAAAATCAATTTCGTTTTCTGGCCAGTTGTTTTGATAATTAGTAGTTTGTAAAGCTACCTCACCCCTAGAATTCAGTATTGTTATTTGTGTGTTTGTTCCATTTCCATATTGCTGAGGCAAGATCCAAGTATCATTTACACCATCATTATTTGGACTAATAAGATTTGGTATCAAAGTAACGTTAGGATCAGATGAAAACTTGATTTCAAAATCTAATTTTTTTGTCGAAGCACAAGCTGTAGATTGTGTAATAATTACAGAATATAATCCTTTATCAGTTACAATTAAAGTATTTGAAACAGCGCTTGCAATTATGTTATTATTTAAGTACCAATTAAATGTGGGACTGACCGCATCAGTAGTTACTAAAATAGATTTGCTTTCACCCTCATTAATTGTAGTACTACTGTCTACATTTAACGAACTATTGAAACGAACAGTGTCTATTTGAATAACCGCTGTTGAGCTGCAGCCTCCATAATCTACTTTTACTGAATATTGACCTTCGTCAGTTGCTTGATATTGTTGGCTCGTTGCTCCTACAATTAAGGTACTGTTTTTAAACCATTGATAGGAATTAGCTGCCTGTGTGCTTAATGTAGTAGGTCCATCAGCAGCACAAAATAAATTCCCTTTACTTGAAGTTATGGTAGCCGAAAGTCCAGATGATTCACCTACAGTAACTCTATTGGAGTATGAATCAGATGTACAAGTACCGTAATTAGTTTCTACGTAATAACGTCCAGGAGAAGTAACCGTTAAAGTAGGCGTATTAGCAATAGGACTTAAACTTGGTTCTTTAAACCATTTATAGGTTAGTGAAGGATATTTTAACGGAGAATCATTTGTTCCTGTTCCTGGATTATCTATTGTAAGTAGATATGAACCTCCTGTACAATAAGTAGCGGTTGCTTTAAAATTATTGATTGAAAACTGGGAATCTTGAATTTTATAATAAGCAGCAAATGAATTTGAAACGGGACTTACTGCTGCGGGAGCAGTTGTTTTTACTCTAAGTTTATAGTTTTCACCACCAGTTGTAGTGGGAACTGAAAAGATAAGTGTTCTAGATGTTGGAGTCGACACTGCTGTTTTCTCAGTAAAATTAAGTACAATTGGCGTCACAAAATTTCCCGATGGATCGGACATTTCGATAACGAACTTATTGGAAGAATCCAATGAGCCTGCCGGACTAAATGAAAAATTAATTTCAAAGGTGTTGAAATCTGGATTAGCACACAACTGAGTAAAACCGAGAGCGGGTTTATTGATAGCGACTTGAGCACGCACAAAAGTGATTGCAGGTAAAACTAGCAATATACAAAACAATATGCCTCTATTAAAAATTGTGATTGGACTAAATTTCATTGATTATTTGATGTATTTTACAAACAATTCCATTAAATTTTTGGTTACAAAATTTTATTTAGCCGCTGTAATTTTAGATAATTGTAATCTAAAGTCTGGTCTTCTATCATTTGAAAAGTCTATAAAAGTCTCAGAGTTGTTACCTTTAGAATAAACGTTGTAAAATGCACTTTGACCATACCAACTTTCTAAGTCTTCATTATTAATATTGTCTTCAGTAAATAAATTACCCTTACAATTATTGAAGTACATTGCTTCAAACTTTAGTTTTTTTAAGTTTTCATCGTTAACTTCAATTTTATTGTCAAAAATAACTGCAGGGTTGAATCCTGAAACAACAGTTCTCTTACATTGCAAGGAAGAATTTTCGGCTACATAAATTGCTTCTTTGATTAAACCAGATTCAATGTCAGCATTTATATTTTCACTGCTGTTCACTAGTGTTAAATTTGTTGCAATAACTAAGGTTTGCTTTTTTGTAAAATCAACTTCCTCTTTTTTTGTGTAAGATGCAACATCTAAGCATCTTGACCCAAATTTACTTGATAAAAAAGGTGATCTCACTGCAAGCGAATTATTGATATTACATTGCGCTCCATAATTAAATTTGAAATCGCTGTTACTTGATTTAAAAGAAACCAATTGATTAAGATTAACTTCCCCACCATGAACTTCAAAAGAATCACCGCCAGAAAAACTAATCATAATATTTTCTAAGATCGTTTTATTACCAACTCCTCCTAACAAAAGAGAATTAAATTTTTCAGCACTATTTGTCGTTTTTGCACCCGCAAATTCAATTCTAACGAACCGTAGAATTCCACCATTGTGACTTGGATTAGTCCCACCAAATGAGGTAAAAGCAGGATTTAAATCATAGCTCAATGAAGAAACTCCACCATATTTATTTATTGGAGCATCACCTAACATAATTATACCTCCCCAATCTCCCGCTTTTCTTAAACCTCTATTAGATGTAAAAACGATAGGATCAGTCTCAAGACCATCAGCTATAAGTGAAGCACCTTTCGTGATAATAAGTGTGCCTTTTGAATCAAAATCACCAATTATTACAGTTCCTGGCTCAATAGTTAGAACAGCATTATTGGTTACATAGACATTTCCTTGAAGTTGATAAATATTTCTCTTAGACAATTTAGTATTAGCAGATATATTCCCCGCTAAAATTTGATTAGCTTCAGCATATTCTACTTTATTGGCTTTAAATTCTGTCCAATTATTTAACCAATTGTTTAAACCTGTTATTCCCTTTTCTTGCTGAGCAACGGCACTATAACTTACTAAAAGAGATAATGCTATAATTTGGGTGAAAATTTTCATAAATTATGGGGTTAAGTTAAAAACTGTTTGGGAACAAAAAAGCAATACAATATAAATGATTACAGCGAAGAAAATTCATGTAATGCTCTCATTGTATTTTCATAAAATAAAATAGCAGATATTAAATTATCTTTATCAGAGTAAGGAACCATTTTTCTTTGAAAGTTTACTGTAGTATCTAAAAAACTAGCAGTTGCATCTGCTTGATCTTCCATTGTTTTTTTGTTTTCTGAGTTGTAAGGAATTCCTAAATCAGCTATTGTAATTCCTGGTTTAGTTGCTAGTGCAATGTAGGGAAGCGTTTTAACCAAAACCTGTATTCTTTCAACATACAAATCTAGAAGTTCTCCTTTTTGCATTCGCTTCAATTCCTCCAATTCATGGTATTTTTTAATTGCAGCGCCAGAGCTTATAATAGACCTTGGGGTATTTTTGTTTTGTGAAAAAGCAAAGCTAGCGGTAAGCATAAATAAAGTTAAAAAGATAATTTTAGTTTTCATATTTTTAGATGTAGTAAGTTGGTATCATGCAAACAAAAGTAATTATTTAATATTAATTTACAAATTTTATCAACAATTGTTAATAAATAAAAGTATTACAATTTAAATGAAATGATACTAAACACCGATTAATTATACGCTACAACGACTTTTTAACTTTTTTTTATAAAAAAAAATATATAAGATTATTAGACTTAAAATATTGATTTATAAACAATTATACATAATAAATAGAACAATATTTAAAAATTATATTCTGTATTTATAATTGTAATAAAAATTAATTAGCACAAAAAAAAGCGTAAAAGTCTTATTAAAAATCAAGATTTATAAAAATAAAAATGTTTTATAATTTATTGAATTGTAAAATATTACTTAGAAAACGACGCAAAATATTTAAATTGACAATATAATCTACTTACGAAATTTTATTAAAGTTGGTTTTTTAATTCTAAAAAATAAATAAAATAAACCAAATGAACGATTTTAAAAAACTACGGACTAAACCATTTTCTACTATCTTTGCGGCATGTTATTTTCAGAAATATTAGGGCAAGAACACATAAAAAGTCATTTGACAAAAAGTGCTGATGTAGGCAGAATTCCGCATGCTCAATTATTTATTGGTCCAGAAGGAAGTGGTACCTTAGCAATGGCTATTGCTTACGCCCAATATTTAATTTGTAGCAATCAAAATGCTGAAAATAAAGGATCAAATCACGCCTGCAATCTAAAATTTCAAAAAACTTCTCATCCTGATTTGCATTTTATTTATCCAACTGTCAGTACCGAAGATGTGAAAACAAAACCAAAAAGTATTGATTTTATAACGGAATGGCGCGAATTTTTAGACCATAATCCTTATGGCAGTTTGTTTGATTGGTATCAAATTTTGGGTGTAAAAAATAAACAAGGCGAAATAAGAGTTGATGATGCTCAAGAAATATTAAAACTACTTGCTCTAAAATCCTTTGAAGGAGGTTATAAAGTAATGATTATTTGGATGGCTGATAAGTTGAACATTGCAGCCTCTAATAAGCTTTTAAAAATATTAGAAGAGCCCACTGATAAAACTGTTTTTATTTTATTGTCTGATAACGAAGAGGATATCATACAAACGATTCGTTCGCGTTGCCAAGTTCTACACTTTAACGGTTTACCCGAAAAAACTATAGCAGATGCCCTGATTTCTAATTTAAACACCGATTCTAAAACTGCAGCAAAAATTGCACATCAATCACAAGGAAACTATAATAAAGCGTTACAATTATTACTTCCTGATAGTGAAACTACTTTTTTTGAAAAATGGTTTGTAGATTGGGTTCGTGCCGCTTTTAGGGCTAAAGGTAATGCGGCCGCAATTCAAGATTTAATTCAGTGGAGTGACCATATTGCTGGTTTAGGAAGAGAAACTCAAAAAAAGTTTTTAACCTTTTGTATTGATATGTTTCGCCAAGCTTTGTTACTGAATTATCAAATACCATCTCTAGTTTACATGGAACCGCAAGTCGAGAAATTTAAATTAGAAAATTTTGCACCATTTGTCAACGGAAATAATATTAATGCCATTTTTAAAGAACTCTCTGATGCAATGTACCATATTGAACGCAACGGAAATGCTAAAATTATACTAACTGATTTATCAATAAAACTAACCCGTTTAATTCACAAAAAATAAACTTATGTCAAACATTACTTCAATTTTATTATTAATTTTTCTAGCCATTACTTTCCTTCAATCTGGTTATGACAAACTATTTTACTGGAAAGACAATTTGAGCTGGTTGAAAGGTCATTTTGCAAAAACTCCACTAAAAAATCAAGTGCCATTAGCGCTAGCAAACATCCTTGTTTTAGAACTAATTTCGGGAATTCTTTGCGTTGTAGGCTGTATAGAGTTATTAGTTAGCCGAGGAAAAGTTTTTGGTTTCTATGGAGCTGTTTTTTCCTGTGTAACCTTATTAATGTTGCTGTTTGGTCAGCGATTAGCTAAGGATTATGATGGAGCAAAAACAATTGTTATCTATTTTATGCCAGCAATAATGGCCGTTTATTTATTAAATTGGAAATAAAAATTAATTATTATAAAAAATTAAAAATGACACCAAAACACCCTTCAGAATCCTTAACGATATTGACAGATTTAGTTTTACCAAGTGAAACAAATCCTTTAAATAATCTTTTTGGTGGCGAATTATTAGCCAGAATGGATCGAGCGGCAAGCATCTCAGCAAGAAGACATTCTCGTAGAATTGTAGTTACAGCATCTGTAAATCACGTCGCCTTTAATAGAGCAATTCCATTAGGAAGTGTTGTTACGGTCGAAGCCAAAGTTTCGCGCGCATTCAAAAGTTCGATGGAAATTTTCATCGACATTTGGGTAGAAGATAGAGAATCAGGTAATAAAACAAAGGCTAATGAAGCCATTTATACCTTTGTTGCTGTTGATGATACTGGACGACCTGTTGAAGTACCGCAGTTAATTCCTGAAACAGAATTAGAAAAACAACGATATGAAGCAGCATTAAGACGCAAACAACTTAGTTTAGTCATTGCCGGAAAAATGAATCCACATGATGCTACTGAATTGAAAGCATTGTTTATTTAAAAATTCTCGATTTATCACTATTCGAATAATTAAAAATATTCTAGAAAGAGATTTTTTTGATTAAAAAAAGAAGTATTTTTACGAAAATAAATTTAACATACACATTTAGAAATTTAAGGATAAATAACAACCTGTCAGTTTCTTACAGTTATAAAATAATACACTTGATGAAAGAAAAGGTAAAAGAACAGATGAGTTCAGAGAAAGAATCTAAATTAAAAGCGTTACAATTAACGCTTGATAAATTAGACAAAACCTACGGTAAAGGTACGGTAATGAAAATGGGCGATAAAGCTATTGTTGAAGTAGAAACTATTTCGTCAGGATCGTTAGGAATCGATTTAGCTTTAGGAGTAAATGGGTATCCTAGAGGTAGAATTATTGAAATATATGGACCGGAATCTTCTGGTAAAACTACTTTGACACTTCACGCAATTGCAGAAGCTCAAAAAGCAGGAGGTATTGCCGCTTTTATTGATGCAGAGCACGCATTTGATAGAAATTATGCTGAAAAATTAGGCGTAGACATTGAGAACCTCATCATCTCTCAACCAGACAATGGAGAACAAGCACTAGAAATTGCTGAAAACTTAATTCGTTCAGGCGCAATTGATATTGTTGTAATTGACTCAGTTGCTGCGTTGACTCCTAAAAGTGAGATTGAAGGCGAAATGGGAGATTCTAAAATGGGACTTCACGCTCGTTTAATGTCACAAGCACTTCGAAAATTAACTGGAACTATTAGTAAAACGAATTGTACCGTTTTCTTTATTAACCAGTTAAGAGAGAAAATAGGTGTAATGTTTGGTAACCCTGAAACAACAACCGGTGGAAATGCTTTAAAATTTTATGCTTCTGTGCGTTTAGATATCCGTCGTTCCACTCAAATTAAAGATGGTGATAATGTACTAGGAAACAGAACTAAAGTAAAAGTGGTGAAAAACAAAGTTGCGCCACCATTTAAAATTGCTGAATTTGACATCATGTACGGTGAAGGAATCTCTAAAACAGGAGAAATTCTAGATCTTGCGGTAGAATTTGAAATTATTAAAAAAGCAGGTTCTTGGTTTAGTTACGGTGAAACCAAATTAGGACAAGGTCGTGATGCCGTGAAATCTTTAATAAAAGACAATCCAGAATTAGCTGACGAATTAGAAGTGAAAATAAAAGCTAAAATAAAAGAACTCGCTGATGCATAACTAGTTGATACAATGAAAAATTTAAATGCCCGAAAACTTTTCGGGCATTTTTTTTGATTATTTATGAAGACCAATCAATAAAACTAATTGTGTTTTAAATTTACTGTTGTGTTTTGTGTCAAATCGAGCGTAATCGAGATTATGCAGGACTTGCACAAAGGGTTTCGACTCCGCTCAACCAGACAAAAATCAACAGTCTTTTACGGGATATTCAAAAATGAAGTGGTATATTATTTAAATTGATGTTGTTGTTGTAATTTATATTGACAAACGTATCTCGCATACTTTGATCTAAAAAATTTATAATTTAAGCAACCTTTTTGATAATTTCTTCTCTTGATAAAGTGATCGCGAAATAATTAACTTTTAAATGAAAATGAAATGAAAAAATTTGCAGTACTTTTAATTTTTGTTGCTACGCTATTTAGTTGTAGTAATGATAATAATGAGAGAGAGAATTACACATACAATGTGTTAGCAGTAGAAAGCTACACGCTACCTGACAACTTTAAATTAGGTGAAACGTACAACATTAAATTAAAATACCAGAGACCAACTTCGTGTCATCTCTATCAAGGAATTTATTATGATAAAGATTTAAATACAAGAACAATTGCAATACAAACTGCCGTAAATACAAATCAAGTTTGCACCACTGAGGTTCCACCACTATCTGAAGTTTCATTTAACTTCTTAGTTACTTCGAATGGATCTTACATTTTTAAGTTTTATAAAGGTAAAGATGCTGCTGACAAAGATTTATTTGAAAACGTTGAAATACAAGTTGTTCCTTAATAAAAAATCGTGTGGCATTAGAACAAATAATTGCTGACTGTAAAAAGAACCACCCCAAAGCTCAAGAACAATTGTATCAATTGTTTGCTAAAAAGTTTTTTGGGGTTTGCCTTAAATATTCTCGTAATTATGATGATGCACAAGATAATTTACAAGATGGTTTCATCATCATTTTCAAAAAAATTGAGCAATACAGCGGAAAAGGTTCCTTTGAGGGTTGGGCTAAAAGAATTCTAATTAATAATGCACTTTTACGTCTAAAAGATATACGTTTTCTTGAAATAATAGAGGATCACATCGCTGACGTAGCTGTTGAAATAGATGATGAAAAAATATCGCTAGAATACCTTCTCCAAATCATACAAGAACTACCAGACCAATACCGTATTGTTTTCAGCTTATACGTTCTTGATGGATATTCTCATAAAGAAATTAGCGAAATGCTTAAAATTTCAACTGGCACAACCAAATCAAATCTTTTTAGAGCACGATTAATCTTGAAGGAAAAAATTGAAAAATTAACAGAAATTAATTTCGAATCATCGGCAAAATGAAAAATAGTAAAAATATAGACCGATTGTTTCAAGAGCAATTTAAAGATTTTGAAGCAAAACCTAATGATCAAACTTGGTGCATTATCCAAGCAGGTTTAATGGAAAAAAAAGAACGCAAAATAATTCCGATTTGGTTAAAATATGCTGGTATTGCAGTAACACTTTTATTTGGTTTACTCGCATTGAACACAATGTATCAATCTAATAATGAGATTATAAATAAGATTGTTATCGATTCTAAAACTACTAATTCTAAAAAACAACTAATCGACAGTGTTTCTAAACAAAATAAAGAAATTGAAAAAAGTAATGATCTAAAAAATAAGTATAAAATTGTAAAAAACAACCTTCAAACAATCAAAGAAGATGAGAAACAAAATACAACACTTAGGAAAGCAGAAACCGTATTTTTTAAAAATTCTAATCAAAAAAGTGCTTCGCTTTATAACCGTAAAAATCATCAATCGATAAAACCAGAGAACGACCCAGCTACAAATAGTAAAAACGAACTCTTTATCAATGATAAGAATCCTGTTGAAAAGAACTTTGTTGTGCAAAATCGAATTATTTTAGAGAATAAAAAAAGTGTAGCTATTGAAAAAGGTATTTTGGCTCTTGCCAAAGTTAATCCTACTCCAGAAAACAATTCAAATGGCGAGCCGGAAAACGAACTGGAAGCTGTTTTAAAGAAGAAAACAACAAAAGAGGATATAGTTGTAACTGTTGTAAAAAATAAGTGGCAGGTTACGCCAACTGTCGCAGCACTCTTTACTAACTCAAATGCCGTAAATATTGATCCTCAATTTTCAGAAAATGCTAAAACCACTGACAACAAATTAAGTTATGGCATACGCGTAAATTATGCACTGAACAAAAAATTCACAATTCGCTCAGGAATCAATAAAATTGCTGTTGGATATAATACGAACAACGTTACTTACTCAGCAGGTTTAAATGCTATGTCATTAGCGAATGTAAAATTTAACAACGCTACGGTAGAAATTAGCAGCAACGCAGGCAAGAGTTCGCTAATGACATTCGAAAGGAATTTACAAAAAACTAATACGGGAACTATTAATCAAAGCATGAGTTATTACGAAATACCTCTTGAAATATCATATTCTCTTTTAGATAAAAAGGTAGGTATTCATGTAATAGGTGGTGTTAGTACTTTACTTTTAGACACTAATAAAATAGCGTTAATTTCATCAGAAACAAATCAACAAATAGGTCAAGCTAATAACTTGAATAGTACTCATTTTAGTAGCAATATTGGAATCGGTTTTAATTATAAGTTTGTAAAATCATTCCAATTCAATTTTGAACCAATGATAAAATATCAAATGAATACCTTCTCCAATAAAGCTAATTCAACTCCACCAATTCTTATTGGGTTATACTCGGGAATTAGCTATAGTTTTTAGACGATTTCTTTGCAAAAGCTACTAACTGTGTGTGTATTATATCACGTACTTCATCGCGTATATTTTTTCGATCAACTGCCGTTTTTCCTACTGTTGAGACATGATTATGCATTTTCACGCGCATTAAACCGGGACTTCCACTTAAAAAAGTATAAGAGAATCTCTTTTTGTTATCCGCAAATGTTATGGGTGCAATTGGAATTTCATGTTCAAGGGCTAATCTAAAAGCACCATCTTTAAAAGTATCTAGCAAAATAGCTTCATCATCGGGCACACCTCCTTCTGGAAAAATACAAATGCTTAACCCTTGATTAATTCTTTTTTGAGCACGGTCAAAAACTTCCATTCGACTTTTTGAAGAGCCTCTATCCACTAAAATACAAGTCCTCTTATAGAAAAAACCAAATATCGGAACTTTAGATAATTCTTTTTTACCCACAAATACAAATGGGTTTTTGGTTAAAACAAGCATCAGCATTATATCTGCCATCGATGTATGATTAGCAACTATCATGTAGCTTTTACCCAACTCCATTTCTTGGCTTTTATCAATTTTATATCGAAATCCCATTCCAAAAAGAATAATTTTTGCCCAAATTCTCGCCATTTTAAAAAAATACGGATAGCCACTTTCTTTTAGTATTGACAGCACTAAAAAAGGAAACATAATAAGTATGGGAAAAGTCATTAGTATGTAAAACCAAATGCGCCATAATGTCCAAAAAATAATTTTTAGTGCTCTCATAACGCCAAAAGTATGAAATCAGAATAATAAAAAAGACTGATTTTTAAAATTTGCTAATTTGCAGTAAAAAATAAAAAACTTCACGAACTTTGTGCATCATATAAAATACAATGGCAAAAATACTTACTGGCGTTCAAAGTACCGGAACTCCGCATTTAGGAAACTTACTTGGCGCAATCATTCCCGCGATAGCACTATCCAATAAACCAGAAAACGAATCCTTTCTTTTCATAGCTGATTTACACTCCATTACTCAAATAAAAAATGGGAAAACATTACGGGAAAACACCTATAGCACCGCTGCAGCTTGGCTTGCTTGTGGTCTGGATGTAAACAAAGTAGTTTTTTATAGACAATCTGATGTTCCCCAAACGGCAGAATTATCCTGGTATTTAAGTTGTTTTTTTCCTTTTCAGCGTTTGCGATTAGCTCATTCGTTCAAGGATAAAGCTGATCGATTGGATGATGTAAATGCAGGTTTATTTAGTTATCCAATGCTGATGGCTGCAGATATTTTACTTTACAATGCAGAGTTTGTTCCTGTAGGAAAAGACCAATTGCAGCACTTAGAAATTACACGTGACGTAGCTTCTCGTTTCAACCATCAAATGGGAGAAACCTTTGTAATTCCTGAAGCAATTGTACAACAAGATGGCTTACTAATTCCCGGAACCAATGGCGGAAAAATGAGTAAATCAGCTAATAATATTATCAATATATTTCTAGATGACAAAGCTTTGCGCAAGCAAGTAATGAGCATAGAAACAGATAGCACTCCACTTGAGGCTCCTAAAAATCCTGAATCTTGTAATGCTTTTGGAATTTATAAACTATTAGCCACCCAAGAACAAGTAGCGACAATGACAGCTAATTATCTTGGTGGAAATTACGGTTATGGTCACGCCAAACAAGCTTTGTATGAACTCATTTGCCATACCTTCAAAACTGAAAGAGAAAAATACAATCATTACATGAATAACTTTCAAGAAGTTGATACTTTACTAAAAATAGGTGCTGATAAAGCTACGGCTGTCGCCAATGGTGTACTGGGTAAAGTTCGAGAAAAGTTAGGATTTGAGGTATAAAACTTTCCTGATTATAAAAGTAAATGCGCAGATTTACGCTTGTAAAAATCTTTTCTTTTCTTTATAGTTGAATTGAATCGTGGTACTAAAAAGACATTCATGAAAGTAACACTGATGCATTAAATAAAGCCGCGTTGCAAACGCTGTGGTTTTCGTTGATTAAGTAAGTAGGTACTCGTTGCAAACGAGCACCAGAGGGGAAAAATGACAGTAAATGGAGTAGTCGATATCGTAGCACACAGTATGGGGTTTGCCTATAGCTTAGGAATGATAGAGGTTTTACAACAAGAAGGCATAACTATAGGCAATTATTACGTACTTGCCCCCGAAAATGCCTGCTCAGGTAGTGTCCTATCAGGATTAGAAGACAGAACATGGCAATATGGGAGTGACGAAAGAACGACTAAAGAAAATCCTATAGAAATACAAGATGGTGTTGCGCCTCAGTGCGCTATGAATGGTATTGATGATCTAAAGAGAATAAAAATCCCAATAAAACAAAGAACACCAGAACAATTAGGATTTACTGCAAGTCACTCGATAGTGAATTATGATTGGATATTTAGTACAATAACGAAAGAACAAAAAGGCTATGTTAAAACAAGGAATTAAAATTGTAGTACTGTGTATCATATTATTTTTGTCTTCTTGCAAGGATAAGGTTTTGAACAAAGAGGAACAAAAACAATTTGATCTAAAACGTATGCAAATTGCTAACAAAAAGAGAGCTTTATACTTTAACTTTTCAAAAACATTGGTAGGAGAAAAAGAATATTATGAGGTATATAATAATGCAAGAGATACGGTAGTAAATTGGACTACTAATAAATTAAAATATACAGGACAATTTGCAAATAGTTTAATACTTGATAGTTTAGTTTGCTTTAATGCTAAAAAAGACAGATGTTACATGGCTCTTGGATCAAGCTATGGCACCGATGCGGGAGATAATATACAAGATTTTTATGGCGTAAAAATAAAAGGAAAATGGTATTTTTTTCAAGGATCTACAACCTACCTTCCTCGCGACTATTATCAAGACGATATGCATATTCCTTTGAGTTTAGATTTAATGAAACAAATTGCTATCGAAGAAATTTTTAGTGGTTATTTAATTGAAATACCCTCTTCTACTAATTCTAGCAAGGTTCAATATAAAATTAATGACAGTAAATTTATAAGTATGGAACCACTTAATAATGATGGTACTTTTGGTAGTTGTTATAATTGTAAGACATTTGACGAATACGTAATTTATATGGTAAACAAAAACTGGAAAAATAAAATGGATAGTGGTGATGTTGCCCCAGCGCCATCAACCCACTAGCGCTCATTTGTAACGAGTGCCTACTTACCTTCTAAAAACAATTCGTAGCGTTTGCAACGCGGCTTACTAAAACAGGAGTGACTTTAATTAAGTATATTATCTGTTGAATTAAGTCATATAAAATTTGTAATGTTCAAAGCGTTGTAATACACGAGAGCAACTAATGTGGGACGCCTCCGGCGTGACAAATTTGTAGCTTGTGTTTGTTTTAAGTATCACGGTAGTTGCGCACGTATGCGAAAAACTTGTTTACTCCCACTGGCGCTCGTATGCAACGAGTGCCTTCCTATCTTCTAAAAACAATTCGTAACATTTGCAACGCGGCAAAACTAAAACAGGCGTCACTTTAATTAAGTATATTCCCTGTTGTACTGTATCATATAAATTTGTTATGTTCGACGCGTCGTAATACATGAGAGCAACTAATGTGGGACGCCTCCGGCGTGACAAATTTGTAGCTTGTGTTTGTTTTAAGTAGTACGCTAGTTGCGCATGTATGCGAAAAGCTTGTTTACGCCTCCGGCGTAACAGACTAAACAGATAGTATTTGCTGCTCAATTAAGTACTGAAGGTTTTATTTTTACAGTTTTAGTCAGGTTCGTTTGCAAATCAGCTCATTACAGAAAGTGTAACTGCAAGTTGATCCCTTTTTTACTGATGAAAACAAAACGTCTCCCCTAGCCGCGATGGCAGTGAAAATCCTCTTGTATCGGTCCCGACACTTCGGGACTGGTACAAGAGATTGCAACGAACAGCGGGACCTGTCGTGTACTGCGCAACAATCTGCTGCTCCTAAAGAGACCAACCGCCACTGATGTACCGCAGCACTTTTAATATGGTATGGTATCAATCCTTATATCGCCTCAAAAAGTTTTCCTGGCAAAGGCCTAATAACGCCTTTTAATTCCATATTGAGCAACATCCCTGAGATTTTATAAATGGGGAAATCACAACGTAAGGCAATTATATCCATCAGTTCTTTTCCAGTTACTAGGAGGTAATCATACACTTTTTGTTCGTCCTCATCAAGGGTAACAAAGAGTTGTTTTTGAACAGGTTTAGAGTCCTTTTGAATATCCCAGTTTAAAATATACACTAAATCCGCAGCACTACTGAGGACATTTGCTTTTTGGGTTTTTATGAGGTTGTTGCAACCTTGACTGTATTTGTCGGTTACTCGACCAGGAACCGCAAAAACATCACGATTATAATCATTTGCCATATTTGCTGTAATCAACGAGCCACCACGATCAGCTGATTCAATAACAATTGTTGCTTCGCTCATTCCCGCCACAATACGATTTCTTTTTACAAAATTCTCTTTATCAGGATTTGAAGAACTCCAAAACTCGGTCATAAAACCACCATTTTGCTCTACTTTAGCCACGTACTTTTTATGGGTTTTGGGGTATATTTGATTCAATCCATGCGCGACTACGCCAATTGTTTGGAGATTGTGTTCCATGGCTAATTGATGCGCAACAATATCAACACCATAAGCAAAACCACTCACGATTATGGGATCAAGCGGTGCGAGATCTTCGATTAGCTTGCGGCAAAACTCGGTTCCGTAGGACGTGATTTGGCGCGTTCCTACAATGCTGATGATTCTTCTGTTTTTTAGATTTATATTTCCTGAAGTAAATAATAAAAGTGGTCCATCGATACAATGTTTTAATCGTTCTGGATAATTCTCATCTTGAAAATGAGCTATATTGATGTTGTTCCCTTTTATGAATTCCAATTCTAGATTCGCCTTTTCAAAAACTGATTTATCTTTTAAATTTCTCAGCAGTACTGAACTTACTCCATCAATTGCAGCTAGTTGTGACGCCTTAGCTTTAAAAACAGCCTCTGCACTTCCTAAATGAGTCAATAGCTTTTTGGCCATAATGTCGCCCACACCATCAATTCTTTGCAAAGCCAATAAATAAAATAAATCCTGTTCGTTCATGCTAATAATTTGAGTGTGAAATGTATACATTTTTATGCGAATTGTTAATAAAAATTGTGAATAAAATTTTGATAACTATTTTGCTTGTCTAACTTTGTAAGTATGAAAATCGAATTATACATCGCGCAGCTTTTATACCGTTATCAATGTGTAACTGTTCCTGGTTTCGGAGCATTTTTGACTGAGATTCAGTCGGCTCGATTGAATGAAAGTTTAAATTCATTTTCTCCTCCTACAAAAAGGTTAGCTTTTAATTCTAATCTTAAAAACAATGATGGTTTGCTTGCCAATCACATCGCTTTAGCTGAAAAAACATCTTATGAATATGCATTAAGCGCTATTCAATTTGAAGTTTTTAATTGGAAAAAAGCATTAGATGAAAATGAGGTATTATCTTTTAAAAATATTGGAGAACTTTCCTTAAACGCAGATAAAAATATTGTCTTTACTCCCTACAATCATGTAAACTATTTAACGAGTTCTTTTGGATTAGCTCCCTTTGTATCACCACTTGTTAAAAGAGAAATTTTTGAAAAAGAGATTGCAGCAATTGAAGAAGAAGCAATCATCACAATGATTACTGAACCCGTAAAAACAGTAAATCCATATTTGAAGTATGCAGCGATTCTCATTTTAACAATAGGTATTACAGGAAGTGTTGGTTACACATTGTATCAAAACCAAATCGCATCAGAAACAACACTTGTAGAAACAGCGGTACAAAAACAAGTTCAAAATAAAATTCAACAAGCAACTTTTTTTATTGAAAGTCCTGTTCCTGCTGTAACACTATCTATAAAATCCGATACTGAAGTTAAGATGTCTTATCACATTATGGCTGGTGTTTATAGAGAAGAAAAAAATGCAAACAAAACACTGCGCAATTTAAACCGTTTAGGCTATAATGCAAAGCGTATTGCTCCAAATAAAAATGGCTATTATCCTGTTTTATACGGTAGTTATGCAACATTTGCAGAAGCTGAGATGGCGAGAAAAGAAATCAATATTAAGCACAATCCTGATGCTTGGATTTTGATTGAATCATTATAAAATTTAGATAAAATTATGGTTAAGATACTCCGCAAAAAACGCTTCGCTATTTGCGGATTTTTTGTACGATTTACTTTTTAGCTTTCACTTTATCTAAATAATAAAAGACCACGTCAATTCTTATGGTTTAATACAGTAAGGATTGTAAAGGGTTTATTCAATCGATTATGTGCCGACTGTGGTCCGATTTACTCAAAAGCAAACATTTGTACTGTGCGCCGAATAAAAAGCCTCTCAACTGCGTTTCTATAATTATCATCGTATGATTAATTGATCATCAGTTCGATCAATTACTAAAAAATTAGCTTTTTTTAAATTATATAGGTATCGCAGCATACATCAGAGATTGAAAATTTTAATTTTACTAACGGGTCTCTATATATTGCGCTTATAAATTACAACAAAAACATATAATACTTTATTTACCACGTAAGTAGACTAAAAAATTTGTAGCTAAAAATTAATAAATGGGTAAAAATGAGATTTGAAAAGATTGAAATATATAATTCTAAAAGTGACTCAAGAAACAAGTAATGTGCTTAAGTGAAATATAGCTCTTAACTACTAATTAATACTTTTATATAGGAACGCGAATAGGATATCTAAAATTTTCCTTACTAATTTAAAAATACTTTATGACAATTAGTGCCTATAATCTCCATTTTGACTTCTAAATTTAAAATAACACTACTGAAAAACATTAGCCTCTAGTAGCCCTGATTGGAGCGGCATCCTTTTACAAAGCTTCGAGCTTTTAAAAGCGGGAAGCTTTGTAAAAGATAGAGCGGAAAGCAGGACAAAAAGTTACTGAAATACTAAAAAGTTTTGCTCCTATTGTTTAACATCTTAATTCAAACTCGCCTTGAACATTCTCGCTTCGTTCCACGTGAATTTTTCACTATTTTTTTCCATTAGCGCGTTTAGCGATTCTTCCTTATAACCATCAAATGCATCAGCGAGTATTTGGATTTTATCGGCACTTAAAACTTCCGAAATAGAAACCGCTTTAGTTTGTATTAACTGTACAAAGTGACCGTAGATAGTCTGCTTTGTAAGCACTCTAATTGTCGCAATATCAGCAATGGAATTTTTGTCTACCCATAAATCATAGGTTTCCTGAATAGTTGATTTTTTGGGAACTTTAGTTTTAGATTTTTTTGAGGTGTAGCGTTCTACATCTTTGCCATCATCTATTAGAGTAACATTTAGTTTTTTAAACTGTTCCTGAATAGCGGTTGTTTTTCTGCTAATATATTGTTTGATTTCTGCAGATGTCAACTTTTCTTTGGAAATTGTTTCTCCAGCAACGACGGTTTCTATTAGTAATTTAGCTTTCATTAATTGCAAAACGGCTTTAGTTTGCCAATCTTCTAAAACAACTAATTCTTCATAATAGGATTTTGCTTTTTTGCTTCGCTGCACTTCTTCGATTTTCCATAGAATTTCAAAAACTAAATCATCCAATGGTTTGATAAAATAACTATAAGCAGCTTCAATACGCTCCGATACATGATGTAAATCGACTGTTTCTTGACTAAAAAGTTTATTTAACTGCGAAATAAATTTTCTGGATGGCTCCAAAAGTTGTTCCATATGCTCCATTTGCTTTGTTGCCCAAACTACTTGTTTAGACTTAACCGAAGTTTCGCTATTCTCATTGTAACTGAATTTATGATTGCGCCATTCTTGGGCTAAATCGATCCAGTTGAAACTGCTAATTAAATAGTTGTGAATAAAATTTTTAGTTTCAAAATGTAAAGCATTTTCTAAAAAGTCATCAGTAGCCTTATTTAAAGAATAGTCCATTACATCTTGATCGTTTGAAATACCATTCATCCTCAAAGGAGAAAGCAAAATTAGACCTTCTAAAGAACGCAAACGAGACAATGCTACGTACGCTTGGCCAGGCAGAAAAACTTGTGAAACATCAAGTGCTGCTTTGTCAAAAGTCAAACCTTGGCTTTTATGTACTGTAATAGCCCATGCTAATTTTATAGGATAATGAACAAAAGTTCCTAAAACCTCTTCCTCAATTTCCTTGGTAGTTTCATCAACTTTGTATCTAATATTTTTCCACTCATACTTGACTACCTCGATTGTTTTATTTTCATCAGGAAAATGTACTAAGATTTCCTGAGCAGAAAGTGATTTGATAATTCCCATTTTTCCGTTGAAGTAATTCTTATCGAAAGAAAGGTCGTTCTTTATAAACATGACTTGGGCGCCAACTTTTAACTTTAAATCTTGTTCTACTGGATAAATTTTATCTGGAAAGTCGCCAACTATTTCTGGATTGTAAACGACCAATTTCCCACTAAGATCTTCTAAAGCCTGCGCGTTCATTGAATCGGCTTTATTGTTGTGCGTCGTTAGTGTGATATAACCTTTATTTGTTTTTAAATCAAAATCAGGTTTAACATATTGATTAAGCGTTTGTATGTCTTGCTGCGATATTTGGTTATTGCGTAAATTGTTTAAAACGGAGATAAATGTATCATCAGTCTGGCGAAAAATTTTAGACAATTCTATGTATAACGGTGGGTTTTGTTGAACAACGTGAGAATGGAAAAAGAATTTTCCTTTGTAATATGTTTTAAGTGTGCGCCATTCATCATCCCGAATGACAGGCGGAAGCTGCAGTAAATCACCAATATATAATACTTGTACGCCACCAAAAGCTGTATTTTTCTTTCTCACAGATTGCATCATATAATCCATTGCATCTAATAAATCAGAGCGAAGCATGCTAACCTCGTCAATTATTAGTAATTCCATATTCCGAATCACAGATTTCTTCAAACCACTCATTCTAAAATGCCTGCGTAACGTTGCTTTAGTCTCGAATTTTGTATGATCGGAAAATTGGGGTGATGAATTATCTGGTATAAAACCTCCAAACGGCAATTGAAACATCGAGTGAATTGTTACTCCGCCCGCGTTAAGTGCAGCAATACCAGTAGGTGCCACAACTACAGTATTTTTATGTGTAGTTGCAATGATTTCGCGTAAAAGCGTCGTTTTACCTGTGCCTGCTTTTCCGGTGAGAAAAACAGAACGGTGCGTTTGGTTGATAAATCGTAAAGTATAAGCAGCGGCCTCTGATATGGTTTGCATTAGTGTATATATTTGTAGCTAAAGTATTGAAAATTAGATAGTAAATTTTATTTTCACAAAAATAATAAAGCTATATTTCATTTCGTTTTAATTTGGATAGAAAAAGAAACCCTCACCGTTTCGAAATTAATTTTTTCCAGCAATCACAAAGCGATTGTGAGAAGCTTGCTTAAAGCAAAGAAAACTTCGTAAATGATCGCTTGACTGTAACAAACCCGCCCTTAGGACCATGAAATGGTTCTAAAAAAAAACCTTCAATCTAAAATTAGATGAAGGCTTAATTTGATTGGCAGATATAAATTTATTTTTTCACTTCTTCTTTTTTCTCAGCCGATTTGTATTTATCATTCAAAGATTTGATTACTTCCTTTGTAATATCAAATTTATCTTCAGCATATAAAATCGAAGCTGCATCTCCAGTCCCATAAATGTAAGCGTAGCCTTTTTCTTTTCCGTAAGCTTTGATAAATTTCTTAACACCACTAACTAAAGAATCCATTTCTTTTCCACTTTCTTGTTGCAATTCTTGAGACAATGCTTGTTGAGCGTATCCTAATTGTTGCTCTCTTTTTTGTAATTCAGCACCTTTTTTTTGAGCCCATTCTTGACCGTTTGCTTGCGCTTGCGACTGGAAACCAGCTGCCTCTTGTTTAAATCTACTAATCTCAGCCTCAAGTTGGCGTCCTTTTTCTTCTGCCTTAGTTTTATATTTCGCCTCAAGATCTTTAGCCTCTGTATATTGCTTCATTAATTCAGAAGTGTCAACGTAAGCTGTTTTTACTTCTTTAGCTGCTTCTGCAGGTTTGTTGCAAGCAACTACTGAAATTGCTAATCCGATAATTACTAATACTTTTTTAATCATGACCTTTATTGTTTCTTTTTTTGTTATTCGTGAATTTAAATTTGCTTGTTTTTTACTTTTAAGTATTACTGACAAAAATATAAAAAAATTGATAGGATTGACAAATCTTTTAAAATTTGCACTTAATTTGTGATATAAGATTTGATTATTATAAACTCAAATTTGATAATCTAACACTATTAAAAATGGCTTTAATAACTCGCAAATAAAGAAAGTTATTAATTTATCTAACATAGTGCGGGTTTGTAATCAAATCTATTGCTTAAAACTCTTTGAAATGATTTTTACTTATTTTTTAAGACATAAATGTGTGAAGAATACTCAGAATTCCGTTTTGCTTTGAGATTTGATTGTAAACCAATAAAAAATGCTTTTACGAAATTCATTTTACCTGTTTTATATTTCTCTGAAAGTAAGCTCACATAAAACGAATCGAATTTCATGGGAAGGACTTCAATCAATTTAATTTCTTCTTTTTCAAACAATTTTTTTATAGCCGTTTTTGAGAAATGCCAAAAATGAATTGGTACATCATAGGCTGCCCAAAATTTTCCATAGTGCAATGCATCAAAAGATTTAAAATTTGGCACTGCAATAATTAGGGTGCCACTTGATTTTAGTAAACGTTTTAATTCTATTATCTGCTGATCTAAATTGGGAACGTGTTCTAAAACGTGCCACATTGTTATAACATCAAATGAATGATTTTCTAAATCACTTGTTTGTTTGCTAAATGCAATACCTTTTTTTATAGCAATAGCTTTAGCTTTCTCGCTGGGCTCCACTCCTACTGTTTCCCATCCATTATTTTTTACTACTGATAAAAAATCTCCCGTTCCGGCACCAATATCTAAGATTCTACCTTTATGGGGTTGCAATGAATTCACCAAGTTCAATTTCCTAGTCAACGCAATACCTTTAATAAAGTGGTACGTTTTTTCAAAAAAAGTTCGCTTACTATCAGTATGCGAAATATAATCTACGCTTTCATAATACTTTCCTAGATTTTCTAAACTAGGTTGAGGGCGTGTAATTAACATGTCCAATTCTTGGTCGTGATATAAGTCAAATGTCTCTTGAGAAACTGAATAATCTTTAACGGTTAAAAAAGGATCTTTATTTAAAATATTCATTTATTGTTTTTTCTATTGGACTTAATTTTAAAGTATTTAATAAAAACATAATTTAAATTTTTCAATATATTATATTTTTGATTTCCCTGTAATAGCAATGGTTAAGGACGAAGTTTCACGTGGAACAATTGATTTTGGAAATGGGATTGAGATCATAAAAATTATCGGAATACCCTAATGTCCATATTCAAATTGATAACAAATATAAACATGTAAACAATTTATAAGTTGTGACAGTTAGAAGGTATCTCTATCGGACTATTAAAAACCGATAACAGACAACCGATATCAGACAACCGATATCAGACAACCGACAACCGATAACAGACAACCGATAACAGACAACCGATAACAGAAAACAGAAAACCGATAACACAATTACCGTCCCATATAAATCAGTAGTACCGAAACGTCACTTGGAGAAACTCCACTAATCCTGGAAGCTTGCGAAATTGTAACTGGACGTATCTTATTAAGTTTTTGCTTTGCTTCTATCGACATTGATTTAACTTTATCATAATCAAAATTATCTGGGATTTTAACATCTTCTAATCGAAGTAATTTATCAGCGTTGTTTCTCTCCTTTTCGATATAACCCGAATACTTAACTTGTATTTCTGCTTGCTCAATTATTTCTTGATCTAAATCGTTATCAGCAATATAATCCCTTACCTTATCAAACTTCAACATATCATCTATATCAATTTGCGGACGCGAGAAAACCTTAAACATTTTGTCACCTTGTGTAATTAACGCTGTTTCTTTTGCTTCTAAAACTGGATTTGCCTCCGCGACAGAAACACTAGTTTCTCTAAAAAACGAAACCATTTTTTCGCTTTCGTTTAATTTGTGTTCCATTCTACGCAAGCGCTTTTCTGACGCTAAGCCTATTTCATGCGACATCGGTGTCAACCTGAAATCAGCATTGTCTTGTCGCAATAATGTTCTATACTCGGCACGAGACGTAAACATTCTGTAAGGTTCATCAGTTCCCTTAGTAATTAAATCGTCTATTAGAACACCAATGTACGCTTCATCTCTCTTTAAAATCAAAGGTGCTTTTTCATTGATTTTTAAATGTGCATTGATTCCTGCCATCAGCCCTTGTGAAGCTGCCTCTTCATAACCAGTTGTCCCATTAATCTGACCAGCGAAATACAATCCCTCAATTAGCTTCGTTTCTAAAGTATGTTTCAACTGCGTGGGCGGAAAATAATCATATTCAATTGCATAACCTGGTCTAAAAAATTTTACTTTTTCAAAACCGACAACGCTACGCAAAGCTTTAAATTGGATGTCCTCGGGTAATGATGTTGAAAATCCATTTACATATACCTCACAAGTTTTCCACCCCTCAGGTTCTATAAATAATTGATGTCTTTCTTTATCGGCAAAACGATTAATTTTATCTTCTATTGAAGGACAATATCTTGGACCTAAACTTTTAATTCTACCATTAAACATTGGTGAACGATCAAAACCTTCTCTTAACACATCATGCACTGCTAAAGAAGTGTAAGTCATATGACAAGAACGCTGCTGAATTAATGGCGAAGTAACATCAGAATAAGAGAACTTATCCGGTTTTGCGTCACCCTTTTCTTCGTTCATTTTAGAGTAATCTAATGAGCGGCCATCTACTCTGGGCGGAGTTCCTGTTTTCATTCGACCCGCCTCAAAACCTACGGCAATTAAATCCTCAGTTATTCCATGCGATGCAGTTTCGCCAGCTCTTCCACCACCAAATTGCTTTTCGCCAATATGAATCAAACCATTCAAAAAAGTTCCATTAGTTAAAACAACGGACTTTGATCTAATCTCTAATCCTAGAGAAGTACGTATACCTTTGACTCTTCCGTTTTCGATTATTAGGCCCTTTACCATCTCCTGATAAAAATCAAGATTAGGTGTTCCCTCTAACATCATTCGCCATTCTTCTGCAAAACGCATACGATCGCTTTGAACTCTTGGAGACCACATAGCAGGACCTTTTGATTTATTCAACATTTTAAACTGAATTGCCGTCCTATCTGATACTATACCAGAATAACCGCCAAGGGCATCAATTTCACGTACGATTTGTCCTTTTGCAATACCGCCCATTGCAGGGTTGCAAGACATTTGCGCTATATTTTGCAAACTCATGGTGACCAATAAAGTTTTTGAACCCAAGTTTGCCGCCGCTGCTGCAGCCTCCGAACCAGCGTGACCGGCACCAACGACTATTACATCATATTCTTCTAGAAACATTTTTTTATATAAATTAACCCAAATGCGGGTTGTTATTTTGTAGTGCTGTTTTGTTCCACGTGAAACAAAAAAATCTATTCCAATTTATCATGAATGTTCCACGTGAAACATTTTATTTAATTATAAGAAAATATCATTCTCGTTCCACGTGGAACAACATAATTTTTTCGTCTTCTTTACTTCGCATTAGTATTTCTTCGACCTCTCCTTTATCTTTGTAACCGCAATAATGCAATATACCATGTACCAACACACGTTTCAATTCCTCGTCAAAAGGAACGTTAAAGTCAAAAGCGTTGTCTTTCACTCTTTCAATAGAAATGAAACAATCACCACTAATTTCGTTTCCCATCGTATAATCAAAACTTATGACATCGGTAAGAGTATCGTGCTTTAAATACTCTAAATTTATTTTGTGCAAGTATTCATCATCACAAAAAATATAGCTGATTTCTCCTTCTTTTTTATTTTCTGAAAGAATCACACCTGACAACCAAGCAGCAATCGCCTCTTCGTTATCTAAATTAAAATCTGTCTCGTAATTAAAATTGATCATTTTTTATTGAAATATTCTTGAACTTTTTGATTAAAATTCGAGCGCAAAGGTAATGATTGTCTATTTAATATTTCGATACTGTTTAAATAATCTATTAATACAGGAGGTAATGCGTTTGACCTATTTTCAAACTCTTTTTTATTACCTTCAGCCTGCCGCTTATTTTCCTCGCCTTGCTTTTGCAATGCTGAATCTAGTTTTAATAAATCTTGTTTGATGTTTAATATTCTTTGCAACGTTTCATTTTTAAATCCCTTATTTAGTATCTCTTTTTCTAATTGCTTCATTTTCTCTAAAGCGCTTTGACCATTGCCCCCGAGACCATTTTTTTCGAGTTCGTTTTGTAACGATTCTCGCAACTCTCTTTGCTCTTTATATATTTTCATTATGGCCTCAGCATCACCTTCGCCACTTTCACCCTCTTTTCCTCCATCACCATTACTGCCCCGCGTGCCATCTTTACCTTTTTCTCCATCACCAGGTTTCTTACCTTTTTCTATTCCATTCTTGATCTTATCTCCTAGCGCTCCTTGTTTCTTAATAATATCTGGTAACTGCATCCCATCCCCTTGTCCTGGTTTTGGTTTTCCAATGCCCGACATTTGCATTTGCATCTTTGACAAAATATTACTTAAAAAATCAGCTAATTTATTTGCTGCAGCCACAGTATATTGCTGATGAGACAATCCTCTTGAAACTTGCGCATCAGCAAAACTACTAAGCGATTTATCAACATTATAAATTACATTCCCTATTTCCTTCGTAATGTCCTCAGCAATTTTAGGATTACGTAATGACATTGCAAACAAACTATCATCAACATGTTTAAACTGCAACTTCAAATCTTGCTGTGTTCTAATATTTTTATTAAAGGCAGGAGAACCTGATTTAAATTTTCTAAACTGTTTCATTAAGTCTTCCTGAGATAAGGAAAAAGCTAAAAGATTATCGAGAACTTGACGCATCATTGCAACATCTTCTTGCAACTGTTCCATCTCTGAACTCTCCATGCTTTCCGACATTTTTTGAGCCATCTCCTTCATTTTTTTTGCTGCACTTTTCTGTTTTAACTTAGCATTCGCCTTATTGTCCTTCTTTAATTCTTCAATCGCTTTGTTCAAATCTTGCTCTGTACTCTTCTCTTTTGAAGTATCATCAGGAAGGTCAATTGGAGTTTTTAAATCCTTATTCTCTTTTTTTAACTCATCCAAACTTTCCTTTATTTTATCAAACTCAGCATTAACAATCTCTTGCTTTTTGACGTCAGCTCGCATTAATTCATTACTCAAATCATCCTGCTTTTTAGCAAGATTATCTAATTTATCAGCGATTTGTTTAGATTTCTTTTCTACATAAAACTTTTTAGTAAGCTCCACTAACTGCTCAAGACTTTTAGTTTGGTTTTTGCTATTCTGTTTGAATTGACCTAATTTATCTAATAATTGCTCCTCTTTTATTTTATTGTTAAGATCCTTTAATTCATCTAATAGTTTCTTATTTTTCTCCAATTCTTGTTCGACCTTTTCTAATCGTTTTTGTAACTCTTTTTTATCAGCGTCATTTGAATCGGTTTTAAATTTTTCTAAATTTTCATTTACTTTTTTTGCAAATTCTTTCATCATATCATCTTGCTTATTTTGACGATTAATGAAATCATTGATTTTTTGCTGATCTTTAAAATCAAAAGACTCTTTTTCCTTTCCTAAACGTTGTAACTTTTCTATCTCAAAATTTTGCTTATCTTGAGTTTTTAAAGTTTTTTCTAATCCTTTTATATTTTCATTTTGCTGCTCCAATATTAAATCTTGCTTTTCTTCATCTGTACTAACACGATTGGAAAAAACAATTGACTTTGCACTTTTATAATTATGTACTGCATCATTGTCAAATATTTCGAAATAATATTCATAAGCCACACCTTTCTCAACTAATAAATTACTAGGAAAAGAAAAGACAAACTGATCAAAAGATGCATTCTTGATTCCAATTGTTCCACGCCTTGCTTGGGTCTCCTTTCCTTTTTGATAGTAAACAACCTGCAACTTTGAAAAACCATAGTCATCGGCTATTTGACCCAACACAAAATTATTTCCAACCTTCAAACTATCTGGCACATTTCTAACATTAATTGTAGGATACTGATCTTTAACAATAGATAATTGATAATTAAATTTTTCAAAACCTGTAACATTAAAATTAGATGTATTTATTTGATAATCTGCGTTTTGTATAATTACCTTTGATAAACTAAACTTGTTTTCTTGCTTTCGAAATGATAAAATAGAATTACCGTCGTCCCATGTGATTTTATCAGTATTTTGAGTACTTATTTTCCAAGATACTCTTGTCCCTTCCGGAATAACTGCATTGCCAGTTCCTTTGATAATCTCCGCCTTCCTACTTAAATAATTTGGAAAGTTAAGAAGCATTTCAAAATTAACAACCGACGGAACAGACACAACTTTCAATATGTAATCTTGCGACGATACAGAATTTGCCTCTAAATGAAAAACAATATTCTGATTGGGTTTTGACACCTTAAATTCAAACTCTCCAGCCTTCGAAGACTCCATAAAATAGCTCTCCTTCCCTACGTAAATCAATACATCTTCAGGAACCATTTTACCAATAGTCTTGATTTTAATTGCAAAATCTTTACCTTCTTCAGTTTCAAGCTTCGAGTTTAAGACCACAAAATTAAATGGAGCAGGTGCAACAAAAACATTATTGTAATTTACTACTCTGTTAAGACTTTGAGAAATCACATTACCATTACCTGAAAAATAGAATAAAGCAAATAAAATTACAGGCACTATAACCACTGAAACATATTTCTTATTCCCTTTAAAATCAATGGCATTATTAAAAGGAATAGGCTGTAATAATTTTGCTCTTTGATCAATTGAAGCACTAATCAATTCTGATTTTACACTTTGTTCTAACGGATTGGCCAATTGCAAGAAATTAGTTAACTTATCACTTACCTCACCAAAATGTTTTCCTATAATTGAAGACGCTTCATTGTGGTTTATTCCTTTTTTAAATTTAAGCAACTTAAATATTGGAAACATAATAAATCGAAACATCAAAAGTGATTCAACAACAATAAAGCACCAAAATAAAATTGCTCTTGCCGCAGGCTTTAACCACAAGAAGTATTCAATGAATAGCGTAAATAAAAAATACAACAAGCCTAATCCAACAAAAAAAATACAGCCGCGAATGAGCTTATTTGTGTAAAATTTCCTTATAAAAGCTTCTAATTTTTGATAAATAACTTGTTGATGCTCCACAATATATAGTTTGGATTTTATAACCACTAAAAGTACTAATTTAATATGATTTAATTTGAATGAGTTTTTAGCTCTCAAAATTAGTCTTTACCAAGTGTGCACCTTTAATAACGCTAAGAATAAAACTGTTCTTTAATACGCACTCACCACTAGTAGATGCTTAATTTTGAAGTATCACTTTTATTTTTAGAATTGTATCTTTGTACAAAAATCAAGAAATGTCTAAACAAGTTCGGGTGCGTTTTGCACCAAGTCCAACTGGACCTTTACATATTGGTGGAGTTCGCACCGCTCTTTTCAATTATCTGTTTGCTAAAAAAAATAATGGAGTTTTCTTTCTAAGAATTGAAGATACGGATCAAGCACGTTTCGTTGCTGGCGCGGAAGAATATATTTTAGAAGCCTTAAACTGGTTAGGTATTGCTCCAGATGAAACCATTGGAAAAAATGAAAAACATGGACCTTATCGTCAAAGTGAACGAAAAGAAATCTATCAAAAATATGCTCAAGAGCTAATCACTTCAGGAAATGCCTACTATGCTTTTGACACTCCTGAAGATTTAGAATTAGCGAGAAAAGAGGAAGAGGAACAAGGAAAAACATTTATTTACAACCATCACAACAGAGAGAAACTTGACACTTCTTTACGTATTTCTGAAACTGAAATCAATCAACGATTAACAAATGGCGAACATTATGTCATTCGGTTTAAAACACCTGTTAATGAAATTTTACATCTTCATGACATCATACGTGGAGATGTAAAATTCGACACGAACCTTTTAGATGACAAAGTTCTGTTCAAAAGTGATGGTATGCCAACGTACCATTTAGCTAATATTATTGATGACCATTTAATGGAAACCTCTCATGTAATTCGTGGTGAAGAATGGCTGCCATCAATGCCTCTGCACGTTTTGTTGTATAGAGCTTTTAATTGGCAAGCGCCAGAATTTGCCCATTTGCCACTAATAATGAAACCCATTGGAAATGGAAAATTGTCAAAACGCGATGGCGACAAAATGGGATTTCCTGTATTCCCTTTAGATTGGAAAACAAACGAAGGAATATCATCTGGTTATAGAGAAAATGGATTTTTTCCTGAAACGGTTATCAACTTTTTAGCACTACTTGGTTGGAATGATGGCACTGAAAAAGAATTATTTTCTTTAAAAGAATTAGTACGATCATTTGATATAAATCGAGTCCACAAAGCAGGTGCAAAATTTGATCCAGAAAAAAATAAATGGTTCAATCATCAATATTTAATCAAACAAACGGATTCAGATTTGGCCTCTGCCTTCACTCCTACCTTGATTGACAAAGGAATAGTAATATCAAAAGAAAAATTAATAAAAATTGTCTCTTTAATCAAAGAACGTGCACATTTTGTTTCAGAATTTTGGGAATTAAGTAACTTCTTTTTTGTAGCTCCAACAGTTTATGATGAAAAAGCACTCAAAAACTGGAAGACCGAAACACCTAAATTGATGGAGGAATTAATCTCTGTTCTACAAGAAATTATGGATTTCACATCTATAAATATTGAAACAATAGTGAAAGAATGGATGACAACAAACGAAATTGGAATGGGTAAAGTAATGCAACCCTTTAGACTAAGTGTAGTTGGAGCACTTAAAGGCCCTCATTTATTTGATATCGTTGAAATCATTGGGAAAGAAGAAACTATTAATAGAATTAAAACAACAATAAATACCTTATAACATATAAAAGTCCCGAATTTAACGGGACTTTTTTTATCAAACTATTTCAATTAGTAAAGGGTCTCACCGTACTTTAAATTAAAACTACAAAAATAAACATTATCAATTATTTAGACAACTAATATCTTTATCATAAAATTTTGCAGTATTCCAAACAAAGCCCAACTTTTGTTGTAAATTGTCAGTTAACTTAAATTTAAATACAAGAGATATGAACATTACATTAATTATCCTATCCGTACTTGGATTTTTTATTTTACTCTCGGCATTCTTTACCGTTAAACAACAAACAGCGGTAGTAATTGAGCGTTTTGGAAAATTTCTAAGTATAAGACAATCTGGTCTACATCTTAAAATTCCTCTTATTGATCGAATTGCTGGCAGAGTAAATCTTAAAATCCAACAGTTAGATGTTATTATCGAAACAAAAACTAAAGATAATGTTTTTGTTAAACTAAAAGTTTCAGTCCAATTTATGGTAATCAAAGAAACTGTTTATGATGCATTCTATAAATTAGAATATCCACACGATCAAATCACTTCTTATGTGTTTGATGTTGTGCGTGCAGAAGTTCCTAAATTAAAATTAGATGACGTTTTTGAACGTAAAGATGACATTGCTATAGCTGTAAAAAGAGAATTAAATGAAGCAATGACCACTTACGGTTACACGATCATTAATACCCTAGTAACAGATATTGATCCAGATATTCAGGTGAAAAATGCTATGAACAGGATAAATGCTGCTGATAGAGAAAAAACGGTAGCTGAATTTGAAGCTGAAGCATCTAGAATTAGAATTGTTGCTAAAGCGGAGGCTGAGGCAGAAAGCAAAAGATTACAAGGACAAGGGATTGCTAATCAAAGAAGAGAAATTGCCAAAGGTCTAGTGGAAAGTGTAGATGTTTTAAACAGAGTTGGAATCAATTCTCAAGAAGCATCAGCATTAATTGTAGTAACGCAACACTACGATACGTTGCAGGCTATTGGCGCTGACGCTAACTCTAATTTAATTCTATTGCCTAACTCACCTCAAGCCGGAAGCGACATGCTAAATAATATGATCGCCTCATTTAGTGCCTCTAATCAAGTGGGAGAATTAATGAAAAAGAAAAATACTAAAGACCAAAGAAAAAGGGAGAGTAATTACGAATTACCTGAATCTCCTGAAGAACCGGAAGATGAAGAGTAAACGATTTACAATAAAAAAGAGGCTTAATTGCCTCTTTTTCTTTTAAACCAATTTTTTACAAAAGGTAAAGCTCTATTAAGAACAAAAGGAACAGCTGTAGATATAATTGCTCCATAAGGAATTGATGAGCTATAAGTACTTAATAAATCTGTAACAATGTTTTTTGAGGTTAAACTGTCTTTAGTTTTTTGAACTCCGCTAACTAATTTATGATAACTGATCTCTTTTTCAATTTTTAATATTTCAAGTTCTCTATCAATTTGCTCGTAAGACGTATAATTTTTATTTGTCATCATTTAATCATTAAAAAATATTTCTGAAAACTTCTTTAAAACTGGCTTTTCTCCTATCCTACTCTTTAGCACTATTAAAAATAATGCTATGACTAAAAATAAACCTGCAATTATGAGAAATCCTAGGGGATAATTATCTATATATTTTCCAATTGCTAATGCACCTGCAACGGAGCAAAATAGTAAAACTATAATTAAACAGATAAAAATTATAGAAAATTTTAAGATTACAGAAATTGATTTTACTGCAATCTTAAATCCTAAAAGTTTATAATAAGAAACATTAGTCTTAATATAGTCATGAATGTTTTCTTGGATAAATTCAGTATTTTCTTTAAGTTCTTCAAATGCCATAAAATATTTTTTTCAATTATTAAACAGTAGATTATTTATTTTTGAAGTTTAGCTTTTTGCTTTTTTAAATCAGCCAATTTTTCTTCTAAAAATGAAATAACATCATCTGTTTTATTGCTCATGTTTGATAGTAGATCCTCATAAGTTTCTTCTAAATCAAATTTTGCACTTGATAATTTATCACTCAATTGAGATGAAACAATATCAAACTTGTGATGTAAATCGTTTTTTGCATCATCAAAACCATCTTTAACTTTTCTTCTAGTTTTTGAACCTTTGTCTGGAGCATATAAAATTCCAATTCCAGCTCCTATTGCAATTCCAGCTAAAACAGCAACCAATGTATTTCCCGTATTATTTGACATAATTTGTTTTTTTATAGTTTGTTCTTTAAAGTTACAATAATATTAACAATATTAAGTTAACAACTCGTTAAACTGCATGACAACTATGTAAAAAGCATTTCAAAGCGACATATGAATCGATATTTTAGATATCGCGTAAGTATATGTATTTTAAAAATTATGTTCTTAAAAAGCGTTTATGTTAATAGTTTTTAATAGAAATAATAAATAAAAATCTTGAAATCGATAGTTAAAACTAATAATAATAAAAGCCCTCTTGAAAGAGAGCTTTTAATTTGCGAAATCTATAATAATAATTTGAAATTAAATTTTTCGATCTGCTATTAATTGTAAAACTTTCTCATTTTTCTCTGAAATTTTTAAATCAGAAAGTTGAGTTTCGAAAAGACTATAATTATGGGAATCATTTTGAAGATTTGTAATTGCTGAAATTCTAACTTCAGCTAATTGACTTCTTAGTGACATCGAATATAATTTAGTTAATAAATCTTCTTCAATATCTTTGAACTTAACTTTTTTAGAATGTTGCAATATCAAATTTGAGAACAGTAACGAGTTACTGTCGTTTTTAATATTTTTGACAATTGTGTTTACTAGTAAACTGTAATTATCAATACTTACTATATTTTCAACTATCGCGTGCAAAATCAAAAGAGCATTGTTCTCCTCCTTTTCTTTTACATATTTATTGATTTCTTTTTGCGTATTCATCAATAAATTTTCTTCCTTTTTTCCTTTCTCTTCCCAAGCATCTTTTAAACCAACGGTCTTATTGAATACAATTTTTTCGCTTGTCGAGTCATTGTCCACATTAAAATAACCTAATCGTTGGAACTGGAACTTCTCTCCAGGTTTAGCCTCCGCCAAAGTAGGTTCTACGTACCCCTTAATAACTTCTAACGAATTAGGATTTATAAATTCTAAAAAGTTTTTCTCCTTGTGACTATCAGGCGCTTCATCAATAAATAACCTGTCATATAGACGAACTTCAGTTTCTATTGCATGTTTTATAGAAACCCAGTGAAGTGTTCCAGCAACTTTACGTGTACTCGCTTCATTACCACTTCCACTTTTACTATCAACATCATAAGTAGCATAAATTTCAGTAATATTTCCTGTTTGATCCTTTATAACGCTCTCTCCTTTGATAATGTAAGCATTTTTTAAACGTACCTCCCTACCTAGACTCAACCTAAAAAATTTAGCAGGCGCATCTTCAAGAAAGTCTTCCCTTTCAATATATAGTTCTCTTGAAAAAGGAACTTTTCTATAACCTGATGTTTCATCTTCCTGATTATTTTCAGCGTCTAACCATTCCTCTAAATCGTCAGGATAATTAGAAATAACTAATTTTATAGGATCTAAAACAGCCATAACTCTTGGAGCTATTTTATTTAAATCTTCACGCAAGCAAAATTCTAAAAGTGAATAATCAATGATATTTTCTCTTTTGGCAACGCCAATAATATCACAGAATTTACGAATAGAAGTTGCAGTATAACCCCTTCTTCTTAATCCAGATATGGTAGGCATTCTTGGATCATCCCAACCATGCACAATATTTTCTTGCACTAATTGCAATAGTTTCCGCTTACTCATAACCGTATAATTAAGGTTTAACCGTGCAAATTCATACTGATGTGGTCTAACTCTATTGTTATCATAAATTTGATCCAAAAACCAATTGTATAATTCCCTGTGCATAACAAATTCTAAGGTACAAATTGAATGCGAAATTTGTTCTACATAATCGCTTTCGCCGTGCGCATAATCATACATAGGATAAATATTCCAATTATATCCAGTTCTATGATGATGACGATGTAAAATGCGATACATCAAAGGATCACGCATTAACATATTTGTTGATTTCATATCAATTTTAGCTCTCAACACATGACTTCCTTCAGGATAATCGCCACGCTTCATTGCTTCAAATAGATCTAAATTCTCTTGTACAGACCGACTTCTAAAAGGTCCGTCAACCCCCGGTTGCGTTGGCGTGCCTTTTTGCGTAGCCATTTCTTCAGAAGTCTGACTGTCAACATAAGCTTTACCATTTTTTATCATCTCAACCGCCCATTCATATAACTGCTGAAAATAATCAGAAGAATACAATTCTTCACTCCAGTTAAAACCTAGCCATTTAACATCTTCTTTAATTGCATCAACGTATTCTTGCTCTTCTTTTGCAGGGTTTGTATCATCAAAACGAAGATTCACCGGCGCATTATATTTCAAACCTAAACCAAAGTTCAAGCAAATAGATTTGGCGTGACCTATGTGTAAATAACCATTAGGCTCTGGTGGAAATCGAAAGCGTAATTTATCCTTTGGAAAACCATTAGTTAAACTGTCCTCAATGATTTGTTCTATAAAATGGAGTGATTTTTCTTCGGTTGACATAATTTTTCTTAATTTTAGCAAAGATAAAAAATAGAACATAGAAAATAGAAAATGGGAATTATAAAGCTAAAAAATATTAGAACCTACTCGTATCACGGTTGTCTGATAGAAGAAGGAAAAATTGGATCTGATTACATTGTGAACTTGGAAGTTAAAACTGATTTAAGAAAATCAAGTATTTCAGATAATTTAAAAGACACTGTCGATTATGTACTTTTAAATCAAATTGTTGTCGACGAAATGGCGATTCGTGCTGATTTACTAGAGCATGTTGCACATCGAATTGTGACCAGAATATTTGATGAAATCCCTGAGATATCACGAATTATTGTTGGCGTTTCTAAGCTAAATCCTCCTATTGGCGGTGATGTTGAGGCAGTTACTATTGAAATGGAAGAATATAGAAGTTAAAGATTTATGATTGTTGATTAAGGAATCTAGATTTTAGATTTAAATTTGAGAGAATTATTTTTATATCGAGAATTTCGATTTGGAATTTCGATTATTTATAGTACATTTGCAACCCAGTAAATAACTGGCGTCGTGGCCGAGCGGCTAGGCTGGGCTCTGCAAAAGCTCCTACTCCGGTTCGAATCCGGACGATGCCTCTAAAACCTTCAAGGAAACTTGGAGGTTTTTTTATTAGTTCAAATTTTTAAGAAAAATTAAGTAAATATTGCGTTCGAATCCGGACGATGCCTCTAAAACCTTCAAGGAAACTTGGAGGTTTTTTTTATGAATGATTTTTAAGTATTAACATTGTCATGCTGGAAGCATCGCTACACAGTTGCTCTAATTTGTTGAGACGCTTCCAGCGGGACAATTGGAATGGATCCAATCATGCATATACTTCCTTTATTTGAAGAAATAAAATAATTGAATTTGATTTTTAAGTACTAACATTGTCATGCTGGAAGCATCGCTACTAAATTGCTCTAAGTCAATTTAAAGCTTCCAGCGTGACAATTGGAATGGATCTAATCATGCTTATACTTCAGTAAATCCGAAGAAAATAAAATAATTGAATTTGATTTTTAATTACTAACATTGTCATGCTGGAAGCATCACTACTAAATTGCTCTAAGTCAATTTAAAGCTTCCAGCGTAACAATTGGAATGGATACAATCATGATTATACTTCATTAAATTCGAAGAAAATAAAATAATTGAATTTGATTTTTAAGTACTACCATTGTCATGCCGCAAGCATCACTACTACGTTGCTCTAGGTTGTTGAGACGCTTCCAGAGGCACAATGGGAATGGATACAATCATGATTATACTTCATTAAATCCGCAGAAAATAAAATAATTGAATTTGATTTTTAAGTACTAACATTGTCATGCTGGAAGCATCGCTACTAAGTTGCTCTAAATTGTTGAGATGCTTCCAGCGGCACAATGGGAATGGATACAATCATGATTATACTTCATTAAATCCGAAGAAAATAAAATAATTGAATTTGATTTTTAAGTACTAACATTGTCATGCTGGAAGCATCATTACTACGTTGCTCTAAGTTGTTGAGACGCTTCCAGCGTAACAATTGGAATGGATCCAATCATGCTTATAGTTCATTAAATTCGAAGAAAATAAAATAATTGAATTTGATTTTATTGGTTTTAAATTCAATTAAAGCAAAAAAAATCCTAATTCTGAACTTTCATTCACAATTAGGATTATGTTTATTAGTAAATTCTACAAAATCTTACTTATCAATTTTTTCTAAAGCATGTTTTACCATTTCTTTTTCTTTCGGAAACCAACCTTGTGTGATTAAAACAGTTCCAAAAATCATTAAAACGATGCTTATTCCTTTTTTTATTTTCAATATATTAACAGGTGTTAATTTATTTTTTAACTGTTTAGCTAGTAATATTTTAATACAATCAACTACCAAATATGATAAAATTACTGTTGTAAAAAAAGTAATCATTCTGGAGGTTTGCATTTCTAATTTAGGACCCACAGATATAATAATTGCTAACCAAAAACCCAGCACACCAATATTAATAATATTTAAAAAAAAGCCCTTGATAAATAAACTTCCATAATTCTTTTTTATAATTTCTTTATCAATTAAATCAGTGTTTATTTTCTGTTCTTTTTTTAATTGAAAAAATGAAATTACACCGTATGATAACATCAATACTCCTCCAAATATAAATAAAGCTGGCTGATCCTTTAAACTTTGAATTAATCTAAAACTGCCTAAATATGCTATACCAATAAATACAATATCACCTAAAATCACTCCTAAATCAAATACCAATGCTGCTCTAAACCCTTTTATAATACTAGTTTCTAGTAAAATAAAAAATACAGGGCCTATCATGAAACTTAAAAAAATTCCCCAAGGTATACCAGCTAAAATATCATTTATCATTAAAATCTAAATTAATTGCTTAAAAATTAATGGGAAAATACTAATTTTTTTCTAAAATAGTTCCACCAATAAAAACATCTTTATTGATCTGCTTTGGCTTACCATAAATAAAAATAGAACCACCAGCTTTTACTTTAGCATCCACTAAGGTACTAGCTCGAACCTCTGATTGACCGCCTGCAGATACACTTATAGACGTTTGCGCTGTCTCTAAATCTTTTGCATTTAGAATTCCTCCTGATGTGATTTTTACATCATGATTAGTAGCCTTTCCTACAATATTTATAATTCCACCGGCATTGGCTTTTGTGCTAACCTTATCAACGCTTAATTCCAGATCAATTTCTCCTCCACTTGTGGCGTTTAATTCTAAACTAGTTTGCTTGAAATCAATCTCACTTGAAACATAAGACCCTTCACTTACTGATATACTTTCTAACTTTTTAAAATATAATTTAACCATGATATCATCTCCTGACAAAAGTTTAGGAAAGGGCATTCTAATTTTTAATTCTCCATTTTTATTCACAGTTTGCATTTCTTCAGCTCGAGCTCCTGTAATCATTATTTTATTTTCTGAAGCTGGAATCAACTTTACATTTATTTTATCAAAAACTTTGACTTCATCAAAGTCTCCTAAATTTCTAGTTACTTGCGCAATTGTAATTTGGCTTAAAAATACAAATGCAATAATTGCTATTTTTTTCATCATTTATTATTTTACTAATTCTTCACTTCTTCTTAAAAAATTAAAATCAAGTTGTTTTTTAACTAAATCGGCATTTTTTACTTTAACGTAAATTTCATCTCCTAATTGTAATAATTTACCTGAAGTAGCTCCTGTTAATGCATATTGCTTTTCATCAAAGGTGTAATAATCATCTTTTATATCCCTAATTCTGCACATTCCTTCACACTTATTCTCGATGATTTCTACATAAATTCCCCATTCTGTAACACCAGATATAACTCCTAAAAACTCTTCATCTTTATGATCTTGCATGTATTTCACTTGCATATATTTTATAGAATCTCTTTCAGCATGTGTGGCTAAGCCTTCCATTGTTGAGGAATGTAAACATTTAGTTTCATACGTTTCTTCATCAACTGATTTTCCTCCATCAAGATAATGTTGTAACAATCGATGCACCATTACATCAGGATAACGACGAATAGGTGAAGTAAAATGAGAATAGTAGTCAAACGCTAAACCATAATGACCAATATTATCTGTTGAATATTTAGCTTTACTCATACTTCTAATTGCCAAGGTATCAATTAGATTTTGTTCTTTCTTGCCATTTACTTCTTCCATTAAAGCATTTAATGATTTAGAAATATCTCCTTTATTACGAAAATCAATTTTATAACCAAACTTGGCGATTACCGTTTGCATAGCAATTAATTTATCTTCGTTTGGTTCATCATGAATTCTGTAAATAAAGGTTTTCTTTTGCTTTCCTATATACTCTGCCACTTTCCTATTAGCTAAAAGCATAAATTCTTCAATTAAATGATTGGCATCTTTAGAAACTTTAAAATAGACACCTTGAGGTTCCCCTTCTTGATCTAGGTTGAATTTCACTTCTACCTTATCAAAAGTTATAGCTCCTTCAGCCATTCTCTTTTTTCTAAGAATCTTAGCTAATTCATCCATTTTAAGTGTTGCTGCAACGATTTCTTTCGAAACTTGATAAGATGCTCCAGTAATAGAAGTTTCTGCTGGAATTGTATCATCTTTTGTTTCTATGATATACTGTGCTTCTTCATAAGCAAAACGTTGATCAGAATACATTACAGTTCTACCAAACCACTGATTCATAACTTGAGCATTTTCATTGATCTCAAAAATTGCTGAAAATGTATATTTCTCTTCATTTGGTCGCAATGAACAAGCAAAATTCGATAAAACTTCGGGCAACATAGGTACAACTCTATCAACTAAATACACCGAAGTTGCACGCTGATATGCTTCATCATCTAAAATTGTTCCTTCTTGTAAGTAATATGAAACATCAGCAATATGAATTCCTATTTCGTAATTCCCATTTTCTAATTTCTTAAATGAAAGTGCGTCATCAAAATCTTTAGCGTCTTTTGGATCAATTGTGAATGTCAAAGTATCACGCATATCGCGACGTTTTGAAATTTCAATTTCAGTTATAGAAGTATCAATTTTTTGTGCAAATGTCTCTACCTCTATCGGAAATTCTGCTGGTAAACCATATTCAGCAAGAATTGCATGAATTTCGGTATCATGTTCTCCCGGTTTTCCTAAAACTTTAATCACTGAACCAAAAGGACTATCAGCTCTAGCAGGCCAATCTTCGATATGAACTAAAACAACATCACCTTGTTCGGCCTCACCAATCTTATCTTTTGGAATAAAAATATCAGTATACATTTTTGGATTTGCAGTAGAAACGAAAGCAAAATTAGCCTGAATGTCAATAACACCAACAAAATCAGTTTTATTCCTTTCAATAACTTCAATAACTTCCCCTTCTGGCTTTTTTCCTTTCCTGCGGTTATAAACATATACTTTAACTATATCTTTATCTAAGGCATGATTCAAATTATTAGTTGGAATAAAAACATCTTCCTCTAGTTCAGTAGAGACAAAGTAAGCTGTTTTGCGACCCGTCATATCGATTTTACCTTCGTAATAATCTTTACTTACTGCTTTTATGAGATACTTTCCAGGTTCTGCTTCTATAATTGTGTTCTGAGCAGCTAAAATTTTCAAGTCTTTGATAATTTGATTTCTACTTTCGGTATCATCTAACTCTAGCTTTGCTCCTATTTGTTTGTAATTAAATGCTTTATTAGCACTTTGCGATAATATTTTAACTATTTTTTCAGAGAAATCTTTCCCTTTTTTTACCGGCTTTCTTAATCTTTTACTCATAAAACTTTTCTTAAAGGTCTAAAATTACAAAATACTAAACTCTTATCCGTTAAGACTTCACAGATTTAAAGAAAATATAACTTTACTGAATAGTTGTATCTTTATAAAAACAATATAAAATGGAAGAATTTCAAACCATTGCAATTTTTAATTATTCACACGAAATTGTAGTTATTAAACATTTATTAGAACAGGAAGAAATTTATTATTTTTTTGAAAATGAAACAATAGTTTCAGTAGATCCATTTGCAAGTTTTGCTTACGGTGGAATCAAACTTAAAATTCATTTTAACGATTTTGAAAAAGTACAAGCATTACTAGATCATTTAAATAACAATTTAAAAATTGTCTAAATTAAATGACAACTTTTAAAATAAAATTTTTAAAGTTGTCAACATATATTAAAATAAACAAAAAGAAAATTTAAATTTAAAATCTTTCTTGGTTGTTATTATAGTGTGTTAATAGTGGCAATAAATTTATTTTAAAATGGAGTAATATTAAGTTTCACTATTTTATTGGGACTTATCAACAAAGTTATATTTAGATAAACGTTTAGTTTTTAAGTCTTTTTATATTTTAATTAACAATCGTTGATAACTTCAATATTGCTGATTTTGTAAATAACTCTTACTACCGCTTTTGTTAATAAAACACTTTTTTATATTGATAAGTATTCTAAAAAAAGTGCAAACTAAATTAGGTTTTTAATATTGGGTTTTGGATTACATTTTATTTCGATACAACCAAAATTTAGTTCTTATTTTCTATTTCAACTTATCAACAGTGACTGTTAATTTAAAGTTAACTGAATATCAAGTAATTGCGTTTTACTATTAACAATGCAAAATTTTAACAATTATATTGAAATATACTTGATGATTATCAGTTAGTTACATTTAAAAAAAAATGTTAATAACTCTTAATCTAATGGTATAAAGACAGTTATAATTTTAAAATCTAAACTATTTTTTTTTACTAAAGAAAAAAATTGTATGATGGAATTAAGAATGATAATTAAATACTTTGGTTAAATTTGCAACACACAACTTAAATAATATTTTATGAAAATCTCCATTGGAAACGACCATGCAGCGCCTGATTATAAAAAAGCAATTGTTGAAATGCTAAATGCAAAAGGACATCAGGTAACTAATTACGGAACGGATTCTACTAATAGTGTTGATTATCCAGATTTTGGACATCCCGTTGCAAAAGATGTCTCTGAAGGTGTAGCCGATTTTGGAATTATCATTTGCGGAAGCGGAAACGGAATTGCAATGACTGCTAACAAACATCAAAAAGTACGTGCTGCTTTATGCTGGATGAAAGAAATCGCAATTTTAGCGCGCCAACATAATGATGCTAATATAATAAGTATTCCTGCTCGTTATACTTCAATCCAACAGGCTGTAGAAATGGTTGACGCTTTTCTTGTTACTGAATTTGAAGGTGGAAGGCATCAAAACAGAGTTAATAAAATTGCTTGTTCATAAAAAAAATCGGTGGTGCTTCGCACCAATAATTATAAGCTTAGTCATAACACTAAGCTTTTTTTATTTTCTCTTGTCTGAAATTACATTGATTGCTTCAATTGATTGACGCAATCAATATTTTTATTTTTAAAAAATAAAAACAAAATATCAAAATTTGTACAATTATAATCAACGATAATTTCAAAAAATAACTTCTTTTGGCTGTTTTATGTCTAAAAATAAGCATTGCTAATCCGGAACCAATTGTCCCACCGATGCAGACAAACGCAAGAAGTGTTTTTTCAGAAATTCGCCTTTTTTGGTTTTGAGCTAATTTTTTGTCGTAACCAATTTGTAAAAAAGCAATTATATTAACGCTAAAAAAAACGTATAATAAAATATTCATTTAACTCAATTTATCTAACAAAGATATTATTTTAGCATCTTGTTTTCTTTAAATTTTATTTCAAAATATCTTCAAACTAACATTAAAAATGACCAATATACAATTCATTGCTAGATCAGTCAAAACAGCAGATATAAACATTCAGAACACGGTTCAATTATTAGCTGAGGATTGTACAATCCCCTTTATTTCGCGATATCGAAAAGATACTACTGGAAATCTCGACGAAGTGCAAATTGAAAACATAGCCAAGTTTCAAAAAGAATTTGAAATAATTGTAAAAAGAAAAGACGCAATTTTAAAATCTATTTTAGAACAAAATGCTTTAACACTAAATTTAAAATCTAAAATTGAAAATAGTTTTGATTTACAAGAAATTGAAGATTTTTATTTACCTTTTAAAAAAAAGAAAAAAACAAGAGCTGATGTAGCACGTGAAAATGGCTTAGAACCTTTGGCAAAAACAATGATGGATCAAGGCAATGATGATATCGCCTTTATTGTAACAAAATATTTAAATAAAAAGGTTATTAATGAAGAAGCTGCATTGCAAGGTGCAAGAGATATAGTAGCCGAATGGATAAACGAAAATATTTATGTTCGAAAACAATTGCGACGATTATATCAAAGGAAAGCGAGCATCGCTACCAAGGTAGTGAAAACTAAAAAAGAGGATGAAAATGCACAAAAATTCAATCAATATTTTGATTGGGTCGAGCCGCTAAGTAAAACACCTTCACATCGATTATTAGCCATGCTTCGCGCTGAAAACGAAGGCTTTGTTAAAATGAAAATTGAAGTTGATATTGAGGAAGCTTATGATTTAATTGATGAAATAATTTTAAAAAAACAAAGTAATTTTACTTCACACATACAGCTTGCTATTGAAGATAGTTTCAAACGACTTTTAAATCCTGCAATATCAAATGAAAGTTTACAGGAAGCAAAAGTTAAGGCTGATGCCAATTCTATTCAGGTTTTTGCTAATAATTTAAGTCAACTATTGCTAGCGCCGCCGCTAGGAGAAAAGCGAATCCTTGCTATTGATCCTGGATTTAGAAGTGGTTGTAAAGTAGTTTGTTTAGATGAAAAAGGCGATTTACTTTACAATGAAAATATCTATCCGCACGCACCGCAAAACGAAACGACAATGGCAATGAAAAAAATCCGTTCGATGGTAAATGCCTATCAAATTGATGCCATTTCTATAGGAAACGGAACCGCTTCACGAGAAACCGAATTTTTTATTAAAAAAATCGCTTTTGACAAGCCTGTACAAGTTTTCATAGTCAGTGAAGCAGGAGCATCGGTTTATTCGGCTTCAAAAATTGCGAGAGAGGAGTTTCCTAATTATGATGTAACAGTTCGTGGATCGGTTTCTATAGGAAGAAGACTTTCAGATCCTTTAGCTGAATTGGTAAAAATTGATCCAAAAGCCATTGGCGTAGGCCAGTACCAGCATGATGTAGACCAAAATAAGTTGAAAGAGGAGTTGGACACAACGGTTATTCGTTGCGTGAATTCGGTGGGAATAAATATCAACACAGCAAGCAAACATTTATTGAGCTATGTGAGTGGAATAGGAGAGAAGCTAGCGGAAAATATTGTCAAATATCGTTATGAAAACGGACCATTTACTGATCGAAAACAATTAAAAAAAGTGCCACGTTTAGGCGAAAAAGCCTTTCAACAAGGAGTTGCTTTTATAAGAATTACCAATGCCAAAAACCCATTGGATAATTCGGCTGTTCATCCAGAGGCTTACGGGATTGTTGAAAAAATGGCTAATGATTTAAAACTGACAGTTAATGATTTAATTGCTAATAAGGAAAAAACAGCATTAATCAAACTAGAGAATTACTGTACTCCGGAGATAGGTGTACTAACTTTAAAAGATATTATAAAAGAGTTGGAGAAACCCGGATTAGATCCAAGAAAAGCAGCTAAAGTATTTGAATTTGATCCAAATGTAAAAGTAATAAAAGACGTAAAATCAGGAATGATTTTGCCTGGAATTGTAAATAATATTACCAATTTTGGTTGCTTTGTTGATATTGGTGTTAAAGAAAGTGGCTTAGTTCACATTTCACAATTGAAAGTAGGTTTTGTGAGTGATGTCAATGAAGTAGTCAAATTGCATCAACATGTTCAAGTTAAAGTAACGGAAGTGGACGAGGATCGAAAGAGAATTCAGTTGACCATGATACTATAATCAACAAAAATATCCAAATTCCATAAGTAAAACTTATAGAATTTGGATATTCTCGCGTATTGAAATATAAAGATAATTATTCTTTAATTTCTTCTTCTTTTTTCGGAGCTGGTTGATCTTCTTTTGAAGCATTTTTAAATTCCTTAATTCCGCCACCTAAGCCTTTCATTAATTCTGGAATTTTTTTACCTCCAAAAAGCAATAAAACAACTGCAATTATAAGAATCCATTCTGAACCACCAGGCAACATCCCTAAAGTTATAGTTAAAAAGTTCATATTTTCTATTTTTTAAAAAAGATAAGCAAAGGTATGCAGAATTAGTTCACGGAAAATCATTTTATTAGATTTATTTGAGTTTCAAAAGCGTTAAAAATTTACTAATTTAATTTTTTGATAATTGTTAGCTATAAAACCAATGATTTCGATTCCCAACATTAATTGTTATATTTGTTTCATATAGAAATTGTATGTTTAAGAAAAAGCTGAAACAGCTCAAGATAAAAGAAAATTTATTCAATAAAAGACGTTTAATAATTTTAAATGAAGATACATTTGAGGAAACATTTTCATTCAAACTAACGCTGATGAACGTTTTTATATTTGCTACTTTGGGCGCAATCATAATTACATTTGTTACTACTTTTATCATTGCATTTACACCGCTGCGAGAATTCATTCCTGGTTATTCATCAACTAAATTGAAGAAGGACGCTACCGAATTAGCTTTAAAATCAGATTCCTTGACCATAGCTCTTAAAAAAAATGAAGCTTATATTCTTTCTATAAAAAAAGTACTAACTGGCAAGCTCGACTATGCCAAATTTAATAAAGATTCAATTATTGCTGCTGCAGAAATTGAAATCGAGCCTGAAAAGTTAAAAGCCTCAGACGAAGAATTAGAGTTACGAAATCAGATTTATCAAGAAGAAAAAAACATTCAGCTTAATGAGGCATCAAAAGTTAAAGCGAGGAAAATTAAAAAATAAAATCTTAGAAACCTTGAGCCTTTAAACTTTCTTGGCAAAACAAAAATATATATGTCATTAAAATCTATTGCTGCAAAAATATTTGCAAAAAAAATCTACAAAAAAACGCAAGTATGGGTTATCAATCCAGTTGAAACTCAAAACAGCGTTTTTTTAGAATTAATTAAGCAAGCTAAAAACACGAAGTTTGGAGTGGATCATAATTTTGAACAAATTAAAACTACTGCAGATTTTGCTCGGCAAGTTCCAGTTCGCGATTACGAAGGATTGAAGCACTATATTGATGAAGTAGTTGAAGGTGCCGATAATATACTCTGGAAAGGAAAACCACTTTATTTTGCAAAAACTTCAGGTACAACTTCAGGGGCAAAATACATTCCGCTTACTAAAGAATCCATGCCTTATCATATTGAAGCAGCTAGAAACGCAATTTTGCATTACATTAATGAAACAGGAAATGCTGATTTTGTAGATAAGAAAATGATTTTTCTGCAAGGAAGCCCAATTCTGGAAGAAAAAAATGGAATAAACTTAGGTCGGTTGTCTGGAATTGTAGCTCATTTTGTTCCAAAATACTTGCAAAAAAATAGAATGCCATCTTTAGGAACTAATTGTATTGAGGATTGGGAAACTAAGGTAAACGCAATTGTGGAAGAGACGTTTAACGAAGACCTGGCGGTTATCTCGGGAATTCCATCTTGGGTACAAATGTATTTTGAAAAATTACAGCAAAAAGGAGAGAAGCCAGTTGGAGAAATTTTCAGAAACTTTAATTTATTTATTTACGGTGGTGTTAATTACGAACCGTATCGCGCTAAATTTGAAAACCTTATTGGTCGAAAAGTAGATAGTATTGAGTTATTTCCGGCTTCAGAAGGATTTTTTGCTTATCAAGATTCTCAAAAAGAAAAAGGAATGTTACTGCTATTGAATGCTGGAATTTTCTACGAATTTATAAAAAGTGACGAATTTCATAATGAAAATGCAAAACGTCATACAATTGGTGAAGTAGAATTAAATGTAAATTATGTTTTAATCATATCTACAAATGCAGGACTCTGGGCATATAATATAGGTGACACGGTACAATTTGTGTCCTTAAAACCGTATCGAATCATTGTTTCGGGTAGAATTAAGCATTTTATTTCTGCTTTTGGCGAACATGTAATTGGCAAGGAAGTAGAAAGTGCTTTGCAAGAAGCGATTGTTGGAACGGATATACGTATTAATGAATTTACTATTGCTCCTCAAATCACGCCAGAATCTGGTTTACCGTATCATGAGTGGTTTATAGAATTTGAAAACGAACCGCAAGACAGCGTAGCTTTTGCGGAAGCACTAGACAATTCCATGCGCAAACAAAATATGTATTATGATGATTTGATAGTGGGTAAAGTGTTGCGAAAAGTGGTGGTTACCAAAGTGGTGAAAAATGGATTTCAAGATTATATGAAATCGATAGGTAAATTAGGCGGTCAAAATAAAATTCCAAGACTTTCGGATAATAGGAATATTGTTGATTTATTAAAAAGAGAATAAAGGAAAATGAAAATTTTTTACGTGCTTGTATTTCTTGTTTATTTTTCAATGAGTTCGCAGATCAATGGAACTGTCGTTGATGAGAAAAACCAAGCTATTGCTTATGTCAACATTTGGGTAGAAAATGAAAACATAGGAACGACTTCTAATCAAAAAGGTGAGTTTTTTATAAATTCCACTATTGAAAAAGCCTTTATTTTCTCTGCAGTAGGTTTTGAATTGAAGAAAATTAAAATTATTGATAAAGAAATAGTGACTTTGCAAACCGCCATTTATAATTTAAATGAAGTTGTAATAGCTAAAAGCAAAAGGGCAATAGAAAGTGAAATTGGAAATTATAAAAAACCATACGCAAGCCATCTTTCAGGCTCTGTGCCTTGGATTTATGCTAAACGATTTGAGTATAATAATTTATATAAAAAAACTCCTTTTTTGAAAAATGCTATAGTATTTACAAAGAGCAAAATAAAAAACGCGAAATTCAAATTGAGAATTTTTGCAGTTCAAGAAAATGGTTTCCCAGCAGAAGACTTATTAAAAGAAGATATTGTAGTTGTTGTAAAATCAGGAAAAACTAAAAATGTAATTGATTTGTCCAATTTCAATATAATTTTCCCGGATAATGGAATTTTTATAGCTTATGAATGGTTAATAATCGAAGAAAATAAATATTTATATAAAACTAATTTTAAAGGATCATCAAATAATTATTCTATGAATTATGCTCCAGCTATACTAGTGAATAAAGTTGAAACGGAAAATACATTTACGTATCGAGAAGGGCGATGGATGTCTAGAAAAGGTTCTTCAATGAAAGAAAATTCAAAGAACGTTATAATAGAGCCCGCAATTAATCTAACATTAACAAATTAAAACATAAAAAAACTAACTTTGCAGGTTAGAAAATAATTATAAAATGAAACAAACAAAAAATATATCTCGTTCGCGAGCTCAGGAATCATCAGCAGCCATTGAAAAAATGTACATTACAATGCGTCATTTATTCAATAGAGGTTTCTATAAACCAATGGGAATTTCAGGCGATACCTTACGAGAAGCATTACTAGCTTTACGTCCAGAAATTTATGGAAATATTGCCGAAGACAAAGTGGAATTAAACGGACTGTTGTACGTTATTGAACGACTTCCTGTAGGAATAGAAGAATGTCGATTTATTAATTTAACTTCAGAAGAAGGATATTCTAAATCACATTTTCAAGCGATTGTTCCACCAAAGAGGCGTCGTAATTGCTACCGTATTGATGAAGAGCAAATGAATGTTGAAATTACCAGAGGTCGTTCAGACATCTATGATATTTTGACACATTTGACATTTATATTTATCGAATCACATAAAATTAGAAACAGAGTTCTACTTGATGATGCAGGCGAAGTTTCGCGTGATTGGTTCAAATTAGAACAGGCAGTTTCTCAAAAGAAAAAATTAACACAGGTCGAAAAAGAGAAAGCCATTTCCCATTCGGCTAATATCTTAGGTAGAACTTTTGAGGAAGTACTAGATATTTATGATGCTTTTGGTTCAGCCGCTGCGCCAGATCGTTTTTTACATGTCATTTTTTGGCTGGGGAAATTAGCCATTGAAGAAATTGTAGATGATAATAAAAGGACAATTACGTTCAGTCCTATTTTAAGAGAACGTTTAGGACACCATATTCATGGTGAAATTTGGGCTACGAACATCAAGGAAGTTTTACAAGCAAATCAACTTTTAGATCGTCCTATACACGTTATTAGTGCTAATATGCACTCAGTGATGAATTCAATATTTGCGACCGAGGTTTTGAAAACTAAATTTAAAGATAAATCAGATTTTTTTATCTATGAAGAATTGAGTAAATCTGGCGCTGATGAGGTTCGGAACCAAGTGACAGCAGTAGCATTGAAGCAAGGAATGATTTCGTTGCCTGATAGTTCAGGTACTAACATAGACGTACAAATATTTGATACGGCAAAAATTGACTGGAAAAAAACCTCTTTTGCTACAGCAAAAACAGGCGATAAACAGCCTGTATTAATTGTAATGGATTACGCCTTTGGTGAGCAAGCTTATGAAACTATTGATGAATTATTGAAACCATTCAAAAAAGATATTTTGCTTAATGTGGAATCAGTTTCTATTATGGGAAAAGCAGGAATTCTAGAAGGCGGAAAAGGAGATATTATGATTCCAAATGCGCATATTAATGAAGGAACTGCAGATAATTATTATTTTAAAAATGAATTATCAGCTGATATGTTTGAAGGAAATGACATTGCAGTTTTTGCCGGTCCAATGGTTACTGTGTTAGGAACTTCATTACAAAATAGAGATTTGTTAAAGTTTTTTCATGAGTCAACTTGGGGAGTAATAGGATTAGAAATGGAAGGTTCTTATTATCAAAAAGCGATTCAATCAGCTTCAAAAATCAGAAAAAGTGTACCACACAATGTAAAGGTTAGATATGCTTATTACGCATCAGATAATCCTTTAGAAACAGGAAGTACATTGGCATCAGGAGGACTAGGAACTACGGGTGTAAAACCAACCTATTTAATCACAATTAAAATTTTAGAACAAATTTTTAATTCTAAATAAATTATAAACGGAGAAAATTATTTTTCTAGCAAAGCATAAGAATTATGAAAAGAATTTTAATCACTGGCGCGGCAGGATTTCTAGGTTCACATCTTTGTGATCGATTTATAAAGGAAGGATATTTTGTTATAGGTATGGACAATCTCATTACCGGTGATTTAAAAAATATTGAACATCTTTTTAAATTAGAGCATTTTGAATTTTATCATCATGATATCACAAAGTTTGTTCATGTTCCAGGTAATTTAGATTATATTCTTCATTTTGCTTCACCAGCGAGTCCCATTGATTATTTAAAAATTCCTATCCAAACGCTAAAAGTCGGATCTTTAGGAACGCACAATCTTTTAGGTTTGGCCAGAGTAAAAAAGGCGCGAATCCTTATCGCATCAACATCTGAAGTGTATGGCGATCCTCTAGTTCACCCGCAAACAGAAGAATATTATGGAAATGTAAATACTATAGGTCCACGAGGTGTATATGACGAGGCTAAACGTTTCCAGGAATCGATCACTATGGCTTATCATACTTTTCACGGTGTGGAGACCAGAATTGTTCGTATTTTTAATACCTACGGCCCAAGAATGAGACTGAATGATGGTCGTGTAATTCCGGCATTTATTGGACAAGCCATTCGCGGCGAAGATTTAACGATTTTTGGAGATGGAATGCAAACACGCTCTTTCTGTTATGTTGATGATCAAGTAGAAGGAATTTTTAGATTATTGCATTCTGATTATGTTTATCCAGTAAACATTGGTAATCCAAATGAAATAACCATTAAAGACTTTGCGGAAGAGATTATAAAACTAACAGGTACAAATCAAAAAGTAGTATACCATCCTTTGCCAATGAATGATCCTTTACAACGGCAACCAGATATTACAAAAGCAAAAGAGTTACTAGGCTGGGAAGCTAAAATTGGTCGTGCTGAAGGAATGAAAATCACTTACGATTATTTTAAATCATTATCTGCTGATGAACTTTCAAAGGAAGAGCATAAAGATTTTTCAAATTACATAAAATAGTGAAAGCAAGAGTAGGAAGATATTCGGCCTATATTCGCCCGTTTTCTTACGTAGTTGATTTAATAATAATCAATGCAATTTCTATTTTAATTGTTGGTTTTCACCAAAATCAAACTCTTTACGCCGTTTTTATTAGCGTAGCTTGGTTTATTATGGCTATTTATTTTGGGTTTTATGAAGTATACCGCTACACAAGAGTAATAACAATTCTTAATAATACCGTTAAACAAACCGTTTTATTTGGTTTTGTTTGTCTTGCGCTAGAACTATATTTTTCTGAGTTTGTCTATCAAAAAAAAGTTGTTTTATGTGTTTTAATATCGGTATCATTAATCTTAGCAGTGAAACTTTTTATCTATTATTTTTTAAGAAGATTTAGGGTTTTATACGGTGGCAATTCTAGAACAGTAGTTTTATTAGGCAATGATAATAATATTGAACCTCTAAAACATTTTTTTACTGATAATCCTGATTATGGATATAATCTAGTAAAAGTATTTAGTGTAAATGAAGATAAAAAAGCAAGAATCAACGAATGTCTCTCCTTTGTAGCCGATAAAAAAATTGATGAAATTTATTGTGCTGTGGCGGATTTACCAGACAGTTTAATAGCTACTATCATTGACTTTGCTGATAATAACCTAAAAACTGTAAAATTTATTCCTGATGGAAAACAAGTTCTTTCCAGTAATGTTAAATTTGAATTTTACAGCTATATTCCTATAATTTCGTTGCGGAATATACTGCAGGAAGAAAGTTTTAATAAGGTAATTAAACGTGTTTTTGATTTAGTTTTTTCATTATTTATAATCGTAAGTATTTTGTCTTGGCTAGTGCCAATCATGGCAATAATAATTAAATTAGATTCAAAAGGACCAATATTTTTTGTCCAAAAAAGAAATGGATTAAATTTAAAAGATTTTAATTGTTATAAGTTCCGATCTATGGAACTGAATGAAAATGCCGACATGCAACTTACTTTTAAGAACGATAAACGTGTAACTAAAGTAGGGAAATTTATTCGTAAAACCAGTATCGATGAATTTCCACAGTTTTTTAATGTTTTTTTTGGCGAAATGTCAATAGTTGGCCCTCGACCACACATGGTAAGTGTAACTAATATTTATGCAGCTAAAGTGGATAAATTCATGGTTCGTCATTTTGTGAAACCAGGAATAACAGGATTAGCACAAACGAAAGGGTTTAGAGGAGAAGTTGAAAATGATGAAGATATAATAAATCGGGTAAAATATGATATTTTTTATATTGAAAACTGGTCATTATTGTTAGATGTAAAAATTATAATTGATACCATTTTCAACACCTTAAGAGGTGATGATAAAGCCTATTAAAATGGAAAATCCTATAGTATCTGTTTTAACGCCTTCGTATAATTCTGAAAAGTATATTCAAGAAGCAATTCTATCTGTGCAAAATCAAACCTATCAAACCTGGGAAATGATTATTGTCGATGATGCCTCTACAGATAAGACTGTTGCCATAATTGAGAAAATTGCAGCTATTGATAATCGGATTACATTAATAAAGCTTGCTAGCAATTCTGGAACTGGAATAGCAAGAAATACTGCACTAGATTATGCTAAAGGAAAATACATTTCGTTTCTAGATGCTGATGATTTATGGAAGTCCGATAAATTAGAAAAGCAGGTTAATTTTCTTATAAATAATAATCTACCATTTACTTTTTCTTTTTATGATTATATAAACGAAGAGGGAAATTTACTGAACATAACGATTGAAGCACCAAAACATTTATCCTACAAGGAACTGTTTTTTTGTAATTACGTAGGTAATCTTACAGGAATTTATGATGCTGATTATTTTGGGAAAATCAGTATTTCATTAACTAGAAAACGCCAAGATTGGATGTTATGGCTTACTATTTTAGATAAAATTGAAGTGGCTCAGGTTGTTCCTGAAAGTTTAGCTTATTATAGAGTACGTAAAAACTCATTATCATCTTCAAAGCTCGCATTATTAAAACACAATTATGCAGTCTATCGATTTTTTCATGGCTATAGTATTATTTCCTCGCTCTGTTTAATGATTGTTTTTCTTTTTACCCAACTAATTATAAAACCTCATTATGTCAAAGCAGCGATTTAAACTGATGCAATTTTCCACTTTTACTTCGTTCTAATTTTGATTTTCTAATAAATGTAAAATGTAAATTTGGTTCAAGATATAAATCTACTGCGAATTCAATTTTTTTTATTTGTTCTACCGTAAGTTCAATTTCACTCACATATTCAATCTCAAAACAATCAATTTTAGTTTGTGTGATAATAAATTCTTTAATGTTTCCATCATCATCAATGATACTTTTTGTCACGTAATAAAAAGTCAATCCGGGTGATTTTTTGCCGCTGGGCAAGTGGGCAATATCATTAGTTCTTCCAATTAATTTTTTGAGAATAGGTCTTTGTAATGTACTTTTTTCGTCTAGAATTCCAATATCACCAATGTCATATCGTATAAATGGATGCGCTTTATTAAATAGCGATGTAATAACAATTCGACCTGAAGAACCATGTGGAACCGGTTGATTAGCATCATCAAGAATTTCTATGAATAAAGTTTCTGAGTTCACTTGCCATTCTAAATTTGGATTTTGAAAAGCAATCAAATCTAATTCGGAAGCACCGTATTCATTAACAATAGGAATTCCAAATTGCTTTTCCAGCAATAGTTTATCATTATCAAAAAGCATCTCTGAAGTCACCATGCACACTTTCAAGCTCGGGCAAATATCTTTTAATATAATTTCTTTGCTCTGTAAAAATTTGGCAAACAAAACAATTGAACTAGTATAACCGTTTATATAATCAAATTTCGACTTCTGAAATTTAAGTAACATCTTCTCTAAAACTAAATCAGATAAATTAAAAATAGAGAATCGAAAACGATTGCTTAAAAAATCTTTCATTCTTTCTTTTTTATTTCCAAAAAAGTCTAACGGAATTCCATAAAAACGAGCTTGGTATGAAGTATTGAAATCAATTCCATACCAACTAAAACGGTATATGTTTGAAGCCCAAGTTAATGCGTGACAGTATTTATCCTTAGCAAAAATGAAGGGAGTTCCGCTTGAACCAGAAGTTTTATTGACATAAACCTCTTTTAAAGAATATCCTGTAGATAACCTTTCTAATATTGGTTTTTGTAAATTCTGTTTGTTTAAAACTGGTAAATCTTTCCAGTTAGAAATTGTTTTAGAACCAACTAATTGCTGGTAAAAAAGATTATTTTTTAAGTGAAAAGCAACAATTTCTTTTTTTTTATTTTCGAGAAATTTTTTGTAACCGGTATCGTTGAGTGCCAAAATTTTTTGTAGTTCAATTTTAGCTTCGTTAATAGGAAAACCATTTGCTTGAAGTGCAATGTTGAAAAGTGGAATCATTGAAACTGATGTTTTATCAAAAATAATATTTAGTTAGAACTAAAGGATCGTAAATAGGAGTTTTTTAAGAATTAATTGTTTTTTACGTTTAAAACTAATTATTTTTGCATCTACTTGAAAAAGTAAACACACAACTAAACACACAACACATGACAATTTTATTATTAGGTTCTGGCGGAAGAGAACATGCTTTTGCATGGAAAATGGTTCAAAGTCCACTTTGTAAAACCCTTTTTGTTGCTCCGGGAAATGCTGGCACCGCTTCAATTGCTACTAATGTTGCAGTAAGTATAACTGATTTTGAAGCGATTAAAACATTTGTCCTTCAAGAAAAAGTTTCAATGGTTGTTGTAGGCCCTGAAGATCCTTTAGTAAAAGGAATTTATGACTTTTTCTTAAACGATGTTCATTTACAACATATACCAGTTATTGGTCCGTCTCAATTAGGAGCTCAACTCGAAGGAAGTAAGGAATTTGCCAAAGAATTTTTAATTAAACATAATATTCCAACCGCCGCGTACGAAAGTTTTACAGCTGCTACAGTTGAAAAAGGCTTTCAATTTCTTGAAACCCTAAAACCACCTTATGTATTGAAAGCAGACGGATTAGCAGCTGGAAAAGGTGTTCTTATCATTCAAGATTTAGCGCAAGCCAAAGAAGAATTGCAAAACATGCTCGTTCATCAAAAATTTGGTGTAGCGAGTTCAAAAGTGGTGATTGAAGAATTTCTTGATGGTATAGAATTAAGTTGTTTTGTTCTTACCGATGGAAAAAATTATAAGATATTGCCCACTGCTAAAGATTATAAACGCATTGGCGAAGGCGATACAGGATTAAATACAGGCGGAATGGGAGCCGTTTCTCCTGTTCCTTATGTTGATGCTGTTTTAATGGAAAAAATTGAAACACGCATTGTAAAGCCAACTATTGATGGCTTTCAAAAAGACGGAATTCCTTATAAAGGATTTGTATTTATTGGGCTAATTAATGTAAACAATGAACCAATTGTTATTGAATACAATGTGCGAATGGGCGATCCTGAAACAGAAGTTGTAATACCGAGATTAAAAACAGATTTAGTCGAATTATTTTTGGCTGTAGCTAATGAAAAATTGGATGAAATCATGTTAGATGTCGATGAACGAAGTGCCACAACGGTAATGGTAGTTTCTGGAGGTTATCCCGAAGATTTTGAAAAAGGAAAGATTATTTCAGGACTTGAAAGTATAGAAGATTCAATTGTATTTCACGCTGGAACCAAACTAGATAATGGAAATATAGTTTCTAATGGTGGACGCGTTTTAGCAGTTACATCGTATGGAAATGATTTTGAAGAGGCCATAAAAAAATCTTACCAAAACATAGATAAACTAAATTTTGATAAGATGTATTTTAGAAAAGATATTGGAAACGATTTGAAATAGATTCTATTTCCGTTTACTCTTTATTATTTCAAGAAAGAGTGAGCGGTTGTATCTTGTTTTTCCGTTCCAGCATCTTCAAAAATTTTCAATTGTTTGATCCAGTACACAAGTGCAGAGGCACAAATAATCACAAAAATCCAGTTAATTGTATTTGCAACGAACCAAGAAGAAAGCTCTACTGAACGTAAAAAATCCCATGGAGCAAATAAAATGTCTACAAATAAGTATTGTATTCCTTCAAAAAATGCTTTCATAATGTATAAAAATTAATTTCATTAGTACTATTTTGAACACTGACCAATCACATTGATTATTTTAAATAATGTTTTGACCTTACAGAGTTTCCTTTTTAAACAAGTATTATATTTACATTCACAAAAGTATAAAATATCCTTATGATAACAAGTGTTTTTAGAAAATCTACACCGTTAAATTTTTCAATGGTTGTAATCTTGATGCTGGTTTTCTTTTTAATTTTCCAGTTTCAAGATTTGTCATGGACAAATTCTATTTTTTTAATGGTGAGCAAAGCTGGATTATTCTGTTTATTATTAGTTTCAATGTTTACTACAAGTTTTATAGCAAAGCGCAACGGACTTAGCAAAGACAGCGCTTTCACAATATTTTTTTTCTTATTGTTTTTACTGTTTTTTCCTTCAGTATTAAATAATGCTAACTTAATTATTGCTAACTTTTTTATTCTTTTAGCAATCCGTAGATTAGTTTCTATGCAATCACTTAAGGCGGCTAAAGAAAAGATTTTTGATGCTTCGTTTTGGATTTTTGTAGCTACATTATTTCATTTTTGGAGTATACTATTTATATTACTGGTTTTTATATCCATTATTTTTCATGTTGCAAGAGATTATAGGAATTGGTTTTTACCTATTATAGCTTTAGTCAGTGTAGCAATAGTATCGTTGGTTTTTGCTTCCGTTTTCGACATTGATATCCTCGCTTTTTTTAGTTATAGTATGCAAACCAATTTTAAAATCGATTATTTTACTAACAATTATCAAAATGTTGCATTTGCAATTTATGCAACAATTGCACTATTTTTTATCTTAACGATGTTTGCAACTTTATCGAGCAAGCCACAAATTTTGCATTCGTCATATAAAAAAATAATTGCTTCTTTTTTTATTGGCGTATTAGTTTTCCTTATTTCAGCAGAAAAAAGTAATGATTTACTACTCTTTACAATTGCACCATTGTCTATTTTAGTAACTACAGATATTGAAATACCACAAGTAAAACTCAATCAAGAATTGATTTTTTATGCACTAGTTATTTGCAGTATGTTTACTTTTTTTACTCAATTATAACTTTTTACCATAAGCTAAGTCGCCCGCATCACCAAGTCCTGGAACGATGTAATTATGCTCGTTCAGTTTGTCATCCAGCGAGGCAATCCATAAGTGACAGTTTTCAGGAAGATTATTTTCTAGATGTGAAATTCCTTCAGGAGTAGCGATTACTACAGCAATATGAATTTCTTTTGGAGTTCCTTTTTCTATTAATTTATTATAGACAGCAACAATAGATTGACCAGTAGCGAGCATTGGATCAAGTAGTAAAACATTTTTATTATTTATATCAGCAACAGCTTGGTAATCTACTTTTATTTCAAAATAGTCGTCATTATTGGGATGATGTCTAAAAGCAGAAATAAAACCATTTTCAGCGCTGTCATAATAATTTAAAAACCCTTGATGCATGGGTAAACCTGCTCGTAGAATAGAACATAGAACGAGTTGGTCATTTATTTGAGTCGTTTTTTTTATTCCTAGCGGCGTTGTAATTTCTATGTCACTGTAATGAAGTTTTTTACTCAGTTCATACGCCATTATTTCACCAATTCGTTCAATATTTCTGCGAAAGCGCATGCTATCGTTATGCGTCTTGACGTCTCGTAATTGTGCTAAAAAGTGATTGAGAACACTATTATTTTCTGATAGATTATGTATTTGCATGGTAGGAATTTTAATATTTAACTTGTAAAGATTTTATTAAACCATAAAAGTATAAAAAGTATCTTTGTATTTATAAATTATAAAATTATGTTTTCAAAATTAGCTTATTCCGTTTTCGAAGAGAGTATCAAAGATTATCATCAATTTGATAATGTAGATCAGCCTATCAACAATCCGTATCCCAAAGATAAGTTTGAACATTTATTATATCATAAAAATTGGATTGACACCGTTCAATGGCATTTTGAGGATATTATCAGAGATCCAAATATTGATCCAGTTGCCGCTTTGACTTTAAAACGAAGAATTGATGCTTCTAATCAAGAACGTACTGATATGGTGGAATATATCGATAGTTATTTTCTTCAAAAATACAGTACTGTTAAGGTAAAAGATAATGCAAAAATCAACTCTGAAAGTCCAGCATGGGCATTTGATAGACTATCAATTTTAGCTTTGAAAATTTATCACATGAATGAAGAAGCTACACGTGTTCAAGCTACGCAAGATCACAGAGATAAATGTCAAGTAAAATTGAACATTTTATTAGAACAAAGAACTGATTTGTCTACTGCTATTGATGATTTATTGAGTGATATTGAGCAAGGCGATAAATTTATGAAAGTGTACAAACAAATGAAAATGTACAATGATGATGAATTAAATCCTGTTTTGTATCAGAATAAGAAATAGTTTTTGAAGCTATTCCAGCTTTCCATTACAATTCCTCACAAAAAAAGTATAGTTTCTATGGCGCTAAAAAGAGCTTCCGTTGGTCGCTTTTTTAGAGCCAGAAACTTTACTTTTTTTGTTCCGGGATTTTCATTTTAATCTGGGCTAAAAACCACGGTCATTATTACAATTGCCAAATAACATTAAACATATAGCCGTCATGAGACTTTCCGCAATGGGAGATGTCGCTATGACGGTTCCTGTTTTACGAGCTTTCGTAAAACAATATCCAACCGTTCAATTAACGGTAATCTCTCGTCCTTTTTTTAAACCTTTTTTTGACGGAATTCCTAATGTTTCTTTTTTTGCTTTCGATGAAAAAGAACGCCATAAAGGGTTTTTAGGATTGTTGCGTCTGTTTCAAGATTTAAAAAAACTAAATATTGATGCTTTTGCTGATTTGCATAATGTTCTTCGTTCCCAAATCATTCGTAATCTTTTTGCTTTAAGCGGAAAAAAAATCGCTGCGGTAGACAAAGGTCGGCGAGGAAAAAAAGAATTAACTCGCACAGAGGATAAAGTATTCAAGCAATTGCCCACTATGTTTCAGCGGCATACTACAGTTTTTGAAGTACTTGGATTTCCTGTAAACTTATCAAATCCTGATCTTCCAGAAAAAGGAATTTTAGATAAAGAGATTCAAACAATCATTGGTAAGCATTATCAAAAATTAATAGGGATTGCTCCATTTGCACAGTATGATTCTAAAGTATATCCTATAGATTTAATGAGGCAGGTTATTGATACATTAGCTGAAAAAAATACAAATACCGTGTTACTTTTTGGAGGTGGAAAAAAGGAAATAGAAGTTTTAGACGCACTTTCAAAACACAAAAAGAATGTAATTAATATGGCAGGTAAGATAAATTTTCAGCAGGAATTGAAGTTGATAAGTAATCTTGATGTTATGCTCTCTATGGACTCAGGAAATGCGCATATTGCAGCCATGCTTAGTGTAAAAGTAGTTACATTATGGGGCGCGACACATCCATTTGCAGGATTTTCTCCGTTTAATCAACCGCTGGAAAATGCTTTATTTTCTGATAGAGAAAAATATCCGTTGTTACCTACATCAGTTTATGGAAATAAAAAAGTAGAGGGTTACAGTGATGTAATGAGAACAATTAAACCAGAAGAAGTAGTTTTGAAAATCGAATCACTGTTGTAGAATGTTACAATCATAAATTGGCTTAAAGCGAAATCCCATTTCCTCTAAATCTCACTATTAAGAAACATTTACTATTTATAAATTTCTTCTGATAGTCAGCTTGTTGTAAACCAAAATGTAAATATTATTTTTGTTGTTTTTCAGTTTTTTACACGTTGGTACAATTTCTTTAAATATATAAAGCTCAATCAATTGCTTGTTTTTATTTTGACCAAATTTTAAATCGACCAGTTCATCTTATAAGTTTTCAAAAAATTTTAAAAAGTCTTTTGCTTCTTTTATAGGATGCGGTTTCTTACTAATAAAAGTTCCTCATTTAGTTAAAATAAAAAATTCCAAAGCCCAATTTTTAAAAAGGAATTTGGAATTATAATTATTCAGTAATTATTTTCTAAACATCGTCGTAATCGATGTAAATACTTTCAGATGTAGGATGCGCTTGACAAGTCAAAATTAAGCCGCTGGCAATTTCATTATCAGTAAGAATTGAATTTTTACTCATTTCAGCAGTTCCTGATGTAACACGAGCGAGACAGCTACTGCAAATTCCACCTTGACAAGAATATGGAGCATCAATACCTTGCTTTAAGGCTGCGTCTAGAACCGTTTGTTTCTGCGACATTTCAAAAGTGGTTTCCTCATCATCAACCATTATTGTAATTTTTGTCTGTCCACTTAGTGATTTTCCAATTGCATTTTCAGTGCTGGAAGAAGAGAAGAGTTCAAATTTAATAGAAGATTCTTTTACGTTGTTCTCTTTTAAAACTTCGGTAACACGATTGATCATTTCTTCGGGACCGCATAAATAAAACTTATCAAATTCTAATTCTTTGTGCTTATTTTTCAAAACAAAATTCACCGTTGATTTCTCTATTCGTCCAAATAAAGCATCGTCTACTTTGGCTTGACTGAAAACATAATGTACAAAAAACCGACCCACATTTTGCAATTGTAAATCATGTAATTCTTGATGGAAGATCGTTTCTTCAGGAGTTTTATTTCCATAAACCAGTACAAAAGAACTTTTTGGTTCGTTTTTAAGCACTGATTTTATAAGAGACATTATAGGTGTAATTCCGCTACCAGCTGCAAATGCTACGTAATTTTTTTGTCGATCAGCTTGAGGTTCAAATGTGAACTTTCCTTCGGGAGTTCCTATTTCAATGGCATCTCCAGCTTTTAGTTTTGTATTGGCAAACTGAGAAAATGCGCCATCTTTAACCGCTTTAACCGCAATACGAAGTTCGCCACTATCTGGTGAAGAACATATAGAATAGGCACGACGAATTTCTTCTCCATCAAGCGTTAATTTCAAATTTAGGTATTGACCTGCTATGAATTTATAATTGGCTTTTAGTTCTTCCGGAACGTTAAAAAGTATAGAAACGGCATCTTTAGTTTCGCGTTTTACTTCTTTTATAATTAGTTTTAAAAAGGATGACATGTGATTATTTTTTGACAAAGATAATAAACAGATTAGTTTTCTTAAATCAAAGTGTTTGAAAATTTTAACGCAATTAATTAAAGTTATTTTTTGCCATAAATCGTACGAAAATTAATAAATACTTAATATTTAAAAATCCCCATTAATTTTCTACTTCTAAAAATTAGGAAACCTATAAAAATTTACATTTGGTGTTAATATGTTGTACTTGTAGTTTATTTTTTAATTAAATAATAGGTTTACTTTAAAATTTAAATACCTAATAGTATTATGTATAGGAATCTTATGTATATTTGTTTTCGAAAAGAGATTGCGTTGCAACTCGTAATGATAAAAAACATGAAGAATTCACAATTATATAAGGGAAGTTTAAATACGATCATCATGAAGTTGCTGGAGGAAAACGGCAAGATGTATGGTTATGAAATTACTCAAAAAGTAAAAGCGATTACATCCGGTGAACTTAATATTACCGAAGGCGCTTTATATCCTGCACTACATAAACTAGAAGCAGAAGGAATTCTAGATGTAGAGATGGAAAAAGTAGACAATAGAATGCGCAAATATTATAAACTAACCGAAAAAGGAACTACTGAAACCGTAAACCGACTTTCAGAACTGGAAGATTTTATTAGAAACATGCAGAGTTTAGTTAACCCAAGTCCTAAATTAGAATTTTAATCTTAAGGAGATGCAGTTAACAGCCGAACAAATAGAGTGTATAGACCAGAATTTAATTGAAAAAGGGATAAAGTTTGACGATATAAAACTCGAGGTTTTAGATCATATTGCTAGTGAAATTGAAAATGAAATGGAAGTTACTAACAATGAATTTCCTGTAGTTTACAATCAGGTTCTTAATAAATGGGGTGAGGAGTTCAAATTGACAAGAGATTTTTTTTCATTGCAATCAACATATCCTAAACTAGTCCATAGTAAATTAAAAAATCAGATGAAAAAGGAAGTTATTTTGTCAATAATAACATCAATCATATTGATTATTATTTTTCAATTGGTAGATAACACAAAGGAAAAATTAGAATTTATTCTTCTGATTAAAGATTTCTTGTTCTACTCCTTTTGCACAACGGGAACTTTAGCACTTTTAATCAAATTATGGAATTTGAAGTCTAAAGCCACTTCTACATACAAGCATTTGTTTGATAGTCGTTTTGCGCTTCTTATTGTTTGTTTATCATTTATTATTAATCCAAGTATTCCTCATGATTTAAGGAATCAAAACTTATTTGTAGCAACAATAGGTTGTTTTTTTGTGTTTTTGTTTTCGATATTATATTTGGGAGTGAAGCATTTACAATTTCAAAGAAAATTACCAATTCAATAAATTATGCAATTAACAGCCGAACAAATAAAATACGTCTCAGATTACATTGAATCAAAAGATATCAATTGGTATGAATTGCAAGTGGAATTAACGGATCACATGGTTTCTAGCATGGAAGAAATTTGGGAGAAAGATCCTGAACTCACTTTTCATCAAGTAAAAAAATACGCTGAGAATAAGTTTACTGGAGACTCTAGTTTTAAATCTATTGAAAAGAAACGAAAAAAGGTTCTTAGAAAAGAATATAACAGCGAGCAATGGAAAATGATTGCAGCGTATTTAAAATTCCCTAAAATCATAAGTGGTATTTTGTTGCTTGCTTTGACATTTAAAATTTCTTTGTATTTTGAAGAGCCAAGAAAGTGTGTAGCAGTATTATTTCTTTTTTTACTTTTTGCAGCTATACCTATGTTATATACTTATTTGAAGAGTAGAAAAATAGATGGTAATCGCTTTTTGGAAATTGAGATGATTAATCCAATTCCAATAATTTTTGGTGGTTTTATTAATTTAGGACTTAGTTTAGGAAATGTTTTTAAAGAAGAAATTGATGAATATCCTTTAGTACTTTTTCTCTTTTGCTGTCTGTGGGCATTAGCGGTTTTATGCTTAATAACTGGAATCCAATTACAAAATAAAACAATCAAAAGAATTAAAAAACAATATCAATTAAGTTAGCATTATCAAACCAAATACTTTGTCATGCTGAGGAACGAAGCATCACCACAAACTATGAAATCATCTTTAAAGTAAAAAACATGATAGAATTTTATTAGTCAAACCAAATACTTTGTCATGCTGAGGAACGAAGCATCTCCACAAACGATGAAATCATCTTTAAAGCAAAAAATAGGATAGAATTTTATTAGTCAAACCAAATACTTTGTCATGCTGAGGAACGAAGCATCTCCACAAACTATGAAATCATCTTTAAAGCAAAAAACATGATAGAATTTCAGGAGGGGTACCATACTTATTACGTTTATATTCTGACCAATAAAGCAAAAACAGTTTTGTACACTGGAGTTACTAATAATTTAAAAATTAGACTACAGCAGCACAAAGACTCCTTGAATCCAGATTCTTTTACAGCCAAATATAACGTTCATTACTTATTCTATTTCGAAAAATTTGCATGGATACAAATAGCAATTTCTAAAGAAAAAGAAATTAAGGGATGGAAAAAAGACAAGAAAATCACACTAATAAAAACAATTAATCCTGAATTGAATTTTCTTAATGACTTGTTTGAATAGTAGGGAAGAGATGCTTCGTTCCTCAGCATGACAAATAAGGTAGAAAATTGTATTTACTGAAATGTAAGTTCAAAAGAATATTTTAAAAAAACTAAAAGATGATATTACTTAATTAAGATTTTATAAAATGAAATTAACAACCGAACAAATAAAATACGTCTCAGATTACATTGAATCAAAAGATATCAAATGGTATGAATTACAAGTTGAATTAACGGATCATATGGTTTCGAGAATGGAGGAACTTTGGGCAGCCGATCCTGAACTAACTTTTCATCTAGTAAAACACTATGCTGAAGAAAAATTTGGTAGGAATGGTTTTAAAGTTATTGAACAGGAGCGTACTTTAATTCTACGGAAAGAATTTAGGAAAGAGCAATGGAACATGGTTACAGAGTATTTTAAATTTCCGAAAATTATTGTTAGTGCACTAGTTATTTTTATTATCTACAACGCTACTTTTTATTTTGATGAACCAATTAAATTGGTTGTAAAGTTATTTGGGCTATTAGTAATTTTAGCTATCCCGCGATTATTTTCTTACTATAAAAATAGAAAAATCCAAGGAAAACGGTTTTTAGAATTAAACATTAACCATGCTACTTTTACTGGAATTTTTGGAGTTATGTATTGGGTACTTTTATTATTAGATTTCTTAAAAGATTCGATTCAAGAACATCCAATTTTGATATTACCCTTTTGCTGTCTTTGGGTACTTGGAATATTATTATTATTTGCTGGAAATAATCTTCAAAGGAAATCTCTAGAAAAGGTTAAAAAACAATATCAATTAAGCTAGAATTATCAATTCATTACTTTGTCATGCTGAGGAACGAAGCATCACCGCAAACTATGAAATCATCTTTAAAGTAAAAAACATGATAGAATTTTATTAGTCAAACCAAATACTTTGTCATGCTGAGGAACGAAGCATCTCCACAAACGATGAAATCATCTTTAAAGCAAAAAATAGGATAGAATTTTATTAGTCAAACCAAATACTTTGTCATGCTGAGGAACGAAGCATCTCCACAAACGATGAAATCATCTTTAAAGCAAAAAACACGATAGAATTTCAAGAAGGGTTCCATACTTATTACGTTTATATTCAGACCAATAAAGCAAAAACAGTTTTGTACACTGGAGTTACTAATAATTTAAAAGTTAGACTACAGCAGCACAAAGACTCCTTGAATCCGAATTCGTTTACAGCTAAATATAACGTTCATTACTTATTGTATTTCGAAAAATTTGCATGGATACAAATAGCAATTTCTAAAGAAAAAGAAATTAAGGGATGGAAAAAAGACAAGAAAATCACACTAATAAAAACAATTAATCCTGAATTGAATTTTCTTAATGACTTGTTTGAATAGTAGGGAAGAGATGCTTCGTTCCTCAGCATGACAAATAAGGTAGAAAATTGTATTTACTGAAATGTAAGTTCAAAAGAATATTTTAAAAAACTAAAAAACTGTGTCACTTAATTTAAATTTTCCACCGTGAAACTAACCAAAGACCAAATCCAATTAATAGATGAATCCTTAATTTCAAAGGATGTCATTTATGAAGATGTAAAATTAGAATTAATTGATCATATTGCTTCAGAGATTGAATTAGAAGAAGAATCTACTTTTGAAGAAGCCTTTGCAAAAAGTTTAAAAAAGTGGGAATCACTGTTGAAACAAACAAATAGTGTTGGATGGGGAATTATTGGGCCAAAAATAATTGTAGACCGATATGTTGCTGAGGCATCAAAAATTTTTAAATCGAGTTTATTTTCAACACTTTTTTTTAGCATTTTGATGACAACGATCACAATAATGTATCCACAAGAATACGTTTATACTATTTTTAAATCCTTTTTAACGTCAGTATATATTTTATCTTGTGTGGCAATACTAACTACTATGTTTTTTGTTTGGAAATTAAAATCTAAAACGGTTTATGGCTACTTTTTTCTAAAAAGTTCCTGTTTGCTACCTTTTAATTTTTATATGATTTACACACTTTTAAATGGAAATTATCGCCATTATCACAGAGGCAGTTTGTTTAGCAATTTTATGGAGTGGTCTGTTACTAGTTTTTTCTTTTTTATAAGTGTTTATTTAATTGCGCTTGCAGCAGAGCATTTTAGAATAATAAAAAAATACAACCTACTTTAAAACATGAAATTAACCAATCAACAAATAGACCAACTTTTCACTTTTACTCGACAACATTATGTGGAGTATTATGACTTGCAATCAGAACTAGTGGATCATTTAGCCAATTCAATTGAAGAACAATGGCAGGAAAATCCCAATCGTTCTTTTGAAGAAGCTTTACATATTGAGTTCAAGAAGTTTGGCGTTTTTGGTTTTATGGATGTGGTGGAAAAAAGACAAGTAGCACTTGGAAAAAAATACAACGGTTTGGTTTGGCAACATTTTAAAGATTTTTTTGGTATCCCAAAGATTGTCTTAACTATTGCATTGACTTTATTGCTTTTTACTTTCATAAAATTAAGTTTATATAAAGTATGGATTCTAGTTGGTTTTTATATCCTCTTATTAGGCTTTACATTTTATGAAATGTATAAAAACCGAAAAACAAGAAAGGAAAAAAAGAAATTAAATGAGAAAAAGTGGCTGTTCGAAGAGATTATCAATCAATATGGCACTTTTTCTGCAACAATAATACTGCCTCTTAATTTGTTGTTTCAATTAATCAATCATGGTGATAACTTTTTAACTAACGATTATTGGATATTAGGAATTAGTTTTCTTTTTATATTATTTAGTTTGGTACTTTTTATTGTTTTCAAAATTATTCCGTCAAAAATTTGTACCTATTTAGAAGCGACATATCCTGAATATAAATTACAAAATTTGTAACGTTTTATTACTTTCACTTACTTACCTTAAAACCAAAACAACCAAACTATGATTCAAAAATTCCTTTATCTCGAATGGAAAGCTTTTTTTAGATCGGCTTCCTTTGCGACCAACTTAGCGCTGAAAATCCTCATTGGTTTTCTTGCCGCCTATTTTATCTTACTATTTTTAGCAATGGGTATTGGGGTTTTCTATATCCTAAAGAAAATGAACATGGACCCAATCACAACGGTGAATAAATTCATGATTTATTATGTAGTAATGGATTTAGTCGTTCGAATATTGGTGCAGAAAATTCCAGTAATGAACATTCGTCCCATGCTAATTTTCCCTATAAAAAAATCCACGATTGTTCATTTTTCTTTAGGAAAAACAATTTTATCATTCTTTAACTTAGTTCATGCTTTTTTCTTACTTCCATTTAGTATTGTTTTAATGATAGAAGGATATGATGTTGTACATGTACTATTGTGGTATGCTGGTATTTATTCTTTACTGTACATCAACAACTTTATTAACATTATACTAAGCAATAAAGATAATTTATTTGGAATTTTCTTAGCAATAACAGCTGTAATAGCTGGTTTACAGTATTACGAATTTTTTAATATTACGGATTATACAGCGCCTTTGTTTGATGCTATTTTCAATACGTATTGGGCTTTTGCAATTCCAGTTATCGCTTTAATAGTTTTGTATTACTTCACTTTTATCTATTTCAAAAATAATTTATATCTAGATGCAGGACTTTCTACTAAACACGATGTTGCTAAAACAGAAAATTTAACTTGGTTGAACCAATTTGGAACCATAGGAACATTTTTGAAAAATGACATCAAATTAATAAAAAGGAACAAAAGATCGAAGACTACCGTCGGGTTAAGTGTTATGTTTCTTTTTTATGGACTTCTGTTTTTCTCCACCACTGCTTTTTATGGACCAGTAATGCACATATTCGCGGGAATATTTGTATCAGGAGGATTTCTAATCACTTTTGGACAATTTGTACCAAGTTGGGATAGTGCCTATTACCAATTAATGATGACACAAAATATTCCGTATAAAGAATATTTGAGTTCTAAATGGTGGTTGATGGTTATTGCAACTATACTAACCACTATTGTTGCGTCATTTTATCTTTATTTTGGTTGGGAAACGTATTTAGTCATTATTGTAGGTGCTATTTATAACATTGGCGTGAATTCGCATTTGGTTTTATTAGGCGGAGCTTATACTAAGACGCCAATTGATTTAAGTTCTGGAAAAGGAGCTTTTGGAGATAAAAAAGCGTTTAATATAAAAACTATGCTAATCTCTGTTCCACAATTTGGATTGCCTGTTTTACTCTATTGGTTAAGTTTAAAATATGCCAATCCAAATATAGGATTAGCTTTAGTAGCTGGCGCAGGAGTAATTGGTTTTGCATTAAAAAACAAAGCTTTTTCTTTGATTGAAAGAGTTTATAAATCAGAAAAATATGCGACAATTGCCGCATACAAACAAAAAGCATAGTCAATACACAGATAAACAATAATTAGTTGAACTAATAAACTACGAAAAATGATCAAGATAAACAATCTTTCAAAAACATATAACGGAACAACCGTACTTAAAATAGATTCAGTAGAAATTCAAAAAGGCGAAAGCTTTGGTCTTGTGGGTAATAATGGAGCAGGAAAAACTACTTTTTTTAGTCTTTTATTAGATTTAATCCAGCCTTCAACGGGAAATATTATAAATAGTGGAGTTCAGGTAAATACGAGCGAAGCGTGGAAACCGTTCACAGCTTCTTTTTTAGATGAGAGTTTCTTGATAGGTTATTTAACTCCTGAAGAATACTTTTATTTCATAGGCGATTTACGCGGACAAAATAAAGCCGATGTTGATGCTTTGTTAGCAAAACATGAAGAATTTTTCAACGGAGAAATCCTGAAAAACAAAAAATATTTACGCGATTTATCTAAAGGAAATCAAAAAAAAGTGGGAATCATTGCTACGCTGATCGGAAATCCTAAAGTTATTATTCTTGATGAGCCCTTTGCTAACTTAGACCCAACAACCCAATTCCGATTAAAAAAAATTATCAAAGATCTAGCTGAAAATCCAGAAGTTACCGTGCTAGTTTCTAGTCACGATTTGCAACATACAGTTGAGGTTAGTAATAGAATTGTTGCCATGCACAAAGGCGAAGTCGTAAAAGACATTCAAACTTCTGAGGAAACCTTGAAAGAATTAGAGCTGTTTTTTGCTGTTTAGAAGAGTATTTTATAGACCGCAGATTCGCGGATTTTTAAAATCTTTAAAAATATGTGAATCTGCGGTTTAAAACCTAATCTCCATAATTCAAGTTTTATTTGGAAGTAACCCTGTTTTTTTCGTTGTTCTTACTGCAACTTTAACTCGGGATTTATTCCCCATCTTTTGATTCTTTTGAAGATTAAATAAGGATTTAAGTTACATCCTTCATGTAAAGGAATAAAAATCTAAAAATACTAAAGAACATAAGCACTAAGGTCAAAACCATAAATCTCGTTACATTCCTTAAATCGTTTTGTGATAAGTATTTACTAATTGCCACTGCTTATTTTTAGAAAATAAATCTGCGAATCTGTGGTATGAAAAAATTCATTTTCTTGGATTAAACCTTCATAATTTTCAAGCTATCAAAAAGAAATGTATTTTTACCACTCTTTATACTAAAAAGTGTATAATTTAGTTAAATGATAAAAACATTTTCCATTGAAAATCAATATAGTTAAACAATTCTTCCTACCGTTATTGCTAGTAATTTTTGCAGGATGTTCTACTAAAAAAAATACTTTTTTGGCTAGAAATTCGCACGCATTAAGCACCAAGTATAATATATTATACAATGGTGGAGTAGGCTTTGATAAAGGAGTTCAAACCATTAAGTCTAATAATGATGATGATTTTTGGCAACTTTTACCACCAGAGAAAATGCAACTTAGAGAAGACATTCTTTCAACCTCAAAACCTAGCAACGCTGATTTTGAATTAGCGGAAACCAAAGCTACGAAAGCGATTCAGAAACATTCGATGAATATTGGTGGACGAGAAAGAAACAGCCAAATTGATGAAGCCTATTTAATGCTTGGAAAAGCACGATACTTTGATCAGCGTTTTGTGCCAGCACTCGATGCATTTAACTACATTTTATATAAATATCCCAATAGCAGTAAGATTAACGAAGCTAAAATTTGGCGCGAAAAAACGAATATGCGTTTAGGCAATGATGCTTTAGTAATCAAAAATATTAGCAAACTTTTAGAAGATCGCCAAGTTAAAAACCAAGTATTTGCAGATGCAAATGCACTCTTGACTGCCTCTTTTTTGAATCTAGAAGAGAAAGATAGCGCTGTTGCAAAAATTAAATTAGCAATAGAATTTACTAAAGTCAATCAGGATAAAGCAAGATATCGTTTTATATTAGGACAGTTGTACCAAGAATTAGGTTATAAAGACAGCGCAATTGCATCGTATCAATCAGTTATTGATATGAAAAGAAAAGCGGAACGAAAATTTGTAATTCAAGCGCATGCTAGAAAAGCAGCATTATTTGATTTTCAAAATGGAGATTTTGATTTATTCGAAAAAACATTTGACAAATTAATTAAGGATCGAGAAAATCGTCCCTACAAAGATTTGATTTTTCACAATTATGCACTGTATTTTGATAAACAAGATAATAAAAAAGAAGCGCGTGAATTGTACAATGCATCACTAAAAACAAATTCGAAAGATGCTTATCTAGTGGCATCAAATTATAGAAATTTGGGAAATATGTATTTTAGAGAGGCTTCTTATCCTTTGGCAGCAAAATACTATGACAGTACTTTGGTAAAACTAAATGTCAAATCACGAGAATTTCTTAAAATTCAAAAAGTCAGAAAAAATTTAGATGAGGTCATTTTATACGAAACCATAGCACAACGTAATGATAGTATTTTAACAATAGTAGCACTTAACCCAGCTGATAGAACAGTATATTTTGAAAATTACATTGACAAATTAAAGAAAGAAGATGAAGCAAAAAGAGTGTTAGAGGAAAAAAATGCGGTGAAGCAAGCAAATATTGATCGCAATAATGCGGTTACAAATAGTGATCCTATCTCAAATACAACAGCAAATTCAATTACTAGAACAAGTATAAGTCCGCCAACTATGCCAGGAATACCTTCTACGACAGGAAATAGCACTTTTTACTTTTATAACCCAACAACCATAGCTTTTGGAAAATTAGAATTTAAAAAAATATGGGGAAAAAGAGCTTCAACGGGTAACTGGAGAAATTCTGCAGTAAACTCCAATAATACAACTGATGATAGCCTTAGTTCTAATACCGAAAATGCAGATAAGGTAGAGGAGAAAGATATCATAGTAGAACAATACACAACTGATTTTTATATCAAACAATTGCCTACAGCAGCGATTGCAATTGATAGCATTCAAAAAGAGCAAAATTTTGCAAATTATCAATTGGGAATTATTTATAAAGAAAAGTTCAAAGAAAATATTTTGGCTGTAGCCAAATTAGAAAAGTTGCTAAATAGTAATCCAGAGGAAAAACTCATTCTTCCTGCTATGTACAATTTGTATAAATTATATGAAATTACAGATCAAAGTAAAGCAACAGTAATAAAAAACAGTATTATAACTAAATATCCTGATTCTCGATATGCTCAAATAATTAGCAATTTAAATTTAGATTCAAGTTTACAAGAAAACAGTCCAGAAGGCACTTATAATAAATGGTACAAGTTATATGAGCAAGAGCAATTTGTTTTAGTTTTAGCTAATATAGATCCATTAATTACACAATTTTCTGGTGAAGAAATTGTGTCTAAATTTGAGTTGCTTAAAGCAAATACAATTGGTAAATTAAAAGGAGTAGAGGCGTACAAAGCTGCTTTACAAGATGTAGCAGATAATTTTTCTAATACCGAAGAAGGCAAAAGTGCACAACTAATAATCAATGACCAAATTCCATTTTTAGAGAAAATAGATTTTGTAGATACACCTTCAAATAGTTGGAAAATTTTGTACAAAGTAGGTTTACGTGATGATAAAGAAACCAAAGAAATAGAGGATAAAATCAAGCTTTTTATAGAAAATGAAAAGCTACAAAAAATTTATTTTTCGTTTGATATTTATACTGCTGATCAGAATTTTATAACTATCCATGGAATAAATTCAAAATTGTACGCTGATGATATCGCATTTGTTTTAGCCGATACTGATAAAATTAAAATTACAAATACCCCAATTGTGGTTTCAAGCGAGAATTACAAAGTGATTCAAATTAAAAAAAATCTTGAAGCCTATTTAGCCTTAAAAAAATAATTATGTTTGATAAAAAAAAGAAACCTTATACAGAACTATTAGGAAAAACCAATCGAATCGTTGAAGGAACGGTAATAAAAGGAGATATTATTTCAAAAGCTGATTTTAGGCTAGATGGAGAATTAATAGGAAATTTCAAAACAACAGGAAAACTCGTTATAGGTCCTGCAGGAAACGTAATCGGAGATATTATTTGTAATAATTTAGATATAGAAGGTAAATTTAGTGGTAATATTCAAGTCGCAGAACTATTAAACGTAAAAGCAACCGCAAGTATTAAAGGAGAAGTTACCGTAGGAAAACTGTCAGTAGAACCAGGAGCTGATTTTAGTGCGACTTGCATCATGAATACTTCTATAAAACAAGTAATGCCGGTTAATGAACAAAAATAATAATCTAAAGCAAACCAATAAGTGGCTAATTATGATGAATATTCCCTTTCAAATGGGATTAATCATATTTTGTTTTACTTATTTAGGAATGTGGCTCGATGAAAAATATTCGAATTCATCAATATTCACTATTATTCTATCGCTCTTTGCAGTTTTCATAGCATTGTATAATGTGATAAGGCAAGTTAAAAATTTAAATAAAGAAGATTAATGCAGCATTTCTACAAATTTTTAATCACTATTTTTCCAATTTCTATTGTATTTTTTTTCGTACAATACTACATTAGTGCATCGTTTTTCAAAAATACTTCTTTTTATTATTCCACCTGGAGTATATATCTTTTTCACTTTATCCTCACTTTAATTAGTTATGGTTTTTTAGTATTTGTGAATAGAACTTTTTTTGATAAAACTGGTTTTGCCTTCATGGGATTTAGTTTAATAAAAATGATGGCTGCTATTGTATTTTTGATTCCCTTGCTTCAGTCAGAAGTTGTAAGTAAAATTCCAGATGTAAGTGCATTTTTCATACCCTATTTTTTATTCTTATTCATAGAAACATTTTTCGCTATTAAGTTATTAAATAATCAATAAATGAAACCGCAGTCAAAAGGTATTTTTAATTAGAATTTTACTTCTAAAAACAAAATGATAAATTTTCAGATATGAATATTTTATGTACCTTTGCAAAAAATTTTGAAACGTAAAATTAGACACACAATTTAATAATGGTATTTTCAAATAAACTTGTTCAGTTCGTATTAGTTGCCTTAGTAGTCAGTATTCCTTATTTCGGTTTTGCAAATCCAGATGCCAAAAGTGTTTCTGTTGCAAATGAAGTGATTGCAGAAAATCCGACAGGAGCAGCTCAAGAGAAAGAAGAATTCAGTGCTACTAAACTGATCAATGACCACATTGGTGATTCTCATGAATTTCACATTGCTGATTGGAATGGACATCCTATTACTTTTTATCTTCCTGTAATTTTATGGACAAATAACGGTTTGGAAATTTTCTCTTCTGAAAAATTCCACCATGACAACAAAGCGGAACATTTTGTAGATCAAAATGGTCAGAAGTTAGTGCGTTACAACGAAATTATTTTTTACGCGGATAAATTTGAAATGCTAACACAAGATCAGAAAGACAATGGCGCATTTGAATTTGGAGCAAGACCTTTAAACTTTTCAATTACAAAGAATGTGTTTTCAATGTTTATGTCAGCTATTGTGATGTTTCTAATATTTTTAGTAGTGGCAAGATCTTACAAGAAAAACCAACTAGCACCGAAAGGGATTGCTGGTTTTCTAGAGCCGTTAGTAACTTTTGTTAGAGATGATATCGCTAGACCAAACATAGGAGAAAAAAAATATGCGCAATATATGCCTTATCTTTTAACTATATTTTTCTTTATCTGGATTAACAACTTGATAGGTTTAATTCCGTTTTTTCCTTTTAGTTCAAACTTGACGGGTAACATCTATTTTACTTTTGTTTTGGCTTTTATTACTTTTATTGTTACTACATTAAGCGGAAACAAAGAATATTGGGGACACATATTAACACCTCCTGTACCAAAAGCATTATATCCAATTATGATTCCTGTAGAAATTATAGGAATGTTAACAAAGCCGTTCGCATTGATGATACGTTTATTTGCTAACATTACAGCAGGACACATTATCATCTTGAGTTTAATTTCATTGATTTTTATATTTGAAACTTTAGCGGTTTCTCCTATTTCGGGAGCATTTGTATTATTTATGTTGGTATTAGAAATGTTAGTTGCCGCATTGCAAGCTTATATTTTTACGTTATTGTCAGCATTATTTATTGGTCAAGCAGTAGCAGAGCATGATCATCATTAATTTGAGTTTTATTAATTATTAACTATATAAATTTATTATTATGGTATTAGCTGGAATTGGAGCTGGATTAGCAGTAATTGGAGCAGGTCTTGGAATTGGAAAAATTGGTGGATCTGCTATGGATGCAATTGCTCGTCAGCCAGAGGCTGCTGGAAAAATCCAAACTGCTATGATTATCGCTGCTGCACTTATTGAAGGTGTTGCACTTTTCGCAGTGGTTGTTGCGTTAATCGCAAAGTAATTACAAATTAAAATTTCCTGTAGCGGTTGGCTGCAGGAAGTTTTTATTTATAAAATAAAAAAAATATTTTAAATATACCTATATGAATCTTACAGCACCGGAGAGTTTAATTTTTTGGACAACGATTATTTTCATTGTTTTCTTTCTACTTTTGAGAAAATTTGCTTGGAAACCAATTTTGGGAGCCGTGAAAGGTCGTGAAGAATCGATTAACAATGCTTTGGCATCAGCCGAATCAGCGCGTAGAGAAATGCAGAATTTAACTGCTGATAACGAGCGTATATTACAAGAAGCGAGATTAGAGCGTGACAACATGCTTAAAGAAGCTCGTGAAATGAAAGATAAAATGGTTGCTGATTCTAAAAAAGAAGCACAAATTCAAGGCGAAAGAATGATTGCGCAAGCAAAAATTGCAATTGAAGCGGAGAAAAATGCAGCAATGGCTGAATTGAAATCACAAGTTTCAATCTTGTCATTGAATATCGCAGAAAAATTATTGAAAGACCAATTATCTAATAAAGAAGCTCAAACTAAATTGATTGAGAATATGTTAGGTGACGTAAAATTAAACTAAAATTATGTCAGGAACTAGAGCAGCAATTCGTTATGCAAAAGCATTTTTAGATTTAGCTATTTCTGCAGGAAATGAGCCAGAAGTCTACAAAGATATGGCTTTGATTTCGTCAACAATAAACGGTAATGAGGAGTTGAGTAGTTTTATTCAAAATCCCACAATTTCTGTTAGTGTGAAACAAAGTGCCTTGACAGAAGTTTTTGCAAGTACATCAGGATTGACTAAAAGTCTTTTCCGTTTGTTATTTGAAAATAAGAGATTTGAGATTTTAGCAGATATTGTTTCACAGTACGTTCTTATGTCAGACGAAAATAATGGTTTTCAAGTTGTAAAAGTAACAACAGCAATCGCTATGGACGCTGCGCTTGAAGCTAAAGTTTCGGCTAAAATAAAAGAGTTTTCAGATAAGAAAATCACGATAGTAAATACAATAGATCCAACGATTATAGGAGGATTTATTTTAAGAATAGGCGACAAAGAGTACAATGCTTCAGTTGCCAATAGATTACAAGTATTAAAGAGAGAGTTAAGTAACTAGTTTTATCACACTTTAAAGTGTCTAAATTATAAATTAAGATGGCGGAAATTAAACCTGCTGAAATATCAGCAATATTAAGAAAGCAAGTAGAAGGTTTTGAATCTGGCGCTACGCTGGAGGAAGTAGGAACGGTACTTCAAGTTGGAGATGGTATTGCTCGTGTTTACGGGCTTTCGAATGTTCAATACGGTGAGTTAGTAGAATTTGACAATGGTCTTGAGGCGATTGTTTTGAATCTTGAAGAAGATAATGTGGGTGTGGTACTTTTAGGACCTTCTACAGGAATCAAAGAGGGTTCAACTGCTAAAAGAACACAACGTATTGCTTCTCTTAAAGTAGGAGAGGAGATGGTAGGTCGTGTAGTAAACACTCTTGGTTTTCCTATTGATGGAAAAGGACCAATAGGTGGTGATTTATACGAGATGCCATTAGAAAGAAAAGCTCCCGGAGTAATTTTCCGTCAACCGGTAACTGAACCGTTACAAACTGGTATCAAGGCAGTAGATGCAATGATTCCAGTAGGAAGAGGGCAGCGTGAGCTGGTTATTGGTGACCGTCAAACAGGTAAATCCACTGTTTGTCTTGACACGATCTTAAATCAAAAAGAATTTTATGATGCAGGGAAACCAGTATTTTGTATCTATGTTGCCATTGGACAAAAAGCGTCAACTGTAGCAGGAATTGCAAAAATGTTAGAAGAAAAAGGAGCAATGGCATATACCATTATTGTTGCTGCTAATGCTTCTGATCCTGCTCCAATGCAAGTGTATGCTCCTTTTGCAGGTGCTGCTATTGGAGAATATTTTAGAGATTCAGGTCGTCCAGCTTTAATTGTGTATGATGATTTATCTAAACAAGCTGTTGCTTACCGCGAAGTATCTTTATTATTAAGAAGACCACCGGGACGTGAGGCATATCCTGGAGACGTTTTTTACTTACACAGCCGTTTATTAGAGCGTGCTTGTAAAGTAATTGCTGATGATGGAATAGCAAGAAACATGAATGATTTACCGAATTCATTGAAATCAATAGTAAAAGGTGGTGGTTCATTAACAGCTTTACCTATTATTGAAACTCAAGCTGGTGACGTATCCGCTTATATCCCAACAAACGTAATTTCGATTACTGACGGTCAAATTTTCTTGGATGGAGATTTGTTTAACTCAGGAGTTCGTCCAGCAATTAACGTAGGTATTTCAGTATCTCGTGTGGGAGGAAATGCTCAAATTAAATCAATGAAGAAAGTAGCAGGAACATTGAAACTAGATCAAGCACAATTCCGTGAATTGGAAGCGTTTGCTAAGTTTGGTTCTGATCTTGATGCGGTTACATTAAACGTAATTGAAAAAGGAAAAAGAAACGTTGAAATCTTAAAACAAGGTTTGAACGATCCGTACACTGTTGAAGATCAAGTTGCTATTATCTATGCTGGTTCAAAAAACTTATTAAGAAAAGTTCCTGTGAATAAAGTAAGAGAATTCGAGAAAGACTTCTTAGAATTCTTAAACAACAAACACAGAGCCACTCTTGATGCTTTGAAAGCAGGAAAACTAACAGATGAAATTACTGATGTAATTGAGTCTGTAGCAAAAGAATTATCAGCAAAATATAATTAATACAAGTGAGTAGTGATTAGTAACTAGTGAAGAGCTAATTACTAATCACTATTTACTAATTACTAAAAATAAAATGGCCAATTTAAAGGAAATCCGTAATAGAATTACTTCCGTTTCATCTACGATGCAAATTACATCAGCGATGAAAATGGTTTCTGCAGCAAAGCTAAAGAAAGCACAAGATGCAATTACAGCAATGCGTCCTTATGCCGAAAAATTGACAGAGTTGTTACAAAATCTATCTGCTACACTAGAAGGTGATGCTGGTGGTGAGTATACAGTGCAACGTGATATCAAAAAAGTATTACTTGTAGTTATAACTTCAAACAGAGGTTTAGCGGGTGCGTTTAATACTAATGCCATTAAAGAAGCTAAAAGTCGTGCCGTTTATTATGCTGGTAAACAAGTGGATGTTTTTGCTATTGGTAAAAAAGGAAATGATGTTTTGAGCAAGACGCTTCCTGTTGTAGCTAACGAAAGTTCCGTTTTTGATGACTTGACTTTTGATAACGTAGCTAAAATTGCTGATGACTTAACTCATAAGTTTGTTTCAGGTGACTACGATAAAATTGAGTTGATCTACAACCAATTTAAAAATGCTGCGACACAAATAGTACAAACGGAGCAGTTTTTACCACTTGCGCCAATTCAATCAGATGTTGCTGTAACTCTTGGAGATTATCTTTTTGAACCTTCAAAAGAAGAAATTGTATTAACCTTGATTCCAAAATCACTGAAAACACAATTGTATAAAGGAATTCGTGATTCATTTGCCTCAGAGCACGGAGCGCGTATGACTGCTATGCACAAAGCAACAGATAACGCAACAGAATTGAGAAATCAATTGAAATTAACATATAATAAAGCGCGTCAAGCAGCTATTACTAATGAGATCTTAGAGATCGTAGGTGGAGCAGAAGCTTTGAAAGGATAGAGAATTATAGCTCTCGAAGAAAAATAAAAAATTTAAGCCAGCAATTTGTTGGCTTTTTTTGTGGGTATATTTTGCTGTTTGTAACCAATGCTGGCTTATGATTTCTAAAATATAGTTTTGAAAGTAAATATCATTTTGATAAGTAACAATTTTACAGATTTTGGTTGAATAAAACAAGACACGTATTTTGATTATTGGCACTGATAATTTTAGGCCTATGTGTAATTATTTTATAAACATCATCGGATAAGAAAATCTTTAGAATGAACACGAAAATCGGATTCTTACGACGTTTTTTTCATTAAAGATTTTTATCTAAGTTTGCTCTATTAATTTCATCCTTTTACTTCGCAAATGCACCTACACATTAAAGAACTAATCACTAAGCAAGAAATGCTCGCGCAGTTTCCTGTCATGCAATATTTATATACTAATTTCAGTTTAGAGAAGTATGATGCATATCTCACTGATATGATTCCAAATAATTATAAACAAGTTGCGGTTTTTGAGGGTGATCTTTGCGTTGGTCTTTCGGGATTATGGTCAGGGACTAAACTATGGTCAGGAAAATACCTAGAAATAGATAATTTCATCGTTCATCCCGATCATCGGAAAAAGGGCGTTGGAAAGATGATGACTGATTATATTGATATCATTGGTAAAGAAACTAATTGTACAATGATAGTCCTAGATGCTTTCACAGGTAACTACAATGCGCATCGTTTTTATTACAATCAAGGATACGCTCCCAAAGGATTTCATTTTTTAAAAATTTTAAACGAAAACGGTCTTAGTTAATTCAATACTAATGAAAAGATTTTTCACGATAATCTTGGTATCTATTATTACGCTTAATTTTACTTTTTGTGCTATGAAACAAGAAGTGCAACTGGAATTTCCACAGGAAATTAAATCCATTTTTTATCAAAAAGAGAATTTTGGTAATACTGAAAGTCAAGTTGATTTCTACATTGAATTCAAAAATAAATTAGGAGAAAACATACTATTAGAAAAAGTATATTTCAATAATCAAACGGCAAAATTTGAAGAAATAAATAAAACTTCTTTCGTAGCTCATCTAGAACAAAACAAGCAAACCAATGATATTATTTTAGATTCTGACGGTGCTAAAGAATATGGAAACAAAGCGCCTGTTCTTAAAAAAACACATTTTGATTTAAAACGGGACGAAGCCATTTTGGAATATAAAAACAAAAGCAAAACATATTATTTCAAAATCACAAACCTCATTGAAAAAACAGCCAACTAATTAGAAATTCAGTCCTCGTTCCCACACTCAAAACAATTGACCGCTTTTCTCCTTTCAAAGAAAGAAATGGTTATTTTTGTAACTTTAATTTTAATAAAAAACCATTTTGGGATTATATAAAAATCTTCTTAAACAAACCGCGATTTACGGATTAGCAACAGTAATCCCGCGAATGTTCAGTTTTATATTAGTACCGCTTTATACATCTGAACTCCCAAAAGAGGAGTATGGTAAAATCTCTATCATTTTTGCAGGAATGATTTTTTTTAATGTTTTCTTGTCCTACGGGATGGAAACTGCTTTTTTTAGATTTTATAATAAGGAAACTAACAAAACCGCTGTAGTAGAAACTAGTTCCGTTTCAATTTTTTGGACTTCACTTTTATTTTTACTAGTTGCTTTGTTATTTCGCAATTCTATAGCCTCGTGGTCTGGGATTAACGAGCAGTATATAACTTACACCACCTGGATTTTAGTACTTGATGCACTGGTAATTATTCCTTTTTCTAAATTACGTGTTAATCAAAGACCTATTCAATACGCAATCATAAAAATAGGAAACGTAGCCGTAAACTTGTTTTTAAATATCTTCTTTTTAATTTATTTGCCAGTAGTAGCACAATCAAATCCAAATCATATTTTAAGCAATTTATACATTGAAAATTTCCAAATAGGATATATTTTTGTGTCAAATATTATAGCAAGTTTGCTTACATTCATTGTCCTTTTGCCAAATTATGCCAAGCTAAAATGGCAATTTGATTACCTTCTTTGGAAAAAAATGATGAAGTATAGCATGCCAATAATGATTGCCGGAATCGCATATGCCATCAACGAACAATTTGATAAAATTTTACTTGGCTACTTATTACCGCCAAATATAGCTACTGCGGAGGTTGGAGTTTACTCCGCCTGTTATAAGCTTGGTTTATTTATGGTCTTGTACCGGAACGCATATACATTAGGAATAGAACCTTTCTTTTTTAGTCATGCTGCCAGCAAAGATGCGCCACAAACCTATGCCACAATCACTAAATATTTTGTCATTTTTGGTTCTTTTATTTTGCTCTCCGTAATCGTTTTTGCCGATATCTTAAAAATAATTATGATCCAAGATAAATCCTACTGGGAAGCAATGAAAGTAGTACCACTAATCATATTAGCAAATTTCTTTCTGGGAATTTATACCAATCTTTCAGTCTGGTACAAACTTATTGATAAAACGCATTACGGCGCCTACATTTCTATAGTAGGAGCTTTAATCACATTAGCACTCAATTACTTATTGATTCCTACACTGAGCTATTACGGATCTGCAATTGCAACTATTGCTGCTTATGGCAGCATGATGGGAATCTCTTATTATTTTGGTAATAAATATTATCCTATTCCGTATGACATCAATAAAATAGGGATGTATTTGATTATTTCTATTGGGTTTTCGGCATTATCATTTTATGGTTTCCGAGAAAATTATTTCGTAGGTATATCGTTATTAACAATTTTTTTATACTTCATATATTACAACGAAAAAGAATTATTAACTACTATTTTAAAACGAAAATCAAAGTAAATCCTATGCTATGGGAGCTAATCGCGCTGTACGTTTCAAGCTTTTTCCTAAAACTGTTTTTTTCTAAGCACAAAAAGGAGCTTCTTGCAGTCGCTCTTTTTGTACAAGAAAAAATACAGTTTTATAAAAAAAGGCTTTTCACTTCCATCACGGCTAAGACTTAGAAATAAAAATAAATACCAATTCATAAACGTATTTTTCGATTTATAAAACAAGAAAAAATGACAATAGACATCATCAACAAATCAGCACATCAATTGCCTAGTTATGAAACGATAGCTTCAGCAGGAATGGATTTGCGAGCTAATATTATAGATTCAATAACACTTAAACCTCTAGAAAGAGCCATCGTAAAAACGGGTCTTTTTATTGCCTTACCTATAGGTTATGAGGCGCAAGTGAGACCTCGAAGCGGTCTCGCTTTCAAAAACGGAGTTACGGTTCTTAATTCACCGGGAACAATTGATGCGGATTATCGAGGCGAAATTGGTGTGATTTTAGTAAATTTATCCAATGAAGATTTTGTAGTGCAAAATGGCGAACGCATCGCACAACTCATAATCGCAAAACATGAACGCGCAAATTGGATCGAAGTACAAGAATTATCTCAAACAGAAAGAGGAGAAGGTGGTTTTGGGAGTACGGGAGTAAAGTAGTACGCAGAGTTTGCATGTAGTTAAAAGATAGTTACACTAAAAACGACTATACTACTAAAATATTTAATTATAACTTATAAAAATCTGCGGAAATCAGTTTAATCTGTGACTGAAAATAATAATATAAACCTTCGTGAACTTTGCGAAAAATCTTTGTGAACTTTGCGTTTAAAAAAATTTAAATGAAAATAATTGTCCCAATGGCTGGCCGTGGATCAAGGCTTCGCCCACATACTTTAACTATTCCTAAACCATTAATTCCTATTGCTGGCAAACCAATTGTGCATCGTTTAGTAGAAGATATTGCAGGAGTCTTGCAACAACACATTGAGGAAGTTGCCTTTATCATTCATGAAACTTTTGGAAAAAAAGTAGAAGAGGAATTAATAGCAATTGCCACTAAACTTGGCGCTAAAGGAACTATTTATTACCAAAACGAAGCGCTGGGAACTGGTCACGCAATCATGTGTGCAAAAGATTCATTATCCGGGCCGGCAGTTATCGCTTACGCTGATACGCTAATACGTGCTGATTTTGATTTAGATAAAAATGCTGATAGTGTAATTTGGGTTAAACAAGTCGATCAACCCGAGGCCTTTGGTGTTGTGAAATTAAATGATGCTAATGAAATAGTAGAATTAGTAGAGAAACCTGCTGAATTTGTATCTGATCTGGCTGTGATTGGAATCTATTATTTTAAGGATGTGGCCGTTTTAAAAAATGAATTGCAGTGGGTTTTAGATAACAATATAATTCATAGTGGCGAATACCAAATTAATGATGGAATTAAGCAAATGATGGCTAAAGGGATGACATTTGTTCCAGGTAAAGTAGATGAATGGATGGATTGTGGTAATAAAAATGTAACAGTAGAAACTAATTCAAGAATGTTAGGTTTCCTTCATAATGACGGAGAACACTTGGTAGATTATGATGTAAAATTAGAAAACTCTACCATCGTTCCGCCCTGTTACATAGGTAAAAATATAACTTTGATTAATACTACCGTTGGTCCAAATGTTTCATTAGGAGATGGATGTCATGTCCAAAACAGCACTATTAAAAACAGCTTAGTTCAAACACACTCGCACATAATAAATGCTCGTTTAGATAATGCGATGATAGGTAATCATACTAGTTTTGATGGTAACTTTACAAGTATTAGTATAGGTGATTATTCGGTTTTAGAATAATTTTAGTTGCGCCTCTAGAAAACTGAATTATGAAAAGAAAGTTTTACATTGGATTACTATTTGTCTTGCAATGCAATACGGCTTTGCTGTGGGCACAAGTAGAGCCTGAAGAAATAAAACTGGATACGGATCAATTCCAGGAGCTTTTTTATGAATCACTACTTCAAAAAGGAATTGAAAATTATGATAAAGCAATTATAGCGCTTGAAAAAGCAGATAAAATTAAAGCTAATGATGCGACAGTAAATTTCGAATTAGGTAAAAATTACTTCGCCTTAAAAGACTATAATAATGCATACAGCTCCTTTGAAAAAGCCGCAAAAACGGATCCTAAAAACAAGTGGTTTTGGATGGGAATGTATGATGTAACTTATGAAACTAAAAATCTTAATCAAGGAATTACTGTAATTAATAAGTTAATTGAATTTGACCCCAAGTACAAAGAAGATTTAGCGTCGCTTTATATGGGTACAAAACAATTTGAAAAAGCGTTAATCTTAATTCAGGAACTCGACGAAACAATTGGAAAAACAGATCGTAGAGAATTATACAAGAGCCAAATAATGTCTCAAGGCAATTTTCAAAATATAGAAATTAGTAATTTAATTTCACAAATCGAAAAATACCCTAACGAAGAGTCTAATTATATTAGCTTGATTTTTTTATATTCTAAAAACAATGAAGAGAGTAAAGGTTTTGAAATTGTAAAAAAACTGGAAAAAGCAATTCCAAATTCAGCATGGGCACAAGTTACTTTATTCAAAAAATATTTAGATGAAAATGACGGTGTAAATGCTGTTAAGGCGATGAATACAGTTTTAGGAAGTTCTAAAATTGATTCTAAAATTAAACACCGTATTCTTAACGAGTTTTTGCTTTATTCGATTATAAACCCACAATATTCTTCTGATTTGGAGAAAGCAGTTGGTTATTTTGAAAAGGATAAATCTATAAATGCTGCTCAAGAAATAGGCAAGTTTTTTTTTAGTAAAAAGCAATGGGAGAATGCCATTAAATATTTTGAAAAAGCACTTAATAATGGATCAGATGAATCTATTGAAACAAATTTATTTTTGCTTCAAGCACTTACAGAAACAAAACAATTTGATAGTTTAGCAAAGAGGGCAACAGTACTTATGGAAAGCTTTCCTACGCAACCTCAGTTTTATTATTACGCGGCTTTAGCTAATAATCAATTACTAGAATTTAAAAAAGCAAAAGATATATTAGAAATGGGCATAGATTATGTAGTAGAGGACAAAGAATTAGAAATTAATTTCAATATTCAGTTAGGAGAAGCCTTTAATGGTCTTGGAGATTTTAAGAAAAAAGACTTGTATTTCTCTAAAGCCAATCAATTATTAAAAGAAAAAAAGTAATGAAAAAAACAATATTATTGGTAGTACTTTCTGCTTTTATAGTTTCCTGTAAAACAAAAGCTATCGCCGTTGCAGCAAGTAATGAGCCTTTAGAAACGGCTAATTTTATGTCGGCTAAAAAAATAATTGATAAATATAACAACAATAAAAATCAATTTTCGACATTATATATTAAATCAAGCGCACGCTATGCAGATGATAAGCAAACACAAAATGTTACCGCTGAAATACGAATCAAAAAAGATGAACAAATTTTAGTAAGCATTCGATTTCTTGGAATAACAATGGCTAAAGCGCTGATCACGCCAACTTCAGTGAACTATTATGAAAAGATAGGAGGAAAATATTTTGAAGGAGATTTTAGTAGTTTGAGTCAATGGTTAGGAACTGATTTAGATTATAGCAAAATCCAAAATATGTTATTAGGACAAGCAATTGATGATTTAAGTAAGGGTAAATATTTAGAATCAATTTTTGAACAAACGTATCGTTTAGATGATTTATCGAATAAAAACACAAAAAAATCATTTTTTTTAGATGCTGATAAGTTTTTAGTTCAAAAGCAAGAAATCACACAAACCGCTGAAGAGCGCATGATTAAGGTCGCTTATGCAGACAATAAAGTGTACAACGAGGCAATATTACCAACCAGCGTTGTAATAAACACATTTCAAAAAAAGGGAAACACTGAAATAAATCTAGAATACAACTCTGTATCATTCAACGAAGAACTTTCTTTTCCTTATAGTGTGCCAAATGGGTACAAAAGAATTATAATTAAGTAAATTTGCAAAAATATTTTTTCAACATGCCAAAATTTCTCCTAAGCCTAATTTTTATTTGTATGACTTCGATCTTATGGAGTCAGGAATCGCAACAAGAAAAGTTAGAAGAACGTAAAGCTCAAATTCAACAAGAAATTCGGGAAAATGAAAAATTATTGCAAAGTGTAAAGAAGAAAGAGAAATCAGCAGTAAATGTTGTCATCATTCAAAGCACTAAAATTAAACTTAAAGAAAAACTGATTAACACCACTGAAAAGCAAACTAAATTGCTAAGTAATGATATGTATATTAATCAAGTTCAAATTAATAAGCTCAAAAAAGAACTTGTAGTTTTAAAAGATGATTATGCTAAAATGATTGTCAAATCATATAAAAGCCGCTCCTCTGAGAGCAGAGCAATGTTTATTCTTTCATCAGATAGTTTTTTGCAAGCCTATAAAAGAGCGCAGTATATGAAACAATATACGGGCTACAGAAAAATGCAAGGCGAGGAAATTAAAGTTAAAACAGATAAATTAGCAGATTTTAATGATAAATTATCAGTTCAAAAATCAGCGAAGCAAAAATTAATTGCTGAAAATGAAAAGGAACGTTTGTCACTAGAAAAAGAAAAGAAAGAGCAACTGAAATTAGTAAATGTTCTTAAAAAGGACAAAAATAAAATTTCAAAAGAAATTGGTAAAAAACAACAAGAATATAGACAAGTTGATAGGCAAATAAATAAATTAATTAGGGAGGCTATCGCTGCTGCAAATAGAAAGGCGGCGCTAGAGAAAGCAAAAGCAAATCCAAGTGCTCCAGTTTCTAAAGCTGCTGTATCATCATCAAAAATTGAACTTACACCAGAGGCAAAAATAATTGCTGATAATTTTAGAGCTAATAAAGGAAGATTACCTTATCCAGTAGAGAAAGGCTATGTTTCATTAGGATATGGAAATCAAACCCATCCATTGTTTAACACTATAACAGTACACAATAGCGGTGTAGAGATCACTACTGATCGCGGTGCTACTGCAAGGGCAGTCTTTGGAGGTGAAGTAACAAGCGTAATTATTCTATCTCCCGTAAATAGAGCTGTAATGATACAACACGGTGATTACTTTACTGTTTATCAAAACCTAAGTTCCGTAAGTGTTAGTAAAGGAGATAAGGTAAGTATCAAACAAAATATAGGCACTGTAAGAACTAATGGAGAAACAGGAAAAACAATAATTAAATTTTTAATCTTACAAAATACAACTTATAATAATCCTGAGGGTTGGTTGTCAGGAAGATAAATCATCTTTATCTTATATAAAAGCACTATCGAATTTTTAAAATTCAATAGTGCTTTTTTTGTGCGTTATTAAAATTTTTATTGCCAAGCTGAAAGCATCTCGACAAACTAGGGCAACATAATAGGGACTCTTACAGCGTGACAAATAGTGATCAAGAAGAATAGACGACAATAGTAATATAACAGCTCTGCATAACAATTGCTTTAAGTTTTCATGTTTAAAGCATCTCAGCAAACGAGAGCAACATTATTGGGACGCTTACAGCGTGACAAATAGTAATTGATAAAAATTTTATGGTGAGTACTGTAGTTCTTCACAATACTAATCTACTCCAGTTGTCATGCTGAAAGAATCTCAACAAACGAGAGTAACATGATAGGGACGCTTGCAGCGTGACAAATAGTAATTGACAAGAAGAGACTACAATAGTATTATCATAGCGCTGCATAAAAACTGTCTCCTGTTTTCATGCTGAAAGCATCTCAACAAACTAAAGCAACATAATTGAGACGCTTACAGCGTGACAGATAATAATTAAGAAAAAGCGAAAATCGTAACTTTATAATTCGGCTATTATTAACAAGCCAAATAAAATTATTCAAATTTCTTAAACTAATTTTTGTTTAATTTATTAAACTCTTTAAACAATTCTAATAAGTTAGTAATAGACTTAACTAGATCATTAACCTCTAGTAGTAATGCAAAATAGAGTTTGCTGTTTTTAGGACTCGTTTCGGTCGTTCTGATGGTATCAATTTGTTTCGAAATTAAATCAGAAACAGTATCTAGTAAAATTTGTTTATCATTTAATACCAGATCAATTTTATAGAAATCTTCGTTTTTAAAGCTTTCTTCAAGAGACTGTAACAATTGTTGCAACTGCATGTCAATTGTTTTTAAACCTTTAATTTGATTGAATTTTAATTTCTTATGATTATTATTTACGTGTGAATAACTATTAGAAGTGATAAAATCAATAGATTGAACCATGTCTTGTAAATAACCTAAGATTAAAATGTAGAATTTACTAGCTTCAACTGAATTATCATCTAAGTTCTTTATAAAATAAAAAACGTTGCTTTTTAGTTCATCAATTTCTTTTTCTAATTTCTTTTGGTCTTTTTTGTTCTGTTTTAATTTAGCTAAATCTTGTAAACTTAAATTGTCAATCAGGTTAGAATACAGCGCGCTCGTTTTACGAAAGACTTTTGCAATTTGAGATGAGCTCTCACTAATCATTTCATTAACGGTTCCTATATCCTCTCTACGAAGACTTTTAACCTCTTCTTCCTCTTGAACTTTTTCTTTGTGTTTTCTAGAACTTTTATATAGCATTATTCCTAACAATAGTAATAAACCAACGAAAGCAAAAACTTCACCTACCTTTAAGATATAAGCCATTATGAATGCTAAAATGAAAGCTACGAATGCTGTAAAAAACCAGCCGCCTATCACTTTAAAAACTCCTGCAATTCTATAAACAGCACTTTCTCTATCCCAAGCTCTATCAGCAAACGAACTACCCATTGCAACCATAAATGTTACGTAAGTTGTTGACAAAGGCAATTTTAAAGAAGTACCAATTGAAATCAAAATACTGGCTACCATCAAATTTACAGAGGCACGAACCATGTCAAAAGCGGGTTCGTCTTTTGTGTTTTTTGTTGGTTTTACAACACTTTTAAAACGTTCATCAATTTTAATCTGTAATTTATTTGGCAAAAAATAATTGATACCTTCTCCTATGTTCACTCCTAATCTTACAATAAATCGTGAGGCAGTATTAGGTGAAAATTTTTCAACCCCATCTCCTTGTCTAGATAAATTTACACCTGTTTCAATTACGCTTCTTGCTTTTTTAGATGTCCATAATGTAACAACCATTACAACGCCAGCGATCAATAGAAAGTAAAAAGGAGCTACAATATCATCATTTGCTAGAGCACCCATCATAAAATCATCACCAGAGACGCCACTATTCTGGAAAATTTCATAAGAGTTGAAAGCAGCAATAGGTACTCCAATAAAGTTAACCAAATCATTTCCAGCAAAAGCCAATGCTAAAGCAAAAGTTCCAATCAATATAATGATTCGTAAAATATTGACTTTAAAGAATTGAATTAGTATTTGCGAAAGTACCAAAAAAAATAAAAAATTAACTCCCAGAATTAAAAACTGATGCTCATCAATCCATGAAAATTGCTCCTTTGATATAAGAGAAACTCCTTTTAATCCTTTAATTAATATAAAAAACGTAATGGCAGAAATGGCTACGCCGCCGAAAATAGCTCCAAAGTATTTGAGCTTTTTCTCATAATGAAAAGTAAAAATTAATCGGGAAATGTATTGTATGAAACTACCTAAAGAAAAAGACAACACCACAGATAGTAAAATGCTATAAACTATTGTAGTAGCTTTCTTAGTATTAATATACATTCCTAGATTATCAAAAGAATCATCAGTAGTATATATTTTGTAAAGTGCTAAACAAACAGCTGCTCCTAATAATTCAAAAATTATAGAAACAGTAGTAGATGTTGGTAATCCTAGCGAGTTAAATACGTCTAACAATAAAATATCAGTGATCATAACCGCAAGAAAAATAATCATCACGTCATTAAAACTAAACATGCTTGGCACAAAAATTCCGCTTCTTGCTATTTCCATCATTCCACTGGAAAACATAGCACCAACAAGAACCCCAAGGCTGGCCACAAGCATAGTTGTTTTGAATGATACTGCCTTAGATCCTATAGCAGAATTTAAGAAGTTAACCGCATCGTTACTAACGCCAACCATTAAATCGATAATAGCTAGAACGCCTAATACAATTAACATTATCACATAAATTTGCTCCATGATGCTTTGTGTTTAATTTTTGTACAAAAGTCCTGTAACAAATCAGTTTATATGTTAACTTAACGTTATTAAAAAGTTATGCATCGGTTCTAAATATGATTACTTAAATGAAGTTTCAATTGATTTCATCATTCGTTCGGTAGTCCAAGTTCCCGATACTATAATGCGTCTAATTGTATATAAAGGATCAATACTATCTCTTTTGGTAGACAAAATATAAGCCATTTTATAACCACTTTTTTGTAATTCAGGAATAGCCGCAGCGTTCCATAAGCCAAAGGGATAAGCAAAATTTGTTATAGGCTTGCCAATAATTTTTTCCAGTTTAATTTTTGGTTTTATCAATTGAGTATTCCAATCTTCACCAGAATATTTTGTTACCATATGATGATCCCAAGTGTGTGCTGCAACAGAGTGTCCTTCATCTGCAAGATTTTTAATTTGTTCTTTACTCATATAACCTGGACGATTTATTGAAACAGTCATAATAAAAAATACTCCTTTAAAACCATATTTTTTCATTTCGGCAACGCCAATGCTGAACTGCTCTTCCCTAGTATCATCAAAGGTGATCATTATGGGTTTAGCTGGAAGTTTGCCGTCATAAAGTAAATAATTATAAAGTTGTTGCGGCAGAATTGTTTCATATCCTGCATCTGAAAGCGCTTTCATTTGATCCGCAAAATCTAAAGGTTTTACACTATACACTTTGGTCATTTCGCCAGAGCTGGCCGTAAAATCTTTAATATTGTGATAGCATAAAATTGGCACTTCTTTTTTCGAGAGAATCGCTGCGGCACTAGCCATGACTTTTTTAACTGTAACTACTTTTTTAGATAATGCAATAGTGTCAGATATAACCTCAGGAATATGCTTGCGAGTTTCTGATTGGCAACTGAATAAAAATCCAATTAAAAAGCAAATACAAATATTCTTCATACTAAATTACGTTTTATTGATATTGGATATATAAAGGTTTTGGTGTAAATTTCACTAATTCCTCCGGCTGGTAGATTTTCCAATCGTTCCAATTATCATTTTTATAAAATAATTTGAAACCTGTAAATTGAACCGGTTCTCTATAGATGTAGCTCAAATAAGTAGATCTTTTTAAAACTTTACTACCAAATCCGTCCATGTGCATCACAATTTGGACTTCAGGAACAGTTTTAATGTCTTTGTAATTTTTAACCATACCTTGAGTAAATCTATGCACTACTAGTACTTTTGGCGGAAGCTTATTTTTACGCACTACATCAGCGAGAATATCAATAGCATCATTAATATCATCTGCGGTAAAATAACCAATTTTAGAACCAGGACGTTCTCCATTTTTCATCGAAAACTCAGGATCAATTCCTAAGTGTACATTGGGTAAAGCGAAAAAGGGTTTTAGTTGTTCCACTTCGTCCTTTACAGTACTGTGACCAACTTGAATATCTAAAAACACTAATGCGTTTATAGGTTTTGCCCAGCTAATCACAGTATCAATTTGCTTAAAGGGCATTCTTAAACGATGCATATTATTTTTACCTGGAGCACCTTGTGCGGTAACTGCAATGTAATGTAATGCTGGAATTGCTTTCACGGTGGAGTCAGCAGCTTGCCAACTTGCCACCTCATTTTGAAGTTTTGTAATCATTTCTTGACGAGGATATTCTCCTAAAACACCCATTCTTGTAGAATACAAATTTCCATAAAAAGCAATGATTCTATTATAAGGTAATATCGCTCCCGGTAATGGATATGGTGTTTTTACTGGCCACCTTCCTGTGGTGTCATGATTACTGATAGCAAGTAAACGCTTATTGTAATCCAATGTATCAACGGTCAAAACTTTGCTTTTTGCTATTGAATCCGAATTGATTTTTACTGTTTTTTCTGAATTATATTCTATTTCAGTTTCTTTAGCTTTACTATTATTACAGGATATTGTACTTGTAAGTAGTACTGGAATTACTAATAACAGATAGGATATTTTTGTCATATTTTTTTAGTTTTACAGTCAGTTTATTTAATTCAACATAGGAAACAATCCAGATGATATGCGGCAAAGATATGTTTTTAAAGGAATCTCTTATTCTATAAAGTTATGAATTAGGTAGTAACTTTTTATATAATTTACTGTTTTGATAGTCAAAAAATCAAGATTAAACTTTGTGTTCAGATTAATCTTAGCATTGTATATCATTTTATGTGCTATAATAAAAGTGTAAGTAATTCTAATTGCAGTTTTATTTATCGATAAAAAATAAAAATTAATTAGGTAACTTTAACTTTTCTATTATTAATCAAAAAAATTTAGATCGTTGTTTAAATATTCCCTCCCTATCCTAATTTTTTTCATCTGTATTTTCTCCGTTTCGAGTCAAGTAAAAAAGGACACTATTTCGCTTTCAGGAATTACTCTTACAGGTTCACCAATTAAGAATGTACTGCAAAATACAGCAGCTTCTATTTCCGTTATTACGACTGCGGACATTGAAAAAACGGATGGAATTATATTAACTCCTGTGTTAAACAAAATTCCTGGAGTCACTATGCAACAAGGCGCATTGAATACCAGTCGAATTACTATTCGCGGTATTGGAGCAAGATCTCAATATGGCACTAATAAAATTAAAGCCTATTTTGATGAAATTCCGTTAACCTCTGGCGAAGGAGAAACGACTATTGATGATATTGACTTAGCTTCTATCGAAAAAATAGAAATTATCAAAGGGCCAAATGCCACTAGCTTCGGTTCTGGCTTAGGTGGAGTAATGCAATTATTTTCTAGAGAAACAACAGAAATGGAATCTTTTGGAAAATCAACAGTTAGTTTTGGTAGTTTTGGATTGTTGCAACAACGATTTTCAGCAGGATATAGCAATGTAAAAACTAATTTATTTGCAAGTTATACTGATCTAGCGGTCGAAGGTTTTAGAGCTAATAGCTCATATAACAGAAAATCATTCAATTTTCATGCAAAACAAAAAATGAGTTCTAATGGCTTATTATCATTTTTAGGAGTCTTTACACGATTGAAAGCTTTTATTCCAAGTTCTATAAATGAAACTGATTTAAATAATAATCCCGAAAGAGCTGCAACAACTTGGGCCGCCGCACAAGGATTCGAGTCCTATGATAAGTTTATGATTGGATTAGGATATGAACATCGTTTTTCTAATAAATGGTCGCTGCAAACTAGTGTTTTTTCTAATTCTAAAAAGGCTTATGAGCCACGGCCTTTTGATATTATTGATGATAAAACTACTGCAATTGGGTTTCGAGCCAACATAAATTATAAAGATCAATTGCTGACTTTGCCAATAGAAGTGAGTTTGGGTACTGAAATACAATATGAAAATTATGAATATGCACTGTTTAAAAATTTATACCAGTCGAAACCCGGTCAGGGAAGCGTACAAGGCGATAAATTTACCGCTATTAGACAAAATCGCAATTACAGCGATTACTTTTTACAAATGGTGCTTCTACTTTCAGATCGATTGAATTTAGAGACAGGTTTGGCGCTAAACACAACTCAATATTCACTACAAAATATTTTTCAAAACAATGCAACAGGCATAAAAGAGCCCTTTACTTTTGGTACAGTATTATCGCCTAGAGCTGGCTTATCTTATAAACTAGCTAGTGGTAAAAATCTATTTGCAGCAGTTAGTAATGGATTTTCAACACCATCAGTTGCTGAAACGTTGACTCCTGAGGGAAAAATCAATACCAATTTAAAACCAGAAATAGGGTGGAATTACGAAATAGGTTTTAAAGGGAATTGGGTCAAAAACAAGTTGTACGCAGAGGTAACTTTGTACAGCACACAGATAAAAAACTTGTTGGTAGCAAGACGTACTGCTGAAGATCAATTTGTTGGTATTAATGCGGGAAGTAGTTCACATAGCGGGTTGGAATTTTTAGTTAACTATAATTTTATCTCACGGAATAGTCTTAGTATCACACCTTATTTTTCAGGATCAGTCAATAAATTTAAATTTAAAGAATTTGTTGATGGCAATACTGATTATTCAGGAAATCAATTGACGGGTGTTCCTGAAAAGCAATTTAATTTTGGACTTGATGTTTCTATTAAAAACGGTTTAAGTATAAATAGCTCTTTTAGAACGATGGGTGCAATTCCATTGAATGATTCTAATAATAAATACAACGAGCGCTATTCCTTACTCGATTTAAAAACTACTTATGTTTTCACCCTATTAAAAAAACTAAAATTAGAGTTAAATGCTGGTGTCAATAATGCTTTAAATAAAAAATATGCAGCGAATATATTGCCGAATGCAGTTGGTTTTGGAAATGCCGCACCGCGTTATTTTTACCCTGGAAATCCTATAAATTATTACGGGGGTTTTACAGTAGGTTATCTTTTTTAGTTTACGTTTATTCGAATTCTTAAAAGCAGAATAAGAAAAATCTTGAATTTTAATGGTATTATTTACGCTTCGGTGAGGGCAGCTTTTACTGCGAATCAATTAGATGAGTCGTTAAGCTTAAAAGCAAAAAATTTATTTAACGATCTTGAATTAAACAGATCGATTTTTGATTTACTCAAAGCTATTATCAGTAATTTGTATCTATTTTTTTATGGCTGCTACTTCGCTCTCCGTTACAATTTTTGATTGTTTATTGCTCCAAGAGGTCATAATATAATTCATCACATCAGCAACTTCTTGATTTGAAAGTCCCATTGCCGGCATGGCGTTGTTATACTTAATTTTATTTACAACAATTTCACCGCTTTGTCCAAACTTGACTGCTGCAATACTTTCTTTTCTTTTATTTTTCAGCCAATCAGAATCGTCAAGTGGAGGGAAATTTTTTAGATCTCCTTTTCCATTAGCACCGTGACACTGGACACAAAAATCAAAATAGATCTCTTTTCCAGGTGATTGTGTTTTTACTGAAGTTTTGTTTTTGGTCTCTAAATCAAAATATTTTTCATCTGAAAATGGTTTAAAAAGCGAAATCCCAGTTATCGCAATTGCAGTAAAACCAATTAATAACTTTGTAGTTAATAGCATTTAGTTTGGTATAATTTTAACGATTCCTTTTCCTTCAATACCCATATAAATAAAGCCATCCGGACCTTGCTTAACATCTCTTAATCGGCCAACATCTGTTGCTATTTTTTGTCTTCCTACTACTTCATTTCCTTTTAGTTTAACCAGTTCAAGATATTGAAATTTCAAAGAGCCTACTAATAAATGTCCTTTCCAATCAGAATATATATCTCCGGTTACAAATGCCATTCCGCTTGGCGCAATTGAAGGTAACCAGTAATAAATAGGTCTTTCAATTCCTGCTTTTTCAGTCTCTTTACTAATTGTAGTACCGTCATAATCGATACCGTATGTGACTAAAGGCCAACCATAATTAGCTCCTTTTTTTATTATGTTGATTTCATCACCTCCTTTAGGACCGTGTTCGTGTGCCCAAATTGCCCCTGTTATAGGATTCTTTGCTATTCCTTGTGGATTGCGATTTCCGTAAGTGTAAATCGCTTCTTTAACTCCTGCTTGACCTACAAATGGATTGTCTTTAGGAATACTTCCATCATCATTTAGTCTATATATTTTTCCTCCATCTCGCATTATATCTTGCGGGTTTACAAATTCATTCCCACGTTCACCAATAGAGAAATATAAGTATCCCTCATTATCAAATACAATTCTAGAACCAAAATGTTGTCCTTTTGTAGTGTTTGGTGTAGCTTTATAAAGTGATTCTATTTGAGTTAAACTTCCATCCAATAATTTAGCTCGAATAAGTTTCGTATTTCCGCCACTCCCTTCGCCTTCATCAGAAGAATAGGTAATGTAAATCCAACCATTTCTAGCGTAATCAGGATGTAATGCAATATCTAATAATCCACCTTGCCCGCGGGTATAAACTGCAGGAACGTTTTTTATTTCCGTTTTTATACCCTTTTTAATATGGTAAAGTACGCCACTTTTTTCAGTCACAAGCATAGTTCCATCTGGCAACCAAGCCATTCCCCACGGAATCGCAATATCTGCTGCTACAACTTCAAGTTTATAATTTTTAGCATCGTCCTCTAGAACGATATCATTTGGTTTAACTTGTGCATCACAACTGTACGATATAAATGCAATAATAGAAAGCGAAATTATAGCTGGTATTTTCATCTTATTAAACTTTAGGACTACAAAATTAAATTTAAAGATAGTAAAAGAGCGATGGAAACAATAGATGTTTTTAAAGTTTCAGGCAGAATTAACAATTTAATGTGTTTTGATTTCCGCTTGAGCAAATAGAATTTTAAAATTTTGTGTTGCTATAACTTTATTTTAGGTTATACACAGCATCCGGGATTATAGAAAAGTACTCCCTTTTCAAAAATAGATGGTATCTTTTTTTCCTAACATAAATTGATGAGTTGTCAATAGAAAAAATTTCCGTTTTCAATAAAATTTCCTGAAATATTAATTTCACTTCTGCTTTAAAAAGAAAAAGACCTTACATCACTGTAAAGTCTTTTTTAAAGCTTCCTCTCTAGTCCCGATAATAATCTTAATCATGACCCGAAAGCCTTTCGGGTTATGATTAAGATTTCTTGTGTTTTTCGAGTAATTTTATTGTTATATCAAAATATCGTAATGAATTTTCTTTGTAATTTTTACTTTTCATTTTTTTGATATGCTGCTCGATTGCAAAGCTTGTTTTTTAGTTTCACATTCTATCATAAAATACTATATCCAAATTTCTGCTTTGCTAGTAAACTTTCGATCCAAGCTTGGATCGAAAGTAGCAGTAAAACCAAATTAATCATACAGGTGTTTTTAATTTTCACTACTAAACCTATTTGTATGCTTGAGGAGACTTTCTAATTGTTGTTGCTTTTTCAAAGGCAATCCCCATTTTTAAGAGGTAATCTTCTTGATACGGTCTAGCTATAAAAGTAAGTCCCCATGGCTCTCCTGTTGCTTTATACCCCATAGGAATAGTAAGGCAAGGATAATTTGCAGCCGCCGCTTGACCTGCGTTATTATTGTTTATGGATAAGATCGCATCGAGTTGGTATTTTACCATTGGCGTTTCAAAAAATTGGACACCCTCTTTTTTTACTTTGACCTTTATTTGCTGTAATTCTTCAGCAGAAGTCTTGTCAGACAACATACCATCAAAACGGCCTTGCCCGTATGGAATTTTCAATGCTGGATCACTATTATTGTAGGCAATGATTTTAGCAATAGAACGGCTGGTAACTTTATCAGAAGCATATTTATTCAAATAATTAGGGAGATCCACTTTCATATCGGCAGTAAGTATAGTACCAAAACCGTCAAAGTTCATGGGTTCTGGATCATATTCAATAACTATTCCGCCCAACTTGATTATTGTATTTATACTTTGTTTGTAGATTGAATCTCCTAAAAAGTTTTTAATAGCGCCAAATCGTAATCCTTTGAGTGTTCCTGTCTGTAAACCTTCTATATATTTTTTATTTTTTGGATTATTTATGGTGGCAGGATCATTCTCATCTTCTCCACTCATGGCCGAAAGAAGGATGGCACTATCAGTACTATTTTTTGTCATTGGTCCTGGCGTATCTAGTGTGCTTGATATTGGAACAATACCCGTTCTACTCAATAAACCAGTAGTTGGTTTTAGACCAATAATTGAATTTTGCCATGAAGGAGAAAGAATAGAACCTGAAGTCTCTGTTCCCACTGCTGCTGCTGCATAATTAGCGGCTACTGCCACACCACTTCCAGCACTCGAACCACCAGTGTCAAATATTTTTCGCCCATAGGGATTAAGTGTTTGTCCTCCTACGGCGCTGTAGCCATTAGGACCCGTAAGATGAAGGAAATTAGCCCATTCACTTAGGTTTGTTTTTCCTAAAATAATTGCTCCTTTATCTTTTAATTGCGTAATGATGAATGCATCAGCAGCGATGTTGTTTCGCAACAAGTGTGTTCCTGCTGTGGTAGGCATGCCCGCTACGTTTACATTATCTTTCACAAGTATTGGAATACCGTAAATGGGATGGTTTTGATTGGATTTATTTTTATCTCTTTTTCGCGCTTCCATAACTGCTTCTGGGCTAATGGCAACAATTGCGTTGAGCATTTTGTCTTTATCATTCTCATATTTAACGATTCGATATAAATACCATTGTGTTAATTTTTCGTAGTTCAAGCTGCCAGATTGAATATGGGATTGAATGGTAGGAATGTTTTGTTCTAAAATTAAAGGTTTTAGCGTTTGATAATCTTCCTCGGAAAAAGTACCTAGTTGTTCTGCTATGTTTTTCCAAATAGCATTTTTATCCAAAATTTTAGACTGGATCAATTTGTATTGCATTCTAGTTGATGCGTTGGTAGCGCTTTTTGCTAGTTCTTCGGTTTCGTCATAAGGCACCCAAGCGGAAATAAGCGTTTTTTGAGTTGGCTTACAAGCCAGTATGAAAAAGAGGGAAAGGAAAATAATTTTCTTCATAATCATTTAATTTTTAAGGTTATATATTGGTTTTTCTAGGCTAGTTCTGGTTCATTTCTATACTCTTTATTTAATCAAAGCCACTTTCAGCAAAAGCTGTTAAGTGTTTTTTTGAAATAAAATTTTATAAATTCATCTCAATAGTACAAAAATATACGTCTTTACTGATTCTTTATAAATAGTAAAACTATAAGATATTTCATAAAAACTCAAAGATAAACTTTTATTGTACTTCAGGAGTAAAATGACATTAAAAGCAGGGTGGATAGCTTGAAAAAACGAGAAGGTTTTTGTTAGTAATCACAAATAGAGTAGTGAATTACGGAACGTAAAGTGATTCTTTTTTTTGAATTTTTTTTGGTAAGTTAATAGAAGGTAAAATCCTAATTGCTATAATGTAACGCCTTGCAGTACTGATTTTGCGATAAATAAAATAGTCCGATAGTGCTGCCAGGATATTAAAGCTTCTCTCAACAGCTTTTTGGGATCTGAATAGCAGACCTTACTTTTTGAAATAATTTGATTGTAATATCGGGATATCACAACAGATTTTTGATATGCTGCTCAATTGCTTATGCTTGAGGTTTGGATTTAAATAAAGTCCCAACCGTTAATTCAAATTAGATGTAAAACCTATATAAATTAATTTAGTTTTAATGAATGAAAAATATAGACACAAAGCATAATAATGATACTTACTCAAAACAAAAAAGACTATCATTTCTGATAGTCTTTTTATAAAAGCTCCCTCTCTTGGGCTCGAACCAAGGACCCTCTGATTAACAGTCAGATGCTCTAACCAACTGAGCTAAGAAGGAAACTGAGCAATAAATAGTAACTTGCATTACATCTCTAAAGCGGTGCAAAGATAGGCTATCATTTGATTTGTGCAAATAAAAACCAAAGTTTTTTTAATTTTTTTTATCGGCCTACAATTGCCTTGTAAATGTCGTTTCCATTCGCAAATAGTAATAATGTGATAAGTAAAACAAAACCAACTAATTGCGCATTCTCTAGAAATTTGTCACTTGGTTTTCTACCGCTTATAATCTCGTATAATAAAAACATTACATGGCCACCATCAAGTGCTGGAATAGGCAATAAGTTCATAACACCAAGCATGATGGATAATAATGCGGTAATTCGCCAGAAGGTTTCCCAACTCCAAGTGTTAGGGAAAATATCAAATATGGCTTTGAAACCACCTACTTGCTTGTAAGCGCCAGTACTTGGACTAAAAATCATTTTTAATTGTTTTCCGTAACCTATTAACTGATCTTTCCCCTTTATAATTCCAACAGGTATAGATTCCAGCAAAGTAAATTCTTGCTTACTAACCTTGTAATAGCCTAATTTTTCTAGCGAGTTCATGTCTAGTCCTCCTACCGCAATTCCTAATTTCCCATCATTAGAAACGATTACAGGAACCTTAATTTCTTTTTGATCTCTTAAAACGGTAGCAGAAATTGTTTTGTTTTTGTTGTTTTCCAAAATCGTTTTTGCCTGGTCAAAATATTTCGCTGGCTGTCCGTTTAGTGAAATAACAATATCCTTAGGTTCTAATGCCGTATTTTTAGATCCATCAGCAATAGCACCTACTACAAATGGCATTCTAATCCCTAACAATTGTCCTTTCTCGAATTTTGATAATTGGTCTACAAAATCAATTGGCATTTTTATAGTTTGCTCTGCACCATTTCTTTGGATAAGAACTTCCTTAGCCATAACAACCTTCATATTAATATCGTTGTCAAATTTTACAACTTTTTGGTTGTCCACTGAAATAATTTTGTCTCCAGTTTTAAAACCTACGTTCTCCATTGCTTTATTTTCGATCAACAAACCATCTTTTAGATCAGCATTTGCGATGTAAATATCACCATAAGCAAATGCCATTCCGATATAAATAATAAAAGCTAAAATAAAATTTACAGTCACTCCGCCCAACATAATAATTAAACGTTGGTACGCTGGCTTAGATCGAAATTCCCACGGCTGCGGTGGCAAAGCCATTTGTTCTTTGTCCATGCTTTCATCAATCATTCCAGATATTTTTACATATCCGCCAAGAGGCAACCAACCAATACCGTATTCAGTTTCGCCAATTTTCTTTTTTAGAAGGGAATATTTAACGTCAAAAAACAAGTAAAATTTCTCGACTCTGGTTTTGAATAATTTAGCAGGAATAAAATGTCCTAATTCGTGAAGTATAATAAGTAATGATAAACTCAATAAAAATTGAGAAAGCTTTATAAATATGTCCATTTTTTAATATTAGTTCTTTTATAACTCGCAAAAGTAAGGTTTTCTATTTGTTTTATTTACAATAATTCTTCTGCAGCGTTTTAAATGTTTGTTAATTATTATAAATACAATCCCTCGTTTAGAATGAGTCTACTAACTTTACTTTTTCAAAAAAGCAATCGTCAATAATTATACCTTAAAAAATTTTAAATGTCAGCACAATTATTTTCTCCTCTATCTATAAAAAGTATTACGCTCAAAAACCGAATCGCAATATCACCCATGTGTCAATACTCAGCCGTTGACGGATTTGCTAATGATTGGCATTTAGTTCATCTTGGCAGTCGTGCTAGTGGCGGTGCGGGATTAATTATTCAGGAAGCGACATCAGTATCTGCTGAAGGTAGGATTTCGCCAGAAGATCTCGGACTTTGGAAGGACGAACAAATCGAAAAACTAAAACAAATTAATGCGTTTATCATCAGTCAAGATGCGGTTCCCGGAATCCAATTGGCACATGCTGGACGTAAAGCAAGTGCAGCATCACCTTGGAATGGTGGTCGAAAAGTAGCGGAAGATCAAGGTGGATGGGAAACTGTTGCGCCAAGTGCTATCGCCTATCATGAAAGTGAAAAAGCGCCACTTGAATTAGATAAAAGCGGAATTCAAAAAGTAATTTTTGATTTTAAATCCGCTACTAAAAGAGCCGTGCAAGCAGGGTTTCAAGTGCTGGAAATTCATGCGGCACACGGTTATTTACTGCATCAATTTCTTTCTCCTTTGTCTAATTTACGAACTGATGAGTATGGTGGAAGTTTTGAAAACCGAATCCGATTAACGCTTGAAGTTATTGCAGCTGTTCAGTCAGAATGGCCTAACAGTTTACCGTTATTCATTAGGATATCCGCTACCGACTGGGCAGAAGGCGGATGGAATATTGAAGAATCAATTCAACTCTCAAAAATATTGAAAGAAAAAGGGGTGGATTTAGTTGATGTTTCCTCTGGTGGAGCGGTTTCACACCAACAAATTCCGGTAGAATCTAATTATCAAGTTCCTTTTGCTGAAAGCATTAAAAAAGAAATTAGAATCTTAACTGGAGCTGTTGGTTTAATCACTGATGCATCTCAAGCCGAAGAAATAATACGCTCAGGAAAAGCAGATTTAGTTTTGTTTGGGAGAGAATCATTGCGAAATCCTTATTTAGGCTTAACCTTTGCTGATGATCTAGGAGTAGATGTAAATTGGCCAAAACAATATTTGAGAGCAAAGATTTAGAATACGGTGAAACTAATAATAAATGCTACACAGTGTAACGCGGTGAAACTAATAATTTAAGTAAGCTGCACAGAGTAACTCGGTGTATTACACAGTGTAACGCGGTGAAATTAATAATTTAAGTACGCTGCACAGAGTAACTCGGTGTATTACACAGTGTAACGCGGTGAAATTAATAATTTAAGTACGCTGCACAGAGTAACTCGGTGTATTACACAGTGTAACACAGTGAAATTAATAAAAAATGCTACACAGAGTAACTCGGTGTATTACACAGTGTAACTAATAATAAATGCCACACAGTGTAACAAAGTGAAATAAAAAATTATATGTAAATTGCTATGCAAACAATAAAAACGGCTCTGCTCTCTTATGGAATGTCAGGCAAAATTTTTCATGCGCCTTTTCTTGATTTTCATCCCGGTTTTGAAATACTCGGCGCCTGGGAACGAACAAAAAAATTAATACAAGTAGACTTTCCCCACTTTAAAAGTTACCCAACTCTAGAGGAATTATTAGCAGATGATGTAAACTTAGTGGTTGTAAATACTCCAGTAGAAACACATTATGAGTATACTAAAAAAGTTTTGCTGGCCGGTAAAAATGCTATTGTTGAAAAAGCTTTTACAACAACGGTTGCTCAAGCAAAGGAACTAGCAACTATTGCCAGTGAAAAAGGGTTGAAACTTACGGTGTTCCAAAACCGACGATGGGATAGCGATTTTAAAACAGTTCAAGCAATCCTAGTTCAAGACTTATTAGGCGAAATGGTGGAGGCCGAATTTCATTTTGATAGATACAATCCTAATTTGAGTCCTAAGCTGCACAAGGAAACATCTAATGCTGGAGCCGGAATTTTAAAAGATTTAGGTCCACACATTATTGATCAAGCACTTTTTCTATTTGGAATGCCAAAATCAGTTTTTGCCGATATTCGAATCACTCGAGATCATTCCGTTGTTGATGATTACTTTGATATTTTACTTTATTATTCTGATTTTCGTGTTCGATTAAAAGCAGGATTTTTTGTTCGGGAAGCAAACCCAGCATACCTAATTCACGGGAAAAAAGGATCTTTCTTAAAACCACGTGGCGATGTACAAGAAGACGAATTGAAATTAGGTAAAAAACCAAATCTTGATAATTGGGGAATTGAATCAATAGAACATCAAGGGTTATTGCACACAGAAATTAATGGCGAAATTGTTAAAAAATTGATACCTACACTACAAGGGAATTATTATGATTTTTTTGACGGAGTTTATAATTCAATCAGCAATAACTCTGTTGAACCTGTCACTGCTTTAGATGGAATTCGAGTAATGCAAATTATTGAAGCTTCAATTCAAAGTAGCAATCATAAAAGGGCAATTGTCTTGTAAAATGAATATTTAAACCACAAAACCTTAAGAAAAAATCAGTTTTCATTGTGATTTTCTAGCTATAATTAGATGTATTTATAAACAATAACGATGTATATTTTTTCAATTGCATTGGACTGAATCAACAAGCAATTGCTTTTTGTAGTTTTGCACTTTTAAATACAAAATAAAGCAAATTGATAGATTTAAATTTTTTTGGAAGGTTTCACAACAAAGGAAAGATCAAGAAATCCTTCGCTAATGCGAAAACATCCTATTTACGACGAATACGATGGGCAGTCTCAGCGTTTTATTTTGCTATGGGTTTATCTTTTGCAACTTGGGCTAGTAGAATTCCAGATCTTAAGACTACTTTACAATTGAGTGAAGGTGATCTTGGTACCATTTTATTCGCTTTGCCGTTAGGTCAGTTAGTGATCATGCCGTTTTCAGGAAAATTAGTTAGTTATTTTGGGAGTCATCGCATGCTAGTTTTTTCACTTATCTCTTATGCTATTAGTTTAACAAATATTGGCTTAGCTACGCAAGCTTGGCAATTATCACTGGCATTATTTGTTTTTGGAATATTTGGAAATTTAGCAAATATAGCTGTAAACACACAAGGAGTTTACACCGAGGTTTTATTTAAAAAAACAATTATGTCCTCGTTTCATGGCATGTGGAGTTTTGCTGGATTTACAGGTGCTCTTCTAGGACTGGCAATGTTAGCTTTTAAACTCACACCTTACATACACTTTTTAATAATTGGCGCAATCGTTCTTATTATGGTTGCTTTTAATTACAAATTTTTAATTGTTGCCAAGGAAAAGATCCAAACCGAAAAGAAAAAAATGTTTACTAAACCAGATAGTACACTTATATGGCTGGGTATTATAGCATTTTGTTCCATGGCCAGCGAAGGCGTTATGTTTGACTGGAGCGGGATTTATTTTAAAGATGTCATTAAAGTACCTGGACCATTAGTAATTTTAGGCTATACTTCTTTTATGATCACAATGGCTAGCGGGCGTTTTATTGGCGATGGATTAATCTTGAGATTTGGAAGAAAAACGGTCTTACAAATAAGCGGAGTAATGATCTCTCTAGGCCTTTTCACAGCTGTTATTTTTCCATATATTATTCCAGCAACAATTGCCTTTATGTTTGTTGGTCTTGGCGTTTCAACAATTGTACCCACAATTTATAGCATTGCGGGAAAAAATAAAAATGTTTCACCAAGCATAGCGCTCACCATAGTTTCAAGCGTTAGCTTTTTAGGATTTTTATTGGGTCCACCAGTAATTGGCTATATAGCAGAGTTTTCAAGCCTGCAATTTTCTTTTGCATTTATTGGTATTTTCGGAATTCTAATCACTTTTATGGTTAGTAGGATAAAAGCAATAGCATAAAATTTAATTTTTTAGGAGCATAAAATTCATTTTTTAAAATACTTTTTGTCCCGTCATCCGCAGTATCCACGCCCAAAAGCGTGGGATACTTGCTTCTACCGGGGCTAAATTACACGTCTTCTTATTTCAGGATTAATCATTGAAAAATAAATTAAGAAAACTCAATAAATTTTTTTATCTGTAAATCAGTAGTTTAATAATTTTTTGTCTTACTTTTATCATTAAATATTGTGTAAAACAATGTTTGCTAATTTATAAATACCACGTTTATTAGCATTTAATTTCAAAAGTATATACCACTTTTCCAAAAATCAATTTATAATTATTTAAGGTTTTTACATTTTTAGAAATCACCTTTCATTTGTAGAATTCAACCTACGCACTTATGCCGTAGGTTGAATTTTTTAATGATGTGCTTAGTAGGCATTTTGTTATCAATGATTGATTAATTAGAGTAGTGTATATGAATAAATTTTACTTTGTGTTTTTTCTTCTACTTAAAATGGGCTCCAGTTTTGCTCAAAACAATACTGGGTTCAACGGTAAAATTTTGAATGCTAAAACACAAAATCCGCTGGGATTTGTAGTTGTTAGCGTACCAAATTCTACATTACTACAACTTACTAAAACCGATGGTGAATTTAGTTTTCAAAATGTTACAGCAGGGAAATTTCTACTATCCATCAGATCTCAAGGATATAAAGATGCACTTATTCCTGTAGAAATTGTTGAAGGACAACTCTTGAACTTGGGAACAATATTGTTAGAAGAAGATCAGTCATTCGAGCAACAAAGTAGTATAATATCTTTAATTGAAAGTGATTTTAGCGATGAAAACAGTAGTTCCGAAAGCACTTCTGGACTTTTACAATCTACCCGCGATGCTTTTTTGCAAGCCGCTGCATTCAATTGGGGTCAAGCTCGATTCCGAGTTAGAGGCTTAGATAGTGAATATTCAACAATGATGATAAATGGTGTTTCTATGAACAAAGTGTATGATGGAAGACCGCAATGGGGAGAATGGGGCGGCCTTAATGATGCGCTTCGCAATCAAGAATTTACGCTAGGAACTGTTACTTCTGATTATATTTTTGGAGGAATTTTAGGAACGCAACAAATAAGCACTCGTGCTTCAATTTATAGACCAGGATCCCGAATTACATTTTCTGGAACAAATACTAATTATAGCTGGCGTACAATGGGCACTCACGCATCAGGAATGAATGCGAGCGGCTGGGCTTACGTAATTTCGGCAGGAAAGCGCTGGGCACAGCAAGGATATTTTGAAGGAACTAGTTATGATGCAAATTCTTTTTTTTTGAGTCTCGAAAAAAAATGGACTAATCAGCATTCCATTAATCTAACGGCAATGTACACACCAAATTCTAGAGCCAAAAACTCCCCAAATACGGATGAAGTTAACCAATTAACGAGTGTTAAGTATAATTCATACTGGGGTTTTCAAGATGGAAAAAGAAGAAATTCACGTGTAAAAACAATTGAAGCGCCTACTGTAATGCTCAATCATTATTTTAAAATTAATGAAAAAACGAACTTGATTAGTAGTGCAACTTACCAATTTGGAAGAACAGCAAACAGTAATATCGATTATCAAAATTCGAATAGTCCTGATCCTACCTATTATAGAAACTTACCTAGTTATTATAGCTCTTTGTATGAAAGAGACAACGGTGAATTTTCGGGTGCGTTTATTCCAGATTATCAAAATGCTGAAAAAAGTAAGAATTTATTTTTAGAAAATTCTCAAATAAATTGGACCGCAATTTACCAAGCTAATCAAAGTCAAGTGGTAGATGCAAGTGGAAACGTGATTGGTTTTGAACCTTCAAAAAGCAAATATGTTTTATATGAAGATCAAGTTGAAGACCAAACGGGAATACTGGCATCAAATATAACATTGGAAGTTTCTGAAAATATTTTTTTAAATGCTGGTGTAACTTATAAAAAATCGAAACTACGCTATTCTCAATACTTGATGGACTTGCTTGGTGGATCTTATTATGAGGATATTGATGCATTTTATAGCGGTAATCAATCACAATCAGATCTTAATAATCCAAATCGTCAAGTGTTTGCAGGCGATACTTACGGATATAATTATAATTTCTACGCTACTACTTTAGAAGCTTTTACACAGTTTAAATTCAATTACAAAAAAGTAGATTTTTATCTCGCACAACAGTTTTCTAGTAGTCAATATCAACGTGAAGGTTTATATAAAAATGGAATCTATGAAAACAACTCTTTTGGTAAGAGTGAAATAGTAAAGTTTGAAAACTTTGGTTTCAAAGCCGGATTAAATTTAAAGATTTCCGGAAAAAAAGTAGTTGTTTTTAATGCCGCACATTTAACAAAAGCACCATCATTACGAAACATTTTTTCTAATTCTAGATTAAATAATACAATTGTGAACGGTCTTAAAAGTGAAACCATCAGTAGTCTTGATGCTAGTTATGTCTATCGTTCCCCAAAATTAAAAGGTCGGTTTACAACCTATTATTCCTTGATTAGAGATGCTACTCAAATATCTTTTTTTTATGCCGAAGGAATTTTTGATGATGGTGCGGGTTACTTAAACACTGATGCATTTGTGAGTCAAACTATGACTGGGATAAATAAAAAAAATATTGGTGCAGAACTAAGTTTAGAATACCAATTGACATCTACCGTTAAAGCTACTTTAGCAGTGGGTTTTGGCGAATATATTTATGATAGTAACCCACAAGTAATGTTAACAAATGATGCGAAAGCTTCAATAGAGAACACCAGTCCTGTATTTGATTTTGGAAAAGCAACACTTAAAAATTACAAACAAGCTGGAATGCCTCAGCGCGCTTATTCATTTGGATTAGAATATAGAGATCCTAAATACTGGTGGATAAGTTCTAATATTAATTATTTGACAAATAGTTATGTCGATGTTTCTGCTATTGCAAGAACTGAGATATTTTATAAAAATCCAGCAAGTGGTTTTAATTTTCCAGAAGCGACAGAAGAAAGAGCCGCTGAGTTGTTAAAACAAGAGAAATTTGATCCATCACTATTACTAAATTTAGTTGGAGGAAAATCTTGGCGTATTAATGGAAAAAATTATGGTGTGTTTGCTAGCATTAATAATGTTCTCAATTTTTCTTATAAAACGGGCGGTTATGAACAAGCTCGAAATGCTAATTTTAGAGAACGCAATCAAGATGTTTCTAGCGGAACACCTTCTTTTGGTAACAAATATTTTTATGGATATGGAAGAACCTATTTCGTAAATCTTTATGTCAATTTTTAAATATGAAAAAATGAAATCAATATTTTACAAATCCTTTTTATTGCTAATAATTATAGTAATTTATTGCAGTTGCGTTGACGACGTTATTGACGCTCCTAAACTAGTTTGCACACAACCCGATTTGATATCTAACAAAAAAGTAGGTGAGATTCGCGCGGTTGCAAATAATGTTGTAACCCAATATAAATTCGATGATATTATTGAAGCATATGTCGTTTCCAGCGATGAAGCGGGAAATTTTTTTAAATCGATCTCTTTTCAAACTTTGGCAACAGCCGCAACACCTGCCATAGGATTTAGCGTTCCAGTGGATGCGACAAATCTTTATATTGATTATCGAGTAGGTAATAAAGTATACATAAAATTAAAGGATCAATATACTGATCTGTCGTTTGGTGGGATGCGCATAGGCAATATTTTTGTAAGTGCAGGTAATCAAGGAGGAGTAGGTCGATTATCGCAGAATGATTATAAAAAGATTTTAAACGCTTCTTGCACCACTTTAAAAGAGGAAGATTTAGTTCGATCATTGACTATGTCAGAATTATTAAACGACTCGAATCTTAATACCTTTGTCGAATTGTCTGATGTCCAATTTTCTGAAGAAGCAGTTGGACGGCGTTATTTTGAAGAAGCCAATAATACAGGCGGGGCAACCAACTGGGGTTTGATAGATAAATTAGGAAATCAAATCTATTTTAGAACCAGCAGTTTTTCTGACTTTTCCACTAAGATCGTTCCTGATGGAAGCGGAAAAGTACGTGGTATTTTAACTAGATTTGGAGATGATTATCAGCTTTTACCACGATCAGAAAAAGATGTTGATCTAACGGGGAAAAGAATAATTCCCTTTTTCTCCCAAGATTTTAAAACTGTTGTCGACAGGTCAGCTGTAAGTTTACCGGGCTGGGCTAATATTGTTCAAAGCGGAACAATTTCTTGGCGAGGTGGCACTTACGCTGGTAATAGTTACGCTGAATTTTATTTTTCAGGCACTAGAGTACTTACAAATGTGGCTTGGTTGATAACACCAAAAATAAATATGGATATCTATAAAAAAGAAATACTAACTTTTCGAGCAGCACAAAACGGTCTAGATGTGGATTCCCCATTAAACGCGCTGGAAGTTTATGTTTCTACTAATTTTAACGGAGTGAATGTCACAACTGCAACCTGGACTCGTTTAGCGGTAAATTTACCAAATCAAGCCACGCCTGACAATCAGTTTGTAGGAAGTGGCGCAGTAGATTTGTCCTCCTATACTGGCTCCATAAATATTGCTTTTAAATTTGTAGGTTCAGGAAGAAATAAAGCTTTAGACGGAGGATTTCAAATAGATGATGTTCAAATTTTTGGAGATAAATAATTGATTGATTTCTTATAAATCATGATATCCCTTAGTTCTTAAAAGGCGTTGTCTTCATCTATTTACTAAGTTTAATTAATCTGAATAATTTTTAATTCATATTTGTGATAGTAAAGAAGCAATAGCGCTTTCGTATTTTAAATCATTAAAGTTTAAATTTTATTATATTTGTTCCACAAAAAAAATAAAAATAAAGAACTATGAAATATGCCTTAATTGCTGTTGTATTTTCACTTTTTATCTCTTGTTCGAAAGATAAAGAAGAGGATTTTACTGCCAGAAACGAAAAAGAAATTACAGATTATATTGCTAAGAATAACTTGAATGCTCAAAAAAGCGCCTCTGGTTTATATTATGTAGTCAATGAAAAAGGCTCTGGAGCTCAGCCTACCACAACTTCAGATGTGAGAGTTGCTTATAAAGGATATTTTACTAATGGTAATGTGTTTGATCAAAGTGGCGCTGATGGAATCACGTTTAACTTACAACAAGTTATTCAAGGTTGGACCGAGGGAATTACGTGTTTTAAGGAAGGTGGAAATGGTATTTTATTAGTACCTTCTAATTTAGGATATGGTAACAGCGATCGAAATAGAATTCCAGGTGGTTCAGTATTAATCTTTGAAATAAAACTTATTTCAGTAAAATAAGCCTACTATATCTACAATTTTGAAAAGAGTTCATCTACAGGTAAAGATGGACTCTTTTTTTTTGGATAAATATCATCTACTAATTTTCCTAGATAAAAATTGTAACGGCCGTTTACAAATTTGAATTATTGAGGCTTTACGTTAATTCGTTTTCGTACTTTGGCAATCCCAAATCTATGTTTCTACTACATGAAAGTTTTCTACATCACGCTATTTTTTATAGCTCATTCTTTTTTGATTCAAAGTCAAACAAAAAAAAGTCAAGTTCAATTAAAACAAATTAATATTGTGAAGACTAATTTTCGCAACCTCAAAAGTGGCGAAATTATTAATAAAACTATCTTATTTAAGGATGGAAAAATTGTTTCAATTAAAACATCAGACGTCAAGCAAAGTTTTTTTTATAATGAAAAAGGATTGTTGGACATGACAGTTAAGGATAAGGAAGGAAGCAATTGGAAAGAAGTGATTAATTACTCCTATAATAAGCAAGACCAAATTGTAAAATTTATAAAAAAATACGAAGAAGGTGGTGAATTAGTTACTAAAACTGTTCTCATTGCTTACGATGGATCACGAGTAAGAGCCACAAGTAAAAAAAGTAATATTCAGCAAACTTTTATTGAAGATATTGAGTACATAGTAGAGAATGGCATTGTCATTCGTCGCTCTAGTAGAGATCGCAATAAACAAATAATTAATAAAATTGAGTACGTATATTACAAAGATAATATTACCAGACACAAAGGATTAATAGGTGATAAAACAATTAGAAATTTTATTTTTGATGACAAAAATTCAGTGGAATTATTAATTGCTCAAAACACATTTGGTCCACAATACAAAGTTATTGTACCTGTAATTTCATTTCATGAAGAAGAATTTGATTTAGAATCAATTTCCAATAACAATGAAGTTAGTTTTAATTCTACTTCAACTCAAGATATCGCGACTAATAGAAAATACAAGTACAACGCTTTAAACTATCCTATTTCCTGCTCCATTATTGAGGACAACGGAATAGTAAAAACTGAAATTGCGTATTTGTACGAATAATTTTTGGGTCCAATGATTTATTTTCTTAGAACCACATAAGAGCAACAATTTTTCTATTAAGATTAAAACGGTTAAAACTTAATCCTTGATTAAGGTATTGATGTTAAAACTGCTAAAAAGCGATCTCAAAAAACAGATTTAATTTATTGCTATGTTGTTCAATTTCAAAAAAGAATCTGACCTTTTTATTGATAAAAAACCCCCAAATAGTGAAGAACTATTTGGGGGTAATTTTTTATAAAATATATAGTTTATTTAACTTCAATAATGCTAATAGCAAAACCACCGCCAGCAGCTGAGAGCTGCGTCAGCTTTGATTTACTAGATACAGTCATTTTCTTAATTGTATATGCTTGAGGTTTTGTTTTATAATGTGCATCCTTGGCATCTGCATATACGGTAGCTTCATATTTTTTTCCTTTGTCTAAGAAATCAAACTTTATAATTGAAGTTCGCGGAGTTTCTCCATTCACATTACCTACAAACCAACTGGTAGTTCCCTTAGCTTTACGTGCGACCGTAACATATTCTCCTGGTTCTGCGTCTAAATATTTACTATCACTCCAATCTACGGCAACATCTTTGATGAATTGAAAAGCATCCAGAAAACGATCATAATTTTCGGGTAAATCGGCAGCCATTTGCAACGGACTGTACATAGTAACATACAATGCTAATTGATTTGCAATTGTGCTATTTACGTGAGATTTATTATCAGGATTCAACTTGCTTATATCCATCTCAAAAATCCCTGGAGTGTAATCCATTGGTCCACCCACTAAACGTGTAAAAGGCAAGACGGTCACGTGATTTGGTTTACTGCCACCAAAAGCTTGATATTCTGTTCCTCTAGCGGCTTCATTCCCTATCAAGTTGGGATAAGTTCTTGCAATTCCCGTAGGACGAACGGCCTCATGCGCATTAATCATAATTTTATATTCCGCCGCTTTTTCTAAAGCATATTGATAGTGATTAACAATCCATTGGCTGTAATGGTTTTCACCTCTTGGCATGATATCACCTACATAGCCACTTTTTACAGCATCATAACCATTGTCCTTCATGAATTGATACGCTTTATCCATGTGACGCTCATAATTACGAACCGAACCTGAAGTTTCATGATGCATAATCATTTTTACTTTTTTAGATTTGGCGTAAGCTTCAATTCCTTTGACATCAAAATCTGGATAAGGTGTAACAAAATCAAAAACGTAATCTTTAGAATGACCAAACCAGTCTTCCCAGCCTTCATTCCAACCTTCGACTAGAACGGCATCAAAACCATGCTTCGAAGCAAAATCAATATATGTTTTTACTTTTTCATTGTTGGCAGCGTGTTTTCCGTTTGGTTTCGCTTTAGAAAAATCACTTATTCCCAATTGTACAGTAGGAAAATCATCTGTATAAGCCCATGAGCTTTTTCCAGTTATCATTTCCCACCAAACTCCAATATATTTTATAGGTTTGATCCAGGAAGTATCTTCAATTTTATTAGGATCATTTAAATTCAATGTCATTTTTGAAGCTAAAATTTCTGTTGCATCATCACTCACAATAATGGTTCTCCAAGGCGAGTGATGTGGCGCTTGCATATATCCTTTATCACCGCGTGCATCCGGTGTTAACCACGATTGAAATATCATATTCTTATCATCTAAATTTAAGTGCATACAAGAATAATTGATCAATGCCGCTTCGTGCAAATTGATATAAATTCCGTCAGCCGTTTTTAACATCAATGATGTTTGAACTCCTGTTGGTGAAAATGATCTTTGCGATACATTATCAGTGGTTGCCTTTTCTGATAATCCTCTTATTTCTGATAATTTTGACTTAGTGTAATCGTACTCTTGAGTATCATAATCGCCAGGAATCCAAAATGCAGTGTGGTTTCCTGTCATTGCAAACTGTGTTCTCTCTTCCTTAATTACAAAATAAGTTAGATTTTTTTGCGACGGAAATTCATAGCGAAATCCAAGACCGTCATCAAAAAGACGAAAGCGAATGATCACTTTTCGATCTGTTATTTTCTGATTTAATGTTACAGCTAGTTCGTTATAATGATTTCTAATTGAAGCTACTTCTCCCCAAACAGGTTTCCAGTTTTCATCAAATGTTGCTGTTTTTGTATCGACAATAGTAAAATCATCCAGTAATGATTTTTTGTCGTCTTTTAATTCGAGTCCTAACTTACTGGATTTTACAACCACTTTATTTTTATAAATTAAGTTGTACGAAGGTGTTCCATCGCTTTGCAAATTAAAATCCATTACAAAATTTCCATTTGGAGATTTTAATTGCTGCGCTTTTATTGGGCTAAAAAAAGCTAACCACAAAAGAGATGTAAAAATAACTTGCTTCATTTTTTTAAATTGTAAATTAATATTTAGTTCTAAAAAGAATTTGAATCCATATAACAAATCCAACCTTCACAATCAGATTATCCTATTAAGAAGGATCAAAAAGTAAAAGTAAACTCTTTAATCGCATTATTTTTTGAAGAATTTAAGAAAGTAGATTACAATTCCTTTTTATGTTTGCAATATAATGATTTATAGGTAGTTAATTAAAATCAGATCAATAAAAAAGTAGTACTACATTATCAGAAATTGTGCTTTTTATAAAATTTTAAGAGTTATTGAGATTTTATAAGTTCATGATTTATTGGTTTAATTTTGTTCCGATACGCATTACTTGAGACTCAAAATCCTCTCGTGCGCCGGCTGCCTTACTCTTGATTTGCGACCGATAATTATAAATAGTAGAAACGGAATAACGCAAGAAAGTAGCAATTTTTGCACTGTCTTTTATGCCAAGCCTAATTAGTGCAAAAATTCGTAATTCAGTGTTTAGCAATTCACCTTCTTTCAACTGCACTGTTTCACTATCATTTAATAAAGCCGAAAATTCTTCGATAAAATTTGGAAAAAGTTGTAGAAAGGTTACGTCAAAAGTGTTTAAAAAAGCTGCGAGTTCAATTTCAATAAAATTTTTTGATTTTACGGCTTGCGTTAGTTCATTTATTCTGCCTGATGTAGCCATACTATTTAATTTTCTACGGTATTCGTCTAGTTTGAGTATGTAATCAGAACATTGATCCATGTAGCGGCCTATGTAAATTTCCTTTAATAAATTAGTTTCAGTTAAATTGTAATTGTTATCATTCAATTTTTTATTAAAAACACTTAACTCTCCATTCAATTCTAGCAGTTTAGTATTAGCTAAACCTAAATCCTCTTTTGCTTTTGCCACTTTTTTCATTTGCTTAAAAAGCATAAAAAGAGCGCCTAAAAGAAATAGTGACAATACACTTGTACTCATCAAAAACAGAATTAATTGGAATCGATTGGTTTCATTTTGTTTTTGATACGCTTCGTTGATGATGGGCAACATTTTAGAAATTTCATAAGTCCGTAATCGGGCATTACAAAAAAGAGCGTCGGCTAATGAACGTTCAATATATTTATAAGCACGATCAATATCGCCACTTTTATACATTATAAACGCTAAAGAACGCAATGAAATATATTCTTTTTTGGCTAAAGCCAAATCAGAAATTGCTGAGATAGCCAACCATTTTTTCTGTTGATCGAGTTCGTTTTTTTGCCGATAAGCCTGTGAAATTAAATAGGCAAAAACTGCTCGATCGGGATTTTCTTTAGTGATTTTTGGAAAATACGGAAGCAGCAACGCTAAGCTTTTATCATATTGCCCTACATCTATAAAGAAACTAGATTTAGCCATTATAAAAGCGCTAGTGTGCGGCTTAAAATACTGTAGGGACGAATCGCGGTATTTTCTAGTTAGTTCAATATACTTTTGTTTTTCTTGTGGTGATGCCGCGTAATCATACATATAGCCATAAATTACACTGCTCGTATTAAAATAATAACCCTTTAAATCAGCAGTAGATTCAATAGATATTAGTTTTAATAAATCAGTTGATTCCTTATACATTCCTAAAGTTGCCATTATCGAAGCTAAATTTAGTTGTGCGTGAGCTAGCTTTTTTAGCTCGTCTAATTTTTTCGCAATTTGAAAACCTTTGCGGGCGTAAACCATCGCCGAATCAGACTGATAGGATTTATAAGCTAAGTATAATTTTTCATTACAAGCATATTTTTCTAGATCAGTCGTTGCGTGCATGCATTGCACTTTGAGTTTGCCGATGTAACTTTCTTTTTTATCCAAATAAAATGCAGGATTAGCAATAGTTTGATCCAGTTCATTTAACAAGTCATTAAAATTACTTTGTGCAAAAAGAAAAGCGGGAAAAAGAAATACAATTAGTAGATTTAAAAATCGATTCATTGATTCATAGTTTGTTGTAAAAATAATTAAAATATACGGTAGTCTTGCCTTACGAATTACAATTACAGGGAAAGCATTTTTTCCATAAATTGTGCTGCTTATTATTAAAGGGTTGACCCCGGATTCGCATATTCTTTTCTTAAATTTTTTAGTTTTAAAGATTCGGCCACTGATTCGCAGATTTATTTTTAGATGCTTTTGTTGTTTAATTTTAGTCTATTTTAAAAAGTTCGGCCACTGATTTGCAGATTTGTTTTCTTATGTTTTAGTTTTAAAGGTTTGACCACAGATTCGCAGATTCATTTTCTTCCAATTGTTTTAATTTAGGGATGCACAAAAGCAATTTGAGGTCTTATTTTGGAAATACATTTTTAGTTTATATAATCGATTTTTATACTATTTATGGCTAAATATATCATTATTCGTATGTTGTGATTTATTTATAATTCGATAACCTCATAAGTCCCTCACAAATCATTAAATTTGTCACTTATTTAAAAGTATGTTAGAAAAAGAAGTAATAAATTTCGAAAAGACAGCCATTGTAGGTATTGTGACTCAAAATCAGAGTGAAGAAAAACTAAATGAATACCTAGACGAATTGGAGTTTTTGACTTTTACCGCTGGAGGTCAAGTGGTGAAGCGCTTTTCGCAAAAAATGGAACGTCCAAATCCTAAGACATTTGTGGGAACAGGAAAGATTGAAGAAATTCATCAGTTTGTCAAAGAAAATGACATTTCGACTTTGGTATTTGACGATGAATTATCACCATCACAGCAAAAAAATATCTCCAAAATATTAACCGAATGTAAAATCCTTGATCGAACGCACCTTATACTTGATATTTTTGCACAACGTGCTGAGACTTCATATGCGAGAACGCAAGTAGAATTAGCGCAATGTCAATATTTATTGCCGAGACTTTCCGGAATGTGGACGCACCTTGAGCGCCAAAAAGGAGGAATTGGAATGCGTGGACCTGGTGAAACGGAAATTGAAACAGACAGACGTATTGTGCGTGACCGTATTGCATTATTGAAAGAAAAAATAAAAACTATCGATAAGCAACAAGGCGTGCAACGCGGAAATCGTGGTGCAATGGTTCGTGTGGCTTTAGTGGGGTATACTAATGTTGGGAAATCAACTTTAATGAACGCAGTAGGTAAAAGTGATGTTTTTGTGGAGAACAAACTTTTTGCAACTTTGGACACAACCGTTCGCAAAGTGGTGATCAAAAACTTACCTTTCTTGCTTTCGGATACAGTAGGATTTATTCGAAAATTGCCAACACAATTAGTAGATTCTTTTAAAAGTACATTAGATGAAGTTCGCGAAGCCGACTTATTATTGCATGTTGTTGATATCTCGCATCCTGAATTTGAAGACCATATCGCATCGGTAAATCAAACGTTATTGGACATCAAAGCAAATGACAAACCAGTGATCATGGTTTTTAATAAAATTGATGCTTACAAGCATTTGACTATTGACGCAGATGATTTAATGACCGAAAAAACACCAAGACATTACACTCTAGAAGAGTGGAAATCTACCTGGATGAATCGAGTTGGCGAGCAAAATGCATTGTTCATTTCGGCTACTAATAAAGAAAATTTTGAAGAGTTTAGAGAACGTGTTTACGAAGTTGTACGACAAATTCATATCACGCGCTTTCCTTACAATAAATTTTTGTACCCTGATTATAAAGATGCTGTCGAGAAAGACGATAACGACGATAACGACACCGAATAACTAAAGTATTTTCTACTTTACAAAATCCCTTTTGAGTTTCAATAGGGATTTTTTTTGTCATGTTCTCGCTTTCATTATTATTACAGCTGGGTCGGGGTGTACGCTGCAATCTTTTACATAGTCCCTAAATTCGGGATCATATAAAACGATTTTCTCACAAAACTTCGGCACTATACCTCATGCGATAATAGTAATGTAAATAGGTTTCGATTTTGGAATTTAAATGGTAGAAATTAGAAATCTTCGCTGATTTATAATAAAATTATTATTTCTACATTTAGGAATTATAAGGTAGTAGGGTCTACAAATCAAAAAAATGGGATAGATTAACCATAATACAGTGAAAAAGTAAAAACAAAACTAGATATTGAGAAAGAAATTATTAATCCTCTATTTGTAGAAATGGTTGATTATATTCATAAAAACCCAAAAGTATTCTTAACATTTCCTCAATTTCCGGTCATTAGATATGATAAAAAAGTAAATAATATTGAAGTTAATTCGACAAACTATAAAATTCAAATTATAAAGTTTCATAATTAAAAAAAATTAAAAAGCAAAAGACACAACCAAATTAATTATTGGTATAAATGAAAATTATATGTTCCATCAAAATATGAAGATGAAAGTATAAAATTATATTTTAAAATATTAAAATTAAAAGCTGATAACTCTATTAATAATACCTAAAAAAAAAAATCAACGAATTTTAAAACAATAACAAATTTAGATTGAAATATTTATCTGAATTTCCTGAAAGCGCAAATATCTTAAATATAGATGGTAGCTTTAAGTTTTTGGGACGAATTTTGTTTTCTAAAATTGTCTTTCATGAACGAAAATAAATTGGAATTTTATGCAGAAATTATCTGTGTCAACCTGGATGCGGTATAGGATATTTAATCATAATTGAGAACATAAATAATGAGCGGAAAATTAAAAAAATTGAACAGACTTGTCAGTCCTAAAAACACTACTTCCGATAGCAAAGGTTCCTATGTAAAAGAATCAAATTTCTTAATAACTTTTTTAAATGTTTAATTTATTGATGATTTTGAGTTTTAAATAACGTTTCATAGGCAAGTTGAAAAAGATAAAGACCAGTCATTAACCCCAGAAATTTTGGGTGAAAAAAAATTATTCTAACTTTTTCAAGTATGTTAATAATTTTTGTTGATCAGTTTATAGAAGATTTATATTAAATCTTTTGGCTCACGCTCTTAAAATTGGTCAGCTTATCGCAGTCACTTGCATCATTATGATTGCTGATAAGAAATAAGATTACGAACCGCTTCGCTCTTTGGCCACAATTAGTAAATTGTCACTGTGTTCTGTAAATTATTAAATTTTTTATAGGAACTGAAGAGGTCAATTATACGAAGCAAAAAACGTAATAGTCGAAAAGTAAAATAGTAAGTTTCCTCAGAAAACATTAGAAAAAAGTACACTAATTATAACAATTATAAAATGAAAATGAAGTCGAGAATTGCATCAATTATGAAAGCAAAGAGTTTAGATTCTTCTATTACCGGCTGTCAAACTTTTAACTTATCGGAATTAGATCTAGTATCTCACCTGGAATTTCAATTACCTATTAATTTAAGGTTGGGTCATTTAATAGAAAGAATAGTTGCTGAATTAATTAGATCTTCTACAAAATACAAATTGCTCTATGAAAACATTCAAATAATTGAAGACAAAAAAACTATCGGTGAGATTGATTTTATTATTCAAGATGAAAACACAAAACAATGCATCCACCTTGAGTTAGCCTATAAATTTTATCTCTATGATCCCAGTATTTCAGTAGAACCGATAAATAATTGGATTGGTCCAAATAGAAATGATTCCTTGAAAGAGAAATTAGAAAAATTGAAAACAAAACAATTTCCTATACTTTATCATGACTGTACTGCCACACTGCTTAATACTTTGGCAATTCACGAAGTTTCTCAAGCGCTATGTTTTTTAGTGTCGTTATTCATTCCTTTTGATTATCAAGGAATTTACCACCCTGTTTTTCAAAAAGCGATAAAAGGCTATTATATCAATGTGGAAACTTTCAAAAGCCTTAATAGTGTCGATAAAACATATTATCTTCCTATAAAAACCGAATGGGGAATTGATCCAACTGAAAACGAAACTTGGACAGACTTCAATGATGTTGTAAAATATATTTATTTAAGTATTAAACAAAAACAATCGCCATTGTGTTGGCAAAAACATAAGAATTCCTATTTACAATTTTTCATTGTATGGTGGTAAATTCTATCATGAAACAACAACTTTAATGATTAAAAGTGTTGAGTTAAATGTGTTATTTATTTGTCAATACAACTTTAAATCATATGTAGCGTAATCGCATGGGCAATCAAGTAAATTTATAATTCCTTGTAAATACAATAAATTATATAGTAACTGATATCAAGGATGTTTCACAAAACATAGGCAAGGAAACAGTAATCAAATTTTGTTTTACAAAAACACAACTTCCTTTTAAACCATGAAAGCCATTGTCATAGAATTCAAAGTATAATTAGAATTAGCAATTTTGAGTTTAAAATACCTTATTTTGCAACGAAATTTATAAATATGATAAATCGGCCTTTTATTACTGATGATACAATAGTATTTGGATTGTTAATGTTGCTTTTGGCTTTTGTGTTTTACACCTCTTCAATCAAAGATGGCTTTTGGAAGAAATTCTATATTATTTTTCCGTCTCTATTAATGTGTTATTTGCTACCATCTATATTTAGTTCATTAAATATCATTTCGCCAGAATGGAGTGAAATGGGAGAAAATGGCGAAATAATAACACAAAAATCATCTATATATTTTATCGCTAGTCGATATTTACTTCCAGCAGCTTTAGTTTTAATGACTTTGAGTATTGATTTAAAAGCAATGTTTAAATTAGGTCCTAAGGCTTTAATAATGTTTTTTACGGGAACAGTTGGTGTAATTATTGGTGCTCCACTTGCAGTTTTAATCATGTCTATTTTTTCTCCTGAAACCGTTGGCGGAGCAGGCTTTGATGCCGTGTGGCGCGGGCTCTCAACAATAGCGGGTAGTTGGATTGGCGGCGGAGCAAATCAAGCTGCAATGCTTGAAGTATTTCAATACAATCAAGAAAAATATGGAGCCATGGTATTGGTAGATATTGTAGTAGCTAATATTTGGATGGCTATATTGCTTTTTGGTATTGGAAGAAAAGAAAAGATCGACAAATGGTTAAAGGCGGATAATCGTTCTATTGATGAATTAAAAGAAAAGGTAACTGCTTATTCCAGCACTGTAACTAGAAACCCAAGTCTTACGGATTTAATGGTGATTTTAGGAATAGCTTTTACAGCAGTGGGACTATCACATTGGGGAAGTAATTCAATCTCTGATTTATTGAAAGCTAATTTCACAATTGTAAATGATCCTACAAGTTTTGCTTCAACTTTTGGAGATCGCTTTTTTTGGATGGTTACAATTGCCACTGCATTAGGAATTTTATTTTCATTTACTAAACTCAAGGAATATGAAGGCGCTGGAGCGAGTAAAATAGGAAGCGTTTTTATTTATATTTTAGTAGCTTCAATTGGAATGAAAATGGATTTAGGATCTGTTATGAGTAATCCTGGATTATTAGTCGTAGGACTTATCTGGATGTCAATACACGTTTTACTTTTAGTCATCGTTGCCAAAATAATTAAAGCACCCTACTTTTTCCTTGCCGTGGGAAGTAAGGCAAACATAGGTGGAGCAGCATCGGCGCCCATTATAGCTTCCGCTTTTCATCCATCATTAGCGAGTGTAGGTGTTCTTCTAGCTGTCTTTGGTTATGTAATAGGAACTTATGGAGCCTTACTTGCTACATTTTTAATGGAAATAGCTGCGCCAAAATAAGCTAAAGAATTTTGATTGAGATGATTGTTTAATGTTCGTTATTTTCTAATAAGATAAAATAAAAAATACCTTTAGAAATTTTCTAAAGGTATTTTTTGCAAAATTATATTTACTTAAAAGCCATAATTAACACCCAAGCCAAAAACTTCTCGAATCTGAACTGCCTTTACCGAATTATCATCATAAATAGCTTGTAAGGCTATATTTGCTGATAGATATTTATTTATTTTCATAACTACATTCATTTGGTAATCCACATCAACATTTTGCGGATTATCAAGATAATTAGAATATAAATTCAATCGGTTTTCAACAGAAACATTGGTCATTAAATTAAGTTTATAATAAGCTGATATACTTGCTCCAAATTCAAATCGAGAGGAATCTCCTTGCAGAACTCCAAATGAAGATCCGAATTCAGTAAAATGAGGGTGAACTATTATTAGTTTAGCAGTTGCAGGAGAAAAATTAACGCTTAAATTGTCATTTTTTTTCCATAAAATTCCGGGACCTAGTTGAAAGAAAGCGGGAGAAAAGAAATGAGATATTTTTGTCATATTCTTATCTAAGCCAGTATCTACTTGACTTTTGAAGTTAAAAAACATAGAATAGTACCACTGACCAGACGCATTCTTACCCCAAAGAGAATTCAATTCTAAACGATCGTCAGTTTTTGCAGTTTTCTCATCTCCTTTTATTTTGCTAAGGCCATAAGCTAAAATGAATTTATTATCCCAAACAACATCACCATTTTTGTAATTGAAGTCGTAGTTAAGTCCAAAGTTTCCTGCAACATTAGAAGTTCCGCCTCCTAGCCATTGCTTATTGTAAGCCGTTTGATTAAAAAGCAACGAGATGTTTCCATTTCTCTTCCATAATTTTGTGCTATCTTGAACAGTTTCTTGTGCCTTGACAGCTATAAATGTCAAAAATAGAAATGAAATAATTACTGTTTTTTTCATAGAAATTATTGTTGAAAGTTTTGTCAAAAATAGATAATTATTACTTTAAACTATAAATAATTTGTGTTATGAAATTATAATCTAAAGAGATCAAACTTTTTTATTAGCTTTAAACAAAGGAACTGCCGAGCATGCTTCACCATACATTATACTTCTGGCAAACGGTTGCAGATAATGTGCAGCTAGCACGTAAGCCCGCATAGGTACTGGTTTTCTGGAACATCCTTTAATGATTATGGACTTGTTTGTATAAACGGAGTAATCAATTTTAGATAGTAATTCTTCATAAAGCGAAGCTTCTAAATCCTCAATCGTTCCATTTATTATTTTTTTTGCAAATGGCGCTAATTGTATCGCAACTAAAATGGATGCCCAAGCGGGTACAATAGCATCTGTACTGCAGTTAATAGCGACATATTGATCTTGATATTGTGACCAATCGTTGTTTTTTAAAGACTCTCTAAAGTCTTTTTCTTTTAATAAAAAGCCTTCTATCAGCCATTGCGAAATATCGACTTGCACCCGTGTACCTTTTAAATAATAATCTTCGAGATCGAAAATTTCCAGCACGCTATTGGCAACTTTATTTATTATTTCTTCCATATCTAAGTCTTTAGGTCTAAGGTTAAAAGTCATAAGGCATTTTTTTACAAGCTTTATGACTTTTAACTTTATGACTAATTATAGCATTCCTAATTCTAGTTTTGCTTCTTCACTCATTAAATCTTTGCTCCATGGTGGATCAAATGTTATTTCAACTTCAGCATTTTTCACATTTGCAATAGATTTAACTTTATCTTCCACCTCTCTTGGTAAGCTTTCTGCAACTGGACAGTTTGGTGAAGTAAGAGTCATTAGTATTTTTACTTCATAATCAGTATTTACCATTACGTCATAAATTAATCCTAATTCGTATATATCAACAGGAATCTCTGGATCATAAATTGTTTTTAAAGTCTTTACGATTGATTCTCCTAAGTCTGTAGTGTCTATTTCTTGTTCCATTTTTATTAATTTTTGATTTTTAGATATATTACTTCTGTTTTAAACATATAAGTCATGTTAGTTTTTTATTTTTCGTTAATTTTAAAATGTAGTTAAATATTATTACGTCTTATCTAATCTTCGAGATTAGTATATAATTTATTTACCAAGGTTTTTTGACCTTCGTAAAGTATATTTTTTACATTAAAATTTATCAATAACCCAATAGGTGAGTTTAATAAGTTCATATCAGTTAAAAGTTGGGTTTCAAAAATAGGATTAAATTCGCTGACTGATTTTAATTCTACCACTAGTGCATTTTCAACAAATAAGTCGCATCTTAACTTAGATTCCAATTCATATCCTTTGTATTTTAACGGCCTAACAATTCAGATAAAAAGTTTATTTTTCGTAGTGCTAATTCTTTTTTAAGGCATTGATGATATGCAACTTCTAGAAGACCAGGACCAATACTTTTATGAACTTCAATTGCTGCGCCATTAACTTGATAAACTAAATCTTATAAAAATGCTTTTGTAAAATTCATAATTATCGAATTATTTCATTTGAATCTTTTGAAAAACTTATCTGACTTATATGTTTTAAAAAAACTAAAATCTATTTTAATTTTTTGAGTCAAATGCTAAAGCATACATTTTAATATTTTTAATCATCGATACCAATCCATTAGCGCGTGTTGGTGATAAATGTTCTTTCAATCCTATTTCGTCAATAAAATCCATATCAGCTTGTAAGATATCAGCTGCTTTTTGATTGGAGAACGTACGAATTAAAATCGCTATAATTCCTTTTGTCAATATCGCATCACTATCAGCTGTAAAAACAACCGTATCATCATTTTGCTCGCCTTGCAACCACACTTTAGATTGGCAACCTTTGATAATATTATTGTCGGTTTTATACTCTTCTTTGATTATTGGAAGTTTTTTACCGAGTTCAATAATATATTCATATCGTTCCATCCAGTCGTCAAACATGGAGAACTCATCAACAATTTCGTCCTGTATTTCTTTAATTTTCATAGTAAACTGAATTTTTGTTGGTTCTAATCTTTTTTAACTAGTGAGTTTATTTTATCAACTAACTGCTTAATTTCCTTTGGCGGAAAGCCATGATCAAAACTAGAAGTTTCGTAATTTTTATCTTTAATACTTATTTTTAAGCTGGCAATAGCCGCACCATCGTAAAATCGTTTTTCAGAAGGTGCTTTTAATTCTTTTAAATCCTCTAATTTTAACTCTTGAAAAAGTAAAACTACCGATTTCCAATTTGACGGATTTATTTTGCTAATAATAGCTTTATCATCTACGTTTCTATTTCTTGAAACAGTTAGCGTCTCATTTTTAACCGTTATTTTTTGGTAAAAACCTCTACTAGAAGCTGTGTATTCAATAACTGTGTTTCCCATATCTTGAGCAGTTGCGTTATCACATCCTTTACCTAAAAATAAAAAAATTAAAAATGCAGTTAGAATTTTCATATTGATTAAGATAACATCATTTGAGCTCTTTTAATTGCCGCAACCATTAGATCAATTTCCTCCATAGTGTTATAAAATGCAAAAGAAGCTCTAATTGTTCCAGGAATATCAAAGAAAGTCATTATGGGTTGCGCACAATGATGACCTGTTCGCACTGCAATTCCCAACTTATCAACTATAGTACCAATATCGTAAGGATGGATTCCTTCAATATTAAACGAAATTACAGATGTTTTTTCTTTAGCTGTACCAAAAATCTTCAAACCCTCAATTTCTAATAATCTTTTCGTGCCGTATTCTAACAATTCTTTCTCTTGTTGCTGAATGTTGTCAAAACCAACTTCATTCATGTAATCAATCGCGGTTCCTAATACAATTCCTCCAGCAACATTTGGTGTTCCGGCCTCAAATTTATGAGGTAGTTCAGCGTAAGTTGTTTTTTCAAAACTCACTTCCTTAATCATTTCGCCACCACCTTGATAGGGCGGTAGTTTATTGAGCCAAGCTTCTTTTCCGTATAAGATACCAGTTCCTGTAGGCCCGCAAATTTTATGACCAGAAAAAACGTAAAAATCACAATCTAGTTCTCGTACATCAGGCTTTAAATGTGGAACGGCTTGCGCGCCATCAATTAAGATTGCAGCACCAACTTCGTGCGCTTTATCAATCATATATTTAATAGGATTGACAGTACCAAGAGCGTTGGAAATATGATTTACGGTAACTATTTTAGTTTTACCTGAAAGCAGTTTGTCATATTCTTCCATGATCAATTCGCCCTCATTGTTCATAGGAATGACACGCAAAACAGCTCCTGTTTTCTCGCACAACATTTGCCATGGTACGATATTGCTATGGTGTTCTAACGCCGAAACCAAAATTTCATCTCCAGCTTTTAATAGAGAAGCAAACCCGTTCGTAACCAAGTTGATCCCATGAGTGGTACCCGAAGTAAAAAGAACTTCATGTGCAAACTCAGCATTAATATGTTTTTGAATTTTGCTTCTTGAAATTTCGTACGCGTCAGTTGCAAGTTGGCTCAAAGTATGTACACCTCGATGAATATTAGCATTGATTTCTTGATAGTATTTGGAAATAGCGTCAATTACCACCTGTGGTTTCTGCGAAGTGGCGCCGTTATCGAAATAAACTAATGGTTTTCCATTCACTTTCTGGGAAAGTATTGGAAAGTCGGCTCTAATTTTATTTATATCTAACATGTAATTTCTTTTTTAGTAAGTCTATTATATGTTTTATTGATAGTAGACTTTGTATTACAGATAAATTTATCTAATTTCTTTCAATATTATTTAGAATTTATCTAAATACAAAAGTAGTAAAAATGCAACTGATTTTTAGCAAACACTTGTTAATAAAACCTCATTTTATGTCCGTATTATTCCGATGCATTTATGATCTTTTTTATTAAATTGCTTCAAAATAATTTTTATGAAAAAGTTCTTCAAGTTTGCTGGTATTGGAATATTTGTTGTGCTAGTTTATGTCGGTTTTACAACTTATCCAAAACTAGATTTAATTTCCGGCTTTTCAGCCAAAAGTATTGCTTCGGGTTATTTTATAGACAATCGGTCTCAAGAAATGATTGAAAAAGGGGATAATGACATTGCGCTTATAGATTTAGCTAAGAACACTATTAATGAAGCGGGTAAGTTTGCCACTGCTTCAGTTTATGGCTTAAAAGAGCGCAAAGCTATATATCGTAAAGGACTAGGAGCGACACTAATTAATGATGATTTTGATGTGACAAAACCGTACTTATTTCCTAATCGTAATAAACTAAACAATAATTTGCCCTTTCCTTACGGAAACTTGGAACCAAAAGATACTATTTTTAGATCTGTTGATTATACTAAACTTAATGCAGCTGTTGCCAATACTTTTGATACCGACGGTAAAATTGATAAACGAACGCGCTCCCTTTTAGTTATTTATAAGGATAAAATTATAGCTGAAAAATATGATACAGGCTTTAATAAAGATAGTAAAATTTTAGGTTGGTCAATGACAAAAAGTATTACTAGTGCCATGTTTGGTGTTTTAGAAAAGCAAGGTAAATTTAATATTTATGCACCAGCACCAATTCCAGAATGGGCAAATGATGAGCGCAAAATTATTACTACAAATGATTTACTACACATGAATTCTGGTTTGGAGTGGGAGGAAAAATACGATAAAATTTGCGATGCGACTAAGATGCTTTTTCAAGCGGAAGATATGACGCGTTCACAGCTAGAAAAGTCAGCTGCTTATAAACCCAATACACACTGGAACTATTCATCAGGAACTACAAATCTATTATCAGGGATTTTGCGAAAGCAGTTTAAAACGCATCAAGAATATCTTGATTTTTGGTACAGATCCTTAATAGATAAAATAGGTATGAATTCTATGCTCGTAGAAACGGATATGAAGGGTAATTATGTTGGTTCATCTTATGGTTGGGCTACAACAAGAGATTGGGCTAAGTTTGGTTTGCTGTATTTACACAAAGGAAACTGGAACGGTGAGCAAATATTTAATGAAAGTTGGGCTAAATACACGGCAACATCTACTAACACATCAAACGGTGATTATGGTGGACATTTTTGGTTGAATAGTGGTGGGAAATTCCCTGATGCTCCCAGAGATATGTATTATTGCGGCGGATTTCAAGGACAAATGGTAGTGATTATCCCATCATTAGATGTAGTAATAGTCAGAATGGGATTAAAAGAAAACCCAGAGTTTGATTTTAATGGAATGTTTAAAGAAATTATTGGGAGTTTGAATTTTACCATAAAGAACACTAATTAAAAAACTACAAAGGTCACAAAGTTCAATTATAAACTTTGTGACCTTGGATCAATCTTAGTGAAATTTGTCGTTAAAACTACAAATCAAATCCCATTTTAACGCCTAACTTAGTAGCGATAATTTTAGTAATTCTTTGTTTTAATTCAGGTATTTTTATATTTTCGATAACTACATTTGAAAAAGCATACATCAACAATGCTTTCGCTTCTTTTTGTGGAATTCCGCGTTGCTGCATGTAGAACAATGCAGTTTCATCTAATTGCCCTACCGTACAACCATGAGAACATTTTACATCGTCTGCAAAAATCTCTAATTGTGGTTTGGCATTAATAGTTGCTTTGTCGCTCAATAGTATGTTATTGCTTTTTTGGAAAGCATTTGTTTTTTGAGCGTCTTTTTCTACGTAAATTTTTCCGTTGAAAACTCCTGTTGATCGATCAGAATAAATTCCTTTATAATCTTGGAAACTTTCGCAATTTGGGGCAGCATGGTTTACTAATGTATAATGATCAACATGTTGTTTTTCACCAATTATGGTAATTCCGTTTAATGTGCTGGTCAATCTTTCGCCAAAGTGATAGAAATTCAAGTTGTTACGAGTTAGATTACCGCCAAATGAGAAAGTATGAACATAAACATGACTTTCTTGTTGTTGCGAAACGAAAGTATTATCGATCAAGTTCGCTTCAAGCGTATCATTTTGAATTTTGTAGTAATCAACAATGGCACGTTTTTCAGCAAAAATCTCAGTAACTGAGTTGGTCAACACAGGATTTTCATTTAAGCTCTGGTGACGTTCAACAATTTGAACATGCGAGTTTTCACCCACAATTACTAAATTTCTCGGTTGAACTAAAAGTGCTGCTTCACTACCTGTAGAAAAATACATGATTTCAATAGGCTTTTCAGCTATTTTATTTTTAGGGATGTTAATATACGCTCCTTCATTTGCGAAAGCCGTATTAAGAGAAGTTAAGCTCTCTTCTTTATTCGCAATTTGATTGAAATATTTGTCAATGACAGGTTTATATTTTGGCTTATTTAATGCAGAGGCCATCAAACATACGTCAATACCTTCATGCGTTGTTGAAGATAAATGCGAACTAAAAACACCATCTACAAATACAACCTTATAAGTGTCTACTTCATTTAGAAAGTATTTACGAACTTGGCTAAACTCAATTGAGTTTTCATGTTTTGGAAAAACAGTAAAATCATTTTTCAGTATTGAATTTAGTGATGTGTATTTCCATGCTTCCTCTTTTTTAGACGGGAAGCCTTTATTTTCAAAATTTTCAATGGCTGCTGTTCTTATATCGTGCAGTTCTGAATGAACATCAACACGTTCTTCAAACGCCATGAATGAGGCTAGTAATTTTTCTTTTAAATCCATAAGTTTTGTTTCAGGTTTAAAGTTTAACGTTTCAGGTTTTGCCTATTGAAACTTATTACCTTTAAAGTCCTTCTTATTTAAATAAGTTATAAAGTTTTTAATTTTACCACTCAAGTTTTCGTAATCTTTTTTTAATAAATCGAATCTGTTTTCGTCAATATATTCAAAATCGTAAATTCTGTACAACTGAGACCTCGCTTCTCCAGCGGAACCTTTGGCTATTGAGAGAAACTACCTAAATTCAAGATTTCCGTCTCTTTCAAATCCTTCAGCAATATTGTCCATTGCTGATCCAGAGGATGCCTTAACTTATTCCTTTAATTTAAAACATGATTTCAAACCAAATTGAATTTCAATAAGGTGAATTTCTTTTGCTAATCGTCTTGCTTCTTACCAGATCTCTAAATTCTCAAATCTATTAATTGTTGCCATTAACTGTTTGGATAATATTAAAATTAAGTGCTATTCTCCTGGACAGTAATTATTCAACGTTAGCAAAACTTAAAATAGAGAAAACTTGAAATAATTTTAAACAAAACTCTCTTGTTTGATCCAATCGTATCCTTTTTCTTCTAATTCTAAAGCTAAGCTGGCGTCGCCAGATTTCACAATTTTTCCATCCATGAGAACGTGAACAAAATCAGGAACGATATAATCTAATAATCTTTGGTAGTGGGTAATTATAACAACTGCATTTTTATCGCTCTTCAATTTATTTACACCGCTAGCAACAATGCGCAAGGCATCAATGTCAAGTCCAGAATCAGTTTCGTCAAGAATAGCTAATTTTGGTTCTAACATTGCCATTTGGAAAATTTCGTTACGTTTTTTCTCTCCACCAGAAAAACCTTCGTTAAGAGAACGAGATAAAAATTTTCTATCGATTTCTAATAATTCTGATTTTTCACGAATCACTTTTAGCATTTGGTTAGCAGGCATTTCTTCGAGACCTTGTGCTTTACGAGTTTCATTAATAGCGGTTCTAATAAAGTTTGTCACGGAAACTCCTGGAATTTCTACTGGATATTGAAACGAAAGAAAAACACCTTTATGTGCTCTTTCTTCCGGTGCCAATTCAGCTAAATCTTCTCCGTCTAGCGAAATTTCTCCACTTGTTACTTCGTAGTTTTCGTTTCCTGCAATGATCGATGCCAAAGTACTTTTACCAGCACCGTTTGGTCCCATTATTGCATGAACTTCTCCTGCTTTTACTTCAAGGTTTATACCTTTTAATATTTCTTTATCGCCAATTGTGGCATGTAAATTTTTTATTGATAACATGTTGTCTTTATTTATTCGTAATGACCTTTCAGTGATAAAATGTCTAAAATTTCTATTGTGTTTTCTTCAGTAACTTTATAAATAATGCGATGTTCTTGATTTATTCTCCGAGACCATCTTCCAGAAAGTTGATGTTTCAATTGTTCTGGTTTTCCGATTCCTTCAAAAGGATGTAATTTAACGTCTTCTATTAAAGCAGTAATTTTATTCATTATTGCTTTATTGCCAGATTTCTTCCAATATTCTCTGTCTTTTTGAGCTTTCTCAGAATAAATTACTTCCACAAATCTTCCATTTTAATTTTAATCCCTTTTCCGTCTTTAATGCTTTGTTCAGCTTGTAAAATTTCTTTGACAAACTCAGGATTGTAAGGCTTTTCAGTTTTTTCAATAATTTCAAACCCAAGAGATTTTGCCAATGATTTTAATACTGGAAAATCTTTCCTCTTTACATTTCTTAAAACAATATCCATAGCTTTTTAAATTTAAATAAAATTTCTAACCTACTGATCCTTCTAAACTAATCTCAAGTAATTTCTGAGCTTCAACGGCAAATTCCATTGGTAGCTTGTTCAAAACATCTTTACTAAAACCGTTTACAATTAAAGCAATTGCTTTTTCTGTTGGAATTCCACGCTGGTTACAATAAAAAACTTGGTCTTCACCAATTTTTGATGTTGTAGCCTCGTGCTCAATTTTAGCTGTTGGATTTTTAGTTTCGATATACGGGAAAGTATGTGCACCACAATTGTTACCCATAAGCAACGAGTCACATTGTGAAAAGTTTCTAGCGTTATCGGCATTTGGTCCAATTTTCACTAAACCACGATAACTATTTTGTGATTTTCCTGCAGAGATACCTTTTGAAATAATAGTCGATTTAGTGTTTTTACCTAAATGAATCATTTTAGTTCCCGTATCAGCCTGTTGGAAATTATTAGTAACAGCAATTGAGTAAAATTCACCTATTGAGTGATCTCCTTTTAAAATTACAGAAGGATATTTCCAAGTAATTGCCGATCCTGTTTCTACTTGTGTCCAAGAAATTTTGGCATTTTTCTCACATATTCCTCTTTTAGTCACAAAATTATAAACACCACCTTTTCCTTCTTTATTTCCCGGATACCAGTTTTGTACGGTTGAATATTTGATTTCAGCATTGTCCAAAGCAATTAATTCCACACATGCAGCATGAAGTTGATTTTCATCGCGACTTGGAGCGGTACATCCTTCTAAATAAGAAACATAACTACCTTCATCAGCAATAAGCAAGGTTCTTTCAAACTGTCCTGTTCCTGCTTGATTGATTCTAAAATAAGTGGAAAGTTCCATAGGACAACGCACCCCTTTTGGGATATAACAAAAAGAACCATCTGAGAATACAGCTGAATTTAGTGCTGCATAATAATTATCTTTTTGCGGAATAACTGTACCTAAATATTTACGCACTAATTCTGGATGTTCTTTTATAGCTTCAGATATACTCATGAAGATTATTCCTTTCTCGCCTAATGTTTTCTTGAAAGTAGTAGCTACTGAAACGGAATCGACAACTATGTCCATAGCGACATTGTTCATCATCTTTTGTTCATCAACAGAAATTCCTAATTTCTTATACATTTCTAAAAGTTCAGGATCCACATCATCGAGTGTCTTGTTAGGATCTACCGCTTTTGGCGCTGAATAATAGGAAATAGCTTGAAAGTCGGGTTTTACATAATGTACATTTGCCCATTCTGGCTCTATCATTTGCTCCCAAGCACGATATGCTTCAAGACGCCAGTCAGTCATCCATTGTGGTTCTCCTTTTTTGTGAGATATCGCTCGAACTATGTCTTCATTTAAACCAACAGGAAAAGTTTCCGCTTCCAATTCAGTATAAAATCCATATTCATATTCTTTCGTTTCGAGTTCGATTTTTAAGTCGTCTTCTGTATATTTTGACATATTATTTTTTTAGTTAACTATTTAAGAATTTGTATTTCTTAAAAGATGTTATGAATTAGAGCGAAAAGCTCTCGCCGCAACCACAAGTTCTGTTGGCATTTGGATTATTAAAAACGAATCCTTTTCCATTTATTCCTCCTGAAAATTCCAGTATTGTTCCTGCTAGGTAAAGAAAAGATTTTTTTTCTACCGCAATAGTTATATCGTTATCAATGAATATTTTATCTTCTTCGTTCTTGGCTTTATCAAATTTTAAATCGTAAGATAATCCAGAACATCCGCCGCTTTTTACACCAACTCTTACGTAGTCTTTTGCAGCATCAAATCCATCATCTTTCATTAGATCGATGATTTTCTTTCTTGCAGTGTCAGAAACTTTAATCATAGCTTATATTGATTTTGTCTAAATTAAGGACAAAGATACTATTTAAAAATCTTTTTCAACAAATGATAACATTTTAATAACTAATTATCAAATAGAAAAAAGCTATTTGTAATCAAGAAAAGCATTTGAATTCCATAACTTTGAATTTATTAGAAATAAACAAAAGACATGAAATTATATCCTATTGAAACTGGAAACTTTAAATTAGATGGTGGAGCAATGTTTGGTGTGGTGCCAAAAACTATTTGGAATAAAACCAACCCAGCCGATGCTAATAATTTAATTGATATAGCCGCGCGATGTTTACTCATTGAAGATGGTAATAAATTGATATTAATTGATACTGGAATGGGAAATAAGCAATCAGAAAAATTCTATGGATATTATTCACTTTGGGGAACACATTCAATGGATAATTCATTAGCGAAATATGGTTTTCATCGGGATGATGTTACTGATGTTTTTATGACACATTTACATTTTGATCATTGTGGAGGTAGTGTTCAATGGAATGCTAATAAGACGGGTTATGAACCTGCGTTTAAAAATGCAAAATTTTGGAGTAATGAAAACCACTGGGAATGGGCAACAAAACCTAATCCGAGAGAGAAAGCATCCTTCCTATCAGAAAATATGCTACCGATGCAAGAAAGTGGTCAATTGCATTTTATTGAAACTCCAGAAGGAGATTTTCTAACTAAAACGGAGCTTGGCTTTGGAGTTTTCTTTGCAGATGGTCATACTGAAAAGCAAATGATTCCGCACATTCTTTATAAAGATAAAACAATCGTATTCTGTGCTGATTTATTGGCAACAGCGGGACATATTCCTATTCCTTATGTAATGGGTTATGATACAAGGCCGTTATTAACGATGCCTGAAAAACAAAAATTTATGAATGCTGCCGCAGATAATAACTATTATTTGTTTTTAGAACATGATGCCCACAACGAAATTATTACTGTAGAAAAAACAGAAAAAGGAGTGCGATTGAAAGATGTTTTTACTTGTAATGAAGTCTTAATGTAGTGTTAACAACACTTGCCATTGTAACAAAAAAATTTATTTTAGACCAATATTTCAACAACTTAACATAAATTAAATGAATACCATTAAACCCATTTACATATCTGCTTTTGCTTTATTAGTTTTAGCAGGTTGTGGTACTACAAAACAAGTTATTAATACTACAGGATTAACTGCTATAACTGCTCCTTTAAATGTTAAAAAGAAAGCAGCGATAACTGAAAGTGATTTAAAACGCTGGAGTCACCTAGATATTGTTACTGATACTATTCCAGGTATGAGTGTTGATCGAGCGTATGCTGAATTACTCAAAGGTAAGATTGGTGTTCCCGTTATCGTAGGAATTGTTGATTCAGGAGTAGATATTGAGCATGAAGATTTAAAAAATGTACTTTGGACCAATGTAAAGGAGATAGCAGGGAACGGTATTGACGATGATAAAAACGGATACATCGATGATATTCATGGATGGAATTTTCTTGGAGATATCACTAAAGAAAATTTAGAATATGAGAGAATTATTAAAGATAAAACTTTAACAGATGATGCCACATACCAAGCGGCAAAAGTTTTGAATGATAAAAAAGTTGCTGAGGCAAATGTTGGAAAATCACGTTTAGAGCAAATGCTAGTTGCAATTAAAGATGCTGATGGAGCTTTAGTAAAACATCTTGGTAAACCAATTTATACTATTGAAGATTTAAAAGCGATTACTTCAACAGAAGCTGATATTCAAAAAAGTAAAATGACCATGCAACAAATGCTTTCTTATGGATTGCCTGTTGAAGGATTAAAAGAAGCAATTGAAAAAGATTTAACCGGTTTTGCTGCATTATCAAGTGGAGAAAATTTAAAAACGGATTATCGTAAAGTGTTAGGTGATAATCCAAACGACATTACTGATACTAAGTACGGAAACAATAATGTTATGGGACCAGACAAGAATGAAATTCTTCATGGGACTCATGTTGCTGGAATTGTTGCTCAAACTAGAAATAACAGCTTAGGTGGGGATGGTGTAGCTAATAATGTACAAATCCTTACGGTACGTGCGGTACCAGATGGTGATGAGTATGACAAAGATATTGCTTTAGGAATTCGCTATGCGGTTGATAATGGTGCTAAAGTAATTAATGGAAGTTTTGGAAAAAGTTTTTCGCCACACAAACAATGGGTCTATGATGCTATAAAATATGCAGAAAAAAACGATGTATTATTTGTGCATGCAGCAGGAAATGATGCAAAAGACATTGATTATGCTGATAATTTCCCAACAGATTCTGATGATAAAAAAACAGAATACGCCGGCAATGTTATCACCATTGGTGCTTTAAATTTTGAGTACGGTGACAAAGTAGTTGCTCGTTTTTCAAATATTGGAATAATAAATGTTGATGTCTTTGCACCTGGAGTACAAATATATGCTACAACTCCAAATAATTCTTATCAGTTTTTAGCAGGTACATCAATGGCTGCTCCCAATGTTGCAGGAGTTGCCGCTTTGATTCGATCGTATTATCCAAAATTATCTGCAAAGCAGGTTAAGAATATTTTAATGGAATCTGGTGTGGCTATTACAGCAGATGTTGTAGTGGGGGGAAAAGCAACTGATACCCGTTCATTTACAACCTTGTCGAAATCAGGAAAAATAGTAAATGCTTACAATGCATTAATCATGGCAGAAAAAATGTCTAAGAAATAAAAACATATAAATTCACTCAATGGAAGGGCAAATTGTCCTTCCATTTTTATTTTAATTTAAAGATGAAAAAATTAGTAGCACTCTCTATTTTTTTAAGTTTTGGTAGCTTATTAGCTCAAAATAGCACCTATTGGCAGCAACACGTGGATTACAAAATGAACGTAACCATGGATGCGAAAAATTATCAATATAAAGGGAAACAGGATTTGGTTTACACCAATAATTCTCAAGATACTCTTAGAAAAGTGTATTATCATTTGTTTAACAATGCTTTTCAACCGGGAAGCGAAATGGATGTTAGAATTCAAAATATTAAAGATCCAGATGCTCGAATGGTCACTAAGGTGAAAGTGGGAAACCAAGAAGTTAAAGAAAGCCGAATTAAAAATTTGAAACCAAACGAAATTGGTTATTTACGAGTTTCTAATTTTATGCAAGATGGTGTTGCCGCTATGACAAAGACGGTAGGAACTATTCTAGAAGTCACTTTGCCTAAGCCAATTTTGCCCAATTCAAAAACAACTTTAACTTTAGATTTCGACGGTCAGGTTCCAGTTCAAATTCGACGTTCAGGTCGAAATAATGCTGAAGGAGTGGCCTTATCAATGGCACAGTGGTATCCTAAAATAGCCGAATTTGATTTTGAAGGTTGGCACGCTGATCCCTACATTGCTAGAGAGTTTCATGGAGTTTGGGGAAATTTTGATGTAAAAATTACCATTGATAAAGAGTATGTCATAGGAGGAACCGGTTATTTACAAAATAAAAATGAAATAGGACATGGCTATCAGGATGCAGGTGTTGTTGTAAAAATTCCAAAGAAAACGAAAACCTTGACTTGGCATTTTAACGCGCCCATGGTACATGATTTTACTTGGGCAGCTGACAAAGAGTACATCCATGATGTTGTAAAAGGACCTAATGACGTTGACTTGCATTTCTTGTATAAAAACAATCCAAAGTTTATTCAAAACTGGAAAAACTTACAACCGAAAACGGTAGAGTTAATGAAAATTTATAACAAAACAGTTGGTGATTATCCGTATAAGCAATATTCCGTAATTCAAGGTGGCGATGGCGGAATGGAATATGCGATGTGTACTTTAATCTTAGGTCAAGGAAGTTTTGATGGATTAGTGGGAGTAACTGCTCACGAAATGGCGCATTCCTGGTTCCAGCATGTATTAGCTTCAAATGAATCAAAACACGGCTGGATGGATGAAGGGTTCACCTCTTTTCTTGATGATTATGGCTCAAATGAAATAGCAGATAAAAAACTGGAAAATCCATTTACTGGAGCTTATAAAGGTTATTTTGCGATGGTAAATTCAGGAAAAGAATTGCCTCAAGCCACGCACGCGGATCGATTTGATGAAAATAGAGTGTACAGTATTACATCCTATAGCAAAGGCGAACTTTTTCTAACACAATTAATTTACTTAATAGGAAAAGAAAATTTATTAAAGACCTTGAAAAAATATTACAAAGACTTTCAGTTCAAGCATCCTACACCAAATGATATTAAAAGATCTGCCGAAAGAGTTTCTGGCGCTAATTTAGATTGGTATTTAACAGATTGGACGCAAACCACTAACACTATCGATTATGGTATTAAAGAAGTTAAAGAGAATGCAAATCAAACAACAGTAACTTTAGAAAGAATAGGTAGAATGCCAATGCCAATAGATTTATTAGTGGAATATACTGATGGAACAATGGAAAGTTTTTATATTCCGTTGCGAATGATGAGTTTTGAAAAAGAAAATCCTAATCCAGCTATAAAAAGAACAGTTTTGTCTGACTGGGCTTGGGCATTTCCTACCAAAGAATTTTCAATTGCAAAACCTAAAAGTGCTATTAAGAAAATCACTATTGACCCAAGCGGTTTAATGGCTGATGTAAAACAGGAGAATAATGTTTATAAATAATAAATTGCTGTGCAAATTTCAATGAAATAATTATGAATATCACTTATAATGAATCAGAAAAAACTGTAGAAATTAAAGATGGGCTCAAGAGCTATGTTTTTCTGATTAAGTTTTTAATGTTTTTAAACTTAGGGAACTCCATTTTAAATTTATATGATTTAAGTACTGTGAATTTTGGATTTGCAAAGTTAATTTGGATATTTCTAGGAGCCATTTCTATCATTGTTCTTTATAAGTTCTTTTACAAAAAAACAACCTCAGAAAAAATACAAAATGACAAAATAAAGGGAATCGGGCAGAGAATTTTTTTAGGACGTAAAAAATACTTTTTAGAATTAAGCAATGGAAAGACTCGGGACTTAATCGAGGTCAAAACAGATGTTGATTTTAGTAAACTTAAAAAAATATTAAGTAAGGCTGGAGTTCAAGTGTAAATTAAAAAAGGTCGCAAAAATGTTTTTGCGACCTTTTTATCTATAAACGATAATTATCTTAAATGCTCCAGCATATCCGCGATCATTGTTTCTAAATCAAATTTATGTTTCCAGTTCCAATCTTTTCTAGCCTCAGCATCATTGATACTAGCGGGCCAGCTGTCAGCTATTTTTTGACGGAAGTCAGGTTGTGGTGTATTGTCTCTATTTTTAAGACTAAAATAAAACTTGCTTTAAATAAATTGTAGTACTTTAGTTAAAAAATTACACAATAATTATTAACCAGTAATCAAACCAATAATGATAAAAAAATTATCCCCCCCCATTTTTAAGAAATTTCCCTAATTTTGAATTCCTAAAATTTCGAAGTTCTATTTTAAAAATTTCAATATTATTTTTGTTAGTATTTTCGCTAAGTAATTGTCAAGAAGAGGAAGTCTTAAATATTGAAAACAGTGTCAACAATTTCAATATAGAGGATGCAAGGGATTTTTTTAACAATAATCCTATAAAAATAAAACAAAATTTATATTTTGTAGGAGAATTAAAATGGGATAATGGTAACTTTAATAATGACACATTATATGTTCCTTTATTTTCAAAAGGTTCGCTTTCAATAAAAGTCGTCAAAAACGGTAAAACAGAGAAATATATATTCCCTTTTATTGCAGTTACAGAAAATAAATCAAATCAATCATTTAATTATAATTTAAAAGTATATTTTTCCTTAAAAAAAGAAACCTTTAATAAAGAAACTTATCATTTCTACGATAATAATAACAAGTTAACAGTAAATAAAGAAAAAAAAGTTAGCAAGCAAGCCTTAAAAACATCAAAAATCGCAGGTTGCGAATTATGGGGTTATTTTTTAACTAATAATGACACAGGCGAAAGAACATTAATTTATACTTGGTGGGAGTGTTCTTCAGGAGGTAGTAACGGCACACCCGAGCAAGAAGCTCCTGATGGAGGTGGTGGGGGCGGTGAGGGAGGAAATTGTCCGGAAGGATATATTCAAGATCAAAATGGAAGCTGTGTTCCTAACTTAATTGACCCTTGTATAACTGCCAAAGAAATTTCTATTGCTACTCAGAGTACAACCTACTTATCTGCTAAAGCCAGCATTAATAGTGCCAGTGCAAATATTGAGCATAGTATTACACTTGGTAAGGATGTAAACGGAAATATTACTCAAGCCCCTATGCGCAGTGGGGGACAAAATAGCGTGGCCGTAAACACCACATGGCCAGGAGCGTTTGGCGCTTTACATAATCATCCTAATAATACGCAAATTTCAGGTGGAGATATATATGCTAGTATAGCATTAAACGCGAACAATAGCAATTTTACCACTAGCTTTATAGCAACTGATGGGGAGGTTTATGCTGCTGTAGTTACGGACTTGGCAGCCGCACAAGCCTTTGTGGCTGCTTACCCCGCAGATCATTCACCGGGATATAACCCTGAATTTCCTGATTTTATATTTAATCAACTGCAGGTTCTCGTGACTCCAATGGGGTCTAGTATCGAGGGTAAGACTGCGGCAATCGCTTTTATTTTAGATAAATACAATGCAGGTATAACATTGCTTAAACAAGATAGCAATGGAGAATTTAAACCCATTAAAACTCTAGAAACCACAAATTCAGATGGCTCTAAAACCTACACGACAAGAACACCTTGTAACTAATAATAAATCTAAAAAAAAATGAAAAATATAATTAAAACTTTAGCAATACTATTTTTATTAGTACACAGCAGCTGTAAAGCACAACAAATGGTACAAACGCCTAACGATGCTCATAAATTAAAAATAAATGAGCAACAGTTTTTAAATAAACCACTAAAATATTTATTGAACGAAATCAAACCCGAGATAAAGACTGCATTTGGAACTTTAGATTTTCCGTCCTATTTCTCTTTTAGATTCATAGATTCGGAGGAAATAAGACGTAGACCTGTTGAAAATAATTCCTTGGGATTATATGTATATGTAAAAGAACCTATAGAATGGGATTTTGATAAAAGACCAAAGGGCAAAGAATTTCTATGGACAAAAGAAGACGTGGAAAAATACGGTAACTTTACTGTGATCCGTATCAGGGTAATTGGAAAAGATTAATAGAATAAAAATCATGAAAAACACACTCAAAATTTTCGTAATATTATTTCTTTTGATGAACTATAGCTGTAAAGCACAACAAATGGTACAAACGGCTAACGATGCTCATAAATTAAAAATAAATGAGCAACAGTTTTTAAATAAACCACTAAAATATTTATTAAACGAAATCAAACCCGAGATAAAGACTGCGTTTGGAACTGTAGATTTTCCGTCCTATTTCTCTTTTAGATTCATAGATTTGGAGGAATTTAAAAGCGGAAGAGCAATAGGGAAAAATCACTTAGGCCTATATGTATATGTAAAAGAACCTGTAGAATGGGATTTTGATAAAAGAGCAAAAGATAAAGAATTTCTATGGACAAAAGAAGACGTGGAAAAATACGGTAACCTTACTGTGATCCGTATCAGGGTAATTGGAAAAGATTAATAGAATAAAAATTATGACAAAACACACTCAAAATTTTTTCAATGATATTTCTTTTAATGAATAATAGTTACAGAGCACAACAAATGGTTGTAAATACAAAAAATATCAATTAAAAGCTAACGAACAGAAATCTGTAATTTTTTTGAAATTGCAAAGTAAGGATTTAAAAAAGGAGGCAAAACATTTGTTTTGCCTCCTTTTTTAAGATATTCAATATGTTATTTCAAATGCTTCAGCATATCCACCGTCATACTTTCCAGATCATATTTATGTTCCCAGTTCCAATCTTTTCTAGCCTCAGCATCATCGATACTCGCAGGCCAGCTATCAGCAATTTTTTGACGGAAGTCAGGTTTGTAAGTAACTGTAAATTCTGGAATATGTTTCTGAATTTCGGCCGCAATTTCAGTTGGCGTAAAGCTCATTGCCGCTAAATTGTAAGAAGAACGAATTTTTATTTCTTCCGCTGGTGCTTGCATAATTTGAATGGTTGCAGCAATTGCATCGTCCATGTACATCATTGGCATTTTAGTTTCTGCTGACAAAAAACATTCGTATGTTTTATCAGCAAGTGCTTTATGAAAAATATCCACTGCATAATCAGTAGTTCCACCACCAGGAGGAGATGACCAGCTAATTAAACCAGGGTAACGAATGCTTCGCACATCGACACCAAAAATATTGTAGTAATATTCACACCATCTTTCACCTGCTTGCTTGCTGATTCCATATACAGTTGAAGGTTCCATAATAGTATATTGTGGTGTATTTTCCTTAGGCGTGGTTGGTCCAAAAACGGCGATACTGGAAGGCCAAAATATTTTTTTTATTTTCTTGGCTTTGGCCAAATTCAAAACATGAAACAGTGAATTCATATTTAAATCCCACGCAAATGCTGGGTTTTTCTCTGCTGTAGCTGATAATAAGGCAGCCATTAGATAAATCTCGTCAATTTTATGAACCTCTACAAGATGTTCAATTTGGTTAAAATCCAATGCATTTATCACTTCAAAAGGTCCAGAATTAACAACATCATTATTCAATTTTCTAATATCTGATGCGATAACGTTATCAGTACCATAAATTTCACGCAGTTTGTGAGTTAGTTCAGTGCCAATTTGTCCGCAAGCGCCTATAATCAATATTTTTGTACTCATTTTTTGATTTTTGAGTTGCAAAGATAACGTTTTCGTAAATAATATAATTTTGAAGTTACTACATTTTTTGGATCTAATAGAAGGATAGAACGTCAGTCTTTAATAAGTTTTGATGACGAAATAATTTACTGAAGGTATAAAATTGTTAACGCTACATTGAAGTATATATTTGTAAAATTACTTCGTAACTTTGCATTAAAATTTTATACGTAATGAACAACAAAATACTGTTCTTCTTTTCACTATTTTTAGTTTTGAATTCGTGTCAAAATGAAGATGAAAAACGTAATGCAGAAAACTTAAAAGAAACAAAGAAGCGAGAAGTTGTATTTAAAAAAATCGAAAAAGCTTGGATATTTTATGACACACCAGTTACGGATGCTGCCGAAAAGAGCGTGTCATCTTGGAGTGAATGGCGTATATTCTTAGCTGAATTGGCACAAAAGCCTAAAAAAACAATTGGAGCTTTTCAGCAAAAGTCAACAGCTATCACTAAAAAAGCGATGGCATTAAACAACAATATCCCTTATAACTTTAGTAATCCGCCAGTAAAAAGCCGAATTTCAGCTGTTGTTACTAAAGTTCAAATGCTTGATTTATACATTCATCTAGATAATATTCCTGATAAAAAAGTAGGTAAATTAATCGCTGAAATTAATTTAGAATTAGTTTCCTTGCAACGGCAGATGGATAAAATTGTTGAAAAAGGTAAAATTCCGACTGAATTAGGCGAATCCGAACTTCGAAAGATGAGAGATACTTCAAGAGCTATTCCTAATGTAATTATTGACGAAAACACACCACGCGTTGAGTAAAAAAGTTTTATACAGCACCTATGATAATTCTCCTAAAACGCAGCAAATTGTTGCTCGTTTACTAGAAAACAATCAAGTTAAAATGCATCTTTCGGGACTTATAGGTTCAGCATTTTCATTTGTTATTCGGTCAATTTTTAAAAAATCAGAGCTCCCTTTTCTAATTGTTTTAAATAATAAAGAAGAGGCGGCTTACTATTTAAATGATTTAGAGCAAATGATTGGAGAGCAAGATGTGCTTTTTTATCCTGGTTCATTTCGTCGTCCGTATCAAATTGAAGAAACTGATAACGCTAATGTTTTACTTCGCGCTGAGGTTTTGAATAGAATTAATTCTAGAAAAAATCCGGCAATAATTGTGACTTATCCCGAAGCACTTTTTGAAAAAGTGGTCACGAGAAGAGAATTAGATAAAAACACACTAAAAGTTGCTGTTACGGATAAAATTTCCATAGATTTTTTAAATGAGGTTTTATTCGAATACGAATTTAAAAGGGTTGATTTTATTACTGAACCCGGTGAATTCTCTGTACGTGGGGGAATTGTAGATGTTTTTTCATTTTCGAATGATAATCCTTATCGCATAGAATTTTTTGGTGATGAAGTAGAAAGTATACGTAGTTTTGATGTTGCCACACAATTATCTATTGCCACACAAAAAAAGATTACCATAATTCCTAACGTTGAAAATAAAGTCTTTCAGGAAAATAGAGAGAGTTTCTTGGACTATATTTCAGAGCAAACCGTAATTTTCATTCAAAATACGGAAGATTTTTTAGCACAATTAGACAAGCAATTTGTCAAGGCCGAAGAAGCGTTTGCTAAACTATCACAAGAAATAAAACGTTCTACACCAGAACAATTATTTCTAAACCAAGCTTCATTTATAAAAAGAGCTTTGGATTTTTCTATTGTAGAGGTGAGTTCGAAACCTATTTTTAGAACCAGTAAAAAATTTGAATACCACATTCAACCACAACCTTCTTTCAACAAACAATTTGATTTATTGCTCAATAATTTAAGTGAAAATCATTTTAATGGTTATAAGAATTATTTATTTTGTTCGAATGATGCTCAGGCAAAGCGTTTTCACGATATTTTTGAAACTTTGGATGAAGCTAATTCTGAGAATATTCGCAAGCAATATCACACCGTGGTTTTGCCGTTGTATCAAGGGTTTATTGATGAGGAAATTCAAATTACGTGTTATACCGATCACCAAATTTTTGAACGCTACCACAAATTTAATATTAAAAGTGGCTATTCTAAAAAACAAAATATCACTTTAAAAGAACTTACTACTTTATCTGTGGGTGATTATGTAACACATATTGACCACGGAATAGGACGTTTTGGTGGATTACAAAAAATACAAGTCGAAGGAAAAACACAAGAAGCTATCAAGCTAGCGTATGCAGATAATGACATTGTGTATGTGAGTATTCACTCGCTGCATAAAATTTCTAAATATAATGGAAAAGATGGTGCGCCTCCTAAAATTTACAAGTTAGGTTCTAATGCTTGGAAGATTTTAAAGCAAAAAACGAAGGCTAGAGTGAAGCATGTGGCGTTTAACTTAATTCAGTTGTATGCCAAAAGAAGATTAGATAAAGGATTCCAGTTTGCGCCCGACAGTTATCTGCAAAATGAATTAGAAAGTTCATTTATTTATGAAGATACGCCAGACCAGACTAAATCAACGCAAGAAGTAAAAGCCGATATGGAGAGCGATCGACCAATGGATCGTTTGGTTTGTGGTGATGTAGGTTTTGGTAAAACCGAAGTAGCCATTCGTGCCGCTTTTAAAGCTGTTGATAATAGCAAGCAAGTGGCGATTTTAGTACCAACAACTATTTTAGCCTATCAGCATTATAGAACTTTCACCGAAAGGTTAAAAGATATGCCAGTTACAATAGGTTACTTGAACCGTTTTAGAACGGCAAAACAAAAAGCGGAAACGCTGAAAGATTTGGCTGATGGAAAACTTGATATTGTTATTGGAACACATCAATTAGTAAATAAAAATGTAGTTTTCAAAGATTTAGGATTGCTGATTGTAGATGAGGAACAAAAATTTGGTGTCAACGTAAAAGATAAACTTAAAACGATTGCTGCTAATGTTGATACGTTAACATTGACTGCGACACCAATACCTAGAACATTACAGTTTTCATTGATGGCAGCGCGTGATTTATCAGTAATTACAACACCTCCGCCTAATAGATATCCTATTGAAACTAATGTTGTCGGATTTAGTGAAGAGCTTATTAGGGATGCGATTTCGTATGAAATTCAGCGCAACGGACAAGTTTTCTTCATTAATAATAGAATTGAGAACATTAAAGAAGTAGCCGGAATGATTCAGCGATTGGTGCCAAATGCCCGCGTGGGCATTGGTCACGGACAGATGGAAGGAAGAAAACTAGAAGAGTTAATGCTGGCTTTTATGAACGGAGAATTTGATGTTTTGGTCGCCACCACAATAATCGAAAGTGGATTAGATGTTCCTAATGCGAATACTATTTTCATCAATAATGCTAATAATTTTGGATTGTCTGATTTGCATCAAATGCGGGGTCGAGTAGGACGTAGTAACAAGAAAGCGTTTTGTTATTTTATTTGTCCTCCATATTCTGCTATGACTGATGATGCTAGAAAAAGAATACAAGCATTAGAACAATTTAGCGAATTAGGAAGTGGTTTTAACATTGCGATGAAAGATCTTGAAATTCGTGGTGCGGGAGATTTATTAGGCGGTGAACAAAGTGGTTTCATCAATGAAATAGGTTTTGATACATATCAAAAAATCTTAAACGAAGCGATTAATGAATTGAAAGAAAATGAATTCAAAGATTTATATCCAGAAGAAAACGATATTGAAACGAAAGAATATGTCAAAGACTTGCAAATTGACACCGATTTTGAGTTGTTGTTTTCTGACGAATACATTAATAATGTTTCGGAACGACTGAGTTTGTATAACGAATTAGGTGCTGTAAAAAATGAGGAAGAACTAATTGTTTTTCAAAATAAATTAATTGACCGATTTGGTCCAATGCCACCAAGAGCCAAAGCATTAATGAATAGCATCCGGATCAAGTGGATAGCAACCCGCTTAGGAATTGAGAAATTAGTGATGAAAAAAGGTAAAATGATTGGGTATTTTGTATCTGATCAACAATCTGATTATTATCAATCCAAGCGTTTTACTAATATGCTGCAATTTGTCCAAAAAAACAGTGCAATTTGTAAAATAAAAGAAAAAGAAACTCCTGCAGGCTTGAAACTTTTATTGACTTTTGAAAATGTTAGGAATACAAGGACTGCTTTAGAATATATGGAAATGTTGGGAGGTAAATAATAATTTAGTGTTTAAAGCCTCCAGCCTTCTACCGGTTTCAAAGCTTCCAGCCCTTCAAAAGCTGGAAGCTTTGAATTTATTTATTCTATAATCAAATCTTCGATTTCACCTAAATCCTGATCAAGACTATGATAATATTTAAAGTTTTCTAGATCATGAAAAGTTTCTAAGACTTTATCTCTCTGCAATTTGGTTGTTTTTTTTGATATAACACTACCGTAAGAAGTCCAAGGATATTCAGTAATACTGTCTGTAAACTTATGATGTACAGGATTATTATGAATATAAAAGATAAGTTTTTGGAAATATGCTTCAGAAATTACTAGTTTTCTCCTAAAATTTTTTTCAAATAAACTACCAGTTCTTTTATATCGTTTATTCATTGCTAAGGTATAAGCATTAAATAAGTTCGAAAACTGTTTTGAAGCGCTTATGAATTTCGGTTTATCAGTAGAGGAATATTCTAATGTTGAAACATCAATTTCGTCGAATTCTTTTATATAAACTAAAATATGGAAATGATTCCTCATTAAACACCAAGCATAAGTTTCTGCTATTGGAGCAATGTATTTTGTGTACAATCTTAAAAAATGATTATAATTTTCGGTTTCAAAAAACAAATCAATACCATTATTACCTCTATTATAAATGTGATAATATCTGCCGTTTTCTAAAGGAATTGGATTCATAATAGTTTTTTTAAATAGTAATTTTTCTAAATCTTCCAGCCTTTCAAAGGCTGGAAGATTTAAAATTAAATGTCATTAATTCTTCAGGTCCTTAATAACTTTAAACGCTACATCAACTTGCGCTTCACTAACTAAAATAGTAAACTCATTTGAAGTTGAAATTACTTCATTGATAATTATACCTTCCCACGCTAAACGTTGAAAAATAAAGTAGTAAATTCCTGGCACAACGATGTTCTCTTTTGGTAATTTTACGGTTATTGAAGCGAGGTTGTCAAGTTTTTGAATCAACTTTTCATTAACAAAATGTTTATCAACAAGATGATTGACACTGTTACTAACGACAATATTGGTTTCGTTTACACCCCGTGATGAGGTGTAAAAAATATCTGGAAGAGCATTAATATCTGAAATTAAATCCGCTTGCTTATTTAAAACTGTCTCAGAAGCAGCAAATGTATAATCCGTCAATGAGGACCGAACTGTAATTTCGCCAATATTCTTTATAACTTTATTTATTTTGTGATTCAATCTAAAATCAAGTTCTTCTGTAAGTCTTTTCAAAGCCATAACTACTGCACCTTGTTTCACTTCCTTGCTAAATTCAGATTCTAATTCGGTCATTATATTTCTCGATAGTGACGTCAAATTGATAATGCCAAGAGATAAACCGTTTAAAAGAAAAGGTTTTGTTTTGATGTAGTTTTCTACAAGGGAAGAAACAGTCTTCATAATTTTAATTATTAGTTAATGCTGATTCTACAAATGTTTATTTGTAAATTAAGGCCAAATGTAAATAAAAAAACAATTTGTTACAAATATAACATTAATTTAAAATTTTAAAAATGATAAAATGCATCTACAAGATGCTCAATATTAAATGATTTTCCTTCTTTATGAATTGCAATGATATCAAAACGAACTTCAAAATCTAAATCACGTTCATTGACAAATGCATCCACGGCTTTAACTAGAAGCTGAATTTTTTTAGTTTTTACAAAATCTTGAGGTAGACCAAAATCTAAGGAAGATCGCGTTTTAACTTCCACTATTGCTAAGGTATTTTCCTTTTTAGCTATAATATCGATCTCGGCTTTTTGAAAAGTCCAGTTAGTTTCTAGTATAATATAACCTTCTTTCTTCAGAAATTCTACTGCCATTTCTTCCCCTAATTTTCCAAGTTCGTTATGTTCAGCCATTTTTTTAGTGCTTAATTATTACTATTCACTGCTTAGGTTTAATGTGTAGTTTAAACTATGATGTAATTTTTTTTTTTGATTATTAATTAAAAATTACAGTGCTTGACTGCTCATTTACATCAAGCGTAACTATATTCCCTAAAATTAAAGCGCGATTATCTCTTATATGACCAGCTGGAAAATTATAGAGCACCGGAATATTATATTTTTTAGTCACGTCATCAATAATTTCAACGGCATCTTTTCCCCATGGAATATCATTGTCTTTCATCTTGGTCATAGAACCTACTATAATTCCTTTAATACTTTCTAGACAACCATTTCGTTTCAAATTCATCATCATACGGTCAATGTGATATAAATATTCATCTAAATCCTCAAGGAATAATATTTTATCTGAACAGTCAATTGCTGACGGCGATCCAAATAAGCTATACAAAATAGATAAATTTCCACCTACTAATTCTCCTTTTGCTTTTCCTGTTCTATTCATTTTAAAAGGTGCCACTTCATATTTTAATTTTTCACCAAATAATGCAATTCTCATTGTTTCAACTGCTGCAGGAGTTGCTCTTGCAACTGTTACAGGCATAATTCCATGTATTGATTTATAGCCCATCGTATTCAAATGATTGTGTAACGCTGTGACGTCGCTAAAGCCTACTAGCCATTTAGGCTTTTGTTCAAATTTTGTAAAATCTAATAAATCAATTATCCTTACTGTGCCATAACCACCTTTTACACACCAAATCATCTTTACATTTGGATTATCCATTTGTTGCTGGAAGTCGGTTGCACGTTGTTCATCAGTACCCGCTAGTTGATTATTATCTAAACCAATTGTACTGCCAATAATAACATTAAGGCCCCAACTTTTTAATAAATCAATAGCAGGCTTCAAGTTATCATCAAGATTTTTTCGAGCTGTGGCTACTATTGCTACGGTGTCTCCTTTTTGTAAATACGGTGGTGTGATCATCGGATGTTGAGCTTGAATTTTTAGTGAATTAAAAATTATGATTGTTATTAGAATTATATGAAAAAAGCTTTTAGGAATTTTATTCAAATCGTTTTTAAAGGACATACAATATTAAATTTTTGGAATGCTTGTGTAATGAAATAGACTTTAGGTCAAAAACAAAGATAGGGAATTACAAAATAATTTTAAGTTCCAACTCCAAATCACTATTTTTACAAAAGCGAATTCGAATTTACAATAAGTTAATCCTTTTAGCACTCTTATTTATGAGAATTATAAATCGGCTTTTTATACTTAGTTTGTTTTTTGCGGTCACTTTTGTATCGGCTCAGTCAAAGAAATATATTATTCATACCGTTGCTTTCTATAATTTCGAAAACTTATTTGATACTATAAATGATCCTGAAACTTTCGATGAAGAATGGACCCCGAAAGGATTACAACGCTGGAATACTGAAAAATACCAAAAAAAACTTCAAAATTTGTCTCGAGTTTTAGCCGAAATTGGTTCTGGAGAAAACAATGATGCTCCAACATTTATAGGAGGCTGCGAAATTGAAAATAGAGGCGTTCTTGAAGATTTAATAAAACAACCCAAAATAATAGAGAAAAATTACGGAATTGTTCATTTTGATTCGCCAGATAAAAGAGGAATTGATGTGGCTTTATTGTATCAAAAAGCTAAATTCCAACCTACAAGCTACAGCAATATTCCACTGTATATTTACAAAAAAGGAACTGAAAAAAGCGAAATGATTTTGAATACGTCAGAGGAGAAAACAGATGATGAAATTCAAATTAATACTAAAAATTACAGGGTTTACACCAGAGATCAATTACTGGTAACAGGTTTTCTGGAAGGCGAGGAAATTAATATTATTGTTAATCACTGGCCATCTCGATCTGGCGGTGAAAAAAAATCAAGTCCTTTTAGGGAAGCAGCTGGAGCATTAAATCGGAAAATCATAGATTCGTTACAGCGCATAAATCCAAATGCAAAAGTGATTACTATGGGGGATATGAATGACGGTGCATATAATAAAAGCATAAAAATGGGGCTTGGCGCCAAAGCAAAAAAAAGCGAGGTAAAACAATTTGATATTTACAACCCCTTTGAAGAAATGGCTAAAAGCGGAATGGGAACAATTGCATACAGAGATGCTTGGGATATTTTTGATCAAATATTAGTTTCAGAAACCCTAATAAAACAAGATTATTCTAGCTTTAGATTCTGGAAAGCGGGCATTTACAATAAGTCATTTTTAATACAAACTAGCGGGCAATATAAAGGATATCCGTTAAGGCATTCCACTACTGAAATAGGATTTAGTGATCATTTTCCTGTATACATTTATCTCATTAAAGAAAAATAATAGAAATCATAATTTACCTTTAAAACAAACACAATGGCAATAGCAAAACCCTTCAATCTTAATAAATGGATCGATGAAAATCGGCATCTACTCAAACCACCAGTTGGTAATAAAAATCTTTATACAGAATCTGGAGATTATATAGTAATGGTGGTTGCAGGTCCAAATGCACGTAAAGATTATCATTATAACGAAACCGAAGAGCTTTTTTATCAGCTTGAAGGTTCTATAAAAGTGATTGTTCAGGATGAGGGTGAACGTAAAGAAATGGAATTATACGCAGGAGATATGTATCTTCATCCTGCAAAGACACCTCATTCACCAGTGCGCTCACCAGGTTCAATAGGATTAGTGATCGAGCGCAAACGTGCAGGACTCGGTTATACAGATGGATTGTTATGGTTTTGTGATAACTGTAATCACAAATTATATGATGTGTATTTTGAACTACATAATATTGAAAATGATTTTCTCCCTCATTTTAAGCATTTTTACACATCACAGGATTTAAGGACTTGCGATAAATGTGGAACTGTAATGGAAGTTGATCCAAAATTTATATAGAAAATAAACTTTCAATTTGATTGTTTATTAAAAGGATTTTTGAACACATTCATTTTTATTGGAAAGAAGAAATTAGCAATAAAAAACATGAATTTTGGATAAAATCTTCTTAAAGACTCAATAATTTATAGGAATTTTTTCCAAAATTTTGAGCTAAATAACAAGCGATACTATTTATTTATTCCTGTTAAAGAGTTATGTTTGTATAAAAATATAACAATTTTTAATAAAAAAGTTACAATGATAACAATAGCAGATCAATTCGGAATCAAAGAAGCCCTCAAACAATTAGGGATTGAAGCCATAAATGAAGGAACATCGACTGGTGAGTCTAATTTTGCCAACGGAAAAATCATCGAAAGTTATTCACCAGCCGATGGCGCTTTGATTGCAAAAGTAAAAACTTCTTCAAAAGAAGATTATGAAAAAGCGATGCAAAAAGCATCAGAAGCTTTTCTAGAATGGCGTATGATTCCAGCTCCTAAAAGAGGTGATATCGTTCGTCAAATGGGGGACGAATTAAGAAAATTCAAAGAACCTCTTGGAAAACTTGTCTCTTATGAAATGGGAAAAAGTCTTCAAGAAGGATATGGAGAAGTGCAAGAAATGATTGACATCTGTGATTTTGCAGTGGGATTATCTCGCCAACTTTATGGATTAACAATGCATTCTGAAAGACCTTTACACAGAATGTATGAACAATACCATCCAATAGGAACCGTTGGAATTATATCGGCTTTTAACTTTCCAGTAGCCGTTTGGAGTTGGAACGCCATGATTGCATGGGTTTGTGGCGATGTTGCTATTTGGAAACCAAGTTCTAAAGTACCTTTATGTGGCGTTGCTTGCCAGAATATAATCAAAACAGTTCTTAAAAGAAATAACGTACCAGAAGGAGTTAGTTGTTTAGTAACCGGAAATGAGTCAGGAGATTTAATCAATAATGATAAAAGAATTTCTTTAGTTTCATTTACAGGATCAACTAGAATTGGTCGTCACGTATCAAAAACTGTCGCGGAACGTTTTGGAAATACCATTCTTGAACTAGGAGGAAACAATGCAATTATAGTTTCAGAACATGCTGATATTAGTATGGTATTAGTTGGAGCTGTTTTTGGAGCAGTAGGAACTGCGGGACAACGTTGTACCTCAACTAGACGCTTAATTATTCATGAAAGTGTGTATGACAAAACGATTAGTGTTTTAAAAAATGCTTACGGTCAGTTGCAAATAGGAAATCCATTAGACGAAAATAATCACGTTGGACCACTAATTGATAAAGGTGCTGTGAAAGATTATTTAGAAGCTATTGAATTAGCTAAAAAAGAAGGTGGAAAAATTATTGTTGAAGGTGGATTAGTAGAAGGTGAAGGTTACGAAAGTGGATGCTACGTGAAACCATGTATCATTGAAGCGGCCAATCATTTTGATATTGTTCAAACTGAAACTTTTGCACCTATTTTATATGTAATGAAATATAGCACGATCGAAGAAGCAATTGCGATGCAAAACGGAGTTCCTCAAGGACTTTCTTCTTCTATATTTACCACTAGTATGAGAGAAATGGAATTGTTCCTTTCTCAATCGGGTTCTGATTGTGGAATTGCCAATGTAAATATTGGAACTTCCGGAGCAGAAATTGGTGGTGCTTTTGGTGGTGAAAAAGAAACTGGTGGTGGTCGTGAATCTGGGTCTGATGCTTGGAAAGCGTACATGAGAAGACAAACAAATACAATTAATTACGGAACCCAATTACCATTGGCACAAGGAATAAAGTTTGATTTGTAGTCAAACTTAAAGTAACTAAAAACGGCAATTTGGATTGATCAAATTGCCGTTTTTTTATATTAATTTAATTCTTAGAAAACTACAAATTAAAAGAAGCACCAATATTAAAGACGAACTGGTTGTTCAATTTGTCAAAACCTACTGGACTAGTTTTATAACTTGCTATTGGAATTCCAGCTTCAGTAAAAATACCAAAACCTTCAGTAAAGAAATAGCGGAATCCTAAATGCGCTCCAAAATTTCTCAATCCTAAATCTAATCCTGGATAAATATCCATTTTTGGATCTAATTGAAAAACATTTCCTAAATTAGCATTAAAACGTCCTTTTACATCTATTCTATCACCAAAATCTGGTGTTTTACCAAGATCATCTTTTGAAACAGATAATAAATACGAAGTTATAAATCCAAAAGACATGTTTTCTCCCAAACCAAAATCAGAAGAAACTCTTATTCCAGATCCGCCCTCTTGAATAGTAGCTCCTAGATCAAATTTTATGTCGCCGTCGCCCTTAAATGCTTGTGCGTTTAGTAATCCAATTGTTAACAATAATGCTAATGTAATCGTCTTTTTCATACCGTTTAATTTTAAATATTGAACAAAATTAGTCCAATAAAATTTAATTTCTTCCTTTCTCATCAAAATATAACTGATTCAGCGGTTCGCTCTGCCAAAATTCCTTAGTGTCTACATCCATAATTGTCAAAGGTCCTTTAAAAGCTGCGCCAGTATCGACATTCCAGATGTTTGCTTTTTGAACAGGAGTTGTTTCTCCTATTCTCGTTACCGGAGTATGACCAATGTAAATTTCATTATAAAGCGTAAAACGTTTTGGATAAAAGGGATGATCTGGTGTAATTCGCGTGTCAAATGATAGAGCAGTTTCCCATAATGTTCTATCCCAATAAAAAAGTCCTGGAAAATACTCGAAATCTACACCATTCATATTAGTAAATCCAGCATGTACAAACAAACGCTCTTGATCATCAAGATGAAAATTTTGCAGTGATCGTAAAAAATCAATATGTTTTTTTTTAGTTTCCTTACTAACAGATTCGTAAGCGGTTACAGTTGCTTCGCCGCCATGTTTGTACCATAATAAATTATCTTTGCTTTCGTCAAGCCACTCTAGTAATAAATCATCATGATTTCCGCGCATACAAATACAATTTTGTTTAGACTTTAAATCGATAATAAAGTCAATAACTTGAGGAGATTGACTCCAACCATCAACATAATCACCAAGAAAAATTAATGTATCTGTTGTAGTAACTTTAGCTCTCTCCATTATTTGGTGTAAGGCTCGCAAACCACCGTGAATATCGCCTATAACAAGTGTTCTCATGTAATTAATGTTCTATAATTGAGTGCAATTTAAGTAAAGACTTTTTAAATTTTACAAACGCAAAATTAAGCAAAACTGTCCATCTATGTACCTTTAAAAATTTGTTTCTTAGATATTGGTAAATAGAATTAAAGTTGCTAAATTTTTTTAATAAAAACGCATTAAATTTTAAAATTTGTTTTGATAAATATCACTAATTTCCGTGATTGTTTTTAATAAAAAATAGTATTAAGTTTACGAAAAATTAAACATTTAAACTTATGAATGCAATTATAGCCCTTACGTTATTATTTGTTCGTGTGATTTGTAGCTTTGTTAATTATCTGTTTTTTGGATAAAAAATTAAGTAAAAATATTATTAAAACTTCATCTTACGCGAATCACAATTGCTTTGTGAAAATAGTTTGATTTTAAGAAAACAATTGATATACTCAGAATATAGTTGCATTAATTGCAATATTGGGATGAGTTAATAGCCACCAGTATTTGAAATTGTTTTTAGTGACAATTAACAATAAAAAAGGAGGTTTTCAAAAAACGACTCATTTAGAGTGCCTAACCATATAAAATTTTAAATTAAATTAGAATGAAAAAAACAATTAAAAGATTATCAGTTGCTTTCGCATTGTCAGTAATGATGACATCATGTTTCTCTTATACAAGTGTTGTAGGTAAAGGAGCTCAAGGAACAGCAAGTGTAACAGAATGGAATCATTACGTTATTGGTGGATTGGCTCCTGTAGGAATTTCAGATTCAAAAGCAATGGCTGGTGGAGCGACAGACTACACAGTTTTTACAAGACAATCATTTGTAAACGGTTTAATTGCTGCTATTACTTTCAGCATTTACACTCCAACAACGACAACTGTAACTAAGTAATTACATAATTCTGGCGATCGTTTTATTGCGGTCGCCAAATTTAAATAAAAATGAAAAAAATATTATTTTTTATAACAGCAATTATTACAATCTACTTATTGTTTATTTTGTCAAATATTTTTGTTTACCACTATCAAAAACTTAATACATTTGGTTTTGGCTTTCTTTTCGGTAAGATAATATTATTGTTGTTTTTTGGGTTCTCAACTTATAAATTACGAAAAAGTTTCTAAATTATTGTAAGTTATATTTCATCTTTCTCAATATTCGTAATGCTTCTTTAAACGATAGATAGACGGAATTAAAAGGCTTTAAAATTTCTTTAGCATCAATTAATTTCTGCTTTGCCTCCTCAAATCCATTTAGGTAACAAATCATAAAAGTAGAGGGTAAGTTCTCTAAATCTTTCTGCTCTCGTTCCGAAAGTGAGTTTCCACTTCTCAGTTTTTTCAATAAAGTATTGTTGGAATTATAAATATGAAACAGCATTTTTCTATTGAATTCTGGTGGTTGAAAGAGCATTTCATTTTCAATTTTGTAATAACCATTATCTTGAAAACGGATTGTTTGTCGTTCTAAGGGATAAAAGCTTGTTTTGTCATTTAAACCCAAGGGAACATATTCAGTGATTATAAAAGTATCTTCATCAAAGGTAATTTCTACAACATCTTGAGCCGAATAAAATAATTTAATTTGCTCGTTTATTAGTTCAATATCTACACGAGATAAATACGTTGTACCTCTAGATCGCTTCGGGATTCCCGCCCAACAAATCACAAACAACTCTTTAAAAACCTTGTACTTCGGTGACATATCTTTATGTTTGAAATTCATAAAATCAATGACACTATCAAGTGTGTACTCAATACTATTTCTAGAATTATTTTCGATTCCTAAAACTGTTTCCGTATTCTGATTATTCTTTTCAATTACACCTTCAACAGGCATAGTATTACTTCCTCTCCTAGCATAAACGCTGTTAATAGGTATTGTATAAATTCCTTTTTTGAAATGAGAAGATTTAATTTTGGGATTAATTGTCACTAAACCAATAACCTTATCTTTTGGTAGATTTGGAAAAGGTATGTTCTCATATTGAATTTTTGGTGGGTTTTCTAAATAAGCATTAACTAAATTCTGAATGCGGCTATCATCAAAAAAATCATCACCAACAATGGTGTTGTCTTGATCTTCAACACCAACAATGATATAAGAATTATTAGTAGGATTGGAATTAGAAAGTGCGCAAATGTGTTTTAAAAACTTTGCTTTTCCCTCCTGAGAATGTAAATTCAACTGACGTTTCTTATCAAAAAAACTGCTCTCGTCGTTATGAGCAAGAAGATTTTTAATAAGAATACGTTTGTTGATCATTAAATTGGTTTTTTTAATTTCGTTTTAAAAAATTATTACAGATTTGCAGATTTTTTTGCACTTTATAATCTGTTAATCTACGGTTATCTTTAATTATGATTTGTTCATAATAGTCGCCGATGCTTGCGCTGTAGGGAGAACTAATAAATCAGCGATATTTACATGATATGGTCTAGAGACAACAAAATGAATAATATCAGCAATATCCTCTGCACGTAAGGGCTCAAAACCATTGTAAACACTGGCCGCTCGATTTAAGTCTCCTTTAAAACGAACATCGCTAAACTCTGTTTGTACCGCTCCTGGATGAATTGCTCCTACGCGTATTCCATAAGGATTTAAGTCAATTCGCATGGCTTGATTCAAGGCATCTACAGCGTGTTTAGAAGCGCAATATACATTTCCATTAGGGTAAACTTCCTTGCCCGCAATAGAACCAATATTAATGATATGACCTGATTTTCTCTCGATCATTTTTGGAATTATAGCTTTAGAAACATATAGAAGCCCTTTAACATTAATGTCAATCATGGCGTCCCAGTCCTCTAAATTTCCATTTTGAATAGAATCTAAACCGTGAGCATTTCCAGCATTATTAATTAACACATCAATCCTAGAAAAAGTTGCTGGTAATGAGTTTATACTTTCAAAAGCGGCTTGCTTATCCCGAACATCAAACGATAAAGTATGAACTTCAGTAAACACTGAAAGTTCGTTTTTTAGTTCTAATAAGCGATCTTCTCGACGACCACATAAAACAACGTGATAACCATTTTTTGCTAGTATTTGTGCTGTTGCTTTCCCAATTCCGCTGGTTGCTCCAGTTACTAATGCTGTTTTATTCATTTTTTTTGTTTTTTTTAATTAACACTTTTGTTTTTTTAAATTAGGGCGTGTTCGCCGCGGTGAATCGGGCTTTCCGTTCCCGCATTTTTTAATTTATTCTCGTTCAAATACAAGATCAAATTAAAAAAGAGCTCCACTGCAATCCTGCACGCAATTCAAAAAATTTCAACACGAATTTTATAAATAAATTTATAAATATTTATATAAATTGTGCTTCCTAATAAAGACTAGGCTACATCTTCGCCCATGCTCGCTGTCCAAATAGCAAACCAATCTTCTTTATCTAATTTTAATTCAATTGCTTTTTCTAAAGATTGGATTCGTGCCACATTCACAGTTCCAGCTATTGGGATAATTTTTGCAGGATGTTGTAAAATCCAAGACAGTAAAATCGAGTCAGAGCCAAGGTGATATTTTGCCATCAAAGTCACCAGCAATTTTTTTAAACGGCGCGTTTGAGAATTATCTTCTCTAAAAACCGAACCTAATGGATTCCAGGACATGGGACGAATAGAATTCACTTGCATGTAATCAAAACTTCCATCTACCATTGGTTCAAAATGAGTTGCCGAAAATTGAATTTGGTTATAGGAAACCGCTACTTTTTGTCGGATTAATTCAGTTTGAGAAGTAGTGAAGTTAGAGAGTCCAAAATCGATGATTTTTCCTTCTGACTTCAGTTTTAAAACTGCTTCCGCAATTTCATCTACTTGCATCAATGGGCTTGGTCTATGTAGTAAAAAAACATCTAAGTAATCTGTTTGTAAATTTTGTAATGAGTTTTCAACTGACTGAACAATGTACTCTTTTGAATATTCATAATGCTTAATCGAATTGTTTCGATTGCCAGTGACTAATTGAATTCCACATTTTGATATTAATTGTATTTTTTCTCTCGCTATTTTACTTGAGGTCAGGGCTGATCCAAAAGAAGCTTCCGTAGTATAATCTCCATAAATGTCTGCGTGATCAAAAGTGCTGATTTTATTTTCTAAGCACACGTTAATCATGTTTTCCATTTCTTTGATGCTTAATTTTTTATCCCAAATTCCCCAGTTCATTACACCTGCAATAACAGGTGATAAATTTGTTTTGCTCATAGATTTAATTTTTTAATGAATACTAAGATTTACTGATTACAAGTATAATTTTCAAAGTTCTTAAAAATATAAAAATTGTATCACAATTCATCCTTAAAATTGAATTGTTAGATGAAGTTTTAACCATTTGTTAACATCTTACGTCTAAAAAAAAATTCAATTTGCACCTTCAAATATAAGGGATTAAATACAAGGTTTTAAAAATCATAAAATGGAACAAAATACAGCTACTTTAGACATTAGAGCAATCAATGAAAAAATAGAGAGAGAAAGTGCTTTTATAGATCTTCTCACAATGGAAATGAACAAAGTTATTGTGGGTCAAAAACATATGGTGGAGCGTCTGTTGATTGGACTTTTGGGACAAGGTCACATATTACTAGAGGGAGTTCCAGGTCTTGCTAAAACATTAGCTATTAATACTTTGTCACAAGCTATTCAAGGTTCATTTAGTAGAATACAATTTACACCAGATTTACTTCCAGCAGACGTTGTTGGAACTATGATTTACAATATTAAATCTAATGAGTTTTCAATTAAAAAAGGTCCAATATTCGCCAATTTTGTGCTTGCGGATGAGATTAACCGTGCACCTGCTAAAGTGCAGTCGGCTTTATTGGAGGCAATGCAGGAGAAACAAGTAACCATTGGCGATACTACTTTCAAATTAGACAGGCCATTTTTAGTTCTCGCCACTCAAAACCCTATTGAGCAAGAAGGAACGTACCAACTTCCAGAAGCGCAAGTGGACCGTTTTATGTTGAAAACGGTTATTGACTATCCAAAAATGGAAGACGAGCGTTTGGTAATCCGTCAGAACTTAAAAGGCAGTTATGAAAGAGTTAATCCTGTGGTTTCTGTAGAACAAATTTTGCGTGCTCAAGAAGCAGTTCGCGAAGTATATATGGATGAAAAAATAGAAAAGTATATTCTTGATATTATTTTTGCAACTCGTTTTCCAGAGCAATATAAGCTCGCCGATTTGAAACCTTTAATCAGTTTTGGTGCCTCTCCACGTGGGAGTATCAACTTGGCTACAGCCGCTAAATGTTATGCTTTTATTAAACGTCGCGGTTACGTAATTCCCGAGGACGTTCGCGCTGTGGTTCATGATGTACTGCGTCATAGAATAGGTGTAACGTATGAGGCAGAGGCAGAAAACATAACTTCAGTAGATATTATCAATAAAATCGTAAATGAAATAGAAGTACCATAAAGTCAATAGTAATGAGTGATTAGTAATTAGCCTCGGTTTTTTACTATTCACTATTCACTACTTACTAATTACTAAAAAAATGGATACAAAAGAGCTTTTAAAAAAAGTACGAAAAATAGAAATCAAAACGAGAAGATTAAGCGATCACATCTTTTCTGGCGAGTACCACACTTCTTTCAAAGGACGTGGAATGACCTTTAGTGAAGTTCGTCAATATCAATACGGTGATGATATTCGTGCTATAGACTGGAATGTTACTGCTAGGTATAATGAAGCTCATGTCAAAGTCTTTGAAGAAGAGCGGGAGTTGACTATGATGTTGATGGTTGATATTTCCGGATCTGAAAGTTTTGGCTCGAAAAACCAATTAAAAAAAGATATTGTTACTGAAATTGCTGCAACTATGGCATTTTCAGCTACTCAAAATAATGATAAAATAGGTTTGATCTTGTTTTCAGATGAAATCGAATTGTATATTCCACCAAAAAAAGGAAGATCTCATGTATTGCGAATCATTAGAGAATTAATTGAATTCCAACCTAAAAGTCGTAAAACGGATATTGGACAAGCCTTAAAATTTTTATCAGGAACGCAAAAAAAGAAGGCTATTGTATTTGTAATTTCAGATTTTATGGCAGAGAATTATGAACATACTTTGAAAATAGCGGCTAAGAAACATGATATAACGGGAATTAGAGTTTACGATATTCGAGAAGAAAAAATGCCAGACTTAGGAATGGTCTCTATGCTTGATGCTGAAACCGGAGAAATACAATTAGTAAATACTGGTTCGAAATCAGTGCGAATGAACTATGAAAAATTGTATTATGAAAAACTAAACTATTTCAAGGATACATTCAGCAAATCAGGATCAGGAGTTGTAAACACAAGAGTTGACGAAAGCTACGTGACAAAATTATTAAGTTATTTTAAATCGAGGTAACGATTTTTGATTTTCGATCAACGATTTTTGATTTTCGATGGTTTTAGAATAAATAATGATTTGAGATTTAACTAGAATGAAGAGCGAGGAAAAAGCAATGAATGAACAAACAAGAATTAGAAAACAGATTGATCGATTGTGCAGCTACAATAATAATTTTAGTAAATAAATTTGAAAAGAATTATGCTGGAAATCATTTAGCAGGACAAATTATAACATCAGGAATTTGTTCTGCTTTAAATTATGGTGAAGCTTAAAGTGCTGAGAGTACAAAAGATTTCATCCATAAAATGGAGAACTGTTTGAAAGAATTAAAAGAAACTTTTGTTTAAAAATTATTGAAAATTTAAATTTAACATCAGATATGAGTAATTTGTTAATAGCAAAAGCGGAAGCAAATGAGTTAATTTCAATTTTCGTTTCAAGTATTAAAACGGCTAAAACAAATTTGAAATAGAAAAATATGAGTATTAAAAGATTTAAAAGAAATCTGAAATCAAAAATCGTTAGTCTTCAATCACAGATCAGAAGCTTGCAATAATACAACATGAAAAAACATTTATATTTATTACTTCTACTTTTTTCCACCGCTGTTTTTGCACAACAAAAACAAGTGATTACAAGTATTGATACGCTTAAAAATAAAATTGGAGCCGAATTTAAACTTTCAATTAAAACAACAGTTGATACTTCAGCTAAGGTTATTTTTCCAAATTTGAAAAATATTGGAGCTCTAGAAGTGATTCATTCCTATCCTATTGACACCGTTAAGTTAGATAGTAAATATGAGTTAATTAAAAAATATGGACTAACTCAGTTTGATTCGGGTCGATATGTTATTCCAAGTATTAAGATTTTTATCAATAGTAAACCGTTTGTTACAGATTCATTATTGGTTGAGGTTGCAAATGTACAAGTAGATACCTTAAAACAAAAAATGTTTGATATTAAGGATATTGCTGCCGCAGAAAATCCTATGGGGGACTGGTGTAAATATCTTTTAATTATTGCGCTTATTATAGGGATTGGTGCATTTATATATTGGTTTATTAAAAAGCGACAGGAGAAAAAACTGCAAGCTGAGATAATAAAAACTCCGATAGAAAAAGCCACTACTTTGCTGGATACTTTGGAGAAAAAAGAACTTTGGCAAAAAGGAGAAGTCAAAGCCTACTATAGTGAACTAACTGACATTGCTAGAAATTATATTGAGGAAGCTATTGAAATTCCAGCAATGGAAAGTACAACATCTGAATTGATACAAGGGCTTAAGGCAGCTTCTGTCAAAAAGAAAATGACACTTTCACAGGAAATAATAGAAAATCTAGAACGCGTTTTAAAACAAGCCGATCTTGTGAAATTTGCAAAGTCTAAACCGTTAGACTTTGAAATTACGGAAGACAGAAATAAAATTCAGAAAGTTATTTTAACATTAGATGACTCGATACCTGTTGAAGTTGAAGTTGAGGAAGATATGCTATTAAATGAAGCACAAAGACAAAAGCAGATCCAAATTCAGTTAAAAAAACAAAGGAAGAAAAGAATTGTCACAGCATTAGCGTCGGTTTTTTTCTTATTATTTGCAGTGACAACTTTTTTCATTATTACAAAAGGCTTCGATTATGTTAAAGATAATGTACTAGGTCATCCAAGTAAAGAATTGTTAGAAGGAGAATGGATAAAAAGTGAATACGGAAATCCCGGTATTGTAATTGAAACGCCTAAAGTTTTACAGCGAGTAGATTTGACTAAAACGTTACCTAAAGACGGAATGGCATTAATAAAGGAAATGCAGTCGTTTGCTTATGGAAGTGTTTTTGATCAATTTTATGTAATGATTTCGACACTAAAATTTAAACAAGAAACGCAAATTGATTTGACAAAATCTATGGATGGTATTTTGCAATCCTTAGAAGCGCAAGGGGCTCAAAATATGATTGTAAAGCAAGAAGAATTTGAAACTAAAGAAGGCATAAAAGGTAGAAAAGCATACGGAACTTTTTCTCAAATAAATTCCTTAACTAAGTCCAGCGTAAAAATGTATTATGAAGCTTTATTGTTTAGCCAAGAAGGGGGATTACAACAAATTTTATTATTCCACGAAGAAGGTGATAAATACGGGGATGAAATTTCAGAACGAGTTTTAAACTCTGTTGAATTAAAAAAAGCAGCACAATAATGGATAAAATAACATTTTTAAACCCAGAATTTTTTTGGTTATTTCTGTTAATTCCAATTGCTATTGTTTGGCTATTTTGGAAAAAAAACCAACAGTCCGCAACTTTAAAAATGAGTTCGTTAAGTGGTTTTAAAGGAACAGAATCCTTTTTAACTAAATTAAAACCAATTTTAAATGTGTTTCGAATTCTAGCATTAAGTTCATTAATTATTGCAATAGCACGACCTAGAACCGTAGATGTTAGTAATAAAACAAAAACAACTAAGGGAATTGATATTGTGATGGCGATAGACGTTTCAGGAAGTATGCTTGCTAAAGACTTGAAACCAAATAGAATGGAAGCGTTGAAAAAAGTTGCTGCTGACTTTGTTGAAGAAAGGCCAAATGATCGCATAGGTTTAGTTGTCTATGCATCTGAAGCGTACACTAAAACACCAGTAACAAGTGATAAACCAATTATTCTAGAGGCTATAAAAGGTATAAAATACGATAACGTTTTACAAGATGGAACTGGCATAGGAATGGGATTAGCTACTGCCGTAAACCGATTAAAAGACAGCAAAGCTAAAAGTAAAGTTATTATTTTATTGACTGACGGTGTTAATAATGCAGGATTTATAGAACCTGAAACAGCAGCTAATATTGCAAAGCAGTATGGAATTAGGGTGTATACAATAGGTCTTGGCTCAAATGGAATGGCGATGTCTCCTTATGCAATTTCACCTCAAGGAAAATTAATGTTCCAAATGATGAAGGTAGAAATTGACGAACAATTAATGAAAAGTATTGCTATGAAAACCGATGGAAAATATTTTAGAGCAACAAGCAATAGCAAATTAGCGGAGATTTACGCATCTATTAATAAACTGGAAACAACAGAAATCGAAGAATTAAAATTCTATGATTATGATGAGAAATTTAGACCTTTTATATGGCTTGCAGGTTTCTTATTATTGGCAGAACTTGGCTTAAGAAATACCGTTTTTAGAAGTTTTATTTAAATCCCTACGGTCATCAATGGGGATTTGGGGTTTGGGATTTGGAATTTAAAAAATTTATGGAATTAGACGAAAAAAAATATTTATATCTGCTCATCATTCTTCCACTTATTGTGTTAGTTTTTTTTGCTAATTTATATTGGAAGAGAAAAAAACAGCGTGAGTTTGGTGATTTAGAAATGGTAAAAAAATTAAGTCCAGAAAGCTCGATTTTCAAACCTGTTTTGAAATTAATAGTGTTGATTTTAGCTTTTTTAGGGCTCGTTTTTGCTTTGGTAAATCCTAAAATAGGTACAAAAATGGAAACGGTTAAGCGGGAAGGAATCGACATTGTTTTTGCAATGGACGTTTCTAAAAGTATGCTTGCCGAGGATGTGGCACCTAATCGTTTAGATAAAAGCAAGCAACTGGTTTCGCAAATAATAAATCAACTAGGAAACGATAGAATAGGAATTGTGGCTTATGCTGGAAGTGCTTTTCCCGTTTTGCCTATCACAACTGATTATAGTGTTGCTAAAATGTTTCTGCAAAGTATGAATACTGAAATGGTTTCTTCACAGGGAACCTCACTTGATGAGGCTATAAAATTGTCATTAACTTATTTTGATGATAAAAGTAAAACAAGTAAGTTGCTTATTTTAATATCTGATGGTGAGGATCATTCTGATGGTGCGGAAAGTATGGCAGAAGAAGCCAATAAAGCAGGAATGAAAATCATAACAATAGGCGTGGGAACTGAAAAAGGAGCAACTATTCCATTAAAAAGGAATGGTGTTGTTGAAAGTTTTCAAAGAGATAATAATAATGAAGTAGTGATTACGAAACTCAATACGGCCAGTCTTGAAGCGATTGCAAAAGCTACTAAAGGCGGTTATATAAGTGGTAATAATACGAAAGAAGTGATTGAGTATATTAAAAATACATTAGATAAAATTCAGAAAACAGAATTTGAATCAACTGAAATGGCCGATTATCAGTCGCAATTTCAGTGGTTTATAGGCTTCGCTTTTTTGCTTCTATTCGTTGATGTTTTTCTATTGGAAAGAAAAACAAAATGGGTAAAAAAATTAGATTTATTTAATGAAAATAAATAATTATTTCTAGCAAATTTTAAAATTTGTTAGACGTAAAAAAACAATAAATGAAAACATTTAAAACTATACTATTAACTTTTATTTTGTTCGCATTTTCAGGTTTAACTGGATTGTATGCGCAACAGAAAGATCGAATATTACCACAAGCGAATAAAGAATATGCTGACAACAAATTTGCGGAAGCAGAGGCTGAATACAGAATTTCCAGTTCAAAATTTCCTACTAAAGCAGCCGCACCTTATAATTTAGGTAATTCGATATACAGACAAAAACAATCTTCTGAGGCAAAATATGCGTATGCGAATGCTTTAAAAAATTCAAAATCAAGGGCCGAAAAGCATCGCGCTTTTCACAATCTTGGTAATGTATTTATGAATGAAAAGGATTATACACAAGCTGTTGAGGCCTATAAAAATGCTTTGAGAAATGATCCTGCTGATGATGAGTCGCGTTACAATTATGCTTTAGCAAAAAAAATGTTGAAAGACAATCCTCCAAAGGACGATAAGAAAAAAGACGATAAGAAGGATAAGGATAAAAAAGACGATAAGAAGGACGGCGAAAAAGATAAAAAAAATCAGGATAAAGACAACGATAAAAAGGACGATAAAGGCGATCAAGATAAACAGAAAAAAGATCCAAAAGAGGACGATAAAGGAGAGCCAAAACCCATTCCGGGCGGACTTTCTAAAGAACGTTTAGAAAACCTATTGAACGCAGTAAATAGAGAAGAAAAGAAAGTTCAAGACAAGGTTAATGCTCAAAAGGTAAAAGGGAAACCTATTAAAACAGAAAAGGATTGGTAATTCAATCTTACACTTTGAAAATGAAAAGATATTTAGCAGCGATTGTTTTTTTATTGTACGGATCCATTAGTGCGCAAGTTCAATTTGAAGCTCGTGTAAGTAAAACTACATTGGCGCTAAATGAAAGACTACGAATTGACTTTATGATGAATGTTGATGGAGACAACTTTGTTCCTCCCAATTTTGACGGTTTTAGAATAATCGCTGGCCCAAGTCAACAAATTAGTCAGTCATGGGTAAATGGTCGAAGTTCATTTGAAAAAGCATATTCTTATTTTCTTTCACCAAATCAAAAAGGAACTTTTGTAATCAAGTCTGCAAGCATAGAATTTAATGGTCAGATCTATAAAACTGCTCCTATACGTGTAAATGTTACCGCAGCTCAAGAACAACCTAGAGATCCAAATGACAATCAAATAGCAGCTGATGAAAATCTTTATTTAGTAGCAGAGGTTTCTAAGGATAATTTATACGTAAACGAACCTACAACGGTGGTTTATAAACTTTATTTTGCAAATATTGGAATTTCAAATTTCAGAGATTTAGGTAAACCAAAGTATAATGATTTTTGGAGTCAAAATATTGAAATAAAACAATTAGTAACGCAGGAAGGATTGTTCAAGGGACAAAATTATCGGTACGTGGTTCTTAAAAAGGTGGTTTTGTATCCTCAAAAATCTGGAAAATTAAATCTAGAACCATTATCATTAGAAATTGATGTTCAATTGCCAACTAATCAACGAGACGTTTTTGGAAGGATGATTTTGAATGAAACAAGTAAACGAGTTTCTGCTGGTAGCAAAACTATAAATGTTAAACCTCTTCCCGAAAATGGAAAACCAGATAATTTTTCAGGAGCAGTAGGAAGCTTCGATTTTAAAGTAACTCCTTCAAAAAATAATTTGAAAAGTGGAGAAACACTTGATTTAATTGTTAGTGTAACTGGAAAAGGAAATTTAAAACTATTCAGCTTACCTAAACCAGTTGTGCCAAATGCATTAGAAATGTACGACGCGGTTCACAGTGAGAATATCACAATTCCGCTTTCTGGAATGGTAGGTAAATCATCTGATAGTTATACGATAGTTCCGCAGTATAAAGGGAATTATCCAATAAAACCGATACAATTTTCTTATTTCGATTTAGAAACAAAAACATATAAAACAATAAATTCGCCGGAGATCATTGTTAATGTACTTGAAGGTGCAACGCCAGTGGATTCTACAGCAACTGACAAGAATAGGGGTAAAATTGTTGATGTAGAAAAATTTAAACCCATCAAATTAAAGACTGAAATCACTTCTATTAAAAAAGATGATTTTTTTGGATCTAACTTGTTTTATGCATTGCTTTTTGCGCCATTTCTATTACTGCCGTTAATTGTTTTGTTTAAAAATAAAAGAGAAGCGATGGCCGGTGATCTCACTGGAAACCGAATGAGAATGAATAATAGATTGGCCAAAAAATACCTGTCGGAAGCTAGAAAGCAAATTAAAAATAAAGAGTTATTTTACATTGCACTTGAAAAAGCAATGCATAATTTCTTGAAAGCTAAATTAAATATTGAAACTTCAGAAATGAGCAAGGACAATATTCAAGAGCTTTTATTGTCAAGAAATGCCAATCAAGAAATAGTAAATGAGTTTATTGTGTTGACAGAAAATTGTGAAGTTGCTCGCTATGCGCCTTCATCAAGCGCTACAATACAACAAGATTTTGATCAGGCAGTATTTATAATTTCTGAATTAGAAAAACAGATCTAGAAAATAGTGGTCGAGGCGTTTAGAAGAAAAGATTTTAAAACTCTTGTATTGCTGAGCAGTATAAAACTCATAAAATTATTGCTTTAATGGCAAAATAAAAACATAAAATGAAAAATATTTTATTTATATTTTTACTTTCATCTCAAATTTTCTTTGCCCAAACAGGCTATGAAAAAGGGAATGCGCTTTACGCAAAAGGGAATTACTCTGAAGCAGTGGCTGCGTATGAAAGTGTTTTACAAAACAATCAGCACTCCGCAGAATTGTACTTTAATTTAGGAAACGCTTATTATAAGCTCAATAAGGTAGCACCTTCAATTTATTATTATGAAAAGGCATTGGTGCTTAACCCGAAGGATAAAGAAAGTTTAAATAATTTAAAATTTGCTCATAAAAAAACGATAGATGAAATTAAAGTAATTCCAAAAGTTGGTTTTGCTAAGTTAATTCGCGATTTCACAGGAATTTTTCATTATAATACTTGGGGCTGGTTCACTGTTGCATTGTCATCATTGTTCTTATTTTTATTCATTGGGTACTACTTTGCACAAATTACAGTGTGGAAACGTACTTTCTTTATTGGAATGTTTATCTCTGTTGTTATACTGTTGATCACGGTATCATCAGCAATTTTTGAAAAAAAATATTATGATACTGAAAAGCCCGCAATAATCTTCGACGAAATGACGAACCTTAAACGGGAACCTCGAGATGGAGGAAAACCTCTTTTAGTACTTCATGAAGGAACAAAAGTTTATGTAAAGGAAATTATTGGTAAATGGAAAAAAGTTCAACTAACTGATGGAGTGGAAGGTTGGATTGAAAGTAGCGCAATCAGGGAAGTTAAATAATAATCGTTACCCTTTTATTAAAGCTTCCAGCCTTTTAAAGGCTGGAAGCTTTACTATTTACAAACAGTAAACCTATTTCTGATCACTTTCTTATGCTTTCTTCTTCATCTCCTCATATCCTTTTTTAATCGATGGAAAAACATAAGCAGCTATCTTCTGAATTGGATTATAGAAAATAGAATTATCAAGTGTTTCTTTTTTAGCTAGGAAATTATTATAATTTATTTTTTCGAAAATTGAAAATACAATGCTCAGAATAAGGATTGTTTTTAATACTCGAAAAAATCCTCCACCTATTTTGTTCAGCCAACCTAGAAATGCAAAATTAGCTATTCCAGTAAGGAACTTACCTAATAGATTTATTGCAATAACAACAATAATAAATGTCAATGCAAACGCAACAACTTGAACTGTATTAGGATTCCACTTCACAAATCCATTTAAAATCTCTTTCATAAAAGAAGAAAATTTTATGGCAAAATAAATCCCCAAAATCAATGATATAAGTGAGGCTAGCTCTATGAAAAGTCCATTTACAACTCCTTTATAAAAGGCAAAAACTAGTAAAGCACATAAAATAATATCAAAAAATCCCATTGTATTTGTTTATAATTTGCAGGCACAAATATAAAAGAATTGTTGCATACCAATTCCCAATTTTCAAGTTCTTATCTTTGCGAAAATAACAAATGATTTTTTGAATTCTAAACACAGATATCATAAAACTACAATCAAAAATCAATATGTCAAGAGACACGCAACTTAAAGAACGCTGGGAACAGCTTGTAAATATACTTTCTAATCAATTTTCACAAGGTGAGGATTTAGATTTAGACGCTATTATATACTTAATTGGAGTACAAGAACTTGGAAAAGTGCACAACGAATATAAAAAAGATGAAAAATTAAACCTGATGCACATAGCCATCTGTAGGTTGTTAGAGCCTTATGGTTTTTATGAATTTGAGTTTTTTGATGAGGATGGTTGGCCACATTACAAAGTTAAAGAAGAGTTGCCGCCATTAAAAGCGGGAGAACAATCTGTTTTAATGAAAGAAGCAATTGTTAATTACTTTCTAGAAAGAGAAGTGATTAGTTAATGATTTTCGAATTACGATTGCCAATTTAAGATTTGCTGTAAAAACAAGCGATAGGACAGAGTAAACTTAGAACAAATTACTTATTTTTGCACTCTCAATTATAGAATGAAAATGATAGATAAAATAAAAGAATATATTGGCGAAGCACAAGCTTTTTCGACGCAAAACGCAGCTGAATTAGAATCATTTCGAATTAAATTTTTGGGAAGTAAAGGTCTTTTAAAAGAGCTTTTTGCTGAATTTAAGAATGTTCCAAATGATCAAAAAAAGGAATTTGGTTTAGTAATCAATTTGCTTAAAACTTCTGCTGAGGAAAAAGTAAAATCCATTCAAGAATCTTTAGAAAATAAAGAGGAAAGTAAAGGGTTCTATGGTGATTTAACACGCGCTGCTGAGCCGGTAATTATTGGTTCTCGTCATCCTATTTCATTGGTAAAGAACCAAATCGTAGATATCTTTTCAAACATTGGTTTTAATGTTTCCGAAGGTCCTGAAATTGAGGACGATTGGCATAATTTTACTGCATTAAACTTGCCAGAATATCATCCAGCTCGTGACATGCAGGATACTTTTTTTATCCAAACTAATCCTGATATTTTATTGCGTACACATACCTCATCGGTTCAAGTGCGGTACATGGAAAATAATAAACCGCCTATTCGAACGATTTCTCCAGGAAGAGTGTTCCGTAATGAAGCCGTTTCATCTCGTTCACATTGTATTTTCCACCAAGTAGAAGGTTTGTACATCGATAAAGACGTCTCTTTTGCTGATTTGAAGCAAACGCTTTTATATTTTACTAAAGAAATGTTTGGAAAGTCAAAAATCCGCCTACGACCTTCTTATTTTCCATTTACAGAGCCCAGTGCTGAGGTTGATATTTATTGGGGTTTAAAAACCGAAACTGATTATAGAATTACTAAAGGAACCGGTTGGTTAGAAATCATGGGTTGCGGAATGGTTGATCCTAATGTTCTAAAAAATTGTGGTATCAATCCGGATGAGTACAACGGTTTTGCTTTTGGAATGGGAATCGAAAGAATTGCAATGTTATTATATCAAATTGGTGATATCCGTATGTTTTATGAAAATGACGTTCGGTTTTTAGAGCAATTTAAATCGTCAATATAGTTATTTCGAGGAGTAATGCATTTACTATTTTCAGGAGCTATTTCCAGCTGTCCACTATATCTTTTTATACGGCGATAAAAATCGCCTTATAAAAAGGATGCCGTTTCCATCTGGGCTAGGCATTTTCGGTTTGAATAAAATTTTATCTTTCAAATCTTAAAGGCAATTAAATTAATTTAAATTTTTTATTTAGACTACATTTCATGAAAAAAGATATTATAATTCCCGAAGTAGAAAATGTTTTCATTGCCGTAGTTCAAGAATGGAGCGACGATTTTATGGAGAAAGTCTGGTATGCTTATTTAGTTAACGACAGTGACTTTCTAATTGAAAATGTTATGGTAGTTTCAAAAGCTTTTGGAACCATAGATGGAGAGATGAAAAAAACATCATTGTTGCGTCACGCTTACGTTGAAGTTCCAGCTGTTTCTGTTGTAAAAATTGAAATGATTGAGAAAAGCGTGTTAACTTTAAATAATGAATTTATGCTTACATTTTTTATGAATGATAAGCTATACGATAAAAAGTTTATTTTTAATGCAAATTCCATTAACGAGATAAATGTTGAAGAAGTTCCCATTTTATTTGTTGACGGGATTATTGTGAGATAAAACACTTCCTGAAAAAAGAAAACCGCAACTTCGCAGCTTTTATATTTTAAGCTGTGAATTTGCGGTTTTTTAATTTCCTGTTGAAAAAAGATTATTAATCTAATTGATCCGTTAATTTCTTAAATACAGTTTTAGCATCTTTTCCTTCATATAAAATACTGTATACTGCATCGATTATTGGTGTTTTCGCACCATAAGCTTGGTTTAGTTTATAGGCGCTTTTTACGGCGTAATAACCCTCAGCAACCATGCTCATTTCCATCATTGCTGATTTGACCGTATATCCTTTACCAATCATGTTTCCAAACATTCTATTACGAGAAAAGATAGAATAACCTGTAACTAATAAATCGCCTAAATAAGCTGAATCATTGATGTTACGTTTCATTTTGTGTACTTTTTTGATGAATTTTTTCATCTCACGAATACCATTACTCATCAAAACCGATTGAAAATTATCGCCATAGCCTAAACCATGTGCAATTCCCGCAGCAATCGCATAGATGTTTTTAAGCATTGCAGCATATTCTGTTCCTATTATATCATCAGTAATTTTAGTTTTGATATAATTTCCAGATAAATTTTTCGCTACGACCGCAGCTTTATCTGGATCACCGCATGCAATGGTAAGATAGGATAATCGTTCTAGTGCCACTTCTTCAGCGTGACATGGACCAGTGATTACACCAATATTGTAGTACGGAATATCATATTTTACATGAAAATGTTCACCTACAATCAAACTTGTTTCAGGAACAATTCCCTTAATAGCTGAAAAAATAATTTTATTTTCAAGTGAAACTGTTAGTTTTTCTAATTCGGCATCTAGAAAAGCAGATGGAATTGCAAATATTATATAATCAGCATAGGCAATAGCCTCATTAATGTCACTAGTTAATTTTAATTTCTTTATATCAAATTCTACTGAGCTTAAATAATTTGGATTGTGCTTGTAAGTTTTAATATGCTCAATTGCAGCTTCATTTCGCATGTACCATGAAATTTCGCTTAAGTTTACACATAGCATTTTAGCAATAGCAGTTGCCCAACTTCCACCACCAATTACTGCAAATTTAATTTTATCAGCCATTTTTTATTCGATTTATTCAAAAGTACTTAAAAAACTATCAATTAAAAAAAATTAATCAAAACGTTTAGCCCAGTGTTTTCGAGCCTTTAAGATTTTATTTGACAAAAGTATGTCATATTAATATTAAAATTTAATGTTTATAACAATAATGGTAATGATTTTAAGTTATGATTGTATATTGTTTTTTATTTTAACATTTTTAAGAGATTAGAATTAGTTAGTTAGTATATTTTTTGAACTGTAAAAGGCGTCTTCCATTTTATCGGAAGACGCCTTTTTATTTATAAATAAGCCACTAATGATCATTAATAGCTCATTTCAACTATTTCTTTGACTTTTTCTAAGGTAATATTTTGTTTTTCACCTAGTCCTAACCATCCTCTTTCTTTAAAACGATCAACGATGAAGGAAGCAGTCTTATTATAATCCTTAGTATAATCTGATAATTTAGTATCCATTCCCATTGTGTGGAAAAATTCTACTGTCTTTTTAATTGCTTCATTTGCAATTTCCTCGTCAGTTCCTGTTAAATTAAAAATACGTTTTCCGTATTGTGCTAATTTCCCTTTTTTAGTTTCAAACATGACGCGGTATAGATTTGGACCTACAACAGCTAGTGTTCTGGCATGATCAATACCATATAAAGCTGTTAATTCATGACCTATCATGTGTGTTGCCCAATCTGATGGTACTCCTTTTTGAATCAAACCATTTAAAGCCATCGTGCAACTCCACATAAAATTAGAGGCGAGGGCATAATCTTTTGGGTTTTCAACTACATCAGGTCCTATTTGAATTAATGTTTGAATAATACTTTCAGCAATTCTATCTTGTAAAAAACCATCATGCGGATAAGTTAAATATTGTTCTAAAACGTGTGTATAGGCATCAATTACTCCGTTTTGTAATTGTCTTTTTGGTAATGACTCTATCACTGTAGGGTCACAAATAGAAAATTTTGGAAACAGTGCTGAACCACCAAAAGCTAACTTCTCTTGAGTAGATTGAATAGTGACTACCGCTCCTGAATTCATTTCGCTTCCTGTTGCCGGCAATGTCAATATCGTTCCAAAAGGCACTACTTTAGATAAATCTTTTATTAGGAGCTTTTTTTGTAAAATTTCCATTGGATTTCCGTCAAAATGTGCAGCAGCCGACATGAATTTTACTCCGTCAATTACTGATCCACCACCTACAGCAAGTATAAAATCGATTTTTTTCTCCTTTATTACAGCAACCGCTTTCATTAAAGTCTCAAAATGAGGGTTAGGCTCAATACCTCCAAATTCAATAATTTCAAAATCCTTTAAATTTTTAATTACTTGCTCGTGAATACCATTTTTAAAAATACTTCCACCTCCATAAGCCAATAGGATTTTTGCTCCCTTTGGTACTAATGACGCTAGTTTTTCCATTTGTCCTTTCCCAAAAATTAAATTGGTAGGGTTGTATAATTCGAAATTTATCATGATATTATTTTTTTAGATTCAATTTATTCAATAATTTTTCGGCAACGAGTTTAGACGACGCTGGATTTTGACCAGTAATTAACAACCCATCTTCAATTGCGTATGGTTGCCAATCACCAATTTTTGAGTAAGTGGCTCCATTTGCCTGCAAAGCATCCTCTAGTAAAAATGGAACAACTTTAGTTAAACCTACCGCTTCTTCTTCGCTATTAGAAAAACCAGTTAATTTTTTACCTTTTACTAAATACTCACCATTTACCTTTACATTTTTTAATGCAGCAGGAGAGTGACATACAAAAGCCACTGGTTTGTCATTGTTATAAAATGCTTCAATCAGCGCAATTGAGTTTTTGTCATCTGCTAAATCCCATAGTGGTCCATGTCCTCCAGGATAAAATACAGCATCGTAATCAGCTTGATTAACCTCAGCTAGTTTATGTGTTTTACTTAGTTTGGCTTGTAGTTCAGTATCTTTATCAAACCTTTTAGTATCTTCAGTAGCTGCAGATGCATCATCACTTTTTGGATCAATTGGCGGCTGTCCTCCTAGGGGCGATGCAATGTCAATTTGAACCCCTTTATCCGATAGTTCATAATAAGGAGCTGCAAATTCTTCAACCCAAAATCCTGTTTTTTCTCCTGTGTCTCCAAGTTTATCGTGACTTGTAAGAACAAATAATACTTTTTTCATAACTTTTTTATTTTGTTTCTGTGCAGTTGCAGGAATGCAACTTAATGTTAATACTATGATTGATAATAGAGCAATTTTCCTCATAACTTTTTTGTTGATTGCAAATTTAAGGCTTATATGCTATTAGTAAAAATAATTTAAGTTATGTTTGTGATAAGTAAATTTATATCATGACAAATCTAGAATGGTACCGAACTTTTAAATCTGTTTATAAAAACGGAAATTTTTCTTTGGCAGCAAAAGAATTATTTATCAGTCAACCTGCTGTTAGTCAGCAAATATCAATGTTGGAAGCACATGTAGGTTATAAACTTTTCATTAGAAGGTCAAAAGGTGTCGAGCCAACAGATTACGCTAAGTTACTCAATAATTTAATTATTGAGGCTCTTGAACGATTAGAAAATGTGGAGAATGGTTTTAGGGCCAAAGCATTTGATGCTAATCGATTGATATCAGTTGGAATTTCAAAACATTTAATGAGTAGTATAGCAAGTACATTGGTTTCCGAGTTTGATTTTATTGATTTTAGTTTTCATGAAAATGATGTGCTATTTGAATTAGTTGACTCTAAAAAACTCGATTTTGCAGTGGTAACTAAAAGATATGATACATTTGATACGATACAGAAAAAGCTTGGAGAAATAAAGCAAATCATTGTTGGTTCTAATACTATTGACTTAACCATTCTAAAGAGTAATATTAAAAGTAAAAATTTTGATGCAACCGAAAATTGGTTAAACGAGCAAAAATGGTTTAGCCATGATGCCCAAATTCCGCATATAAAATTATTCTGGTTGCATGTTTTTAATAAAAAAAGACCTTCAATGATTCCCAATTATATTATTCCATCAGAATATGAAATGTTAGAAATTATTGCGAAGAATACAGGAGTAGCAGTTGTATGGAATATAAACGCTAAGAATTTTATTCTAGAAAACAAGATTCAACTACTGTGGGATAGTAAAGATATGCCCCACACCGAAGTTTTTTTACTGTCCAATAAGAAGGAAAATCTAAAAGCTATTTTTGATAAAATAGAACTTAAACTTAAAAATTTGTTGTAGTGATTACTTCCTATAAAAGTTATTATGATCAATATAATCCCAAACTTTTGGAGGTAACAGAGGTCGAATATTTTTGCCTTTTTTAATATTTTCTCGAATAAAGGTTGATGCTATTTCTACTATTGGCGCATCGACTAAATGAATTTTTGGATGGTTTTTTAATTTTAAAATATCTTTTTCGTCAGATAGTCTGGGATAAACATAAATTTCGTGGCGATCTAAAATTATTTCATAGTTTTTCCATTTATGAAATGATTTCAAATTGTCTTCACCCATTATCAATGAAAACTCATGATTTGGATATTTTTCTTGTAAATGAGCTAACGTATTTACCGTGTAATTAGGTTGTAGTAATTTAAATTCAATATCCGAAGGTTTAATTTTAGGGTAATCCTCAGTTGCAAGATGCACCATTTGTAAACGATGGTAATCATCAAGTAAAGCACTTTTCTTTTTCAGCGGATTATGCGGTGTCACCACCATCCAGATTTGGTCTAAATTAGAATATTCAGCCATGTGATTGGCAATAATCAGATGCCCGATATGAATGGGATTGAATGTTCCGAAGTAGAGTCCTATTTTCATTTTTTTAGTGACTAGTAATTAGTGACTAGTGATTAGTAACTAATCACTAACTGATGAAATCCTTCACCAATTGATGTGCTTCTTCTAAAGCAACTTGTAAATCATAATTTTTAATAACAACGTCAAATTGTGGTGCGGTGGCTAGCTCAACAGAAGCTTTTGCAATTCGCATATTTATTTTGTCATCACTTTCAGTGGAACGCTTTTTTAATCTGATCTTTAGTTCATCGATGCTTGGAGGTTTTACAAAAACGGCTAAAGTTTCATTTGGAAATTTACTTTTAATACGCAATCCTCCTGCTACATCAATATCAAAAATAACGTTTTTACCCAGAGCCCAAATACGTTCTACTTCGCTTTTCAATGTTCCGTAAAAATTATCTCGATACACTTCCTCCCATTCTAAAAAGTCTTCATTTTTAATGTGCTTTTTAAATTCTTCTGTAGAAATGAAATAATAATCTTTGCCATTAGTTTCTTCTCCTCTAGATTCCCTCGACGCTGCCGAAATTGAGAATTCCAAATTTAAATCTGATTGTCCTAATAAATGCCTAACTATAGTTGTTTTTCCTGATCCTGATGGTGCCGAGAATACGATTAATTTTCCTTTTTTCATTTTTAGTCAATAGTCAATAGTGAATAGTGATTGGCTAAATACGAATCACGATTTACGGTTTACTTATAAAACGTTTAATACCTGCTCTTTAATTTTTTCTAACTCATCCTTCATTTGCACTACTAATTTTTGCATTTGAGCATGATTGGATTTAGAACCCATCGTATTTATCTCACGCCCCATTTCTTGGGTAATAAAACCTAATTTTCTACCGTTAGCTTCGGTTCCATTGATGGTCTCAAGGAAATAATCCAAGTGATTTGTTAAACGTACTTTTTCTTCGGTGATGTCTAATTTTTCTAAATAATAGATTAATTCTTGTTCAAATCGGTTTTCATCAACGTTCACTTTTAGCTCTGCAATTGCTGTTTGCAAACGATCTTTTATCGCTTGAACCCGCTCTGGATCAAGTTCTAGAGCCTCAGTCATATACTGGCGAATATTTCCTATGCGTAATTGAAATTCCTTTTCTAGGGACATTCCCTCATCTCTTCTAAAAGTCAAAATGTTTTGCAACGCCTCTTCAATAACGGTTTGGATTTGTATCCAGTCATTTTCATCAATTTCATCACGTTCTACTTTCATTGTATCGGGCATACGCACCGCCATTTTCATTAGTTCTGTTTCGTCAGCATCGGCATAAACCTCCTTTAACTGATTTATGTACCCTCTTACAATTGGAACATTTACTTTTGTGGAAGTTTGTTCTGCAGTACTTTCAATAAAAACAGAAAAATCAATTTTCCCTCTTTCTAACTTTAACGCAATTTGGTTGCGTAATCCTAATTCCATTTCGCGGTACAGTGAAGGCATTCGCACATTTAAGTCTAATCCTTTACTGTTCAAGGATTTTACTTCTACTGTTATTTTTTTGGTTGGTAATTGCAAAGTCGCTTTCCCAAAACCGGTCATTGATTGTATCATATATTTTTCTAAAAGAGGGCAAAGATAGTAAAAAAAAGCCCCCTAGCCTTCCAAAGGGGAATTGCAATATAGATCTAGTTCTCACTTTTGGAAGGGCTGGGTGAGGATACTAAATAAACACCACCAAAGATTAAAATAGCAGAACCAATTTTAACAAAACTCAAGTTGTCTTTTCCTAGACTAATAGCGAATATAGTTGCAAACACAGGTTGTAAATAAATAAAAACAGCAACGGTAGTAGGTTTCAATTCTCTCATAGAAAGTAAATTTAGCAAATAGGTCAAAAAAGTAGAAAACACTACTACAAAAGCTATTTTCCAGCTAATTGCAACAGGAATTATCTCCCAATTTACAGCTTGGAATTGGCTCCAGCCAAAAGGTAAAACCATAAAAAAACCAAACAAATAAATCCATTTCACAAATGTAAAAGCATTGTATTTATCCATTAACTTCTTAACCGTGATCAAATAAAATCCGTAAGAAACGGCATTTAGTAAAACGAGAAAATTGCCCAGGCCAGCATCAGTTGCGCTACCTATTGATTTACCATAAAGGATAAGGAAACCAGTGCCTATTAAACCCAACATAATCCCAAAAACCATTCGGCTTTTCATACGCTCTTTCATGATTATTGCCGATAATGTTAGCACTATCATAGGCGTTGTAACCATAATTACAGCCGCTGAAATAGGCGAAGTCAAACTCAAACCCTTAAAAAAAGTAAGCATGTTGAAAGCAACGCCAAAAAAAGCTGCGGCTATAATTCTAGGAAAATCAGCAAAAGCAATTTTTTCTTTTGGCATAAAAAGCCAAGCTAACCAAAATAAAATTACGGACCCGCCTACACGTAAAAATATAAATCCGTAGGCATCAATGTATATTGGCATGACATCTTTAGCAATTGTAAAAGTGACTCCGTAAATGATGGAGACAAATGTGGCTCCAAATAATGCAATATTACGTTTAGACATTAGCAAAAGCGAGCATTACTTGATGCATATTTTGTTGGGTATTACCAATGTAGATTTTATTTTTGATGATAAAAACTGGGCGACTCAAAAAGGTGTAGTGCTCTAAAATATATTTTTTGTAATCCGCTTCAGTTAAAGCTTTGTTTTTTAAATCCAATGATTTATACAATTGTGCTTTTTTACTAAAAAGAGCTTCGTAACTTCCTGATAATTCAACCATTTGCTCTAATTCTTCAACGGTTATAGGGTCTTGCTTAATATCGCGAAAGAATAAGTTGTGATCTTTTGGTAATGATTTAATTATTTTTCGACAGGTATCGCAGGAAGCTAGGTAATATATTTTATCCATTTTTATACTTTTTTTTAGCACAAAGAAAATTCATTTAACACTGAAAATGATTATTTTTATTAAAAATTTAAAAATCATAAAAATGAATTCAACATTTGACATTACCAGAACAAGTAGAAAAATTATATCCCAAATACTGCAAAATTACACATTAGATCAGTTAAATAAAATACCGGAAGGATTTAATAACAACATCATTTGGAACATTGGTCATATAATAGTTGTTCAGCAAATGTTAACCTACAATCTATCCGGTTTACCAATGATGATTTCTAACGAAATGGTAGAAAAATATAAAAAAGGAACTAAACCAGAGCATATTGTGCAGCAGGATGAGTTAAATGAAATGCAGCGGTTACTGGTAGAAACAATTGACAAAACTGAAGCTGATTTCATTGCTAAAACGTTCAATGATTTTCAGGAATACCCTACGTCAACTGGATTTGTAATAAAAACTGTCTATGAGGCGATGGACTTTAATTATTTCCATGAAGGACTTCACATTGGGATCATGATGAGCATTCGTAAGTTTATTTAACAGCTGTTTCCCGCCATTTGTTTCAATCTCTAGACCAACATCCTTTTTTTCTAAGTCATAAAAGGAGCTTCCGTTGGTCGCTCTTTTAGGACAAGAAAAAATTGGATTTTGATCAAGAGGATTTTCACTACTGTCGCGGCTATGAAATAGAATTGATAAGATGTTTTGCTAGTTTAAACAGTTTTTAAAAAGCTATTTGAAACTCACATAAAACTATTTTACTTTCAAAAAATCGTTGACTTCATTATAAGGCAATAGCATTTCTCTAGCGCCATCAGCATACGAGGCTATCTCATAACTATTGTAGTAAAGAAGTATACCACTATCGGTGAAGAAAATATTTTGTGGCAGTTGAAATTTTTCATTTTCAAACATTAAACCGCTTGAATTAATCTCTTTATTAGCAGGGATTTTATATTTCTCTCTGAATTTTTTTTCGGCGAAAGCCTTAAAGAGATCTCTATCTTTAAATAATTGATTGACAGAGATCGATTTTCCAGTTTCAGTATTAAAAAGTAAAGAACGTAAACCATGATAACCATGAGCGCCACCAGTATAGGTGTAATGATCAATCTGTATATTTAAAATATTTTCTGATTGGTAGGTCACACTTCCTTTAATGTCACCTTCCCAACCAAATTTGTCCTTAGGGAATTCTTTTTGTAGTTGCTCGTACGAATCGATAAATGATTTTAGTAAACCATTGTAATCTTTTGAAGTATATGGCTTTTCGCCAAAATAAATAATTTGTTTTAAAACGGAAAACACTTTTTTATTAATACTATCTGCTACAATAGTAACTCCATTTGCAACTGGAATTTTTACTTTAATCTCAGGACAATTTGCAGCACATGGAAGAGCCGTTTTTCTTTGAAATGATTGCTCTTCAAAAACCAATTCATTAGAACATTGCGCCATCGAAAGAAGAATCAACGAATAAACTATAAAGTATTTCATCTCAAAAATGTTAATTAAAAACAAAGGTAATTGGTTGTTTCTTGCTTAGCCAAAATTAAAAGGTAAATTTGTAAAAAAATTTTACTTTGAAAGTAAAATTTGGAAATCGTACCAAATTTATTTTGGGCGACCATTTAAAATTAAAAGGCAGAAACATAATTATCGCTTAAAATTTAAATTATACAATATGAAATTTAATACTAAAGTTATTCACGGTGGGCAACATCACGACCCAAGCACAGGAGCAGTTATGCCTCCAGTTTACCAAACATCAACATTTATACAAACAAGTCCTGGACAGCCACTAAACCCAGATTACGAATACAGTAGAGCTGCAAATCCAACTCGGACTGCTCTTGAAAACGCATTAGCAAGTATTGAAAATGGAACGCGAGGATTAGCTTTTTCATCGGGATTAGCAGCAACTGATTGTATTTTGCGTTCGTTTAAAGCAGGTGATGAAATCATAGCTATGGACGATTTATATGGTGGAACTTATAGAATGTTCACACGCATTTACAAAGATTCAGGCATAAAGTTTCATTTTGTTGATATGAATGATTTAGAAAAATTCAAATCATTGATCAATGAAAATACTAAATTAGTTTGGGTTGAAACACCAACAAATCCTTTGATGAAATTGGCGGATATTCAAGAAATTGCTAAAATTACTAAAGATAAAAAAATACTTTTTGCGGTTGACAATACTTTTGCAACTCCTTATTTGCAAAAACCACTAGATCTAGGTGCTGATATCGTCATGCACTCGGCAACAAAATATCTTGGAGGTCATTCTGATGTAATAGCGGGTGCGTTAATTGTAAAGGACGAAGCACTTGGCGAGCAATTGCATTTCCAGCAGTTTGCAACTGGTGCTACATTAGGACCTATGGATAGTTTTCTTATTTTGAGAGGAATAAAAACGTTGCATTTGCGCGTTCAAAGACATTGTGAAAATGGCGGAAAAGTAGTTGAATTTTTAAACAATCACCCTAAAGTTAAAACAGTTTATTATCCAGGATTAGCTAGTCATCCATACCATGAAATTGCGAAAAAGCAAATGAGCGGTTTTGGAGGAATGGTTTCTTTTACTTTTGTTTCAGGCAAAAAAGAGGATGCTATCGACTTTTTAGAAAAAGTAAAAGTTTTTACACTTGCTGAATCTTTAGGAGGAGTGGAATCACTAGCGAATCATCCTGCCTTGATGACACACGCATCAATTCCTGAGGAAAAGCGAAAAGAAATAGGAATTACCGATGACCTAGTACGATTGAGTGTAGGTATTGAAGATGCTGAAGATCTAATTGCTGATTTAAAACAAGCGCTGGCTTAACAAATTTATTATAATGTACAAAAAACTCCAATTCTATAGCTCAGAATTGGAGTTTTTTTTATATACTTTATTTTAGATTTATAAGTAATAGATATAACCAAAATTAAACCATACTAGCCAGTCATTTGCTTTATTCTCTTTATAAATGTCGGGATTAGGATTTAGACCATCAACCCAGTTAGAGAAATAATATTGAAATTTTAGATCAACCATCAAATCAGCAGATTCATTTAACTTATAACGAGTACCAACACTAGATACTGCCGACCAAACTGTCTTGTTCTCATTAGAAAATCCAAAAGAACGCCCTTCGCTAGGCGTTAAGTATTTAGGGAAAGTAGTGGCTGTAGCTCCTAATGGACCAAGTGTTGACGAAGCACTTGCACTGTAATAACTAATTTGTGCGCCAAGGCTAACAAAAGGCGCAAAACTGCCTTCAACTGCTGAATAATCTCGAATGCTTAACGGAAAAAATTCAAGTTGAGTTCCTAAATTTGTTACTGAAGTTTTACCGGACATAGCCCGAAGTTGTTGCGCATCAATTGATGTTTTGGTGGGTGCAACATATTCACCAAAATGGTTTAGTTTAGAAGTAATAAAGGAGATTTCTGATCTTACTTTAAAATGATCGTTAAAATAGGTTCTTGAAGTATAATTATAATCCGCATTGAATCTAAAATTGAAATAATGCACGAGACCAATACCTATTCCAGTGTTTCCAGAGTTAGTTTTAAAATCGTATCGTTCTCCATAATCAGATTGAAAGGCAACAGGCCCAGCGATGATTCCTATCTCGTGAGAAAAGCCATCAAATTGAGCATTTGAGTAATTTGAGAAGCCAATTAAAAGTAGCGAACACGCTAAAATATTTTTAATCATTAGAAGGTGAAATTTCAAATCAAAGCAAATATATAAAAACATCACTCAAATAGGGAATATATAGATAATAAAAAAATCACTCAAAATGTTGTTTGTTTAACAAAACGTAGCCGTTTACTTTAAAATAATTACTTTAAAATAGATTAATTAATATATTCTTGATAAATAGATAATTCTGCTTAGAAACCAGCATTACTTATGATAATATTTTTATTATAATGTATCTTTACGCATTATTACGAAATCGATTTCTTAAATTAATTATATACAAAGTTTATGTTATTAAAAATTAATGATTTTATGGCTCAAGTTGAAGCTAAAAATCCAAATGAACCTGAATTTATTCAAGCGGTAAGGGAGTTTGCGGAAACGGTTATCCCATTTATTGCAACACAAAAAAAATACGACGGAAAGAATCTACTTTTGAGAATGAGTGAGCCGGAACGTTCCATAATATTTCGAGTTCCATGGGTAGATGATCAAGGAGAAATACAAGTGAATAGAGGATTTAGAATTCAAATGAATTCTGCTATTGGACCTTACAAAGGTGGTATTCGTTTTCATCATACCGTAAATTTATCTGTACTTAAGTTTCTAGCATTTGAACAAGTATTTAAAAATAGTTTGACCACTTTGCCAATGGGTGGTGGAAAAGGAGGGTCAGACTTTGATCCGCAAGGAAAATCAGATGGAGAAGTAATGCGTTTTTGCCAATCATTTATGACAGAGTTGTGCAGACATATTGGTCCGCAATTAGACGTTCCTGCAGGAGATATTGGAGTTGGAGCCAGAGAAATAGGTTATTTGTTTGGACAATATAAGAGAATCAAAAATGAATTTACAGGAGTTTTAACCGGTAAAGGATTAGCATACGGAGGATCTTTAATTCGTCCCGAAGCAACAGGTTATGGGGTAGTCTATTTTACAGAGCAAATGCTACAAACTATTGGACACACTATAAAAGATAAAAGAGTAGCTATTTCAGGATTTGGTAACGTAGCATGGGGAGTGGCACTAAAAGTTAATGATCTTGGCGGAAAATTAGTTACAATTTCTGGTCCTGATGGTTACATTTATGATGAAGAAGGAATTTCTGGAGATAAAATTGACTTTATGCTTGAAATGAGAGCGAGAGGAGATAATAGAGTTGAATCCTACTTAGAAAAATATCCTAATGCTGTTTTCCATAAAGGAAAAAGTGTGTGGGAAGTAAAAGTAGATGTTGCCATTCCTTGTGCAACTCAAAATGAATTGTTAGAGGATGACGCAAAAATGTTGATTGCTAATGGCGTTTTGTGTGTTACGGAAGCAGCTAATATGCCAAGTACTCTAGGAGCTATTAAAGAATTTTTAAATGCGAAGGTACTTTTTGCTCCGGGCAAAGCAGCAAATGCTGGTGGTGTTGCAGCGTCAGGTCTAGAGATGACACAAAACTCAATTCGTTTAAACTGGACAAGTGAAGAAGTAGATTCAAGATTAAAAGAAATCATGGTGGGTATTCACAATCAATGTAAGCGTTACGGTGCGGACGAATCAGGTTATGTGAATTACGTAAAAGGGGCAAATATTGCAGGTTTTGTAAAAGTTGCTGATGCAATGATTGCGCAAGGAGTGGTTTAAAATTTCAGTATATATATTCAAAAAACCTTCTGTCAATTTTTGACAGGAGGTTTTTTTAATTTAATAAAGCTCTAAAAATTAGAAGCCCTCGTGATCCATGTAAAAGAGTAATAAAGGGTAAAATGGAGTCTTTTAAAAATAATTTAGGTAAATAAATGCTACTTTCCAGTAAAACTAAAAAAGTGTTATGTACTAATTATTTCAAGTTCTGCTCTCAATTAAACTTTTATGATTACGAAATTCGTAAAATTTGATACAGGATTAGAGGTTTACATAATTATAAGTTAAGATATTTGACTAATAGAGAAATCTTAAATTAAAAAAGGAATAATTTTTCTCAAATTTTAATTGTAGCTTATCTTTGATATGTAAAATATTAGTTTCAAAATCTTAATCATTTATATACCCATGTCACAAAGCATCACTAACTTTATCGAAGAGGTTGCGAAAAACAACCCTAATGAGCCCGAATTTATGCAAGCGGTTATTGAAGTTGCAGAAGCTGTAATTCCTTTTATTGCAAATAATAAAAAATATCAGAATAAGATGCTCTTGGAAAGAATGGTCGAGGCAGAGCGCATTGTTATTTTTCGGGTGCCATGGATAGATGATAATGGACGAACGCAAGTTAATAGAGGATATCGTGTTCAAATGAATTCTGCTATTGGTCCATATAAAGGAGGTATTCGCTTTCATCCTTCGGTGAATCTTAGTATTCTGAAATTTTTAGCTTTCGAGCAAACCTTTAAAAATAGTTTGACAACACTCCCAATGGGTGGAGGAAAGGGAGGAGCTAATTTTGATCCTAAAGGCAAATCTGATATTGAAGTAATGCGTTTCTGTCAGAGTTTTATGAATGAATTATGCAGGCATATAGGTCCAGATACTGATGTTCCAGCCGGTGATATTGGTGTAGGAGCTAGGGAGGTAGGGTATATGTTTGGTCAATATAAAAAAATTAAAAACGAATTTACGGGTGTATTAACTGGTAAGGGAATTTCTTTTGGAGGATCTCTAATAAGACCGCAATCAACTGGTTATGGCACCGTATATTTTGCACAAAGTATGTTAGCTACAAAAGGCGATGACTTTAAAGGGAAAATAGTGGTGATTTCTGGATCTGGAAACGTGGCGCAATATGCAACCGAAAAAGTAAATGAGTTAGGTGGTAAAGTAGTAGCTCTTTCGGATTCGCTGGGTTATGTATATGACGAAGAGGGCATTGATGCAGAGAAATTAGCGCATGTGATGGAACTTAAAAATGAGCTAAGAGGCACTATAAAAGATTATGTGACTAAATATCCAAATGCGAAATATATTGTAGGAGCTCGACCGTGGGGAGTGGTATGTGATGTTGCATTACCTTGCGCAACCCAAAATGAATTAGATGTTGAAGACGCAAAAGCACTAATTGAAAACGGTTGTATCTGCATTGCTGAAGGTGCTAATATGCCATCAACGCCCGATGCTGTTTCGATTTTTCAAAAAGCTAGAATATTATATGCTCCAGGAAAAGCCTCTAATGCTGGCGGCGTTACAACTTCGGGACTTGAGATGTCTCAGAATTCATTGCGATTGAAATGGACTTTTGAAAAAGTAGATGATAGATTAAAAGAAATTATGACTGACATTCATGTTTCATGTATGAAATATGGCGCCGATGAAACGGGACATGTCGATTATGTAAAAGGAGCAAATATTGCTGGATTTGTAAAGGTAGCAGATGCGATGCTTGCACAAGGTGTGGTATAAATTAAGATTTAATAATTTAAAAATGCCTTTCCTCAATAATTTATTGATGAAAGGCATTTTTTTGCGGAAAAAATAATTGGAATTACGTTTGTTCTATATTTGTATTCTAATTTTGACTTAAATTATGAAAAATAATAGCTTGTGTATTTTGATGCTTCTTTTTATTCAAATGGCTTTCGCCCAAAATAAATTAGTGTGGCAGGGTTATTTTTCTTATTCCGAAATAAAAGGTATCTCACAATCAGCGACAACTATTTTTGCCGCTTCTGAAAACGCATTGTTTTCTTATGATAATAAGACTAATATAATTAAAACAACTAATACTATTGATGGTCTTTCAGGTCAAACGATATCTACAATATACCATAGTTTGAATAATAACAAAACTATTATAGGTTATGAAAATGGATTAATAATAGTAATTAATGATGCTAATGGCTCCATACTTAATGTTGTAGATATTATAAGCAAGCAACTTCCCGCTGGAATCAAGAAAGTAAATCATTTCTTGGAAGCTGGAGACGTTATATATGTCTCTTGTGACTTTGGAATCGTACAATTTAATTTAAAAACGATGCAATTTGGCGATACTTATTTTATTGGAGATAATGGCGTTGAAATAATTGTGAATCAAACAGCAGTTTTTGATGGTTTTATTTACGCAGCCACAAATAATGGAATTAAAAGAGCTGGTGTAAATAATAAAAATTTAAATGATTTTAGTCAATGGTTAACTGTATCTAGTGGTAATTGGTCGAGTATTACAACATTTGGCAGCGATTTATACGCTATTAATTCCACAGGAAATATTACTAAATTTAATGTAGTTTTTAATTCTTTTAGTACTATTACTCAACTGCCTCAACCTTCATTAGACAGTAAAATCTCTGCAAATTACTGGATCATTACTACAGCCGATAGCATTTACATTTACAATATTAAAATGGAGATGATCCGTCAAATAAATAGAAATCAAATTCTAGAAATTAATTCTAGCTTTACCTGTGCTACTATAATAGGAGATACTATTTTTATAGGAACTAAGGATGACGGGCTACTTACAACTTTGCTTTATACAAATACAACTTTTGAAAATATAACACCTTCTGGGCCTTCAAAAAACAATGTATTTTCTATTCAAGCTTCGGCAAGTGCACTTTGGGCGGTATACGGATTTTATCCAGCAAATTATAATCCATATCAAGCACCTGGCGGTTTTCCTACTTTGTATGGTATTTCTAAATTAGATTATAAATCATGGCTAAATATTCCCGCTTCCAAAGTTTTAGGAGCTAGATCTTTATCTAATGTCGCTGTCAACCCTAGAAATAATGACGAGGTGTATGTTTCGTCCTTTTTTTCTGGTTTATTAAAATTGGAAAATGATGTTCCCACACAATTACTAACACCGCAAAACACCGGTCTTAATGGCTTACAAAGTATTGAAGTTGCTAATAATCCTAATGATATTAGGATAAATAATCCTGTTTTTGATAGAGACGGAAACTTATGGTTGACTAATAATCTAGTAGCAAAAGCGTTAAAAGTTCTTAAGACAAATGGAGAATGGCAAAGTATATCTCTCGCTTCAGTTTTACCGGAATTAACGGCTTTTGGTGGTTTAGCAATAGATAATAATAATACTAAATGGGTAGCATCTAGACGAGGAGTAATTGGTTATAATGAAAAAGGAGGTGTTTTGAAAGTGATAACGGAAGGAAGTGAAAAAGGGAATTTACCATCTCCTGATGTTCGAAGTGTAGCCATTGATAATAAAAATCAATTATGGATAGGAACTAATAAAGGATTGCGAGTCTTGTCAAACGTAGGAAATTACAAATCAGAAGTCCAAATGATCGCAAGTTCCATCATAATTCTTGAAGATAATGTAGCACAGGAGTTATTGTTTGAACAGTTTATCACTGATATAACCGTAGATGGAGCTAATAATAAATGGATAGGTACTGCTGATTCTGGAATATTTTTGGTGTCTCCAAATGGTCAAGAAACAAAGTACCATTTCACGGTAAACAATTCACCTTTACCTAGTAATACTATAAATGACATTGATATTAACAGCAATACGGGCGAAGTTTTTATAGCTACAGCTAAAGGAATGATCTCTTTTAAGGGAACTGCAACGGCAGCAAAAGAGGATTTAAATAACGTTGTTGTGTATCCTAATCCCGTAAGACCGGAATACAAAGGAACGGTTAAAATCACGGGACTGCTTGACAAATCAAATGTCAAAATTACCGATATTGGAGGTAATCTAGTTTATGAAACCACTGCTCAAGGCGGAACAATTGAATGGGATACTAGTGCTTTTGGCAAATATGAAGTAGTGTCTGGTGTGTATATGATTTTTATTTCGGCTCAAGATGGTGCGGAGACTAAAGTAAAAAAAGTCATGATAATACGATGAAAAGTCTAAATTTTAAATTTCAAATCCAAACTCTTACAAGTGCAAGTTAAAACTAAAGCTATTGTTTTGTCGTCTCTAAAATTTCAGGAAAAAAGTTTAATTGTAAAATGTTTTACTCTTTCGCACGGCTTGAAATCCTATTTTGTGCGGGATGCTTTTTCGAGTAGAAAAGCAAGTCAAAAAATCGCTTATTTTCAGCCACTAACTATACTTGATATTGAAGCCGTTCATAAAAATAAAGGAACTTTAGAAAATTTTAAAGAGATAAAAATTGCCTCAGCTTTTCATTCCATACATTCGGATATTTACAAAAGTACAATTGTGATGTTTGTTTCTGAAATGCTGCATCACTCCATACATGAAGAAGAAACAAATGAGCCCCTTTTCAATTTTCTCGAAGCCGCATTAAATTGGTTAGACAATCATGACGACATTGCTAATTTTCATCTAATTCTCTTGTTAGAAACCACGAAGTATTTAGGTTTTTATCCTGATACCTCTGATATCGATTTACCTTTTTTCGAAATGAATGAAGGTATATTTACTCCTTTTCATGCGATTAGTTCGTTAACAGAGCATGAAAGCAGTCTGTTTAAAAAACTAATTGATTTAAAATTTGATAACAATCAAAAAACATTTCATGTTATAGAAAGACAAATTGTTTTAAAAGTTCTAATTGATTATTATAGTTTTCATTTGGATGGTTTTAAAAAACCCAAATCATTGGATGTTTTAAAAGAGATTTTTTCTTGATAAAATTTTATTACATCAAAATTGTAAAAATATTGGTCGAAAAATACAATTTAGTTTATGCTCACAGGTATAACTTTCGACCTACGACTTTCGACTTGTGACATAATTTTATTACTTTCGCACTTCGATTTAAGAAAAGGATAAAATGAGCACAAAATTTACTGAATACAAAGGACTTGACTTACCAACAGTAGCGTCAGAAGTACTTGATTTTTGGAAGAAAGAAAACATATTTGAGAAGAGTGTAATAACTCGGGAAGGGAATGAACCATTTGTATTTTTTGAAGGACCACCTTCAGCTAATGGTTTGCCAGGAATTCACCACGTGATGGCACGTGCAATTAAAGATATTTTTTGCAGATATAAAACACAAAAAGGATTTCAAGTAAAGCGTAAAGCAGGTTGGGATACTCATGGTTTGCCGGTAGAATTAGGTACGGAGAAAGAATTAGGAATTACCAAAGAAGATATAGGAAAAACTATTTCTATTGAAGAATATAACGAAGCGTGTAAAAAAACCGTGATGCGTTATACCGATGTGTGGAATGATTTGACCGAAAAAATGGGATATTGGGTAGATATGGAAGATCCATATGTGACTTATAAATCCAAATATATGGAAACGGTTTGGTGGATTTTAAAACAAATCTACAACAAGGATTTAATGTACAAGGGTTATACGATTCAGCCGTATTCTCCAAAAGCAGGTACGGGATTATCTTCGCATGAAGTAAACCAGCCAGGTAGTTATAGAGACGTTACTGACACTACCGTTGTCGCTCAATTTAAAGTAATTGATTCGCATAAAGAATTAGTTTTTGCTAAGTTTTATGATTACATAAGTTCAAATAATCTATTGCACTACAAACTAGAAGTTCTAGATTTAGATGATATTTTTATCTTAGCCTGGACTACAACACCTTGGACATTACCAAGTAATACAGCATTAACTGTAGGTCCAAAAATAGAATATGCTCTAGTTAAAACATTCAATCAATATACGTTCCGCCCTTCCACAGTAATTTTAGCGAAGAACTTAGTTGGAAAACAATTTGGTAAAGGTTTTTTCGAAAGTAACGAACCTGCTGATTTTGAAAATTTTAAAGAAGGTGATAAAAAAATTCCATATCAAGTTTTAGCAGAATGTAAAGGTGCTGATTTAGTAAATATCAGTTATGAACAATTAATGCCTTTAGTATTACCGTATCAAAATGCTGAAAATGCATTTCGAGTGATTGCGGGTGATTTTGTCACTACTGAAGATGGTACTGGAATTGTTCATACTTCACCCACTTTTGGTGCAGATGATGCCAAAGTAGCCAAAGAAGCTATACCAGAAATTCCACCAATGTTAGTTTTAGATGAATATGGAACTCCGGTACCATTAGTGGATTTGCAAGGAAAATTTGTAAAAGGTCTTGGAAATTTATCTAGCAAATACGTCAAAAACGAATATTACAACGATGGCGATGCTCCAGAAAGATCTGTAGATGTTGAAATTGCTATTCAGTTAAAAGAAGAAAACAAAGCATTCAAAGTAGAGAAATATGTCCACAGTTACCCACATTGCTGGAGAACTGATAAGCCTATTTTATACTATCCGTTAGACTCTTGGTTTATAAAAATCTCAGAAGTGAAAGATCGAATGTTCGACTTAAACGAGACGATCAACTGGAAGCCAAAAGCAACGGGAGAAGGACGTTTTGGCAATTGGTTGAAAAATGCAAATGACTGGAATTTATCGCGCTCTAGATTTTGGGGTATTCCATTGCCTATATGGAGAACCGAAGACAAAAAAGAAGAAATTCTAATAGGATCCGTTGAAGAATTATATAACGAAATTGAAAAATCGATCGCTGCAGGTTTCCAAAAAGAAAATCCTTTTAAGGGTTTTGAAATTGGAAATATGGCCGAGTCGAACTATGATTTAGTCGATTTACATAAAAATGTAGTGGACCAAATCACTTTAGTTTCTACTTCTGGCAAGCCTATGATTCGTGAAGCTGATTTGATAGATGTTTGGTTTGATTCGGGTTCTATGCCTTATGCACAATGGCATTATCCTTTTGAAAACAAAGATAAAATTGATGAAAATAAAGACTTTCCCGCTGATTTTATTGCTGAAGGTGTAGATCAAACTCGTGGTTGGTTTTATACACTTCATGCGATTGGAACTTTAGTTTTTGATAAAATAGCTTATAAAAATGTAGTTTCTAATGGTTTAGTTTTGGATAAAAACGGACAAAAAATGTCCAAACGTCTAGGTAATGCTGCTGATCCTTTCGAAACATTAAAGGAATATGGCCCTGATGCTACGCGCTGGTACATGATTTCAAACGCAAATCCATGGGATAACTTGAAGTTTGATTTAGAAGGAATTGCTGAGGTTCGTAGAAAATTCTTTGGAACATTATACAATACATATTCCTTCTTTAGTTTATATGCTAATATTGATGGTTTCAAATATGCAGAAGCGGAAATCCCTTTAACTGAAAGACCAGAAATTGATCAATGGATCATATCAGAATTGAATACTTTAATAAAAGAAGTGGATAGTTTTTATGCTGATTATGAACCTACAAAAGCAGCACGCGCTATTTCTGAATTCGTTCAGGAAAATTTGAGTAATTGGTACGTGCGTTTGTGTCGTCGTCGATTTTGGAAAGGAGAATACGCACAAGATAAAATTGCCGCTTATCAAACTTTATATACCTGTTTATTGACCATTAGCAAACTTGGAGCGCCTATTGCACCGTTCTTTATGGATAAGCTTTATAGAGACTTAACTTTGGCAACGCAATCAGAAGAATTTAGTAGTGTACATTTAGCTGATTTTCCAAAATACGTTGAAAACTATGTTGATAAATCGCTTGAAAGCAAAATGCAGAAAGCACAGACTATTTCCTCACTAGTTTTATCGCTTAGAAAAAAGGAAATGATCAAAGTGCGCCAGCCATTACAAAAGGTAATGATTCCCGTACTTGATGAGGATCAAAGAGCTGAAATACAGGCTGTTTCTGATCTGATAAAAGCAGAAGTAAACGTGAAGGAAATTGTGCTTATAGATGATGCTTCTGGGATCTTAGTAAAACAAATAAAACCTAACTTTAAAGCACTCGGACCCCGTTTTGGAAAAGATATGGGTCTGATTTCTAAAGAGATACAAGATCTATCAAAAGAGCAGATAAATCAGTTAGACAAGAATGGAACTTTAGAGATTTTTATTGCAGGAAATAATGTACTTTTAACCCAAAATGACGTCGAAATAACATCGCAAGATATTGAAGGTTGGTTAGTAGCAAATGCCAATGGAATAACCGTTGCGCTTGACATTACAATTTCTGAGGAATTGAAACAAGAGGGAATTGCTAGAGAATTAGTAAATAGAATTCAGAATATCCGTAAAGATTCTGGATTTGAAGTCACTGATAAAATAAAAGTTCAGCTGAAGCGAAATGGACTTTTAGAAATGGCAATTCTTAAAAATGAGGAGTACATTAAATCAGAAACACTAACGAGCGATTTAGTTTTTGTTGATACGCTTGAAAGCGGGATCGAAATTGAATTTGACGATATAAAAACAAGGATATTAATTTCAAAATAATACGAAAATGGCAAGCGAAACAGCAAGATACTCTGATCTAGATTTAGCAGAGTTCAAAGAAATTATATTGAATAAAATGCAAAAAGCACAATCGGATTTAGATTTGATTAAAAGTGCTTATATGAATGATTTGAATAATGGGACTGATGATACTTCGCCTACGTTTAAAGCCTTTGAGGAAGGAAGCGAAACAATGTCAAAAGAAGCCAACTCTCAACTTGCGATTCGTCAAGAAAAGTTTATTCGTGATTTGAAAAATGCACTTTTCCGTGTTGAAAATAAAACGTACGGAGTGTGTAAAGTGACCGGTAAATTGATAGGTAAAGATAGATTGCGAATTGTTCCTCATGCAACTATGAGTATTGAAGCAAAAAATTTGCAGCGATAATTCTATTTTAGTTTTATAATTTAAATTCCAAATCCCAATAATAACCCAAAAATTATTGGTGTTTGGGATTTGGAATTTAGTTTTTACTTATTTTTGCCATCAAATTTTACAAAATGTCTTTACGAAAAGCCTATCTCTTAATTTTTATCCTTTTACTTGTTGATCAAGTTTCTAAAATATACATTAAAACCAATTTCGTATTAGGACAGGAAGTTGAGGTATTCAGGTGGTTTAAAATTTTATTCATTGAAAATGAAGGAATGGCATGGGGAACAGAAATTCCTGGTGAGTATGGGAAATTATTTTTGACTCTTTTTAGGTTAGTAGCTGTAGGTGGCATTGGCTACTGGTTATGGGATTCTGTCGAAAGAAAAGATAGTTCTAATTATTTAATTGTCGCAATTTCGTTAATTCTTGCTGGAGCTTTTGGAAATATTATTGATTCTGTTTTCTACGGAATTATTTTTAACGATAGTCATTATGAAGTAGCTACTTTATTCGCTGATCAACCGTACGGGACTCTGTTTCACGGTAAAGTCGTGGACATGTTTTACTTTCCCTTTTGGAGTGGAATTTTACCAAGTTGGTTACCTATTTGGGGTGGAAAAGACTTCACTTTTTTCAACGCTATTTTTAATGTTGCTGATATGGCAATTTCAACCGGAGTTGGTATCTTGATCGTTTTTAATAAAAAAGCGTTTCACAAGGACGAGTGACAGATTAACTTTTTTTGTAAAAAAATTTTATTACGCCGATAGTCAGTTCACTACATTTTTAGGCTCGCATATATTATAATAGTAAACCTTCTTAAATATACTTTAGAAGGTTTTTTTATATCCTTAAGAGAAATTAATATACTATATTTCGTATTTATTTAAAACTGCGATTAAAAACACATATTTTAATCGTCAATAGTTAATAAATTGTTAAATTATTAAACAATTGTTAGTTATCAGACTCTAAAATTTATTTTTGGTTATCAATAACCATTAAAAAATAATAAATGAAAAAGTTTTTTATTTTAACTGTATTTACAGCACTTTTATTACTTCCTACAACACAATTTGCGCAGTCTAAAAAAGAAAAAGAGAAGCAAGCAAAATTAGCTGCAGCTACTGCTGAAAAAAAACCAGAAACCACGATAAAGGAATATAGTAAAGTGATTACTAAGGAAGCTAAATCTGATGATGGACTTTTTATGGTGCATAAAGTTGATAAAAAATACTATTTTGAAATCCCTAACAAACTTTTAGATAAAGACATGCTATTGGTAAGTCGGTTGTCTAAATTACCTTCTGATTTGGGCGGAGGTTATGTTAATGCAGGTTCTGAAACCAATGAGCAATTGGTAGTTTGGCAGCGTTTTCAAGATAAGGTGCTGCTAAAAGTAAAATCATATAGCGCTGTTGCAGATCCTAGTTTGCCAATTAGTCTTTCTGTAAAAAACAATAATTATGAGCCTATTTTATTTGCTTTTGATATTGTCGCTTTTAGCACAAACGCCGAGAATACGGTTATTGATGTAACAAAGTTTTATAGTACTGACGTAAAAGCAATCAGCGGACTTTCGGCTTCGATGCGTGAATCATATAAAGTAAAAGGACTAGATGATTCTCGTAGTTTTATTACAGCCATGAAGAGTTTTCCAATGAATATTGAAGTCGTTCAAGATTTCACTTATAATGCATCAAATCCTCCAGTAATGAAAGATGCTGAGACAATAAGTATCCAGATGAACCAATCAATGATTTTATTGCCAGAAGTACCAATGCAACCAAGATTAGCTGATCCAAGAGTGGGTTGGTTCACAATGAACCAAATAGACTACGGAAGTAATGAATTAAAATCAGATAGTAAAACTTTTATCCGCCGTTGGAGGTTGGAGCCAAAAGATCCTGAAGCTTACGCAAGAGGAGAACTAGTAGAACCAATCAAGCCAATTGTTTACTATATAGATCCAGCTACACCTGAAAAATTGCGCAAGTACATTAAACAAGGTATTGAAGAATGGCAAAAACCTTTTGAATCAGCAGGTTTCAAAAACGCAATTATCGCTAAAGATCCACCCACAAAAGAGGAAGATCCTGACTTCAGTCCAGAGGATATTCGGTATTCTGTAATTCGTTATGTAGCGAGTACGACTAGAAATGCAGTTGGGCCAAGTGTTTCTGATCCTAGAACAGGTGAAATTATTGAGAGTGATGTAATTTGGTACCACAATCATTTACGTTCGTATAGAAATAGGTATTTACTAGAAACAGGTGCGGCAAATCCTTCTGCGAGAACTTTAAATACGTCTGATGAAGAAATGGGTGAAATGATGCGATTTGTAATTGCTCATGAGGTAGGTCACGCACTTGGTTTTCCACATAATATGGGAGCAAGTAGCGCTTACGAGATAGAAAATTATAGAAATGGACCTTTCACTCAAAAAAGCGGAATTGCTGCTAGTTTAATGGATTATGCTCGTTTTAATTATATCGCTCAGCCTGGTGACAAAGGGATTCGTTTTATTCGCCAAATGGGACCTTATGATTATTATGCTTTAAACTGGGGATATCGTGTAATACCAAATGCTACTTCTCCAGAAGCTGAAGTTCCTACATTAGACAAATGGATTTTAGAGAAAGCGGGAGATTTAAATTATAGATTTGGTAAACAAAGCAGTAGTTTTGACCCTACATCACAAACAGAAGATATTGGAAATAATTCAATGAAAGCAAGTACTTACGGCCTTAAAAACTTAGAATTTGTTGCTGCAAATTTGTCAAAATGGACCAGTGATGTAACTAATAATTACGAGGATTTAGACGAGTTGTATAAAGAAATGTTAGATGTTTGGGGTAGATATGTAGGACATGTCGTGACCAATGTAGGTGGAGTTTTTGAGAATATTAAAAAACCAAATGAAAAAGGTAGCGTTTATAATGTGGTGCCAAAGATAAAACAACAAGAAGCGATGCAGTGGTTACAAACGAATGCTTTTGCATCTCCAACTTGGTTAGTTAATCTAGGAACACTAAAAAATATTGATTATTCTGGTTACACCGAACGTTTTAGAAGTTTGCAAGTGCGTCATTTGAATAATGTATTGAGTTTTGAACGAATGGGTCGACTGATAGACACAGAAATTGTAGGAGCTAATAATTATAATGCTTTAGATTTACTTCAAGACATGCGAAAAGGGATCTGGAAAGAAGCTAGCTCAGGATCGAATGTTACTATTTATAGAAGAAATTTGCAGCGTTCCTATATTGAAAGAATGAGTTTCTTGATGATTGAAGAATTAAAAGCAGGATCATCAAGAGATTATTATAACGTTTCTCAATCTGATGTGAGAGGACTAGTTAGAGGCGAATTAAATTTATTAAAAACTTCGCTATCAGCAGCTAAAAACGTTGCCGTAAACACAGAAACGAAATATCATTACCAAGATTGTATCAAACGTATTGAGAAAATATTAGACCCTAAATAACAAGATTCAGTTTTAGCATAAATAAGTAAAGGAGCTCTATATGTAATAGGGCTCCTTTTTATTATTATGAAAATTAAAATTTGTAAACTTTCTCGGGTGTCACACAATAATCCAATTGCACATCTCCTTCAAAAATATCTTCGATCAGTTCTTCTGCTTCAAAAAATGATAATCCTATTTTAATCGTTTGCGGCCTGCATTTAGATAAAAATTTATCATAGAATCCCTTCCCGTAACCTACTCGATGACCTTTTTTGTCAAAAGCTAAAAGTGGAACAAATACAACTTGTATTTTGATTGATGGCACTTCGATTCCATCAACTGGTTCAGGAATATTATATGTATTTTTCTTAATTTTAGTATTATCAGTCAATAAATAATGAGTCATATTTCTAGTCTCAAAATCACTTTTAGAAATAATAATTTCTTTGTCTTTACCTGAAAGTAAATGTAAAATAAACTCAGTATTTACTTCATTATGCTCTGTTATTGGAAGGAAAATATGGAAATATGTTTTTTGCCAGATAGGAAGTTTGAGTAGATTATTGGCAATAGCCAAACTTATTTCCTCTATTTCTCTTTCAGAAAATTCTTTTCGTAACCCTTTATATTTTAATCTTATTTCTGATTTTTTCATTTTAAAAGTATTTATTCTCCTTCTTCGGTATCTAAAGCGTTTGATAAATGATAAATTGCGTCACCTTGATATACGATAGGCGAATGATTAGCATTGATAATGTAACCATCATTAGGTGCTTTTACTTTTCGTTCAAATTTTCCGTATGGATCAGTTATGATTGCGAGAACAGTTCCTTTTTTCACAAAAGTGCCTATCATGTTACAATCATGTAACAATCCTGAACATTTAGCACGTATCCAACCTGATTTTTCAATGTAAATAGTGTTCGATTGTTGTTGGGGAATGTAATGTTTTTGGTCTAACATATCTAAATGAGCCAACAAGCGTTTTGCTCCCTCGATTCCTTCTTCAGCAATTGCAGTATTTATATCAAGAGATTTCCCTCCTTCAAATAACAACATCTTTACACCTAATTTTTCACTTGTATTTCTAAATGAACCTGAAATATTTTTAGAATACAACGTAAATGGTGCGTTAAATACATCAGCGAGAAGCTTTAAATCGGGATTATCTGGTGCAATTCTAATTTGTGGCGCATTGAAACGGCTCGCTCCACCGGCATGAAAATCTACAGCATAATTTACGACAGTCATAATTTCAGTTATAATGTGAAACGCAAATCTACTAGCCAATGAGCCCGTTTTACTACCTGGAAAAACACGATTTAAATCCCGTCCATCAGGAAATTCCCTTGATTTGTTTACAAAACCGAAAACGTTAACTATTGGAATACAAATAATTGTTCCTCTTTTTGGTTTATTTATTTTGGTGCGAATGAGTTGTCGTACGATTTCAACACCGTTGATTTCGTCACCATGAATTCCTGCAGAGAAAAGCATTACAGGACCATCAATTTTAGAACGCCGTACAATGACAGGAATGTTTAGTTTTGTAGTGGTGTGCAATCTGGCGATTTCAACATTAATCGTTTTATTTTCGCCAGGCATTATGCTTTCGCCAAAAAGAACAATAGGAGTAGTATTAATTTTCATCATTATATCTTAAAAAGATAAAAATAACCATAATAACCAATTACGAACTAAATTTATCCTAAAACTTTTGCCATCACTATTTAAGAAAATTTTAGTTTGTATTTCGCAATTTTTGCCATTAACTTTGTTCTATGACTCCAACCGCTTTAGCTCTTCAAATCCAAACTTTACCAGATAATCCCGGTGTATACCAATATTACGATAAGGATGGTAAAATTTTATATGTAGGTAAAGCCAAAAATTTAAAAAAACGAGTTTCTTCGTATTTTAATAAAATTCACGATACAGCTAAAACCAATGTGCTCGTAAAGAAGATTGTAACTATAAAGCACATTGTGGTTCCTACCGAAACGGATGCACTTTTATTGGAAAACAATTTGATCAAAACCTTACAGCCACGCTATAATGTGTTGTTGCGAGATGATAAAAGTTATCCGTGGTTGTGTATCAAAAAAGAACCTTTTTCTCGCATTTTTGCCACCAGAAGAATGGTCAAAGATGGCTCAGAATATTTTGGACCTTATACCAGCTTCAAAACGGTTAGTACTATTTTAGATCTTATAAAAGAACTTTATCCGCTTCGAACTTGCAATTATGATTTGAGTAAAAGCAATATTGAAAGTGGAAAATTCAAGGTTTGTCTCGAATATCACATTGGTAACTGTATGGGGCCATGTGAAGGTCATGAATCGCTAGAAAATTATCAAAAACAGGTAGACGCAATTCGCGAAATTTTAAAAGGAAATTTTAAAGAAAGTATGAAGGATTTCAAGCGTGTGATGATTAATCTCGCCGCTGATATGCACTTTGAAGAAGCTCAAAAAATCAAAGAAAAAATTGAAATACTCGAAAATTATCAATCGCGTTCTACGATTGTAAATCCTAAAATTAGCAATATTGACGTTTTCTCCATCGTTTCTGACGAGAGTGCCGCTTACATCAATTTTTTGCAAATTGCTCATGGCTCCATTATACGTTCGCATACCATGGAAATAAAGAAAAAATTAGATGAAACTGACGAAGAATTGTTAGAATTAGCTATTATCGAACTCCGTGAGCGCTTTCATTTATTGTCCCGCGAAATTATAGTTCCATTTCCTGTTGAAGTTGGTGAAAATGTAAAAGTAACTGTCCCACAACTAGGCGACAAAAAGCAAATTTTAGATTTATCCATCAGGAATGCCAAGTTTTATCGTATTGAACAATTAAAGCAATTACAAATTGTAGATCCAGATCGCCACACAAAACGTATTATGGCGCAAATGCAAAAAGACCTTCGGTTACCAGTAGAGCCGCGTCATATAGAATGCTTTGATAACTCTAATATTCAAGGAACAAACCCCGTTTCAGCATGTGTGGTTTTCAAAGATGGTAAACCAAGCAAGAAAGATTACCGTCATTTTAATATTAAAACTGTTGAAGGTCCTGACGATTTCGCTTCCATGACCGAAGTAGTTTATAGACGATACAAGAGATTGCTGGATGAAAATGAACCCTTACCTAATTTAATCATTATCGATGGTGGGAAAGGGCAATTATCAGCCGCCCTTAAAAGTTTAGATGAACTAGAGTTAAGGGGAAAAATTGCTATTATCGGAATCGCAAAAAGACTAGAAGAATTATTTTATCCCGGCGATTCTATTCCTTTGTATTTAGATAAAAAATCAGAAACACTCAAAATTATTCAGCAATTGCGGAACGAAGCGCATCGTTTTGGAATCACACACCACCGAGATAAAAGGAGTAAAGCGGCGTTAAACTCTTCAATAGAAAGTATTCCTGGAATTGGCGAAAAAACGATGCTGACCTTGATACAACATTTTAAAAGTGTTAAAAGATTGAAATTAGCCACGGAAAAAGATATTTCTGAGATTATAGGAGTTTCAAAAGCCAAAAAAATTGTCGAATTTTACAATCATAACTAGTCTTTTTTTTATGAGCCTATTCCAGCTGTACGTTTTAAGCTTTCTGCAAAAAATCTTTTTTTCTAATAAAAAAAAAGGAGCTTCTAGGGTCGCTCTTTTTTTTCAAGAAAAAATAGATTTTATGCTTTCAAGGCTTTTCACTTCTATCTGGGGCTTAAATTCAGGTTCATATCGACAATTCTCTTCGGTGCTCTTTCTATTGTTTTCTGTGCTTTTTCTGTCACAAAATTCAAGTGCGCAAGAGCAAAAACGTCCAAAAATAGGTTTGGTTTTAAGCGGTGGTGGAGCTAAAGGTTTTGCGCATATTGGTGTTTTAAAAGTATTAGAAGAAGCTGGCCTGAAAATAGATTATATTGGTGGCACGAGTATGGGCGCCGTCATAGGCGGATTATACGCTTCTGGATACAATGCAGCTCAAATTGACTCCATATTTAAGTCTACTGATTTTAGTAAATTAATTAACGACTTTATACCTAGATCTTCTAAAAACTTCTACGAAAAGAGAAACGAAGAGTTGTATGCGCTTGTCTTACCATTTAAAAACTTCAAAGTTGGAATTCCTGAGGCGTTGTCAAAAGGAATGTACAACTATAATTTATTAAGTAGAATTACTAGAAATGTTAGAGATGTCAAGGATTTTAATCAGCTCCCAATTCCTTTTTTATGTATAGCCACTAATATCGAAACAGGTAAGGAAGTATTGCTTAACAAAGGAAATTTAGCACAAGCTATGATTGCCAGCTCGTCTTTTCCGTCCTTATTTTCACCGGTTGAAATTAATGGAGAAATTCTTGTAGATGGGGGAGTTGTAAATAATTATCCTATCCAAGAAGTGCGTAAATTAGGTGCGGATATAATTATAGGTGTCGATGTTCAAAATGATCTACTGGATAGAGATCAACTAAAAGATGCAACAAAGATTTTAGTGCAAATTACGAATCTTCATTCTATTGAACGCATGAAAAATAACATTAAAAATACTGATATTTATATAAAACCTGATATTACTCAATACGGGGTTATCTCTTTTGATAAAGGGAAAGAAATAATTATTAAAGGAGAAGAAGCCACCTTTGCTGTTTTTGAACAAATCAAAAAATTAGTTGATGAATCAAATCCTTATAAAAAACCAAAACTTGTTTTACACTCGGATAGTTTGAAAATAAAGGCAATTAATACTAATAAATTAGCAAATTATACTAATGAATATGTCAATGGAAAATTAAGATTTAAACCAAATTCTAAAATAAATTATAATGATCTAATAACTGGAATAAACAATATAAATGCCACACAAAATTTTAGTGCAATTTCCTATTCGTTAGAAAAAAATAATGAAGGTTTAAACCTAAATCTTGACTTAAAAGAAAATACAACTAAGACCTATTTGAAATTTGGATTACATTATGACAATTTGTTTAAGAGTGGCGTATTAATAAATTTGACACGTAAAAAAACACTTTTTAAAAATGATTTAGCTTCATTAGACATTATTTTAGGTGATAATTTCAGGTACAACTTAGATTATTATATCGAAAACGGATTTAATTTAAGCTTTGGTTTTAAATCACATTACGATCAATTCAATAGAAATATCGCTAAAGAAATATCCACAATAATAGCAGTGAGTCCAAATGTCAACACAATCAATGTTGATTTTACTGATTTGACAAATCAATTGTATTTTCAATCTTTATTTGTTCAAAAATTCTTAATTGGAGGAGGAATCGAATTAAAACACCTAAAAATTAAATCCGAAACGCTAGCTAATGTTGATCCATTGATTGACCGCAGTAATTACTTAAGTCTTTTTAGCTATCTAAAATTTGATTCTTTTGATAATAAATATTTTCCTAAAAAAGGATGGTATTTTGCGGGCGATGTTCAGTCTTATTTGATTTCATCAAATTATACGAGAACATTTCAGCCTTTTTCTATCGTTAAAGGAGATTTTGGTGTTGCGGCAACTTTATTTAAAAATGCAACAATAAAATTAGAAACTGACGCCGGTTTTTCTTTCGGACAGCAAAGCGTGCCTTTTTTCAATTTTATTTTGGGTGGTTATGGATACAATAAAATTAATAATTTTAAGTATTTTTTTGGATACGATTATCTCAGTGTGGTGGCTAATAGTTACATTAAGTCAACCGCAACTATTGATTACGAAATTTTTAGAAAAAACCACGTTAATTTTACCGCCAACTTTGCAAATGCTGGAGACAAAATTTTTGAATCAGTAGCTTGGGTTTCTTTTCCAGAATATTCGGGTTATGCAATTGGATATGGACTTGAATCTGTTATTGGACCATTGGAAGTGAAGTATTCTTGGTCTCCAGAACAAGCCAAAGGGTTTACTTGGTTTAGTATTGGTTTTGTGTTTTAAATTGAATTTATATTAATAAAATTTCCGATATTTGTTATTATGAAAACGAAATGGCTAGGTTTATTGGACTATCTGCAATTTCTTATTAAGAGAAATCCTGAATAGGGAGTCAGCAAGATAATGAGATTAATTAGAAAGTTAGATAATTTTTTAGTTGGATCTTATTGGATTTATATATTATCTAATTATATAAATCTTTATGACATTTTAATCAGGAAGGGGATTTAATTTTCTCATCTTTAAGCTTTTATAATCTTCTAATTTAAATAAAATCATGCCCATATATCATAAATTGGGAAATATTCCCCAAAAAAGACACACACAGTTTGAAAAACCTACTGGCGGCTTATATTATGAGCAACTATTTGGTACAGAAGGCTTTCATGGTAATTCAGCATTACTTTATCATGTGCATCGACCTACACAAATAAAAGAGATTATTAAATCCTATTCGGTTGAACCAAAAATTGCCATTGGAAAAAATATAAAATCATTGCTGTTAAAGGGTTTTGAATTAAAAGCCGAGAATGATTTTTTAGACAGTCGAAAAGCGATGCTAATCAACAAAGATTGTACTATAGGTCTAGCAGCACCCAGAAAATCACTTCGTGATTATTTCTATAAAAATGCCGATGCCGATGAAATGATTTTTATCCATAAAGGCAAAGGAAAGTTGCGTACTATGATGGGAAATATTCCTTTTGAGTATGGCGATTATCTTATCATTCCACGTGGAATGATTTATCAAATTGATTTTGATACTGAAGAAAATAGACTTTTCTACGTTGAATCTTTTTCTCCGTTTTATACACCAAAACGATATAAAAATGAGTCTGGTCAACATTTAGAACATGCACCTTTTTGCGAGCGTGATTTTATTTTACCCACAGAATTAGAAACACACGATGAAAAAGGAGATTTTTTAATTAAAATCAAGAAAGAAGGAATGATGCATGAAGTGGTTTACGCCTCACATCCGTTTGATGTTGTGGGTTGGGACGGTTATAATTTTCCTTACGGATTTAGTATTCATAATTTTGAACCTATTACTGGACGAGTGCATCAACCGCCACCAGTTCATCAAACATTTGAGACGGCCACTTTTGTAGTTTGTTCATTTGTGCCAAGATTGTACGATTACCATCCAAAATCAATTCCTGCTCCATATAATCACAGTAATATTGATAGTGATGAGGTTTTGTATTATGTAGATGGTGATTTTATGTCACGTAATAATATTGAGCAAGGTCATATTACATTACATCCTAAGGGAATTCCGCATGGTCCAGCTCCTGGAGCTATGGAACGAAGCATAGGTCACACTGAAACGCATGAGTTAGCGGTCATGGTTGATACTTTTCGGCCATTAATGGTAACTGAAGAAGCCATGGGATTAGATGATGGTAAGTATTATAAATCATGGGTAGAATAAGAAAAATTAGGTAATTAGGTAATTTGAAAATTAGATAATTAAAAACGGAGTGTATTAAATACTCTGTTTATAATAATTGACTAACTATCGGTTTTAACTAATTCTCTATCGTAAAAAATAGGACTTTCAATAAAAAATATAAAGGCAACGCCCTTCTGGTTAAAACATTTGATTTTGCTTTGAAAATAATTGATTACACAAAAGCACTACAAGAAAGAAAGAAGTTTGTAATTGCTAATCAATTGCTTAAAAGTAGAACTTCAATAGGGGCTAATTCAAAATAATCGCAAAATACCGAAAGTAAAGCTAATTTTATTCATAAGTTAAAAATAGCGACTAAAGAGGCGGACAAAACAGAATATTGCTTGATTTTATGCCCTGCGCATAAAGCCTAGCCTGATTGTGAAATGCTTTTCAAGGATTTATAAGTATCTAATAAAATACTAAATAAAATAATAGCAACAACAAAATTGAATAATTAGAAAATGGGTAGATGCGAGTAGCATCTAATTTTCTAATTGATCAATTATCTAATTAAAAATAACAATGTCAAAAGAACTAAAATCAGTAGAATACGGTTTAGAAAAAATATTTGAAGGGGCTCAGGACTTTCTGCCCTTGCTAGGAACTGATTACGTAGAATTCTATGTAGGAAATGCAAAGCAGTCTGCACATTATTATAAAACTGCTTTTGGTTATCAATCTTTAGCTTATGCAGGGCTAGAAACAGGAGTAAAAGACAGAACATCTTATGTGTTAATGCAAGATAAAATCCGAATTGTATTAACGACACCTTTAACGCAGGATTCTCCTATACACGAACATCTAAAAAAACATGGTGATGGTGTAAAAGTAGCTGCTCTATGGGTTGAAGACGCTAAAAGTGCTTATGAAGAAACAATGAAGCGTGGTGCGCGTTCTTTTATGGAGCCAACAGTCGAAAAAGATGAGTTTGGGGAAGTAGTACGCTCCGGAATTTATACCTATGGAGAAACTGTTCACATTTTTGTAGAGAGAAAAAATTATACAGGAGTATTTTTACCAGGATACAAAGAATGGAAATCAGATTATAACCCAGAATCAACAGGCTTAAAATACATTGACCACATGGTAGGGAATGTAGGTTGGAACGAAATGAATACTTGGGTTAAGTTCTATGAAGAAGTAATGGGATTTGTAAATTTCTTGTCTTTTGATGACAAGCAAATCAACACTGAATACTCTGCATTAATGAGTAAAGTCATGTCAAATGGAAATGGAAGAATTAAATTTCCGATAAACGAACCAGCTGAAGGAAAGAAGAAATCACAAATTGAAGAATACTTAGATTTCTACGGTGGGCCAGGAATTCAGCATATCGCAATTGCAACTGACGATATTATTAAGACTGTTTCGCAATTAAAAGCTAGAGGAATTGAATTTTTATCAGCTCCGCCGCACACGTACTATCAAGCTATACCAGAGCGATTAGGCGATCACATGAAAATGATGAAGGAAGATTTAAATGAAATTGAAAAACTAGCCATCATGGTTGATGCTGATGAAGAGGGTTATTTGCTACAAATATTTACAAAACCAGTGCAGGATAGGCCAACTCTATTTTTTGAAATAATTCAGCGAATGGGAGCTAAAGGTTTTGGTGCGGGTAACTTTAAAGCACTTTTTGAATCAATTGAGAGAGAACAAGCATTACGCGGAACGTTATAGATATTAGTTATTTTTGCATTATGTGAAATTTTACACTAATTTGTGTACGTTTTTTGATATATATTGTGTTAAAGTGTTTTTTTATTAAATTATTAATGGATTTGTTAGCTACCTTTGCACTCGCAAAACTGGAAGGGGTGGTTTCCTTCCTAATTTGATATAAATTTCATAATTTATAGTTTTTTGGTTAGTTAATAGCATGAAAACTCAGTCATTATTTGACTGAGTTTTTTTGTTTTAATATATTTGGAACAAATATTGCAATCCAACCTTGGAATTAGATAAATACAAACAATGAAAAAAATAATACTCCTTTTTATCCTTATCACCACCGTAAGTTTTGACGCACCGCAAGAAGATGCTTACGATGCTGGAGAATGGTTTAAGTTAAGAATCCATTACGGTATTGTGAATGCTGGTTATGCAACCCTCGAAGTTAAGGATGCCATTTTAAATAATAAAAAAACCTTTCATGTAGTAGGTAAAGGTTATACAACAGGCATGTCTCGGTTTTTTTTTAAAGTCGATGATTTATACGAAAGTTATATTGACAAAGAAACGGGTAATCCCTATCAGTTTGTAAGAAAAATTAATGAAGGTGGATACACAAAAAATCAAGAAGGTTTTTTCAATCAGTCCACTAATAAAGTAGTTGTTAAAGATTACAAGAATAAAACAGAAAAAACCTTAATGGTACCAAAAAACACGCAGGACATTTTGTCTACATTTTATTATTTAAGGAATCATCCTAATATTGATAAGTTAAAAGTAGGTGAAGCTATCGTAATTGATATGTTTTTTGATGATGAAACTACAAAATTTAAGCTAAAATTTATTGGACGAGAAAATATAAATACTAAATTTGGGGATGTACAAGCTATGATTTTTCGGCCTTTAGTACAATCAGGACGTGTGTTCAAAGAACAAGAGAGTTTAACTGTTTGGATTTCAGATGACAGTAATAAATTACCACTTCGAATAAAAGCAAGTCTTGCCGTGGGTTCAATCAAGGCAGATTTAGATGGATACAAGGGACTAAAATATCCTTTTAAAACAAAATAAGAATGAGTAGTAATGATAATACAGATTACCTTTTAAAACAAATTGAGCTCAAGTATCAAGCTATAAATCAAAAGACAGATACACAACTCGAAGGATTGCTCTGGTCAAAACCCATAACTTATTGGGATTATATTCAGACAGATGCACTACTGAACCTTCAAACTCAAAGAACAACCCTTCCTGATGAAATGGTATTTATCATGTATCATCAGGTAAATGAGTTAATTTTTAAAATGATTTTGTGGGAAATGAAGCAAATTTCTTACTGTGAACATATTGATACGGTATTTTTTACCGAAAGATTAATGAGAATTAGTCGTTATTTTGATATGCTAACCACTTCCTTTAGTATTATGGGCGACGGAATGGAAGTAGAGCAGTACATGAAATTTAGAAATACTTTGACACCGGCCAGTGGTTTCCAAAGCGCACAATACCGTATGATTGAGTTTTGTTCTACAGATCTAATAAATTTGATTGACAGCCGTTATAGAAATACTATTAATAGAGACACTTCTTATGAATTTGCTTTTGAGCATTTGTACTGGCAAGGCGCCGGCAAAGATTATCATACCGGGAAAAAGTCATTTTTGTTAACTGAATTCGAGAATAAATATAAAAAAAATTTTCTCAATCACATGGAAGAATATAACACTATAAATATTTGGCAAAAATTTAGACAATTGCCTGATTTAGATCAAAGAAACCCGGAATTAGTACAAGCAATGCGTCATTATGACCATACGGTCAATATAACTTGGGTTATGCAACATTTAAATACGGCTAAAAAATACATCGATCAAAGTGGAAAGGGTGATGGCGAAGCAACTGGCGGTAGTGACTGGAAAAAATACATGCATCCTAAATATCAAAGAAGAATTTTCTTCCCAGAATTATGGAGTAGTCACGAGTTAGAAAATTGGGGAGTGGAAATGTAGACTGAAAAAAATAGTAAGGTTTGAAACAAATATTCATAATTATAATAGCGTTATTCTCTTTGGTGTCATGTGATAAAACAAAGGAAATAAAAGAGAAAAAAATAATAAAAGTTATCCCAAAAAAGGTAGAATTTGGTTTCGTTTATGCTGATTTTAATGTCGTTCAAGACACGATAAGAAAAGGGGATACCTTTGGGACTATAATTGATAAGCAATCTATTGGAAATAGAAGAATTTACGATATTACTGCTGCAATAAAAGATTCTTTCAGCGTTCGATCTATTCGATATAATAAGCCTTTTACGTTATTGCGATCAAAAAATAAAAAACATGATTTACAGGTCTTTATCTACCAGCCTGATGCTTTAAATTACTATGTTGTAGATTTTAGGGATTCTACAGTTGTTGCCTATAAAAAGACTAAACCACTTACACTTAAGAGACGATCAATTGGCGGTGTCTTAAAAGAATCTTTATCTGAAACCTTGGGTAATGCTAAAATTGAAGGCGCTCTAGCAAGCAAAATTGCTAAAATTTATGCATATTCTATTGATTTTATGAAATTGAAGAAGGGTGATCGTTTCGCTCTTACTTTTACAGAACGCTTTATAAATGATACTATTTATGATGGAGTTGAGGAATTGGAAGCCTCATTTTTCGAATATAGAGGAAAAATTATCTACGCTTTTCCGTTTGCCCAAAATCCTAATTCTGAAAAAGTGGAATATTATGATGAGCAAGGCAAAACATTAAAGAACTTCTTTTTAAAATCTCCAATAAAATTTAGTAGAATCTCCTCTCGTTTTTCTTCAAGTAGATTTCATCCTGTGCAACATCGCTGGAAAGCTCACAAAGGGACGGATTATGCAGCACCACGCGGTACGCCTATCACCACCACCGCTGGAGGAGTTGTTGAACAAAGTGGGTACACTGCTGGAAATGGAAATTTTGTAAAAGTTAAGCATAACAAAACCTATTCTACTCAGTATTTACACATGTCAAAAATTTTAGTGAGACGGGGGCAACGCGTTACACAAGGCCAAGTTATAGGCTTAGTGGGAAGTACAGGTCTTGCAACTGGTCCGCATGTATGTTATCGTTTTTGGAAAAATGGTGTTCAGGTAGATGCTTTACGTTTAAAACTACCAACGGGAGAACCAATGACTGGAAATAATCGAGCTCGCTTTATCGAAAAAATTACACCATTAAAGTTTGAATTAGATAGCATTGCGAATCTATAAGTTTGATTATCGTTTCACTTCCTTCTTTTTAAGTCATTTTCTAGTAATGACTTCAGATCTATAAATATAAATCCTTTAATTTCTAAATTGTGATAAATTTCGAATCATATTTATCTTTAAAACTATTTAAGTAATTTTGGCGAAAGCAAAATTCATATCTAAATCCCTTTTAATGGCATTAAATACAATAAATCCAACAACTACCAGTGCATGGAAAAATCTAGAAAGTCATTTTGCTGAAATACAGGATCTCTCTATAAAAGACTTGTTTCAAAACGATAGCGAAAGAGTTGAAAAGTTACATATAAAATGGAACGACTTTTTATTAGATTATTCTAAAAATAAAATTGATACTAAAACAGTTCAATTATTAATTGAATTAGCTGACCAAATAGGTCTTAAAAAAGCAATCACTGATTATTTTGATGGTGCAATAATTAATCAAACAGAAAATAGAGCTGTCCTTCATACCGCATTACGTGCAGAGGAATCTGCTGTAGTCGCTGTTAACGGTTTTAATGTAATCCCTGAAATATATGAAGTTAAACGTAAAATGGAACAGTTTACTAATGAAGTCATTTCGGGCGGGCGAAAAGGCTTTACGGGTAAGTCATTTACTGATATTGTAAATATAGGAATTGGCGGCTCAGATTTGGGTCCTGCAATGGCAGTTGAAGCACTTCAATTTTACAAAAATCATCTAACAACACATTTTGTTTCTAATGTTGATGGCGATCATGTGCACGAAATTATAAAAAAATTAAATCCTGAAACGACATTATTTGTAATAGTATCTAAGACTTTTACTACTCAAGAAACATTATCTAATTCTGAAACTATTAAAAAGTGGTTTCTACAGTCAGCTAAACAAGCAGATGTAGCTAAGCATTTTATTGCGGTTTCCACCAATATCGAAAAGGTAACAAAATTTGGAATTAATCTTGAAAATATTTTTCCGATGTGGGATTGGGTTGGAGGACGTTTTTCATTGTGGAGTGCCGTTGGGCTTACTATTAGTCTAGCTGTTGGCTTTGAGAACTTTAACAACTTGTTAAAAGGAGCTAATAAAATGGATAAACATTTCAAAGAAGCCCCTTTTGATAAGAACATGCCTATTATATTAGCGTTGCTCAGTGTTTGGTATAATAATTTTTTAGGTGCTGAAAGCGAAGCTTTGATTCCTTACACGCAATATTTACAAAAGTTAGCGCCATACCTGCAACAAGGTACCATGGAAAGCAACGGGAAAAGTGTGGGTCGTGATGGAAAGCCAGTAAATTATCAAACAGGAACTATTATTTGGGGTGAACCGGGAACTAATGCACAACATGCTTTTTTTCAACTGATTCATCAAGGGACAAAATTAATTCCAACTGATTTTATAGGTTATGTCTCTCCTTTATATGGAGATCAAGATCATCATGACAAATTGATGTCTAACTTTTTTGCACAAACTGAGGCTTTGATGCAGGGAAAATCAGAAGAACAAGTACAAGCAGAATTTGACATGCAAGGTCTTTCCATAGAAGACTCAAATTTCCTACTGCCTTTTAAAGTTTTCTCAGGTAATAAACCTACGAATACAATTTTAATACAGAAATTAACTCCAGAATCTTTAGGTGCACTCATTGCTATGTATGAACATAAAATATTTGTACAAGGTGTAATTTGGAATATTTTTAGTTTTGATCAATGGGGAGTTGAACTAGGCAAACAATTGGCAAATTCTATTTTGGAGGAAATCGATACTGAAATTGTAAACGGACATGATAGTTCGACTAATTTCTTATTAAACTACTTTTTGAAAAATAAGTAATTCATTATTTTAAAATTCTCGTATTTGATGAAAGACAGCTCTTTGCGTATAATTTTTTAAAGATTTCATGTAATAGTTATGCCCTAATTGTAAAATAATTTGGGCATTTTTAATTTTAATTAGCTCAAACCTAATAATCTCATTAAAAAAAATAAAAAATTACATCATGGTAATTTAAAAAATCATTGAAAAAAAAGTACTATTATGCTTAAAACAAAGTGAATAATTTAATTTTCTTAACAATAAACGTCATTTATTAATTTTGTTTAAACTTTCGTTGAAAAAAAGTTGTTATTCTTAACCTTATGTTAACTTTCTATAATAAAAATGTTATATTTTTGCCAAATATTATTAAACCAAACAATATGAAAAAATTATTTAAGTTGTTTTTTGTGTTAGCGGGGTTATTTATCGCTAATCCTGGTATTTATGCTCAGGGAAACACTAATTCTTCTATTAGCGGAAATGTTTACGAAAAAGATTCGCAAACTTTACCAGGAGCATCAATTCTTGCTGTTCACACACCGTCAGGTACTCGTTACTCGGCTTCTACTGACTACACGGGAAATTTTAGTATTTCTAACATGAGAGTTGGTGGACCTTACTCAATTACTGTAACCTTTGTTGGCTTCTCAAATTTTGTTGTAAATGATGTGTATCTTCAGTTAGGTGAAAACAAAACTTTTAAAGTTCTTTTGACAGAAGAGTCAAATGAATTACAAGAAGTAGTAGTAAAATCTACGAGAGATAATACGTTTAACTCACAAAGAACTGGAGCACAAACAGTAATTAATTCAGATAAAATACAGGCTTTACCGTCGTTATCTAGAAATATTTCTGATTTTGCAAGATTAACTCCACAGGCGCAACTAAGAGGTGATGATGTTTTATCTATTGGTGGTCAAAATAATAGATTCAATGCAATCTATATTGACGGAGCTGTAAGTAATGACGTTTTTGGTTTAGCTGCAAATGGTACTAATGGTGGACAAACTGGTGTTAGCCCAATATCTATTGATGCAATTGAGCAATTTCAAGTGAGCGTAGCTCCTTATGATGTAAAATTATCAGGTTTTGCTGGTGGAGCAATTAGTGCAATTACTCGTTCAGGAACAAATAATTTTGAAGGATCTGCTTATTTTTTATACAGAGATCAATCTTTAGCTGCTAAAACACCTCCTTCTCTAGCTGGTGCAAATGGTAGACAAAAGCTTGCTGATTTTACCGCTCAAACTTACGGTGTTCGTGCAGGTGGATCTCTTATTAAAGATAAATTGTTTTATTTTGTTAACTATGAGAGACAAGATAATGCAACTCCTCAACCTTTTGACCCTACAACTTATCTAGGACCATCCGTAAATAGAATAGGAGAATTAAAAACTAAGCTTGCTACTTATGGATATGATCCAGGTGTTTTTGACAATAATTTCCGTACGTTAGTGAGTGACAAAGTAATTGCAAAATTAGACTGGAATATTAACGATAATCATAAATTATCATTGAAACACAGTTATGTTACTGCTGATGAACTTTCGCCAGGTCGTTCATCTGCGAATACTATTAACTTTGTTAATGGTAGCCAAACGTTTAAATCTGTAACAAATTCTACTGCGATAGAGTTAAACTCAAGGTTTGGAAACAAATTTTCAAACAACTTAGTAGTTGCCTACACAAATGTTGCTGATGATAGAAATGCAGCTGGAAATCCATTTCCGACGGTAAGAATCAATGATGGAAGTACAAGAAATAATATTAATTTTGGTGCAGAAGGATTTTCTACTGCCAATTTATTAGACCAACGTGTTTTGACTATTACGGATAATTTTGAGATTAATCTTGGCCGTAACAAAATCACCATTGGAACTCATAATGAGTTTTCACAGTCAAAAAATGTATTTTTTGGAAATAACTTTGGTTCCTATACTTTTGATAATTTAGATGATTTCTTACTAGATAGAAAGCCAAATACATTTGCTATGAACTATTCCTTAATTGGCGGTGATGGCGACAACTCTCTGGGAGCAGCTGAATTTGGAACGAAGCAATTTGGTGTGTATCTTCAAAATGAAATGCGATTAACTGAGAATTTTAAGTTGTCTTATGGAGTAAGAGTTGATGTTCCAGTATGGGAACAAGGAACTGTAAATGCAGATTTCAACAATAGAACAATAGCGATATTGCAAGCTGCGGGTAAAAATTTACAAGGAGCAAGTGTAGGAGATCGTATCAGAACAAATCCCCATATTGCTCCACGTGTCGGTTTTAATTATGATGTGAATGGTAAAAAAGATACTCAAATTAGAGGTGGTGTTGGAATTTTTACTTCAAGATTACCATTAGTGTGGCCAGGCGGAACGTATAATAACAATGGTATTACTCAAGGAGCTATTTTAATAACTACACCTCAGAGTAATGTTAAACCTGCTTCGATGCCATTCTTCAATCCAAATACTAGTGTTGCAAGTCAGATTGCTCCGCTTCCTGCGTCATTCCCTAGACCGGGTTCCGGTCGTACAGGTGGAGATATTAACTTATTTGCAAAAGATTTTAGATTACCACAAGTATTTAAAGCAAGTTTTGGTGTTGATCAAAAATTACCTTTAGGTTTTGTTCTAAGTTCTGAAATTACATATAACGATAATATTAGTGCTGTTACTTACGAGAATTTAAATATTAAAAGTGCTTCAAGTAATTTGACTGGTGCTGACACACGACCTCGTTACAATGGTAGGTCACGTGTTGATCCAACTTATGAAGGAATCTATTTAGGTTCTAATACAAGCGAAGGTAAAGCTTATAATGTGGCTTTTACATTAGCTAAAAATTATAGATCTGATTTTATAGATGCTAATATTTCTGCAACTTATTCTTATGGAAAGTCGACTGTTCTACTAGATGCAACCTCATCTCAAAACAGTTCACAGTGGAGAAATACTGAAACAGTTAATGGGGCTAATAATTTATCGCTTTCGAGATCTGATTTTGATCCAGGAAGAAGGATTGTTTCTAACGGTAATGCTACTATCAAGTGGAATAGTTTTACGAAGTCAAGAATTGGTTTTTTCTATGAAGGAGCTCAAGGCACACCATTTAGCTATGTTTACGCTGACAGAGGAAACTTGTTGCAAGATACTTTCTCTAGCTCAGCATTAATATATATTCCTGCAGCAAAGTCCGAGATTATTTTAGTAAGCGAAACTGGCGGGTTAACAGCTGACCAACAATGGGATGCATTAAGTGCTTTCATTGAAGGAAATGAATACCTAAGAGGAAGGAAAGGCAATTATGCGGAACGTAATGGTGATCGTTTAAAAACGAGTCATGTTATTGATTTAAAATTTGCTCAAGAATTTACTTTAAACGTTGGTAAAAAGAAACATACAATAGAATTTACTGCTGATATATTTAACTTTACGAATCTTTTAAATAAAAATTGGGGTAAAAGATATTTTACTAATGTTGACCAAGTTCAGTTAATCCAACAAATTGGTTTTTTACCTAACGGAACGACTCCAACATTTAGATTCAATCCTGATGCTGCGACAAGAATTAATCAAGCTGATGATGTAGGTTTGAACTCTTCAAGATGGCAAATGCAAACTGGTGTTCGTTATACTTTCAACTAGTTTAATTTAAAAATAAAAAACCCTCATTTCAATTAAATGAGGGTTTTTTTATGCCTTTTTTTATTATATTTGTTCAAAACAAAAACTTTATTTATGTACAATTTTATTCAAAAATTTCACTCGGGCTGGGCTTACTTGGCACTTTTAATATTAGTAATTGCAGTAGTAAGCTCCTTAGTGGGAATGTTCTCAAAAAGAGAGTTTACAGCTACTGATAGAAAAATTGCACTCATAGCTTTAATCGCAATCCACATACAATTATTAGTTGGTCTTATCTTATATTTTGTTTCTCCTTTAGGTTTTGCATCGTTAGGGAATATGGCTGATAAAGCGTTACGCTTAACATCGTTAGAGCACCCGTTAATAAATATTATTGCAATAGCATTAATTACAATAGGATGGTCAAAACATAAAAAATTAATAACTTCAGAATCTAAATTTAAAACGTTTTCTATTTTTTATGGTATTGGTTTATTGCTGATTTTAAGTAGAATACCATGGTCAATGTGGTTGTAATAAAACCTGAAAAGCTCTAGAAATAGAGCTTTTTTTATCTAGGTATAGTTTTTGCAATTTAAAATTCAATAATAAAACATATATGAAAAAGTCATTAACTTTATTTCTTTTGCTTGCCGCTTTTACATTAATGAATTCACAAAACTTAAAGACAGGTTCTACTAAAGTATCCGTTCAAAAAGATAGCGTGAGGAAAAATAAAATTATTGCTGAAATTCAAGAAAAAAAAACAGACTCGATTATTGCTGTGTTAGAAATTTTTAAACTATATAAAAAAACAGTTCACGCGTCCTACTATGCTGATAAATTTACGGGAAAAAAAACTGCAAGCGGAGTTAGATTTGATAATAATAAATACACGGCAGCACATAAAAAATTACCTTTTGGAACTCGGGTAAAAGTAACTAATGAAAAAAACGGGAAATGGGTGGTGGTTGAAGTTACGGATCGTGGTCCGTTTGTAAAGTCTAGGGAAATTGACTTGTCTAAACGGGCTTTTATGGATATTGCAACCAATAAGGGAAGTGGAGGAATATTAGTTACTATGGAAATAATAGAAAAATAATCACCAGTTTTTAAACGGATTTTGACTTAAAAAGGAGTTGTAGTACTTCACGTCACCTGTCACTTCAGCACCAATCCAATCTGGCAGTTCAAAGTATTCCATCTCTGCAGTAAGTTCTATTTCAGCAATTATTAATCCTTTATTATCGCCGTAGAACACATCTATTTCAAATGTATGATTCCCTGATATTACTTCATACCTAGTTTTTTCAATGACTCCTGGTTCGCATAGAAGTAATAAGTTTTCAGCATCGTTTAATGAAATCTCTTTTTCCCACTCATAACGGGATAACCCACTTTTACTAGAAGCGCCTTTTATTGTTAAAAATCCAACATCTCCTTTAATCCTTACACGAACCGTTCGCTCAGGGACTGAACTCAGGTAACCTTGACTAATTTTATTTTTTACAAAAGCTTGTTCTATAAAGGAGTCATTTGAGACTAAAAATTTTCTTTCTATTTCTATCATTTCACTTTTGTTTAAGTCTTTATTACGATTTAATATCTTCAAATCTTATAGAAAATTTCCATCTTAATTATGAATTAGAGCTCTTTATTGTTGATCTCTTTAAAATAAATATAACGAGAAAACAGCGCTATTCTCGAACCCATTATTTATTTTAGTATTGTAATTTATTTTAATAATTATTTAGCGAATTTCTATTACTGATTTGTATTTTTACACGAAATCAACTAAAATAATGAAATTATATTTCAAAACAAAGCCAAAAGCAACTGCCGCTGGTATTTTAACTGAATTTTTTGGTGCTTCGCAGTCATGGCGTGAAACAAATGATAGGTTAGAACCCTTAGTCGAAATTATACAATTAATTCGACCTGCTAAAATAAAGAAGGGTATTACGGTAGATTTGCAAGAAATAATTTCATTTTTAAAGCAGAATCATTCCTGTCGGCAACAGTTCTCAATTTATCTTAAAGAAGTATTAAAAGATAGAAAGTTCAATAAAATTTTGTCAGACGCGGCAATTCTGCAAGATGTAGATTTTATCTTTGAAGTTAAAAAAAGAATTTTTGCGAAGTTTTTACCTTATCAACCTCAAAAAGACACATTAGAATATGTATTCAATCAAGTATTTCATCTTGCTAATGATGGTATCTGGATAGGAAGAATTCCATTAGCGCAATTAGCAGAGTTATATGATTTATTAAAATTTAAGTCTATTTACGAAAGTATGGAGCCTAATTCGGTTTTATCTGAAGTTTTAATCGCTCAACATTTACTTATTCAAAGGATTAGTGGTCGCGCGATGGAAACAGATGTGATTAAAATGGTGCCAGAATATGATGATCTTGAAAGTCCTTTTTCAGCTTTTGAAAAGGAATTGTATTTAATCGAAGATTTTATTATAAATTCTGATAAACACTATATACCCTCAAATGATATTTCATTTGCACAGTTATTAGTTCTTCAAAAACAGTGCGAGGGTTTTGTTGATAAAGCCTTTCACAATAGTTCAAAATATGGAATTTCTTTAAGAGTCAATCAAAATTTATTGAAAATTAGGCAGCAATTAGCAAGACTAAAATTTCTAATCTCGCTATTGACAGTCGATACCGAAAAAGATAAAAAGAATAATGGTATTGCATTAGCACTACGATTAATAAAATTTAATTGTTACAAGAATAATGTGCGTAAATTCATTGCCGAAAGTACGCAGTTAATTTCTTATGAGATAACGCAGCATACTGCTAAAACTGGGGAACGTTATATTACAGAAAGTCGAAAAGAGTATTTTAATATGTTTAAAGCCTCTTTAGGTGGTGGTTTTATTGTTGGAATTTTATGTATTATAAAAATACTACTATCAAAAGTTGATACTAGTTATTTTGGACATGCATTTATTTATAGTATGAATTATGCTTTTGGATTTATTGCAATATATTTATTAGGATTTGCATTAGCTACAAAGCAACCTGCAATGACTGCTGCGGCTTTAATTAAGGCGTTAGAAGAAGGCGTTTTGCAGCAGGGTCGAGGAGCTGATAAATACAAAGCCTTTGCTATTCTTTTTGCGCGAGTTGTGCGTTCTCAGTTAATTGCGTTTTTTGGGAATGTAATAATGGCTTTTCCAGTTTCTCTTTTAGGGATTTGGTTAATTGATTACTTTTTTCATTACAATATTGCTGCATCGAAATGGGAATCATTGTTGATTGATTTAAGTCCAATACATTCTCTTGCTATTTTTCATGCGGCAATAGCCGGTGTTTTTCTATTTTTATCAGGGATTATATCAGGTAGTGTCGCAAACCGTGACAAGCACAATCAAGTTTATTTTAGAATTACAGAACATCCATTTTTAAAAAGAAATTTTGGTAAGGCAAGAACCGTTAAGTTGGCAAAATTATATGAACAAAGATGGGCAGGTATTATTTCTAATTTTTGGTTTGGTGTCTTTATGGGAAGCGCAGCATCAATAGGCTTGTTTTTGGGTTTAGATTTGGATATTCGGCACATTACCTTTGCGAGTGGGAATTTAGCTCTTGCTCTTTATGGCGCTAATTATGTGGTAAGTAATTATATGATATTTTGGGGAGTTTTTGGTATTGGTTTAATAGGATTAGTCAATTTTATCGTCAGTTTTAGTCTTTCGTTAGGTTTAGCTTTTCGCTCGAGAGCTATATCGTTATTTGAACTTCGATTTGTTACAGTATCTATTTGGCAACATTTCAAGTCCAAACCAGTTAGTTTCTTTTTTCCCACAGAAAGAAAAATTGATCACTTGAAAGTGGATGATACAAAAATCATAAGTTAGTTTTGATTTAGTTTATAAATGGTAAAATAGCGCAATTGAATTGTAATGAAGGATTTTATTTCAAATAGAAAAATAATTCATGTTGATATGGATGCTTTTTATGCGTCAGTTGAACAATTAGATAATCCTTCACTACGAGGAAAACCAATTGCTGTGGGTGGCTCTGAAAATCGTGGTGTGGTCGCGGCCGCAAGTTATGAAGCTCGTAAATTTGGTGTTCGAAGTGCAATTAGTAGTATTATAGCAAAGAAAAATTGTCCAGATCTCATATTTGTAGCGCCACGTTTTGATCGTTACAAGGAAATCTCAAGTCAAATTCAAAAAATTTTTTACGAATACACTGATTTAGTTGAGCCTTTATCACTTGATGAGGCTTATCTGGATGTCACAATTAATAAAAAAGGGAATCCAAGCGCAACAATCTTAGCGCAGGAAATTAGACAACGTATTTTTGACACCGTAGGCTTGACTGCCTCTGCTGGAATATCAGTAAATAAATTTATCGCGAAGGTTGCAAGTGATTATAATAAACCAAACGGTCAGAAAACAGTTAATCCAGATGAGGTTATTGCCTTTTTAGAACAATTAGCTATTAGGAAGTTTCATGGTGTGGGTAAAGTGACTACTGAAAAAATGTATCAGTTAGGAATCTTCACTGGACTTGAATTAAAAGAGAAATCACTAGAATTTTTAGAGAAACATTTCGGTAAATCGGGAAAATTCTATTATAATGTAGTGAGAGGTGTACACAATAGTGAAGTAAAGAGTAATAGAATTACGAAATCAGTAGCTGCAGAACACACTTTTGACAACAATCTCTCTTCTGAAATTTTCATGATGGAAAAATTAGAGAGTATAGCCTCTTCCTTAGAGAAACGATTAAAGAAACATAAGATTGCAGGAAAAACGATTACTTTAAAAATTAAATATAGCGATTTTACGCAACAAACGCGAAGTAAAACAATGCCTTATTTTGTATCTAATAAAGCTTTAATATTACAAATCATCAGTGAACTTTTGTATCAAGAGCGCATGAAAAATTCTGTTAGATTGCTAGGAATTTCTTTAAGTAATCTAAATACAGAACAGAAACAGTTTGTAGTCGTGCAATTAAAATTTGATTTCTAATTTTTAAATCACGTTCAACAAGGGTTAAAATTCATAAATCACTATTTTATCATTATAATTAAATATACATTTGACGCTTAAATTTAATGAACATGAGTGATCTTAGACAATACGAAGAAACTATTGCGTTGTACAACAGCAATTTAAAATCAAAATCAACTCCCGTTAATTCTTGGGATTTTCATAATAATTTTTTAAATCAGGTGCGTAATTTTAGTTTTGACTTAAATAAATTGACTGCAATTGCGGAGCAGAGTAAATGGTCTGTTAACAATTGGGATTTAAAAAACAGTCTAAAGGAAGAAGTTATAATTGTTACTGATGCAAAATTGAAAATTGTTTTCGCTTCTCATAATATAATTGAAATGAACGGTTACAAACCAGCTGAAGTAATTGGTAATAGTCCAAGAATGTTTCAGGGACAAGCTACTAATGAGGCGACGTCTAACGAAATTAGAAAAGCCATTATCGAATTGAGATCATTTGAGAAAACTATAATTAATTATAAGAAAAACGGTGATATCTACGAATGTTTGATTAAAGGATATCCAATATTTGATATTAAGGGTGATTTAACCCACTACATTGCTTTTGAAAAAGCAGCTTAAAAAAAGAAAACCTTTCCAGTCCGGAAAGGTTTTCTTTTTTTAAGCTATTTATTTTAGTTTTTACTGCTCAATTTAGATAGTAATCTTAAAAATTCTATGTAGAGCCATACTAAAGTGATCATTAATCCCATTGCGCTATACCATTCCATATATTTTGGCATTTTCTGCTCAGCACCTTTTTCAATGCGGTCAAAGTCTAAAAATAAATTTAAAGCTGCAATTATAATTACAAATACACTAATACCGATACTCATTGTTGAGTTTCCAGCGTGAACGGGAACAAAGCTGGTAAACATTGAGAATAACCACGAAATAAGATAATAAGTAGCAATTGCTAGAGTGGCTGCAATAACAACTGATTTAAACTGTTCCGTCACTTTAACTACTTTAAATTTATACAATCCAAGACAAACTATAAATGTAACAAAAGTTGCTCCAACGGCTTGTATTACAATACCTGGATACATAGCTTCAAATATAGCTGAAATTCCACCAATGAATAAACCCTCAAATAATGCATATCCTGGTGCTAGAATTGGAGAAAATTGCGGTTTAAAAGCAGCAATAACAACGAGAATTAAACCTATTACAGCTCCACCTATTGTAGGAAATAATGGATTCATTCCATTAAAAGTGAACCACCAGATAACTGTTGCAGAAGCGGTAAGAAGTAAGAATAAAATTAAACTTCTATTGATCGTTCCTGACAAAGTCATTTCTTGATTATAATCTATTAAAGTAGTACGTTGAACATCTTCATTTCGTGAAGCGGCGGTTGTGAATGTCTTATTATTTAAGAAGGGATTTTTAGAATTGAAATTCATAATTTATTATTTTTTCGTTGACCAAATATAATTGATATTTGAGAAAAGATTGTTTATTTATTCTTAATTTATTACTGTTTTTGGAAATAAAAACAGCACTAAAAAAACCGCTATATCATATGATAAAGCGGTTTATAAAATTTTTAAAGTATAAATAAATTACTCTATCTCTGAAACACGCATGGTGTTTACCATTCCTTTTTCATTTATCGGCATGGAAGCTAAATTGATGATATAATCACCATGTTTCACATGTCCTTTTTCTTTAGCTATTTCATTAATATCGGTTACCGTAATATCTGTACTTTCTTCTTTATCGTAGAAAAAAGTTCTAACACCCCACAATAAACTCAGTTGTGTCAAAATCCTTTCATTAGAAGTAAAAACTAGAATCTCTGCTGTATTAGGTCTCCAAGCTGACAGTTGAAAGGCGGTATAACCACTATTAGTCATTGTTGAAATTGCTTTAGCTTCTATCGCGTTTGCCATAGTTGCTGCATGTCTACAAATTGTTTTAGTAATAAAACGTTTTGTTTTTATTTGCGGCGTGTTTTGAGGTACATGAATTAGTGAAGAATTTTCTACCGCTTCACATATTTGTGTCATTTTTTGAATCACTTGCACAGGATAATTTCCAGTTGCAGTTTCGCCTGAAAGCATTACCGCATCAGCACCATCCATAACAGAATTTGCTACATCATTAACTTCAGCTCTGGTTGGTGTCAAACTTGTAATCATTGTTTCCATCATTTGTGTGGCCACAATTACCGGAATTCGAGCTGTTTTTGCTCTTCTAATCAAATCTTTTTGCACTAGCGGTACTTCATGAGCAGGAAGCTCAACGCCTAAATCTCCTCGGGCAACCATTAAAGCATCACAGTAAGCTACAATTTTATCAATGTTTTCTAATGCTTCAGGCATTTCAATTTTAGCGATAATTGGAATTTTATACTCAGAATGCTCTGCTATTAATTCTTGTAAATCTTGCAAGTCTCGTGGCGTTTTTACAAAAGATAAAGCAATCCAATCTACTTTTTGTCCAATAGCAAAAATAGCGTCAGCAATGTCCTTCTCCGTCATAGCTGGTAGCGAAATTTTAGTGTTGGGTAAATTTACTCCCTTTTTAGACTTAAGCTCACCACCTTGAATTACTCTTGCAACAACTTCGGTTTTTTTATCAGTTTCAACAATTTCAAAAATTAGTTTTCCGTCATCAAGTAATATTCTTTCTCCAGCATTAACATCATTTGGAAAGTTCTTGTACTTCATGAATACTTTTTTGGCTGTGCCTAGAACATCTTCTGCTGTTGTAAAAGTAATAAGGTCACCATCTTGAACAACTACACCTTCCTCCATAACTCCTACTCGAAGTTTTGGTCCTTGTAGATCACCTAATATTGCTGTTGTGTAACCAAATTCTTTGTTTAAACCTCGAATAAGATTTATTTTTTCTTTTACATCTTCGTAGTCAGCATGTGAAAAATTTACTCGGAACACGTTTACTCCGGCATCAATCATATCTTTTATGATTTCCCTTGTGCTACATGCTGGCCCTAGTGTGGCTACAATTTTAGTTTTTTTGTTTGTAAGCATTTGTATTAAAAAATTAAATTGTTTTTAGATTTTATTTGGTTTACATCTACGACATAAACTGTTGAGATTCCCGCAATGGTTTTTAATGACATTTGAATCTCAGAAAGGTTGATAATAGGATTGTCTTCTATTTTTAAAAAATAATCTACTTTATTAAAATCAGGCACCAAAAAAACTTTTGTTGCCGTTTCAATTCCAACATCTGAAAACAGATTATTAGTCTTTTGTTCCTTGATATGAATGATTTTATTTTTATTTTGAATTAAATCCCAGAAGATTAAATTTTCTTCGTCAGAATATAAAAATCTCGAAAAATTAGCGGCTTCTTCTTTTATACTAATTTGAAGTTCGTTGTCACTTTTGCTAAGTTTTACAAGAAGCTTTTGATTAATAAAGTAAGCCAATCGATAGTCTTCTAACGAAGTATGAATTGCAATTAGATGGTAGTCTATTTCGTCAAATTCGCCCAGATCTAGTTTAAGAATTGCCATTCCATGAAAAAATAAGATGTAAATATAGTATTTCTATCTAAGTTTCTCAGCCTAAAAACGGGATGTTTTTGTTAAATTACAAACGAAAACGATATAGTTTTACTAATGGATTCATTATTTTCTATCCATTTTTTCTTGAAATGCAAAATAAGCGCGTTGGGATGCTTTTTCTTCTGCTTTCTTTTTAGAGGTCGCTCTTGCTTTTGCAACGACCTTATCATCAATACTTAATTTTACACCAAATAGTCTTTGACCGTCTATCGCATTATCTTCAAAAATATCATAATGAAATATTTTTTTTTCTTTTTGACACCATTCAATTATCAAGCTTTTATAACTGATTACTTTTCCCTCAAGTCTGGTAATATCAACGTAAGGAGTGATCACTCGTTTTTGAATGAATTTTTCACAGTATAGGTATCCTCGATCTAAATAAATAGCACCTACTAAAGATTCGAAAATATTACCATGGATATTTTCACCAAAGTGTTGCAATTGAACTTTGCTCTCGATGTACTGAATTAAATTTAGATCTTTACCTAGTGCATTTAAATGTTCTCTACTTACGATTTTTGAACGCATTTTTGTCAAATAACCTTCGTCGCCTGCGGGTGCTTTATTAAATAAATAAGCGGCAATTACAGAACTTAACATGGCGTCACCTAAAAATTCTAGACGTTCGTAATTCATGGGGTTTCCCATTATATCAAGTCGGTTAGATGATCGATGCGTAAATGCTTTTTTATAATTTTCAAGATTTAATGGTGCAAATCCTAAAATTTTCTGGACAGAATTAAAAAAAATCCCGTCTTCTGTCGAACGGGATTTTGAAAATATTTTTCTAATTATACCCATATAAAATTAGATCTCTAATTTTTTAACTAGTACGCAGGCATTGTGACCTCCAAAACCAAAAGTATTACTCATTACCACGTTCATATCTCTTTTTTGTGCTTTATTAAAGGTAAAGTTTAATTTAGAGTCGATGTTTTCATCATCAGTAAAATGATTGATAGTAGGTGGAACTATTCCATGCTTTAATGATAAAATAGACGAAATAGTTTCTACAGCTCCTGCTGCACCAAGTAAATGGCCAGTCATCGATTTGGTTGAATTCAAGTTCATTGAGTAAGCATGCTCACCAAAAACGTGTAAGATTGCTTTTGATTCGGCCATGTCTCCCAAGGGCGTTGAAGTACCGTGCATATTGACACCGTCTACATCGCTTGCTTGTAAACCAGCATCTCTTAAACAATTTAGCATCACATTTTTAGCGCCTAATCCTTCAGGATGTGGAGCTGTTATGTGATACGCATCAGCAGACATTCCACCGCCACCAATTTCACAATATATTGTTGCGCCTCTTGCTATTGCGTGCTCATATTCTTCTAATACTAATGCACCTGCTCCTTCACCTAGTACAAAACCATCACGATCTTTATCCATTGGTCGTGATGCCGTTTTTGGATCATCATTTCTTGTTGAAAGTGCATGCATAGCGTTAAATCCACCCATTCCAGCAATTGTAACAGCAGCTTCGGATCCACCGGTTACCATGGCATCAGCGTGACCTAATCTAATATAATTAAAAGCATCTATGATCGCATTTGTAGATGAGGCACAAGCTGAAACAGTTGTAAAGTTTGGACCTCTAAAACCGTATTTTATAGAAATGTGTCCGCCAGCAATATCAGCGATCATTTTCGGAATAAAAAATGGATTAAATTTAGGAGTTCCGTCACCTGCTGCGAAATTAAGAACCTCAATTTGGAAAGTTTCTAAACCACCAATTCCTGATCCCCATATTACACCAACTCTATCTTTATCTAATGTTTCAAAATTAAAACCGGCATCTCGTACTGCTTCTTCAGATGCGACCATTGCATATTGCGCATAACGATCCATTTTTCGGGCTTCTTTTCGCTCAATAAAATTTTCTACGTTAAAGTTTTTGACTTCGCAGGCAAAATGAGTTCTAAATTTTGAAGCGTCAAAATACGTAATTGGTGCAGCACCACTAACGCCATTAATGAGGTTATTCCAAAATTCTTCAACAGTGTTACCAATAGGAGTAAGAGCGCCTAAACCTGTTACAACAACTCGTCTTAATTCCATAAATTCTTTATTTTGTTATCTTTAAATAAATAAAACCCATGCCGATACTGTATAAATTAGTACAAAACAGCTATGGGTAATTTTATAAATATCTTTTGATTGAAATACAATCTCGAATTTAATTTTAGAAAAATAATAATGACACCCGTTTACTGTATTGTAAACGGGTGTATCTTTTATTATTTTTTAGCTTCCTCTATGTAAGAGATTGCTTGACCTACAGTAGCGATGTTTTCTGCTTGATCGTCTGGAATTTGAATGTCAAATTCTTTTTCGAATTCCATAATAAGCTCTACAGTGTCTAATGAGTCAGCTCCTAAATCATTAGTGAAGCTTGCTTCTGTTACAACTTCGTTTTCGTCAACACCTAATTTGTCTACGATAATCGCTTTTACTCTTGATGCAATGTCTGACATAATCTTTAATTTTAGAATTTAATTTGTTGGCAAAAATAAAAAACTTTATTTTAAAACAACCATATAGTTCATAAATGTGCAATCTAAAGTATGAAATTTATTTTAAGAAAGCACAGACAATGTTATTTATTTACGATTTTTATCCGTTTTTTTGTGGCAATATAAAGAAGCTGTTTATGAAAAAAATTGTTGTTTTTGCCTCTGGATCGGGTACTAATGCTGAAAATATCATTAAATATTTTGAAAAAAGTCTTTCAGCAAATGTTGTAACTGTTTTTACTAATAATCCAAATGCAACAGTTATTGAGAAAGTAAAAAACTACGGTATTCCGATAGAGATTTTCTCAAAAACTGACTTAAATGAAGGTGATGTATTACAAAAGATTAATGTAATTAAGCCAGATTGGATCGTTTTAGCTGGATTTTTACTTAAATTCCCTCAAAATATTATTACCGAGTACCCAAATAGAATAATAAATATACATCCCGCTTTACTTCCTAAACATGGCGGTAAAGGAATGTATGGAATGCATATTCACCAGGCCGTAATTGATAATAGGGAAACTGAAACTGGTATTACCATACATTATGTGAATGAAAATTATGATGAAGGTGCCATTATTTTTCAGCAAAAGATTAATATCGATAATTTAAAAACTGCGCAACAAGTTGCAGCAAAAATTCATCAATTAGAACAAGAGTATTTTCCAAAGATTATTGAGAGCTTATTATAAATTTGAAACTAATTGTATAACCGCTGAAGATGAATTATCAATATTAATTACCAATATTTCAAATGAAACACGACGTGCATATTTATACTGACGGTGCAGCGAAAGGAAACCCTGGAAACGGTGGTTATGGCATTGTGATGGAGTGGGTAGGTAAACCATATAAAAAAGAATTTTATGAAGGTTTTCGATTGACTACTAATAATAGAATGGAGTTATTAGCTGTTATTGTGGGTCTTGAGAAACTTAAAAGCGCAAATACACATGTTTTAGTTGTTTCAGATTCTAAATATGTGGTGGACTCAGTTGATAAAAAATGGGTTTTGAGCTGGGAAAAAAAGGGCTTTGTTAATCGGAAAAACTCTGATTTATGGAAACGTTTTCTCGTTGCTTACCGAAAACATAAAGTAGAATTCAAGTGGATAAAAGGGCATAACAATCATGTCCAGAATGAAAGATGCGACGTTTTAGCAGTTTATGCATCTGGATTACCAACTCTATCCATTGATGCTTTTTACGAAAGTGAAGATAAAAAGCTACTTTAAGATGTGATTAATATTCAAAATTATTAAAACTTTACATTTTAAACGCGTTGCAATTTTAGTTGTTATAAACTATCTTTGCGTCTTAATTCGAAACGAAAAAAATGAATAAATTATTGATTGTTGGAACAGTAGCTTTTGATGCAATTGAAACTCCTTTTGGAAAAACCGATAAAATTTTAGGTGGTGCAGGAACTTATATTGGTCTTTCGGCTTCTTTTTTTAATGTACAATCGGCTATAGTTTCTGTAGTTGGCGATGATTTTCCACAAGAATATTTAGATTTATTAACTTCAAGAAATATTGATATTTCAGGACTTGAAGTTGTAAAAGGGGGTAAAACATTTTTCTGGAGTGGAAGGTATCATAATGATTTAAATTCAAGAGATACTTTAGATACGCAATTAAATGTTTTAGCTGATTTTCAGCCAAGAGTACCTCAAGAATATAAAAATGCTGACATAGTAATGTTAGGAAACTTACATCCGCTTGTTCAAAGTAGTGTTTTAGACCAAATGACAACACAGCCAAAATTAGTTGTTTTAGATACTATGAATTTTTGGATGGATTGTGCCTTGCCAGAACTTCTAGAAGTAATTAAACGTGTTGATGTAATTACAATTAATGATGAAGAGGCGCGTCAGCTTTCTGGAGAATATTCTCTGGTTAAGGCTGCAGCCAAAATTCAAATGATGGGCCCGAAATACGTTGTCATAAAGAAAGGAGAACATGGAGCATTGCTGTTTCATGATAAAGAAGTTTTCTTTGCTCCAGCATTACCATTAGAAGAAGTTTTTGATCCTACAGGAGCAGGCGATACTTTTGCAGGTGGATTTGCAGGTTACATCACTCAAAGCGAAAATATTTCATTCGAAAACATGAAAAACGCCATCATCCAAGGTTCTAATTTAGCTTCGTTTTGCGTTGAGAAATTTGGTACTCAAAGAATGATTGAATTAGATAAGAGTGAAGTTTTATCACGATTGAAACAATTCAAATCACTAACTCAATTTGATATAGAATTATAGTAATGAACACCTCGGAAACGGGGTTTTTTTGTCTAAAAAAATAAGCAATAAATTTCAGTTTAACTTTACTAAAAAAATGAAATCTAATTTCATTAATCTTCAGGATAACTCAACAACAACAACAACAAATTACAATACAATGAGCGACGCTTTACAACACGAATGCGGAATAGCATTAGTACGATTACTTAAACCGCTTGAATTCTACAAGGAGAAATACGGAACTGCTTTTTACGGGATTCAGAAAATGTATCTTTTAATGGAAAAACAGCACAATCGTGGACAAGATGGTGCTGGTTTCGCGAGTATAAAATTAGACGTTGAACCTGGCGAAAGATATATAAGCAGGGTTCGATCTAATCATGCACAACCAATACAAGATGTTTTTGCTCAAATCAACGATCGAATTAATGAAGAAATGGCAGCTCATCCAGAATATGCGGATGATGTCGTTCTCCAAAAAAAGAAAATTCCGTACTTAGGTGAATTATTTTTGGGTCATGTTCGCTACGGAACTTTTGGTAAAAACAGTATTGAAAGTGTTCACCCATTTTTAAGACAAAATAACTGGATGCATCGCAATCTAATTTTGGCTGGGAATTTTAATATGACTAACGTAAAAGAGCTTTTTCAAAGTTTAGTTGAACTTGGTCAACATCCAAAAGAGATGGCGGACACAGTTACTGTAATGGAGAAAATTGGTCACTTCCTTGATGATGCCGTTACTGACTTGTATCAAGAATGTAAAAATGAAGGTTTAAATAAAAGAGAAGCCTCACCAATAATTGCAGAGCGTTTAGATGTTGCAAAAATATTAACACGCGCATCAAAAAACTTAGATGGCGGTTACGCTATGGCAGGATTACTAGGACATGGAGATGCTTTCGTGTTTAGAGATCCAGCTGGAATACGTCCTGCGTATTTTTATCAAGATGATGAAATAGTTGTAGTTGCATCTGAAAGACCAGTAATTCAAACTGTTTTTAATGTTCCATTTGAAAAAATTCAAGAAGTTGAGCCTGGAAATGCTTTGATTATAAAGAAGAATGGAAAAATTTCTATGGAGGAAATACTGACTCCTACAATTAAAAAAGCATGTTCCTTTGAGCGTATTTATTTTTCAAGAGGTAGCGATGCTGAAATCTATCAAGAAAGAAAAACATTAGGGAGACTAATTCTGCCAGCAGTTTTAGATGCAATTGATCAAGATACGGATAATACTGTTTTCTCCTATATTCCCAATACGGCTGAAACTTCTTTTTATGGTCTTGTAGAAGCAGCTCAGGATTTTTTAAATCAAAGGAAAAATAATTACATCCTACAAAATAGAAATGCATTAACTAAAGAGTCATTACAAGAATTACTTGCTGTAAAGATTAGGACAGAAAAAGTAGCAATAAAAGATGCTAAACTAAGAACTTTTATTACTGAGGATAGTAGTAGAGACGACCTAGTTGCGCACGTATATGATGTTACTTATGGTGTTATTAAACCAACGGACAATCTCGTAATTATAGATGATAGCATTGTGCGTGGTACGACTTTAAAAATGAGTATCATAAAAATGATGGATCGATTAAATCCTAAAAGAATTGTAATTGTTTCATCAGCACCACAAATACGCTATCCTGATTGTTACGGAATTGACATGGCTAAGCTAGAAGGATTAGTAGCATTTAAAGCAGCATTAGAGCTATTAAGAGAAAGAGATATATATCATATTGTTGAAGAGGTTTATGCTAAATGTAAAGCTCAGGAAAATTTTGATGACAGTGAAGTTGTAAATTATGTGACAGCTATTTATGCTCCATTTGCACCTCAAGAGGTTTCAGATAAAATTGCTGAAATGTTGAGTTCTCCAGAAATAAAAGCCGAAATAAAAATTATTTTTCAAACCGTTGAAGATTTACACATTGCATGTCCTAAAAATTTAGGGGACTGGTATTTCACAGGTGATTATCCAACACCGGGAGGAAACCGTGTCGTAAATCGTGCATTTATGAATTTTTATGAGGGAAAAGATGTCAGAGCATACTAGAAATCAGCACAATAAGCTTTTAATCGGCTATATAAGCTAGTTGCCTAATTTATTTGGCAACAAAACAAAATTTTAATAGTTTTACTAAACCATAATATTAGTAGGTTAAGTTTATGGTAGATTTGGGGCAAAAAAGGTGAAAGCAATTTCACCTTTTTTATTGGAATAAAGTCAAAGCGGTAGAAATAGGAAACTTAACAATTGTATCAATTTTTAAAAAATAAAAGACGGGCTATAAAAAATTTTAATTATCTTTTTTATAGTCCGTCTTTTTAATCTATCTTAATTTATGAGAAGATTTTATTTCTCTAAAGCAAATCTTCTTGAAACTTCAGTCCAATTAATTACATTAAAAAATGCTTCTATATAATCAGGTCTTCTGTTTTGATAATGCAAGTAGTAAGCGTGTTCCCAAACATCCATTCCTAAAATTGGAGTTCCGCCACAACCTATACTTGGCATTAATGGATTGTCTTGATTTGGAGTTCCACAAACTTCAACCTTCCCCCCTTTGTGTACACAAAGCCAAGCCCATCCTGAACCAAATTGTGTAGCTCCCGCTTTACTAAAACTTGCTTTAAATTCTTCAAAAGTTCCATAAGCAGTTTCGATTGCAGCTAATAAATCACCTGTTGGTAATCCTCCACCATCTGGAGACATAACAGTCCAAAACAAGCTATGATTATAAAAACCACCGCCATTGTTGCGAACTGCCATGTTTTTCATATCAAGGTTGATCAAGATATTTTCTATTGTTTTGCCTTCCATATCTGTTCCTGCAATAGCTGCATTCAAGTTTGTAGTGTAGGCGTTATGATGTTTTGTATGATGGATTTCCATCGTACGTGCATCAATATTTGGTTCTAATGCGTCATAAGCATAAGGTAATTGTGGTAATTCGAAAGCCATAATATGATTGTTTAAATTAATTTGTACTATTATTCAAGTCAAATTTACTCATTAAACTTTGGAAACGGAAATTCTAATTCGTTATAATTTCATTAAATTAATTGATAGTGCGCTTTGTAGAATTCATAATCCTTTGATATATAGAATCCAATTCCAATTTTGTAAAGTAATGATTTTGTTTTGTAGAAGTAAATAAAAAGAAATTATTGCAAACTCAGTTCAATAAATTTCTATGTAAAATCAGATTGAGTAAGTAATGTTAAATAATAAATGTATAAAATAGCGCGATATAATTCACTTGATAAACAATTATTGTAAATAGCCATCAAGATTGCGCCATTGCCATACAAACAATACTAATTCTGGCTCCTGGAACTTTCAACAATGCTCGAGAACAAGCTTCTAAAGTTGATCCAGTTGTAATCACATCATCAATTAATAGAAAATGTTTGTTGTAATCTTTTTCAGTGAAGCAAACGTCAAAAATAGATTCAATTCCTTCTGTTCTTCCTAAAAGATTTTTTTTAGATTGTGTCTTTGAATAAATAGTACGCACTAAAAGAGTATTATTATACTCTACCTTTAAACTTAAAGAAAGCGCTTTGCTAAATGCCGTAACTTGATTATAACCTCTTTCTTTTAATTTTCTGCGATGTAGCGGAACAGGAATGATTTGATCTACACTTTGTAATAAATCAATTGTTCTCAAATCTTCAGCATACCATTCACCTAGAATTGTTCCTATTTCTTCATGTCCTTTGTATTTTAAATTATGGATAAGTTGCTGGACGATTCCTTTTTTATGAAAATAAAACAATGCCGACGCATGATGAATTGGAATTCGACCATAAAACTTTTTGAAAGCATCATTGTCTGCTATTAAGTGATGATTGGTCAACGGAATATCGTGCCGACATACGGTACAAATTACTTTTTCATTCGCTAATAAAAAAGAATTACAACCCGAGCAAACTTTTGGAAAAAAGAGATTAATGATGCTTTGAAACATATAATCAGAGATTTAATTGTAAAAATAAACAAATCAATCGTTCAATGTTGCCGTAATTACTTTTTTTAGTAGATCACTTTTTATATTTTTGCAGTACTATGGCAAAACAAGAAGATTTATTTAAGAATGTAATTTCGCATGCAAAAGAATACGGATTTATTTTCCCATCAAGCGAAATTTATGATGGTTTAAGTGCAGTTTATGATTACGCACAAAACGGAGTCGAATTAAAAAAGAACATACGCGAATACTGGTGGAAAGCAATGGTTCAGTTGAATGATAATATTGTAGGTCTGGACTCGTCAATTTTAATGCATCCTACAACTTGGAAAGCTTCAGGTCACGTAGATGCTTTCAATGATCCATTAATTGACAACAAAGATTCAAAAAGAAGATATAGAGCTGACGTTTTGATTGAAGATTATGCAGAAAAGCTAAATCAAAAAGCGGTCAAAGAAATTGAAAAAGCACGAACCCGTTTTGGAGATGCTTTCAATGAGAAAGAATTTGTTACTACTAATGCACGGGTAATTGAATATAAATCACGAGAAAGAGAAATTCTAGAAAGGATGGGTCGCTCGCTTGGCAACGAAGATCTTGAAGATGTTAAAGCATTAATTGAAGAATTAGAAATTGCTTGCCCAGAAACAGGTTCGAGAAATTGGACCGAGGTACGTCAATTTAATTTAATGTTTGGAACTAAATTAGGTGCTTCTGCAGAAACTGCGATGGATCTATATTTACGACCAGAAACTGCGCAGGGTATATTTGTAAATTTCCTAAACGTCCAGAAATCTGGTCGAATGAAAGTTCCTTTTGGTATTGCACAAACAGGAAAAGCTTTTAGAAACGAGATTGTAGCAAGACAATTTATTTTTAGAATGAGGGAATTTGAACAAATGGAAATGCAATTTTTTGTTCGTCCAGGCGATGAAATGAAGCATTATGAGTTTTGGAAAGAAGCCCGTTTAAAATGGCATTTATCTCTTGGTCTAGGTAAAGAAAATTATCGTTTTCATGATCATGAAAAATTAGCTCATTATGCTAACGCTGCCGCTGACATCGAATTTAATTTTCCTTTTGGATTTAAAGAGCTAGAAGGAATTCATTCTCGCACCGATTTCGACTTAAAAGCTCATGAGCAATTTTCAGGTAGAAAACTACAGTATTTTGATGCGGAATTGAACCAGAATTATGTTCCTTATGTTGTGGAAACATCAGTAGGATTAGATAGAATGTTCTTAGCCGTTTTTGCCACATCATTAAAAGAAGAAACATTAGAAGATGGATCCACAAGAACTGTTTTAAAATTGCCATCAGTTTTAGCACCTACAAAAGCGGCAGTTTTACCACTAGTCAAAAAGGATGGATTGCCTGAAATAGCACATAAAATAATTGAAGATTTAAAATGGGATTTTAACGTTGTATATGATGAGAAAGATGCAGTGGGAAGACGTTATAGAAGACAAGATGCACTTGGAACCCCCTTTTGTATTACAGTAGATCATCAAACAATTGAAGATAATACAGTAACGATTCGTCATAGAGATACTATGAAGCAAGACCGTGTAAGTATTTTAGACTTGAAATCAATTATCGAAAACGAAGTTTCTATTAAAAACTGGTTGATGAAAATTTAGAAAATAAAATTCTAATTTTTGAATATTACAATTCCAAAATTAGAAGTCAATTAAAAATCCCAAATTCATTTAGTATAATTTGGGATTTTTATCATTTTTTAAAAGCGATACCCGAAGCTAATTGCACCACGACCAACGATCTCGTAATCAGTGTCATTACTGTTGAATAAATTTCGTCCTACGCCTGCATTTATTTCAAATACAAAACCCTTTTTGGTGATCCATTTCGATCCTAAACCAAAACCTAGAGCAAAATCAGTTCTATTTTCCATAACATAATTAAAATTGCTACTAGAATTAGAGTAAATATAACTATCATAGGCGTTTAACATACCAAACCCTTCTGCAAAAAAACCAGCAGCTGGCTTTTTGCCAAAATAATAGCGGTAATAGGGAGTTAATTGAAAATTTGGTTCAATATCGTCAATTATTGGGACAAACAAAGCAATACCAAAGGCAGATTCTTCATTTAGAATTCTTTCATAAGTACCTTCAAAAGCACCTGCAACTAAAAATGCTACGTTGAGTTTGATTTCGTTTTTCTTGAAATCGAGCGCTTCCTTTTCTTGACTAATACCAGCGGCGTAAACAAATAATCCAAACAAAATAAATACTTTCTTCATGTAATTTTTTTATAAAAGTAATATAAATTTGTAAGATAATCCATTTTTTATTTCAGTGCTAAATATTTTTTTGTCAGGAATTTTTTGCTTAAAAATTTTGTTAAATAAGATACTTAATTTTCAAGTATTGTTAAATATTTTATAGAATTAACAATTTTATATAGATAACTTATTGTTATAGATGCAAATTATACCTACAATTATCTTTCTTTATAAAATTCGTTTAAAAGCTCTTTAACGGATATATTTGCATTATAACTTATTGTTTTAACATTTGTTAAAAACATATTAACAACGGTTATCAAAAAACGGTTAAATGCTTATTTTTAAATGAATTATAAAATGAACCGGATTCATACATCCCATTTTCTAATTAATCAGCTAATTAAATCTTAATTATTGAATTATCTCAATCATTTCAATAGTTTAATTTTCAGCCATACAACCCTAACAATTCTAGTAAAAATCATTAATGATCTATTCTTATATTATTATTGATGATAAACAGGAAAGTATTTTACAAACCAAAAGTGTTGCCGATAGTTTTTTAGAACTTAATTTTTTGAATTCAGCTAATAATTACGAGGATGGACTAAACTTGATTTTAGAACTTAATCCTGATATCGTATTTTTAGAAATTGATCCAAAGGATAAAAACTGCAATTTATCCCTTTCTCTTATCAATGAACTATATCGGTATTTAAAAGTAGTACCTAAAATTATTGTTACAACTCATAGAAAAGATTTAGCCTTTGATGCTATTCAGTATTGCGTTGCTGATTATATATTGAAACCGGTAGAAAAAATCGATTTCATAAAATTCATCCTAAAACTAAAAAAATTAGAGCCTCATGAAGACCGAGGTCAAATGGTAGAAAAAATTGAATCTACAATTATTCCAGAAATTCCAGTATGTGTGCCGCAACAAGAACTAGTTAGTCAAGAAAAATCATTTGTATTATGTATAAAATCGTACGGTGATTATAGATATATCAACGCTAAAGATATTAGTTATCTTAAAGCTGATAATAATTCTACGGACATTCACTTATACAATGGTGAAATTGTAACTGCTTTTAAAACGTTAAAACACTTTGAGGGCGCTTTGTCATTTCCGTTTCTGAGAATTCATAACAGTTATATAGTTAATCGAAATTATATTGCTAGAATACACACGGGAAATTCAGTGTGTTATATCAGAAATAGTGCGGTTAAACTTCCTTTTTCGCGCACCTATAAAATCAATATTGATTTAATAATTTCAGAATTTGCCAACGGAAATTACCTCGAAATTTAAAATTCACCAGTTACTGTAAATTGATGGTCATTCACTAACAATTGCATGTATTCTACCATATATACCTTTTTTTATTCAAGATTTTCAACTTGTCTATGTAGTTTTATGCCAGAATCTAACAAAAATCTAGATTCTTAAACAAAAACAAAATTAAAAAATATAACAACAACCAAATTATGAAAAAAGTAATCTTAACAGCCGGTTTATTCTCTTTAGTAATGGTATTAACATCATTTACAACTCCTGAAACAGAAGCTACAGTAAATATTGAAGGTAATGGTAACGTTGAAATTGTTGGAGCTGGAGCAGCAGGAGGAAATAAGAAAGTAGATATTGTTGGCGCTGGAGCTGCAGGAGGTAATAAGAAAGTAGATATTGTTGGCGCTGGAGCAGCAGGAGGAAATAAGAAAGTAGATTAAGTCTAATCGTTTTTAAAATATTGTTAAAGGCCGTCTAATTTTATTGATGGCCTTTTTTTATGTCATTTCTTTTACTATTTTTGATAGAAATAAAAAGTTATATTGAAAATTAAAATCTTCCTATTTTTATCAACACTGTTTGTTTTTTTTGGATGTAAACAAGAAAACAAATTTACTTCGAAGCTCAATTCTTCTGAGGATAGTTTAGCTATTTATTTTCTATTGGCAAATGATTTTAATTTGCCAATAGAAAAAAGGAGAGAATACAATCGCAAAGCGTTTTCCGTAATCATTGATTATTCAAATGATTCGATTTCCAAAATAAATTTGTTTAAAGTAGCAAATCGTTATTTCAACATGGATGATTACCATGATTATAAGAAAACAGTAGATATTATTTTAGAAAGATCAATTATTAGCAGCGATACTAATAATAAATCTAAGGCATTAACTTATTTGGGAGATTTTTACGTTTCGCAAGCAAAATCAGATAGTGCTTTCCTTTTTTATTCTAAAGCAGAAAAGATTTATGCGATGCAGAATGATAATCTAAACATTGCAAAAATCAAATTAAACAAAGCTTTGTTGCAATTCAATGAAGGAGATTTTTTGGGTAGTGAAATAACAATATTTAACGCTTTACGCGCTGTAAAAAGCGAAAAAAATAATCAAGTTTTAATATATGATTCTTATAATTTATTGGGATTAATTCACAATGAGTTGGGAAATTATGAAAGAGCTGTTGAATATAATAAAAGAGCTTTAGATATTATCAATGATAGAAATATTGAACCGGTTTATCAATCAAAAGCTACTTCTTTAAATAATCTAGGATACGTTTATCAGAATATGAAAAGGCACGCGAATGCAATCGGATTTTTCGAGAAAGGACTATTGCAAAAAAATCTAAAAACTGATAAACCTTTTGTATTTGCAATGCTACTCGATAATTTAGCATATTCAAAATTTAAAACGGGCAATTTTAAAGGTTTACCAGAACAATTTTATGAGTCCTTAAAGCTTCGTGAAAATTTAAAATTGACTTCTGGAATTCTCGTAAGTAAAATGAGAATATCAGAATATTATGCGTTTAGGAAAGATTCTGTGATGGCATTAAAATTTGCTAGAGAATCGCTAGAACTTGCGAAAAAAGTTAAAAATTTTAAAAGTGTACTACTTGCACTGAGACAGCTTACCATCATTGAACCAAAAAAAGCCTCAATCTATTCTAAACAATACATCCATATTAACGATAGCCTACAAAAGGCAGAACGTAAAATGGGCGAAAAGTTTACGCGTATAGAATATGAAACTGATGAGATAAAAAGTGAGAACACAGATTTAGTTGTTCAAAACAGAAATTTGATTCTTTTTTTTAGTGGAATTGGCATCTTAGGTCTATTTATTTTTACGATCAATACACAAAAAGCTAAAAACAGGGAGTTACTATTCAAGCAGCAACAACAAGTTGCAAATGCAGAAATTTATAATTTAATGATTTCGCAACAAAGTACCATTGAAGTTAATAGAATCCAAGAAAAAAATAGAGTTGCTCGTGAATTACATGATGGAGTTTTGGGAAGAATGTTCGGCGTTCGAATGAATTTAGATGGATTAAATTCCTTTCAAGACGACATAGCAAGAGAGCAACGAAAAAGTTATTTGACGGAGTTGAAAGATATAGAACAGGATATTCGCGAAATTTCACATGATCTAAATAGAGAAAAATCAGAATTAATTAATAACTTCGTAGCAATAGTGAATAATTTATTCGAGGAACAGACGAAAACTTATCAATCAAAGTTGACTTCAAACATTGATAACAGTATTAAATGGGAAAATATTAGCAACTCTATCAAAATTAATATTTATAGAATTTTGCAAGAAGCATTACAAAATAGTAATAAATATGCTACAGCAAATAACATACAGATAATATTGAAGAAAGTTGAAAGTTCATTGGTCGTAAAAATCTCTGATGATGGAAGAGGTTTTAATATCCTGAAAGCGAAAAAAGGTATTGGTTTACAAAATATACTTTTTCGAGCTAATGAATGTGGCGGAAAACTTGAGATCAAATCAGAAAAAGGAGAAGGAGCAACAATAAAAGTCACCATACCAATTTAATAAAATATGAATAATCCAGATCATAATAATGTTGTTCCGACTTTAAAAAAAGCAATAAATAAAAATATTTTAATTGTTGATGACCATCCATTTATCATTGAAGGATATAAAAATGCAATAACAAGATATAATCCTGATGAATTTTCATTTTTCATAACACAAGCGAAAGATTGTGAATCGGGATATAATCTAATTACTGATAGGGAGACAGTTCGATATGATATCGCTTTTTTAGATATAAGTATGCCTTCTTATGAGGAGAAAAATATCTTTTCAGGAGAAGATTTAGCAAAATTATTAGCTGAATATATGCCAGATTGCAAAATTATCTTACTAACGATGTTCACGGAACTTTTGAAAATAAAAACAATTATCAAGGCTATAAATCCTGCTGGACTGGTAATTAAAAATGACTTAACATTCGACGAACTTCTATTTGCGTTTGATAAAATAATCAACAATGATCAGTATTATAGCGAATCAGTATTAAAACTATTGAGTCAATCAGAGATTAATGCTATTGAAATAGATCAGTTTGATAAGCAAATTTTATTTCATTTATCAAAAGGCACGAAAATTAACGAAATGCCTAAATATATTCCGTTATCGATTGCTGCAATTGAAAGAAGAAAATTAGATCTTAAAAAATTACTAGTAATTAATGATAAAAGTGACAGTGAACTTGTAAAAGAGGCAAAAAATAGAGGTTTACTCTTCTAAATAAAAAAAACGACAATTTGATAAATGTCGTTTTTTTTAATGGTTTTTATTCTTCTAAAGCATTCCAACCTCTTGCTTTCAAAGCAATTTTAGTGTTTGCTCGAGTAACTAAATGAATTCCTTCACTTTCTTGGGTCATATGACCAATAATAGTAAAATTTGGATTACCCTTTATTTTTTCAAAATCTTCCATTGCGATAGTAAAAAGTAATTCATAGTCCTCACCTCCATTTATGGCAACAGTTGTGCTGTCAATATTAAACTCTTCACAGACATTGATGAATTGCGGATCAATTGGCAATTTGTCTTCATATAAATTACAACCCACTTTAGATTGTTTGCATAGATGCATAATTTCTGATGATAAGCCATCTGAAATATCAATCATTGCTGTTGGTTTTATCTCTAAAGCATGCAATAATGTTCTAACATCCTTGCGAGCCTCGGGCTTAAGTTGACGCTCAATTAAATAGGTGTACGCGTCTAAATCAGGTTGTGAATTTGGATTTACTTGGAACACCTGTTTTTCTCTTTCTAAAACTTGTAAACCCATGTAAGCAGCTCCAATGTCGCCAGTTACCACTAAAAGATCAGTTTCTTTCGCACCATTTCGATAAACAATTTCATCTTCATCAGCTTCGCCTATAGCAGTAATACTAATGATTAAACCTTTTTGCGAAGAGGTAGTGTCTCCGCCAATAACGTCTACATTGTATTCAATTGCTGCGTGCGTAATTCCGGCAAACAACTCATCTAGTGCTTCTAATGGAAATCGATTAGAAACTGCAACCGAAACCGTAATTTGTGTCGCCTTGGCATTCATAGCGCAAATATCCGAGATGTTTACAACGACTGCTTTGTACCCTAAATGTTTTAAGGGCATATAAGCCAAATCAAAATGTACACCTTCAATCAATAAGTCAGTAGAAACAACTACTTTCTTGTCCTTAAAATCTAAAACGGCAGCATCATCTCCAATTCCTTTTAATGTAGAGGGTTGATTAATTTTAAAGTTTTTTGTCAAATGATCTATCAATCCGAATTCGCCTAATTGCGCGATGCTCGTACGTTGTGGGTTTTTATCTTCTATCATATTCATTGCGAGGAACGAAGAAATAAAACTTCGCTCATTCTTAAATTAAATTATTTTTTAAAAGAGCAAAGGTACAAAGTTTTGTAGCCAATGATGGCAAGGATTTTTACATCTTCAAAAATGTTATTTATTTAAATTAGCTTTCCAGCTTTCTAGATTTCTTGAAGTATGAAAACGGCAAAAACAGCTATAGTTTTTGTGTTTTCGTCTATCGTGTAATGAATTACGAAAGGGAATTTTTCAATTTTTCTACAACGTATTTCGCCATATTTGATAGAAAATAAATAAGGGTCTTTTTCTAAAGTATTTATTTGTTTTTTGGTCTGTGTTTTATAACGTTGCCCTAAGCCTTTTGATTGCAATTCATACCATTCACTAGTGTCTTAAATGTTTTTGAATACATCAATATCTATTTTTAATATATAACTCAATTGGATTAAAGCATTTTTGAAACTTCATCCCAATCTAACAAACGTTCAGGATTTGCTTTTGCTTTGGCCATTCTATCTAAAACTATTTTTTGGTGCTCAATTGAAATAGTCGTATCGTCATTCCAAATCGCATCATTAAGTTATAAGCGATCTTTGGGAGAGAGCTTTTTTACAACTTCAATTAATTGATTGACATTGAAGTCGATATTTAATTTAATGCTTTCCTTAAAACAAAGTTAGTAAAAAAAGGAATACGATTTTAAGCGTTAAATTTTCGGAAAGATTGAATCATTTCGTAAATACCAAAAGCAATTACATTTTTTCCAAAAATAAATATAACCCAACTTATTGGATTTGTTAGGTAAACTCTTTCTGTATTTCAAGGGTTGTAAAAATCAGTTACAAGAAAAAATCTAAAAAAACCTGACAATTTTTACATCATCAGGTTTGCTCTTTATTCTATTCTCTTTGTTCTTTTTTCTAAAAAAGGATTAATCATTCAGTTTCAAAACCGCCATGAATGCTTCTTGCGGAATCTCAACATTACCAACTAATCTCATACGTTTTTTACCTTTTTTTTGTTTTTCTAATAATTTACGTTTACGAGAAATATCTCCACCATAACATTTTGCAGTTACATCTTTACGCAATGCTTTAATAGTTTCACGAGAAATTACTTTTACTCCAATAGCTGCTTGAATAGGAATGTCAAATTGTTGTCTCGGGATTAGTTCCTTCAACTTCTCACACATTTTTTTACCTATAGAGTAAGCGTTGTCAGTATGCATTAAAGACGATAAAGCATCTACTATCGTAGCATTTAGTAAAATGTCTACTTTTACTAAATTAGAAGTTCGCATTCCTATTGGTGTATAGTCAAAAGAAGCATATCCTTTAGATACGGTTTTCAAACGGTCGTAAAAATCAAATACGATTTCTGCTAATGGCATGTCAAAAGTTAATTCTACACGTTCTGTAGTCAAATAAGTCTGATTTGTAATCGAACCACGTTTTTCAATACATAAGCTCATTACGTTACCTACATAATCAGACTTAGTAATGATGGTAGCTTTGATAAAAGGTTCTTCAACATGGTCTAAACGCGAAGGCTCAGGCAAGTCAGAGGGGTTGTTTACGATCAGCGGTGTAGTCGGATCTTTTTTGGTGTAAGCTAAATAGGAAACGTTGGGAACAGTTGTAATTACTGTCATATTGAACTCACGCTCTAGTCTTTCTTGGATAATTTCCATGTGCAACATGCCTAGAAATCCACAACGAAAACCAAAACCTAAAGCCGCTGAACTTTCTGGTAAAAATACCAGCGAAGCATCGTTCAACTGAAGTTTCTCCATTGAGTTTCTCAATTCTTCATAATCTTCGGTATCTACAGGGTAAATACCCGCAAAAACCATTGGCTTTACATCTTCAAAACCGGTAATTATGTTGGTAGTAGGATTCTTAGCATCCGTTAACGTATCACCTACTTTTACTTCTTTAGCTTCTTTAATTCCGGAGATTAAATAACCAACATCGCCAGCTGAAATTACTTGCTTTGGAACTTGGTTTAATTTTAATGTACCAATTTCATCTGCAAAATATTCATTTCCAGTTGCCATAAACTTAATTTTTTGGCCTTTCTTAATTTGTCCGTTTTTAACTCGGAATATTACTTCAATTCCACGAAATGGATTGTAATGTGAATCAAAAATTAAAGCTTGTAAAGGTTCATCAACATTTCCTTTTGGAGGTGGAATTCTTTCAATAATAGCTGCCAAAATATTTTCAACGCCAAGTCCAGTTTTACCCGAAGCATGAATTATTTCTTCTAATTTACATCCTAGTAAATCAACAATGTCATCACTAACCTCTTCTGGATTTGCACTTGGTAAATCAACTTTATTTAGAATTGGGATAATTTCTAAATCATTTTCAAGAGCTAAATATAGATTAGAAATCGTTTGTGCTTGTATGCTTTGTGCTGCATCTACGATCAATAAGGCACCTTCGCAAGCAGCAATAGAACGAGAGACTTCATAAGAGAAATCTACGTGACCTGGAGTATCAATCAAATTTAAGATATATTCTTGTCCTTTGTATGTATATTCCATTTGAATGGCATGACTTTTTATCGTGATACCACGTTCACGCTCTAGATCCATATTATCTAGCAGTTGTGCCTTTTCTTCACGGGCCGTAACGGTTTGAGTTGCGCCAAGTAAACGGTCAGCAAGCGTACTTTTACCGTGATCAATATGGGCAATAATGCAAAAATTTCTAATATGCTTCATCTTCTGTGTCTGTCAATTTAAAATCTAAATGCTATTGCATTTAATCTGCAAATATAAGGTAAAGTTTGAAACAAAATTAGCTATTTATTTGGGATTAAATTTTAACATCTTATCACTTATAAATTAACTAATTTTTAAACAGTTACGGCTGATATAATTGTTAATTTTGTAATACAAAATCCTTAAAAATTTTCTTTTGAATTACGATAAAGTAAAAGAAAAACTTGAAATTCTTGCTGATGCCGCAAAGTATGATGTTTCCTGCTCTTCAAGCGGTGGCAATCGTAAAAATACTGCTAAAGGTTTAGGTGATTCTTCAGCAACGGGAATTTGTCATAGCTATACTGAAGATGGTAGGTGCGTTTCACTCTTAAAAATATTGCTTACAAATTTTTGCATCTATGACTGTGCTTACTGCGTCACTCGCAAAAGCAATGACATTCAACGTGCCGCTTTTACAGTTGAAGAAGTGGTTGACTTAACCATTAACTTTTATAGGCGAAATTATATTGAAGGATTATTTTTAAGTTCTGGTATTTTCAAAAATGCTGACTACACGATGGAGCGACTCGTACGTGTGGCTAAAAAATTACGTCTTGAACATAATTTTAATGGATATATTCATCTTAAAAGTATTCCTGGTGCCTCCGATGATTTAATGCGAGAAGCTGGCTTGTATGCAGATAGATTGAGCATGAATCTTGAAATCCCTACTGAATCTGGATTGAAACTCTTGGCCCCTGATAAAAATCATCAAGACATGATAAAACCGATGGGCTTTGTTAAAAACCAATTAATTCAATATCAGGAAGAAAAGAAAAAGTTTAAGAACACGCCAAAATTTGCGCCTGCTGGTCAGAGCACTCAAGTGATTGTAGGTGCTACGCAGGAGAATGATTTTCAGATTATTCAAGTTGCTGATCACTTTTATAAAAATTTCGATCTTAAACGGGTGTATTATTCAGGTTATGTGCCCGTTTCTAATGATATAAGGTTGCCAGCAATAGGTGCTCAGGTTCCACTAGTGCGAGAAAATAGATTGTATCAAGCTGATTGGTTAATGCGATTTTATGGCTTCAAAGCCAATGAAATTTTAGACAAAAATAACCCTTTTTTAGACTTGGAAGTCGATCCAAAAATGAGTTGGGCGTTGCGTAATATTACTCAGTTCCCTGTAATAATTCAAAATGCATCTTTAGAAATGATTTTACGCGTTCCTGGTATTGGAGTAAAATCTGCACATAAAATCATTCAAGCGAGACGTTTTCAAAACCTTAATTTAGAGCATCTCAAGAAAATTGGCATTGCTGTTAATCGCGCTCGATATTTTATTTCAGTAAGTAATGAGAATTCACATCTTAAATTTTTAAATGCTTTGAATTTAAAAGAAATAATCTTGTCTGACACGAAGTCTAAATTCGAAAATCCTTTTAGCAACCAATTATCATTACTCAATGACAATTCTTTCTTACGATAGTACTTTAGAAGGTTTTCTAACTACTGTTTTTGAAATTTTCGAATTCAAATATCAAGAGCCACAAATTATTAAAAAAGATGATTTACAGCACAATATGTTTGCTACTCCCATAGAAATTGTAACAGATATTACAAAGTCTGACCGGGTGATAAAAAAACTGACTGATCAGTTACAGAATGATGGTGTTCGGACATTAATTTATGCTTTTTTATCGGAGAAAGTGGGTGTTGAAGATCTTTTATATAAAGTGATTCACTATGCTGTGGCCAATAAAAGTAAGAACATCATGAAGGATTTTTCTAATGATGCTGTTTTGCAGGTTTCACAATTAACAAAAAGTGTAGGTAGAGAGAAGCATCGAATGGAAGCTTTTATTAGATTCGAATTATTAAAAGATGGAATATACTTTGCTAAAATTGATCCTGATTTTGATGTTTTAACTTTAATTGTTCCACATTTTAAAAATAGATACCAAGATCAAAAATGGTTAATTTATGATTTACGAAGAAAATATGGCGTGTATTATGACTTAAACGACGTTGAAATAGTTGAAATAGATTTAGATAAAAAATTACTAAAAAGCGACAGTGAAATTTATTCAGATTCAGAAATAAATTACCAAAAATTATGGTGGGAATATTTTGATCACACTAATATTAAGGAACGAAAAAATACAAAATTACACGTACAACATGTGCCAAAACGTTATTGGAAATATTTAACCGAAAAGAAAATATTTTAATTTAAAGTTATGTTAGATAAAGGATTTTTGGAATTGATGGTCTGTAATTTTTGTATACTTTTGGATCATTAAAAATTATTTTTTATTATAACGAAGCTTCCTATTATGAATTTTCAATCTAGCGATTCTATTACAATTAATGCTGTTAAATATGACTTGCAAAGCCTAGAAGCATTGGCATGGAAAAAATTAGTCAACGGTTCGATTAAGAAAAAAAATGGCTTTCGTACAATGTGTGTTGGTACTACTAATGAAAATAAAGATTCGTCATTGCGAATAGTTGTGAATAGAAAAGTGGATGAGATAAAAAAACTAATTTTCTTTCACACGGACAATCGTTCACGGAAATTTTATGATCTACAAAATGACAATCGTATTTCGTTGTTATTTTATGATGCGCGGCAAAAAACCCAAATAGTAGTGAAAGCACATGCTACTTTACACGTCAATACTGAATTATCCAACGAAAAATGGCAAGCTACTAGTGATCAAGCGAGATTAGGTTATATGACTATTTTACCACCAAACACCAAATCAATTACAACTACTCTAGGTTATGAAGAACGATTTTCTGAAGTTAAACCCACAGAAGCCGAAAGTAATTTATATGAAAATAATTTTGCAGTAATAGCTTGCGAAGTTTATGATCTTGAATTTCTTTATTTAGATTACTATGGAAATCGCAAAGCTAATTTTTATTATGAAAACGGAGCTTTAACAGATTGCTTTTGGGTTGTTCCTTAATAACTTTAAGATTTATTGTCGCGTAAACTTAAAATCTATAATTTATACTGTTTGAAATTAGCTTTGTAAAAAGTCGATCCTTTTTCTGTTTCAAAAATATTGAAATAGTGTCTGTAGATTTAGACCTAAAATTAATTGATGGCAAAAGCAGTTCCGTTTTCTTGGATTCTGAAATCCAATACCAGAAATTGTGGTGGGAATATTTTGATCACACCAATATAAAGGAACGAAAAAAAATCAAATTACACTTACAACACGTCCCAAAACGCTATTGGAAATATTTGATGGAAAAGAAAATTTTTTAGTCTTGAGTTGAAAGTTGTAATTTTGCACAAAAATTAAGCAGATGGTCAAAATTGGCAACATAGAATTACCTGATTTCCCTTTACTCCTCGCACCTATGGAAGATGTGAGCGATCCGCCTTATCGCAGATTGTGTAAAATGCACGGTGCTGATATGATGTACTCGGAATTCATTTCTTCGGAAGGTTTAATTCGTGATGCCATAAAAAGCCGAATGAAATTAGATATTTTTGACTACGAACGTCCGGTTGGAATCCAAATTTTTGGTGGAGATGAGGAAGCTATGGCAATGTCATCTAAAATTGTTTCAGCCGTAAATCCTGATATAATTGATATCAATTTTGGTTGTCCAGTAAAAAAAGTAGTTTGTAAAGGAGCAGGAGCAGGAGTTTTGAAAGATGTGGATTTGATGATTCGTTTAACTAAAGCAGTTATCGATAGTACACATTTACCAGTAACTGTAAAAACACGTTTGGGCTGGGATGATAGTTCTATAAATATTGATGAGGTTGCCGAAAGGTTACAAGATATTGGGGTTGCTGCGTTAAGCATTCATGCTAGAACTCGCGCGCAAATGTATAAAGGCCATTCGGATTGGTCTCACATTGCACGTGTTAAAAACAATCCTAGAATTACCATGCCTATTTTTGGTAATGGAGATATTGATTCCCCAGAAAAAGCATTAGAATATAAAAATAAATATGGTGTTGACGGAATCATGATTGGTCGCGCTGCAATAGGTTATCCTTGGATTTTCAATGAAATCAAACATTTCATGAAAACAGGCGAGTATTTAGCAAAACCAACCGTTATCGATAGAGTAGAAGCGGTTCGGAATCACTTGACTTGGGCAATGGAATGGAAGGGAGAGCGTTTAGGAATTGTTGAAACTCGTCCGCATTACACTAATTACTTTAAAGGAATTCATTCTTTCAAGCCTCATAAACAAAAATTAGTAACCTTAGATAAACCTGAAGAATTATTCGCTGCATTGAATGAAATTGAGGAAGCGTATATGGGTTATGAGGTGGTTTAGATTTTAGCTTTTTTCGCAATATTTGTTTTAGACATAATGCATTATGAGTGTTCAATTAAAAAAATATTTTTAATACACTTGCTTTAAAGTATAAATAACGCCTCTATTATGTAGAAAGTAAAGAATTTTTAATTCGTGAAATAAATGTTGTTAATCTGATGAAAAAAAAAGAATGAGATACAAGATTAGCTAAACATACTGAAAATCCAAATTCTGGAGGCGATGCTTTTGAATTTTTAGACTCCTTAAAGTCTAAATAGGATTTATAGGAAACTCACAATAAAAACAACTGCCGCTCTTGAAATTGAAAGTGTAATTAAGAGTTATGCTTTGATCACTATTTCCCTAGCTAAAAGTATAGAAAAAGAAATACGGTGGGATTTAAAATTATTTCTAAAAATCCTGAAAGTTTTCAATGCCGTTATTCTATAATCAGAATGTTTTGATTAAATAAATTTCTTTATTGTTTATATTATATTTTAGAGAATACTGAGGTTTTTATTTTAGCATTTTGGAATTCAAAAGAAGAAATTCCAAATAAAATCATGAAAAATTTGTAATTACCCTAGAAGTATTTTTAAAGTCAAAAATCTTATTCCTCAATTAGAAATCAAAATCCTACTCTAATAACTTTTTACTTACTCTACTACTCGCAATTAATGAAGCGATAAAACCTAATCCTACAATGGTTCCCATTACAATTAACACATTTTCAATCGAGAAAATTACAGGATAAGGAAGTGTGGGAGTAATCATTATTAACTGAAAATATTCTTGCAGTAATACTATTAGAACACCAATCGTGAGACCAATAAGTCCGCCAAAAACGCTAAGTAAAGTTCCTTGCAAAAGAAAAATTTTCCTCAAATCTTTAATTTCTGTTCCTAGATTTAATAATGTTTTAAGATTCCCTTTTTTATCTAAAATCATCATTATTAGCGCGCCTATTAAGTTAAATAAAGCAACAACAATCACTAGAGTAAATATTAAATAAACTACAATATTTTCAGTATTCAGCATTTTGTAAAGCGATTCGTTAAGTTGCGCTCTATTTTTTACTGTTATTTTATTTTTGAAAATTGTTTGAAGTCTATTGATGATTGAAGTTTCATCGGCTCCCGTTTTTAGTCTGATCTCAATGCCTGAAATTTGGTTGGTTTTGTATTCTAGTAATTCCTGCGCCAAACCTAAATCAGCAAAAACAAATTTTGAATCTAGATCCTCACTGATACTATAAATGCCTACCGGAATAATATCAGTTTTATTAAAAGCTTGATCCGGATTATCAATAGCTCCTTTTCCTGGTTTAGGAACTAAAACTTCTAGTTGATTATTAAAATCTAATAATCCCATTGAGAATTTCTGTGAAAGTCCGTAACCTACCACAACTTGATACGTATCTGCCTTGAGCCATTGTCCGTTGAAAAGTTTTTTTTCAATGGTATTGACTTTTCTAAAATTAGCGTCGACACCTTTAAGATAAGTTACTTCTTGTTTGCCATTAAAAGTAAATAAAACACGTTCCTCAATTATTTTAGTATAAGAATCTAGTCCTTCAATTTTTTTAATCTGGTTTTCTTGTTCAGGAGATACAAAGAATGATTTACCCAGAATAGTTGTTATTTTTAAGTCAGGATCAATATCAGTGCTAAAAGAAAGACTAAAAACCTTTAAGCCGCTAAAAACAGATAAAACCACAAATAAAGCCAGCGCACCCACTATTATTCCTAGACTTGCAATTCTATTAATAATATTGATAGCGTTGTTTTTACTATTGCTACGAATATATCTTTTGGCTATATAAAGAGGGAAATTCAAACTTTATTGGAATCTACGTTTGTCTAGCAATTCTCTATTTTCAATAGGATTGTCTCTATTAGCAAGCGCGTTGTCAATTTTTTCAATATAATCTAGAGAGTCATCAATAAAGAAGACTAAATTGGGAACTTTACGCAATTGTAAACGAACGCGTTGTGAGAGATCATGTTTAATATTTTTTGAATTCGACTTGACTGCCTCTAAAATTTCTATTGCTTTTTCTTGGGGGAAAACACTTAAATGCACCGTAGCTACTGATAAATCTGTAGTTACAACAACCTTGGATACCGAAATCACTAAATTACTAACTCCATTTTTTCTCACTTCACCTTGCAGAATGTCAACCAAATCTTTTTGGATAACCCCACCTATTTTTTTCTGTCTATTTGTTTCCATGCTGCAAAAATAGTACTTTTAAGGCTTATCCCGTAGTTTAGAATCAATTTTTAAAACCAACTCAGTAATAGTTATTTTTTTTCGGAGCTGTTTCCTGCTGTACACTATATCTTTTGTGACGTCCCGAAGTTTCGGGACCGCCACAAAAGGATGCCGTTTCCATCAGGGCTATGACATCCAAACAGTTAAGACGTTAAAAATTTAAGTCGGAAATCTAAAATCTTTAATTAAAAACCAAAAACCCTAATGCAAAGACCCTCTTTCGCCATATATGACGCCTCAGCCGGTTCGGGGAAAACGTATGCTTTAGTCAAGGAATACCTTAAAATTATTCTAGTTGCTAAAAAAAATGACGCCTACCGAAATATTCTTGCCATTACGTTTACTAACAAAGCGGTTCACGAAATGAAAAGTCGTATTGTAGGCAGCTTATCTGAATTTGCAAAAGACGAACCCAGTCCAAAAGCACAAGATTTGATGATGGATTTAGCTCACGATACTGAGCTTTCAATTATTCAAATAAAAATAAAATCACAACAAATCATTAAGCATATTATTCATAATTATGCCGCTTTTGATATTTCCACTATTGACAAATTTACACATAAGGTAATTCGTGCATTCGCGCATGATTTAGGTTTACCTATGACTTTTGAAGTCACATTAGATACTGAAAATTTATTAGTAGAAGCCGTTGATGCCATTATTGCGCAAGCTGGCGAGGACGAGACTTTGACAAAATTACTCGTCGATTTTACGATGGAAAAAACCGATGATGATAAATCTTGGGATATTTCAAGGGAAATTTTAGAAACTGGTCGTTTAGTACTCAATGAAAACAATCGGAATGAAATCACGCATTTCCGAGATAAATCCATAGCTGAGTTTGTTGAAATAAAAGTAAAATTAACGGAATCTTGCAAATTATTAGATAAAGAAAGTATTGCTCTCGCTGAAAAAGCTCTTTCATTAATTGATAAAAATGGAATTGATAGCAAATCATTTTCAGGATCTTATTTTCCTAAACATTTAATCAGTATTCAAGGAGGAAAATTTAACCCTAAAAATAAAACGTATCATGAATTTGATGATATAAAAATTAATAAAACGGCTAAAGACCGTGGAATTATTGAAAATTTAATTCCAGAATTCCTGCAAGTGTTAGCAACAATTTATAAAACTTTTGAAAAAAGAGATTTTTACAAAGCATTTTTAAAAAACATTACTCCACTTTCCCTGTTAAATACGGTAAGTAATGAACTCGCAAAAATTCAAACGGAGCAAAATATTCTTTCTATTTCTGAATTTAATGCTTTAATTTATATAGAAATTCAAAATCAACCTGCGCCTTTTATTTATGAACGATTAGGAGAGCGTTACCGCCATTTTTTTATAGATGAATTTCAGGATACTTCTGAAATGCAGTGGCAAAATTTGATTCCACTAATAGATAACGCGACTTCTAGCGAAATAGATGGTGAAAAAGGAACTTTGATGATCGTAGGCGATCCAAAACAATCTATTTATAGATGGCGTGGTGGCAAGGCAGAACAGTTTATTGATTTAAGTAAAGGTCAAAATCCGTTTAGCAATAAAGAAAAAGTATTGGAACATTTAGATAAAAACTATCGTTCCTATTCGCAGATCATTGAATTTAATAATGATTTTTTTCAAATGGTATCGAATGAATTTGAAAATCTAGATTATAAAGATTTATATGCCAATCACAGTCGGCAAAAAGTTAACAATAAAACTGGTGGCTACGTGAATATTTCTTTTATTCCACAAGTAGAAAAAGGGGACGATAGTGCAGAAACTATTAATGAGGAGGAAGGTTTGGACAAAACAGACCTATTTGTTTTAGCTACATTAAACACTATTCATGAAGTTGTTGCATTAGGTTTTGAATATAAAGATATCGTAATTTTAACTAGAAAAAGAAGTCAAGGCATCGCAATCGCTAATTATTTAACTGAACAAAAAATTCCGCTTTTGTCATCAGAAACGCTGATGATTCAAAATGCTACTGAAGTGCGATTTATAATAAATTTATTAAAATATTTAAAAAATAATTCTGACCTAGAGGCTAAAGCTTTTTTTTTACAATATTTGGCTCAAAACAGTCAAAATCACTTGGCAGTTCACGATTTTATAGCGCAGGGAATGGCATTAAAACAAGAAATTGATTTTGAAAACTGGCTATTGGCAATCAATGTTAATTTATCATTTCAAAATATTCGTAAAAAATCGCTTTATGAAGCTGTTGAGGTTATAGTTAGTAAGTTTCTAGCCCTTCAAAAATTTGAAGAGAATAGTGATACGGGTGAGGACCGCTTTCAAGATATTATAGTAGCTTCTCCTTCCGCCGCTGGGAATGCTTATGTTCAATATTTCCTGGACATTGTTCTGGAACGAGACATTCGCAATCAAGCTGGAATTTCTGATTTTTTAAGTTTTTGGGATAAGAATGGGGAGAAATTCAGCATCCCATCGCCAGAGGGGAATAATGCAGTGCGGATTATGACTATCCACAAATCAAAGGGTTTAGAATTTCCAGTAGTAATTTTTCCTTTTGCAGAAGAAGATTATAGCAGGAAACCTAAAGATAAATTGTGGCTTAACGCTGAAGTTGAAGATTTTGGTTTGCCCAAAGTCTTAATTGATAATAGTAGTGCAGTAGAGGGTTTTGGTGAAGCTGCTACAGCAGTTTATAATCAAAAAAAGCAAGAGGAATTATTAGATAATATTAATGTGCTTTATGTTGCTTTAACAAGGGCCGAGGAACAATTATACGTGATATCAAATATGAATTTATCACGGAAAGAAGAAATTCCCGATAATAATATGTGTACTTTTTTTATCAATTATTTGATAAATAAAACTGTTTTTCAAAAAGACAAATTGAATTATAGTTTTGGGAATAGTAGTAAATTATCTAGTGGAAAAAAACACGTAGATACTTCTAAAACAATTCCATTAGTACAGTCGATCTTAAATCCTAAAAATATTAAAATTGCTCAAAAGGAGGCTTTGATGTGGGGAACTTTGCAACAAGACGCGATAGAATATGGAAATATCATACATGAAATATTGTCATTCGTAAAAACAAAGAAGGATGTAGAACTTGCACTTGCTAAAGCAATTGAAAGCGGCCTAATAAGATTTAGTCAAAGAGAAACAGTAGAAAAAACGGTAAACTTAATTATTACTCATAGTGAATTAGAGAGCTTTTTTGAAGAGGGAAATGAAGTGCTAAACGAGCAAACCATCATTCAAAAAGAAGGTAAAACGATAAAACCTGACCGAATGGTTTTAAAAAAGAACAATGAGGTATTATTACTAGATTATAAAACAGGAACGCATCAAGTAAAATACCAGCAACAATTAGAAAATTATCAAAGTGCAATTGAACTCATGGGTTACAAAGTGTTAAAAAAAGCACTTATTTATATCGGAAAAGAAATCGATGTAGTAAATTTGTAGCCTGAGAATGATTTATTCGCAATAATGAACAAATAAAATAATATGTACGGTAAAATACAACAACACTTACAATCAGAACTTCAAACTATTGTAGATAACGGAATTTTTAAATCGGAACGAATCATCACTTCACCGCAAGGAGCTGAAATTACCATTTCCACGGGCGAAACAGTTTTAAATTTTTGTTCTAATAATTATCTTGGACTTTCATCACATCCTGAAGTCGTTAAGGCAGCAAAAGACACTTTGGATTCGCACGGATTCGGAATGTCATCAGTACGGTTCATCTGTGGGACTCAGGATATTCATAAAACTTTAGAAAAAAAGATAGCTGATTTTTACGGGACTGAGGATACCATTTTATACGCTGCAGCTTTTGATGCTAATGGCGGAGTTTTTGAACCTTTATTAGGAGCTGAGGATTGCATAATTTCAGATAGTTTAAATCATGCTTCTATTATTGACGGCGTTCGTTTGTGTAAGGCGGCACGATACCGTTATGAAAATAGCAACATGGAAGATTTAGAACAACAATTAATAAAAGCGACAGAGGCTGGGACTCGCTTCAAGCTAATTGTTACAGATGGTGTTTTTTCAATGGACGGTTTAGTTGCGCCATTAGATAAAATTTGCGATCTAGCCGATAAATATGATGCACTTGTAATGGTAGATGAATGTCATGCAACTGGATTTATTGGTGCAACGGGTAAAGGAACGCTTGAAGCAAAAGGTGTAATGGGACGAGTTGATATTATAACTGGAACATTAGGTAAAGCTTTGGGTGGTGCTATGGGCGGTTATACAACAGCAAAAAAAGAAATTATAGAACTTTTACGTCAAAGATCGCGACCCTATCTATTTTCAAACTCATTAGCACCAGCAATTGTAGGAGCTTCCATTAAAGTTTTTGAAATATTAGAGCGAGATACCGTCTTACGCGATCAATTAGAATGGAATACTAATTATTTCAAAGAAGGTATGAAAAAAGCTGGTTTTGATATCATTGACGGAGATTCTGCAATTGTACCGGTTATGTTATACGATGCTAAATTATCTCAAAATATGGCAAATGAACTACTAAAACAAGGAATTTATGTAATAGGTTTCTTTTTCCCTGTAGTCCCAAAGGATAAAGCAAGAATAAGAGTACAATTATCGGCAGCCCATACTCAAGTGCATTTGGACAAGGCTATCAATGCTTTCACTACTGTTGGGAGAGCTCTAAATGTTATATAATTCCCACTTTTTAAGCTCTAAATGTATTTTAATTAACATTTCATTTTGTAGTTTAAAATTTACGTCCTATTTTTGCCAGTAATTAACTAAATCGTAATTAAAAAAAGTAAGTATGAAACATCTTAACAAAATTTTTGTTGCTGTGATGATGGTGATGGGACTAAGTTCTCATGCACAAGACAGTAATAATCCATGGGCGATCTCTTTTGGAGTTAATGCCGTGGATACCAGAACTAGTGCTGGTGGAGGAAACAATTGGGCAGATCGCCATTTTTCTCAGCCATTTGCAGTAAAAGACAACTGGAATGTACTACCATCTGTATCTTATTTAAGCGTTTTTAGATCTGTAGGAGATAATTTCTCTTTTGGTTTATCTGGATCGGTTAATAAGATTGATAAATATGTAAAATTTAATCCAGCGAATCCTGCTCGTGACTCACGTGGTTATGTAGTATCTAATCCTGGAGACTTGATGTATTATGGTATTGATGCAACTATAAAATATAGTTTTATGACTGCTATCAATTCTAAAGTTATTGATCCTTCTCTTTCTGTAGGTGGAGGTTATACTTTCTTTGGAGATAGTAGCTACGGAACATTAAACCCGGGTGCTGGTCTTACATTTTGGTTTACTGAAAATGTAGGTTTAGAACTTACTAGCCGTTACAAAAAATCATTCGGTGATAGAGAAGATGCTTCTGGAACTCCAGATTCTCCATCACATTTTCAACATTCAGCTGGTATCGTATTCAAATTTGGAGGTAAAGATACTGACGGTGATGGAATTTATGATAAAGATGATGCTTGTCCAGATGTTGCAGGTTTAAAGCAATTTAACGGATGTCCTGATACTGACGGAGATGGTATTCAAGATAGCGAAGACGAATGTCCTACCGAATTTGGATTAGCTGCTTTAAAAGGTTGTCCTGATACTGACGGAGATGGTGTTGCTGATAAAGATGACGCATGTCCAGATGTTGCTGGTTTAGTTGCTTTAAAAGGTTGTCCTGATACTGACGGAGATGGTATTGCTGATAAAGATGACAAATGTCCTACTGTTGCAGGTCCTAAAGAAAATGCAGGTTGTCCTTGGCCAGATACTGACGGAGATGGTGTCTTAGACAAAGATGACGCTTGTCCTACAGTAGCCGGTCCTGCTAGTAATAAAGGTTGTCCTGAAGTTACTGAAGAAGTAATAAAAACTTTAAATAGTTATGGAAAAGTAATTTTATTTGATTCTGGTAAATCTACTTTCCAACAAGGTACTTACACAGTATTAGAATCTATTACTACAATCTTAAAAGAATATCCAAATTCAAGATTCCAAGTTGAAGGTCATACTGATAGCGACGGAAGTAATGAATTAAACCAAACTTTATCTGAGAACAGAGCTGCTGCAGTTAAAAATTATTTAATTGAAAAGGGTATTGCTACTGACAGATTAAGATCTACTGGTTTTGGTGAAACTAAGCCAATTGCATCTAACAAGAACGCAAAAGGAAAAGCTGAAAACAGAAGAGTTGAGATTACTTTAATAAAAGAATAATTTCTCACAAAATATATTTGAAAACGCCTCGATTTATCGGGGCGTTTTTTTTATTTTTATAAAATGATAAATTATACTTTTCTTGATAAAATAGCGACTGTTCTAATTGAAAATTATTTTGATAATCTTTCAAATATTACTGTTGTTTTACCAAATAAACGAGCGAAGATCTTTTTAATTGAAGCATTAAAGAAGCAAGTAGAAAATAATATACTTTCTCCTGAAATTATAAGTATCGAAGATTTTATTCAAGAAATAGCAGGTATTCGAGCTATTGATCCTATAGAATTATTATTTGAATTTTATGAAGTGTATTTATCTATCACTGAGAAATCAAATCAACAATCATTTGAACTTTTTGCTAATTGGGCCAAAACTTTACTACAAGATTTCAATGAAATTGACCGTTATTTATTAGATCCATCGCACGTACTTTCTTATTTGAAAGATATTGAAGATATTAAAAAATGGGGAATTGAAGTCGAAAATAAAACTCCATTATTAGAAAAGTATATCGATTTTTGGAAAATGCTACCAAATTATTATCAAAATTTATACAGTCATTTGTTAAATAAAGGCTTGGGTTACCAAGGTCTTATTTATCGTGAAGCGGTAAATAACGTAAATGTTTATTCAGAAAAAGTTCAAAATAAGCAATTTTTATTTGCTGGTTTCAATGCTTTAAATACAGCTGAAGAAAAAATCATTCAACAATTAATCTCCTCGAGTCAAGCTAAAGTGTATTGGGATGTAGATCAAGCATTCTTAAATGACCCGTACCATGATGCTGGCTTATTTGTAAGACGCTTTAAGGAAAATTGGAAATATTATAAATCAAATCCTTTTGAATGGATAGTTAATGATTTTGCTAACGCAAAAAATATTAAAGTTATTGGAACACCAAAGACGATTGGCCAAGCTAAAATTGCAGGTACTATTATTGAAAATATTATCATTCAAAATCCAACTAATAAATTAGATAAAGTTGCTGTTGTTCTTGGCGAAGAGAATCTCTTAGTGCCGCTTCTTTACTCTTTGCCAGCTAGTGTTGGTGCTTTGAATATTACAATGGGATACTCTAGCAAAAACAATCCAGCTCAAATCTTGATTGCCAAATTGTTTAAAATGCACACCAATGCATTATCGAGAAAAAATAGTAGTTATGTTTTTTATTATAAAGACGTACTTGATATTCTAACGCATCCTCTAGTTGATCCTTATGCTCAAACTAGTTCATTGGTTAATGTTATTAATAATAACAATTACACTTTCATCACTCATCAAAAATTGATGGAACTTAGTACTGCTCCATCTGAATTATTTCTGTTATTATTTAGTAAGTGGGAAAATGGATCTATTGCAGTTTTAGATAGTATTTCCACATTATTACTTACAATTAAAAATAATTTGAATAATGATAATGAAGAGGAGAAGATTACGAAGGCTTTTGTATTTGCAATTTTTAAAGTAATCAATAAGTTGATTAATTATTACTCGCAGCATCAGCATATAGATAAAATAGAAACTCTTTATGCAATCTATAAGCAAGTTATTGATCTTGCCGAAGTTTCATTTGAGGGAGAACCATTGAATGGATTGCAGATCATGGGCGTTTTAGAAAGCAGAGTTCTTGATTTTGATACTGTTATTGTCACTTCTATGAATGAGGGTAAATTTCCAGCAGGTAAATCGCAAAATTCCTTTATTCCTTATGATGTGAAACGTGAATTGGGCTTGCCAACTTTTAAAGAGAAAGACGCAATTTATACTTATCACTTTTATCATTTATTGCAACGAGCCAAGAATATTTACTTATTATATAACACAGAAAGTGAGGGATTAGATGCAGGAGAAAAAAGCCGGTTTATAACGCAATTAGAGGTCGAAAAGCAGGTAAATCATAATCTCACGCATGAGATTTATAATGCGGTTTTGCCTGATCTGGCTTATGAGCCAATGGTAATTCCTAAATCAGAACTAGTTATGACTCGCCTACGAGAGATCGCCGAGAAGGGGTTTTCGCCATCTGCGCTTACAAGTTATATTCGAAATCCTATTCAATTTTATTTTCAGAAAATATTGCGAATCAGTGAAGTAGAGGAAGTGGAAGAAAATATCGCACTAAATACATTAGGTACAATTATTCATGAAACTTTAAAAGTTTTGTACGAGCCTTTCATTGGAAAATTCATTTTAGAAAGTGATATTTTAAATTGTTTTAAACAAATTGATCATGAAGTTCTCAAGCAATTTAAACTTATTTATAAAGAAGGAGAGATTAAAAAAGGAAGAAATTTGCTGGCGTTTGAAGTTGCAAAACGCAATGTATCTAATTTTCTTAAGGTAGAATTAGAAAGTATTAAAGCGGGTGATACTATAAAAATTATTGCTTTAGAACAAACGTATCATCGAACTTTAAATCATTCTAATCTGCCTTTTCCGGTTTTAATTAAAGGAAATGTCGACAGAATTGAAGAGCGCAATGGAACGATAAGAATTATCGACTACAAAACGGGTAAAGTTGAAAAGTCAAGCGTGACATTAAAATCGTGGAAAGGATTAACGGAGGATATTAAAAACGATAAAGTAATTCAAGTTTTAGCATATGCCTATATGTTTGGTGACGAGTCAAATGGAAAACCAATAGAAGCCGGAATTGTGTCTTTCAAAAATCTGAAATCAGGATTTTTACCATTTGTTTACAAAGAGGGAAAGGAAATAGAATCTTTAATTAGTCCATCTATTTGTAATAATTACCTTGAGCAAATCGTATTATTACTAGCTGAAATTTTAGATGAAAACATTCCTTTTAAAGAAAAAATTTAATCTTACTAATACATCAGAAAATTATTAAATATATTTGAGTTTTATAAATCGACCTTGGCGATAAATTTATCATTGAGTTTAATAGCCTGGATCTTTATTGGATTTGAGACTTTTAAATATGTTTTGATCATATTCGGTTTATTTTTTAGTTTGTTGCTTAAAGAAGTAAATTCTAAAAAGGAATATTTGTTTTACTATAACAACGGAATATCCAAATTACATTTATTTGTCTACACTTTTATAATGAATTTTATTTTTGCTATGGTTCTAATTCTAGTCATTAATTTAATTTTGATATTGAGATGACTAAAGATGTTTTAGAAGTTGATAGCGTCCAAATGCAATACGATGGAAGGATTATAATTTCTGATGTTTATCTTAAATGTGAAACAAATGATATTATAGGGATTTTAGGAAGAAATGGCTCAGGTAAATCTACTTTGCTCAAGATTATCTTCGGAATTGAAGCTGCTGATTTTAAATTTGTTCGGATCAATAGTGTTGTTAAGACCAAAACAAGTGAGTTGCTAGACCAAATTAGCTATTTGCCTCAGGACAATTTTATTCCAAGTTCATTTACTGTCGAAAAGACAATTGGACTCTCGATTTCTAAGAATATGATCTCGAGGTTTCATAATGATGAAATGATTCAGTCGATTTTAGATAAAAAAATAAAGCATCTTTCCGGAGGAGAGCTTCGATACTTAGAAATCAAATTAGTACTTAATACCAACTCTAAATTTGTACTATTAGATGAGCCTTACAATGGTTTATCGCCAGTTATGATAAAAAAAGTTAATCAGTTAATTCTAAGCAAAGGAGATGAAAAAGGAATTATAATCACGGATCATAACTATGAAAATGTGATAAAAGTATCTACTAAGTTAACGCTGATTAAAGAAGGGAAGTTATTTCATCTAAAAACTAAAAATGAATTAGTTGAACGAGGATATTTGCGAGAAGGGATGCTTTAAATCCTTTTAAAAAACGACAATAAATTAGTCAACAATTCCGATTGATTTTCAATATGACTCATGTGACCATCAGGAAATGAAATTAAGGTTACTTTAATGTCTTTTAACTGTTGCTTAGTTTCCTCATATGGCAGCACAGTATCTTTTTCACCTAGTATCATTAATTTAGGATACGTTGTAAGGCGCAGTATCTTTTGTCGATCCATTCTAATTTTCATTCCCTCAAGCGAAGCTATTATTCCTTGCAATGGGGTTTTAAGGGCTTCTTTATTTACTTCTTCAATATGCGGTGCAAGGCGTTCTCGATTATTTTCACTAAAAAGATTTGATACAGAAAGTGAAATGAAATTCTTGAATGATTGCTTCACCGCTTTCACTGCTCGATCTCTATTTAATTTTCGCTCCTCACTATCAGCTCTTGCTGTTGAGTTTAGTAAAACTAATCCTTTCATGTATTTTGGATATAATTCGGCGAAAGCCAAACAAACATAACCGCCCATGGAGTGTCCAACAAAAACCGCTCTACGAATCCTTAATTCTGAAAGTACAGCATAAACAGCATCAGCATGATCTTCCATAGTATGTACGTAACCCAAACATTCTGATTGTCCATGACCCAGTAAATCAATAGTGATTACACGATTTTTTTTAGCAAATTCACAGATGTAGAAATTCCACATTTCTTTGTTTTCTAAAAAACCATGAAGTAAAACAATTACGGTTCCTTTTCCAATATCTGAAAAAGAGATTTGCGTGTTTTTAAATTGGATTTGCTTCAAATTGAGATATTAAATTTTTGTAAAATTAAGGTTTAATTTTTTTTAAACCCTAATCGGGTAAAAAGATCTCCATCAAACTTGTTTGTGCATCGATGAGTATATTTCGCTTTAGTATAAAAAATTTTGTGTTTTTATTCACAAACACAATGATCTGTAACCATATAACTTTTAGATGTAATTGTGTAACAAATAGTTTTAACAAGATTATAATTTTGCTTTAAACTTTAAAACAAAAATTATGAATCTGAAAAGATTTTTTGGAGGACTGCTCACGGTTCTTGGTATTGTAGGTCTTATTTACACAGCCGTTATATTTGCTAGCACATCTGGCGAAACTAAAGAGATTAAATCGTTACTTATATATGGAATTCTAGGAATAGTATTCTTTATGTCAGGAATTAGTTTAGTCCGTACTACAAAAGACGAGTAATAAATTTTTACTTTTCTAATAGAGTGCGCAAATTGCGATCAATACAAATGGCTCTTATTGCTGAAAGCCATTTGTAAAAGCCATTTATCAGAATTAAAAACGTCGATCGCCATTAAGCATACTTCCTAAACCGCCTAGTAAGCTGCCTTCATCTCGATTATTTCCGCCAGCTCTTGGTGCAGAAGCAATTATTCTATCAGCCAATCTACTGAAAGGTAATGATTGTATATAAACAGTCCCTGGTCCGCGAAGCGTTGCGTAAAATAATCCTTCGCCACCAAAAATTGAATTCTTTATTCCGCCAATAAATTCAATGTCATAATCGACATCTTTTGTAAATCCAACGATGCAGCCAGTGTCAACTTTTAAAACTTCACCTACTGCTAATTCTTTTTTGGCTAGTGTACCGCCAGTATGCACAAATGCCATTCCGTCTCCTTCTAATTTTTGCATTATAAAACCTTCACCACCAAATAATCCACGACCTAATTTTTTAGAAAATTCAATTCCTATGGAAACTCCCTTTGCAGCACAAAGAAAAGAATCTTTTTGACAAATAAATTTTCCGCCAAATTGCGTAAGGTCAATTGGGATGATTTTTCCAGGATATGGAGCAGCAAATGAAACTTTGCTTTTATTGCTTTGCTGATTAATAAACGCGGTCATAAACAAACTTTCTCCTGTCAGTACTCTTTTACCAGCGCTTAATAGTTTGTCAAATAATCCGTTTTGTTGTGCGGATCCATCGCCAAAAATAGTTTCCATCTTGATATTATTATCCATCATCATAAAACTACCTGCTTCGGCAATTACAATTTCTTGTGGGTCTAATTCTATTTCTACATACTGCATTTCCTCGCCAAATATGTGATATTCTATCTCGTGCGCTTGCATAATTTATGTTTTTTTAGTTCCTGTCTCATTTTTTAACTAATATGATTTGCACTTCATTTGCCACAAAGGTAACAAGTCGTTAAGCGTATTGTTTTAATCTGAAAATAAATTATCGTAAATAATTCCTTTGTGATTTATTAAATGAGCAAATCTTTAAATGCACATTATTACTAGCAGGATTTCGATTTATAAAAAATTAAAAAATAATATGTTTTTTAAATAGGTATTTATTAAAAATATAAAGTTACAATTTTAAGATTGATTTTAGAACTGGAGTTTTGGAATTTGATATTTGCTCTTTATTAAGTGCAAGGGATAGTAGTGCAAAGCCCGACTCAGCTTGAGTTCACGTAAGCTGAGTTACATCCAAAAAAAATCGATTCACATTGCTGTAAATCGATTGATACTTTGTAATTTTTAGTTATTAAGAATTCATTAAGTCTTCTATTTCCTCAATTTCAATTGGAATATTTCGCATCATATTAAATGGTTCTCCACTTTCTTGAATGATAATGTCATCTTCTAATCGAATTCCGAAACCTTCGGCAGGAATATAAATTCCTGGCTCTACGGTAAACACCATATTTGCCTGCATTGGTTCCGTAAGTATACCGTAATCGTGGGTATCAAGTCCCATATGATGAGACGTTCCATGCATGAAGTATTTTTTATACGCAGGCCAATCAGGACTTTCGTTTTGTACATCAGCGTTGTCTAAAAGACCCAAACCTAGTAGCTCTGAAGTCATTATTTTACCAACTTCAACGTGATATTGCTTCCATAATGTGCCTGGTGAAAGCATTTTAGTAGCTTCATTTTTCACTCTTAGAACTGCATTGTATACTTCTTTTTGTCGGTTTGTATATTTTCCCGAAACTGGAATCGTGCGACTCATATCACTCGAATAATTAGCATACTCAGCGGCAACATCAAGCAATATTAAATCACCGGTTTTACATTGTTGATTGTTTTCAATATAATGAAGCACATTGGCATTATTTCCTGAAGCAATAATAGGAGTGTAAGCAAAACCTCTTGAACGATTTCGGATAAATTCATGAACCAGCTCTGCTTCAATTTCGTACTCAGTCACGTTTGGTTTTACAAAATTTAGTAGTCTTCTAAAACCTAATTCCGTTATATTACAAGCTTTTTGGATCAAATCTAATTCCTCCGTTTCCTTAACAGAGCGTAGGCGCTGTAAAATCGGATTACTCTTTGCTACTGCGTGAGCAGGATATTTATCTTTCCACCATTTTACAAAACGGGCTTCGCGAGTTTCCGTTTCTATTGTTGCACGGTAGTGCTCATTAGTATTGATGTAAATTATTTCAGAGTGCGTCATCAATTCGAATAATATTTTTTCGAATTGATCTAACCAATAAACGGTTTTGATTCCTGCAACTTCAAATGCTCGATCCTTAGTTAATTTTTCGCCCTCCCATACTGCAATATGATCATTAGTTTCTTTTAAAAATAAGATTTCTCTCTGATGCTCGTAAGGCGCATCTGGAAAGAGGAGTAAAATACTTTCCTCTTGATCCACGCCGCTTAAGTAAAAAATATCGCGATGCTGTGCAAAAGGTAAAGTGCTATCAGCAGAAACGGGATAAATATCATTAGAGTTAAAAACAGCAACACTTTTTGGCTTCATTTGAGCCATAAACTTCGCTCTATTTTTAATAAATAAGTTTCGATCTATTTGATGGTATTTCATAAATTTGAATTTTGTTCTTTTAATTACTCAAAATTACTAAGATAAAATCGTTTAAACTCATGAATTTAATAAATTTTAATATAAATCATAATTGTGCATATTTCAATATGAGATTATAAAAAAGTGATGCTATTTATCAGCGAAAAACTTTATCGTATCGGATTAGTAGAAAATTGATTTATAATAATTTCACTCCATATTATAATTTTCTAAGTTTCTAGACTTTCACCAAAGTTTGGATCGTTAAATGCGTTTTTACAAAATCAAAAGTACCATAGATAATATTTTTTTTTATCATTAGTGTCTTGTCATAAAAGCAAAAGTTAGGAATTCAGGTACAATTTCGTAAAGTAAGAAAAAAATACGTTTTCAAAATATCTGAGGGTTTAAAATTTAATTGTCATAAAATTTATTGATATACTATTTTTCACTACAATTTTTAATGATTACTAATTTTTTAAATAGCTATATTATTTAGAAAAAATTTGCGTTTGTCTAATTAGAGTACGGGTTTATAGTCTCTTAAGTGTTGATTGGTAGTAAATTGTTCAATTGTAAGCTTTAACACTTTAAAATCATTATAAATTATAACGAAAAGGTTGTAGTTCATTCGTAATTGGTCTATTTTTGTATGATTTTTAAATTATAACATACAAATTCTTATGGCAAAATCTGCATTATTAAAGTCATCGATTGCAAAGAAAGTTGCAATGGCGCTTTCCGGACTTTTCTTAATTTTATTTTTAGCACAACATTTTTTTATAAACAGCACCTCGGTTTTTAGTCCTGACACTTTCAACAGTATTTCTCATTTTATGGGTAACAATCCGTTGGTTCAATTTGTTATTCAGCCTATTCTTATCATTGGTGTTATTTTTCACTTTTCTATGGGTATTGTTTTAGAGTATCAAAATAATAAAGCAAGACCAATCAGTTATGTTAAGAATAATGGGGCGGCAAATTCATCTTGGGCTTCAAGAAACATGATTGTAAGTGGTTCAGTTGTTTTAGCGTTTATGCTGTTACATTTTTATGATTTCTGGATTCCAGAGATGGTTTATAAATATGTAGAAGTTAATCCGCTTGATGAAACTAGATATTTCGCTGAGTTGACGCATAAGTTTGAAAGTTCTGTACGTACTGCTATTTACTGTGCTTCTTTTATCTTATTATCACTTCACTTATGGCACGGTTTCAACTCGTCTTTTCAATCTGTGGGTTTCAACAACAAATATTCAAGATCATTACATAAACTGGGATATGCTTTTGCAATTGTAATTCCTTTTGGTTTCATTTTCATCGCATTATTTCATCATTTTAATCATTAATATTAAATTATAAATGGCATTAGATTCAAAAATACCAAATGGTCCAATAGCGGACAAATGGACAAATTATAAAGATCACATTAATTTAGTAAATCCTGCTAATAAACGTAATATTGATATTATCGTTGTTGGAACAGGGCTTGCAGGTAGTTCTGCTGCTGCAACTTTAGCTGAATTAGGATATAACGTAAAATCATTTTGCTTTCAAGATTCACCTCGTCGTGCGCACTCTATTGCTGCACAAGGGGGAATTAATGCAGCAAAAAACTACCAAGGCGATGGAGATTCAACTTTCCGTTTGTTTTATGACACTGTAAAAGGTGGCGATTACCGTTCCAGAGAAGCGAATGTGCACAGATTAGCCGAAGTTTCTGTAAATATAATCGACCAATGTGTAATGCAAGGTGTTCCATTAGCTCGTGAATACGGGGGACTATTAGATAACAGATCTTTTGGAGGAACTCTAGTAGCTCGAACATTTTATGCTAAAGGACAAACAGGGCAACAACTCTTATTAGGTGCGTATTCAGCAATGAACCGTCAGATAGGTCGTGGTAAAATAAAATCATTTACGCGTCACGAAATGCAAGATTTAGTGCTGGTAGATGGTAAAGCAAGAGGAATTATTGCTCGTAACTTAGTAACTGGAGAGATAGAAAGACATTCAGCTCACGCTGTTGTTATAGCTTCAGGTGGATATGGAAATGTATTTTTTCTATCTACTTACGCTATGGGAAGTAATGCAACTGCTGCATGGAAAATCCATAAAAAAGGAGCGTTTTTTGCTAATCCATGTTACACTCAAATTCACCCAACATGTATTCCGGTTTCAGGAGATCATCAGTCTAAATTAACTTTGATGTCAGAATCTTTGCGTAATGATGGGCGTATTTGGGTTCCTGCAAAATTAGAAGATGCAAAAAGTATTCGTGAAGGAAAATTAAAACCAACAGACATTCCTGAAGCAGATAGAGATTATTATTTAGAAAGACGCTATCCAGCTTTTGGAAATTTAGTGCCTCGTGATATTGCTTCTCGTGCTGCAAAAGAAAGATGTGATGCAGGTTTTGGTGTAAACAAAACGGGTGAAGCTGTTTATTTAGACTTTGCTGCTGCAATAGAACGTTATGGAAAAGAGCAAGCTTATATAAAGGGATTAGACGCAAGTGATGCTAAATTAATAATAAAATTAGGAGCTGCAACAGTTGCGAATAAATACGGGAATTTGTTCCAAATGTATGAGAAAATTGTTGATGAAAATCCGTATTTAACTCCAATGATGATTTACCCAGCGGTGCATTATACAATGGGTGGAACATGGGTTGATTATGATTTACAAACTACCATTCCAGGTTGTTTTTCAATAGGGGAATCTAATTTTTCTGATCATGGTGCAAATAGATTAGGAGCTTCTGCATTAATGCAAGGTTTAGCAGATGGTTATTTTGTATTGCCTTACACAATAGGTAATTATTTAGCACCTGATATTAAAACGGGTGAGATTTCAACTGATTTACCTGAATTTGTTGAAGCTGAAAATAATGTAAAAGCTCGTATTGAGCGATTTATGAATAATAAAGGAACACATTCTGTAGATTATTTCCATAAGAAATTAGGAAAAATCATGTGGAACAAAGTAGGAATGGCTCGTAACGCGCAAGGATTAAATGAAGCTATTAATGAAATTGCAGCGTTGAGAGAAGAGTTTTACAATGATGTTAAAGTGCCTGGTGATGCCTTTAGCTTAAATCAAGAATTAGACAAGGCAGGACGTGTTGCTGATTTCCTTGAATTAGGTGAACTATTCGCTAAAGATGCTTTACATCGAAATGAGTCATGTGGAGGTCACTTCCGTGAAGAGTACCAAACTCCAGAAGGAGAAGCACAACGTGATGATGAAAATTTTGCATATGTAGCGGCATGGGAATATAAGGGAAAACCTAGCGATGCAATATTACACAAAGAGCCATTAGTATTTGATAACGTAAAATTGGTTCAAAGAAGTTATAAATAGAAATTAGTCCAAAGTTAAAATTCCAAAGTCTTAAAGTTTAAGGCTCTTGACGTTCGACTTTATGGCTTTCAAACTAATAAAAAATATGAAACTTACATTAAAAATATGGCGTCAAAAAAACGCTAAAGCAGAAGGTAAAATCGTTGAATATCCACTAGATGGAATTGAAGAGGATATGTCTTTTCTTGAAATGTTAGACGTTCTAAATGAAGGTTTAATAAATAAAGGCGACTTGCCAGTGTCATTCGATCACGATTGTCGCGAAGGAATTTGTGGATCTTGTTCACTTTATATTAACGGTGAAGCTCATGGTCCAGATCGTGGAGTTCCAACTTGTCAATTGCACATGAGAATGTTTAAGGATGGTGATACTATTTTCATCGAACCTTTTAGAGCAAAAGCTTTTCCAGTAATAAAGGATTTAGTGGTTGATAGAAGTGCATTTGATAGAATTCAACAAGCTGGAGGATTCATTTCTGTAAATACTTCAGGAAAACCTACTGATGCTAACGCTATTCCAGTGAAAAAGCACGACGCAGATCGAGCATTTGATGCTGCAACTTGTATTGGTTGCGGTGCTTGTGTGGCTAGTTGTAAAAATTCATCAGCAATGTTATTTGTATCTGCAAAAGTATCTCAATATGCATTATTACCACAAGGTAAAATTGAAGCTACTGAACGTGTTTTAAACATGGTAGCTCAAATGGATGCTGAAGGTTTTGGTAACTGCACTAATACTGGTGCTTGTGAAGTAGAATGTCCTAAAGGTATTTCACTGGAGAATATTGCTCGTATGAATAGAGAGTATTTAGGTGCAAGTTTGAAAGGATAAAAAGGTGCTCAATTCCTTAGGGAATTAACGATAATAAAAAAACGCATTCATTAATTTGAATGCGTTTTTACATTAAATATCTTAGTCCTGCCAGCCCCATGGAGCTGCGGGTGTAGAAACTGTTTTAGTTAAATCGAATTTTACTGTAAAAAGTCTATCAGAACCAATGCGTCTTAAATTATAAGTAAATGACGTTTCTTCCAGAGTAATCCACCATACATTGGCAGCAGCAGCTGGAATCAAATCACATGTTTTTTGGTCTGCGGGAAATAATTGAAGTGTTGCAGATCCAGAATTTGGTGCCGTTCCACCATATTGAGTTACTTTGTCCTCTGAACCATCTTCATGCCGGTGATCATGTTTTAGTTGAATGTGGTCATTTCTATAATTTAGCACCCAAGTTCTTGATTTATCCTCTCCTACAAAAAAAGGAATTCGAATTGTGTTTTCACTACAATTACGAATGTGCATTATTAATGTCTTACTTCGAAAAGTATCATTTTCAGCTCCCTCCGTTACCACTCCTTCAAATGATTTTCCACATTGTTTTTGCAGGTTTTCCCAAAATTGTTTTGCGCCAGATTTGCTTTGGCCAAAAGTAAAAATGGATAATAGCATCATGGTTAGTACAATGGTATCTCTCATATTTTTTTTGCTAATATAATGAACTTAAACTATCTTAGTATTTCTTATTTTTAAAAAAATAAAACAATGCAAGTAGCACTAATACAAGCGCCTTTAATTTGGGAAAGGCCAGAATTAAATCGGAATTATTTTGAGTCAAAAATCAATTTAATTTCTTCAGATGTTAATCTAATTGTGCTTCCAGAAATGTTTACGACAGGATTTACAATGAATCCAATTCCTGTTGCTGAAAGTATGAAAGGAGAAACGGTTTCATGGCTTGTAAATTTGGCTAAAGCCACAAAAACTGCCATAACGGGCAGTATTGTTATTAAGGAGCATAGTAATTTTTACAACAGGATGTTTTTTGCTTTTCCCTCTGGCGCGATACAATATTATGATAAAAGACATTTGTTTACGCTCGCAGGTGAACATAAGCATTATAATGCAGGAACTACCAAAACAATGGTTGAGTACTTAGGCTGGAGAATATGTCTACTAATTTGCTATGATTTACGTTTCCCTGTTTTTTCAAGAAATAATGCTGATTATGACTTATTGTTATATGTAGCTAATTGGCCAAAAATCAGAATTAATGCATGGGACTCACTGCTAAAAGCGAGAGCCATAGAAAATATGAGTTATGTAATTGCGGTTAATCGAATAGGCGAAGACCAAAATGGGCATTCGTACGTAGGACATTCGCAAGTTATAGATTGTATGGGTGATTATCTGATAGCGCCGGAAGAGTGTGAAGCTGTTTTTACGACTACTTTAGATCATTCTATATTGTTGAAAACGAGAAAAAAGTTTGGATTTTTAGATGATAAAGATAATTTTGAAATTAAAGATTAGAAAGTAGATTTCCTCTTTTTATCTTCTTTCTTTTTTATTTCGGGAAGGTAAGGTAAACTTAAATCAAATATTTGATTAACATCCCAATTTGCTCTTACGTCGATTTCTTTAGAAAAATAAATTACTTCTTCAGCTTGACGTTTTTTTAGATAGTTACCAGAATCCCATTGTTTATTTTTGTTTCCATCGTAAATAGCCCTTAAAATATACATTGCGGGATCAATTAAATTGAAATTTACTGTTTTATTTTCTTCAGTATATTCGCTAGCCATAACATCGCCTTTTGTATCAGTAAGCTCAATTATTACTGGGAACTGTTTTATGTTCTCAAGTAATACAGTTAAGTTTCCATAATCTGAAGTGCTTTTTGTTGAAAGTTTATAACTCAACGTATCATTTAATTTTTCGTAATAATCATTTAAAGCGCCGGGTAGAATAGTAAAACTATAATTTTCTTGAGGTTCTTTGTTAAAATCAAAATATAGTTTTTGATTAAATTCATCATATTCGGTAGTAAATGGCACTTTAGCTTTAGCTTTGTTAACTAAATTAATTTTTGAATTATCAATAGCAATCAATGGAGTTGCACTTTCTAATGTGAATCTATCTCTAAATTTTATGTCATTGTTCTGGATGGCGGAGATCATTAAAGTGTCTTTTTTCTGGTCTTTATTTTTAAAAGTGTATTTAACTTTATAGTACCCTTTTGCAACAGCCAAATTAAGTGAATCTGCTTTTATTTGTTTGTACCAAATTTGTAATGAATCCTTCTTAGGTAGTTTTGTGACAAGATGTACTAAAGCATTGTTTTTATCTGATAATATTATCTCAGGTCTAGCTTCATTCGAATTTATTGTGCCTTCATAACCCAGTAAAAAACGATTGCCAGAGGCCTGTGAGGGTTTAAAAGTTTTTAATGGTAATTCTTCTTTAAATAATGATAATTCTGGCGTGGAATCAGTTGGGATGGTTATGATTTCTTTATGAAATCCAATTTTATCTTGTTTGGGATTGTACTTATTGTTGCTGTTTACATCTTTTATTCCAACAAGAAGGTATTTTCCAGCTTTTAAGTTTTCAAAATTAAACGTTTTTAAACTATCTAATGTATTTGTAACATATCTTGGTGTTTCGTTGTAAACAATAGAGTCATTAAAATCATTATTAATATCGTAGAGCATCACTGAAACGAAAGATTCAACCTCTTTATCATAGGCGCTTTTTACTGTTCCACTCAGTTTTAAGGAATCGATAAAATCACCAGTAGAAAAAACATATTTGAATTGATTGTATGGGTTTCCTTCATTATTATCTGCTATACTTTGCCCAAAATTAAAACTATACGTTGTATTAGGTTGTAGTGTATCTTTTATTTTAATAGTAATTGTTTTAGTTGCCGTTGTTGGAAGGACTAACGGTTCATTTTTCATTGGAGGTGAAATTATTAACTGCTTATTTAAATTTTTTAATTTGACGTTTTCATCAAAAACTAACTTGATTTGATCTCCCTTAAAATTAGTACTGAAGTTTTCTGGAAAGCTCATTTTCAAAACGGGAGCTATAGTATCTTTTAACCCGCCAGTTATAGAGCCTCTTTTAGCGCAGCTCGCAATGATAAAAAGTAATAATAAGAAAGTATATTTTAAATTGTTTTTCAGCATATCAAATCAAAATTAGAAAATACAAAATAACAATTATAATCGATGTGATTTTTTATTTTTAGAGAATTATTATGATAGAAAATAATTGGATTATATTTATTTCAAAATATTTTTATAATTATTGTTTAGTTTTACATCTTGAAATATCTAATTCTAGTGAAATAAACTTTCAACAATAATTAGTTTTTAACATTAAATTCAAAAATAAAATGCGAAAAATAGAACACATAGGAATAGCCGTAAAAGATCTAGATTTGTCTAATTTACTTTTTGAAAAGCTCTTTGGAATGCCAGCATACAAGTCGGAAGTTGTAGAAAGCGAGGGTGTCAATACTTCTTTTTTTATGAATGGTCCTAATAAAATTGAGCTTTTGGCTGCTACTAATCCAGAAAGTTCAATAGCTAAGTTTTTAGAAAAAAAAGGAGAGGGAATTCATCACATTGCATTCGATGTTGAGGATATCGTTTCAGAAATTGCACGATTACAGAAAGAGGGATTTATTATTCTTAATACTATTCCAAAGAAAGGAGCTGATAATAAATTAGTGGCTTTTTTGCATCCAAAGAGCACAAATGGTGTTTTAATTGAACTTTGTCAAGAAATTAAAGATTAAATTCAGGAAGGTTTATTAACTAACAATCAGCGGTTTTCTGTTTTTAGAGATAAAAAAAGCGTAGCGGAGTAAAATTCTAATTAAAAAATAGTTGTAACAAACCAAAAATAGTAGTAATATTGCACATTCATAACCGGTCCTATAGCTCAGCTGGTTAGAGCACCTGACTCATAATCAGGTGGTCCCTGGTTCGAGCCCAGGTGGGACCACTAGTAAAATCAAGCCTTTACAGTAATGTAGAGGCTTTTTTTTGTGTTTAAGAATAAACGCAGAAAAATACTTTCCGATACATTAATTTTTAGCAATTTATTTTTAATTGAAGAAACATTATGTTTAATTTGTACAGTTGAATAAATAGAAATTGGTTCAATCATAATCTAAATTGACTTTTTGTAAGCATGAAATACGCAAAAAATATATCATTACTTATTCCTTGCCTACTATATGCAATATACACTAGCGCACAAGGAGGTGGAATCACACCGCCACCACCGCCACCACCACCACCGCCACCCGGATTATCTATTGATCAGAACATTTTTATTTTGATAATCATCGCCTTGATTTTCGGAATTTATTTAATATACAGTAAAACGCTAAAAATAAAAACTCCAAATTAAAATTGGAGTTTTATTCTTATGAAATGATTTTTTTACTTATTTCCGTAAAGCCGTGAAACATATTTTCCAATCACGTCAAATTCTAAGTTTACTTTTGTTCCAATAATAAACGAGTTGAAGTTAGTGTGCTCATAAGTGTAAGGAATAATTGCAACACTAAATTGATTACTTTTCGAATCAACTATTGTTAGACTTACTCCGTTTACTGTTATGGATCCTTTTTCAATGGTGATGTTGTTATAAAGTGCATCATATTCAAAAGTATAAAACCAACTTCCATTAGTTTCATCGGCAACAATGCAGGTAGCAGTTTGATCTACATGACCTTGAACAATATGACCATCAAGGCGATCGCCTAGTTTCATAGCTCGTTCTAGGTTTACACTATCTCCAGCTTTCCATGTACCCAAATTTGTTTTTTGAATGGTTTCATTAATTGCGGTAACTTTATAAAAATCATCTGCTATAGCTACTACTGTCAGACAAACGCCATTATGTGCAACACTTTGATCAATTTTTAATTCAGCTGCTATGGATGATTTAATAGTAACATTTACGTTAGTATTTTCTTTTTCTATTTCTTGGATAGTACCAAGGGTTTCTATAATTCCTGTGAACATTCTTGTTTTTATTTACTAAATTTGCACTTCAAAATTAGCAATAAATAACGGGATGTCATTATGAAAAAAGCAGAAAATATAATCGTCGGAATTTCAATAGGAGATTTAAACGGTATTGGAAGCGAGGTGGTTTTAAAAACTTTTGAGGATTCTCGAATGTTAGAATTGTGTACACCTGTTATTTTTGCAAATGTTAAATTATTGTCATTCGTCAAAAAAAGTTTTCAGTCAACTTCTTTATTACATGGAATCGATAGGCTAGATCAAATTGTGATAGGAAAGATAAATGTTTTAAATCTTTGGAAAGAAGCTTTTGATGTAAAACTTGGTGAGAGCGATCCCTTAGCAGGTGAGTATGCAATAAAATCTTTTGTTGCGGCTACAACAGCTTTAAAGGATGGGCTTGTGGACGTTTTAGTTACTGCACCAATAAATAAATATAATATCCAGTCAGAAGATTTTCAATTTCCTGGTCATACTGATTATTTAAATCAAGAGTTAGAAGGTAACGCCCTTATGTTAATGGTGCAAGATAATTTGAGGGTCGGTCTTTTAACTGATCATATACCTGTAAGTGAAGTTGCCTCTCATTTAACAGAAGAATTGATTAAGAAAAAAATTGCAACAATCAAGCAATCTTTAATTCAAGATTTTAGTGTAAGTAAGCCAAAAATTGCTGTTTTAGGTTTAAATCCACATTGTGGAGATGGAGGTGTAATTGGTTCGGAAGATGATTTAATAATCAAGCCAACCTTGAAAAAAATATTTGAAAAAGGGACATTAGTGTTTGGTCCTTTTGCCGCGGACGGTTTTTTTGGCAGCAATCAATATGAGAAATATGATGCTGTTATTGCAACCTATCACGATCAGGGATTAATTCCATTTAAAACATTGTCTTTTGGGAAAGGAGTAAACTTCACCGCGGGTCTCGATAAAATAAGAACATCACCTGATCACGGTACTGCCTACGATATAGCAGGCAAAGGAATAGCTGATTTTAATTCATTTAAAGAAGCCGTTTATTTAGCTATAGATATTTATCATTCTAGAAATCAACATGCCATAATCAGCGAAAAACCATTAAAAACAAAAGAAAAACAGTTGTGAACAAAAAAAAGTGAATAACATTATTAGTTTTGCAATAAATTTATATCTTTGCACTCCCGAAGATTAGGGGCAAATTGCTATTAAAATGAAGAACACAAAAGAATATTTAATTCCTTTTGCGGGATTAAAGCTAGGGAAACATCATTTTGAGTATCAAATTAATAATGCGTTCTTTGAAATCTTTGATTATAACGAATATCAAGATTCAAATATAAAAGTGAACTTAGTTTTAGAGAAGACAAATACACTTTTAGAATTAAATTTAAAACATAAAGGAACGGTAAATGTACCTTGTGATTTAACAAGTGAAGATTTTGATTTGCCAATAAAAGGTAAGATGAAATTAATAGTTCGTTTTGGAGAAGAATTCAACAATGATAATGAAGAGTTATTGATCTTGCCACACGGTGAATTTGAAATTGATGTTGCACAATATATATACGAACTGATTGTTTTATCAGTGCCCTTAAGACGAGTTCATCCTGGGATAAAAGATGGAAGTTTAAAAACTGAAGCTTTGACTAAATTGAACGAGCTTAAAATAAATGAAGAGAATAAAAAAGAAGAAGATATAGACCCACGTTGGGACAAATTAAAGAAACTATTAACGGATAAATAATATAGTAAAATGGCGCATCCTAAGAGAAAAATCTCCAAAACAAGAAGAGACAAAAGAAGAACACATTACAAAGCTACAGTAGCGCAAATTGCTACTTGTCCTATTACAGGAGAAGCACACTTGTATCACAGAGCATATTGGCATGAAGGTAAGATGTACTACAGAGGGCAAGTTGTTATAGATAAGTCTGTAGCGGTTGCTTAATACATTTTTGTAAATAATATTCGAACTCTCACATCGTGAGAGTTTTTTTGTTGTTTTTAATTTTTGTTAAATAAGAAGTTCCGTATAATAAAAAATGGAATTTTTTTTGTAAATTTCACGTCTTTATAAAATTTTCAAATAGTGATATTTGGCTAGTAATAAATTGCATACAATGAATAAAATCACAGCCGCAATTACCGCTGTTGGAGCTTATGTTCCGGACTTTGTGCTTACAAACAAAGCATTGGAAACTATGGTTGACACCAATGATGAATGGATCACTTCTCGGACAGGAATAAAAGAAAGAAGAATTCTTAAGGATGAGGATAAGGGAACTTCCTTTTTAGCTATAAAAGCTGCGCAAGATTTAATTGTAAAATCAAATATCGATCCTTTAGAAATAGATTTAGTGATAATGGCTTCTGCAACTCCAGACATGCCAGTTGCTTCAACTGGTGTGTATGTTGCCACTCAAATAGGAGCTATAAATGCTTTTGCCTATGATCTGCAGGCGGCCTGCTCGAGTTTTTTATACGGAATGTCAAATGCTGCTGCTTATATAGAATCAGGTCGTTATAAAAAAGTACTCTTAATTGGTGCCGACAAAATGTCATCAATCGTAGATTATACGGATCGATCAACTTGCATCATTTTTGGTGACGGTGCTGGAGCAGTATTATTTGAGCCAAATTATGAAGGATTAGGACTCCAGGATGAATATCTACGTAGCGATGGAGTAGGTAGAGATTTTCTTAAAATTGATGCAGGAGGTTCGTTAAATCCAACTTCGTTTGATACAGTTAAGGAGAATAGACATAATATTATTCAAGATGGGAAAACCGTTTTTAAATATGCGGTAACAAATATGGCCGATTCGAGTGAATTAATCCTAAAAAGAAATAATCTTACAAATGAAGATGTTGATTGGCTAGTTCCGCATCAGGCAAATAAGCGCATCATAGATGCTACAGCTAGTAGAATGAATCTTGAAGATTCAAAGGTGCTAATGAATATCGAGAAGTACGGAAATACAACTTCTGCCACTTTACCATTAGTGCTCAATGACTTTGAACATTTGTTCAAAAAGGGAGATACAATAATTTTGGCCGCATTTGGAGGTGGATTTACATGGGGATCTATCTATCTAAAATGGGCATACGATAAAAAATAATTTAACCTAATAACAAATAATTATGGATTTAAAAGAAATTCAAAATTTAATCAAGTTTGTAGCAAATTCAGGAGTTGCAGAAGTAAAGTTGGAAATGGATGATGTAAAAATCACTATTAGAACAACTTTAGAAGGGCACGCAACCGAAACAACATACGTTCAGCAAATACCAGCACAAGCGCCACTTCAGCAAGCGTTTGCGCCACAACAAGCTGTTCCTGCTGTAGTAGCAGAAGCTCCAGTTTCAGAAAACGCGCATTTTATCACTATAAAATCTCCAATTATTGGTACTTTCTATAGAAAACCTTCTCCTGATAAACCAATGTTTGTAGAAGTAGGTAAAACAATTGCTAAAGGTGATGTACTTTGTGTCATTGAAGCAATGAAATTATTCAACGAAATTGAATCTGAAATTTCTGGAAAAATTGTAAAAATACTGGTTGATGATATGTCACCAGTTGAATTTGATCAACCTTTATTCTTAGTAGATCCTTCATAACATTTTTAAATTTCAACGTTTTAAATTCCAAATTCCAATTTCTGGATATTTGGAATTTGGAATTTGTCATTTTAATTTTAAATTTTTAAAACGATGTTTAAAAAAATATTAATTGCAAATAGAGGAGAAATTGCGTTACGCATCATCAGAACTTGCAAGGAAATGGGAATAAAAACTGTTGCTGTATATTCTACTGCTGATGCTGAAAGTTTACACGTGAAGTTTGCAGATGAAGCAGTTTGTATAGGGCCACCTCCAAGTAGCCTTTCTTATTTGAAAATGTCAAATATTATTGCTGCTGCTGAAATTACTAATGCAGATGCGATTCATCCTGGATATGGATTTTTGTCTGAAAATGCTAAATTTTCAAAGATTTGTCAAGAACATGGTATCAAATTTATAGGCGCCTCGCCAGAAATGATTGATAGAATGGGAGACAAAGCTTCTGCAAAGTCAACAATGATTGAAGCCGGTGTTCCTTGTGTTCCAGGTTCAGTAGGAATTTTAGAATCATACGAGCAAGCTTTACAATTATCACGTGAATTTAATTTTCCTGTCATGCTAAAAGCAACTGCCGGTGGTGGTGGAAAAGGAATGCGTGCAGTTTGGAAAGAGGAAGATTTATTAAAAGCTTGGGAGAGTGCGCGTCAGGAATCAGCTGCTGCTTTTGGTAATGACGGAATGTATTTAGAAAAATTAATTGAGGAACCGCGTCATATTGAAATACAAGTAGTTGGCGATTCTTATGGAAAAGCATGTCACCTTTCAGAAAGAGACTGTTCCGTACAAAGACGTCATCAAAAATTGACTGAAGAAACTCCTTCTCCTTTCATGACTGATGATCTTCGTTTAAAAATGGGCGAAGCTGCGGTTAAAGCAGCCGAATATATTAAATATGAAGGAGCAGGAACGGTTGAGTTCTTAGTAGATAAACATCGTAATTTCTATTTCATGGAAATGAATACTCGTATCCAAGTAGAACATCCTATCACAGAACAGGTGATTGACTACGATTTAATTCGGGAGCAAATTTTAGTGGCTGCTGGTGTTCCAATTACTGGAAAGAATTATTTGCCAAAATTACATGCGATTGAATGTCGAATAAATGCAGAGGATCCATATAATGATTTCAGGCCTTCACCAGGAAAAATCACAACACTTCACATGCCAGGAGGCCATGGAGTTCGTTTAGACACTCATGTTTATTCTGGCTATACTATTCCTCCTAATTATGATTCTATGATTGCAAAGTTAATAACGACAGCGCAAACTCGTGAAGAAGCAATTAGTAAAATGAGAAGGGCATTAGATGAATTTGTTATTGAAGGTATTAAAACTACAATTCCATTTCATAGACAATTAATGGATGATCCACGTTATATTGCAGGAGATTACACAACTGCGTTTATGGATACTTTTAAAATGAACGATCCAGAATAAAAAATATATTGTAACAAAAAACCTCACTGCAAAGTGAGGTTTTTTGTTTTCAATCATAATTTTGTGAACTGAGTTAAGCTATTTTATAACGTTTCTTTCAACCACTTGTAAAACTCTTTTTGCCACACTTGAGCATTTTGTGGTTTCAATACCCAGTGATTTTCTTCTGGAAAGTATAGAAATCTACTTTTAATACCTCTTAATTGTGCCGCTTGAAAAGCTTCCTGCGATTGTCCTATTGAAACTCGAAAATCTTTCCCTCCTTGAATAATTAATATTGGTGTATTCCATTTATCCACATAATTAATAGGATTGAATTCATTATACGCTTTTTGAGCAACTGCATTGTTCTTTTCCCAATAGGCTCCGCCGAAATCCCAGTTGTTGAAGAAAACCTCTTCGGTAGTGCCAAACATACTTTGGGTGTTAAAGACACCATCATGAGAAATAAATGTTTTGAAACGATTGTTATGAATCCCAGCTAAATAAAAAGCCGAATAACCACCATAACTTGCGCCAACGCACCCTAAACGTTTTGCATCTACGTAACTCTCTTTAGCAACTTCATCAATAGCTGATAAATAATCCTGCATCACTTGGCCGCCCCAATCCTTGCTTATTTGTTCGTTCCATTCTACGCCATGACCTGGCATTCCACGGCGGTTAGGCGCTACAATTATATAGCCATTTGCAGCCATCAATTGAAAATTCCATCGAAAAGAATAGCTCTGCGTCAATGGTGATTGTGGTCCACCTTGGCAATATAAAAGTGTTGGATATTTTTTTGAAGCATCAAAATTCGGGGGGAGGATTACCCAAACTAACATTTTTTTACCATCCGTTGTAGTCACATATCTTCGTTCTGTTTTGCTTAACGCCAAAGAATCATAAGTACTTGTATTTACATTTGATAATTGATTCCATGTTTTTTTCTTCAAATTGTAAGAAAAAATTTCAGCAGCGTGGTTCATATCTGTTCTGGTTACAATCACGTTAGCTCCAGAAATACCAATAATGGAATTTACGTCAAAATCTCCATTCGTGATTTGGTTAACCGTGATAGCGATGCGTTTAACGCCAGGAAAGTTAACTTCAAATAATTGTTTTGTTCCATCAATAGGTGCAACAAAGTATATTTTGCTTGCATCTTTGCTCCACATAAAGCTGTCAACAGTTCCATCCCACTGCGCGGTTAAATTTATGTTTATTCCCTTGAAACTTACAATTAAGTCATTTTTATCAGCTTCAAAACCGTCTCTTTTCATTTGCAACCATGTCAAATTTCCTGTAGGAGAAAATTGTGGTGCCACATCATAACCTAGATTGTCGACCGTTCTATTGACTGTTTTTCCAGTCTCTAAATTGTATTCGTAAATGTCAGTGTTAGTTGAAAGCGCATACTGTGTACCTGCTTTTTTCTTAGATACATATAAAATACTTTTACTGTCAGGTGACCAAATATAATCTTCGTCTCCACCAAATGGTTTTTGAGGACTATTATAGTTTTCTCCCTTCATTAAATCTATTCCTAAAGCACCTTCCTTATTTGCCTTGTAAAAAACATGGTTAAAAGTCCCATCGTTCCAAGTATCCCAATGACGATAATCCAAGCCATCGTAGATTTGAACATCTGATTTAGGTAAATTTGGATAGAAATCTTTTCCGTGTACTTTGTCAATTTTTACTTCTTCGTTGTAAACGATAAATTTTCCGTCAGGAGATATATTTCTATCTAATAATAAAGTTTTAGAATCGTTTATTTCAGTCGGACTACCGCCATTTATAGCTAAATTATAAATCTTATAGTCTGATTTGTTTTCTTCAACCGAAGAGAAAGTAACTTTGTAAACTATATTTTTTCCATCAATTGAAAGACCGAGAGGGGCAACTCTTCCTAATTTCCATAATAATTCTGGTGTCATTACATTTTGTGCCACAGCATTTAAACTCATCATTATAAGCGGTATTACTAATATTTTTTTCATTTTTAATTATTTTATTTTAAAGTATAAAAATAGCCAATTTTTTTAACCTTTTTGACTGAATCTTAAACGTAACTATGGTTTTGGTTATTTAGTAAATATGCATCATCATTTAGGTACTGAAAATATATTATTTGAAGATTTAGATTATCTAATAGTTTAATTCAATCTTGACTATCAATTTTTATTATTTAGTTGAAATTTAATGTATTAAAATAATTTTTAACCAGTTATTGAAATTAAAATACTGTCAATTTTATAAAAAAAAGTTAAATTAATTAAACTTTTAATAGTAACACTATTATATTTGCATAAAAATAATCTAATCACAATATGAAGTCTTTTAAAATATTTATAATTGCATTTATGTGTTGCAGTTCAATGTTATTTGGACAAAATACTAAAGAAAATGATTTAGGTGCTTGGTATATGTATTTTTACACCACTAAAATAAAAAACAGTGCTTTTAGTATTCAGGGAGATGTGCAATATCGTAACTTCAATACCATTGGCGATTTAGAACAACTTTTACTTAGAAGTGCAGTAACATATTCTCCAAAGAATACTAATGTAACATTAGCTCTAGGATTTGCTAATATAACAACTGGAGTGATAGGCGAAAATGATGATACAATAAACGAAAATAGAATATATCAGGAAGGACTATTGCCACAAAAGGTAGGTGAAAGACTTTATTTTACGCATCGTATTAGATACGAACAACGTTTTATAGAAAATCAAGATTTTAGGACTCGTATTAGATACAATATGTCGCTTAATGTACCACTTAATAAAAATAAAATTGAAAAAAATACTTTATATGCAGCTTTATATAATGAGATTTTTATCAACGGGAAAAAAAATATCGGTAATAACAGAATTGTAAATGTCTTTGATAGAAATCGATTTTATGTTGGATTAGGTTATGGAATCACAAAAAAAATCAGAGCACAATTAGGATTCATGAATCAATCAACAGAAAACGCAGGAAAAGATCAATTACAGTTTAGTATTCATCACAGTTTTTAATATAACAACCTTTAATAAATTTAATTATGAAAAACAATTATTTAAAATTATCCTTAATTTGTATGTCTGTCATAATGGTCAGTTGCAAAGAGAACAAAGAAACAACAGACAAAAAAGAAGGAGAGTCTGCAACAGTAACTAATGTTGAAAAACGACTTGAAAATCGTGTTTTGACTAAAGAAGATCAAGATAAATTAACTCCAGACGGAGTACTTGCAGATTTTAAAGCTGGTAACGAGCGCTTTAGAAACAACAATAATACGGTTAGAGATTACAAAGAGCAAATTAGAAAATCTGCTGTTGGTCAATTTCCAAAAGCTTTTGTATTAGGCTGCGTAGATAGTAGAGCACCTATTGAAGATATATTTGACCAAGGAATTGGGGATGTTTTTGTTGGACGAGTAGCAGGAAACTTTGCAGATGAAAATATGTTAGGCAGTATGGAATTTGCTTGTAAAGTAGCTGGTGCTAAGTTGATTATGGTAATGGCGCACCAACATTGTGGCGCTATAAAAGCTACAATCGACAATGTGGATTTAGGGAATATAACTTCTTTAGTCGATAACATAAAACCCGCAATAGGTTTAAGTGCAAGTTTTTTAGGAGAAAAAAATTCTAAAAACGAAGAATATGTAAAAATTGTAGCCGAAAATAATGTTAGAAACACTATCAAAAACATTAGAGAAAACAGTCCAATTTTAAAAGAAATGGAGGATAAAGGCGAAATAAAAATAGTTGGTGCATTTTACACACTTACAAAAGGAGAATTAATTTTTGTAGAATAAATACATCGAAGTTTAATTGTTCTTTTTTAAAAGATAATGAGCCGAAATAATTCAATTTATTTCCCCTCATTATCTTTTTTTTGCTCGTCCCGCATTGCGTAGTAATAAGCTGCGCGACTTAATGGTTCATATTCCTCTGTTTCGCCTAACATTACTAATTTGTCGTTGTCTGTTTTGCGAAAACTATAATTGGCTAAATTTCCAGTACGAGTGCATACCGCATGAACCTTAGTCACATATTCTGCAGTTGCCATTAAAGCGGGCATTGGTCCAAAAGGATTTCCTTTAAAATCCATATCTAATCCTGCGACAATCACTCTAATCCCCTGATTGGCAAGATCATTGCAAATTTTGACAATCTCGTCATCAAAAAATTGAGCTTCATCAATCCCTACAACATCGCAACCTTGTGCTAAAATTGCAATATTTGCGGCAGCGGGAACCGGCGTAGAACGAATTTCATTAGCATCATGTGATACGACCATTGCTTCATCATATCGGGTGTCAATGGTAGGTTTAAAAATCTCCACTTTTTGCTTGGCAAATTGTGCTCTTTTTAAACGACGAATCAATTCTTCAGTTTTACCTGAAAACATCGATCCGCAAATGACTTCAATCCAGCCAAATTGCTCTTTGTGATTTACTGTATTTTCGAGAAACATTTTGTATTATTCTAGCTTAAAAGATGATTAGTTTTTATTACTTTGTAAAGTACAAAGCGACATAAAAAATTTATACTTTTACGTCGTTTCAAAAGTATGACATTTTTATTAAAGGGCACTTCTTCCAGTTGCTAAAATACTTCTTCAAAAGAAACAAATTGGGAAAGACTCACTAAAAACATTATAATTTCAAAGTTATGAAAAAACAATTGGAAGCCGATTTAATCAGCATTGCACATAGAGTATTACAGCTAAAAAATAGATCTGACATCAATCAATTATACTTGGAAACGCAGAAATTATATGAAAAACTTGCAGTATTGCGATTTGTTGATCAGCATTTTAGCGAAGTACAACCTACCATTGGTCGTTCAGAGATTGAAAAACAAATCAATGTAGTTTTTGATACTGTCGAAGAGAATCTTGTGCCTATAGAAATAGTAGAAAAATCGTCTGATGAGGAAATACTTGTAGATAATTCCAAAGATGAATTAATAATAGTTGAAGAAGAGACTAATATTTCTAATGAAAATCCAATTCCAGTAGAAACCGCAGCGCAAGAATTTGAAACGATAAAAGAGGAAAAGCCAGAAATTGATGATAAAGAAAATCCAGAACTTGCTCAAGAAGAAATTAATGTTGATGACGATTTAGAACCTCAAGAAATAGAGCAAGTAAATTTTACTCCTTCTTTTGAATTAACAAAAACTGATGTGGTAGAAATAGAAGTGGAAACTAAAAAAGTCGAAGCGGTACAAATATCATTTGAGGAATTATTAGGTGGAAATTACCACGACACTCTTTTTGTAAAAAAACAGCAAGTTGAAAATATTCCTACTACAATTGTAATTGAAACGCCCAAAGTTGAAAATAGAATTGAAGAGCAAAACAATGAAATTATTGAAAATCAACAGTCTAATGATTTTGATAGTAAATTAGTTTCGTTAAACGATAAATTAGCTAAAGGAATAAATATTGATCTAAATGATAGATTAGCTTTTATCAAACATCTTTTTGCTAATAGCGATGAAGATTATAACCGTGTTTTAAGTCAATTAATTACATTTAATACATTTTATGAAACGCGAGATTTTATTCAGGACATGGTTAAACCAGATTACAACAATTGGGAAGGGAAGCAAGAATATGAAGATCGATTTATGCATATTATAGAGAAGAAATTTCTTTAATTTCTTTGTCATAAATACTTTTAAAACTTAAAATTACCAGTTAATACTTTCTATTTATGTCAAAATTATATATTGTTCCTACGCCTATTGGTAACTTGGAAGACATGACTTTTCGCGCTATTCGGATTCTTAAGGAAGTCGATTTAATTCTCGCTGAAGATACTCGCACTAGTGGAAAACTTTTAAAACATTATGAAATTGGCACACACATGTACAGTCATCACATGCATAATGAACATAAAACAATAGAAAATTTAATTTCTAGATTAAAAGCAGGTGAAAACATAGCATTAATATCCGATGCTGGAACTCCTGCAATTTCAGATCCAGGTTTTTTATTAACAAGAGCATGCGTTGAAAATGGTGTTGAAGTGGAGTGTTTGCCTGGCGCAACTGCTTTTGTACCGGCACTTGTCAATAGCGGTTTACCCAATGATAAATTCGTTTTTGAAGGATTTTTGCCTGATAAAAAAGGAAAACAAACTCGGTATTTGGCCTTAGCCGAAGAAACTCGAACGATGATTTTATATGTTTCTCCTCATAAATTATTAAAAACTCTAACGGAATTTATTACTTATTTCGGCGAAGACCGTCAAATATGTGTGTCAAGGGAATTGTCCAAATTGCATGAAGAGAACGTTCGTGGAACAGTTCGCGACGTACTTAATCATTTTGAAAAAACTGCTCCAAGAGGAGAAATTGTTGTGGTTGTAGGTGGAAAAGCGATCACAAAAGAACCTAAAAAGTCAAAATTTTCAACAGAAGAAACAGAATGAATCACAATAAAATTATAATCATTGGCGCTGGCTTATCAGGACTGATGACAGCTTATTTGTTAAAGAAAAAAGGACTCGAGTACATAATTCTAGAAGCTAATTCTCGAATAGGTGGTCGTATAGAAACAGTTACAGGTACAAGCGGATCAACCATGGAAATGGGCGCAACTTGGTTTAGCAATCCGCACCAGCATTTATTAGCCTTGTTAGCTGAATTAGAGATCTCCTACTTCAAGCAGCACACACAAGGAGTTTCATTATTTGAAACCATGTCATTTGTGCCGCCGCAAAAATTTGAAATTTCAGATGCCGAGGAATCCTCGTATCGAATTGAGGGAGGAACGATTAAGTTGATTGAAAGATTAGTAGATGAGGTAGGTGTGGACACTATAAGAACTGAAACCAAAGTGAGTTCGATTAAAGAGCTAAGTGATTGCTTAGAAATCATTGATTCTAATGGAGTGGTATATTTAGCTGCAAAAGTAATTAGTACTTTACCGCCACATTTGCTGGTGCAAAGCATCACATTTGAACCGTCATTATCGACTTCAATACAAAGTTTAGCTAAGAAAACGCATACTTGGATGGGCGAATCAATAAAATTTGCCGTGGAATATAAAAAACCGTTTTGGCGGGAGCAGAATTATTCAGGCACTTTGTACAGTCAAGCAAGTATTATTCAAGAAATGTATGATCATAGTAATAGCGATAAAAGCGGATTTGCATTAAAAGGATTCCTGAATGGAGGAACTTACACATTATCTCAGGAGGAAAGAAAAGAAAAAGTACTACTTCAATTAACTAAACTATACGGTGATGAAACAGCTAATTATATAGCTTATCATGAAAAAGTATGGCGAGAAGAACCGCTGACTTTTTTGCCTTATGAGCAACTTGTTTTAGGACATGAAAACAATGGTCATCCTGAATATCAAAAAGCATTACTTAATAATAAATTATTTCTTTCGGGTTCAGAAACTGCTGTTAAAAACCCAGGATATATGGAAGGAGCAATAGTTGCAGCAAAAAGTATTGCGACTCACTTTTAATAATCTATCAACATGAATATAGTTACTTTTTTAGAAAAATTAAATCAAATACCAGAACAGATAACTTTCGCAGAAACCATTGCGGTGATCGAAGAAAATTATAACTTTATTCCAACAGCTTTTGAGAACGGTGTGCAGCATAATACTGTAGATGAGAATTTAGGATCATGCAAAATATTTACTTTTGCTGAAATTCATAAATTATCTGAAGAGGCAACTTTAAATTGTTTTGGAGATTTTTATCGCATTGATGTTTTAAAAAATCCCAATGGAATCGATCATCAAAACATTAGAAACTTCATCAAAACAGGTTGGGAAGGAATTGGGTTTTATGGTAGTGCTTTAGAACCTAAGACTTGAAATTGTTGTTTTTAAAGAGGATAGTTGTATGATATTAATTTTAAAATAAATCGTTGGGTACAAGTAGTTTTATGCTCATTTTTAGTCAGTTAGAGTGATTTTCGATAGAAAATTGTACGGAAAACAAGAAAAGTTCCACGATAAACTATTCTTGCTACATTTTTTCTTCCGTTATGCTCATCATAAAATACGTGAATAGATGTTTTTAATAATTTTATCTAATGAGGTTTGAGCTAATAGTAGAATTTCAGCAAAAAACAGTAGGCACTTCTCTAGATTTTCAATGGTGGTTAATTGCTGATTCACCAGATGAAAAGTAGTTTTTCGAAATGGGTGGAAAAACAAAACACAAGTACAAATTCACAACATCAAAAATAGTTACCTTGCTAAAGATAATATTGAAATTGGAATTAATATAATTATTCTAGTAGAGCTTTTTGGTTTTATCTATTAATTGAAGTAAAATGGCTATGCTCTATAATCACTGAATTAATCTTATTGGGTTTGTTGCTAACTCGAAAGTGCGATTTAATTTTTTTACAATCATCATACCTTAAAAATATGCGTTGGACTATTAAGCCTAAACCTAATCAAGATAAAATTGAACATTTAGCGCAAGCATTGAATGTAGAAAATTTTGTAGCTACATTATTAATTCAACGCGGAATCGAAACTTTTGAAGAGGCAAAACAATTTTTCCGTCCTTCACTAGATCATTTGCATGATCCGTACCTGATGAAAGATATGGACAAAGCGGTTGAAAGGATTGAAAAGGCAATTAGTAGACAAGAACGTATTCTTATTTTTGGAGATTATGATGTTGATGGTACTACGGCGGTTTCCCTAGTTTCTTCTTATTTAAAAAGCTATTATCCTGATGTTGCTACCTATATTCCTGATCGATACAATGAAGGTTACGGTATTTCATTTTTAGGAATAGACTATGCTGAAGATAATGGATTTTCATTAATTATTGCACTAGATTGCGGTATAAAATCTATTGATCATGTTGCTTACGCAAAAGAGCGAAACATTGATTTCATCATTTGTGATCACCATAGACCAGGCTCGTCTCTTCCAGAAGCTGCTGCAATTCTCGATCCAAAAAGAGATGATTGTAATTATCCGTATGATGAATTGTGTGGTTGCGGAATAGGATTTAAACTGATTCAGGCTTTAGCCAAAAATCGAAATCAAAATATAGATGATTTAGTGCCGTATTTAGACTTAGTTGCAACTGCTATTGCTGCCGATATTGTTCCCATGAAAGGCGAGAATCGGGTGTTAGCACATTTTGGCTTACAAGTTATTAATAGTGATCCAAGACCAGGAATCAAGGCTTTAATTTTCCAAGTTAAAAAGAAAATTTTAGATATAACTGATGTTGTTTTTATCATTGCACCGCGGATTAATGCAGCAGGAAGGATTAAGCATGGGAATCATGCGGTGGAATTATTAACCGAATTTGATTTTGATCAAGCGCAACAATTTGCCTCTGAGATTGAAGCTTATAATTCAGAGCGTAAGGATTTAGACAAAGTAATAACTCAACAAGCTTTGCATCAAATTGAGCAAAACAATGAAAAAGATAGATTTACATCGGTGGTTTATCAGGAAAATTGGCATAAGGGAGTGATCGGAATTGTAGCTTCTCGATTGATTGAAACCTATTATCGGCCAACGCTAGTTTTTACAAAAAGCGGCGATAAATATGCTGCTTCAGCACGTTCAGTAAAAGGATTTGATGTGTACAATGCACTTGAAGCATGCGCTGAATATTTAGAGCAATTTGGTGGACACATGTATGCTGCAGGAATGACGTTAAAAGAAGAAAATTACTTGTTATTTAAAAAAGCTTTTGAAAAAGAAGTTCAAAAAACGATACATCCTGATATGCTAATTCCCGAAATTACGATTGATGCTGCCATTAATTTCTCTGAAATTACTCCAAAACTGATCCGAATTCTGAAACAATTTGAACCTTATGGTCCAATGAATATGACACCTATCTTTTTGACAATGGATGTAAAGGACACAGGTTATGGTAAACCAATGGGTAAAGAAAATGAACACATAAAACTTTTTGTAAAACAAAATGGAAGTGAAGGAATTCCAGCAATTGGTTTTGGACTAGGTGACAAATATGATTTGACTTGTAACCATAAAACATTTCAAATGGCATATTGTATCGATGAAAATGAATGGAATGGACAAACATCTGTTCAACTACGATTGAAAAGTATAAGATAATGAGTATTCAAAAAACATCTAAAAACGATCCTTATTCAGCACTTCGTTACAAAGAGTTCAATATTTTTCTGTTACTGCGTTTTGCAATGGTTTTTGGTTGGTCAATGCAATTTATTGTCATTGAGTGGGAAGTATATAGTCTCACTAAAAATCCGTTATCATTAGGAATCATTGGTCTGATGGAAGTTATACCTGCAGTTTCTATGGCGTTGTTTGCAGGTCATATCGTCGATCAAAAAGAAAAAAAAGGCTTACTTTTTAAATGTATTTTAGGTTTTTCGGTTATTAGCCTAGGCTTATTTTTATTTACATGGCCTCCTTTTATTAAAGATTTTTCTAAAAACACTATTCTTTATTCCATTTATTTCTTTGTGTTTTTAGGAGGTTTAGTTCGCGCTTTTCTTGGGCCAACTATATTTTCACTTTTAGCGCTCATTGTTCCAAAAAAAATATATCCTAATGCTGCCACATGGAGCAGTTCTGTATGGCAAATAAGTTCTGTTTTAGGGCCAGCTGTCGCAGGTTTTTCCATAAATTGGATAGGCGTTCACTGGTCAATGTCTATTGTTTTATTTTGTTCACTTCTCGCTTTATCGGCATTAACCCAAATTGAAACTAAGCCTATAATGAATCCTAAAATTGGCGAACCCATCATGGAAAGTTTAAAAGAAGGAGTTAGGTTTGTTTTCAATAATAAAACAATTTTAGGTGCTTTATCACTTGATATGATCGCAGTACTTTTTGGTGGAGCGGTTGCTTTACTTCCTATTTTTGCACAGGATATTTTAAAGGTAGGACCAGAGGGATTTGGAGTTTTACGAGCTGCTCCAGCGGTTGGCGCTTTCTTAATGCTAATTATTTCGGCATATATTCCTTTTACAAAAAATGCAGGTATGAAATTATTAATAGCCATTTTTGCATTCGGAATATGCATTATCGTTTTTGGACTTTCATCACTATTTTGGCTATCGGTTGCAGCCTTGTTTTTAAGTGGTGTTTTTGATGGAATTTCGGTGGTTATTAGACAAACTATTTTGCAACTTAAAACTCCAGATCACATGCGTGGTCGTGTTGCTGCTGTAAATTCGATTTTTGTAGGTTCCTCTAATGAGCTTGGTGCTTTTGAAAGTGGTTTAACTGCAAAATTGATGGGAACTGTAAATGCAGTTGTTTTTGGAGGAACGATGACATTAATTACTGTATTTGCAACTGGAGCGGTATCACCTACTTTTAGAAAATTAGATTTACAAAAAGATGTTGAGGAGCATGAAAAAAGTTGATTTTAGAATAATTTATAAACTTAAAGCCTCTGTATTCATAGTGTTTGAAATAGGTCATTTCTTTAATTTAGAATCAATTACAGACTCAGATAGGAGTTAATTATTTTTAAACATGATTAAAAACAAATTGTTTTTAATCATTGTTATCTCTAAATTATAAGTCAGAAATGAAAGATTAATTATAATATCTTTGACGCAATAAAAAATATAAATGAGTAAGAAAGAAACAGCCTCAGTTACAAAAATCGCTCATGAAATTGAGGATCAAAAAAACTATGCAGCTCAATTGATTATTGCAAATAAAGCGTTGGCTTTACAGGTTATCGAGATCAAGGAAAGAGCGGCAGAATTAGTGATTGCCAATATTGAACTAGATTTTCAAATTAAAGAAAAACAGAAACGTGCGGATGAATTAATTATTGCTAATGCTGAACTTGCTTTCCAAAACAATGAAAAAGAAAAACGTGCAGCAGAGCTAATAATTGCCAATAAAGAATTGATTTATCAAAATCAAGAAAAGCAGAAACGTGCGGAAGAATTAATTATTGCAAATAACGAACTTGCATTTCAAAATCAAGAAAAACTAAAGCGGGCTGATGAATTGATCAAAGCTAATGCGGCACTTATATTTCAAAATATAGAAAAAGAAAAACGTGCAGCAGAATTAGTGATTGCTAATGAAGAGCTAGCGTATCAAAATCAAGAAAAGCAAAAACGAGCCGAAGAACTAATTGAAGCCAATGTGGAACTTGCATTTCAGAATATTGAAAAAGAAAAGCGAGCGAATGAATTATTAATTGCCAACAAGGAAATTGAGTCTTTTACTTATATTTCTAGTCATGATTTGCAAGAGCCTTTAAGGAAAATTCAATCTTTTTCAGGGAGAATTTTTGTCGAGGAATATGATAATTTATCTGCAATGGGTAAATACTATGTAGAACGCACGAAGCTGTCGGCATTACATATGCAAACACTTATAAATGACCTGTTAGCTTACTCAAGGACTAATACTACGCAGCGCAAATTTGTAAATAGTGATCTCAATACAGTTGTTAAGGAAGCAATGGAAATGCTGAAGGAAGATTTAATTGAAAAACAAGCTAATATTGAAGTTCACCATTTAAGTACAATGAAAATTATTCCTTTTCAATTTCGTCAATTGATTCAAAATCTTCTAAGTAATTCTATAAAATTTTGTGAGGCAGGTATTAAACCTCACATTATAATTAAAAGTGACTTCATAAAATATGATCAAACAAGTGTAACTATATTCCATTTAAAAGTAGATCATTATCACATCAGTATTAGCGATAACGGGATAGGATTTGAACCAAAATTTAAGGATAAAATTTTTGAAATTTTTCAGCGTCTTCATCATAAAAATGAATATGAAGGCACCGGAATAGGTTTAACAATTGCAAGAAAAATTGTTGAAAATCATCATGGAATAATTACTGCAACCGGAAAAATGAATAAAGGAGCTACTTTTGATATTTATATACCTGCGGTGCAACATAATGATCGATAAAATAAAAGCAGTTAAAAAAAGATCGTGCTTTTTAAGTAAAAAAAGGGAAGTAAATAGGCACCTGCTATTTTATTAACAGTGAATTTTAATGCACCGTGTATTTAAAATATTTTGTTCAAGTAAGACATTTGGCAAAAAGAGGTCAGTTTCGCTTTTATATAAAGTTGAAGCTTTAATTTTTTTATTTAGAATAATTATAAATAATAACTATCTTTGTTTCAAATTATGTCAAATGGAACAGATAAAACAGATTTATTACAATGATTTTGGAACTTCATTTTATTGGAGAAAGCAAAACGAAATAATACTTGATAAAGTACAATTAATTTTTAGAGAGACCGGTTTCTATCTTAGCACAAGGGAATTACTACAATTTAGAACATGCATTGAAGAATGCTTTTCTAGAAATTCTAATTGTGCTGATTGTAATCTAAAAAAATATTGTCAAAAGTTTTTACTGAAAACGCCTTGTTCACAAATAGATTTAGCGGTAACAATGGCAGAATTAAATAATGTGAAGGATCTCGTTGAGGGAACCCTATTTCAAATAGCCTTAAGTGACTACGTTTTTGGCGAGGGAATGAATTAGCGCTCGAATTTTTTAATCTCCAAGTTTTCACCATCAAAAACGCCGTAGGTAAAATAGCTAATCCAATCGCCAAGATTTACGTATTCCGCATTTAGTCCTACGGTGACTTTCATAGGCAGATGTCGGTGGCCAAAAATGAGGTAATTGTAATGTTTTGTTTCTAATTTTCTTTTGGAATATAAAATAAGCCATTCGTTGTCTTCGCCAAGAAAAGTTACATCTTCATCACCTGAAATTAACTTATTCTTTACGGATAAATATTGTGCGATGCGAACTCCAATATCAGGATGTAGCCATCTAAAAAGCCATTTGAAAAAAGGGTTTGTAAACACTTTTTTCATGCGTTTGTAGCCTTCGTCGCCTGGTCCTTTTCCATCACCGTGACCTATTAAAAATGTTTTATCACTGAAAGTATATTCTTGATTGTCGTGAAAAACTGGAATGCTCAATTCTTTTTGAAAATAGTCATCCATCCATAAATCGTGATTTCCTACAAAAAAATAGATGGGAATACCACTATCTCTTATTTCGGCTAGTTTTCCTAAAACGCGAACAAATCCTTTTGGGACTACTGTTTTATATTCGAACCAAAAATCAAATAAATCACCTAACAAAAAAATTGCCTCAGCATCTGCTTTAATTTCGTCAAGCCAAGCGACAAATTTTTGTTCTCGTGGAAAACTCAATTCGGGCGTTGGCGCACCAAAATGTTGATCTGAAGCGAAATATACTTTCTTGTTATTAGGTAATTGCATGAAACAAATTTATGAATTATCACTAGCAAACCATTCTGCAAACGAAGATTCGGTTTCTTGTAATTTCAATGAAAAAAGAGTGATACCCTCTGGCAATCTTCTGCTAATTCTTGTTGAAAAGTCAACAACCATGTTTTCACTAGTGGGTTGGTAGTCCACTAAAATAACATGATGTCCCCGGTTGATCAATTCGTTTGCTAATTCTATGTGAGGTGTGGTTCCATTAAAAACAGTTGCATGATCAAACTGATCTACAACCTCTTCTTTTACAATATTTTTTAAGTCGGTGAAATCAATTACCATCCCAAACTTCACATTAGAACGATCAGTGATCGGCGTTCCAATAACGGTTACTGACAACTTATAGCTATGTCCATGAACATTTTTACACTTTCCGTCGTAACCATACAAGGCGTGGCCGGTTTCGAAACTAAATTGTTTTGTAATTCTGATATTGCTCATTGAGATTTTATTTTAGTGCAAATTTAGTGAATAATTAAATTTCTTTGTCTCTTTTTTTTGCGCTTGTATACATCCAGTAGGCTAGCAAAATTAAAACGACGAAAGGAATAAACGACCCAATTACAACACCAATTTGGTAGCCGCTATCCGTTGCATTTCTTAATTTCTCTTCGATATTTACTTTTTGAACAAGTGAAAAAATCATAATGGTGTTATTTTTTAAATTGCAGTAATGCATTTTTAGTAAAATCAGAAAGAACTAATTTACCTGAAATGGCAGCGCGATCTAATAAAAGTGTGTCCCAATTTTCAGTTCCTTCCCAAAATACTTTTTTCATTTCTAATAAAGCTTCGGGGTTATAATTTGATAACTTACTGCTAAAATCAGTAATGGCGCTATCAAGTTGTTCAATTGTTTCAACTGTATTTGCATATAAACCTTTTGCGAAAGCCCAATCAGCCGATTTCCATTCTTGCGCTGCCAATGTCATTTCGCTCATTGCAGTTTTTCCTATTTTTCTGGAAACAACAGGTTCAATTACAAATGGACCAATTCCTATTGCTAACTCTGATAATTTTATAGAAGCATTTGTTGTAGCTATTGCATAATCGCAAGCACAAGCTATTCCTACTCCGCCGCCAACCGCCTTTCCATGAATGCGTCCAATTATTAACTTTGTACAGGTTCGCATTGCGTTGATCAAATTTGCGAATCCAGAGAAAAAATTAGTGCCTTCTGATTGATTAGTAACTGCTAAAAGCTCGTCAAATGATGCACCAGCACAAAAAGCGCCCGTCCCTTCACTTTGAATTATGATAACTGAAACGGAATTATTAATGCTCAACTTTTCAAATTCAGCAGTAAGTCTGTCCAGTAATTCTCTTGGAAAAGAGTTACTAGCAGGATGACTAAAAGTAATGGTTGCAATTTTATTTTCAATTGTTGTTAGGAGAGAACCTTTTACATTTTCTAATGCCATAGTAGGGATTTTGGTGTAAAGTTAGAAATATAATGAGGAATGAACGATTTTTTTAAATAATATCAAGTTTTTCAATTTGTAAAGTGATAGGCCTAGAAAATAAAAAAGGCTTTGCATTGCTGCAAAGCCGTTAGGTTTTAGTGGAGAATACCGGATTCGAACCGGTCACCTCTTGCCTGCCAGGCAAGCACTCTAGCCAAATGAGCTAATCCCCCAATTATGTCGCAAATATAATATAATAATGATTAAAAGTACCTTTCCAGTATGAAAAGAAAGTGGTTAGTCATTTTTATTATTCAAAAAATTATAATTACTTCGCACGTTTGATAAGTGAATGTTACATTTCTTTGTAAATCGAAAATTGCACTAAATAAAAATTTAATAGGTGACTTTTCCAACTTGCCTCATTACTCGGACAATTTTAGCTTTTCTATTATTTATATACGAAGAAGAGCTAGTGGCTTTAAACTTTCTTGGGTTCGGTAATATAGCAGCAATTCCGGCAGCTTGGATTGGAGTCAATGAGGCAGCGTCTTTACGATACCAATGTTGTGTTGCGGCTTGTGCACCATAGATGCCATCCCCCATTTCTATGCTGTTTAAGTATACCTCCATGATTCGTTCCTTGCCCCAAATTATTTCTATTAATACAGTGAAATACGCTTCTAGACCTTTGCGAAAATAACTACGTCCTTGCCACAAGAAAACATTTTTGGCCGTTTGTTGTGATATGGTACTTCCGCCCTTAATTCGTCTGCCTCTTTCGTTACTTTTATATGCTTTCTGCATGGCAGTAAAATCAAAACCATTGTGCTTCAAGAAATTTCCATCTTCGCTAGCTATTACTGCCTTTTGCAAATTCATGGATATTTTATCTAACGGTTCCCAATCATGATTGAAAAAAACTTCTTTATCCGCTGTTTTATTTTCTATCATACGAATAACCATTAAAGGAGTAAACACAACCGGTACGAATTTAAAAAACACTACCAGAAATAAGGAAACACCAAAAAACCATAAAAGTACTTTAAACAAAAATCGAGATAATTTGCTTAAAAAAGTAGTGGGCTCTTTCTTAACGGTTGATTTATTTCTTTTTTGGGTAATTTTTGTTGCCATTATATCAAATCTGCTAATTCTGTTCCTATTATACTTCCTATTGCAACTCCCATTCCGCCCAGCCTTACTCCGCAATAAACATTTTCTGATAGCTGGTTAACAATTGGGTTTTTAGTTGTTCCTACACCCATTATTCCGCTCCAACGATGGGCTATTTTAAAATCTCTTGTTGGCAAAATTACTTCTTTTAATAATTGCTCCAATTTAGTTTGTACTAATTGTGTTTGCCCAAATTCACTTGTATTTTCTGTTTCAAAATCTAAATTTCTACCACCGCCAAGTAAGATGCGATTTCCTATATTTCTAAAATAGTAGTATCCTTCATCTAGATGAAAAGTACCCTTAATATCTAAATTTTCAATTGGCTCAGTTATAAGAACTTGTGCTCTAGCAGGTTTTACGTCACTATTTGTTAGAGTGCTGGCAAATCCATTTGTAGCAAACAAAAGCTTTTTTGTAATAAAATTAAAGTCGTTTAGCGCAACTTCTACATGTTTCTCTTTATCAAGATATCCAGTGACAATTTGCTGGTTAAGTATTAAAATATTTTCAGATATTGCATTTTTCATCAATTCATGCATCATATTTCCAGTATCAATTTGAGCTTCAAAAGGATTAAAAATCAAATATTCATGAATACTTGAAAACTGAAAAGAATCTATTTCTTTGGCAAACACATTCGCCTTAAAAAGCGGATTTAAAATATCATTTATGAAAGGAATTTTTTGTAAACAATTGTTATAGCTATTTTCATCTGCTTTTAAAAAAAGCTCATAACCGCCATAAGGTTTAAAATCAATCGCTTTATCGCCAAGCCTTTTTCTAAGCAATTGTAGACCTTTCCAACGCTTTTCAATCAGGGTGACAACCTCTTCTTCAGTGTGTGATTTTAAGTCATCTATTATTTCAGAAATACTTCCAAAACAAGCAAAACCAGCATTTTTAGTACTTGCGCCTTGCGGCAACATTCCTTTTTCCAAAATTAAAATTTTGCTGTTAGGAAAATTTTCACGAAGACGTAAAGCAGCATGTAAACCTACAATTCCGCTACCTACAATTGTATAATCAACATTTGTAAACCAATTTTTCAGTTCCCAATAGCTCAAATTCATATCTAAGTGTTTTTATAAAAATAATATTTTTTTAAATTCATTTGAGTTATTATCTATGAATTTGTAAAAGTACTGATAAGATTAAGAGTTTTATTTAGTAAACAGTGCTCACTAACACTTAAAAATTACACAAATAAATTATCTTAGATTTTCTTTCGCATCCTTGCAACAGGAATATCAAGTTGTTCTCTGTATTTAGCTATTGTTCTTCTTGCTATTGGATATCCTTTGTCTTTTAATATTTCGGCCAATTGATCGTCAGGAAGTGGTTTTTTCTTATCCTCTTCTTCAATGGTATTTTGGAGAATTTTTTTGATTTCTAAGGTAGAAACATCTTCTCCTTGATCGTTTTTCATTGATTCAGAAAAAAATTCTTTTATCAACTTTGTACCATAAGGTGTTTCTACATATTTACTGTTTGCTACACGCGAAATCGTCGAAATATCCAAGTTTACCATATCAGCGATGTCCTTCAAAATCATGGGTTTCAACTTCGTTTCATCGCCATCTAAGAAAAACTCCTCTTGATAATGCATAATAGCATTCATGGTAACAAATAGAGTTTCTTGACGTTGACGAATAGCGTCGATAAACCATTTAGCCGAGTCTAATTTTTGCTTGATAAATTGTACTGCGTCTTTTTGTTGGGCTGATTTATCACGAGAATCCTTGTAAGTCTGCATCATTTCCTGATAATCTTTGGAAACGTGCAGGGTGGGAGCGTTTCTTCCGTTTAAGGTTAATTCTAGTTCGCCATCAACAATACGAATAGCAAAATCTGGAACTACGTTTTCAGTAATTTTGTTATTTCCTGTAAATGCACCTCCTGGTTTTGGATTTAGCTTTTCTATTTCATGAACCGCTTTTTTAAGTTGCTCAGTAGAAACGCCGTATTTTTGAATTAACTTATCGTAATGCTTTTTAGTAAAGGCATCAAACTGATTTTCGATTATATCAGTCGCTAGTTCTACAGATTCTGTAGGTGTTTTATGTTTTAATTGCAACAATAAACATTCTTGCAAGTCACGTGCGCCCACTCCCGAAGGTTCTAATTCATGAATGACATGCATCATTTTCTCTACCTTTTCTTCATCAGTATAGATACCTTGTGTGAAGGCCATGTCATCAACCATATCAGAAACACTGCGGCGAATGTAACCCATGTCATCAATACTTCCAACAAGGAATTCTGCGATCTCGCGCTCCTCATCATTTAATATAAAGGTGTTCAGTTGATTGATTAAATCTTGATGAAAACTAACTGGCGCAGCAAAAGGTGTTTCGCGATCTTCATCGTCATCACTATAATTATTTGCTTGTGTTTTATAATCTGGAGTTTCGTCGTTGCTCAAATATTCGTCTATGTTGATATCTTCGGCATCAATTCGTTCTGATTCAGCATCATCATAATCATCGTAATCTTCATTTTCAAATTCGTCTTTTTCGAAATCATCTTCTTCTTTTCCTGCTTCAAGAGCGGGGTTCTCGTTCATTTCTTCTAATAAACGTTGTTCGAAAGCTTGCGTAGGCAATTGAATTAACTTCATCAACTGTATCTGTTGTGGAGATAATTTCTGTGATAATTTTAAATTTAGGAATTGCTTTAGCATAATAAGGCACTAATTTGTTTTGTTTTTTTGCCACTAAGAAGCAAAGGCGCAAAGTTTTTATTTATAAAGGCACTAATTTATTTTGTTTTTTTGCTACTAAGATGCAAAGGAGCAAAGTTTTATTTGATTTTTTTATTTATCAAGGCACTAATTTGTTTTGTTTTTTACCATTAATACACAAAGTTTTATATACTAATTGTATTAAGTATTTAATAATTATTTTTTGTGTTTATGAATCTTTTGATACCACTTTTTATTAATGGTACATTAAAATTTATCAGAAAACCGAAGTCTTTATTTAATAATTTCAAATGACTAATAATTTGAGCTTGCCATACAGGATTAATTGTTTCAACTGCTTTAATCTTTAAAATAATACAATCTTCAACTAATAAATCAAGGCGTAAACCTTCGCTAAATTCTATTCCATCATAAACGATTAGTATATCTATTTGTCTTTTTACATCAAGTCCAACTTTGCTGATTTCATGAGCTAAACAAACTTCATAGACTCTTTCTAGTAAGCTAGTTCCTAGTTATTTATGAACTTTATAGGCTGAATTTACTATAATTTTAGCTATTTCTTCCGTTCTTGCTGTAATCATATTTCTTAATTTTCATTGATTACTTTATCTTAAAAACTTAGTGACTTACTTTTAAATCACTTATTGATTTGTGAAAACAACTTAGTGTCTTAGCGACTTTATGGCAAATGTAACTTTGTGGTGAAAATTAAAATTCAGCGTTTTGTGGTGTTCTAGGAAAAGGAATTACATCTCTAATATTTGTCATTCCAGTTACAAAAAGTACTAATCTTTCAAATCCAAGACCAAAACCAGAGTGAACCGCAGAGCCAAAACGTCTCGTGTCTAAATACCACCATAATTCTTCCTCATCAATTCCTAAAGCTCTCATTTTCTCAACTAAAACATCAAAACGCTCCTCCCTTTGAGAGCCACCTACAATTTCTCCAATTCCAGGAAAAAGAATATCCATTGCACGAACTGTTTTTCCGTCTTCGTTCAAGCGCATGTAAAATGCTTTAATATTAGCTGGGTAATCAAACAAGATTACTGGACATTTAAAGTGTTTCTCCACTAAGTAACGCTCGTGCTCGCTTTGTAAATCAGCTCCCCATTCATTAATGATATAGTTGAACTTCTTTTTTTTATTTGGAGTACAATCTCTCAAAATATCGATAGCTTCCGTGTATGAAACACGCTTGAAGTTATTTTCTAGTACAAAATTTAATTTTTCTAAAAGAGGCATTTCGCTTCTTTCGGCAGCTGGTTTTGATTTTTCTTCGTCTAATAGACGTCCTTCTAAGAATTTTAAATCCTCAGGACATTTATCCATCGTGTATTTAATCACGTACTGAATGAAATCTTCTGCTAAGTCCATATTGTCATTCAAATCATTGAATGCTACTTCTGGTTCAATCATCCAAAATTCAGCAAGGTGACGAGATGTATTAGAATTTTCTGCTCTAAAAGTTGGTCCAAAAGTATAGATTTGGCCCAAAGCCATTGCAAAAGTTTCGCCTTCTAACTGTCCAGAAACAGTCAAATTAGTTTCTTTTCCAAAGAAATCTTCTTTATAATCTACCTTTCCATCTGACGTTCTTGGCGTGCCGTCAAAAGGTAAAGCCGTTACTTTAAACATTTCACCAGCGCCTTCAGCGTCAGATCCTGTAATAATTGGAGTATTTACATATACAAATCCTTTTTGTTGGAAATAACTATGAACCGCGTATGATAATACAGAACGCACTCTCATAATCGCCCCAAACATATTTGTTCTCACTCTTAAATGCGCATTTTCGCGCAAGAAATCAAGACTTGGTTTATTCTTTGGTTGTATTGGGAATTTTTCAGCATCAGAATCTCCCAGAATTTCGAGTTTTACAACTTGAATTTCGAATTTTTGTCCAGCGCCTTTGCTTTCAATCAAAGTTCCTGTCACAGATATTGCTGCTCCAGTAGTAATTCTTTTCAATGTTTCGTCTGGCGTATTCTCAAAATCTACTACACACTGAATATTATCAATGGTTGAACCATCGTTTAAGGCAATAAATTGATTGTTTCTAAAAGTTCTCACCCATCCTTTTGCATTTACTTCATGAAGAGTAGTTGTACTGTTTAGTAAGTCTTTAACTTTTGTATGTCTCATTTTATAGATATAGTTGATATTAAAAATTGTCTCGTAAGCGAAATGCAAATATAAATGATTTGTTTGTAATTGGCATTGCGTGAAATGAAGCAATCTACTAGGAACTTTATTTTCTGGAGCTATTTCCCGCTATCCATTTCAATCTTATTGTTTTTGAAAGCAAAACCAATAAGGATTTCCATTGCTATCAGGGCTAGGGTTTCGTGTATTGATAGGCCTTTAACGTCAGTCTAAAACTGATATTTACATCCTCAAAGGTAGAAACGTTGCAAAGCGTTTTTATTGAAACAAACTTCTCCATTTGTCAAGCTTCAAGTATTTAGCCCTCACTAACTTCGGAGTATTATTTAAATTTCAAATTTATATATTTGAAACATTAAATACAAGAAATGGACTTTAGATCAGCATCTAGAAAGTTTGTGCAATTTTGTTAATAGCAAATAATTTTATTGAGGAAAAGCAGTACTTTTATTGCCTTTACGATTTTGCGCCCGCAACTTTATTTTTTTGACTATCATAATCTGTATTTGATAGGCGTAATTTACTTTTTGAAAAATTAATAATATAAAACACACTAATCTTATAAAACGTAGATGAAAACATTAAAAATTGCTTTAGATTGGACTCCAAATGTTAATCATATTGGTCTTTTAATCGCAAAAGAATTGGGGATTTATGAGCAATACGGTATCGACTTAGTAATTATCAATCCTGTAACTGATAATTATCAAACTACTCCTGGTAAAAAACTAGAGCTAGACATTGCTGACTTCGTACTAGCACCTTTTGAGACAGTGATTAGCCTTAACAATAAAGAAAATGCAGTAGACGCAATTGCAGTCTTTGCAATTTTACAAGAGGATATCAGCAGTGTTGCATCTTTAAAATCAACTGTATTAGAAAGTCCAAAAGCATTAGATGGGAAAACGTACGCCTCTTATAAAGCTCGTTATGAAGACAAAATCGTAAAAGAACTTGTTAAAACGGATGGTGGAAAGGGAATTTTTAATATTGTTTATCCGGATAAATTAGGCATTTGGAATACGTTACTAGATGGTACGGCTGATGCAACTTGGATCTTCAATAATTGGGAAGGCGTAGAAGCTGAAAGTAAAAACATTGATTTAAATAAGTGGTCGCTCAAAGATTATTCCATTCCGTACGGCTACTCTCCAGTTATTATTACAAAACGAAATAACCTAAAAAATAATAAAATACTCTATATAAATTTTATGGAAGCAACACGTAAAGGTTATTTGTACGCACAAGAAAATGTGTCGGAGGTAATTGAGATTTTAAACCTTTACATAACTTCTTATGATAAAGAAAATATTGATCTTGAAAAAGCACTTAACGCAACAATCAGTTATTTTGGAGATCATAATAAGTGCGGGTTTATGAATCCGGAAAGAGTCAACTCATTTTTAAATTGGTTGATTGAAAACAATTTAGAAAACTCTATAATTAGAACGCAGGACTTATTCACGAATGAATTAATAAAATCAATTTAATAAAAAAAGGAATTGATAGATAAAGGATAAAATTAATATAATCGTTTATACATTTAAATCGTGAATCATTATTGTAATGCCTTACAGATTGATAAAATGAATGCAAACAGATTTATTTAAGAAATTAAAGTATAATCAAGTTCTATAATACTTATCGCAGTGAGATGTGTTTTTTCTTGGCTATTGTTACTTTACGACCAGTTTACAACTGATGATTAAATCTTTAAAAGTAGAGATTTTGCGGGGCGTTAAATTATAAGTTTAAGATTCAACCGATATAAATTATTAAAATAAAAAAACAGCCTCAAAATTAAATTCGAAACTGTTTTTTTGGTAGCAATTGATTCGTAAAAATATTAAATCTATATTTTCTCTACTTTAAGTAATTCTATTTCTTTTTCACCTTCCTCAAACGACCAAGTAAGGGTGTCTCCAGCTTGATATCCTACTAAAGCAAGTCCCATTGTGGACATAATAGATTCCGTGTTGTTTCTTTTCTTGGCTTTATCTGGCGCTACAAAAGTAAAAACTTCTTCTTCATTGTTGTCTAAATATTTAATGGTTGCACGAGTATCAATATTTACAACATCTAGTGGTAGTTCTTTTCTTGTTACTTGTTTCGCGTTTTTAAGCTGTGCAAGTAAAGTTGCTTCTTGAATTGCAGTTGCTTTTTTTCTTTTAACATGATCTTTAATCATATCGTAAATTCCTGTAGTTAAAATTAAACTTTTTGACATTTTATTTTGTATTATTACAAGACTTTTAGAAGTTTTTTTTATAACCCAAATGTCAATTATCCACACTATTTAAAGATGAGAACTGACCATGAAAAACTCCATCAAAGTTTTGATGTGTTATTTTAAAAAGATAGTTTGAATAGTGATGAATTCCCTGTCTTGGGTAACGACAGGGTTTAAGATATAAACTCTTTAGAACTTTTTAAAAAAGCATCATCTTGTTGATATAGTAAAGACATAACAAGACCTAACTTGTAATTTTTTTTGTAGAAAAAATATATCTTGTTCATTGCTTCTCGTTTCTATAATTGCTAAGGTAAGCTATATAAGATTGAATTCAAACCTTTAAACGTAGTATTGTAGCCATTAACATTTCATTAGCAATAATTGCAAATTTCCCAACATAATTTAAAGAATATTATTCAAGGTCAAAATGTACTTATCAATATAAAGTTGTTTTTCTTTTGATTTATATTGCTGAATGTATCTGGGATGCTCTAATACTTTTAATTGTTCGAATAATTTTGCTTCTTTATTAAGTTTATTGATAAACAAGGCATTTTTCTTTCCTAAAATATAGACTTGAGAAGTATCTAAGCCCAAATTAATATGATTTTTTAACGTTAAAATCATGAAATCTTTAACCATTTCAAAGAGATTTTTATCATCATAATAATTAGCATTCAGCCATTTTCCTTCTTTTGTTTTTCGAACAATTGCCAAAGGAAATGGTGAGTTGATGTAAAACTGCTTGTAAAAATCTTCAGCTCCGCCAAATTCTTGAATCAGATCGTACATAAAAACAGAAGATATTTCATGAGTGTGAGCGGAATGCATTTTTATTCCGCACACGCTTTCTAATCTCTTAGTATCTGTAAATGGTACTCCAGTGACGCCGGCGCCATGCCGACTGGGATTTATACCAACAATAAATTTTCTTTGTTCGTTGTCAGAGTAAAATTTATGATAAAATTTACGCATTACTTCCATCGTCTCAAGATTATCTATAAATGGATTGATCACATGGAACCCTTCAGGAAGCGCTCCTAAATATTGCAATTGTTGGTTGAAATCGATTACTTTATTTCCAAAATTTTCTGACAAATGAATTATTTATTTGAATTAAAATAGACTTTGATAATTTTCGTTGTAAAAGCGATCTTTCGTAAAGTTACAAATAGATGTTAAGAAAAAAAAGAGGATTCAAATTCCGATCTTGATCGGGATTTGAATCCTCTAAAATATTTTAAGAACTAACTTTTTTAAGTTAATTTAAAATAAGATTGGTATTTTAGTTTCCTCTGTAAGTAGAATAACCAAATGGTGAAAGCGTTATTGGAACGTGATAATGCTCGTTATCTTTTAGTTCAAAAACAATTTCGATAAAAGGGTAGAATGATTTTTGTCCTGCTTTTTCGAAATAAGGAGCAGTATGAAACGTTAATCTATAAATTCCGGTGTGATCTTTCCCGTCTGCTTTCAAGAAATCTCCAATACGACCATTTTTATCTGTAAATTTTTCATCGACTTTTGTCCAATTCGAATTTTTATCTTGTTTAGACAAAGTTATTTTAACATCAGGAGCTGGTTTCCCCTGTGTGATATCAAGAATATGACTTGACAATTGGTATTTTACTTCTTGAGCAAATGATATACTTGCTGTAGCAAGAAATAATGTTAATAAGAGACTTTTAATGTTCATTGTAATTTAATTAAGATATTATTGACTAATTTTAAAACCTAGATTTTCTACTGCTTTTATTGCTATATTGTTATCGTTTTCTGAGCCACCACCCCCTGAAACGCCTATGCTTCCTATTAAATTTCCATCTTTCCATATTGGTGTTCCACCACCTAATAATAAGAGTTCTGGAAGTGTATTCAAATTTTTAGCATCCTTACTTTCCTCAGCATTTTTCATCAACTGAAAACTTGGAGTTTTTGTAGATAATGAGGTAAATGCTTTTCTTCGTGATGCTTCAGTGTTATGTGGACCTACTGAATCCCCTTTAAGCAGCAATATTGTTACGCCAGACGAGTTCAATACTGCAATAGAAACTTTCTTGTTGATTTTTTGTGCTTCTAAGTTTGCCTGTTTTGCAAGTTCTAATGCACCTTCTTGATTAAGTTCGCTTAATTTTACTAAATATTGTGCTGATGCAGAATAAGACACGAGTAAACAAATGACGCTTCTTAATATTTTTTTTCTAATATTCATATTATTTGGAATTGTACAATGTTATTTAAACTCTAAATTTTATCAGAAATTAAAATTTTCTGTACTTGTGAATGATATCTTGCAAAATTACTTCAATTATAACACTGTGTAAATTCATTTATAATTAAATTAACAGCCTCATAATCTACCGACTCTCATTATTATTGCCAAGTAGAGCGTTTTTTAGTATTTGGTTTAGAGCCGTGAGAACTATTAAATAGTTCAAATGAGATTATTTATATCTTATTATTTATACTAATTGTGTTTTAAATTTACTATTTTGTTTTGTGTCAAATCGAGCGTAGTCGAGATTATACAGGACTTGTATAAAGGGTTTGGACTCCGCTCAACCAGACAAAAATCAAAAGTCTTTTACGGGATATTCAAAAATGAAGTGGTATTACTAATTCTCCTTAGTTTTTTTATTGATTTACGCCTTTAACAATATCAATAGTTATTTACTGAAATGTTTTAATTGCATTTGTAATTACTTTGAAACAAAAAAATCCCGCTTTTAAAAACGGGATTTAATTTATAGTGCTGATATTTTTAATTCGGTCTTAATTCATTATCATCGATAGGATTATTTAAGATGTCAATTTTTGGTTCGATAAATTCTTGTTTGTTTGCTAATGACTTATTTAAAGTTAAAACTAAACAAGGCAATAACATTAAGTTAGATAACATACCAAAAGCTAATGTAACAGCAATTAAGCCACCAAGCGCCACAGTTCCTCCAAAATCAGATAACATAAACACAGAGAAACCAACGAATAAAACTACCGAGGTATAGAACATACTTATCCCTGATTCCTTAATGGTAGCAAAAACAGATTTTTTAATCTTCCAATTGTTGCGTTTTAATTCTTGGCGGTATTGCGCGAGAAAGTGAATCGTATCATCTACCGAAAGTCCAAAAGCTATACTAAAGACTAAAATAGTTGAGGGTTTCAACGGAATATCAAAATAACCCATTAGTCCAGCTGTAATCACCAATGGCAGTAAATTTGGAATCAAAGACACAACAACCATTTTGAAGGAGCGAAACATAAAAACCATTAGTAGGGAAATCAAAAATACAGCGAATAATAAGGAACTTACTAAATTATCTAACAAATACTGTGTTCCTTTTTCAAAGACTAATGCTTTTCCAGTCATTACCACATTATAGCGGTCTTTTGGAAAAACGGCATTGGCCTTAGCCCACAGTTTATCTTCAATTTTAGCCATATTACCAGTGCCTATGTCACGCATGAAAGTAGTAATTCTAGCTACTTGGCCTGTACTGTCAACGTAACTTTTCATTAAGTTATCTTTGCTGTTTTTAGTTGCATTTTTAGCATAACTTAAAATAAAACTTTGCTCCTGTGAAGATGGTAAATCATAATAATCAGGATTGCCATTATAGTACGCTTGTTTTGAATATTTGACTAAGTTTAAAATCGAGATAGGCTTTGAAAGTTCTGGGATTTCCTCGATAGTTTCTTGAAATTCGTCCATTTTCTGTAAAGTAGACAATTTCATAACACCTTTTTTTCTTTTAGTGTCAACCGTTATTTCTAGTGGCATGATTCCTTCAAATTCTTTTTCGAAGAATAAAATATCTTTATAAAAACTGGTATTTTTAGGCATGTCCTCAATCAAACTTCCCGAAGTTTTTATTTTTAAAGCACCAATAATACTAACAAAAAATATAATTAAGGCTACAACATAAACATAACTTCGATTGTATTTTACCGTCTTTGCAATCCAGTTAATAAATACTCTAGTATAATTCCTGTTTAAATGTTGCAGATGTTTCTGTTTTGGAACTGGTTGATAACTGTAATAAATAGGAATTACAATCAAACATAAAAAAAATAGCGAAACAATACTCAAAGAAGATATAATACCAAATTCCTTTAACAATTGACTACTAGTAATTATAAAAGTGGCAAATCCAGCCGCTGTAGTCAAATTTGTCATTAAAGTTGCTGTTCCTACTTTAGTAATCACACGCTGTAATGCTCTTGCCTTATTTTTATGTGCACTATATTCCTGCTGGTATTTATTAGTTAGGAAAATACAATTTGGAATTCCAATAACAATAACTAAAGTTGGAACTAAAGCTGTAAGTACAGTAATGTGATAATTGAATAATCCTAGTAATCCAAAAGTCCACATTACTCCTACAATCACTATGAGTATTGCAATTAAAGTCGCTCTGAATGATCTAAAAAAGAAGAAAAATATGAGTGAAGTAAGTAATAATGATGCACCAATGAATAAGCTGATTTCGTTAAGAATACTCAAGGCATTAAGCGTACGAATATATGGCATTCCTGAAACGCGTAAATCTATTCCGGTTTCTTTCTCAAAGGCCTCGATCTTTGGAATAAAATTATTAACAATATAATCCTTCCTTTTTGCAGTGTTAACAATTTTTTTATCTAAATAAATGGCGGAACGGATACTTCCATTCTTTTTATTAAAAAGCAGGCCTTCATAAAAAGGCATGTTTTGAAACAAATCTTTTTTAATACCGTTCAAATATTCCTGACTTTTCGTTTTGTTGCTGTCTACAAATGGTAGTAATTCAAAAGTTTGAAGATTTTCATTTTTCTTCAGTTGCTTTAAATCATCAATAGACACGACTAATTCAACTTCGGGTTGAGATTTAATTTGAGTCATTAAATTGTTCCAAGCGGCAAAGGCTTTTGGTGTAAAGAACTTGTTGTCTTTTACGCCTACAACTATTAGATTACCTTCTTCTCCAAATTTATTTAAAAAAGCGTTGTATTCTTTGTTAACAATGTTGTCGTCAGGAAGTAAATTAGCTTCTGTAAATGAAAATTGGATGTTTTTCCATTGCAATGCTAAAAGTATTGTTATTACTGCAATTATGGACAACATTAAAATTCTGTTTCTAAGCACGATGTGGGCAATTCTTTCCCAAATACCTACTTTTATTTTCTTTTTCATAAATTTTATAGAGTGGATGCAAAGATAATTAAAAGGCATGAAATCATAATAAATAAGGAGTTTAAATTGAAATATAAATTTTTATGGTGGTTTAATTTTATGAACAAGATAATATTTTTACCCTTAATTTATATTTAGTAAAATTTCTCATCTTTGTTTTTTTTAAGAAGCGGAACACTTACAAAAGAAATAGACATGAAAAAATATAAAAACACAATCTTTTATCTTGTCCTAACGGGAAGTTTTTCCGTTATAATTTATTGGATTATTGGTAAAGGCAAGTTCTTAGAGGCAAGTAAAACTATTGAAACACTTGACAGTGACAAGGGTTATTGGAATGATTTTTTAGCATCAATGCAACACAATCTTCAAGATCCTTTAGCTATTCTTTTAGCACAAATAGTAACAATAATTCTTGTCGCTCGTTTTTTTGGTTGGGTTTTCAAAAAGATAGGACAGCCCTCTGTTATTGGAGAAATTATTGCTGGGATTGCTCTTGGTCCATCTTTATTAGGATTGTATTTTCCTGGATTTTCAGATGCTTTATTTCCGCTAGAATCTTTAGGTAACCTAAAATTTTTAAGTCAGATAGGGTTAATTCTTTTTATGTTTGTGATAGGAATGGAATTAGATATGAAAGTATTGAAGAATAAAGCAAATGAAGCTATTGTAATTAGTCATGCAAGTATTGTGATACCATTTACTCTTGGAATAGGGTTGTCCTATTTCGTTTACGATGAATTTGCCCCAGAAGGTGTAAAGTTTTTATCATTTAGTTTATTTTTAGGAATTGCTTTAAGTATTACTGCATTCCCGGTTTTGGCGCGAATTGTGCAAGAAAGAGGAATTCATAAAACTAAATTAGGAGCTATAGTAATTACGTGTGCTGCGGCAGATGATATCACCGCTTGGTGTATTTTAGCAGTGGTAATTGCCATTGTAAAAGCTGGGACTTTCGTTAGTTCGTTATACATTATTATGCTTGCAATTATTTATGTGCTTGTAATGATTTTCGTAGTAAAGCCTTTCTTAAAGAGGATTGGTGATTTATATGGTTCGAAAGACAATATTGTAAAACCTGTTGTTGCCATCTTTTTCTTAGTACTCATCATATCATCCTACGCTACTGAGGTAATAGGCATTCATGCACTTTTTGGTGCATTTATGGCAGGAGCAATTATGCCTGATGTTCCAAAATTTAGAACAATTTTTATTGAAAAAGTGGAGGATGTAGCTTTGATACTATTACTTCCTTTGTTCTTTGTTTTTACTGGTTTAAAAACAGAAATAGGACTTTTGAATGATCCTTATTTGTGGAAAATAACTGGATTTATTGTATTAATTGCAGTGGTTGGAAAATTTGCAGGAAGTGCTTTGGCAGCTAAATTCGTTGGACAAAGTTGGCGCGATAGCTTAACAATTGGTGCTTTAATGAACACCAGAGGATTAATGGAACTTATAGTCTTGAACATAGGTTTAGAGCTTAAAGTTTTAACTCCTGAAATTTTTACAATGATGGTTATAATGGCTCTAGTAACTACTTTTATGACTGGTCCAGCGCTGGATTTAATTAATTTTATTTTTAAAACTAAAGATCGAGTTGAAGTTATTGAATCAACAAATCTCAATAAATACAGAATCCTAATTTCCTTTGGTAATAATGAAAAAGGAAAATCTTTGTTGCGGTTAGCAAATAGTTTAGTGAAGAAGCAAAAAGCCCAATCCAGTATTACAGTTATGCATTTATCGTTAAGTGATGAGGTGCATTCCTTTAATTTAGATCACAAGGAGAAAAATAGTTTTTATCCTATTGTTGAAGAATCACAACTGTTAGGTCAAGATATTACAACGATTTTTAAGTCGACTCAAGATATAGAAACTGAAATTGCTGAGGTTGCTAACCAGGGAAATTATGATTTACTTTTAATAGGTTTGGGAAAATCTATCTTTGAAGGAACCATTCTAGGTAAAGTTATTGGGTTCACCACTAGAATTATTAACCCGGATCGTTTGATTGACAAGTTTACTGGTAAAGAAGGATTGTTTGAAAACTCTCCTTTTGATGAAGGAACAAGACAAATTATTTCTAAGACTAAGATGCCTATAGGAATATTGATTGACAAAGATTTACATCAGATTGAACGAATCTTTATTCCAATTTTTAGTACTGAAGATTCATTTTTAATTGAATATGCTCAAAAATTAATTTTTAATAACAATTCTGAAGTTGTAATTTTGGATGTAAATGAATATGTACATTCTAATTTTGTCATAAAGAGCGCTTTTGATTCTTTAAAAGAAAAATATCCAAATAATATTAGTTCGATTTCCATTAAAATTATTGAAAAGGAATTTTTAGATCGACAAAATTTAATGTTAGTTAGTCTCCATAGTTGGAAACAATTAGTAGATGAAAGTACCGTTTGGCTGAGCGAAGTTCCTTCAGTCTTAATTTTAAAACAGTAATATGAATTGGATTTTATTGATTATTGGTGGCCTTTTTGAGATAGGTTTCGCCACTTGTTTAGGAAAAGCAAAAGAAACCTCGGGCACTACATCAACGCTATGGTTAGTAGGTTTTTTAGTTTGTTTAGCAATAAGCATGTTCTTACTTTATAAGGCAACACAAACTTTACCTATAGGAACGGCTTACGCTGTATGGACGGGAATTGGTGCTGTAGGAACTGTATTAGTGGGAATTTTAATATTTAAAGAGCCAGCTGATTTCTGGAGAATATTTTTTATTACGACATTAATAAGTTCTATAATAGGACTAAAATTTGTTTCGAGTACTTAAAACAATTAAATTTTATTAAAATAATAATCCGTCTAATTAAATTTCAAAGTGAACTTTAATTAGACGGATTATTTAAGTTAAAAAAATCTAAACCTTCATGATTTCAGCTTCTTTGTAAACAAGAAGTTCATCTATTTTTTTGATAAATGTATTAGTTAAAGTTTGCACTTCATCCTCGGCATTTTTACAAAGATCTTCAGATGTTCCCTCTTTTTCTAATTTTTTAATGTCAGTATTAGCATCTTTTCGTGCGTTTCTTATTCCTACTTTGGCATCTTCTGATTCTACTTTTGCTTGTTTTACAAGTTCACGTCTTCTTTCCTCCGTTAGTGCGGGCACGCTTATAATTATGACATCACCATTGTTCATTGGATTGAAACCTATATTGGCAATCATTATTGCTTTTTCAATTACATGCAGCATATTTTTTTCAAAAGGCTGTAAAGTAATAGTTCGTGCATCAGGAACACTGATTTTTGACACTTGCGATAATGGTGTCGCTGATCCATAATAATCTACAAAAACACTTCCTAACATTGCTGGTGAAGCTTTTCCAGCACGTATATTTAAAAATTCCTTTTCTAAATGCGCAATAGAACCCGTCATTGATTCTTCAGTACTATCTAATATAAATTCAATTTCTTCAGTCATATTTTCCTTATTTTAATCCTCTTTAACAATCTAGAAACTTAAATATTTACTACTGTTCCTATGTTTTTTCCTTCGCAAATTTTTAATAAATTCCCTACTATATTCATATCAAAAACTACTATTGGTAATTTATTTTCTTGGCTTAATGTAAACGCTGTCGTGTCCATTACATTCAATCCTTTTTTAAGTACATCATCAAATGATATGAAATCAAATTTTACCGCTGACGCATTTTTCTCAGGGTCACAATCGTAAATTCCATCAACACGAGTTCCCTTGAGAATTACGTCTGCATTCATTTCAATACCACGTAAAACTGCAGCTGTATCTGTAGTAAAATATGGATTTCCTGTTCCCGCTCCAAAAATTACAATTCTTCCTTTTTCAAGATGGCGATCTGCTCTTCTTTTGATATAAGGTTCTGCTATAGATTCCATTTTTAGAGCCGTTAGTAAACGGGTTTTCATTCCTTTTTCTTCGAGTGCGCCTTGTAATGCCATTCCGTTGATCACTGTGGCCAGCATTCCCATGTAATCGCCTTGCACTCTATCCATTCCTGCACTTGCACCCGCAACTCCTCTAAAAATATTTCCACCGCCTATCACTATGGCGATTTCTATTCCTTTATTGTGTATTTGCTTGATTTCATCGGCATATTCACCTAATCTTTTCGGATCAATTCCGTATTGCAAATCGCCCATTAAGGCTTCACCACTTAATTTTAGAAGAATTCTTTTGTATTTCATTTTGAGTTGTGTTGATTGTTGCAAATATAGACATATTCTGATTTTTTAAAATAGTGTTACTTAAATTTTATAATTTAAGTTTTTCAAAGGAATCTTTTGCGGCTTGATAGCCAATTTTAAAAACGGCATCCATTTTTGTTTTATTAGTTTCAAAAGTTCTGAATAAACACAAATCTTTAGGTTCGATAACCCAATCACAATTATTAAACTTATGCATATTGGAATTTGCAGATAGAATATCAAATGCTCTTGTTGTAACTGCTTTGATCGAATTTAAATCTTTAGCTTCAATTTTTTGAATGGGACTCACGTATATTCCAATTAAAGTTTCGCAATGCCCTTGCAATATATCCGTCGGAAAATGATTTAAAATCCCGCCATCACTATACAACTGCCCATCAATCTCATAAGGTGACATTATCCCGGGAAAAGCAGAAGAGGCTAAAATTGCATCTATAATCTTCGTGTCGGGACCAAAGACCTTGAGTTTCCCCCGCACCATGTCAGTGGCGGTGATTTGAATTGGAATTTTAAGCTCTGCTATTTTAGCATCTTTAAAAATGTCTTGAAAATAATGTTTAAAGGCTTCGGAATCGATTAATCCTGCTTTTTTAAAAGTTAGATGTTTCCAATGAAAAAGATAAATGGATTTAAAAAAAGCAAGTATTTCCTCCGGAGTTTTACCCCAAGCATAAAGTGCTCCTACAATGGATCCAGCACTTGTTCCAGCCATTCTATTAGGACGAATATTTTGCTCTTCGAGGAATTTAATAGCACCCGCGTGAGCTAAACCTTTTGATCCTCCGCCAGAAAGAGTAAGACCTATCGATTTTGTTTTTAAATCCATAATTATAATTTGCTCTAAAATTACAATTTTAGAATGTTCTAAGGTGACAATTGTCACAATTTTACCCGTTTAATATGGTAACTTTGTAAATATAAACTTGATATTATGAAAACTACAATAGCTAAAGCATTATTCAATAGTCATCCCTATTTAGAATACAGAAAACTAGTTTCTGATTTATTAATCGAAAATAAATCTACTGGACATGAACAATCACAGGATTTGACGCATTACAGTTCACTGAACGAAACGCGCATGCATCGTTTAGATAAAACAATGAAATTATCAGATGAAATTATTCTTCAATTAAAAGCATTAAAAGGAGAGTACATTTGGTTAGTCATTACCGAAGGTTGGTGCGGTGATGCAGCCCAAATTCTTCCTATAGTGAACAAGATGGCTATCGATTCTGGTAAAATAGATTTAAGAATTGTTCTGCGTGATGATAATGATGATTTGATGAAAATGTTTTTAACTAATAATTCTAAGTCGATTCCTATAGTAATTATCGTTGATAAAAATACAGGAGAGTTAGTGGGTCATTGGGGTCCAAGACCAAAAGGTGCAGTAGAATTGATTCAAAACTATAAAAAGGAATTTGGTTTTATCGATGAAACAGCAAAAACTAATTTACAAATGTGGTATTTACAAGATAAAGGATTAAGTACGCAAAAAGAACTTATAGATTTAATAAAGGAATTAGACTATTAACAGAATTTTAAGTAGTTCGTCGAAATTAAAATATTTCAGACAGATTTAACAACTGTATTGAAAAATATTTTGTAACTTAGTGATTGCCAATCAAGTCTATCGTTTTTGATCTAATTTTTTTATGACTGTTTAAATTTCTAATAACAATTTAAAAAATATCATTATGAAAAGATTATTTGAAAAAGTTTATGATTATGTTTCATATTTACTTTTTGGAGGTAAAAATGTTGCTAATTATTAACAAGCGGCTTAGGTCAGAAATAAAGGAAAAGTATGTATTAAAAACTACTTCAATTTTTTTAGAAAAAACACATCGCAAATTCGATTAAAGAATTTGTCATGTGTTTTTGCTTTTAGAAAGTCAATAGTGAAATTCCTAAACTAATATTTCCGGAATCTTTTTGATTGTTAATCGGGAAGGAATAATGATTCAATTCTATAAAAATTATAATATCATCAATAGTTTGTATCCCTAAGCTCACTTTTTTATAATCTCCCATCAAAGAGCCACGACCTATCGCTAGAGCTTTCCCATATCCTAACTGTAACGTTATTCTAGTATCTTCTCCAACTTTTGGACTTAACTTAAAATTAGCAAAAACTGGTGCAACAACTAATTGATCCTTCCATTCCCAATTAATTCCAGTGTGAATACCCAATCCAATCCATTCTTTATATTGAATTCCATAACCAATCTTTGTTCCTAAACCATCAGGTATTAGCCAAGAACCTTTTTTTTGAGTATACTGATTTACAATAGCAGCATCAGGATTTCCTCTAATAGCTGCAGTTATATCAAATTGAAAGTATTTAGATTTTTTATTTTGCGATAAAGCAGATAAGCTCAAGAACAAAAATAAAATAAGAGCTATGGATTGATTCATGAAACTAAATTTTGCCTAGCAAACTATTTTCAAATTCAGTCACGTCAATTCCATCTAGGACATCATAATTACCAATCTTTGTTCGACGTAAAGCCGTTAGATGAGCGCCTGAATTCATTGCTTTTCCAAAATCAAAAGCTAATGAACGAATGTAAGTTCCTTTACTGCAAACTACTCTGAAATCTATTTCTGGTAGTGAAATTCGGGTAATTTCAAATTCGTTAATTGTGGTTTTTCTAAAAGCAATTTCAACTGTTTCGCCAGCTCTAGCATGTTCATATAATCGAACACCATCTTTTTTTATTGCAGAATAAATAGGTGGCTTTTGATCGATTTCGCCTAGAAATTGTTTTATCGTCTCGAAAATTAATGCCTCGTCTATGTGCGAAGTAGGATACGTTTGATCAATGTCGGTTTCTAAATCGTAGGATGGAGTAGTGGCACCAATATGAAAAGTTCCTGTATATTCTTTGGCTTGACCTTGAAGTTCAGTAATTCTTTTGGTAAACTTTCCGGTACAAACTAATAGTAATCCAGTTGCTAATGGATCGAGAGTTCCAGCATGACCTATTTTAAATTTTTTAGGGAGTCCAAGTTTATTAATAAGCGCATACTTTAATTTATTTACTGCCTGAAATGAAGTCCAGTTCAAAGGTTTGTCAATAAGCAAAATTTGGCCGTTAAGGTAATCTTCAACTGTATTCAAAAGATTTTATTTAAAGTATGAAAAGTAAATTAAAAGAAAAACGCCAACGACGATACGATAATAACCCCACGGTTTGAAACCATATTTTTTAATTATTTCAATAAAAAATTTGATGGCTAAAACGGCTACTATAAAAGCCACGACATTACCAATTATAAAAAGCTGAATGTTTTCATTTGATTTTAAAATTAACTCGTAGCCTTTCATTTGGGAAGACTCATAAGTTTTCAAGAAAACCGAATAGCAAGTTACCGCCATCATTGTAGGTACAGCAAGAAAAAACGAAAATTCAGCTGCAACATGACGCGTTAGCCCTTGTTGCATTCCACCAATAATAGAAGCGGCGGATCTACTTGTTCCCGGCATCATAGCCAGACATTGCCAAAAACCAATTATTACAGCTTGTTTTATTGTAATATCTTCCTCTTTTATTACAGTAGGATTTTGGAAACGATTGTCAATAAATAGCAGAATTATTCCGCCTATAATTAATACAATTGCAATGGGAATGGGATCTCCTAATATGGCTTCAATTTTGTCATCAAATAATTTTCCTAGCACTAAAGCTGGTATTACAGCAAAAACAAGTTTGATATAAAAATCGAATTTGGAGAAATCAAAAAACTTTTTCCAATACAAAGCTACTACCGCTAAAATAGCTCCGAATTGAATTGAAACCTGAAATAGTTTTACAAAATCGTCTTCTTGTATTCCAAAGTAAGAACTAACAAATACCATATGAGCAGTTGAAGAAACAGGAAGAAATTCTGTCAATCCTTCGATGATGGCAATTAAAAAAGCCTGCAATGTGTTCATTTAAGCCTTTTTTGGATTTTTGAGAATAGCATAAATTGTAATCCCAAAACCAATTAAAACTGTTGTTGGCGCTAATCTAATTCTTCTAAAATTAAAGATTTCTTCGTTAAAAACAGTAGGATCATCGCTACCACCGCCTGCCATTAATATAAATCCTAGCGTTATTACTGCAATTCCTATTAATAGAATTTTATAATTTATCTTGTCAAAAAGGAATTCTTCTTTCTGTTCGTTATTTTTCATTTATACTGAATTAGAATGCTTTATTATTATATCTAGAATCTAAAAACTATTGATTTAAAATCAATATAAATCATCTGTTCGTAAATTTAAGAATCTCTGTGTCGCAAAGTAGGTGCTTAACCAAGTGATCAGTACTCCAAATCCAAAAACTCCTGCAAGGACAATTCCAATTAAAGCTTTGTCATTTAATATTCCTAAATTCGGAAAACTATTTTCAACATAAATTAAAACTCCAATTAGTGCGAGGATTGCTAACAATGCACCAAGCATTCCTAATTTGATACTTCTAGTGACGAAAGGTTTTCTAATAAATGATTTTGTGGCACCAACCATCTGCATCGTTTTTATAATAAATCGGTTTGAATGAATGGATAAACGCAAAGAACTATTAATTAATAAAACGGCAATAATGGCTAGAAAACTACTGATTATTAGAATCCAACTGCTTACTTTTTTAATGTTGTCATTTACTAAATTAACTAATTGTTTATCATAAACAATATCAGAAATCATTGCGTTTTTTCGAAGACCTGCTTCTATTTTTACAATGCTATCTTTTACAACGTAATCAGCTTTTAAGTGAATATCATAGGAGTTTTGTAATGGATTTTCACCAAGAAAAGTCATGAAATCTTCTCCTATAATATCGGTGTGCTGCTTCGCTGCAGCGTCTTTTGCAACAAAATCGTAAGATTTCACAAAACGACTCGCTTTTAATTCTGTGCCAAAACCTTTTAATATGCTATCATTAGCTTCATTTTTAAAAAAAACGGTCATGGCAATATTTTCTCTAAAATCGTTCGCTAATTTTTTAGAATTAATTATAAAAAGACCTAGAAATCCCAGTAGAAATAAAACCAAGAATACACTTAGCACTACTGAAAAGTAAGAAGAAATAAGACGACGTTTTTGAAAATTGTCAAAGGAAGAACTCATAGTTTATTGAAATTATCGGGTAAAAATAATAAAGAATTTCTTTATTTGAAGTTAATAACGTCCAAAGTTTTAACTTTCGTACAATAAACGTAATTTTGCGACCATAATTTTGCAAACCTTTTGCGGTTCAAATCGCTAATTGGTTCACAATAATTTACGAGATGGCTTGAGCGTGCCCTTGCATGACTCCACTAATAACAATAAAATAGAGAATGAAATATAATCCGAACGAAATTGAGGCCAAGTGGCAAAAGTATTGGTTAGAAAATGAAACTTTTAAAGCCGAAAATAATTCTCAAAAACCAAAGTATTATGTGCTTGACATGTTTCCATATCCATCTGGAGCTGGGCTGCATGTAGGACATCCGCTAGGTTACATCGCTTCAGATGTATATTCTCGTTATAAAAGGCATCAAGGTTTCAATGTGCTCCATCCTATGGGTTATGACAGTTTTGGATTACCTGCTGAACAATATGCCATTCAAACTGGTCAGCGTCCCGAAGAGACTACTTCTGTTAACATTGATGGTGGGATTGATAAAGAAGGCAATAAAATTGCAGGATACAGAAAGCAATTAGATAAAATTGGATTTTCATTTGATTGGAGTCGGGAAGTGCGTACCTCAAATCCGGATTATTACAAACATACTCAATGGATTTTCATCCAATTATTTAATTCTTGGTACAACAAAACCACTGATCGAGCAGAAGATATTTCGACTTTAAAAGCACTTTTTGAAATTGATGGCAATACAAATGTCAACGCAGTTTGTGATGATAATATCGAGGTTTTTTCGTCAAACGAATGGAACGCTTTCGCAAAAATACAGCAAGAAAAAATTCTTTTACACTATCGATTAACCTATTTAGCGGAAACAGAAGTAAACTGGTGTCCTGGTTTAGGTACCGTTTTGGCTAATGATGAAATTGTAAATGGTGTTTCAGAGCGCGGTGGTTTTACCGTTGTTAGAAAAAAAATGACGCAATGGAGTATGAGAATTTCAGCGTATGCTGAGCGATTACTGCAGGGTTTGAACGATATTGATTGGAGCGAAAGTATTAAAGAAAGTCAAAGAAACTGGATTGGAAAATCAGTTGGAGCGATGGTTTCGTTCCGAGTTCTACCAAATAATTCTTCAAAAGTAGCTATTGATTCGGTCAAAACGATTACAGCAAGTCAAAATAGTAATAGTTTAGTAAAAGAAACAGAAACGCAAGTTGAAGGTAATTTAACAAAGACAGAGCAAATTTTATGGTCAAGTTTGCATTCTAAAGCTATTGATTATAAATTTTTACAGAAACATTTAATTGCAGATTACATTGTTGATTTTGTTTGTCTTTCAAAAAAGTTAGTGATTGAAGTTGATGGTGAAGGCCAAGATTCTACTAATCTAAGTATTCAAGATAAAACAGAAATCCTCACCAGTAAAGGTTTTAAAGTTATTCGTTTTAAAGATGAAGAAATTTTAAGAAACTTGGCGGGTGTTTTAGACACGATTACTGTAGAACTTGAAAATATAACTAATGTCGCTGAGGTCACAAAGGAAATTAGTGTTTTTACAACTCGTCCTGATACTATATTTGGAGTTACTTTTATGACATTAGCTCCTGAGCATCCTTTGGTATTAGAAATTACAACACCGGATTGTTTAGATAAAGTAAACGAATATATTTTAGCATCATCTAAGCGTTCTGAAAGAGAGCGCATGGCCGATGTGAAAACAATATCAGGAGTTTTTACAGGTGCTTTTGCGGAGCATCCTTTTACTAAAGAACCAGTTCCAGTTTGGATTGGAGACTATGTTTTAGCTGGCTATGGAACGGGAGCTGTCATGGCTGTTCCTTGTGGCGACGAAAGAGATTATGCTTTTGCTAATTTCTTTAAAGGCAATCCCGAAACTTCGGGAGGAATGCCTGAAATAAAAAATATTTTTGACCAAGATATTTCGGAAGCGGCTTATGGTTCGAAAGAAGGTTTCAAGTTAGTAGATTCTGATTTTTTAAATGGATTAGATTACAAAGCGGCAACTCAAAAAGTAATTGCAGCCTTAGAAGAAATCAACCAAGGAAAAGGAAAAATCAATTACCGTTTGCGTGATGCTGTTTTTTCTCGTCAAAGATATTGGGGTGAACCTTTTCCCGTGTATTACGTGAATGGTTTACCACAAATGATTGCTCCAGAATACTTACCAATACAATTACCAGAAGTAGCCAACTATTTACCAACTGAAGACGGTTTACCGCCTTTAGGAAACGCAACAATTTGGGCTTGGAATACCAAAAATAATAAAGTTGTTAGTACTGATTTAGTGGACAATTTTGAAATCTTTCCTTTAGAATTGAACACGATGCCAGGTTGGGCGGGAAGTTCATGGTATTGGATGCGTTATATGGATGCGCATAATGAAAACGAATTTGCTAGCAAAGAAGCGCTGGCGTATTGGGAAAATGTGGATTTATATATTGGTGGAAACGAGCATGCAACGGGACATTTATTGTACTCTCGTTTTTGGAACAAATTCCTAAAAGATAAAGGCTTCGCACCAACGGAAGAGCCATTTAAAAAACTGATTAATCAGGGAATGATTTTAGGGATGAGTGCGTTTGTTTATCGTTTAGAGGGAACTAATATTTTTGTTTCTAAAACTAAAATTGATGGTCGAAATGTTCAACCAATTCATGCTGATGTTTCTATGGTTAATTCATCTGATGAATTAGATATTGAAGCTTTCAAAAATTGGAGAGATGATTATAGAGATGCGGAGTTCATAACAGAAGAAAACGGAAAATATATAGTAGGTCGCGAAATCGAGAAAATGTCAAAATCAAAATACAATGTAGTTACTCCAGATGATATTTGTAATGAATATGGAGCGGATACACTGCGGTTGTATGAAATGTTCTTAGGACCATTAGAACAAGCTAAACCATGGAATACGGCAGGAATTTCAGGAGTTTTTGGTTTTTTGAAAAAATTATGTCGTTTGTATTTTGATGAAAATGGTTTAATAGTCACTGATGAAACACCAATAAAAGAAAATTTAAAATCACTACACAAAACCATTAAGAAAGTAGCGGAAGATATTGAGAATTTCTCTTTTAACACTTCGGTGTCGCAGTTCATGATTTGCGTGAATGAATTATCTACACAAAATTGTCATTCTAGAGCTATTCTTGAACCATTAGCGATTGTGATTTCGCCTTATGCACCGCATATTGCTGAGGAATTATGGTCGTTGCTAGGAAATAAAGGTTCAATCTCGACGGTGACTTTTCCAGTTTTTGAACCAGCGCATTTAGTAGAAAGTGAGAAAGAATATCCAGTTTCATTTAATGGAAAAATGAGATTTACTATAAAATTACCATTAGACTTGACTAAGGAACAAATTGAGGAAATTGTAATGAAGGACGATAGAACGATTAAACAATTAGAAGGTAAAACACTAAATAAAGTGATTATTGTTCCAGGAAAGATTATCAATTTAGTGGGATAGTATATGAAATTTTAATAATATCAACCCAAATTTCTATTACTGAAGTTTGGGTTTTTTTTATTTGCAAATATTTAACTAGTGTCAATTTGGCATTGTTGATTTTTGGGTCGTAATTTGCTGATTAGCTTTTAACTCAAAAAATAAAAGAAAAAACTATGGGAATGGGATATTTAATTCTAGCTGGAGCAATCATGTTGTTCAGCTGGCTAGTTAGTTCAAGACTAAAAAGTAAATTTGAACATTATTCTAAATTACAATTACAAAATGGAATGTCAGGTGCTGAAATTGCCGAAAAAATGCTCGCAGATAACGGCATTCGCGATGTAAGAGTGATCTCAACTCCAGGAAGATTAACAGATCACTACAATCCAATGGATAAAACAGTAAATTTAAGTGAAGCAGTTTATAATCAAAGAAATGCAGCAGCAGCAGCAGTGGCGGCTCATGAATGTGGGCACGCAGTTCAACACGCAGTTGGGTATCAATGGTTAACTATGCGCTCTAAATTAGTTCCCATTGTGAATGTAGCATCAAGTTATATGCAATGGATATTACTTGGGGGGATTTTGTTATTAAATACTTTTCCTCAATTGTTATTAGTGGGAATTATTATTTTTGCAGCAACTACTTTATTTTCAATTGTAACATTACCCGTAGAATATGATGCAAGTAATCGCGCATTAGCATGGTTAGAAAATAAAAGAATGCTTACGCAACAAGAACAAGCGGGAGCTAAGGATTCATTGAAATGGGCTGCTAGAACGTATGTAGTCGCTGCTTTAGGTTCAATCGCTACGCTATTGTATTATGTTTCTATTTACATGGGTGGTAGGAGAGACTAATTCAAAGACAACTATCTAATTAGAAATTTTTTTTAAAATATAAAGGCTGGCTCATTTTTAAAATGAGTCGGCTTTTTTTAGCTTTAAATAGTTAAAAGTTAAAGCTGAATTTGTCTGTCAATTTGTTGATCTAAGGAAATGAAAGTCTCAGTTCTGGAAACACCCTCTATTGCTTGAATTTTAGTGTTGAGCAACTGCATTAAGTGTTCATTATCTTTGCAAATAATTTTTATCAATATCGACCAGTTTCCTGTAGTGTAATGACATTCTAACACTTCGGGGATTTTTTTTAATTCTCTCACTGTTTCAGGATTTCGCGCTGCTTTGTCGAGGTAAATCCCAACAAAAGCCATAGTATTGTAACCTAGAATTTTATTATTTACAGTAAACTTAGAACCTGAAATTACACCAGATTGTTCTAGTTTTCTTAAACGTTGATGAATTGCTGCTCCTGAAATTCCTATTTTGTTTGCAATTTGAAGAATGGGTTTACGGGCATCTGACATTAAATCGCGCAGAATTTCTTTATCGATGCCGTCTATTTCGACAGTGAAGGAATTACTTTTCATATAGTATTACTTTAAACTAAAAATTGTATTTTAATTTCATTTTGAAATCTAAAATAAGCAAAAAATGATAATGTGAAATATTTATCTTTAGTTAAAATACAAAAAAAATCCATTCAGCAAGTGAATGGATTTTTTTATATCTTTAATATTTTCCTTATTTTCCTTTATTAGCTTCGCTTATGTATTTTTCCAAAGCCATTGTCATAGATGGTGTTGCAGGCGTTGGTGCAAGAATGTCTACTCTCAATCCGTGATCTAAAGCTTCTTTTTGAGTGGTACTTCCAAAAACAGCAATTCGTGTTTCGTTTTGTTTAAAATCTGGAAAGTTCATAAATAATGATTTAATTCCAGTGGGACTAAAGAATGCTAAAATATCATAATAAACATCAGCAAGATCAGATAAATCACTCATCACTGTTTTGTAAAAAACTGCTGGTGTCCAATCTACTTTTAATGCATTTAGCGTTATTTGAGCATCAGCATTTAATTGGTCTGAGGCTGGTAATAAAAATTTTTCGTCCTTGTATTTTTTTATCAGTGGAGATAAGTCTGCAAAATCTTTTGGACCAACATAAATTTTACGTTTTCTATAAACAACATACTTTTGTAAATAAAAAGCAATCGCCTCAGATTGACAGAAATATTTTAATCCTTCAGGAACTTTAAAGCGCATTTCCTCTGCTACTCTAAAAAAATGATCGACAGAATTTTTACTAGTTAAAATAATTGCTGAGTAATTATTAAGATCCACTTTTTGAAGTCGAATCTCTTTTGCATTTACTCCTTCCACATGAATAAAAGGTCTAAAATCAATCTTTACTTTATGCTTTTGTTGAAGTTCAAAGTAAGGTGAATTTTCTACCTTAGGTTCAGGTTGTGAGACCAAAATTGTTTTCACTTTCATATTTTCACTTTTTCTAAGCATTCCCTTTAGTAAACCAATAATACATAAAATAATAGGGTGCTATTTCGAGAGCGCAAAGATATAAAATAAAGTAAAACAACTTACTGAATATTAATTTTTGATAATTTTTAATTGAAATAAAATAAGTTAAAACATTAGCTATCAGTATTATACCTATTATAATTAAAGGAATATTTCTTGAAAATGAGTCGTAATAAAACAAAATTATGTTAACTGGAAGGATGAATAATCCTATATAGGTTCTATACGTTACTTTTTGAAGATTGAATTGCTCCACAAATTCTTCAATATTAAAGGAAGTTGCAATAATTTTTTCAATTAAAAATTTAGATAATATGAAAAAAACTAAAAACGTAAATATTTGTATGTAAACGAGCCAATCTGTTTTTGTGGCAAAGCCAAAATAACTCAACGTTATTTGGATTAAGAAGGCAAGTGAGATTGACTGAACTAAAAATAAAGAAATTGTAAATACACTTTTTAAATTCGTGCTGTCTTTATAAATCTTTATATATTTATTAGAATAAATCAAATTCGCAAAATCACTAAATCGATTTGCAAAAACCGATCTGGTTATTGCAATTATTGCAAACGATAAAACAAAGAGTACAGTTGCCCAATCTTTACTTTCTGTTATTCTTGGTTGAAGTATATTTTCGATCATAATTGCGCAAAATTAGTAATTTTTATATCATTCTCTTTATTATAATTTTATTAAGGATGTAATGCCATAAAAAGTTTACTTTTGCCGTGAAATTACTTAAAATATGAATGATTGTATTGTTATAATTCCGACGTATAACGAAATTGAAAATATTGAAAGTATTATTCGATCAGTGCTATCACAACATATCCCTTTTAATGTTTTAATTATTGATGATAATTCGCCGGATCGAACTGCTGATAAGGTTGTTCTACTTCAAGCTGAATTTAAAGATAGATTGTTTTTAGAAAAAAGGGAGAAAAAATCGGGATTGGGAACTGCTTATGTTCACGGATTTAAGTGGTCTTTAAAGCGAGATTATAAGTATATTTTTGAAATGGATGCTGATTTCTCTCATAATCCAAAAGATTTAGAAAAATTATATCATGCTTGCCATTTAGGGGATGCTGATTTGTCAATAGGATCAAGATATGTTACTGGTGTAAATGTTGTAAATTGGCCATTGAGCCGAGTTTTGATGTCTTATTTTGCATCTGTTTATGTTAGATTGATAACTGGAATGAAAATTCATGATGCCACAGCGGGTTTTGTGTGCTACAAAAGAAATGTTTTAGAAGAAATTAATTTAGATAAAATTAAATTTGTGGGCTACGCGTTTCAAATTGAAATGAAATACCGGACTTACTGTAAAAAATTTCAAATTGTTGAGGTCCCCATTATTTTTACAGATAGAACGAAAGGACAGTCTAAAATGAGTAATTCAATTATTGTTGAAGCTGTTTTAGGTGTTATTGCGCTTAGGTTAAAGAAATTATTTAACACATTATAAGAAAGAGAAACGATGAATAGGGTTTTAATTAAGAATGCCAAAATAGTAAATGAAGGGTTGATTTTTGAGGGCGATGTATTAATTGAGAATGATTTAATTGTTGAAATTTCAGAAAACATCAGTGCTAAATCTCCCGATTGTAAAATTATCGATGCTGAAGGAAATTATCTTATGCCTGGAGCTATTGATGATCAAGTTCATTTTAGAGAACCAGGTTTGACGCACAAGGGCGATATAGAATCTGAATCTAGAGCTGCGGTTGCAGGCGGAATAACTTCTTATATTGAACAACCAAATACAGTTCCCAATGCCATCACTCAGGAAATATTAGAGAAAAAATATGAATTAGCTGCGCAAAATTCATATGCTAATTACTCATTTATGATGGGTGGAACGAATGAAAACTTAGAAGAAATTTTAAAAACGAATCCAAGAAATGTTGCCGGGTTAAAATTATTTTTAGGCTCTTCTACAGGCGACATGTTAGTAGATAGTTCTGCATCTTTAGAAAAAATATTTTCATCTACAAAGCTGCTAATTGCGGTTCATAGTGAAGATGATGAGATTGTGAAAACAAATTTAGAAAAATTTAAATTGCAGTACGGAGAAGATATTCCAGTGGAATGTCATCCAAAAATTAGATCTGTTGAAGCATGTTATAAATCTACGGAAAGAATAGTTAAACTTGCTAAAAAAACAGGAGCAAGGTTGCATGTTTTTCATTTATCAACAGCAAAAGAACTGGAGTTTTTTACAAATAAAATTCCGTTGGAAGATAAATTAATAACTGCCGAAGTCTGTATTCATCATTTATGGTTTTCTGATGAAGATTATAAAATTAAAGGCAATTTAATTAAATGGAATCCAGCAATAAAATCTGTCAATGATAGAAAAGCATTGTGGGAAGCCTTGCTTGATGATAGAATTGATGTTATTGCCACAGATCATGCCCCGCACACTATCGAAGAAAAAAACCAATCTTATTTAAAAGCACCATCTGGAGGTCCGTTAGTGCAACATGCAGTTGTTGCAATGTTTGAAGCTTTTCATCAGGGAAAAATAAGTATTGAGAAAATTGTAGAAAAAATGTGCCATAATCCAGCAAAAATTTTTAAAATTGAGAAACGTGGTTTTATCAAAGAAGGTTATTATGCTGATTTAGTGATTGTAAACCCTGGTTTACCTTGGAGTGTTAAAAAAGAAAATATTTTGGCTAAATGTGGTTGGTCTCCCTTTGAAGGATATACTTTTAAGTCCAGGATAACGCATACTTTTGTAAATGGACAACTGGTTTACACCCCTTTCAAAGTGAAAGATATTCGAGCAGGAAAACGATTATTATTTGATAGATAAAAGAAAAGAAATGAATAAAGTGATACTTTTTATAGCGATTCTTGTTTTCTTTTCAAGTTGTAAAGATGATAAAAAACCTGCGCGCTTAATAGAGAAGGATGTAATGATAAATATAATGTATGATTTGTCTATTCTTCAAGCTATTAAATATCAAAGTCCAGCATCTATTGATAGTTTTAAGATAAACGCGAGAGATTATGTCTATAAAAAGTATAAAGTAGACAGTCTTCAATTTGCAAAAAGTAATGTTTATTATTCTACCGATAGTGAGGAATATAAAAAGATGTTTACCCAAGTAACAAAGCGTATTAGCACTCAAAAAGCAACTTCAGATTCTTTAATAAAAGTTGAAAGTAAAAAGTCATTAAATATTAAAAAGACCAAGAATAAAAGACTATTGTTAACCGAGGAAGACACAATTTTAAAGCGAAAAAAGAAATTTATTAACAAGGAAGCAGTAAGCAAAACTTCACTGAGAAAAGAACCTTTACAGTAAGGTTTTAATTTTTTAAACGCGCTATTTCTTTGATATATAATCTAATATTTGTAAATTGATTTGGTAAAGTATCTTTAACTTTTTGATTAGAATACAAGCTTTGAGAGTAGGAGGCTCTTGCGGTAGCTTTTGTAAATTGTCTTTTTTTACCAAATAAAGCCGAAAGTAAATAGTCAATACGCCAGATTAGCTCCATGAGCAATTTGCTTGCTTCTGTTTTTGGTCGTTTTACTTTTAAGGCATCAGCAATGGTAAATAATATTTCTTTAAAAGATATGTTTTCACTTACTAACGTAAATCGTTGATTTGATATATCGCTTTTCATCAAATCAATAGTAAGTTTAACAACATCAATAACAGAAATAAATCCTGTTGTTCCCAAAGTATAGAAAGTTAAACCTTCTTCAACTTTTTGGAAAAGTAATCCACTTCCTTGCTCTCTAAAGCCAGGTCCAAGAATCACTCCAGGATTAATTATAAGAGTGCTTAATCCTTCTTGCTGTCCTCTCCAAATTTCCATTTCTGCACCGTACTTAGATATCGCGTAATCGCTGTGATAATTTTCTGGATTCCATTCCGTTTCTTCGGTAATAAATTTTTCATGAGGTAATAAATCGCCAAGAGTAGCTATGGAACTAATAAAACATAATTTTTTAATATTAAAGGCAATACAAAAATTAACAATATTAGCCGTGCCCTCAATATTTGTTTTTCGCAATAAATTTTCATCTTTTGGATCTAATGAAATTACAGCTGCACAATGATAAACATAATCTATTCCTTCAAAGGCTTTTTCAAGCGCAGGAATATTATTAATATCAGCGGGATACCAATTAATTAAATCAAATAATCCTCTTTTTTTATAAAGATCAAATAGAGATTTTGTTTTTTCAATACTTTCAGGTTTTCGATAAATAGCGCGAACTTGCTCTCCATTTTTAATCAAATGTAGTAGTAAATGAGCGCCAACTAAACCTGTTCCTCCGGTTATTAAAATCATTTTGTAAATGTAATGAAATCCATCTCATTTTAGAAATGCAATTCTGCTACTGTTTGTCAATTAATGCTATCAATTAACCCGTTGGGTATAATTAGTTTTTGAAGATGATTTTTCGTCAGTTCGAGTATTTTTCGATAGAAAAATGTATCGAGAACAAGAAAAATTTCCTTAAAAACGGTTCTCGATATATTTTTTGCTACGTTTTACTCCACAAAAAATACCCGAACTGACGTTTTGAATAATTACACCTAACGGGTTCTAGTTATTATAATTCATAATAGCTGTGCAGTTAAAATTGATACTTTCATTACGCTTGAATTACTATCTTTGCACAAATTGAATAAAAAAGATGAAAAATTTTATTGAAGAAGTTACTTGGAGAGGAATGCTACACGATGTAATGCCAGGCACAGAAGAACATTTAATGGAGCAAATGCGTGTTGCTTATGTGGGAATTGATCCAACTGCTGATTCGTTACATATAGGACACTTAGTAGGAGTTATGATGCTTAAACATTTTCAGTTATCTGGACACAAGCCTTTAGCATTAGTTGGCGGTGCGACTGGAATGATAGGTGATCCTTCAGGAAAATCAAATGAAAGAAATTTATTAGACGAAAGTACTTTACGCCACAATCAGGAAGCTATAAAAGGACAATTAGCTCGTTTTTTAGATTTTACTTCTAAGGGGGCAAATGCTGCGGAATTGGTGAATAATTATGATTGGATGAAGAACTTTTCTTTTCTAGATTTTATTCGGGATATTGGTAAGCATATCACAGTAAACTATATGATGTCTAAGGATTCTGTAAAAAAACGTTTATCATCTGAAGCTGCTGAAGGAATGTCATTTACGGAGTTTACTTATCAATTAGTTCAGGGTTATGACTTTTTACATTTATACAATAATAAAAGCTGTACGCTTCAAATGGGAGGAAGTGATCAGTGGGGAAATATAACTACAGGTACAGAACTAGTTCGTAGAATTGCTGGGGGGAAGGCTTACGCCTTGACTTGTCCTTTAATTACAAAAGCTGATGGAACAAAATTTGGCAAATCTGAGGGAGGAAATATTTGGCTAGATGCAGCGAGAACTTCTCCTTATAAATTTTATCAATATTGGTTAAACACTTCAGATCTTGATGCTGAAAAATATATTAAAATTTTTACTTTTTTAACGAAAGATGAAATTGAAGTTTTAACAGAAAATCATAGAGAAACTCCACATTTACGCTTAATGCAAAAACGTTTAGCAGAGGAGATAACAACAATGGTTCACTCCATATCTGATTTAGAAAATGCCATAAAAGCCTCTGCTATTTTGTTTGGAAACTCTACCGCTGCTGATTTAAAACAATTAGATGAAGCCACTTTTTTAGATGTTTTTGAAGGTGTTCCTCAAGCTGAAATAAGTAAAGTTGAAATAGAATTAGGAATTGATATAATTACAGTTCTAAATGAGAAAACAGGATTTTTTAAGTCTAATGGTGAAGCAAGACGCGCTTTGACAGCCAATTCTATATCAGTTAACAGAGAAAAAATTGCCGAAGGTTTTGTTCTTACTATAAAGGATTTAATTAACAATCAGTTCGTGCTATTGCAAAGTGGTAAGAAAAATTATTTTGTGGTTAGAGTGGTTTAACTGTTTATTTAAATTATCGGTTAACCGATTAAATAAATCAATAATTAACCTTTACATCACCATCAAATTACAACCGCGAATATCAGAATTATCAAAACGTCCCAATACTTCGAAAGAATTGTTGGGATATTTTTTGCCTAAATCTTGCGTCGCAATAAAAGAACATGAATTAATGTTAGCTAAGTCAATAACATTAATTCCCCCTGTTTTTCCATCAGGAATGTAACTTAAGGCGTCTTCTGTGTCACGAACAAGAATTTGAATCCATGATGGACATTCAAAGATACCTTCGCCAAGAGAATAGGCTTGTGAGAGTAATTCCGTCATTCCATATTCAGAATGAATTGCTGCAACTCCAAAACCTTCGCACAGTTGTTCATGTAATTCCTCTCGAATCATTTCCTTTCGTTTTCCTTTCATACCACCTGTTTCCATGATAATAGTATGTTTTAACTGAAACTGATGTTTTTCGATTAGATCTAATAAAGCAAAAGTAACGCCAATCAAGATAACATTTTGTCCCGCATCATCTAACTCAATAAGTTTTGAGATAAGAGCATCATGATTGTGTAAATAAAATCCGCTATCGTTATGATTTGACAAGGAGATTAAATCTTTAACCATGTAAATTAAAGATGAACCTTCTCGCTCTAAATAAGAAGGGAGTAATGCTAAAACTACATAATCTTCAATGTTGCCATAAAACTGAGAAAAACCGTGACGGTAACTTTCTTCATATAACGAAACGTCAGTAACTAAATGTTTGCTAGTAATTATTCCAGTTGTACCGCTGCTGCTAAAAACTTCTTGAATATCGTTATTATTTGAAACTACGTCGTGGCTTTTAAAAAATTGAATAGGTAAAAAAGGTATCTGTTGTAATGTTTTAACCTTTTGGGGATCGGTTTTTAAGAAGTCGCAAAATTCTCGGTAAACGAGATTATTTTCAAACTGAAAACGAAATATTTTCAAAGCAATTTTCTCAAATTGTTTTTGACTTGAAACGCTAAATATATCTGAGGTTGTAATCAAGGATTCTTTTTAGCAAAAGTAATTAAATTTTTAAATTCTAACTAATGTAGAACGGCTTATAAAGTAAAGTATAAGCAGCGAAGTCTTTGTACAAGGCATAAAAAAAGTCTCTTTATTAAAAAGACTTTAATTTATTATTAAGGAGTATTATCGTATAATTAATTTCCGAGTTGCAGATGCTTCTTTTTCATTGATTTTTATAATGTAAACCCCTGACGATAAAGCAGAAACATTGAGTTCACGGGAATTGATAACAGTTTGAAGAACTTTTTTACCTAAAACATCAAAAATTATTATTTCTTTATCAAAATCATTTTTAGTAGAAATATAGACTTTACCATTGCTCACAGGATTGGGGTACATATCTAGACCCTCAATTACAGTGGCTTCTTGTGTTTTTGAGTGTGTCTTAATATCTTGAGCAGAAGCGCTCAAAGAAAATAAAAACACCAATAAAGTGAAAATGTAAAAGTAATTTTTTGTCATTAGAAATTCTTTTGAAAGTAAATCTACGAAATAAATCTCATTTAAAAAACAAAATGCCTTTCAAATTTGAAAGGCATTTTTAAAAATTATGATCACAAATTATTTTATAAGATTTGCCCCGCTAACATTTGCCCAAGCTCCGCTTGTCAATGCAGCTCCAGTTGCAGTGGTGCTTATTGTAAAATTAGCATTTGGGAAATTTACAATTATTCCAGCTGTTGCACCTACAGGTACAATTTGAGAAGTGGTGGAGATTTTTACTAAATTTAAAAGTAATTTTCCACCCGCAACTTGATTAGTATTTGTTGTTGCATCTTGTATCTTTACCGCTGCTCCTTTATAAACAGTTGCACCTTCAGTATAATCTCCATATCCTTCGATTACAATATTGCTGAATTCGCCATTCCCTTCTCTTTTAAATTGAAAAGCATCTACTTGAACATCTCCAGCGACTTCAGGGGTACAACCAGCCTCTCTTTTTAAAGTAATGTTTGTGATTTTTGGATAAAAGGAATTGTTATTATTGGAACATTCAACTTCCATCCCAAAATTTCCTTTTCCAGTTTGATACGCATACCAGTTACTATTATTTTTCCCCTGCCATCCATCTTGCCAGTCAAAAGCATCATCATAATTACCATACGAAATTGCATTAGTCATACTTACAGTTCCTCCAAAAAATTCAAAACCATCATCAGCACCCTTGTAAGATACTAAGTGATCTAAAGTTGTACCTGATCCAACGGAGTAAAATGTAAAACCATTATTTTCCTTAGTTCCGTCCGCAAGTTTTGCTCCTGCGTATTCTACTCGCACATATTTCAAGGAGCCACCATTGTGCTCAGTATTAGTGCCACCATAAGATAAAGCATTACCATCCTCTGAAGTAGATGTTGTAACGCCTCCAATAGCTTTTATTGGCGCATCACCATAAATGATTATTCCACCCCACGAACCTGGAACCCCTGATTTTTCAGTGAATACAACCGGTTGGCTTGCTGTTCCATTTACAATAAGCTTTCCACCATTTAAAACAACTAATGCATTGTCTCCTGAAGTTTTATCAGCCGTAATTGTTGAACCAGCCTCAAAGGTAACGATGGTACCACTACCTATTTTTACAATTCCCTTAAGAGTATAAGCTCCTGTTGGAAAAGTCTTGTTTGCAGTTAGTGTTCCTGTTATTTCTCCAGTAACGGCAGTTACTGTTGTGTTGTCGTCACTACTAGTACATGCTGTAAAAGTTGAACCTAGAATTGCTAAACCTAAAAGTAATTTTTTCATTAGTTTGTGTGTTTAATATTATTTTACAAATGTATATTTAGCCTTCTAAATTGAAGTTATGCTACTGTTATACTAGAGTTATTAATTGTATGCTAAAAAGTTAATTAATTGTAAAGAATTATTTTAATTGCTTTTTTTATTTACCGTAGTACTCGAAATATGAATTCTATATTATTTCTTTTAAATAACAAAACCGGCGTAAACCGGTTTTGTTAATATTGATCAATATTAAACTTAATTTTTAAAATTAAAAAGTATAGCTCAAATTCATTGAAAAACCAGTTCCTTTTTTAAAATTCGAAATTAAATTTGAGTTTTCGGTAATCAATGAAGTTCCATCTTTTCCTTGTTCAAATTTTATATTTGGGTCCAATAAGTTATTGGCAATAAATTTCAAATCAATGTGATCATTTAATTTACTTCCCCAAACAAAATCTAATTGCTGAACAGGTAATTCATAAATGTGGTCTAAGCCTCCCGTTCCTACTGCATAAATTCTTCTTCCAAAAACTGAATATACTAGCGACAATGTATTTTCCCACTTTTCGTCTACTGAAAATTGATATTTTAGATCGGAATTTATTAACCATTTTGATGCCCCTTGTAAGTCACGAGATTTATGTGTCTCAATTGAACTCACTACACTTCCATCAGTATTAATTGTAACTGGACTAACAGTAACTTGTGTATCCATTAATGAGGTGTTAAAACCTAATGAAAAGTCTTTTAGATCGTCATTTAGCCTTTTTCCATCCAATAAAAATTCTAATTCTATACCGTAAAGATTTGCTCTTTCTGAGTTCAAGTACGTTGTTATAGTTGAGTTTGCTGCATTAGCAATGAAAGTTCTTTCAACTGGATTTTTAATGTTTTTTCCAAAGATACCAATTGATACTATTTCCTTAGAAGTAGGAAATAATTCGTATTTTGCATCAAAGTTTATATTTTCGCTATTCACTAAAAATGGATTTCCTCTCGTAGAAGTTCCGTCAGCATTAACGTATTCAATAGGATATGCCTCCATTATGACTGGCCTAGTGTAGGATTGACTAGTTGCTAAACGTAAATTAGCTTTTTCAGTGACTGCATATTTTAAGTTTAGGGAAGGAAGTAAATACAATTTATTTTTAGTGACTCTTTGAAAGGGATCTTGAAAAGATCCTTGCAATCTGTATTTAGTTTCTCTGGCTGTATATTCACCTCTAAGGCCACCATTTAGTTCCCATTTATCAGAAACTTTAAAAAGTACATTAGTATATCCAGCGTTTGTTAAATCTTGTAGCTTGGCTTTATAAGTTGCATTAGAACTTTCACGAAATGCAAAGCCATTTTGATTTAAATAATCATTTAAAACCGTATCTAATGAGTTGACAGGAACACTAAAACTATTTGGTGTGAAGTTGTTAGTAGGAGTTATGAAACGGTAAGAGGATTGCATCAGCGATGCACTACCATTATATCCAAGAGTCAATTTATTTTGTTTTTCATTTTTACCAAATTTCAACTGGTATTCTGCTAAACCTGATAAATAAATATCGCTGTTAATGTCTAAGTATTGTTTAATGAAATTATTTCCAGCAATAGACGTCAAAAGATTTTCGCCTGTTCTTGTCCCTGAGAAAAATTTTCTATCCGGCTGTTGATACGACGTTTTTGCAAATGATCCACCAGCTTTTATAGTTTGGTTTTTATCTTTGGTTAAATTGTACTCTCCTAATAATTGAGAGTTAAAATAATCAGATTGGTCTAATTGATTGGTTCTAATCAATGTTTTATTATTATTTGTTGTTAAATCAGCAAATCCAAACTGATCTTTTATCAGATTTTCCGTAGTTCTTATGTAAAAATTATTCCAAGTTAAATTTAATCTATCCGTTGTGTAATTTAAACCTAGTAATGTAGATAATGATGTTTTGTAGCGATATTCAGTATTTATAAAATCATTTCGATAGACAAATCCAGATGGATTATTAGTAAAATTTCGTTCAACACCATTCCTGTAAGTATAGCTGTTATCACTATTTATGGAAAACAAATAGGAGAATTTTGAGTCATTTTTAAAATTAAATTTCTCTGAATGTAAAATTCCAATACTCATATTCAGTGGGCTTCGCATTTCACTTACGTCAAAACCACTAGTAAAAGATTCTAATGACTGTTGCGGTGTAAAAGTATAACTGGCTGGAACTCCTCCCAGAAATCTCGGTAAGGACCGATCTTTTTCAGTCAGTCCAAAAAAACCTTTACTACCATCTGCATCTTTAGAAATTAAGAACTTGCGCAAGTTGTTATTAGTTGTATAGCCTGTTCCAATGCTTATTTTTGTAATACTTTTACTTACTTTTGCTGTGCCAATATTGAAAGTACCGCCAGCAAAATCTCCATATAAATCAGGATTAAACGTTTTGTAAACATCAATTGCACCTACAATATCTGTGGGGAATAAATCTAACGGAATGATTTTCTTAAAAGGGTTATTTGTTGGAGAAGCAAGGCCATTGATTAATAAATTATTATAGCGATCTTCTAAACCTCTCACAAATAAACCTCTTGAGCCTACTTTTGTTATTCCTGTTATTTTAGTCAATCCTTTTTCAACGTCACTCACTCCCTTTCTTGTCATTTCTTGAGCTCCAATACTTTGTTTAATAAAAACAGCATTTTTTTGCTCTAACAGCAATGCCGTTTCTTTTTCTCTATTGAAAGAGGTTGCCTTTACAACAACATCCTTTAAAGTATAACTTCCGGACCCAAGTGAACGGTTCACAGCTAAAGTCTCATTTGCTTTTATTATTACGGCAATTTCAGTAGTTTCATAACCAATAAAACTAAGTTGTAATGTGTAATTCCCAGCTGCTACATTAAGTATATATTTTCCGTCAATATCAGTATTAGTACCTATTTTAGTTCCTTTAATAACTACATTAGCAAAAGGTAGCGATTGGTTGCCAGCCTCCTTGTCCGTAAGTATTCCCGTAATAGTCCCTGTGCTTTGAGAAAATGACAGAGTAGTGATCAATAAGGTGAAAAAAAGTAACTTAGTTTTCATTTGGTTTAATTTTTTGCAAAGTAAAGTCCAAAATAAATAATGTAAGTTACCATCTTGTTAGGGTTATGTTTTGTTTGTATTATCAAAAATCCCTTAACATTAAATTACCGTTAACTCCTTTTCAGTTCCTCATTTATGATTACATTTACCACTCAAAGAACAATTTTTGACACTTTTATGAAGAAAAAAAACACTAAAATCCTATTAGTGGATGATGAGCCAGATATCTTAGAAATTGTTGGATATAATCTTGCTCAGGAAGATTATCAAATTTTTACTGCAACTAATGGTACGGAGGCAATTGAAATTGCTAAAAAAGTAATTCCCGATCTCATTATCATGGATGTTATGATGCCAGAGATGGACGGAATGGAGGCCTGCGAGAATATTCGTAAAATTCCTGAACTCAGTAATGTTTTAATTACTTTTTTAACTGCTAGAAGCGAAGATTACTCACAAGTGGCAGGATTTGACGCTGGTGCCGATGATTACATTACAAAACCTATAAAGCCTAAATTGCTAGTTAGTAAAGTAAAAGCTCTATTGCGCAGGTTAACTGAGAAAGATCAAAATAGCGAAACACTAAATGTAGGTGGTATTGAAATCAATCGAGAAGAGTATAAAATTGTAAAGGATAACGTTGAAATTGTTTTACCAAGAAAAGAATTTGAACTTTTTTATCTCTTAGCTTCAAAACCGGGCAAGGTTTTTAAAAGAGATGAAATACTAGATAAAGTTTGGGGAAATGAAGTCGTAGTTGGAGGAAGAACAATTGATGTTCATATTAGGAAACTTCGTGAAAAAATAGGCGAAGAATTATTTAAAACCATTAAAGGCGTGGGATATAAGTTTGAAGTATAAATCATTGTGAATTTTAAAAAAACATACCGCTTTGCCGTAATGTCATCACTTTACATTACTTTTTTCTCTACTGGATTAGTTGGTTTATTGACCTACTTATTTTTTAATTTCTCTTTTCAATTTTGTTTTATTTTTGCTTTATTAATTGCTTTTTTTTCATTTGTGGTAATTCAATATCGTGTAGAACGTTTCATTTACAAAAAGGTAAAAAAAATCTATGACGATGTTGCTTTGCTTGAATCTAGTACTTTTAGGAGTCAGCCTATTACCACAGACATGGCAACGCTTACGCGTGAAGTTAAAAAATTTGCGACAGATAAAAAGCTAGAAATTGAAACTCTAAAAGTGCGTGAAGAATACAGGCGCGAATTTCTTGGAAATGTGTCTCACGAATTAAAAACACCTTTATTTATGGTTCAAGGTTACTTATCAACTTTACTTGATGGCGCTATGAATGATAAAGCAATTCGGAAAAAATATTTAGAGCGAGCCGAAAAGGGAGTAGAACGTCTTATTTATATTGTTCAGGATCTAGACATGATTTCTAAACTAGAAATAGGCGAGTTGAATCTTGAAATAACTGAATTTGATATCGTAAAACTTATTCAAAATGTTTTTGATTTGCTCGAAATGAAAGCATCTAAAAAAGATATTTTACTGATGTTTGATATGAAGTATAATAAGCCTATAATAGTAATAGGCGATCAAGAAAAGATACAACAAGCAGTTGTTAATTTAATAGTTAACTCAATTAAATATGGAGAAGTAAAAGGTTCTACCGAGGTAAGCATTGAAGATTTAACACAAGACAAAGTTATAGTTCGTATTACAGACAATGGAGAAGGGATAATTAAAAAAAATATTCCAAGACTTTTTGAAAGATTTTATAGAGTTGATAAAAGCGGTGCAAGAACAGAAGGTGGTTCAGGATTAGGTTTGTCAATAGTAAAGCACATTATCGAGGCGCACAACGAGAAAATTTATGTCGACAGTACTTTTGGTGTTGGTTCTGAATTTTCTTTTACCTTACAAAAACTAAGACATCAAAGTAAAAATGATGAGAAATAACTTAGATAATAAAAAGCTAATTCGTTAGAATCAGCTTTTTATCAAATTTCTCAAAATAAATTAAAAATATATATTAATTAATTTAATTTTTTATTTGGTTTTCGGCAGCTGTTAGTTCTGCAATTTTTACAATAACCTCGACTGCTTTTTGCATACTTTCTACCGGGACATATTCATATTTGCCATGAAAATTATGACCACCTGCAAAAATATTTGGACAAGGCAACCCTTTGTATGATAATTGTGATCCGTCAGTCCCACCGCGAATAGGTTTTATAATTGGTTTTATTCCAATTTCTTTCATTGCTTTTTCTGCAATGTCTACAATATGTTTAACTGGTAAAACTTTTTCTTTCATGTTGTAATACTGATCTTTTATTTCAGTTATTACAATATCTTCACCAAACTGTTTAGCAAATTTCTTATTGATTTTTCTCGTAATTTTTTCAATTAATTCTTTACGCTTTTCAAATTTTTTCTTGCTGTGATCTCTAATAATAAGTTCGAGAACAGTCTCCTCAATTGATCCTTTTAAATGGTGCACATGAAAAAATCCTTCATATCCTTTCGTGGTTTCAGGAGTTTCGTCGACAGGTAACTTATTGATAAAATCATTAGCGATTAACATAGAATTAATCATTTTACCTTTAGCATATCCGGGATGAACGCTTTTGCCTTTAAATGTTATTTTGGCGGCAGCTGCGTTAAAATTTTCGTATTCTAATTCCCCTATTTGGCTTCCATCCATAGTGTATGCCCACTTAGCTCCAAATTTTTCCACATCAAAGTGGTGTGCACCACGACCAATTTCTTCATCTGGTGTAAATCCAACTCTGATTTTTCCATGTTTGATTTCTGGATTTTTGACGAGGTATTCCATTGCTGTGACAATTTCTGTAATACCCGCCTTATCATCAGCTCCTAACAAAGTTGTACCGTCAGTCGTTATTAAAGTTTGTCCTTTGTATAGTAATAAGTCTTTAAAATAATTTGGAGATAAAATAATGTTTCTTTCCGCATTTAATATAATATCCTTACCGTCATAGTTCGTTATAATCTGTGGCTTTACATTAGCTCCACAAAAGTCAGGTGAAGTATCAAAATGAGATATAAACCCAATAGTGGGTACTTCATGATTAACATTACTTGGTAAAGTTGCCATAATATAAGCTTTATCGTCTATGGTTACATCCTGCATACCTATAGCTTTTAGTTCTTCTACCAATTTATTGGCAAGATTCCATTGCTTCTTTGTACTAGGTGTTGTCTCTGAGTTTGCATCAGATTCTGTATCGATAATTACATAACTGATAAAACGGTCTATAATGTGCTGCATTTTTTGAATTTTATGCAAATATAATCAATTTTTTAGAAGCTTTTTTCAAGGTAAATATTTTGTCAAAGTAATTTAGGGTACAATTATTTATTTATCGACTAGATAATTCTATTTTTGCACAACACAACAACAATACAATGTACAAACTACTCATACGTTCGATTCTTTTTCAGTTTGATCCTGAAAAAGTACATTATTTTACTTTCTCTTTAATTCGTTTATTGTCAAAAATACCAGGCTTTCCATTGATTTTTAAAGCTTTGTATGTAGTAAATGATAAGCGATTGGAAACTGAGGTATTTGGATTGAAATTCCCAAATCCAGTTGGTTTAGCGGCTGGTTTTGATAAAGATGCGGTCTTGTATAAAGAATTATCTAATTTTGGTTTTGGATTCATAGAAATAGGAACCCTTACGCCCATTGGTCAAGAGGGAAATCCAAAAAAGCGATTGTTTCGTTTAAAGGAAGATTCAGCGATAATCAATAGAATGGGTTTTAATAATGGAGGTGTTACGGCGGCTGTAGAACGGTTGAGAAAAAACACTGGTGTATTAATAGGAGGAAACATTGGCAAAAATAAAGTAACGCCAAATGAAAATGCCACTAATGATTATGAAATTTGTTTTGAAGCACTTTTTGATTACGTTGATTATTTTGTAGTGAATGTAAGTTCGCCTAATACGCCTAATCTCCGCGCTTTGCAGGATAAAGAACCATTGAAAAAATTGTTGCAAACAATCCAAAATAAGAATTTGGCTAAGCCAAAACAAAAACCAATTTTATTAAAAATTGCTCCAGATCTTACAAATGAGCAACTTCTTGATATTATTGAAATTGTAAATGAAACTAAAATTGCGGGTGTTATTGCCACTAATACAACGCTTTCGAGAGCAGGTTTAAAGTCTGATACAAAATCAGAAATGGGCGGATTATCTGGTAAACCTTTGTCTAATCGCTCCACTGAAGTGATCCGTTTTTTATCGGAAAAAAGCAATAAATCATTTCCTATCATTGGAGTGGGAGGAATTCATTCAGCGCAAGATGCTCTTGAAAAATTAGATGCTGGAGCAAGTTTAGTACAACTCTACACTGGCTTTATATATGAAGGTCCAGCTTTAGTGAAAGCTATAAATAAAGAAATTCTAAAAAGAAAATCGTAAACCTAATTGGACTACAAGTCCAATCAACAATGCAATACCAAAACTTAGTAAGGTTCCAATTAATACATATTCAGTGAGCTTTCGATCTTTAGCTTCTTTTAAATCGCCAAATCTAAAAATTGATTTTGCTGCTAATAAAAATCCGATAGCTTCAAAGTGATCTGTTAATATAAAGCAGAACACGAAAAGCCGTTCTAGTATTCCTATATAATTTCCTGCATTTTGGAGTGATTCATCTTTCGATTTATTTTCTGGTGTCCAAATTGATATTATATTTTTAATAAGTATTGATGTTGGTTTTGTCAAGAGAATAATAGCAGTTGTAATAAACCAAAATGGATTTCGTAAAGCTGAAAATTCAAATATAGTGTTGGTGTAAAGTAAAGTAATTGCTGTAATCATTAATAAGTGTGAAATTTGATTTGCTAAAAACCAACTGCGTTTTGTTTTTGAAGTTTGAAAATACAATTTTAAAAAAACAATAAAGCCGTGAGATATTGCCAGAGCTAAAGCATACCAACCAAAATCTTGTTTTCCCACTAAAATCCAAGCTAGAATAAAGTTTAAAATAATATGAATGTACAAGTAAATGCTTCTGTGTTTCTTATGTTCTTTATCTTTTACCCATGAAGTGGCTTGTAATAAAAAATCACTAAGTAAATGTGCCAAAAGTAGTTTTACAAATAGGATCATAACTCAAGTGTTTTTAATTTAAATTTAAAATGGTTTTCAACTTGAAGTAGTAATTCATAATTAGATCGTTTTTGTCTTCGGCTAACAGCGGCTTGATTTATACCCAGTTTTACACCAATTTCTTCTTGTGAAAGCGTTGGATTTTGAATGGCAATCAAGACAAATTCAGCAGCTTGTTGCAGCCAGTTATCCATAAAAGATAAACTTAGTTTTAAAATTAAGTTTATTTCTTCATCAAAGACTACGTTTCCAGAATTGATTGCTAAATTTAATTTTTGTTTTTTCAAAGTAGCAAATGTTTCGCCAGAACGAATAAAAGCGGTACCGTTACTTTCCGTAATTTTTTTTGCTTTATATGTTTTATTTCCAAAGCCAAAGCTCATTCTAATGTCTAAATTAATAGATTTAAAATACGCTTTGAGCTTAAAAGCTATTAGCAGTGAGTCTTCGGGATTTTTAATTTCTAATTGAAATTCATCGCCACGATATATTTCCCAATCATTTGGAGTTTTCCCAATGGTGTTCAATAAGGTTTTCAAACCTTCAATCCATTTATTAGAAGGTAGCTTTCTAGAGTCAATTATATCTGCTGTCAGTATTGCAATCATCTGTTAAAATTACTGTTTTATTTTGAAAAAGCAATTACTATTACCAAAATGTGTAATAAACTACTTTATTACGTATTATGGTAATAATTTTAATTATTACCATAATACGTAATAATTACTTTTTACTTAGATAAAAAAACGATTTCGTAAAAACAATATCTTTAGTATCTTTGGCTTTCTATGGAGTCAATAAAAATTATAGAATGTCCGCGCGATGCTATGCAAGGCATTAAACCATTTATTCCTACTGAGAGAAAAGTAGCTTATATTCAATCACTATTACGTGTGGGGTTTGACAGTATCGATTTTGGAAGCTTTGTTTCTCCAAAAGCGATTCCGCAAATGCAAGACACCGCTGAGGTTTTAGGACGCCTTGATTTATCTCAAACTAAAAGTAAATTATTAGCGATAATTGCTAACATACAAGGAGCTGAACTTGCTTCTAAGTATAGCGAAATTCAATATTTAGGTTTTCCATTTTCTATTTCTGAGAATTTCCAAATGCGTAACACTCATAAAACTATTGCTGAAAGTTTAAGTACACTTCAAGAAATTTTAAATATCGCAGATAGAAGTAATAAGGAGGTTGTGGCTTACTTGTCAATGGGTTTTGGTAATCCTTATGGCGATCCTTGGAATGTAGATATTGTAGGTGATTGGACTCGAAAGCTAGTAGATATGGGTGTGAAAATTTTATCGCTCTCGGATACAGTTGGCAGTTCTAGTCCTGGCGTAATCTCTTATTTGTTTTCAAATTTAATTCCAGCCTATCCAGAGGTAGAGTTTGGAGCGCACTTACATACCACTCCAGATAAATGGTTTGAGAAAATTGATGCCGCTTACAAAGCAGGATGCCGCCGTTTTGATGGCGCTATTCAGGGTTTTGGTGGTTGCCCAATGGCCACGGATAAGCTAACAGGAAATATGCCTACAGAAAAGTTATTGTCTTATTTTACAGCTCAAAAGCAGTTGCATAATTTAAGCCCAATGAGTTTTGAAAGCGCATACAACGATGCCTCTAAATTGTTTAAAGCATATCATTAGAGAAAATATTTTCCTAACTCTAAGTTGTTTCATATTTTAATACTAAATAGAATAATGAAGCGTTATTTACTGATAAATTAATGATATTAAATGAAAGGATGCACTTCAAATCAATTTTTAGGGATACTATTGCTCTTGCTGTTTTCTAACTCTTGTGCGAGCGATCTCGATTTTGATCAAGTTAATAATTTTAAAACGGAACCTGTAGTTGTAGCTAATTTAGCATCTTTCGATATACAAGCAAGCCAATTCATTGTTAATGGAGTGGAACAAAATGTCATTTTTGACGCACCAACTATCCAACTGTTTAATGATTCCTTCTTTAAACGTCGATTAAAAAAAGTAGAACTATTCTTTGAATTAGAAAACACTATAAATAGAGCATATTCATTAAATTTATTTTTTTTGGATATAAATAATCAGCCAGTTCATGTTCTTAACTTAGCTATTCCATCCTATAGTGGTGCAGAAAATAAAACCACTAAAACAGATATATTTGAGAACGTGCAGCTTGACTTATTAAAAAGAACTACAAAAATCGCTTTTATAATGACCATTAGTCCTGGTAAACCATTGACTAAGGATAGTGTAGGAAGTTTAAAATTGCGCTCCAGTGTAACTGCTTATTTAGTAGTTGAATGAGAAAATCATTACTAATTTCAATTGTGATCCTAACTATAAATTGTTATTCACAAAATAAGCAAATTCTATATAATTTTACGAAAGTTCCACAATCACTATTAACAAATCCTGGTTCTGATTTTAAGTACGACTGGTATTTTGGAGTTCCATTATTATCTGGTATTTCAGCAAATATAGGTTCTACAGGCTTTTCTGCGTACGATTTATTTGCAAATAATGGTGTCAACTTTAATATTAAGTTGCGCAACGTAGTCTTTTCTACAACTAGAAAAGACCATCTAGCAATGAATCAACAAGTGGAGATCTTTAATGGCGGTTTTAAAATCGTAAAACAAGAAAACAACATTTATGTTTCCTTTGGGATGTATCAAGAATTTGATGCTTTGTATTATATGCCAAAAGATTTAGCCATTTTAGCGTTAGATGGAAATAGAGATTATTTAGGTAAAATTTTTAATTTAGGTGACTTAAATGTAAAAACAGATTTACTAGCTGTTTATCATATTGGTTTTCATAAAAATATCACTAAAAAATTGATTTTTGGAGCGCGTGCAAAAATTTACTCTAGTATTTTTAATGCAACTTCAACTGATAACTCTGGTTATATTTACACATTTCCTTCAAATACAGGAGTTTATGATCAGCAAATCAAGTCGCAATTGCAACTTAATACTTCGGGATTTAAGGAGTATTTTGATGAAAATTCAACTCCAAACGTAACTAAGGATATAATAAAAAGAGCTCTTTTAGGGGGTAATTTAGGCTTGGGATTCGATGCGGGTTTTACTTATTACCCAAAAAAAAACATCCAAATCACAGCCAGCATTTTAGATATTGGTTTTATTAGACACGCTAAAGATGTCGAAAGTTATTCCTTAAAAGGACTTTATAATTATAGAGGTATAATTCCTAAATTTAGTTCTGGTGATTCTGTTGACAACCTATATAAAGATTTTCAAGAAGCAATTCCATTAGATACATTAAATTCAAAATATACCACTTGGCGCCCCGCAAAGTTTAACAGTTCGATTCAATTTTCATTTGATGAAGAAAGACCTGAGGAATGTGACTGCTTAAATTCTAATCGAGAGACAATTTTTAAAAATGCTGTTGGTGCTCAGCTATTTGTAATGACCACACCAAGAACACCATTAATTGCTCTAACAACCTATTATCGTCGAAAAGTTTTTAAATCTTTAGACTTTAAAGCTACTTACACTATAGATTCCTATTCTTTTAATAATCTCGGGCTAGGATTGTCAACTAATTTTGGACCTGTTAATTTCTATGTTCTTGCGGATAATCTTTTAGAATATAGAGATATTTCAAAAGCAAACAATCTCTCGTTCCAATTGGGATTAAATATTATTTTTAAAAACGATAAAAAATAAAAGCTATCAAGCTTGAGGCACTTTTCTTCGTTTGTAAACTTTGTAAATTTCTATCCAAATTACCGAAAGAAACCCAACTATAATACTTAAACTTAGTTGCACTCCAGAAACCTTTTCAAATTCAAAAAATGTAGTGAGTAAAGGAATAAATAGTAACGAAGCAGTCATTGCAATAGTGGCACTTATAATGATTAAAACTAAATTATTTTTATAGCGTAAGGTTGTGAAAATTGAATAATAAAATGAACGATTAGTTAATGTCAAAAAAATATTCGCTGTGATCAAAGTCAAGAAAATTAAGGTTCTCGTGGTCTTTTCAGAGCAATTTATAGTTACGCAATATTGATAAATAAATAATAAGCCAAGAGTGATCACTATTCCCTGAATGATGCTAAGTGTGATTTCATTAAGTTTAAAAAAAGTGGTAGTAAAAAGTCTTGGTTTGACTTTCATTAAATTGCGTTCCATTGGTTCATTTTCATAAATTATAGAACAAGTTGGGCCCATAATTATTTCTAGAAAAATTACATGAACGGGAGAAAATATATTAGGATAAATCCAGCCCAATGCCAGCGGAATAAAGACAATTAGAATAATAGGAATGTGAATGGAAATGATATACTGAATTGCTTTTTTTAGATTGCTATAAATTTTTCGACCCATAGCAATAGCATCAATCATTTTAGAGAAATCATCATCTATTAAAATTAAATTCGCAGCTTGCTTAGCGATTTCGGTTCCTTTTTTTCCCATCGCAATTCCTATATGAGCTGATTTTAAAGCTGGGCCATCATTTACACCATCGCCAGTCATTGCCACAATTTGATTATTGTCTTTTAAAGCTTTTATAATTTTTAGTTTTGCCTCCGGAAACATTCTAGTAAATATGGCGGTTTCCATTACTCTCGTTTTAAGAGTAGCATCGTCCATGGCCATCAATTCATCTCCATTTAGTGTTTTATCGGCATTTCGAAAACCAACTTGTTTGGCAATAGTTGCTGTTGTTTCGGCATTGTCTCCTGTAACAATTTTTATCTGAATTCCGGCATTATAGAAAGTTTCGAATGTTGCTTTTATATTTGCTTTTGGAGGATCATAAAACGCAATTAATCCTTTAAAATCAAATTTAAAGTCCTGCTGTTTTTGAGGATAATCATTGCCTTGAAAATTAGTAATTCCAACACCTAGAACTCTATAGCCTTCTAATGCCATTGTTTTCATAGCGGTTAAAATCTGCTCTTTTTCTTTTTCAGATAAATTCGAAGTTGCCATTAGCGCCTCGGTCGCTCCTTTAGCAGCAATAACTTTTGTTCCATTCTTATTTTCGAATACATGAGTCATCATTGGCGGCTTTCCGTCTAAAGGATACTCATGAACTAAACTGAAATTGGGTCTTTCATCAACTATATCTAATTTTGTATAAGCTTCATGCAAGGCAATTTCCATTGGATCAAAAGGAATGGGTTCGCTAGCCCACATGGCTATAGTCAATAATTCGATACTTAATTCAGATGAAAAATCAGTAATGATCGAATCATCAGCATAGAGGTAACCCTGTGCAAGGCTCATTTTATTTTCAGTAATTGTACCCGTTTTGTCAGTACAAATTACTGTAGCGCTTCCTAATGTTTCTACTGTTTTAGTTTGCTTAACAATGATCCCCATTTTCATTAACCGCCAGGAACCAAGTGCCATAAAAGTGGTAAAAGCAACTGGGATTTCCTCAGGAATGATGCTCATTGCAAGTGTAAGTGCCTTCAATAAACTATCTAAAACAACACCTGAATTATAAAAATTGATAGCCCAAACAAATCCAAAAATAACTAAACCTACGATCGACATTTTTTTTACAAAACTTCCTATCTGAACTTGTAAAGGTGTTTTTTCTACCACGATATTTTCAATACTTCTACCAATTTTACCTAACTGGGTTTCATTGCCAATGGCAGTTACTTTGCAAATAGCTAATCCGCTGCTGACAATTGTACCAAGAAAAACAGTATTGGTAAGTGCCGATTCATTTTTGAATACAGCCATCGATTCGCCTGTTAAAACAGATTCGTTTACTGCAAAATCATTAGATTGAATAATAACTCCATCAGCAGGAATAAAAGTACCTTCCTCCGTTTGAATCAGGTCGCCTATTACAATTTCTTCGCTGGAAATTTCTACTATTTCGCCATTGCGAATGACTTTGCTGTTAGGTTGTGATAGCTTTTTTAAAGCTTGTATCGCTGATCTGCTTTTTGATTCTTGATAAAGGGAAATGGTAGAAATTAATACTATTGCAGCCATCATAAAAATCCCATTCCCGTAATCGCCAGTTATAAAATAAATAGTAGTGGCTGCTATTAATAGCAAGAACATCGGTTCGATAACCATTTCCAAAATAGAATTTAAAAAAACATTCTTTTCTTCATGAATTATTGAATTCTTACCAAAGTTTGCTCTTGACGTTAACACCTCTTCGTCTGAAAGGCCTTTTAGTTTTTCAGGTTGGTTATCCGTTATCATAACATTTAGGAATTTTAATTATAGATCAGAAACCAAGTATTGCTGAGTTGCAAATAATTGAGTTTGAACTGCAATTTAATTATTTAATCCAAAAACAAGAGCTTTTTTGCTTAAGATTGTTTATATTTGCACGCAATTAATCTCCAAGTACAATTGCAATGATCGCACACAACACTAAGATTATCGGTGAAGGATTAACTTACGATGATGTCCTATTAGTTCCAAATTACTCGAATGTGCTTCCGCGCGAAGTGAGTATCAAATCAAAATTTTCTCGAAATATAACATTAAACGTTCCTATTGTATCTGCTGCTATGGATACAGTTACCGAAAGTGCAATGGCAATCGCTATGGCTCAAGAAGGAGGAATAGGCGTTTTGCATAAAAATATGACCATAGAGCAGCAAGCTGCAAAGGTTAGAAAAGTTAAACGTGCAGAATCAGGAATGATTATCGATCCTGTTACTTTACCGTTGACATCAACCGTGGCTGATGCCAAAAATGCAATGAAAGAATTTGGAATAGGTGGAATCCCTATTGTTGATGAAAACCAAATTCTAAAAGGCATAGTGACTAATAGAGATTTACGTTTTGAAAAAAATATTTCTCGACCTATTGTTGAGGTAATGACTACCCAAAATCTAGTTACTGTTGCAGAGGGAACTTCTTTAGAACAAGCTGAGGTAGTTTTACAAGGGCATAAAATCGAAAAATTACCTGTTGTAAATAAGGACTATAAATTAGTTGGATTAATTACATTTAGAGATATAACGAAGCTCACACAAAAACCTATTGCAAATAAAGATGTATATGGTCGCTTACGTGTTGCTGCAGCAATTGGTGTAACAGGTGATGCGGTCCAAAGAGCTGAGGCATTAGTAAAGGCTGGTGTTGATGCTATCATTATAGATACAGCGCATGGACACACTCAAGGAGTTGTAAATGTTTTAAAAGAAGTAAAAAGTAAATTTCCGCAAATAGATGTAATTGTAGGTAATATTGCCACACCGGAAGCAGCTAAATTTTTAGTCGAAAATGGAGCTGATGGTGTAAAAGTGGGAATAGGACCTGGTTCCATTTGTACCACTCGTATCGTTGCTGGTGTTGGTTTTCCTCAGTTTTCTGCGGTTCTTGAAGTAGCTGCGGCTATCAAAGGATCTGGTGTTCCGGTTATCGCTGATGGTGGAATTCGTTACACAGGTGATATTCCTAAAGCTATCGCTGCAGGTGCTGATTGCGTTATGTTAGGTTCACTTTTAGCTGGAACTATGGAATCTCCTGGTGAAACTATTATTTTTGAAGGAAGAAAATTCAAGTCCTACAGGGGAATGGGTTCAGTTGAAGCGATGCAAGAAGGTTCAAAGGATCGTTATTTTCAAGATGTAGAAGATGATGTTAAAAAATTAGTCCCTGAAGGAATTGTAGGTCGCGTGCCTTACAAAGGGGAGCTGAATGAAAGCATGCAACAATTCATAGGCGGACTGCGTGCTGGTATGGGTTATTGTGGTTCAAAAGATATTCCAACTCTCCAAGAAACGGGTCGTTTTGTTCGAATTACTGCTAGTGGAATTAATGAAAGTCATCCTCATAATGTAACCATCACAAAAGAAGCTCCGAATTATTCTAGATAAATAATATTTTAGAACACAAAAAAGGCTGTCAGTAAAACTTGACAGCCTTTTTTATTAGAAATTAATCTCTTTTTGGAGAATTTTTCTTATCTCTTTTTTCTTCTTTCTTTTCCTTTGCTGTTTTTAAAGGCTCCTTTTTCGCAGTTTTCTTTGCGTCTTGACTTTTTGCCATGATTTAGATATTTAAAATTAGTGTTTGTTATGCGAGTAAATATAGGTTATTTTTTGATTTTGAAACAAAAAATAGTAAAAATCAATAGCAGTACTTTTTTTAAAACAGATTTCACAAATTTGAACTAAATTTTTTATCATAAAAATTAATTTGCTACTCTAACTTTGATAAAAAAATGATGGTACTATTTTGTCTAAGCATTTATTTATATACTAATTAAGTCTCTTACTCAAAACAAGTACAGTAATAAACCAATATTAAAATTTAAGATATCTCGTTTAAAAACATTCAATTTTATTACAAAGGAATAGATTTATTTTCGACAATTGAAATTTTATTTTCGTTATTTTTTCTTCAAAATCTTGTATTCTTCATAACAGCCGCTTATCGCGTCCATAATTTGAAGGTCATTTGCGGTTTGTATAAATGACTCTGAATAGTTGCAACGTTGTAAAATTTCTGCGATTTCATTTTTCTCCACTCCTAAAAGTACTGAAATCATCTCACGATCAAATTTTGATTCTAAAAGATTTCTAACGGTGTCATCCTTCTTCATCTCCTTGAGTTTACGGAGTTCCTTAGGATTCTTACCAAAGAAGTTGTAAAGAACATCTGCAGGATTAAAAATGGACCCTAGAACTCTACCAAAAGCATTCGGAGAATATTGTCCCGCTTCATAACCTTGAGTTAATCCAGAAATGCTGTATCTAAAATTTTCTTTTACGGGAATGATTTTTGTATCAACTTCTAGATAACCAGTTAAATTAAATGGACGAATAACTACTTCCTCTAAAGCAATAGCTTTTTCAGTAAGCTGAATTTTTGTGGTAATATTTTTTATCCAGTCATTTGTAACTCTTACTCGTAGCGACTGAAAACCTAAACTTGTAACATGTAAAGTGTCATTTACTTGAACATCTATTTCAAAATAGCCATCTAAATCAGTTGTGGCTCCTCTTACTTTATTGACATTAATGATATTTACACCTACTAATGGTTGCTTAGTGGTATTGCTTATAATAATCGCGTTTACTTTGTGGGAGGGTTCTTTAACTTGCGAAATAGCAGTTGCCGATAGGAATATAAATAAGAAAACTACAAAATATTTCATATACTAATTTAAGACTTTAAAAGTAATAAATCAGGATTAAATATTTTGTAGTTTCTCAATATAATTATAAGAAGATTAACAATGAATGCTACTCTTTTCTTGGTCTTCTAGGTCTTGGTGAATCACCAAAGCTTTCAGAGCGTCTTGGTGCTCTATCAGATGATCCTTCGGTTCTTGGTCTATCAGATGTAAAACCACCTTCTCTTCTTGGAGCTGAGCTTCTTGAATCACTTCTTCCGCCAAACCCACCTTCTCTTGGAGCTGAATTTCTGTCGCTTCTAAATCCGCCACCTGAAGAACCTTCACGTCTTGGAGCAAAGCTACCTTCACGTCTTGGAGCAGAACTTCTTCCACCGCCAAAACTTCCACCTGAGCTTCTTCCATTATGGTCACGTCTTCCGCCACCGTCATTTTTAGAAATTTCAACATTGATTCTACGTCCTTCTAATTGTACGTTATTCAATATTTCCATTACTTTATCTGTGTGCTCTGGATCAGTGTTAAAGAAAGAGAAACCTTCTTTTACATCTACTTTGAAAACGTCATCACGACCTAAGTCTAATGTTTCTTTCAAATAATCTTTCAGTGACATCCAATCAAAATTATCTCTAGAACCTATGTTCACAAAATATCTTGTTGCACCACCATTATTGTTTTCTCTTGGAGCACCATCTCTATCATCACGCTCGCGTCTTTCGCCAGATTGAGTAGATATATCTCTAGTTTTCTTATAGTAATTGATAAAGCGGTTGAATTCAACTGATACCATTTTCTTGATCAATTCCTCTTTTGATAAACCTTCAAGAACGCTATTAATTGCTGGTAAGTAGTTGTCAATTTCATGATCAACTTCAGTATCCTTAATTTTAGTAGCTAAGTGTAACAATTGAATTTCGCAAATTTCTATTCCAGAAGGAATCGTTTTCTCTTCAAATTTTTGCTTAATAATTCTTTCAATAGAAGAAATTTTACGCAATTCACTTTTAGTTACAATTACAATCGAAGTTCCTAATTTTCCAGCACGACCCGTACGACCTGAACGGTGGTTGTACGTTTCAATTTCGTCAGGTAATTGGTAATTTACTACGTGAGTGATGTTATCAACGTCAATTCCACGTGCCGCAACATCAGTAGCTACAAGCATTTGAATTTGTCTTCCTCTAAAAGATTTCATTACCCCATCACGTTGTGCTTGAGATAAATCTCCATGCAAAGCTGCTGCGCTATAACCATCTTCAATTAATTTTTCAGCAACGGCTTGCGTATCTCTTTTGGTACGACAAAAAACTACTGAGAAAATGTCTGGATTGGCATCAGCTAAACGCTTCAAAGCTTCGTAACGATCGCGTGCATTTACTAAATAAAATTCGTGAGAAACGGTAGCTGAACCTGAATTTTTAGTTCCAACAGTAATTTCAATTGGATCTTTCATGAACTGTTTTCCAATACGCGCTACTTCAGCAGGCATTGTTGCAGAGAATAACCATGTGTTTTTGTCGTCTGGCGTGGTAGAAAGAATGTTTACGATGTCCTCGTAGAAACCCATATTCAACATTTCGTCAGCTTCGTCAAGAATACAATAATTAATTTGAGAGATGTTTACTAAACCTCTATTAATCATATCTTGCATTCTTCCTGGAGTTGCCACAATAATTTGTGCACCTCTCTTTATGTCTCTCGCTTGGTCTGTAATGCTAGCTCCACCGTAAACTGCTACCACATTAATACCTTTTTCGTATTTAGAGTAGTTTTTAATTTCGTTGGTAATCTGCAAACAAAGTTCGCGAGTTGGAGATAAAATTAATGCTTGTGTGTTTCTGTTGTCAGCATCAATTTTTTGGATAACTGGAAAACCAAAAGCTGCCGTTTTCCCTGTCCCTGTCTGAGCCAACGCAACCATATCTGTATCTTTTTCCAATAATAGGGGAATCGCTTTCTCCTGTACTTCGGTCGGACTTTCAAATCCTAGATCTAAAATCGCCTTCAGTAACGATTCACTCAATCCTAATTGTTCAAATTTATTCATATGTATTTTTAAAATAGGGTGCAAAATTACTCTAAATTATTTATATAAACTAATGCTACTTTAAGAAATTGTGATTTGATTATCAGATTGTTATGTTTTTAATAATGAATTTAGAAAATTTGGTTAATCAATTTAGAGCTTAATTACTTTACTATAGAATAATTTTCGCACGTAAATAATGAAGAAATGTTTAATTATCCAAGTTTTGTGAGATAATCAAGCAATTGTTTCGTCGCTTTACCTCTATGACTAATTTCATTTTTTATTTCTAGCGATAATTCTGCAAATGTTTTCTCATAACCTTTTGGTTTAAAAATAGGATCATAGCCAAATCCTCCATCTCCAGACTGTTTAATTGTAATTTCGCCTTCTGCAACTCCTGTAAATAATTTTTGAATACCGTTAATGTTTAAAGCTATTACCGTTTTAAAACGTGCATTTCTATTGTCTTTGTTTACAAGTGCAGTCAGTAATTTATTCATGTTGTCCTCAGCACTGCGTTGTTCTCCAGCATATCGAGCTGAATATACGCCAGGTACGCCATTTAAGATTTCAACTTCTAAGCCTGTATCATCAGCAAAGCAATCGCAACCATATTTACTGCTTACATAATTTACTTTTAAAATTGCGTTACCTTCAATAGTATCTGCGGTTTCTGGAATATCTTCGAGGCAACCAATATCTTCTAAACTAAGAATTTTGATAGCATTAGGAAGCATACTCTGCATTTCAAATATTTTGTTTTTATTGCTAGAAGCAAAGACAATTTGCATTTTTGAGACTTTATAATTAGACCTCAAAGATATATTTTTTGGATAAAATAAAAGAGGAATATTGATTTTTAGAAAGTGATCTTTTAAACTTTATTATTGAAAAACCTGAAATAACATTTTCCAATTATTCGCTGAATTTATTTTTGGCAACCCTTCGAAACGAATAATTTTTTGAAGATGTTCCATTTTAAAATCATCCTGCTTTGAGAAGGGAATTAAATTTTCTACTTGCATTTTTTGGGCTAAATATTCTTGTTCAAATTGTCCTGGCGTGGGAATAAAAAATGCTTTTTTTTGCAATTGCGCTAAATCCATTATTGTAGTGTAACCAGAGCGACAAAGAATTAGTTCGCTAGAATTAAAAGTTTCTTCAAGTTCTTTAGAAGTCATAAAATTATAAAGGGTTACATTTTTTTCTTGTTTTTTTATTTGATTTTCTTCAATCACACCTTTTATAAAAACGATTTGACCTTCATATTTCAAAACTTCTTTTTTTAGTTTTGCCTCAAGAAGTCCGCGCTGTGGTTCTGGTCCAGAAAGAATAATCATTAGGTCATACTTTATTGGCATATCTTTTTTATACAGGCGACTCAAAGGATCAATGTATTTAATTTTTAAGCTAGTTTTTGCTAAATGTCCAAGTTTACCGCTGAGAGTTGGCTCAGTTTTAAAATCAGGAACCCAACATTCAGTATATTTTTTTATGAATTGTTGGTGTATTTTACTACTAATCCAAGTCGTATTTCCTGACATCACTTTCAATTGATGGGTAATATAAATGGATGGAACTTCGCTGTTGTAAGCTCCCAGTCTGTTATCTGAAATAATGCCGCTTATTCTATAATCTTTGATCCACTTTGCAATTATTTTTTTTTCTTGCTGAACCGCTCGAATAGTTTTCAAGCCATTTTGAAATAATTTCCATTTTAGATTTTTACCATTTTTTGGATACTCAATTTGGTAGGAGGGAAGCTCAAGAGATATTAACTCAGGGAACTCTTTTTTTAATACTAATAATGCTTTTCCATCTGAAGCAATTATTGGGTTATAATTATTTTCCAATAAAGCCTCTATTATAGGAATACATCTTGTTGCATGACCTAATCCCCAATTTAGAGGCGCAATTAATATTGTTTTTTTCATAGACTTAGGACTCATTGAGAATAGTGTTATGAAAACTTCAATTGACAAACTATCTTTAATTTAAAAATAAGCGCGCAATTGTACATTTCCAGTATGGATGGCTTGGCTAGTTTCACTTTTCCTACCTTGATAATTAAAATTAATATCTAAGAACTGCGTAATATTTTTTTGCAAAAGTAGTTTCCAAGTCAAGTTTTGTCCTGTTTGCAGTCCTTCCAGCATTTGAAAACCCACAGCTGAAAATTCATTTCCACTAAATTTATTCTGGTAATAAGAAATTTCGCTATTCATAGTAAATTTTTTTTCACTAGCATAAGCAAAGGCAGTTCCAAAACGATTTTGAGTTAGTTCTTCGAAAATTCCTATTTGATTATTTTTATTTTGAAGTTCATAAAAAATATCCCAGCTCGTATTTTTTGAAAATAAATAGGTAATCTTTGGAGCAAGTTGAAATCCTGTAATCTCATAATTTTTTTCGGGAAAATTTTCTGATTTTATTGTGGTTTGAATTGTTTTGGTAAAAAAACCAAATAGCCAACTCTTCCTATATAAATGTGCATATTGCAACTGATTTGAACTATTTGTAGCTTGTTGCGAACCAATAGAAAGTAGATTTTTAGTATTATTTTTTAAATAGGTGTAGGTAACTGAATGATCCTGTTTGCCTCGATTGTAAAACAAGCTGTTTCGTAAACTTGAGTTTAGCCCTAGCACATTTTCATTCGAATTACTAAAAGGATTCAAATCAAAAGTAGTTCCATCACTGCGATTTTTTCTATCAATGATAAAAGCTGTTTGATTGTAGAAGTAAGAAATAAGTTTTTTTAATCCTTTTTCATTTTGCCATTGATTTGGATTAAAAGTTATTGATTGTGAGAATTTATTTTGAAGTGTTTTGATATAAATCCTATTGGGTAAAAATACACGTATAAATTTTGCCTGATCAATAAATGGAGCTATTTCAAATTCTTGTAATTCCTGAATGCCATTACTATTATAATCATTCCATGTATAAACTCCTTGTCCTACAGGAACCTCTAAATATGAAAATTCTTGTTGTGGTATACTTCCTGAATTTGTTTCATAAACGGTAGTATTTTGAATTAATTGATTAAAAAAACGGTCAGTGTAAACAATTCTTGAATTCAACGAAGATTCTTTTTTTCTAGTGGGATCTTCAAAATCTAATATTCTGTAGTTGGCATACAGTGATAAATCACTTTTATTGTTTTGAATCAATTTAGACTTTAATTGAAAAGACTGCGAAGCATTGACCCTTTTAATAATTCCATTTTGTAAACTATCATTAGTTCGTTTTAAAAAACCTAACTCTACAAAAACTTTTGTACTGTCCCCACGGCCGGTATAAATACCATATTCAGTAAATTTTTGGCTTAAAGCCGAAAATTGATTTGTCGCTTTATTCTTTTCCTGATTGTTTTCTAAGCGCATCGTAGAGCCAATCCAATTTTTATTAAAATGAAAACGAAGTCGAGATTGATTTCTTAAAAACTGAGAGGAGAATTCAGAACTTTCACTTTTTAAAAAACTTCCTTGATTTAAAAAACTCCATTTTTTAAGCTGAAATAATCCATCCAAAATATGTCTATTTCCCGAAAAATTTTCTGAAAAATCAAGTTTTTCAAATTGATACAAAATTTTGCCTTGATTTTGTGAATTGATTTTTGGATTTAGATCTAATTGTAATCCTGAGATTAGCAAACTCTGATTGCCAATACCTGCTGTGCCTAAATTCCAATCTCTATCAAATTCAATGGTATACAACCGCTCAATGGCTTGAAAATTCTTTTGAATGTATTGATAATTAGTAAAAGCATCTAATTTCCATTTTTTAGAAAAGATACGCTGTTTTGCATTTATTTTTGTCGCTAAACCTTTATTATTGTCATCATTAATTGTCGAAAATAAGTTTTTATCATTGTTGCTTATTCCTATTTCAAAATCGACTGCTGTTTTATCGCCAGGTTTGTATTTCCCTAAAAATGTAGCAACTTGAATTTTGGTAGGTGCAATAAGTGGAATAATAGGCTCGTAATTTCCTTGCGGAATTCCATTTACGGGCTCTATATATTGATAAACTCGAGTTATGTTTGTTGAATTTGTGATAATATAATTTCCAGCGTTAGCACCTACTAAAGTAAATCTAACATTAAATAGTTCATCTAGTTTGTCATTCGAAAACTCATAAATTTCAACGCCATTGAAAATGGTTTTTTTATAGAGAACTTTGTTTTCAGAGTACGTGTCTGAATAAGCGGAAGGAGCAACCATCAAGTTCGAATTATCCCCTGCTTCAACTAAAATTTGAGCTTGCTCCGCCGAAAGGTTTTGCTGTAAAGGTTGGTTTTTTTGATCATTTTCTGAATAAACATAGGCTCCAAAGCTCCAAGACTTATTTTCGTGAGTGGCACCGGCATAAGTTACAAAACGCGTGTAATTTCTATCAGAATATTGATATTCAATTGCAATACGCATTTCAGAAGTTATTGTAAAAAGTGGTGTAAAAATAATTTCGCCCGCATTATAATCTATTGTATAATCGTTGTTTTCTCCTCTTTTTAATAATAGTCCATTCACATAAACGCGCTCTGATCCTGAAATGACTAATACATAAAGCTCTCCATTTTGTCCTTTTAATTTATAAGGACCTTGATTTCCCTCTTGTCCTACAATATTACTTTTAGCATATTGACCGCGAACTAGCGATGCTGACGCAAATACATTGGTTTTATTAGTCTCAGAACCAAAGTTGAAACTAGTGGATAAGCCTTGCACTTTTTTATTAAAGTTAAGGAATTGTGATTTTCGATTTTCTAAGAAAATATCTCCAGCTCGTATATTCCATTCATTACTAAATAATTCCATAAAAACATTGTCAAACTGATCTAGTTTTTGAGAATATCCGCCATCTTGTAGTGGAATATTACTATCTTGAATGGAAGCTCTTAAGCTTACTTTTTCGGAAATTTTTCCTGTGATTTGTAAATCTAAATTAGAATTTAGCACCGCATTTTGATTATTTCCAATCGTAATTCCACGCGTGATACTTCCTGAAGTGTTAAGCCCATCAAATGGCACATTTAATTTCGATTTTGGATTTTCAACGGCATATAGATTTCCTAATCCTGATGGATTTTCGATTACTCTACTTGGATCGTAAATTCGGTATTCTTTAGTCAATAATTCAGGGAAATTTAAGTACTCGACAGTTATTGAATCTGAACTTATAGTAGTTTCGCTATTAAAAATTAAAGTTCCTTTCTTAAAATTAATTTTAAATTGGGAACTGTCGATCGGCTGGCCGTTGGCATCAAATAATTTAAAAAAACTAGGATTGATACTTCCTTTTTCAATATAAAGAGTATCTCGAGAAAGAAACATTTTTTTAGATTTATACAACAAATTAATTTCCTGTGCCTGTAGCCCAGAAAAACAACTTATGGCAATCCAAAAAAGTAGTTTTTTAAACATAAATACATTAACTCAAAAGTATCAAAAGTAGTATTTATAATTGGTAATTTGAAAAGGGTAAATTTAGTTGAAGAGTTTAGTGAACTTTTAAATAAGGAAGATCTCTGATTTTCTATTTTTCAATATAAGACAAATTACAACAATTTAAAGAATAATAAGTCTTTTTAAAAAAACTTGCGCTTACAACTCTTTAACTTTAAAATAATGTTGTAATTTAATTTATAAAAAACATCTGATTGGCTAAATCCGAAAAATTCCCGGTAAGCACAAGGAAACCTTAAAAGTTTAAAAAAAAGTTGATAAAGACATTAAAGTAGTAACTTTTTGAAAAATATTCGTGTTATGACCATTACAGCCTTACAAAAAAAAAGAGTCTAAAAAACATAACTTCGATTAACGATAAAGCTGTCTTTGAGAAAATCAATCAAATTATTGACAAGAATTTAAAAGTTCATATTCTGTTGGAATTTGAACTGGCTAAATTGAAACAAACTAACTAGGCTTTGAAAAACGGAGGTATTGCTACTCAAGTACAGATGGATAAGTATATTTTATAAATACGAAGGGAGAGTTAAGTTGTTCTTTAACAGCTTATTGAATTTAAACTACTATTTTGAAAGATGTAAAAGTAAAGAGTATAGTAAGCGTCTTTTTAGGGATTGTAAACTCAAACTACAAACTACAAATTATATGTTTTACAATCGCTTCACATCAAAAAACAGTTTTACATTATTTATTTTAATTTACGTTAAATCAAGTTGCTGTATTTTTAGTAATTAACATTATTAATATCTTAGTAAAATTTGAAATTGGTGATCGTCCCAATCCAAAACGCATTCAGGTGATGGTAAAATAATCTCGCCAAATCACTTTTTATTTTCTAAAAAAATTCAGAAAATTGACGTGCATAAAAACATAACAACGTAATTTTAAAGATTTTTGTTTTACTTGACCGAAATCTCTATTAAATATTTAGAATTTAATAGTTCATTCTTTTTCTTTTCTCTATTTAATACTATAAGCAAGAAAAACTATTTTAATTTCTCTTTTAATTTCATTCTTTCGTAATCACCTGCATCGTTTCTCGACTCAATTGTTTTAATAAAACAATTTTATTCCCTTCCACTGTTTGTGCAGCATTTTCATCGAAATGTCTGATGGTATATAAAGTTACATTCTCATTATACTCCACTTTGAATTTTTTAGATAAAAGAGCTTTCAAATCATTGAAATTTCCAAATTTATCCTCTACACAAACCGAAAAACTAATAGCTGAGTTCTGAATTAAGTTTACTTTAAGTTTAAACTGGTGAAACAAAGCAAAAATTTCGCTAATGTTCTCTTCCATTATAAATGAAAAATCAATAGAGGATAGCGAAATTAAAAGTTGGTTTCTCTTTACAATAAAACAAGGTAAGTAAGGCTCTAAATCGGCTCCTCTAGAGACGCTAGTTCCTTTTAGTAAGGGATTTATAAATGACTTTACAAACAAAGGAATTTCCTTTTTTTGTAAAGGTTGCAAAGTTTTTGGGTGAATTACTGTTGCACCATAAAATGCAAGTTCAATTGCTTCACGATAGGATATTTGATTGAGCAAACTCGCATTTTCGAAGTACCTAGGATCTGCATTCATGACTCCCGGAACGTCTTTCCAAATGGTTACACTCTCAGCATTTAGACAATAAGCAAAAATAGCGGCAGTATAATCAGATCCTTCTCGGCCCAAGGTGGTTGTAAAGTTGTTTTCATCAGAGCCTAAGAAACCTTGGGTAACGTTAAGCATTTTTCTTTTAATGTTTTTGGAAATATTTCTCTGCGTCATTTCCCAATTCACCTCTGCATCTCTATAGTTAGCATCTGTTTTTATAAAATTTCGTACATCTAACCATTGTGTTTTTGTTCCCATGAAATTCATGAAATGGCTCAATATTGTTGTTGAAATTAATTCTCCAAAACTGACTATTTGATCATAAACAAAATTATAGTTAGGTGATTTATTATGTATCAAAAAATATTCTAGATCGCCAAAGTGTGAATTAACAGCCTCAAAAACTTCTTTTTTATCGTCCTCAAATAAATCTATTAGGATTTGGTTGTGATATTTTTTTACTTCTTGAACAGAGGAATTTAATTCTGGAGATTTATCGAAATAATTTTGGATAACAAGTTCAAGTGCGTTTGTAGTTTTGCCCATTGCTGAAACCACTAACAAAACATCTTCATAACCTACTTTTTGTAAAACGTCATATACGTTTTTAATTCCCGCAGCATCTTTTACTGACGCACCACCAAATTTAAATACTCTCATAATTATATTGATTCCAACATTTTAAGTTCTAATATTCTAAATTCTAACCTCTAACTTTCAATTTATTTTCAACAAAATTGTTTATTCCTTCCTCATCCATCTGAACAACCATCCAATCATCGAGAACTCTAGCTCCTGATTTTTTATAAAATTCAATTGCAGGAGTATTCCAATTTAGGACATTCCATTCTACTCGTCGAACTCCATCTTTTTTCCCTTGTTTTATAATTTCAGAATATAAAGCGTAACCCATACCTGTGCCACGCATACTTTCCTTAACCACTAAATCTTCCAGATGAATCGTTCTTCCTTTCCAAGTTGAAAAACGATAATAGTATAAAGCGATTCCTACTATTTCTTTATTACTGGAAGCACTTTCAATTTCTGCAACTAGAACCTGAAATAAAGGATTTGTCCCAAAACCATCACGAACTAAATCAGCTTCTGTGACAAGAACAGCACTTGGCTCTTTTTCAAATTCAGCTAATTCTTGGATAAGTCCTAAAACCGCTTTCATATCCTCTTTTTCACCTTTTCTGATATTCATGATTCTTTGTTTTATTGATTATTATTGATGAATGTTCTGTTTTTGATTTAAAAATAGATCATTTTTTCAAGCAAATATACAATACGGTTAAACTAAGTAAATATTATTCATTTCATTTTCACAAAAAAACCGATATTTGTTACTTCAAATTAACTACAACGATTTCGCAATGAAAGAACGCAACACAACGCTAGGTGAATTTATCATCGAAAACCAAAATGCTTTTCAATATTCCTCGGGAGAATTATCTCGAATTATCAATTCCATACGTTTGGCTGCGAAGGTTGTCAACTATAAAGTTAATAAGGCTGGATTAGTTGATATTGTGGGTGCTGCAGGTGAGCAAAATATACAAGGTGAAGACCAGCAAAAATTAGATGTTTATGCCAATGAAGTTTTTATTTCAACTTTGATTAACAGAGAAATTGTGTGTGGTATTGCTTCAGAGGAAAATGATGATTTTATTACCGTAGCCGGTAGCGATAAAAGTCATAATAATAAATATGTTGTGCTAATGGATCCCCTTGATGGCTCTTCAAATATTGATGTAAATGTCTCTGTAGGAACAATTTTTTCAGTTTATAGAAGAATTACTCCAATAGGAACTCCAGTTACAATTGAAGATTTTTTACAGCCAGGAATCAATCAAGTGGCGGCAGGATATGTAATTTACGGTACATCAACTATGATCGTGTACACAACTGGGCATGGCGTGAACGGATTTACTTTAAACCCTGCGATTGGTACTTTTTATTTGTCACATCCTAATATGCAATTCTCTAAAGATGGTCCAATTTATTCTATCAATGAAGGGAATTATGTTCATTTTCCACAAGGTGTCAAGGATTACATTAAATATTGTCAAACCGAAGAAGAAGATAGGCCGTATACTTCTCGTTATATAGGAAGTTTAGTTTCGGATATTCATAGAAATATGATTAAAGGTGGAATTTATATTTATCCTACTAGTTCTAAAGCGCCAAAAGGGAAATTACGTTTATTATATGAATGTAATCCAATGGCTTTTATTGTAGAGCAGGCAGGCGGAAAGGCTTCGGATGGTTTTGGAAGTATCATGGAAATAACTCCAACGGAATTGCATCAACGTGTTCCTTTTTTCTGCGGAAGTTATAATATGGTTGAAAAAGCGGAAGATTTTATGATGAAAGCCAAATTATCTAAGTATTAGACAGAAATTAATTTTTGACAGACTTCCTTTTTATTTGTTGTTAAAGCAAAATGATCTAAATTTTATAATCACGCTAGTAGATTTATCTTAGCGAACTTTAAAAACACAATTATTTAGATGTCAAATTTAGCTAACGCATCTTAAAAAAATTACGATAAAAAAGGATTTATTATTGAAATTATTACTTTTATGTCTCCCATTTTGTCTTTTTAAAAACAAATTTACTAATCATTTAGAGAGGCGATTTTTTCGGCTTCTTTTTATTGAAAAACAATGATATCACCTAAAAAAAAATCACTACTTTGGCGACCTTAAACGAGATTGCTTTAAAATAGTAACAAGATGAAGGCTAAGAAAATTGTGGTTTTAATAATTAGTTTGTTTTTATTTTCGTGCAATAAAAATAAAGAAAGTGTTACGTTTTCTAAAAAAAAAATCCAAGCGGGTGTAGCGATAACTTTTGATGATACTTATGTAGATCAATGGTATAACGTTGATAAGCTTCTGGGTAAATACAATTGGAAGGCAACCTTTTTTATTTCACAATTTAACAGTCTCTCGTATGAACAATTAAATAAGCTAAAGAGATTAAAAAACAAAGGAAATGAAATTGGAGGACATGGATGGATTCATTTAAAAGCAGCCACTTTTGAAAAAAATAATGGCAAAATGAGTTATTTAGACGAGGAGATTCTCCCCATGATAGAGTCAATGAGACAAAAATCATTCCCAGTCCATTCTTTTGCTTATCCTTATGGCTCTAGAGATTCACTTACAGATACTATTTTATTACATGAATTTAATATTATTAGGGGAACCACTTATGGTCATGAACCACCAAATTTGCAAAAGTGTTATTTTGATGATAATAGTCGAGTTTTATATGGATTAGGCATAGATAATAATTACCCACAATTTAGTATTCCATACTTTTTATCCTTACTCAAATATGCTAAAGAGAATAATAAAGTTGTAATTTTCTATGCACACAAACCTGTTTTGAAAGCCACCGCAAAATATGAAACTGAATACAAAACTCTTATAGAGATTTCTAAATATGTTCAGGCTAATAACATGAAATTTTATACTGTTTCTGAACTATATTTGAAAGAAATGAGTAAAATTTGATTACAGGTTCTGCATTATTTTAGAAATAGACATGAAGCTAGTCCGAGTTAATAAATTATAGTCTAATGAGAGATACGATAAATAAAATTATAGGTTTTATAAATCTTCATTCTGGAGAAGAAGATAGAAATAAAGTGTTAGAAAATGTAAAAGCTAACATTTCGTTTAGAGGTTCTAATCTTTGGATATTAGCTTGTGCTATAGTGGTCGCATCGATTGGATTGAATGTTAATTCAACCGCAGTAGTTATTGGAGCAATGCTTATTTCACCCTTAATGGGACCTATTGTAGGTGCTGGATTTGGTTTAGGAATTTACGATTTCGAGCTACTTAAAAGAGCACTTAAAAACCTGTTGATTGCAACAATTGTAGGATTGTCTGTTTCAACATTTTATTTTTATTTAAGTCCATTTAAAGAAACACAATCAGAGATCTTGTCTCGAACCTCTCCTAATATTTATGATATTTTTATTGCTTTTTTTGGAGGGCTGGTTGGAGTAATTGCCATCACAAGAGTTGAAAAAGGAAATCCTATTCCAGGTGTGGCAATCGCTACAGCTTTAATGCCGCCTTTATGCACGGCCGGTTATGGTTTAGCGGTGGGCAATTTTAGTTATTTTTTTGGAGCGATCTACTTATATTGTATCAACTGCGTTTTTATTTGTATTGCAACCTTTTTAATAGTCAAATATTTAAAATATAAGCCAGTAAAGCAAGTTGATGAACAGCGTGCAAAAAAGGTTAGGTATGCCATGACATCATTAATCTTAGTGATGATTATTCCCAGTATATATTTTGCATACATATTAATCGAAGAAAAAAAGTTCAATCAAAAAATTGAGCGATTTATAACCAATGAGTTTACCAATAAAGGATATACAATTCTATATAAAAAAATTGTAACAAATGCCATTCCTAAGAAAATCGAACTTGTTTTTTTGACTAAGAAAACAACTAATAATGAGTTAAAAATCCTTAACCAAAGATTAAAGAATTATGGAATAGCAAATACGCAATTGAGGATAAGACAAGACACCACTGATATCAAAAAATACATTTCAAATCAAATTAATTTTGAAAAATCAATTTTAAATAAAAAGGACGTTCTAATTGCTAACTTAGGAAAACAAATAAAAAGTAATACGTACAATAACTCTGCTATTTTAGCCGAAGCCAAAATTATTTTTCCTGAAATTGAGAACTTATCAATCTCAAATCACGTATTTGATGAAAATACAGATAATGCCAAGATTGTTCCAGTAATGGTGTACAAAAGCAAAAAAGAGCTTTCTAAAGAGTCTAAAGTAAAATTAGTTTTATGGTTGCAACAAAGGCTTTCAAAAGAAAAAATCGAAATTTATCGACAAGCTTAAAAGTTAGTTTTTAGTGATTTCTCTAAAAACAGCTTCAAGATTTTTGCTTTTTTGATTCAATTGTAGTGTTTTTAATCCATTTGTAGTAGCAAAATCGAAAACAACTGGACGCATGTCCCTATCAGCTAGAAATGTTAACTCCCAAATCATGTCATGAGTATTCTTGTATGAAGTAAGGTTTTCGATTTTAGCAATTACTTGTTCTTCAATTTTATAATCAAATTCTACTTCTATTACTTGTTCTTTATCGGCAGAAATTAATTTATCTAATTTTTTATCAGCAACAATTTTACCGTTGTTAATGATAATCACGCGATCGCAAATTGCTTCAACCTCTTGCATGATGTGAGTGGAGAGAAAAATAGTTTTGTTTTTTCCAGCATCTTTAATCACATTTCGTATTTCGATTAATTGGTTCGGATCTAAACCAGTGGTTGGTTCATCTAGAATTAAAACATCAGGATTGTGTAATAAAGCATTAGCTAGTCCTACCCTTTGACGATAGCCTTTTGATAGTTGTCCAATCTTTTTGTGACTTTCATTTGATAGACCAGTTAGTTGAATTACTTCTTCAATTCGGGATTTTGCTACTTTATATACGTCAGCATTAAAAGCTAAATATTCCCGCACGTACAAATCTAAATAGAGCGGATTGTGTTCCGGTAAATAGCCAATAGACAGTTGAACAGCCTTTTGATTCCCGCTAACATCATATCCGTTTACAACTGCGGAACCCTCATCAGCATCAATATAAGTTGTTAGTATTTTCATCAAAGTAGATTTTCCAGCACCATTTGGACCTAAAAAACCAACGATTTCTCCTTTATTTACAGAGAATGAAATGTTATCAAGCGCTTTTTGATCACCATAACTTTTTGATATATTCTTTACTTCTATTGACATGATCTATTTATTTGTTACAAAAGTAAACAGAAAAATAATTGATTTGGTGTATCGATGACTGCCATTTATCTGATTTTCATTTTTAATTGTTATTGAGATTATGAATAGTTGTCTAAATATTTAGTTTAAAATTGTAATTTGCAGCGTCAAAGAATTATTAAACGATTGTAAATTATAAAATAATCACGCTATAAGTTTAGCATCAAATTATATTTATTTGAATTACATATTCTAACAAAACAAATATTATTTAAACATGAAAAATAAAAGTCTATTAATTTTTCTTTTTATTGGGTTTTTTGTCCAAGCGCAAAAGAGTGTAAAAATTGATAAAAAAGAAGTTATACGAATTGAAACAGAACTCGCTTCAGATAAAATGGAGGGAAGAGCTACTTTTTCATCAGGAATTGAACTAGCATCGGACTTTATTGCCAATGAATTTAAAAAGATAAATCTTAGCTATTATGATGATTTAAATAATTATCGTCAGGAATTTGATGTAAGGGGTCAAGCAGCTAATAATGTCATAGGTATTATACCGGGCAGGTCAAAACCAGACGAATTCGTTATATTTTCGGCTCATTATGACCATTTAGGAATGGAAAAAGAAGGCTTAGATAAAATCTATAATGGTGCTAATGACGATGCTTCGGGAACAACAGCCGTTATCGCGCTAGCTAAATATTTTAAAGAATTAAACAACAATGCACGAACTATTATTTTTGTCGCTTTTACTGGTGAAGAAATTGGCGGATATGGATCGAAATTTTTCTCAGAGAAAATGAATCCAGACAAAGTTATTGCAATGTTTAACATTGAAATGATAGGAACAGATAGTAAGTGGGGTAAAAACTCAGCGTATATTACAGGATTTGAAAAAACAGACTTTGGTACTATTTTACAACAAAATTTAAAGGGAACAAACTTCAATTTCTATCAAGATCCCTATCCTGAGCAGCAACTTTTTTACCGTTCAGACAATGCAAGATTAGCAGCTCAAGGAGTTCCCGCTCATACCATCTCTACATCAAAAATGGATGTGGAGGCTAATTATCATAAATTAAGTGATGAGGTTTCGACCTTAGATCTTGATAATATGACCGAGATTATAAAAGCAATTGCTATTAGTTCCCAAACGATAGTTAATGGTGTCGATACGCCGTCAAGAGTGAAAAAGAAATAATTAATCTTTTAATCGAGTGTGTAACACTTAATAAAATTATTACTAAATGTTTTTACTTCGATTTTTTACCTCAATTTTAATAATATGATAAAACTATAGCCGTTTTATCAAGAATTCTTTTTTTGTTTAAAAAAAAGCTAATTTTTTTTTCGAAGCAGGAGAAATAATTGATACATTCGCACAGTGTTTAATACAAACAAGCAGTACAATGTTAAGTAACCGATTTTATTTTAGCAATTCTTATTATTTTTTCTGGAAACAGGATAGGGATTGTCGTATGGTTATTTAATTAAAAATTAAATTGATAATTATAATATACAATCCCGATGTGAATCGGGATTTTTTTTTGCCTAATCTTAAAAAAAAATGATTAATAAAGTAGCAATTCAAGGTATAAAGGGATCTTTTCATCATCAGGTCGCACAAGAATATTATGAACAAAACGTGATTGTTGATGAGTGCTTGTCTTTTGAGGAATTAGTAGACAGCCTATTATCTGGTAAATCAGATCAAGCGGTGATGGCAATTGAAAATTCAATTGCTGGACCCATTATTCCAAATTACGCATTAATTGATAAAAATAATTTACATATTATTGGGGAGCATTACTTGCAAATTCATCAAAATTTAATGGCTTTGAGAGGTCAAAGAATACAAGATATTGTAGAGGTACATTCCCATCCAATGGCTATTTTACAATGTATGGATTTTTTAAAGAAATATCCATATATTAAACTAGTAGAGGATAAAGATACTGCTGAGACGGCACGTAGAATTCAACAAAATCAGCTCAAGGGAATAGCAGCGATTGCCAGTATAACCGCCTCGGAAATGTATGATTTAGATATTTTGGCTCCAGAAATTCAAACGATCAAAAATAACATGACCCGTTTTGTTATCATCAAAAAAGAAAATTCATTCGTTGTCGAAAATGAAATACAAAGAGCTTCAATCAAATTTGAATTGGACCATAAGCGCGGCAGTTTAGCGGCAGTTTTAAATGTAATGAGTGATTGTAAATTGAATTTGACAAAAATCCAGTCCTTGCCTAAAATAGATACACCGTGGAAATATTCTTTTTTTGTGGACGTTACTTTTGATAAATATGAGGATTACGCTAAAGCAAAATCTTTATTAGTAATTATGGCGGAATACTTTAAGGTTTTAGGAGAATATAAAAACACAAAATAAACTTTCTAGCCCAAATCTAGGAAATATAAATACCGTTGATTTAATAAAAACAGGCACATAAAAATGATAACAACAGCTAAACGTTTAGATACAATTGAAGAATATTATTTCTCCTCTAAATTAAGAGAAGTAAGACAACTTGCCGCTGAAGGTAAACCAATAATAAATATGGGAATTGGAAGTCCTGATTTATTGCCATCACAAGCTGTTGTTGATGCGGTGAGTTTAGCAATGAGCGATCCCAATGCACATCAATATCAGAGTTATCAAGGTCTCCCTGAATTGCGTGAAGGAATTGCTAATTTTTATAAAAAAAATTATAATGTTGCTTTGATTCCCGCTGTTGAAATATTACCATTGATGGGTTCGAAGGAAGGAATTATGCATATTTCACTGGCTTTTTTAAATGAAGGAGACCATGTACTAATCCCAAATCCTGGCTATCCTACATATACATCAGTAACAAATTTAGTAGGAGCGATTCCTGTATTTTACAATTTAACAGAACACACCAATTGGGAGCCTGATTTTGAAGCCTTAGAAAAATTAGATTTATCAAAGGTTAAAATTATGTGGATTGGTTATCCGCACATGCCAACAGGGGCAAGGGGAAGTTTAGAGTTGTTTTCAAAGTTAGTGGCTTTTGCTAAAAAGCATCATATTTTATTAGTTAACGATAACCCCTATAGTTTTGTGTTGAATGATAACCCAATCAGTTTGTTGCAAGTGGATGGAGCTAAGGACGTTGCTTTAGAATTAAATTCATTGAGTAAAACTTTCAATATGGCAGGTTGGAGAGTTGGGATGGTATTAGGAAATGCTACTTGTATTGATGCCGTTTTAAAAGTAAAAAGCAATATGGATAGCGGAATGTTCTTTGGCATTCAAAAAGGTGCAATTGAAGCTCTAAAAAGTGAAACTTCATGGTTTGAAGAGATGAATGTAATTTATAAAAAACGCAGAGTTTTAACGGAACAATTAGCAGAAAAATTGGGTTGCAAAGTTTATAAAGAAGGAGTAGGATTATTTGTCTGGGCAAAATTACCAAAGGGAATTACATCGGCAGAAAAATTCATTGATGAAATATTACACGAAAAATCAATTTTTATTACGCCCGGAACTATTTTTGGTAGTAATGGAGAAGGATACGTTCGATTTGCGTTGTGTGTAAAAGAAGAAAAAATTGATGAGGCGATCAGTCGTTGTACTTAGAGATACAATTCATCACGTCTCGTATTTAAACGGCTTGTAACAAGCACAGGACAATAGGTTAATTGTAATTGTTTTTAAGAAAGTAAACGTTTTAAAAAACGAGATTGCCTAGCCCTGATAGTAGTGAAAATCCTGTTATGTCCGCCGCGGCTGACATAAAAGATTGTAACGGATAGCAGGAAGCAGCTCCTAGAAACAATTAAGACAAATTATGAAAATTAGAACATGAAAGTATACGTAATAGGAATAGGATTAATAGGTGGTTCAATGGCATTAGACATTAAATCGTTACAACCTGAAGCTACGATTTTTGGGATCGATGCGGATGAAAGTCATTTGGCTCAGGCAATCGCGCTTGGTGTCGTTGAAGCGGCAGCGACTTTTGAGGATTTGGGCGATGCTGATTTTGTGATTGTTTCAGTTCCAGTAGATGTGGCTTTGATTATTTTACCAAAAGTTTTAGATTCGATTGGCGAACAAACAGTTGTATTTGAAGTGGGTTCAACTAAAATGCCTATTTGTGAAGCAGTTGTAAACCATGCTAAAAGAAGAAATTTTATAGCCACGCACCCTATTGCAGGTACAGAGTTCTCAGGGCCATCAGCGGCAATTACAGGGTTGTTTCAAGGTAAAACAAATATTATTTGCGAGGTTGAAAAAACAACTTTCAAATTACAAGAAAAAGCGCTGGATTTATTCAAGCAAATGGGGATGAGAATCAGATACATGGATCCGAAATCACACGATAAACACATTGCTTATGTGTCGCATTTGTCACATATTTCTGCTTTTATGTTGGGTAAAACCGTAATTCAAAAAGAGAAACATGAGCAAGATATATTTGACATGGCTGGCTCAGGTTTTGAAAGTACCGTACGATTAGCTAAAAGTTCGCCTGCAATGTGGACGCCTATTTTTAAACAGAATAGAAAACAAGTGGTAAAAACACTTGAGGAATATATTTCTAATCTAACACATTTTAAAGATTTGCTCGTAAATGAGGATTATGATGCGATATTCGAAGAGATGGAAAGTGTGAATAGGATAAAAGAAATATTAAACGGGATGATTTCTCAAATCCCAAATAAAGAATCGATTAGAAAATAAAACTTGACTTAATAAAAAAATAAATAATTATAAAAAATGGAGAATAAGAAAGAAATGAGAAACTGGTTAAATGAGTTTAATTTAACACATCCACTTGTTATAGCAGGACCTTGCAGTGCTGAAACAGAAGAGCAAGTATTAAAAATAGCTCATGAATTAAAAGATTCAGATGTAAGTATATTTAGAGCTGGTATCTGGAAACCACGTACTCGACCAGGAGGATTTGAAGGAGTAGGAGAAATAGGGTTGAAATGGCTTAAAAAAGCGAAGGAACAAACGGGACTATTGATGGGTACCGAAGTAGCCAATGCTGCTCACGTAAAATTAGCATTAGAATATGACATTGATGTTTTATGGATTGGGGCTAGAACGACAGTAAATCCTTTTGCAGTGCAGGAAATTGCAGATGCACTTGCAGGAACTAAGAAAATTGTTTTGGTTAAAAACCCTGTAAACCCAGATTTATCATTATGGTTAGGTGGCGTTGAAAGATTACACAATGCTGGAATCGAGAAACTAGGAGTAATTCACAGGGGCTTCTCAACTTATGAGAAAACAAAATATAGGAATATTCCAGAATGGCAAATTGCTATCGAATTACAAAATAAATTTCCTGATTTACCGCTAATCATCGATCCGTCTCATATTACTGGTGATCGCAAAATGATACTTGAAGTGACCCAAGAAGCTTTGGATCTAAATTATGACGGTATGATTATAGAAACGCATATTGATCCGGATAATGCATGGAGCGATGCAGCACAACAGGTAACACCAGATGCGTTGAAACAAATTTTTATTGATTTAAAAGTTAGAAAGTTAGATGATGTGTCAGATGAATTTACTCATAAAATGAAAAAATTGAGAGCAAACATCGATGTTTTAGACGCTACTTTAGTAGAGCTGCTAGGTAAAAGGATGAAAGTAGCAGACGAAATAGGTCATGTCAAAAAAGAGGCAAATGTTGCAGTATTGCAAAACAATCGTTGGAATGAAATATTAGGGAAAATGATTTTGGATGGGGAGAAAAAAGGACTGTCAGAAGAATTTGTTCTTCGATTATTTAAAGCGATTCACCAAGAAAGTATCAGTCATCAAGACAAAATATTAAATGATTAAAATAATTCAAAATTAGAGATTTTAAAAATCCCAAAGCGCTACGTTTTGGGATTTTTCTATTTTAAGGAATTGTTGTAAAATCATCAGTCTAAAATCAGTATTCCTAAATCATAAATCCTCTATCTTTGCAAATTACTAGGTTTGCATTATAAATCTAAAATTGTTAATCTTCAATCATTAATCCTCTATGACAGGACTCGTTTATAAATCTACAGGAAGTTGGTACACCGTAAAATCTGAACAAGGGGATTTTATAGAATGCCGCATGAAAGGGAAATTCCGAATCAAAGGTATAAAAAGCACGAATCCTATTGCTGTGGGCGATATTGTTGATTATGAACTAGAAGAATCCTCAGATACAGTCACTGGAACCATTCATAATATACAGGAGAGAAAGAACTACATTGTACGTAAGTCAGTAAATTTATCGCATCAAATGCATATAATTGCTTCTAATATTGATCGTGTTTTTCTATTGATTACGATCAATAATCCACCTACGACTTTCAATTTTATAGATCGTTTTCTAGTAACTGCCGAAGCGTATGGAATAGAAACAATTCTAGTTTTTAATAAAATCGATACTTTTGATGAGGCCACGCTTGACGAACAATTATACATGCAACATGTTTATCAAGAAATAGGTTATAAGTGTTTAAGAGTTTCTTCGACTGAAATGAAAGGTATAGAAGAGCTCAAAGAATTGATGATTGGTAAAGTGAGCATGTTTTCGGGACACTCCGGTGTTGGAAAATCAACATTGGTAAATGCAATGGAACCTACACTACATTTAAAAACTAAGACTATTTCAGAAGCTAGTAAACAAGGGCAGCATACAACAACGTTTGCTGAAATGTATGATTTATCTTTTGATGCCAAAATTATAGATACACCCGGAATCAAAGGGTTTGGGATTGTAGATATGGAAAAAGAAGAAATCAGTGGTTACTTTCCTGAGTTTTTTAAATTAAAAGAACAATGTAAATTCAATAACTGCTTACATAAAGACGAACCTCACTGCGCAATAAAAGCAGCTTTGGAAAGAGATGAAATTGCTTGGTCACGCTACAGAAGTTACCTTAAGATCCTAGAAGGTGATGATGAAAATTACCGCACTGATATTCACAATGAAGACCGAATTATTAGTGATAAAACGAGGGAGTAAATGTGTGGAAAGTTGCAATGTCGAAAATCGAGAGTCAGCGGTAACTAGACGGTTAAGATAGTTTTACGATTTTTGACCTTATTCCTTTAAAACCTTAAGACTAATTAATGAAAGTTGTTATACAAAGAGTTTCTCAAGCCTCCGTTACTGTTGAAAACAATGTAATTGCTAAAATCCAAAAAGGATTACTTGTTTTAATTGGTATTGAAGATACCGATAATCAGGAAGATATTGACTGGCTTTGTCAAAAAATTTCTAATCTAAGGATTTTTGGAGATGAGAAACAAGTAATGAATCTATCCGTTAAAGATATTGGTGGCGAAATTTTAGTTGTCAGCCAATTTACGCTACATGCTTTAACCAAAAAAGGCAATCGCCCTTCCTACATCAAAGCATCAAAACCTGAAATTGCCGTACCACTTTATAAGAAATTTATTGAAAAATTAGAGTTTAATTTAGATAAAAAAGTGCAAGTAGGAGTTTTTGGCGCTGATATGAAAGTAGAATTAGTCAATGATGGGCCAGTAACTATTGTGATAGATAGTAAAAATAAAGAGTAAAACAAGAGTATACTAATTAGTGACATTGTGAATCACACGTTGTGGAAACGGGATACCGATATTGTTCTCTCTAAAAGCTTTGAAAAGGGCTATACGATAATCGCTTTTAATTTTTTCAATTCTAAATATTTCATCTGACCAAAAGAAAATAGAAAAATCTAGAGAAGAATCTCCAAAATTTTTAAAGCGAACAAAAGCTTCGGGTTCTTTTTTTATTTGATCAAAATTTGACGTGAGATTAAGCATAATAGCAATGACTTGATCTACATCAGAGCTATAATCTACTCCAACGGAGATTTCAAAACGGGCATTGGTTCCGCTGTGTGTCCAATTAATTAAATGATTTCTTGTCAAGTCAGTATTAGGTAAAATAATACTAGTATCTTCTCTTGTATAAACAGTGGTGGTTCGCAAGTTTATTTGTTCTACAGTGCAAATTAAGCCATTTATTTCAAGGATGTCTCCAACTCTAATAGTCGAGTCTATTAAAATTATTATTCCGGAAATATAATCGCTAAACAAATTTTGCATTCCAAGTCCAAATCCAACTAAAAGTGCTGCAGATCCTGCTAAAAGTACAGAGATGTTGAAACCAACAACATTTAATCCATAAATAAAAGAAAAAATAATTATTACATATTTAGTGAGCGTATAGATAGAGAATTTTTTAGCCTCGTCAAACCTTCTGGTTTTATATATACTAAGACGCACCAGTTTTAAAATAACTGCAATTATTATAAAAATCACAACAATTTTTACAATAGTCGCTACATTCAGTGTGAAGCCATCAAAAGTGAAAATCTTGTATTTTAAAATTTCTTTCATATCAATTACATTATTAATCGAACACCGCCTAAATCAGCGACGCGATAGGAAAATTTATCTCCAGGTGAACCTATGAACATGAAGTTCTTTGGTATTTTCCATTTTTCGGACAGTGCAGTTATTAACTCAGGACCAAAAACACCTTCGATCTCTATAAATTCAATATGTATTTCAGGATAAGCACGGTCTAAAACTTCTAAATCTATCTTCAATTTCTGATTTGAATGCGACTCCTGAATTACATTTACAATTTTAAGTTTTTTAGTGGTTTCATTGTTTTGGACGTACTGCATAACTTTATTAAGAATTGCAACATCATCTCCCTTCGTAAAAAAAACAAATTCTTGAGAATTAATTTTAGTGTGTAATTTATTCAAAAACAGACTGCTTGTTACAACAAATTTACGCAACGGATTATAGAAATATTCCATTGCTTTAATGATAAATTCAATGATGATTAATCTATTTAACATGATAAAAATAAATAGTAGTGCTGGAGTCAAATATTTCAAAAAGGTAAAAAAAGATTTTTCATTCAAAATATAGTTCCCAGTAAAAGCAATAATAATTAAAGAAATAGCTACAATCACTGATATGCCCTTTGCTTTTTCTGGCCGAGGCAGTTTTTTTCGTTTAAACTTTAATAATAAATTTCCAATTCCAAACAATGCCATTACAGCAAGAAATGAAAAAGTATACACACCCGCTAAAGACTCTAAATTTCCTTTGGTAACAAATAATACAGAAACGCATAAAATTAAAAAGCTAATTATAATTCTATAATTAGAACCACTTTTATTCTCTTTCAAAAAATAATTAGGTAAGATACGATCTAAGGTCATTCTTTTTAAAAGTCCAGTTACACCAACAAATGAGGTCAAAACAGCACCACATAGAACTAGTACAGCATCAATCGATATTAGCCATGAAAGCCAATTTCCCCCTGCGGTGTGTCCTAAGAAAGCTAAGAGTGATTCCTTATGGTCTCCTAATTGCGCAATAGGAATGATGGCAATTAGTAACAAAGCAATCACAGGATTAAAGAAAGTTACAATCACCCACATATTCCGTAATGTTTTTGGAAAAACTCCCACTTGCTGTTCCTCCACAAAATTTGCAGAACTTTCAAATCCTGAAATTCCTAGCATAGCAACTGAAAAACCTAAAAATAAAGTATATAACAAACTATGCGTAGTTAACGGGATTGCCCAATTGAGGTGAAAAGTTTGTAAACCATTAAAAACAACAAATAAAATGGAGGTGGTAACTAATAAAACTAGAGAAATTAAGTGAAAAATAAAGATGCCAACTGCGACTTTAGCCGATTCGCCAATTCCTATGATTGCTAAAATGGTAAAGGACACTAAAACAAAAATTGTTGCAATAGGAATCGAAATTGAATCAATGATATTATGTAGATAATGCATTGCTTCTGATGCTGATATAACTGCAGTTGCCATATACGAAAGCACTGTTAGAACAGCTGCAACCGAGGCCATCCTTTTAGACGAGGTATTTAGTAAAACATTATAGGCGCCACCATTTAATGGTAATGCACCAACTACCTCACCATATATTTTTCTAAATAAGAATAAAACAACTCCAACAAATAGTAGCGAAATCCATGCATATTGACCTGCAAAACCTATTGTTAATGCAGATACATATAAACAAGATGAGCTAATGTCGTTGCCACATATTGCGGTAGATTCTAACTGATTTAATTTTTTATGGGGAGTTTTTGTCATTGTCTACGGATACTTAGCAACTGTCTTTTTTTAAGCCTGTATAGCTTTAATGGTGAAGAAACCATTTGAAATTTTATATAATTTTGCATTTCTTTATACTCAAAGATAAAATAAACTGATTAAAATCGCAATTTTTAATTCCTTACCTTTTAGATTAATTAGGAACTTAAATGTTTTTAAATATAATTTTTTGGAGATATAATTGTCAGTGAACAGTAGAAATAGTTTTAAAAAGGCAGTAAACAGACTTTTACCAATTGTATATTTGTCTAAAATTATAGCAATGGATTTAAAAAATGCACAACTCGACGTAGATACATGGATTAGAGAGCACGGCGTTCGGTACTTTAATGAACTTACAAATATGGCACAACTTACAGAGGAAGTAGGTGAAGTGGCTAGAATTATTGCTCGTCGCTACGGAGAACAATCCGAGAAAAAAAGTGATAAAGACAAAGATCTTGGTGAGGAACTAGCAGATGTAGTTTTTGTGGTTTTATGCTTAGCAAATCAAACAGGAATTGATATGCAAGCCGCTTTTGATAAAAAGATGGATTTTAAATCAATTAGAGATAAAGATCGTCACAAAAACAACGAAAAACTAAAATAATTTGCAATCGATAAATTATGAATTGCAAAGGAGGAATGTTAAATTGCAAAGCTGAATTACAGTAATTATAATTTAAGCATTTTAACTCATCACCACAATATGAACTTACTATTACAAACTACTCATTCCACTTTAGACGCTGCAATTAAAATTACCGGTTCAAAAAGTGAAACTAATCGACTCTTATTATTGCAAGCCTTATTTCCAAATGTTACATTATCCAATACATCTAATTCTGATGATAGCGAAGTCATGCAAAAAGCATTGCAAGGAAACGAGGAAATAGTTGACATTCATCATGCAGGAACGGCGATGCGTTTCTTGACAGCTTATTTTGCTGTAAATGAAGGTCGTGAAGTAGTTTTGACCGGCTCTAAAAGAATGACTGAGCGTCCAATAAAAGTTTTAGTGGAAGCCTTGGAACAGTTAGGCGCAAAAATTTCCTATGAGAAGGAAGCTGGCTATCCGCCAATTCGAATTACAGGAAAAAAAATCACAGCTTCGAAGGTTACCATTGCAGCTAATGTAAGTAGCCAATATATTTCTGCATTGTTATTAATTGCGCCAAAATTAGAAAACGGACTAGAACTTACATTAGAAGGAGAAATCACTTCGGTTCCTTATATCAAAATGACGTTGGCATTGTTGAATGAATTGGATATAGAAACCAGTTTCAAAGGAAATGTCATTACCGTTTATCCAAAACAAGAAGTTGCATCAAAAGTAATGATAGTAGAATCGGATTGGAGTTCCGCATCGTACTTTTTTAGTCTGGTTGCTATGTCCGAAAATGCCATAATTTCATTGAATAGTTATACAGAAACCAGTTTGCAAGGTGATTCAGCATTAGTTGAAATCTACAAGCAAATGGGCGTGGAAACGCACTTTATGGGAAACAAAATGACATTGGTTAAACAACTTGATTTTAAATCGGCAACTTTAAACTTAGAACTAAATAACACACCTGATATCGCCCAAACGATTGTAGTTACTTGCCTTGGATTAGGAATAGGCTGTCATCTTAATGGACTTCATACTTTAAAAATAAAGGAAACTGACCGGCTCGAAGCGCTTCGAATAGAGTTAACAAAATTGGGAGCAAATATAGTAGTAACTAATGATAGTTTGACACTTCTTGCTTCTGATAAAATCAATCCTAATATTAAAATCGCTACTTATAATGATCATAGAATGGCGATGGCATTTGCACCTTTAGCTCTAAAAGTGCCCATTATTATCGAAAACGCCGAAGTTGTTTCAAAATCATATCCTGATTTTTGGGAAGACATGAAGAAGCTAGGTTATAATGTGTCTGAAATTTTATAAATTAAATTTCACGTAGTGCAAATTCGCTATTGTGGCATTGGACTTTTAAAAATAAATAGCAAAACACTTGACAACGCCTATCTCACAATCGTATCTTTGCAGTTGAAAGATTTTTTGGATTTTTTTAAATCCTAAATCTAAAATTTAAAACATATCATTTAATATGAAATTATCACATTTTCAATTTGATTTACCTAAAGAACTTCTTGCAGAATATCCTGCTGAAAACAGAGACGAAGCTCGTTTAATGGTTATTGATCGTAAGAAACAAACTATTGAACATAAAATGTTTAAAGACGTTATCGATTATTTTGATGAAGGTGATGTTTTAATTCTAAATAACACTAAAGTTTTCCCAGCTCGTTTATACGGTAACAAAGAAAAAACAGGAGCAAGAATCGAGGTTTTCTTGCTTAGAGAATTGAATTCTGAACAAAGACTTTGGGATGTATTAGTTGATCCAGCTCGTAAAATCAGAATTGGGAATAAATTGTATTTTGGTGATGATGATTCATTAGTTGCTGAAGTTATTGATAATACTACTTCTCGCGGACGTACTTTGCGTTTTCTTTACGATGGTTCGTATGAAGAATTTAGAAATAAATTGACCGAACTTGGAGAAACACCAATCCCAAAATACATTTCTAGAGACGTAACTCCAGAGGATGCGGAACGTTACCAAACTATCTATGCTAAAGAAGAAGGTTCTGTAGCTGCACCAACAGCTGGATTACACTTTTCCAAGCATTTATTAAAAAAGTTAGAAATTAAGGGAATTAATTTTGCTGAAGTGACACTTCACGTAGGTTTAGGAACTTTTAATCCGGTTGAAGTTGAGGATTTATCGAAACATAAAATGGATTCGGAGGAATTAAAAATTACTCAAGAAGCGTGTGATATTGTTAATAATGCTAAAGCTAAAAAGAAACGCATTTGTACTGTAGGAACAACTTCAATGCGTGCAGTTGAAAGTTCAGTTTCTTCTCAAAACACGCTGAATCCTTTTGATGGATGGACTAACAAATTTGTTTTTCCTCCACATGATTTTACAATTCCAACTTGTATGATTACTAATTTCCATACACCAAAATCAACATTGTTAATGATGGTTTCTGCATTTTGTGGTCATGATTTAATGAAAAGAGCTTACGCTGAAGCAATCGAAGAAAAATATAAATTCTACTCATACGGTGACGCTATGTTAATCATATAATTTGAAATTTATTTTATAAACAAAAAAATCTCGTCAGTAATGACGAGATTTTTTTGTTGTAATAAAATCAAAATTCTCTACTCAACTTGATAAGCGAGTCTAACTGTAATATGAGCTGTTTTATTTTTAGATTGAGTATTAAAAGATCCACCATAAGAAAAATCTTCTGAGGAGTTTTGACCTGTAATTTGGAAAACACCCATATCCGATTTTTTAAGATTCCCTAAACTGGCATTTGCATTTTCGGCGATACTTTTAGCTCGAGCACTAGCATCCTTTGTGGCTTCAGCAATCATTTGAATTTTTAACTCAGCTAGTTTTGTGTAATAATATTCAGGAGGTGAGGAGTAAAATTCAACACCTGAATTGATTAATTCGCTTGATTGTCTCGAAATTTCTTCAATTTTATCAACTTTCTTTGATTGGATGTTTACGCTTTGTGTTAAAGTAAATCCAGTGAATATCTGCTGTCTCATCGTGCCATTTTCATAATAACTAGTTTCAAACTCCTTGTTAAAATTTACTGCTGAAAAAACCATTTCATTTGCAGCAATTCCTTTACTAGATAAATAGCTTTTAATCTTTGCCCTGTCAGAATCTAATTCGGAATATGCATCTTTCAAAGTCATACTCTTTTTAGAAAAAGAGCCACTCCAAACAATTAAATCAGAAACGAAATCTTTTTTACCTGATCCAGTAACACTAATATTATCACTGCTTTTATTTCGATTTTGAAAAGCATTTGAAAACAAATACGAAGAAATTACAATAGCGATAGCGATTATAATTACGTTTAAACTGTTTTTTAGCATAATAAAATATTTTATAATTGAACAAATGTAATCAATTATAAGACCGAGAATAATTTTGGAACAGGTTCTAACTTTAATTTAATCATAATCTTAATCTGATTTTCTGCGCACTGCTTTCTTTTTTACTATTTTTACAATTCAAATTACAAATTATGATATTTAAAAATACACTTGAATTTGCACAACAACTTGATGCAAATGATGTACTCCATAAATACCAAGAAGAATTTATTTTTCCTCAAGTTAATAATAAAAAAGTTATTTATTTTACTGGTAATTCCCTAGGTTTACAGCCTAAACGAACTAAAAAGTACGTCGATGAGGTTATGGATGATTGGGCAAATCTTGCTGTTGAAGGTCATTTTTATGCTAAAAAGCCATGGTGGGATTATCATGAACGTTTTGCAGAACCTCTGGGTAAAATTGTTGGCGCTCTTCCTAGTGAAGTGACCGTTATGAACACGCTCACAGTTAATCTTCATTTATTGATGGTTTCTTTTTATCGTCCTACGAAAAAAAGATACAAAATTATTTGTGAGGAAAAAGCATTTCCATCAGATCAATACATGTTTCAGAGTCAAGTTGATTTTCACGGATACAAACCAGAAGATGCAATCGTAGAAATTAAGCGTCGAGAGGGCGAACACAATATTCGGTTAGAAGACGTTTTAGCAAAAATTGATGAAGTAGGTGAGGAGCTAGCTTTAGTCTTAATCGGTGGTGTAAATTATTATACAGGCCAAGTATTTGACATGAAAACAATAACAGCTGCAGGTCATAAAGCAGGAGCTTATGTAGGTTGGGATTTAGCACATGCCGCGGGTAATGTTAAATTACAGTTACATGATTGGAACGTAGACTTTGCTTCCTGGTGCAGTTATAAATACATGAATTCAGGACCTGGAAATGCATCGGGTTGTTTTATACATGAGAAACACCACAATGATGCAACTTTACCTAGATTTGCCGGATGGTGGGGACACAATAAAGAAAGGCGTTTTAAGATGGAACAAACTTTTGATCCAGTTCACGGTGCCGATGGTTGGCAAATAAGTAATATACCAATTCTTTCTTTAGCACCGTACTTAGCTTCTATTGATATGTTTGATGAAATAGGAATGGACGCATTGATGCATAAACGAGATTCAATCACCTCCTACTTAGAATTTATTCTGCATGAAATAGATAAGGAAACCGATAGCACATTTGAAATCATAACACCAGTAAAACCATCAGATAGAGCGTCGCAATTATCTGTTTTATTGCATGGCGAAGGCAGAAGCCTATTTGATTATTTAATGAAAAATGGTGTAATTACGGATTGGCGTGAGCCAAATGTTATTCGATTAGCACCTGTTCCTTTATACACCTCTTATGAGGACATGTATAATTTTGGACAAATATTGAAAGCGGGAATTTTAAATAAAACCGTTGTTTAACGATTTACAAATATTACTGCTAATTGTGTAGCAATACTTTGTAATATTAAGTCTTACTTTGCAAATTAAAAATTAATATAATAAATTATGAAAATAGTATATTTCTTTCTATTATCACTAGTTGTGGTATCTTGTCAAAATCAAGGAAAAATGGATGTGCAAGCAGCGAAAAAAGCAACTGTAGATTCAATGAATGTAGTAATTGAAAAACAAAGAGTCATTGATTCTATGAAACAAGAAATGGTTAAAATTGAAGAGGCCAAAGTAGAAACTAAAAAGGAAGTTATTGTTGTTAATCAACAGGCACCAAGGTCAACTACAACTACAACCAGTACAACCACTAAAAAGAAAGGTTGGAGCAATACTGCAAAAGGTGCTGTCATAGGTGCTGGAGTTGGTGCTGCAACTGGAGCCATAATTAGCAAGAAAAAAGTACAAGGAGCTATCATTGGTGGTGTTGCAGGTGCTGGAGTAGGAGCTGGAACCGGAGCTATATTAGACGGAAAGAAAAAAGATTAAACTTATCTTTTTATAATTAAAAGAGTGTTTGAATTCCTTGTGAATTGAAACACTCTTTTTTTTGTTAATAGGAATCCATGTTTTCAATTATCTCATTTGCCTTTATTTTTATTTTATACATTTCTTCTGGATTGATTTTGTTTAAAAGATTTAACATCATGGCCATTCTTTGATTTCCTTTAAAATATTCCTTTTTTTCATCTAGGAAATTCCAATATAATGTGTTGAAAGGACAAGCCTTATCGCCAAATTTTTCCTTTACATTATAGTGGCATTTAGCACAATTATTACTCATTTTATTAATATAACTGCCTGATGATACGTAAGGCTTTGTAGCAATAATTCCTCCGTCAGCATATTGTGACATCCCGCGAGTATTGGGCATTTCAACCCATTCTATGGCATCAATGTACACTCCTAGATACCAAGAGTCTACTTCGTCAGGATGGATTTGAGTAAGTAACGCAAAATTTCCAATTACCATGAGTCGTTGAATATGATGAGCATAAGCTTCGTCTAAACTTTGATTGATTGCGTGACTCATGCAATTCATTTTAGTTTTTCCTGTCCAGAAAAAATCAGGTAATTTATTGGTGTTATTCAACACATTCATCTGGGAATAATTTGGCATTTCTTTCCAGTAAATTCCTCTAATATATTCTCGCCAACCTAAAATTTGTCGTACAAATCCTTCAACTTGTGAAATAGAAATATAAGTTTCATTGGCATGATAAAAAGAAACAACAGTATTAATGACTTCTTTTGGTGAAAGCATTTTACTATTCATAGCAAATGACAAACGGGAATGAAAAAGAAATTTTTCATTGGTGTGCATCGCATCTTCATAATCGCCAAAGTGTTTCAACAAATGACTGCAAAAATAATCTAAAACAGCAAGAGATTGCTCTCTTGATGTGGGCCAACTAAAATTATTTTCATCAATATTCCCGAAAGTTTTAATACCAGCTTCATTGATTTGCACAACAAGTGTTGACACGTTTGCGTGGAAATTTTTTGCTGCTGGAATAGGAACTTCGCCTTTGTATTTCTTGCGATTACTAGCATCAAAATTCCACTGATTGCCCACCGGAGTTGAACCGTCCATCAAAATATGATGTTTTTTTCTCATGTTGCGATAAAAATTCTCCATCAACAGCAGCTTCTTTCCTTCGTAAAAATCCGAGAGCTCGTTGCGAGTTGTGTAAAAATGCTCCGAATCGAATGCTTCGGAATTCATTTTTAATTGGGAACAAATTCTTCTTAATTGTTCGTCTAAGCGATATTCATCAGGCAATTGATATTCGAATTTTTCAACAGAATATTTTTCTATACAGAATAAAATTAATTTTTCTAAATCTTGAGGGTTTTCGCTATCATTAATGTGAAAATAAATAGCCTGATGACCTCGCTCTATTATGGTTGTGTAAAAATTACGCATTGATTGAAAAAACGCTACAACTTTTTGAATGTGATGTTTAACATAATCAGTTTCTTGACGCATCTCAGCTAGAACATAAATAATATTTTCATCGCAATCTTGAAACCAAGAGTGTTGCAAATTAAGTTGATCACCAAGGATTAAGCGGAGTTTTTTCATATTTATTTTTTAATAAATGAGGTGGAAGGAATTTCTTTTCGAGCGTATTGATATCGATTAATTAATGTGGGTAAGCAATACCCATCAAGTCCATTTATAGCAACAACATTTGCTCTGTCTAATTGCAGCCAACCGTCTTTATGCTCTAAATCTTCTACAAAAAATAAATTTTCAATAGATGCAATTACGTGAATAGTATCGTTTTCTTTGATATAATATTCGTTTAAATATTTGCAGTACATTTGCACTGGACTTCCTTTTACAAATGGCGTTTCGATATTGATTTTATACTCTTCCTCTAAGTTTGTTTTGGCAAATTCAGAAATACCGGGTTCATAGTTTGCTGATGTATGATGTGCATCTGCGATCATGTCAACTGTAATGTGATTTATAGTAAAATATCCAGTTTCCTTAATGTTTTTATACGTATCACGAGGAACCGTGGTAGGACGCATAATAAATCCTATCATGGCAGGATTGCTTCCTAAATGAGTTACACTGCTGAAAATAGCAACATTTGATTTTCCATCTAAAGATTTTGTCCCTATTAAACTAGCCGATTTATAACCAGTACACGAGTTAATTAGATTTAGTCTTTCGATTTTCTCCATTTGAGAAATGTCATCTCTTGAAATGTGTTTCATATTAAATATAATTTGTAACAAATATACTTTTTGTTTAACTAATTTTAAAATAAATTAAACAAAAATTAAATTTTTTTAAAAGTCTAAAAATTCTGCTTCTCAACTTCCTGATTCAAATACTTAAAAATCATTTATATTTGTTTTTCAATTGCTACAAAAATGAAAATATTTAAAAAAGTTCTACTCGGTCTACTGTTAATCATTGCGCTTGTGATTACCACTGCGCTTATCTACGGCATATATTCAAAGCCTAAATACAAGGGAGAACAGCAACTTGCAAATATCCAAAAAGAAACAACAGTTTATTTTGATCAATTTGGAGTTCCTCATATTTATGCTTCATCATCTAAAGATGCAATGGTTGCGCTAGGTTATGTTCATGCGCAAGATCGATTGTGGCAAATGGAATTGATGCGACGCATAGCTCCCGGAAGATTATCAGAAATATTTGGATCGGTTGCCTTGAAGAATGATAAATTTTTTGCCGGCATTGGTATAGAGGATGCTTCTGCTAAGGCAATAGCAAAGTTAGATAAAAACAGCAGTAGTTACCAGTTAACAATTTCGTACTTAGATGGAATTAATCAATATCTTGCAGAAGGAACTACACCCATTGAATTTAGTTTACTTGGAATCAAAAAAGAAAAATTTACAATAAAAGACGTTTATAATATTTTTGGGTATATGTCCTTTAGTTTTGCGATGGCTCAAAAGTCAGATCCTTTAATGACCGACATTCGTAATAAATATGGCATGGAATACCTAAAAGAGTTTGGACTTGATAGCTCTTTGAGTACTACAAAAATTAAAAACGCTAAAGGTAAAGTACAAGAATACGCAGCTATTTCGAAGTCGATTACCGCAATTCTTGAATATTCTCCTATTTCTCCATTTATAGGAAGCAATAGTTGGGTTCTTGCTCCAAAGAAAACAAAGAACGGAAAAGTTATTTTTGCAAATGATCCGCATATTGGTTTTTCGCAGCCGGGAACTTGGTATGAAGCACATTTAGTGACACCTGAATTTGAATTATATGGCTCGTATTTAGCGGGAACTCCTTATCCATTGCTGGGACATAGTAGAGAGTATGCTTATGGTTTAACAATGTTTGAAAACGATGATATTGATTTATATCAAGAGGAAACTAATCCAAAAGACAGCAATACTTATAAAACACCTAGCGGTTTTACCGCCTATCAAACACTTAAAAAAACAATAAAAGTAAAAGATAGCGCTGATGTAGTTTTAAATGTCAAAATTACACGTCACGGTCCAGTGGTAAATGATTTGTTAGATGGATTGCATAGTAATAAACCTGTTGCAATGTCGTGGATATACACGCAACAGCCCATTGAAATTCTAGATGCTTTTTATTTGCTTTCGCACGCTAAAAATAAACTGGATTTTCAAAAAGGTGTTTCTCTTATTGCTGCTCCTGGATTAAATGTGATGTATGGCGATGCCAAAGGAAATGTGGCTTGGTGGGCAACTGGTCAATTATACAAACATAACGAAGGCGTAAATCCAAATTTCATTTTAAATGGTGCGACAGGAAAAGATGACATTGTTGAATATTTGGATTTCTCTAAAAATCCTTCGGCCGAAAATCCGAGTTGGAATTATGTATATTCTGCAAATAATCAACCAGAACCTGTTGACGGATTTTTATATCCAGGTTATTATCTTCCAGAAGACCGTGCTAAAAGGATTACTAACTTACTGGATCGAAAGTCAAACTGGGATATAGCGGCTGTAGGCAATATGATGTTTGACAATACATCTACTGTTTCGCCAGAAGTTGTTAAAAATTTACTTTCAAACCTCGATAAAAAAATACTTTCAGAGACTCAAAAGCAAGCTGTAGCTGTTCTAAAAAGATGGAAAGGCTCAAATAATCTGACTGATGTTGCTCCTACCATTTACAACAAATGGATTTATAATTATTTAAAAAATACTTTTGAAGATGAGCTTGGACCTGAGAAATTTAAAATATTTTTAGGCACTCATGTGGTAAAACAAATCATAGCGACACAAATTAGGAATGAAAAATCGTTATGGTGGGACAATGTTAAAACAAAAAACATTAGAGAAAACAGATCGCAAATTATTTCAAAATCATTTAAAGAATCAATTGTGGCTTTAGAAAACCAATTAGGAACTACTGTTGAAAACTGGACTTGGAATAAAGTGCATACTGTTGAGCATGAACATCCGCTTGGTAAAGTCTCGGCTTTAAAAGGAATTTTTAATGTTGGTCCTTTTGAAGTTTCCGGTGCTACTGAAGTAATTAACAACTTATTTTTTGATTATACTCCTGATGGAATCTACGAGGTAAAAGGTGGACCTTCAACCCGTCGGATTGTCGATTTCTCTGATGTAGAAAATAGTTGGAGTGTTTTGCCAACAGGACAGTCAGGAAATCCATTTAGTGCCCATTATAGCGATCAAGCTGAGCTGTACAATGCTGGAAAATTTAGAAGAATGTTGCTTAATAAAGAGGAGATTGTTAGGACTTCAACTAAATTAGTTTTAGTACCCAGTAAAAAGAAATAAATTTTAAAGTTTCTGCCATAATAAAGTGGTAATTTTGCTTAACTTTTGATAAAAATATAATGCAAACTGCTCAAAAAATTGCCGTTGTAGGTTCTGGATTAGTTGGAACCTTATTGGCAATCTATCTTAAAAAATTAGGTCATACGGTTCATGTTTATGATAGAAGCCCTGATATTCGTAATGTTGAATTTTCTGGACGTTCAATCAATTTGGTTATGTCTAAACGAGGCTGGAAAACTTTAGAGGATATTGGTCTTGATGAAGAGATTCGAAATATTGGGATACCAGTCGATAAAAGAGGAATTCACTTGCAAGATGGTAGTTACATTACTCAAAATTATGGAAAAGAAGGAGAAGCTATTTTTTCACTTTCAAGAGGGATTTTGAATAGAAAAATGATTGATTTAGCTGAGAAATCAGGGGTCAAATTCTTCTTTAATCAAAAAATTTGGGATGTTACGCTTAGCTCTGCCACGTTACATGTTGGAGAAACGGAACGTGGTGAATGGACTGAAATAAAATTTGACAAGGTTTTTGGTGCTGATGGTGCTTTCTCAAGAATTCGTCATAGAATGCAACGACAATCGATGTTTGATTATTCTCAGGAATTCATGAAAATTGGTTACAAAGAGTTGCATATTCCCGCCAATCCTGATGGGACCCATAAAATTGATAAAAATTCATTACACATATGGCCACGTGGTGAATTTATGCTAATGGGCTTGTCCAATCTTGATGGGAGCTTTACATGTACCTTGTTTATGCCGTTTGAAGGAGAAAACTCATTTGAACAATTGCAAGATGAGAAATCTTTAGTTGCGTTTTTTGCAACTTATTTTCCTGATACTGTTGCAGTCATTCCGGATCTCGTTGAGGATTTTTTTAAGAATCCTACGAGTTATTTAGTGAAAATGAAATGCTATCCTTGGACGTACAAAGATAAGCTCGCTTTAATAGGCGATGCAGCTCATGCTATAGTTCCATTTTACGGCCAAGGTATGAATGCTGGTTTTGAAGATATTACAATTTTAAATGATTTGATTGGTCAGTACGGAGATGATTGGCAAATGATTTTTACAGAATATGAAAAGTCGCGTAAACCAAATGCTGATGCAATAGCTGAATTGGCAGAGCGCAATTTCAATGAAATGAGCGCTAAAACTGCTGATGAGAATTTTCTATTACAAAAGAAAATTGAAAAATGGTTTTCAGATAAATATCCAGAGAAATGGCTGCCTTTGTACAGTCGAGTAACCTTTAGTTTACAACCTTATGCCGAAGCTTTAGCAATTGGTGAGTATCAAAATCAAATAATGCAAGAAGTTTTAAAAATTGAAAACATCGCAGAAATTTGGGATTCGCAGTTTGTTGAGAATAAAATATTAGATTTAATAAAATAACAGAAAAGGGCTCTTAGTAAGAGCCCTTTTCTGCACAATCTACTTTAGTTGCTGGTTTTAATAACACTCGTAAAGTACTGTCATTATTAAAATAACTAAACATCCAATTGATAAAGATTGAAAGCTTATTCTTAACACTTAAAATCAGCATTAGGTGTATGAACATCCAAGTAAACCATGCGAGTCGTCCTTGAAAACTAAATTTTGGCAAGTCAACAACTGCTTTCCGTTTTCCTACAGTTGCCATAGATCCCTTGTCATGATATTCATATTCAATCTTAGATTTATTTTTTAAACTGCGCTTAAAACTATTTGCTAATACTTTTGCTTGCTCAATAGCTACACTTGCGACTTGAGGATGGCCATTAGGATATTTTACTGTAGTCATAAAAGCGATATCGCCAAGTGCATAAACATTCTCTAGATTTTCGATCTTATTAAATCGATCAACAATAAATCGACTTCCTCTTGTTATGCTCTCTAAAGGAATTCCTTCGAGTGTGTTACCAATAATTCCTGCGGCCCAAATTACATTAGTGGATTTAATGCTATCGCCATTCTGTAAAATTACATTTCGGCCATCATAATTACTGACAATAGTACTTGTTTTTACAATCACACCTAATTCTTCTAAATATTTACGTGCCATTTTTTGAGAATCAACACTCATCGGATTCAAAACATTTGGAGAACCCTCTAATAAATATATGGTGAGTTTAGAAAAATCTTTATCTGGGTAATCCTTCGGAAGAATATTTTTCTTCATCTCTGAAAGAGCACCTGCAAGCTCAACTCCAGTAGGTCCACCGCCAACAATTACAAAATTCATTAGCGCCTGTAATTCTTCAGGGGAGGCAATTAAGGCATCCTCGAATGTTTGCAAAATCTCATTCCTGAGCTGAATGGCCTCCGGAACTGATTTCATAGGAAATGCAAATTTTTCTATTTGAGCATTACCAAAATAGTTTGTAGTACAGCCAAATGCAATAACAAGATGATCGTAATCAAAGTCTGCTATGGAAGTTTTTAAAATTTTGTTTTCCGTATCTACTCTAATTACATTTGCAATTCTAATCCGTACATTTTTTGAATGCTGAAATACTTTTCTTAGAGGAAACGAAATACTCGCAGGTTCAAGTCTAGCAGTCGCGACTTGATACATCAAAGGTTGAAATTGATGGTAATTGTTTTTGTCGATTAATAAAACGTCAAAATCTGTGTTTTCCAAATCTTGCGCTAAGCGTAAGCCTGCAAATCCAGCACCAATAATTACAATTTTCTTTTTAATTCCCATATCTAATTTCTTTTCTAAAGATAAAGATACAAAATAATGAGAATTTAGTCCTCTCTATTAACGTTTTCTATTGAAAAGGCTGGAGTACAAATGGCAATATACTCGCATGGTTCATCAAAGGGATTGGAATATTGAACGCGTGTATTCTTCTCAATTTTAATGGATTGACCAGTTTCCAGAACAATAATTTCACCTTCAATAATAAATTGTTTTTTTCCTCGTATTATATAGGTATATTCTTCAAATGTTGGAGTTTGAAATGGCTCGCACCAGTATGGCGGTGCGACCATATGTGCAATAGAAATTTCATCATTGTTTGTGCTCGCTTTTCCGTGATGTTCCTCAATTAGCTTTCCATCAGTGGTTGGAACTATAAAAGGTGCTTTTTGTACAGAATATTTTTTCAAAATGATTGGTCTTTTAATCGTAAATTAATTTTTATTCTACTATTTCTTGAACATTTTCGTTAGAATTCCAAATGCTCCTCGAATAAAGGTGGCGCTAGTTAATACTTTTAAAACTGACTTACCTACAACCGCAGCAGTATCTGAATGTTGACTTTCTTGCTTTTTAGATTCCCTTTTTTGTTCCGTTTGACCAGAATTTTCTTCAACATTGGCAATTTTTTTATTCAACATTTCATAAGCACTTTCGCGGTCAAGAAGTTCGCTGTATTTTTTGACTAGTTTAGATTTAGTATTGATTTCTTGAATCTCAGTCTCAGTTAGAATATCCATCCTGCTCATTGGTGCACGCAACATTGTTGCTGCAAGAGGCGTCGGAATTCCTTTTTCATTTAATACAGTAACTAAAGCTTCACCAATGCCCAAGCTTGTCAGGATTTCATCGGTTTTGTAAAAATCAGAAAGGGGATAATTATCGGCTGTTTGCTTAATTGCTTTCCGGTCATTTGCTGTAAAAGCTCGTAACGCATGTTGAATTTTTAATCCTAATTGTGCTAAAACTCCACTAGGTATGTCCATTGGATTTTGAGTTATGAAATAAATTCCAACTCCTTTAGAACGAATGAGTTTTACAATTGTTTCTATTTGTTCTAGTAAAACTTTGCTTGCTTCATTGAAAATTAAATGCGCCTCATCAATAAATATGACTAATTCAGGCTGCTCTAAATCTCCTTTTTCGGGCATTTGTTGATATATTTCTGCGAGCAAACTTAACATAAATGTCGAGAATAGTTTTGGTTTGTCTTGAATATCAGTCAATCGTAAAATATTGATATAACCTTTACCATCAGAATCAATTCGCATTAAATCATCAATATCAAATGACATTTCGCCAAAAAACTGATCTGCTCCTTGTTGTTCTAGTTCAATTATTTTCCTAAGAATTGTTCCAGTTGTAGCTGTTGAGATCTTTCCATATTGCTCTTCAATTTCCTTTTTTCCTTCCTCGGTAATGTAATTGATGACTTTTTTAATGTCCTTCAAATCAAGTAGCGGCATTTTGTTGTCATCACAATACTTAAAAATAACAGAAATAACGCCAGATTGAGTATCATTTAAATTTAAAATTCTAGAAAATAATACAGGGCCAAATTCAGATATTGTCGCGCGCATTCGAACTCCATTTTGATCAGAGATTGTCAACAGTTCGACTGGAAAACTTGATACGAAATAAGGAATATTAATCTTTTCGTGGCGATCTGTAATAAAGGGCTTTTGTTCACCTTCTTTAGCAATTCCACTAAAATCTCCTTTTATGTCCATCATCAAAACAGGAATACCAAAACTGGATAGTTGTTCTGAAAGTACTTGAATCGTTTTAGTTTTACCAGTTCCTGTTGCACCCGCTATCAATCCATGACGGTTCAAAGTCTTTAGGGCAACCTTGACATGAGCATCTGGTAAAGGAATGCCATCGAGTATTGCACCACCAAGGATGATGCTTTCGCCTTTAAAAGTGTATCCTTCTGAAATGTGTTTTATAAAGGAGTCATGTCTAGTCATATGTTTTTTTCATTTTATTCGATGCAAGATATTATATTTTTTTAAAATTAGCTATTTTGATATAAAACGCATTTTTCTTGCTTTTAATCTGTTAATATCGCAAATAAAAACTTTCTTTGAAAGAGTGTGATTTTTTAGAAATTATTATAATTTTTCATAAATAGTTACATTTTTTTTGATTTACGTGCTGAATTCATTCGTCAAATCGATATAAATGCAATGAAGATATCTAGAAATGTGTTTTTAAAATAAATTTAATGACAATTAAATAAAAAAAAGTTTTTTTATTTGAACTAAAAATATAAATTTGCTCCACTACAAGTTTATTATAACTAACATAATTTATTTAAAACTATTAAAATTAAAAAAAATGGCAAACGTTAAAAAAGAAAGCACTTCAAACGGTGGAGGAATGGTTTCAGGGCTTATTATTGTTGCGTGTATTGGAATTGGTATTCTTATTTGGAAATTTATCATGGGTGATCCTTCCAATTTTGAAGGAGGGAATATAGAAACTGGAGTTCCACTAAACACATTGGGTCAAGTTTATCACGGTGGTGTTATAGTTCCAGTTTTATTGGGAATGTTACTTATGGTACTTGTGTTTTCAGTTGAGAGATATTTTGTTATTTCAAAAGCAGCTGGTAAAACTAAGTTAGACACTTTCATGACAAAAATACAATTAAGTATTAAAACAGGTGAAATTGATGAAGCTATTGCTTCATGTGATAAACAACAAGGTTCTGTTGCAAATGCAATAAAATCAGCGCTTGTAAAATATCAGGCAGTGAAAAAAGAAGGTTTCAATAGTGAAGAGGCTGCTGAAACTATTCACAAAGAAATTGAAGAAGCAACTTCACTTGAAATGCCAATGCTACAAAAGAACATGACGATTATTTCATCATTAGTTTCTTTAGGTACGCTTGTTGGATTACTGGGAACTGTTGCCGGTATGATTAAAGCGTTTGGCGCACTTGCTGCAGCTGGAACTCCTGATCAAGCAGCTCTTGCAGCTGGTATATCTGAAGCACTTATTAATACTGCTACGGGTATTGGAACTTCTGCCGTTGCAATTATATCTTACAACTTCTTCACATCTAAAATAGATGACTTGACTTACTCAATTGATGAAGCTGCAGTTTCAATCGTAAATTCTTACAGAAGATTCAGAGGAAGTTTGAAGCAATAATATTTTGATATTTATATCAAATTTAAAATAAAAAGAATGGCTAAAATAGTTATAAAGAAAAATCCGGGATCAACGGATATGACTGCGATGTGTGATGTTGCATTCCTATTGCTTACCTTTTTTGTAATGACTTCTACTGCTAAAATCCCAGAAGCTTTACCTGTAGACACACCAGCTTCGACTACTCAGACAAAAGTACCCGATACCGATTTAGCTACGTTAACAGTAGGAAAAGGAAAAGTGTTTTTTGATTTAAAAGGGAAAGCAGTTCGTAAAAGAACTCTGGAGTTAATGGCTGAAAAGTACGGTATTACTTTCTCAGAGGAGGATAAAGACAAATTTGGTTTAATGAAAGATTTTGGTGTACCAATTTCCAGTCTTAAACAAATAATCGATTTAAAAGCTGCAGATAGAAGTAAAGCAGATCAACCAGGTATTCCATCTGATTCGTTAGACAATCAACTGCAAGACTGGGTTCGTAATGCACGTCTTGCAAATATTGAAGTTAATGATAAAGAATTGCAAGTTGCTATTAAAGGTGATGCAAGGGAAGAATATCCTGCTATTAGAAAAGTAATGGATATTTTGCAAGATCAAAAAATCAATAGCTTTAGTTTAGTTACTGGTTTAAGAGGAAAAGATTTTTAATAAAAAAAAGACACTAAGATGGCTGAATTAAATACCGGCGACGGTGGAGGCAAAAAAGGTGGAAAGGTAAGAAGTAAAAAAGCAAATGCTAAAGTGGATTTAACTGCGATGGTAGATTTAGCTTTCTTATTAATTACATTTTTCATGCTTACCACGACGTTGTCTAAACCTCAATCGATGAGCTTGGGTTTGCCAGATAAAAATGAAAAAGGTGAGGATATTAAAGTCGATGAGAATCGTACTGTGACGCTCTTACTAGGAGATGACAATAAGCTGGTTTTTTACATGGGCTTACTAGCAACTCCTTTAGCAGGTCCAAAAGACCTGACTTTTGGAAAAGATGGTATACGTCAAGAATTAGAAAAGAGGAAAAAAGAAGTTTTAGCATATTCCACTGCGAAAGGTAAGCCTGATCAGGGAATGATAGTTATAATCAAACCAAGTAAAAAATCTAATTATAAAAATGTAATTGATATATTAGATGAAATGGCAATTTCTAGTATTCCTACCTACACAATCGTAAATGATTATTCGCCCGAGGAAACAAAGTTGTTAGAAGGAAAATAAGAGTAATCTTGTTCGCTGAATAACCTAATAATTAATAAAAATGAAATTAGACATATTAAAAAATCAATGGCTTGATATTGTATTTGAAGGACGCAACAAAGCGTACGGAGCTTATGAATTAAGAAAAACTAATAGAAAGACTACAATTAAGGCCCTTATTATAGGAGCTGTATTTTTTAGTCTTGCTGTTGCTGCTCCGCTTATCATCAATATGATTCCAAAGGGAGCAGAAGAGGAAATTAATAGAGACATAAAGCTTACAACAGTTAAGCTTCCTCCGAAAAAGGAAAAGCCTAAGTTAAATGAGCCACCACCACCACCACCACCACCTAAAGTCGATCAGGTAAAATTTGTTAAGCCAGTTGTGGCTAAAGCCAATGAAATTACTGAAGAACCACCTAAAATTGTAGAAATTAAAGAGAAAAAATTAGGTGCTGAAACTATTAAAGGTGATCCTGATGCTGTTTTAACTGTGGAACCAGTAGGAACCGGTAAAGTTGCAGTTGTCGAAGCGGCTGATGATAATACTATTTACAATACAGCAGGTATTGAAGTTAAACCTGATTTCCCTGGTGGAATTGAAAAGTTTTATAAATTTGTCGGTAACAATTATGTTACGCCAGAGGAAGATGGATTAAAGGGTAAAGTGTACGTGACGTTTGTAGTTGAAAAGGATGGTTCATTAACTGATATCAAAGTTATTAGAGATATAGGTTATGGTACTGGAAAAGAGGCGATAAGAGTGTTGAGAAAATCACCACGCTGGGCGCCAGGAGTTCAAAATGGTAAGCCAGTGCGAGTGCTTTTCTCGTTACCTATAACTATTCAATCACCTGATTAATGCTGAGTGACATACTTGATAACATTAAGAAGAAATCGCCGAAAGAGCGATTTCTTCTTGTTATGGCAATTTTGTTTTTTTTGCTGTATTTCGCTTTAGGATTGATTGTTATATTTATGAAAAATTTCCCCTTTGAAATGGTATATGGTTATAGAGTAGCCTTTGGAACTTTACTTATCACTTATGCTATCATTAGATGTTATCGAATAATAATAGACAATAAAGATTAAATTATGAATTATTTTCCTTTCCGTACATACTACGCGATAATGATTGTTATGCTGATTTTTGTTGGTTGTAAAAGATCAGATGACGATAAAGAAACTATTCTTAAAGGAAGTACCACGATATTAGTTGATGAATCATTTCAACCAATTATTGAAGATCAGGTAGCTGTTTTTCAAGGGGAGTATAAAGCTAAAATAACGATTAATGCAAGGTCTGAAAAGGAAGTGATACGTGCTTTTTTGAAGGACACTTCACGAATTGCTATTTTATCTAGAAAGCTAAACGATGAAGAACAAAAGTATTTTGAAAATCTTAAGATAAAGCCTAAAGTAACTCAAATAGCGTCGGACGCAATTGCTTTTATTTCGAACAAAAGTAATAACGATACTTTGATTACGTTAAAAGATGTAATTCTTTTTATGCAAGGTAAAACACAAGTTCGCATTAAAGGATTAGTCTTTGATAATCCTAATTCTAGTACTGTGAGGTATGTTAATGAATTGGCAGGTATTAAAGAAATCCCGAAAAATAATGTATTTTCGTTTAAGTCGAATAAAGAAGTGGTGAGATTTGTGGCGGAGAATGATGGGATGATTGGAGTTGTGGGACTAAACTGGCTGTACCAGCCTTCACCCGATATGATTGATGATGTAAAAAAAATAAATGTTTTAAGTGTTCAAGGTCAAAAGAGTAAAGAATTTTTTGCTCCTACTCAAAATAATTTGGCTGAAGGGACTTATCCTTTGGCACGTGATTTGTTTATCATAAATTGTCAAGGAACTACTGGACTAGGAATGGGCTTTGCTTCATTCGTTGCTGGAGATATCGGACAAAGAATTGTTTTAAAGTCTGGATTATTGCCAATTCGCATCCCAGGAAGAAAACTTCTATTTAAATAAATTCAATAAGAGATGAAAAATAAATTAATTACAATAAACATGAATAAAGTAACAATTTTAAGTGTTGCCATACTAGCGTCTGCTTTTACGGTGCAAGCTCAGGACATTGATCAAGCTAAAAAAGCTGTTGATGCCGAACAATTTGAAAGTGCAAAAACAATATTAAAATCAATAATAAGAGATAAACCTTCTAATGGAGAGGCGTTCTACACTTTAGGTAACGTTTATCTTACGCAAAATGTTAAGGATTCCGCTAAGATTTATTTTCAAAAAGGAATAACCGCGTCTGATGAAGGGCAGTTAAATTATATTGGCTTAGGTCAAATTGATCTTAATGATTCAAATGTTTCTGCTGCTCAAGCAAATTTTGCTCTAGCTACTAAAGACATGAGAAGGAAGGATTTTCAGGAATTTATTTTTATTGCAAGAGCGTACATGAATGCTGAAAAGCCTGATTACAAAAGCGCATTAACAGTGTTAAATAAAGCAGCTGTAAATAATTCGCAAGATGCGCAAGTACAATTAGCATTAGGAGATGCATATTATGGTGAAGGAAAGCAAAATGAAGCTTATATCGCCTACAGAAGCGCGTTTCAATTAGATAGTAGTTTATTAAAAGCTAAAATGCAGCTAGGTGTTCTTTTGAAAGGCGCGAAATCATATGACGAGGCATCAAAAGCATATAATGAAGTAATTGCTATCAATCCAAATTATGGACCAGTTTACAGAGAATTAGCTGAGACTTATTATAAAATTGCGCGTAATAAGCCTTCTCAAGCTGACGCTAATTATAAAATTGCGTTGGGTCATTATGATAAATACATGTCATTAACCGATTACTCAATTCACTCGAGAATGCGTAGAGCTGATTTCTTGATTTTAATTGAAGATTATGTTGCTCTAGAAGCTGAGGCAAAAAAGATGACAGAATTAGATAAAGTAAACCCAAGGATTTATCGTTATTTAGGATATTCAGCATACAAAAATGGAAATATAGGTGTTGCTATTAAATCTTTAGAAAATTTCATCAACTCTCCCGGTAACAAACCTATCGCACTAGATTATTTGTATTTAGGTCTAACCAAAATTAAGAAAGGAACTAACCTTGAGGGTACAGCGATTGATTCTACTGCATTCGCAAAAGGATTAATCGATATTAAAAAGTCAATTGAAATGGAGCCACTTGCGGTACAAGATTTAAGTTCAGTTGGTAAGGATTTTTTCACTAAAAAATTATACAAGGAATCGGCTGAAATTTTCGAATTTGGAGCTAACACTCCAGAATCAAAAAGTTATCTAGATGATAATGTATATTACGGATTAGCTAATTATTACGCTAATAGCGGAAAAGACGTTAATATAGATAAGATAGCTTTGCAAAAAGCTGATGCAGCTTTCGAGAAAGTATTAGTAGCATCACCTACTTATCTAGAAGCATATTTGTATCGTGCAAGAACAAATAGATCACTTGAGAAGGATGATGTAATGGTTAAAAATTATGAAGATTATATTGCTAAAACAACTGAATTAGGTGCAGAGGAAATTGCTAAGCCAGCGACTATGGCCAAATTTACGGAGGCTTACAACAATATAGCTGCAAGTTATGCAAATACAGATAAAGTAAAAGCGATTGAATATTTCAAAAAGACTTTAGAAATCGATCCAGCTAACAGCTATGCTATGGAGTCAATTAAAATATTAAAATAAATAACTCTAAAAATATTTTAACCGGTAATCGTCAGACTACCGGTTTTTTTTGTTTTATGAAGTTATATAATTTACAGATAGGAGGGCTCAATATGTTGTGCTTTGTACGATAATAGATTACTTCGTTTTTCACTTAAGTTCATTTTGTTATTACCTATCTTTGCACTTTAAATTATAGCAATGTTATCAAGAGAAATACAATTAGAAGTTAATAGAGGAACAATGCTTCCTTTAATGGAAGAATTTTATACAATACAGGGAGAAGGTTATCACACTGGTACTGCGGCGTACTTCATAAGAATTGGTGGTTGCGATGTGGGATGTCACTGGTGCGATGTTAAAGAAAGTTGGAACGCTGAACTGCATCCGCCAACTGCAATAGATCTAATCGTTAATAATGCTAGTAAATACTCAGAAACTGTTGTTGTAACAGGAGGCGAGCCCCTTATGTGGGATATGAGCGCTTTGACGAAAAGTTTAAAAAGTAAGAATTTGAAAGTCCATATTGAAACGTCAGGAGCTTACCCGCTATCAGGGATTTGGGACTGGATCTGTCTTTCGCCAAAGAAAAATAAGCTTCCGACTGAAACCGTTTACGATAATGCACATGAGCTAAAGGTTATAATTTTTAATAAACACGATTTTATTTTTGCTGAAGAGCAAGCTGAAAAAGTTAACAATAATGCAATTTTGTTTCTCCAACCAGAATGGAGTAAAAAAGAGGAGATGACGCCACTAATTGTTGAGTATGTGATGAAAAATCCAAAATGGAGAATTTCATTACAGACACATAAGTATTTAAATATTCCTTAAAATTAATTTCTTTAAGATCAATTGAAACTAAACTTTATGAAAAAATTATTTATTACAACTTTATTTGCATTACTAGCAAATATAATTATCGCCCAAGACACTTTTAAAACAGAAACATTAAAAGTGATAGAAATTTCGGGCGCAGCTGGTCCTATGCAAATGGCTAAAGAGCAAATCATGCAAAATATTCCGGAAGCTAATAAGGTTGAATTTGCAAAGGAATTTGATAAAACCTTACCTTCGCTATATGAAAAATTAGCAGTGATATATATGGAAACGTATACTCAAGACGAAATTACAGAAATGCTTAACTTTTATAATTCACCATTAGGTAAGAAAATTTCAAGTTCAACAGGCGAACTTTATAAAAAATCTACTGTTGCAGGTCAAGAATGGGGAACGGAATTACAAGGCATGATGATAAAATATATGAAATAATAAAGTTTCAACATAAAAAACACCAAAATTCTTGTTTTGGTTTTTTTTATGTTTTTTAATTTCTTATCTGAAGTTTAAACAATCTATTTCTAGTAGATTTGGCAATATCATGACAAGAGTAAAAAATTACTAAATCGTTGTTTCTGTTGGAAATAGTGCCTATCAAATGTAGAGTTTTGCTAAATAATCAAAATGATCTCCTTCAATTACTAATTCACATTTTAATCCATTGGCTAAAGCCGCATTTTGTAAAGTGTTGTAATCAAGATAAAGCCAAGGGAAAGAATCTTCTTTTTCGCCTTTATAGCTCAATGTGAAATCTAATTCCCCGTAATAACCATTTGCAGGAATAGGATAAGCTCCATCCTCATCTATATCAAACATGTATATTATATCTGAACTATCAATCAAGATCTGACCGTTAATAGTTAACAAATTTTTTAATTTCTGTAAATATTGAGTCGTGTCATTTAAAGTACCAAAGATCCCAGTGCCGTTCATTAGTAATAAGATAGTGTCAAACTTATTAACCATGATGTCTGAATTTATTTTAAGAATATTTGATATGTAAACATTTTTAAGACCGCGAAGTCTACAAGCATTTACGGCATTTTCAGAAATATCGATAGAAAAAACCTCTAAATTTAGATTATTTTGCAAATAAAGACTGTGGCTTCCGGCTCCACATCCTACGTCGAGCACTGTGCCTCTTGCAAGTTGTAGCGCTCTTTGTTCTATCGCGGGCATCTCCTTATAAGAGCGGAATAAATAGGCAACAGACATTTCGTCTTCATCAGAAATCGTTGTTGCTGTTACTATATCCTCGGGAGAATTATTAGTTTGATAATCAAGAATGGCTTTCCCAAAAAGATCTTTCATAATAGTATTTTAAAATTCAAAATTGATCACTCAAAATCCGTAGTTCAAATAGTGTAACTTTGCATTTCAAACGTTAAATCTGAAACTTGGAACATATTCTAAATAACCTTGCAAAAGAAGCCAAAGATAAGCATATCGATAATAAAAAGTATTTCGATAAATTAAAAAAAAAGACGCCTAAGAATTTAGATTATGTGATGCAAGATTTACACGACGCTGAATTCAAGAAAACAAATTGCTTAAATTGTGCAAATTGTTGTAAAACGACGGGTCCACTATTTACATCTGCTGATATTGAACGTGTAGCAAAGTATCTTCGTCAAAAACCACAGCAGTTTATCAATAATTACTTGCGAGTAGATGAAGAGCAAGATTATGTTTTACAAAATGTACCTTGCAATTTTCTAGATCATGAAAATGCTTGTATGATTTATGACGTCCGACCAAAAGCTTGTAGAGAATTTCCACATACCGATAGAAAAAAGTTTCAGCAAATTACAGAGCTAACGCTAATGAATATTGCTATTTGTCCAGCTGCTTTTAATATCGTAGAAGAAATGAAAAAGAAAATGCCTTTGTAAATTTCTAAATCTAGTGTTTAGCACTATTTTTTGTGACGAACTTCAAAAGAAAAATGGAATAATTGTAAATATTTACCCTTGAATATAGAATATTTTATAGCGAAAAGGCTTATAACTGCAAAAGATTATAAAAGCAGTATTTCATCACCTATTATAAAAATTGCAATAGCGGCAATTGCAATTGGAATGATCATGATGATTGTGTCTGTTGCAACCGGAATTGGACTTCAGCAAAAGATTCAACAGAAAATTGCTGCGTTCAATGGACACATTGTTATTTCAAACTACGATAACAACCTCTCTGAGGTAACTTTGACTCCAATTTCTATAAACCAAACATTTTATCCCAAGTTTAATTCAGTTGCTGGTGTAAACCATATTCAAGCAGTAGCTACTAAAGCTGGGATAATAAGAACAGAAACAGCCTTCGAAGGGATAATCCTAAAAGGAGTTGGGAAAGATTATCAATGGAATAATATAAAAGAGTATCTCGTGGCGGGTAAGTTGCCTGATTTTTCCACAGAATTAAATCAAGATGTCGTCATTTCGCAATTTTTAGCCAATAGATTACATCTTAAGGTTGGTGATTCTTTCAATACTTTTTTTGTAAAGGAAAACCAGAACAAATTACCTTCTAGCCGCAGATTTAAAATTACTGGAATTTTTAATTCAGGTTTTCAAGAGTTTGATGCAACATATATAATTGGAGATATTAGACATCTTCAGCGTATCAATAAATGGAGTTCTAATGAAGTAGGAGCATTTGAGGTTTTTATAAATGATTTTAATTCTATTAAAACTATTGGTGAGCAAGTTTATACACAAACATCTTCAACACTAGATACAAAGACTATAATAGAAAAATATAGTTATATATTTGAATGGCTTCAACTGTTCGACTTCAATATTATTGTAATTTTATTCGTAATGATTCTTGTCGCAACAATTAATATGGTGGTCGCATTACTGGTTTTAATACTCGAGCGCACCCAAATGATTGGAATACTAAAAGCAATGGGCGCTAATAATTGGTCGGTTAGAAAAATATTTTTGTACAATGCTTTTTATTTAATAATTCGTGGTTTGTTCTGGGGTAACCTTATTGGAATTCTATTGCTACTCGCGCAACAACAATTTGGAATAATCAAACTTAATCCTGAGAATTATTATGTCAATCAAGCTCCGGTATATTTAAACTGGGGATATATATTGCTGCTTAATGGGTTAACAATCTTAGTGTGTTTCACAGTTTTACTCATTCCATCGTACATAATTACAAGAATTTCGCCAGTAAAAGCAATTCGGTACGATTAGTATTTATTTGGGCGTTTCTCTAAATACAATAGAGCCCATTACCTTTTCGGTTATGGGCTCTATTATATTTAGTGCCGGGCTCATATCTTTGCTTTGAATAGAAATATATGAAATACTTAACTTTGAAATATTAATCAATAACAAAACAAAGTTGCATAATCGTGGTCGTGCTA
>NZ_FQWE01000006.1 GCF_900129575.1 Flavobacterium segetis | reverse complement strand
CGCCTGCGCAGATGGTACTGCAGTTATGTGGGAGAGTATGTCGTCGCCTTTCTTTAAAAACCCTTCGTCAATTGATGAAGGGTTTTTTGTTTATAAAATGTCTTCTCCTGAAATAGCGATACGTAAAAAAATGATTTAAATTCGGATCAAGAACAAAACTTGGGGATTACGCAAATAACTTAGTTAATCTAAATAGGAAGAAATCGGATCAAGAACAAAACTCGGGTATTAAGCAAATAACTTAGTTAATCTAAATAGGAAGAAATCCACTTTTCTGACTCCTCTAAATTGATTTCCGAATGCTTTTATTTTTGCATTAAAGGATTCCGCAGAAGCATTTGTACTTCGTTTATCAAAATAGTTTAAGATAGAATCATAGTTTATTTTTACAGTATTTATGATTGTATTGAAGCTTTTAATGCTTAAAGTCTCCACATCGCTATAGCAATATGCTAGTTTTGTAATGGCTACTGATTTATTTGTATTGTTATTGTAAATTTTGCACAATTTTTGGCTTAAAAAAATAGACTGTTTTAATTTTTTGATACTCTGTAAATATATTTTAGCTATTTCTTTTTAGCTTTCACTCCATTTGTTTGGGCATTTACACAGTAGAAATTTAGTTCTAATTAATAATTGTATGTCAGTATCACCGGTAGAAAATTCATTAGGAACAAATCGCATTTTATTGAGTTTAGCCTTTGCTAAGCTTTGGTTTTCTTTATCTAAAGCGTCCCATTTTAGTCTAACTCTAACTACTTCAGCAGCTTTTAAACATTAAAACGATCTGTTACTTGCTTGGCTTTTGGAAAAGCTTTTTTTAGCACTTAAATTTATACTGTTAGCCAAATCAATTGTAATTTAGATAACCTGATTACGTTTTTTTAAATCTATTTTTAGCAAGTGACTAATAACGATTTCTGCTTTGGTTCCTGCAATATTAGCCACTATAGAACCTTTCTTTCCTTATTAGTGACTGCGGTATAAAGCGCTCTCATTGATAGGTCAACTTTGTCTATAGACAAAAAGTTTATCATGTTTTCAGGGAAAATTTGGCAGTCAGTGATAGGTACTTCTTGTTCACGACTATTGAAGTTATTGAGATGTTTTTTGTATTGTTTTTATAGTTTTTTCTATTGACGATATAGAATGAACCTATAGTGTAACAGTCGTTTGCTTTAGTATCTATTAATTTTTTTAAAAAAGTAGCAAAATCTTGTATTATTTAAATTCCGTCTGCCATCTAATTCCTCCTGAGGCGTCGGGACTAAAAATAACATTACCAGTATCCCTATTAAGCTATCTAGAGCGGGCATATGAAGGCATACTTTATGTCTCTGAATTGGGAAATCTTGTACGGTTATTTCATCAAAAAATCCTTTGGAACTTAATTTATTACTGTGATAATCTTTAGATATTAAGTTCATACTCTTTAAATATAGTGGAACTACTTCATCTCCCATTGTGGATGTACGTCAAATAAAAATATTCAACAATGATTTCAGGTAATAACAATTTGACATGGTCACTAAGAGAATCTTATATTTCTGATAATTTTTGAAATGAAAATATCTATATTTTAATATTTTTCTAAAACTTTTAGTGTTGATTTATGATTTTCTTGAGATAGTTTGTCAGTCCACTACCGTCTTTTAATATGCAGAGATTCAAATTTCCCGCGAAGAAGGAAATCCTTGATCGTAATCTAGTTTAAGGACGTTTTGACTAGATCATTGACATATCTTTTGTCTTTGAAATACATTAATAAAAAAAGGGCTGTTTTAAATAGATTAAAACAGCCCTTTAACAAAATTAATATTTTATACTATTTTTGTTGCTTTTTCATTTCTTTTTCAATCATTTCGTAGAATTGATCAATTTTAGGTAATACAACAATACGAGTTCTTCTGTTACGTGCTTTATTTTCTGCAGTATCATTTGCTACTAAAGGAACGTAAGAACTTCTTCCGGCTGCAATTAACTGTTCTGGTTTAACTCCTAGTTGATTCGTTAAAACACGAATAATTGAGGTAGAGCGCTTAACGCTTAAGTCCCAATTATCTAATATTACACCATTGCTGATATAAGGAACATTATCGGTATGTCCTTCAACCATGCATTCAAAATCTGGTTTGTCATTAACTACTTTAGCAACTTTAGCTAAAACTCCTTTGGCTTTATCTGTTACTTCATAACTACCGCTTTTAAACAGCAATTTATCAGCAATAGAGATAAAAACAACTCCTTTTTCAACATTAATTTCAATGTCTGGATCAGAAATTCCTACAGCGCTTTTCAAACTTGTAACAACTGCTAGAGTTACACTATCTTTTTTAGTCAATGCATCCTGCATTCTACTAATTTTTAAATCCTTTTCTTTGATGGACTCTAAAGCTTTTTCAATATTTTGGGCTCCTTTTGTAGATAATATAGTCATGTCTTTCGAGACGCTAATTAATCCTTGATTTTGCTCCTTCAATGCAGTGGCCGTCGCAGCAAGTCCTGCTTTTTCCTCTAAACAAGAATTTAATTTTACTGTAGCGGTATTTAATAAATCTTGTGTTTCTTTATTTCTAGCTTCCAAGTCTGTGTATTTCTTTTTAGACACACAGGATGACATAAGTGCCATGACTGATAAGGCGATTACGATTTTTTTCATAAATTGTTTAAATTTAGATTAAAGTGTTAATTACAAATTTAGGCTTTAAATACTATCTGTTTCTAAATAATTCGTTAAAAACAGTAATTTTCCTAATATAATAGGAGTAAACGATACTTTCAACGTTGTAGTATTTACTGATCTGAACTTTTGTTCTTTTTTTATAATATTTTTTAAAAAAACCATAAAATGAGCCGTGAGCTTTTAAAATAGCTAAAAAATGACTTGGTTTTCCTTTTATTAAAAATTGAAATGCTGCAACTCCATCTAAAATCATTCGAGCTAAAATAATTTTTAACAATTTATTTTTCGGAAGATTCTTGGTAAGCATTAATAATGAATTTCTAAAATTTAGAAAAGTCTTGGTTGGATTTCCCTGTTGTAAAGTAGCTCCGCCAACATGGTACACGATCGACTTTGAGTTATACTTAATGTTATATCCTTCATTTATAGCACGCCAGCATAAATCAATTTCTTCTTGGTGAGCGAAAAATTCTCCATCAAAACCATTTAACTGTTTAAATATTTCACTTCTAATAAAAAAACAGGCTCCAGAGGCCCAAAAAATAGTCAAATTATCATTGTACTGACCTTCATCTTTTTCTAATGTTTCAAAAATTCTTCCTCTACAATAGGGATATCCATATTGATCTATGAAACCTCCGGCTGCTCCAGCATATTCAAAATAATCTTTATTTTTATAATCTAAAATCTTTGGTTGAATGATGACAGTTCTTGGCTCGTTCACAAATGTTACTAAGATTGGTTTTAACCAATTTTCTGTCACCTCGATATCTGAATTGACTAATGCATAAAATTCAGCATCAACATTCTTTAGTGCCTCATTGTAGCCACCAGCGAAACCAAGATTGCTTTCATTTCTTATAATATTTATTGCAGGAAAAAATGTTTTAATATAGGAAATTGAATCATCTGTAGATGCATTGTCAGCCACGTAGATAGAAGCTTCTTGCGAATATTTGACAATGGACGGTAAAAACTTTTCAAGCAAGAGTATTCCATTCCAATTTAAGATAACAATTGCTATTTTCATATTAAAATTTAATTAATGGATCTTGTAAAGGGGTAAATCAGTTAGGAACTGATACTTTTCATTTTCATAATCCATTTGACAAAAGTAATGATTCAATCCGTTAGTTACCATTAAATAGTGGGCTTTCATTGACATATTATAGCGTGCAATTTGGTCGAACGTAGATTGCGAGGTTTTAATTTCGGGTGCTTTACATTCAATTAAAATAAAAATAGAGCCATCAGGATTATAAACTACAACATCATATCTTTTGCGCAAGCCATTGACTTTAAGAACTTTTTCTACATTGATTAGTGATATAGGATAATTCTTGTCAATAAGCAAGAATTGTATTACGTGCTGTCTAACCCATTCTTCTGGTGTGAGGATAATAAATTTTTTCCTGATTTGGTCAAAAATAGCCACTTTATTTTCGCTATTTTTGAAGCGAAATTGATAGTTTGGGAAATTAAGTTGCTGCATTACGCAAAAGTATTAAATAAGTTGAAGATTTCAATTTTCAAATAAAAAATTGAATGTCGAAAATAAAATATTATATAATTCCATGGACGAGGTTTTAAAAATTGTAAATGAAATCAAAGGCGGAACCATCAAACCAATTTATTTTTTGATGGGCGAAGAACCATATTACATAGATAAATTATGCGAATATATCGAGAAAAATATTCTTACTGAGGAGGAGAAAGGTTTCAACCAATCTGTTTTATATGGTCGAGATGTTACTATAGAAGATATAATTTCTGCTGCGAAGCGCTACCCCATGATGGCCGAACGCCAGGTGGTGATTGTCAAAGAAGCGCAGGATTTAATTCGAACAATAGAAAAATTAGAGAATTATGCCGAAAACCCAATGCCTTCAACGGTTTTAGTTTTTTGCTTTAAATATAAAGCGCTAGATAAAAGAAAGAAAGTCTCTAAATTAATTGCTAAAAATGGAGTGTTTTTTGAAAGTAAAAAATTATATGAAAATCAAGTTGGCGATTGGATTAAAAGAGTTTTAGCAGGGAAAAAATATACAATTGAGCCTAAAGCCAATGCTATGTTAGTTGAATTTTTAGGTACAGATTTAAGCAAGATAAATAACGAACTGGAAAAACTCCAAATTATTTTACCGCTAGGTAGTAACATAACTCCTAAAGATATTGAAGAAAACATAGGATTTAGCAAGGATTTTAACGTGTTCGAATTGAGGAAAGCGATTGGTGAACGAAACCAATTAAAAGCATACACTATCGCTGAAAATTTTGCTCAGAATCCGAAAGATAATCCATTGATTGTAACTACTAGTTTAGTATTTGGCTTTTTCATTCAACTGTTAAAATACCATGGATTAAAAGATAAAAACCCTAAAAATGTAGCGGCGGTATTGGGAGTAAATCCTTTCTTTTTGAAAGAATATGACGTTGCTTTAAAAAACTTTCCAATGAAAAAAGTGAGTCAAATAGTTGCTTCGCTTAGAGAGATAGATGTTAAAAGTAAAGGGGTAGGTGCTAATGCGCTTTCCCAATCTGATTTATTACGAGAAATGCTTTATAAAATTTTTAATTAAAGGGTAAAAATTACCGATCTTTGCAAATTGATTCATAATTTCAAAAGGTGCTTTATAAAATGAAAATATAATTATGGGAATGAATAAAAACACTATTTTGGGCTGGGCGACATTAATAATGATTTTGATGGGATTGCTATTAATAGGTCTAGGAGCTTTTCGTTATAGAGATGTTTCTGGATGGGGATTTGCCGCAGTAGGTGTTGGCTTTTTGGCAAATGCTTGGGTATTTAGTTCTCTCAAAGGCAGACTGTAATATAAATAATAAATAATTATTAATAAATCTTAATTTTATAAAAATGTCAGACGATAAAAAAGTAATTTTCTCAATGCAAAAATTGAGTAAAACCTATCAGGGTGCTGATAAACCCGTACTTAAAAATATTTATTTGAGTTTCTTTTATGGAGCTAAAATTGGAATTTTAGGTTTAAATGGCTCTGGAAAATCATCTTTATTAAAAATCATTGCTGGAGTTGACAAAAATTACCAGGGTGATGTTGTTTTTCAACCCGGTTACACAGTTGGCTATTTAGAACAAGAGCCTATTTTAGATGATACAAAAACAGTTTTGGAAATTGTTCAAGAGGGAGCTGCCGAAACAATGGCGGTACTTGCTGAATACAATCAGATCAATGATTCGTTTGGATTAGAAGAAAATTATTCTGATTCAGATAAAATGGATAAGTTAATGGATCGCCAAGCAACTTTGCAAGACAAAATTGATGCGCTAGGTGCTTGGGAAATCGATACCAAACTAGAAATTGCAATGGATGCTTTACGCACGCCGGATGGAGACACTCCAATAAAAAACCTTTCGGGAGGTGAGCGGCGCCGTGTTGCTTTGTGCCGATTGTTATTACAACAGCCTGATGTATTGCTTCTAGATGAGCCCACGAATCACTTAGATGCCGAAAGTGTTTTATGGCTGGAACAGCATCTTGCCCAATATGCTGGAACTGTAATTGCAGTAACACACGATAGATATTTCTTAGACAATGTAGCAGGATGGATCCTAGAATTAGATCGAGGTGAGGGCATTCCTTGGAAAGGAAATTATAGTTCGTGGCTAGATCAAAAATCGAGTAGGATGGCACTTGAGGAAAAAGTAGCATCAAAACGCAGAAAAAACTTAGAAAGAGAATTAGACTGGGTACGTCAAGGCGCTAAAGGACGTCAAACGAAGCAAAAAGCACGTTTGCAAAATTATGATAAGTTATTAAATGAGGATCAAAAACAACTAGATGAAAATTTGGAAATCTATATTCCTAATGGTCCACGTTTAGGAACTAATGTTATCGAAGCCAAAAATGTAGCTAAAGGTTTTGGCGAAAAATTATTATATGATAATTTGAATTTTACTTTACCACAAGCAGGAATTGTGGGGATTATTGGGCCTAATGGTGCTGGTAAATCAACTATTTTTAAAATGATTATGGGAGAAGAGAAACCTGATTCAGGTGAATTTTCGATAGGAGATACTGTCAAAATCGCATACGTTGATCAAGCACATTCTAATATAAATCCTGATAAATCAATTTGGGAAAACTTCGCTGATGGGCAAGAATTAATTATGATGGGTGGAAAGCAAGTAAATTCACGAGCTTATTTGTCTCGTTTTAATTTTGGTGGTGGCGAGCAAAACAAAAAAGTATCTGCTCTTTCTGGTGGTGAACGCAACCGTTTGCACCTTGCAATGACTTTGAAAGAGGAAGGAAACGTATTGTTATTGGATGAACCAACAAATGATTTAGACATTAATACGCTGCGTGCTCTTGAGGAAGGATTAGAGAATTTTGCTGGTTGTGCCGTGGTAATTTCTCACGATAGATGGTTCTTAGATAGAATTTGTACCCACATCTTAGCTTTCGAAGGAAACTCCGAGGTCTATTGTTTCGAAGGCGGTTTCTCTGAATACGAGGAAAATAAAAAGAAACGCTTAGGGGGCGATTTAACCCCAAAAAGATTGAAATATAGAAAGCTAGTTAGAAACTAATTATTCTAGTGTATTAATAGCACTAAGAGGATGCTTTACAATGGCATCCTCTTTTTTTACTATTTTTTTACTTTCTTATCTGAGTTCATCATAATAAAAATTGCAGCAACAAGTCCAACAATAACTAAACCAAATACGACAACCATAATAAAAGTTCCGTTATCCATTGTAAAAAGTGTAGTATCTTTCATATTATATTCCGTTTTAAGTTTGGTCAAATATAATGTTGTTACTTTTTATAAGATATGATATTTATCATAAGTAATATTTTTAGTCTAAAAATTTACCTTGTAATTCTGGAGTTGGAATCAAACAGTTATCTTTTTTCCCAAACCATTTGTATCTATTCCTAGCGATATAATCATAAAAATAATTATTAAAAGAATTAGGTAGAATAGAAAATAAAGATGTAAAATAGTAGATACCTCCTAGATTTTTAGCAATTTTTAATGCTGCATCCGCTTTTAAATAGTACGCTAATCCAGGCTCATAGAGAATTATACTATCCATTTTATGAGTGTCTATTCCAAGATGCTTAATTATTATTTGACCTAAATCAGATTGTAAAGCAACAAATCTAAATAGGTCTTTCTTGTCATTGTTTATGATCAACTGCACAGCTGAATCACAAAGATTGCAAACTCCGTCAAATAATATTATTTTTTTGTGCTTGGGTAAGTTTTCCATTATTAGCAAGTTGTAAAAAACTATTAAATTAATTTTGAATAAAGATTATTTTTTGCTGTTTTCTACAAACTCAAGCGCTTCTAAACTAACTTTAGATGTAAAAACGCCATAATTCACAGTTGCTTTATTTTTTTCGATACTGTCAATTGTTCCAACCGCTTTGCCGTCAAACATTCTCACACGATCACCAACTTTTAATATTGGTTTTGGTTTCTCAATAACAATTTTTATCTTTTTCTCTTTCTTTTCTTTTCTAATTTCCTCTACCTGTACCGTAATTTCTTGAATTACTTCTTTTTTCTTTTCAATTATCGCTTTTGTTTCTTTTACCGTTGCTTTTCTACGTTTTGAATTCTCAATTTCGATTATTTTTAAAAATTCACCTAGCAGTTCTTTTTTATTTTTATTATTAAAATATTTTTCAGAAATATCTTCGATCTTTTGACCAATGTAAATCGTTTTCTGATTGCTATCATACAATTCTTGATAACTTTCCAGTTTTTGCTTGATTTTTATATTTATTGTTTCCATTTTCTTGCCTTCTTCACGCGCTTTAGTTTCCTCCTCCTTAAGTGTTTGTGAAGTTTTTTCAAGTTTCGCACGTTCTTTTTGAAGTGTTGCAATTGTTTTGTCAAATCGAACTTTTCCAACTTCAATTTTTTTCTTAGCTCGATTAATCAAGCTAAACGGAATTCCATTTTTTAAGGCTACTTCAAATGTAAATGAACTTCCCGCCTGTCCTAAAATTAACTTGTATAATGGCTCTAAAGTTTTTTCGTCAAATAACATATTTGCGTTAGTGGCAAAAGGTAATTCATTTGCTAAAATTTTTAAATTGGAATAATGCGTTGTAATAATTCCAAAAGCTTCTCGATGATAGAATTCTTCTAAGAAAATTTCAGCAAGAGCACCACCAAGTTCAGGATCAGATCCTGTACCAAATTCATCAATTAAAAACATAGTTTTACTATTACACTTTTTTAGGAAATAGTTCATATTTTTTAAACGGTAACTATAAGTGCTTAAATGATTTTCTATGGATTGGTTATCACCAATATCAGTCAAAATTCGGTCAAACAAGAATGTTTCGCTACGCTCGTGCACCGGTATCAACATACCTGACTGTAACATTAATTGCAGTAATCCTACTGTTTTTAAGGATATGGTTTTTCCACCTGCATTAGGACCAGAGATTACAATTATGCGATTTTCTTGATCTAATTCTATAGTTTGAGGATGCGTAATTTCATTTTTCTCTTTATTATTTAAAAACAAAATAGGATGAAAAGCATCTCTAAAATAAAGTCTCCTATTTTCAGTTATTGTGGGCAAAATTCCATTAATTCTATTAGCATACTTTGCTTTTGCAGCAATCACGTCAATATCACTTAGGAAATCTTGGTATTGAATTAATAAAGGCAAAAATGGTCGAATACTATTAGTTAATTGCTTTAATATCCTCGTTATTTCCTCTTTTTCTTCATACTCCAGATTGCTTAATTCTCTTGAATAGTTTAACGTTGCTTCTGGCTCTATATAAGCAATGCTTCCCGTTTTAGAACTCCCCATTATAGATCCTTTCACTTTGCGACGGTACATCGATAACACCGCTAAAACTCTACGATTTTGTACAAAACTTTCTTTGATGTCATCTAAGTATCCTAAAGCGTTATATTGCGTAAGTGCTGTTCCAAAACTTTGATTTACTTTTCCTCGCACACTGTTCATATTTCTGCGAGTATTCAGCAAATCAGGTGATGCATTGTCTTTTATTTCACCATATTTATCAACAATATCGTCTATCATTAACACAATATCTTTGGTGAATTCAACTTGTAAAGCTCTTTTATGAAGATTAGGATAATAATCTTCAAACTTTTTAAAATAAGTCAATAAAAAATTTACCGATGATGAAAGTGAAGCAATCTTTCTAAAACTTCCTACTTCAAGAAAGCTATCTTCAATTGCTAGAAATCTAATTTCATGGCTGACAGCATCAAAACCATGATTGGGAATTGCATTATTATTTTGGAAGGATGACAAATATTCTGATGTTTGCATCAATGCTTGCATCAAAGTTTCTTTATCTTTAAAAGGTATTATTTCTAGTGCTTTTTGCTTTCCAATGTCAGTATTGCAAATATTTGAAAGCGTTTCAAGAACTGTTGGAAATTGTAAATCTTGTAATGTTTTGTCGGTAATGGATATCATTTATCTTTGTAAATCTTTTGTAAGCAAAAATAGTTAATAGTTAAGACTATTTAACAGTACTTCACAAAGAATTACGGATTGTTTATTTAGTATTTTACAAATTTTAAACCAATTTAATTTTACTAAATATATTTTACGATTTAATATTTAAAAAAAATAAATATTCATGAAGTTAGATCTCAGTATTGCATGGCAAACAATTTTATTAGATGAAATTGAAAAGCCTTATTTTAAATATTTGACGGAACAAGTCGAACAAGAATATAACAGCAATATTTGTTATCCACCTAAAGAACTTATTTTTGTGGCTCTTAACACTTGTAGTTTCGATGATATCAAAGTAGTCATTATTGGTCAAGATCCTTATCATGGTGCTGGAGAAGCAAATGGTTTGTGTTTTTCTGTAAATGATGGAATTAAAATTCCGCCATCATTGCGTAATATTTATCGCGAATTAAATAATGATTTAGGCACAGTTTTTATGCCAATATCAGGAAATCTAGATTCGTGGGCTAAGCAAGGCGTATTGTTGTTAAATGCAACTTTGACAGTTCGAAAAGACAGTGCAAATAGTCATAAAAATCTAAAGTGGAATGTTTTTACGGATGCTGTGATTGAGAAAATTTCAGATAAAAAAGAGCACGTTGTATTTTTACTTTGGGGAAATTTTGCTCAAAAAAAAGGAATAAAAATTAATAGAAATAAGAATTTAGTTCTTGAATGTGGTCATCCTTCGCCGTTGAGCGCTAACCAAGGTAAATGGTTCGGAAACAAACACTTTACTAAAACAAATGAATATTTGCAACAAAATGCGATTGAAATTATTAATTGGGAAACAGTAAAATAAATTATATCAGATGATCTTTCCTAGTCTAACATTTTACATGGATTATGTACGTGGGGCAAACTTCAACAGATCTAAAAATAGCTCTTAAAAAGCAAAACAGAAGTAAACGATTAATGGTAATTAAATGGAGGTGTAAGAATAGATTAAGCCCTGAATAAATTAGAAATTACTTTCAAATTTTATTTTTTAATAATATCTTCTAAGACAGCTCTATCAGAATAATTGATAACTTTTAAAATAACTTCCTGATCTTTAGTCGTTTTACCTTCAATTATGTAAAGCTTACCTTTTTTGAATTCTATGTTACTTTTATCAAAATCTACATCACCAAATTGTAAAGAGTTTTTTATATCGATAGTATCAATCCATTTTTCAGATAAAATTAACGATGCTTTATCAGAATAGTAAAAAGGTTTATTTCTTAAATCATTCAGTACTCTTGAGTTAGGAAAATAATTACAACGTGTGTCTTTACCACTAAAAATCATTGCTACAAAGAAAAGCCCGATGACCAATCCAACTAAATAATAAGCAAAACGATGGAAAAATTTCATGAATTTAATTTTTTGCAAAGGTAGCAGAAAGTTTTCTTAAAAAACTAATAAATTAATATCGTTGTTAGGTAAATCAAACCAATCGCCTATTGCACTATTAGTGAGAATTCCGTGATACATATAGATGCCGTTTTTTAAACCTTTATCAAATCGTATTGCCGTCTCAATTCCACCTTTATCAGCAATATGCATCAAGTAAGGAGAAATTATATTACTTATAGATAGTGACGCCGTTTTTGAATATCGAGAAGGAATGTTAGGCACACAATAATGCAAAACATTGTTTTTAATAAATGTTGGTTTTTCATGTGAAGTCACTTCTGATGTTTCAAAACAGCCTCCAGTGTCGATGCTCACATCTACAATTACAGCTCCATTTTTCATGTGTTCTACCATTGTTTCTGTGACAATAATAGGACATCGATCAATGCCACGCATAGCACCAATTGCTACATCACAGCGTCTCAATGCTTTTAACAAAGCTTTTGGTTGTATTGTAGAAGTAAATATTCGTTGGTTTAAATTATTTTGTAAACGACGTAATTTAGTAATTGAATTATCAAAAACTTTCACACTTGCTCCAAGTCCGATAGCAGTTTTTGCAGCAAACTCACCAACAGTTCCAGCTCCAAGTATTACAACATCAGTAGGAGGAACGCCGGTAATGTTTCCAAATAATAATCCTTTTCCAAAATCATTTGTTATCATTAACTCTGCTGCGATAAGTATAGATGCTGTGCCTGCAATTTCGCTTAAAGATTTAACTGCAGGATACGAGCCATCTTCATCCTTAATATATTCAAAAGCTATGGCTGTAATTTTCTTTTTTGCTAGAGCTTCAAAATAACATTTCTTACATGTTTTGATTTGAATTGCTGAAATTAAAATGGTTTTAGGATTCATCATTTCAATTTCTGCAGTGGTTGCCGGCTCTACTTTTAAAATCATAGGACAACTAAAAACTTTTTTAGTATCTTTAGTAACTTCGGCGCCAGCTTCCGTATATTCTTTATCAGAATAACTTGAACTTAAGCCCGCACCAGCTTCAATCATAACCCGGTGACCATGATAAGTTAATGAATTGACAGCATCGGGGGTCAAGCAAATCCTGCGTTCTTGATGACTAATTTCTTTTGGAATTCCGATGAAAAGATCGCTCTTTTTTCTGGCTACTTCAAGTTTTTCCTCCTGAGGTAGTAGTTGTTGCTTTGTGAAAGGAGTATTTGTAATAGACATTAGGTTCTAATTTAAGGCACAATTTACATAAAAGTTTTTAATAATAATGAATGGGTAGTCACGCTCAAGAACTTTCTATTAATTAATCGCACTTATTACTAATTCCATCTTTACATCTGCCCTTTCATAAACTCCACACTCAAGCGCTACTTCTATAAAACCAAATTTTTTGTATAAATGAAGTGCCGTATTTAAACTTCTATTAGAATACAATATCAAATTTTTTATTTTTTTATCTTTGGCGAAAGCTAAACAATGAGCTAACATGGTTTTAGCAATTCCCATGCCTTGAGCAGCTTTTGTAACAGCCATTTTACTGAGTTCAAATGTGAAATCATCAATTTTTAACAATGAATATGTTCCTATTATTTGGCCATCATTTTTAGCGTAAAAAATAAACCCTCCTTTATCTATGATTTCGGTCTGCGGATTTGATAAAACAATTTCATCTTTAGGTTCTATTTTAAAATATTTATTAAGCCATTCTGAGTTTAAAATTTTAATGTGTTCTTTCAGTTCAGCTGTAAAAGGAATTATTTCTACATTTTTTTCTAAAATCATAATTGTGGTAATCTAATTTAATTGTAAAAGGCGATTTCCATCTGGAAGTAACGATATTGAAATCACTGAATGTATTTCAGGAATTAAATTTGGAATTTTTTCTGCCCATTCAATAAAACACCAATTTCCCGAATATAGGTAATCATCAACTCCCATATCTAATGCTTCTGATTCTTTATTTAATCGGTAGAAATCGAAATGATAAATAATGTGATTTGATTTAGTTTCGTATTCATTTACTAATGAAAAAGTTGGACTGCTGGTTGCTCCAATAACTTCTAGCGTTTTACACAATTGCTTAATCAAAGTTGTTTTGCCTACTCCCATTTCTCCATGAAAAAGAATCACTTTATTGGGACTACTATCAATTATTTTTTGTGCAACTTCCTCTAATTGTTGCAATGAAAAAGTAATTTCCATAATTATATACTTTTTATGCCTTTATCGTTTTATTAACCGGATAATCTTTAAATTGGTAAGATCCACTTTTTTATTTTGGACTAAAAATAAGAAAAGGAATAATCATTTCCTCTAATGAGATTCCACCATGTTGGTACGTATTTTTATAATAACTCGCGTAATGATTGTAATTATTAACGTACGCTAGAAAATGATCGTTTTTTGCAAAAATAAAAGAACTACTCATATTTATTGATGGTAAACCAATATTTTTTGGCTCTTTCTCTGCGTAAACATCTTTTTGTTCATAGGTTAAACTACGACCCGTTTTATAACGTAAATTTAAACTGGTGTTTTTATCGCCAACAACTTTTGAGGGATTTTTGACATTAATTGTACCATGATCAGTTGTTAAGATCAACTTGAATCCCATTTTTTGTGCTTGCTGAATAATTTCGAGAAGTGGAGAATTTTTAAACCAGCTTAGTGTTAGCGAGCGATAAGCTTTATCATCAGAGGCTAATTCCTTGACAACATCCATTTCAGTTTTAGCATGTGAGAGCATATCAACAAAATTATACACAACCGTTACCAAGTCATTATTTTTCAATGCTTTAAATCCTTCTACTAGTTTTTTACCGCCTGCAAGATTTGTGATTTTGAAATAGTCTTGTACAATGTTAAGTCCTAATCGTTTTAACTGAGCCGTTAAAAATTCAGCTTCATACAAATTTTTTCCACCTTCTTCCGGGTCATTTTTCCAGTATTGTGGAAACTGCTTTTCCATTTCAATAGGTAATAATCCAGCGAATATTGCATTTCTAGCATATTGTGTAGCCGTTGGTAAGATAGAGTAATAGGGTACTTCTTTTTCAAGTTTATAATAGTTTCCTACAACACTTTCAAAAGCTTTCCATTGGTCATACCGCAGATTGTCAATAACCACAAATAAAATAGGTTTGTCTTTTTTCTTGAGTTCAGGAACAACAAGTTCCTTAAATAATGTATGAGACTGAATGGGTTTATCTGCTTTTGGCGCAAACCAATCCTCATAATTTCGTTCTATAAATTTACCAAACTGCGAATTCGCCTCCGCTTTTTGAGATTCGAGAATTTCAACCATACTTTGGTCGTCAATATTTTCTAATTCAAGTTCCCAAAAAATCAGTTTTTTATACATTTCAATCCAATCCTCGTAGGAGTTGACTTGAGCCATTTCCATTGTGATTTTCCGAAATTCTTTTTGATAATCCAATGTTGTTTTCTGCGAAATTAATCTGGAATGATCTAAATTTTTCTTTAGACTTAAAAGAATTTGATTCGGATTTACTGGCTTTATTAAATAATCAGCAATTTTAGAACCTATGGCTTCCTCCATAATGTATTCCTCTTCGCTTTTCGTGATCATAATCATAGGAATTGAGGATTTCTTTTCCTTCATTTCTGATAACGTTTCCAAGCCGCTCATTCCAGGCATATTTTCATCTAAAAATACAATATCAAAATTATTTTCTTCAAAAATAGTTAAAGCATCGAGTCCGTTATTACAAGTTGTAACTTCGTAATTTTTCTTTTCAAGAAATAATATATGTGGTTTCAAAAGGTCGATTTCGTCATCAACCCAAAGTATTTTTATTTTATCCATAAACAATGTGAAAAGCATTTTAAATACATGATTAAAGTGCCAAATTACATTTTTTTACTGCTTTAATCTGCTAATATTATTATAATTTTTTAGTACTTTATAATGTTATATTTCGAGTATTTTAATTTTCGTATTGTAATTCAAAATATTTTTATTTTAGTATAATAGCATCCTTTGTTAATCTGTATTGCACAATTGTTGTTAAAAAAACTTTATTTTACAAATAATATTTTAGTTGTGAAATATGATCAAGATAAAAATTGAGGATATGAAATCAATTTTGAACATAAAGGATATTAATCATTGTTTGAAAGTACTTAAGATCGAAAATAGTAGTTGACAGTAGAATTCCTATATTTGTTAGCTTAAATTAAAAATGTTGTGAGTCAAAGTAATAAACTAAAAATATTTAACGATCCTATTTATGGTTTTATTACCATTCCGAATGCGTTAATTTATGATTTAATTCAGCATCCTTATTTTCAACGTTTGCGTCGAATTTCGCAAATGGGATTGTCATACTTAGTATATCCTGGAGCAAATCACACTCGTTTTCATCATGCATTAGGTTGCATGCATTTAATGCAAAAAGCGGTAGATGTATTGCGATTTAAAGGAATACTAATCTCTATGGACGAGGAAAATGCATTGTATATTGCAATTTTACTTCACGATATAGGTCATGGTCCGTTTTCTCACGCTATGGAAAAAAGTATTGTTGAAGATGTACATCATGAGGAAATATCGCTGTTATTTATGAATCAATTAAACATCGAATTCGACGGAAATTTAAGTTTAGCGATCCAAGTTTTTAAAGGTGAATACAATAGAAAATTCATGTTACAACTAATCTCCAGCCAATTAGATATGGATCGAATGGATTATTTAAAACGGGATAGTTTTTATTCAGGAGTAGCTGAAGGGAATGTAAATTCAGAACGGCTGATTCAAATGATGAATGTTGTGGATGATTATTTAGTAATTGAAGAAAAGGGCATTTATTCAGTAGAAAAATTTTTAATGTCACGTCGATTGATGTACTGGCAAGCCTACTTACATAAAACGAGCTTAGTTGCGGAGTTGATTTTAATGAAAATTTTAAAACGTGCAAAAGAACTAACTTTAAAAGGAGTAAGTCTATCATGTAGTGAGCCTTTATTATTTTTTATGCAGAATAAAGTTACGATCGAAACTTTTGATGAAAAGACATTAGATCTCTTTGCCCAGCTGGATGATTTTGATATTATTGGAGCATTAAAATCTTGGCAGAAAAACGAAGATTTTATTTTGTCTTCTCTAAGCAAAATGATTGTTAATAGAGATTTACTCAAAATTAAATTAACTAGTGAAAAAGTGGCAAATGAAGATTTACAACCTCTAAAGGAGCGTTTTGCCGAAGAAAATCATATTTCATTATTAGATGCAAATTATTTTATCTTTAAAGGAAAAATTAAAAATCAAGCCTACAGTAAAGAAGCAGATCCAATACGAATTCTAAGAAAAGACAATACAGTTGAAGACGTAATTGAATCATCCGATCAACTGAATTTAAAATCATTATCTAAATTAGTTACTAAGTATTACATCTGTTTTCCAAAACAACTGTTAGAAATTAGTGTTTAAAATCTATTTTTTTATATTTTTGTCGAAATGAAACAAGTCAAAACTTTTTTTTTGAATAGCTATTGGATAGTATGTAATGATTCCCATCTTATGACTATGAAGAATATAATTAGATAAGATGAAATTTACAGCCGAACAGATAGCGGGAATTTTAGCAGGAGAAGTTGTTGGTAATCCAATGGTAGAAGTTTTTAGATTGTCAAAAATCGAAGAAGGTTCTGCAGGTTCGCTTACTTTCTTGTCAAACCCCAAATATCTAAATCACATTTATACTACAGAGGCTTCGGTTACAATAGTAAACGACACATTTTTTCCAGAAAACGCAATTAACACAACACTTATAAAAGTTCCTGATGCATACGCAGCATTCTCAAAATTATTAGAATTTTATAACGAAGTTAAAAATAACAAAAGCGGAATTGAACAACCATCATTCCTTTCACCTACTGTAAAACATGGTGAAAATTTATATTTAGGAAGTTTTAGTTATATAGGAGAAAACGTCACCATTGGTGATAATGTTAAAATTTATCCAAATTGTTTTGTAGGTGATAATGTTGTCGTAGGGGATAATGTTACTTTTTTCGCTGGTGCAAAAATTTATTCAGAATCTATTATTGGAAATAATTGTACCATTCATTCCGGAGCAATAGTTGGGTCTGATGGTTTTGGCTTTGCGCCAAACCCTGACGGAACTTATACAAAAATTCCCCAAATAGGAAATGTAATCATTGAGGATAATGTAGATATAGGTTCTTGCACTACAATTGATAGAGCAACTATGGGTTCTACTATTATTAGAAAAGGTGTTAAGTTAGATAACCAAATTCAAATTGCTCACAATGTTGAAATTGGTGAAAACACAGTGATTGCCGCTCAAACAGGTGTTGCTGGATCCACTAAAATTGGCAGAAATGGGATGATCGGTGGGCAAGTTGGAATTTCAGGACATTTAACTATCGGAAACAATGTTCGAATTCAAGCACAAGCCGGCGTTGGAAAAAATATAAAAGATAATGAAATTATACAAGGAAGTCCCGCATTTGGATATAATGATTTTAGCAAATCATTCATTCACTTTAAAAACTTACCAAAAATTGTAAAAGAAATCGCAGAGTTAAAAAAACAAATATTAAACCAAAAAAATGGAAACAATGGTTAAACAGAAGACCATCAAAGCAGAAATATCACTAACTGGTGTGGGGCTGCATACAGGTAAAGAAGTGAAAATGACTTTTAAACCTGCTCCGGTAAACAATGGTTTTACTTTTGTTCGAGTAGATCTTGAAGGACATCCTATAATTGAAGCAGATGCAAATTATGTTGTTAATACTCAAAGAGGAACTAATCTAGAAAAATTAGGAGTAAAAATTCAAACTCCAGAGCATGTTTTAGCTGCTTTAGTAGGTTGTGACGTTGACAATATAATAATAGAATTGAATGCTTCAGAACTACCAATAATGGATGGCTCATCAAAATATTTTGTTGAAGCACTAGAAACGGCGGGAATTGAAGATCAAAATGCTAAAAGAAATGTTTATGTGGTAAAAGAGGTTATTTCATTTACTGATGAAGCTTCTGGTAGTGAAATTTTAGTGATGCCAAGTGATCATTTTTGTGTAACAACAATGGTAGATTTTGGTACAAAAATTTTGGGAACGCAAAACGCTAATATGAAGAGCATTGCTGATTTTAAAACTGAAATTGCGCAATCTAGAACATTCAGCTTTTTGCATGAATTAGAATTTCTTTTAGAAGAAGGTTTGATAAAAGGCGGTGACTTAAATAATGCTATTGTTTATGTTGATAAGGAAATATCAGCTGCTACAATGGAAAATTTGAAAGTTGCTTTTGGTAAAGATGAAATAACAGTAAAACCAAATGGGATTTTAGATAATCTTACTTTACATTATCCCAATGAAGCGGCTCGCCACAAACTATTAGATGTAGTTGGAGATTTAGCACTAATAGGTACAAAAATACAAGGAAAAATTATTGCAAATAAACCGGGACATTTTGTAAATACACAATTTGCAAAGAAAATGGCTAAAATTATAAAAATTGAACAAAGAAACTTTGTTCCTGTGTACGATTTAAATCTTGAGCCCTTGATGGATATTCATAAAATAATGGCTGTTCTTCCACATAGACCTCCTTTTTTATTGATTGATAGAATCATTGAAATGTCAGAGAGTCATGTTGTAGGAATGAAAAATGTTACAATGAATGAAAACTTTTTTGTAGGTCATTTTCCTGAGGCTCCAGTAATGCCAGGAGTTTTAATTGTGGAGGCGATGGCTCAAACAGGAGGGATATTAGTTTTAAGTACAGTTCCAGATCCAGAAAATTATTTGACTTACTTTATGAAAATTGATAATGTTAAGTTTAAACAAAAAGTTTTACCAGGAGATACCTTAATTTTTAAATGTGATTTGATTACTCCAATTAGAAGAGGAATTTGTCACATGCAAGCGAATGCCTACGCGAATGGAAGACTAGTTGCTGAAGCAGAATTAATGGCTCAAATTGCAAAAAAATAATAATTTTTATTGATTTGATTAATCGATTATTCGATTAATCGGTTTAACATTTAATCGATTAAACAAAAAAAAATGAATCAACCACTTGCTTATGTGCATCCTGGAGCAAAAATAGCTAAAAACGTAGTTATTGAACCCTTTACAACTATTCATAACAATGTAATTATTGGAGATGGAACGTGGATCGGTTCTAATGTAACCATCATGGAAGGCGCGCGAATTGGAAAAAATTGTAATATATTTCCAGGTGCAGTAATATCAGCAGTCCCTCAGGATTTAAAATTTGGTGGCGAAGATTCGCTAGCTATTATCGGTGATAACTGTACTATTAGAGAATGTGTCACAATAAATAGAGGTACAATAGCATCTGGTCAAACCACATTAGGTGATAATTGTCTTGTTATGGCAACTGCACACATAGCTCACGATTGTCATATTGGTAATAACGTAATTATCGTAAATGGAGTTCTTCTAGGAGGTCACGTCACCGTGGGAAATTATGCCATCATTGGAGGACTATCGGCGGTGCATCAATTTATCAGTATAGGTGATCATGCAATGATTTCTGGTGGTTCACTCTTAAGAAAAGATGTTCCTCCTTATACTAAAGCCGCAAAAGAGCCATTGTCTTATGTCGGAATTAACTCAGTTGGACTAAGAAGACGCGGTTTTACATCAGAAAAAATTAGAGAGATTCAAGGTATATACCGAATTCTTTATCAAAAAAATTTCAACACTACGCAAGCTTTAGGTATTATTGAAGCCGAGATGGAAGCAACACCAGAAAGAGATGAAATTATTGATTTTATTAGAAATTCATCTCGAGGAGTAATGAAGGGTTACTCTGGTAATTATTAGAAAAAGTATGTGGCTATCGGCATTTTGCCTTTACCTAAAAAAATCAATAAAGAAATATAAATCGCTAGCAGTTAACAACTAATAGCCAAAATTAAATTACAAATGGCATCAACATCAGATATTAAAAATGGATTGTGTATTAAGTTCAATAATGACATCTATAAAATTGTAGAATTCCTTCATGTAAAACCAGGTAAAGGACCTGCTTTTGTAAGAACAAAATTAAGAAGTTTGACTAATGGAAGAGTTTTAGACAATACCTTCTCTGCAGGGCATAAAATTGAAGAGGTCAGAGTTGAAAACCATAAATTTCAATTCTTATATCCTGAAGGCGAAGAATTTCATTTTATGAATACTGAAACTTTCGAACAAATTACATTAAATAAAAATATTTTAGATTCGCCAGGATTATTAAAAGAGGGAGAAAATGTGATGATAAGTATTAATACAGAAACTGATTTGCCACTTTCAGTAGATATGCCAGCTTCAGTTGTTCTAGAAGTTACTTATGCAGAGCCTGGAATTAAAGGAAATACTGCAACTAATGCTACTAAATCAGCAACAGTTGAAACTGGTGCAACTGTAAATGTTCCTTTATTTATAAATGAAGGTGACAAAATTAAAATTGACACAACATCTGGAAATTACATGGAACGTGTAAAAGAGTAAGTAAATTGATAATTAGCAATTATAGTAATTAGATCATTTTCATTTTTGTTACTATAAATATTTTCTAAATAATATTATGAAATTCCCAAAAGTTTACTCGTTAGAAGAAATAGCAATTATTATCGGCAGTGATTATGTTGGTGATAGCAATTTCCCTGTATTGGGAATGAATGAAATTCATGTTGTTGAATTGGGTGATATTGTTTTTGTAGATCATCCAAAATATTATGATAAAGCACTGCATTCAGCGGCTACCATTGTTTTAATAAACAAGGAAGTTGATTGCCCTGAAGGTAAAGCATTATTGATTTCAGATGATCCATTTAGAGACTTTAATAAATTGACACAGTTTTTTAAACCGTTTCAGTTTTCAAATGTCTCGATCTCGCCTTCTGCAGAAATAGGTGAAGGAACTATTATTCAACCTAATACCTTTATTGGAAATAAGGTTATAATTGGAAAAAATTGTTCGATTCATTCTAATGTATCTATTTATGATCATACTGTGATAGGTGATAATGTTATTATTCACGCAGGTACAGTTTTAGGAGCTGACGCTTTTTATTATAAAAAAAGAGTCGAAGGTTTTGATCAACTGCTTTCTGGAGGAAGGGTAGTAATTAAGGATAATGTTGGAATAGGAGCACTATGTACTATTGATAAAGGAGTTAGCGGCGATACAATCATTGGCGAAGGCACAAAGATTGATAATCAAGTGCATGTTGGACACGATACTGTAATTGGTAAAAAATGTTTAATTGCCTCACAAACTGGAATTGCTGGATGCGTTATAATTGAAGATGAAGTTACAATTTGGGGACAAGTAGGAACCACTAGCGGAATCACAATAGGTTCTAAAGCAGTAATTTTAGGTCAAACGGGAGTTACAAAATCTGTTGAAGGAGGAAAATCTTATTTTGGAACACCTATTGAGGAATCACGAGAAAAATTAAAACAATTGGCTAATATCAAGAAAATTCCAGAAATTTTAAATAAAATTAAATAATATGTCTGCTAAAGAAATAGTTAAAAAATTTTATAAATCGGATGCCTTAATTGACAGCGAAGTATTAAAGGAATATTTACACCCTGATATAATTGTTGAATGGAACAGTAGTAAAGGTTTTGTTGAACTTAAGTATAATGGGTTAATTGACTTATCAGAGGAACTAAGTAAAGCATATGTGCGTTCTAAAGTTAGAATTAGTCACATAACATCAGAAACCGATATGGTTTCTGTTCGGTATTCACATTTTGTAAAAACAATTGAGAATCCAAGAGAGGAGATGTTATTAGCTCATTTTATGGTTATTTGGCAGATAAAAGACAATAAATTGTTTCGTGGATACCAGATGAGTCAGTTGTCTTAATTTTATATCAAAAAACTAAATAGCTAATGACCATTTAGTGCTTTCAATTTTATACTTTTGCATCACAATTTTAAAAACTACATAAAATAATATATCATGAGTGTTTTAGTTAATAAAGATTCCAAAATAATTGTTCAAGGTTTTACAGGAAGCGAAGGAACTTTCCATGCCTCTCAAATGATTGAGTATGGAACTAATGTTGTGGGTGGAGTAACTCCAGGTAAAGGAGGGACTACACATTTAGAAAGACCTGTGTTCAATACTGTAAAAGATGCTGTTGAACAAGCAGGAGCCGATACAACTATTATTTTTGTTCCACCAGCTTTTGCTGCTGATGCAATTATGGAAGCTGCAGACGCAGGTATTAAAGTAATTATTGCAATTACTGAGGGAATTCCTGTTGCTGACATGATAAAAGCGAACAGTTATGTTAAAGAAAGAAATGCAAGATTGATTGGACCTAACTGTCCTGGAATCATTACACCAGGCGAAGCTAAAGTTGGAATTATGCCAGGTTTTGTTTTCAAAAAAGGTACAATTGGAATTGTTTCTAAATCAGGAACTTTAACTTATGAAGCAGCTGACCAAGTTGTAAAACAAGGATTAGGTATTACAACTGCAATCGGTATTGGAGGGGATCCAATCATTGGAACAACTACTAAAGAGGCCGTTGAATTATTGATGAATGATCCTGAAACGGAATGTATTGTAATGATAGGCGAAATAGGTGGACAATTAGAAGCAGATGCTGCACACTGGATCAAAGCTGATGGAAATCGTAAACCAGTTGTAGGTTTTATTGCAGGAGTAACGGCTCCTCCAGGAAGAACTATGGGGCATGCTGGTGCTATTGTAGGTGGATCTGATGATACAGCTGAGGCTAAAAAACAAATTATGAGAGAGTGTGGAATACACGTTGTAGATTCTCCGGCAGAAATTGGAAAAAAAGTAAAAGAGGTACTGGGATAGACCTAAATAGAGTAATAGAAGAAATACCTCACGGACTTGTGGGGTATTTTTTTTATAACACAATATTCTATAGATGGGTATAACAGGAAGATAATTAATAAAACACATCTAGCCTAAAAGCTTTTGTGATAAAAACTAAATATATGTATAAGGAATTAAAAAAATTTAAAGTTACCAATCAGTTTTCATTTTCAACTGAAGATAGTTTGGCCGAAGTTTGTAATGCGTCGGAAGGATCTGGAGTATTCCTAGTTTATTCAGTAGGGGAAGAGAAGGAATTAATTATGGTAGGTTCAACTGGCACTATTCAAAACGATGGAACTTTAAAAATAAAAAATGGTGGTTTGAGAGACAAAATCGTTGAAGGACATCAATTTGCTAAAACTGGAAGAAAATATTCTTGGCCAGCACAAATGAAAATTGAACATATAAGCTCTCTTGAAGTAGTTTGGTATGAAACTTTTAACGATAAAACTAAAGTAATACCAACATTTGTAGAAGGTCAAGTTTTACAAAATTTCTTAGATGAAAATGGAAGATTACCAAAATGGAATGTAGCATTTTAAATGTGAATTTACGAAATGCGCCTTTCTACGAAGGCGCATTTTTATTTGTGGGATCTCCTTACATTCTATTCATAATTGGCAATAATTATTTAATTATATACTAATTGATTTTGTTGCACTACTATTTTTTTGCTATGCCAAGCATATTAATATTAATTCGTAAATTTTAAAAAGTAAAGGCACTTAATTTCCTTAAGTCTAATCAATTTTAAACAATTGCAGCTATTTTATTCAGTTATCCTATTCAAGTTAGCTTCCAAGCTTTAATTTTTATTACACTTCTAATCGTTTATTTGAATTAAAACACGTGGCGATTATTATGGAGACAAAATTGAAATCATAAATATTTAGGATAGCGATACAACGCGAAAACTTCAAATTATATTGAGATTCTAAACCATATTATTTTCATTTCTAATTTTTTAATATTTAGCATAAAATAATTTTATCTATTTTTGAGTTTTTTAATGACTTTAATAATGCTCCATTTTAAATTCCATCGTTTAAATTCTTCCCTTCAAAATTTTAACATTCGTTTTGTCAAATAATATTCAATTATTAGTAAATAAAAATTACTTTAGATAAACATTTGTTTAAATAATTACTTTAAAACAATTAATTTATGAAAAGAAGATCTTTTTTAACCACTGCAACTCTGGCATCTGCAGGCATCACTACACTTTTAATAACCGGTTGTAATTCTAGCACTACTAAAAATGAAGGTGCTGCCTTAGTTGAAAATTCAGGTAGTGACTTTGAATTAGACGAAGAAACCATTAGTAGTTTGAATGAAAAATTATCATCTGGGAAATACACTTCGAAACAACTGGTTGAAATGTATTTAGAACGAATCAAAGCCATAGATCAGAATGGGGCGAAGTTAAACTCCATTATTGAGGTGAATCCTGATGCGGTTGCAATAGCAACTATGATGGATAAAGAGCTTAAATTAGGTAAAAGTAGAGGTCCTTTACATGGAATTCCGGTGGTTATAAAAGATAATATAGATACTGCTGATAAAATGCAAACCACTGCAGGATCTCTGGCGATGGTTGGTAATATTGCCAAAAATGATGCATTTGTGGTTAAAAAATTGAGAGAGGCTGGAGCCGTAATAATTGGTAAAGCAAATTTAAGCGAATGGGCAAATTTTCGATCAACTCAATCTTCTTCTGGATGGAGTAGTAGAGGTGGACAATCAAAAAATCCTTATATTTTAGATCATAATCCTTGTGGTTCTAGTGCCGGTTCTGGCGTTGCTGTGTCTGCTAATCTTTGCGTAGTAGCAATAGGCACAGAAACAGATGGTTCTATTGTTTGTCCAGCTTCAGTGAATGGAATCGTCGGTATTAAGCCAACGGTTGGTTTAGTTAGTCGTTCTGGAATTATACCAATATCAAAAACACAAGATACTGCTGGTCCTATGACACGGACTGTTACGGACGCAGCAATATTATTAAGTGCAATTGCTGCAGTCGATACTAATGATGAAGTAACTCTCGAAAGTGCAGGTAAAGCAAAAAAGGATTACACTGGGTTTTTAGATTTAAATGCTTTAAAAGGAAAAAGAATTGGAATTGAAAAAAAGCCGCAAGGTAATGATATCAATATTAATAATTTGTTAGATGCCGCTCTAGATCTATTAAAAAAACAAGGTGCAACTGTAGTAGAGATTGACTATATTGAAAAAATAAATGCATTAGGTCAATCAGAATCTGATGTGTTACACTATGAATTTAAAGATGGAGTAAATAAGTATCTTTCTAATAGTACTGCCAAAGTTAAAACCTTGAAAGAGGTGATTGAATTTAATAAGAACAATGAAGATAAAGCAATGCCTTACTGCAAACAAGAAATCTTAGAAAACGCTAATGATAGACAAGGCCTTGATGATAAAAAATATATCGAATCATTAACAGCAAGTTTTGAAGGAAGTAAAAGTATTTTAGATGCTGTTTTTCAAGAGAATAAGTTAGATGCTATTTGTGGAATTACGATGGGACCAGCGTGCAGTATTGATGTAATTTACGGTGATAAATGGGGTAGCTATTCACTAACATCACCGGCAGCTATGAGCGGTTATCCGCATATAACAATTCCATGCGGACAGGTTTACGATCTTCCGGTAGGTTTTTCTTTTTTCGGGAAGCCGTACAGTGAAGGTGAGTTAATAGGTTTTGGATTTGCGTATGAACAAGCCTCTAAAAAAAGAGTGAAACCGGGTTTAAAACCTTCGTTTCTTTCTTAATTTAAAATAGATTTATGAAAAAGGGGTAAAAAGATTAGTTCTTTTTACCCCTTTTTATTATTACTTTATTCTTCTTTAAAATCTACGGATAAAGAGTTTACGCAATATCGTTGACCTGTTTTTGTGGGTCCATCATCAAAAACGTGGCCTAAATGACTTCCACAATTGGCACATAAAATTTCAGTACGTTTCATGCCAAGAGTAACATCCGAAATATATTCTACTTTGCCCGGAATTGACTCATCAAATGAAGGCCATCCACAATGCGCATCAAATTTAGTATTGCTTTCAAACAAGTTTTCACCACAAGCACCACAACAGTATGTTCCTTTTTCAAAATTTAGGTTGTACTTACCTGTGTGAGGATACTCAGTTCCTTTTTTTCTAAGAATTCGATAACGTTCCTCTCCTAATTCTATTTTCCATTGCTCTTCTGATTTTTCTATTGGATATTTCATTGTTTAAGTTTAAAATTTATTATTCTAATGTATTAAGTAATTATAATGTTGAGTTTATGATTTTAGTTTTATGAATTGAATTATCTTTTCTAAAACGTCATCATTTCCTAGTATTTTACGATGTCCCAAACCTTCGGTGAGTAATAATTCTCCATTTTTCAAATGTTTGTGAATATTAATTCCCGCTTTTACTGGAACTTCAAAATCATTTTTATCGTGAATTACTAGAACAGGTATAATTGTTTCTGCTGCTGCTAAATAAGCTGAATAATTATTCATTTTTTCGCCATATTTTTTCTCAAAGTGCAATCTCAATTGTGTGCTTATATTTGGATTAAGTTTTAATTTTGCTACAAAATCATCTATTATATCCTCTACTATATCTCCGCTTCCTATTACAACCGCTTGATTTACTTTTAAACCTTGTTTTATCGCATTTAAAACTGACATTCCTCCGAGAGAATGACCAATTGCAACTTCAAACGGGCCTTCTTGCTTATTAATTTCTAAAATTATCGAAATAAAATCAGTCATAATACTTCTGTTTCCTGGTGATTTTCCATGCCCAGGCGCATCAAAGCTTATAGTTGAATATCCAATGCCTAGTAGCTCATCGGCTATTTTATACAATTGTGTACCTCGACCTGACCAACCATGAACTAGCAAAATTTTCTTGTCGCTTTTGCCATATTTGTACATATTAATTTGCTTATTTATCACTGGAATATGGATCAATTTTTGAAAACTTTTTTGATCCATTCCTAATTCTCTTTTAGGAATCTTGTGTTTAAATGGAGTAGTAAATAATTTAGCAGTAAATAGAGTTAGTAATTTTGTTGAAATAAAAGAGATTAATTTACTAGTTATTATAATAATTTTCGGAATTTCTAGTGATTGGGTATGTATTGAAGATTTTTTTGTCATTATAATAAATTTTCTTGTATGTATTTACTTTAATTATTTTTTGCTAAATTTAGAAAAACATAAAAGTACAATTTTTTTGTGACGGTTCTTTCAGGCCTTTCGAGATTGTGAAATTTTTATCGTTTGCTTAAACAGCTTAAATAGATTCTAAACTAAAACTATAATTTATAAATGGAAATTTTTCATATCAGTGCAGAATGCTATCCCGTTGCCAAAGTGGGTGGTTTAGCAGATGTAGTTGGGGCGTTACCTAAATACCAAAATAAAGCAGGTCATCTAGCTCGAGTAGTAGTTCCATGCTATGATACAAAATTCAAAAGAGATAATGAGTTTGAATGTGTTCACTGGGGCCATATTAAATTAGGGAACTTTAATTTTCCTTTTAATATTCTAAAAGAAGTCAACAACATACTAGGATTTGAATTGTATTTAGTTGAAATTAATGAATTATTTGACAGGAAAGAAGTTTACGGCTATCAAGATGATATCGAGCGATTTATAGCTTTTCAAATTGCGACATTAGATTGGATAATAAATCGAGAAAATATTCCAGATGTAATAAATTGTCATGATCATCAAACTGGATTAATTCCTTTTATGATGCTATACTGTCATAAATATCAGAAACTCATTAATACTCCATCAATCATAACAATTCATAATGGATTGTATCAAGGACGGTTTGGTTTTGATAAACTGTATTATTTACCAGAGTTTGACTTGGCTCATGTCAAAGTCTTGGAATGGGACAATTGTATTAATTCTTTGGCTGTGGCTGTTAAATGTGCGTGGGCTGTTACCACAGTTTCACCTAATTATTTAAATGAAATCAATTATTCAGCTAATGGATTAGAATCTTTATTCAATATGGTAAGATATAAATCTAAAGGAATATTGAATGGAATTGATATTGAAGTTTGGGATCCGGCGACAGATGGTATGCTTGAAAAAAACTACTCTATTATAAATTATGAAATTGGCAAACAAGAGAATAAAGAAAAATTATGTAATCTTTTTAATCTAGACCCTACAAAGCCTTTATTCAGTTTTATTGGTCGATTATTAGAAGAAAAAGGAGGTGATTTATTACCTCAAGCTGCGGCAATAGCATTATCAGAAAATTATCAGCAAATTAATATTTTAATTTTAGGTTCTGGAAATACTGCCATAGAAAAGCAATTAAATAGTTTGTTGCAAGATTATAAAGGTAATTATAATACGTTTATAGGGTATAATGAAGAGCTAGCACATTTGATCTATGCAGGTTCTGATTTTTTATTAATGCCGTCACGAGTAGAGCCCTGTGGATTGAATCAAATGTATTCTTTACGTTATGGAACTATCCCAATTGTTAGGAGAACGGGAGGTTTAAAAGATACCGTAATTGATTTTGGAGATGATGGTAATGGAATTTGCCATGATCAAGCTAGCGTGGGGGATATTTGTTATTCTATTCAGCGAGCTTTTGCTTTATATGATGACAAAAAACAGTTAAATACTATTAGATTAAGAGGAATGAATATTGACCATTCATGGGAGCGTGTTTGCCAAAAATATATAGAAATGTATAAATTAATAATCAACAAAAATGAAAGCTAAAAAGAAAAATGTAATTGCAATTATCCTTGGTGGTGGACAAGGATCTAGATTATATCCATTAACAGAAACAAGATCAAAACCAGCAGTACCGATAGGAGGAAAATATCGTTTAGTTGATATTCCAATCTCAAATTGTATGAATTCAGATATTTATCGCATGTTTGTTTTGACACAATTTAATTCAGCTTCATTAAATGCGCACATAAAGAATACGTACAACTTTAGTATTTTTAGTCATGCTTTTGTAGATATTCTCGCTGCAGAGCAAACTCCTGACAATCCAACGTGGTTTCAAGGCACTGCCGACGCGGTTAGGCAATGTATGCCACACTTTCTAAATCACGATTTTGATTACGCATTGATTCTTAGTGGTGATCAATTATATCAAATGGACTTTAACGACATGTTAGAAGAGCATATTAAAAATGAGGCGGATATTTCTATTGCTACATTGCCTGTAAACGCTAAAGATGCTCCTGAATTTGGAATTTTAAAAACCAATTCAGAAAGCTATATTGAATCATTTATCGAAAAACCTGCCAAGGAATTATTACCAGATTGGGAGTCAGATGTTAGCGACCAAATGAAAAGTGAAGGCAAACATTATTTAGCTTCAATGGGAATTTATATCTTCAACAAAAAATTGTTGATCGATATTATGTCGGATAAAGAAACTAAGGATTTTGGTAAAGAAATTATTCCACAAGCCGTAGGAAATAAAAAGATATTGAGTTATCAATACGAAGGATATTGGACAGATATTGGTAACATAGATTCGTTTTTTGAGGCTAATATTGGACTTACAGAGGATTTACCAAAGTTTAATCTATTTGATAATGAAAATAAAATCTTTACTAGACCACGATTATTACCACCTTCTAAATTCCAAAAAACAACGGTTGATAAATCGCTAATATCTGAAGGGTGTATCTTGAATGCTAAAGAAATAAATCGATCCGTAATTGGTATTCGTTCAAGAATAGGTGATGGAACAATAATCCAAAATTGCTATGTTATGGGCAATGATTACTACCAAAATATTGATGACATGAATGAGGATCTTAGAAATCGAAAACAATTAGTAGGAATCGGCGAGCGTTGCTTTATCAATAATGCTCTAATTGATAAAAACTGTAGAATAGGTAATGATGTTTATATCAACGGAGGAAATCATTTAGAAGATTTTTCAAATGAATTGTATGCGATAAAAGATGGAATTGTAGTTATCAAAAAAGGAGCTGTAATTCCGGATAATTACATCATAAAATAGATTTTAATTAATTTTCTTTGAATAATATTCTAGTTGTTTTTACAATATTTGAATAATACAATTTTTATATGGCTACTGTAATCTCGCACTCACTTTTTACTGATTTTGATATTGATTTATTTAAATCAGGAAAGCATTTCCGCCTTTACGAAAAACTGGGTGCTCATATAATATCTGTTGACGGAGTTGACGGTGTTTATTTTGCTGTTTGGGCACCAACTGCGAAATCTGTTTCTGTAGTTGGCGACTTTAATTTTTGGACTTTTGGTGAGCATCAATTAGAAGTTCGCTGGGATTCTTCAGGAATATGGGAAGGTTTTATTCCAGATGTTACAAAAGGATCGACTTATAAATATAATATTCAATCCAATAATGGCGGAATAATTACTGAAAAAGCTGATCCTTTCGCGTTTTACTGTGAAAAACCGCCTCATACAGCTTCAGTCGTTTGGGGTTTAGATTATCAATGGAAGGATAGTAAATGGATGAAAACGCGTCAAGACTTTAATGGACTTAATAAACCTTTCTCCGTTTATGAGGTGCATTTAGGATCTTGGAAGCGACATATTGAAGGAAATAAATTTTTAACATATTTAGAATACGCAGAAGATTTAGTAAATTACATAAAAGAAACTGGGTTTACGCATGTTGAGTTTATGCCTATTATGGAATATCCTTATGATCCTTCTTGGGGTTATCAGTTAGTGGGTTATTTTGCACCTACCTCTCGATTTGGCAATCCACAAGAATTTATGTTTTTAGTTGACAAACTTCACGGCGCTAACATAGGGGTAATTCTCGATTGGGTTCCTTCTCATTTTCCAGATGATGCGCATGGTTTAGGATTTTTCGATGGCTCAAATTTATTCGAACATCCTGATCGCAGGAAAGGTTATCATCCGGACTGGAAAAGTCTGGTTTTTAATTATGGTCGCAATGAAGTTAGGTCGTTCTTAATAAGCAATGCACTATTTTGGTTGGATTATTATCATGCCGATGCTTTGCGTGTTGATGCTGTTGCATCTATGCTGTATTTAGATTATAGTAGAAATGAAGGAGAATGGGAACCAAATATATATGGAGGTAGAGAAAATCTTGATACGATAAGCTTTCTAAAGGAATTTAACGAAGCCGTATATTCTAATTTTGAAGGAGTGCAAACAATTGCCGAAGAAAGCACTTCTTTCCCATTGGTTTCGCGGCCGACATCTATTGGAGGTCTAGGTTTTGGAATGAAATGGATGATGGGCTGGATGCACGATACATTAGAATATTTTCAGAAAGAAACTGTCTACCGAAAATACCATCAAAATGATTTGACTTTTTCGATGACTTATATGTTTTCAGAAAATTTCATGTTACCGCTATCTCATGACGAAGTTGTGTATGGTAAAAAATCAATTGTCGATAGAATGCCGGGCGATGAATGGCAGAAGTTTGCGAACTTAAGATTATTGTATGGATACATGTTCATGCATCCTGGAACGAAATTACTGTTTATGGGATGTGAGTTTGGACAGACAAAAGAATGGAACTTTGAAGAAAGTTTAGATTGGCATTTACTGAAATATCCCGCACATAATGGTATAAAAAAATTGATTACTGATTTAAATTATCTATATAAAAACCAACCTGCATTATATGAAAAACAATTTAGTGCTGAAGGTTTTGAATGGATTAATTATTCTGACCATCAAAATGCCGTAATAGCTTTTATTAGAAAGGGAATTAATGTCAAGGAGGACGTCATTGTAGTTTGTAATTTTACACAAGTTGTTCGAGAAAATTATAGAATAGGAATACCTCGTAAAGGAAAACTAATTGAAATTTTTAATACAGATGCAATATTTTATGGCGGAAGCGGTGTTTCAAACTCTAAGAAAATGATAGTGGAAGCTGTTCCTTATGACGGTAGAGATTATTCTATTGAAATGATTTTAGCCCCTTTAAGTGTTAGTGTTTTTAGAATCAAGTAATTGTGGGAATAAAAGTCATAGCGAATAATTCACATATGTTTATTGATAAATATCTTCCTCTCTTGTGATTAAACACCGAGTTACAACTGGATAATCAAATGGCTTGAATGCCATACTTCAATAGATTGAAAGTTAATTAAGTTTGAAAGTAAAGTAGAAAAATTTAAAAAAATAAGTACTTAAAAGCTATAACGTTTTCGTTAATACTTAGTTCTCAAAGCATTGTCTACGAAGTATTTTTGTATTTTTGAATTCCAAAAATGTCTATAAAATAACATCATAAAAAATGATTACAAAAACCGAATTAGAATATAAAGGAGATTTATATCCCACAAAAATAGTATCATTCGAACATGATGTAGATTCCATAAGTTTTTACACTGATAAAAGCGTAATTCTCAAAGTTACCGTTCTTAGAGATAGTTTAATACGATTTAGATTTACCACAAAAGGCTATTTTAGCAATGATTTCTCTTATGCTATTGATAAAAGTCACAGTCACGGTTATAATTTTTTAGATGTCACTGAACAAGATGATTGTTATCAAATCGTTACAAGTAAAGTTAAATGTAAAATCCAAAAGATTGACATGAGACTTTCTATCTATGATCTAGATAATAACATTATTCTTGAAGATGAATTAGGCTTTCACTGGGAAGAAAGTTACGAGTTTGGTGGAAATATTGTAAAAATGAGTAAATCCTCAAAAGAAGGTGAATGTTTTTACGGACTTGGTGACAAAGCAACTCAACTTAATTTGAAAGGAAAAAGACTAGAAAATTTTGCAACAGATCAATATGCATTTCAAAAAGATCAAGAGCCATTATACAAAGTGGTCCCTTTTTATATAGGCTTACACAATAAAAAATCTTACGGAATATTCTTTGACAATACTTTTCGTACTTACTTTGACTTTTGCCATGAAAGACGTAACGTAACTAGTTATTGGGCTGAGGGTGGCGAAATGAACTATTATTTTATTTACGGTCCTCAGATGGAAGATGTAGTAACCACTTACACTGACCTAACTGGTAAGCCAGAGCTACCGCCACTCTGGGCATTAGGATATCATCAGTGTAAATGGAGTTATTATCCAGAAAGTAATTTAAAAGAAGTTGCAGCTAAATTTCGAGAACTTAAAATCCCATGTGATGCGTTGTATTTAGATATCGATTATATGGATGGATTCCGCTGCTTTACTTGGAATAAAGAATATTTTCCAGATCCAAAAAGAATGGTGGCTGAATTAGCCGAGGATGGTTTTAAAACTGTCGTTATTATTGATCCGGGGATAAAAATTGATAAAGAATACTCAATTTATAAAGAGGCTTTAGAGAAAGATTACTTCTGCAAGCGAGCTGATGGACCTTATATGAAAGGAAAAGTATGGCCTGGTGAATGTAATTTTCCCGACTATACAAATCCTGCAGTTAGGGAATGGTGGGCTGGTTTATTTAAAGAGTTAATATCAGATATTGGCGTAAAAGGAGTGTGGAATGACATGAATGAACCCGCTGTGATGGAAGTTCCTAATAAAACCTTCCCAATGGATGTACGTCATGATTATGATGGAAATCCATGCAGTCATAGAAAAGCACATAATATTTATGGAACTCAAATGGCTCGAGCAACTTACCATGGCGTAAAGCGTTTTGCTTATCCTAAAAGACCTTTTGTTATTACAAGATCAGCATACGCAGGAGCACAGCGATATACATCTTCATGGACAGGAGATAATATTGCCACGTGGGAACATTTGTGGATTGCAAATATCCAAATGCAACGCATGTCTATTTCAGGAATGGGCTTTACTGGATCAGATATTGGAGGTTTTGCCGAGCAGCCTTCCGGCGAATTATATGCGCGCTGGATTCAATTAGGCGTTTTTCACCCATTTTGTCGAACGCACTCTTCTGGAGATCATGGAGATCAGGAACCATGGGCATTTGATGATGAAGTAATTAATATTACTAGAAAATTTGTCAATCTACGTTATCAATTACTACCTTACTTATATACAATGTTTTGGCAGTACATAGAACAAGGTATTCCTATGTTGAAACCATTGGTTTATTATGATCAAGAAGATATTCAAACCCATTATAGAAATGATGAATTTATTTTTGGAAATCAAATTTTAGTTTGTCCTATTTTAGAACCAAATTCTTTAGGAAGAAGAATGTATTTGCCAAGAGGTGAATGGTATAATTACTGGACAAATGAGGCAATTAAAGGAGGTAAAGAAATTTGGGTAGACACTAAATTTGATGAAATTCCAATTTTTATAAAAGCGGGATCGATTATACCTAAATATCCTGTTCAGCAATACGTAGGTGAATTAGAATTTGATGAGTTAACTTTAGATTTATATTTTAAGGAGGGTAAAGAAAAGTCAGTCGTTTATGAAGATGCGCAAGATGGTTATGATTATAAAAAAGGGCGCTATAGTTTTCTATCATTTAAAGTAACAGGAAAAGAAAAAGAACTATTTATACAGTTGCATAAAGATGGTAAATATGATACTAATTATTCAAAATATAGAATGAATCTTATAGGTTTACCATTTGAAATACAAAGAATAGAAATTGATAATGTAGCAATTGAATTTGACAAAGAATCGTTCGAAAACGAAAAATATTTGCTGGTAAATAAAGATTTTACAGCATTACATATTATAGGATATTAACGGTAAAGTTTTAGTATTTATCTCAAATTATGTAAGAATAGAAGTTTTTAAAACGTTTACCTTTATCAGCTAATAAAATAAATATCATGAAAAAACAAATAGTATTAGGAATATGCGCACTAGGTTTAGTGTTCTCGTGCGCAACAAATCCTATCACTGGGAAAAAAACTTTAAACTTTGTTTCCAACAGTGAATTATTTCCATCAGCATTTCAGCAATATGGAACTTTTTTGAAAGAGAATAAAGTCATTACTGGAACAGCTGATGCAAGAAAAGTAGAATCTATTGGTTTAAAAATTAAAGCTGCAGCTGAAAAGTATTTAACTTATCTGGGTCAATCTCAATACTTGAAAGATTATCGATGGGAATATAAGTTGATCGACAGCAAAGAAGTTAATGCCTGGTGTATGCCAGGTGGTAAAATAGTGGTATACTCAGGAATTTTACCAATAACAAAAACGGATGCAGGTTTAGCAACCGTAATGGGTCATGAAGTTTCTCATGCTCTAGCAAATCACGGGGCACAACGTATGAGTGCCGGTCAATTACAACAATTAGGTGCAGTAGGAGTAGCGGTTGCAACTAGCGGTAAGAGCGCTGAGACTCAACAAATATGGAATCAAGCTTATGGAGTGGGCTCTCAAGTAGGAGTAATGTTGCCTTTTAGCAGAGGTCATGAAACGGAAGCAGATAAAATTGGCTTAACATTGATGGCTATTGCAGGATATAATCCAGAGGAATCAATCACTTTTTGGTCAAGAATGGCAGCACAATCTTCGGGACAGGCACCACCAGAATTTATGAGTACACACCCATCTGATGCTACAAGAATCGCCAATTTAAAAGCATTAATTCCAGAGGCTAAGGCAATGGCTGCTAAAGTTGGGATACTTAAATAAAAATTTGCTTTTTGAATTAAAAGAGGACTATTTCGTTGAGAAATAGTCCTTTTTTTATTTTAACAGTTTTCTATGTTATTTTTTACTTCATAAATTTTATAATTATTTCTAATAATATTGACTTTTGGCTTACAAAAAATTGTAAGTATTCAAAATAATTTAAATAAATTCGCATCACAAAAAATTACTTATGGCAGATTTACCTAAGGGGAGTAAAAAACTATTAAACGCATGGGCTTTTTACGATTGGGCAAACTCTGTTTATACCCTTACAATTGCTTCAGCAGTATTCCCAATTTTTTATGAAGCTTTGTTTTCAGATCGAAGTCATTACATTTCTATTTTGGGTTTTAATTTAAAAAATTCTGCATTAATCAGTTTTGTAACTGCTGCAGCTTTCATGCTTGTATCAATTTTATCTCCTTTGCTGTCAGGAATTGCAGATTACGTTGGTAACAAAAAGTCATTTATGAAATTTTTCTGTTACTTGGGTGCATTGTCATGTATGGCTTTATACTGGTTTAACCTCGAAAATATCTATACTGGATTGTTTTTTTATTTTTTTGGATTAATCGGTTATTGGGGAAGCTTAGTTTTTTACAATTCGTATTTACCTGATATAGCATTTGTAGAGCAGCAAGATAAAATCAGTGCGAAAGGTTATTCTATGGGATACATTGGGAGTATACTACTATTGATTATTAACCTTGCAATGATAATGAAACCAAAAATTTTTGGTATTTCAGGTTCAGATGGAGAAGCAGCCATGAAAGCTATGCGATATTCATTTGTAATGGTGGGAGTCTGGTGGATTCTCTTTAGTCAATATTCCTATTATTATTTACCTAAAGGCAATAAAAAATCAGAAAGTAAAGTAACCTACCATGTGATTTTTAACGGTTTTGCAGAATTAAAAAAAGTGTGGGCTTTGCTGCAAGCGAACATTCCTTTAAAGCGTTACTTAGGAAGTTTTTTTGTCTCTAGTATGGCTGTACAAACTGCAATGCTCGTCGCTACTTATTTTGGTGCTCAAGAAATTTCTTGGTCATCTAAGGAACAAAGCACTATTGGACTGATTGTTTGTATATTACTGATACAATTAGTTGCGGTTTTAGGTGCTTATCTAACATCAAGAGCGTCGGCAAAATTTGGAAACATCCCCACCTTAATTTTTATAAATAGCTTTTGGATTATACTTTGTGCTGGAGCATTTTTTATCACTAAACCACTTGAATTTTATGTTATGGCAAGTTTAGTAGGTCTTGTAATGGGTGGAATTCAATCATTATCTCGCTCTACTTATTCTAAACTTTTACCTGAAACTGATGATACTGCCTCGTTTTTTAGTTTTTATGATGTAGCAGAGAAAATTGGAATTGTAATAGGAATGATGGTTTATGGAATAATTGACCAAGTTACTGGAAGTCCAAGATTTGGAATAGCATCGTTAGCTTTATTTTTTATCATAGCAGTAATTCTTTTAAATAGAATTCCAAAAAAAGCTGTTCTACAGCAGTAAAACAGCTTTTTTGAAAAATCTAAAATTTTTTTTAATATTTTTTTATACTTCCAGATCCAGTCACTTTAGAATCTTTTTTCTTTGGTTCTCCTGCATACTTAATTTCTCCAGAACCTGTAACTCTTCCATAAAAACTTTCAGAACAGTTTACTGCGTTATCTCCCGATCCAGAAACTGTTACATTAGCATTAAGTGCTTTTAGCTTAGTAGCATCAATGTCACCTGAACCGTTTAAATCACTATTTATATTCTCCGTATTTCCTGATAAATCTATATCTCCAGAACCCGTTAAGTTTACATCCACATTAGTTGCTTCAATTTCTAAATCTACATCTCCAGAACCTTTTAATGTAATAGAAAAGTTTTTTGATTTAATTTTATTTTTCCCAATTATATCGCCTGATCCAGAGAGCGTAACTTGATTGATAGCTTCAAACGGAACAATAATTACAATTCCTTTTCTTTTACTTACGCTAATGTATTTATTTTTTTCAATTGAGATTTTTAAAACTTGATCTACAACTTCAATTTTAATAAATGGTAGTAGATTTTCCTCTCCTTTTACAATTATATTACCTTCTTTACCCGAAACTAATTCGACATCAAAAAAACCAGCAATAGCAATTTTTTCGTAGGAACTTGTAATTCTATTTTCTGATATGAAGTTGCCGTTGCCTCTTATTTTTTGATTAGACGACCATTGCGCCTGCATTAATGTTGGCATTAATAGCGCGCACATTATAAGTAATACTATAGATTTTTTCATAATAAATTAGATTTTTGATTAATGATTGTTGATTATTGATTTTTGGTTAATGTTATACTCCCATAATCTGAAATTATGGTTAAATTATTATTATCTTTTTTCTTGTAAAACCCCGTATATTTTTTTGAATTAGAAATCTCTTCTTTCGTATAGAAATCTAATTCATTTCCATATTTAAAATTAGCATATTTCAAAGAAATACTAAAATCAAAAGCGAAATTAGCATCAAATCCTATTGCAATTCCAGTATATCCAGAAACAATAGAAATTTTATTTGCGCGTTCATTGATTGAGTCAATCTTGAGAGAGCTATATTTTGTATTTAGTTTTAAATTTTCAAAAACTTCTCCTAAACGAATGGTTAAATAATTTCCGGATGCGTCCAAAGTTTTAATATTTTTGACTTTTATTTTTCCATATTTGCTTTCATATTTAAGAACATTACAATCATCAATTTCTATATCAGTGTAATCAGATACTAAATCGAGCTTATCTACTTCCATTATTTTTAAATTGGAATATTTTGCATTTAGCGTTCCGTTTTTCACATAATTAATAACAGAATTAGAGCAGTAATCTATTTGAATAGTACTTTGATTCCATAATTTTCCTAAAATTATTTTCCCATATTTGCAATTAATATCTACGTTGGCAAAGAGATCGGTCGTTATTATATTGCCGTATTTATTAGTAAGTTTAACACTTCCATTTTTTGGAATTTTAAGATTATAGTTTATTTCAAAACTATTATTTCTACCTTGATTTTGATAACCTGAATTACCTAAAATTGTTTTTGCAGATATGATAGCTTTTAAAGCATTGATATCTATGTCAATATCATTAATTCTTTGGTTGACCCACTTTTCATTATCTCCACTAACTTTTATAGTAATGTCCAGTTCTATTTTATCCTCATTCCAAGTTGTAACTGAAATTGTGCCGTACGAATTCTCTACAGCAAGAGTCGCATCTGAATTGACTATGTAGGCTTTACTAATGTTTTTTTGTTTCGTGTAATTAAAATCATTTTCTATTGAAAATCCTAAAAATGGAATCAAAAGTAATATAAATAATGATCTATAATGTTGTTTCATTTGGAAATTGTAATGATTGTTCATTTTTTTCAATATGTTTTAGAACTGTTTGTAAAAAGGAGATCCTTGTTTGAAGGTTATTTAGCATGGCATAAATTATCTGTTTATTTTCACCATTTGTTTCTAGTTCTTTAATAATTTTTTCATAATCCTGATCTAACACTTTCATTTGTATTAATGCGTCAGTAATTATTTTTTTGTTTTCGGGTGATCTTTTATCTTTTAATTTTTCTAATTCTCTATTGATTATAATTGTAAAAATTGAATCAGTTTGCTTTGTTTCTCTCGATGCAAATTGCAATTCATTTTTTTTATCATCATTGTTATAAAACAGAGAAAGTCCCAGAAAAAGTACAATTGAAGCCGCGATTGTTAGGGGTAAAAGATATGTGCGAATTGATTTCGTACCGTTTAATTTATTCAAAAATCGTTGTTTATGATTCTCTCTAATTTCTTCAATATCCCATTGCTGATTAAACTTTTCAAATAAACCGTCTAATTTTTCATTTTCCTTTTTCATATTTCCTTTAATTTTTTTCTTAACCATTCTTTTGCCCTGCTTAGTGTTGTTCGACAATTAGCGCAGCTAATATTTAAAATTTCACTGATTTCTTCTGAGTCATAACCTTCAATGTAAAACAACGTCAGTACCATTCTATAATTATACTTTAGTGAATCGATTGTTTTTAAAACTTGTTTTACTTTTAGTTCATTAAATGAATTGGTTTCAGATAGATCAACAACAGTTTCCTCTATTTTATAAAGTGTAGCTTCAAAATCTTCAGGTTTAAATTGATTGTTTTTTTTATAAAAATCAATGCTACAGTTTACAATTATTCTCTTTAACCAAGCGCCAAAAGCGACTTCTTGTTTAAAATCATCAATTTTAGTAAATGCTTTTAAAAACCCTTCTTGCATAATATCCTCTGCAAAATGTACATCTTTCACTATTCTGAATGAAACATTATACATTGATTTTGCGTAGCGAGTATAAATTTCGCCTTGTGCTCTCTGATTTTTCTTCTTACAGAGTAAAATCAATTCGTCGGTATTAAGTTGTTTTAGACTCAAGCGGTTGTTAATAATTTATAGTAAAGACTTATTAATATTTCATTTGTTACAGTTTATAAAATTAAACTTTATTTATTTTAGTGATAAAATCTTTAAGCTTTTAATTGTGTAGCTTCTTTTTTAAAAACTCTCTAAATCATTACTTTCAATAGTTAATTAAATCGCATCTTGGCACAATGATTGAACCTTCAGGTGATTAGTAATTATTCGTTTTCAAAGAATGTATTTATAGCAAAAAATTACTTTGAAACCTTATATTTGCTCTATAATCGATAATTTTTAATGACAAAAAGACTTAAAATAATATATGTCAAATCATAAAATACTTACTATTGACAATCTGTCACTTCAAGAATTTGATTCAGAAGCAGATTTAATTCCACTTTTGACTCCTGAAGATGAGGAGGAAATGAATAATGAAGAATTACCAGAAGTTCTTTCAATTCTACCACTACGAAATATGGTATTATTCCCGGGAGTTGTAATACCAATTACTGCTGGACGTGATAAATCTATAAAGCTGATAAATGATGCGAACGCTGCTGGAAAAAATATTGGTGTTGTAGCGCAGATTAATGAGGAGGAGGAAGACCCAACTAAAAAAGATATTCATAATATAGGAACTGTAGCACGAATTCTTCGAGTTCTTAAAATGCCTGACGGTAACATTACTGTAATTCTTCAAGGTAAAAAGCGTTTCGAAATTGAGACTGTTATTGAAGAAACGCCCTATATAACCGCTAAAATTAAAGAGGTTGCTGAAAAAAGACCTAAAAAAAATGATACTGAATTTGTTGCAATTCTTGATTCAGTAAAAGAACTTGCGATCCAAATAATAAAGGAAAGTCCAAATATTCCTAGCGAAGCAACTTTTGCAATAAAAAATATTGAAAGTCAATCTTTCCTGATCAATTTTGTTACTTCAAACATGAATTTATCAGTTAAAGAAAAACAAGATTTGCTTGCTATTAACGAGCTAAAAGAAAGAGCATTAGAGACCTTGCGTTATATGAATATTGAGTTACAAAAACTCGAATTAAAAAATGATATTCAGTCTAAAGTTAGGTTTGATTTAGACCAGCAACAACGGGAATACTTTTTGCAGCAGCAAATGAAAACTATTCAGGAAGAACTTGGTGGTGTTTCCCAAGAAGAGGAAATGGATGAAATGTTGCAAAAGTCTTTGAAAAAGAAATGGGACGAGAAAACGAAGAAGCATTTTGAGAAAGAGCTATCTAAAATGCGTCGCATGAATCCACAAGCGCCGGATTTTGGAATTCAACGCAATTATTTAGAGCTTTTTTTAGAATTACCTTGGAATGAATATTCTAAAGATAATTTTGATTTAAAACGTGCACAAAAAATTCTTGATAAAGATCATTTCGGTTTAGAGGAGGTAAAGAAAAGAATGATTGAACATCTAGCAGTTTTGAAATTGCGAAATGATATGAAATCACCTATTATTTGTTTGACTGGACCTCCAGGTGTTGGTAAAACTTCTATTGGTCGTTCGATTGCAGAAGCTTTAGGAAGAGAATATGTGCGTATTTCACTTGGTGGATTGCGTGATGAATCTGAAATTAGAGGTCATAGAAAAACGTATATTGGCGCAATGCCAGGAAGAATAATCCAGAGTTTAAAAAAAGCGGGAACTTCAAATCCTGTTTTTGTCTTAGATGAAATCGATAAGCTATCGAACAGCCACAATGGGGATCCATCTTCGGCATTATTAGAAGTTTTAGATCCAGAACAGAACAATTCTTTCTATGATAACTTTTTAGAAATGGGTTATGACTTATCAAAAGTCATGTTTATTGCTACTTCTAATAATATGGCAGCGATTCAGCCAGCTTTGCAAGACCGAATGGAAATAATTAGAATGTCTGGTTACACAATTGAAGAAAAAGTAGAAATTGCACGTCAGCATTTATTTCCTCGTCAATTAAAAGAACACGGAATGACGTCTAAGCATTTGACAATTGGAAAAAAACAATTAGAAAAAATAGTTGAGGGTTATACAAGGGAATCTGGAGTTCGTGGCTTAGAAGCTAAAATTGCTCAAGTAATTCGAAATGCAGCTAAGTCAGTTGCTATGGAAGAAGACTATAATAAGAAAGTTACGGACGAAGACATTATTAAAGTATTAGGCGCCCCAAGATTAGGTAGAGATAAATATGAAAGTAATGATGTTGCTGGTGTGGTAACTGGACTGGCGTGGACATCAGTAGGTGGTGATATTCTTTTTATTGAGTCTTTACTTTCTCCAGGAAAAGGAATAATGACTATTACAGGAAACTTAGGAACTGTAATGAAAGAAAGTGCAACAATTGCGTTAGAATATATAAAGGCAAATACTAAGTTATTAGGATTAGATTCAGATATTATTTCGAAATACAATATCCATTTACACGTTCCTGAAGGTGCTACTCCAAAAGATGGTCCAAGTGCTGGAATTGCGATGTTAACATCACTAGTTTCATTATTTACGCAAAAAAGAGTTAAAAATAATTTAGCAATGACTGGTGAAATTACGTTGCGTGGAAAAGTTTTGCCAGTGGGTGGAATTAAAGAAAAAATTCTAGCTGCAAAGCGAGCAAACATAAAAGAAATTATTTTATGTCAACAAAATCAGAGTGATATTGAAGAAATAAAACCTGAATATTTAGAAGGACTTACTTTTCATTATGTAAAGGAAATGAGCGATGTTTTAAAATTTGCTTTAACCGATCAGAAAGTGAAAAATGCTAAAGAGCTTTAGATAATAAGATTTAAAATTTTTGAATTCCAAATACCAAAACTTGTAAAATAAGAATTGGAATTTGGAATTTGTTTTTTGATTAATTTTAAAATTATAATTTTATCTTCGCAACTGCGTTTTTCTTGCAACATGTCATTTACTATATGTTTAAAAAATTTCTATTTTTCTCATTTTTTATGGTTTGTGCTGTTTCTCAAGGACAAATAGGAGGAAAGTACACCTATCAGTTTTTGAACTTAGTTACCTCACCAAGACAAGCAGCTTTAGGTGGAAAAGTAATCACTATTTACGATGATGATGTCAATCAAGCACATTTTAATCCGGCTACTATCAATGCAGACATGGATAATCATTTAGCACTCAACTACGGAAGTTATTTTGGTGAAGTGACTTATGGAACCGCGTCATACGCTTATACTTATGACCGTCATCTTCAAACTTTTCAAGCTGGAGTGAACTATGTTAATTACGGCAATTTTGAAGGTTATGATGAAAATGGTTTAGCTACGTCCTCGTTTACAGGAAGCGAAATAGCCGTAAATCTAGGCTACTCCTACAATGTTCCTTTTACAGACCTTCATATTGGAGCTTCTGCAAAACTCATTTCTTCAACTTTAGAATCCTATAACTCTTTTGGTGGAGCCTTCGATATTGGTGCTTTGTATATTGACGAGAGAAATGATGTTAATTGGGCTTTGGCAATACGTAACATCGGAACTCAGTTTTCTACCTATAATGGTATAAATGAAAAATTACCGCTAGAAATAATTGTAGGAGTTTCTCAAGAACTAGAAAATGTTCCTATTCGCTGGCATCTAACTTTAGAAAATATACAACAATGGAACATTAGTTTTTCAAATCCAAATAGAGCGCAATCTTCCTTTTCGGGAGATTCTATTAATGAAAAAGTATCTTTTTTTAATAACGCCTTAAGACATGTAGTAATGGGAGTAGAGCTTTTTCCTAGAAAAGCTATAAATTTACGGATAGGATATAATTTTAGAAGAGCTGAAGAGTTGCGTATTGAAGAACAACGCAATTTTTCTGGAATTTCACTCGGATTTGGACTCAAAATGAACAAACTTAAATTTAATTATTCCTATTCGAGGTACACTTTAGCAGGAAATACAAGCCTTTTTGGCTTGACCGTAAACTTTCAATAATTAGGCATTATAAAATTTTAATTAAATATTTTGGAAAAAAAAATTACTATCGCAATTGACGGCTTTTCATCCACTGGAAAAAGCACTTTAGCAAAACAACTCGCAAACCATTTAGGATATGTATTTGTAGATACTGGAGCTATGTATCGAGCAGTAACATTATTTGCAATGCAAAACGGTTATATTGCTGCTAATTTTTTTGATAAGGAAACTCTAATTAATAGTTTGCCATTTATAAAATTGGTTTTTAAATACAACGATGCCTTAGGTCACGCAGAGATGTACTTGAACGATGAAAATGTTGAAAATGAAATTCGGAAAATAGAAGTTTCTCATTTTGTTAGTAAAGTTGCCGAAATTTCAGAGGTTAGAAGCAAGTTAGTCGAGCAGCAACAAGAAATGGGAAAGGATAAAGGAATTGTGATGGATGGCAGGGATATAGGAACCGTTGTTTTCCCAGACGCAGAGCTCAAAATTTTCATGACAGCTAGTCCGGCAACTAGAGCTCAAAGGCGTTATGACGAATTAATTGCAAAAGGAGATAGCATAACATTTGAAGAAGTATTAGAAAATGTTGAAGAACGTGATTATATTGATTCACATCGTAAAGATTCTCCACTTGTTATGGCAAATGATGCTGTTGAAATTGACAATTCGTACATAAGTAGAAAAGAGCAATTTGAACTGGTTTTAGATTTAGTAAATGAACATACTAAATCGTTATAATTATTTGCAGATCTCATTTTAAATAGTAGATTTACGACCTGTTATTTTTTAAAATAAAAACAAATTAACACATGGGTATTAAAAATAGATTAATCATAATGAGTTTTCTACAATTTTTTGTTTGGGGAGCTTGGTTGATTACAATTGCAAATTATTGGTTTGGTACTAAAAATTGGGATGGAACACAATTTGGATTAGTGTTTGGAACAATGGGAATTGCCTCGTTATTCATGCCAACACTTACGGGAATCATGGCCGATAGATGGATAAATGCCGAAAAACTATATGGAATTTTGCATCTTTTATATGCGGGAGTTTTATTTTATATTCCGCAGGTTACCACACCAGAAAATTTTATTTACATAATGCTTTTAGCAATGTGTTTTTACATGCCAACGATTGCTTTAAGTAATTCTATTTCGTACACCGCGCTTAAATTAAATAACAAAGATGTTATCAAAAGTTTTCCTCCTATTCGGGTTTGGGGGACAATAGGTTTTATAGTGGCGATGTGGATCACTAATTTAACAGGAAATAAAGCGACTGAATATCAATTCTACATTGCAGGATTAGCTGCTTTGTTGCTGGGAATTTATGCTTTTACCTTACCAGAATGTAAACCGCAGCGCTTGTCAAAAGAGAATGCCTCTTTAATGGAAACATTAGGTTTAGAATCATTTAAATTGTTTGCTGATTATAAAATGGCCTTGTTCTTTATATTTTCTATGTTTTTAGGAGGCGCATTGCAATTAACCAATGCGTATGGTGATGTGTTTTTAGATGAATTTAAGCACTTCCCTAAATACGCCGACTCATTTGTGGTTACATATTCAACAATTATCATGTCCATTTCACAAGTTTCAGAGACTTTATTTATTCTTGCTATTCCATTCTTTTTGAAACGCTTTGGAATCAAACAAGTTATGTTGATTAGTATGTTAGCTTGGGTACTACGTTTTGGATTATTTGCTTATGGCAACCCAACCACAGGTTTATGGATGATTATTATGTCTTGTGTGGTATATGGAATGGCGTTTGATTTCTTTAATATTTCAGGATCATTATTTGTGGAGACTAACACGGATCCTAAAAATCGATCATCAGCTCAAGGTCTATTTATGATGATGACAAATGGTTTTGGAGCAGTTTTAGGAAGTTTTACATCAGGATGGGCAATTGATAAATTCTTTACAAAATCCTTTAATAATACATCAGCATTAGCCGATTTTTTAGAAACGCAAGCAACAAATTCAAAAATGATTGAATTTATAACAAGTCAAGGAAATACAATAAGTAGTAATGGTTTGTTTAGCAAAGTAGTTCTAATGAAAGATTGGCATACGATTTGGCTTGCTTTTGCGGCCTATGCTTTAGTTATTGCAATTGCATTTGCTATTTTGTTTAAACACAAACATGATCCAAAAGCTTTAGAAAATGTAAGTCATTAAAACTTCTTCAATAAATAATAAGCCCGATAAATTTTTACAATTCAGCGGGCTTTTTTGCTTTATAAAATAATGTTTCCAATTCTTGCTCATAATCAATGATTACAGAGCTTGCAGCACTGCAAAGATTGGAAGCTTTAAAAACAATTGATGAAAAGAAGAACAATATTTTTTTTAAACTACTAAAAGTTGTTTAGTCTCCAGTAAATCAATTAATTAATATTACTTCTTAGCGTTAAAGAATTTAAGTCGTTACTGATTTGGATAGAATCTAAAACGCATAAAAATTTATAGTAATAATTGCACTTTACGATTCTCAAAAAAACGAATTAATGTAATTTAGCCCCGATTGAAGTGGCATCCTTTTTTATAGCTTCCAGCCTTTTGAAGGCTGGAAGCTATAAAAAAGATATAGCGTAAAGCGGGTGAAAATTTGTAAAAAAATATTAAAAGTTGTGCTCCTAATAATCAATGAATTATCCTGATTATAAAGTTTTGTTGTTTGACATAAATGTGTTACTTTTGCAAACCTTTTGGTGAGTAAGAGTTTCCTCTAGGTCTCAATTAATTATACAAACAACTTCTGCTGTTTTCTAACACATTAAGAAACTCGAGAGAATACAGAATACAAATTTTTAATCAGCATGTCTGAACAAGTAAAATCACAAGAAGAGTTTTTAGCAAATTTTAACTGGCACAATTTCGAAGAAGGTATTGATGCTGTTGATGAGAAAAACTTATTAGAATTCGAAGAATTAGTTTCAAAAACTTTTATCGCTACTGATCAGGAAGAAGTGGTAGATGGAACAGTTGTTAGAATCACAGATAGAGACGTAATTGTTGATATCAACGCAAAATCGGAAGGTGTTATTTCATTGAATGAATTCCGTTACAACCCAAACTTAAAAGTAGGTGATACTGTTGAAGTATTAATCGACATTCGTGAAGACAAAACTGGTCAATTAGTTTTATCTCACAGAAAAGCGCGTACTATCAAATCTTGGGATAGAGTTATTTCGGCTAACGAAACAGGAGAAATCGTTAATGGTTTTGTAAAATGCAGAACTAAAGGTGGTATGATCGTTGACGTTTTCGGAATTGAAGCGTTTTTACCAGGATCTCAAATTGATGTTAAACCAATTAGAGATTATGATGTTTACGTTAACAAAATGATGGAATTTAAAGTTGTGAAAATCAACCACGAATTCAAAAACGTTGTTGTTTCGCATAAAGCGCTTATTGAAGCGGATATCGAAATTCAGAAAAAGGAAATCATTGGTCAATTACAAAAAGGTCAAGTATTAGAGGGTGTTGTTAAAAACATTACTTCTTACGGTGTCTTTATTGACTTAGGTGGAGTTGATGGATTGATTCACATTACTGACCTTTCTTGGTCTAGAATCAACCACCCATCTGAAGTGCTGGAATTAGATCAAAAATTAAACGTTGTAATCCTTGATTTCGATGATGAGAAAACAAGAATTCAATTAGGATTGAAACAATTAAACGCTCACCCTTGGGATGCTCTTGATGCTAAATTAGCAATTGGAGACAAGGTAAAAGGTAAAGTAGTTGTAATCGCTGATTACGGTGCATTTATCGAAGTTGCTGAAGGTGTTGAAGGTTTGATCCACGTTTCTGAAATGTCATGGTCTACTCATTTACGTTCTGCTCAAGATTTCGTAAAAGTAGGAGATGTTGTTGAAGCAGTTATCTTAACTTTAGATAGAGATGACCGTAAAATGTCATTAGGTATCAAACAATTGTCTCAAGATCCTTGGACTGATATCACTGCTAAATACCCAGTAGGTTCTAAGCATACAGGTATCGTTAGAAACTTTACAAACTTTGGTATTTTCGTAGAACTTGAAGAAGGAATTGATGGATTAATCTACATTTCTGATCTTTCTTGGACTAAGAAAATCAAACACCCATCTGAATTTGTAAATGTTGGTGAGAAACTTGACGTAGTAGTATTAGAATTAGATGTTGACGGACGTAAATTATCTTTAGGTCACAAACAAACTACTGCTAATCCTTGGGATCAGTATGAAGATTCTTTCGCTGTAGGAACTATCCACAACGGTGAAATTTCTGAAATTGTTGACAAAGGAGCTACTGTAGAATTTGGAGAAGATATCGTTGCTTTCATTCCAACTCGTCACCTTGAAAAAGAAGACGGAAAGAAATTGAAAAAAGGAGATACTGCTGATTTCAAAGTAATCGAATTCAACAAAGAATTTAAAAGAGTTGTTGCCTCTCACACTGCAATCTTCCGTGAAGAAGAAGAGAAAAATGTGAAAGCAGCTACTGAAAATACTTCTTCTGCATCTTCATCTACTAATAATGCAGCAGCTGCAACCTTAGGAGATAACAATGATGTATTAGCAGCATTGAAAGCTAAAATGGAAAAATCAGAGAAAAAATAATTTCTTGAATTTTTTTGAATATAGAAAGCCTCACAGTAATGTGAGGCTTTTTTTTGCTCTATACTATTTTGTTATTTCTTAGGAGCACAGTTATTTGTTTTTATATTCACTAGTAGTCCCGCTTTCCGCTTTATCTTTTATAAAGCTTCCAACCTTTTAAAGACTAGAAGCTGTGTAAAAGGATACCGCTTCAATCGGGGCTATTCTATAACTTTCTATTTTTACATGATTATAAATCATTGATTTTAATTTACTATAAATCAGCATTTTAAAAAATAATTTAATTTTTTTAAAACCAAATTTAATCTTTGTGCGTAAATGACTTTATATAACTTTAAAAAAATAGATTATCATGAAGACTAGAAAATTTTTATCAGTTGCTTTTATAGCATTAGTATTTGGAGCTACATCATTTGCTCAAAAAACAGTAATGGTTGGTGGCGCAGCAATGTATCCTACAAAAAATATTGTTGAAAATGCTGTTAACTCAAAAGATCACACAACTCTTGTAGCGGCTGTAAAAGCGGCAGGATTAGTTGAAACATTACAAAGTAAAGGACCATTCACCGTTTTTGCTCCAACAAATGCAGCGTTTGATAAATTACCAGCAGGAACTGTTGATACTTTATTAAAACCTGAAAATCTTAAAACTTTGCAAACAATTCTTACCTACCATGTTGTTGCAGGAACAATGAACTCAATGGATATAGCAAAAGCCATTAAAAAGGGTAAAGGTAAAGCTACATTAAAAACAGTAAGCGGTGGAACCTTAACGGCTATGATGAAAGGTAAAGCATTGATGATCACTGACGAAAATGGTAATAGTGCAAAAGTAACTATCGCTGATGTAAACCAGTCAAATGGAGTAATTCATGTAATTGACGCAGTAGTTTTACCAAAGAGTTAATTTCGATAATAGTTTGGTTTTGTTTTTTGAAAAAGTGCTGCAATTTGTAGTGCTTTTTTTTTATAAAAAAATCCCATCTACCGAAGCAAATGGGATTTCAAAAAAAAAAAAATTATCTTAAGCTAGCTCCAAGTTCGGTTTCAAAATTATTTTGCAATTTACTCATGATTTTATCAATTTGAGTATCGGTCAAAGTTTTTGTATTATCCTGAATTGTAAAACTTAGCGCGTATGATTTTTTATCTTCAGGCAAATTTTGACCTTCGTAAACATCAAAAAGATTAACATCTTTTAATAATAATTTCTCTGTTTGTCTCGCTAGATTGTAAATACTATCATAGGTTACATTTTTATCAACTAGCAACGCTAGATCTCGTCTAACTTCAGGATATTTTGGAATATCGGTAAACTTTATTTTAGTTGAAATTGTCTTTAAAATTAAAGCCCAATTGAAATCAGCATAGAAAACTTCCTGTTTAATTCCAAAATGCTTTAAAATAGATTTTTTTACAATTCCCAACTTCACTAAACTGTCATTGCCATATCCAATTGTAATTCCCTCTGAAAAAACATCAGAATCTACAGGTTGATTTTGAATTTTCGTAATACCTAACCTCGATAATATTCCTATCGCATAACCTTTAAATAAAAAGAAATCTGATGGTTTTTGAGTTTGTGTCCAACTTTCTCGGTTTCTATTACCTGTTAGGAATAAACTTAAATGTTTTTTCTCCTCATATCCTGCAAGGTAATTATGATAGGTTTTGCCAAATTCAAATAGTTTTAAATCAGCATTTTTTCTATTAATATTATAGGAAACCGCTTCTAGTCCTGAGAAAAGCAATGATTGTCTCATAGTTGATAAATCAGCACTTAAAGGATTTAACATGCTAACATTATGGGATGTTTTTAATTCTGCTGATAATTCTGCGTAATCGGCGGTAGTTAATGAATTGGCCATTATTTCATTAAATCCTTGCGAATTTAACTGAGCCGCAACAATATTTTGGATTTTGTAATCTTCATTTCTTGGAGCATTGGAGACTGACGCATTTAATTTTTTGGAAAAATTAATATTGTTGTAACCGTAAACTCTCAATATTTCTTCAATTACATCTATTTCTCTTTGAACGTCTACACGATAAGCAGGAATTGTTAATCCTAATCCAGCATCAGAAACGCTATTTACTTTTATGTCAAGGGAAACTAAAATCTTTTTGATAATATCTTTTGGTAATTCTTCGCCAATAATTTTTGCCACTTTAGTAAAGTTCAAAAACACGCTAAAATCTTCAATCTTTTTTGGATATAAATTGATTATATCGGACGTAATTTCTCCGCCAGCAACTTCTTGAATCAATAAAGCCGCTCGTTTTAAAGCATATTCCGTAATAGTTGGATCAATTCCTCTTTCAAATCTAAAAGAAGCATCAGTATTTAATTGATGTCTTTTTGCTGTTTTACGAACACTAACAGGATTAAAATAGGCACTTTCTAAAAAAATAGAACTGGTACTCTCTGAAACTCCTGATTTTTTTCCACCAAAAACACCAGCAATACATAAAGGTCCTTTTTCGTCACATATCATTAAATCTTCTTCATGTAATGTTCTTTCAACATCATCAAGTGTGGTAAATTTAGTGCCTCCTGGTAAAGTCTGAACTATTATTTTTCCATTTATTTTTGCAGCGTCAAAGGCATGTAGCGGTTGACCTAGGTCATGTAAAACATAATTAGTAACATCAACAATATTATTTTTTGGATTTATTCCAATCGCTTTTAACCTATTTTGCAACCAGTCTGGCGATGGTTTCACTTCAATTCCTGAGATTGTTACACCACAATATCTTGGTGCTAATTTTGAATCTTTAACATCGATATCAATTTTTAAAGTTCTCTTATCCACTCTAAAATTACTAACCGATGGTGTAATTAGTTCAACAGTAATACCCTTTTGTAACATTCCTGCTTTTAAATCCCGAGCCGTTCCTAAATGACTCATCGCATCAGCACGATTAGGTGTCAAACCAATTTCAAAAACTTCATCATTTTCTATTTTAAAAACAGTAGCAGCAGGAGTTCCAGGTAACAGTGAATTATCTAGAATCATAATGCCGTCGTGACTATTTCCTAAACCTAATTCGTCTTCTGCACAAATCATTCCATGGCTTTCTTGTCCGCGTATTTTTCCTTTTTTTATGGTAAATGCAATTCCTTCCTTATCATGTAATACTGTTCCAATTGTTGCTACGGGCACTTTTTGTCCTGCTGCCACGTTAGTAGCACCACAAACAATTTGAACCGGGAGTCCATTACCTAAATCTACAGTTGTTATTTTCAGTCTATCAGCGTCAGGATGTTGTACACATGTTAGTACATGACCTACGACAATACCTTCTAATCCTCCTTTTATTGATTGGTATTTTTCAACAATTTCTACTTCTAGACCTAAATCAGTTAGAAGCGTTGCAGTATCTTCTGAAGTACTGTCAACTTTAACGAATTGTTTCAACCAATTGTATGATATTTTCATTTGTTACTTTTAATAAGATTGCAAATATAACGATTGCAGACTATAGAAAGAAACAATTTTTTTCCTTTTTTGTTCGTCTGTAGTAAAACAAGAGACTAATTTAAAATGAAGTTTTATGTTCATTATAAAGTTAGATTATAAAAAAATTGTGTTAAAAACTAGATTTTAGATTGTAACGAAAGGGCAATGTAATCTATTAAGTGGCAAAACGATTTTATCACATATATTTCACTAAAACTTAAGCTAGATTATAAATATTTCATTAATAAAGTGATAAATAGTGAAGTTGAAATTATAGAATACCGTTTTTACAATTTTAAAACTGAAAAATTCTAAAATTTAGAAATGATACATTTAGCGAGTAAACTATAAAAGTAATTATCTAGTTAGTGCTTCTACAACTCTATCGTTCCTGCCAATTCCTTTAAGGCAATTTCAGATAATTTACCTTGAAATTGAGCATTGCTAAAACGCACCTTTGCATTCACGTAGTTTAATTGTGCAGTCCTAAATTCGAGAGTGGTGATAGTTCCAATACGGAATTTCTCTAACGTAATATTTAAATTTTGTTTAGCTATTTGTTCGTTTTTATCTTCTAAAATAATTAATTCTAAATTGGTTAAGTACGTTTGAAATGAAGTAGATAATTGCGATGTTAGAGCAAGATTTTGTTGGTCAATAGATAATTTAGAATTTTCAATTTGAATTTTTGCAATTTTTTCACTTCGATTTTGTGCAAAACCATCAAAAAGATTAAGTGATGCGCTGAAACCATAATTCAATCCTCGTGCCTGTGACTGAGATAAAAATCCTAGACTAGATTTACTTTCTGAAAAATTATAGGCAGTATTCACTCGAATCGTAGGATAACGTCCTGCTTTAATTTGTTTTAATTCTAATTCTGCTATTTTTTTACTTATGATTTGCGACTGTAATTGTGGATTTTGTTTTTCTGCTAGCGTTCGTAATTCCGATAAAGACAATAGCGAGTCAACCACTAATATATCAATCACTCGGAATTCAGTTGTCACATCTCTAGCAAGAAGCTGATTTAATAATATTTTACTGTTAGCATATAATTCCTTTTGCCTTAGTAACGCAACTTGATCAGTATTTAAATCAACTTGTGCATTTAAAACTTCTAACTTAGATGCTTTTCCTATTGTAAATCTATTTTGAGCCAAAGTCATTCGTTGATTAGAAATGACGATTGTTGTATCTAAAGCTGCTAGTTGTTGTTGCTGTTGAACTAAATCGTAATAAGCAGCATTGACATCACTAACTCTTGAAATAATAGTTAATTTTAATTGGGCTTCACCCATTTTTTGTAATTCTTTTAACTGATCAAGTTTAGCAAACATTCTCAGACCATCAAAAATGGTCCAATCTAGACCTACGCCATAACTTAAATTATTATTTTTTGCGTTATTTAGCTTATTACTAGTTCCATCTTGTCGTACCTGTGAACTATTTTGTATACTGTTATTATCTAATATATTTGCGGTAACGGTAGGTAACATTCCTGCATTTCCGACAGCTACATTTGTTTCTTGAATTGATGAATTATTAGTTGCAATCTTTATTTCATAATTGTTTTCTAACGCAATTTTTACCGCACTTTCTAATGTTAGAATTTCTTGCGCGTTGGTTTGCACTATACAGAAAAGGAAAATAATAAAACTTTGAAGTTGTATTCTGGTATTTATCATAATTATATTTTTTTGCCTCGAATAATTTTATTCTAAGCATCAGTATTTTTAATTTACTTCTCTCTCATATTCTTCGATATGATCAAATTCTGGATAATGTTTTCTTGTTTTTGACCACATTAAGTAAAGTGCTGGTATAACAAACAAGGTTAAAACCAGTGAGAAAATAGTTCCACCTACAATTACAACTCCCATTCCCATTCTACTGCTTGAAGCTGCACCAAACGATAATGCAATAGGTAATGCTCCTAATGAAATAGTTAAACTGGTCATTAAAATCGGTCGTAATCTCGCTTCCGAAGCTTCAAGTATTGCTTCTAATTTTGGTTTGCCTTGTTCACGCAATTGATTTGCAAATTCGACTATCAAAATTCCATTCTTGGTAACTAAACCTATCAACATGACAGTTCCAATCTGACTGAAAATATTCCATGTTTGGTTAAACAACCACAATGAAAATAAGGCTCCTGCTACTGCCATAGGCACTGTCAATATTATGATAAAAGGATCGATAAAACTTTCAAATTGTGCAGATAAAATTAAAAATATTAATAGTAATGCCAATCCAAATGCAAAAGCGGTATTCGAACTACTTTCAACAAAATCACGAGATTCACCACCTAGATCAGTTGTAAAAGTATCATCAAGAACTTTTCCTTTAATCTCATTCATGGCATCTATTCCATCACTAATACTTTTTCCTGGAGCTAAACCTGCAGAAACTGTAGCTGCCATGTAACGGTTGTTGTGATACAATTGGGGAGGATTACTCTGCTCTTCTATATCAACAACATTATCCATTTGTATTAATTCACCTTTATCATTTTTCACAAACATTGATGTCAAATCAAGTGGTTTTGAGCGATCTTTTTGATCAAATTGTCCAATAACTTCGTATTGTTTACCATTTCGCATAAAATATCCAAAACGTTGTCCACTTAACGAAAGTTGCAATGTTTGAGCAATATCAATTACAGAAATCCCTAAACTTTGAGCTTTTTCTCGATCAATTGTTACATTTATTTCCGGCTTGTTAAATTTTAAGTTTACGTCAGTGATCGAAAAAGTCTCATTTTTAGCTGCTTCATCCATAAATATAGGGATCTTTTCTCTTAGTTTTTCAAAATTTGGAGCCTGAATAATGTATTGTATTGGCAAACCACCGCGTCTATTTACCGCAATTGTAGGTTGTTCAATAATAGAAGTTTTCGCCTCAGGATATTGTTTTGTCCATTTTGTTAACTTCTCGGCAATTTCTTTTTGAGAATTTTCTCTCTCACCAGGATCTACTAATGAAACCCTGATAAATCCACTATTTACGGATGACGATCCAAAACCAGGAGAGGTAATTACCAAACTTACTTTTTTACCAGCAATAGAATCATCAACTAGTTGTGATATTTCTTGCATGAATCGATCCGTATATTCATAAGAAGAACCCTCTGGAGTAGTCATTCTCATTACAAAACCGCTTCGATCATCATATGGCGCAGTTTCTTTTTGTAAAAGATTAAAAAATAAATAAATCAAACCAAAACACACAAAAAGAATTGGAAAACTCAGCCATTTTCTTTTCATAAATTGGGCTAATGAACTAGCATAACCTTTATTTAATCTTTGAAAGTAGGGTTCTGTTTTAATATAAAAATTAGATTTTTTCTGCTCGCCACCTTTCATCAAGTAAGCATTTAACATAGGAGTTAAAGTCAAAGAAACAAAAGCTGATATTAAAACTGCGGCACCTATGACGACGCCAAATTCCCGAAATAGCCTGCCGACGAATCCTTCAAGGAAAATAACAGGTAAAAATACAGCTGCCAGCGTAATCGAGATGGAGATTACAGCAAAAAAGATCTCATTTGAACCCTTTATAGCTGCTTCAATAGGAGTCATTCCTTCTTCTACTTTCTTATATATATTTTCTGTGACTACAATTCCATCATCTACAACTAAACCAGTCGCAAGAACAATTGCCAGTAAAGTCAATACATTTATTGAAAATCCAAAAAGCCACATAATAAAGAATGTCGCAATCAATGACACTGGAATATCTATTAATGGTCTAAAAGCGATTGCCCAGTCCCTAAAGAACAAGAAAATAATCAAAATTACCAATACGATCGATATTCCTAATGTTTCTGCTACCTCAATAACAGATCTCTTCACAAATATAGTATTGTCAATAGCAATATTTAATTTAATATCTTTTGGTAAATCCTTTTTTAAGGCTTCAAAAACTTTATAAAATTCTTTAGAAATATCAAGATAATTTGCACCAGGAAGAGGAACAATAGCAACACCTACTAAAGGCGATCCTGATTGCGTCATTTTAGTTTCTATATTTTCAGCACCAAGAGTGGCATTCCCTATATCGCTTAAACGAACGATTTTTTCGCCGTCTGATCGAATGATAATATTATTAAATTCTTCGGCTGTAGATAAATTTCCTATTGTTTTTACCGTTAATTCAGTATTTGCTCCTGTCAATTTACCCGAAGGTAATTCGACGTTTTGCTTGTTTAAAGCAGCTCTAACCTCTGATACCGTACAACCATAGGACGCTAGCTTCACTGGATCAATCCATAAACGCATGGCGTAACGCTTTTGTCCCCAAATTTGTACGCCACTTACTCCCGGGATCGTTTCTAAACGTTGCGAGATAACATTTTCAGCATAATCACTCAGTTCTAATGCGTTTCGCGTGTCACTTTGAACCGTCATCGAAATTATCGCATCACCATTGGCATCAGCCTTAGAAACCACTGGAGGTGAATCAATATCTTGTGGAAGATTTCGTACTGCTTGCGAGACTTTATCTCGTACATCATTAGCAGCATCTTCTAGATTTTTATCTAAATTAAATTCAATAGTAATACTGCTACTCCCTTGTGCACTTGATGAAGTTACATTACGGATTCCATCAATTGAATTAATCGCTTTTTCTAATGGTTCCGTGATCTGGGATTCAATAATATCAGCATTTGCTCCTGTATAATTGGTACGAATAGAAACCTGAGCAGGATCGATTGAAGGAAATTCGCGAACGCCCAGAAAAGTATAACCTATAATCCCGAATAACACAATAGCCAAATTGATCACAATGGTCATTACGGGTCTTCTAATACTTGTAGTTGATAAACTCATTTAAAATTTAGATTTTAGATTTTGGAATTTAGATTTTTAAAAAGGATATAGTCTAATTTTTAAATCTTTTTAATGGTAACTTTTACTTTATCATCATTTTTTAAGGACATAACACCATTCGTAATCAGAGTATCACCTTCCTTAAGTCCTGAAAGTACAAGCACTGATGTTTCTGTTCTAGTGGCTGTTTCTATCATTAATTCTTTAGCAATTCCGTTATCAGTAATGAAAACTTTTTTACCGTTTTGAATTGGGATTATAGCTTCTGTAGGAATGACTATGGCGTCCTTGATTATGTCTAACGGTAATTCTACATCTGCAAAAGTTCCAGGTAATAATTTGCCGTCTTTGTTTTCTGCAATTGCTCGAACTTGCAATGTACGTGTTGCAACTGCAATTTCTGGGTCAATAGCATAAATTTTAGCACTATACTGTTTGTCTGAACCTGCTACTTTAAAGGATATGATAGTATTTGTTCTAACTTGATTTGCATATTTCTCAGGAATTGAAAAAGTAATTTTAAGTTTTCCAATGTTTACTAATTTTGCTACTAATATCATTGGGGTGATATAAGTTCCGGGAGAAATAGAACGCAAACCAATTTTCCCAGAGAAAGGTGCTCTTACTGCTGTCTTCGAAATTTGAGCTTGTATCAATTGGCTTTGTGCTTGTGAGGACTTAAGATCAGCTCTTGCTAAATCGTATTCCTCTTGACTTATAGCTTCTTTTTGTAGTAATAATTTGGCTCTTCTTTCATTTTCAGAGGCTAATCCTTCACGCGTGGCTGTTTGTCTTAATTGTGCTTTCAACTCAATGTCATTAACTTTAAAAAGTACTTGACCTTTAGTAACGTTAGCACCTTCCTGAAAATAAATACCTTCTACAATTCCTGAAACCTCACTTCGAATTTCTACTTGCTCATTAGCTTCAATAGATCCTGAGAGCGAAAGATTATTGTCAAAAGTTTCGAATTTAACAACCATTCCGCTTAGCGCCGTTGGTTTGCCTTTTCCCTTTTGATCCTTTGAATCGTTGGCCTTATTGCTGTTAGAATTAATTCTATAACCAATAAATCCAACGATTCCTATGGTTAATAAGGTATAAACTATGTATTTAATTTTCATATTATAAAATGTAAAGTAGGATTATTTATCAGTAATTTTAGTTAAAAAGCAAATTTAGCTTTTACAATTGGGATTTCAGTATATGTTGATTATTATTTAACGTTTGTACATACAAATATTAAACCAATCGCGAAAATGTATTTTTTTTTTGTCAAAAAATATGTTTTTTTGCAATTATTTGTAAGATTTTTTTATGCTAAATTAATTACATTTTATTTCAAATTAGGATACAAATTAGTATCACTGAACAAAAAAATCATTATCAGAATACATTACATTTAAATTGTATGCGTATTGGACAACTGAAAATGTAGAAGGTTTAATCAAAAATCAAAAACTTTCTAACTAATATAATTCCAGATATTCTTTTTCTTTGTCATTTCCATATAAACTGCTCGCAAAGTACTGTGCTCCAATTTTTGCATTGCAGGGTCTTCCCGTAACAATTTCATTGCATAATTTCTTGCTAAGGCTAAAACATCTCTGTCTCGCACTAAATCTGCGATTTGAAGATTTAGCACTCCACTTTGCTGCGTACCCATCAAATTGCCCGGACCTCGAAGTTTTAAGTCGACTTCAGCAATTTCAAATCCATCATTAGTTCGCACCATCGTTTCCATTCTAGTTTTACTGTCAGCACTGAGTTTGTGACTTGTCATCAAAATACAATAACTTTGTTCAGCACCGCGACCCACACGACCCCGAAGCTGATGCAATTGCGATAAGCCAAAACGCTCCGCACTTTCTATTATCATTACACTCGCATTAGGAACATTTACGCCCACTTCAATAACTGTTGTAGCGACCATGATATTAGTTTTCCCACTTGAAAAGCGCTTCATTTCAGCATCTTTATCCAGTGGTTTCATCTTTCCATGTAAGATGGAAATGGAATACTGAGGCAACGAAAAATCCCTAGAAATGCTCTCGTAACCATCCATTAAATCTTTATAATCCATTTTTTCTGATTCTTGAATTAATGGATATACAATATAAATTTGTCGACCAAGAGCAATTTCATCGCGCAGGAATTTCCATACTTTCAATCGGTTACTGTCAAATCTATGAACAGTTTGTATCGGTTTTCTACCCGGTGGTAATTCATCAATTACAGAAATATCTAAATCCCCATATAAACTCATCGCTAAAGTCCGAGGAATAGGGGTAGCGGTCATCACTAAAACATGTGGTGGAATTGTATTTTTCCGCCACAATTTCGAGCGTTGTTCAACTCCAAAACGGTGTTGTTCATCAATTACGGCGAGTCCTAAATTTTTAAATTTTACTTTATCTTCAATTAAAGCGTGAGTTCCTATAAGTATGTCTAAGGTGCCGTTTTCTAACTCCTCGTGAATAATTCTTCTTTGAGCAATTCTAGTTGAGCCAGTAAGAATTTTAATATTGATATTTGTGGTTTGTGCCAATTCAGATAAACCTATAAAATGCTGGTTCGCTAAAATTTCTGTAGGAGCCATCAAACAAGCCTGAAAGCCATTATCCAGCGCTAACAGCATGCTCATAAACGCAACAATCGTTTTGCCAGAACCCACATCGCCTTGCAACAAGCGATTCATTTGCGCATTGCTACCCATGTCAGTTCTTATCTCTTTTATCACTCTTTTTTGAGCATTCGTTAACTCAAAAGGCAAGTGGTTTTGATAAAAATCATTAAAATATTCTCCCACTTTCGTAAATGGATGACCTTTAATTTTATGTTTCTGGATGAGATTTTTAGTAATTAATTGCAACTGAATAAAGAATAATTCTTCAAAAATTAATCTAAATTTGGCTTTAGCCAACGTATCAGTGCTAGTAGGAAAATGGATGTTGAACAACGCCTCTTTTTTAGAAATTAACTTTAATTCGTCAATTAAATAATCAGGCAATGTCTCAATAAATAAGTTTTGCGTTTCGAGAAACAGCTGTTGCATCATTTTATTAATGACTTTGTTTGAAACGCCGCGATTTGTAAGTGTTTCAGTTGACGGATAAACGGGTTGCATTGCTGAACGCAAGCTTTGTTTGTGTTCGCTCATCATTTCAATTTCCGGATGCGCCATATTAAATAGATTCCCAAAAGTGGTGCATTTGCCAAATATTACGCAAATTTCATTCAACTTTAAACTCTCCTTTATCCATTTGTGACCTTGAAACCACACTAGCTCCATTTGTCCCGTATCATCCACAAACGTAGCAACCAATCTTTTTTGGCTTTTACCAAATTCAACTGTTTTAACATTGATTATTTTGCCAATAATTTGAACTTCCGCACCATTATTTTGTAATTCGTTTATTTTATAATAGCGGGTTCTATCAATGTATCTATTTGGAAAAAAATTAACCAAGTCTGCATACTTATGAATTCCCAGCTCCTTGCGCAGCAATTCGCCCCTGTTAGGACCAACACCTTTTAAATATTCGATAGGAGTGAGAAGAAGGTTATTAGACATTATAAGTATTAGAATTAAAATTGTAGATTGTAGAATTTAGCACTTTTTTAAGAGGTTATATTCTATTTTATTTCCAAAAGCGAAGGTAGTTTTTTGTTTGGAATTTCGAAAATTGTAAAAGGGAATAATAGGTTTGTTGCTACTCTTAAAAAGTTCTGTAAAAAATTGATTTTATTCTCAGAGATGATTTTTTTTGTGGGAGCTATTCTCGCTAATCGTTTCAAGCTTTGTGGCGTCACACCTTTTTTCTATTTTGTGGCAGGATCTTCCTTTGGTCGCTCTACCACAACTAGAAAAAATGGTATTCCGCTCGCAAAGGCTTTTCACTGTTATCATGGCTAGGAAATTTATTATAAATAATTCTAATCAAAAATCTAAAAAACAGTTCACACGTAAACTCTCTTAGTATCACTGCGGATGTTTCATGAAAATTGCCGAAATGTAAGTGATTTACAGATGATAGTTCATGTGATCTGTTTTTATTTTTTTTACTTTGCTATTTATGCGCACAACTCTCTTCGAAATGCGATAAAAAACTATTTTTGCTTTTTTAAAAAGAATTTAATTTTTAAAATTGATTGTTAGAAAAATAAAAACAATGAAAATATCACATTTAAACAAAAAGAACAGCAAATTTATTTTTATTAATATTTTAATTTCTTGCACCTTAATTTAATCACTTTAACTGTTTATGAAAATATCTAAAACCATTTATTTGATCTTAGCGATTGTGTTTTTAATTTCCTTTCTGCGATCATTATTTATTGAAGAGGCGATGCATAGACTATTTATTTGGGAGGTAAATATATGGGTGTATCGCATATTTCGTTTGGTTATAGCTGTCGTGTTTATGAAGTCGTATTTAGAATTGCGAAAAATAGAAAAAGTTAGTAAAGAAGACAGTTCTAAAAAAGAATAAGCTTACGTTAGAAAAGTTTAAATAAAATGATGTTACAATATTAAATTCTTGTTTTAATTCAAATCATAATATCTTCGCAATAAATAAAAAAATAATTATGACAACTCATCTTGCTTTACTTCGTGGTATCAATGTTTCTGGTCATAGCATGATAAAAATGGAAGCTTTAATAAAAAATTTGGAATCTATTGGTTTTCAAAATGTACAAACTTACATACAATCAGGTAATGTATTTGTGGATGCTGAAGAGGAAAATGCAGCTGCTATAGGTTTCAAAATAAAGCAAGAAATTTTTAAGAGTTTTGGTCACGAAGTTCCAGTAGTGGTTATTGGAAAAAAGGATTTGGAAGCTTGCCTAGAAAATAATCCTTTTTTAAAAGACAAAGAAGTGGATCTTAAAAAATTATATGTTGCTTTTATCTCCACAACTTTGTCTAGTTCTAGTATGAATGATCTAAGGATAAGTCAATTTAAGCCTGATGAAGCTTGTATTGAAGGTAATAAAATTTTTATAAAATATGCAGTTGGCGCTGGTAAAACGCGATTTGATCAAAAGTATATTGAAAAGAAATTAAGTGTAATTGCCATAATACGCAACTGGAACACCGTCACACAACTTCTTAAAATGTACGATGAGCGCTAAATCTTTCTCTTTTTTCATCGCTAAAAAAATGTTTACAACTTCTAAAAAATAGAAATAAAGAATACTTTTAGAGTTATTAAAAATATAACTATGACCCGTTGGGTGTAATTATTCAAAACGTCAGTTCGAGTGTTTTTTTATGAATTAAAAAGGAGCAATAAATGTATCGAGAACCGTTTTTAATGAAATTTTTCTTGTTCTCGACATATTTTTCTATCGAAAAATACTCGAACTGACGAAAAATCACCATCATAAACTAATTACACCCAACGAGTGAACTATGCTTTTAAGGAATCGTTTATTAACTACTAACACTGCTTTATTTTAAATTCTAACTCTAATTGTATTATTAAATTTTACATAAAAATATAGGTCTTAAAAATACAAATTTCAAAATTTGATTAATTTTACATTTGTGCTATGTTTTTATTTTATTGAAGAAATTGACAGCCTCACTTGCTACATGTTCACAATAATCAAAAAAAAAATAATCAATGATCGCCCCAGATAAATTTACCAAAGAAAAAGAAAGAATTAAATCTTTAAAAGCATACTCGATTTTAGATACTTTACCAGAAGCCGAATACGATAATTTAACAATATTGGCTTCTCAAATATGCGAGACTCCTGTTGCTTTAATCACTTTCGTTGATGATAATCGCCAATGGTTTAAATCCCGGAAAGGATTAGATATTGATGAAACACCAAGGGAAATTTCTTTTTGTGCTCACGCTATCAATGATACAAACCCAGTTTTTGAAATTAGTGATGCTCGTCAAGATACTCGTTTTCGTGATAATCCTCTTGTGAGTGGTACAAATAATATTGTCTTTTATGCTGGTGCATCGATAAAAAATTTAAATGGACTTCCTCTTGGGACTATTTGTGTGATTGATCATAAGTCTAAAACTCTAACAGAAGCGCAAAAAACAGCGTTGCAGGCATTAGCGGACCAAACAATGAAGTTATTAGAATTACGAGCTAATAAAATTGAACTCGATAAAACGATGTTTGCGCTTAAAAAGAAAAATGATGACTTGGAGCGCTTTGCCTATATTGCTGCACATGATCTAAAATCTCCTTTAGTCAATATTAGTGGCTTAACTGACTTTTTTATGGAGAATTATGGTAATCTAATAGATCTTGAGGGTATTGAAGTGATTAATTTGATTAAAAGTTCAACAGTAAAATTGAAAGAAATGATCGATAATTTATTACTCCATAGTAAATCTAGTCTGTTAGACAAAGAAAACTGTAATGAAGTTTTTATCGCTGATCTTGAGAAAGATTTTTCGAATCTCTACGTTTTTAAAGATAATTGTATCATTACTTTTAAAACTACAGCAAATTCAATGTGCGTGGACAAAATCGCTTTTGAGCAAATTTTGAATAATTTAGTTACAAATGCTATAAAATATAATGATGAAGAAAAAATAAAAATAGATATTATTATCACTGAAGAGCTTGATTTTTATATGATTACCGTCACTGATAATGGAATTGGAATTTCAAAAGAAAATCAAAAAAATATCTTTGACTTGTTTACCATAGTCGAAGGTGTGGATCGATTTGGGGTAAAAGGAACTGGAATAGGCTTAGCAACTGTAAAAAAAATAGTTGAAGATTTGGGTGGTACTATTTCAGTACATTCAAAACTTGGCGAAGGATCTAAATTCTTTTTTACGTTGGCACGAAATAAAAAGTAACTTTTTTAAATCATCATTTTGGTTTTAAATCAAGATACCAAAATCCAAATTTAAATGGGTCGAAAATACCTATTTCGCAATTTGTATTAGATGATTTTTCTTGTTTTGGTCCCTGATATTTTCGATAAACAATGTCACCAATATCAAAAAGTATTGGTTTTGAAAAAATGGGTCCGTCGAAAGTAAAAGTATGAAATTCACCATTTTCACCGCACACGTCTACGCTCTCGGGTAAGTCATTGATAAAATCTTGATCTATAATTCGTCCAAGAAAACTTTTATCCAGAAACTGTTCGTTGACACAAACCACTATTGTTTTAAATCCCAAAGTAATAAATTGTTGAATCAAATCTATAGATGGTGTTTTCCAAAGAGGAAAAACTGCCTTCATACCTAATTTTTCTAATTGATATTCTCGATATTTTCTTAAATCCTCCAGAAAAATATCTCCAAAAATTGAATACGTATTTCCCTGATTCTCTAGCTTCGTCAAAGTTTCATTCATTACATCTTCGTAAGCATCCATTGAAGGCATTTCGGGTATTTGCATGATTTCCAGCGACAATCCAATACTTTGAGCTTGCTGTTTTAAAAGCGCAACACGCACACCATGCATGGAAATACGCTGAAATTCTTGATTCACACTTGTTAATAAGCAAGTGATTTCAAATTCTTGATTTTGTATGACTTTATAAAGAGCTAAAGCAGAATCTTTTCCGCTGCTCCAGTTAAATACGGCTTTTGTTTTCAATGGGATTTTAGTGTAGTTTTGTTACCGTAAACTTAGGCAAAGCATTCTGTTTTTAAACAATTGATTGTAACTTTGAGATTTTTGTAAAAATAATACCAATGAAATATTTCTTCTTTTTATTCATAACCTCATTTGTTTTTGCACAACAATCAAAATTTGTTGATTTTAAAAGTGTTTTGGGAAAAATTAATATAAATCCTCTGAGTAAAACTGTTGTTGGGGATGTGCAATATGATTTTGAAGTACTCAAAAGCATAGATACTATTAAAATTGATGCTCAAAACATGATATTTTCTAATTTAAAATTGAATGGTAAAACGATTAATTTTATAAATACTCAAAAGGATTTACAAATTATTTTCCCATTTAAAAAAGGAAAAAACACTTTGACTTTTCAATATTCCGCTACGCCAAAACAAACGATGTATTTTATTGGTTCCTTAGAAAAAAATAATTTACAAATTTGGACACAAGGACAAGGAAAATATACGAGCCATTGGTTCCCTAGCTTTGACGATGTGAATGAAAAAGTGACTTTCAATTTAACTATTTCCTTCGATAAAGAATATGAGGTAATATCGAATGGAGCATTAGACTCAAAATTAGAAACTGATAGATTATCTGTTTGGAGTTACCGAATGAAGAAACCCATGAGCTCCTATTTATTGATGCTTGCGATAGGGAAATATGCAAAGCAAACTCAATTATCGACATCAGGAATTCCATTAGAAATGTATTACCAACCTGAAGATAAATCTAGATTTGAACCTACTTATCGATACTCTAAAATTATGTTTGATTTTTTAGAAAAAGAAATAGGAGTGAAGTATCCTTGGGAGACTTATAAGCAAATTCCTGTTCGTGACTTTTTATATGCCGGAATGGAAAACACTGCGGCAACCGTATTTTCATCAAGATATATGATTGATTCAATAGGTTTTGAAGATCGAAGTTATACCAATGTGAATGCACATGAATTAGCACATCAATGGTTTGGAAATTTAATCACTGCCATAAGCGGCAAGCACCATTGGTTACAAGAAGGTTTTGCGACTTATTATGCTTTGTTAGCAGAAAAAGAAGTATATGGTGATGATTACTTTTATTCTAAATTATATGAATCAGCACAGCAATTAAAGTTTGCCTCAAGAACCGATACTATTCCTGTGTTGAACGCCAAAGCAAGTTCACTTACATTTTATCAAAAAGGTGCTTGGGCATTGTTTGTATTACAAGAATCAATAGGCGAGAAAAAATTCAAAAAAGTAGTATATTCTTATTTGAAAAAAAATGCTTTTAAGTCTGTTGATACGCAAGATTTCTTTGCTGAAATTAGCAAAGTTTCTTCTTTTGATCTAAATAGTTATAGTAAAGTTTGGCTGGAAACAACTGAATTTGATACGTCAAAGGCCAATGATTTATTAAAAAAAAATAATTCAATGAAGGTGTTTTTAAAAGTTGATCAATTACGAAATAAACCGATTTCTGATAAAAAGGATTTCTTTGTCGAAATTATGCACACAGATGTTTATTTTACGGTAAAAGAAGCCATTCTTAACCAGGTTAAAAATGAAAAATGGGAGGACAAGAAACAACTGCTACTGCTTGCATTACATACTAATAATTTACAAATTCGTCAAGCCGTGGCTAGTAATTTTAGTAAAATCCCAGCGGATTTTAGAATACAGTATGAAACTTTACTAGATGATAAATCATATCAAACGCAAGAAATCGCTTTATTTAATTTATGGAATAATTTTCCAGAACACCGCGTTGAATATTTAGAAAAAAGTAAAACTTGGATAGGATTTAACGATTACAACTTAAGAAATTTGTGGTTGTCCTTAGCTTTAAATACACCAAATTTTATTCAAAATAGAGTGCAATATATAAATGAGTTAATAGAATATTCATCAGGTGATTTTGAAGTATCTACACGTCAAAACGCTTTACAAAATCTAATTTCTTTTCGATTAATCGATGATTTAGTTTTAAAAAATTTAGTTAATGCTACTACAAGTCATATTTGGCAGTTTTCTAAATTTGGACGCGACAACATCAGGAATCTATTAAAAAACGATAAAATGAGACTTTCATTTGAAAATATTATTGTTGATTTAAATGAAAAGGAAAAATTTCAATTGAATCGGTTATTGAAAGAATAAACTTTTATTCTAAATTTGGATAAAAGTAAACTATAATTAATGAGGGCATTGGTAATTTCAGGTGGTGGCAGTAAAGGAGCATTTGCCGGAGGAGTGGCAGAATATCTTTTAGAAATCGAAAAAAACAAGTATGATATTTTTATAGGCACTTCAACAGGAAGCTTGCTTATTCCTCATTTAGCACTTGGAAATCTAAGCAAAATTAAAAGGATCTACACCAATGTAGACATGACAAAAATTTTTGATGTTAATCCGTTTTTGGTAAAAAATAAAAACGGAATTGAATTTGTCTCTATCAATCACTTTAATGTTATTTGGCAATTTATAAAAGGGAAACGAACCTTTGGCGAAAGCAAAAAATTACTTACATACATTAAGAGAAACTTCAAAATTGCTGAATTTGAAAACTTAAAGACACTCAACATGGATGTTGTGATTACTGTTACTAATTTATCTAAAAATGAAGCAGAATACAAATCGATTCACGACTGTACATACGATGAGTTTTGTGAATGGATTTGGATTTCAAGTAATTATATTCCTTTTATGAGTTTAGTCACTAAAAATAATGATGAGTACGGCGATGGTGGATTTTCAAGTCTAGTACCTATACGAGAGGCCATTACTCGTGGAGCGACTGAAATTGACGTGGTGATTTTAGAAACTGAAATTAATTTAGAGAAAGCTGTTGTGGGAAAAAATCCATTTTCTCTGATGATTGATTTATTCAGAATTGCTTTAAATCAAGTCGAAAAACATGATATTGCAATTGGTAAATTGATGGCTAATAATAAAAACGTAAAACTAAATTTGTATTATACACCCACCAAATTGACGAACAATGCACTTATTTTTAATAAAAAAGTGATGAAAGAGTGGTGGAAACAAGGTTACGAATATGCTCTTAATAAGTCGGAAATTATGAGTGACAATCGATAGAATTTTACTCTAAGTCAATAGAAGATATTGATACTCTTAATTTTTACTATTTAAGCTATGTAAGTTTTTAAATATGTTAAAAAAAATTAAGAGAAAATGATACTTCTTTAATATCGATTAAGAACATATAAAGGACTAAAACAAATATAAAAAACAAATTATGCTTATATTTTAAAATTTATTTTACAAATTTAACACCTACCGACATTAGCTATGAATCAAATTAAAAATTTATTAATTGTCTTAACGATTTTATTGCTTTACAACTGTGGTGCGAAAAAAGATATTTTACAAAAGACATTAGCTTCCAAAAATCCTAATATAAAGAGGGTTATGGATATGGCCGTACCACACGAAATACAAATTATTTACACCGAAATTTTAAGAAATAAAAATGGGAAAGTGTCTTTTAAAGATCACATATACAATTTAAATGCTACTAATTATTTTTATCCAGCAAGCACTATAAAATTCCCTATTGCAGTTTTAGCATTAGAAAAATTGAACACAATAGAAAATACTTCTATAAATACAGAGTATAAAATAGAAGGTAACGATTCTAAACTAAAATTTTCTGAAGAAATTTCAAAAGTTTTTGCGGTGAGTGATAATGAAGCGAGTACAAATTTATTAGAATTCATAGGATTTGATTACATCAATCAAAAAATGGAACAAAAAGGTTTGTCGCCATTTCGATTGAGCCACAGGCTTTCGGGCGCTGACTCTAGTAATCCACTAGTTAAATCAACAACAATCTATAAAGAGGACAATACAACTGAAATTTTCCCTTCCAAAGTCAATCAACAACCTATGAATTTGAAGCTGAATGGTTTACAAAAAGGAAGTGGATATTTAGCAGCCGGAGGTAAGCTTATCAATGAGCCATTTGATTTTTCAAAAAGAAATTATTATCCATTAGAAACACTTCATAACACCTTAAAACGAATTGTATTTCCAGAAAACTTTAAAGAAAGTGAACGATTTAAAATAACTGAAAAAGATAGAGAATTTATACTTTTTTCTATGCAAAATCTTCCAAAGAATGCGGGTTACGATCCTATTGAATATTATGATGGATATTGTAAATTTTTTATGTTTGGCGACACCAAAAAAAATATTCCATTAACTGTAAAGATTTATAACAAAGTGGGAAATGCGTACGGCACAATGATTGACTGCGCTTATATTGTAGATACTGAAAACAAAGTTGAATTTATGCTTTCGGCAACGATTTTAGCCAATAAGAATGGTATTTACAATGATAATATTTATGAATATGATGAAATTAGTCTGCCTTTCTTAGCAGAATTAGGACGTCAGTTATATCTTAAAAACAAAAAATAAAGACTACCATAATTGTCCCACTTCATTTCTAATGTATGACAAAGCAGCAAAACTTGGTGATTGCTTTTCAATTAATTCATTAATTACAAATTCACGCAAACTATCTGCATTGCTAACTTTTTGACTTTGAGTTGCTAAGCAAATTATTTGAATAGTTGCATTTTTTGCTGTCGTTATAATACTCCAGCATTCCTCAGAAACATAAATTTGTTGTGATAGATTATGTTCAAATTCTTGATCTATCTGTGCTATCACTAAATTTTGATAATCAAATTTATCCGTTGATAATGGATTTACTCTCACCATCATTTGAGAGGGATTGATTCGCTCCATTAATAATGTCAAACGTTCATAAGCTTGCAATCGAAGCGGCAAAATGGATGGTTGAGAGTCTTTTTGCAATAACCAACGGCGATTGTTTTGCTGATCTTTAAAATAAGAGCTAAATAATAAATAGGCCACAGCTCCGGTAATTAGCGAAGGTAGGGAATAAGCAAGTATTTCAATAATTTTACTAGAATCCATTTTGATGTAATTTTTAATAGGCAAAAATATACTTTTTTGAGTTCAAATCAACTTGATTTAATTAGCAATAACACAATGTGAATAGTATTTTTGCCATTTTAAAAACAGACTTTAATTTTGATAATTGAAATGGAAACGTATATACTAGTTTTACTTTGTGTTGCCGCCTTTGTCGCTGGATTTATAGATGCAATTGTTGGAGGCGGCGGGTTGATACAAACACCAATGGGATTAATACTACTGCCTAATCTACCAGTTTCAACGGTTATTGGAACTTTAAAAGTTCCTGCATTTAGCGGAACTTCATTTGCAGCGTATCAATACCTTAAAAAAGTAGATATGAACTGGAGACTACTCAGTATCATGATGCTCTTAGCGTTTCCATCGGCATTTTTAGGCTCTACTTTATTGACGTATGTGAGCAACGATTTTATGAAGCCCTTACTTTTAATTGTACTCTCCTTTTTAGTTATTTATACTTATGCGAAAAAGAATTTTGGACAGCATATAGAAAAGAATCATTCGCCCAGAACACAAATTTTTAATGCAATAGGAATTAGTTTTATCGTTGGTCTATATGATGGATTTATTGGTCCTGGCACTGGTAGTTTCCTCGTGGTAGCATTTATTGCCATTATGGGTTTTGATTTTTTACATGCTTCTGCAAATGCTAAAATGGTTAATTTGTCGACCAATTTTGGTTCTATTTGCTTATTTATTTTGAAAGGAAAAATAATATGGGCAGTGGCAATACCCATGGCATTTAGTAACGCAATTGGTGGTTGGCTTGGCGCCAAATTAGCCATAAATAAAGGAAATAGTTTTATACGTATATTCTTTCTGGTAGTTGTAGTTGGTACATTAATTCGCTTTGGTTACGATGTTTTTTATAATTAGTAATTGAATATTCCTTTTTCAAATATCTCTAGGTTAAAGCGATCTATTGTTGATTATAGATGCTTAAAACCTCGGTCAAATTCGCTATTTTTGTACTCTTATAATTAAAAATTTCCCATGCATAAATATATCGATCAACTAAACGAAGCACAACGTGAACCTGTTCTACAAAAAGAGGGTCCTATGATAATTATTGCAGGCGCAGGTTCTGGTAAAACCCGTGTGTTAACTATTAGAATTGCTTATTTAATGCATCAAGGAGTTGACGCATTTAGTATTTTATCACTGACTTTTACTAACAAAGCGGCACGCGAAATGAAAAAGCGTATCTCTGATATTGTTGGAGTCGGCGAAGCTAAAAATCTTTGGATGGGGACATTTCACTCGGTATTTGCACGAATATTACGCTCAGAAGCGGAACATTTAGGCTATCCATCGAACTTTACCATTTATGATTCACAAGATTCCCTTCGTGCCATCTCTGGAATTATTAAAGAGATGCAGTTGGATAGAGATGTTTATAAACCGAAACAGGTTTTGAGCAGAATTTCTAATTTTAAAAATAGTTTGATTACTGTTAAAGCGTATTTTAATGATCCTGATTTACAAGAAGCAGATGCAATGTCTAAAAAACCTCGCATGGGGGAAATCTATCAGAATTACGTAGATCGTTGTTTCAAATCAGGAGCTATGGATTTTGATGATTTGTTATTGAAAACTAACGAACTTCTAACCCGTTTTCCCGAAGTTCTTGCAAAATATCAAAATCGTTTTCGTTATATATTAGTAGATGAGTATCAAGATACAAATCACTCTCAGTATTTAATTGTCCGAGCTTTGTCTGATAAGTTCCAGAATATTTGTGTGGTAGGTGATGATGCCCAAAGTATTTACGCGTTCCGTGGTGCTAATATCAATAATATATTGAATTTCCAGAAGGATTATGAAGGCGTCAAAACCTATCGATTAGAACAAAATTACCGTTCGACAAAAAATATTGTGGAAGCGGCAAATACTATTATTGATAAAAATAAAGTAAAACTAGACAAAGTCGTTTGGACCGCTAATGATTTTGGTGCTAAAATTAAAGTACATCGCAGTTTAACAGATAATGAGGAAGGTCGTTTTGTTGCGAGCACTATTTGGGAACAGAAAATGCAAAATCAGTTGCATAACGGCGCTTTTGCAATTTTATATCGCACTAATGCACAATCTCGTGCAATGGAGGATGCGTTGCGTAAAAGAGATATTCCCTATCGTATTTATGGCGGACTTTCATTCTATCAACGAAAAGAAGTCAAAGATGTTTTGTGCTATTTGCGCTTAGTGATTAACCCAAAAGATGAGGAAGCATTAATGCGTGTTATCAATTATCCAGCTCGCGGAATTGGAAACACAACCATAGAAAAATTAACAATTGCAGCAAATCACTACAAAAGATCTATGTTTGAAGTGATGCAAAATATTGAACGTATCGATTTAAAATTAAATTCAGGTACTAAACAAAAATTGTTAGATTTTGTAACAATGATTCAAAGTTTTCAAGCGATCAATGAAAATCAAGATGCTTTTTATCTCGCCGATCATGTTGCAAAAAAAACGGGCCTAGTTCAAGAATTAAAGAAGGATGCAACGCCAGAGGGAATGGCAAAAATTCAGAACATTGAAGAATTATTGAATGGTATAAAAGATTTTACTGAAGGTCAAATAGAAGTGGATGGAGCAAGAGGTGCGTTATCTGAGTTTATGGAAGATGTGGCATTAGCGACAGATTTAGATAAAGATACCAGCGACGAAGATCGTGTGGCACTAATGACGATACATTTAGCAAAAGGACTAGAATTTCCACATGTTTTTGTGGTGGGAATGGAGGAAGATCTTTTTCCAAGTGCCATGAGTATGAGCACAAGAAGCGAACTAGAAGAAGAACGTCGATTGTTTTATGTGGCGCTGACACGTGCAGAACATCAAGCGTATTTGACTTATGCGCAATCCAGATATCGCTGGGGAAAATTAACTGATAGCGAACCTTCCCGTTTTATTGAGGAGATTGATAGTCAATATTTAGAATATATTACACCACCAGAGAATAATTACCGTTATAAACCTATGATTGATAGTGACATTTTTGGAGATGTTGATAAATCTAAATTGCGTTTAGCAAAACCAATTGGCGGAACGCCTCCAAGTCCATCAGCTAATGCAGGCGGAACACAATCAAGTGTTTCTGTTCGTAAATTAAAGCCCGTTTCTACTAATGCCGTTTCTGGTAATGCTAATTTATTTGATAATAGTTTAACTGCTGGCAATATAGTGATGCATGAACGCTTTGGCAAAGGCCACGTGATAAATCTAGAAGGAATAGGAGCGGATAAAAAAGCAGAAATTAAGTTTGAAGTAGGCGGAATTAAGAAATTATTATTGCGTTTTGCAAAGTTGGATATAATTGGGTAGTACTCAGCAAATAGTATTTAGTGTGCGGTTTCAGTTTGAAATCAAGTAATCATAAATCGTTAATCAAAAATTAAAAATCTCATGGCGCAATTTATAAAAATATACGAAGACAAACCTAACGAGGCGGCTATCGCTAAAGTGGTAAAGGTTTTAAAAGACGGTGGATTAATTATTTATCCAACAGATACTGTTTATGGGTTAGGCTGCGATATTACTAATACTAAAGCGCTAGAACGAATCGCTAAAATAAAGGGGATTAAGTTAGAAAAAGCTAATTTCTCGTTTATTTGTAATGATTTGAGCAATATATCTGATTATGTTAGACAAATAGATACCTCTACTTTTAAGATCTTAAAAAGAGCTTTGCCAGGTCCTTACACTTTTATTTTACCGGGAAATAATAATTTGCCTAAAGAATTTAAGAAGAAAACGACGGTAGGTATTAGAGTTCCTAATAACTCCATTGCCCTAGAGATTGTTAAAATTTTAGGGAATCCCATCGTTTCCACTTCCATTCGTGATGAAGATGATGTAATTGAATACACAACTGATCCAGAACTTATTTTTGAAAAATGGCAAAACCTTGTGGATTTAGTTATCGATGGTGGTTACGGTGATAATGTAGGTTCTACTATTATTGATTTATCAGGTGATGAACCAATAGTTGTTCGAGAGGGAAAAGGAAGTTTAGATGTTTTATAAATAATCCAAATACAAATTTTTAAATCTAAATGTAACATATAAACTCATTGATCGAATCAACACTAAAAATACCTAAGATAATAGGTAAGTTATAAAAGTTAAATTCGAAGCGACAAAAATTTCCTCCCAAACAAAATTACAATTTAGTTCGTACGCTATAAAATCTAAATTCATAGAGTTTTGACAAATATAATTTCAATAAAATTGAGAGCTTATAGTTATGACTGATGATACCGTTTGATCGTTTATAGAATTAATTTTAAAAAAAAACTGCCTTAAAAATGATAAGACGGTTTGCAATATTTTAAATGATTTTTACACGATTATTGCGAAAGAAGTAGTTTCTAATCATTTTCGAGAAAACTAAAGGTACTTATTTTTACATTAATTTACTTGTTAACTAACCTCTCTTATCAGCTCTACTATTTGCTTAAGATCAAATCTAAAAAAGTTCAAATGTATACAATATACCGTAAACCTGGGGCCTCAATGATTCTGCAGCACTATATTTTTTACGTAAAAGAGTACAGGAAAAATAGAAACTATTAATATTCCTAAAAGTGTACTACTCAAAAACAAAAGAGGGTCTATCACAATAAAATAGGCCATGAATACCAAAAATGGGTAGGTCATAGCTAAAATTAAAAATTGATCTACAAACGATAGTCTTGTTGCTACTTTAGATTTTTTCTAAAATTCACAAAAACATATTTTGCTATAGCTAAATTTTCACTAACATTGCTTCGACCCCAACGGATATACATTTTATATAATCTCTGATATTGTTCCAGAAGGTCAGGTATCACAATAGCATTTTTTTTAAAAGTACTTTTTTACCTTGTTTCAAAATCATGTTAGTCATTGCTGGATCTTCACCAATATCCGAGGCAACTCGCATAAATCTTTGATTAATCCGCTCTGGAAGGCATTCAAAAACGGCTGAACCTCCATAAGCTGCTAAGGCTTCTGGTGTGCACAAAACACTAGCTCATTGAATCTCCACTGACCCTACAAATCTAAATCTCGTAATAAACTTAAGTTTAGTAGTGTTGGTAAAATTGCATTTAATAAGATACTTTTTTGTAATAATTATTTTATAATGCTATTGGTGCCGAAAGACAACTATCTGGAATGGCAAATGCTTTTACTAATGAAATTGCTTCTGGTCTTAATTCCCAGCACAATTGATTGACCATTTTACGTATTGCTTTAGTTTTTATCGCCTCTAGGTATCCATCTTCAAGATACCATCCTTTGTTCTTATCTAGCAATGATAAGGCATAAAGTTGACTCAATTTGTTTACTATATCCTTACTTTTTGAATCTTCAAATTTATCTATTGCTATAATGAATTGTTCTAAAACAACTCGATCTAGATAAGCTTGTGCCACATCGATCATTTGATGTTGTACTACATTAAAAGCATCATACGGTTCTAATCCACCATCAATCAATTTTTTTAATCGTTTTGCTGCTGACGCTAGAATTGTTTTTTCTCTGTATTCAAATGCACTTAAATGAAAAGTAGCGTCTAATAAATGTGCTTCATCAGTCTTTCTAGTAATAATTGGATTTTTCTCGGCAATTACTGTCTTTGTATTTTCATAAACATAACTAATTATTCCCATAGCATCCATTTTACCATACGTTTTACGAAACTCTGAAAGTCTATTTTTAGCTACTAATTGCATTAAAACGGTATTGTCACCCTCAAAAGTGGTATAAATTTCGGTATCGCTTTTTAAAACACCAATTCTATTTTCAGACAAATATCCTTTACCACCACACGCCTCGCGACATTCTTGTAATGTAGCAGTTGTATTCCAAGTAGAATACGCTTTCATACCTGCCGCTAATGCTTCAATTTCGGGCATTTCAAGATCAGTTCTTTTAATAAAGCGATTCGTGACATACTGCAACGCAAAATGTATTGCGTAGGTCTTAGCGAGTAAAGGAAAAAGTCTTCGCTGATGCATTCTATAATTAAGGATTGAAACTTCTTCACCGCCTTCAGGACCAAATTGCTTTCGCTTGTCGCTATATTGAATTGCAATCGTTAGTCCTGATTTGGCTGCAGCCAAAGCTGATCTTGGAATTCCAATTCTACCTCCAACAAGTGTACCTAACATTGTGAAAAATCTACGGTTGTCACTTGGAATAGGACTTTCAAATTTACCTTGCTCGTTTACCGAAGCAAAGCGATCCAGCATATTGTCCTTAGGAATAATCACATTGTCAAAACTTATAGTACCATTGTCAACGCCGTTAAGTCCCATTTTTAATCCACAATCCTTTATTATAATTCCATTTAAAATCTGGTTATTCTGATTTCGAAGTGGAACTACAAAAGCATTTACACCATAGTCAACTTCATTAATTATCAATTTTGCAAAAACAGTTGCCATTTGTCCATGTATCGCAGCATTACCAATATATTCTTTTTGAGCTTTTTCGTGTGGAGTGTTTATAACAAATGTTTTATTCTGATGGTTGTAGGTTGCCGTAGTTTCTAAACCTTTTACATTCGAACCATGATTGGTTTCTGTCATAGCAAAACAACCAGGCAATTTAAGAGTACCAATATCTTTTAAGTATTTTTGATAATGTTTTTCTGTTCCAAGCGAATGGATACTCATTCCCCAAAGTCCAAATTGCACACCAAATTTTATAACTAAACTTAAATCATGGTAACTTAGTGTTTCCATTATTGCAAAGTAATCTGCAATATTTTCTCCTCCGCCATATTTTTTGGGATAAGCCATGTTTCCTAAATTCTCACGCGCTAAAATTTTGCACCATTGATATACTTTTTCACGGTAAATAGCGGTATCCGTAGAGGTTTCATAAGCGAATTCAGGTCTGGTAATAATCGATTTTACTTTTTGGATGATTTCTGACTGCTCGCCATCTAATATTTGTGTAAGTTTTGAAATTTCAAACGTGGGATCTGATTGGTGAGTGGAGGTAAAAGTTATTACATTTTTTTTAAAATTGGAGATTACGTCTTCGCCAAGAATTCCTAAATCATTTTCTAGTTGGATAAAATTAGTAGCAAATTCACTTATTGCACTTCCGTTATTAGATAATTCTATTACTATATCAAATAGCGATCGAGCTTCAGGATTGTGCTCAAGAGCTGTATTAATTTCTGATTTCCAATTTGTCATTGTAAATCTCGAGGGCGCATTAGAAATAGATAATTGAGAAATAAGCGCTACCTTTTCGTCGTCTTTAAGCCAATTCTGTACTGATATAAATTTTTTTAATACCAAATGTTCTTTTTGAGTTAAGAGATCATCAGACCAAACGAGATAAAGAAATGGTATAAAAACTTTTAATTTTGTGTTTTCCATGATATTTTTTATTAGGTACTCCGCTATATTTTACTCAATTTAGGCAATTTTGCCTCTTAAAACTATAGTAATAAGAAACATTTAAGAAAATAATAATGAGTTTAAACTCAAAAAAAACAATATTAATCAGTTTGAATCTTTTTCATATTTAATATATAAGTTAAAATTTTTCGAATCTAAAAATTATTTTCTATACCTACTTTTAATTTTTTAAAGAAGATTCTTTTATGGTGGAATAACTAGTTTTTTAAAAATAATTTCGGATTTAAGATTTTATACTAAATTTAAGTAGTGGATTAAAAAGATGCTTTGTTTTAACATTGTTAAAAACTATATATTGGCATTATTAAACACAAAAAAAGAGTATAAGTAACTGATATTAAAACTTTTAAAGCTTTTAATCTAAAGTCAAAGCACCTAAAATTTCTTCAGACATAAAGGGTCCGCCAGGATAACTTGCAGTATAATCTAAATTCATCCAAATTTGTCCCCGCTCATCTACGTGATAAAAAAGTTTTTTATTGTGACTTTCAATAGGGAATAATATATTTTTTATTAAAAAATTCACTTTTTCTAAATCGCTTTCTGAACCAATTAGTATTTCAGGATAAATGTGGCCTTTGGTATGAATTAATCTTGGTGTTCCACCAATAGATCGCACACTTGCAGCCATTAAAATAGAGTGATCGTCGCAATCTCCAGAAAAATATAGTAGAGATTCGGTAGCTGTTGCAATATAATCGCCAGCTTTTGGATCACTTACATAATTCCATCGACTATTAATTTCTTTAAAAACAGCAAAACACTGAATTATGGTTCTATATTCAGCATATCCTTTTATATTTTTAAAATGTTCTGATGTGGCTTTTATTGCAAAATTCCTAATTCGAGGATTTTGATATTCTATAGCGTTGATAATTTTAGATTTATTAGGAAATGGCAACAGCTTAGCGATTATTATATCTTGCGGATAGGGATTATAGGACATTGTATACATCATTGAATTATAATCTTCAAAAACGCTATTAAAGCCATAATTGCCTATTGTAGATCCATAAGCTAGTACGAGAAGATAGATAATGATACAAAAAATAATAATCGTTCTCAATAAACGAAGGATTATTTGAATCACAATTATCATCACGATAAAAAGAATTATTCTATCAATATTTAAAAACCAATTAGGATTTATTAAATTTTGATGTAAAATGATAAAGAGAGGAATAGCAATTAAAATATTCAAAACAAAAATTATAACGTCATCCCAAGGTTTTTTTACTTGAAACTTTTGTTTTAATTGCTGGAAATTGATGTTTTTAATTTTTATCATACTTGAAAATAAAAATAGTATTCTATACTATTTTTACAATTTCCTCAAAAGTACCTTTTTTATCTATAATTTTGAGTTCAAGAAGTTGATTTTGAATTTTGTTTAACATTTCTTGAGATAGAGAATTTTGTGACCAATCAGTGAGATCAAGCCATTCTCGAATATCGTTGGTCTTCTGATTAAATTTAGAGGCTAGAATCTGATCAATATTAGGAATGTTTTTAAAATTTAGAGTTTGCTTGTTGATAACTTTCAAGATAGAAGCAATAGTGTCAAACTCATTTTCTATAATTTCATTTCGAACTGCAATTACAAAACTCGGCCAAGGTGTGGGACAATCGCCCACTCTTCTAAAAATTCCACTATCAACCAGAGGCTTTGTCATAAAGCGCTCCCACATAAAATAATCAGCGGTACCTCCAGTCAAACTTTTAACTGCACCGTCAATAGTGTTTACTATTTCAAATTGAAAATTATCAATATTCCACTTTTGATTGTGCGCATTCACAAATGCCATTAATTGTGATCCAGAACCTAAACGAGAAATTGCAACTTTTTTATTTTCTAAATCAGCTATTGAAATAAAATTAGAATTTGCTGCCACATGAATTCCCCAAATTAGCGGAGTTTCTACATAAATCTGAACTATTTTACTACTATTTCCAGCAACGATGTCTTTGACAATACCCTCGGTAAGAATTACGGCGATGTCCGTTTCGCTGTCTCGTAGCATTTGGTTCATTTTACCTGTACCTTCGGGAACATCAGTCCATTGTAAATCAATATTTTCCTTTTTGAAATCGTTATTTGAAATCGCTAAATGCCACGGTAAATTGAAATGTTCGGGAACTCCTGCTATTTTTATTGTTTTCATTATAAGTTGGGATTTTTTAATTCGTACCAATTCCAAGAAATGCCGTCTTCCTGATATTGTTGAGTCATTTTTAGTCCAATTTTTTGCAGTATTCTATTTGACGCGAAGTTATCGGTATGTGCTGCTGCTCCCATAACTTCGATTTTCATTACATTAAATCCATATTCTATCCAAGCTAAACTGGCTTCGCTTGCATATCCTTTTCCCCAGAATTTTTCATTTAATCGGTAGCCAATATCGTAAAAATGAATTTTGTTATTGACCATTTCAGTATTGTATTTTAAACCAGCCCAACCTATTATCTGATCAGTTTCCTTTAAAACGATTATAAATCGGCCAATATTATTATTATGATATTGTGTTCTAACACTTTTAATATAAGTATTGACTTCAGCAATATTCGTTAACGGTTTTTTCCAAAGATATTGATGCACATTAGGATTTTTTTCCATTTCAAATAATGCATTTGCATCCGAAAACTGCATTTCTCGTAAGATTAAACGCTTAGTATTTAGAATAAGAGTCATCTTTTGAAATTATTGATATTTGTAATTATTTACTAATTATACATTTATATCTTTAAAATTATTCAATTTTGCGTAACGAATCATATTAGTTAAAGCTTCTTGATCCAGTTTTGGTATTTCGAGAATTGAGTTCAATATGGTAGTATCGTATTCATTGGCATTAGTTATAAAGTAAGGATTTAAATGTTTGCCAATACTTTCGTAATACATTTTTTCACTTGAATTTGCATACTTAAAACTTGCTGTATTAGGAATTAATGTGTAATTAGAATATCCCACTTCCTTCATAATTATTTGCAATCCGTCCGTCATATTGAAACTTTTATCGTGAACAATATTTAGTTGCTCAATATCAACTCTATCCAAGGAACTTATAATTACCTTAGCCACATAATCAACAGGAATAATATTCAATACTGTGTCGTCATTTATCATAAAACGTATATTTTCTTGATTCCCTTTTCGTTGCGAAAGAACGTAAAAGAATTTTGCCAAAAGATAAAAAACCATGTACTTCGATATAAAATAGGGATTCTCGTTACTTAACATCTTACCCCCAATAACACTAGGTCGCAGAATTTGAAATGGTAAACCGATTTTCTTGCACTCTTCTGCTATAAAATTTTCAGAATGAAATTTAGCATTTTCATACGCATTTCGATGATCTGGTTTAAAACCTAAATTATGAAAATCATTACATATTATTCCTTCGCGATTTCCAGAAGAAAAAGCAGTTCCTATATAAATGAATTTTTTTATGAAAGGATGAAATATACTAAAAAGAGTTTTTGTAATTGTAGTGTTTTCGTCAAAAATTTTTTCTCGATGTTCTTCATCAGTAGATAGATTTACAAATCCAGCAGAATGAATGAAATATGCATCTGTAATTTCACTTAAAAAACTTTCCTGAACGTCAGCTAAATCAGTGTCAATAATTTTTAAATATTCATGTAGTTTTTTTATTCCTTTTTCTTTTATGATTTTGGGAGTGTAGGAGCTAGATAAAAGGCTGTTTATACGATCAGAAGCTGAATTTACTCCCCTATTTCTTGCAAAAATAATTAGTTTGCCATCAATTTTTTTATTGATAAAAAGCTCTAAAATTTCATACATTATTTGAGACCCTAGTAATCCTGTAGCACCTGTAAGTATTATTTTCATTATCGTTTTATTCTAAAAAGCAAATATAGTTTTAAAAAAATAATAAAAACTTTTTTAAAACTATATATGAATAAAATTTCTAAAATTTAATTTTCTTATCCTGTAACAATTTTCTCTAAAGTGTAGGCTATTAATTCATCGACAGCTTTATATGGATCTTCACTAAAAGTTCCAGAAGCGCGGTTTGCAATTATTGCATTCAAAGAAAGCGCATTATGTCCTAAAAGTGCTGAAAGTCCATAAATTGCAGCTGTTTCCATTTCTAAATTAGTAATTAGATTACCAGCAAATTGAAAATTATCCATTTTAGAATTTAAATTTTCGTCTTGGATATTTAAACGCAGTACTCGACCCTGTGGACCATAAAAACCACCAGCAGTCGCAGTAATTCCTTTATGCATTTTATCACTTTCTATCATTCTTTCTAATTTTGTAGAACAAGCAATAACGTAAGGTTTTCCTTTTTTTAGATCCCAATTGGTATGTTTCACGAAAGCATCTTCCATTTCTATATTTGAAATGTCATCGATTAAATAGGAGCGAAGCATATTATCTAATCCCAAACCAAATTTTGACATGACAAAACTGTCTACTGGAATATCAGTCTGCAAGGATCCTGAAGTACCAATTCTAATGATGTTAAGCGATGTTAATATTTTTTTAGGTGTCTTGGTTTCCAAGTTGATATTGACCAATGCATCTAATTCATTGATTACAATATCAATATTGTCAGGACCAATTCCAGTTGACATCACTGTAATTCGTTTGCCTTTGAAAATTCCTGTTTGCGTTTTAAATTCTCTTTTCTGGGTAGAAAATTCAATACTATCAAAAAACTGAGTAATTTTTTCAACCCGATTTTGATCTCCTACAAAAATTATATCGTGTGCAATATTTTCTGGTTTTAAATTTAAATGGTAAACACTACCGTCTGGATTTAAGATTAATTCTGATGATTGTATCATATAATGATTGTTTTAACCACAAGTTTTAATAAGATTATTACAAAGCTTGAAAGGTTATTTTAATTTTATTTTAAAAATATGAAAAATTGTTTGTTGAAGGTTACTCCTTAATTTATCAGGGAGTTATCCTCCAACGCGTTTGACTTTGAATCCTTTGCTCTTTAAGATTTCCATAATCTTAACGCGGTAATCACCTTGAATAATAATAGAATCGTCCTTGAATGTTCCACCCACGCTAAGTTTGGTTTTAATTTCTTTAGCCAGAATTTTAAAATCTTCGTCAGTTCCTTGATAACCTTCAATTATAGTTGTTGCTTTACCTTTTCGTTTTTCAAATTTGCAAATCATGGGTTCTTTTTGAACATATAACTGATGTTCCTCCTTTTGAATTGAATCTTCAGGAAGTGCCTCGTGATCAGGGAAAAGATTTTTTAATTGGTCTTGTAAGTCCATATATTGATATAAAATTCAAAAAAATAAATCCCAAATTCCAACAATTTGTGAATTTAAACACAAATTTATATTATTGGAATTTGGAATGTTTATTAATCTATTTTTTAATTAAACCTAAGTCAACTAAACGTTCATATAAATATGCCCCAGCAGTAATGTCATCGAATTTTTTTGGATTTTGCGCATCAACACAGTTTTCTAAACAGTTTAGCGGCATATCGCTTACGGGATGCATAAAAAAGGGGATGGAGTATCGTGAAGTTCCCCATAATTCTCTTGGCGGGTTTACCACTTGGTGAATTGTTGACTTTAATTTGTTGTTTGTGTGACGTGATAACATATCGCCTACATTAATGACCAACTCATCTGACTCCGCAATTGCGTCAATCCATTCTCCATCATGTTTTTGTACTTGTAATCCTTTGCCTTGAGCTCCCATCAATAAAGTGATCAAGTTAATATCGCCATGTGCTGCGGCGCGAATCGCATTTTCAGGCTCTGCTGTAATAGGAGGATAATGAATGGGTCTTAAAATTGAATTGCCGTCTTTAGCATAATTATCAAAATAGAATTCATCCAATCCTAAATGTATCGCCAAAGCTCTTAAAACATAAACACCAGTTTTTTCAAGCATCTGGTACGCTTCTTTTCCCACTACATTAAAACGAGGCAATTCTTTTACTTCCACATTTTCAGGATATTCAGTGGCGTATTTTGAATCTTTGGAAACATATTGTCCAAAGTGCCAAAACTCTTTTAAATCGCCTTCTTTTCTACCTTTTGCATGTTCTGTTCCAAAAGAAACGTAACCCCTTTGTCCGCCAATTCCAGGGATTTCATAACCGCGTTTTGTTTCGATTGGTAAAGCGAAGAAGTTTTTAATTTCACCATACAATTCTTCGACTAATTGGTCGTCTAAAAAATGCCCTTTGAGTGCTACAAAGCCAATATCTTCAAAAGCACTTCCGATTTCATTTACAAATTTTTGTTTACGTGTCGGATCGTCCGACAGGAAATCACGCAAGTTAACACTAGGAATGTTTTGCATCTTGTTTACTATTTTTTAATATAAATGCAAGGCCATAAACCTTGCAAATACAAATGTAAAGAATAATTTTATATCTAAATTTTAAAACTTAAAAACAGCATAAAAAATTTTAACAAAACAAGACCAAACTGTTATATTTTTTTATCTTTGAAATCTATAATAAAAATAAAAACATGATCTTCGATAGAAAAAATCTCACTGATATCCAACTATTAGATTTATATAAAAAGATATTAAAACCCAGACTTATTGAAGAGAAAATGCTTATTCTGATTCGTCAAGGTAAAGTCTCTAAGTGGTTCTCTGGCATTGGACAGGAAGCAATAGCTGTGGGAGTGACTGCCGTTCTAGATCGTGAGGAATATATTTTACCAATGCACAGAAACTTAGGCGTTTTTACAGGGAGAGATATTCCGTTATATCGCCTTTTTTCACAATGGCAGGGAAAAGCAAATGGGTTTACAAAGGGTCGTGATAGAAGCTTTCACTTTGGAACACAACACTATAAAATAATTGGAATGATCTCTCATCTAGGCCCGCAATTAGGAGTAGCAGATGGAATTGCATTAGCAAACAAGTTAAAGAAAAATGGTAAAATAACCGCAGTTTTTACTGGTGAGGGTGCAACCAGTGAAGGTGATTTTCATGAAGCTTTAAATATTGCAGCAGTGTGGGAATTGCCAGTAATGTTTGTTATCGAAAATAATGGTTACGGATTGTCAACTCCTACTAACGAGCAATATCGTTGTGAAAACCTGGCCGATAAAGGAATAGGATACGGAATTGAAAGTCACATAATAGATGGAAATAATATCTTAGAAGTTTTTAATCTATTGTCAGAGTTAAAAGCTTCGATGGTTGAAAAACCACGACCTGTTTTACTAGAATTTAAAACTTTTAGAATGCGTGGACATGAAGAGGCTAGTGGTACAAAATATGTTCCGCAAGATTTAATGGATCTATGGGCTATAAAAGATCCTGTGAATACGTATAGAAAATTTTTAGCTGAAAACGAAATTCTAACAGAGGAGTTTGATCTTGCTTTAAAATCTGAAATTAAAAAAGAAATTGATGAGGCCTTAGCGTTTGCAAATACTGAACCTGAGATCGAAGCTACTTATAGTGAAGAATTAAATGATGTATATAAACCATTTCAATATGAAGAGATTAGCTCTCCATCAGAAAGAGATAAAATACGATTTATTGATGCTATTTCTAATAGTTTGCGAGAATCAATGGTACGCCACCCCAACTTAGTTATAATGGGCCAAGACATTGCTGATTATGGAGGAGCATTCAAAATTACAGATGGTTTTATGGCTCAGTTTGGAAAAGAACGTGTACGAAATACTCCTATTTGTGAAAGTGCCATTGTTTCTGCAGCCATGGGGCTATCCATAAATGGTTACAAGGCAATTGTTGAAATGCAATTTGCTGATTTCGTTTCAACTGGATTTAATCCAATTGTCAATTTGTTAGCTAAATCGCATTACCGTTGGCTTGAAAAAGCAGATGTCGTGATTAGAATGCCTTGTGGAGGAGGAACTCAAGCGGGACCATTTCATTCACAGACTAATGAAGCTTGGTTTACAAAAACTCCAGGACTAAAAGTAGTCTATCCAGCATTCCCATATGATGCTAAAGGCTTATTAAATACTTCAATTAACGATCCAAATCCTGTTCTATTTTTTGAACATAAGCAGCTTTACAGAAGCGTTTATGGAGAAGTACCAAAGGATTATTATACACTTCCATTAGGTAAAGCAGCGCTAATACAGGTAGGAACGGCTATAACCATTATTTCCTTTGGTGCGGCGGTTCATTGGGCGTTAGAAACTCTCGAAAAGAATCCTGAGATTTCAGCAGATTTGCTGGATTTAAGAACTTTACAACCTTTAGACACCGAAGCTATATACGCATCTGTACGAAAAACAGGTAGAGCAATTATCTATCAAGAAGACAGCTTATTTGGTGGCTTAGCAAGCGACATTTCGGCATTAATCATGGAAAACTGTTTCAAACATCTTGATGCGCCGGTAAAGCGCGTTGCGAGTTTGGATAGTCCCATTCCATTTACAAAAGCACTCGAAGATCAATATCTGCCAAAAGGAAGATTTGAAAATGATCTTAAAGAGCTTTTAGCGTACTAGAAGCTAAAATTATAAATAGGTTATTTTTGGAGTTGTAATTCTAAAAATAACCTAATATCCAAAAGATAATTATAAAAAGTAATATTGTACCAAAACAACCACCACCTAACTTCTTGGCACCGTAACCTGCTATTATTGTTTTAAAAAATCCGTTCATAATTTGATAATTTTAATTATTGTACAAGTACTTTTTATTAGAAATCGCTCCCTTCAATGCATCTATATTGATAGTAATAAACGCTCTAATTATTTAGATCAATTATAAAAATAGTATAAAAATTTGGCAACTTTATGATGATACTTTAATTTTGAAGAATAAATAAAAAATTATGAAACCTCTCAAGGAAAAACTATTGATTAAAGATGCGACCATAAATAAAATCCAATTTGATACCGAATGGTTTTTTAAATTCGATGACATGACTTATTATCTCAAAGAAGATTTATCAGCTGTGGAGTTCATTTATTTACCAATGATTATCGAAGGAAATCAAGAATATGTAAAATGTGCCTCATTTGATGATATCATAAGAGGAAGGAGAGAATTATAAAATAGAAGCGCGAGACTATACTTTATTATCTATTACTCAATTTTGCTTTCTCCTTAATTATATCACTAATTTTTTGATTTTTGATTTTGCTTTCCAGCCAAGAAATTATATCAAGATAAAGAAAGGCTCTTTTCTCATAAGTGTTTTTTTCTAATTCTATAAAACGTTCTCGCATTTTTATGAATTCCTTTTTAATATCACTTGGATAAATAGAATTTAAACTTTTTAGGAATTTAATAATTTCTTTTTGTACTTCATGTAAATCATTCATTTTTAGTAAAAACTTATAGGTGTTTTTTAAATGATTTTCCAAGTAATAATCGTTTCCAAGTTCATAATGAGCGATCAAACTTAACAACCGCGCAAAACACATCAAATCCTCACGCATGGAAAGGTTTTTATTATTGATGATTTTTTCAAGATAGAATATTGATTCTAAATACTTTTCATTACCAAAATAAATACTTGCGATTTTATAAAAAAACATCATTTCATGATATTCATCTAAATGATCACTATGCAATTTTAGTTTTTGTAAAATCTCCGGAATTAAATACTCGCTCTCAGCAAATGTGCCTTCTAAAATGTGAAAATTTAGTTTATTATTGTAGAAATACAAAAAAGAAAGCGAAGCAATATTATCATTAACAGGAAATTTCGAATCATTAATTGTCTCCTCGAGCTGTGACAAATATTTTTTGAATTTTGACTTGTATTTGAGCATGAATAAAGATTCCAGTAAATAATTATTTCCTTTTAAAAAGAATACCGGGTTCAGATAAATCATATTTGGATTTTCATAAAATAAAGTTACCCATTTATATGCATATTTGTAACTTCCGAGAAAGTCTTGCACCAAAAAACTACGCCAAAGATTTGCATTATAGAACCAATATTTTTCACGAAAACCAAATTTTTTCTCGTCAAACTTAGCGATGTGCTTGTTAAAATAATTGTCGATATACTTATATTCTTCATCTGTTTTTACATATCCCGTTTTCAACATTATTCCGTACAATTGCAATGACAAATTAGAGAGTTTACTAGAAATTGTATTTTGATAGTTTAACTCCTTTGCTTGAATAACTAATTCATCAGCACGACCTTGAATACTTCTGGTTATGTATTGCGATTCTATCAATTTTTCAAATTCCACGATTTCAAAAGCCATTAACTTCTCATCATTTTCTAACGCAAGAATTTTTGATTTATCAAGAATTTTTAAACTCTGTTTGTATAATCCCTTGTTGTACAAAATAGAAGCGAAATCAATTTGTTCCCGGATTTGATAACGCATATTTTGGCTAGGAATATTCAAGCGGATACTAACTAATATTTGTTTGTATACGTACGATTTTAGATTTGACAATTGTACTTTTTTAATAATTCCGCTTTTTAAAATTATTTTTTCGTCATACGCCTCAGACTTATCTAAAACATTAAATAATTCTATAAATTTCGTATTCGAGCTGGTCTCTAGCCGACTCGCAAATATCTTAAATTGTCTTTTTTCCGATTTGGAAAGGGATTTAATTAATACAAACAAAAAATCTTTTTGATGGTTAGCCATTGTAAAATGTAGAAGTGTAAATATTTGATTATAAGTTATTTAGCTGTTTAATAAATAGGTTATGAACAGTATATTTAGTTTATTTGAGTTTTGTGTTGCTGTTTTGAAATCTATTTTTGTTATCAGAATGTGAAATTACATTAAATAAATGATAATGAATAGAGAGAAAGTCCAAATTTTTGATACCACTTTAAGAGATGGAGAGCAAGTTCCAGGATGTAAGTTAGACACTGACCAGAAACTTGTTATTGCAAATCGATTAGACGAAATGGGTGTCGACATAATTGAAGCTGGATTTCCTGTTTCTAGTCCAGGTGATTTTCTATCGGTAACAGAAATTAGTAGAATTGTTAAAAATGCAACTGTATGTGGTTTAACAAGAGCCGTTAAAAATGACATTGATGTAGCAGCGCAAGCTTTAAAATATGCAAAAAAACCGCGTATTCATACTGGAATTGGAACTTCGGAATCGCATATTATTCATAAATTAAACACGACTAGAGAAGATATAATTGCAAGAACAAAATTTGCTGTTTCACATGCCAAGTCTTATGTCGAAGATGTGGAATTCTATGCCGAAGATGCAGGACGAACCGAGAACGAATTTTTAGCTCGAGTCTGCGAGGAAGCGATTAAATCAGGTGCTACTGTTCTTAACATTCCAGATACTACAGGTTATTGCTTACCAGAAGAATATGGAGCAAAAATTAAATATTTAAAAGAAAACGTAAAAGGAATAGAAAATGTAATTCTCTCATGTCATTGTCATAATGATCTGGGTATGGCTACAGCAAATTCTATTTCTGGAGCTATAAATGGAGCAAGACAAATTGAATGTACTATTAATGGAATAGGGGAGCGAGCAGGAAATACAGCACTTGAAGAGGTTGTGATGATTTTTAAACAGCATCCTTATTTAAATTTATATACTGACATAGATTCCAAACAGTTGAACGAAATGAGTCGCTTAGTTTCAGAAAGTATGGGAATGCTTGTTCAACCAAACAAGGCAATTGTGGGTGCTAATGCTTTTGCTCATAGTTCAGGAATTCATCAAGATGGTGTAATAAAGAATAGAGCAACGTATGAAATCATGGACCCTTTAGATGTTGGTGTCAATGAGTCCTCTATTGTCTTAACAGCTAGAAGTGGTAGAGCTGCATTAGCTTACAGGGCAAAAAAAGTGGGCTATGAATTATCAAAAGTACAATTAGATATTGTTTATGTAGAGTTTTTAAAATTTGCCGATATTAAAAAGGAAGTTTTAGATGATGATATTCATCAAATCATTGAGGTTTGTAAGATATATAATGAATTAATAAGAGGTTAAATTATTCTTCATCAATGTGATAATTTAAAAATAATAATCAATCCAATGAATTTAAAAATAGCCGCACTTTCAGGAGATGGGATAGGTCCAGAAGTTGTTTTACAAGCTAAAAAAGCATTATCAGCTATTGCTGTAGTTTTTGATCATGAGTTTGTTTTTGAAGATGCACTCATAGGTGCTATTGCTATTGAAAAAACAGGTAATCCTTTACCGGAACAAACTTTGAATCTTTGTTTAAATACGGATGCAGTTTTGTTTGGAACTGTTGGAGATATTTCTCAAGACTCTGCAATTGATATTAAATCCAGTCCAATACAAGGATTGTTAAAACTTAGACAAGCACTAGGACTTTATGCTAATGTTAGGCCAATCAAGCCATACAATGATTTATTAGATCTTTCGCCAATAAAAAGAAAAATAATTCAAGGAACTGATTTTGTCATTTTTAGAGAAATCTCTGGAGGATCCTATTTTAGCGAAAAAAAAATAAATGAACAAGGAACAATCGCGTCAGATTTATGTGAATATACTGAAAACGAAATTATCCGAATTACACATTTAGCATTCAAAGCAGCTCAAAAACGTAAAAACAAAGTCACTCTGGTTGATAAAGCGAGTATACTTGAAACCTCTAGATTATGGCGAAAAGTGGTAAAGGAAATTAGTGCTAGTTACCCTGAGGTAACAGTTGAATTTCTTTTGGTTGATTATGCTGCCATGCAGGTAATTATGAATCCTAATCAATTTGACGTTATTCTTACTGAAAATTTATTTGGTGATATTTTGTCTGATGAAGCCAGTGTTATTACTGGTGCTATTGGACTTTTACCATCCGCTTCGATCGGAAATTCAACAGCGTTATTTGAACCAATACACGGCATATTTTCAGAGGCAAAGAAAAAAAATATTGCAAATCCTATTGCATCCATTTTATCAGCTGCAATGCTATTAGAACATTTCGGTCTTCATTTAGAATCGGAGAAAGTGTACGAAGCAGTGCAAAAGGCAATCGAGCTTAATGTTGTCACGGCAGATTTGAATCCGTATTCTAAATTTGGAACGAATGAGGTTGGAGATTTTATTGCGAATTATATTGCAAGCAAAGATGATCTATATTTTAAAAGCGACAATGTTTATATAGGGCAATCAACAATTGTTTAAAGAAATAATAAATTTTCAACTATGATTTTTGAAAAAAATACAAGCATAAAAAAAATGGAATTAAACAAATATAGTAAGACAATTACACAAGATGAAACGCAACCTGCAGCACAAGCAATGCTCTATGGGATAGGTTTGACAGAAGATGATTTAAAAAAAGCGCAAGTAGGAATTGTGAGTATGGGTTATGAGGGAAACACTTGTAATATGCACTTAAATGATCTTGCAAAAGATGTGAAAAAAGGAGTTTGGGATACTGATTTAGTTGGTTTAATTTTTAATACTATTGGTGTTAGCGATGGAATTTCTAATGGTACTGAAGGAATGCGTTTCTCTTTAGTTTCGAGAGATGTGATAGCTGATTCCATAGAAACTGTGATGGGAGCACAATGGTATGATGGTATGATTGCAATACCAGGTTGTGATAAAAACATGCCCGGTGCTTTAATCGCAATGGGAAGAGTTAATCGTCCTTCAATAATGGTTTACGGAGGTTCAATCCATTCGGGATCGTGGAAAGGAGAAAGCTTAAACATAGTTTCCTCATTTGAAGCATTAGGGAAAAAGTTTCAAAACACAATTTCTGATGAAGATTTTCAGGGAATTATAAAAAATTCTTGTCCGGGACCTGGAGCTTGTGGCGGAATGTATACGGCTAATACAATGGCATCAGCGATTGAAGCACTTGGAATGAGTTTGCCATACAGTTCATCAAATCCAGCATTGAGTGACGAAAAGAAAAGAGAATGTTTGGAGGCTGGAAAATATATTAGAATATTATTAGAACAAGATATAAAGCCAAAAGACATTATGACCCGTAAAGGTTTTGAAAATGCAATTACCATTGTAGCGGTGCTTGGTGGATCTACTAATGCGGTAATGCACTTAATAGCTATGGCACATTCCGTAGACATTGAGATTACGTTAAAAGATTTTCAAGATATAAGTGATAGAACACCCATGCTCGCTGATTTAAAACCTAGTGGTAAGTATTTAATGGAAAATTTACATAATGTGGGAGGAGTTCCAGCAGTTATGAAGTATTTATTAAAAGAAGGATTGATGCATGGAGATTGTATCACTGTCACTGGGAAAACGCTGGCAGAGAATTTAGCTAATATTCCTGATTTAGAAGATGGTCAAGATGTTATCCATACCATCCAAAAATCATTAAAACCAACAGGAAATATTCAAATTTTATATGGAAATCTGGCCGAAGAAGGCGCTGTTGCCAAAATTAGTGGAAATGAAGGTGAGTTTTTCGAAGGCGAAGCCATTGTTTTTGAAAGCGAATTTGACGTTATTCCTGGAATTCAAAACGGACTTGTAAAACCCGGTAATGTGGTTGTAATAAGATATGTTGGTCCAAAAGGAGGGCCTGGAATGCCTGAAATGTTAAAACCTACATCGGCCATTATGGGTGCTGGTCTGGGTGGGTCAGTCGCTTTAATCACTGATGGAAGATTTTCTGGTGGATCACACGGTTTTGTTGTAGGCCACATTACACCCGAAGCTTTTGATGGTGGTGGGATTGCATTGGTTAAAAATGGAGATTTAATAACTATTGACGCGATCAAAAATACAATCAATTTAAAAATTTCTGATGTAGAATTTGCCGCTCGAAAAGCAAGTTGGGTGCAACCAGCTTTGAAGGTTACAAAGGGCGTTTTACTGAAATACGCAAGAGCGGTTTCAAGCGCCTCTTCAGGATGCGTAACAGATGGGGTTCAGTAAGTGTGAGTGATGAAAAATTAGATGCATCTAAAAATTTAAAATTGTTGCAGTGAATTTGTCTGGGAATTAAAATAATATTTTGGCTGTAGCCAAAATATTATTGCCAAATCAAAAGCCAATTACTGCTTTTAAAAGCAAAAAGAAAAATGAAAAATAATAAAATATCAGGTGCTGAGGCTATAATAAGGTGTCTCTTGGAAGAGGGCGTAAATTTAGTTTATGGCTATCCCGGCGGAGCAATTATGCCGGTTTACGACGAATTATATAAATTTAAAGATCAATTACATCACGTTTTAGTTCGCCATGAACAAGGAGCAACACATGCTGCTCAAGGTTTTGCGCGAGCTACAGGTAAAGTAGGAGTTGCCATTGCAACTTCAGGTCCGGGAGCAACTAACTTAGTTACTGGTATTGCAGATGCGCAAATCGATTCCACTCCTATGGTTTGCATCACGGGGCAAGTAGGGAAACATTTATTAGGGTCTGATGCTTTTCAAGAAACAGATATAATTGGAATTTCAACACCAGTAACAAAATGGAATTATCAGATAACAGAAGCTTCTGAGATTCCAGAAATTATGGCGAAAGCATTTTATATTGCAAAATCTGGTCGTCCTGGTCCTGTATTAATTGATATTACTAAAAATGCTCAATTTGACGAACTAGAATTTAGTTATAAAAAATGTACGAGCATCAGAAGTTACACTCCAAAACCAGTATTAAACTTAAACAAAGTAAAAGAAGCAGCTGCAATAATTAATGCTGCTAAAAAACCATTTATCGTATTTGGACAAGGCGTGATTCTTAGTGAAGCTGAAGCCGAATTAAAAACATTTGTTGAAAAATCAGGAATTCCTGCTGCTTGGACAATTTTAGGACTTTCGGCATTGCCAACAGCACATCCTTTAAACGTAGGAATGCTAGGAATGCATGGAAATTACGGTCCAAATGTATTAACAAATGAGTGTGATGTTTTGATTGCTTTTGGAATGCGCTTTGATGATCGCGTTACGGGAAATCTAGCTACTTATGCTAAACAAGCTCAAGTGATTCATTTTGAAATCGATCCTGCTGAAATTGATAAAAATGTAAAAACAACGGTAGCTGTGCTGGCAGATCTAAAAGAGTCGTTGACTGCCTTAATCCCATTAGTCGATAGTAAAACTCATGAGTCTTGGCACAACCAGTTCAAAGAAAAATACGAGACTGAATTAAAAGCTGTTATCAATGATGAATTGAAACCGAAAAAAGAAGGAATATCGATGGGAGAAACTATTGAAATGATAAATAAACACTCAAAGGGAGATGCAATTATGGTTTCGGATGTTGGACAACATCAAATGTTTGCTTGTCGCTACGCTAAATTCAATTCAACTAAAAGTAATGTAACGTCAGGAGGTTTAGGTACAATGGGTTTTGCTTTGCCCGCTGCAATTGGTGCTAAAATGGGAATGCCAGATCGTGAAGTGGTAGCAATTATAGGCGACGGTGGTTTTCAAATGACTATCCAAGAACTAGGAACCATTTTTCAAACTAAAGTTCCGGTAAAAATTGTGGTGCTCAACAATGAGTTTTTAGGAATGGTGCGTCAATGGCAGCAACTTTTTTTTGATAAGCGTTATGCTTCTACTGAAATGACAAACCCTAATTTTATTGCCATTGCTGAAGGATATTATATTAAAGCAAAAAAAGTTGTTAAAAGAGAAGATCTTGACAGTGCAGTAGCTGAAATGATGGCTTCAAAAGAATCCTACTTCCTAGAAGTTATGGTAGAAAAAGAAAATAACGTATTTCCAATGATTCCTACAGGAGCATCGGTTTCTGATATTCGATTAAGTTAATATTATGGAAAATCAAACATTCACTATCTCTGTTTATTCAGAAAACAACGTGGGATTATTAAATAGAATATCAGGAATATTCTTAAAACGCCACATCAATATTTTGAGTTTAAATGTATCGGAGTCGGAAATTGAAAGTGTCTCTCGGTTTATTATCGTGGTTAACACTACTGAAAAATGGGTGCAAAATATTGTGGGCCAAATTGAAAAACAAATCGAGGTAATAAAAACATACTACCATATTGATGACGAAACCATTTTTTTAGAAAATGCGCTTTTTAAAATTCAATCAAGTTTGCTTTTTGATGAACGCGAAATACAAAATATTATAAAAGAAAGTCATTCAGTTATTGTAACAGTGGCGAGAGACTACTTTGTAATTTCAATTTCAGGACAGCGAGCTGATATCGAATCATTGTACAAAAAATTAAAACCATACGGAATCATGCAGTTTGTTCGCTCTGGAAGGATTTCAGTTTCTAAAGCAAAAATGGATATTTCAAAGCTTTTAGAAACCTTAAAATAAAATAGATAAGCTCGCAACGTCTGCGATATGCTGAAGCAACACAACTTACAATAAATTAAAAAATAAATAAAAACTTAAAATGGCAAATTATTTCAATTCATTACCACTCAGATTACAATTAGAACAGTTAGGGGTTTGCAAATTCATGAATCAATCTGAATTTGCCAATGGAACTAAAGTGCTACAAGGTAAAAAAGTCGTTATAGTGGGCTGCGGTGCTCAAGGTTTAAATCAAGGATTGAACATGAGAGATTCTGGCTTAGATATTTCTTATGCTTTGCGTGCTGATGCAATATCTCAAAAAAGAGCTTCGTTCAACAATGCATTTGATAATGGTTTTACGGTGGGAACCTATGAAGAATTAATTCCAACTGCTGATTTAGTATGCAATTTAACGCCTGATAAACAGCATACTGCAGTAGTTACCGCAATAATGCCTTTAATGAAAAAAGGTTCAACGTTAGCTTATTCTCATGGATTTAATATTGTTGAAGAGGGTATGCAAATTAGGAAAGATATTACCGTTATTATGTGCGCGCCAAAATGTCCAGGATCAGAGGTAAGGGAAGAGTTTAAAAGAGGTTTTGGCGTTCCAACGTTAATTGCGGTACATCCAGAAAACAATCCAAATGGCGAAGGTTTTGAACAAGCAAAAGCATACGCAGTTGCAACCGGTGGTCATAAAGCAGGCGTTTTAAACTCCTCGTTTGTAGCAGAAGTGAAATCGGATTTAATGGGTGAACAAACCATATTATGTGGTATGTTACAAACTGGTTCTATTTTATGTTTTGATAAAATGGTTGAAAACGGAATTGAACCAAGTTATGCTTCTAAATTGATTCAATACGGCTGGGAAACAATTACCGAAGCATTGAAACATGGTGGTATTACAAACATGATGGATCGTTTGTCAAATCCCGCAAAAATTGAAGCTTACAGACTATCAGACGAATTAAAAGTCATTATGCGTCCTTTATTTCAAAAACATATGGATGACATTATTTCCGGTGAATTTTCAAAAAATATGATGATCGATTGGGCGAATGACGATGTTAATTTACTTACTTGGAGGGCTGCAACAGCCGAAACTAAATTTGAGAAAACAGCTCCTACCAATGTAAATATTTCGGAGCAAGAATATTTTGACAATGGTGTTTTAATGATAGCAATGGTAAAGTCAGGAGTGGAGCTGGCTTTTGAAACAATGTCTGAAACAGGTATTATTGAAGAATCAGCTTATTATGAATCATTACACGAATTACCTTTGATTGCAAACACAGTAGCTCGAAAAAAGCTGTATGAAATGAATAGAATCATATCAGACACAGCCGAATATGGTTGTTATTTATTTGATCATGCCTGTAAACCATTGTTAGCTGATTTTATGAAAACAGTGGAGACTAATGTTATAGGAAAACCATTTTCAACATCTAATGCCATTGATAATGTCGTTTTAATTGCTGTTAATAAAAGTATTCGTCAACACCCAATTGAAGAGGTTGGAGAATGGTTAAGAGAATCGATGACTACAATGAAAAAAATTGGATAATATAATAATACGTGATTAAGTGAATATTAAAAGTTTATTGGGATTAGGCATCTATCATTTTGAACCATAATAATTTGAATTAGTTAAATCTTTAATCAAATGAAATTGATGCTATTACATTCACTTAACTTCTGTTGAAGTTAAGTGAATTAATCCCTTACAACTTAGATTATGATCGCTTAAAATATTTTAGTTTGTTAAAAATTAATAAAATTATTATATCAATAGCATAAATAGATTTATCGGACTAAACGTGAAGGAAGTATTTTTTCACGTTTTTTTATTTTTTTAAATTTGAGTCTAAAAGCATCACTTTTTAAATATATATCAAATAAAAGGTTCGTAATTATAATAATTCTCTTTATTTGATTGCTATTTATCATAAAAATAATTTTAACAAGTGCCAGAGATTTAATACTTTTATAAAAAAATAAAACATGAGCTATTACAAAATTGAAAATTTAGAACAATATTTTAAACACTACAATAAATCAGTTCGTGAACCAAGAAAATTTTGGGGAAAAATAGCAGAAGAAAATTTCACATGGTATCAACAATGGGATAAAGTTGTCGATTTTGATATGGTTGAAGCTGATATCAAATGGTTTGAAGGGGCGAAAGTTAATATTGTAAAAAATTGTATTGATAGACATCTAGCTAAAAGAGGTGATAAAACCGCTATAATATTTGAACCTAACGATCCATCAGAAAATGCACTACACATCACCTATATTGAATTGCATCAGCGTGTGTGTAAAATGGCTAATGTGTTGCGTGAACAAGGTATAAAAAAGGGAGATCGTGTTTGTATTTATTTGCCAATGATCCCTGAATTAGCAATTGCAACATTAGCCTGTGCACGCATAGGAGCTATTCACTCGGTTGTGTTTGCAGGATTCTCTGCTGCTGCTGTGGCTAGCAGGATTAACGATAGCGAATGCAAAATGGTTATAACCTCTGACGGTGGATATAGAGGTAATAAAACAATAGATTTAAAGGGCATTATTGATGAAGCATTAGAAAAATGTTCTTCTGTAGAAAATGTTTTAGTAGTCAAGCGTATTCATTCAGAGATAGTTATAAAAGAGGGACGTGACCAATGGTTGCAGCCCCTTTTAGACGCAGCAAGTGATAATAATGTTGCTGAAATAATGGATGCTGAAGATCCGCTATTTATATTATATACCTCGGGCTCAACTGGAAAACCTAAAGGTATGGTTCATACAACAGCTGGTTATATGGTTTATACTGCCTACACTTTTAAAAATGTTTTTAATTATGAAGAAAACGATATTTTTTGGTGTACTGCTGATATTGGTTGGATTACTGGACATTCCTATATTTTATATGGTCCATTACTGAATGGAGCTACTACGGTAATTTTCGAAGGAGTGCCTTCATATCCGGATTTTAGTCGCTTTTGGGAAACCATTGAAAAACATAAAATTACTCAATTTTACACTGCTCCAACAGCTATTAGAGCTTTGGCAAAAGAAAATTTGGAATACGTTCAAAAATACGAGTTGAATTCCCTAAAAGTAATCGGCTCTGTAGGTGAACCGATAAATGAGGAAGCATGGCACTGGTACAATGATCATGTAGGAGCTAAAAGATGTCCTGTTGTTGATACGTGGTGGCAAACCGAGACTGGCGGGATAATGATTTCTCCAATTGCATTTGTAACTCCTACTAAACCTACTTATGCGTCATTACCATTACCAGGTATTCAGCCAGTCCTAATGGATGAAAAACGTAATGAAATAGAGGGAAATCAAGTAAATGGTAGTCTTTGTATTAAATTTCCGTGGCCCGGAATTGCTAGAACTATTTGGGGTGATCATCAAAGATATAAGGATACCTATTTCTCAACATTTCCGGGAAAATACTTTACAGGCGATGGTGCTTTGAGAGATGAGGTAGGTTATTATAGAATTACAGGACGCGTTGATGATGTAGTGATTGTTTCTGGTCATAATTTAGGAACTGCACCAATTGAAGATGCAATTAATGAACATCCTGCTGTTGCCGAGTCAGCTATTGTTGGATTTCAGCATGATGTTAAAGGGAATGCATTGTACGGTTTTGTTATTTTAAAAGAATCAGGAGAATACCGCGACAAAGAAAATTTGAAGAAAGAAATTAATCAGCAAATTTCAAATCATATTGGACCAATAGCAAAATTAGATAAAATTCAATTTGTGTCTGGTTTACCTAAAACACGCTCTGGTAAAATAATGCGTAGAATTTTACGTAAAATAGCGGATGGAGATTATTCAAGTTTTGGAGATATTTCTACTCTTATAAATCCAGAAATTGTTGACGATATAAAAGATAATAAAGTATAGTATATTATTTTAAATTTTTAAGGTTGGAGATCAATAGTATGATTTTCAACCTTTTTTTTAGTGCTTATCATAAATAGGTAAATCAAATAAAATGAAGTAAAATGTAAAATTCTATCTAATGCATTTAAAAAAATATTTTGAACAAAATAGGTAGCAACGGCTGCAAAAACATCATTAAAAATCAATGCAAAAGCCCCGAAAAAAAAGTAATATGCTTTGCTATCACCATATTTTCCTAAATAAGTAACAGCTGTAGCACCAAGTAGTATTGCGGTTATTGCATTAAAAATTATAATGATATTTAGGAACTCATCACTTATTGCAGAAGCTAATATAAAAATAATTGCTACTAAAAAAACACAATTTAAACCCAGAATAAAAAGCGTGTAACCACTGGGAAAAATTTGAATTTCTTTATTTTTAATTGACTTATAACCCAAAAGTATTAATGCGATGTAACAACAAAAAGATGCGATTAGGGCTGCCCTAAAAAATTGAAGTGAATCTTGCCAAAATAAGAGTAAGATCTCTTGTAGGAAGAAAAAGAAAACAAAAAGAAAATAATTTTTTGATAAATTTGTTATGTTACTTTTTACAGCGTAAACAAGGAACGACGGAATAATCAATGGTTTGATATAGATGACATAAGCAGGATTATAAAAAACTCCAGCACAAAAATAAATCACCAATAAAAAAATTGGTAATAATAACAATGTGTTCTGTTTGATAAAATTTTCCATACTTCAAACAAAACTAACAATTTATATTTTTACTACAAAAATTTTACAAAAAATTTATTCAATTTTGAAAGTCATTGTTAAACTTAATTATTAAATTTACCACAATGACTAAGAAATCTGTAATTATAGTAGGTGGCGGTTTAGCGGGATTGACGACCGCTATACATTTATCAAAAATGGGATTAAAGATTGTTCTAATAGAAAAAAACGAGTACCCTAAACATAAAGTTTGTGGTGAATATATTTCTAATGAAGTCCTTCCTTATCTATCATTTTTAGATTTAAAAATTTCTGATCTGCATCCTACTGCAATCACAGACATGGAATTCTCTACAGTATCAGGTAAAATTATTGAAAGCACCTTACCGCTAGGCGGTTTTGGAATAAGTCGTTACACATTAGATCAATATTTATTTAAAAAGGCAGTAGAAAACGGCTGCACAATAATTAAAGATACCGTCGAATCTATAATATTTAAAAACGATATATTTACCATAACCACATCTAATAATAATGTTCACGATTCAAAAATTGTAATCGGAGCCTTTGGGAAAAGATCTAATATTGATCAACAATTATCACGTACTTTTATGCAGAAACAATCTCACTGGTTAGCAGTAAAAGCGCATTATTCTGGAAATTTCCCAAAAGATTTAGTTGGTTTACATAATTTTAAGGGTGGCTATTGCGGCGTTTCTAAAGTAGAAAATGATACTATAAATATTTGTTACCTCGCTGATTATAAAACTTTTAAAAAATATAAGAATATTGATGATTATCAGGAGAATGTAGTTTTTAAAAATCCACACTTAAAATCAGTTTTTTCACATTCTAAACTGCTTTTTCAAAAGCCATTAACGATAAGCCAAGTCTCATTCGAAAAAAAACAAGCGGTAGAAAATCACATTTTGATGATTGGTGACACTGCTGGTTTAATTCATCCCTTGTGCGGAAATGGAATGGCAATGGCTATTCACAGTGCTAAAATTGTCTCTGAATTAGTAATTCAATATTATAATGACCAAATTAAAACAAGAAATGAATTAGAAAATAAGTATATTGAACAATGGAATTTTAATTTTGAACTTCGTTTAAAAATGGGACGTTTGCTGTCAAGTATATTACAAAAACCGAAACTATCTTCGATACTAATGCGTATATTAATCGCTTTTCCATTATTGCTGCCATTAATAATTAAAAAAACTCACGGAAAACCAATAACCCTTAATTATTAAATGGTATTGAATACTAAATATAGAACTGACGATCCTGAAATAATGGACGATTTTGATATGGAAGGAGAAGTCCTTAGAGATGCTCTAGATAAAATTGCAAAGATCAATCAACTTCTAGGAGGCAATAAGTTAACACTACAAGGAGTAAAAGAATTACTTCAATCTAAAAATAGAGATAAAGAAATTACTATAGTAGATGTAGGTTGTGGCAATGGTGACATGCTGCGAACAATAGCTGAATATGCTTTAGGAAAAAACTTAAAATTCAAGTTGATTGGTATAGATGCTAATAATTTTACAATATCTCATGCCAAACAGCTTTCGCAAAAATATCTCAATATCTCTTATTTATGTCAAGATATTTTTTGTGAATCATTTCAAGAATTAAAATACGATATTGTATTGTGCACATTGACTTTACATCATTTTAAGGATGAACAAATTAACCATCTATTGAAAGTGTTTTATTCAAATGCTACTATGGGAATTGTTATTAATGATTTACATCGAAGTGCTGTTGCTTACCGTTTATTTCAAGGGTTATGCTTTGTTTTTCAGCTGAATGATATGTCACGTCAAGATGGATTAACTTCAATTTTGAGAGGTTTTAAAAAAGAAGAATTAGTCGAATTTTCTAAAAGATTAAATAATAATTATAAAATTCATTGGAAATGGGCCTTTAGATACCAATGGATAATTTCAAAAATATGAGCGTAAAAATTAAAACAGTAGCTAAACAGTTACCTAAATATTCAAGAGCAACTGAGGAGATTATTCCTTTTTTAGACGCTTGGTTAGAAGGACAGGACGAACGTTTTATCAGGAAAGTAAAAAAAATTTTTGAAGGTGCTGCAGTTGATAAACGGTATTCAATAATGGATCCAATAGAGGTTTTTACTAAAACTTCTTTTGAAGAAAGAAATGATATTTATGTTCGCGAAGTAATTGATCTTGGAGAACAAGTTTTGAAAAAAGCACTAGAAAAAGCAAACTGGAATCCAGATGACTTGGACTATATAATTACAGTTAGTTGTACTGGAATCATGATTCCGTCATTGGATGCTTACTTAATCAATAAATTAAAATTACGCCAAGATATTGTAAGACTTCCTGTAACAGAAATGGGTTGTGCTGCGGGAATTTCTGGAATTATTTATGCGAAAAATTTTCTGCAGGCTAATCCCGGGAAACGTGCCGCAGTAGTAGCGATTGAAAGTCCTACTGCGACATTTCAGTTGGATGATTTTTCAATGGCAAATATAGTAAGTGCAGCAATTTTTGGTGATGGTGCAGCTTGCGTCTTACTTTCATCGCATGAGGCGGATGAAGGACCTGAAATTTTAGCTGAAGAAATGTATCATTTTTATGACAATATTCACATGATGGGTTTTAAATTGACAAACTCAGGTTTACAAATGGTTCTCGATATAGAAGTTCCTGAGACTATTGCCTCTCATTTTCCTGATATTATTCATCCTTTTTTAGAAAAAAATCAGTTGAAAATTGAGGACGTAGATCATTTAATTTTTCATCCTGGTGGTAAAAAAATTGTGCAAACTGTAGAAAATTTATTTTCTGATTTAGGAAAAAATATATTTGATACTAAGGAAGTATTGCGATTATATGGAAATATGTCAAGCGCTACAGTCTTATACGTTTTAGAGCGAATAATGGATAATAATCCCGCAAAGGGAAGTAAAGGTCTAATGCTGAGTTTTGGTCCAGGATTTTCAGCACAAAGAGTTTTATTACAATTTTAAAACTGATAATTGTAATATCGTTTATTTAACTTTTGTAAATGATCTTTTTTAATTTATAAATAAAGTATTGATGACCTCTGAAGAAATTATATCAAAATTACCGTATTCAAAACCATTTTTATTTGTTGATGAAATCATCCAAATTAATGAAAATGGAGTAGAGGGTAGCTATACATATTGTGAGAATCATGATTTTTACAAAGGTCATTTCAAGGACAATCCTATTACTCCTGGTGTTATTTTAACAGAAACAATGGCTCAAATAGGTGTAGTCTGTTTAGGTGTTTTTTTATTAAATAATTCATTTAATAAAAATTCATCAATAGCACTAACTTCCAATGAAATAGATTTTTTAAAACCAGTTTTCCCAAATGAAAAAGTAAGTGTTTTTTCTGAAAAAATTTATTTTCGATTTGGAAAATTAAAATGTAAAGTTTACATGAAAAATCAAAAAGGCGAGACAGTTTGTAGCGGGATAATTGCAGGAATGATAAGGTAATTAAGAGATGAATAACGATTTATATTGTATCCTATTTTCATAATTAAAAGAAATTAAAATTTGTAGTCTATTAAAATCATATTATGAATAGAAGAGTAGTAATAACAGGTCTTGGAGTTGTTGCCCCAAATGGAGTTGGATTAGACTCGTTTACTCATGCCATCAAAAATGGTATTTCTGGAATTATACATGATTTAGAACTCGAGAGACTTAAATTTTCTTGTCAAATATCAGGTAAACCCAATATTTCAGAGGAATTATCATTAAAATACTTTTCAGAATTAGAACTTCGTAATTTTAATTCATCGGGGATTTTATATGGAGTAATTGCAGGAATCGATGCTTGGATTGATGCGGGTTTAACAGTTGAAAATAATCAAAATCCAGATTGGGAAAGCGGGACCATATTTGGAACAGGAACTTCGGGAATAGACAAGTTTCGCGAAAGCATTTATAAAATTGATGATTTTCAAACGCGACGTCTAGGAAGTACAGCCGTAGCGCAAACAATGAATAGTGGTGTAAGTGCTTATTTAGGCGGAAAATTAGGTTTAGGAAACCAAGTAACAACGAATTCATCTGCATGTACTACTGGAACAGAAAGTATTATGATGGCTTATGATAGGATAAAATCAGGACAAGCCAAACGAATCTTAGCAGGAAGTACTAGCGATTCTGGGCCATATATTTGGGGTGGATTTGATGCTATGCGTGTTTGCACTTTTAAATATAATGATTCGCCGGAGCAAGGCTCGAGACCTATGAGCGCAACTGCATCAGGATTTGTTCCGGGTAGTGGCGCAGGAGCATTACTAATTGAAGATTTAGAAACCGCTTTAGCTCGTGGTGCTAGGATTTATGCAGAGATTTTAGGAGGAAACATAAATTCTGGTGGGCAACGTGGACTTGGAACTATGACTGCTCCAAATCCAGTTGCCGTGCAGAAATGTATAACTGCTGCTATTGCCAATGCTGGAATTAATGCAAATGATATTGATGCAATAAACGGTCATTTAACTGCAACTTCAAAGGATAGTTTAGAAATTCAAAATTGGAGTGAAGCGTTAGGATTAAAAGGGAAAGATTTCCCATATATAAATTCTCTAAAATCAATGGTAGGTCACTGCTTGTCTGGCGCAGGAAGTATTGAAAGCGTCTCCTCTATTTTGCAATTGCATCATGGATTTATTTTCCCAAATATTAATTGTGATGATATACATCCAGAAATTAGTAGTATCATTGATGAGTCAAAAATTCCGAAGAAATATGTGCAAAAAGATATCCAAATTTTAGCTAAAGCTAGTTTTGGTTTTGGCGATGTAAATGGTTGTGTAATATTTAAAAAATATAATCATAAATAGTATCAATCAATTTAGTTGAGATAACTCAATAAATTTTGATGAAATGGCAGTGCTTTTTTATAGATAAAAACTTTAGTAAAAAGAATAATAAAAATGAATAACGAACAAATTATTGAGCAATTAAAGGAAATTATAAGACCTTATGTTCTAGATCAATCTGCATTAGAAACATTAACAGAAACTACTGATTTCATTAATGATTTAAAAATTAATTCGGCAAATTTAGTAGATGTTATTTTAGACATTGAGGAAAAATATAGCATTGTAATAGATAATGAGTCAATGGAGCGTATGATTAATGTTGCCGCTGCTATGGATATAATAAAAACTAAATTAGCGGAGAAAAGTTAAATCTATTTAAAGTAAAATGATAGGAAATGACATTGTCGATTTGGCTCTAGCCAAAATAGAAAGTAATTGGCAACGTCAAGGATTCTTAGATAAAATATTTACTCCAAGTGAGCGATTACTCATTGAAAATGCACCAAATCCTGAAATTATAGTTTGGAATTTATGGACACGAAAGGAAGCTGCTTATAAAATTTACAATCGAGAAACTGGAAAAAGAGGTTATTTTCCTTTAAAATTAGAATGTAAATATGAAAGTGAATTTAAGGGGATTGTGTTCTGCGAGGGCTTTGTCTATTTTACTCAAACAGAAATCACTAAGGATTTGATTTATACCATTGCAGTAACTGAAAACAAAAATTTTAATTTAGTTAGTACAATTACTTTAGAAACTAAAATAGCTAAAATTAATGGCATTCCATATATTCAAGTAGATGCAAATCAAAAATATAAGCCAGTTTCTATAACGCATCATGGTCGTTTTTGGAGGGGAATAACTATAAAAATTTAAATTAGATTTGATCAAGAAACAGAATTTATTTTTATTTTTCACAAATTAATTTCTGCAAGTCTTTCGCTTTCAAATAGGCCTAAAGTTCCTCCAACCCAGTCCTTGTCTTTATTAAATTTTACACCTATCATTTCACCACGACTCAATCTCACCAAATTACAGAGTAGAGTGGGAGATTCATCTTCTTTTTTCCAAACGCAAAGTACTCGCACTTCTGCTTTAACTTTTCCATCAAGAGATTGAACAATTGGGATATAATTTACCTTTTTTTGAAGTATGTAAAGTTCTTTTTCAATAACGTTTTCAAGATCTTCCTTTTTTAGATGGAAAATTACGCCAGTTCCTGAAAATGAAAACAAAGGTTTTAAAACATAATTTTCCAAATCCTTGGGAATTTCTTTTAATTCGCTTAACAATGTTGTTCCTATAAAATATTTACCTTTTAAATAAGGTAAAATAAATTTACTTATCCTAAAAAACCAGTTGGGATGACCAGCCCATTCTACATCTAAATCATCAGTAAAATGAAAGTTTAATTTTAAATCATTTCGCAAATTAAGTTCGTCAAAAATAACTCGATTATAGATTCGCTTTACAAGAATTTCTATGCCTTTACTGTTCCGGTAAAAAAGCTGTTTATCCTTTTTAATCAGATCAGTAACACATATAATTGGGATTCCAATATCTCTATTGCAATAATAAAAATCAATTTTTGTATTTTGCTTCTCTGGCTCAATTTCAAGCAAAATCACATTTTCATTGGGATGTGAATTACAAATCACTTCTTTTAAAATTTCTTGATATTTATGATTGTCTATTCCATCAAAAAAAGGAGTTAACTCTTCAAGAAAGGGATATTGATTTTTGAATTTCTCGTACAAATTAGCTTGATAATTATACAAAGAAGGAAATCCCTGAACCTCAATTAATTTAGGCACAATTTCGCCATTTTCTATACATATTCCAAAATCGATGGCTAAGAAAGTAGTGTGTTTATCTTCATTTGGAACTTTATGATTAAGTTCTAATGATTTGTCAGTAAGTGTTTTGAATTCTTCTTGTTTAATAAAAGTGATAACTTCTTGACATCCTTCAATCAATTGTTGTTTTAAATTTTTAGAGATAAAAAATGGGGTTTCAGCTACTCTAAAAGTGGGTAAATAATTAAAATCAGAAGCGATATCATTTTTGAAATCTTGGTATTTTTTGTCACTGAATTGAGCATTAAATAACTCCCGATACTTTGAAATCATAAACTTAATTATTAACTAATTAGATAACATTTTTTTTGTTTTCATCAAATCATTTATAGCAGTACGAAGAAAATTCGGAATCAAAGTCTCATTAGTTTTGTAGATTTTATCATCGTCCATTAAATCTTCTAACATATCTCGAAACTTCTTTTCGCCTTTCATATTTTTTATTTTCTCTTTAGCTACTTTGTTTCGCAAATGAGCAACAAAACTTATGGGATCAGCTTCGGGATGAAATTGTGTACCAACGAAATAGTCTGTAAATCGAACAGCCATTATCGCTCTTTCATATTGAACATGATCTCTAATTTTTTCTAATGAAATAATTTTTGCTCCTTTTTTAGTAAAAACGCTTAATTTGGGTTGTACGACTTGGTAATCTCGAGAATCAATTCCGTAAAAAGGATCGGATAGGCCTTCAAATAATGAATCAGTTTCACCTTCTTTAGTTTTGTGAATAGTCATAACCCCAAAGCTTGTATCATTTCTTTTAGTAACCGTTGCTAATCCAAAATGCAAACAAGCCATTTGAAAAGAATGACAAATAAAAAGTACATGCTTTTTAATTGCATTTTCATTATTCCACTTGGTTAATGAGTCGATAAATTCATAATATTTTGTATCCCAATTACCATCTCCTATTAATGGATTTCCTGGACCTCCTGTAGAAATATAAATATCAAATTTTTCAATAGTAGGAAATTCACATTTACTACGAATATCAAATATTTGAAAACTTACCACTGGACTAAAGCGATTCACTACATCAATAATGCAACGCATTCCTTGGTTAGGTTCGCCGTTGTACATATCTAGCAAGGCAACTTTTAATATTTTATTTATCATAAACATTTATTTATAAGCGAGATGTAAAGATAAAATATTATTTACAATCCCTTTGTGAATTCTCCTGTTATAAAATCGACAACGCTTGAAAGACACCCTGTTTCATTAAATACTGTTAACTGCTTATCAGCACCAGTCCCATTTTTTAAAATTTCATGCACAAAATTAATTTCATCGCGACTTCCTAATTCATCCACCACATCATCAATAAAATCAAGTAGTTCTAGAATCAAAATCTTAGTTTCAACTTCTTTTTGCAAACCAAAATCGATCATATTATTGTCAATTCCGTAACGAGCGGCACGAAATTTATTCTCTTTAACCAGCGCAATTCTGTAAACATTAAAGCTGGTGTTATTCATATTTAGTTTATAAAGTTTAGCTACAATTGCTTGAATAATTGCTACAATACAAATAGTTTCATCAACTGTTAAGCACATATCACAAATCCTAAATTCAATCGTATTAAAAAAGGGATGTAAACGCAAATCCCACCATATTTTTTTAGGGTTATCTATACAATTAGTTTTAACTAACGTGTCTAAAAAGTTTTGATACGCTCCAACGGAGTCGAAATATTCAGGTAAACCCGTTCTAGGAAATTTATCAAAAACCTTTGTTCTAAACGATTTATATCCCGTTTGTCGTCCTTCCCAAAATGGCGAATTAGTTGAAAGTGCAAAAATATGAGGCAAAAAATAAGTAGCTTGATTCATCAATTGCAAACCTATTTCCCTGTTTTCAATCCCAACATGACAATGCATCCCAAAAATTAAATTTGAACGTGCAGCATCTTGTAATTCGTTCACAATATCATGGTAACGCGGATCGTCAGTAATGGGCTGATCCTGCCATTTAGAAAAAGGATGTGTTCCAGCACCACCAACAATTAAATCTTGCTTATCAGCTAGTTCAACAATTTTAGATCGTAAAAACCGTATTTCATTGCGAGCATCATTTACATTATTGCAAATATTAGTACCTACTTCTACCACTGATTGGTGCATTTCAGCCTTTACTTGCTCATTTAAAATTATTTTTGCACCATCAACAATTTTTGATAAATGCGAGCGCAAATCTCTAGATTCAGGATCAATAATTTGATATTCTTCCTCTACACCTAGTGTAAATATTGGTAGTTTCTTCATTAGCATATTTTTTTTAGGAACTTTTTACCGCTTTCCGTTGCTATTTTCTTCTATTGTTTATAATTCGTTTTATAGGCAAATGCAAAACAATTAAAAAAGATTTTTCGCGTAATATCGGGATAAGCGAGACTAGGGCATTGAGAAAGTTATTCCAGATTATTTTCCTGCAGCAGCTTCTTTTATAAAAGTTCCCCAAGTCAAATTCATTTTTCCGGCTTTTTGCTTTTTTGCAGCAGCAATAGCCATTTTAGCGGCCTCTTCCACCACCCATTCAAAATTTTCAGCACCAACCGAAGTTAATTCTGCATCAGGTGCTGGATTTCCAAAATCAATTGCATAAGGAATTCCTTCACGCACCGCAAATTCTACAGTATTAAAGTCGTATCCTAAGCCTTTGCACAAACGCAATGTATAATCCTTTACTGTTGCCAATAATTTTTTATCTGTAGCAGGGCCATCAATAACGTAACGCAAATGGTGTGGATTTCTTGGTTCATATTGCATAATACGCACCGCTTTTCCGCCTAAACAATATACCCTGAAATACTCGGTAAATACAATTTCTTCTTGTAACATCATTACTAATTGTCCTGTTTCTTGGTGTTTTTCCCAAAACTCTTCTTTGTTTTCGAGTCGGTAAACATTTTTCCAACCACCACCGGCATAAGGTTTCATGTAAGCAGGAAATCCTATATAATCAAAGATGCCTTCCCAATCCATTGGATATTTTAAATTTCTAAAAGATTTTCCAGTTGTGTCTGTAGGATGCTCAGCGGAAGGTAAAATCACAGTATTGGGCAACGGAACTCCTAAAGTATCAGCGAGTGCATTATTAAAAAACTTGTCATCTGCACTCCACCAAAACGGATTATTGATAACATTTGTCCCAGTCAATGCTGCATTTTTTAAATAAGCACGATAAAAGGGAACGTCTTGTGAAATTCTATCAATGATCACTGCATATTCGCCGTCCTTGTTTTGCACCACTTTGTCAATTGAAACGGCTTCGGCAATAATTCCTTTTTCATTTTTTGAGTTAACTCTATCTATAAATGCCTGAGGGAATGTATCTTCCATACCAAATAAAATTCCTATTTTTTTCATCTTTTTAAGTTTATGTTTTTAATAAAATTTAATTCTTGATAGATAATGCGGAAACATTTCTTTCCAAACTGGCCAATCATGTTTTTGATCCTGGCGAATGTCTAACCAATGATGAACATTTTTATCGCTTAACACTTTACTCATTTTTAAGTTGGCATCTAAGCAAATATCCCAATTTGAAGTTCCTAATACAATATCCATGTTCCACAATTCATGATCGTTTAATCCATATAAATAATCTTCGGGACTGTTATAAAACACATCGTCATTATGAAAACCATCCATAAAATTTTTGATAGTAAAAGCGCCACTCATAGAAAATAAATGACTTACATAGCCAGGATGTCTAAATGCAAAGTTAGCTGCATGATAACCACCAAAACTGCAACCAGCAACGGCTACTTTTCCTGCTGTAGTATTGTTTTTTACTCTTTCAACAATTTCATGACAAATTAGTTTATCATAACGAACATGATTTTCCATGCGATGTATTGGATGAATTTGCTTGTTATAAAAACTGTCTTTATCTACACTATCAGGACAAAAGATTTGAATAAGACCTTGTTCAACATACCATCTTGCTGATTCTATAAGCCCCATATCTTTATTCTCATGATAGGATCCCATTGAAGTGGGAAATAGAATTATGGGATAACCAGAATATCCAAAAACAAGCATTTCAATTTCTCTGCCTAAATTTGGAGAATGCCATTTAAAATACTCTTCCTTCATATATTTAATTTTAACAATTATAATGAAAATAATTAGGAATAAAACACAATTATATCATTGAATATAATTATTACGATATAAATGATAAACAAATATAAAATATGAATAAATGATATAATTGCGCTAAAGAAGATATGCTTTTTTAAAAAAAAGATATTTATAGTCTATAAATTGAAATGAAGATAAAGTAAAAGGGAGACCTCATGATCTACAAATAGAGCTAGCAGAAAATAAAAAAGGTCAAAAAAATATATTTTTCCTGTTTAAAGAAAAAATATATTTTAAATTACCTTGAGAAACATAATTGTTTAATCAAAAAGTTGCACTTGACTTTTTAATCGCTCTAATAACATACTCATTATTCTCTTATTGATATTTGAAGAATTTTGGGAATACACCGCATATTCTTCTAATGTGAATAAACCTATTATAATTCCCTTTACCATACTGCTAAATTTAGCATCTTTCTGCACGGCATTATCAATCACAGCTAGTTTTGCCTCGATGGTTTTTGATTGGAATTCTACTTTGTTTCTTTCTATATAATTCTTAAAAGATGCAATAAAAAGATCATTTTGTAATTTTAAGATTGGTCGAAGCGTTTCATTTTGAAAAGATTCTTCGATTGAAGACTCAGAAGATATTGAGCCAATTGCCTGTCCTCTGAGTTGTGAAAGAAAAGTGTCGCGTGTGTTCATTTTTTTTTTCTTTAAAATTAAAAAAAATGAGATAAGAATCATGCAAAAATCACTTATATAAACAAAACATTATGATTTTAAGTCAAAAAATGAATTGTTGAATAAGTTTTGAATTTACCACTGTTTAAAAGAAATCAAAATTTAAACTTGTGAAAAAACAGTTTCTGTCATACAAATTAAAATTAAACTATTTAAATATGAAAAGAAAATCAATTAATGATTCGTTTAAAATTAAGTTTTATTAGTGCCTTTATTTTGCTTTTTCATACTGCTCAGTTGCCGTTTCAAAAATTTCAAGATCGAAATAGCTAACCGATGCTATAATATGATCAAATATGTCTGACATGATATACTCGTAATTTTCAAATCGCTTGTCACTTGAAAAAGCATAAACTTCAAGTGGAACACCATGCGCGGTAGATTGTAATTGACGACAAATCATCAACATATCTTGATTTAATGCGGGATGATGGAGTAAATATTCAGTAATATATTTTCTAAACAGACCTAAATTTGTCATATGTCGACCATTAATAGGTAAGCTTTTATCAATTTTATTTTCAGAGTTAAATTTGCTTATTTCAATTTTTCTTGTATCAATAAAACTGGTTAACAATTGAATTTTTTTTAAATTTTCCAACTCTGCGTCCTCTAAAAAACGAATTGTACTTGTTTTAATTAATAGATGTCTTTTAATTCGTCGTCCATCTGAATTAAGCATTCCGCGCCAGTTTTGGAAAGAATCAGAACTCAAACTATAAGTAGGAATAGTAGTTGTTGTATTATCAAAATTACGAACTTTTACGGTGGCAAGATTAATTTCAATAACATCACCATCAGCTCCAAAACGATCCATAGTTATCCAATCGCCTATGCGAATCATATCATTTATGGATACTTGAACGCTTGACACGAATCCTAAAATAGTATCTCTAAAAATTAAAATTATCACTGCTGAAACAGCTCCTAAAATAGTTAAAAGCTCTTTTTGATTGATCTCAAATAATTTTGATATGATAACAGCAATCCCAAAAGCCCATAAAACAATCATTATAACCTGAATAAAACTGTCAATAGGTTTATCACTATAACGAGGCTTCAACTTCAAATAGTCGCGTAAAGCATTAAAAATAGTACGAACGATCCATAAAATTAAAACGACGATATAAATACCAACAAATTTTCCAAATAGACCCTCCCAATATTCATACCGATCCAGAATTATAGGAACAGATTTATAGATCAATAAAAAAGGAATAAGATGTGCTATGTACTTTGCCGTTTTATTAGTAACTAATAAATCATCAAATTTTGTTTTTGTTTTTTGCGCAATTAGAACCATGATGGTAACCAAAATAAGTCTGAATATTACATAAATTGCATACGCTAAAAGACATAGCATAATACTATTTAACATCAAACTTAAATGGGAAGCGAGACTACTTCCTAATCCCCATTTCCTAAATATTGGATAGAATAGATGAAAAAATTTCTCTAAATAATTATACATTTTTAAGATATTTTCTTTCTATATAAAAAGTGCCAAAAGGAGGAATTGATGCGATGCAAATAATGAAATATTTTTTAAAGTCCCATTTTTCTTTAAAATATAAAATTGTGGCAAGCACAATATATAATGTAAATAATACTCCATGAGCCATACCAATGTGTTTAACATAATAAGGATCATTAAAAATATATTTCATAGGCATAGCAAAGAAAAATAATAATAAAGCAGAAATTCCCTCTACAATTGCGGTAATTTTAAATATCTTGAGCATTTAGATTAAATTTAGTTTTAGTCAGCAAAAATAAGGATTAACATTGATTTTAAGTGTATTGATTCCTAAACTAATTTACTTTTGTATTCTTAAACTTTGATAATGAGCAAGCGCGATTTAAAAAAATATTTAGCTGAATTAAATAAAGAACAGCTTGAAGAGCAAATCATAGAATTGTACGAAAAATTTAGTCCTGTAAAAGTCTATTATAATTTTGTTTTTAACCCAAAAGAAGAAACACTTTTGCAAGAATGTAAACTCAAAATTTCACAGGAATATTATCCCCTTAAAAAGTCAGGGCGAAGGAGCAAACCAAAAATGAGACGTTCAGTTGCTCAGAAATACATTAAGCATTTTATAATTCTTGGAGTGGATCCTTTTTTAATTGCCGATGTTATGTTATACAATATTGAAATTGCTCAAACATTTTCAGCTGAAAATGTGATAAAACACGAATTATTCTACAAAAGTATGTTCAATTCTTTTGAGCAAGCAGTAGTATATTTAATAGCAAATGGAATACTCACGGATTTCAAAGCTAGGATAATTGCAATTCACAATCAATCTATTTCTCAAAAATGGTTTAACGAACCTGAATTTAATGCGGTTATCGAGCGATTTGAATACTAGATTGATGTCGGATATTTTTAAATTTCGCAAATGCAGTAACGTAAAATTTTATTTTTAAAATAAAAAAATTAATGGTAAGCACCATTGAATATTTGATACATAGATCAATATTAATTAAATATTCCCTCATATTTTTAATTAAAAGTAATAGATAAACTGTTTTTTAGGCGTATTTTTGCAAAAATCCAATAGCAAGAAATGTCGCAAAACACCTTAGAAATTGAAATCGAAGACAAAAAAGAACTTTATGCCTACCAAAAAGGAGACATAGATGCCATTTTTGAACGTATCGATAATGGACCTCGTCAACATCACTTATTATATCAATTGCCTACAGGCGGTGGGAAAACTGTTGTATTCTCTGAAATAGTTCGCCGTTATTTATCTAAGCATGATAAGAAAGTGGTGGTTTTAACACACCGAATCGAACTTTGTAAACAAACTTCAAAAATGTTGAAGGGTTTTGATGTAAAAAACAAAATCATCAACAGTAAAGTGAAAGAACTGCCAGATCAAAACGACTACTCTTGTTTTGTGGCAATGGTGGAAACTTTAAAAAACCGAATCAATGATGAAAAATTGCATTTGGATAATATAGGTTTAGTAATTATAGATGAGGCGCATTACAACTCCTTTAGAAAATTACTAAGCTCTTTTAAAAATGCATTTATATTAGGAGTTACAGCGACACCTCTAAGCTCGAATATAAAACTACCAATGCATGAAAGCTACGATGAATTAATAGTGGGAGACACTATCAGTTCGTTAATTGATAAAGGATTTTTGGCAAAAGCCATTACTTACAGTTATGACGTTGGCTTGACATCCTTAAAAGTGGGAATCAACGGAGATTATACCGTAAAATCTTCAGATGATTTATATACCAATATGGCTATGCAAGAAAAATTATTGCATGCCTACACTGAGAAATCTATTGGAAAAAAAACCTTGATTTTTAATAACGGAATCAATACTTCTTTATATGTATATGAAACATTTAGGGAAGCCGGTTACGAAATTCGTCACTTAGATAACACCAGTAGTACTGAGGAACGTAAAGAAATTTTGCATTGGTTCAAGCACACTCCAGATGCTATTTTGACATCTGTTGGGATTTTAACCACAGGTTTTGATGAACCTACAGTTGAGACTATTATTTTAAATAGGGCTACTAAATCATTGACCTTGTATTACCAAATGATAGGTCGTGGTTCTCGTAAATTACCTAATAAAGATACCTTCAATGTGATCGATTTAGGAAATAATGCAGCACGATTTGGATTGTGGAGTGAGCCTGTAAACTGGCAACATATTTTTAAATCTCCTGAGTTTTATTTAGAGAATTTACGTGATGATACGGAGATTGAATTGTATTTTAAATACAGTATGCCTCCTGAATTACGTGAAAAATTCAGTAAAACTGCCATCGTAACTTTTGATGTCGATGAAGAACACAAATTAATTATCAAGCAAAATTTACGTTCTAAGGAAGTTTTAGATAAATCATTAGAGCAACATGCCGCGATGTGTGTTGATAATACAGAAACTTTGCAGGAAGCAAAAGGTTTAGGTAAATTGTTAGAGGACGATATTGATTGCCGCATCAAGCGTTATTCAAAATGCTTGAGTCAATGCAGTAAAAATTACCGTGAATGGCTAGTGGACGATTATAAATTGAAACTAGTATTACTAACAGGTAAAAAATACCGTGAGAAAATCATGAACGAACCTGATGAAGATTAATTCTTTTTTCAGGAGCTGTTTCCCACTATTCGCTATATCTATTGTGGCGAACACCGCCACAACAGGATGCCGCTACTATTGGGGCTAGCGTTCACGATTACAAATAACTATTTTTTCCAAATTATAAAATCCAAAAAAATGTCAAAACAATTCGCTGATTTAGGAATTTCTAAACCAATATTGAATGCACTTTCTGATTTGAATATTGTTACTCCGACAGAAATTCAGCAAAAAACAATACCGTTATTGTTAGCTAACACAACTGATTTTGTTGGATTAGCTAAAACAGGAACTGGTAAAACAGCTGCTTTTGGATTGCCTATTTTACAATTAATAGATACTAATTCGACACTCGTTCAAGCGGTTATCTTAGCGCCAACAAGAGAATTAGGCCAACAAATATTTAAGAATTTAGAGTCTTTTGCGACTTTCTTGCCTGAAGTTTCTATCGCAGCAACTTGCGGAGGAATTCCAATCAAACCACAAATTGAACGTTTATCAGCGCCAACGCACATAGTAGTAGCAACGCCAGGACGTTTAATTGATTTAATTCAGCGTAAAGCAATCAATCTTAAAGAAACTAAGTTTCTAGTGCTGGATGAAGCAGATGAAATGGTTTCTATCTTAAAAGAAAGCCTTGACGAAATCGTAGCCGAATTACCTAAAGAGCACAAAACCTTTTTGTTCTCAGCAACTATGCCGGGAACCATCAAGCAACTGGTTCAGAATTACTTAAATAAAAACGTGGTTCAGGTAAATGCTAACATGGAAACAGTAGGAAATCAAGGAATTGATCACGAATATATTGTAGTAGATCCTATTGAAAAACTTGATGTTTTAATGCATTTCCTAAATTCAAAAGAAGGCGAACGTGGAATTATCTTTTGTAAAACTAAAGCTGCTGTCAATAAACTAGCTAAAAATTTAGCAATCAATCGTTTTTCATCAGGCGCCTTGCACGGAAGTTTATCACAAGGAATTAGAGATCGTATCATGGAGCAATTCCGTGAAGGTCATATCAATATATTAGTGGCTACAGATCTTGCGGCAAGAGGAATTGACGTAAAGGAAATTTCGTATGTGGTTAATTACCATTTACCAGATGCTTATGAAGCTTATGTTCACCGTAGCGGAAGAACAGCAAGAGCAGGAGCAAAGGGACTTTCCTTAACCGTATTGCAACCGGAAGAAGTAGATGAAATTGCCGATTTCGAAAAAGAATTAGGAATTAAATTCACTGAATTTAAAAAACCGAGTTCACTAAGCATCGAAGAAAACAATACCCTTTTATGGGCGAAACAAATATTCAAAACCAAACCCAACCACGAAGTGGACGCGGAATTGAAAACAAAAATAAAAACCGTTTTCCATCACTTAACAAAAGATGAACTGATCGAAAAGCTGTTGGCTAATTATTTGTTACAAAAAAAAAACGAACCAACCGAAAAACCGGTTAAAAGACAAAAAATGAAATAGATTATTTTCTGTTTTATAAATGAAAAACCATTGTGAAGTTTGAAGAAGTTTTACAATGGTTTTTTTGTTTTAGATATTTTAAATTGAAAGAAAAAGATTAATTATTTAATTGATTAAATAAAGAATTAAGCATATATTTGATTTTGTATTCGATTTATGGCTCTGATGAAAAAAGTTTCGATTACATTATGGACACAAAAAATAAAATAAAAAGTTAATAATAATATCTGTAGGTTAAAGCAAATTTGCTTTTTCCTCAGCACCAACAATTTCTTTACATTGACAACTAAGATTTAAAACGAATGACAGCATTAATTATAATTGGAGTAATAATTTTAATAATTATTGTTGTTAAAGGCAACAAAAAGCCAACACGACAAGAGGCTATTTACACAAATTTGAAAATCAGACAGAAATCAGAAAAAGAAATTCACGATGAATTAGTTCAAAACCTTGTCAAAAATATTAAGATTGCTGTGACGACAAGTAACGGAACTAGTAGTTATAACGATGACTCAATAATTGATGTAACAGACCAAACTTATAACATTAACTCGAACAACCATTTGAAAAAATACAGTAGTGGCGTGCCTTACTGGTCACACCGTTACGTTTATTCATATTCTGAACTAAACAGTACTTCTGATGAACAAGAGAAATTTTATTGCATTTTTAAAATCAACTTTTTAAATGGTACATATTTTGATTTAGAAGGGAATATGAATTATGCTTTCATTTTATTGTTTGACTTGCTAAATGAATATGATGATCATAAAAGTATATCAAAATTAGAGAGTCAACTGAAAATTTTAGGAGAATTTTATCCCAAAACCAAATCTTATTGTATTTCATTTTTAATCGATAAAATGGAATTAGGCGGATATAGTGATGATGTCTTAAGACTTAGAACAGAGGATAGGTTTAGCTATCAAAATTACAACTCAGATTACGATTATGACTACTGGAGGTTAGGTAGTAAATACAAATCCAAATTAAATCTCAGTGAAGAACAAGTAATACTTTTAAACAAGATTAATTATCCAAGTAATAATTTCTGTAGTATTGAATTTTGTTGCCTTGAAGTTTTAAAACTCTACGTTGATGTAATACAAGAGTTAAAATCAAAATACAAATCAGATGGAACTACAATTGAAAAGGAATTTTTATTTATTGCAGATGTAATTGCAAGGAAACACTTTAGATATAGAAATGGAAGTCAGAATTATAAATATTGTATTGAATCAACCACAAATGAATTTTACTCAATTATTTTCAAATATTGTGAGAACGCAGTTCGAGAATTTTATGGACACAAACGGAAACTAAATACAGATATTTATCACACAAACGAGGAAGCCAAAACAGAAGTTGAATCAAAAATAACTTTAAAGGTTTCAGAGTTATTGTCGACACTGATTTCTAAAATTATTCACCCTGACGAAGCAACTGAAATTGAGCTTAATTCACAAACTACAAGTAGATGGAAATTAAAATTTGAAGAACTGACAACGAATTATAAAATTAATCCAAAGGAATTTGTAGAGTCAATTATCGAACTTGGAAAACTTAATAAAAAGAATCCCTCTATTGAAAATATATTTTTTGAAGCATCAAAATTTATTGCAAAGCATGATAAAGTTTCATCATTGACACTTTATATTCATTATTTACACCACGATATAAAATCTGTAACCTTTGACAACAAGCAACTAACAAAGACAATCCAGAAAGGTCTTTTTAAAACTAATGAGCAAATTCAAGATTTTGAACAAATTGTTAACGAATTTATAAGTGATAAGAATTTAGATAAGGCACTCAAAGCTGTTGTGAAAGTGTACGAAGTAAAACGAAAAAAAATACAACTAGACAGAACCACAATTAAGGAAGTTCAAGCACAACATTCCGGAACGGTCGAACTTCTTAATGAATATTTACGTGATGACTTTGAAGATGAAAATGACACGATTCAAAATCAAGAAATAAATAGTGAAGAAATAATGATTGAAATAATTCAGAAAAATGATGAATCTCATCAATCACCATTTTTACCTAAATTATCACTTAATCAAATCCAAATTTCTATTTTAGAACTGTTTTATAAAAATAATTTTTCAATTCTTCAAAGTGAAATTGAAGAATTTGCAAAATCAAAAGGTGTCTTTAAAAATCAAGTAATCGAAAGTGTCAATGAAACCTGTTATGAAGTTTTAGATGATGTCTTAATCGAAGAGGAAGACGATTACTATTCAATAATTCCAGAGTATTTCCAAAAAATTTCAACAAAATGATAGATAACATAAAACCAAAAGAAGCCACTTCAATAATCAATTCACTTATTGGTGGTGTAGTTCCAAAGATTGGTATTCAACATATAACCGTTGGTCGTTCAGAAGAAATAAATGCAGTCGTATCTGCTTTAGAGGATGTGAAAAATGGCCATAGTATGGTGAAATTCTGGATTGGAGACTTCGGTTCAGGTAAATCGTTTATGCTTCACTTGCTCAATACAGTTGCTTTAAAACAAAAGTTTGTAGTAGCTAATGCAGATTTCACACCTGATAACCGTTTGTATTCAAATGATGGAAAAGGTGTTGCACTTTATTCTGCAATAATGGATAATGTTTCCATTCAGACAAAACCCGAAGGTGGAGCTTTGCCTACTTTGTTGGAAAAATGGATTGAACAAATTATTACAAAAACAGCAGATGAAAATAATATCTCGTTAGCTGATATTCGAAATGAGCAATACTTGAATCTCATTCAGAACAATATAATGAAAACCATAAATGAAATTACTGACGTTGGTGGTTTCGACTTTGGAACAGTTGTAATGAAATATTACGAAGGTTACATTAAAGGAGATGAACAACTAAGAAGAAATGCATTAAAATGGCTCAAAGGCGAATATAGAACAAAAACCGAAGCAAGGCAGGATTTAGGCGTTAGAGAGGTAATTAATGACCTAAATTACTATGATATGCTTAAAAACTTCTGTAAACTTTTTGTAAGTATGGGTTATAGTGGTTTTATGATAAATCTTGACGAAGCTATAAATCTATATAAGATTTCGACTTCTGTAATGAGAGAAAAAAACTATGAAAAGATTCTAGCTATTTACAATGATTGTTTTCAAGGAAAGGTTTCTAACATATTCTTCAATTTTGCTGGAACAAAAGAGTTCTTGGAAAATCAACGTAGAGGGCTTTTCAGTTATGATGCTCTGAAAACAAGACTTGCAACCAATAAATTTGAAACAGCTCAAATTAGAGACTTCGCGCAGCCTGTTCTGAAATTATTACCTCTAAATAATAACGAAATATTTGTATTACTTCAGAAATTAAAAGCAATCTTTGATTACAACTACAAAACTGAAATACAAATTTCTGATTATGAAATTCAGCAATTTATGGAGGAACTATTCAATAAACCTGGTGCTTCAGAATTTTTAACTCCGAGAGAAGTAATTAGGGACTTCTTAAATATCCTAAACATTATTCGACAAAACCCAACTATTGATAAAAACATGTTATTTGGAGAACTTGAAGTTTCTGATGAAAGACCTGAAGAATTTTCATTAGATAGCATAGAAGAATTATAATGTCATTTGATTTACTTTCAGAACCAATACGAAAATTTATTCGTGATAAGGGTTGGGAACAGTTGCGACCAATTCAAAATGCTGCTATTTCCAGAATTTTGAGTTCAGATGAAAATTTTATTTTGGCTTCAAGAACTGCATCTGGTAAAACAGAAGCAGCATTTTTGCCTATACTTTCAAAAGTAAACTTCAATGATACAGGTGTTCAAGTTCTTTATATTTCACCATTAATTGCTCTTATAAATGATCAGTTTTATCGTGTTGAAGAACTTTGCAAAAATCTTGATGTAACCGTTACCAAGTGGCACGGAGAAGCTAACAAAACTTTGAAAGAAAGATTAATAAAACAACCAAGCGGAATTATACTAATCACACCTGAATCATTGGAAGCAATGTTTGTGAACAAACCTTACAATGTCAAACAGTTGTTTTCCAATTTAAAGTATGTAGTTATTGATGAAATCCATTCATTTATCGGAACAGATAGAGGAACTCAACTAAAATCCATATTAAGCAGACTTCAAAAAGTAAATTCCAGTTCTTTTAGTATTGTTGGTCTTTCTGCCACAATGAGTGAAGAAAATAAATTTATTGAAGTAAAAGAGTTTACTGGAAATGTAGAAAAAACAAAAATCCTAATAGATAGAACAGCGAAAGAAATCAATACTGTATTTCGTTTTTTTAAAAGTAAAAATGAAGAATTACCTTTAGAACTTTTGAAGGACTTATATTTAGAAACAAAAGATAACAAAGTTTTAATTTTTCCAAATAGCAGAGGGCGAGTTGAAGAAGTAGCTGTAAAACTTAAAAAGATATCTGAAAGAGTAAAAGGACATCCTAATTATTTTTCGCATCATTCCTCCGTTGACAGGGAAGTAAGAGAATATGTAGAATACTTTGCAAAAAATAACAAAAGAAATAACTTTTGTATTTCTTGTACATCAACACTGGAACTTGGAATAGATATAGGTTCTGTTGATGAAGTTGTCCAAATCGATGCTACGCATAGTATTGCTTCTTTAATTCAGAGAGTTGGAAGAAGTGGTAGAAAAGACGGAGAAAGTAGTAATTTATTTCTTTATGCAACAAATAAATGGAGTTTACTTCAATCTATTGCTTGCTGGCTTTTGTATAAAGAAGGTTTTATAGAGCCTCCAGAAAAAAATGAAAAGCCTTATGATATTTTGGTACATCAGGCTTTATCAATTACTAAAGGACGTTCCGGAATAATTCTCACTGAATTAATAAAACAACTGAAAGAAAATGCTGCATTCAATTTGATTGAACGATCAGAAATTGAAGAAATACTTCAATATTTGATTGAAATTGATTTTCTAGAAAAACTTGAACTCGAAGTTATTATAGGCGTTGAAGGCGAGAAAATTGTTAATAGTCGGGAATTTTATAGCGTATTCAAAACTGAAGAAAACTTTAAAGTTGTAAATGCTGGCAATACAATAGGTCAAATACCTTTTTCACCTCAAATTATTGAGGATGAAAACATATTGCTATCTGCAAAAATATGGAAGATAAAGTTCGTTGACTACAAAGCTAAGAAAATTGAGGTCATATCAGCAAAAGATGGTAAAAAGCCAATGTTTTTTGGTGGAGGTGCAGCTATTCATCAGAAAATTAGAGAGAAAATGTTTGAAATATTATATTCTAAAATAGAATATGATTTTCTTGATGAGCCTAGTTTTGATGAAATAGCAAATATGCGAGAAGATTTTTTAGTATTCAAAATTAAGGATTTACAATCTGAAAGACCTTTATTGACATCAGAAAAACACTTCCAACTATTCACATTTACTGGAACACGAATTAACAGGACTTTACAATTGCTTTTAAATATTGCTGCGATTAAAAACAGGATTGACGAGAGTACTAGTTCGTTTGATATTGAAGTTTCAGCAGAAGATTTGATTACTAAATGGAAGCATATATTCTATCCTTTAATAGATATTGATACTCATATTTCAACTCTTTTACAGGCAAACCCTACTCTTTTAGACTTTTCTAAATGGGGAATATATTTGCCCTTGAAATATAAAATTAAAGTTATTAAGAATAAATATTTTGACATTGAACAGACAAAAGTATTATTAAATAATTTTAAATTAATTTCTAATGAATAGCATTGACAACAATTCATAAGACTAATAAAACCAAAAAAGCACAAAATTCGTTCCTCTTAAGTACCGCATAATTAGCAATTTTTATAAATCCTTAAAAAATGAAAAGAATTAAATTTGACAATTTACAATACAATTGGTTTTTTATATCATTAGTATTACTATCCTTATTCTGTATCATTTTTGGTTTTTTTGAAATAATTGAATTTCAAAACCCAAAAATAAATAAAGGAATTAGTGCAATTGGACATGTATCGCAAGCGGTATTTTTCTCAAGAATGTTTTGGTTCAAGAATTATGTACAATATAATAAAAAAGGAATTTTTATCCGGATTAAAACATTTTTTGGAAAATCAATATCATTTGATAATGTGAAGAGAACAGAATTAGAGAATCAGGTTATAACAATTTATAAAAATGATGGATCTAGATATGATTTTAACTTAGAAGAAATTGAGGAAATTGATTCTAGAAAGCTTTTTGATGTAATTAATCAATACTCTTCTTAACATATTTATTATTTACCTGAATATAACTTCTATTGTAGAAACTGCTACCTAATTAATGTTCAAGGTTTAAACAACGGATTATATTTCTTAAAATTAGAAAGCGGTAAAACCTTTAAATTTTTAAAAGAATAAAAACTTTTTGTTAAAGCAACAATCTTTCGCAGTAGGCCATTGCAAAAACTTGATAGAGTAGTGCAATGGCTATTTTTAAATCTTTAATTTTATAAAATGATGCTGTTTAACTAAACCCAACAGAAAGTTAAAATTAAACCTATAAAACAAATTACTTCTTACCTTTGGCACATGATTAAAAAGTTGCACATATATTTTGTAATTCTAACTCTTGGCTTGTTCTTACTGCCAAGTTTGACTTATGCGTGTGGAACTCAGTCAGAAAAAGAATGTTGTAAAATGGAAACAACCTCAAAACAAGAGCATAAAGGATGTTCTGAAGAAAGTCATGCTGCTGATAAAAATAGCGGTTGCGACGGTCAATGCGGACATTCAAATTGTACAACAACTTCTGTACAAGTAAGCTTAGCTTTGTTTAGCCAAAATGAATTTGGTTACACTTTCTTTAATTTTCCTAAAGAAAAACAAAAGTTTTACAGTTCAAAAACTTTCGTGTCATCTGGATACACTTCATTATGGCTTATTCCTAAAATAGGCTAATTTTATTTCTTGACAGCCATACTTATGGCTACTTCACTGCATCTGCAGTACACTAGCTTCAATTTTTAGATTAATCAAGTAACGTATTTGCGTTCTTAATTATTTTACTGTTGTTCACAATTCAAAATTTTAATTAAATCACTTTCAAAAGAAAATTCTCTTTTGACACAAATCCCTACACTATGAAATATTCAATTTCAAATGTAATGGTTGCAGCAACGATGTTGTTAACCTTTACAATCTCTAGCGCACAAATAAAAAATTCAGTAACTGAAAACGTAAAGATTTACGGTAACTGTGGCATGTGCGAAAAAACAATAGAAAAAGCAGGTAATCTAAAAAACGTTGCTTCTGTTGATTGGAATAAAGACAGCAAAATGGCTTCGATAACTTATGATTCTAAAAAAACAACTCAAGACGAAGTTTTAAAACGCATTGCTTTAGCAGGATACGATAGCGATACTTTCCTTGCGCCAGAAAATGTTTATAATGAATTACCAGGTTGTTGTCAATATGATAGAGAAAGTAAAATTGCAGTAAAAGCAACTGCATCTACGATGAATTATGAAAATCACGCAAATCACGCAAATCACATGGATATGACAAATACAGCAATGAAAGAAATGAACCAACTTTCGTCAGTTTTCGATAATTATTTCGCAGTAAAGGATGCATTAGTAAGTACAGACGGAGCAATGGCTGCTGAAAAATCTAAAACGCTACTAACTAATTTAGAAGCGGTACAAATGGATAAATTGGAAATGGATGTGCATATGGTGTGGATGAAAGTTTTCACCAATTTAAAGGAAGATGCGAAACACATTGCTGACACTAAAGAAATTGAACACCAAAGAGAACGTTTTATCAATTTGTCAAAAAATATGTATGAATTAATCAAGGTTTCAAAAACAGAAAACCCAGTTTACTATCAGTTTTGTCCAATGGCAAATAAAGGAAAAGGTGCAAACTGGTTGAGCAAAGAAAATGCAGTTAAGAATCCATATTACGGTTCGATGATGATGACTTGCGGTAAAACGGTAGAAACAATTAAATAACTTTAGCAAAGTCCAGTTGTAAAAATTTGGACTTTGTTTTAAAAAAAAACAATATTTATAATGTATATCAGGACAAAACTAATCGTCTTTTTATTAGTAGCTTTTAGTGTTACTTCATTTGCACAAATAAAAATTGGAAACACAATTCCATCAATTGAATTGCAAAGCAATAAAGATAAAAAAGTTAACATAAACGAATTTAAGGGTAAGTATGTATTAATTGATTTTTGGGCTTCTTGGTGCGGACCATGCAGAGTGGGGAATAAAAAGCTAGTGCAAATGCATAAAGATTTAGATTCAAGTAAAATAGAAATTATTGGAATTTCGATTGATACAGACGCTGCTAAATGGAAAAAAGCGATTGAAAAAGACAAGATAAATTTTTTGCAATTAATTGATCCAAAAGGATTTGATGCTAACGCAGCAGTAGTTTTTGGAGTAGAAGAGTTGCCTTCAAAATTCCTATTTGATAGCGAAGGAATATTAATAATGAAAAACCCAACAGATCAAGAAATAATAAATTTAATAAATAAATAAAATGAAAATAGTAAATATAAAATACAGCGCTTTAATAGTTTTAATGGTACTATTTTCGGCGGTAAGTAATGCACAAATTTCAAAAGCAGAGATTGTAGCAACTGGATTAACGTGCTCCATGTGTTCAAACGCTATTAACAAGCAATTAAAATCAATGCCAGAAGTGAAGGATGTCGAAATCGACTTGAATTCAAATACTTTCATTGTTTCATTAGCAGATAATAATTCACTATCGCCTGCGATATTCAAAGAAAAAGTGGAAAAAGCAGGTTTTTTTATTGGTTCTTTAATTGTAACAGTGGATGCTGAAACTTTAAAGAAAAACTCTTTCGTTGTTGTAGACGGTAAAGAAAGTAAGAACAAGGAAGTTCAAGTACAGGTTTTAGATAAAGGTTACGTAACTGATAAAGAGTTTAAAAAACTATCTAAGTCTTACAAGAGCAGCACAACGTATGCCATGAACAATGAAAAGGATTTCCATATTAAAATTGTAAAATAATGAAGAAATTTCTAGTACTAGTTATCGTTTTTATTTTTCAAAAAGGAACGAGTCAGGAATTATTTTTGGTAACAGATCCTGCAAGTAATGTTCCTGCTAATTCTTTAGCAATAAATGTGTTACAGTCTGCTTTTCAAAGCGAAATGACATCAGGATCTATTTATAGTATTATGCCTGAAGTAACTTATGGACTCAACAGAAACTTGATGTTAAGAGCATCAGCTTTTGCCAGTAACAAGAACGATAATTTAGAAGCAGAAGGCGGGAGCATTTATGCCAAGTATCGCTTTTATTCTGAGGATGATATCAATAGTCATTTCCGAATGGCTGCTTTTGGTAGGTACAGCTTTAACAATTCTAATGTAATTCAAGAACAAATTGAAATTATGGGTAACAATACCGGTTTTGAAACTGGTATTGTTGCTACAAAACTGATCAAAAAGTTGGCAATCAGTTCTACAGTAAGTTTTGAGAAGGTATTCGACAATACTTCAAATCATGCTTTTCCTGACAATTTTGGAAGCACAGCCACTAATTATACGTTGTCTTTTGGAAAATTAATGTATCCAAAAAAATATACTAGTTTGAAACAAACAAATATTAACTTAATGTTAGAATTTGTAGGCCAAACTATCAATGAAAATGGTAAATCGTATTTAGATGCAGTTCCAGTTATTCAATTTATTTTTAATAGTCAAGCACGTTTAGATTTGGCTTACCGAAGAGAATTAATTAGTTCAATGAATCGCAATGCATCAAATGGAGTCTATTTGAATTTGTATTATACTTTTTTTAATTTAAAAAATTAGGAAGTGAATTATGAAATAATTTTTAATAAATAAACAACAATGTTTAGATGCAGATAAACGTCTTTAGCAGCTAATTAAAACTCTACAAAATGAAAATTTTAAATTTTAGTTTACTATTAGGTTTGTTTTTAATTATAACTTCTTGTAAACAGCAAATTAGCAAAGACAATAGTAATAAAGAATCACACATGATGAATGATTCAACAATGATGAAACATGATTCAACGATAATGAGTAACGATCATAAAATGATGGATAATAACAAATCATATTCTTGTCCAATGCATCCAGAAGTTATTGGAAGTAAAGGCGATAAGTGTCCGAAATGTGGAATGGAATTGGAGCAAATTACAACAAAAGATTGAAAATGGAAATAATGATTTGATTATCAATTTATTAAGTTGATCTATTCGAATAGATTAATTAGTATTTAACTTTAAGAATATAGTAAGATGGAAAATTTAGAGAAACACAAAAAGCACAATACGTACTCAAAATTCGTTTCAATGTTAGGGCTGTCCTTTCTTGCAATGTATGTTACGATGTATTTAAACACTTATGCGATTGACCATGTATATTTTAGTCTTACAAGATTTTATATGACATGTTTAGGAATAGCAACAATGGCAGTAATAATGTTATTAGTGATGTTGAGAATGTATACGAATAAGAAAAAAAATATAGCAATAGTCGTTGGTAGTTTTATTCTATTTAGTTCGGCTTTGTTTCTTGTTCGAACTCAAAGTCCAATCGTTGGGGATGTTTTATGGATGAAAGCAATGATTCCCCACCATTCTATTGCAATATTAACAAGTGAACGAGCAGATATAAAAGATCCAGAGGTTAGAAAACTGGCTGATGATATCATTAAGGCTCAAAAAAAAGAAATTGAGGAAATGAAAATGATGATAAAAAGATTAGAAAATGATAAATAATAAAGTAATAGTTGTCTTTGCAGCTATATTTAGTTTTTGTGCCTTGAACGCGCAAAACGTAGTAAAATATGACTTAACAGTAACCGATACAGTTGTAAATTTTTCTGGAAAAGATAAACGAGCAATTGCTGTAAACGGACAAATTCCTATGCCAACCTTGACTTTTACAGAAGGCGATATTGCTGAAATTGTCGTTCATAATAAACTGAAAGAGGGAACTTCATTACACTGGCACGGATTAATGTTGCCTAATCAATATGACGGTGTTCCTTTTCTTACACAAATGCCTATCGCGCCCGGCGAAACATTTACGTATCGTTTTCCAATAATTCAAAGTGGAACTCATTGGTATCATTCGCATTCTGGCTTACAAGAGCAAATTGGGATGTATGGCTCACTAATTTTAAAAAAGAAAATAAATGATCCAACCTTTAGAAAAGGGATTGACGATTTGCCTCAAGTTCCCATAATTTTGAGCGAGTGGACTGATTTAAATCCTAAAAACGTACATCGAATGCTGCACAACGCTTCCGATTGGTTTGCAATTAAAAAGGGTACAACGCAAAGCTATGCTGAAGCGATAAAAGCGGGACATTTCAAAACTAAAATTAACAACGAGTGGAAACGAATGCTAGCCATGGATGTTAGTGATATTTATTACGAAAATTTTCTTATCAACGGAACGAATGAAAATCAATTATCGCAATTTAAAGCGGGCGATAAAGTACGATTGCGAATTTCTAACGGTGGTGCATCATCTTATTTTTGGTTGAATTATGCGGGAGGAAAAATTACGGTAGTAGCCAATGATGGGAATGATGTAGAACCTATTGACGTAGACCGATTAATTATTGGCGTTTCAGAAACCTACGATGTTGTTGTGATCATTCCAGCAGACAATACTTCATATGAATTTTTAGTCACTCCAGAGGATAGAAGTAAATCAGCTTCCATTTATATTGGTTCGGGAATTAAGCAATTGGTTAGTCCAATGCCAAAATTAAAATACTTTGAAGGTATGAAAATGATGAACGGCATGATGAACATAGACGGTTCAATGAACGATATGGGAATGGATATGTCTTTACAGAAAATGGATATGAATACTGTCATGTATCCAGAAATATCTGGCAATGCTATGAAAATGAATGACGGGAAAATGAAAATGGATGATGGTAGTATGAAGATGGATGGTGATAAAATGAAAATGAGCGGTATGCAAATGGATCATTCAAGTCATAATATGAATTCAGATATTGTGACTTTGAATTATTCAATGTTGAAATCACCAACTGTAACTACATTACCAAAAGATGCTCCTATTCGTGAAATTAAATTTGAATTAAACGGAAACATGAATCGTTACGTTTGGAGCATGGATAATAAAGTTCTTTCAGAGGTTGATAAGATATTAATTAAAAAAGGAGAAATTGTTCGCATCACTTTGACTAATAATTCTATGATGCGTCATCCAATGCATTTGCACGGTCACGATTTTAGAGTATTGAATGGGCAAGGGGAGTACTCTCCGCTTAAAAATGTATTAGATATTATGCCAATGGAAACCGACGTAATCGAATTTGCTGCGAATGCAGACGGAGACTGGTTTTTTCATTGTCATGTTTTGTATCATATGATGGCTGGAATGAACCGAGTATTTAGTTACGAGGATTCAAAACCTAATCCCTTTTTACCAAACAAAGTGGCAGCCTACAAGAAACTGCAAGCCGAAAGCAATCAGTTGCATTTTATGGCTGAAAATGATTTTGCTACCAATGGAAATGATGGCCAAGCAATGTTTCAAAATGCTAGATGGAGTTTTGGAACCGAATGGCGTTTGGGATATAGCGATGACCACGGCTATGAATCTGAAACACATATTGGAAGATATGTCGGAAAAAATCAATGGTTTATGCCTTTTGTAGGTTTTGACGTCAGATATAGAAAATTAGAAAGTAAAGAAATAGAAGAAAATTTATTTGGACAAAGAAGTACAAAAGATAAGCGGATTCAAGCTAGTTTGGGATTTGCGTACACGTTGCCAATGTTAGTTATTTTTCAAACAGAAATATATCATGATGGAAATGTAAGATTGCAATTGATGCGAGAAGATATTCCAGTTTCTCCAAGATTGAGAGCCTCGTTTATGGTGAATACTGATAAGGAATACATGGGCGGTTTTAAGTATATTGTAGGTAAGAATTTCGGAATTACTACGCATTATGATAGTGATATGGGAATAGGTTTTGGTGTGAATGTGAATTATTAATGATTGCTTGTGTTAAATCTAATTTTGTAATTAAAGATAAAAATTTTAAAACTGATTGTTAAATTTCAGTATTATCTTTCCATTCAATAAATTTTAATTGAAATGAATAAAAAAGAGACTAAGCAAGAGATCAAACATGTTGATGATGAAGCAATGTCAATTCATAAGCGGAAGAGAGGTAAGGGCTACCAATACTTTGATGAAGAAGGAAACAAAATTACTGACACCATACTACTAAGTAGATTTCGCCGACTGATCATTCCGCCTATGTGGAATGATGTTTATATATGTAAATGGGATGATGGACATATACAAGCTATTGGTAGAGATGCTAAAGGGAGAAAGCAATATATCTATCACTCTGAATTTGAAAAAGCAAGACAAGAAGAGAAGTTTGCCAAAATGAAAGATTTTGGTAAAGCATTGACCAAATTCAGAAAGAAAATCATTGCTGATATTTCCACAAAGGACTGGAATAAGGATAAAGTATTAGCATTAATCGTTTTGTTTTTAGATGAAACTGGGATCAGAATTGGAAATAAACAATACGCTAATCAAAATGGAACTTTTGGCTTGACAACTTTAAGAAGAAAGCACATGACTTTTGAAAATAATCAGGTAACTTTTGAATATAAAGGAAAAAGTAACCAAATGCGACACGTAGAAATTGATGATGTCCAACTGGCAAAATTAATTAAAAAATCAGCTGAGTTACCAGGTTTTGAAATTTTTAGATATAAAGGTGCGGATGGAAACTTTCATTCAATTGATAGCGAAGATGTCAATGATTACATTCGAACAAATATGGATGAAAATTTTAGTAGTAAGGATTTTAGAACTTGGGTTGCCAGTAGATTAGCAGTTGAACTTTATCCATATGCAATTGAAGCAATTGGTAAAACTAAAAAAAGTAAATTTAGTAATACTTTGATTCGTATGGTCGCTGAAGAACTTGGTAATACGCCAACAGTTTGCAGATCCTATTATGTGCATCCAGCAATTATGGGCAAAATTGAATCTAAAAGTTTACCTAATAAAATATATGAAGATGTAGGAATGATGCAAAGCGGACTTACAGCATCAGAAAAAGAAGTAATGAAACATATTTAAAATTGAATTGGCAGCTTTTTATCTATTAATTAAAACAGCTGCTTTAATTCTTTTTTTGCCTACAATTAATATAATTAATGCCAACAACGTAGAAGTGGTCATTATAATCACCATGGGTAAAACAGAATTTTGGACAAAAATACCAACCGCAAAGGAAGCGAATGCTCCTAATCCTAATTGAATAGCACCCATCAAAGCGGAAGCACTTCCGGCATTTCTCGAAAATGGAGCGAGTGTTAGACCAGCTGTATTAGGATTTGAAATTCCTAAACAAGCTAAAAATAAAAATAACATACCTATTGTTTCATATAATCCCAAATAGTTGTTAATCGCTAATATCAAAAACAATATGCTAACAAATGCTTGCGAAATTAGCGCGCCAAAAATCATTTGCTCACTTGTAAACTTTTTTAGTAATAATGAATTTAACTGGCTGGCACCGATAAAACTTAAAGACATAAAAGCAAAAATCCAACCATAAGTTTTAGCATCTACTTTAAAAATATCCATAAATAGAATAGGTGAGGCTGCAACATAAGTAAACAATCCTGAAAATGCTATTGCCCCGGCAAATGCATACGTATAAAATTGTGGCTCCTTTATAATGTTTAGAAAATTGTTGATTATGGGCTTGGGTTTCAATGATATTGAAGTATCTGGTAAATAGGAGTTAGGGAGTACAATTTGAGAAGCGATAAGAATAACTATACCCATATACATCAATATAAAAAATACCGTGTGCCATCCATAATCAGCCGTCACATAACCTCCAATTGTGGGAGCTAGCATAGGCGATAGACCAACTACTAACATCAACATCGAAAAAACTTTAGGAATATCTTTAACTGGAAATAAATCTCTAACCATAGCTATTGAAGCTACTGTAGCCGCACAACTTCCTACAGCTTGAATAAAACGTAAACCAATAAAGATGTCAATATCCTGTACAAAAATGCAACCTAAAGAAGCAAAGATGTAAACCAGCAATCCTATAAATAGTGGTTTCTTTCGTCCAAAACGGTCTAACAAGGGTCCGTAAAGTAATTGACCTGCCGATATTCCAATAAAATAACTGGATAAGGTCATAGAAACATTAGCAACTGAGGTATTTAAATCCCTAGCAATTCCAGCAAAACCAGGTAAATACATATCAATAGAAAACGGTCCTAAAGCGGTCAAAGATCCTAATATCAGAATTAATTTAATATATTTTGATTTGGACATTTCTGTAACTTCCATTTCGGGATCAGTCATCTAATAATAATTTTTAATTTTTTGCAAAGGTAAATTATTTATAATCTTACTAAAACTTAAATGAATTTAAGTTTTAGTAAATACGTCTTATTGGCACTCTAATTTTTATTACCAGTAATAAACCAGAGATAAAAAGCAGTGTCAAAATAATTTTTTTCAAAAACTCCTTATTTAATTTTAAATAAACCATTTTACCTAATACTAATACTAATACTAAAGTAAAAAAAGGAAGTACATATACAAGCTATTGGCAGAGATGCTAAAGAGAGAAAACAATATATCTATCACTCTGAATTTGAAAAAGCAAGACAAGAAGAGAAGTTTGCCAAAATGAATGATTTTGGTACAGCATTGACCAAATTTAGAAAGAAAATCATTGCTGATATTTCCACTAAGGATTGGAATAAGGATAAAGTATTAGTATTAATCGTTTTGTTTTTAGATGAAACTGGGATCAAAATTGGAAATAAACAATACGCTAATCAAAATGGAACTTTTGGCTTGACAACTTTAAGAAGAAAGCACATGACTTTTAAAAATAATCAAGTAACTTTTGAATATAAAGGAAAAAGTAACCAAATGCGACACGTAGAAATTGATGATGTCCAACTGGCAAAATTAATTTAAAAATCAGCTGAATTGCCAGGTTTTGAAATTTTTAGATATAAAGGTGCGGAAGGAAACTTTCATGCAATTGATAGCGAGGATGTCAATGATTACATTCGAACAAATATGGGTGAAAATTTTAGTAGTAAGGACTTTAGAACTTGGGTTGCCAGTAGATTAGCAGTTGAACTTTATCCATATGCAATTGAAGCAATTGGTAAAACTAAAAAAAGTAAATTTAGTAATTGCTTTGATTCGTATAGCAGCTGACGAACTTGGTAATACGCCAACAGTTTGCAGATCCTATTATGTACATCCAGCAATTATGGGCATAATTGAATCTAAAAGTTTACCTAATAAAATGTATGAAGATGCAGGAATGATGCAAAGCGGACTTACAGCATCAGAGAAAGAAGCAATGAAACATATTTAGGCTTAAAAAATAGTAAAGTGATATTCTTACTCTAAGTAAAATTTTAATTTTTTATCAGTAACATTAGTCCAGAGATAAAAAGAAGTATTAATATAAAATTTTTTAAAAATTGCTCATTTAATTTTAAATAAACCATCTTTCCCAGAATTAAAGCCGAAATGAAAAATGGTAAAACATAGATCGAATTAGACAATTTTGTTGTTGTAATGGCACCTTCAAATGCTAAGATGGAAATCCGCATCATTGATACCAGACCTAATATTCCAAACATAGTAGCTCTAAAAACTTTTATTTCACTTGTTTCATTTTTGATTATGATAGCATACAATGGACCTCCTGTGGAAAAAACTCCAGAAAAAAAGCCACCAAAAAGTCCTAGTAAGTATTTTGTTTTCGAACCGAAATGATAAACTTTACTATTTAATAGACTGTTAGCTACGAACAAGATAATAAATAGTCCAAGTGCTTTTTTTAAGATTATCGGCTGACCATAGAGCAAAATAAAAGAACCTATTAAAATTCCAATTAGGGAGGTTATAATTAGTTTTTTTAGTAGTAGTTTATTCATATTCTTCCATTCTCTGTAGAAATAAATTGGTGTAGAAATAGAATAAAATATTGAAATGTAGCAAACAGCGTCTTTTAAAGGCATAACAACTAATAGAAAAGGTAGTGCTACTAAAGCACCGGCAAATCCGCTAATAGTTTGAATAAAAAAACCAAGAAATATTCCAATAATTAGTAACGTCAAAGTGATATCCATGGCTCAAAAGTAGTATTACACAAAAACAAATTAAAATTTAATCAACGGATTTTTGTTTAATATTCCATTTTAAAAATGTAATTTTAGAGCTTTAAAACTTTTTATATGGTTGATTCAATAGATTTAAAAATAATCGAGAAATTAAACGAAAATGCTAGAATGTCATTTGTTGATATTGGCAAAAAAATAGGTCTGTCACCATCTAGTGTACGGGAACGAGTGCAAAAATTAGAAGATACAGATATAATTAAAGGCTATAATGTTCAACTAAATAACACAAAATTGGGATATGGATTAGAGGTCTTTATAATGTTTAAACTATTTAGCGGTAAATTAAATTTGTTTTGTGATAAATTGAATCTTTTTCCTGAAATCGCAGAAATTTATCGGATTACTGGAACACATAATATTTTTATGAAGGTAATTTTAAAAGATCAGTTTCATTTACAACAATTTATCGATCGGCTTTTAGTTTATGGTGAACCAACAACACATTTAGTTTTGTCGAACTTAAAGAGTTCATAAGATATTACTTTGCATAGAGTTTAAAAAACCTAGAAAATTGCTCACTACTAAATGAACTATAATTTATATTATGTAAAATAGAAACTATTGTTTTTATATTTAAGTATGCTTTCTAATTGAAAAAGCATCACCTTTCGGTAATGCTTCTTTCAAAATATGTTTTATTTTACTTTATGGATATCGGTATGCTCCAATTAGACCAATTTAATATCATTTTGTTTTTTTCAATTTTATAAGTCAATTTTTCTGTTGGCATTTTTACAGCTTGTTGTTTTACTTTTACTCTTAATTGATCTTCCTTCTCATCATATTTTCCAGATCCCCATTGCTTTGCAACTTTGTTAAATATAATAATGCATTCTTTTTCATTTGGAATTAAGAAAAAAGAGTATTTTCCAGCAGCTAATTTTGATCCTTCGACCATTACATCTTTCGTAGTTTCAAAAGTTGTTGCTTCATTTGCACCAGCACGCCAAACTTGATTGAAAGGCACTAATCCTCCCCAAATTTCTCTTCCGTTTACTGATGGGCTACCATAATTTACTGTAATTGTAGCATCATTAATTTTACCGCTGATCATTTCTTTTGTGCTCTTTGGCTTTCCTTGTGCTGATGCTAGGGAGACAATAAATAAAGCAATAAGCGAAAATTGCATTTTATTAATTAATTTCATGATCTTAAATATTTTAGTTAATCTAGTAAAAATAAAACAACTTCGAATTAATCATAAATATCCTTATTTATTTTATGAAACATTTAAGTTTTGTATAATTTACTGTGGGATAATTTAGTTTCGTTGTGATTGTATTTTTAAAATTGTTATTTTTACAATCGATATTTATTTATCCATTTTCTATGAATACAATTGCTGAACATATTGCTGATTTTCTGAAGGGATATCCACCATTTAATCATTTGACTTTTGATCAATTATCGGAAATTGCTTCAAGTATTCGCGTTTTAAATCTCGAAAAAAATAAAGAATTATTTCAAGTTAACGAAATTCTACACGATAGCTTTTACGTTGTTGCATCTGGTGTTGTAAATTTATCTGTAATTGCCGATGCTGAGGAATCTCTACTCAATAAATGTTCTGTTGGAGATTTATTTGGTTTACGTCCATTTTTTGCTAAAAACAATTATATGATGACTGCTAAGGCAAGAGAAGAAAGTATAATTTATGCAATTCCAATTGCCACTTTCCGACCATTTGTTGCCAATAACTCAGAAGTTTTAAATTATTTATTAGAAAGTTTTGCTGTAAATACAAGAAATCCAAAAGATAAAGAAAATTTAACAGGTAAATTAATTTCTGATACCGTCTATTATTCTGATCAACAATCAGAAATGCAATATTTTCAGTCACTTTCTTACAATATTACCCCTTTAAAAACTACAAGTAGTACAACGGTTCAAGAAGCGGCATTAGCTATGACTGCTAGCTTGAAAAATAGCATACTTATATGTGACAATGATGTACCAATAGGTATTATCACCGATACAGATATGCGCTCAAAAATAGCCACTGGTCGTTATCCATTAACTGTAACTGTTGATAAAATTATGTCTTCGCCAGTGATCACTGTGATGGAAAACATTTCTTTGGCGGAAGCACAACTTTTGATGTTAAAACATAACGCGACTCACCTTTGTGTAACCCACGATGGGACTGATAAATCGACTATAAAAGGAATTATTAATGAACATGATTTAATTATTGCGCAAGCCAGCAATCCTGGAGTTCTAATTAAAGAAATTAAGCGATGTCAGGCTCCTAAAGAGTTAAAACAAATTCGGGATCGTCTCACCGATTTAATTCAAACTTCGATCACTAAAAATATTCCCATTTCTCATATTTTCAATATTGCTAGTGAAATAAACTTAGCGATTATTAAGCGATCTGTTGAATTGTCTATTTTAGATCTTGGCTCACCTCCTGCTCGTTTTGCATGGTTAAGTATTGGCAGTCAAGGAAGAAAAGAACAATTATTGTTAACAGATCAAGATAGCATTCTAATTTTTGAAGATGTAGCGGCAGATAAATATCGTGAAGTAAAGGATTATTTTATAAAATTAGCTAAAAAAACGACTTTCACTTTAGAAGAAATTGGCTATAATCTTTGTCCAAATGGCCACTTGGGAAGTAATTTATTATGGTGTAAATCGTTGACTGATTGGGTAAAACAATATGATAACTGGATGAATACTCCAGGTGAAAATAGCAATGAAATTAGTAGTGTATTTTTTGATTATGAAATTGCTTTTGGAGAACAAAAAATTGAGGATACTATCACAAATGTTATTTTTAAAAATTCGAAAAACAATACATTATTTTATGATTTTTTAGGAAATGATGCTTTACGAAAAAATTCTCCACTTAGTTTTTTTAAAAATTTCAATGTCGAAGATGAAGGTGCTAATAAAAATAAATTTGATATCAAAACTCGTGCATTGTTACCACTAATTGACGGTGCAAGATTATTTGCTCTATATTTTGAAATAAGAGGAATAAATAACACATTTCAAAGGTTTAAGCAGCTAGCAATAAGTGACACTAAACACGCAGAAATATATTTGAATTGTGCTGAAGCATTTTTAATTTTATCAAAATTTAGAACGGTAGAAGGTTTAAAGAATGATAGTTCAGGACAATTTATTAATCTAGATGAATTATCTAAAGTTGATCGTGAAAAACTGAAAAATGCGCTTGCTCCTATGCGAGAATTGGAAGAATTAATAAAAAGTAAATTTAAACTTACTCAATTTTCATAATTATGTTAGATTGGTTAAAATATATTAATAAAGAACATCCTGAATTTTGGAAAAATTACCTCTCTAAATTCGGTGAAAAATCATCTCGATACGTAATTTTATCAACTGAAACCTCTGGCTTGAGTCCACTGAAAGATGTGATTTTGTCTCTTGGTGCATTTGCTGTAGTGGATGATAGTATTTTAATTGGAGATAGTTTTGAAGTTACTTTATTACAGTATAAATTTTTTCATGACAATGGCTTAATGAATGAGTTTATGGTCGAAAGCAAGATGAAGAAAACTTCTGAATCTGATGCTATAGAATCTTTTATACACTTTATAGATAATGCAATTTTAGTGGGTCATCACGTCAATTTTGACGTTGAAATTATAAATGTAGCTTTAGAGAGATTACAGTGCGGAAGGCTTAAAAATGAAGCTTTAGATGTTGATGTCATGCACCGGAAACTAAATGATATCAGTGAAAAACAGTTTTCACTAGATGAACTTTGCACGATATATAATGTTCCAATGAGCGATCGAAACTCAGCAGCTGACGATGCGTACAAAACCGCATTATTATTTTTGAAATTAAAGTCTAGATTGGGCATAAAATAAAAACAATTCAAAATTTAAATTTTGTTAATCGGGTAATATAAAACTCAATATTTTCATATTTTAAACAAAATCTTTTTGTTTGAAAAATTAACATCACATTATTTAATTTATTAAATAGTTTAATCTAAATGCAAATATTTAAGCAAATAATGATTAAGACTTCGCGATTTTAATAAAAATCTTATGACATTTTTATATTTTTTAAATAGAATAAATTATTTCTCAATTTACACATTTGTAATTTATTTTAAACATTATCTCTAAATGTAAAGATGTTTCCACAAAATTTATTTGTAATTTACTATCTATTTTGAAAATTTAATTTTGTTAAAGTAGTAATTTGTTGAATTATTACACAATAATAATATTGAAATTTGAATATTATTGAATTATTCAATGATTTAACATTAAAAAAATAAAATTAATTTTTTTTTCGTTATTATTGTATAGTTAAATGTTTGATTTTTAATTTTAAAGGGAGACAAATGAATAGAAGAGAAGCACTTAAAAGTGTTGCGTTTTTAATGGGAAGCGCAATTTCATCAACTACTATTGGAGTTGTATTCGAAAATTTTATTTTACCTGAAAAAGAGAAAAATTTCGTCTCATTTTCTGTCTCTGATGAACAAATTCTATCTGAATTTGCTGAAACTATTATCCCAACTACAGCCTCCTCAGGTGGCGCTAAAGCCGCAGGTTTAGGCGCGTTTATTCCAATGATTATTAGAGATTGTTATCCTGCTAATATGCAGAAACTTTTTGCAGAAGGATTAAAAGAAATGCAAATTAAGTGTTCTAAGGAGTTTAATAAAGACTATTTGTCAATATCAAAAGAGGAGCGAAATCAATTAATGTCCTCTTTAAGAGATGATGCAATTGGAACGAATAAAGCACCTTCTTTTTTTCTGATTGCTAGGGATCTAACTATTTTAGGGTACTACACCTCTGAAATAGGATGTACGCAAGCTCGAGAATATCTTCCTGTTCCTGGCCGATATGATGGAGAAGCTCCTTACATCAAGGGTCAAAAAGCTTGGGCGACAAATTAAAATAAATCAGAAATACTAACGATATCAATTTCATTAAAAATACTTCACGTGAATATAAATACCAATTTAAAAGCGGAAAATACGTATGATGCTATTGTCATAGGTTCAGGAATTAGTGGTGGCTGGGCAGCAAAGGAGCTTACAGAAAAAGGACTAAAAGTACTAATGCTAGAACGAGGAATGAATATTGAGCACATCAAAGATTACGACTCTGCGATGAAGGCACCATGGGAATTTGAACGAGCTGGAAAACTTACTACGGAGCAAAAGAGTACGCATCCTGTACAAACTCGAGATTATCCTTACAATGAAGCAACTGAAAAATGGTGGGTGAATGATATCGATTGTCCATACACCGAAGATAAGCGTTTTGACTGGTATAGGGGTTTTCATGTAGGTGGAAAATCATTGATGTGGGGAAGACAAAGCTACCGTTTTAGTGATCATAATTTTGAAGATAATGCTAAAGATGGATACGGCAATGACTGGCCTATTCGATATAAAGATATTACCAAGTGGTATGATTACGTTGAAAAATTTGCAGGAATCAGTGGTCAAGCTGAAAATTGGCCTCTCTTACCTGATGGAAAATTTTTACCGCCAATGGATCTAAATTGTGTTGAAAAATCAGTCAAAGAGCGATTAGAAAAACATTACAATAAAACAAGAATCCTTACAATAGGACGCACTGCTAATTTAACGGTTCCTCATAAAGGTCGAGGCAGTTGTCAATATAGAAACTTATGTAGTAGAGGTTGCCCTTTTGGTGCTTATTTCAGCACGCAGTCCTCTACTTTACCGGCTGCTATGGCGACTAATAGGTTAACAGTAAGACCATACTCTATTGTAAATCATATCATTTACGATAAGGACACTAAGAAAGCGAAAGGAGTCATGGTTATTGATGCAGAGACTAATGAGACTATGGAATTTTATGCCAAAATTGTTTTTGTAAACGGATCTACATTAGGTTCAACTTTTATATTACTAAACTCCACTTCTGAAGCACATCCAAACGGATTGGGAAATGCTAGCGGACAGTTAGGTCACAATCTTATGGATCATCATTTTCGTGTTGGCGCTGAAGGTTCTGCTGAAGGTTTTGAAGACAAATATACGTATGGACGGCGAGCCAACGGGATTTATATTCCAAGGTATCAAAACATGGGAAATGACAAAAGAGATTATCTTAGAGGTTTCGGTTATCAAGGTGGCGCTAGTAGAGGTTCATGGCATAAAGAAGTTGCTGAATTAGCTTTTGGTGAAAATTTTAAAAATACAATGTCGTTACCAGCTGATTCATGGAGTATGGGATTGGGTGGTTTTGGTGAAATGTTGCCTTATTATGAAAATAAAGTGTACATCAACCATGACAAAAAAGATAAGTGGGGACAATCTGTTCTTGCAATCGATTGTGAATACAAGGAAAATGAGGCAAAAATGCGTGAGGACATGATGAACGATGCTGCTGAAATGTTAGAGGCATCAGGTATTAAAAATGTCCAACCTTATGATAATGATTGCTATCCAGGAATGGCAATTCACGAAATGGGAACAGCGAGAATGGGCAACGACCCGAAAGAGTCAGTGTTAAACAAATGGAACCAAATGCATGAAGTTAGTAATGTATTCGTTACTGACGGCGCTTGTATGACTTCTGCTGCTTGTCAAAACCCATCGTTAACTTATATGGCTTTAACAGCTCGGGCTTGTGACTACGCAGTAAAAGAACTAAAAAAAGGAAATCTATAGTTTAAAAAGTATGAGAAAATTGAGAATGGGAATGATAGGTGGCGGTCGTGATGCTTTTATAGGGTCAATTCACCGTCTTGCAGCTAATATGGATGGATTAATTGAATTATCCTGTGGTGCCCTGAGTTCAAATCCTGAAATTGCATTACTATCAGCTAAAGATTTATTTCTTCCAGAATCTCGATCATATATAAACTATGAAAAAATGATTGTTGCAGAAGCAGCATTGCCATCTGATATTAAAATTGATTTTATAACTATTGTTACACCAAATTTTGCTCATTTTGCACCAGCAATGATGGCTTTGGAATATGGATTTAATGTCGTAATTGAAAAACCGATGACCTTTTCATTAGAAGAAGCAAAACAGTTGCAACAAAAAGTTATAGAAACGGGATTAATACTCTGCTTAACATATACTTACTCTGGCTATCCAATGGTTAAACAAGCAAAGGCAATGCTTAATCAGGGAAAATTAGGGAAAATTAGAAAAGTTTGGGTTGAATATCCTCAAGGTTGGCTAAGTACGCTTTCCGAAAAAGAAGGAAATGTACAAGCTGCTTGGAGAACAGATCCTTCTAAATCAGGTAAAAGCTCAGTTATGGGTGACATTGGCACTCATGCTGCACATTTAGCGGAGTATATTACAGGATCAAAAATTACCGATGTTTGCGCAGAGTTAAATACAATTGTTGAAGGACGGGCAATGGATGATGATGGAGCAGTTTTATTAAAATTTGACAATGGTTCGAAGGGCGTTTTAATGGCATCGCAAGTTGCTGCTGGTGAAGAAAATGCATTGAAAATTAGAATTTACGGAGAAAAAGGTGGAATTGAATGGTTACAACACGAACCAAATACGCTTGTAGTCAAATGGTTTAATGAGCCAACACAGATCTTACGAGCAGGAAGTAATTATGCGTATTTATCTTCGTTTGCAACTCATAATTGTAGAACGCCAGGTGGACATCCAGAAGGTTATATTGAGGCGTTTGCAAATATTTACAGAAATTTTGCACTAACACTCAATTGTTCCCTAGATGGTAGAAAGCCTACCCCAGAAATGTTAGATTTCCCGACGGTTGAGGATGGCATTCGAGGAATGGCGTTCATTGATACTGTAGTTGCCTCTTCAAAATCTGAAAAAAAATGGACTACTTTTAATTTGTAATTTATTGCATTTTAAATTATTTATCTTACTTAAAATATGACTACAATTAAAGGACCAGCAGTGTTTTTAGCACAACTTATAAGCGATGAAGCTCCATTTAATTCTTTAGATGGAATTTGTCAATGGGCTGCTGATCTCGGTTTTAAGGGAATACAAATGCCAACATTAGATTCTCGATATATTGATTTACAAAAAGCAGCAGAGAGTAAAACGTATGCTGATGAGCTAAAAGGAAAAATTGCAGAATATGGGCTTGAAATTACTGAACTATCAACACATTTACAAGGTCAACTAATAGCAGTGCACCCTGCTTATGATGATTTTTTTGATGGCTTTGCGCCAAAGAATGTTCGAGGAAATCCCAAAGCAAGACAAGAATGGGCGGTTCAACAATTGAAGTTTGCTGCAAAAGCATCTCACAACTTAGGATTAAATGCTCACGCCACTTTTAGCGGTTCCTTGTTATGGCAGTATTTTCATCCGTGGCCACAGCGACCTGCAGGATTAATTGAAGATGGATTTGAAGAACTAGCTAAACGCTGGACTCCTATTTTAAATAAATTTGATGATAATGGCGTTGATCTTTGCTACGAAATTCATCCGGGAGAAGATCTATTTGACGGTGAAACATATGAAATGTTTTTGAAAGCGGTCAACAATCATCCTCGGGCATGCATCTTATATGATCCATCACACTTCGTTTTACAACAACTAAATTATGTTCAATATATAGATTTTTATCATGAAAGAATTAAAGCTTTTCATGTAAAAGATGCCGAATTTAACCCAACAGGCAAGCAGGGAACTTTTGGAGGCTATCAAAATTGGGCTAATCGTGCGGGACGATACAGATCACTTGGCGATGGACAAATCGATTTTAAAACTATTTTCAGTAAGCTTGCGCAATATGACTATAAAGGTTGGGCTGTTTTAGAATGGGAATGCTGTATAAAAAATCAAGAAGTTGGTGCTCGTGAAGGAGCTGAGTTTATTAAGAATCATATTATAAAAGTTACAGATAAAGCATTTGACGATTTTGCTGCGGTTGAAACTAATCAAATTTTAAATAGAAAAAACTTAGGATTGTAAAAATGTAAATTAAAACATAATGAAAATAAAAATTTTGCTTTTTGGAAGTGTCTTTGTAGGATTAACCTCTTTTACAGCGTATGAATCGGAGGTGACTTATGTTGCAATTGGTACAACATCAAATATAATTTATCAATCTTTGGACGGGGAGAAATTAGTAGCTAAGTCGGATTGTATTGGATGCCATAAAATTGATAAAAAGTTAATTGGTCCCTCCTATTTAGATATCGCTAAAAAATATCCTTTAAATGATAAAAGCGTAAATTATTTAGCTTCAAAAATTATTAAAGGTGGCTCTGGTGTTTGGGGCTCAATTCCAATGGCAGCTCATTCCACCTTAAAAAAAGAAGATGCTAAATTGATGGCTAAGTATATTTTATCTGTAAAATAAAAATGATTACCTAGTTGCTGCATTGCATCAATTTGACCTTTAATTACTATTAACTAACCACTTATAAAGTAATGAAACCAACAGAAGAAGATAATAAGATCATTAATAACCGTCGTGATTTTATAAAAACAACCGCTATTGCAGCAGCAGCATTTATGATTGTTCCTAGACATGTTTTAGGCAGAGGTTTCGTCGCGCCTAGTGATCGCTTATCCATTGCAGGTATTGGTGTGGGTGGAAAAGGAAAGTCGGACATTGCAATGTTTGCTAAAAGCGGAAGAGCTGATATCTCTTTTCTATGTGATGTCGATACCCGTAGAGCTGCTGAAAGTGTAAAAGCATTTCCAAAAGCTAAATATTATAAGGACTGGCGTGAAATGCTAGACAAAGAACATAAAAATTTTGACGCTGTTTCTGTATCTACTCCTGATCATAACCATGCAGTACAATGCCTAGGAGCAATGCAATTAGGAAAACATGTTTTTGTTCAAAAACCTATGGCTCACGACATTTATGAAGCTCGCATTATGACGCAAGCAGCTGAAAAATATAAGGTAGTAACCCAAATGGGAAATCAAGGTGCCTCCAATGATGGAACTCGAATTCTGAAAGAATGGTATGAAGCGGGTTTAATAGGAGATGTTCATACTGTGCATGCGTGGACTGATAGACCGGTTTGGCCACAAGGCATTTCATGGTCAATTAATAAAGCCAATGTTCCAAATGAACTAGATTGGGATTTATGGCTAGGAACAGCTCCTTACAAAGAATATGTGAATAAGTTAGTGCCATTCAACTGGCGCGGTTGGTGGGATTATGGCACAGGTGCATTGGGAGATATGGGTTGTCATTTGCTTGAAGCCCCTTTCAGTGTATTAAATTTGAAGTATGCAAAAGATGTTCAATGCAGTGTGGGCTCAGTTTATGTTGATGAATTCCAACGCGGTTATTTTCCAGAAAGTTGTCCTCCGTCAAGTCACGTTACATTAACATTTCCAAAGACTGAAAAAACAAATGGAGATATTGCTGTCCACTGGATGGATGGCGGAATTCAACCTGTAAGGCCAGCAGAATTGGGTGATAAAGAGATTTTTGGAGATGGCGGAAGCGGAACTTTATTTACCGGTACAAAGGGAAAAATGATGTGCGATACCTACGGATTAAATCCTCGTTTAATACCTCTCAGTAAAAATGAAAATCTAAATGTGACCCAGAAATATAAGCGCGTGATTGATGGCGCAGATGGACATTATAAACAGTGGGTTGATGCCTGTATCGCCGGCTACGGAAAACAAGAATTGAGTTCACCCTTCGAAATTGCTGGTCCATTAACTGAGGCTTTATTAATAGCCAACTTAGCCATTAGAGGATACGATCTTAAAATTGATGAATTAGGTGAGGATGTATATCCTGGAAGGTCAGCTAAATTACTATGGGACAATGATAGTATGAGAATTACAAATTTTGATGAAGTAAATCAATTTGTAAAAAGAGAGTATCGCGAAGGCTGGAAATCGATTACTTTATAAATAAAATTAATTATTAATAAAAAAAATAAAATGATTAAAAACATTTTTTGTTCATTATTTGCGATGATAATAACACAAGCAGCAAGCGCACAACAAGACGCAGCTCCTAAAGGATTTAAATATATTTTTGACGGTAAATCAACAACTGGATGGCATACGTATGGCAAAAAAACGGTTAACTCTGGTTGGAAGGTTGAAAATAATGAATTGCATTTTGATCCGTCTACAGCACAAAATGGTCAAGGAGGCGATATTGTTACTGATGCAGAATACGAAAATTTCCACTTAAAACTGGAATGGAAAGTAGCTCCAAATGCTAACAGCGGTATTATTTTTTATGTTAATGAAGACCTCTCTAAATTTAAAAATACGTATGACACAGGTGTAGAAATGCAGGTATTAGACAATGATGGTCATCCTGATGGAAAAATTGAAAAACATAGAGCTGGCGATTTATACGATCTAATTAAAAGTAGTTCTGAACCAGTAAAACCTGTTGGAGAATGGAATAATGTTGATATTGTGTGCAAATTTGGAAAACTTACAATGATGCTTAATGGAGTAAAAGTTGTAGAAACTGTTTTATGGGATGCTAATTTTAACAATTTAGTAGCGGGAAGTAAATTTGCAACTTGGTCGAATTTTGCTAAATTTAAAAAAGGTAAAATTGCATTGCAAGATCATGGTGATAAAGTTTGGTTTAGAAATGTAATGATAAAAGAGTGGAATACAATGAAAACGACAACTGGTTGCGAAGCTGGTATGTAAATTATTCTGTTTGAAACTGACTCAACTAAAATTTTATACTATTTGATAAATGAATACTATCATTCGAACAAAATTATCCCTCATGATGTTCCTCAATTTTTTTGTTTGGGGAATATGGTTTGTAACCATGGGAACATTTTTAACTAAAGGCGGAATTGCAGCTACCGGAACTCAGACGGGGCTTGCCTATGGGACGCAATGCCTTGGAGCAATAATTGCACCTTTCATAGTAGGAATGATTGCAGATAAATATTTTGCTGCACAAAAAATATTAGGTTTATTACACCTTGCTGGAGCCGTAATTTTATATTTACTTTCAACCCAAAATAGTTTTGACTCTTTTTATTCTTTACTGTTGATTTATATGATACTTTTTATGCCAACTCTAGCATTGGTGAATTCTATATCGTTAAATCAAATGACAAACTCTGAAAAAGAGTTTGCGAAAATTCGAGTTTGGGGAACAATAGGATGGATTGTTGCAGGTTTAATTATAGGATATATGTCTTGGGAATCAGCACCCAAAAGTTTAAATATCACATTTAAAATTTCAGCTATAATTTCAGTGGGATTAGGTCTATTTAGTTTTTTTTTACCGAGCACGCCTCCACTCAAGAAAGGAAAATCGGTTAGTTTTGCAGAAACTATAGGATTAGATTCTTTTAAAATTTTGAAAGATAGAAATTATCTAGCCTTTTTTATAGCATCAATTTTAATTTGTATTCCTCTAGCTTTTTACTACGGTCAGGCGAACCAATTTTTAAACGAAACTGGAATGGAAAAAGCAGCGGCAAAAATGACCATTGGTCAAATGTCTGAAATGTTTTTTTTGTTTTTAATGCCTTTATTTTTTTTACGATTTGGTATTAAACAAATGCTTTTGTTTGGCATGTTTGCCTGGGTATTGCGTTATTTATTATTTGCTTACGGCGATATTGGAAGCGGCATTTGGATGCTTTATTTAGGAATTGCATTGCACGGAATTTGCTATGACTTTTTCTTTGTAACTGGACAAATTTACACTGATCAAAAAGCTGGTCCAGAGTCTCGTTCTTCTGCTCAAGGACTAATCACATTAGCTACTTATGGTGTTGGAATGTACATTGGTTTTTATGTAGCGGGATTAATTGTAGATTATAATTCATTACAAGAAGGTCAACATAATTGGCAAAAAATATGGATATTTCCTTGTCTTTTCGCTTTGGGAGTATCCATACTTTTTGCTGTTTTTTTCAAAGAAAAACAAAAGTTAAATATAAAACATAAGTAAATTATAGTGGATAATATTAGTCGAAGGATAGCACTCAAAGGTATATTAGCTGGAACGGTTGCAATCGTGATTCCAGAGCGTATTACTACTTTGGCTGAGCCAAAGAGTTTAGCTAATTTAAATTTAAGATTAATAGGAAATATTAATCACTCTGTTGCTCGATGGTGTTTTAGTGATATTGATATTGATACGCTCTGTCTTGAAGCAAAGAAAATAGGGATTTCTGGTATTGATTTGGTTGGACCACAAGATTGGCCAGTGTTAAAAAAATACAATCTCATTTCGTCAATGTGTAATGGAGCCGAAATAAATTTAGTGGATGGTTTTAATGATTTAAAATTTCACGATATTTTAATCAAAAATTATTCTGAAATGATTCCGCTTGTAGCAAAAGCTGGATATAAAAATCTAATTTGTTTCAGTGGAAATCGAAGAGGAAAAACCGATGAAGAGGGCTGGAATAATTGTTTTATTGGACTACAAAAATTGCTCCCTATTGCCAAAAAGTATAACGTGGTTCTTGTAATGGAATTGTTAAACAGTAAAGTCGATCATAAAGATTACCACTGTGATAAAACTTCTTGGGGCGTTGCATTAGCAAAGCGCCTTAACTCAGAAAATTTTAAATTACTCTATGACATCTACCACATGCAAATTGATGAAGGTGACGTGATTAGAACTATTAGAGAAAATCATCAGTATATAGCTCATTATCATACGGCTGGAGTTCCTGGACGTAACGAAATAGATGAACTGCAGGAGCTAAACTATCCGGCAATTATGAAAGAAATTATAAAAACGGGATACAAAGGATTTGTTGCTCAAGAATTTATACCTAAAAATAATGATAAATTAGCCTCGTTAAAAAATGCAATTTTAATATGTGATGTCTAATAATTTTATACAAAATAAAATGATACAGAGAAGAGAATTTCTAATCAACACTAGTTTAGCGCTAGGAGCTTTAGCTATTGCTCCTTCATTTGCTTATAATACTAAAAAGAAAGCTATTGGATTACAACTTTATTCATTGAGAGATTCATTGCCCAAAGATGTTAAAGGAATTTTGACTCAAGTAGGCCAAGCGGGTTTTAGTGAAGTAGAAACCTATGGTTTTTCAGTTAAGAATGGATTTTTTGGTACAGGTGTTAAGGATTTTAAAGCGATGCTAAATGACAATGGATTAAAAGCGACTAGCAATCATTTTGATTTTAATAATTATATAGAAACCGATTCAACTGAAAATATTAAGGCTTATATAGACACCGCAAATTATTTAGATAGTAGTTATGTCACAGTACCATGGATTTCAGAAAGATTACGAGGAACGACAGCTGATGATTATAAAAAGTTAGCCGATAAAATAACCAAAGTCGCTGAACTATGTAATGCTGCAAATTTAAAATTAGCGTATCATAATCATGACTTTGAATTTGAAAAATTTGGAGATTCGACAGGATATGAAATTTTACTAAACAATACTGATAAAAATAAGGTTGATTTTGAACTTGATTTATATTGGGTGGTGCGCTCTGGAAATGATCCACTGCAATTATTCAAAAAATATCCAGGTCGTTTTACGATGTGGCACGTAAAAGATATGGATAAAAGCAATCAGGATTTAAATACAGAAATTGGTAAGGGGAGAATTGACTTTAAAGCGATATTTGCTGAGGCAAAGTTATCAGGAATGAAACATTTTTATGTTGAACATGAAACGAATTATTTCCCTAATCCAATTGAATCGGTCAAAGAGAGTTGTTTTTACGTTAGAAAAAACTTAATTTAATGCTACTTTACCTCATAAAAAAAAAGATTTAATCATAAATGGATGACTATTTCTTTGTTCGAAAAGTTTATTCTGTGATATTAAAATTCGCTACGTAATAATTCTTGTCAATTTCTAGTTTTGAAACACCTGGTTGAGTATTGATGTCTTGCCACTCTAAAGTGGGATTCAAAACTTTCTCTACACCATCGATGGTTACTTTCACAGGCATTTTAAAACCACTTGTGCAATTTGTCCAGCGAAAACTCAATTTATTATTTTTGAAAAAATATTCTAACGTTGGAACTCGAGTATCTCTTAAATATTGATTGAAAAATGAGGTTAAATCTATTTCTGAATTTGTAGATAAATAATCCTCAATCTGTTTTGTGGTTACCGTTTGATGATAAAAAGTGCTATTTAAACCTCTGAGTATATTTCTCCATTTTACATCGTTATTAACAAGCTGACGCAAAGTATGCAACATATTACCTCCTTTATAATACATATCACTTGATCCCTCGTTATTTACTTCATATTGCCCTATAATAGGTTTGTCATTTTCTATATTTTTTCTAAGTCCCCGTACATAATTATTTCCTGCTTCTTTACCGTAATAAAACTCAACAAATAGACTTTCAGAGTAGTTAGTAAAACTCTCGTGAATCCACATATCGGCAATGTCTTTGTAGGTAATATTATTAGCGAACCACTCATGTCCCGACTCATGAATAATGATAAAGTCAAATTTTAATCCCCATCCTGTCCCGCTTAAATCTCGACCGAGATAACCATTTTGAAAGCCATTTCCATAGGTTACTGAACTTTGATGCTCCATTCCTAAGTAAGGTACTTCCACCAGCTTGTAACTGTCTTCATAGAAAGGGTAAGGGCCAAACCAATGCTCGAAAGCCTTGAGCATTTTTGGAACATCTTGAAATTGTTTTTTGGCTTTAGCCAAATTATCTCTCAAGACATAGTATGTGCAGTCTAGATCTCCTTTTTCTCCTTTAAATTTTTCAGAGAAAGAGACATAATCTCCAACATTTATATTCACACCGTAATTATTAATTGGATTTGAAACATACCAATTATATGTTTTAGTTCCATCTTTTAATTGTTTTACCGTCTGCAACCTACCATTTGAAACCGCTACTAAATCCGCAGGAACATTAACGCTAATGAGCATATTCTCTACTTCATCATACATGTGATCTTTGTTAGGCCACCACACACTAGCTCCTAATCCTTGACAAGAAGACGCAATAAATAATTTTCCATTCGAATCTTTTTGCCAAGTGATACCTCCGTCCCATGGAGGATTTACTGCTACTTTAGGCTTTCCTCCATAAAAAACGACCAATTCTTTAATGGCACCAACTTTCTGTGCTGCCACTAATTCAATAAAAAAAGCATTTCCTTCTCTTTTGAATCTAAGTTCTTTACCATCTTGAATTACTTTATAAATTTCTAGTGGTTTCTGCAAATCAATTTGCAGATTATTGTATTCTTGTAATACTTTATATCCAATGGTGTTAGATCCTGTTATTGTGCTATCTAAAGGATTTACTTTTATGTCGAGATGATAACTTTTTAAATCCCACCAAGATCTTTCCTTAGTGATACTTCCTCGCAATGAATCTTGTCTTGTAAAAATAATATCATTTGAACTTAATAAACTTTGCGATTTTACTCCGTTAAAAGCAAGTAATGACATAAAAATAATTCCTACCTCTTTTTTCATGTTTGATTTTTTTAAAATAAAATTAAATTTTAAATGATATCATTTATTTTAATTACTGGGATAAATTTGGACATATTCTTGTAACAATTTATTCTCTTTTCCGCGAATTTGCATGACAACTTTATTATTTTTAAAATCAAATTGCAGTAATCCAAAGTTAATATCTTTCACCACTTCTCCTTTTATGAAAGGATTTTCTTCACCAGAAAAAGAAGTATAAGTTAATCCACTAGAAGTAAAATCAACTAGAGGATATGCTAAACCATCCACATTTTTAGAAGAAAAGGTAGCAATATGTCTATCACCAGAAATTATAAAAGTACCTCGTGCCTTAGAGGAAACAATCATTTTTTCAAGCTTTTCGATTTCGTGAGGAAAATTATCCCATGCTTCAAAACCATGTTTATTTGATAGAAATTGAACACTACTAACGATGACGTTAAATTGTGCATCTGAAGTATTTAATTCATTTTCAAACCACTTCCACTGCTCTGTTCCTAGCATCGTACCTTCGCCATAAGCGTTAGGTTGAAAACGTTTTTTAGTATCCTCTGCTTTAGTCAAAGCTGTTCTAAAAAATCTGGAATCTAGAACGATCACTTTTACTTTGTTTTTATTAAACTGAATTATTTTTGAATTGTAAACACCATCTCTTGTGTGCTGTATGGCATTAGTTGGAGTATCTAAGAAATTGAGAAGTAATTGCTGACTTTCTATTTTAAAATGATATTCTACTCCCGCATCATTTGCACCGTAATCATGATCATCCCAAGTCCCTAGCACAATTTTATTTTTAATAAAGGAAAGGTATTCCGGGTCTTGTTTTTGAATTTTATAGTTATTTTTAAGTACGGTCATGTCTTCTGTATCAGAGTAAACATTGTCACCACCCCAAATCCAAACTGAAGGGTTGTTTTGATTAATCAAAGGCCATAGTTCATTTTTAATTTTCTGATTGTCACAAGATCCAAATGCAATATTTAAAATGGATTCTTTATTTTTTATTTTGGTGACCTCTTTTTGATAATTAACTTTACAACTTACAAAAGAGAATAAAATAATTAGGAAGAGAAAGTTTTTCATGGAAATAAATTTTAAAATTTAAATTCTAATTTTCGTGAAAATAGAAATAAATGAAATTAGCCAATATAAAGTTTACTTAAAATACGATCAAGCGGAGACATATTTCCTATCATTTTAAAAAACGTATTTTTAATGCAAAGTTGTAATCTTACTTTGTTCTACAATTGCTGTAAAGTTTGCAGCTAAGCGATTTCCATAATCTTCTAGTAGCGCTAATACTCTTTCTTGTTTATCTGATTTTACAATTAGTCCAGCATGGAATTTCAGCGGAACTATAAAACAAATTTCGGGATCGGAAAAGGTTTTTAAATCAGGATGTTCCACTTTAGATAAAGTCAACGCGATTCCTGCATACCCTTTTTTGACTTTTGGTAATGAATATTTTTTTTCTTTAACTAAACAATTTTCGATCTCTGCCCATTCTTTCCACAAATTGATGTTGGAAGCTTCAGCGACCATCTCAGCAAGATGCGCTCCACCTACTCTAGATGAAGTTTCAAGAAAATAGATTTGGTTCGTTTCATCACATTTGATAAATTCAGTGTGAGCTGCACCATGTTTTAGTCCAAAACCTTTCAAAACTTGCTCATTAATTTTCTTTATCGCTTTATCGTCAATCGAGTTGTATTTTATATTAGAGGAACAGAAAACGCCACCACCTTGAGAGACCTCCATTGGCGTAGTTAAATATTTTGAAGTCAAACTAAAAATAATTTTACCTTCAAATATTAAGCTGTCACAATGATAAACATCTCCGGGTTTGAATTGTTCTAATAAGTATTTAAAACGATTATTTCCCATTTCGTTAATATGGATCCACAAACTTTCTTTATCGTATACTTTTATAATTCCTGCTGCGGAGGCTTCTGATCGCGGTTTAAAAACCCATGGAGCTTGCACTGAATCAGCGAATGTATTAAGATCATGATCATTAAATAATGAACAAAAAGCTGGAATTGCAATACCGCAACTTTTTGCTCTCATGCGCATTGCAAGCTTGTCTCTAAAGTAGCGCCCTGTGGTTTGTCCCATTCCATCAATACGCAAGTTTTCACGCAAATACGTCGCTTTTTCAACATCATAATCATCAAGAGCAACAATGGCGTCAATTTTAGTAGCTTTCATAAAATTCCCAACTCCTAGTAAGAGATGTTCTAAATTCCAGTCAACATCTTGCCCTTCCATATAGAAAATTTCATCAATGTGGTCTAAAGGCCAAGCTTCATTTCTTAGTTTATCACTTGTAACGAGATAGACTTTGTTTCCTAATTTTTTTAATTGAATTAAAAAATCGGAGCCTTTAAAATAATTTGAAATACAAAGAAATGTTTTAGAATTTTCCATAGGTTATAAATTTTCAATGAATTTAGTTAATAAATGAACGCCGTATGCAGTTGCGTGTTTACTTTTTGCAAATTCATCATCGCCAAATGCAACACCTGCAATATCAAGATGTGCCCATGCTTTGTGATCTTTTGTGAAATATTCTAAAAATTTAGCCGCGCTAATGGCTCCAGCAACTGGCTTTCCGCTGTAGTTTTTCACATCTGCAATATCACTTTCAATGTCTGATTTATAAACATCCCAAAGCGGCAAAGGCCATAAGCGCTCTCCAATAGCATCTCCACTCTGTTGTAATTTTTCAGTCATTTCCTTATTATTACTGAACAAAGCAGCACATTCAAAACCCAAAGTTGCTACACTGCTTCCAGTGAGCGTGGCAATATCAACAATATAATCTGGTTTATAGTTCTTGATTAAATATGATAATCCATCGGCTAGAATGAGTCGGCCCTCCGCATCAGTGTCAATTATTTCTATTGAATGACCGCTGTAACTGTGAATGACATCGCTGGGTAAAAATGATTTTGCATCAACGGAGTTTTCAGCACATGGAACTATGGCAGTTACATGAACGGGTAATTGTAAATCAGCTATTAATTGCATTGCTCCAAGAACGGCAGCACCTCCAGCCATATCACACTTCATGTGTAGCATTCCTGCAGTTTTTATATTGAGTCCTCCCGTGTCAAAAGTAATTCCTTTACCTACTAATCCAATATGTTTACTGTATGCAACAATTTCTTTAGGACTATAAGACATAATAATGAATTGTGGCTCATTTTCACTTCCTTTTCCCACCGCTAAAAAAGCGCCTAATCCAGCAATTTTTGACGCCTCATACCCCAAAACTTCAACCTGAAATCCGAATTTTTCACCAGCGTCTTTTGCCCAAGTAGACAAATATTTTGGTGTTATAATATTTGGTGGTAAATCAACTAAATCATATACGTTCAATTGAGCGTTTGCTATTTTCAACGCTTTCCTAGCCACGGCTGAATGATCATCTGCCGAAACTAAATTTAGAGTAAAATCTAGATCTAAAAAAGGATGTATTTTTTTATCTAATTTAAAATGAGCAAGATTATATGTTCCTAAAATTAAGCCAGAAATGATCGCTTCAAGTTGATCGTTATTAAATTCCTTTGATACAACTATAGCTACATTAAGACTAAAAAGATCTTTTTGCTTTGCAGAAATGCGGCGGAAAATGGTTTTAATAGATTTATAATCTGTTTTTTTTCCTAAACCAATTAATAAATAAACATTATTATTTTTCTCAGTGATATAGATTGTGTCTTTCTTAGCTGCAAATACTTTGGCTGAAACTTCTATATCATGATAGGTGTTAATAACTTCGTTTTTTAATGCGGATTCAAAAACAGGAATTAAAATAGTTCCAGAAAAATTAGTTAGGTTGGCGATCGTATTTATTTTCATTTGGATTGTTTTAGTCTTTGTTTCTAATTTTAATCTCCTTAATAATTTTTTTTATTTTGTCTGAAAAAATAACCATTCAATCGCTTTGGGAAATTCATCGCTCCAGTATGTTTCTGTATGTTTACCTTTTCTATTTATGCTCAAATTGATTTGACTACTATCACTTATAAATTCCTTTGAAATTAAATCTTGCTGAAATTTTTTAACTTCCGCCAATAAATTTTTACTCTCTTCACCGCCGGCATATAAATAAATTTTCACATCTTGAGTATTTTCCTCTTTTGCAACAATTTTTAATTCGGGAACTACCCACAATGACGGTGAAAAAATCATCAATTTACCATACACTTCAGGATTTCTTAAACCGCTAAATATGCTCACTAATCCTCCCATTGAACTCCCTCCTATTCCTGTAAACTCTCTTGCTTTTTTAGTTCGAAAATTACGATCGACAAATGGTTTTAAAGTCTCAGTCACAAATCGAATATATTTTTTTCCTTGTCCTTTTCCTAGGACTGTCTTACCTACATTGTATTCCATTATTCGATCTTCTTCGGCATGTTCAATTGCAATAACTATAATTTTTCCAATTTTATATTCGGACATTACGGCTAATTTTTTATCGATTTCCCAATTGCCAAATTCAGCAGATTCATTAAATAAATTTTGAGCATCCTGCAAGTACATTACCGGATAACTCTCGCTGGAGTTATCATAATCGTGCGGTAATAAAGCCCAAATTTTTCTTGTTTTATTTAATTGCGGAATCTCAAATTCATCCGAAATTAATTGTACTTGTGGCAGGAAAGATTGTTTAAATGGTAACCAGTTTTTTCTCCATCGCGCTACATATTCCTTTTTCACTCCCGTATGCAATAATGTGGAGCGATTTTCTGTCCGATTTCCGTCTACATCGATTTCTACTTCACTCCAATCTCCTTTAGTAAATTTATATAAAAGTTCTTGCGGATATTCAAAATCAAAAGGGAATTTATAATGATAAGTGTTATTCGCAATTTTTTCCATCAGAAATTCTTTATCCTGCGTTCGCCAGTTATTAAAATTACCTGAAATATAAACTGGTCGCATATCATCTTCATCAGTTGTCAAGATTATGTAAAGACCTGTGTTTACATTTTTAGTATCTTGATGTAAAACGATGTTTTCTAAATTGTTACTTTGCATTGCAATGTGGTATTTTATAAAGAAAGTAAATATAAGGGATTGTTTTTTGAAATAAAAGAAAAAAATCCAACAGCAATTGAATTGTGCTATTGGATATTATAATTTTTATCTAGTTTATTGGTACTTAAAAAATATAAATAATTTGGCCATCTTCATTAAAAATAATATTTCCTAAAATACATCGAAAACCGCGTAGTGAGTACTATTTTTGACGACTTTTTAAAACTTTTACTACATCATCCATTTTATATCCTTTAGCTTGAAGTAATATTAGGTAATGAAACAATAAATCAGCGCTTTCACTTAAAAACAAATCATCGTTCTCGTCTTTAGCTTCAATAACTACTTCAATTGCTTCCTCTCCGACTTTCTGTGCGATCTTATTTATTCCTAATTCGAATAATGATGCTACGTAACTTTTTTCAGAATCAGCTTTTTCTCTGCGAGTGCTGATAGTGTTTTCCAGCTTAGTAATAAATCCATAATCAGCTTTATTTTCTTCTCCCCAGCAAGTATCAGTTCCTTTATGGCACGTTGGTCCTTCTGGTTTAACATGAATTAATAAGGTATCGTTATCGCAATCATTTTTAATGGCGATTAAATTTAAAAAGTTTCCACTTTCCTCACCTTTTGTCCAAAGTCTCTTTTTAGTTCTACTATAAAAAGTTACTTTATTTGTTTCTAAGGTTTTTTGATAGGCCTCTGCATTCATGTAACCCAACATCAAAACATTTTTAGTTTCACTATCTTGTATAATCGCAGGAATTAATCCATCTGTGTTTTTTGAAAAATCTATATTCATCTTTGTAGTCTAAAGTTTTTAAAGTCGGAAGTCTTAATGTGCAAGACTAAATTCTAACTTCGATATTATTATTTTTAAGTTCGTTTTTTAACGTTTTTATTTCAATTTCTTTAAAATGAAAAACACTTGCTGCAAGCGCTGCATCTGCTTTTCCTTCACTGAAGGCATCAATAAAATGCTGTATATTTCCAGCACCACCAGAGGCAATGATAGGAATATTAACTAATTTAGAAAGTTTTGCCAAGGCTTCATTTGCAAATCCGTTTTTAGTTCCGTCATTATCCATTGATGTAAATAAAATTTCTCCCGCCCCTCGTTGTTCCACCTCTTTTGCCCAATCGAATAAAGTCCACTCAGTTGGAACTTTTCCTCCAATTAAATGTACAATCCATTGACCATCAATTATTTTAGCGTCAATTGCCACTACAACACACTGACTCCCAAATTTTTGCGCTAAATCATTTATCAATTGTGGGTTTTTGACCGCCGCCGAATTGATAGAAACTTTATCAGCGCCATTTTGTAGCAAAATTTCAACGTCTTCCACAGAAGATATTCCACCACCTACAGTGAACGGAATATTAATAGTAGAAGCTACTTTACGAACCAGATCGATCAAAGTTTTCCTTCTTTCTTCGGTTGCTGAGATATCTAGGAATACTAGTTCATCAGCGCCTTCATTAGAATAAATTTTAGCTAATTCCACAGGATCGCCCGCATCCCGTAAATCTTCAAAGTTGACACCTTTTACGGTTCGACCGTCTTTAATATCGAGGCAAGGTATTATTCTTTTTGTTAACATATTTATTTATGTGTTAATTAGAAAATTAATGAGTGCAATAATAAATTCATTATTGCATTTCTAATTTACTTATCTACTTAGTATGTATTGCTCCAATTGTTTCATTGAAATTCGTCCTTCATAGATTGCTTTTCCTATGATTGTTCCTTCACAGCCTAGTTCAGCTAGTTTTGGTAATTCGTCAAAGGTAGAAATTCCTCCAGAAGCGATTAATTTTATTCCTTTTGCTTCTGCCAAAATTTTAGCGTATAAATCAAAACTTGGTCCTTCGAGCATTCCGTCTTTAGCAATATCAGTACAAATAACGTACTGAATTCCTTTTTTCTGATACTCTTGAATGAAAGGAACTAAATCTTCATCAGATTCTTCTAGCCAGCCGGAAACTGCTACCTTTTCATTGTTTGCATCAGCTCCTAAAATAATTTTATCAGCTCCATATTCAGCAATCCATTTTTTAAAAATAGCTCTATTTTTTACAGCAATACTTCCGCCCGTAATTTGGTTAGCACCACTTTCAAAAGCAATTTTTAAATCGGCATCCGATTTCAATCCACCACCAAAATCAATTTTAAGTTTCGTTTTACTCGCAATTTGTTCTAATATTTTATAGTTGACAATTTGGCTTGATTTGGCACCATCGAGATCTACTAAATGAAGAAATTCAATTCCGTGTGCTTCAAATTCTTTAGCAACTTCAAGCGGGTTTTCATTGTAAATAATCTTAGTATTGTAATCCCCTTTTGATAAGCGTACACATTTTCCGTCTATTATATCTATTGCTGGTATTATTCTCATTTATAATTTGTCTTATAGTTTGAAAGTCTAAAGTCTTAAAGTTATAACTTTAAAAAATTAGCTAAAATTTGTTCTCCTACATCACCGCTTTTCTCAGGATGAAATTGTGTTCCATAAAAATTATTATTTTGAAGCGCTGACGCATATTCTACTTCATAATTAGTTGTGGCAACTGCCTCGTTGCAAAGCGGAGCATAATAACTATGCACTAAATACATATACTCATTGTCAGTTATTTCTCTGAATAAAGATGACTTCAAATTATAAATTTGATTCCAACCCATTTGCGGTACTTTTACTTTATTTGAAAATTTGATAACGTCAACATTAAAAATACCTAATCCTTTTGTATCTCCCTCTTCTGATGATTTGCACATTAATTGCATTCCTAAACAGATTCCTAAAACAGGTTGTTTTAAGGTTGGAATCAAAGTGTCTAAACCACTTTCTACAAGCATTTTCATTGCTGAACTTGCTTCACCAACTCCTGGAAAAATCACTTTATCAGCAGCTTTTATTTCTTCTGGATTGTTACTTAAAACAGCATTTAATCCCAGCCTTTGCAATGCAAACATAATGCTCTGAATGTTTCCTGCACCGTAATTTATGATAACTATATTCATTTTGTTAAGCTTTTGGCTATTGGCTCTTCGCTTTTAGCAAGCACAATACCTAAATTTAATACTCTCGTTTTGCCAATAGCCAAAACCTAATGGCTAAAAGCCCTTCTACAACATCCCTTTTGTACTTGGCAGAATCATTTTTTCTGTATCCCGTTTTACCGCTATTTTAATCGCTTTGGCAAAAGCCTTAAAAATAGCCTCTATTTTATGATGCTCGTTAACTCCTTCTGCTTTAATGTTGATATTTGCTTTAGCACCATCTGAAAATGATTTAAAAAAGTGTAAAAACATTTCTGTTGGCATTTTACCCACCATTTCACGTTTAAATTCCGTTTCCCAAACTAACCAGTTTCTCCCCCCAAAGTCAATCGCTACTTGTGCTAAGCAATCGTCCATTGGCAAACAAAAACCATAACGTTCAATACCGAGCTTATTTCCTAATGCTTTAGCAAAAACTTCTCCAAGTGCAATTGCAGTATCTTCAATAGTATGATGTTCATCGACCTCTAAATCCCCTTTTACAAGAATTTCTAAATCCATTTGGCCGTGACGTGCAATTTGGTCCAACATATGATCGAAAAAAGCAATTCCAGTTTCGATTTTGCTTTTTCCAGTTCCATCAAGATTTAGATTTATAAAAATATCGGTTTCATTCGTCTTTCTTTCAATAGATGCCGATCGTTCTTCTAATTTTAGAAACTCGTAAATTGTTTTCCAATCTGTAGTTTGTAAAGCAATTACAGAATCTAATTCTTCTCTTTTGGAAGCAATCTCAGCGCTTCCCAGTGCTTCATCGGTATTAATGAAAATCGCTTTCGAACCAAGATTCTTTGCTAGTTCAACATCGGTAATTCTGTCACCAATAACAAATGATTTTTTTAAATCGTATGCTGGATTTTTAATATATTTAGTCAACATTCCAAGTCCAGGTTTACGTGTTGAAACATTTTCATGTGGAAATGTTTTATCAATCAACACATCGCTAAAAACAACGCCTTCGTTTTCGAAAGCTTTCATAACCAAATTATGTACTGGCCAGAAATTTACTTCTGGATGCGAATTTGTTCCCAAGCCGTCTTGATTAGTAACCATTACTAACTCAAAATCTAATTCTTGAGCTATTTTACCCAAATATTGAAACGCAAATGGATAAAACTCTAGTTTTTCAAAACTGTCTAATTGATAATCATTTGGTTCCAAAACCATTGTTCCATCACGATCTATAAAAAGTATTTTTTTCATTTTGTATTTTTTTACAACAACTCCAATTTGTTCGCAATTTAAAATTTCTAGAGATTAAAAATCAATTATTAAAATGGTATTTAAAATTGGAAAAAAGAATTTAAATTTCTTTTAGAGCAGCTATTAGTTTTTTATTTTCTTCCTCAGTTCCAACAGTTAAACGCAACGTATTTTCGCAAAGTGCTTGTGTAGTTCTATTGCGAATAACAATACCCAAAGCTATTAAATCATCATATCTTTTATTCGCATCATCCACTTTAACTAAAATAAAATTTGCTTCTGTTGGGTAAATTTTACTAACAAATTTTATATCAAGTAAAGCTTTAAGTATTTGATCTCTTTGCTCTATGATAGAATTGATTTCAGTATCAATCTTTCTAGAATTAGCTAATCTTTCTAATGCCCTTTTTTGGCTTAATTCGTTTACGTTATAAGGTGGTTTTATTTTGTTTAAAATTGAAATAACTTCGCTAGAACCATAACAAATTCCTAATCGAATTCCTGCCAAACCGTATGCTTTTGAGAGCGTTTGAGTGATCACTAAATTAGGATATTTATCTAGCTCATTAATCCAACTTTCTTTTTTTGAGAAATCAATATACGCCTCGTCTATTACGACTAAACCTTTAAAATTTTGTAAAAGATAAACAACACTTTCATCTAAAAATGAATTTCCTGTTGGATTATTTGGAGAACATAAAAATATCATCTTTGTGTTTTCGTTGACAGCAGACATAATTTTTTCAATTTGTGGCTGAAAATCATCTGAAAGTAGAATTTCTTTATTCTCGACTGCATTAATATTCGCTAAAACGCCATACATACCGTACGTTGGCGGTAAGGTAATTACATTGTCAATTTTTGGCTCACAAAACGCTCTAAATAATAAATCCAATACTTCATCACTCCCGTTTCCTAGTAAGATCTGATTAGTTTTAACATTTTTTTGCTTTGCTAAAACTGATTTCAAGCTTATTTGCTGTGGATCAGGATAGCGATTCACACCATTCTCGAACGGATTTTCATTGGCATCCAAAAAAATCATATTGGCAGTATCAAAATCCTTAAACTCATCTCTTGCAGAAGAATAAGGTTTCATTATTTTTACGTTAGAACGCACTAAATTATTTATATCAAAATTACTTTTCATTTTCAATTGCTTTTAGACGTAATGTAACTGCATTTTTGTGCGCTCGTAATCCCTCCGCTTCTGCCATAATTTCAATTGCTTTACCAATATTCAGTATTCCTTTTTCAGATATTTTTTGAAAAGTCATCGCTTTCAAAAAACTATCTAGATTCACACCGCTATAATTCTTAGCGTAACCATTAGTAGGTAAGGTATGATTAGTTCCTGAAGCGTAATCACCCGCACTTTCTGGAGTATAATTCCCTATAAATACCGATCCTGCATTTTCAATTTTATCAATATAAAAATCATCACAAGCTGTGCAAACTATAAAATGTTCAGGACCATATTCATTGATTAAATCAAGCGCAATTGCATCGTTTTCAACAAAAATTAGTTTAGAATTTGCAATGGCTTTCTCGGCAATTTCTTTTCTAGGTAAAACTGTGATTTGTTCTTGAATTTCTGTTTCAACAGCATCGATAAAATTCTTAGAGGTAGAAACTAAGATTACTTGACTGTCAACTCCGTGTTCTGCTTGCGATAACAAATCAGAAGCTACAAAGGAAGCAACAGCGGTGTCATCAGCAACAATTAATAATTCTGATGGGCCAGCGGGCATATCAATTGCAACTCCAAATTGTGTTGCTAACTGTTTCGCAACGGTTACAAATTGATTTCCTGGTCCAAATATTTTGTAGACTTTCGGAATTGTTTCTGTACCAAAAGTTAAACCAGCAATAGCTTGGATTCCGCCCACTTTTAAAATTTTAGTTACACCACACAAATTAGCAGCATATAAAATTGCAGGATTTATGTTTCCATTTTTATCTGGTGGCGAACATAAAACAATTTCCTTACATCCAGCAATAGTAGCAGGAACAGCAAGCATTAAAACTGTTGAAAACAAAGGTGCGGTTCCACCTGGAATATACAAACCAACTTTTTGAATTGGTCGTTTTTCTTGCCAGCAAATTACTCCCTCAATTGTTTCTATTTGAACTCTCTCTGTTTTTTGTGCAGCGTGAAATTTTTCAATGTTAGATTTAGCGAGTTGAATTGCCGCTTTTAATTCATTTGAAACCTTACTGATAGCTTCTGTAATTTCAGCAGAAGAAACTTCAATATTTTTAAAAGCCACACCGTCAAAAAGCGAAGTATATTTGGCCACAGCCTCATCGCCTTTTTTCTGAACTTCTTTAAAAATTTCTTTTACAGTAGCTTCTATGTCATCTACTGTTTTTGTTGGTCTTTCTAAAATATTGGACCAAGTTTCTGGTTTTGGATTGTATATTTTATTCATGTTATTTACAGTTTAACCGCAAATTTTACAAAGATATTGCAAAGTTCGCAATGGTTTTTTCTACTTTATTTTATTAATCATAATTCTATTATTCGTATAACAAACTTCGTAAATAGTACTTTACAGCACCATTTTTTCAATTGGGCAAACTAAAATTCCTTCTGCTCCAGCTTCTTTTAATTGATCTATCACGTCCCAGAAAGTATCTTTTTCAATTACTGAATGAACACTACTCCATCCTTCTTGTGCCAAAGGAATTACAGTTAAACTACGCAATACTGATAGAATTTTTCCAACTGCGTCAATTTTATCATTGGGAACATTCATCAAGATGTATTTTGATTTCCGAGCTCTTAAAACAGATTCAATTCTGAATTTCAAAGTGTCTATTATTTTTTGAGATTCAGGACTTACTTTTGGTGATACCGCAAGAACTGCTTCGCTTTTAAAAATAACTTCAACTTCTTTTAAATTGTTTTTAAACAAGGTGCTTCCGCTAGATACAATATCAACAATTGCGTCTGCAAGACCTATGTTAGGTGCAATCTCAACTGAACCTGAAATTTGGTGAATGTCTACTGAAACACCTTTCGAATTGAAAAAATCAAGTACTGTTTTTGGATAACTTGTAGCGATACGCATGCCGTTTAAATCTTGAACTGACTTATAATCAAATGCTTTAGGAACTGCCACGGATACTTTACATTTTGAAAAACCAAGTTTTTGAATCACTTTGATATCTCCTCCTTTTTCAACTAATAGATTATCACCTACAATAGCGATATCGACAACTCCATCCATCAAGTATTGAGGAATATCTGAATTTCTTAAATATAAAACTTCTAAAGGAAAATTTGAAGCCTCGGCTTTTAACTGATCGATTCCGTTGTCGATTGAAATTCCCGCATCTTTGAGAATTTGAATACTTTCTTCATTTAAACGACCCGACTTTTGAATTGCAATTTTTAATGTACTCATTTTGTTTTGTTTTTGTTTTTATGATAGTCTAAGTACAAAAATTAGGTAATAAAAAAACCCGCTTGATGTACTCAAACGGGTTTTAGAATATGATGATTTACACACATATCATTAACACATCGCTTGAGAGAAATAATGAGAATGATGATGATGCAATTTATTTGTAAACATTGTGACTTTTTTTAAATCTTATGCAAATATAGGTAATAAATTATTTAAAATCTCGTAAGAAATAGTTCTTATTTGTAAATAAATTTTATTAGTAATGATTTTAGTTTTTAATTTCAGAATTTCTAGGCGTAGTTTGTTCCACATTACTATTCTTATTCAAATAATTTTCTCTAATCTCAGTATGTCGAATCTCTCCACCCGATGCACCGACTAAGGTTGCTAAATAAACTGTTGGTGCTGCAATTACGACAGCAACGATTGAAATGAATTTCGCTTTCGCGTGGTTTTTTATATTTAGAATTAGTCCTAAAACAGAAATACCCCCAAGTAAATATAATGCAATTGCTAATTTTTCAGCCAATTCCTCGTGTTCATGAATTATAGCTTTACCAATCCCAGGGAAATCCTCTACCATCTCTTCCGCTCCCTCACCCGTTTGCATACTAATTAATGCAAAAATTGCTGTAAATATAAATAAAAAATAAGCGGTATTCTTGACCGAATTATTCTTTAAAAGTACTCCAACTATTAAAATCCCAAGAGCAAAAATTGTCCCAATTATGGGGAAGTGATTTACTACTAAGTGCCAATGTGCATCATTCATGATATTAAATTTTTAGTTTGTTAATTCGAAAACACCTTTTGTTAAAATTTTGGAAGTCGCAGTTAAACTTGCATTTGGAAATATCTCTACAAATTTTTCTGATTTTTCTCCTACCTTCACAGCAACTTTTTTAAATGAATAACCGTCTTTCTCATTCTGTAGTAAAAGTACATAACTTTTATTTTCTTCATTAATCAAAGCCTCGGCAGGAATGGCAAGTCCTGTTTTTGAATCAACAATTATATTTGCTTCAACAAACATTCCTGTAATTAGTTTTTGTTTTATGTTTTCATCTAAGTGTGCATGAATGTTTATCGTTCTATCAGTACCTTCAATTGATTTCCCTACCAAATGCACTTCGGCATCAAACATTTCTGTTGAGGCTTCAGGAACTTTAAAGAATATTTTTTGACCCATTTTTACTTTTAAAATATCTTTTTCAAATACAGCTAACTCTAAGTGCAAGTGATCCGTATCCACAATCTCTAGAATCACATCAGATGGTGCAGCAAACATACCTACATTTGCATTCATAATCACGATATCGCCAGAAATTGGCGAGAAAATGGTGATTATAGAAGTTAGCTTTCCACTCTCTACGTCTCTTGGATTAATATTTAACAATACTAATTTAGCGCGTAAGCTTTGTGACATCGCTTTTGCTCTTCGAAAATCACTTTCGGCTTTTAAATAGTTTTTTTGCGAAGTTATATTTTCATCAAATAGTGTTTTTTGGCGATCGTATTCTGATTTTAGGAAAGTAAGTTGTTCAGTTACTTCCATATATTCCTTTTGGATATCTAAAAATTCAGTGCTTTGCAATGTCAATAATGCTTGACCTTTCTTCACTTTGTCGCCTACAAGAAGCGTAGTAGATTTTACATAACCACCAATAAACGTTGTCACTTTTGCTCTATTTTGAGGTGGAACATCAATTTTTCCAGCTGTTTTTATCATCACATCAAAATCTCGTTCAGTAGGATTACCTATTTCCATAGCTGATGCTTTAAATTGAGCTGCAGTTACTGTTGTAAACCCATCGCCTTTTGGCGCTTCTTCCTCTGTTTTTGATTCTTTGCAAGAGAATAAAACAAGTGATAAAGTGACTATATAAAGTATTTTTTTCATTATCGTTATCTTAAAAATTTAAATATTGGAAATCTAATTGGGTTTGGTTGTATTGCAATATAGTGTCTAAGTAATCAACTTGAATATTTACTGCATTTTCAAGACTTTGGATATACTGAAAAAAATCAATTTCTCCATTTTTATAACTGCTGTTAGCCACTTTTATAATCTCATCAGATAATTTTTTACCAAATGTATTATAGTAATTTATTGCCTCCTGGTATTTAGCTAATTCACTTGTTTTTTGTTTTACGTATTGATCAATTTTCAACTCTTCATTTTGTTTTTGTTGTTCCCAACTTTGCAATTCAAGCTGCGCTACTTTAGTTCTTGAGGTATTTCCAGAATAGAATAAGGGAATAGCAACGCCTACCTGAAAGCCATATAAAGATTGTGATAATCCCTTATTTTTCCCTTGGAAATAATCGATATTAATATCTGGTAACCAATGCTGTTTTTGTAAATTAATTTGATTTTCATATATCGCACTAAAACTTTCTAAGTACGCGATATGAACTATTTTACTTGTCTCATCTGTTGAAAGACTCAACGGAATGATCAAATTGTTTTTTATAAGTATTTCTTCATCCGTTTGAAGTAGTGATTGTAGCAATTCGTATTGTGCCTTTTTATCATTTTCAATCTGAGATAGTTTAGTTCTTATTTGTCTGAATTTTGCTTGAGCAGTAATTTTTTCTAAATAATTAGTTTCACCTAGCTCAAAACGTCTGTCGCTTGCTTTAGAAAAACTTTGATATAAACTATCCATGTAACGATAGAGTTTCTCCTGATTTTGTAAGTAAACAATATGCTGATATGATTTAGAGACATCAAGAGAGAGCTTATTTTTTTTAATTTCAAAATTAGCTTTCTCGTTTTCATATTGTGATGTAAAAACTCTTTTTTGCGCTGCATAAACGGTTGGGAATGCAAAACGTTGTTGTACCCCAAAAACACGTAATGGCTCATCATTTGACGCTAAATTATTTTGATCATAACTATAATAAACATTAGTTTTATCAAAAGTATAAGCCGTTTTAATAGCCGCTTTTGTTTTATCGACTTGTAATTGTGCCGCCTTAATTCCTTTATTACTCTGAAAAGCTTTTGAAAGCAAAGTATCTAATTCTGAATTTGGATTTTGTGCAAAACCTACAGAAGAAGCTAACAAGAATAAAATAATATAGGTTGTGTTTTGATGTATTTTAAACTTAGCTTTTTTATGTTCGGCACGATCAAGCATTTTATACAAAATAGGTAACACAATCATAGTTAAAATAGTTGCTGTCAGCAAACCACCAATCACTACTGTTGCTAAAGGGCGCTGTACTTCTGCTCCAGCTGATGATGAAATTGCCATTGGTAAAAAACCTAGAGCTGCTGCTGATGCGGTTAATAATACAGCACGCAATCTATCAGTAGTCCCTTTTTTAATTAATTCATCAATATCTTTCATTCCTTGATGTTTAAGTTCTTTAAAATGTTCGATGAGTACAATTCCATTTAATACGGCAATACCAAATAGTGCAATAAAACCAACTCCTGCAGAAATACTGAATGGTAAATCACGAATCCATAAAAACAGCACCCCACCAACAGCAGATAAAGGAATTGCAGAATAAACCATCAATGCTTCTTTCACGGATCCAAAAGCAAAATATAAAAGGACAAAAATTAATAATAAAGCAACAGGAACAGCAAGCATTAATCGCGCCTTAGCACTTTGTAAGTTTTCAAACTGACCTCCATATTTCACATAATATCCAGCGGGTAACTTAATTTTACTATCTACTATTTTTTGAACATCGGCCACAACGCTTTGTAAATCTCGATTTCTAACATTTATTCCTACTACAATTAATCTGTTTGTGTTTTCTCGCGAAATTTTTGCAGGACCTTCGGTGTATTCAATTGAAGCCATCTCACTCAAAGGAATTTGTTCTCCAGAAGGCGTAGATATATACAAATTACGTAAATCCTCAATATCATGTCGATTGGCTTCCGCTAAACGAACAACCATATCAAAACGTTTTTCACCTTCAAATATGTTTCCAACTGTTTTTCCCGCGAAGCCAAGAGCGATCATTACATTTAAATCTGAAATATTTAATCCGTAACGAGCAATTTTAGACCGATCATAAACCACAGACATTTGAGGTAAACCTTCTGTTTTTTCAATAATAATGTCTGATGCTCCTTCTACTTTTGCAATTGCTTCTTTTATTTCATGTGCTTTTCTAGCCAAAATATTCAAATCATCACCAAAAATCTTTACAGCAACATCAGAGCGAGATCCAGAAATTAACTCGTTGAAACGCATTTCAATAGGTTGCGTAAATTCAATTTCCATATTTGGAATTTCTTTCTCTAACGCTATTTTAATTTTATCTGCCAATTCATCTTTACTAGATGCGGAAGTCCATTCAGACTTCGGCTTTAACTTTACTATAACATCACTTTCTTCCATAGACATGGGATCTGTAGGTACTTCAGCAGCACCTATTCTACTTACCACTTGATTAACTTCTGGAAAATTCTTAAGAATTATTTTCTCGATTTGTGTCGTTGTCGCAATCGTTTTTGATAATGAAGTTCCTGTTTTTAAAACGGGCTGAATTACAAAATCGCCCTCATCTAATGTTGGAATAAACTCTCCTCCCATTGTTGCAAATAATCCACCTGCCAGCAATAACAGTCCTAAAGCTCCAAACAAGACTTTTTTCGTATTACCAATTGCCCAAGTAATTATAGGCAAATACCAAGAATTAAGTTTACGTATTAATTTACTCGAAATAGATTTTGGGTTTTCAGCAACTGGTTTTAAAAACAAAGAAGAGACCACGGGAACATAAGTAAAACATAGAATCATAGCACCAATTAAAGCAAAACTGAAAGTTATCGCCATTGGTCTAAACATTTTTCCTTCGATCCCTGAGAGGGAGAGAATTGGAATAAAAACAATCAAAATAATAAGCTGGCCAAAAACAGCCGAATTCATCATTTTAGAAGCGCTTTTATAAGTGATCTGGTCTATTTGCAACTGACGTTCTTCTTTTTCAAGACCAACTAAATGAGCTGATTTACTTGCTATTTGGAAGGCAATAAACTCAACAATAATTACCGCGCCGTCGATTATAATTCCGAAATCAATAGCTCCTAAGCTCATTAAATTAGCATCAATGCCAAAAATATTCATAAAAGTAATGGCAAATAATAAGCATAAAGGGATTACCGAAGCAACCACTAACCCTGATCGCCAGTTTCCTAATAATAATACCACTACAAAAATTACTATTAAGCAACCTAAAATTAAATTTTCAGCTACAGTAAAAGTAGTTTTCCCTACAAGTTCGCTTCTTTCTAAAAACCCGTTAATGTAAACACCTTCTGGCAATGATTTTTGAATTTCGGCAACTCGGTTTTTTACATCGTCTATAACTTGTTTAGAGTTTCCACCTTTTAGCATCATTACTTGACCTAAGACCTTTTCGCCTTCACCGTTTCCGGTTATTGCTCCAAAACGATTGGCATGACCAAAACGTACTTCTGCTACATTTTTGATATAAACTGGAATTCCGTTGTTATTATTAACAACAATATTGCCTATATCATCAAGGGATTTTACTTTTCCTTCTCCTCGAATAAAAAAACTTTGATTTACTTTTTCAATATAAGCACCACCAGCAATGCTATTATTTTTCTCTAATGCTGTAAAAACTGCGCTTGTTGTAATATTCATTGCTTTTAATCGCGCTGGATCAATCGCTATTTCATATTGTTTTAAGTAGCCACCCCAAGTGTTGATCTCCACAACCCCTTTTATACCTGATAATTGGCGTTTTACTACCCAATCCTGAATTGTTCTTAAATCACTTACTGAATAATTATCCTTGAATTCAGGTTTTACTTCTAATGTGTATTGATATATTTCTCCAAGACCTGTAGTAATTGGTCCCATTTCAGGTGCGCCAAACCCCTCGGGAATTTTCTCGGAGGCTGCCTTAATTTTTTCAGCAATAAGTTGTCTTGGTAGGTAGGTTCCTAAACCATCTTCAAAAACGATGGTAACTACCGATAAACCAAACTTAGAAATAGAACGAATTTCAGTTACTCCCGGCAGATTTGCCATTTCAATCTCAACAGGATAAGTAATATACTGCTCAATGTCCTGAGTAGAAAGATTTCCAGAAGTTGTAATTACTTGAACTTGATTGTTAGTTACATCCGGAACGGCGCCAATAGAAATTTGAAATACAGAAAACAATCCAAATCCAAAAATTCCTAAAGTGAAAAGCAAAACAATGAGTTTGTTTTTTAAACTGAAAGCTATAATTTTTTCGAGCATTTTATTTTATTTACAGTTCAAAAGTAATCTTTAAAGATACCATTTTCCTTAAGAACTACTTAAGTTCCGCTTTGGGTAAACTTAAAATTACCTTTGTACCTATATTTTCTTGACTGTTTACGTTGATTTTAATAGAAAGTAAAGAGCACAATCGTTGTACTATTGAAAGACCTAAACCAGTTCCTTTAATTTCTGGATGATCACCTGATTTTGAGCGGTAAAAAGGATTAAAAACTCGTTCTAAATCTTCTTTTGGAATTCCAATTCCGGTATCGTTGATGTGACATTCTATTTTAGAACCGATTTCTTTAACTAGAATTGTTAGGTCTCCATTTACTTTTGAATATTTCACAGCATTAGAAATCAAATTATTAATGACAATTGAAAATAAATAACTATCCGTATCAAAATAAAAATCATTAGAAAAATCAGTAAAAACAGTTATTCTTTTTAATTTTATAGCAGCTGAATACCGTGCAATTATATCTAAAAATAACGCGTTCAAATATACTTTTTCGGTTTTAAGTGTTTGTTTTTGGTTTTCAAAACGTGCTAGTAGTAGCAATTGATCTACTAAATTATTGAGACGATTGACTTCATTTACACAAAAATTGATCTTGTCTTCATATTCAGCTGCATTGCGCGGTTTACGAATTAAAACTTCAAGCGTTCCTTTAATAACCGTGAGCGGTGTTCTTAATTCATGTGAGGCATCCGAAGTAAATTGTTTTTCTCGCTCAACCGCAGATTCAATTCGATCTAGTAAGCTATTAATAGTCTTTGATAAAACAAATAACTCATCCTTATTTAGCGGTAGCGGAATTCTAGAAATTAAATTATCTTTAGTAATGCTGTTAGAGGTATTTATAATCGAATTTATTGGTTTGATACTTCGCCCAGCAATAAATCTTGCGATTAAAAAAAGTAAAAGTAATATTAAAGGATAAGCAATAATCAATATTTCTGATAGATTTTGCAAAACAAGTGCTGCACCTTCCAGCGACATAGCAATCATTAAATAACCTATAATTTGAGAGTTTTGATAAATAGGAACCTGAATTTGCCTAATCTTATTTCCTAAAATAGTGGTATCAAAGAAAATATTATTACCAATTTTTTTATTAAAGTAAAGTTTCTCATTTTTAAGATTAGGTGATTTTTCAATCAATTTTTCATTTTTATCTAAAAACTGAATAAAAACAGGATTTACATCGACTGTATTATGCTCGCGCTCCTCCCATTCCTCCATATGAATTAATGAAAACGTATAGTTTTTAATTTCTATTTCGTTTAAATGATTTTCAACTTCTTTCGAAATATCGGTATTTAAATGATTGTATACACTTAATTTAACAATAGAATAAATGACAAGAAACACTACAAAAATTAATAATGCTGTAGTAATAATGTAATTGGAAGCAATTCTGTTTTTGAAGGAAAGTTTTTGCATAATATTTAGTCATTGGCAATATAGCCTACACCACGTACGGTTTTTATGTAATCTTCTTCTATTTTTAAATTCAATTTCTTACGTATTGCATTAATAAAAACATCAATAACGCCAGTATCATATTCGAAGTGAATGTCCCAAACATCTTCTATAATTTGAGTGCGAGTACATACTTTGCCTTTATTTTTTACTAAATAGGTCAAAAGCTCAAATTCGCGTTGTGTCAAAGCTACTTCATTTTCATTAACTAAAACCTTGTGTTTAACTAAATCAATTTCTATTGTTCCAAGTGTTAATATTTCTTCTTGCTTTTGATTTCTAAAATGAATTTTAACACGCTCCACTAATTCATCAAAACTAAATGGTTTTTTAATATAGTCATTGGCACCGGCTTTTAGTCCTTCAATAGTTTCTTGAATAGTATCTTTGGCAGTCAAAAAAATAATTGGCGTATTATTATTTTTAAGTCGTATTGATTTACAAAGTTCTAAGCCGCTCATTTTTGGCAGCATCCAGTCCAACAAAATCAAATCAAAATTTTGTTTCTGAATAATTTCAAATCCTTGTAGACCGTCAGCAGCACTACTTATTTGATAGCCTTCCTCTTCTAATCCCTGTTTGAGAAATTGTACAATTCCAGCCTCATCTTCTACTATTAATATGTGCATTAGTTGTATTTTTTGTAAAATTACGGATTATTGCATTGAGAATTTGAACGCGATAGTTGCGATATTAGCTTTTAAGTTATCACTTCGTTCATAATGATTGAATCGTAAATCAATATTTTTAAGTCCAAATTCCCAAATTTTTGTAGCAGTAAAAATATCAGTATAATTAATACCAAAACCATATTGGTTAGCATCAAATGCAGCTAAGTCAGCATCTGAGGTATAAAATTTCTCTGTTGATAAATGAGTTTCATAAGGGGCGTAATACTTTGAAGCGGTTTGCGTATAATAGCGATACATAGGAAAAAAAGTAAATTTATCAGATAATTTTATAGGAAGCTCAATGCTTGCCGTGTGCGCTTGAATATCCCAATTATCAGAATAAAAACGATAGTAAGTTCGTACAATAAAACGTTCATTGATGTAATAATTTAGCCTTGCTCCTAAGGGTAATTTGAAACGAGAGTCGGGCAATCTTTCAATATCGTCTGCAAGTTTGTAAACTCCGGCATTACTAACACTCTCATAAGTATTAATGAACTGGGGTTGACCAATATAATAATTAGCTTTATCAGCAAAATAGATTCGGTGATAAGGAGTTGATAATAATCCTTGCTGTTGCACAATATCAGCAAAAAGAGAAACTTGCAATTTTTTAGACAGAACCTGAGAAAACTCTAAAGATGCTGAAAATGAATTTCTATTTACGCTTTTTATGGTTTGAAAAGCTGTTGGCGCATAAGCAACTGTAACTAAGCTGTTTTGATCATAAATAGTTCGTCCAGCTAAATAACCTTGGTTGACAAAGTTAGAACCATACGTTGCATATTCATCTAATTCCTTAGGATATATAGGTCGCCACTGATCTAAGTAAGCATTCACTTTTAAACTTAGCTCTGTGTTTTTTTCATTAAAAAGGCTCGCAATTCCGCCACCAAAACCTATCGAAGTATAATCGTATTCATTTGAAAATGAAAGATCAGTATTCCAAATAAAATTTCTAGAATCGCTACTATGACTATAATTTACAACAGCAGAAACGAGCTGATCACTTTGTGAAGCACCAGAGGAAGCTTGCCAAGGCGTAGGATTTGTACCAGAATCAAATGGATTAATATTACTAGAAGAGGCTGATGTATACGCTGATAATCCCAAATCAACAGTTAAAACATCATCATCGTTCAATGGCATTGCCACAATAATATTTGAAGCTAAATCAGTAAGTTTCTCTGAACCTATTCCGCCAGAGACCGCTGATTTTGCACCGTCCTGATTGTAATAACTGGCTAAAAAGTCAACTTCTGTACTTTCTAGTACTCTTCTTTTAAACACTGGTTCTTTATCCTGTGCAAACACAGAAACTGAAATAAGCATAACAAGAGCAATACTATTTATTTTCATTTTTGTTGAGTTAATTTTTTGAGATTAATTATGATCTTTTTATTAATTGCAACCACATCCACCACCAGATTTTCCACCATTGGCCCCAGCTGCAGCTTCGCGATAAACCTGAAATGCCGTTTCATAGCGTTCCGCAGTTCTAGCTGTTAGCTTCATATCAGGATCATTTATTTTTTCTTTTTCGTACTCTTTAACTGAGCTACAAGACTGCATTACCACTATTGTAAAAAATACAAATACTATTTTCTTTATCATCTATAAGGAGTTTATTTGTTATAATTTTTAATGTCAATCCCTTTTGAGGAATGAATTTTACCTCTATCGTCAACAATTATGCATTCAATACCTTTTATTTGGTTAATAAGATCTAAACCTACCTCTACTCCCATTACAAAAATTCCTGTTGCCATGGCATCTGCTATTTCGGTTTGTTTTGCAAAAACGGAAACGCTAACAATTCCAGTTGCTGGATAACCCGTGCGAGGATCTATGATATGCGAGTAACGAATTCCGTTGAATATCACATATTTTTCATAACTCCCAGAAGTTTCCACAGCATTATCCTCTAAAGGAAATGTAGCGAATACTTTATTTTTATTTAGAGGATTTATTATTCCTATTGTCCATAGTTTCCCATCAGGTTGCTTTCCCCACGCGTTAATATCTCCGGATACATTTACGAGTCCCGAAGTACAGCCCTTAGAAAAAAGTAATTCCTTTATCTTATCAGCAATAAAACCTTGTCCTATTCCACCTAAGCCTAATTTCATTCCGTTTATTTTCAGAAAGATAGTTTGAGTTTTTGAGTTTAAAATAACATTTTTAAAACCAATTTTTTCGACAGACTTTTTAATTGCTTCCGCCGATGGCATTGTTTTCATACTTCCATCAAATTTCCAAATTTTATCCATGGAAGCATAAGAAATATCAAAAGCTCCCTTTGTAATTTGAGAAATTTTGAGTGCTCTTTCTACTAAATCAAAAACTTCTTGATTTACTTTTACTGGCTTTATACCAGCATTTTTGTTCACCTCTGATATTTGAGTTGACGGAATCCAATCAGAAATTAAATTTTCTATTCGCTTTGTTTCGGCTACAGCCAAATTAATATATTCGTTAGCCATCATTGTATCTTTTGCAACAACAGTGACTTCAAACGGACTTCCTAGCATGTACAGTTTTCTTTTATGCGCAATTTGGGCAAGGGCCGAAAAACTAAATAAAGCAAATGCTATCAGTACTAAATTTTTCATTGTTTTTCGAAAGAATGAATGAGTTGAATATACTCCTGAGATGAAACATTTTTATAACCAGTAATCCCTAAAACTGTTCCTGACTTATCTAAAAGGAGTACCAAAGGAAAATTCCCTGATTTATTATACCTATCTGCTAACTTTTTATTACTTGCAGTTAAATCACCAGACAATAAATTTGCTTTTTTCTTCGGAAAATCAGCTCTATAAATTATCCAATTTTGATCTGCTTCTTTTTTGAACTCTTCAGATTGCCAAATAGTTTTATCTAATTTTATGCAGGGAGCACACCAATCAGATCCTGAAAATACGAGTAAAATATTTTTATTTTCGCTTGCAGCTTGTTTCTTTGCAACCTCAAAATCAGATTTCCAGTTTTGAGAATATCCCAATGATACCAGAAAAAGAAACAATAAAACAATACTTTTTTTCATTTTGAGAAGAGTTTTAAATTTGAATAAATTTATTCTATTTATTAACTTCCATAACAAGAGTAGAATATCTTAAGCTAAAATTAATTTTAATGAAAATTTACCTTGACTAATCAAGTAAATTTGCTAATTAATTCTACTTTTACTCAAAAAATAACATAATTAATATGAGTTTATTAAAGAAAGCATCGCCATTTTTTTACTTATTGTTGTTCTATATTATAATAAGTTTGACCGTTAGGACCATTCTCTTCTTTCATCCTATAACTCAATCTACATTTTCAGCTGTAGATACATTTTCATTATTTCTATTTGGACTTTTATCGGACTTTTTTGTTTTCATTTTGGTAAGTAGCTTATTATGGCTTTATCTTATTTTTATTTCTAATTCGAAATATTATAAACCTTATGGTTATATAATTTTTGGTGTTTTTATCACTTTATTTCTTTATGTATTATCAGGAAAATCCATCCTTAATGAGTACGGTGGTGCATTGCCAAAGATTGGTCTTGTATTCGTTGGTTTAAAAACATTACTTTTTGGATTACTTCTATTTTTACCAAAATTTCGAAATCAGATTCGGTTTTGGCTATTTTCATTTGTTATTTTTCTTTACGTAGTTTTGATTTTACAAAACGGGATTAGCGAATACTTTTTTTGGAATGAATTTGGAGTCAAATACAATTTTATTGCAGTAAACTATCTCATATATACGAATGAAGTAATAGGAAATATAATGGAGTCTTATCCAGTAATTCCTATCTTCTCTGCATTGTTTATTATTGCTGGCTCAGTTACCTACTTCATTGTAAAAAAATCAAAGAATTATATTCAAAATATTCCAACATTTATTGAAAAAATAAAAATTTCTGGAGTTTACTTTTTACTTTTTGGTTTGTCTTTACTGCTAATTCCGACGTTATCAATTAAGGAAAATTCTCAAAATATTTTTGCTAATGAATTGCAAGCTAATGGACTTTATAAGTTTTATCTAGCATTTATGAATAGTGAATTAGATTATTTTAAATTTTACAAAACAGTTCCAAATAGCGAAGCATTTGCGCAATTAAAAACACAAATACCATCAATTTCAGGAGAAACTACTTTGCGTCAAATAACAAGCAATGCAGCAGAAATTAAAAAGAACGTAGTATTAATAACTATAGAAAGTTACAGCGCTGAATTCATGGAAATGTATGGAAACGAACAAAAAATCACTCCTTTTCTCGACAGTTTAGCCAAACAAAGTTTAGTTTTTACTAATTTGTATGCTGTAGGAAATAGAACAGTACGTGGTCTCGAGGCGGTAACTTTGTGTTTTCCTCCAACGGCAGGAGAAAGCGTAGTGAAGAGAAAGGACAACAAAAATAAATTTTCAACAGGATCTATTTTTAGAAAAAAAGGATACGACGTCAAATACATGTATGGTGGTGACGCATTTTTTGACAATATGGAAGACTTTTTTGCTGGTAATAATTACGATATTGTCGACAAAAAAACATTTAAACCCAACGAAATTACATTTGATAATATTTGGGGAGTGTGTGATGAAGATATGTACAATAAAGCGATAAAAATAATGAATCAAGAAGGACAATCAGGAAAGCCTTTTTTTAATCATATAATGACTGTTAGTAATCATAGGCCTTTTACGTATCCTAATGGAAAAATTGATATTCCAGGCGATGCAAAATCTCGCGACGGTGGCGTAAAATATACCGATTTTGCGATGAAAAAATTCTTTGAAATGGCCAGGAAGCAGCCTTGGTTTAATAACACTGTTTTTGTAATCGTTGCTGACCATTGTGCTTCAAGTGCAGGAAAAACCGAATTACCAGCTGATAAATATAGGATTCCAGCTATGATCTATAGTCCAGGTTTTGTAGCGCCTCAATATTATAATAACTTAATGTCTCAAATTGATGTTATGCCTACAGTTTTAGGATTATTAAATTTCAATTATCAAAGTAAGTTTTATGGTCAAGACGTATTAAAATTCGATTATAGACCTCGAGCACTTATTGCCACCTATCAGGATTTAGGTTTGATAAAAGATAATATTCTTACCATAATTTCTCCTAAGCAAAAAGTCAAACAATTTCAGTTGACCTTAAGATCAGGTCAGAAAGTAGCGCCAGAATTTCAAATATTTTATGATCAAGTGCCCCTAAAGCAAGAACGAATAGATTTAGTTAATGAGACTATTTCCTACTATCAAACTGCTTCAGATATTTTAAAAAATAAAAAATATCAAAAAATTAACTAAGTAATTTCAAGAAAATGATGTCGCTATTTTTTATCCTATAAGCCATATAAGTTTTAAGTATAATTTTCTTTAAGTCTTGAATTTTATATGGGTAGCGAATCGTCGATTAGTGTATATTTAAGAACATATAAGTACCAAAACTAAGACCGATAAATAACGCGATAAATTGTTGCTGTAACTTTCTCTAAAAAATTGGATGCGATAGTTTTCATTATCAATTTCTTTTGTCGTAGCTGTAGTAAATACTTTTCGCTTTTATTGTATGAGATCCCTACAAGAAAACCTCATAAACAGCACATAGTATTACAAATCAATTTGTGTAATTTGTGTAATTTGTGGTTAAAGAAATAAATTCATTCATAAAAGATGTAGCGCAATAAAAAATCATCCTCCTAAAAATTAGATTATAGAAAAATATTAATCAATTATCTAGCATAAAAAACGGCTGAGAATTATATCTCAACCGTTTTTTATCTGTTTACACAAGCTTACTCTTTTTCATTTATTAATCCAAAAAGTTTACCGTGTTCAAATGCTTTTAAATCTTTCTTTAAGAATTTTTTATTGCGTTTTGTAAGCTCGTTAGCGTCAAGCTTGCTTAAATCTGGTTTACCAGCATTGATCCAAGCTGTATACCAAAAACTAGCGGTAACCGTAATCGCTTTTTTCATTTGCTTTTCTACCATTCCGTTTAATTCCGAGTGAAATCTAGCAGCATACTCGTCAGAATATAATGTACCACCGTAGCGATTTTTTACTATTACACCATTATCATCGGTTACAAATATTTTATTTTCAGGAGTAGAAGTTCTTAATTTTTTATCAGCTGCCAAAAGAGGTTCAACTAAACTATGCGTATCAAACATCAATTCCCAAATTGCTTTATCTACATTCTCTAGATAAATGCCTTGAGAGACGTTTAATTTATAATCTTTAACAAATAGTTCTGGCAAACGGCTTTCCCACAAAGAATGAATTCCTTTTTGATTGGTATTTTGTCCATCGTGATTATCAGAAGTATGCAAAGGCATGTGCGCATCGGCAATGTAATGACCTAAATCTGCGGCAATGAATAAAATTTCGTTCTTTCTTTTATCTTTAAACGCTTTTGTTAATTTAGTCATCAAATCTTGAATATGCCATGGCAGAATTCCGCTTTTATCTAAGAACTTGTCATCGTATTTTTTTCTGGCTTCTTCCATCGTTTTTGGAAAAGTAGTAACATCACCAAAGTTTTCCATATCAAAATAATGACGTGGAGGCTCGGCTTTGTCATTTAACACATTTCGTCTTAAATCTGGCACTGTCGATTCCTGCGTAATATAATCAATATGATTATAAAAGAAAGTTTGTAATGGAGCAGGCAATGCTAAAACTGCTCCTCTATTGATGCGTTCATGTCCGATAACGCCCCAAGACAAAAGTAAAACCGCAACAAATACTGCAGATAATGTAATAAATGTAGGTCTAAGTCTAAAATTTTTCATTAAATTTATTTTTTGAGAGACAAATGTATTTCATTAAATCGTTACTTAAAAAAAAAGCTTTTAAGATTCTGTTAAATAAATTAGAAAACAATAAATATGTTTCGACATCAAGGAAAAAACAGAACTTTTATACATAATTTACGCTTAGCTACTTTGTTATCATTTGTCGCTGGAATAGTAAATATTACGGGCGTACTAGCAATACAAACTTTAACAACTAATGTGACTGGTCATTTTGCTTTTTTTGCTGAGGAGATAATGAAACGCGATTATAAGGCTGCTTTTACATTTTTCGTTTTAACGCTGTTCTTTCTTTTAGGCGCGTTTATTTCCAGTTTGCTAGCTGAACTTTCCTCTAAAAATAATCCTGATTTATCTCATGTAATTCCTATTTCACTTGAAATGTTAATCTTAGTGAGCGTTGGTTATTTTGGATCAAAAACTGACCTATCGAGTTTTGAAGGAAAATGGATTGCTTTTTCAATGCTTTTTGCAATGGGAATGCAAAATGCAATGGTAACAAAGATTTCGCAATCCATTGTTAGAACTACCCATTTGACGGGTCTTTTCACCGATTTAGGAATTGAACTATCACAGTTATTTTTTTACAAAAAACCAATTGAAAATAAAAAACTAAAAACGAGTATTGATCTTAGAATTTCTATTATTACTTTCTTTTTTCTAGGTTGTTTTTTGGGTGGTTTCGCTTTTCATGCGTTACAAATGAAAACGCTATTTATTGCGGTTGCATTCCTTTTATTAGCACTTTTATATGATTATATTCGCTTACAATTTCATGTTATTAAGCGGAAAACTTTAAGGCGATAGTAAAACTAACTGAATTTAATTATAAAAAGCAAAGCAGCAGTACCAATAAATATCCAAAGTAAAACACCCTGAAAAAATGGTTTTAATCCTACTGATTTTAAAACATTAAAATTTAGTCCAGCACCAATCAAAAATAGAGTCAGTGTTAACCCTATTTTAGCAATATTTACTAAATAAGGAGCAACAAGCGCCGTTTGAGGAACATAAGTATTTAGTAGCATTGCCAGGATAAAAAGACCAATAAAATAAGGTGTTTTCACTTTACTCGATTTATTTTTAAACAAAACTGATGTAAACAAAGCGACAGGAATGATCCACAAAGCTCTAGCTAATTTTACAGTAGTTGCAATTTGGAGAGCTTCGGTGCCGTACTTATTGGCTGCGCCTACTACTGAACTCGTGTCATGAATTCCTATAGCACACCATAATCCAAATTCTTGCTGACTTAAATTTAACCAATGCCCTACAGCTGGAAATAAAAACAAAGCAATAGAATTCAAAATAAAAATAACTCCCAGTGCTACCGATGTTTGCTTTTCGTCTGACTTAATAACTGGAGCAATAGCTGCGATGGCACTACCTCCGCAAATAGCGGTACCGCAAGAGATTAGATGAGAAGTTTTTTGTTCAATATTCAACCATTTACCGATAAAATAACCTAAAATCAAAGTACTAATTAAAGAGGCAATCGTGAAAATAAATCCTTCTTTTCCAGCTGCTAAAGCAGTGTTCACATTCATTCCAAACCCAAGTCCTACTACTGAAATTTGAAGTAAGATAGTTGTGGCCTTATGATTTAAATCTAAAAAAGGATTACCAGTGAGATTTGCAATAACTAAACCCAGTAGCAATGCGATAGGAGGCGAAATAAGTCCGGAAAGACATAAAATTATTAATAAAAGAAATATGATTTTTTGAAACTTTAAACTCAATTGAATAAAAGTACCACTATTTTTTTTTGGTTTTGTACTAAGATTTTTCACAATAAACTTATTTAATTTATACCATACAAAGGTCTTGTTATTAAATAAAATTTGGTAATCATAAAAAATAATCTAGTATAACGTAATGTTATAATGACTAAACATATGCTTTATAAATAACTCAGACAACGAATCTTTAATCCCTTGAAGACTGATTATGTAAAAATAACGTTCAATGCTAAGATTTTTCACATCAAGTATTGTGAGTTCGTTGTTCTTCAATTCTTTTTGTATGGCATGGATAGATATAAAAGCGACACAATCAGAATTTAATAAATATGATTTTATATTTTCGGTACCGCCTAGTTGCATTTCGATAGTTAAATCATTAAAATTGAGTTCAAGCGGTTTTAATGCGTGTGCAATAACATCAAGTGTTCCTGATCCTTGTTCCCTAATCAAAAAACTCATTTTCTTTAAATCTTCTTGCGTTAATTCTTCTAGATTTGTTAATGAATTTGAGCTTTTACATACTAAAACTAATTCATCTTTTAAAAAGGGAGTGTACTTTATAGATGTATTTTTAGATTGTCCTTCAACAATTCCAAGTTCAATTTCCTTGTTTAGTAAAGCATTTTCTATTTGCTCCGTATTTCCGTTTACTAAATTAATAGTGCTATTTTCCATTTTTTGATGGAATTGTGCTAAGAGAGGTGGAATTATATATTGAGAAATTGTTGTACTTGCTCCTATTCGTAGTAATCCGCTTCGTTCATTAATTAGCGCACTCATATCAAAATCAATTTCCCGATAAATTTCAAAAATCCTTTTAGTATGTTTTAGCAATACTTTGCCAGCTATAGTAATGGAAATTTTAGAACCATTTCTATCAAAAAGTTTAATTTTATATTCCTCCTCTAATTCTTGTATGTGCTTAGAAATTGCAGGCTGAGTAATAAACAACTCTGCCGCCGCTTTAGTAAAACTCAAACGGTTTGCGACCGTATAAAAAACTTTAAATCTAAAATCCATGCTTTTACTTCTATAATTTTATTAAAGCAAGCCATTATATTTACGAACAAACCACTCTGTTGCAAGCAAACTAACGATAATTATTAGTAGCCAAATCCAATCAATCAGAGGTGTTTTAGTTACTACATCTTTTTGTATTGCTTTATAATCGTCATTTTCTAAAAGTGTTTTAATTAACACATCAATTTGATTAGGATAAAATTCTTTTCCTTGTGTTTGTAATGCTAATTGAGTTAGCTTTTCTACATCGGGATTTACAAATTGTTTTTCAATATCAAAATCAAGAATTTCAAAACTACTAGAATAAACAGAGTTGGAAATCAATTCCTTTACCGTAAAGTTATAAGCTCCTGCTTTGAGTCCATCCAAATTTACTTTGTAAAGGTTATTCCCTTTTAGTAAATCGTAATTTTTAGTTTGTTTCGTTTTATTATTAGTAACCGCGATAGTTAAACGTGCTTTTTCATCAAACTCATAATTTTTATTGAAATATTGAGCTGTAATTTCTAATGCATCACCAAAATTATAAAAGCGTTCATGCTCAACAACCAGTGATTTTTTTATAGCATTAGAAGCTAAGAATTGAATTATTTTATCAATAAAAATATCGTACTTTTCAAAGGACTGATTGTTAATATGAGTCTGTAGTCGCCATTTCCAGCTATTTTCACCCAGCAAATAAGCTGCTCTTTTGTTCTGATTTTCTGTAAAAGCAAGCAATGGAGAATTAGTTTCTAAATTTCTAATTTTAGAAGAAAGCATAATAGATACAGCACCGTTTATTGTAATTGATCCAAAAGAATTTTGCAATGGTGGTAAATTTTCAAAGCCAATATTTTCTGCTGCAAATAAATTAAATTGAGGATTAAAAATAGTTAGATAATCTTCTTTACCACCGCTCATTTTAAAAACTAAATTATTTTGTTGCTGATTTAAAAAATTAAAATCAGTACTGTTACCTGTAATTATAAATGTATTTACTTGTGCTAATTTATTATTTTCAAATATCTTTTTAAACGCTGTTGTGGGTTGATATAAAATCACCACATTAAAATCTTGTAATGCATTAACATCGTTAATTTTAAGTATTGTCACTTTACGCTGCGCATTAGATTCAATTGCTCTTTTTAGAGCTCCTACATCAGGATGATTTATTGCTGAAACAATAGCGATATTCGTTTTTTGATCAATTACTTCAACTGCAAAGTTCTTCGTATTGTTGTATGTGTTTATTTCTTTTTCTTTAGACAAGATACTCGCTTTAAAAACTTGAACACCTATTTTATCAGCCGGTAAAAGAATATTTACACTTGCCGTTCTTTTGGATGGAGAAAAAGAAATGGATTGTTTAGTAATAACAGAATTTCCTTGAGAAATAACAAAATCAGCTGTAACAGTTTTAGTTCCTGAGTAATTTAAAAAAGCTTCGACAGGAAATTTATTCTTTTGAAATGCATATTTATTGACGTTGAGCTGATTGATTTTAAAATCTAAAAAAGTAGTGGTATCGCCTATAACAATAGGATAAACTTTATTTACATCGCCAAAACTATATACGTAATCATTACCCGATGTTTGATTTCCATCCGATATTAAAACTGTTGGATGAATTTTGTTTTTGTAAATACTTTTTAAATTTTTTGCAACAAGGTCAATATTAGACTGACTTCCTTTAAAGTTAAATGTTTCCGAAGCTTGAAATTCATCTGCAAATTGGTAGGATTGCAAGTCAAATTTCTCCTGTAAATCACCATTAGCTTTAATTTTTTTATAGAGTTCTAGAACTTTGGCGTCTGACTTTAAAAAAGCAATAGAACTGGAATTGTCTATTACAATTGGCAGGGGTGTTTTTACTATTTCTAGTGTCTTTTTAGTAATAATTGGATTAATTAGTAATAATAGAATTCCAAAAATCGCTAAAAAACGTAAAAAAGCCAAAAACAAACCGACACTTGATTTATTTTTGGCTTTGTAAATGTACTGAAAATAAGACAAGACGCCCGCTATTAATAAAGAAAGTAATAATAGTAGGATGCTGTTTGTTGTCATATTTTTATAATAAAAACATAAGGTCAAAAAAATAAATAATCATTTATCTTAAAGTCTTTAATTTTTTGAATTTTACAATAGTTGAATTCATCATTATGTAAGCATTCCTCCGCATACGTTCATCACTTGACCAGTTACATAAGCACTCATGTCAGATGCAAAAAATAAACAAGCATTAGCAACATCTTCGGTAGTTCCGCCGCGTTTCAATGGAATTCCGTCTCTCCACCCTTTAACAACATCTTCATTTAGTTTAGCTGTCATCTCAGTTTCGATAAATCCCGGAGCAATAACATTACAACGAATATTGCGCGAGCCTAATTCTAAAGCTACTGATTTAGAGAAACCAATAACACCCGCTTTTGAAGCCGCATAATTCGTTTGTCCTGCATTCCCTTTGACTCCAACAACTGAACTCATATTTATAATTGAGCCAGAACGTTGTTTTAAGAAAGTTCGTTGGATAGCCTTTGTCATATTGAATACCGACTTCAAATTAACATCAATCACCTTATCAAAATCTTCTTCTGACATGCGCATTAATAAGTTGTCTTTCGTTATTCCAGCATTGTTAATTAAAATATCAACCGTTCCAAATTCAGCTAATACTGCATCAACAAAAATTTGTGCTTGATTAAAATCCGACGCATCAGATTGATATCCTTTTGCTTTAATTCCAAGAGCGTTTAACTCATTTTCTAATGCATTAGCTGACTCAACAGATGAACTATAAGTAAAAGCAATATTTGCACCATGTTTGGCAAATACCTCTGCAACTCCCTTGCCAATTCCACGACTAGCGCCTGTAATTATAGCTACTTTTCCTTCAAGTAATTTCATATTATTTTGTTGGTTATTTTTACATTCAAAATCAAATATAATACTATTTTAATCTTCATTAAAAATTTGGTCACATTAAAAATCTTAAACAGATAATTGACATCGTTTTATTTGATCTTAAACTATGTTTTATTTGTCATAACAATTGCGAACAGTTTGAACATTAATTTCATAAAAAAACTCCTCAATATCTTGAGGAGTTTTGTGGGCGATGAGGGGTTCGAACCCCCGACCCCCTCGGTGTAAACGAGGTGCTCTGAACCAGCTGAGCTAATCGCCCTTATGTTTTTCAGCAATTTCGTTTCCTTTACTGCTGGTGCAAATATACATTTAGAAATGGTATTCACAAGCACTTTTTAAAAATAAAAATATAAAAATTATTCTAAATTTTCTTTTCCACTCTTTTACAGCATTTTAAATAAGAGACTAATCAATATGATTTTTTTGTATTGAGTTGCTATAGTCTTACATTTGCTGCATAAAAAATAAATAATGGCACGATTTAAAGAAAACGATTTACCCAAATCAAAAATAACAGCTACATCACTCAATAAAGCACTAATTATTTTTAAATATGCGGGTAATCATAAATGGAAATTTTATGTTGGTTTGGTTTTTTTGCTCTTCACTGGTGCTACTGCCCTAGCCTTTCCTAAATTGATGGGAATGCTTATCGATTGTGTTAAAAATAAAGACATGTCTCAAGCTAATTATATAGCGCTTGGCTTAGTGGTCATATTATTTATGCAATCCATTTTCTCTTTTTTTAGACTCTATCTATTTGTGAATTTTACCGAACATACTTTAGCAAACTTGAGACTAGCTTTATACAGTAATTTAGTAAAACTTCCAATGTCGTTTTTTTCTCAGAAAAGGGTTGGAGAATTAAACAGCCGCATCAGTTCCGATATAACTCAAATACAAGACACGTTAACTTCAACAATTGCGGAATTTTTAAGACAATTCATTCTAATTATTGGAGGTGTCTTATTACTAGCAAATGAAAGTATCAAACTCACACTTTTGATGCTATCTGTTGTACCGCTTGTTGCCGTTGCGGCAGTAATTTTTGGTAGATTTATTAGAAAATATTCAAAGAGCGTTCAAGATAAAGTCGCTGAAAGCCAAGTTATAGTTGAGGAAACCATGCAAGGAATTTCTATTGTAAAGGCTTTCGCCAATGAATGGTACGAGATTGCTCGTTATAATGGTAAAATCAAGGAAGTTGTTACTATTGCAATAAAAGGCGGAAAATATCGAGGTTACTTTGCATCCTTTATTATTTTCTGCTTATTTGGTGCCATTGTCGCTGTAGTATGGTTTGGTGTTCGTTTGAGTATTAGCGGAGAAATGAGTGTTGGACAATTAATTTCATTTGTATTGTACTCTACTTTTGTAGGCGCTTCTTTTGGAGGAATTGCTGAGCTTTATGCGCAAATTCAAAAAGCAATTGGTGCAACTGAGCGCGTATTTGAATTATTAGATGAATCTCCTGAAAAAATAAATTCAGTTCAAAATGCAGCTACTCAAAAAATAAAAGGCGATGTTACCTTTAAGAATGTAGAATTTAGTTATCCGTCCCGTAAGGAGATTAAAGTTTTAAAAGATGTTAATTTCACTGCAAAATTTGGTCAAAAAATAGCGATTGTTGGTCCAAGTGGAACAGGAAAATCAACAATTGCCTCATTATTACTGAGGTTTTATAATGTTGATAGCGGAGAAATATTAGTTGACGGAAAAAATATTTATAATTTTGACCTAGAACAACTTCGTGGTAATATGAGTATCGTTCCTCAAGATGTGATATTATTTGGAGGAACGATTAAAGAGAATATTGCTTACGGTAAACCGGACGCATCAGAAGCAGAAATTCTATTAGCAGCAAAACAAGCCAATGCATACAATTTTATTGAAAGTTTTCCTGAAAAATTTGAAACGCTTGTAGGTGAAAGAGGAATTAAATTATCTGGTGGTCAAAGACAGCGTATTGCAATTGCACGAGCTTTATTAAAAAATCCAAGTATTTTAATTTTAGATGAAGCAACGTCTTCTTTAGATAGTGAAAGTGAAAAGTTAGTTCAAGAAGCATTAGAAATTTTAATGGAAGGACGAACAAGCATAATTATTGCGCATAGACTTTCAACTATACGAAGTGCTGATCAAATTTTAGTTTTAGATAATGGAACAATTTCTGAACAAGGAACTCATCAAGAGTTAATCACATTAGAAAACGGAATCTATAAAAATCTAAGTAATTTACAGTTTAGTAATTCATAAACTTTAATCTAAATCTATTCAATTGTTAATAGTCAATGTAATTATAAATCAAAAAGCTCCAATTAGAAAACTGGAGCTTTTTATATCTTTAGATTAACTAATCACTAATTATTATTTTCTTTCCTTCTTTTTCGCTCCGTTTTTATCATCGATAATTCACGACTTGTTTGTCCTGCTACCGAAGTGTTTTCTTCAGCGCGACGAATCAGGTACGGCATAACATCTTTTACTGGACCAAATGGTAAATACTTAGCAACATTATAACCATTTGCAGCTAAATTATAACTGATATTATCGCTCATTCCGTATAATTGACCAAACCAAATTCTATTATCATTGCTTTTAATAGCTTTTTGCTGCATTAAGTCCATCAATTTATAAGTGCTTAATTCATTGTGTGTTCCTGCAAAAATTGACATTTGATCTAAATGATTTGTCATGTAAATTACAGTTTCATCATAATTTTTATCTGTTGCTTCTTTAGTTTCACAAATTGGTGATGGATAACCTTTTTCAACAGCACGTGCTATTTCTTTTTCCATGTACGCACCACGAACTAATTTCATACCAATATAAAAACCCTCGCTTTTAGCTTTCTCCTGCAATTTTTTCAAATAATCCAAACGATCCCAGCGATATAATTGCAAAGTGTTAAAAACAATACATTTATCTTTGTTGTATTTTTGCATCATCTGCATAACTAGATCATCTGCAGCATCTTGCATCCAACTCTCTTCACCATCAATTAATAAGGCTACATTTTTTTTATGAGCTTCGCTGCATACAGTGTCAAAACGTTTTATAACTCTACTCCATTCCTCTTGTTCTGAAAGTTTTAAAGTTTGCTTTGCACCAATTTTTTCATATAATTCAAATCTTCCAAAACCAGTTGGTTTAAAAACCGCAAAAGGGATGGCTAAACGCTCTTTGGCAAATTCAATTGTTTTTAATGTCATTTCTAAAGCCGCATCAAATTGACCTTCTTCCTCTTTTCCTTCTACAGAATAATCAAGTACTGAAGAAACTCCTTTTGTATATAATTTATCAACCACCGAAAGGCAATCAACTTCATTTATACCACCGCAAAAGTGGTCAAATACAGTTGCTCGAATTAATCCTTCAACCGGAAGGTTTGCTTTTAAAGCAAAGTTAGTTACCGCAGTTCCTATTCGAACTAACGGTTGATTATCGATCATTTTAAAAAGAAAATAAGCCCTATCCAGCTCCGTATCACTTTTTAATGCAAATGCAACTTGTGTATTATCAAATAATTTTTCCATCCGTTTGATTTTTTGTGTACAAATATATAGAGAGTTTTAAATATTATTCAGCAAAAATTACCTTATTTTGTAATAATAACAAAATATAGAAAATGCATTCAATTCAAGCCAATAATTATCTAGTTCATTTTAACGTAAAAGGATATGAACAGTTAAACCTTCATTTAATAGAAAATAAATATTCCAATATCTTTATAATTGTAGACAACAATACAAATGAGCTTTGTCTGCCTTATTTTTTACCATTTCTGGAAACAGATTTAACAATTGAAATCATCGAATTTGAAGCTGGCGAACACAATAAAAATATCGAGACTTGTGTCCAAATTTGGAATGTGCTAACGGAACTTGGCGCTGACCGAAAAACATTAATAATTAATTTAGGTGGTGGAGTTGTTACTGATTTAGGAGGTTTTGTAGCTTCTACTTTTAAACGTGGAATTGATTTTATACATATTCCAACTACTTTGCTTGCAATGGTAGATGCATCAGTAGGTGGAAAAAATGGTGTTGATTTAGGGAATTTAAAAAACCAAATTGGAGTCATCAATGTACCAAAGATGGTACTTATTGATACACAATATCTTGAAACAGTTCCGCAAAATGAAATGCGCTCAGGCCTTGCTGAAATGTTAAAACATGGTTTGATTTACGATAAATTATATTGGCAACAATTTCTCGACTTGAAATCAGTTGATTTTGCCGATTTCGATTCCTTGATTTATCGATCTGTTGAAATAAAAAATGAAATTGTTACCCAAGATCCAACTGAAAAAAATATTCGCAAATCTTTGAATTTTGGTCACACATTAGGTCACGCTATCGAGAGTTATTTTCTAGAGAACGAAAATAAAAAAACATTACTTCATGGCGAAGCAATTGCGGTAGGAATGATTTTAGAAAGTTATATATCTTGGAGTAATAAACTAATTACTCAAGATGATTATAAGGAGATAAAATCTTGCTTGAAATCAATTTATGATACTATAATTTTTGACGAAAAAGATATCGATCCGATACTTGATCTGCTAATCCATGACAAGAAAAACGAATATGGCAGTATACAGTTTGCATTAATAGAAGGAATAGGAAAAATAAAAATTAATCAATCCGTTGAAAATGAATTAATTCTTAAAGCGTTTCAAGATTATAAATCGTAATAAATTTTAATAAAAAGCACGCGCAGTGTTTATATTATTTTTTACATTTGCACCAATGAAAAAATGTCAAAACAAACGCAGTTATAGTTCTAGTAAAACTCGAAAAAAAATTTCTTTTTTAAGAATATTAAAACGGTTTTACTCTATTAAGGGTAACTTTAGTTTTGACATCTTTCAATATTTGAAGGCTGATCATGAAAAGCTTCAAATTATTTATGCTAATATTCGAGTTTGATTTTTTAGATATAGTCTTTTTCAAATATTCTAATCTATAATATCAAAAACTAATGAATACAAAATATTCTGATTTAATCAATCAAACCTATTATTTCCCTCAAGAAGAATTTAAATTAAACAAAGAAAACCTTCAATTTCATAATATTGATTTGATGAAGTTAGTTGAGCAATATGGTACACCTTTAAAATTTACCTATTTGCCACAGATTTCAAATAATATCAACAAAGCCAAAGCATGGTTTAGAAAATCGATGGAGAAAAATAAGTATGAGGCAAAGTATTACTACTGCTATTGTACAAAAAGTTCTCATTTTGAGTATATAATGAATGAAGCTTTTAAAAATAACATTCATATTGAAACGTCGTCTGCTTTTGATATTAATATTGTCGAAAACTTATTAGTTAATGGCAAAATCAATAAAAGCACTTACGTGATTTGTAACGGATTTAAAAGAGATCAATATATTGAAAATATTGCTCGCTTGATCAATAATGGGCATAAGAATACCATTCCAATAATAGATAATTACGAAGAACTGGATTTATTACAGGCTGAAATAAAAGGGAAATTCAAAATAGGAATACGAATTGCAGCAGAAGAAGAACCAAAATTTGAGTTTTACACTTCACGTCTTGGAATTGGATATAAAAACATTGTTAGCTTTTACAAAAAGCAAATTCAAGACAATAAAAATTTGGAACTTAAAATGTTGCACTTTTTTATAAATACTGGGATCAATGATACTGCGTATTATTGGAACGAGCTTGTTAAATGTATAAAAGTTTATGTTGCTTTAAAAAAGGAATGTCCATCGTTAGATGGATTAAATATAGGTGGTGGCTTCCCAATCAAAAATTCATTAGCATTCGATTTTGATTATCAATATATGATTGATGAAATTATCAATCAAATAAAAATTGCTTGTGATGAGGCTGAAGTTAATGTTCCCAATATTTTTACTGAATTTGGATCATTTACCGTTGGAGAAAGCGGTGGCGCAATATATCAGGTGTTATATCAGAAACAACAAAATGATAGAGAGAAATGGAATATGATTGATTCCTCTTTTATCACAACCTTGCCTGATACTTGGGCAATAAATAAGCGTTTTATAATGCTAGCTGTGAATCGCTGGAACGAAACCTACGAGCGAGTATTATTAGGTGGATTGACTTGTGACAGCGACGATTACTATAACTCAGAGCAAAATATGAATGCCATCTATTTGCCTAAATACAACAAAGAAAAACCACTGTATATAGGTTTTTTTAATACTGGAGCATATCAGGAAACCATAGGCGGATATGGAGGCTTACACCATTGCTTGATTCCACAACCTAAACATATTTTGATAGATCGAGATGAAAATGGAATTTTAGCCACCGAAGTTTTCTCTGAGCAGCAAACCGCCGACGAGGTATTACAAATATTAGGTTACCACAAAAAATAAAGTAAACAACATTTATAAGTACGTGTTTCAAATTTATTTTATTAAATTTGAAAATACGTTGTGAAATTAAATACGAGAAAATAAAATTATAAAAAATGAGCAAAGGACCTATTAGTCAGTTTATTGAAAAGCATTATTTGCATTTCAACTCTGCATCTTTAGTTGACGCAGCTAAAGCTTACGAAGAACAATTAGCTAACGGAGCGAAAATGATGGTAACAATGGCTGGTGCAATGAGTACTGCCGAAATTGGAAAAATCTTCGCTGAAATAATTCGTCAGGATAAAGTTCATATCATTTCTTGTACAGGAGCAAATCTTGAGGAAGATATCATGAATTTAGTAGCTCATTCACATTATGAAAGAGTACCAAATTATCGTGACTTGACACCTCAGGAAGAATGGGATTTGATGGAAAGAGGATTAAATCGCGTCACAGATACTTGTATTCCAGAGCATGAGGCATTCCGTCGTTTGCAAAAGCACATTTATAAAATTTGGAAAGATGCTGAAGAAAAAGGCGAGAGATACTTTCCTCATGAATTTATGTATAAAATGCTACTTTCTGGTGTTCTTGAGGAATATTATGAAATTGACTTAAAAGATAGCTGGATGTATGCTGCTGCAGAGAAAAATTTACCTATAATTGTACCGGGTTGGGAAGACAGTACAATGGGAAATATTTTTGCTTCTTATGTAATTAAAGGAGATTTAAAAGCATCAACAATGAAATCAGGTATTGAGTACATGATTTTTCTTTCTGAATGGTATCCAAAAAATAGTAGTAAAGGTGTTGGTTTCTTTCAAATTGGTGGGGGTATTGCTGGAGATTTCCCTATTTGTGTTGTACCTATGTTGTATCAAGATATGGAAATGCATGATGTTCCTTTTTGGAGTTATTTCTGTCAAATTTCAGATTCAACAACTAGCTATGGATCGTATTCTGGAGCTGTCCCAAACGAAAAAATTACATGGGGTAAATTAGATATTAAAACCCCTAAATTTATAATTGAGTCAGATGCTACAATAGTAGTACCTTTAATTTTCGCTTATTTGTTAGACCTATAGAATATTTATGAAAAGAGTAATAGTAGATTACGCGAAACTTACCCACGAGATTTTAAATTTATTAGTGGAAAAATTTCCTGATGGTTATGATGATTCAAACATTATCAGTTTTAGAAATGCCAAAAATGAATTGATTGAAGCAGTCGAAGTTCGCACTGATGACACAATTTATCTCGTAAAAGTTAGTACAAAACTTTCTGATCGAATTGAAAATTACGATGAGGATGATGAATTACTAATTGATGAAGTTGTTGAGCCAATGAAAGGTTTAGATTTAGATGATGATCTAGATGATGATGATGATGATGATGACAAGCCAGATTCTGACTCAGGAGACGATGACGATGATTATGACGCTGATGAAAAAGATTTTATAGATGAAGATGATGATCAAGATGATGAAGATTAATTCAACTTGTCATTAAAATACAATTTAAAGGAACTCGTAATTGAGTTCCTTTTTTTATTACTTTAGTTCAAAATATACGCCACAATGACAACTGCAATTTTACATTCCACATTAAAGGAAAACTTTGGTTTTGAAAAATTTAGACCTAACCAAGAAGAAATAATAAATTGTATTTTATCTGGTCAAGATACATTAGCAATTATGCCCACTGGTGGTGGAAAATCTATTTGTTTTCAATTACCCGCTTTACTTTTTGAAGGAATCACTATTGTGATTTCGCCGCTGATAGCTTTAATGAAAGATCAAGTAGATAGCTTGAAGGCAAATGGAATTGAAGCTTGCTTTATTAACAGTAGTCAAACAGAAAATGAACGACAGTTTTACATTGAAAGCTTGAAATCTAATAAAATTAAATTGGTTTATGTAGCTCCGGAAAGTTTATCTTTTTTAGATAATCTTTTTAATACTATGACAGTAAGTCTTATTGCTATAGATGAAGCGCACTGTATTTCAGCTTGGGGACATGATTTTCGTCCAGCTTATACTAATTTAGGATATCTTAAAAATCGCTTTCCTTCCACTCCAATCTTAGCTTTGACTGCAACTGCTGATAAAGCTACCCGTAAGGATATTAGCACTCAATTAAACTTCGTAAATCCTCAAATATTTGTCGCGTCATTTGATCGAAAAAATCTAAGTCTAGAAGTAAGACCAGCCTTGGATAGAGTAAAACAGATAATAGATTTTATTAAAGACAAACCAAATGAGTCAGGAATTATTTACTGCTTGAGCCGCAAGACAACTGAAGAACTTGCTGAAAAATTACAAAAAACAGGGATAAATGCTAAAGCGTATCATGCCGGTTTAGATGGGAAAATTAGATCTAAAACTCAAGATCAGTTTATTAATGATGATTGCCAAGTGGTATGTGCAACCATTGCTTTTGGGATGGGAATTGATAAATCGAATGTTCGGTGGGTGATTCATTATAATTTACCTAAAAATATTGAAGGCTATTATCAAGAAATTGGTCGTGCTGGTCGTGACGGATTACCATCTGAAACGGTATTGTTTGAAAGTTATGGCGATGTAATTCAGTTACAAAAATTTGCTTCACAAGGCTTAAATGCTGAAGTTCAGTTGGCAAAATTGGAAAGAATGAAACAATACGCCGATGCATTGAGCTGTCGCCGTAAAATTTTACTTTCGTATTTTGGTGAACTAGTAAACGACAATTGTGGAAATTGCGATATTTGTAAAAATCCGCCTTTATTTTTTGATGGAACTGTTATTGCTCAAAAAGCATTATCAGCAATAATACGTTTAAAGGAGTCAGAGCCATTAGCCGTTATTATAGATTTTTTACGTGGTTCAAAAAATGCTTATATATATGAAAAAGAATATCAACTTTTAAAGACTTATGCTGTAGGCAATGACCTTTCGTGGTTCAATTGGAATCAATATTTGATTCAACTTATCAATTTAGGTTATTGCGAAATAGCTTTTGATCAACAGAATAAAATTAGATTAACGGCTTTTGCCAAAAAAGTACTTTTTGAGGGCGAGAAAGTTGAATTAACTAACGTTCAGAAATCTATAGATAAACAACAAGTTAAAGAGACTAAAGCCAAATCATCTAAAAATTCACTATTTGAAATTTTAAGAAAATTACGATACGAAATTTCTAAAGAAGAGGAAGTTCCTGCCTATGTTATTTTTAGTGATGCCGCTTTACGTCAAATGGAAACAGAAAGACCAATGAGCGACGAAGAATTATTATCAATTGATGGGGTTGGAAAAGCAAAACTTGAAAAATATGGTGATTCTTTTATAAAAGCCATAATTGAATTTCAAAAAGCAAAAGTTACAAAAAAAAAGAAAGAAGGAACAACTTATCAAGAAACATTAGAAATGTATACTAGTGGATTATCTATTGAAGCAATCGCCGAAAAAAGAAAATTAGGATTAAGCACCATAATGTCTCATTTAGCCAAACTTTATAGTGATGGCGAAGCTATAGACCTGTCTCCATTTGTATCAAATAATGAAGTACAAAAAATTGCTTTTGCAAAAAATCAACTTGACTCTCCAGAAACTTTAAAACCTTATTTTGACTATTTTGAAGAAAAAATAGATTATGGAAAAATCCGCTTAGGATTAGCAATAATTGAAAAAAAGAGCTTTCAATTTAATAAAAAAATATGATTCAATCTTTTTTACCAATTGTAAATTTTTCGAATCAAACTCTCATTTTGGCGACAATGCCTGGCGTAACATCGCTGGAGAAACAAGAATACTATGCAAATCCCAGTAATCATTTTTGAAAAATCATTTTCACTCTCTTTTCTACCGTACCTGTTTCCAACAATTACAATGAAAGAATTGAAGTACTTCAAAAAAATGATATCGGACTATGGGATGTGCTAAAAAATTGCGAAAGAAAAGGCAGTATAGATATTCACATTAAAAATTATCAAGAAAATGATTTTAAAATGTTAGTTGATCAATTCCCCAAAATAAATAAAATTGTTTTCAATGGAAAGGAAAGCCATAAATTTTTTTATAAAAAATTTGGACAAGTAGAAGGCATAACATATTTCTTAATGCCTTCTACAAGTCCCGCAAATACTATGTCATTCGAAAAAAAGTTAAAAATTTGGTCTGCCTTTAAAATCTAAATTATAGATATCTTTCTTCAAATATGTTTTGATGGTGTTTTTGATGACCAATTAGTATAAAACCAATTGCTCGAACTGAGACTCCAGCATTTGAAGCTATGCCCATTCTTTCTAATTGCTCGATAGATAAGCTTTTGAACAAGTAAATATTAGAGTGTCTCACTGCGGAAAATTCAGTTAATAAATCCTGAATTCCTCGCGCATTGGCTGCGGTATTATTTATATATTCATTTTCGTCAAATCCGGGAAGAGGTGTTGTATCATTTCTTGAAATGCGCAACGCTCGATACGCAAAAATACGTTCGGTATCTATCACATGCTGAATAATTTCCTTGATTGTCCATTTTCCTTCGGCATAACGATAATCAAACTTGTCCATAGGAATATTTTGAACAAAGCGGATAAATTCATGCAATGAAATTTCTAATTCTTCAAGTAAGGTTGCCTCTCCTAATACATTTATATACTGAAAATAATATTCCGCATATTCGTTAACTGGTAATTGTGATGCTGTCATTTTTTATTTGTTTTAAGCTGAATTCCTACTTGCATTTGTATTTCCAAAAAGTGATCGCATAACGATTTTCTCGTAAACTTTAATTAATTGCTCGTTTAGAACAGCTTCTTTATTTAATTCATTAATTCGTAACAAGGCATATTGTTGTATGGTGATCAATGGCAGCACTATACGTTCTCTAATTTCAATTGAAGCTTTACCATCTGAATAATTTTCCATTAGTGTTGTATGACCAGCTATTTTTAATAATAAACGTTTAGTTTCTAAAAATTCATCATAAATTATTTGCCAAAATTCACCAAATTCAGGATCTTTTTGCATGTAAGCTGTCAATGGGAAAAATGATTTTGCTAAAGACATCATGCTATTTTCCAATAAAGTTTTGAAGAATAAAGAATTATCGTATAGATCTTGAACTTTTGTCCAATGACCATTTTCTTCAAACTTTTTTAATGCTGTACCAACACCAAAAAATCCTGGAACATTCTGCTTCAATTGACTCCAAGACCCTACAAAAGGAATCGCTCTTAAATCAGCGAAATCTAAATTAGCAGATTTACTTCTTTTTGAAGGGCGACTTCCAATATTAGTCTTAGCATAGTATTTTAAAGTACTCATTTGCTCTAAATATGGAATAAATTTAGGGTGATTTTTAAAACTTAAATACTTTTCATATCCAGCATCTGCTAATTGATCCAAAATAGTTTTCTCTTCAGTAGAAAGTTCATTTTGCCCTTTACTAAATACTTGATTTGTAACTCCGGCACTCAATAAATTTTCTAAATTATAACGGCAAGAATCTAAAGTACCAAAATTAGAACTAATTGTTTGTCCTTGAACGGTAACTTGAATTTCATTATTCTCAATCGTTGGACCTAAAGATGCGTAAAATTTATGGGTTTTTCCACCACCACGAGCCGGTGGACCACCCCGCCCATCAAAGAAGATAACTTTCATGCCATATTTTCTTGAAATTGCTGTAAGTTCTTCTTTCGCTTTATAAATGCTCCAGTTTGCCATTAAATAACCACCATCTTTTGTGCCATCAGAAAAACCTAACATTATAGTTTGCTCACAGTTTCTGCTACTTAAATGATTTGCATAAGCAGGATTGGTATAAAGTTTTTCCATAATTATATGCGCATTTTGCAAATCATCAACAGATTCAAAAAGCGGAATAATATCAACAGAAGGACTAGCCCAGTTACATAAACGAAATAAAGCAAAAGTTTCCATTACGTTTAGCGCGCTTTCATTATTGCTTATAATGTAACGATTAGCACCATATTCTCCATTCTTATTCTGAATTGTTTTAATAGCTTGAATGGACTCTATTGTTAATTGTGTCAATTCATGTTCAAAAATAGTTGGATCTAGATTACCACTAACTCTAGAAAGCACATCAAATTTTTCTTTCTCATTAAGCTCAAAATAATTGCTAGGAAAAACAGTCGAATCTTGATTTAAATAGTAATCGACAACATCTTTAAAAACAGAATCATGTATTTTACTATTTTGTCTAATATCAAGTGACGCAAAATGAAAGCCAAACAAATTAACTTTAATCAAAAGTGCATCTAAATCATCTAAATATAATGATTGATGCTGATCAATAATAATCTGTTTTATTTTATTTAATTGTGCTTTAAATTCATCTAAAGTTATAAAAATCTCTCCAACTGAGTAGAATACAGATCGATACAGCTTTTGTTCCAATTCATTTACTAAATTACTTACGCCTAAAAATGTTAACTTTCTTTTTAATTTCCTGATTTCAATGTAGTAGCATTTTAAAATAGAAGTTCTTAGTCGCTCTGCTACTTTAAAAGTAATTTCTGTGGTAACAAATGGATTTCCGTCACGATCGCCCCCTGGCCAAAATCCAAGTTGTATTATTGGGTTTTTTATAGATTCTCCACCAAAAATATTTTTTTGTAAATAATGCACCATTTCTCCAGAAGTTTCATAAAAAACATTTTCCAGGTACCAAATTAAACTGACAGCTTCGTCAAAAGGATTTGGTTTTTCATTTTGTATAAATGGTGTTTTTCCTAATTGCGCTAATAATAGTTTAATATCTAATAAATTATTTTTACGAATGGCATTTGTTAAATCATTAATAATTCCTAGAACTGCTCCAGGATAAAACTGGGTTGGGTGTGCAGTTAATACGGTTCGAACATGAAAATCCTCAAGAAAATTAATTACTTCCTCTTGTTTGTTTTTTGCATCAGATTTTTCTTTTATATCTCGAAGGGAACCCCTTCCTTCCATATTATTTACTACTGGAAAAGCAGCATCTTCAACTGCGTCAAATAATACAATTTGTCGCTCAATATACTGAATAAACTTGAACATAATATCAATTTTATCCTGCTCTGTTGGATTATGTAAATATTTATCTGCAAAAAAGTCGACTATTTCTTTTGGAGTCTCTTGCTTTTTAAAACCAATGTCACATATATCTGTAAATAATGGTAATAAAGCACCTGTATTATCTATTGAGTCAAACGGCAACGTGATGAACACACTATTGTAAATATTGTATTTAGATAGAACATCTTGATTAAAACGTTCAATTTTAGGTAAAGTGTACATGTTTTTATAGTTATAGTTGTAGTAGTTGGTTAATTTTTCAAAAAAAAACCTCAAGAATTAACTTGAGGTTCTATTATCCTATATTAGATTCAAGATTGATTACATATTTTTAAAAATAGTGTGCATCAAACGCTTCTTGTCGTTGATACTTTCTTCTAGCGAAATCATAGTTTCTGTTCTATAAACGCCGTCAATATCATCAATCATAAAAATAACATCTTTAGCATGTTTAGTATCTTTAGCTCTAATTTTACAGAAAATATTAAATTTTCCTGTTGTTACAGAAGCTACAGTTACATATGGAATTTCATTAATACGCTCTAAAACGAACTTTGTTTGAGAGGTATTGTTTAAAAAGACACCAACATAAGCTATAAATGAATATCCTAATTTATCATAATCAAGAACTAATGATGATCCCATAATTATTCCCGCATCCTCCATTTTTTTTACTCTTACGTGCACCGTACCTGCCGAAATCAATAACTTTTTAGCAATGTCTGTAAAAGGAACTCTTGTGTTATCAATCAGCATATCCAGTATCTGGTGATCTACTTCATCTAAACGAAATTTACTCATAATTCTAATATTAATATTTTTAAGTGCTTTAACAAAGTATAAAAATATACATAATAATTGTTAAAAAGTAAAAAAAATTAAATTTTTATCACTCCATTAATAATTTCCATGTCATTTCCTAAACGAAAATCTGCTTTTTGATTCAAATTCGGAATACTTTCACCTTTATCTGTATAAATGGCATTGTTAGCATCGTATTCTAAATGTCCAAAAAAATGTTCCAAGTCTCCTATTTTAGCAATATAAGCGTTAAAACTAATATGATTTTCAATTAACTCTTCTTTGTATTGTGCCGCAAAATTCGTAATTATTTCAATACCATCATAATTTATTTTGATGTTTTTATAAATAAAATCATAAAAAGCAACTTTATTTTGAGGAATATTCAAGTATTTGTTAATTCCATTAACAACTATAACGTTTTCGCTTAAAGACATAAAACTTGAAGCCAAAGCCATAAATACAAATTTACGAGTTTCTTCACGCTCGTAATCATTAGGAAAATGACCAGCTTCAAATAAAATAGTAGGCACTCCTAGATGCTGAAACATATCACCAATACAATTAATATTAAATGAATCATCAAAACGCCCTATTTGACCTGGTAAATAATGCTGAAGTTGCCCATTTACTGCAGCAATTAATTCAATCGCTTTTAATCTAGTATTATTGATTTCTCTTTCTTCGTTATAAGAAGGAGCAAGAAATGATAGTGTTGCTGGTTTTCCAGAGTTGTTAACACCAAAAATAGTGCGTTGATCGTGTAAATTAAAACAATAATTAGGTTTAAAAAGATTAAAAATATTACGCAATACCTGGCTTTCAGGCTGTGTAAGATCTTGTGAATCTCTATTGAGATCTATTTTATTAGCATTCTCTCTTGTATATAAATCTGCTCCATCAGGATTAAGCATTGGAATACTTAGAAAAGTAAATGTATTTAGTAATTTTTTTGCTAATTCGGAGCTGCTTTTTAAAAGATTAAAAAAATCAAACAAGGCTTTTGTAGTCGTACTTTCATTACCATGCATTTGCGACCATAATAAAATACGCATTTTTCCAGTACCTATTTCCACTGAATATATTGACTTCCCAAGAACAGATTTCCCAATAATTTTTACTTGATTATTTTTTTTTAGATCTCCTAGTAACGGTTCGATTGACGCCAAAGTGATATAGCGTCCGCTAATGGAAATCTCTTTATTTTCTAAAAATAAGTCGTTTAAATTCATATTTTTTATTTGATTTACAAAAGTAAACATCTTTATATTTACAATTGTAAACATGAAGTTTTGAGGTTAATTTGAATCTGTAAACATATTTTCATTGTTTTTTCTATTCTTATTCATGGCTTTTAATTACAATTGTTACACTTCAATTAAAGTTAGTTTAAAAAACATATAATCAATACTTTAAGGTTATTTATATAAAGTTTATATCTATATAAATTAGTGTCTTATTTATAATTTACATCTGTAATTTTGGTTTTCTATTTTGTTTTAGTTACATTTGTAAATAGTTTAAATTTAAAGTTATTTACAATGGTAAACATAGAAGATTTTATTAAGCGATTAGAAATTATACTTGAATATTATAGCTTAAATGCGTCTTCGTTTGCTGATAAAATTGGGGTGCAACGCTCCAGTTTGTCCCATTTACTTTCTGGTAGAAATAAACCTAGTTTAGATTTTATTCTTAAAATTCTGGATGTATTTCCTGATGTAGATTTATATTGGATATTGAATGGAAAAGGAAATTTCCCAAAAGGTGCAGAAAATCAACAGATTGATTATTCTACTAATAAAGTGAAAGCAGATTTTACCCCTACTAGTGATATTGAAAAAGTACCTTCAGATTTGTTTTCAGAGGATAAAATACAAAATCCTTCTTTCAAACCTTTAGCACAAAAAACAGAAGATCAAAGTACAATCATAAATAGTGAAAATGAAACTATAGATAAAATTGTAATTTTTTATGTAAATGGAACATTTAAGAGTTACCGTCCGAATTAGTTTTTAACCTTAAAAAATTAACACTTTCTTCTCTTATTCAAAGAAGTAGCCATTCTGCGGAATTTTACCTTTAACACCGTAGAAATGATTTTTCAAATTGTTTAAATCCTTTTCTAAATTACTTGTTGGAATTACCGGTTGTCCTAATCTTACTTCCTTTTTGCCAAAATCAAATGCTATAGGAATAATAGGAACATGGGCTTTTAAAGCTATAAAATAAAATCCTGTTTTTATTTCTTTGACATTTTTACGTGTTCCCTCTGGCGCTACTGCTAGTCTAAATACTTCTTTTCGATCAAAAATGTCCGCAATTGAATCTACTTTATTCATACCGCCAGTTCGATCCAGTGGTTCGCCTCCCATGTATTTAAAATACCAACCAAAAGGAAATCGAAATAATTCTTTTTTACCTACGTAGTTCATCTCAATCCCAGTAATTCCCCTTGTAAATATTCCTAAATAAAAATCATGAGCACTAGTATGCGGCATAACCATTAAAATACATTTTTTTATATTTGGATCAATATTCCCTACTATTTTCCAGCCCATTAGCTTAAAAAATATAAATTTGTATAATTGTTTCTTCATTACTTTGATATTTGGTGCAAAATAAATAATTAAAATCCTATTTTTGATTAAATCCATAGTCGATGCTAAAAAAATTGTTTAGTTACGTAATTCCTGTCAAAGTTTATCAGATTAATTCGGCATTAAGTACAACTATTGAGGTGACTTGGGTAAATGGGGAATTAGTCCTAGATTCTAAAAACACTAATTATTCTTATGGTAGTTTACAACGTATTTTACGTTTAGGTCTGAAACATATAGGATTTAGCAAAGTGCTCTCAATGAAGCATATTTTAATCTTGGGAGTTGCAGGAGGTAGCGTTATTAAAACTATTGTGAACGAGATTCACTATAAAGGTAAAATTACAGGAGTTGAAATTGATCCTGAAATTATTAAGATAGCAAACTCCTATTTTGACCTTAACGTTATAAAAAATCTAGAAATTATAATTGATGATGCTTTTGAATTTGTTCTTAAAACAAAAGATAAATATGATTTAATTATTATCGATATTTTTCAAGATATTGTAATGCCGAATTTTCTCTTTGAAAATTATTTTGTTAAAAGAATTTGCTTTTTGCTGCAACAAGGAGGTTTTGTTCTTTTTAATACGATGATCCTAAACGAAATTGATAACAAAAGAAACAAAGATTACGTTTCTGAATTTATGGATCCTGATTTTAAAATTAAATGTATTCCGCGTATTGAACAGCACAATGAATTGATTGTCATTGAAAAATTAAATTAAATTAAGAAAATAAGATTTAAGTCTATGACACTAAAATAAAATCTGCTTATCGTAATGCAAAAAAAAATAAAAAAACTCTTTTTAGGAAAAAGCTCTGAAGGATCACAACCAAGATATAATCCATTACGGAGGCGAATTCTCAATATACAGTCTATATGGGATAACGAGCATCAAAACGATAATGGTATTGAAAAAATTGTGCGATTGCTTCTCTCCTCTTCACAATTATTATTTCCAGGAGTTTATATTAAATATCTAGCTAGTAAAAAAGGAGTTGAATATCAAGATTTAGCGCTTGACAGCTACGTATTGCTAAAAGTTCTTTTTCCACTGCTGATCATAATTAATGGATGGCACGGACATCAATGGATTATTTGGATTCTCGTTTATGTTTTCTTAGAAACCGTATTCTATATTCCAACATTAATATTTGCATCAGATTTGTTTTCTAAACCTCGATCATATAAAAGATCAATGCTCTTGCTCTTTTTTAATTACTTAGAGATTGCTTTTGCGTATGCTGTGTTTTACTCTAGTGGAAATTATTTAAACAAACCTTTCTACCATTGGTTCGATGCTGTTTATTTTAGTATTGTAACCTCGTCTTCCATTGGTTATGGAGACTTTTATCCTATTACGACTGTAGGAAAATTTTTAGTAACTACACAAGCTTTACTGTTTTTATTCTTTATAGTACTTTTTCTTAATTTTTTCTCTACTAAAGTTAAAACTAAAGGTTATTTCGATCAAGATAATCTTGAATAATTTTAAAGCATTTTTCGAGCTTTCTCTAAATCTTCGATAGTGTCAATTCCAATTCCTACATGGGTAGTTTCAACCATTTTAATTCGTTTACCAAATTCTAAATAACGCAGTTGTTCTAATTTTTCCGATGCTTCTAAAGATTTCATTGGTAAGTTATAAAAATCTAGTAAAGCCTGTTTTCTAAAGGCATAAATACCAATATGCTGCATATAACGAACTCCCACATTTTTCTCTCTAGGATATGGAATTACCGAACGAGAAAAATATAAGGCAAACTGATTTTGGTCTACTATAACTTTGACATTATTGGGATTATTGATATCTTCTTCGTTTTTTATTTCTCGCATCAATGAAGCTAAATCAACTTCATTTTTCACATCTTGATTAAAAATTTTAATTAATTTTTTTAATGGTTCACTATTTATGAAAGGCTCATCTCCTTGTACATTGACTACTATATCTACATCAAGACTTTCAATAGCTTCTGCAATACGATCACTTCCTGATTCGTGTTCTTTTACACTCATAATGGCTTTTCCGCCATTTGAAATAATTTCATTGAAAATTAATTTTGAATCGGTTACTACAAAAACATCATCAAACAAATTTGTTTTTGTTGCGGCTTCATAAGTTCTTAAAATCACGGTTCTCCCACCTAGATCCTGCATTAATTTAGCTGGAAATCGTGTGGATGCGTAACGGGCTGGTATGACTGCTATAATTTTCATTTTTTTTGTTTTTGCTTTTTTGCCGTTGAGGCAGTAATTTTTTATTACACTTTGAAAATAATAAAGTGTTTTCTATTAAAATATTTTAAAGCGCGTAAGTCAGAGTTTATTATAAATACTACTCCTCAAAACTTTCATCCTTAAATCCTATTAAATACAACTTATTCTTAGCTCTAGTCATTGCAGTGTACAACCATCTGATGTAATCTCTATTAATACCGTCTGGTAAATATGGTTGTTCTATAAAAACTGTATTCCATTGACCACCTTGTGACTTATGACAGGTTATTGCATACGAAAATTTAACTTGCAGCCCGTTGAAATATTCATTTTCTTTAACCTTTTGGAACTGCTTGAATTTAGTTTCACCTTCATAATCTTTTAAAACTTCTTGATATAATCTATTAGATTCTTCATACGTCAGTGAAGGTGATTCACTTTTAATGGTGTCTAACAATAAAACGGTTTCAAAGGGTTTTTGATTCGGATAATCGATCATTCTAATTTTTACTTTGGCAAACTTAAATCCATATAATTCTTTGATATTAAAAATTTCTAAGATTTCAATAATATCTCCATTGGCAATAAAGCCAGCTTGATCCGAATCTTTCAGCCAGAAATAGTTATTTTTTACTACCATCAAAAAATCACCTGTAGATAATTCGCTTTCTTTATCTAATATTTTAGTTCTAATTTGTTCATTATACTGATTCGCTCTTTTATTGGATCGAACAATAAAAGCAGTGTCTTCAATACTATAATTACTGTAAGCTGAATTTATTGCATCTTGAATGTCATAACCATCAGTCAATCTCACAATATCTTTAAATTTTTTGACGTTAAATTTAAACTCAGTAATAAAGGAATCTTTTAATAATTCTCTTAATTCAGTTGCATTATATAAAATTCCCGAATTTTCTTCTTGACGCATCACTTCATCAAGTTCAATATGCTCCACTTCCTTATCATAATTTATACCTAAAGTTTGAATATCTAAGGCAGGACTAATATCAAGATTTACCGGTGGTAACTGTGCTGTGTCTCCCAACAAAATCATTTTACAATTTTTTCCCGAATAGACGTAAGAAATTAAATCATCTAATAAAGAACCGTTTTCATATAACTTAGAATCAGAATTTGTGTCTGATATCATCGAAGCTTCGTCGACAATAAAAATCGTATTGGTGTGTTTGTTTTGCTGTAAAGTAAATGAAACTCCACCGCCAGAAGATTTTTTAGGGAAATAAATCTTTTTATGAATCGTAAATGCTGGTTTTTCAGAATAATTGGCAATAACTTTTGCCGCACGACCTGTTGGCGCCAGTAAAACATACTTTTTATTAATATCTAGTAAACTATTGACAATTGTTGAAATTACGGTTGTTTTTCCAGTTCCTGCGTATCCTTTTAATACAAAAATCGTTCTATTATCAATTTCAGTCAGGAAAATAGCAATTTTTTGAAAAAAAATATCTTGTTTATAGGTGGGCTGAAAAGGAAATTTTCTTTGTAAAAGACTATAAAACAGTGAGGAATTCATATTAATTATTTTGATGCAAATTAAGCTTTTTCATTGTCAAAAAAGGAAATACTAAGTCAAAAATCAACCTAAATTGATAGCAGCATTGCAATTGTCTTTGTGATTTTATTTGTAAGTTTGTCATCTAATTAATTTATTTTTTAGTTAGAATACCTTAAAGAGCAATAAATCAAATATGCTAGCACAGAGCACTAATATTACTGAAAAAGTTTATAAAAAATTATCTATCCAAGTTTCATTAAATGGTTTGTCGTTTTGCTGTTTTGATACGCTCAATAACACCATAAGTTCTTTCAATGAGGTCCATTTTAAAAATGTTAGTAAAAATTCGAAAATTGAAGATTTATTTGCTGATGCTTTTCAAAGTCATCCTGAATTAATAGAAACGTATGATAAGATTTTAGTTATTCACAGTAATAATTTATCAACGTTCGTTCCCGAACCGCTTTTTGATGAGAATTTTTTAGGTAGCTATTTACAATTTAATACTAAGGTTTTTAAAACTGATTTTTTTGCTTTTGATGAAAATGTAAATTACAACATGAATAATGTTTACATTCCTTATATAAATATCAATAATTTTTTTATTGATCAATTTGGAACCTTTGATTATAAGCATGCAAATAGTATTTTAGTCAATAAATTATTGATTGCATCCAAAAATAAAGATGAAAAGAGAATGTTTATTCATATTAATTCAGCGCATTTTGAAATAATAGTTATACAAAATCAAAAGTTGTTACTCTTTAATTCTTTTGATTATAGTAGACCAGAAGATTTTATTTATTACATTTTATTTACGGCCGAACAATTAAATCTTAATCCAGAAAATTTTCTCTTGGAAATAATTGGGGATATCACTGATGAAAGTGATTATTTTAAAATTGCTTACAAATACATTCGAAATGTTTCTCTTATTGATGTAGAGGACTTACGATGGAACAATTACTTTTCTGAGGCTGAAAACAGAAAACACTTTATACTTTTTAACTCATGAGAATAATTTCAGGAAAATACAAAGGAAGACGCATCTCTCCGCCAAAAGGATTACCGGTCCGCCCAACAACCGATATGTCAAAAGAGGCATTATTTAATGTTTTAAATAATCATTTCAGTTTTGAAGGACTAAAAATATTAGACTTATTCGCTGGCACGGGAAACATAAGTTATGAATTTGCGTCAAGAGGATGCACTCCTATTACCTCTGTTGATGGCGATTTTGGTTGTGTAAAATTCATAAAGCAAGTTGCGGCAGAATATGATTTTAATATTGCAGCTACTAAAAGTGATGTTTATACATACCTAGAAAGATGCAAAACCTCTTACGATATTATTTTTGCCGATCCTCCATACGGATTTGATCAAAAAACTTTTGAAAAAATTATCGAGCTAGTTTTTGAACGAGATTTGTTAAATTCAGAGGGAATGATGATAATAGAGCATTCTAAGTACACAAAACTTAATCACATGATTCATTTTTCTTTTCAGAAAAGTTATGGTGGATCTATTTTCAGTTTCTTCGAGATAACGTCTGGTGATGATGAAGAGGAATCAGAAATCACGGAGGATAAAGAGGAAGAGTAAAATCGATTATAAATAATTTAATCTGTGTTAATTAAGTTAGAAATCTAAATTTTTATATTTCTTTCTTTCGAAAAATAAAATGGACAATCAATATTAGTACTGATAAAACAATTCCTAGTGTTCCAACTCCTATCCATTTATAATTACCCCATGCTATTGCTCCTGCCACTGTTCCAAAAGCTCCACCAATAAAAAAACCGACCATGTAAATCGTATTTACTCGGTTTCTCGCTTCGGGGGTGTTAGAAAAAATAATTTTTTGATTAGTGATATGTAAAGATTGCATTCCTAAATCGACTAGTAGCACGCCTACCATCAAACCTATTATTGAATGTCCTGAGAATAATATTATTACCCACGAAACCACTAATAGTATCGCACCAAAAACTATAATGGAGTGATTACTTATACTGCTACTAAGTTTTCCAACAACTGTAGCTCCTAAAGCACCGACTATACCCAAAATTCCAAAAGCGCCAGCAATTGTGCTCCCATAACCAAATGAATCTTCCATTAAAAAAACTAAAGTTGTCCAGAAAGCGCTCAAGCCAGCAAATGCTAACCCTCCTCTTAAGGTGGCTAAACGCAGAGAAGAATCTGTCTTAAAATAATGATATAGTGATTTCATTAAACTTAAATAAGTCCCTTTAAAAACAGGATTTATCGTAGGTAATTTATATTTTAAAATTATAAATAATAGTGCCATTAACAACGCAGCAGCATAAAACATGATACGCCAGCCAAATTGCTCTCCAACAAAACCACTGATAACTCGGCTTCCTAAAATTCCAATCAATAAGCCACTCATCACAATTCCTATTGCTCTCCCTCTATTTTTATCATCTGAAAGTTGAGCAGCCATAGGAACAAATAATTGTGGTATTGCAGAAGTAAAACCAACAAAAAAGCTACTTATCATTAGCACTAGTAAAGAATTAGCAAAACCTGCTGCTATCAAAGCTAGAATCATAATAAGGAAATCAATGCGTAATATTTTTTTATTAGAAACCTTATCTCCTAAAGGTATAATTAGCAACAATCCGAGGGCATATCCTAATTGAGTAAATAGTGCAACGTTGCTCACTTGTGCCTCCGAAACATTGAAACTGACCGCTATTTGATGCAATAAAGGCTGATTGTAATATAAATTTGCTACTACTAAACCAGCAGAAATGCTTAACAAATAAAGTACTTGATTACTAAGTGTAGGTTGTTTCATTGAATTGTTTGAAAAAAATTATCCGAGTGCAAAACTAAGATTACTTATTTACAATTTATATTAAACAGCTTACAATTTTTAATAATTTATGAATGACGCATAGCTTTTAATTATAGGAAGCTAAACACAAAATGTTTTGTACTTTTGACATTTAAAATAATCCCTCAAATGAATTCCTATTTTATACACAATGGCACAGAGAGTATAGGTCCATTTGATCTTGTTCAGCTAAAAGCGAAAGCAATATTAAAAACAACACCTGTATGGTGCGAAGGTATGCTAGACTGGAAATACGCAGCTGATGTTCCTCAATTACAATCATTATTTACAGCTATACCTCCATCTATTGATTCTTTTCATCAAGTTCCTAAAAAACAATTAGAAATTAACAATGAATTAGAAGAAGATAATCCGAAAAGTAAAATTTTAGGAATTGAAAAATCCTTATTTTATATTTTATCAAGTCTACTAGTTTTAGTAATTGCTACCTTCATATTTAGTTTCTTTCAGGACAGTAGAAGTGCTGAACTACAACAGAAAAATAGTGTAACCGAGAAAGATAATATACAATTTCAATTACAAGAAAAAAGAATTGAAGAGCAAAAAACATTACTAATTGAGCAGGAAAAACTAGAAGCAGAAAGAGCATTAAGAGAAAAGAAATTGATTTTAAATAATAGTCTCATAGGTATACAAGAGAATGTTTTTATCAAAGTTAGTGAATTAGATGCGGCCAAAAGTCGATTAATGAAGGCACAAGATTTTAAATTTCTTAGAAGTGCCTCAGAAAAAGAATCTGAAATTACCAGTATTCAGAATGAAATTGAAAGGATCGATAAAGAAATAATTCAGTTAAAAACAGAATTAGATCATATTTATTTAGAATTAGAGAAAATTAAATTATAGAAATCATTTGCAAAGATTACAAGTAAAAATAATTAATTTTATGCTTTTAAGCATTTAATGTATTTGTTCGTAAGCGATCAAAATGATAGAAAACAAAGCGAGAAATAATCCAACGTAATTGTGTTTATTTAATTTTTCTTTAAAAATAAATATCCCAACAACACTTCCTAATACAATTACTCCCATGTTCATTCCTGCAAATACGGTCGAAGGATTTTGAGAAAATGCTTGGTGCGCTTTTAAATAAAATAAAATATTTCCAAAATTAAAGATTCCAACCAATCCGCCAAAAATTAAGCTTTTTGCTTTTATTTTCAATTTTAAAATAAAAAATTGATAAAGTATAATTGTTACCATTATAAATAGAGAAACACTAAAAATTATAGTTAATGAAGTCGTATACGGCAATTTTGTATACAAAGCAATTTGCTTGAATAGAATATCAATTAAACCAAAACCAATTAAAACCAGCACTGGAAAAATCCATCTATTTATAGTATCCGACGATGGTTTAGATAAGATAAGTAGGATAGCGGGAAGTGCAATTATTAGAGCAACAATCTTGATCGAGCTAAAATCTTCTTTAAAAATAAATAAAGCTGCAAGAATAGGTATGAAAAGTGAGAGACGTTGTGCTGCATCTGTTTTTACAATTCCTATATACTTTATTGAAGCTGCTAAAATCAAAAATACGGTTGGCAACAAAATACCAATCGTAGTGTACAATATCCAGGGAGATTTGCCTGTAATTACGCTTAAATTAGGAGTAAAGAATGCAAAACAAAATACTAGAGCAACTACGTAATTGGTGGCGACAATTTGATTATCATTAATGTCATGTTTTTTAGAAATTTTAAAAATAACTCCTACTACTACACTGCAAATCACACTTAAAATTAAAAAAAACATAAATAAAATTTTAAAAATCCAAAATTACTACATATTGCTTTTACAATCACTTTTTAGTTCATTATATGAATATAAAAATATGATAATTGTCCATCATATTAGTTGGTTTCTATTATTTTTGTTAAATGGATTCTTTTACCCAAATAGCTCTTGGAATTGCAGTCGCAGAAGTTTGTGCTGGCAAAAAACTTAAAAATAAGACATTTTTATATGGTGCAGTTTTAGGCACTCTACCTGATCTCGATGTTGTAATAGGTTTATTTTTAAATCCTGTTGATGCTATTCTAATTCATCGCGGAATTAGTCACTCTCTATTTCTGTTTTTATTTTTATCGCCATTTTTAGGATGGATTATTTCTAAAATAGAAAAAGATAAAATAGCTTTTTTACAATCTACTTATATGGTGTTTTGGTGTTTACTCACACATGTTTTACTTGACATGTTTACCTCTTGGGGAACTCAAATACTATGGCCACTGGAGCATCGATTTGCATTTAAAACAATATTTGTGATAGATCCGTTATACACAGTTTCATTACTAATTTTTTTAGTACTAATTTGGAAAACCAAAGATACCATTCTACGAAAAAAACATGCTATACGTGGTCTTGCAATTAGCAGTAGTTATTTACTATTGTCTTGTGTTCTGAAAGTCTTTGCACTTTCGCAATTTGAAAATGCATTAGCAAAACAAAATATATCATTTCGCGAGATTATTGTAAAACCCACTGCTTTCAATCTCATTTTATGGAATGCTAATGTTTCTACCGCTCAAAATTATTTGTTAGCTGATTATTCTCTATTTGACACCAAGCCAATCGTATTCAAAGCTTATAGCAAAAACAAAATTCTAGAATATAAATTAAAAGGAAATCTAGATTTCAAGAAACTAAAAATAGCAAGTGAAGGTTGGTACATTATTTCTGAAACAGAAAATAAATTATATTTCAATGATTTGCGTTTTGGACTTCTGACAGATGATGCTAAAAATCCACAATTTGTTTTTAGCTATCAATTTGTCAAAAAAAAGGAATTATTAATAGCAACCGAAGTTCCAAAGAGTAAAAGAGATGGAAAACAATTACTTAAAAAAATTTACACCAGGTTAAAAGGAAATTAAATTAATCTTTAGTCACTTTTCAACCATCCAGTTACGCTCATTCTAACATTATTCGTAACTAATACTTCATGAACTAATTCATCACTTTTAAAAAATATTGTTTTACCCTGCGTGGGCGCTATTTTCTGATTTTTATTTAGTTGATGAATTAATAATTCACCTCCATCGCTTTCTTGCCAATTTAGATTCAAATAGCTAATCATAGAGTATTTCCTACTAGGATTTGTTTTAAATTGATCAAGGTGTTTGAGATAAAAATCGCCTGATTCATATAGCGAATAGTGAAATTCATAACCTGTGATACCGGCATAGCAGCTTTCATTTAGGTACTGAATAAATCCTTCAATCAATTCAAAGAATTCATTTTCAAAGACATTATTGTGTTTTTTGTCAAGCCAATAAATCGAATCGCTTCGTACTGCACTGTCGTAAGATATCACGTTTGAATTGCCAGTACCAGCATCAATTAGTAAATTTTGTTGATTTAGAAGTAATAAATTTTGCTTTAACCCCATGGCAAGAGAATCACTTAAAAAATGTTCAGCCATGCCCACTTTATTTTGAATGTAGGAAGCAATTAACTCCTCAAAAGTATTTTCCATATTATTTATGTTGACTATACCGTCAACGTGCCAAGATAAACTAATTTAATTTGTCACTGCGTTTTTATTAAAGAATAAAGAAAAACAGGTAATTTTTATCTAAATCTATTAAAAAATACAGTATCGGCGCTTTGAGAATGATAGTACAAAACATATTGATTTTTAGTAAATTAAAAAATACATTAAATCGTTTTACTTAACAAGAAATTGAAATATTATCAAGAGATTTTTACTATCTGGACTGTACTTCATTTTTAAAATTTAATCTATAAATCGTTTTTGATCCAATAAAACGATCATAGCAATTCTTATTAAATAGTAAGATTAATTTTTTTTAACTGTTATTATGGTAAAAAAAAATTACCAAATAGTATATACGCTGAAGTAACACTAAAAAGCAAAAAAAAAGAAAGACTAGAAAAAAGTATCAGTTTAAAACTGACTATATTTTACTAATCTTTCTTTTCAAAAAATAATATTACAATTTATTGATAAAATTGCTGTATAAATCCTTGAATTGGTTTCCCTTTTCAATTCTGTTTTTTGATAATTTTTCATATTCCACCATCGCCCAAAGAACAAATTCCTTGATGAAATAAATATCTTTCTTATCTGCTTCTGGTTGATATTTTTTAATTAGAACATCAAGTGGTTTAACGGAATCTAAAATAGATTGATATTCCACATCTAGTGCTTCATCTAATAATTCAAAACCAGTTTCAGTAAAAAACCATTCTAATAAATCTGAATAAGCATTTTTATCGTTTTCACGCTCTAGTTTTTCAATTTTTGGAAAATAACCTGGAAATAAAGTGTGAATTGCATCACCTATTAAAATGCCAGCCACCTTAGCCGCACCCTCTTGTTCTCCTTCATAGACCAGCTCCACTTTTCCAGTGATTGCAGGAATAACGCCCATAAAATCTGATAGTCGAATGGTAGTTTGATCATCTCCTGAAAGTAAACTTCGTCGCTCAGCAGTGGCCATTAAATTTTCAAACATTGTAATACTCATACGAGCAGAAACACCACTTTTAGCATCAATATATTCACTTTCTCTTGCTTCAAAAACAATTTGCTCTAACAAATCTTTAGCTAAAGCAGGAACGTAAATTGACTCTTTAACTTCATCCGTAAATTTAGCCTCTTGCTGTGTAATAGTTTTTGCAATTTCTAATGTTTCAGGATAATGAGTCAAAATTTGAGACCCAATTCTATCTTTTAGCGGCGTCACTATACTTCCACGATTCGTATAATCTTCTGGATTTGCGGTAAATATAAACTGCACATCGACCGGTAAACGCAATTTAAAACCCCGGATTTGAATATCACCTTCTTGCAAAATATTAAACAAAGCCACCTGAATCCTAGCTTGTAAGTCAGGTAATTCATTAATGACAAAAATGCAACGATTCGCTCGTGGAATCATTCCGAAATGTATAACTCGCTCATCTGAGTAATTCAGTTTTAAATTAGCTGCCTTTATAGGGTCCACATCGCCAATCAAATCGGCAACAGTTACATCTGGAGTAGCTAATTTTTCATAAAAACGTTCGTTTCTATGTAACCAAGTAATAGGCGTATCATTTCCTTTTTCTGCAATTAATTCTTTTGCAAAACGGGATAGCGGGTTAAGCGGATCATCATTAATTTCAGAACCTTCCACAACTGGAATATATTCATCTAATAATTCAATCATTTTACGTGCTAACCTCGTTTTTGCTTGGCCCCGTAAACCTAATAAATTAATATTATGTTTGGATAAAATGGCTCGTTCCAGTTCAGGAATAACTGTATTCTCAAAACCGTGCACCCCTTCAAAAGTAGGATGATCTGATTTTAATTTGGTTCGTAAATTGTCTCGAAGTTCGTCTTTAATGTGCTTCGATTTATATCCTGATTGCAATAATTCGCCTAATGTCTTTTCTTTCATTTTATTTTATATTTCTGTAATTTCTAATACTATTTATTCTTTTCTTAGCTTAAAATCTGTTTTAATGAGCTGTTATGTGCTTATCATAAAAAAATTTAAACCTAAAACTATTTTAATTTTTTCTTTCGATTACTTTCATAATCTTGAAAAATCATCTCGCCTAGTCCCTTAAGTCCGGTGTAGAATGCCTTTCCTTGATTGGCTTCGGTAAATTTATTAATGAACTGCTGTAAATAAGGATCATTAGCAATCATAAAAGTGGTGATAGGAATATGTAGTTTACGCGCTTGTGCCGCCTGAGTATAACATTTTTCAACAATATATTGGTCTAAACCATTACTATTCATATAATATTCCCCATTTTTCTCCCTCACACAACTCGGTTTACCATCAGTAATCATAAAAATTTGCTTGTTGGTATTTCGTTTTCGTCTTAAAATGTCCATCGCCAGTTGCAAGCCAGCAACAGTATTAGTGTGGTACGGTCCTACTTGCAAATAGGGCAAATCTTTAATTTGAATGGTCCAAGCATCATTTCCAAAAACAAGAATATCAAGCGTATCTTTTGGATAACGAGTAGTAATTAGTTCGGCAAGTGCCATTGCCACTTTTTTAGCGGGTGTAATTCGGTCTTCACCATACAAGATCATGCTGTGCGAAATATCGATCATCAAAACAGTACTCATTTGAGATTTATGATGATTTTCTTCAACAATTAAGTCGTTCTCCGTGAGTTTAAACTCTCCCACTCCATTGTTGATTTGAGCATTTTTTAAACTTTCAGTAAGAGATATTTGCTCAATTGTATCTCCAAACTGGAAGTTTCTAAAATCACCTGTATGTTCATCACCATTACCGCCACTTTTTGTTTTGTGATTCCCACTGCCAGACTTGTTTAGATTTCCAAAGATTTGTTCCAGAGCCGCTTGCCTAATCGCACGCTCCGTCTTGGCTGTAATACCCATTCCACCAGTTCCATCAGCCTTCACTTCCTCACGGATGTATCCTTTTTTCTTTAAATCTTCAATGAAATCATCAATGGTATATTCAGCTGTAGTGAGCTCATACTCCACATCCAATTGGCGCAACCAGTCAATTGCTTCATCAAAATCACCGGATGTATGTGTTATCAATTCCTTAAAAATACTAAATAACTTATCAAATGGAGTTTGAAAAGGAGCCTCGTATTTCTTGAAATGAAATCCTTTATTTATATCATTTTTCATAATTGTTAAAATTACACTATTTTAAAAGGACCTCTTTGCAAACATTTATTAATTTTTAGTTAAAAGCAATTCTACCGTAAAAATTCGTAAAAAATAATATTTTGGGCGTGCCCGCGGCTCCACTATTGTTACACCGTGGTCGTGCTGTCCGTTTCAATCTCCCTGAAAAACGGGAGGATTTACACTGCCATCACTCACGCGAGCATAGCGTTATGATTAAAAAATTTATATTTGTAGACCCTTAAAATCTAAAACTCAACATGAAATTTGTAAGAATAATTTAATATATTTGAAAAATAAAAAATTGAAAGAAATATTACTTTTCTCTTACTGCGAGTCTATGTGTGGATGTTTATGCCTTATATATTCGAGTTAGCAACTAACTTATTGCAAATCGTAGAAACCAAAAAATTAGATTACCAGATGAAAATGAAACGCAAAGAAATAGAAATTGAATCTTCGAAATCGTTTGCTAATTGTAAACACTAAATAAAAAAATTAAAGTAGATTTATAAAAATGTTTTTTTACTTTTTGAAACAGAGAATTAGGACATGCACATTTAGCCTTTCGATTTTTAAGTCATTCTAATGAAGAGAAAATAAACTTTAAATTTACCTTTAAAAATAAGTCATTAAGCAGCCATAACAAAAAATCACGATGAAAACCATTTTATTCATAATCATACTACTATTATCATCAATTACAATGGAAGCTCAGGAAATTTCCGGACAATGGAACGGTATCTTAAAAGTGCAAGGCACGCAGTTACGACTTGTATTTAACGTTACAAAAAATGAAAAAGACTATAGTTCTACAATGGACAGTCCGGACCAAGGAGCAAAAGGTATTCCTATAACAAAAACAACATTTGAAAATTCAATTATACAATTTGAAATTACAAATGCCCGAATTGAATATCTAGGTCAATTAAAAGGAGACGAAATTGTAGGAACATTTAAACAAGGTGGTCTTGAATTTCCAATGACTTTATCTAGAAAAGCGATCGAAAAGGAAACTATAAACCGACCTCAAGAACCTAGTAAACCTTATTCATATTATTCAGAAGATGTTATTTTTCAAAATAATAAAGATAAAATAGCATTATCAGGAACATTGACTTTACCAAAAAAAGAGGGAGTTTTCCCCGCTGTAGTTCTGATTTCCGGAAGTGGTCCACAAAATAGAGATGAAGAACTATTAGGACACAAACCATTTTTAGTACTTGCGGATCATTTGACTAAAAACGGGATTGCAGTTTTAAGATATGACGACAGAGGAGTTGGAGAATCAAAAGGTAATTTTAAAACAGCTTCTTCTGCTGATTTTGCCACTGATGTGGAGAGCGCGATTGTGTATTTAAAAACGAGAAAAGAAATAAATAAAAAGAAAATTGGATTGATAGGTCACAGCGAAGGTGGATTGATTGCACCAATGATTGCTTCAAAATCAAAGGATATCAGTTTTATCGTTTTAATGGCTGGAACTGGAATTCAAGGAGACCAATTATTACTACTGCAACAAGAATTAATCGCAAGAGCGAGCGGCGTTCCAGAGACTGAAATAAAAAAATCGTTTGAATTGAATAAGATTATTTTTGACATCGTTGTAAAATCAAATGATGAAATTTCATTAAGTACAGATCTAAAAAACGCACTAAATGAAATGCTTAAAAATGATGCAATTATAAAAATTCCTAGCGGAATGACTAAAGATGAATTTATATCAATGCAAATAAATCAAATTTCAAGTCCGTGGATGCAGTATTTCCTAAGATACAATCCTGCATTTGCTTTAGAAAAAGTAAAATGTCCTGTTTTAGCAATTAATGGAGAAAAAGATTTACAAGTACCCCCAAAACAGAATTTAGCAGCAATAAAAAATGCTTTGGATAAGGGCGGAAATAAAAATGTGAGTATAAAAGAACTTCCAAACTTAAATCATTTGTTCCAAGACTGTAAAACGGGAGCACCAGACGAATACGCAACTATTGAGCAGACTTTTTCTTCAAGGGCTTTAGATGAAATTACGCAATGGTTAAAATTACAATCAAAATAAAAATTTTGTGAGGAGAAAGATTTTTCAATTTTTAGAAAATTATATTAATAGTATGATTAATTTTATTTTTCATCATTTACTATTATTAATATAAATAATTTATTAATCCGCTCTAGGAAAAACTGTGCATATAGTAATGATGGTTGCTGCTCAATTTAAAGTGTTATAAACAAAAACTTGCAACTAATCAAATGTAAAAAACACTTCGTTATTAAAAAATAATAGTACCTAACTTATTCTTTTAAAATTATTTAGCTAATTTTATCTAAGTAAATAGTTTAATCAAAAAAATCTCCACTTACGTAAAACCAAGTTTCATTTTCAAAGATAAAGTGGCTAAATTCGTGATGAATTTTTGAACAATGTTCTGCATTTAAAAAGTATGCCTTAAATTCAACGGTTTTCTCAGTGGCCTTTAAAATTTCTAGTTTTATCCATTTATTGCTTTGTGACCAATTTAGAATTTCTTCCATTGAATAATATTTTCTTTGAGATCTGTGTGTGGTTGCTAAGAGGTACTCAATATTTTGAATAGCGTACGCTGAATACCTAGATCGCATCAAAGCTTCCGCTGTTTTTGCTTTTTTCGAAAAGTTAATAACAGGTTTACAACATCCTTCAAAATTTTTAGCGGATCCGCAATAACAATAAGCTGTATTCATTTAATAAGTGATGTCATTATTTAGTAATTGATTGTCCATTGAGACCTACAATGCGCTGATGTAATTGATTCAATAATACTTGATACCTACTAACTTCTTTTAAATCCTCATTGTCATCAGCAAAATCTAACAATTCATCTAAATCTTCACTCACTTCAACTAACTTATCATTTGCTTTTTTAGCATTTTTTTCAGTGATTAAATCAATTATTTCTTGAACTCCTTTTTTAATTTCGTCAAATTTATTTTTTTCCATCATACAGTATTTTAGCTATTCTTAGTACTATTATTTTCATTAAACTTCTTTACAATTTGCTTCAATTTTTCTTTACGAATTACCTCTGCTTCTTTCACTTTGTCTTGAGCTTTATGTAATTTGTCGTTATGCTTTTTTATATTTCGTTCATTATTTCGTCCCATACTATTTAAATTTATTGTTTATCAAGGTTGTTTTGGTGCAAAGTTCGCGATATTAATGAAATTTTAAAAAAAAATTCAAATAAATATAAATTTGTTAGTTCTCTATTCTGTTATAACTTGTTTTTTTACTAAAACATTTGAAAATAATTTATTGGGCACGCTAAAAAGATGTGTGTAAACAATAATTTTGCTTCATAAAAACAATACAACTTTATAGATAATGCCCAAGCAAACGTTAGGTTAAAGTAAGTAATTTTACTTTTTCTAATATAAATTTTACTTTTTAAAATATTTTTTCTATATTTATTGACAGGCTTTTTTTCTACAATTAACTTTTTAATAAATGAGGTCGGAAATAACACACAGCAAATTTATGAAATGGTTTTTCCGCAGGCCTAAATCAACAGGATTTCTAATATTCTTATTTTTAAGCTGGACTGTCGGTTTTACAGTTTTTCAACTGTATAAACTCAATCAAGAAAATGAGCAGCGGGAAATGAATACTATTTTGCAAGTGGTACGACAAAATATTGAGCATTCATTAAAAAATTGTTATACCACCACTCTTACTTTAGCGCTTATAATTGATGCTACCGGTAAACCTCAAAACTTTGAAAAAATTGCAAATAGTTTATTACTGTCAAATCCTACAATAGATGCAGTACAATTATCTCCAGAAGGAATTTTAAAATACATTTATCCTTTGAAGGGTAACGAAGCTGCTCTAAATTTAAATCTTTTAACATATTCAACTACTAAAAAAGACGCATTAAAATCTATTTCAACACAAAAAATGTATTTTGCAGGTCCTGATAAATTAAAACAAGGAGGTGTTGGAATTATTGGAAGGTTTCCCGTCTTTAAAAATGATAAGTTTTGGGGCTTTTCCTCAATTATTATCAAATTAAACAAGCTATTACAATCATCAGGAATAGAAAATGTAGATAATTCAAAATATTTTTTTCAGTTTTCCAAATTTCAATTAGACGATCAAAAAGAGATATTTTTTCTTAATAACAAAACTAATTTTTCCGATCATTACAGTGTTTCTACAAAAATTCCCGATGGAGACTGGAAACTTTATATTGTGGCTAAAAAGCATAAATATTTGACAGCCGAAATTATATTTCCCGCAATGGTAGGCATACTTCTCTCTGCCTTATTTGGTTTTTTGATAACTACTCTCTTATTAATGCCGAAGAAATTACGATCGTTAGTGAAAGTTCAGGCAGAAAAAATATTAAGTTCAGAAATTAAATTTCGAGCTATTTTTGATCAAGCAGCGGTAGGAATCGCTCATATTTGCTCTCACACAGGAAAATTTATTGAGATTAATAATCAGTATTGTCATTTAGTAGAATACAGTCAAGATGAAATGAGAAATTTAAATTTTCAAAATATCACTCATCCAGATGATTTAGAACAAGATTTATTCTATTTTAAACAATTAAAAAATGGCGAAATCAAAAATTACGTTATGGAGAAAAGGTTAATTACCAAACTTGGCCATACTATTTGGGTTAATCTTACGGTTTCACCAGTACTTAAAAGTGATAAATCTTTCAGTAAACATATTGCTATTATTGAGGACATTTCTGAAAAAAAAGAAAATGAAAAACTAATTATAAAAAGCGAAGCTAGATTCAAAAGTTTATTCGAGGACTCCCCTATTCCTTTATGGGAAGAGGATTTTTCTCATGTTAAAACTTATCTTACTGATCTCGATTTAATTGCTAAGCCTATTGCTGAAGTTAATCAGTTTTTATCAAATAATCCAAATGTTGCAAGGAACTGCATAAACTTGGTAAAAATTATTGATATTAATAACATGAGTTTAGTTTTATATAAATCTAAGACTAAAAAGGAAATTACATCAGGGTTGTATCAAATTATTGATGAAGTTGCCATATCAGACTTTTTAAAAATCATAATAGCAATTACGCAAGGTATTCCATTTGTTAATTTTGATACTAAGATAAAAACCACCCACGGCGATTATCGCGATGTCGATTTTAGATGGAGTGCAATCAAAGGTTATGAAAATTCATTGGAAAGGATAATTATTTCTACGGAAGATATCACAGATCGAAAAAACTCAGAAAAAACTATTATTGAATCAAAATTGCGTGTACAATCGCTTATTGATACTGTAGATGGTATTGTTTGGGAATGCGATATTCAGACCTTTAATTTTAATTTTATAAGTCAAAAAGTAGAAAAAATATTAGGATATACTCCCGAAGAATGGTTGAAATCACCAAATTTTTGGATGGATCATATTTACGAGGATGATAGAAAATATATTCAAAATTATTACGATATACAAAATACCGGAATGATAAACCATAATTTTGAATATCGAATGTTTGCTAAAGACGGCTCAATAGTTTGGCTAAGAGATATAGTAAACATTATTATCGAGGATGGTAGGCCTACAAATTTACGAGGTATAATGATTGATATAACTAAAAATAAAGAAGCTGAGAAAGACTTAAATGCTTCATTTGAATTAGTCTCTGAACAAAACAAAAGACTCTTAAATTTTTCCTATATTGTTTCGCATAATTTAAGATCACACACTAGCAATATTGCATCTATTGTTGAGCTTATAGAATCATCAAAATCTGAGCATGAAAGAGAGGAAATGATTCAACTATTAAAAACAGTTTCTAACTCACTTACTGAGACCATGCTGCACTTAAATGAAGTCATAAATATTAGAACAAATATTAACCTATCCTCAGAACCATTATATTTATTTCAATATATCAATGTGGTAATTAATGTATTGTGTAAGCAAATACACAGTAATAATGTAGAGATAATAAATAAAATTCCCGAAAATTGTGTCATTAATTATAATCCAGCGTATTTAGAAAGTGTCTTATACAATATTATTTCTAACTCCATTCGTTATCGTCATCCTTCCCGCAAACCTGTAATTTGTCTAAGCTTAAGTTATGAAGATAATTTTAAAATTTTAAAAATTTCTGATAATGGCATAGGAATTGACCTTGTGAAAAATGCAGATAAAATTTTTGGGATGTACAAAACGTTCACGAACCATGTCGATTCTAAAGGAATAGGACTGTTTATTACAAAAAATCAAATTGATGCTATGGGAGGATCTATTACCGTTGAAAGCGAGCCCGATATTGGAACAACATTCAAAATTTTTATTCGATGCTAAAAAAAGAAATCTGGATAATTGATGATGATGGCATTTATCAAATTATTGCAAAAAAAATAATTCAGAGATCAGAATTGTTTTCAAAAATTTCTTCCTTTAAAAATGGACAGGAAGCGTTTGACAACTTATTTGCAGCTATTGAAAAAGGAGCAAGCTTACCAGATATAATTTTATTAGACATCAACATGCCAATAATGGATGGTTGGGAATTTATGGAGGAAATAATCAAGTTAGAGTCTAGATATCTAAAAGATATTGCTGTTTATATAGTTAGCTCATCAATTGCAGTAGAAGATAAAAACAAGTCGAAAACTTACTTTAATATTTTAGGTTACCTGTCCAAGCCTTTAACATTAAATGACCTTGAGTTAATTGCACATAATCATTAAAGACTGCTTAAGTTGAGAATAAAAAAAATTATGATGTATATATCCTTTTTACCTCCTCTAAAGTTTTATTCGAGTAAATTAATTCTGTAATAATTTTTTCTCTTAAAAATTCAATATCATAGCTCTGATAGTATTGAGCCCAAGATGTTAAATTTAATAAATTTCGGATTTGCTTAATTCGTTTAGTAGTCTCGAAACTGGTTCTAAGAACTGCCTCATGATCATATGTAGGATTATTTTTATGTTGATATTTTACTGTTTTTTTGGCAAAATTCACTTCAATATAATAAAGTTGCTCTACTGTATTGTCTGGATAAAATGTGTCCCAAGAAGCATAACCCAATTTTAATTTTGTGTCAGATTCTATTTCTAATGGCTCTAAACGCCATTTACTATTTGCTAAGCGTCCCCAATGGTTGGATATTCGATACATTCCAGCTGTAGTGTAGTAATACTTACTACCCGCTTTACTTTCAAACTGAACTTTTAAGCCGGCAATGATTGAGATCGGCATTTCACTGAAAACACAAAAAGTATGTTTAAATGAATTAGGGCTTGGTCTAAAAATATCTTTCATGTTGCAAAAGTAATCAGTACAAAGTAATTACAAAAAGAATAGAATAAAAATTGATTAACTTTGCAGACAGAATTATTAAAATACATAGTACTATGACTAAAGAATTAGAAGAGAGAAGGTTACAAAAAGGAGTTTTTACTGGAATAATGGAAAAAGATGAAAATAATAACTTTTTCTGTGGTGAATATCTTTTAGATTATAAAATGGCTACTAAATATGCACTTGGAGAATGGATCACGATCAAGTCTATAATAGAAAATCCAAGTGATATTAGTTATAACAAGTATCCTAAAAAATCAAAGAATTTTGATAAGGCAAATAATAAGCCGCAGCAATAGTTTTAAATGATTTTCATTGTTACTGTAATTGTAATACAATTTTTTATTTAAAAATTATATTTAACAAAAATAATTAGAAATAAAAAAAGTGTACCTTTGCAAAAAATTTGTCGATTTTGAAATCTTATTACACTGATTTTATATTAAAAGACAAGTAGTTACCATATTTATGAAAAAAATAGTTGAATACCGCAAATTGCTTAATGTAGATAAAACTGCAGAACTTAAAGATTTAAAAACCATTTATCGCAACGCAATGAAAGAAGCGCATCCCGATAAATTTCAAGGCGACGATGAAGGACTAAAAGTAGCCGAAGAAAATAGTAAAAAAATTATTGAGGCTTATCACTTTCTAGTTAGTATAAATCCTGAAACTATAAAAGCAAACTTACCGGAGTATACTGAAACAATTTCTACGTCAACAATTTCGGATTATAAATTTGTAGAAGGACGTTTAATTGTAAACTTTTCGAACGGAAGTGTTTACGAATATATTAGTGTGCCAAAGGCTACCTATGTAAAAATGGTAAATGCAGAATCTCCTGGTAGATTTGCAAAACGACATATTCTAAATGCATTTACGTGGAGAAAGACAATCAACCAAGATTAATTGTTTGTTAACAAGAAAATTTAAGCATCCTAAATTAGGATGCTTTTTTGTTTGTGCACAAATGAATATAAAGAGTTATATTTTTTTATAAATTGAGCTGCAGTAGATGCGAAAAATTTTTATATCACAAATCATTTATACTATAACTTAGTGATTGATTTTCAATGAGTTAAGCAGGCTGATAAAAGTATAATTTGAACTGATTAACTGTTGTATTAAAATAAATAAAATTAATCCTTTTAAACAGAAAATTATAACAAAATTTTAAGTTTAAAAAATAATTGTATCTTAATAAATTTAAATACTTTTGCACTCTTAACTCAATTAACTAATTAATAATGAAAAAAATTATTTTATTACTTTCGGCAGCCGTGGTTCTAATTTCTTGTAACAAAGTTGGCAAAGACGAGTACATCATTTCAGGAACTGCAACGGGGATTGAAAATGGTAAAACAATCATCTTAGAGACACAAGATGAAAACGGTATGGGATTGCTTGCTAAAGACACTGTGAAGGTGGAAAACGGAAAATTTGAAATGAAAGGTAAAATCACAGAGCCTACATTTTATACAATTCAATTAGAAGGAGCACAGGCTAAAATACCTTTCATATTAGAAAATGGTGAAGTAACTATTGCGATTAATAAAGATAGTATTCAAAAATCGAAAGTTTCTGGGACTTATAATAATGACGAGTATGTTACTTTCAATGAGGAAATTACAAAAGTTCAAAAGAAACTTATGGATTTTCAAACTAAAAACATGGAAACAATGAATATTGCTCAACAAAGCAAAGATACAGCTGTTATCAATGGGTTGATGAAAGAATTCAATACATTACAAGAAGAAGTAGGAAATGCTTCAAAAGCAAAATATCTTACTTATGCTGAATCTCATCCAAAATCATTTATTTCTGCATTAATAATTCAAGGTATGTTAAATGATCCATCTGCAGATGTTTCAAAATCTGAAAAATTATACAATAGCTTAGATGAATCATTAAAAAACACAAAACCAGGTAAGGCTATTAAAACTAAACTTGCGGAAATGAAAGCACCTGCGGCTGTTGGAGCTACTGCCCCAACAACTGACGGTAAGTGAAGAGCAGATTTTTCAGCTCCTAATCCTGATGGTAAAATCATTTCCTTAAAAGAAAGTTTAGGAAAAGTAACAATTGTAGATTTTTGGGCTTCCTGGTGTGGTCCATGTCGTCAAGAAAATCCCAATGTTGTCGCAATTTACAAAGAATTACATAGTAAAGGACTTAACATTATAGGAGTTTCTTTAGATAAAGACAAGTCTAAATGGAAGGAAGCAATTGCAAAAGATAAGTTGACTTGGAATCAAGTTTCAAATTTAAAATTTTGGGATGAGCCGATTGCAGCGCAATACAAAGTAGAATCTATTCCAGCCACATTTATTCTTGATGCATCAGGAAATGTAGTAGCAAAAGATTTGAGAGGTGATGCACTTAGGGCTAAAATTATTGAACTATTAGCAAAATAAACTCTTCTCTTATTATAAAAATCAAATCTCCCTAGTGGAGATTTTTTTTATTTTATTCACTACCAATACGTTAAAAATAATAGTAAAATTAAGTGTAAATTTTGTTTGCAAAAACAAAAACAGTTTCTATATTTGCACCGCTAACAACAACAAGTTGTTGTACTCAAAGGCTTAGGGGAGATACTCAAGCGGCCAACGAGGGCAGACTGTAAATCTGCTGTGTAAACTTCGCAGGTTCGAATCCTGCTCTCCCCACTAAAACGCTACAAGTAATTGTAGCGTTTTTTTTATGATTTGAAATTTGTAATTAAAACTTATTTTAAAATATTTACTTTAATTAAAAATTAAAGTAAATTAATAATAAAATGTAATTGCAAGTTATCGAATCAATAATTTTAAAATATTACGTGTAATACTTTTCTAATTTAAAATTGAAAGTAGAAAAGGACTATTTTTTTAATTTCCTTTTTTATTACAACATTATAATTAAAAAATAGTTAATCCAACTATCCAGCTCTTAAATGTGCAGTCTCTGATGTCTTGATATTTTTAGTCTTGTCGTACATTTTAAGGAAGCGATCTAATTGCTTCTTTTGGAGTGTATATCTGGTGTAATATTTATACAATTCTTTCCCAACAAGAAAGGCTGTCACAGAAATTCCTGTGACTAAACCCATAAGGTAGTTTGTAATATCCATAATTTTTAAATTTTAAATTTAAAAGGCGTTTTCATCTCCTTTTATTGTTACTATTATTGTTAAAAAGCAAATTTTAAGATCTTTTATTATACTCCACGACTGAACGTACTGTATATCAGTACTTACTCTGCGTTTCATATCCGATACTTTTTTAGTTTCGCCTCTCAGACCAGAAACTTGTGCTAAACCAGTTATACCGGGCTTTACAAGATGGCGAACCATAAAATTATCAATATGACAAATATAATCCAATGTATGTTTGATCATATGAGGGCGAGGTCCCACAACACTCATATCTCCCATTAGCACATTCATAAACTGTGGCATTTCATCTAAGCTTGTTCTACGGAGGAACTTTCCTATTGGAGTTACTCTTGCATCTTCTTTTTTAGCTTGCTCACCTTCATCATTATTATTTATATACATACTGCGAAACTTATAACAGTAAAATGAATCATTCTTAATTCCAGTTCGCAGCTGTTTAAATAGGACAGGACCTTTACTTTGCTTCTTGATGAAATAAGCAATTACAGGGTACAACCATGACATTATTAAAATAAGTACTAAACTGCTAAAAACAACATCAAATACTCGTTTAATTAATCTGTTATAGGCATTCTGCAATGGCTCATATCGCGGATTAATTACATGAAAATTATTTAAATGGCTAGAATTAAAATTCCTTTTCGAAATCAATGAGAAATCAGGAACAAATTTTAGACGCATACAGTGCTTATCACCAAGCAAAAAGAAATGATTTAAATCTTCTATTAATTCTGGATTAGAAACAATATAGAGTTCATTAATATTGCTCAAATTTGCATTTTCAATTGCTTCTGAAAGCCCGGTGTTAAATTCATGCTTGTTTATATAATTTTCTTTTGAATTTTCATCGAGAATACCAACAAAATCAATAAAAAACGAATTACTTTCTAAATGAGAAGCTAATTCAATACTTGTTTTATTAAAGCCCCAAATAGCAACTCGATAGGGTTTAAAAAAAGAGCCTTTGCTTTTTTCTCTAAAAAATGTAAATAATACTCTGGACAGTAAAAAATAAACTAATAAAAAACTTAAAGAAAACAAATTTGCTTTGCTCCCAAATCTTGATGTCAGATCATCATGAAATATAAAAATATAACTATGCCAAAGAATACGCTGTGTAAAAAACGATCGCCAACTATTGCGAAAAAAATCTTCTAAACTAAAAAGAACGTCTACTCTATATAATTTAAAGTAGGTAACAGAAAACAACCAACTTAAAACTGCTATTGCGATCAATTTATCAAGGATCAAAGAATTCCAGCTATTTGTAACTTCGTTTGTTAAATTCAAAAAAATTACAGTTCCTAGGACCATTGCGACCATATCAGCAATAGCGCAACAAAAAATAAAGGTTAATTTATGTCTATTTCGCATTTTTTCAATCATTTAAATAAATAGTAGATCAATGCTCCAATTAAACTTCCTACTATTCCAAAACAAACATTAAATAGGATAGGAATTTTTTTTGTGAATAAAAAACTAACTCGCTTCAAATACCTTAACATCTACAATTAAATATTTACAAAAAAATTAAATTATTTAAGACTCTTTTCTCTAGTTTTTATGATGGATGTATAATTTTAAAATAAAACTAAAAGCAAGTAAAAAAATCATTGTAAGTAAATGATAACAATTAGTACTCAAATTTAAAATCTATTGTAGTACGTAATTCTCATTTCTAAATCTAGACTCTAATTAGCTGCGAAAAATTAAAACCAACATTAATTAATGAAATTAATAGTGCTACGATACCTTTATCAGTTGTATGCTGATATTTACTTTAATTTTTTTTTGACTTCACTTTTTAACTACTATGCTAATCCTACGTAAACTTATACCATGGCTTCTTCAGATTTAGCTCTTGATACTGGTAATTATAATCTTGACCATAGCCATATCCGTATGCTTTTTTCATGTTCACCGAATTAATTACAATACCCACATTTTTTAATTGTTCTTTATTTATAAAATTATTTACCTTTCCTAGACTACTTTTATCTGTGTAATCATACTTTACTACAAATACGGTAACATCCGCCAAATGGCTTAAATTTAGTGTGTCAGATACCATTTGCACTGGAGCTGTATCTAATATGACGTAATCGTAAATTTGCTTAGCCTCGTCAATCAACCTTTCAAAATTCGAATTAGTTAATAATTGCGTTGGATTAGGTGGTATTTCACCGGCAATTAACACATCAAGATTATTAGAAAAGCTAGTTTCTTTTTTTAAAAATCCTTTCCAATCTTCATTTTTATTAGATAAATAATCAGTGAGACCCGAATTATTTCGATCTACGTTAAAATAATCATGTAATTGAGGATTTCTTAAGTCAACTCCTATTAACAATACCTTTTTATTTAAGTTACTTATTGAAATTGCAGTATGAAACGCACAAAATGATTTTCCTTCACCTTGTATTGATGATGTAAACATGATAATTTTTCCTGCATAATCTTTTTTTGTTTGAATCAAGTAAGAAATATTTGAAACCAGGGAACGAGTCGCCTCTGCAATTAACGAACGCGAATTTGCTGTATTATCTAGTTTTTCATCTGAACTAATTTTAGGAATGTAACCAAGCATAGGCACATTTAGTAGTACTTTCTGTAAATCTTCTTCATTATGTATTTTAGTATCAAGAGATAATTTTGAATATATAATTCCAAATGGAATTAGTACACCAAACAATAAAGATCCTAACATAAATGATTTTGGTTGAGGAAATATCGCTGAATAATTAGTTTCTGGATAATTTAAAATTTGCATATTTGATTCTAAAATTGCTCCATTTAAAACTGCTTCTTCTCGTTTTTGCAGCAATGCTAAATACGTTTCTTCCTTCATACTAAGATCGCTATTAATATTACCTAAAATTTTATCCTTTGTAGGGATGCTTTTAGCTTTTGATGTGGCGATATTTTGTTCGGATGTATTAAACTTGTTTGTTTGATTTAAAAAATTCAAATAACCTTCTAAAGTATTTAGTATTTCCTGCTTTTGAATCTTCAATTGAGTCATCAGACTTATATAAGAAGGATTATTCTTTTGAGCTCTTTGTAAAATTATTTCACTTTCCATAAGCCTTGAATTGTAATTCAAAAGCATTTGATTAACAGTAGGTGCCTCCAAATTATAATCTGTTCCTAAAGAATAACTATTCGAGGATTTTTTAATATCACTTATTGCAAATTTGGTAAGTGAAATTTGCTTTTGATTGAGATTATAATTGTCACTTTTAAGACTTCTTTGTGCGGTTTTTTCGACGATATAATTATCCATAACTAAAATATCATTTTTTTGTAAGAATTTTTCTTTGACACTCTGAATGGAATCTTTTTCCTTATTAAAACTTTTTATTCTCTGATTTAAGTAGGTAACAGTGTTTATGAATGATTTTTGCTTATTACTAACTATTTGATTATTTAATAAGGTAATTATTTCATTTAAAATTTTTCTTGATCTTACTGGATTTGATCCGATATGATTAATTTCTATTGTTCCTTTAGATTCTTGATCAGACAAAACAATAAGCGATGATTTCAAATTTTTTAGTGCAACCTGTGTTGGTTCAATAGTGATCTTATATTCGCTGTCATAAAAATTTGATGGATTACTGATCGCTGTGGGAGATAAACGAATTTCAAAAGGTAACCCTAAAGTAGATTGTTTTCCTTCGTAACCAATTATATTATAAATCTTTTCATTCTCTATATTTGTTATAATAAAACCTTTACTGCCAATTTTGATATCATAAGAGGCTTGTGGAAGTGAATCTATAGATATTATTGGACTAATAATGAAAGGTACCTTTTTGACAAAGTTATTATGTACGGTAAGTGATTTTTGGTAATAACTTATATTCAAATTTGTCTTTTTTACAATTTTTAATAAAAATTCATTAGACATTATTAACCGGATCTCATCCTCTAAGTTTTCATCATTACTTTTTTGATCTGTACTGATTGTAATAATTTTTGATTTGTCTTCTTGTTTTTTATCTAAAAAAATCATTGCTAAAGTTTGGTAGGTTGGTGGTACCATTTTTATGTAAACAAATGCAGCACCAAGGCATATCAGTAAACTAAGTACAAACCAAGGCCAGTAAATAAAATATTTTAAGAATTCTTTTTTAAAATCCATGATTATTTGAAGATTTGAAATATTAATTAGATCAAACAATAAATGAGCTCTGTTTCTACTTTAAAAACCTTCATTGTAAAAAGGTTCTTATCTTACGATCAATATTATAAGTGCTGCTGTGGAGATAGCTAATCCAAAAATCTGTAATGGATCTTTGATTACTCCTCCGCTGTTAGCTTTTAATTTATTTGGTTTAACCACAATTACATCATTTTGCCTAATTCGGAAATCTGGATTAGACATCCATGATGAAGTGGTCAAATCTATATGATACACTACTCGTTTTCCGTCTAATTCCCTGATTAAAATAATATCCGTTCGAATTGCTGAATACGTTAAATCTCTCGCGAGTCCTATTGCATCGAGTAAGCTTATTGATTCCTCAGTAAAAGATATTACACCAGGTACATTTACTTCTCCTAAGATTGTAAACTTATTATTAACCACTCGAACTTGAACTGTAGGATTTATTAAATATCCTTCGGAGATTAATCGATCCTTTATTTTTTTTTCTAAATTAGTTGGTGTCAAGCCAGTGACTTCAACTCCATTTAATATGGGCATAGTAATTTCTCCCTTCGGAGTGACTAAATAACCTGTTAATTTCATCATCTCTACTGACATTTGAGAATTCGAAGCAGAATAATTTCTGTTAAATGGTGCAGCAACAATCGGATTCAAATCACTAATTTCAATATTCAAAATATCATTAGGTTGTATTTTCGTAGATGCGTAATTTAGTGGAGAATTTACATTTTTATCTAAATCTTGCAAATAGAGCATTTCTTTTCTAGTCGTACAAGATTGTAGCATCATCACTGCAATTAAAATTATAAAAGGGAAGTTACTTCTCATGATCTTTTTTTATATTTAGCACTTAAAAACACAGTTTTTTAGTATAGTTTATTGTTGTTAACTTGCACATTATTTTTGTAGATAATATTATTTCATTACTAAATGCACAAAAGTTTGAAGTAGTATTTTCAATAGGTTAAAATTATTACCTGTTTATTATTATACTTTTTTGCTAATGTTGTAAATATTGTTTTAACGCGATCGTTTTTTTTAGAAATACTGCTTGAAATGCAATTAGACCGTGTGACTTGTAAATGTTATAATCTTCACATAAAACTTTAAAGACACTTTTTAAATTTGTACTCATTCCTCCCATTCTCATTTTAACAATATAGGAATTGATATAACTCATTTTAACTTGATACTTAAATAAATATCGTAGAAGAAAATCTGTGTCAGATGCAATCTTAAAATCAAGGTTATAAAAACCTATTTTATTAATTACTGACCTTTTAATATAAACGGTAGGATGCAAAGGCAACCATCCTTTTTTTAATTTATTAATATTATAGTTACCTCCTATTCTACTTCTAATAATTCGTTCTTTTTCATTATTTGAAACATAAACTCCATTTCCATAAACGCCATCAATACTTTTATCTATTATGAAGCGTGATACAATTTTATCAATTGCAGTGTTATCATAAAATTCATCATCTGAATGCATTAAACCTACTATATCACCTGTCGCTACTTTTAACCCCTTGTTTATAGCATCATACATACCGTTATCATGTTCTGATACATAATAACTTAATTTATCTCTGTAAGACTCAATAACTTTTTTTGTTCCGTCTGTTGAATTACCATCAATAATAATATACTCAATATTTGCATAGTTTTGCCCTAGAACACTTTGTATCGCTTTTTCAATAGTATCTTTGCGATTGTAGCATACAGTTATTATCGATACTTTCATTATACTATTTATTTATAAGATTTAAACTTAGATACATTTCAAGTTTTACGGTAGAATTGTACATTTGGCTCTAAATACAGAAGCGTATTAAGAAATCTAATTTTAGAAAAGTCATAAATCTTCCGTACATTACCTTACAAAAAAAAGAAAAACTTTTCACTATTAAATGCATTTTCTTTATATAGCTGTAATAATCGATAAACAGCATATTTTCAATAATAACTTATTAATTTCAAGATTAATATCGCTAAACATTTCACAATAAAATTGAAATAGTATAAATCATTATGATAATTCTTTAGAAGTCAAAATTTAACATAAACACGTAATTTATCTTAAAATAAACTGATTTAAAAATAGTCTAGCATTACAGTTAAAGATTAAATTTTAAATTATTCTATCCTGCGCTCTATTATTGTTTTTTGAAAATTTGCCTTGACCATATCAAAACGAAATTGTTAAGTTTGTTTTAATTTATGGGTAAAAAAAACTTTTCTCTCCATACAATTTGAATAAAAAGTACTAATTCATAAATAATTAAAAATAATACTTGAATAAAACAAATAAATATATAGTAAGTCCAAAAATTCGAACAATATAGATCGACTGCCTGAGATGAAAATAAAACCTTTAATTAGCCTTATTATGTCAAGTATAAGAAAAACTTCCGGGAATGATTTCTAAGCAAAATTTATTTTGGAAGCCTTGAAAGAGATAGATGCCATCTAGGTATTACAAAAAAAATACGATTTACTGTCCAATCAAATTTCAATGTGAAAGGAGAAAGCTATACGGGATCTTTTTGCGATTTTTTATGTAGAAAAAGCGCTTGTTTCTAAAGATGAAATTCCAGCAGACAAACTCTCTCCTGGAATAGGTAAGCTGACTTTGGAGAATCATTTTTTAAGAAAAAGTCTGGATTGGTCTGCATCAATGCGCGAGTAAAATGGTCGATACCCACAATAACGGGAGTATTGTCAAACAATGTCGATTATTAGAAACTCATCGCAGCAGTCTTTATTATAAACCAAAATAGGAAAGTTTAGAGAACTTGAAAATACTGCAACTACTAGACCAAAAGTATTTTAATCCTCTATTTTATGGCTTTAGGAAACTCATGTTCTAGCTTAACGATTTAGGTTTTAAAGTGAATCGTAAACCGGCAAAACGTTTGATGGAAATCATCAATTGACAAACTATTTATAGAGAACCTAAAACAACAATGAGTAAGAAATATCTCTATTTAATCAAAGGTTTGAAGATTACCCGTACAAATCAGTGGTGGGCAACACATATCACCTCTATTCTTACCGCAAAAGGACATGAATATTTGACTGCAATTTTAGATTTGCATTCAAGATTTATTTTGAACTAGAGCGTAAGCAACGCAATAAGTGTTGATTGGTGTGCTTATTTTTTGCAAAAAAGTATATAAAAATGCGATGTGTCCCAAATTTTCAATACAGATTAAGAAAGTCAATAATCCAATAAGTTTAACACTAATGTACTATTAAACAATGGAATATAAATTTTTATAGACAGTAAAGGACGGGCTATTGATAACATTTTATAGAGAAATTAGGTAAGACTATCAAATAAGAGAATCTATATTTACAAGCACATACTGATCACGTCATACCATTTAGAGGACTAAAAGATTGTTTTTATAATACGCAACAACTTCATCGGTGCGTAAACTATAAAATGCCTTCTAATAATTTTTATAAAAAAGAGGTGGCGTAAAATCAAAGGGATTGCAACTACGCTTATTTTAAGCAACATTATTATTTTTGGATTAAGAAAAACGCTTTTAACAAATTATTAAATAATTTCATCAAAAGCGTTTGTTATTTTAGCGATATTTTTAAAGATCTTATTTTGACTTATTAAGAGCTTATACAACGGAAATTAGATAAGCACTATTGTTTTCTACGTTATTTTGAGTATTCTCTTTAGATTGGTGTAAAAAATAGTCATTACTCTTGCATTCGCATTGATACTAGTCTAATTAATTTCGTTTTATCATATCCAAATACGTTTTTTAATTCTCTATTTTTTGCCTCAATCTTATGGTTGCTTATGGCTTTATCTTAAAAAAATTCAGTTTCTTTAAATTTGATTTGATCGTGATGTTCGCGGCTTTTAATTTTTACAGGCTACGTCTTGGATTTAGATCCTGTTTTATATTTACCCTCTTTCAATGAGCATGTTTTACATTTATACACACCGTAATAATAGGTGTTAGCTTAATTTTTCCCATGTTTTTCGTTATTTATTTAGCTTTTCTGATAGTTATGAGATCAGATAAACGAGCAAATCTTTTAGCATCTTTTTTGTAATGGGATGATTAAGCCGTATGAATTTGAATAACTACCTAAGGAGAGTACTTTTGCTGACTAAGCATGTTAGGCTTTTTTGATAAGGCAAGATAAAAAAAGCGGTAAAATTGAAAGCATAAATCGTTTCAACTTTATCGCTTTTTATTTATTTTACTTAATAAGGACTTTTTCAGTGTCCTCAAAAAACCAGAATTACTTTTTTAGGCTTTTTAAAATAAACATAAAGTTATCTATAATTTTAACTAATATAATGGAGGTTTAAATTAAATTCAATCTTAAATAGTTGAGACTTCTATTTAAAAATGGGTACAACATGTTTCAAAATTAAGAGGTTTTAGTTATAATATTTTATCAAAATATTGATGTCTTACGTTGATGACATCTTCTATTTAAAATAAATAAAATTATTTGCTTTTATACACTAATTGAATTAACATTAATAAAATCGATTGATAGTCAATACTCATCTTTCAAGAATATTTTCATAGTATCTATTTATTATTTCTATAAGAATAAATTTTTGTTTGAATTTGGAAAAAATAATGTGATTTGAAACGTGCTAAATAAAACCCCTCTCGACCGTCTAAAAACCCTAATTTAAAAAAATAAGCACCTATAAAATAAACTATTGGAAGTAATCCAGTGGATAGAAGTTTATACTTAATTTTTTGGTTAAAAGATAAATTTAAACTTTTATAGTTACTTAACTTTAAATATCTTTTAGCTTCCCATGTAGAGTAGGCATTATGTTTTGCAATATAATGATCCAAATTTTTGTAATCTTTATGTATAACTTTTGCACTTATTACTCCAACCTTACCTTCAATTATAGGATGTTCATGCACTTCCATATCCAAATGACTCCATAAATCTTCATCAATTTTTTCGTAAGTTCCTTTTGACTTTTTAAAAAGTGCTGACTTTTTAAATTCGTATCCATACCTAAGCTTCTTACCCATGAAATAGTTTTGAAACTGTATTGTGAATCCATTGTAAGCAGGATCTTGTATTTTTATCGCTATTTCATCAACAAAATCTTGTGATACAAATTCATCTGCATCTAAAAACAAAATCCATTCATTCAGAAGGTTCGCGTTTTGAAGTACCCAATTGCGTTTTTTTGGAAATTTACCATTCCATTCAAACTGTAAAACTTCCACACCTTTGGATTTAGCAATAGTGATGGTATCATCCGTACTTCCAGAATCAACCACTATAATTTGAGAAAACCTTACCAATTTGTCAAGACAAGATGGTAGATTTAGTTCTTCATTTTTGACAGAAACAATTACAGTAATTGGAATTTTATTCAAAAGTTCTGAATTTTATAAATTTAGCTGGATTTCCCGCTACTATAGTATTTTTTTCTACATCCCTTGTAATCACACTTCCCGCACCAACAATAGCATTTTCACTAATAACTACTCCTGGCATTATAAAAGCCCTTGCACCTATAAAAACATTTTTTTGTATCGTAATTTTTTTTGTTATCAAATTCATTTCTGGTTTATCAAATGCGTGTGTACCGGAGCATAAATATACTTCTTGTCCTACTGTTGCATGTTCAAATATTTCTATAACTCCCAGCGTATAAGCATTAGCGCGATCTCCTAAGCAGGCTCGGTCATGCAATATTAGATTCCATGGAATTTGAATTCTAGCTCTTTGGTGTACAAATGGTTTTCCGTAAATTTGACTTCCAAATAATCTAAGCCAGAACAGTCTCCAACGATTAGCAGGTTTTGGAGTCCAAATACAAAATATTAACCATACGTATTCCCAAATTATCATTTTAATACGCTGATGTATGGACCATGGCGAATCGTAAGGTGAATTTTGCAAGTGCTGTTGTTTCATTCTTTTTATTATTTTATTTTCATTGATTTAAATTCATTTAAAAAATCAATAGCTAATTTTTCTGTAGAATGTGTTTTATTAACTTTCATACCTTCTTTCGCTAAATCAGTTAACAGTTTCGGATTATTTATCAAATCTTTTAGAAGCTGATTTAAAATTTCAACTTTTTGTTCCGACCGATGATCGAAGCACAAACCATTTTTATTATGAGTCAGAAAATCTTTAAAACAATCTAAATTAGAAACTATTGTAGCGCATCCCCAACTCATTGCTTCCAATGGTGAAACTCCAAACGTCTCGCCTCTCTCTGCTACTGATGGATACACAAAGACAGAGGCTTTTAAATAAATTGCATTCAATTTATCGATTTCAAAAATAGGTTCTAAAAAGAACACATTAGCGCTCATAGCAAGCTTTTTTAACTCTTCCAAATAAGTTTTCCCTCCTCCTCCAGTTTCGACAGTGTAAGGACCTACAATAAGTAATTGCCAATCTGTTAAGGACAGAGTAACAAAAGATTTTATTAAAATATCTAAACCCTTTTCAGGATGGATTCTACCCGTGTAAAGTATTATCTTTTCTTTTTTTAAAAAATCAATAATATTTATATTCCTAAAAGGCAAAGTGTTTGGTATCATTACCACCTTTTCAAAGTACTTTCTATTGATCTCAGCCTTTATCGCTTTAGCCACCGGACTAGAATTAGCTCTTAATCGAGCGTTTTGTGTGTAAAACTTCATTTGTCCTTTGGGCATTCTTTGAACATCAACCAAACATTTTGTTTTTTGATTTGACGATAAAATAAAAGGTAACCAGAAGGTATTAGAAACAATAATATCCGTGCTATTTGATATTTTGCGAACCGCTTTAAAACTGTAGATTAAATCTAAAATCTTAAGAACAATACCGGAGGTTGGTACTCTATAACCTTTAACTCTTATGTGATTAATTCCGTGATCGTTTTCAGCATCTGCAAACCCTTTGTATGATTTAGATATGTAGTTTACTTCATGGCCTTGTCTAATAAATTCTTTTGCTAAACCATACCACATTTTTTCGACCGCCCCACCTAATACTGGCGGCACGGGCAGGAAAGCGCCTTGAACTATTGTGATTTTCACTTTATTAGATATTATTATATAAGTCAAGCATTTTTTTTCTTAATGCCATAATATCATATTTATCTTCTGTTAGTTTTCGCCCATATTTACCCATAATTTCTAATTTTTTGATGGGTGTGTTAAATACTTGATTTAAAGTATTTTCTAAATTTATTACCGATAAATCAATCCACCAACCACATTGATAAATTTCTAAATCTTCCCAAGGCGTCCCGTGCGTCGTTATTACCGGAACCCCTACTGCAAGTGATTCGGCTATTACAATTCCAAAATTTTCACTGTATGTAGGCAAAACCATAACATCAGCAGAACGTAAAAAATCCCATTTGGTTGCACCAAATTTAGCTCCTACAAAATGTACATTATTTAAGTCTTGAGAACTTTCATTTAAGGTTGATATATAATTTTTATTACCATTACCTGCAATTTCTAACGACCATCCAGTAGTGTTACAATTTCTCCAAGCTTCTAAAAGCAATTCAATTCCTTTTTTAGGATGAATTCGAGATAAAAAAACGATTTTACGCATTCCATAATTTGTTTTAATTTCTTTCACATCACTTAAATCAATACTGTTTGGGATGATATAAATAGGGTTTGTGAAACCTAAAGCTTGTATATTTTTAGCTTCCATTTGAGCAGTTGCGTGAAGGTATGTTGATCTTCGAAGTGCTTTCTTTTGGTATAAAAACAGAGCTAATTTCTTTTTTAATCGATTATTGGCAAGAATCCAAGGTTCTAGCATACCATGTGGAGAGATAATTACTTTAATTCCTAACTTTTGAGCAACCTTTTGGAACTCCCAATTTTGTGGGCTCCAAATGCCATTAATATGAACAATATCTGGTTTTTCGTATTGAAGATAATTATAAAATTCTTTGCTAAAAGTAAACCACCGTAAAATAGAGGTATCAAAGAATTTTATAAAAACCCCTTCTATATCTATAGGGTCTTTAGAAACACCTGTGGCTATAATAAGGGAAATATCATCTTTCAATGCTTTACTGAGCAAACGTATATATTCTGTTGTGCCACCGCCACTTTTATCAATGCTAGCTATAAAATGAATTACTTTCACTTGTTTTCTAAAATTTTCAAATATGTTTTCTCAATAGAATTAATAAAATCTTGAGTAGAAAATTTTTTTGAATTTAAAATTGATTTTAATATTGCATCTTTTCGCTGTTCAGGTGTAAATTTCATGATTCTTTCTAAAACTGTTGCTGCAGTTATTTTCCAACTTAATAATTTTTCGGAATCAATAGGTTTTTTAGGTATATAAAATCCTGCATTTCCTGCCACTTCTTTCATCGGATCTTCATCAGTTGTAATTACGATACTACCAGATGCCATCGCTTCAATAATTGGCCAACCAAAACCTTCATACAACGACGGAAAAACCATTACTGAACATCCTTGATAAAACTGTTTTAGTTGAACATCGTCAATGTTTGTTAAAAAATAAATTGACTCTGATGCTATTGATTTGTTTGCATAAGCGATCATTTCACTCGTAGGTTGCTCTCCTATCAAAATTAAAGGTATAGTTGCCTTAAAAGATATTGCCCATTGTTGATAAATCTCTAAAACTCCAAATTTATTTTTATAAAAAGCATTACCACCAACGTGAAGAATATATCCGCGAGAAAAATTGATGTTATACCTATTTGATAATACTTTTCTCAATTTAACAATGTCTTTCACAGGCTCAAAATTCTGATTTAAACCATTATACACAACCTGAGATATTTTTGGGGTTCCGGGTAATAAAAAATGTAAATCGGTTTGGGTTTTTCTTGAAATACTGATAAAGTTTTTAGCTTTGCTATATCCCCAAAAAATAAATTTTTGATATTGTTTTCCACTTATTCCAGTTTTACTTTCAGGTAATAAACCAAAGGCTGATTGCTGTGCCAAAAAATCATGACAATGAACAACATGATGTTTTTTTCTTACAAGAGGAACCCATGGTCCTAATGCATTATCGGAAAAAACAAATAATGTTTCTCTAGTGCAACTTAATAACCTTATTTTTACTTCAAGGGGGAAAATAAAAAATTGATCTAAATAACCCAACCACTTCTTTAAAGCTGCATTTTTGAAAGCAAGTTGAGAAAATATTGCAGTAGGATACCATACTGATATTTCGTGTCCTTTTTGTTTCATTCCCAACATAATCATTTTTGCAAATCGCGGCATACTTTGATGAGATAAAAATAAAGGATGTGTGAAAAGTATAATTTTCATCTATTTTGTTTCTGTATTTATATTTATACTTGCGACTAATAGACCTGATGCCACAATTGTACAGCCTAACATACTTGGTTGAGCCCATTGTCCCTGAGTAATTAAATATAAAGCAGTACCACAAAATAGTATGGGTAATAATTTATAATTTACAGGTAATCTTACTGATTTATAAAACAAGGTAATTGCTAAAATCAATCTTAATATAATAAGTCCACCCCCTAATATAATTCCTTGCTCTCCACCTAAACGACCTAGCTCCCCTTCGGAGATCATAAAATCTCTTTTTCCGCTTAACATTTGTGCTCCTGCATTTGTACCCATACCTAAATTTCCAACAAATAAGGGTTGTTTTAATAAATCAACTATTGGGTCCACAAAATCATTTATTACCCTGATAAAAATTGATCCCTTTAAGCCGCCACCTTGTTCGTTAGCAGTATTTACCCTACTCATGAAAACTTCTGTACCCAGACTAAAAATTGGAGTCGTTTTTTGTAAAACAATTAATATAATAAAAATCGCCATTATTGAAATAGCCAATTTAGGAATAGATTTTAAACTTTTAGAATAACCTATAATAGCAAAAAGTCCAACTAATATGACTCCTGCAACGGCTGTTCTACTTACGGTTAACGGTAATGCAATTAATAATGCTGCTGTACTTGTATAAAGCAATATTTTTGAACAAGATTCTTTGGACAACCAGAAATAATAAATAAATACAGAAACTAATATATAATAAGATGATAATCCTGTTGTAAATGAAAAAGTACCGGAAGGTCGAAAAAAACCCATTGAACCTGAGAATCCAGCACCACCTTCACCACCAATTCCGATGTTAATAAAAGTAGATTGAGGACTTATAAATTGAAAATAAACAATAACAGTAACAAAAATATTAGAGAATAACATCACGCGACCTATTTTTATAATATCCTCCTTTGTTAAAACTAAACCGATTATAAATATTAAAGGAAAGTGAAGTAACATGATCCTAGCCCCATAGAGACCAACAAATAGATTTCCATGTCCAAAAGTTAACGTAATAGCTAAACCAAATAATGTAAAAATTGTACTTAAAATTACATATAAGTTTATAAATTTTACATTTAAGTAGTAAGCTCTTAGGATAATATAAATAGCAATTGGATCACGTACAATCAGTAAAGGTGCAGCCATACTCGGTACAATCCATTTACGCAATGCTCCCTCAAAAATCCAAAGTAAAAAATACAGCCAAATCGCTTTTTTTAAATAGTTATAATCTGGTTCTGTTGGTGATCCTATCACTTTATTCATTTATACGTTTGTTTTGACTATCTGAGATGAAAAAATCGATTCAGTCATTTCTTGTCCATAAACTGACCAGGGCCTGGTCAAAGCCTTTTGTTGTGCAGCACGTCCATAAAATTCGACAATTTCAGGTTTAAGAAGTATTTTTAAAATAACTTCTTTTATTGCAAGTGACGAGCCTGCAGGAACGATCCATCCATTCACATCATTATCGATGACATCAGGACCCGCCGTACGATCTGTAGTAATTACTGGCACTCCCTGCGACATTGCCTCAGTTATTACCAAGCCAAAACCTTCAAAAAGAGAAGGAAAAACGAAAACATCATGTTCACGCATACATCGCAACACTTGATCATGAGATAAAGATGGAATCCAGTTGTGTTGTTTAAGAGCTTGATTTAATACAGCACAATGGGGAACTGCTTTATGGCCCACAATTGTCAACTCCACTTTGTTTCCTAATCCATTCATTGCTTCAAAAAGATAAGAAATTCCTTTACGTTGAGATAAACTACCAACAAATAATATTTTAAGTTTACGATCTTTTAGTGGTTTATAAACTTTTCTAAAAGTAACTTTAGGAAAACCATATGGAATTACTTTTACATTAGCTAATTTTCCTGAATAGTCTAGCAGCGTATTTTTTGTAAAAGTGCTCGCAACGTAGATCACATCTGCAAGAGCCAGTTCTTGATCTTTATTATTGAGCTTAGTTTGTGAATCGACGAAACCCGTTAATGTAGCCGACCACTCAGGATTAATATGAAATTCTTTCTGCATTAATAAACGAGCGGTCTTCCAGTAACCAATAGGTAAATCGTATATGCAGTGAATCCCTAGTTGTTTAGCTTTTGTAAAAGTATTTAATGCTCCGTCTTCATATGCATAAACTCCTATTAATCCTTCTTTTTTTAATTTAGCTAAATTAGAAGCGACCCATTGATCGTGTTTTCGATATACTCTATCAATACAAAAAAAACCATTTTCATGTTTAACTAAAAATTTTAAACCTAATTTTGAAGCCAATAAGCGACCAAATTCATAAATTGAGTTCGATCGTGTAAAAGGTTGCCATCTTTTATCTAAGCTTCTTCTTTTAAGAACTTTAAAGCTCGGATTACTACTCAACTGATATAATAATTGACCAGAAAATAGCGCAATTGTTGTAAATAATTTTAAGAGTAATTTATGATTCACAAAACTTTGGAGCAAATTTTTTGAATTTGCATTTAAAGTTGGATGAGAAACTACTATTTTCATACTGTAGTAATTGATTTAATAAATTGTGTTACCATACTATTTAGATCAAAACACTCAAAATTTACTTTATCTAAATTAAGCTCATTTTTTTTATACTCAATAATTTGTGGTATTTCGTATTGTCCTTTAGTAGGCGTCCACTTTCGGGCAACAGAGATAATATTAATTTGATGCTCTCTATACGCAGCATAAACTCCACTTTTTTCAGTCTGATAATACGGTGTTGTAGATATCCCAAAATCGCTATCTACAAGTGCTTGAGATATTGTCTTTTCTGATTGCATACCCAAAACTTCGTAATAGATATTATGATTGTCAAGTATTAAGGTATAATCACTCAATAGAGAACCATTTTTACCAATAAAAACAATTTTTAATGGCTTGATAAAAGTATTTGACCTTCTCTTTAAATCTACTACGAAATCATGAAAAGGAGCTCCGCCATGAATAGTACCAAACAAAATAAACTGTGTATGTTGTCTTACTTCATTTTTTACATTTTCAGGAGATATATTACCACAAATTGGTAAAACTTCAGCGTTAATATTGTTAGACTGAAGAAAGAACTGATATAATTTATTTTGCGTATTAATTGACTTTGCTTTAATAGTGCAAACTATTTTTTTTACAATTATTTGTTGTAATTTACCAATACATTTATGTTTGAACGAAGACTCAATATCAATTCCAAGCCATAATTCATGAAACATAATATGCCATTTGTGTTGTCCTTGTAATTTCTTTAAAAAAGAAGGTAACCAAAAAGGTAATCCTTTTAGGTTGTAACTATAGGGGACAAATTGTAACGAAATCCAGTCAGGCTTAAAAATGTCTATCAAACCTTGTGACCATACAAACCTTTGAGAACTAGAACTTGATATTGGTATACGATGGACTCTAACTTTAATTTCTAAAACTTCTTGATCTTCATTTGAAAAGGTGGTAGTTTGATTATCATACAATGACAAAATTTGAATTTTTTCTCCTCGGCGTATCAACTCGGCGCACAATCGACGTGTATAATCGCCAACACCATCATGCCCACGTCCCGTAGAACCACAAATAAAAAGTATTTTCATATCAGGAAAGTTGAAAAAAATTATTTTAAACTTTATAAAATCGTCCTAGTATCTTAAAAGTAATAATAGCCATCCGTTTTTTAATAATTTCACTTTTCGAATGGGCCAAGATTGGACTAGAACTTTGTTCCCAATAAACAAAATCTTGTTTCCTCGGAATTCTTCCGTTAATAAATCGAAGAAAATGATTTGTTTTCCATGGTTTAACACTGCCTAACGCGTGCGACATTGTTGCTTCGCCTGGAATAAAACCCATACCCTCTTTACCTAAATAGCTTATTTTTCCTTTGTAAGCTTCAATAGTTGCGTTTAAAGCATCTTGATCTGATTTATCAAAAAACTGAAAACCAATTACTTTTACTATAGTCGACTGATGAATTTGATTTGAAAAAATAGAATTCTGTAAACCTCCAATTGATTCACTCATTACTTCTTGTAATTTTATCCATAAAAATAAAAAACTAATGTCTTTTTTGAGTAAACCCACAAAGCCACCGTTTACGTAAATCTGATTTACAAATTTTAATTTAAACTCATAATTTTTAAAATAATTCCTCCAACCTTCTCTTCTAGGATGGAATTCTTGTAATGGAGAATTAACATCTTCACATACGGTTATACCACAATTCACCCATTGCTCAAAACAATCCCAAGGATCGAGAACAATAATGTCAGGATCGAAATAAAATAATGCATCTGCGTCTTTTGCCAAACTTTGCCATAATTCTACCATAAAGTCAGGCTTATAATTAGTTAGGCTATAGTCAGTATCTAGAGGTAAAAAAATGAGTTCCAATCCATCACTAGGAGATAATTTTATTGCATCATGCCATTTTCCAATTGTTTCTCTTTTTCCTTTTAATATCCAATTCGGTAACAGTCCACGATAACCAACATAAATAGTTCCACGAAATCCATTATTGTATAGCGAATTGGAAAGTGTAGCCACACCGTAATGATAATGGCCTTCAAAAAGAGTACAAATTGCAGCAATCATATTCTTTTATTTTTACTTATATATTTCAATTTCCTTTTAATTCGGACAAAAGTATTTCTTACAAAAGTGACGTAAAATAAATCTGCTAACTTATACTTAGCTAAAAGAGTCAATCTTTGTTGATTAGTTTTAATTGAAAGCATTAAATCATCGATGGCCTCATTACCTAACCTTATTCTACCTGAATAGTGTAAATGACTTATGTGAACTGGAAAAGATGGAGCAACATTTTGTTCAATAATCTCACTTTGGGCATCTTGGGATAAATCTGAAAACCATAATTTATATGAAACTGTATTTTGCGTATAAGCGCCTTGAATTGCATGGATCAAATCTAAGTTATTACAATAATCACCAGACCAACTGCTTAGCCATTTCAATGGTTGCTTACATAAATTAAGTATCTTCCAGTTACCTAATAAAGTTGCAACATGCAATAAAGATTGATCATGTTTAATAGGCACATCGGGATTTTGTTTAAACCATTCTATTGCACTATTTATATCGACAATCATTTTGGCTCTTTTATTAATAAGCATATGGCCAGCTGTGACAGCTGTATTTAAACTTTCTTTCCCAAAAAACTCTTCAATTCTACTTGGTAAAAAATAATTATAAACACCTTTAGTAGTGTATTCTTCATCGGCATGCACTAAATCGTAATGTTCGATAAATTCAAATAACCTCTCCCAGTTCATTAAGGCAACAATGTCGTTATCCGAATAAATAAATTGATCCCAATCAGAAAACCAAGCTAAAAAACGATACAAGTATCCAACGGGACAATCCGTTAATACAGTGCTTAAATTTTGTATAAAATTAATTGCATCCTCTGAAAAATCTTCAGCAGTTAAAAATTCTACTTCATTAAGAACATATTTAGAATTTACTTTTTCTCCTCCAAAATGAATCAGTCGAATAGGCAGTCTGCAACCACTTTTTCGAATTGAATATACTAAATTCTCACAATAGTTTTGACTCGTTTTATTAGCTACTAAAAAAATACCCTTTTTCATTTTTGTTTCTTTATAAACTAAGATGCCAACGATAATCTTTTTGCCACATTTTATGTCGAACTGGACCAGTGTAATGTCTGATAGCAATCTGTTTTGGATTATACAAATGTGAAAAATCAAATTGATCTTTATTATCTAAAATAAAGATCTTTGCACTTAAAGGCATAAAATAATTATCTTTTAGCAAAATATTTATTATCGTTTGCTCACTAAAATATTCATATTTACCGTTTAAAACTTTATAAAAATCAAGACTTTTTTTATAATGATCAAATTTTTTAAAAACAAGCATAAGTCCAGCATTAACTTGATATGTTTGTTGTGAATAAATTGCCTTATATCTAGAATCTAAACAGCCCCATTCAATATCGGGCATGTACCAACCATTAACTTTAGGTTCTTCTGATAGTAAAATATCAAATAAATTTGCCTTTTCATAAAATAAAATATCTGAGTCTATAAATAATGTCGGACAGTCTATAGAATGATTTAAATAGTAAAATAATCTTTTACCAAAGGCGTGCTTCTTCGCATAATCTAAAATATAATTGTGATATGGTTGAAGATCAACATTACATAGTTCTTTCAGAGATAGTATTTCTTCCCACTTTATACTTTTTATCGTGACAAAATCAGTATCGTTGCGGATTTGTTTTTTTTGCATTTCCGTATGAGATCCATCAGAATAAATGGTCCATTTAATAGGTTTTCCAATATAGCGTAAAAATGATAAAATGGATAATAATTGCTCATTGTAATCATTGTTAGAGGAAAAACTAACTACCTCCATATCAATATTCTTTTGACAATTAATTTCTTTAATAATAAAACTAAATTTACTCTCTATCAAGTGACCGAAATGACGTCGATTCTTTGATGCAATTTTGCAAGTTATTTTTTTTGTAATTCTACTTAGTCCAGGTAATTTTCCCATAAAGATTTAATTTCGAGCAGAATAATTAGATATCTAACCCAATCTTTTTAATTAAATATGATTTAATTAAAAAACTATAAAATGTTTGAACTTTGCTCGTGAGTAATCAATTTATATAATCTTAAGTGTTTTTCGGAAATTAAATTCCAATCTAATTGTTCAATCGCGAACTGCCTTTGTTTTAAGGAAATGTAATTTCTGTAATTAGTATCTGTATAATACTTTATATAAAGCTTGGCCATTTCTTCACTAGCATTATTTGCAACGACTGGAAAAATTTCTTCGCCACCATAAGACCTAATACCCCCTACGTCAGTGGTGATGATCGGCAAGCCAGCAGCAATTGCTTGAACAATTGCAGTATTTGCCCCAGAATCATTCATAGGCATTAATAATACATAACTGCTTTGGTAAAATTCAAGTAATTCATCATCATTCAAGCCTTCATGAAAAAAAGTATTTGGTAAGTCAATAATTTTTTTTAGAATGTTTGGATGTCTATGAGAAGTGGGAATAATAAAATGATATTCTAATTCATTATTAAATTTCTTTTTCAAAATTTGATATACTTCATAGAACATCTCAAAATTTCTTAAAAAATGACCCACGAACAAAATTTTATTTTTTTTTATCTCTACATTTTCTCCTGGTTTAAAAAAATCAATATCTACACCGTGTTTAATTACGTGAATATTATCTAGTGAAATATATGGAGCAAAATTAGCGACTTCTTCATCGTACAAGATTATTGCATTGCTTAAATTAGATAATAGAGATAATTGTTTTTTACTCCAATGTTTGAAAGGTAAATGAATTGTTCCAATCAATTTTTCTTTATTTTTATTTAACAATGTGAGTATGTGCAAATGATTTTCCAAGTATAAGATATGAGATACATCTTTACTTTTGACCTTACGAAGAAAACTAACTTCTGCGAATGCTTGAGGATGACTTATGTGACTCCATTTTAAGTATAACTTTATAAACTTACCAAAAATCTTATTCAAGAAAATATAATTCGAGGTAATCAAATAAATTGAAACTTCATTAGAAAAATAATTAGTTAAACATTCATAACCTGAATATTTGCCAAACCATAAAATTTTATCACTTAAAATATTAATTTTCATTTTCTGCTTTTATCGATATTTGTATTAGTCTTACTAACATTTTAATAATCAAATTTCTTTATTAGACCAAGGATTTTTAACACCCTTAAAATCTTAGAATATTTATAGTAAAATTTGATTTTTTGAATCAAAAGACTTTCGTTTGCCATATGCTTAATATTAATAAAATTTTCATCAATAACAGATTCCCTCTCTTTAATTTGTAGGCTCTTATAAATATCATTAGAGCTAATGCCCGTCATATCATAATAGATTAAGTTTATCTCTTTATGCAGATATTTATAATTATATTTAAAAATTGCTAGTAAAGAAAATTTCCAATCAGAAACTATTTTTAAACTTTCATCATATAAACCCATCTCATTAAAAAGTTTCTTTTTTATAATCGTAGCTTGATGTGGCAAAGAATAAGAAAAAGCTAAAATATAAAAATCTATAATTTTTGGTGACTTCTCTTCAACAATATTATCGTTTGAAAAATAATTAAGTTTATTTCCATAAATAATATCATAATCACCTAAATCTATCATAAAAGATAAAAGAGAATTTTCATCAAAAAACCAATCTCCACTATTTAAAAACAATAGATATTCTCCACTTGCTTTCAAAATTCCTTTATTTAATGCGTTATAAATTCCTAAATCTGGCTCACTAACCCAATAGTCTAATTTAATTGAAACTTTTTCAAGGATTTCCTTACTCCCATCACTGGAGTTTCCGTCTATTACAATATATTCTATATCTTTATAAGTTTGAGCAAATACGGAATTCATAGTTTTGATTAAGCCCAACTTGTTATTATATGCAATGGTTATTATGGATAGTTTTGGATTATTTTGCATATCAATATTTTAATGTTTTAAAAATGCTGTTTTCTACTAAAAAGCTTAATAATCTTATTTTTAAAATTTCATTTGAACTAAATTAATTGAATTTTTCAGTGGGTCTGTTCTTAATAAATAATTTTATAGAGTATATTGTTTCTTTACTTATATTTTTTAAATCAGTTTTCTTTCCAAAAATTCGTCTAATTACAGAGATCATGTTTTCTGATATTTTTTTTTATCGCCAGCTATCTGTTTTAGTTAAATCTTTTTAAGGAGTAATTATTTTTGTAATAGTATAAACACATCTAATTCTTTTCCATTATTAAAATCAATTGATTAAATATGACTAAAGTATAACTTTGAAAGTCTTTCTACGGTGCCACAGTGGACTTCTAAATGCGTTTTTATATTGTAACTTTTTAATTATGTCATTATCATAGTCACGTCAATAAAAACTAGCAAAGCTGATTTATAATTTTTTTCTATTTTTAAATCTATATTTAAATCTATATTTTTTTTACATTAAGTAATAGCTAGTAGATCTCTTATTTGCATAAAGTTCAGAAATGCTTCTTCTGTATCTTATTTATTTCCTATTTTAAATCTTATTTTACTATGTTCCACTTTTGGGTAAAAGGTTTCTAAAGTAGTTTGTTCCTTGTTATGCTCATCTGTTTAGATTTTTATATTCATTGATAAATAATTATGCGATTAAAGATTGCTATATCTTCCAATTTATATCGTTTTTAATTTAATTTTACTCGCTTATTTATCTGGTATAATTTTATCAAATGTAGGTTGCTTTAGAAGAAGAGTTAGCAAAACAACTCTAACTTTTCTTTGTGAAAATTGCTTCTTTTTTTATCGCATTTGACGCCTATTATTTTCTAAAACGCAACCTTTTTTAGCTATCGATTTTTTTAGTTTTCTACCAAGTTTACTTCGATGACCAACGAACTAATCTACTATTTTTGTCCCAATGAAACGAGCTGGCATTACAACTTTAAATTATTATTTTTGATTTATATATAATTACATAAGATCTTTCTTTCTATTAAAATTTAATTCCTTGATTAAAAATATTTGGAGTAAAGCTCCAAGTGTTTTTAATTTATCCACTACACTTACGACTTAAAATAAATATGTGTTACTTAAAAAAAAGATAAATATTTTTGATACAATGTAAATTTGATTAGATAACATTCTTTTTTTTCCTGTTTTGACCCCTATAAAACAAGACTCTGTAATATAAAAACTTTTCAGAAAAAAGTACTTGATGTGATTTTTTATAAATATGGTTAACTTTTTTAATTATTGATGATTACAATAATTCACTTTTTAAAAGTATTTTGTATTGTTTCGAATAGATTTAGAATAAAATATTTGAATTTTTCACCTTTATTAATTTTGGGCTTTTTTATTAAAAAGCATTTAACTTTTGACAAGTTTTCGATATTATTTTTAATCAACGATTGATGGTATTGTGAGTAGATTTCAAAAACTTCCTGTGTGAGATTTATTTGTAAATAACGATTGTAATGTTTAGACAATAATTTAGTGTTTTTAAAGTCATAAGCACTAAAATGAAAAAATACCAATTTGGATTTATCCTTCATATAATACTGATTGTTTATTTTTTTTATTTCATTTCGTTCATGAAGATTCCAAGGTGCAACATTGAATCCATATTCCTTCATTACTTTTACTTTATCAAAAAAAATTGGTACTAAATTAATCCACAATTGATCAACAAAAAGTCCTTCACAAACTCTATTATATCCCATTTTCATAGTTTTATCTTCCCACCAATTTAGTAGGTCAATACTATTATTATTCTTAGCATTTAGCGCTATAAATCCAAGATTATATATACCATAATTTAAAAATAAGTTTTCTGATGGAAATAATTGATCCACTCCTATTGGATGTAAAATATGCGGAGTCAATAATATATCGTTTGTTTCTAATTCTTTTTCAATTGAATCTAGTAAATTAAAAATTTTTATATCTGGATCAAAATAAATTATTGTTGATAAATTGTCATTTTTAGAAATTAAATATTTAAAATAAGATGGCTTAATACAAGTATTCAGTTCAATAATATCATATTTTTCTGTTATTTCTTTAAAATAACTTAATCCGATTTCTGATAGTCTGATGATTTCAAAATCTTTAAAAAAAGTATAATCAATTTCCTCTGAAAATTCATCGCATAGCCCTATATAAAATTTATAGTCTGGGTTTGTCATCAGTAATGAATCTCCCAAAATTTTAGCTTGTGCTAAATAATTATTTGAACATATCGTAAATGCAATCTTCAATTTTTTTATTTTTTAGATGATAGTATTAATCGCATACACAGCTTATCTGTTAAGAATAAGAATTCTTTAGTTAAAGAAAATATGACATACACTTAGATACAATGGATGAGAAACATATTAAATTTGATTTCATTAAAAAAAGGTAAGATTACCACTCTCATTTTCTCATTCTTTTTTTTTAAATTTTAATACTAAATATTTTTTATAACATTGATCTTGTCGCATTAATCTCATAAACGGAATAAACTTTGTACTTTATCGGTTTTACTAATTTTAAATAATGCCCTTTTGAAAAGTTCATTTTAAAAAATAATAAATAATATGCCTTTATAATTTTTTCAAGGAATGAAGAAAACATTTTTTCATTAATCATTAACTCATATAACTTAAAATAAAAAGGAGAATAAAGTTTATAAATATTTAATAATTCTGCTTGTCTTATGCTACCGCCAGTACCAGTTTTATGATTTTCGTGAATTCGGTAAATTGAAAGTGGCTTACTTACTAAATGGAATGGTATTTTATTTTTTTTGGCCCGTAAAAACCATTCCCAATCAAATCCAAAGTGAAAATTCTCATTTAACATACCATTTTCAATCCAAACTTTTTTACTCCAAAAAGAAGAGGGCTGGATTATAAAATCAACTAATTCTAATGTAGCAAATTTTTCATTTTTTATAACATTACTCCCAAAAGATAAAACTTCCGATGATGACAACTCCTCAAAATGAATGCAGTTTCCAAAATAAATACCATCTCCATTTTCTAGATATTGTTTAGCTATATAGTGTAAAGTATTTGGCATCAAAATGTCATCACTATTCAACCACATTAAAATATCTCCAGTACTTCGAGCAAAGCCTTTATTGATAGCTTCTGATTGTCCCTTATCCTTATTTGATTCCCAATAGTTTAAATGATTTTTATACTTTATTAAAATATCGACAGAATTATCAGTGCTTCCTCCGTCATATATTATATATTCTAGGTTGGGATAAAACTGCCCTAGCACAGATAAAATTGTATCTTCTAGAAATTGTCCTTGATTATAGGAGGGAGTAACAATTGAAATTTTCGGAAACATCATATATTTTTTAAAAAACATTTATATAATAGAAAATATTTTGGATTTAAATTACCGAACAACATTTAAATAAAAATTTAAATTACATTAAAATTCATCGATTTCTCCATTCACAGTCAATAAAAACACATCCATAATCAGCACCTGAATATTGATAAAAATCTGTTCCTGTTTCTTCAATATTGAACATTACCTTTTCTTCAAGTCGAGAAATATAAGAAACATTAGGAATATGGAGGGCTGTAGTTATTTTATAAGTATTTGGTACTAGGATTGATTTTGGAATGATACATTCAACGTGAAAATTGTTGTTAGCATCTGGTAGAAAACTAGCTATTTTTTTGTTATTAGAAAAAACGATCCGATCTCTGTGGTCAATAACTTGAAATCCAAATTCTACTTTATCAACATAATTGCTCAAAAGATTGAAACTGAATAATAATTTGATAGATTCATTGAAATTAAAATTATTTCGCAAATTATCATTGCTATCTACTATTTGAATTTTATGTATATCATTATTATTTTTTGTGATCACTTCATAAAAGCTGGAAGAACTATTGCCAGAAGACACATAAAAATCTAAAGCTTTCTTAGAAGCTCCTTGATAATTAATAAGTCCGTTTTCTAATACTAGTCCTTTGTTACATAGAGTTTGAACTGCCGCTAAATTATGACTAACGAACAAAACAGTCCTGCCATCACCTTTTGAAACATCTCCCATCTTACCTAAACATTTCTTTTGAAACTCACTATCACCTACAGCTAAAACTTCGTCGATAATCAAAATTTCACTTTCGAGATGTGCAGCTACTGCAAAAGCTAGCCTAACATACATTCCTGAAGAATATCGCTTTACGGGTGTGTCAATATATTTTTCAACACCGCTAAAGTCAACAATCTCATCAAATTTGCGAGTAATTTCGTTACGGCGCATTCCCAATATTGCACCATTTAAATATATATTTTCTCTTCCTGTCATTTCTGGATTAAAACCAGTTCCGACCTCTAGTAAAGATGCTATTCTTCCATTAATTTTAAAACTTCCGGTGGTTGGTTTTGTAACCTTGCTTAACAATTTTAACAATGTACTTTTACCAGCCCCATTTCTTCCGATAATTCCAACTGCGTCGCCCTGCTCAATATTAAAATTAATATCTTTTAACGACCATACATATTCTCTTGAAGCTGTCAAAGAACGATCATTGATTTCTCCAATTTTTAAATAGGGATCTTCATTACCCCTAATTTTATGCCAAAAACGATTTAAATCATGACTTATAGTGCCTGTACCAACTTCACCTAAACGATATTGTTTAGAGATATTTGTAGCCTGTATTGCTAAATATTTCATTGAATAATTTTATGCTGTTATATAAAAATTAAATACGCCACCGTTATAATTTAAACAGTATCCATAAAGCTTTTCTCAACTTTATTAAAAATTACAACACCCACAATTAATATAATTAAAATATTTATCGTGCTCATAATTAAACTACTGAATTCAAAACTACCTTTTCCTAAAAAACCATATCTAAAACATTCGAAAATTCCAGTTAAAGGGTTTAACTTAAATATCCATTTAAATTTTTCTGGTATCGATGTAATTGAGTACACAACAGGTGTAGCATACATCAAAAGCTGTATTCCAAAGGTTAATAGAAAAACTAAATCTTTATATTTAGTCGTAAGTGCAGAAAAAATCATTCCCATGCCTAATGAAAAGCTAGCCATTAAAAGTATGAGAAAAGGTGTGATCAAAACCCAAACATTGGGACGAATTGATTCTTCAATAAAAGTAAAATACAGAATAACAACGATAAAAAGTCCAAACTGTATTGCAAATTTCATTAATCCAGAAAAAACAATTGAAAGAGGCATAATTAAGCGTGGAAAATAGACTTTCCCCATTATCGCGGCATGATCCCTAAATACAGAAGAAGTTTTGGTCAAGCATTCAGAGAAGTAATTCCAAAGTGTAATTCCAGAAAGATAAAATGCAATTTGTGGAGTACCATCAGTTGACAATTTAGCAATTTGACCAAACAACAAAACATAAATTAAAGTAGTCAAAATAGGCTGTATAAAAAACCAAATTGGTCCCAAAATAGTTTGCTTATAAAAAGTAATATACTCTTTTTTAACAAACATTATCAAGAGATCCCTGTATGACCAAACCTCCTTGATATTAATTGAAAACAGCGAATTACTTGATTTTATTTCCTCTGTCCATTGTTGTTCAATTTTCATAAGATCGTAATAAGTTTTTCATTTTTTTAAAATTTTAATTTTTAAAATTTAAATTATTATTATCAAGCCACTATCTTGAAAATGATTTTCATCCGATAAATGATGTTCACGCAAAAGGTATGGTAAGAACTATATAAGATCATATATAGAGAAACAAAAAAATGCTTTTTCAAATTTTTAGGTAAACAATTAATTTATCGCATGGATAGTAAATAGATTTAATATTGATTATCAATTACTGATTTTTATTCGTGCCAACCATCAAAGCCTCTTTAGACTGCATTATTGGATACTTAATTTGTCTTTAACTTTAATTTCTTTTTAATACTATCGGTAAAGAACTTATTTTACAATTCCGAAATTTTATAAGAATTTTTAACATTATATGTCTGTAGAAGGTTAGTGCAGTTAATTTTTTTAATCAGTATCCATGAATAGTAATAATAATAATAATAATAAAAAGTTGTTTAATTATTTAACGCTTCAGTTTATGAAAACAGTTAAAAATAGTAATAAATTAAACCTTAAAAATTAAATCTGGTAATATTTACTAGGTAACACAATTAATAATTTAACTTTGAACCTAAATTTATTAACTGATTGATAATTAGTTTAATATTTTTTTATGCTAAAAAATTTCAAGGGTACCCCAGCAGATAGTCACATCTTAAAAGCAAAAGATTAATTTTTTTTTAGTTCAAAGACATCATGTTCTAGATGAACTAACTAAAGTAATATAAGTCGCTAGAAATTTAAAAAACAATTTTCTCATCTGTTCTTTGCTACAGCCAAAAATATAAAAGGTGTTCAAATTTCAATAATAAATCTGTCTAAAAGATTGTTAATCCGATTAAATACTGATTGCAGGATTTTAGACACATTTCAAGACTTTAGAGCTTACGATAAAAAAAGTATTTTTTTTACAAATTGAGGCTTTTAACAAGTATTATAATTTTTTATTGAGCACTCTACGTTTAAAAAATATTCTAACTACTTTAAAAAAAAAGTAAAAATAAAGCTTCTGTTTTTTTTTTAAACATTGTCAAATCAATATAAAAATATGTTAGAAATGGAGCAAAAAATAGACCGATTAATAAAATTGTCATTTGAAACCACGATACAATAATGCAAAATTTTTCCGTAGCAGATTTTTAAAGTCTTAGAAATCGACATTAAATATGTTAAGTTTGAAAAGTAAAAATTATTATTAAGTTTTGAAAATAATAGATACTTTCAAAATAGTTCTAGTGCAAGGAACGTTCGCTTATTTTTTTTAAGAAAGAAGGTTTTAATATACTACATGGTGTATTTATTAATTATGGAGAACCGAATAAATAATATTCACGGAATGTGAAATCTGAAATTCTCTATCAAAATTAAAGTCTACTTCTTTTATTTCATATCTTAAAAATATAAGTTTTAAATTTAAAATACGATCAAAACTTATCAGATGGCTAAATAATTAGCCGAGTGTAAAAAGCGATGAAATAAAATGGAAATCAGCATTCAAACTATGATTACGCAATAATTAATTATCGAGTAATTTACGTCCAAAGTGAAGTTAGATGTAAAATTTAGTGATTCTGAATTTTTTTACAAGACACAAGAAAAATATATGTAAATTAACTAATAAGGCTTGAAAAGTATCTTTAAAGTCGAGGCAAAATTCAACTTGATTCACTCTTGTAAAACAAAAATAATTATTAATACCCTCTTTTTATAAAACTTGAAATGTTAACACCACACTATTATATTATTGTACAAAAGTTTAAGAATATATATATCTTTTTAAAAATATTTATTTTTATTGAGTAACTAAAAATTGCGGATAAGGATTTGGAAGTGAGTTAATCAACACCGTTGGTACCCCTTCCTTTACATTAACCAATAATTTGCTTAATGCAGAATTTGATTCCAAAATGCTATTAACATAAATAGCGGAAGACGCATAATAGCCACCACCTGGCTTGGGCAAGGTTATGTCTCCCGCAATTTTAGAGTTAATAATATATTGAAAAGTAGGATTATACAAGACAGGAGAAAACACTTTAGATTTATCTAAAAAATTGCAACCTTCAATATTAGAATAAATACACTTGATTGTAGATTCAGTTACGTTATTATTATAAATAAAAGTATTGTGCATATTAATATTATTACCGCTAATAATATTTTTACCGTCAAAGTTTGTGAAATCACAATTTGCTACTATCGGACCGTTTTGGCCGCCTATACTTAATGCTGTTTGGCCTCTATCAAATTTACAATCAACCCACGCATTACCATTATCTGCTCTCGTAGTAATCAAGGATACTGCCGTCTTACAATTGATGAATTGATTCTTATAGAACATCGTTTTATCAACAAAGCTTGAAAAATCAATATCAGAGGTAGTTGTAAGCGCATCCTGAAAAAATCCAACATTACAATCGATAAAGCTTATATTATCAAGAAAATTATTATCAAATCCTCTAATGTTTTTTAAATGAATTCCATATTTTTGATTTCTAAACACTACGAATTTCATTTTTTGATATGAAATGTGTTGGGTTCCAAAATCCTGCGAAGAAAAGATTCCCGTGTTTCCTCCTTGTAACGTTAAATAAGCTAACAAGAAATTATCATCTTGCCCGCCTAATAGGGATATCAGAGGAAAATCGTCTGTTACCCCCACTAAAACTGTCTTTCCTGTTCCTTTACCGATTATTCCATGCTTCCGGTCAAGAGGGATCTTAAGTGTGGAAGTAATATAAAAAACTCCTTCGGGCAGATTAGCAACTCCTTCTGTGTCAATTAAATTTTGAATAAAGGTTGTACTGTCAAATTTACCATCTCTTTCCAATTTCCAATTAGCACCTAGTGGGTCTGGCAATATTTCCCAATTAGGTCGTGCCCACGGAGTAAATTGTTTTCCAAGAATCATACTAGAAAGCGAAGTAATTGCTGAGCTATTTTCTATCTGTGCTTGCTGTATGATTCCGTCATAAGTAAACAAATTATTAAAATTTAAATTACCATATACTTCAAAGCCAGTTGGAGTTGTTCCAGATTTTCTAATTATTTTCTCGCCATCTCCTCCACTATTTATTCCAAATAAATTAGTCTTAGACGCTATTATACTTGCAGGCGTGGAATTGAAAGCGTTTAAAAAAAACACATTATCAGCAGTTATATCAAATGCCGGAGTTCTGATGGCTGAATAAGAATTTCCCCCGCCTACAGAAGCAAGTTTAACATCACCCATATTTTGGGCATAAAACATAGCTTTTTTACCTAATCCGTTAAGATTCCAGCCCTCAGCATCTACACCTACAAAGGTGGTTGATTGCAAACCATCAAGTTCTGTCGTGTCGCCGTGAGGTGTTAAAAAATTAGTATGTAAATGAACATTACCAAAGCTTGGAGTGTTTATATTCCCTTTCATGACAAGGAGATTAGATATCGTTCCTGCTTGATGTTTAATTATCTTATTGTTCCTGATATAACCTAACTGACTACAATCTATTCTTATAGGTCCACCATAGTCTATAAGTAAATTGTTTTCAAACTTTACGCCAGTTCCTACTAAAGGTCCATTTTTTATTGACTTGAAAGTGTTACCTGAAATAGTTTCTCCTGCTTGTAAAATTATACTATTTCCATCGATTATAGTCAAATTCTCTAAATATACATTAGTACTTCCAGCAGCAATTGTTACATCAGGGACTAGAGTAAAACTAGGATCTCCATACAGTCTTTGATTACTGCGCATTATTATACCCACACCTGAATAATTTCCTCGTTCCAGGCGTACTGCGCCGTAAGTGTCAAGAGCTTGTTGCAATGTTGCTTTCTTTGCCACTGGTAATAAATAAGCCTTAAAATATTCTATTTCTTCTAATTGATTGTTTACTCCTGCGTAGATAATACTAGTAGTAATTTGCTGCTCGTTGCTACTAGCAGATATCTTGCTCGAATTATTGACTGCTCTTACTGTTAGCTTATATTGTGTCTTAGGTAAAAGACCTAACAACTTATATTTTGTTACTATTCCAATTGATGTTGCTAAAAAAGTATCATTATTATAAATTCTGTATTCCGTAATTTTAGCGCGATCAGATGGAGCGTTCCAAGATAGTTCAACAGTACTTTCTGAAACTGAACTGGCTATTAAATTAGTTGGCGCACCTGTTTGTTTAGTTTGAGCCTCCTCAATACCGTAGTGATAATTCTGCGAAAGAACTACAGTAGAAAAGAAAAAAACATAAATTACATACTTCATTGTCCTGATATTATATAAGAATTTAATCCTGATTTTCTGAGCAATCCAAATCGTACATTTCCAGCGACACTAGTGAACTTTGCAATAACTGTATTATAGTTAATTGTCACCCCTGGGGAAGGAAATATCGTTAATTCAGCTCCGTTGTGCGCTTCTAAATTGATTGTATCACCTATTGTCATAGTGGTAAATCCAGAAGTTAAAGTTAACGTGGATGATGCTGTACATTCTATTGTATTATTAATATCTCCTACAGCTACATCTCTAGAACTGGTAAATGAACGTATTGCCGCTTTTGTCGAATTTGTTGTCGATGAACCAACTAATCGCTCAGCAGTTTTCGCATGTAAAGCGTATGGAACGCTTAGTAATTGTGTTATTCCTATAATATTATAATTAGAGCCACCATTTAGATCCACTTGTGTCTCTATGAAATAAGATCCGCTCTGCCATGATATTGTACTAAAACTACCGGTTACATTTTTGCCCATACCTATTTCAAGCGAGACTAATCCGTTATTATTAGAAATAATGTTGTGAGTCTCTTGGTAAACCGCCGTTCCGTTAGGATTGCCTTGATGAATGATTATTTTTATGCTTACATTAGAATTAATTAATAGGTTGTTATCTGGCGCACGAATTATTGCTTGATAACTAATTTTTTCTGGTGTCTGTGCAGAAGTCGCAACAGAAATAAACAGAAATATGAATAAGGTGATTAATGATTGCTTCATCATTTTATTGTTTTATTATTTTAAATATATTTACAACTTTTTTACCGTCGTACACACGAAGAACATAGATAGAAGAGTTTAGATTACTAAGATTAATTTGAATTTCAGTTTGATTAATGGTGTTTTGCTTTATCAATCTTCCTTGCAAATCATATAGTTGATAAAATTGTTCTCCTGGCTTTATATTGATACCATTTAAACTTACATTCACAAAATCTATCGCTGGATTTGGATAAATCAACACCTGAACCTTTGATTGAATATTCTCAATTATAGGATTATTAATAGTTGCTTCCTGATGCTGAATGCCCTGGGCCACATTGTAAATAGATTGAATTCCAATATAAGTGTAAAATACTTGTCCTATTGAATAGGATATCGTTCCAGTACTCCCAGTTGAATTACTTCCAGAGGAAATTAAAGTTTCCATAACGCGATTGGTAAAGGACTGATTGTTTTGACTAAATCCTTGAACGAAAAAAAAAAACACGATAATTATTGACAATAGGTCAAGTTTACTTAAATACTTGAATTTCACAGTTTAAAAATCTTTTAAATTTATTTTACAAAAATATTTAATTGCAAAATATAATCGACACATATACCATTATATCTGATAAAATACATAAAATCAATGACTTTAGTGATTTTTTACTTACGTTAATTTTATTTTATAAATTTAAAGACACTATTTATTAATATTTATGACCTTAAATTATTTAGAAATTTACTCTTACAATAATTAGAATCCACAGCTAACGTAATTTTTTATTCTAAATTATGTAGTTACTATTAGCATTGCAATTTGCTTCATTGCTCTTACACAATTTTTTTTTATTTCACAATCTTAAAAATACTGCACTACGTCGACGATTATCGCTTTACAAAGAAGATGTATATTTATGTTCTTTTTTTTTACTTTTTTTGGTTAAACTTTTGATTATTGATTAATAGTATAAGTGTTTTTGAAACAATTCATGATTTTAACTTAAAATATAGTTTTTATTCAAAAGATATAAAGAACGTAATTAAATAATTACAAAATAAGTATTATATAGTTACTGATTTTAAAAAAAAACTTCAGTAACAATGTGTTTTATAAATCTACAATTAATTATAAAAACGTTAAAAATGTACGCTAAAAATAATACATATTTGCTTTTTGAAAAATCCGCCAGACTTTATCCGCATGTACATTGTTTATTTTGTGAGGATAAAATTATGACATATAGTGAACTAGAAAAAGAAGTATCAAAAGTGCATCTTGACGTTCTAGAATTTGCTAATAACGAAAGAATAATTGGATTATCGGCTACGCGAGGCGTTGATCAAATAATTTCCATGTTAGCGATTTTAAAATCTGGTAAAGCTTATCTGCCAATTGATTTTAGCTATCCAAAAATTGTGTTACAAAAAATTATTGCAAATTCTAATTTAAAGTTTTGCTTATCAAATAAAGTACAGGAGCCTATAGTTATAGAGATGGGACTTAGATTATTAAAAAAAAGCAACAAACCAAACATAACTGAAAGTAGACAGGATTTGATGTCTGAAAATGGAGCCTATATATTATATACTTCTGGCACGACAGGTGATCCAAAAGGTGTTTGCATGGGACAAGATGCGATTATAAATCTTATTCATTGGCAAAATGAAAACTCAATAAGTAAAAAAGGAACAATTACTTTACAATTTGCACCCCTAACATTTGACGTTTCTTTCCAAGAAATAATGGCTACTCTAAGTACTGGAGGCACTCTCGTATTGATTGAGGAATCCATCAGACTTGATATGCGCGCACTTTTATATTTTTTAAAAAAGCATCAAATCAATCGTATTTTTTTACCATTTGTTGCGCTACAAGCTTTAGCTGAGGCTGCAATAAATAATAAAGTTTTTCCATATTCACTTAAAGAAATAATGACTGCAGGAGAGCAACTAAAAATTACACCTACAATAAGATCATTTTTTGAAGCTTTGAATAATTGTATTCTTTATAATCAGTACGGTCCTACAGAATGTCATGTGGTAACTCAATTAAAATTAGTGGGTAATCCTGAATTGTGGCCAGCATTGCCCTCGATAGGTAAGCCAATTACAAAAACCTCAATATTTATCCTTAATCAAAATCAAGAAATTGTGGCTGATACAGAGATTGGAGAACTGTATATTGCTGGAGTGTGTTTAGCCGAAGGATATTTAAATAACAAACAACTAACCGAGAAAAGCTTTATTGACTGGAAATTACCTGAAGGTAAAAACATTCGATTATATCGATCTGGAGACATCGCTCGCTATTTAGAAAACGGAAACATAGAATTTCTAGGTAGAAAAGATGATCAAATAAAAATTAGGGGACATAGAATCGAGTTAGCTGAAATAGAATTAATAATAAATTCTTTAAACTCTGTTAAACAAGCAGTTGTATTATCCTCTAATCATTTAGGAGAAAGTCAAATAGTAGCCTATATTCAAGTAAAAGATTTAAGTATAGATATTACTAATATTCGCAATGAAGTTTTGAAATTACTTCCGGTATATATGGTTCCATCATACTTTATATTGATTGAAAATCTTCCATTCACTTCAAGCGGAAAGATTGATAAAAAGGCATTACCAATTCCGCAATATATTAGGCCTGATTCAGCTCCCATATTAAGAAAACCTGCTACAAAAATAGAGCATGATATTGTAAAAATTTGGCACGAACAACTACAAATTCCAATAATCGGAATTGACGATAATTTTTTTGAGATGGGCGGTTCATCGCTGTTAACGCAACGTTTAGTGTTCCAGTTAAACAAGCAAATGAATTTGAATGTATCGGCTACAAATATTTATCAATACCCAACTATATCCTTGCTAATTAAATATTTAGAAGAACGTGATACTATTCCTTTACATGTTGTTCCGAAATCAAAAGTTGGAAAAAAGTCACTAGATGTTGCTATTATCGGCATGGCAGGAAGGTTTCCTGGAGCAGATACAATTGATGAACTATGGGATGTTTTAAAAGAGGGTAAAGAAACTATTCGTTTTTTTCATAAAGAGGAACTTGATTCAAGTCTACCCGATTCTTTACGAAACGACCCTCTTTATGTTGGAGCCCGCGGAATCATAGCATCTGCAAATACATTTGATGCTTCTTTTTTTGGAATAAATCCAAAACTGGCTGAAGTAATGGATCCTCAAATACGTTTATTTTTAGAAATTGCTTGGGAAGTTCTTGAGCAAAGTGGTTATCTACCTAGATATTATAACGGGAGTGTGGGTGTTTATGCGGGTGTTGGAACCAATACTTATTATAAAAAGAATATTTTACCTAACACAGCTGTATTAGAAAGTGTTGGTTATTTTCAAGCCGAGACCGTCAATGAGAAAGATTACATAGCATCCCGAACGGCTTATCATTTAAACTTAAAAGGCCCAGCAGTAAGCATCCATTCGGCATGCTCTACCTCGTTGCTAGCAATAGCAGAAGCTGTAGAATCCATTAGGAATGGCAATTGTGAAATTGCACTAGCAGGAGGATCTAGTGTAACTGCGCCTATTTTTAGTGGACATCTCTATCAGGAAGGCTCCATGTTAAGTCCTGATGGACATTGTCGCTCCTTTGATGCTGCAGCTAAAGGAACTGTTTTTAGCGACGGCGCTGGTGTAATACTCTTAAAAAGTTTAGAAACTGCTCAAAAGGATGGAGATAGAGTATATGGTCTTATAAAAGGTATTGGAGTTAGTAATGATGGCGGAAACAAAGGTAGTTTTACAGCACCAAGCGCTGAAGGCCAAGCTATTGCTATCAAAAAAGCAATTCAAGATGCTCAAATTGAACCCAGTACTATCAGTTATATTGAAACTCATGGAACTGCCACGCCCCTAGGAGACCCAATTGAAATTGAAGGACTAAAATTAGCATTTGGCTCTCAACCTAAAAATGGTGTTTGCGCCCTAGGATCAATTAAAAGTAATATGGGGCATCTTACCGCTGCCGCTGGTGTTGCAGGATTGATTAAAACAATCTTAGCCATGAATCATAAACTAATTCCTCCATCACTAGGATTCAAAAGAGCTAATCCAATTATTGATTTTGAAAACAGTCCATTTTATGTAAATTCGGAATTAATTAATTGGCAATCAAATGAACTAGTTAGAGCAGGAGTTAGTTCCTTTGGTGTTGGAGGAACAAACGTTCATGTAGTACTCGAAGAATATGTTGAAGGGCCAAAAATTTCTGGTTTAAGTAGACCATTTCAACTTTTAAAATGGTCAGCTAAATCAGAACATAGTTTAGCTTGTTATAAAACTAAATTAGGAAATTTTTTAAAAGATCATCAAAATTTAAAACTTGCTGATGTTTCATATTCACTAGACCAAACGAGAGATAGCTTTGCCCATCGAAGTTTTCTCGTATCGAGCAATTGTATTGAAGCGCAGAAAGAGTTGCTTTTGATTGAAAATAAAAATATAAAAATATCGCATTTAGCAATAGCACCTAGTGAAATTGTATTTCTTTTCCCCGGTCAAGGTTCTCAATTCTCTCAAATGGGTTGGGATTTTTATAAAAACGAGTCTGTTTTTAAAAAAGCAGTAGATCAATGTGCAGAGATCTTACTTGAAAAGATACATATAGACATTCGTAAAATTCTATATCCTGAAAAAGTCACTCTTGAAACAGAAGCTAAATTAAAAGACACTCGATTCACTCAGCCCGCTTTATTTGTAACAGAATATGCATTAGCTCAGCTTTGGTTAAGTTGGGGAATTAAACCTACTCAGCTATGTGGACACAGTATTGGTGAATTTGTTGCGGCACATCTTGCAGGGGTATTAAGTTTAAAAGATGTATTGCATTTAATTGCTTTAAGAGGTCAATTAGTAAGTCAACTCCCAACAGGAAGTATGTTATCCATAAGAATGACCGAAGACAAATTAATGGAAATTATTCCAACTACTCTTTCACTGGCTGCAATTAATTCTAAAGCGTTATGTGTTGTTGCAGGTGAAGATCTCGCCATAAGAAATTTTGCGGAGTCGCTAGACCACCTGGAAATAGCAAATAAATTACTAGCAACCAGCCATGCCTTTCATTCAGCAATGATGAATCCTATTTTAGAAACATTTGAAGCAGAAGTAAAAAAGATAACGTTGAATAAGCCCAATATACCAATAATTTCAACAGTTACAGGATTAAAACTTACTGATGGTGAAGCTTCTAGTTCAAGATATTGGTCTGATCACTTACGCCAAACAGTCAAATTTGCTGCAGCAGCTGATACTTTACTAAAATTAGATAATCCTATATTCCTAGAAATTGGTCCTAGTCAAACATTAATTACTTTAACCAAACAACAAGGAGCTGGAAAAACAGTAGCAGCATTTGCAAGCTTACTTCAAACAAAAGATGACCAAAATGAATATACAACTATACTTACGTCTCTAGGCGAGCTATGGCTTAGAGGAGTAGAATCTCAACCGGATATTTTTTACAATGATCAACAAAGACACCAGATTGAATTACCCAGCTATGTTTTCGATCGTAAATTTTGTTGGATTGATCCGCCTGGTACTTTACATCAAGACCACCCATCTAAAAATAACGTTGCAGAATATTCATTTACCAATCTCAAGAAAAATAATGATATGAGAAAAACTACTATTCTTAATAAAATTTCTTCCATTGTTAATCAAACATCAGGTATTGATTTTCCTGTTGATACTTTTTCTCAAAGTTTTCTTGATCTTGGATTAGATTCTTTATTACTCACTCAGCTTGCCATAAGGTTGAAAAAAGACTTTAAACTCCCTATTACATTTCGTCAACTGAATGAACAATTTAATTCACCACATCTTTTAGCAGATTACATTCATCAGAATATTTCCGAAGAAGAGCAGCCTCACAAAATGATTAATGCACCAGTTAAGGACATAACTGAAAATTTATTTATTACACCAAAACAATCGATACCTATTCCACAGGATCACAACACTGCGACTTTAGGATTAATAGCGCAGCAACTTCAGCTTTTAGGCAAGCAAATGGAACTTCTTCAAGTAAATACCTTAGCTCAGTCTACAGGAATACTTTATAAAGAAATAAATAATTCTATAGCAGAATCTTCTTTTCCTAAAAATACAACTCAAGATAGTAGAACAGCTGAGGAAATTATGGAGCATCAAAAACCTTTTGGTGCATCTCCAAAAATCGAAAAGCAAATAAAAGAAATGAGCTATTCTCAAAAGCAATTTCTTAATGAGCTAATAAATCGGTACTCAAAAAAAACAGCTGGCAGTAAATCGTCTACCCAAAAAAATAGAAGTTTCATGGCAGATCCTAGAGTAGTCTCAGGATTCAAACCTTTAACAAAAGAAATTGTGTATCCAATTGTTATTGAAAAATCAAGCGGTAATAGACTGTGGGATATAGATGGTAATGAATATATTGACGCTCTTAACGGATTTGGATCTTGCATTTTTGGTCATCAACCTGATTTCATTAAAGAAACATTGCATAATCAAATTGAAAATGGATTTGAGGTAGGACCTCAACATCCACTGGCAGGCGAAGTTTGTGAATTACTTTGCGAATTCACTGGCCATGAACGTGCTGCGTTATGTAATACAGGCTCTGAAGCTGTATTAGGAGCCATTCGAATTGCAAGAACGGTCACTGGTCGCTCATTGATCGTTGCTTTTTCTGGTTCTTATCATGGAATAATAGATGAAGCGCTTGTACGTGGCTCAAAGAAATTAATAACATTTCCTGCAGCTCCAGGAATTATGCCTGAATCTGTTCAAAACATGTTGATTTTAGAATATGGAACAGAGGAAAGTCTTCAAATAATTGCTGCACGAGCAGATGAATTAGCTGCTGTACTAGTTGAGCCAGTGCAAAGCAGAAGACCAGAATTTCAGCCAATAGAATTTTTACATAAATTACGCTCTCTAACTACACAATCTGAAATAGCACTTATTTTTGATGAGGTTATTACTGGATTCAGAGTTCATCCAGGTGGTGCTCAAGCGCTTTTTGATATTCACGCTGATATAGCAACTTATGGAAAAGTGATTGGTGGTGGACTATCGATTGGTGCTATTGCTGGCAAACGAAAATATATGGACGCTTTAGATGGTGGGCAATGGCAATTTGGCGATGATTCTATTCCAGAGGTAGGGGTTACTTATTTTGCTGGCACCTTTGTAAGACATCCTTTAGCTTTAGCTGCTTCAAAAGCCTCTCTAATCCATCTAAAAAATAAGGGTTCAATGTTGCAAGAAAAACTTAATGAAATGACAACTTGCCTGGCATCTGAATTAAACATTGAATTTACAAATAGAAAACTGCCAATGAGAATCAATCATTTTGGTTCATTATGGAGACTTAAATTTGATGATGACGTTCAATATGGCGAATTGTTGTTTACTTTACTTCGTGAAAACGGAATTCATATTTGGGATGGCTTTCCATGCTTTTTAACAGAATCTTACACAAAAGCTGATATTCATAAAATTATTAATTCATTTGTATTATGCCTTGACAGCATGCTTTCAGTAGGATTTTTTACCAAGATAAAAATTAACAATGATTTATCAACTGATAGTAGTAAGCTAAAAAATATTAACACGCCGCCCATAGCTGGAGCAAAATTAGGAAGAGATGAAGAGGGAAATCCAGCATGGTTTATACTCGATACTAATATCAATGGCGATTACTTTAAAATTGATTTATGAAAAATTAATAAATTCATTATGGCTACAAAAACAGTCGAATTAGTTCGTGAAAGAGGTCTCAAAGTCGAAAAAAAATACGGCATGACATACGATGAATTTTCCAAAGACCATTTATTTGCAAATTATCCTGTAGTTATAGGTGATGCGTGTAAAGATTGGAAAGCGAAGGAAAAGTTTACACTAGAATTTTTTAAATCTAACTATGGAGATAAAGAAGTTATAGTGGAAGGTCAAAAATTTATGCTTAAAGATTATATTACTTTAATGGAAACTGCAACTAATGAAAATCCTGCGCCATATCCATGTAAACTTCAAATAGATAATGACTATCCAGAACTTATACCTGACGTTTCACCTCGCTTTAAATATTCTATGCCTGACTGGACGAACAGCAAATTAATCCCTAAAAAATTTATTGGTGGAGCTAATACTTTAGAAATATTTTTTGGAAGTCCTGGAGGTCAATTTCCCTATGTTCATTACGATTATTTATGCTTGCATGCTTTTATAACACAACTACATGGAGTGAAAGAATTTACAGTTATTCCTCCTAACCAAACTCCTTATATTTATCAAAAAAAAGATAATTTATGGGTTTCAGAAATACCAAATATAAAAAATATTGACTTTGAGAAATATCCACTCTCTAGGAACTTAACCCCAATTACTTTTACAATTTTTCCTGGAGAAACATTATTTATACCTTGTGGTTGGTGGCATACGGCACAATCTTTAACATCAACTGTTTCAATTGCACAAGATTGTTTAAATACATCAAATTTTTTTCAATTTAAAAAAGAAGTGTTTTTAAACTTATCGAAAAGAAAAAGCATTAAAGCATATTTGGGGAAAATCTATCTGACAATAATAATAGCTCTGATAGAAATTTTAGATCGATTCAAAATCAAAATAATTTCTATTATTGATTGAAATAATTTTCGCATTAATCAAATTTAATATTTGTATTTACAGCATTTATTAAAAATTCATTGGAAATCAAAAATTTGAAAAAAAAATATCATCTTAAAAATTTCGCAATAAATTCTCAATATTTTACATGATCTCTTTTTATTAGAAGATCAGAAATATAATTTTAAAGATATAGTAGGAATCAAAAATAAAATAGTGTCAAAATCATGTTGAATATAAATACTAAATATAATCCTTTTGAAGGTCCTGAAATAGAAAAGGTCGTTTTTACTACGATGGCGCAGTCTGAAATTTGGACTGCCTGTTTTTTAGGAGAAAAGGACGCATCACGAGCGTACAATGAATCTATCACAGTAGAGTTTATAGGATTATTGGACTCCAAGGCGATGCTTAGGGCTATTCAAACTTTGGTTGAAAGACACGAATCGCTTCGTGCTACATTTAGCACTGACGGTGTTTATATGTCAATCTACAAGAAAATTACAATCAAACTTGAAACAATAGATATATCTACTTTAGAACAAGTTGAGCAGGAGAAGGTATCGACTCAATATATCAATGATCATACTAATTTTTTATTTGATCTTGTAAATGGACCACTAATAAAAGTTGGATTAATAAAACAATCTAGTAATCTTCATAGTTTGGTTATTACAGCACATCATATTATTTGTGATGGATGGTCCATTGGGATATTACTTCAGGATTTAGGATCTATTTATACAGGTTTCGTTGAAAATAAAGAAGCTAAATTACCAGAGCCAGTTTTATTTAGTATTTATGCAGATGAAGAGAAAAAATTTTTACTAAGTGAGGAAAGTAAAGCAATTGAAAAATTCTGGTATGCTATTTATGAAAATTCAATACCTGTTGTAAATTTACCTATTGACAATCCCAGACCAGCAATTAGAACTTATAAGGGTCATCGTCTTGATTTTGCTTTAGATCTCTCTTTGGTAACTAACCTCAAACAATTAGGTTTAAATAATGGATCAAGTTTAGTTACCACTTTACTATCTTGTTTCGAGATTTTTTTATATCAGCTTACTCGTCAAGATGATCTTGTAATTGGACTTCCCTTTGCAGGACAACCAGTTAAAGGAATGAATTATCTTATTGGACATTGCGCTAACTTGCTTCCATTACGAAGTATTATAGATCCTAAATTATCGTTTGTTGATTACTTAAAAAAAAGAAAGTCAGAACTTTTTGATTGTTATGATCATTACCAGTTAAGTTTTGGACAACTTTTACAAAAATTGAATATTGCTCGCGATCCCTCCCGAGTTCCATTAGCTCCAGTTGCTTTCAATATAGACATCGGAATGATTGAGGGTGTTCACTTCAAAAACTTAAAATTTGATTTAAAAAGTAATCCCAAAGCTTTTGAAGCTTTTGAAATATTTCTCAATATTAGCGGTACCGATAAAAAACTAAGTTTTGAATGGTCTTTTAATCAAAATCTTTTTAAAACAGAAACCATTAAAAAAATGATGGATTCATTTGAGAAAATAGTACAAAAAATTATTGAAGATCCTGAACAGAAAATCGAATGTATTATTTTTCAAGATTTTTTAAAGCAATACAAAAACTTAAACGATACAAAAAGCGATTACCCGAAAAGCACACTACATGACCTTTTTGATGAACGTGCTCGATTGACACCAAATGCAATTGCGATACAGTATCAAGATGAAAAAATATCATATTGTCACTTACAAAATAAAATCAATCAAATAGCTAACTATCTGCGCTCTGAAGGTTTAAGACCAGGACAAGTGGTTGTTGTTTCTCTAAATCGAACACCTGAGTTCATTGCCTGCCTTTTTGCAATTTTACAATGTGGTGCTTCCTATGTTCCAGTTGATCCAGTGTATCCTGATGCCAGAGTAAAATTAATTATTGAGGATTGTAATGCTATACTTTATATTGGTTTAAAATCGAAAAAAAACGTAACTGAAAAAGTAATTTCAGTTTCGATTGATGAGATTTTAGATGGGATAAGCAACTTGCCAACAGAAGCTTTACATTTAGATATCCCTACAAATTATGTTGCTTACATTATTTATACCTCTGGATCTACTGGTATTCCAAAAGGAGTTCAAGTTGCTCATTGTAATGTGATCAACCTTGTCTATTCTATGGCTGTAGCTCCCGGAATTAGCGAAAAAGATAAAATATTTGCCGTGACAACTATTTCATTTGATGCTATGGTAATGGAAATATACTTTCCATTATTGTTTGGAGCTTGTGTAGTACTTGTAGATGAAGTCGTCCGCTCAGATGGAGCTTTATTACTTAAAAAAGCAATCTCTGATAAAATTACAATCTTGTGGGGAACTCCTATTATTTGGCAAATTCTTCTTGATTCCGGTTGGGAAAAACCATTAACTATTAAAGCTTTAATTGGTGGAGAACCTGTGCCTAAAGCTTTAGCACAAAAATTACTTTCCTTATGTGATGAATTATGGAATATTTATGGTCCCACTGAAACCACTGTTTGCTCTGTACTAACGCAAATTAATAGTACGGATGACCCAATAACCATTGGAAAACCTATTGCAAATACTAAAATTTATTTATTAGACAAACAAGGAATTTTAGTACCTGAGGGTGCCCTTGGAGAAATTGCTATTGCCGGAGATGGGGTATCGCTTGGCTATCTCAATCGACCTGATCTCAACGTTGAGCGTTTTATATTGAATCCCTTTGAAAAAGACTTAGCTAGTAAAATGTATCTGTCTGGCGATTTAGGCAAGATTTTACCTAATGGGCAGCTACAATGTTTAGGCAGAATCGATCAACAGGTTAAAGTGAGAGGTTATCGCATAGAATTAGGTGAAATAGAATATTTTTTGAGTAAAATTCAAAATATTAGTGTAGCGGTTGTGATAGCTAAAGTTGATATTCTTGTTGCATTCATTGTTTTGGAAGTTAAAAATAACGATCAAGTTACTAATGTACAATCATGGCGTGAAGAGCTAGCTACTCAATTACCACTTTTTATGATACCCAATATTTTTCATGTTATATCCCAAATGCCACTTACAGTCAATGGTAAAATCGATAGAAAAACATTGTTAGAATATGAATCTATTTCAGAGCTCAAAACAGAGCACACAGCACCACGAACTGAAGAAGAGGAAACAGTAGCCTCCATTTGGGAAGAAAATTTAAATATTAGTAACATAAATATTTACGATAATTTTTTTGAAATGGGCGGACATTCCATTAGTGCAATCAAAGTTATGCTAGAAATTGAAAAGCAGACAGGCATAAAAATTCCTTTATCTTCACTATTTGAGCATTCTACAGTAGAAAAATTTGCCAAATTATTACAAAAAGAAAACAAAATTACACATGATTATTTAGTACCAATCAAGCCAGATGGTACAAAAACACCGCTTTTTATAGTTCACGGTGGAGGACTCAACATTTTAAATTTTGCTAATGTAATTGCTAATTTCGATCAAGATCAGCCGGTTTATGGTTTACAAGGAATAGGCCCAAACGGTTTTGAAAATTGGTTTGAATCCATCGAAGATATGGCTACTCTTTACATAGAATGTATCGAAAAAATTCATGTTGGAGGTCCATATGCGCTTGCAGGTTTTTCTTTTGGAGGTGTTGTCGCTTTTGAAATGGCGAAACAATTAAAGATAAAAGGTAAAACAGTAAGCATTATTGCTGCATTAGACACTTATATCGACTCCTCATATTTTTATTCTAAATATTCCCACAAACAAGTAATAAGGTACTTAGATGTTACAAATCGTAGGCTACATTTTCTAAAAGAAATACTCTTTAGCTGGAAGGCTTTTAAACTGCGGACTAAAGCTAAAAAGAAGCATCTCTTGAAAAGGTATTTTGGTTTAAAAGATAGTTTGACAGAACAGGATGCTCTAGCACTTGAGCAATACGTGCAAGCTAGCGCTATGGTAAATAAAATAGTTGATCGTTATCATCTAGTTCCACAAGATTTTGAAGTAGAATTATTTAGAGCACAAGATGATGAATATTACAAATCAGATCCAGAACATCTAGGGTGGAAAAAAGCGGCTTTAAAAGGTGTTAATATTCATAATATTCCAGGAAATCATTTAAGTATAGTATCGCCTCCAAATGATAAAATCTTAGTTAAACTTCTTCAGAATCTTTTAGATGAAAAGCATCAAGAATACAGAGTAAAACAATAACGAATTAGCATTTGATTAAAATTCGATACATAATAACTAATAATAGAATCCGATTTAATTCATCCCTACCTAAAATCAATAGACAATGGAAGAAACATCACATCAAGAAAAAAAATTAGAAAATCTATCTGTGTTATCTGAAATTGAACTCTCAATTGAAACAACTAAAACACAGTTAGAAATTTGGACCGACTGTTTAATTGGAGGTGATAATGCAAATAAAGCCTATAATTTATCATATTCTATTAAATTATCGGGAGAATTTAATTTTGACATATTTAGAAAATCCTTTGATGCACTAATAGTGCGACATGAAAGTTTGAGATCCTCATTTAGTTCAGATGGACGCTACATGAACATTCTTAAAAAGCTTGAAATTAATATACCCATAAGCGATATATCCGAACTGTTAGGCGTTGAAAAAGAGGAAATCAAAAAAAATATTATAGATGAAGAAGTAAATTCTTATTTTAATCTTGTTTCGGATCCGCTAATAAGGGTAAAATTAATAAAAGTAGATATTCTAGAAAATATAATTATCATTACTCATCATCACATTATTGGAGATGGGTTGAGTATTACAATAATTCTTGAAGATCTAAGTGTATTATATTCGGCATTTATCGGAAACACAACTGCACAACTAAAAACGCCAACGAGATTTAGTGAATATGCTGCAAAAGTGAATTTATTATCAAGAACAGTTGATTATAAACAAACAGAAGATTTTTGGCTAAATATTTATAGTGATTCAGTTCCTCAAGTCGAATTACCGATTGATCAACCAAGGCCTGTTTTACGCACTTATGAAAGTCAGCGTTTGGATCTTCCCATTGATAGCTCAGTAATCAATTCTCTTAAACAGTTAGGAAAAAGTGCGGGTTGTAGTTTAACATCAACTATTTTAATAGCACTAGAAGTTTTTCTATACAAAATTACAGGTCAAAATGATTTAATCATTGGTTTTCCAACATCAGGAAATAGACGCTATGATATGACACATTTAGTTGGCGACTGTGCAAATCTTCTACCATTACGGACTAAAATAAATTCTAGTAATAGTTTTTTAGAATATTTAAAAGTAAGAAATCCCCAATTATTAGAAAGTTATATCAACAACCAAGTAAGTTTTGGACATCTTCTTCAAAAATTGGCATTAGCGCGCGATCCTTCAAGAGTTCCAATGGTGCCAGTAACTTTAACAGTAGATTTGAATAGAAATATTGAAAGTGAATTTTCATTTATCGGACTTACTTATGAGTTTGAAATTAATTCTAGAAAATATTCATCTTTTGAGCTTCAATTGCATTTTTGTATGTTTAAAAACAAACCTACTATTCAATGCTCTTATAATTCAGACCTTTTTAAAGAAAAAACTATAATTCAAATGCTATTGTCATTTGAAGAAGTCTTAAAAAAATTAATAACAGAACAAAATAGCGCAATAGGCACTATTATTAAAGATAACTATTTATCAAATTATTCTAAATTAAATAATACCAAGACCCCATACCCTCAAATTTCATTGGCCGAACTATTAAGTACACAGTCAGTAATCACCCCTAAAAATATCGCTATTGAATTTCATAACACTAAGATATCATACCGAGATTTACATATTAAAGTCAATCAATTTGCTCACTATCTAGTAGCTAATGGGGTTCAATCTGGTGATTATATAGCTGTTTCTTTTCCCAGAAGTCCTGAATTGGTATATTCAATTTTAGCAATTATTCAATGTGGAGCCGCTTATTTACCTCTTGATCACGAATATCCCATAAAGCGTATTGAGTATATGATGGAAGATTCTGGAGCAAAATTTTTATTAACTGGTAAAGCTTTGTCTCTGTCATTACCAAAATGCTCGAATACAATTTTAATTGATGATGCCATGAAGTCATTAAACCAATATCCATCATCAAAATTAGATAGATATGTTGATCCTGAGGATGTACTGTATCTTCTATATACTTCTGGCTCTACTGGTAAACCAAAAGGAGCAAAAATAACTAATAGAAATTTAGTGAATTTATTTTGCTCATTAGAGAATGAACCGGGTATTGAAGTAACGGATAGAGTTCCTTTTATTTCAACTATCTCTTTTGATATTGCAAGCTTTGAATTATTTTTTCCGCTTTACAAAGGAGCAGTTTTAGTCATACCAAGCCACGAAACAGCAAGTGATGGTAGATTACTCAATGAAATGCTAGAAAAAGAAAAAATTTCATTGATAATAGCCACACCTACAACTTATCAAATGCTTATTGACGCTGGATGGAAAAACAAATTACCAATAAAAATTTGGTGTTGCGGAGAACCGCTACCTGCCAAATTAGCTAAAGAACTTATTGAAAGATCTAAAGAACTTTGGACTTTGTATGGACCTACAGAAGTAACTATTTTCTCTTCGTATAAGCGCATAAAAACTGAAGATACAATAATTTCAGTCGGCAGTCCCATTGCAAATATGCAATATTATATAGTTGATGAACACATGAATTTATTGCCGCCAAACACAATTGGGGAAATTGCAATTGGGGGTGATGGTGTAGGAAAAGGTTATTTAAACAGAACAGAGTTAACTGCAGCAAAATACATTCCTAATATCTTTTCTAAAGATAAAAATGCAATTTTATATCTTTCAGGAGATTTAGGTAAATTACTACTCACTAATGAAGTGATGTGTTTAGGACGTGTTGATCATCAAGTAAAAGTGAGAGGGCACCGCATTGAAATTGGAGAAATAGAACACGTTTTGATGTCAATAGATAATATAAAATCAGCAATTGTGCTTGCAAAAGCTGATATTCTCGTTGCTTTTCTTGTGCTAAATTATAAAAATACAAAGCAAATAGAGCAAATTAGACAGTGGAGAAATTATTTGTCTTCACAGTTGCCAAATTTTATGGTACCGCATGAATTTCATATTCTTGATAAAATGCCAACTACATTAAATGATAAGATAGATCGAAAAAAATTATTAGATTACAAATCCGTTTTAAAGATAGAAGAAAATTTTACAGCACCCAGAAGCAGTGAGGAAAAGTTAGTAGCAGAAATTTGGCAAGAAAGTTTAAAAAAAGAAAGAATTGATATTTTTAGTAACTTCTTTGAAATGGGGGGACATTCGATAATGGCGGTAAATGTTATGATGAAAATAGAGAAAAAAACTGGAATAAGAATCCCGCTATCAACACTGTTTCAATATTCAACAATTGAGAAATTTGCTAAGTTGCTAATTAAAGATAATCAAATTTCAAGTAACCATTTAGTCCCAATGAAACCTGAAGGTATTAAACCGCCTCTATTTATCGTACACGGAGCTGGATTAAATATTTTGAATTTTGCCCATCTCATTAAGCATTTTGATCAAGAACAACCAATATATGGTTTTCAAGGAGTTGGACCTGAAGGATATGATAATTGGTTTACATCTATTGAGGCAATGGCGGCTGAATATATTCGGTTAATTATCAAGATAAATCCCAGTGGACCCTATGCTCTAGCTGGTTTTTCTTTTGGTGGTGTTGTTGCTTTTGAAATGGCTCGCCAACTTGAGGAAAAAGGTAGAAAAGTAACAATGATTGCACTATTAGATACCTATGTAGATTCATCCTATTACTATAAATTTTATTGGCAAAAAGTAATAATAAGATATATTGACCGCACTTACAGACGGATTGATTATTTAAAAGAAATATTAACGAGCTGGAAATCTTTTAAAAAACGAGTCAATTCTAAAAAAATATATTTACAAAAAAAATATTTTGGTCTAAAAGAGTGTATCACGGATCAAGATGCAATAGCCCTACAGCAATTTAGTGAGGCTGATTTTATGGTTAATAAAATAGTCAATTATTATCAATTATTACCTCACAATTTGGAAGTAGATCTATTTCGAGCAAAGGATGATGATGATCATAAATTAGATCCAAAACATCTAGGCTGGAAAAAAGCAGCATTAAAAGGTGTTAACACTCACATTATAAATGGTGATCATCTCAATATTGTAGCCCCTCCAAATGATATAGTATTAGCAAATATGCTGCAAAATATCTTAAATGAGAGACATGGAAACTGCTAAGGTTACTATATCGTCCCAAAAAATTAAGGAATCAAAGTTGACTCCCATTAATGATAATTTTTTAAAAACTCAAGATATTGTTATTTATACAATTTATCTTACTGAATTTTATGATTTACAAAGTGAACTATTAAAATTATTAAATGAGAAGGAAATTAAAAAAGCCAGGCGTTTTTATAAAGATATAGATAAAAAGCAATTTATAACATACAGAGCAATTCTCAAATATATTTTAGCTGCATATGCAAAAATTGATGTTAAAAACATCCATTTTGGTGTCTCGCTAAATAATAAACCATTTTTAATTTCACATCCATGGTTACATTTTAATATTTCACATTCTAAAGATTTTGCAGTTATAGCAATATCACTTAAAAAAGTTGGAATAGACATTGAATACATGTCTGAAGATTTTGATTACACTGAACTGCTTCCAGATATTTTTGACTACGAAGAAATATTATCTATTGAAAATTCAAATGATAAAAAACATGCTTTTTATACAGCTTGGACACGCAAAGAATCTTTCGTAAAAGCGCTGGGAAAAGGAATCGACGAGGACTTTAAGTACATACCATGTTCCGATGGTCAACATAATATTAATTTAACATTACTGAAAAATAATGAAAATTGGCAAATTGTCAGTTTTAATTTAAAATTCGATTATGTAGGTTCAATAGCTTTTGAAGAATTGGCAGCAATTACGCACAACATAAAGTTTCAGAAGATACCAAATAATCTGCATGAAATAAAAAATATGACGAGATTAGGCAATAAATAAAAATTTTAACTTTTAGACCGTGCGATTTATGATAGAGAATAAAAATCGGATTCAAATTTTTGACATCGCGAAAGGTATAAGTATAATATTAATGACAATTAGTCGCTATGATTTTACTGAAATTTACCCCACTTTATTGTCCTTTCAAAATATAGTAATGGTTTTTAAAATGCCCTCCTTTATATTTATATCAGGATATCTAATGAGCAGTAGACTCAATTTTAGAACTTTTTTGTATAATAAAATAGATGGCTTACTTAAACCATTAATCAGCTTCGCATTTAGTTTAACGCTTCTATACATCATCTTGTATATCGCTGCTTCAAATACAGTCACCTTAAACGGTTGCTTAAATTACATTATTAATTTGGCTAGAGCATTCTATCACGGAAGCTTTGATATGATAAATGTTTCATTTTGGTTCATAGGTGGCTTATTCTTAGGTCAAATTTCGCTTAAAGGATTTTTAGTAATTTTCAAATCAAAAAAACCTTTAAACTATATATTTTTGACCATTTTTTTTATTGTTCTTTTTATTTTATCTTCAATCAATATTAAATTTTATTGGACAGAGTACATACCTATTTTTTTTACTTACTTACTTTTAGGTTATACTTTTAAAATACTATTTGCACGATATTTAAAGGGAACTAATTTCTTCTATGGTAACAAAATGATTATTTTTCCATTGCTGTATGCTGTAACCGTTATAGTTTTTACAAAATTAAATATTGAAATAAATTTAAATATCGCAGGACTTCACTTCAATTATCATTATCTTCTATTACTATCAGTTGTTGGCGTTTTCTCTTTACTATATGTTTGCAGATATATTGAAAAAATTCCTATAGTTCGTTCACTTTTAATCTATTGTTCTAGAGCTAGTTTTTTTATTTTGGCATACCATATATTTATAAAAGATGTATTTGCTATCATGTTCGATTTAGAAAATTACAATCCTCTATTACATACTATTTTATTTTTTTTAAATATCATGTTATGTTGTACAATTTATATGTTTTTAAAAAAAGTCACAGTTATTCGTATCTTCTTTTATCCCATTAAAACCATCGAACTAAGTGAAATTGAAATCAAAATAGTAAACGTGATATATATCAATAAATATATTCCGAAAGAATTTTTATTAAACAAGAACATGACATAAGCAAAAATTATAATATTTGCTAAAATGTACTTTATTGAATATTACAAAAAAGACAGTTAGAAACTTAACTATAACTGTAACAATAATAAAATCATAATTTATAAAATTAATATAATTTATAAAATTATATCTGATCGATAAATAAATTCTAATTTTACAAAAATTAAATTTAAATCGAATTGAGAAATATTCTAATAATCGACGACGAAGAAAAGTTAAGAGGTCTTCTTGCTCGAATTGTAAAGTCAGAAGGTTTTGTGGTACTTGAAGCAGCCGATTTGAAATCTGGTTTCAAGAAATTAGAACAAAATGAAATTGATGTTGTCCTTTGTGACGTAAAACTCCCTGATGGCAACGGCGTTGACTTTCTCGAAAAAATTAAAGCTAGTTTTCCTTTAACAGAAGTAATTTTGTTAACCGCCTACGGTAAAATCTCCGATGGTGTGCAAGCCATGAAAAATGGTGCTTTTGATTACATTGTAAAAGGGGATGATAATGACAAAATAATTCCTCTTCTATACAAAGCAATTGAGAAGGTTACTCTTCAGCAAAAAATTAAGCAGCTAGAAAAACGAATTTCAAAAAAGTATTCCTTTGATGCTATTATTGGAAAATCAAAAGGATTAGAACAAGTTATAGAGTTATCCAAAAAAGTGGCAAATACGGATTCTACCGTGCTTTTAACTGGAGAAACTGGAACGGGTAAGGAAGTTTTTGCACAAGCGATTCATGAGAACAGTACTAGAGCAGGAAAATCATTTGTGGCCTTAAATTGCAGCACCTTTAGCAAAGAACTTTTAGAAAGTGAATTGTTTGGTCATAAACAAGGCTCATTTACTGGCGCTATTAAAGATAAAAAAGGTTTTATAGAAGAAGCCAATGGCGGAACCTTATTTCTAGATGAAATTGGCGAAATGCCAATAGATTTACAAGCTAAATTACTTCGTGTTCTTGAAACGAGTGAATACATTCCTGTTGGAGATTCTACACCAAAAAAATCAAATTTCCGCTTGATTGCAGCTACCAATAGAAATTTGAAAACAGAAAGTGACGAAAAACGCTTTCGTCAAGATTTATACTTTAGATTAAATATTTTTGAGATTACTATTCCGCCTTTACGAGAACGAATCAAAGATATCGAACCATTGACTCATTATTTTGTAAGTCAGTTTGCTGAAAAAATGAATCGACAAACATTACAAATTGATAGTGATTTTTTGCAAAAATTAGAAGTCTATCAATGGCCTGGAAACATTAGAGAATTAAAAAATGTAATTGAGCGCACTGTAATTTTATGCAGTGGAACAGTTTTAACCATAGATTTACTTCCTTACGAAATGCAGCAAGAACAAAGTAAAAATATTAAAAGCTTATCGGCGTTTTCTATGCAAAGTGTCGAAAAACTACATATCCAAAAATTATTAAATTATACTAAAGGTAATAAAGCCGAAGCAGCTCGTTTACTCGAAATTGGTATTGCTACCTTATATCGAAAATTAGAAGAATATAACATTCAATAAAGACCTATCATTTCAATAAAAGTCTATCATTATGATAGGCTTTTTTTATGTCTTTTTTTTAAAGGAACTAGTTAAAACCAACGCTAGTAATGCTTTACGGAAATCGATATTTATTGGAACAGGATTTGGCATGGGTGAGGAGAACATAAAAATTCATCCTTATGAAAAATCAAGTCATTACAATTTACAAACAAGCAGAACGTTTCGCAGAAATCACAAAAAAAGCGATTAGTGCTGGAAATATTGCTAGAGCTAAAAAATGTCTAGCACACGCAGAATACTTATTCAACAGCGGAAGCAACGAAACTAAAAGTGTCATTTCTAATATTTATGTTTTTTCAGTTTCTTCTTTTATGGAACTCCGTCATTGTAGCATTTCTAATCTCTTCCCTAAAAATTTGAAATTAGAGTATAACAAGCAAATCAATTCTTTAGGAGTATAATAACCAATGATACTCTTCCTATTACAATTTTAATTCACTTAGATCCATTTATTATGTTAACACTTATCCTTTTCGCTCTCGGTTTATTATGCTTTTGGCTGCTCTATCTCTCTATCAATTATTTTGACAACATCTAATAATGAAAACAAAAATCTACGAGGCTATCCAGCAATGGATTCCCGATTCCAAAAACTGGACTGATTTTCCATCTACTAATGATGAAACCATTAATCAATATGCACTATTAAAAAGTATTGCTAGATTTTGTGTGGAGAAAATGGATTCATTTGATGAATCTGAGTCAGAATCAGCAAGAGAAATTATTAGAGTGATCAACATGTTGTATGAAAGTGGCAATCAATACACTAGAAATGCAATTGAGAACGAATTCTTTACTGAATTAAGTGCTCAAGAAAATCCAGCAAGTTAAAAGAAGCATTAGGATTTTCTTTCAAAAGAATCAAAACAAGGCTATTTAAGAACACTATTAGAAAACTAAAAAATTATGACCGCATTATTTATTATAGCAATTGCAGTTTTTATCTACATCTGTTATGTACTATTAAAACCTGAAAAATTTTAGGAACCAAAGAATTATTTAACCCTTAATACTAAAAAATGAATACAGAAATATTAGGAATTATAGCGATGTTTTTGCTCACCTTAGCACTCGCTATTCCGTTAGGAAAATATATTTCCAAGGTTTACGGAATGGAGAAAACTTGGCTGGATTTTATATTTAATCCACTTGAAAAGTTATTTTTCAAATTAAGCGGTGTCAATCCAGCCGAAGAAATGAACTGGAAACAACACATGAAAGCGTTACTAACCATAAACTTAATATGGTTTGTCTTGGGAATGATTATTCTGATGACTATGGGAAGTTTACCCCTAAATCCCGATGGAAATCCAAGTATGTCCGCTGATTTAGCTTTTAACACTGCTATTTCATTCGTGGTCAATTGCAACTTACAACACTATTCAGGAGAAACTGGAATAAGTTATTTAGGACAATTTTATTTGATGTTCTTGCAATTTGTAAGTGCAGCAACGGGAATGGCAGCTGCAGTAGTGGTCTTTAGAGCTTTTAGAGATAAAACAACAACGGAACTAGGGAATTTTTATACCTATTTCATGAAATCTTGCACTCGCATATTGTTACCACTTTCTTTTGTTGTAGCAACTCTTTTGGCTTTCCAAGGAACACCCATGACATTTGAAGGAAAAGACAGCATTACTACTTTGCAAGGTGATGCACAAGAGGTTTCTCGCGGACCAGCAGCAGGATTTGTTGCCATCAAACACATTGGAACAAATGGTGGAGGATTTTTTGGAACTAACGGAGCGCATCCTCTAGAGAATCCAACTTATTTCACCAATATGTTAGAAATGTGGGCTCAAATGATTATTCCGTTTGCTATGATATTTGCCTTTGGATATTTCATTAAAAGAAAAAAGTTCTCATGGATGATTTTCGGGGTTATGACTATTGGCTTCTTGGCTTTGGCGATTCCAAATGTGATCGGTGAAATGCAAGGAAACCCAATGATTGAGAAAATGGGAATTGATACTTCACTTGGTGCCATGGAAGGTAAAGAAACAAGGATTGGCGCGGCAGCTACTGGTTATTGGAGTATTGCTACTACGGTAATATCAACAGGATCTGTCAATTCTATGCACGACAGTACGATGCCACTTTCTGGAATGAATGAATTGCTTGCCATGATGATAAACAGTTTTTATGGTGGAGTTGGAGTTGGAATTTTAAACTTTTTTGTCTTTATCATTTTGGCTGTTTTCATTAGTGGATTAATGGTAGGAAGGACACCCGAATTCTTTGGTAAAAAAGTGGAAGCTCGTGAAATGAAAATAGCGATGATTATTGCATTAATGCATCCATTCTTAATCTTAGTGGGAACCGCATTAACAGCAGCAATGCCAGAATATGGTACGGCAACTTTAAATAATCCTGGATTTCACGGTTTGAGTGAAATGCTTTACGAGTTTACTTCTGCATCAGCAAATAACGGTAGTGGATTTGAAGGTTTAGGAGACAACACAGTTTGGTGGAATGTTTCTACGGGAATTGTTTTAATTCTAGCACGATTTTTACCCATAATCGGACCTGTAGCCATTGCTGGACTGTTAGCACAGAAAAAATACATACCTGAAAGCGACGGAACGTTAAGAACTGATACAGGAACTTTTGGTGTAGTAACATTGACTGTAATAGTGATTATTGCCGCGTTAGCCTTTTTCCCTGTATTAGCCTTAGGACCGATAGCTGAATATTTTACCATTTACTAAAAAGAATTTAAAATGAATAAAGATCAATCCTTATTTCAAAAAGACATCATGCAACAAGCATTGGTTAAATCTTTTGTGAAATTGAATCCGAAACTTATGTTTCGAAATCCTGTGATGTTTACGGTAGAAATCGGAACATTTGTAATGCTTGTTGTTTCTATTTGGACTTTGACAGGCGAAACTTCACAAGGTAGTTTTGGATATAATTTTGTTGTATTCCTAGTCTTATTGTTGACGTTGTTGTTTGCCAATTTTGCCGAAGCCATTGCCGAAGCAAGAGGAAAAGCACAAGCCGATAGTTTAAGAAAAACAAGGGAAGAAACTCCTGCAACTTTAAAAAGCGGTGAAAAAATATCATCCTCTGAACTTAAAAAAGGCGATTTATTTGTGTGCGAAGCCGGCGATATTATTCCAACTGATGGAGAAATCGTAGAAGGTTTGGCCACCATTGATGAAAGTGCCATAACAGGTGAATCTGCTCCCGTAATTCGAGAATCTGGTGGAGATAAAAGTTCCGTTACCGGTGGTACAAAAGTACTTTCTGACCGAATTGTTGTAGAAGTTACTAATGAACCAGGCGAAAGTTTTTTAGATAAAATGATTGCTTTGGTAGAAGGAGCTTCACGCCAAAAAACACCAAATGAAATCGCCTTAACCATTTTACTTGCTGGGTTTACCTTAGTATTCATCATTGTTTGTGTGACTTTAAAACCATTAGCAGATTATTCGAATGTAAATATTACAATAGCTTCTTTTATTGCCTTATTTGTTTGCTTAATTCCAACAACCATTGGAGGACTTTTATCAGCAATTGGAATTGCAGGAATGGACCGCGCTTTGAGAGCGAATGTAATCACGAAAAGTGGTAGAGCGGTTGAAACTGCTGGAGATATTGATGTATTACTGTTGGATAAAACCGGAACAATTACGATTGGGAACCGAAAAGCAACTCACTTCTACCCTGCTCCTGGAATTACAGAAGCACAATTAATCAAAGCGGCATTTTTAAGTTCTATTTCTGATGAAACACCAGAAGGAAAATCGATTGTTGAATTGTCAAAAATAGATCCTTTAACTTTTCAAAATAGTAACGCACAATTTATCAAGTTTACTGCCGAGACGAGAAGTTCAGGAATCAATTTTGACAGTACTCGTATTAGAAAAGGAGCTACAGATGCCATTAAAAACATGGTGACAAATGCTGGAAATACTTTTCCAACCGAACTTTTGGATCAAGTAAAAGTAATTGCTGAAAATGGAGGTACGCCTTTAGTAGTTTCTGAAAATGAAGTGGCTCTTGGAGTAATCGAATTGCAAGACATCATTAAAACTGGGATGTTCGAGCGATTTGAGCGCCTTCGCAAAATGGGAATTAAAACGGTAATGGTAACAGGTGATAATCCTTTGACTGCCAAATTTATTGCTGAAAAAGCTGGTGTTGATGACTTTATTGCCGAAGCGAAACCAGAAGATAAAATGAATTACATCAAGCAAGAGCAAATGGCTGGACGACTTGTTGCTATGATGGGAGATGGTACGAATGATGCTCCTGCCCTTGCCCAAGCTGATGTTGGTGTTGCCATGAATAGCGGAACACAAGCGGCTAAAGAAGCAGGAAATATGGTCGATTTAGACAATGATCCAACCAAATTAATTGAAATCGTGGAAATTGGCAAACAGTTATTAATGACTCGCGGTACGCTTACCACGTTTAGTATTGCCAATGATGTGGCCAAATATTTTGCTATCATTCCAGCTTTATTTATCACTGCAATTCCCGCACTTCAAGGATTAAACATAATGCATTTACACAGTCCTGAAAGTGCAATACTTTCAGCAGTAATTTTCAACGCGATCATTATACCGTTCTTGATTCCATTGGCTTTAAAAGGAGTGAGTTACAAACCAATTGGCGCTAGTGCTTTATTGAGAAGAAATTTATTGCTGTTTGGTGTTGGTGGAATCATCGTTCCCTTCATCGGTATCAAATTGATTGATATTGTAGTTGCATTATTTATTTAAAAAAATAGAAATTATGAAAGATAATTTAATAAAAGGAATAAGAATGACCGTGGTGTTGCTGGTGCTTTTCACAGTAATTTATCCACTATCGGTATGGGCAGTTGCTCAATTAGCGCCTAACAACGGAAAAGGCGAAATCGTGTCTTACAAACAAACCAAAGGATACGCTAACATTGGACAAAGCTTTACGAAAGACGAATACTTCTGGGGACGACCATCAGCGGTAGACTATAATGCTGCTGGATCAGGAGCAAGTAATAAAGGAGCTTCAAATGAAGAATATCTAGCCGTAGTTCAAGGTCGAATTGATACTTTTTTACTTAAAAATCCAAGTGTTAAAAAATCGGAGATTCCAGTTGATTTAGTAACAGCCAGTGGAAGTGGATTAGATCCGAATATTTCAGTAACAAGTGCTAAAATTCAAATCTCTCGAATTCAGAAAACAAGAAATATAGATCCTGAAAAAGTAAACACCTTGATTGACGCCAACACAGAACAACCTTTATTAGAGATGTTTGGACCAGCAAAAATTAATGTTCTAAAACTAAATATTGCTCTAGACCAACTAAAATAAAGCCGTAATCAGAGCTAGGGAGGTTTTGCCATACCTCCCTTTTTTTAAAAATCAACTTAATGAATACAAAATGAATACAAAAATAAGTCTAGCTGCTTTAACTTTATGTTTTTCAGGAGTAGCTTTTGCGCAAGAAGAAAAATCTGAAAATCCATTGAAAATAAGTGGATATGCTGAAACCTATTTTCAATATGACGCTAATAATCCCGACAATAATTCGCGTCCAGGATTCATATACAGCCACAACCGTAACAATGAGGTAAGTTTGAACCTTGGATTTGTAAAAGCCAATTTCGAAACTGAAAAGGTACGTGCCAACATAGCTATTGCGGCGGGTTCCTATATGAATGCCAATTATGCAGCAGAACCCGGAGTTTTAAAAAATGTTTATGAAGCAAACATAGGTTTTAAATTGGCAAGGAACCAAAACTTATGGATCACAGCAGGAATTTTACCTTCGCATATCGGTTATGAAAGTGCTATTGGAGCCGATTGCTTTACCTTAACTAGAAGTATTATGGCGGAAAATTCTCCTTATTTTGAGGCTGGAGCCAAAATTACGTACATTTCGCCAAGTGGACAATGGGAATTGACGGGATTGTATCTTAACGGATGGCAACGAATTGAGCGTGTCGATGGTAATACAACACCGAGTTTTGGTCATCAAATTGTGTACAGACCTTCATCAAAATTTTCAATAAATAGTAGCTCTTTTATAGGAAATGATAAAGCGTATAACGTACGTCAAAAACGTTATTTCCATGATTTATATGCTGCTTATGATTTAACCAGTAAAGTAAAACTTTTAGCGGGATTTGATATCGGTTGGGAACAAGCCGCACTTCAAAGTGATGAGTATAACAAATGGCACGGAGCTTCTGTAATGGCGCAATTGATGGCAACTGATAAATTAAATTTTGCAGTAAGAGGAGAATATTACCAAGATAAAAAAGGAATAATAATTGCATCAGGAACCTCAAATGGTTTTGAAACCTACGGCGTTTCATTAAACGCGGATTATAAAATATATCCAAATTTAATGTGGAGAACTGAAATTAAAAATTACACTAGTGAAGATGCCGTTTTTGCTAAAAACACCGCTGAAGTATCAGATACTAGTTTTTCTATAGTTACTGCTTTGGCTATCAAATTTTAAATTAAAAGTTTTGCCGTGAAGGCACAAAGACTCAAAGTTTTCTTTTCTAAAAAGTAATGAAAAGATCTGTTTTTCAAGAAGTATTTTAAATTTTGTTACAAAAAACTCTTAGTGACTTTGTGCCTTAGCGGCAAAAATAATTTAACCGAAATGGACAACGAAAAAGAAAATAATGTCAAGCACTTTCTAGATTTAATTCAGAAATCTCGCAAAGGAAAGTTTAAAATCTACATTGGGATGAGCGCTGGTGTGGGAAAAACGTATCGCATGCTTCAAGAAGCGCACACCTTATTAAAGAACGGTATTGATGTTAAAATTGGATATATTGAAACCCATAATCGCAAAGAAACGCATGAATTATTAGCTGGTCTTCCTATTATTCCGCGCCGTACTATTTTCTATAAAGGGAAGCAACTGGAAGAAATGGACGTTCAAGCGATTATTAATTTACGTCCAGAAGTGGTGATTGTCGATGAGCTAGCACATACGAATATAGAAGGAAGTAAAAATGAAAAACGCTGGCAAGATGTTTTAGAAATTCTAGAATCTGGAATCAATGTAATTTCGGCAGTAAATATTCAGCATATAGAAAGTTTAAATCAAGATGTAAAACGAATTACTACTATTGATGTACAAGAGAGAATTCCAGATCATGTGTTGCGAATGGCAGATGAAGTGGTGAATATCGATTTAACTTCAGAGGATTTGATTGCACGATTGAAAGAAGGCAAAATTTATACGGCTGATAAAATACCAACCGCATTGAATAACTTTTTCAAATCAGATCAAATTTTACAATTACGTGAATTAGCTTTGAAAGAAGTGGTGAATCAAGTAGGTCGCAAAGTAGAAAATGAAGTCCCTAAAAATTTAGCGCTTAAACCTCAAAAAATAGTCGCTTGCATCAGTAGTAATGATAAAATGGCTAAAATTGTGATTCGGAAAACAGCGAGATTAGCAAGTTATTACAATTGCAAATGGTATGTTTTGTATGTAGAAACTCCGAAAGAAAGTTCCAATAAAATAGCCTTAGATAAACAGCGCCATTTAATCAATAATTTCAAATTAGCGTCACAATTAAATGCTGAGGTTATCAAAGTAGAAAATAATAGCATTACCGATGCGATATTAGAAATTGTTGAACAGAAAAATATTACAACTGTTTGTATTGGGAAACCACATTTAAATTTATTTAAAGTAATTTTATCGACTACTATATTTAATAAATTACTGAATAATCTATCTTCATCAAATATTGACTTAGTAATTTTGTCATAACATTTATTTCTAGCATCATGAAAATAAAAACCAAATTAAATCTAGGGGTAGGATTACTATTCTTAATGATTATTATTCTATCGTTAATTAGTGCCTACTCTGTTTTCTTGATAAAAATAGACACACAAAATATATTAAAAGCCAACTATAATACGTTAGAGTATTCTCGTAATATGCTGCTTTCGCTTGAAAAAACTGGAGAAGATCGAAAAATTGATATTGCTTTTTTCGAAAAAAACCTTAAAAGTCAAATGGAAAATGCAACTGAAATTGGAGAAGCAAATGCTAACATTATACTTGAAAAAAAGTTTACAGAGCTTAAAATTGATTTTAGTAATGAAACAATCAAAAATCAAATTCGGCAAGGTATTTTTGAGATAATGAAGTTGAATATGAATGCTATTAAACAAAAGAGTGATGTTGCAACGCACACAGCGGAAACTGCTAATTTATGGATTGCCATTACTGGAACACTTTGCTTTTTAATTGCCTTTAATTTATTAGTTAATTTACCTAATAATATTGCCAATCCTATTAAAGAACTGACAGATAGTATCAAGGAAATTGCAAACAAAAATTATTCGCAACGAGTGCATTTTATGAACCATAATGAATTTGGAGATCTAGCAAAATCATTCAATTCAATGGCAGAGAAATTACAAGAATACAGCAGCAGTAATTTGCATAAATTATCATTCGAGAAAAGAAGATTAGAAACATTGATAAACAACATGCACGATCCTATTATAGGTTTAGACGATAAAGGAAGCGTATTATTTGTGAACAACGAAGCTTTAAAAATTATAGGATTAAAATCAGAAGAAGTTGTGGGACAATTAGCTACTACTCTTGCGCTGAAAAACGATTTAATGAAATCATTGATTATCAGTACTTTTAAAGACGATAAGAAGAAAGCAGAACCAATGAAAATTTTTGCAGATAATGTAGAAAGTTATTTTGAAAAGGAAATAGTTAGTATCACGATTAAACCAACAGGCGAAGACCGAACAATTGATATAGGTGATGTAATTATTCTAAGAAATATTACAGTATTCAAAGAATTAGATTTCGCAAAAACAAATTTTATAGCTACCGTTTCGCATGAGTTAAAAACACCTATTTCTTCTATAAAAATGAGTTTACAATTACTGGAAAAAGAAGATACTGGCACAATCAATGAAGATCAGAAACAATTAATTTGTAGTATTAAGGAAGATAGCGAAAGACTACTAAAGATTACGGGAGAACTACTCGATTTATCACAAGTGGAAACTGGGAAATTACATCTTACGATCGATAATACTAGTGCTTACGAAATTATAGATTACTCAATTGCAGCTGTAAAAGTAAAGGCTGAACAAAAAGGAATCCAAATTATCATCGTTGCAGAGGAAAACTTACCTTTGGTAAAAGCAGATAACGATAAAACCTCTTGGGTATTAATTAATTTTTTAACAAATGCTATTACCTACTCCTCTGAAAATAGTAAAATTATTGTCAAAGTAAAAGGGGATAAAAACACAATTGTCTTTGAAGTTATAGACAAAGGAAAAGGAATTGACAGCCATTATAAAAATAAAGTTTTTGATAAATATTTCCAAATCCCAGGAAGTCATAAGTTAGGAACTGGTTTAGGCTTAGCCATTAGCAAAGAATTTATTGAAGCTCAAAATGGTACAATCGGTGTGAAAAGTGAGTTAGGTTTGGGAAGTACTTTTAGTGTAGTATTACCGGCTGTTTCCTAAGAATGGAAACTACTTTTTACCTAAAAACATAACTCTAATAAAACAAAAAACGCTGCAAGTAATTACAGCGTTTTTTTTTTGATAAACATCTAAAATCTAATTTTACAGGGTTGCCATATCAATTACAAAACGATAGCGCACATCTCCTTTGATCATTCGATCGTAAGCTTCATGAACATTTTTGATATCTATCATTTCAATATCTGAAACGATATCATGTTCTGCACAATAATCAAGCATTTCTTGAGTTTCTGGCAGCCCACCGATAAGTGAACCCGCTAAACTTTTTCTTCCTCCTATCAAACTAAATGCATGAATTTCATAAGGTGTTGGTGGCACTCCCACGCAAATGTGAACTCCGTTTACTCGTAATAAAGAAAGATATAAATTCAAATCATGTGGCGCAGAAACAGTATCCAGAATAAAATCAAAATAGCCAGTTACACTTTTTAATTGTTCTGCATCTTTAGTTACAATAAACTTATGTGCTCCTAGTTTTTTAGCATCTGCCTCTTTTTCAGGTGAAGTACTTAGTACAGTGACTTCTGCTCCAAATGCAACTCCAAATTTTACTGCCATGTGCCCTAAACCGCCCAAGCCTAAAACGGCTAGTTTATGCCCTTTCCCAACTTTCCAATGTCTTAATGGAGAGTACGTTGTAATTCCTGCACAAAGCAGCGGAGCAACAGCAGCTAAATCTAATTTATCTGAAATGTGAAGCACAAAATCTTCATGAACTACAATTGTATTCGAATAACCTCCGTAAGTTGGAGTTTTTCCATCCTGTTCTAAGGCGTTGTAGGTTCCCGTACTTCCATTAGAACAAAATTGCTCTAAGCCTTCTTTACAGTTTTCGCATTTTCTACAAGAATCAACTAAACAGCCCGTTCCCGCAAGGTCACCAACTTTAAATTTTTTGACATGACTTCCGACTTTCACAACTTTACCAACAATTTCATGACCAGGAACCATAGGAAAAATAGATCCGCCCCAATCATCTTTTATCTGATGCAGGTCGCTGTGACAAACCCCACAAAATTGAATGTCAAATTGTACATCATGTGGTCCTACCTCTCTGCGCTCGAAACTCCAAGGAGCTAAATCTGTTTTTTTATCCTGAACGGCATATCCCTTCGTTTGTATCATAATTTTAATTTTTACTAAAATTAAGAAATTATTATACCTTATACTGATTTATGACTCACAATAATTATATAATTTTATTTGAAATAGTTCTATAACTAATCAAAAAATAACGCGAATTATAAGACCTGTCTTCATAAGTGTTCTATATCTTAAAGTAAAATTCTCTTTAGATTTAAAAACATTGATTGCTTTTAGCATAAAATCTAAGAATTATTCATTGGTAAATTATCTTAAAAATAAAAACATATTTTTTAATTTATCTCGGCAAAACTTTTTCAACTCAACTCTTTTATATAAATTATAAGTTTTTGAGTATCTTTAGAAAAACAATAAAAAATGAAAACGCAATCTTACAAAAATCATATCCGCTTTTATCCTCCGCATCATTTTGTTTACTATCCCGTAATAATGGCATTTTTATCCTGCAGTATTTATTTTGCCCTTACAACTTCAGATACAGTAATATGGTCATTTATAAGTGTCGTCTTTGCTGTACTTTTTTGTTTAGCGTTTATGCTTCGTCAACATTATGCCTTAACACTTCAAAACCGAATTGTACGGATAGAATTACGATATCGTTATCTCGCCGCAACGGGAAAACGATTTGAGGAAATCGAAAATAAACTTACTGATTATCAAATATTTGCGTTACGATTTGCACCCGATGAGGAACTTCCTGATTTAACTCAAAAAGCACTAATCGAAAATCTTTCAGGTGATGATATAAAAAAATCAATTAAAAACTGGAAAGGCGATTACGAAAGAGTTTAATCATAAGTAATTATTATATAATAGCCGTTTAGAATTTGTTTCTTTGCTGCTATTAAATTTAAAATTACAAAATGCCAGAATATTTTCTTGATATTGAATACAAAAACATTACTTACACTGAAGAGGAAGTCAACTTTAAGGAATTTGAATCTTGTACGTTTTCCAATTGTAATTTCTCACATTGCGTTTTTGTGGCAGTTACTTTTATTGATTGCACATTTAACGACTGTATTTTTAGCGAGGCCAAAATTAATTATGTGGCCTTTAGAACGGTAATATTTAATCATTGCGAAATCAAAGAGGTGAATTTTGCAATGTGCGATAAGCTGATTTTCGAAATTGCATTTAATGATTGTATTTTAGATTTCTCCAAATTTTATACGCTAAAAATAAAAAGAACATCTTTCACTAACTGTAGTTTGATTGCAGTGGATTTTATGAATACTGATTTAACAGAAGTAGTTTTTGACAATTGTGATTTGTACCGAAGCGAGTTTGCAAAAGCGATAGCTAATAAAGCTAATTTTCAAACGAGCTACAATTACACGATTGATCCCACCAAAACAAAAATTAAGAAAGCAATTTTTTCTTTAGAAAGTGTAAAAGGATTGCTTTACAAACATGATATTATAGTGAACTAGGAAATTATTTTCCCATCTTCCATGGTTATAATTCTATTAGTTCTTTCAGCAAAGTCGTTATCGTGGGTTACCACTAGCAAAGTCTGATTTTCCTCTTGTGTCAATTTATTAAAAATATCAAAAACCAAGTCACTATTTTTTTTGTCTAAATTGCCTGTAGGTTCATCGCCCATAATTAAAACAGGATCATTGATTAAAGCTCTCGCAATCGCAACACGCTGTTTCTGTCCGCCACTCAATTGATTAGTCATTTTAAGAGCTTGATCGCCCATGTCTAAGGTTTTTAAGTGTTCCATAGCTCGATGCTCTAATTCCTCATTTGAATATTTACCTAATTTCATTCCAGGAAGCATCACATTTTTCAATGCAGAGTATTCAGCTAACAAGTAATGAAATTGAAAAACAAAACCTATTTTTTCATTTCTGATAATTGCTAATTCCTTATCCGTTTTTCCTGTCACAAGTTGGTTATCAATCAAGATCTTACCTTCATAATCAGTATCCATAGTAGAAAGCAAATACAACAAAGTTGATTTTCCACAACCTGATTTGCCGACTACAGAAATAAATTCGCCATGATTTATTTTCAAGTCAATTTCTTTTAGTACCTGAAATTTCACAGGGTCATAAAAATATTTGCTTAAGCCAATTGTCTCTAAAATTGTGTTATTTTCCATATTTATTTACCTCGAATAATGGACACTGGATCTACTTTACTCGCTTTTAAGGCTGGAAAAAGTCCGGCAATGATTGTTGTAAATAATGCAAACACAATTCCTATTACATAATAAATAGGGTTATAATCTATTGGATAAGTTGTTACAGTAGGCAATGAAGCTGTTTTAAAAGGAATTAAATCTATGATGGAGGAGAAAATATAACCAAATACTAGACCTAAAGTTCCTCCAGCAAGTCCGATAATTACTGACAGCGATATAAAAATCCATTTTACGTCATTTCCTGAAAACCCAGTCGCTTTTAGTATTGCAATACTATCCATTTTTTCATAAATCATCATGTTTAAAATATTGTAAATTCCAAAACCTGCAACGGTCAAAAGCACGAATCCTACTGCATAAGAGATAATGCTTCGCACTGAACTTCCTGTTTCAAACTGAGAATTAGCCGTTTTAAAATCAATCGCATCAACCACAAATTTGTCTTTAAATTCTTTCGAAACAGTGAGAGCCGATTCGATATCGTACAAATTAACCTGAATATCGGTGATATAATTGGTGGGTTCACCTAACATCTTTTGAGCAGTGTTTAATGATGTGTAGCTCATCGTATTATCAATTTCTGCTATTCCAATTTCTGAGATACCTACAATTTTAAGTGAAGCTAAATTCCCTTTAGCAGTCGTAATTTTAATAATATCGCCTATAGTAAGCAACATTTTATCTGATAAACCTTTTCCAATAATAATACTATTGTTTTGCAGCAAGTCGGCAACTTTTCCTTCTATAATATTATCGCTAATTTTAAATAATTTATCTTCTGATAAAACATCAATACCATTAATAATACCAGATATTTCGATAGTTCCCGTATTGAAAAAAACGGGTAAAGTAACCTTCGGTGCCACATCAATAACTCGGGAATCTTTTTTTAAAACAGCAATAATAGTTTTACTATTGTAAATGGATAAACCGATGTTTTTTGGTTTAATGGAACCTAAAAAATTTGTTTTATCCTTAAATTCCTTGGATAAAAATATAGGTTGATTCTCTGATGGTTTTATTTCGTTATAGAGTAAAACATGAGGAGTTCTATTCATCATTAATCCATCTAATAAACCGTTTAATCCATTCATAAAACCTACTAAAGCAATAAACATAGCAATACTAAACGTTACTCCAACTGCTGCAACAATGGTTTGTTTTAGTCGAGCTCGAAGCAAATGAAGGGCTATATTTAAGATTAGCTTTGTATTCATTGTTTAGCTTTATAAATCATTTCATCGGCTTTTAATCCGTCTAAAATTTCTACTTTTTCATAGTCGCTTAAACCAGTTTTCACCTCTCTTTTCTCCTTTTCATTTACTAACACATATTTGCCGTCAATTAAATAGGCCTTTGGAATGGTGATAGCATTTTTCTTAATTTGGATAATAATATTGGCTTCAGCAGTAAGATTTGGGTATAATTTTACTGGTGGATAAATAAAGTGCGCTTCAATTTTAAATGTACGGGAACGCTCATCCATAATAGGATAAATTTTATCTACATTGGCCTCAAAAACTTTTCCTTTATAGCTGTCCATAGTTACAAGTACTTTTTGTCCAAGTTGGACACGAACCATGTCGTTTTCATCTACTTCGAGTTCTAATAAAAAAGAATTCGTTTGACCAATAATTGCTAAAGGAATTTGTGGAGTGATCAAAGTACCTTCCTTGACTAAAATATCGAATAATTGTCCAGAGAATGCACTTTTTATAAAAAAATCATTTTGGGATTGCTGGTTTAATCTGAGATTATTTGCATTTCTGCTCTGATCATTTTTCAACTGCGCTCTTAATTGCGTCAATTGTTTTTGAGAAGATTCGTAATTAATTTTCGAACTTTTATAACTAAGTTCCACTCTTTCAAAATCAACTTGAGAAATACCACCTTGTTTGATTACATTTTTATTTCGGTTGAAAATAGATTCATCTAATGCTAATTTATCTTTAGCAGATTGAACTTTCAGTACCATTTCAGCGATTTTATCTTGGATGAATCTGCTACTTTCTAAACTTAATTGATAGGCCAATTGAGCATTTTCTGTATTGATTTCTGCTTTGTCACTTTCTAATTCAAAAAGCGTTTGACCTTTATTAATAGATTGACCAACGATGACATTTACTTTTTGTAGTGTTCCGTTAACAGTAGCATAAACGGTGTATTGACCTTCCGCTTTTACAACTCCCGATGCGTAAACACTTTCTGTAACATCGCCGATTGTTGGTTTGATTTTTTCCGATTCCTTTTTGGAACAAGAATATATAGAGACAATTACCAAAACCACTAATGATGCTATTCTAGAACTCATTTTACTCCTTATTTAACTTTAGAAATTCAAATTAATTGAACTATAAATATACAAAAATAAGAAGTGTAACTTTGGTTTTATTCTTACATAATTCCGTTGAATAAATAAAAGACTTAAGGTCAAGCATTATCTTTCTATCAGGAATGTAAAACTAATTATCCGTGAATCGTTTCGCTTTTACCATAATTTTCGATCACAGAAGCTTCAAATTCAATCCATTCTCGCCATCTTTTTTCTACGTCAATTCCATTTCCGTATTTTCGAGCATAAGTAATAAAAGTAGTGTAATGTCCCGCTTCACTTTCCATCAATTCTCTGTAGAATACTGACAACTCTTCATCTTGAATGTTTTCAGAAAGTACTTTAAAACGTTCGCAACTTCTGGCCTCAATCATTGCCGAGAAAAGTAAACGCTCTACTAAACTAGAAACTCGGCTACCATTTCCATTCTTTTTCATGTACAAATACAACTCATTTACATAATCGTCTTTACGTTCTCGTCCTAGCTTTAGTCCACGTTTGATGATTATATTATGAACTTGCTCAAAATGATCAATTTCTTCTTTGGCTAAAGCCAATAAATCCTGAACTAAATCTTGATGCTCAGAGTTATTAGTGATAATTGTAATTGCGTTTGTAGCTGCTTTTTGTTCACACCAAGCGTGATCCGTCAATATTTCCTCAATATTTTTTTCTACAATATTCACCCATCTAGGATCTGTTGGCAATTTTAATCTAAGTACAGACATTGAAAATTTGTTTAAAGTTTCAGGTTAATGTAAAAATAAAAAAGTTTAAAGTTTAAAATTGCGTCATACATTACTGCAAAACACCACTTTAAACCTTAAACTTTAAACAAAAGTTATTTAATATACGAAAATAGCTCTTTCGCTCATCATTTCGTTAACTTCATTAGCAACCGCCTCGATAACGTCTTCATTAGTATGATCTACTAAAACCCTGTCGATTAAATCAACAATAGTTTCCATGTCTGATTCTACAAGACCACGAGTAGTAATTGCTGCAGTACCTACACGAATTCCCGAAGTAACAAATGGAGATTTATCATCAAATGGAACCATATTTTTATTTACTGTGATTTCTGCTTTCACTAGTGCGTTTTCAGCATCTTTACCAGAAATATTTTTATTTCTTAAATCGATCAACATCATGTGATTGTCAGTCCCGCCAGAAATAATTTCGTATCCTCTTTTTACAAAAGCATCTGCCATAGCATTTGCGTTCTTTTGTAATTGTAAAGCATACGTAAAAAATTCATCTTTTAATGCTTCACCAAAAGCTACAGCTTTAGCAGCAATAATGTGCATTAATGGACCACCTTGATTTCCAGGGAAAACAGCTAAATCTAACAATGAAGACATCATTCTTATTTCTCCTTTTGGAGTTGTTGCACCAAATGGGTTTGGAAAATCTTTCCCCATCATGATTAAACCACCACGAGGACCACGTAATGTTTTGTGAGTTGTTGTTGTTACAATATGACAATGTGGTAAAGGATCGTTCATCAAACCTTTAGCAATAAGGCCAGCCGGATGAGAAATATCAGCTAATAATATAGCACCTACACTGTCAGCAATTACTCTAAAACGTTCAAAATCCATATCACGAGAATAAGCCGAAGCTCCAGCAATAATTAATTTTGGTTGCTCTCTAGTTGCTATTTCTTGAATTTTGTCGTAATTTAATAATCCAGTTTCTTTGTCAACACCATAAAAAGATGGCGTGTACAAACGTCCTGAAAAGTTGACGGGAGAACCGTGAGTCAAGTGACCACCGTGAGCTAAGTCAAAACCTAAAATTTTATCACCAGGTTTAATACAAGCATGGTAAACTGCAGTATTAGCTTGAGATCCAGAGTGTGGTTGCACATTAGCATATTCAGCACCAAATAACTCTTTGGCTCTATCTATAGCAATTTGCTCCACAACATCAACTACTTCGCAACCTCCGTAGTATCTTTTGCCAGGATATCCTTCAGCATATTTATTAGTTAGCACTGAACCAGCCGCTTCCATTACTTCGTCACTTACAAAGTTTTCTGAAGCGATAAGTTCTAATCCGTGAATTTGTCTTTCTTGTTCTTCTAGAATAAGGTCAAAAATTTGTTCGTCGCGTTGCATTTTTTTGATTTTCGTTAATTTGATGCAAAAATACGAAAAAACGTTTGGTTAATAGTTAGATTATAATATATTTGATGAGTTATTTTTTAACAAATTAATTAACAAGATATGCCAATAACAGCTAACGATACAAACAGAAAATCATGGTTAGAAGTCCCTTCAAACAGTGATTTCCCAATACAAAATATACCCTTTGGAGTTTTTCTTACAAGAGAAAATATAGTAACTGTGGGAACTAGAATAGGCGATTTTGCTATTGACCTTGGAGCACTGCAGCAATTAAATTATTTTGAAGGAATTGAATTGACAGATGATATGTTTATGCAAGATACTTTAAATGATTTCATTTCAGATGGTCAAAAAACATGGCGATTAGTTCGTAATCGCATTGCAGAACTTTTTGATGTAGAAAATCCTAAATTGCAGGAAAATAAAAAGGATTGTGAAACGATCATTTTTAAGATGGATGAAGTAGAAATGCAACTACCTGTTCTTATAGGTGATTATACTGATTTTTATTCTAGTAAGGAACATGCAACTAATGTTGGGACCATGTTTCGCGATCCAGACAATGCATTATTACCAAACTGGTTGCATATTCCAGTAGGTTATCACGGCCGTAGTTCCACAATCGTTCCATCTGGAATTCCAGTACACAGACCTATGGGTCAAACCTTGCCTGCTGGTGAAACAACGCCAGTTTTTGGTCCTTCACGTTTAGTTGATTTTGAACTAGAAACTGCCTTTATTACAACTGATGTAAACATTATGGGCGAGAATATTTTAATTACCGAAGCCGAAGAATATATTTTTGGAATGGTTTTGCTAAATGACTGGAGTGCAAGAGATATTCAAAAATGGGAATATGTGCCACTAGGTCCATTCTTAGCTAAAAGTTTTGCCTCATCAATATCACCTTGGATTGTTACGATGGATGCTCTAGAACCTTTTAAAACCAAAGGCCCTAAGCAAGAACCAACACCACTGCCCTACTTACAACAAAAAGGAAAACATTCTTTCGACATTCATTTAGAAGTTGCTATTCAGCCAGAAAAATCAGAGCCAACTGTGATTTCACGTTCCAATTTTAAATATATGTACTGGACTATGAGTCAGCAATTAGCGCATCATACCTCTAATGGTTGTCGTGTAAATTCAGGCGACATGATGGGTTCAGGAACTATTTCAGGGCCTACTCCTGATAGTTTGGGATCTATGCTAGAATTAACATGGGGAGGAAAAAATCCTGTCAAATTAAATAATGGAACTGAACGTAAATTTATAAATGACAATGACACTGTTATTATGAAAGGTTATTCTCAAAATGAAAATGTAAGAATCGGTTTTGGAGAAGTGTCTAGCAAACTGCTTCCTACATTCGTGCGAAAATAAAAATGATAAAATAATTACATTTAAACCTAGCAACTATTTTATATTTGTTAGGTTTTTTTATGGCATTATTTTTGGCTTAGTAAAATATATAAATTGTCGAAGTAATCGAATAATAATTACAATAGAACCTCTTAACAATTGCGCTTATGAAAAAAATTACTCTACTTCTATCCTTTTTTATTATCGCCAGCGGCTGTGGTGTAAAGCAAACACAAAATTTATTAAGCTCAGGAAATTATGATCAGGCAATTGATAACGCAATTTCTAATTTGCGAACTAATAAAGACAAAAAAGGAAAACAAGATTACGTTTATTTATTAGAAGAGGCTTTTGCTAAGGCTCAAGAGCGAGATTTAAATTCTGTTAATTTGTTTGCAAAAGATGCTAATCCTGCACAATTAGAAAAAATATATAACACTTATATTCAGTTAAATCAGCGACAAGAAGATATAAAACCCATACTTCCGTTAAAACTTCTAAGAGAAGGAAGAAATGCGATTTTTCCTTTTGATAATTATAATGATAGAATAATAAGTAGTAAAAATGCTTTATCATCTTATCTATACACGAATGCAAAAAATTTAATGAATTCAACTGATAAATTAAATTTCAGAAAAGCATTTGATGATTTAGAGTATTTAAATAAAATAAATCCAAACTATAAAAATGTTCTTCAATTGATGGATGAATCTAAATTTAAAGGATCTGATTTTGTTTGGGTTTATACTAAAAATGAAACAAACATGATTATTCCAGTACGATTGCAAAACGATTTATTAGATTTTGGTACGTTGGGACTTAATGACAGATGGACCGTTTACCACAGTTCAAAACAAAAGGGTACTAATTATGATTACGGAATGATTATTAATTTCAGACAAATATACATTTCACCAGAGCAAATAAAAGAGCGCGAATTTGCAAAAGAACGAATTGTTAAAGATGGTACTAAAAAACTTATTGACGCCAATGGAAAAGAGGTTATTGATGATAAGGGAAAAGTTGTCATGGTCGATGATTTAAAAAAAGTAAACGCTAGTATTTATGAATTTAGACAATTTAAATCTTGCCAAATTACAGCTAAAATTGATTATATAAACCTCAGAAACAATCAACTGATAAAAACTTTTCCCTTAACGAGTGAGTATGTTTTTGAAAACATTTATGCAACTTATAAAGGAGATCGAAGAGCATCAGACGATAATTACTTTTCGTATTTTGATAAAAGAGCGATTCAATTTCCTAGTAGTGAGCAGATGGTTTATGACACCGGTGAAGATTTAAAAGCAAAATTGAAAGGAATAATTACCCAAAATAGATTTAGAAATTAATTAAATCACTCAATTAATATAAAACTCCTTGATTTAAAACGATCAAGGAGTTTTTTTAAGCAAAAATCGAGAATACCATAAAAATATATTACAAATAACTATTTAAGTAGCTCATTTCAAAAATTTGTTTACTTTTGACCTAATGAAAAATCAAAATTTAAATATAAATCCAATTCTACGGACAAACAAACGGACTACTTCTCCCGAAGTACGGACACTATTAGTATAGTTTCCACGATTGTTTACTTATATTTTTATTTATTTTCATTTTTTCTATTTTGAATTCGACCCTATTTTTTATTGGATTAATCTTTCCTAAAACTGCTATCCTTTTTTTGATCAGTTTCACTATTTCTATACGCGTAATTATTCTCAGCTGCATACATAATGTATTGACATGCAATTCTGTCTTTTTAGATCAACAAAAAAATCTCCTTTTACCTAACTCAAAATTAAAATCTTGAAATGAATATTTCTATCATAACAACTCAGGAAGATCATTATAAATATTCACAAGAAATATGTGATACTATAGAATTGTCCGCCCTTTTGAGAGGTACTGGAATTGCTAAAAGAACTCCAGAATACATCAAAAAAAAGATGGAAAGTAAAGATGCAGTGATTGCGTTAGACAATGGAAAGTTCGCCGGTTTTTGTTATATCGAAAGTTGGCAACACGGAAAATTTGTTGCCCATTCTGGACTAATTGTGCATCCAGATTATAGAAATTTAGGTTTAGCCAAAAAAATTAAATCCTTTGTATTTGACTATTCCTTAGAGAAATATCCACAAGCAAAAGTATTTGGGATCACTACAGGCTTAGCAGTAATGAAGATCAATTCCGATTTAGGCTATAAACCAGTTCCTTTTTCAGAGTTGACCAGCGATCCAAGTTTCTGGAATGGATGTCAAACTTGTACTAATTATGAAATCCTAAAAAGTAAAGATAATAAATTATGCTTGTGCACTGGGATGCTTTATGATCCTCAAGAAAAGTCTAAAAATCCTGTCAAACACCCATTCAATATCCGGATCTGGAACCGATTGAGAAAAATTAAGCAAGCCATTTTCTTAGAAAAAGTAATATAAATTATAAATTCATAGGTCTCTAAATATGATACGAGGTATCATTTAAGTTGATCGATAAAAAAAATAAAATGAAAAAAGTAGTATTAGCTTACAGCGGCGGTTTAGACACCTCTTATTGCCTGAAATATTTAAAAAACGATAAAGGATACCAAGTTCATACCGTTCTTATCAATACAGGAGGATTTGACGAAGCGGAACTAGTCGCAATTGAAGAAAGAGCCTACGAATTAGGAAGTGCACAACATACCAACCTTACCATTGTAGATAAATATTATGATAAAGCGATCAAGTATTTGATCTATGGTAATGTGCTAAAAAACAATACGTATCCACTCTCTGTGAGTGCTGAGCGTGTGTTTCAAGCTATGGAAGCGATAAAATATGCCAAATCGGTTGGTGCTGATGCAATTGCTCACGGAAGCACGGGTGCAGGAAATGACCAAATCCGTTTTGATTTAATTTTTCAAACCATTGCTCCCGAAATTGAAATCATCACTCCTATTCGTGATTTAAAATTATCCAGAGAAGAGGAAGTAGCTTACTTACAAGCAAATGGCGTAGAATATTCATGGGAAAAAGCGCAATATTCGATCAATAAAGGACTCTGGGGAACTAGTGTTGGCGGTAAAGAAACCTTGACTTCAAACCTTCCTTTACCTAGTGAAGCGTATCCCTCACAATTGCAAAAAGAAGGAGAAGAAAAAGTGACTTTAGAATTTAACAAAGGAGAATTAATTGCCGTAAATGGCAAGAAGGATAAACCCTCAAATAATATTGTTGCACTTGAAAAATTAGCGAGCGCTTTTGCCATTGGGAGAGACATCCATGTTGGCGACACGATAATTGGGATTAAAGGAAGAGTTGGTTTTGAAGCTGCTGCACCCTTAATTATTATCAAAGCACACCATTTATTAGAGAAACACACCTTGGGCAAATGGCAACAGCATTGGAAAGAACAGCTAGGAAACTGGTACGGAATGCTATTTCATGAAGGTCAATTTCTGGATCCAGTGATGCGAAATATCGAAACTTTTCTGGAAGACACACAAAAAACAGTGAATGGAACGGTGACCGTGGCGTTAAAACCATATCATTTTACGTTGGACGGAATCGAGTCGGACAATGATTTAATGAACACTAGTTTTGGTCAATATGGCGAAATGAACAATGCCTGGACCGCTGACGATGCTAAAGGATTTAGCAAAATTTTAGGCAATGCGCAAAACATATTTTCTGCGGTAAATAAGGAAACGTACATATAATAATTATAAGTGTTTGGGCGTGACCCTTCGTAAAAACTGCGGGTCGGGCTATTAGCTGTATCTTTTGTTCCGCTAACGCTTCACAAAAGGATGCCGCATCTATCCCTCACGCAAGAAAACACAGTAAATACCAATTCTCAAAAATTAAATAAAATTATGATCAACGTTGGAATAATAGGTGGTTCAGGATATACAGCAGGAGAATTAATCAGAATATTGATGTTTCATTCTCATGCAACTATTGATTTTGTTTACAGCACAACTAATGCTGGAAAACCACTATCAGTGGCACATCATGATTTGCTGGGTGATATTGAAATGAATTTTACTGATACTGTGAATCCAAATGTGAATGTTGTTTTCCTGTGTTTGGGTCATGGTAAATCGAAATCATTTTTAGAACAAAATCAATTTGCCACGGAAACTAAAATTATCGATTTAGGAAATGATTTCCGTTTGGCAAAAGACGCAACATTTAAAGGAAATTCATTTGTTTACGGTTTACCAGAATTAAATAAAGTAGCTATTAAAAATGCTCAATATATTGCCAATCCAGGTTGTTTTGCTACCGCTATTCAATTAGCATTGTTGCCTTTGGCGCAAGCCGGAATACTAACTACTGATGTTCATATAAATGCCACAACAGGAAGCACTGGCGCTGGAGTTTCTCCCTCAGAGACAACGCATTTTAGTTGGAGATCCAATAATATGTCGCATTACAAAGCATTTGATCACCAACATTTAGGAGAAATAAATCAAAGCGTCAATCAATTGCAAGCTGATTATAACAACGAATTAATTTTCGTACCCAACAGAGGAGATTTTGCCAGAGGAATTTTTGCCACATTATATACCACAATAGAAGAAAGTTTAGAAGCTGTCGCTGCAAAATATGATCATTTTTACAAAGACCATCCTTTTGTAACAATCACCACAATTGACATCAATATGAAACAAGTGGTCCAAACTAACAAGTGTATTATTAGTTTACTAAAAAAAGGAAATCGGTTGTTGATTACCTCCGTAGTTGATAATTTAGTAAAAGGCGCTTCTGGCCAGGCGATTCAAAACATGAATTTAATGTTTGGATTGGAGGAAACAACAGGATTACATTTGAAACCGAGCGGATTTTAAAAACGTGTATTCAATTAAATAAATTAGAAGTTTAGGCAAATCATTCACTAAACAATTAAACAAAAATAATTAAAAATGAACTTATTTAACGTTTATCCATTATACGATGTCACCCCAGTAAAAGGACTGGATTGCATCATTACTGATGACAAAGGAATCGAATATTTAGATCTTTATGGCGGTCATGCTGTCATTTCAGTTGGTCATACACACCCAGAATATGTCGCCAAACTAAAAGATCAATTGGATCATTTAGCCTTTTATTCCAATGCAATTCAAAATCCAATTCAAGAAGAATTAGCAACTAAGCTTGGAAAACTTTCCGGCTGTGAAAAGTATGATTTATTCTTGTGTAGTTCTGGAGCTGAGGCCAATGAAAATGCGTTGAAACTAGCTTCTTTTGTTAATGGCAAATCAAGAGTAATTGCCTTCAAAAACTCTTTCCACGGAAGAACTTCTGCAGCGGTTGCTGTAACCGACAATGAAAAAATTAATGCGCCTTTAAACAAGCAACAAAAAGTTACATTCTTAGCATTCGATGATGCTGCTGCTTTAGAAAATGAATTAAAAAAAGGAGATGTATCCTCAGTCATAATTGAATCTATTCAAGGTGTTGGCGGTTTAGATCAAGCTTCAACCGCGTTTTTTCAAACGCTTGAAAAGTTGTGTAAAACCTACGATGTAGTTTTAATCTTGGATGAAGTTCAAGCTGGATATGGCAGAACAGGTGCGTTTTTTGGTTTTCAGCATCATAACATCAAACCCGATATTATTACCATTGCAAAAGGTATGGGAAATGGATTCCCTATTGGAGGCGTTTTAATTAGTCCTCATATTCCAGCGGTATATGGAATGTTAGGAACGACTTTTGGCGGAAATCATCTTTCCTGTGCGGCGGGAATAGCCGTTTTAGATATTATCGAAAAAGAGAAATTGATGGATAATGCCATCGCTATTTCTGCCTATTTTCAAGAACAAATAAAAAGTGTTCCCGAAGTTATCCAGGTAAAAGGAAGAGGCTTAATGCTGGGTGTCGAATTCGATTTTGATGTAAGTGCCTTGCGAAAAAAATTAATTCTTGAAAAACATATTTTTACAGGAAGTGCCAGTAATAAAAATTTACTGAGAATCCTGCCACCACTGACAATCAAGAAAGAAGCGATTGACACTTTTATTAGAGCTTTAAAAGAAAGTTTAGCTGAATTAAGACACAATTTAACTGCGTAAGGGATTGCAGTGGAGCTCTTTTTAGGATTAGCTTTTTAGATAATTATAAAAAAGCGGGAACGAATAGCTCGCCCCTAAGTTGCGAGGAGGAATAACGAAGCAATCTGCAAGGTCACGCCTAACTAAAAAAATGAGAAGATGAAAACACTATTATCCATAACCATAAGAAATTCAGTTTTAAGCAAAATGGCAGCACTTTTAGAGCAAGAAAGAGCCATTATAAAGACAGTAAATCAACAGGATTTAAGTAATTATTCTGGAGCTGACCTAGCAATGGAGAAACGTTTGATAGTTGATGATGCAAAGATTGACAGTATGATTTTATCTTTGAATCAATTGACTGATCAAGATGATCCTGTTGGAGTGGAAAGATTTCGTTTTACGCATGAAAACGGTATGAAAATTAGTAATAAAACAGCCGCTTTTGGAACTATCCTGATAATTTATGAATCCAGACCAGATGTTACAGTTGAAGCCGGCGGAATTGCCTTTAAATCAGGTAACAAAATTCTGCTAAAAGGTGGAAAAGAATCTTTACTGTCCAATTTAAAAATTATCGAATTATGGCATCTAGCATTAAAGGATAGTGAAGTGGCTACTGATTGGGTAGAATATTTGAATTACAACCGAGAAGAAACGCAAGCATTCTTAGAGCATCCAACACAAAAGGTCGATTTAATTGTTCCTCGTGGTGGTGAAAACCTTATCAACTTTGTTAAGAAACACGCTACTTGCCCAGTGATTGTAAGCGGTAGAGGAAATAATTTTGTCTACGTAAACAAAGATGCTGATTTAGATAAAACATTGGCTATTATCATCAATGGAAAAACATCTAATATCTCTGTTTGTAATGCATTGGACAAAGTACTTATTGATGCTAATTTACCTAATTGGGAAATTTTTGCCAAGCAAATTATTAATGAACTTCAATTATTTAACGTTGAGGTACTAGGAGACGAGGCCGTAGTACAAGCAACTGGAGTGAAAGCAATTGAATCTGATTTGATTTGGTACGAAGAGTTCTTAGAGTACAAAATCGTTATAGGAACAACTAATTCTGATCAAGAAGCAATTGAAAAAATTAACAAATATTGCGGTGGTCATTCTGCTTCCATAATAACAAAAAATGATAGTATTGCGCAAGAGTTTATGGAAAATGTGGATACGGCAGCCGTCTATCATAATGCATCCACTCGGTTTACTGATGGAGGACAATTCGGTCTTGGTGGGGAACTAGCTATTAGCACGGACAAACTGCATCAAAGAGGACCAATAGGACTACAGCATCTCGTTACTAATAAATGGTACATTTACGGAGAGGGACAGATTAGATAGAAATTGAAATATTAAAAGATTGAAGTATTTGAGGGATAAAAACAACGAAATTTTTAAATTTTTAAATCTTTCCATTTTGAAATTAAATTATAATGGCGAAAAAAAGAATATTACTAAAAATAGGTACCAATACACTAACCAGAGAAACCAATCATATTTCAAGAGGCAAGATTGAGGATATTGGAATGCAAATAGCCGGTTTAAACGACGAATATGAATTTATTATTGTAAGCTCAGGCGCTATTGCTGCTGCAAAACAGTTTGTAAAACTGGAAAGTAAAGGCAAAGAAATTGTAGTTAAACAAGCGTTGGCTTCTATTGGACAACCGCATTTAATGCGGATTTTTCATGAAAACTTCAGTGATTTAGGATTGCTCACTTCACAGTGTCTACTCTCCTATTCCGACTTTGAAAAAGAGCAATCAAAAGTCAATATCGTTAATACGATCAATGTATTAGTAGAAAATAATTATATCCCGATTATTAACGAAAATGATACCGTTGCAACTGATGAAATTCAGTTTGGTGACAATGATAAATTAGCAGCATTAGCAGCTGTTTTATTAAAAGTTGATGTATTAATCATAGCAACCAATACAAATGGAATTTACACTAAATCATCTATCTACGATATAAAACCTGAAACAATTACTTTAGTTGAAGACCTACAATCTCTTCAAAAAGAAGTAGGTGACAATAAATCTTCTCACGGAACTGGTGGTATGCAATCTAAAATTGAAGCGGCAGCAATTGCCAAAGCTGCAAACATAGAGACTTGGATTGTAAATGGTTTAAATGATAATTTCATTATGAATGCATTAGAAAACAAAATTCCTTTTACCAAAATAATATAAAGATGAATTACACTTCAATAAAAGATATTGATTCGCTCTCTAAATGGGTGAAATCAGCAATTAAAATTAAAAGCAAACCACTTAAAAATAAAAAACTAGGAAAGAACAAAACCCTAGGGATGTTATTTTTTAATCCAAGTTTAAGAACGCGTTTGAGCACCCAAAAAGCAGCGCTGAATTTAGGAATGAACGTTATAGTCATGAATTTTACTAGTGAAGGTTGGACATTAGAATTTGAAGATGGTGCTGTCATGAATTCAAGTGCATCAGAGCATATTAAGGAAGCCGCTGAAGTCGTTTCTCAATATTGCGATATTATTGCTATTAGAGCCTTTGCAGGATTGACAGACAAAGAAAAAGACAATGCCGAAACCGTACTTTCTGGATTCTTAAAATATGCTACAGTACCAATTATAAATATGGAAAGTGCCACAGGACATCCCTTGCAATCGCTTGCTGATGCTATCACCATGGAAGAGTTCAAAACAGAACATAAACCGAAGGTAGTTTTGTCTTGGGCTCCACATCCTAAAGCTTTACCTCAGGCTGTAGCCAACTCCTTTGTGGAAATGATGCAGTTGCAAGATGCAGACTTCGTAATCACGCATCCTGAAGGGTATGAATTGAATCCTGAAATCACGAAAGGTTCCAAGATTGAATACGACCAACAAAAAGCGTTTGAAAATGCTGATTTTATCTATGCTAAAAACTGGAGTAATTACAAAGAATATGGTCAAATTACAAATTCTGATCCTAATTGGACGGTAATAGCAGATAAAATGGCCCTGACCAATAATGCAAAGTTTATGCACTGTTTGCCTGTACGACGTAATATAATTGTAACGGATGAAGTGCTAGATAGCGAAAATTCGATTGTGATTGAACAAGCAAATAACAGAACGTATGCAGCGCAGTTAGTCTTACAAAAAATCTTGAAAAATGAAAAATAAAAAATCACTGCAGGTCATTAAAATAGGAGGAAACATTATTGATAATCCAAAGGAATTAAAACAATTTTTAACTGATTTTTCTGCGATTGAAGGGCTCAAAATACTAATTCACGGTGGCGGAAAATCCGCAACTAAAATGGCCAAAAGTATTGGTTTACTGCCGCAAATGATCGACGGACGTCGTGTTACCGATGCCCGAATGCTTGATGTGGTAGTAATGATTTATGCTGGTCAAATTAATAAAAATATCATTGCACAATTACAAGCTCATAATACTAATGCGATGGGATTTTCTGGAGCAGATGGAAATTTAATTAAATCTAGTAAAAGAGACCATCCTACAATTGATTACGGCTTTGTAGGGGATGTAAAATCAATAAACACTCCGTTATTAGAGACTTTGCTTTCTATCGGAATCGTTCCTGTTTTTTGCGCAATTACCCATGATAAGGACGGACAATTATTAAATACAAATGCAGATACGATTGCAAGTGAATTAGCTATAGCCTTCTCAGACGTCTTTGAAGTAACTTTGAATTATTGCTTCGAAAAACCGGGCGTTTTATTCGATTCAGAAGATGATTGTTCTGTAATTTTAAACATGAACGCCGAATTATATTCAAAATTAAAAGAAGAAAAAGCTATTCATTCCGGCATGATTCCTAAATTAGACAACTGTTTCAATAGTTTGTCCAAAGGCGTTAAAAAAATAAAAATTGGTCATCACAACCTGTTGCAAAACGAAAATTCAGTTTGCACGACTATACAACTATAAAAAATTGAACCATTAACAAATTTAAGTTTCATTAAGAAATAAAAAACTTAATTATCTTAATTCCCTTAATGGTTTAAAATAACTTTTACGCTTTTGTAAAAAAATATGAAAAAAATTCAAACCCTTACACAAGAAGCCATTGCGCTACTAAAAGTACTAATTAAAACGCCTTCCTTTTCAAGTGAAGAAGATAAGACAGCACTTTTAATCGAAAATTGGTTTACACAAAATAACATTCCTTTCAAAAGAGAAAATAATAATGTTTGGGCTTTTAATAAACATCTTGACGCCAACAAACCAACACTTTTACTCAATTCGCACCACGATACCGTAAAGCCTAACCAAGGTTACACTAACCATCCTTTTGAAGCCATCGAAAAAGATGGTAAATTATTTGGTTTAGGAAGTAATGATGCTGGCGGTTGTTTAGTTTCTTTGCTAGCCACTTTTGTTCATTTTTACGATAATGAAAATCTGCCTTACAATATCGTAATGGTAGCTTCAGCCGAAGAAGAAAGCAGCGGTAAAAAAGGCTTAAATAGTGTTCTAAAACATTTACCGGCTCTAGAATGTGCTATTGTGGGCGAACCTACCCTTATGCAATTGGCTATAGCTGAAAAAGGTTTATTGGTGCTCGATGTTAAAGTAAAAGGAACGCCAAGTCACGCCGCACATCAAAATGACGACAATGCAATTTACAAAACGATTCCCATTATGGAATGGTTTAAAAACTATAGTTTCGACAAAATATCAGAGCAATTAGGCCCTGTAAAAATGACCGTAACACAAGTCTCTGCTGGAAAACAACACAATGTAGTTCCTTCAGAATGTGATTTAGTTATCGATATCCGTGTCAACGATCGTTATACGAATCATGAAATTTTACAGATAGTAAAAGACAATGTGAATGCAGAGGTTACGCCACGTTCTATGAATTTAAGTTCGTCTTCTATTCCAGAATCGCACGGATTAGTAAAAGCCGGAATTGCTTTAGGATGCTCGACTTATGGCTCTCCTACCCTTTCTGATCAATCGGTTTTGAGCTGTCAATCCTTGAAATTAGGACCTGGAGATACGCTGCGGTCACATACTGCGGACGAATTTATCTATTTGAACGAAATCGAGAAAGGAATTGAATTGTACATAAGGATTTTAAGCAATTTTTTTAAACAGTAAATTGATTTGGAGCTATTCCTGCTCATATCTTTGCTTTGAATAGAAATATATGAAATACTTAACTTTGAAATATTAATCAATAACAAAACAAAGTTGCATAATCGTGGTCGTGCTA
>NZ_FQWE01000025.1 GCF_900129575.1 Flavobacterium segetis | reverse complement strand
GGCGTTCAAGCAACTCAACCAGAAAAAGTGAATTGTTGGGATACTTTTGTATTCAACACGAATACTTGTGCTTGGGATAATACTGGCGTTCAAGCTGCAAAACCTGAAAAAGTGAATTGTTGGGATGATTTTGTCTTCAATTCAAATACTTGTGCTTGGGATAATATTGGCGTTCAAGCAACTCAACCAGAAAAAGTGAATTGTTGGGATACTTTTGTATTCAATACTACTTCTTGTGCTTGGGATAATACAGGAGTTCAAGCAGTGAAACCTGAAAAAGTGAACTGTTGGGATAACTTCGTATTCAACACGAATACTTGTGCTTGGGATACTACGGGAGTTCAAGCAGTGAAACCTGAAAAAGTGAACTGTTGGGATAACTTCGTATTCAACACGAATACTTGTGCTTGGGATAACACAGGAGTTCAAGCAGTGAAACCTGAAAAAGTGAATTGTTGGGATAACTTCGTATTCAACACGAATACTTGTGCTTGGGATAATACTGGCGTTCAAGCAGTGAAACCTGAAAAAGTGAACTGTTGGGATACTTTTGTATTCAACACGAATACTTGTACTTGGGATAACACAGGAGTTCAGGCAGTGAAACCTGAAAAAGTGAACTGTTGGGATAACTTCGTATTCAACACAAATACTTGTGCTTGGGATACTACGGGAGTTCAAGCAGTGAAACCTGAAAAAGTGAACTGTTGGGATAACTTCGTATTCAACACGAATACTTGTGCTTGGGATAACACAGGAGTTCAAGCAGTGAAACCTGAAAAAGTGAATTGTTGGGATAACTTCGTATTCAACACGAATACTTGTGCTTGGGATAATACAGGAGTTCAAGCAACTCAACCAGAAAAAGTGAACTGTTGGGATAACTTCGTATTCAACACGAATACTTGTGCTTGGGATAATACTGGCGTTCAAGCAACTCAACCAGAAAAAGTGAATTGTTGGGATACTTTTGTATTCAACACGAATACTTGTACTTGGGATAACACAGGAGTTCAGGCAGTGAAACCTGAAAAAGTGAACTGTTGGGATAACTTCGTATTCAACACAAATACTTGTGCTTGGGATACTACGGGAGTTCAAGCAGTGAAACCTGAAAAAGTGAATTGTTGGGATACTTTTGTATTCAACACGAATACTTGTGCTTGGGATAATACGGGCGTTCAAGCTGCAAAACCTGAAAAAGTGAACTGTTGGGATACTTTTGTATTCAATACTACTTCTTGTGCTTGGGATAATACAGGAGTTCAAGCAGTGAAACCTGAAAAAGTGAACTGTTGGGATAACTTCGTATTCAACACGAATACTTGTGCTTGGGATAATACTGGCGTTCAAGCAGTGAAACCTGAAAAAGTGAACTGTTGGGATAACTTCGTATTCAACACGAATACTTGTGCTTGGGATAACACAGGAGTTCAAGCAGTGAAACC
>NZ_FQWE01000012.1 GCF_900129575.1 Flavobacterium segetis | reverse complement strand
TAGCACGACCACGATTATGCAACTTTGTTTTGTTATTGATTAATATTTCAAAGTTAAGTATTTCATATATTTCTATTCAAAGCAAAGATATGAGCAGGAAATAGCTCCTCATAAAAACTAGTAAACTTTCGATTCTAATGCTTATTTTTGCGCTAAATTAAACTGAATTATGTTACAGAATCCAAAAAGATATACCATTACAGCGGCATTGCCTTATACAAACGGACCAATTCACATTGGCCATTTAGCGGGAGTTTACGTGCCATCGGATATTTATTCACGCTACTTGCGTTTGCAAGGAAGAGACGTTTTGTTTGTGTGCGGAAGCGATGAACATGGCGTTGCGATTTCAATGAAAGCTAAAAAGGAAGGCATTACTCCGCAAGAAGTAATTGATAAATATGATGGAATTATACGCAAATCGTTTTCTGATTTTGGAATTTCGTTTGATAATTACTCAAGAACTTCGGCTAAAATTCATCACGATACCGCTTCGGAATTTTTTACAACTTTATACAAAAAAGGCGACTTTATAGAGCAAGTTACCGAACAATTATACGACGCCAAAGCAGATCAGTTTCTAGCAGATCGTTTTGTTATAGGAACTTGTCCAAAATGTGGCAACGAAGAAGCGTACGGTGACCAATGCGAAAAATGTGGATCGACTTTGAATGCTACGGATCTGATAAACCCAAAATCGACCATTACTGGAGAAACTCCTATAATGAAATTGACAAAACACTGGTTTTTGCCATTGGATCGTTATGAAGATTTTTTAAAAGAGTGGATTCTTGTTGGACATAAAAATGACTGGAAACCTAATGTTTACGGACAGGTAAAATCTTGGATTGATGGCGGATTAGAACCTCGTGCAGTAACTCGCGATTTAGACTGGGGAATTGATGTTCCTGTTCCTGGTGCCGAAGGAAAAAAATTATATGTGTGGTTTGATGCGCCTATTGGCTATATTTCTTCTACTAAAGAATGGGCTTTGCGTGAAGGAAAAGATTGGGAGCCTTACTGGAAAGATCAAGACACAAAACTGGTTCACTTTATAGGGAAAGACAATATTGTTTTTCACTGTATCATTTTCCCTGCAATGCTTAAAGCAGAAGGAAGTTATATTTTACCCGATAATGTGCCTGCTAATGAGTTCTTGAATTTAGAAGGAAATAAATTGTCGACTTCTAAAAACTGGGCCGTTTGGTTGCACGAATATTTAGAAGAATTTCCTGGTCAGCAAGATGTTTTGCGTTATGCTTTAACATCTAATGCACCGGAAACTAAGGATAATGATTTTACTTGGAAAGATTTTCAAGCGAGAAATAATAATGAATTAGTTGCGATTTACGGAAATTTCATAAACCGTGTAGTGGTTTTAACTAATAAATATTATAACGGAATTGTACCTCAACCAAATGATTTATCGGAAGTTGACGAAGCTACTTTAACGGAACTGAAAGCATATCCAGCGGTAATTTCAAGCTCCATAGAAAGATATAGATTTAGAGAAGCATTAGGCGAATTAATGAATGTGGCTCGTCTTGGAAATAAATATTTAGCCGATGAAGAGCCTTGGAAGGTAATCAAAGACAATCCAGAACGCGTACAAACACAAATGTATGTGGCATTGCAAATCGCAGCAGCCTTGAGTTCACTATGCGAACCATTCTTACCTTTTACAGCAACTAAGCTATCTAGAATCTTAAAAATAGAATCAGCGTTATCTTGGAATACGATTTCAGAAAATTCAGATTTGATTGTTGCGGGACATCAAATTGGAGAAGCCGAATTGCTTTTCGCCAAAATCGAAGATGAGGAAATTCAAAAGCAAATAGACAAACTGGAAGCTACAAAAACAGCTAACAAAGCGGAAAACAAAGTAGTAGAACCACAAAAAGAACCTATCCAATTTGATGATTTTGCTAAAATGGATTTACGTGTGGGAACTATTCTAGAAGCTACAAAAATGCCAAAAGCAAACAAGCTATTGATTTTGAAAGTAGATACAGGAATTGATATTCGCACCATTGTATCAGGAATTGCTGAGAGTTTTAAACCTGAGGATATTATTGGTAAGAAAGTTACTGTTTTAGTTAATTTAGCGCCAAGAAATCTTCGCGGTGTAGAAAGTCAAGGAATGATTTTGATGACTACAAATGCAGACGAGAAATTAGTTTTTGTAAATCCGGATGCTGATGCTGTAAATGGCGAGACGATAAATTAAGAAGTAGCCACAAATTAGATAATTGCTTATTTAAAATTCGTGAATTAGCAATAAAAAACAGATAATTACACTTACAATTGCCACAAGTTAGTTAGTGGCAATTTGTATTTAATAAAATAACAAAAATGACAAATGCAAAACCAAGATTAGCGCTAGCCATAGGAATACTTTGCATTTCTGTTTTCCCAATATTGGTTAAACTCAACCTTACTGGTGGATTAATTTCGGCTTTTTATCGAATGGCAATCGCAGCAGCATTACTCTTACCGTATGTTTTAATTACCGGAAAGTTTAAGTTACCTCGAACCAATATTTTGATTCTCGCTATTGTTTGCGGTCTATTATTTGCTTCAGATGTGGCAGTTTGGAATATTTCTATCCAGCACTCAAGTGCTACACAAGCTACATTACTAACTAATTTATCTCCAGTGTGGGTTGGTGTGGGTTCGTTCCTATTTTTAAAAAATAAACCTGCAACTAATTTTTGGATTGGAACATTAATAGCAATATTTGGAATGATTACCCTTGTTGGATTCCAATTTTTTCTAAATTTAGATTTCAATATGGCATTTTTATTAGCAATATTATCTGGAGTTCTTTATGCTGTTTACATGCTAGTGAGTAAAAATGTGTTATCAGAAATGGATGTGCTGTCTTTTATGCTAGTAACACTTATTACTTCTACTCTATTCCTAGGAATTATTTGCTTTGTTACTAATGAGCCATTCACCGGTTTTTCAAATGCCGGTTGGATTGTGTTATTCATTCAAGGAATAGTATGTCAATTAATTGCTTGGTTCCTGATAAGTTACGCCACTCAAAATATGCGTACTACTCGCGTTTCATTGTCTTTATTAGGTCAAGCCGTTTTAGCAACTATACTGGCATGGCTGTTTTTAGACGAACAAATAACATTACAAATGATTATTGGCGGACTAATTTTACTACTAGGAATTCGAACAACATTTTACGGTAAAACCCTTTCAATCAAAAATATATTAGGTAAAAGCTAAAGACACTTCTTCTTTAAAAATCATTTAACACTATGAAAAATATAAAAGTAATTGCATTTGATGCAGACGATACCTTATTCATCAATGAAACATATTTTGCTGAAACAGAAGAGAAATTCTGTTGCTTAATGAGCGACTATCTTTCAAATCAAGGGATTTCGAAGGAACTCTTTAGAATAGAAATTGAAAATCTAAAGTTATACGGCTACGGAATAAAAGGCTATATCTTATCGATGATTGAAGCTGCAATGAGTATTTCTAACAACACGCTTCCCGTGGAGATTATTGAAAAAATCATTCAATACGGTAAAGAGTTACTAGAGAAACCAATTGTTTTGCTAGAAGGTGTTGAGGAAACACTCTCAGCATTACACGGAAAGTTCAAATTAGTTGTTGCCACCAAAGGTGATTTATTAGACCAACGCAGAAAATTACATAACTCTGGATTAGGTATATATTTCCATCATATTGAGGTCATGTCTGATAAACAAGAAATCGACTACTCTGATTTAATAAAACGCTTGGAAATACAACCAGAGGAATTTTTTATGATTGGAAACTCTTTAAAATCAGATGTTCTACCTGTTTTAGCTATTGGCGGACACGCCGTTCATATTCCTTTTCACACTACTTGGGCACACGAAAAGATTGATCACAAAGTAGAACATGAAAACTTTAGAACCTACGAAAAAATTATTGATGTATTAGGCCGATTACAGGTTTAAGCAAAACTTTTTATCGTACTTTATATTATTTTTATAGGTTCTTTGGTCAAATTGTGAAACACAAGGGTTTTAATTATCTAAATGAAATTAAAAAAAGTCACAAATAATTTCAATATTAGAGATAAAATACCTAAAAAAATGTGTTGAATGTAATTTTATCTTCTTTACGTCTTATAATTTGTAAAATTTATAGTTCTTTTTATATAATTAACTGATTGAAAATTCTTATCCCTTTAAATGTTGTAGTTTTGCATCAAATTTAAAAATAGAAAAACAATGAAAAAATTGATGATTGCACTAGTTTTAGCAGCTACCGCCTCGACTGTAAATGCTCAAACTGCAACTACCACAAGTTCAGCAGTTGAATATAACAAATGGTCTGTTGAATTGGCTGGTGGTTTAAACAAACCCATGAGACCGATGACTGCTGGTTATAGAACTGCAGTAACAAGCGCTTATGTAGCTGATCTTGGAGTACGATACATGTTCAATAATAAATTTGGTTTAAAAGCTGACTTTGGATACAATAGCTTTAAAGAAGGAGAAAACTCAGTAGGTTTTGACTCTAAATATTACAGAGCAAATTTACAAGCAGTTGCTAACTTAGGAAGAATAATGAGTTTTGAAACTTGGACTAACACAATAGGATTATTAGGTCACGCAGGTGTTGGTTTAGGATTTGGAGAGTCTGATAACTTTACAGGAACAGACAAAATGGGTAACTTTGTTGGAGGTTTAACAGGCCAAATTAAATTATCGAATAGAATTGCTTTAACTGGTGATTTCACAACAATCCTTAATGCTAAACAAAATCGTACTTTTGATGGTGCAAGTGTTGCAGGAACTCCTGGATTTGGTGGAGTACTTTTCAATGGTACAGTAGGTTTAACGGTTTATTTAGGTAGCAACGAAAAACATGCTGACTGGGTAATCGACAATTATAGTGAAATAGACAATTTGAGACAACGCATTGCAGATATCGAAACTTCAATGTTAGATACTGACAAAGACGGAGTTGCTGATTACCTAGATCAAGAGCCTAACACTATTGGTGGTGTAATGGTTGACAGTAAAGGAAAATCAATTGATTTAAACAACAATAATGTTCCTGACGAATTAGAAAGCTATTTACTAAAAACTTACGGTAGCAACACTGATAAATCAGCTATCTTAAACAATAGTACATTAATTAAGAACTTGATAAACGAAGGGTATGTAAGTACTTATTTTGATTTTGACAAATCTACTCCAACTAACGTTTCAACTGAAGGAATCGATTTTATCTTAACTTATTTAAGAAACAATCCTTCAGCTTCAGTTGATATTATTGGTCATGCTGACGAATTAGGAAGATCAGCTTACAATGATAAACTATCTAATGCAAGAGCTGCTAGCGTAAAAAATACATTATTGAAAGCTAACATTGCTGCTTCAAGATTGAATGTTATTGCTGCAGGAGAAGATAATTCAGTAAGCAAAGATTCAGATGCTGCTAGAAAATTAGTTAGAAGAGTTACTTTCATGGTAAAATAATCTAATTTTTTTTATACAAATTAAAGCCCTAAGGATTTATCTTTAGGGCTTTTTTTATTTCAATAATTTAAATATGATGCTAATCCACAAAATTTAAATTGACCTGAAGGAATTTTATCATTACAAAGTTAAAAGTTACTTTTGTAAAAAGAATAAAATCACACTAAATTGAAAACAATTTTAGATCTCGAAAACTGGAATAGGAAAGAACATTTTGAATTTTTCTCTCAGTTTGAAGAACCATTTTTTAGTATTACTTGTACAATAGACATGACAAAAGCGTATAAAAAAGCTAAAGAGCTGGACATCCCTTTTTTTATTTACTACTTACATAAAAGCATACTAGCGATAAACAACATAGAAAATTTTAAATATAGAATAGAAGATGGAAAAGTATATTGTTATGATGAAATTCATGCTTCGGCAACTATTATGAGAGCAGATCATACCTTTGGATTTTCATTAATGCAGTATGCAGAAAATAGTACAGATTTTAAAAAAATGGCTCAGAACGAGATCGCGCGAATCCAGCAAACACCTGGCCTTTTTACACGTGAATTTCCATTAAATGTTATTCATTTCTCTGCCATTCCGTGGATTAATTTTACAGGTTTGACGCATTCAAGAAATTATAGCTTCCCTGATAGTTGTCCTAAAATATCCTATGGAAAACTCATGTCAACTGGTATAGAAAAAAGTATTTCAATGACAATTGTCGCTCATCATGCGCTTGTAGATGGTTATCACATGGGTTTATTTATTGAGGAGTTACAAAGATTATTAAATATATGATGTCGTTTTATCACTTCTATTTGTAAAAGATTTTTATTTTATTTAACGTAAGGTTCTTTACTTTTAATTTATATTTGATTTAAAATAACCTCTATGAAAAAGAGCTTTCTATTCTATTTTATTCTTGTAACTTTTCCTGTTTTCTGCCAAATTAGATTAAGTGACGTATCCGTAGAGTTAAAAAAGAAAACTGATTTTCATCAGTTGATCACTACAGTAAATCCCAAAACAAATGAAATTTACACTTTTGCATCTGATAATGAAAAACTCTTTGGTGCAAAATTCAGTAGCTCTGTTTTTTTTAGAGATAGCTTAAGTACTAAAAGACCTTTTAATTACCGCTATTTATTAGGTGGAAGCTTTCTGGAAAACAATAATCCTGTAGCCTATTTTTCTACAGAAGATCTTACACGAGTTATTAGTGTTGAATTTGATTTTGCAAAAAGAACTAATTTAATTAGGGATTTGAACCTTAATTTAAAAGGCGAAATTATTTATACGCAATTTGCTGATAAAGGCAGCTACTATTTTATCACTAAAGGAAGAAATGAAAATGAATTACAATTAATAAAATTAAACGGAAACACCCTTATAAAAAAGTACCTTGATTTTAAAGCGTTTAATTTTGAAAATAATCCTTCAAATAAAAGCGATATTACCAATCTTATTGAAGAATTTGGACTAACCTTAATTGAGAAAAAAGGTTTTAGTTCTCTCCTAGATGGAAGTCAAAAGATCAAATTTTATTTAGAAAGTGATAAAATAATTTTAATATTAAATCTTGATTCAACGAAAACATCTACTTATGAAATAAACTTAAATTCTTTTTCCATTAGCGAAAAAATTTTTAAAAGCAGCAAGTTAGTAAACGTGCAACAATCTAATTCTTTACTATTCGAAAACAACTTAGTTATTCTATCTTCCACTGCTAATTCATGCGAAATACAATTTATTAACTACACAGATAAGTTGATTATAAAAACGTATACCATTGATAATTTAAAACCAAATCCTTTCTCTAGTTCTTTTTATAGTATCGTAGAAAACAGTTCACCTAATAATATAAAGACGCCTAAAAAATTCATTAGTGCTATTTCAAATTCTGAATTGGGAATTTCAATCTATAATTTCAATGGAGTATATATTGCTTCATTTGGTGGCATTCAGTATCGAGGTAATTCAAATGATTTCTTAAATCAATTGGGGTCAATTAATGGCAGCTTTTATGGTCTAGATTTTGGAAATCTAAGCAGCAATTATGCTTTGCAAAATAATTTAATAGATGTTGATTTCGATTCCTCTTTTAAGGAAATTAAACCTGTTAATCAACCGCTATTCATTGATAAAATAGGTCAATTTATAAGTGAAAATAAAAATGTAAAACTGGATTATTACTTTTTCTTTAACAATTTCTATATCTTGAGCTATTATGATTCTAAAACCAAACAAATAGTTTTACGAAAATTTACTGACGGTTTTGATCATTAATTTATGTTTCCAATAGCATTTCATCCTTTATATCAGCATTCTCTTCCCGAAGGACATCGATTTCCTATGTTGAAATACGAACTCTTACCACAACAATTATTGCTTGAAGGCACAGCAAGCCAATTAGATTTTTTTGAACCTTCAATTTGCGAATTGAAACATGTTTTGGCCATTCATATAAAAGAATATGTAGATGATTTACTAAACTTAACTTTAGATCCAAAAGCTGCAAGGAAAATAGGATTTCCTCTTTCAAAGGAATTAGTGCAGCGAGAATTGATAATTGCTCAAGGAACCATAACTGGTGCTCAAAAATCATTTGAAACAAAAGTTTCTTTTAACATTGCAGGGGGAACCCACCATGCATACTCTACCCACGGTGAAGCTTTTTGTTTACTAAATGATCAAGCAATTGCCGCTCAGTTTTTATTAGATAACAATCTTGCAAAGCGAATTCTAATTATCGATTTAGATGTACACCAAGGAAATGGAACCGCTGAAATTTTTCAAAATAATCCAACTGTTTTTACTTTTTCAACACACGGAAAAACGAACTATCCTTTTAAAAAAGAAGTCTCTGACTTAGATATCGCCTTTGAAGATGGCACAAATGATGATGAATTTCTAAAAACAATCCGAAAGGCTATTCCAAAATTAATTGAAACGCATAAACCTGATTTTATCTTTTACTTAGCTGGTGTCGACATTTTATCAACTGATAAGTTAGGTAAATTAGGATGCTCTATTGAAGGCTGTAAAAAAAGGGACGAGACAGTTTTTGAACTTTGCGCGAAATATCAAATTCCTGTTCAAGTGTCTATGGGTGGCGGTTACTCACCAGATATAAAAACGATTATAGAAGCACATGCCAATACATTTAGAGCTGCAAAAGATATTTTTTAAAAAAACAAAACACCACTTTAATTTTTAGATGACTATTTTTAGATGCTAGTCCTTTTATTTTTAGCAATCAACAAACTTTATTTTTTTTGTAACTTAATTATTATGAAAATTAAGAAATCTCCTTTAAAATATATTTAAAGATTAGTTTTAACATTTATTTTTGTTAAATAAATATCCGAATAGGCTATTGATTTGTCCGAATGGGCTGTCTAAATTCTTTATTATAATCTTAATTTCGCAAACTAATTCCATTTTTTGCCTCCGCAAAAGAAATAAACGCGAACTAATTCCAAAAAAAATATTTTAAAACAATTCATTATGAAAACAAAATTACTTTCTTTTTTAATGTTGCTTACACTAACAATCAATTACGCTCAAACCACTGCATCAGCAGCAGGAATTGCAATTCAAGGAATTGCAAGAGACAATAATAATACGGCAAGAGTTAGCGCCACTTTAAGTTTGACGTTTCGTATTTATTACGGTTCAAATGTTCAAATTTATGAAGACACAAAAACGGTTACTACAGATGCTTTTGGTGTTTTTTCTATTGTTTTAGAGCCTGGTGATAACAACAATATCGTGATTGCCAATACTCAAGCTTTTTTAAAAATTTCGGAAGGATCCACAATCATCTCTGATGAAAAGCTAAAACAAGTACCCTATGCTATTGCTGCCAGTAATGGGGTGCCAACAGGATCTATTATGCCATTCATTGGCACTACTGCACCAGTAGGATGGATATTGTGTAACGGATCTGCCTTACCTTTAGATGCTTCTGCAGCAGCATTAAAAATACTTCTTGGGACTGATAACGCTCCTAATTTACAAGGAATGTTTTTAAGAGGTACGGGTATAAGTCCGGTTAATAGTCAAGCTGGCCCTGGTTTAAAGGCTACTCAGGGCGATGACATTAAAAGTCACAATCATGAAAAAGGAGGATTAATAACAACTGGTGGTGACCATAGTCATAAATACCGATCTGGACATGGAAATGATGCTGGAATAAAGAGCGCTGATCAGTATGCTGGTGAGATCGGTCGTTTTTCAACTGAAAATACAACAGAAGGATCAGGAGCACATACCCATCCTATTGCAGGTTACACTGCAAATACAGGAGGCTCAGAAACCCGCCCGGTGAATTACGGTGTGAATTATATTATAAAATTATAAGTTATAATTATGAAAAAAATAATTATAGCTTTATTCCTTGGCCTCATCGCCACGGGACTGAGAGCGCAAAATACCGAGGGTGCCAAAGTGGTTCCTGCCTCTCAGGCCATTCAGAAAAACGGGTTTACCATTCAGGTAGGACTCCCTTATTTAGGACAAAATGTAAATACTACTTCTAGAATAGTGCAACCTGTAGACGTTCGTTTCCCATGGAATGTACTGTACTTGTTTCCTACATTTGCCGAAGAATCTTTTGATGTTTCTAAAGGATATTTTGGTGATAAAATATTGATTAGTTGGGATTTGAGAAGTAATTTTGACAAAATTACTAGTATTAAAATTTACAAAAGAGAATACAATGTAGCACAAGACAAACCCTATCAATTTGTAGGAAGTGTTTCTCCTAGTGTAACACAATATGAAGACCGCTATGCCGAAGGTGGTGTGCTGTTTCAGTACAAAATTGTAGCTGAGGGCGTTAGTAAAATCGAAAGTTTATACTCCACTTATATTACTGGTTTTGGGTATAGAAACCCAACGGCAGTTGTGACAGGAAACATTAGTTATAAAGGAGGTAATCCTGTAAAAGATGTCATAGTAATGGCTAGTTCAGCTGGAACAAGTGTCAATCAAGGAGGTTCCTTGCTTATACCAGCAACTACAAATTTAAAAATTGAGAATTTTAATTCGGCAATTACTACTGCAGTTACTTACCAAGCATGGGCAAAACCAAAATCTGCTTATACAGATGATGCAGGAACGGCCATCAAGTTGTTTCAACTTAAAAGTTTGGACAACAAAACAATTGATGCTTCGGTACAATTGCAAGCTACTAGTAAAAAAATAGTAGTGAAAATTGGAACCGCTGATTACGTACTTGAAAATTATTACCCTTCTGGACTTATCAATAGTAGGGGGGATGATGTAATGATTCCGGTTTCGAACTTCAACACTAATTTCATGCACTTTTCCGTAATTATGAAAGAGGGTGCAGTGCCCACATTATTAATTAATGGAAGAGCTATATCCAGTGCATACAAAGATCTTGTTAACACAAAATTGCAAGGTACCGATCCCTCTTATACAGCTCCCTATTTTAATGTTACCATTCCAACGGCAACCAACACTTTAAAAATTGCTGGTGCTGATACACAATGGAAAAACATCTATGTGGGCGGTGGAAGAGATGCTTATCACGATGAAATTAGAGTGTGGAAAGCGGTCTTGGAAGCGCAACAAATCCGTACGGATTATTCCCGTTACATTAGCGGTAATGATTCTCGTTTAGTAGCGTATTTAAGAGCCAATGAAAAAGTGGGCCAATTTGCATATGATTTATCTAGAGATGGATTTAATTATAACAAAAACCACGGAAAATTAGGCGACGCCATTACTGCCGTTACTTGGGCTAATGCTGCGGGAGATTTCCCAACGAGCAGTCAACTAGGTATTCTAGGAGTTACTGATGCAAAAGGAAACTATGAGATTACGGCCATACCCTATTCCGGTACGGGTGAATCTTTTACCATAACCCCTTTGTACGGACAACATAAATTTGAACCTGGACAACAATTAGTATTTTTAGGACAAGGTTCTGAGGTAGTGAATAAAATTAGCTTTATAGACAACTCCTCTTTTAGTTTTAAAGGGCAAATTGCCTATAACACAAGAGGTGTGTTCCCTTCGTATGTAGAAGTTGATACCAAATTGCCAACTAATGAAGGAACCTCATGGATTAACGGCCCTGGAATTTTAGACGAGGGCTACAATTATTATACAAAAGGAAGTGAGAAATTTTCAAAAGGACAGTACTGGTTGAATAACAATGGAACACCTACTGATACTACAGACGATTATTTGGATCGATATGCTAGTATTAAAACCCAAGGTGCCAATGTTTTTATTGACGGAATTATTGTTTTGGACGAAAACAGCATGCCAGTAGTCACAGACGACACAGGCTATTTTGATATAAGTGTGCCTATTGGTAATCACTACATAACAGTAAAAAAAGACGGTCACGAATTTACTTACAATGGACGATTCCCTGCTGGAACGGGGTCCACTAAAGAATTTTTTGAAGATTCAAACGAAGCCGTTGTTTTTGTAGATAATACAAAAGTTACTGTAATAGGTAAGGTGGTTGGTGGATCTATTGAGGCCGCTAAAAAAGCTGGTTTTGGAGAAGATGGACTTAAAACAGTAGCTGTAAAAGACGTTAGCGGCAATACAAAAACTATTGATGTTAGTACTCGAAACAATATTGGAGTCGCAGCATTTACTTTAGGCTATGCACCCGCTGGCTCTACGGTAACTCCGTATACAAGAACTTCGTTCAACACCAATATAACTTCGGGAGAATACCGTGTTTCGCTATTACCGTTGCAATATGAATTGAAAGCAGAAAATGTAACGATTTCTAAAAATACGTCTATTGCATTGATAAAGGCGGGTACTTCAGAAACACTTAATTTCGCAAAAGTAGAAGCAACTACAAAGCCTACTTTTACGTATACCGACAATTCATTCGAGAAAAAGCTAGAAGGAAAACCGTATCACTACGAAAAAAGTTTTGTTTATAGATCGACTCCTGTGTTACAAGTAACAGAGCAAACTTCAGATAAAAAAATCACAGTTAACGGCACAGATGTAGAGACTGGAGACTTTACAAACCCAGTTTATTCGCAATTTAAAGAATATCAAATAGTATTAAACCGTTTTGAACGCTATACTAACAAAGATAGTGGTACCGCTGTTGAGATAAAAGTACCCGTTAGTGATGGGGAACTGATCGCAAATAATAATTTAGCTTTGATCGATTCTGGAAAATTAGTTGTAGATTCAAATAATGAAAGTAAATTAACGTACACTTTTAAAGGAGGACTGCCATCGATTGCACCTCCATTTACAATTACGAGTAGTTTAAAATACCGTATTAACGAGGTAGATTATGATGTTGAAGGTTATAATCCAACAGGAATTATATTGGGAGGAAAGTCTGATGGAAGTCAAACATTTGTAACTGCTGCTCCGGATATCCCTGAAATTATTTTAAGAGATCCACCGGGATCTAATAGTTTTGCTTCTATCGAAAAAGGAGAAAGTATTTCTTTTACTACCGAAAATTCATTTGCAAATTCTGAAGGGTTTACAACTGATTTTAAAATTATGGGAGGTGTTAAATTTGCTGCTGGTGGTGGTCTTGTTGGCCCAATAATTGAATCAGAGGGGTTTAATAATATTAATGTAGGTATAGGCGTCAACCATTCTTCGTCAGATGGAAAAAGCCTTACTAAAACCTATACTTTTAGTAAAACCATTTCTACTAGTGATGACCCTGACTTTGTAGGCTCTATGGGGGATTTATACATAGGGAACTCTAAAAATCAATTTTATGGTTCATTTGATGATGTGAAACCGTCTACGACCGTACCTAAGAAGACCGTTAATGGAGTGCAACAAGAATTAGCTTCTTTTGAATATGTCAATTTAGGAACTACAGATGTGCCGTTATACGTTAGTAAACAAAAAGCAGTTTATTTTGTAGACGAACCTTCTGAAACATTTTTTGTATACTCACAAAAGCACATTCTAGAAACTCTAATTCCAGAATATGAATTGTTTATTACTAATATAGACAATGGCACTTTAATCCCCGGGAAAGACGGTGCTTTAAGCAAAGCGCAATATCTAGAAAGAATTCGATTGTGGAAAAAATTGATTTTGGACAATGAGTTAAATAAGTATTTAGCGAAAAATAACCGCATAGACTATAAAGCTAAGGTAACTAATGTACTTAACGAGTTTAACACTTCTATTACTAATGAAATTGAAGAGGGAAATGCTGGGCCAACTGCCGAAAAGAACCTAAGAGATAAACTGACAGAATCTAAAAAAACAAGTGATTTACTAAATCAGTATTTTCAAAAAAATATTTCATTTGACGCTGGTGTGGGTGAATATTCTCAAAGTGTAGAAACTAGTATCATTAATACCACATCTTTAGCATATAATTTAACGATTGATGAAAGTTTTGGTTTAGATATTGGGTTTGCAGTCAATTCTACTGGTATTTTAACCTCTACAAAAGGAGTCTTTCAACAGGACATTAATTCTTCTCTTACAGAAGAATCAACCCAAACTACAACAGTTGGCTATACCTTAAAAGATAATGACACAGCCAACTTTTTAAGTGTAGACGTTGTGAATGCTTTTGATGGAAATGGGCCAATATTTATAACACAAGGAGGTAGAACATCCTGCCCGTATGAAGGAGCCGAAGAGTCGGTGTTTTTTAGTGATAAAAAGTTTAAGGATTATATTGCTGCATCATTAGCTTTTGACAAGAGTATAATTGCAAAACAGAAGGAAATTGACGCAATAAAAGACAATAAAAATACTCCTAAAGCTACAAGAGATTATAATGAGTATTTGAGATCATTATTAAGAGCTCAGAAACAAAACATCATAACTCAAAAATCAGATCTTGAAAAAGCCTTTTCAAGTAATATTGAATGTTGCGTAAATGATGACAAAGCACGGTTAAGTTATGCTACTCAAAAACTAGAAGTACCCGTTTTGAAAGTTACTGCTGCTGATGTAAGTAATATTACCGAAGGTAGAAATGCTGAGTTTGAATTGATATTAGAGAATCAAAGTGCTGCAGGTATTAATGCTGATTACAAATTAGTTGTTGACAATACCAGCAACCCAGATAATGCCATCATCAATATTGAACCAAATGGGACAATAGTAAATGTGCCTTATGGGAAAGCGATTACCTACAAGTTGACCTTAGGGAAATCAATTTCGGATGTATATGATTATAAAAATATTAAAATTAGATTAGAATCGCTTTGTGATGGAGCAGATGTAAGTTCCGAAGTTACTATTTCTGCACAATTCGTTCCATCTTGTTCATTAGTTCTTGTAAACGCGCCTTTGAGCAACTGGGTTTATAATAGAGAAGTAGCGTATAATACTGATGGAACAACTAAACCGTTACAAGTAAAACTGAATGGATATAATACTAAATTTGCTAGTTTTAAAAAGATTGATTTAGAATATCGATTGGCTACAGCTTCTAATTGGACACGCCTGCAAACCTATTATGGCACACAAGTTTTTTATGATGCAGCTGTTTTAGCCAGTGAAACTAATATTAAATTCATAGGTACAGATGCGATATTAAACTATGCATTTGACATTGCCGCTTTGAAATTAGCGGATGGAAGATATGAAATTCGCGCTAGAAGTACGTGTACAAATGATACTGAATTTATTTCGGACATCACAACTGGTAGAGTCGACTTGAATGCGCCATTGCGCTTTGGTACACCATTACCTATTGATGGTATTTTAGGAGCAGGAGAAGATTTGAAGGTAAGTTTTAACGAACCTATTTTTTATAATTCGGCAGTTTCTACCATTGAAATCAAAGGTCAAACCAATCAATTAGAAATTGACAACAATGTATCTCTTCGATTTGACGGAACTACAAATCAAGCGGTTATTAATAGTCCTAGAATTACTAGTGGAGATCTAGCTTTTGAATTTTGGATGAAAAATAGTACCACTTCAAATGAAGCTACTATACTTTCTCAAAAAGAAGGAGTAACAATTAAATTATTAAACGGATCTATTTATTTTACACTTGGTAATTTGACAGTGAGTGGTGGTGTTGCAAACGATGGATTGTTTCATCACTATACTTTTACCCATAAAAACAATAGTGGTACGCTTCGTATTTATCAAGACGACAAAGAAATTGGTGCTAGTATAGGTGTGAGTAATGCGCAATTTTCAAACAATAATGCCTTAAATATAGGAGGAAACACATTTATTGGAAACATGCACGACTTACGACTATGGAGTAAAGATATCAATCTAGATGAGGCTTATGCCAAAATGTATGCAAAACTGATCGGAAATGAGGCTAATTTAGTTGGTTATTGGCCTATGGACGAAGGCAGAGGAACGATAGCTAATGATAAAGCAAGATTCAAACATGCCATTGTTAAAGAGGTATGGGATATTAAGCCGAAAGGAACTTCCTATGAATTTACAAACGATCAGTATTTGACATTAGATAAAGTTGGCTCTGTGCAGTTAACTAAAGAAATGGATGCTACAATTTCATTCTGGATGAAAACAGGTATTTCGCAGGAAGCAACTCTATTCTCAAACGGAAAAGGTGATGGTAGCGATTTAATACAGTCCAATGGTCTTTCTAATAAGTGGGCTATCAATTTGAAATCTAACGGTAAATTAACTTTTGAAACTGAAGGCAATTCGTATGAATTAGCCAGTCAAAATATGGCGGACAACTCCTGGCATCATGTAACATTATTATTCAACAGATTAGGTTCTTTACGAACGTATGTCGATGCTGTTTCAGTTTCTTCAAATTTAATGGCAACTATTGGCGGTTTCTCTGGAAACAAGATTTGGTTAGGAGCACGTGGATCATCTGATATCACAGGTTCCGTAGCTGTTGATCGTACTTATACTGGTAAATTAGACGAGTTCCGACTGTGGAATACGTTACGTAATGTTGAGCAAATAACCCGCGACCGATTTAATGAAATTAGCCCAGAAAGTATCGGATTAATGCTGTATGCAAAAATGAATCAACCAGATCCTATAACCGCAAATGGTCCTCGCTATTTTCATGTGGAAAAAGGACAATCTGGATTTCCAGATAATGCTATTTTGAATGCAGGTGTTCTCAAGTATTCTGAAGATGTACCGCCAATTAAACCGGAAAGAACATTAATTAAGTTTCAGGTAAACAATGTTGTAAATCAGGATCAAATGATTTTAGAACCAGTGGTAACCGACTGGGCTTCCTTAGAAGGTCAAATTATTGATATTACAGTAGATAAAATGTTTGACAGCGCCAATAACATGCAACAATCCCCTATTACATGGACAGCCTATGTAAAACGCAACGAAGTAAGTTGGTTTGCAGAAGGATACAATGAAGTAATCGATATTGTTAAAAAAACTGGCGAAGAAAAATCATTTGAAATTACATTATTGAATAAAGGAGGAAAGGGACAGCCTTACATTATTAGTAATCTTCCAAAATGGTTGACTTTAAGTAAAACTAGCGGGACTATTTCGCCAGACAGTAGAGTAATAATTATTGCTACTATTGACAAAGAATTGACTCCAGCTGAATATCTCGAAAGTATTTTTTTAAAGACTGATTTTGGTTACGATGAAAAAATGCAAATCAAATTGCGAGTTTTAGCAGCTGAGCCAAACTGGACCGTAAATCCTGCTAATTACAAATACAGTATGAATATTGTAGGTAGAATTAAAGTAGATGGGAATTTTTCTGAAGATAATTATGATAGAATAGCTGCATTTTCAAATGGACAAGCCCGCGGGGTAGCTAAGTTAATCTATAATTCATCTTACAAGCAGTATTATGCTTTCTTGACGATTTATAGCAATTCTACGAGTATTGAACCTATCGACTTTAAAATTTGGGATGCTTCTCGAGGTATAACTCAAGTGGCAGTAATGAACGAACAGTCATCTATTATTTTTCAAGAAAACGCAATTTTAGGAAAACTAAGTTTACCTGTCATTTTCGAAAATTCTACTGTAGTCGTGCAAAATATAGCTTTTAATGCAGGATGGACTTGGATATCAATGAACGTAAACGATCCTAGTTTTTCAAACCTTAACGCTTTGACTAAAGACCTAAAATTAGAAACCTCTGATCGCATGTTGACTAATTCACCAGCACGTTTAGAAAACTACTTTAAAAATGAGGCTTTACCGGCCAATAGTGGTTGGTCAGGAACTATCTCTACCTACGGTGGCTTGAATAATTCTAAGATGATCAAAGTATTCATGACACATGAACAACCTTTAACTATTAAAGGCACTGCTGTAGATGTTGCTAATTGGAGTTTTCCAATTCAAGAGAATTGGAATTGGCTTCCATATACTTTAAGTGGCAACCAGCAAACTAATGAAGCATTAGCCTATTTTGAAGCCACTGATGGTGATGTGGTCAAATCACAAAATCTGTTTGCTATTTACGATCCTCTCATTGGCTGGAACGGAACACTCAATTATTTAGAATCAGGCAAAGGATATATGATTAAATCTAGTAAAGCACAAACTTTTAAATATCCAAGTTATTTAGCAAACACCCGGAAATTAGCAAAAACGAGCAAGATTAAAAATGAAATTAACGCAAGTCAGGAAACCATTAAAGATGAGTTTAAGCAGTACCCAGATAATATGAATGCCGTGGTTTTATTACCAGCAGGATATAATAAATTGTTTGCGTATGATAGTAAAGGCGTTTTAAAAGGATCAACAGTTAATCAAACTGTAAATGATGGTAAATTAAGTTTTATTACAGTTTATGGAGATACGGAAGAAGATTTGGTATTCTACATTGGCGATGAAATTAGCAACAAAAAAACATCAAAAAAGTTTATTTTTAAAGGAAACGATGTTCTAGGAACTATAGCAAAACCATTAATACTAGAAGACATGATAAATCCTGTTAGTATCTATCCAAGTCCATTTGATAATGAAATAACTATAAATGCGAATGCTAATAAAGATCAAAGCATTAACATCCGACTATTTTCAATATCAGGTAAATTAGTATTAGAGGTAAATCAAAACGTGATTAGAGGTGAAAATATATTAAAAATTCAGCCAAATGTAGGGTCCGGAGTTTATTTACTTCAAATTACGATCAATGAAGAAACCATCACGCAAAAAGTAATAAAAAATTAGAATTAAATCAATTTAGACTCCACGACACCTCTACGGGTGTTTTGGAGATTTAAATCAATTTATAATTTAAAATATGAAAAATTATATATACAGTACTCTTCTACTGTTTCTGATAAGTTTTAACACATTTAGTCAAACTCCTCCTTGGACTGTGAATGAAAATAATTTTCAATACACAATGACTTTTGTTGGATCTTTAAATATTGATGGTGTTAGATTAGGCAATGTGAATGACAAGGTTGCTGCCTTTGTAAACGGGGAGTGTCGAGGAGTTTCAAGTTTAATATATGTTTCTACTGAAAACAAGTACTATGCTTATTTAACGGTATTTTCTAATTTGAATAACGAAACAATTAGTTTTAAAATTTATGATTCGACTGATAATGTAGTTAGAAATGTTGTTGCTAACGCAAGTTTTACATCTAATGCAAATCTTGGTAACCTGTCTCTGCCTTATATTTTTTCAAACAAGACACTGCAAAAAGGTGCAGATCTATTAGAAGTGGGCTTTGTAGGTGTTACGCGTAATGATTTAAGTATCAATGGTAATAAAATAACGGTTTACCTTAATCCAGGTCAAATTGTAACTTCTTTGAACGCAACCTTTACTAATAGCATTGGAGCTAGTGTTTATATTGGACAAACACAACAGGTGTCAGGTTCAAATAATTTAGACTTTACTAATCCTGTTACGTTCAAAGTCTTTTCAGAAGACCAAAGTGTTGTAAAAGAATGGATTGTGGCCATACAGTTTCCCGCTTATCCCGTAACCTTACCAACTGTTTTTACTTTATCAAAATTAACAATTGACGAAAATCAGCCTGCTGGAACAATTGTTGGAGATTTTAATGTACTTATTGAAGACAGAGCTGTTACTAACCTTACTTTAGTGAGTGGTGATGGTGGTTTTGATAATGCTGCATTTGATATCATAGGAAATAAGTTAAGAGTAAAAAGCGTCTTCGATTTTGAAATGAAAAGCAGTTACAAAATTCGCGTTCAAGCGATCAGTAATCGTAAAGAAGTTGTAGAAAAAAGTTTTGAAATCACTGTAATCGACGATAAATTACCAACAGTTTTTACTTTATCAAAGTTGACTATTGATGAAAATAAGCCTGTTGGAACTGCAGTAGGCGATTTTACTGTGTTAAAAGAAGATAGGAATCTTTTTACTTTAACATTAGTAAATGGAACAGATGGCGATGACAATTTATTTTTCGAAATTTTAGGAAATAGCTTAAAGACAAAAGAAATTTTTGACTTTGAAACAAAAAACATTTATAAAATTCGTGTTAAAGCTGAAAATACATTAGGCGAGATCCTATTTGCTACTTTTAATATTGCTATCAATGACATTAATGACATACCCATTTTAATCACATTAAGTAATGCTAAAATTAATGAAAATTTACCTGCTGGTTCAGTCATAGGAACATTAACAACAAAAGATCAGGACAAGGATACTAGTAGATATAGTTTTTTTGATGCTGGTTCTGATTATTTAAACTTTGATATAGTAGGCGATCAATTAGTTTTAAAGAAAAGTTTAGATTTTGAAACGCAACAAATTTATCAATTTGAAATTATTAGTAACGATCAAAGAGGCGGTGAAGTAAAAGAGAAGATAACTGTTTTTGCAGTCAATGTAAATGAAAATCCAGTAATAACTAAAAATTTGACATCTAATACTTTAGATTTTGTTTTGTCGCAATTATCTAATAACGCGGTTATCGTTGGAAAAGTAGAAGCTACTGATGTTGACGCAAACAGCGTCCTTAGTTTTGAAATAATTTCAAATCAAAATGTCCCATTTTCAATAAATAAAGACGGTGTCATAAGCTTTGATGGTATAATTGACGCCGATAACAAAAGGACTTATAGTTTTAACGTCAAAGTAACGGATAATGGTTCTCCTAACCTTTCGGACACGATCCAAATAAATATTACTGTTGAATTTAAATTAGACGACAAGTTAATGTTTAACAATTTAGTTTCACCCAATGGAGATGGTCATAATGATCGATTACTAATCAATAACATAACCTCCTTTAGTAATTATATTTTGATTATTTATAATTCAAAAGGTCAAATAGTTTTTACAACTAGTAATTATAAAAATGATTGGGTAGGTAGTGGCTTAGCTGAAGGAGATTATTATTTATATTTTGAAGGAAAAGATCAAAACAATAAAGAACACATTTATAAAGAGTTAGTTAGACTTGTCTTTAATTAGATTGGAGCAACGTCACACAATGGTATGCTGCACTTTATAAATTATCAAACATTAAAATTAAATGAAATATATAGCAAAAAAATTAGTGTATAGCTTCGTTCTTGTATTACTAATTATGTCTTCGAGTAACGCACAATATCAATTAAACAATCGCTTAATACAAAAAAATAAGTTAGGTATCAATGTTGCTTATGCTGGCGAGCTCAATAAAACACGGATGTCACTGGTTATTGGAGTTAATCCAAACAAAATAGAAGATGCAAATACGTTGAACTGGCAACAAGCTACTCTCGATCTACCATTGGCCAATAAATTATCAACAGCTACAATTTTTACTAAGATAGCAACGGGTAGTTTTTCACAAATACAAATTAAACAAGCATTTGCTTATAAAGTAGATTTTTCTGAAGAGCAAACTTTATCCGTTGGTTTTGGGTTGAGCTATAACCAGCAAAATGTAGATTTAAAAAATGGATTTTCTCCAAATGATTATGTCGATTTGGATGATCCATACTTATCACTAGAGAATTACCATCAAAATAAATTAGGCTTAGAGATCGGCTTTGTATATCAATTAAAAGATTTTCAATTATCAGTATCTCTCCCATCTTTAGGACAAGACAAACCATACAATAATGAATTTACGGCATACACCGAATATAAATTTAAATTAAATAAAGACCTTGATTTGATCCCCTCTGTTTTATTTGTGCAAACTCAAAACGGTAAATATGAACTAACAAATAGCCTAAATTTAGACTATCAAAAAAAGGGCTGGTTGCAAGTAGGCTATGTAGATATTGGTCAAGTTGTGATGGGATTTGGAATAAATGTGAAAGGTCTTGGAATAGGTTACAATTTCGGATATAATGTTGATAACAATATTAGCTCTATTTTTGGGAACACCCATCAATTTGGATTATTTTTCAACTTGTAAATACTAAGAATTTAGAACCGAAGTCCTCTTCAAACACTAACCACAACTACGCAGATTTATATTTGTGCAGCTGTGGTTTTTTTAGTAATAATCAATTGTAGTTTGATAAATTAGTTGTTCATTTCAACTCATTATAATCTTTTTGCAGTGAGCTTTGATTTACCAATAGGCAGTTATAAGAAAACAGTTGCATAAAATTCCCATTGTCTTAACATCACTTATCAAGAATATTTATTTTAACCTCAAGCAATCACCATCTCTGGAATTTCACCTTCAATAATTAGTTCCGCTTCTGTAGCAGCGATAATTTGTTCAACTGTAACGCCCGGAGCACGCTCTAGCAGCTTAAATCCTTTTGTAGTAACCTCTAAAACTGCAAGTTCAGTTACTACCTTTTTAACACAGCCTACGCCAGTTAATGGTAAAGTACATCTCTTGAGTATTTTTGATTCACCCGCTCTATTCACATGCATCATGGCAACAATAATATTTTCAGCAGACGCAACTAAATCCATAGCACCACCCATTCCCTTTACCATTTTACCTGGTATTTTCCAATTGGCAATATCACCGTTTTCAGCAACTTCCATTGCACCAAGAATAGTTAAATCTACTTTTTTACTACGGATCATTCCAAAACTAAAAGCAGAATCAAAAAAACTAGCTCCTGGCAAAGTTGTAATTGTTTGTTTTCCAGCATTGATAATATCAGCGTCTTCCTCTCCTTCAAAAGGAAAAGGCCCCATCCCTAAGACACCATTTTCACTTTGAAACTCGACATCAATTCCATCAGGGACAAAATTTGCCACTAATGTTGGAATACCAATTCCTAAATTTACATAATAGCGGTCTTTGACTTCTTTTGCTATTCTTTTTGCTATGTCTTCTTTTGTTAACATAATGTATATTTTAATTAAATGCTTAATTTTACCGCAGCGCGTTGAATACTAAAGTCTTATTACTTTTTTCTTACTGTTCTTTGTTCAATTCTTTTTTCAAAGTTGTCACCTTTAAAAATGCGTTGAACCATAATCCCCGGAATGTGAATTTCATTAGGATCGAGTGAACCTACAGGTAACAAATGCTCCACTTCGGCAATCGTAATTTTTGCTGCACCCGCCATGCAAGCATTAAAGTTTCTTGCTGTTCCTTTAAAAATTAGATTTCCTGCTTCGTCGCCTTTCCAGGCTTTCACAATAGCAAAATCAGCTTTGTATGCTAATTCCATTACATGCATTTTTCCGTTAAATTCTCGCGTTTCTTTACCTTCAGCCACTTCTGTCCCAAAGCCAGCAGGGGTGAAAAAAGCGGGAATTCCGGCTTGTGCAGCGCGACATTTTTCGGCTAGTGTTCCCTGTGGCGTTAGCTCTACATCAAGTTCACCCGAAAGCATTTGACGTTCAAACTCGGCATTCTCACCTACGTATGAAGAAATCATTTTTTTGATTTGGTGCTTTTTTAAAAGTAAACCAAGACCAAATTCATCTACACCAGCATTATTAGAAATACAGGTTAGATCTCTTGTTTCTTTTTGAACGAGTTCAGCAATACTGTTCTCTGGAATACCACATAATCCGAAGCCGCCTAACATAATCGTCATTCCATTTTCAATACCTTGAAGTGCTTCTTGAACGTTATTTACTTTTTTGTTAATCATAAAATGAGTTGTAATAATCTAATTATAAATTAATAAAATAATATTGTTTCTGATAATACTGTATTTCATTTTTTGCGTTAAGCAAACTAACACCCTAGCCCTGGTTACTTCACCAACTTTATATTTCTATTGGAGTTCAGTGAACTTTGTTTGCAATGAAAATCCTTTTTGTAGTTAAATCCTAAAAGGTTTAAACATAAAAAGATTGTAATAAATAGCGGGATTAAGCTTCCAAAGAAAGGAATTTTATAATTCGAATTCTCCCGTATCTTGCTCAACATCTAGGGAATCTACGACTTTCTTGGCGACATAACAATCTACCTTTATCGATAGATTTGTAGGTCTTTCAAATGGTGCTTTAGAAACTTTCAATTCAGGATCTTCATAACAAAGTTTCATAAAGTATCCCCACACAGGTAATGCAGCTGTTGCTCCTTGACCGTAAGTTATACTTTTAAATCGTGCAGATCTATCCTCACATCCTACCCAAACTCCAGTAACAAGATTAGGTACCATCCCCATAAACCAACCGTCAGATTGATTTTGAGTTGTTCCTGTTTTACCAGCAATTGGATTCTTAAATTGATAAGGATAACCTGTCCAGCGATTATCACCATTACCTCCGCCGGTGGTTCTTAAACGATCTCCTGAGCCACCTTCAGTAACTCCTTCTAGTAGCTTTATTACCGCGTAAGCTATATCTTTATTTAGCACATCATGCGATTCTGGAATTGGTTCGTAGATGATTACACCACTTTTATCCTCAATTTTTGATATAAATTGAGGTTTCATATAAACTCCTTGATTAGCAAATGTACTGTAAGCTGCAACCATATCCTCAACCGTAATTTCGACAGCTCCTAACGCGATTGATGGCTGTAATGGAATTTCGGATTTAATTCCTAATTTGTGGGCTAAGTCTACAACAGCTTCAGGTCCTACTTTGTCCATAAGCTTTGCTGAGATTGTATTTATAGAGTTTGCTAAACCTCTTTTTAAAGTTACCATTCCGCGGTATTTATTATCAGAATTTCGAGGCTCCCAATCTTCAGTAACATTATGACGTCCTTTACGAATCATAAATGGCCCATCAATAAGTGAATCGCAAGGTGACATATTCAATTGTTCAATAGCTGTTGCATAAACAAATGGTTTGAAAGTAGATCCTACTTGTCTAGCACCTTGCCCTACGTGATCGTATTGAAAATACTTATAATTGATACCGCCAACCCATGCTTTTACATTTCCTGTTTGCGGTTCCATTGCCATCAATCCAGATTGTAAAAAATGCTTGTAATAACGTATAGAATCTAGTGGCGTCATAATAGTATCTTTTTCCCCTTTCCATGAGAATACAGTCATTTTTGTCTTTTCACTAAATGATTTTATAATCTCTTCGTCACTTTTGTCCATTGATTTCATAACAGCCCATCTACTAGAAGATTTCATGGCTTGATTTAAAATTCTTTGAGTTTCTACTGTAGAAATATTTACAAATGGGGCGTTCTTATTGCCTTTGGCTTGTTTAAAAAATTCCTCTTGAAGATTTGCCATGTGAGCTTCAACAGCTTTTTCGGCGTGTAATTGCATGCGGGAATCAATAGTGGTATATATTTTTAAACCATCTTTGTAAATATCATAATCAGAACCATCAGACTTTTTATTAGTTTCTGCCCATTTTTTCATATAATCACGAAGATATTCTCTAAAATAAGTCGCTGTTCCGTCTTTATGAGTTTCTAACTTGAAGTTTAGCTTTATTGGTAGATCTTGTAATTTTAATTTTTGATCTTCGGTAATGATATCACCTTTTTCCATTTGCGAAAGCACTACATTTCGACGATTTTTTACACCCTGCGGATTTCTAATAGGATTATATAAACCAGAATTTTTAAACATCCCTACTAAGATTGCAGATTCCTCAATAGTTAAATCCTTTGGTTCTTTCGAAAAATATGTTTTTGCTGCCGAGCTAACACCAACTGAATTGTTTCCAAAATCATAAACATTGCAATACATTGCAATAATTTCGTTTTTAGTGTATTGTCTTTCTAATCGGATAGCAATAATCCATTCTTTTATTTTTTGCACAATTCTAAAAGGTAAAAATTTAGAACCTTCACCATGGAATAATTGTTTGGCTAGTTGCTGTGTCAAAGTACTTGCGCCACCACTCGTGCCTAAACTAGAAATAGCTCTTAAAGTTCCTCGTCCATCAATACCTGAATGTTCATAGAAACGAGCGTCTTCGGTGGCTACTAGTGCTTGAACTAAGTTTTTAGGTAAATCAGAATATTTTAATTGCGACCTATTTTTTTGGAAATATTTACCAATTACTACACCGTCTGCCGATATAACTTCGGTAGCTAAATTAGAATCGGGATTCTCTAGATCTTCAAATGAAGGCATCGATCCAAAAATACCCCAGGAAGCAAATAAGAAGAATAAAGCAATACTTCCAAGTCCAATAAAGAATATTTTCCAAAATTTCTTTTGATAATATGCAATATTTTTTTCAGCACCTTTTGCTTGGTTGTTGTTTTTTTTGATAGCCATAATACTATATTATTCTTTTTTTTCTATTCTAAATCCTACTTCAGTAATTCCGTCTAGGAACTGCACGCCTGGTACTTTACCGTTTTCTCTAACAGCTTGCTTAATATGAACCTTATAAGTTGATCTAAACCGCACGTTTTCTTTATAAAAAAGTTTACTTTCCTTAATGTCCGAAAAACCATCACCTAATAAGGTACCATCTGGATCAGCCATTTGATACTCTAAAGTGTCTACTTTTGTAAATCCATTGGGTAATTCTAGTGCCACAATTAAGAACAAATTGTTGTACTTATAATTATTGTTCGCTCTTAAAGTTACAAATAGATTGTACCGTTTAGTTGAATCAAGCTGCGGCAAATCAAAGTTTACAATACTGTCTTTATTCCAGGATTCTCCAACTGATTTATAATCGTCAAAAACTCTTTTTTTATCGCAGGATGATAAAAGAATAATCACCAAAAAGAGTAAAGCACTATTTTTTATCCACATTCTTCGTAATAATTATTGGTTTTCTTGGCTCAGCAGGTTTATTTTCCGCAGGAGCTGGACGGTTGTTTTGTGGAGATTTATTATTGCTCGTTATTTTATTATTGACAGTCTTAGTATTGTTGGCTACAATCGCATTTTCCCCAACTGTTTTTCGTTTTTTCGTTGATTTTTTCTTTGCTTTAGGTTGGTCAAAACGAGTTAAACTCTCTTGTCCCATTGCATTGTTGAAGTTTTTCTCTACCTCAACTACAATTTCTATTGCAAAATCTTCAAGTGACGAAACTTTATTTTTTAATTTATTTTCAGCTAGAATTTCTTTGACTTGGTCGATTTTTAATACATGCCAATTTGCAAAATTGTTCGTATAGGCAAACCACATTAATCCTTTAAAGATATCTTGTTTTTGGCAAATGGCATCTCCTTTTTCAGTAACTAATCTAGTTTCAAAATCTGGAAAATCTTTCAACGCATCCATATAAGTATCTAACTCATAGTTTAGACAACATTTTAGCTTTCCACATTGACCGGCTAATTTTTGTGGATTCAAAGATAGTTGTTGGTAGCGCGCTGCAGAAGTATTAACACTCCTAAAATCAGTCAGCCAGGTAGAACAGCATAATTCTCTTCCACAGGAACCAATCCCGCCCAAGCGAGCCGCTTCTTGTCGAAAGCCAACTTGCTTCATTTCAATTCTAGTACTAAATTCCTTGGCAAAATCTTTAATTAAAGCTCGGAAATCAATTCGATCGTTAGCGGTGTAGTAAAATGTTGCTTTTGATCCATCACCTTGAAATTCAATATCTGAAATTTTCATTTCTAGTTTTTGAGCAATCGCTAATTCACGTGCTCTTACTTTCATTTGCTCTTCCTTATCACGAGCAACAGACCAAATATCGATGTCTTTTTGAGATGCTTTTCTGTATATTTTTGGAACATCATTGCTTAAATGATTGACTCCTTTTTTCTTCATTTGGATCTTAACTAATTCGCCAGTCAAAGTTACGATCCCTATATCATGACCCGGAGAAGCAACAGTAGCTACAATGTCTCCCATACTCAAAGTTAGTTTCTCCGTATTGCGATAAAATTCTTTTCTACCATTTTTAAAACGTACTTCAACGCAGTCAAAAGGAGCGTCTCCATTAGGCAAACTCATATTAGAAAGCCAGTCGAAAACAGTCAATTTATTGCAGCTATCGGTGCCGCAAGTCCCATTATTTTTACAACCCTTAGGTGCACCACCATCAGAAGTTGAACAACTTGTACATGCCATAATTTTATATATAGTGTTGTGAAGAACACAACTTAAGTTCTTAAAACGATTAAGTCGTAAAGATAGTATTTTTTAATTTTATGGAACAACGCCTATTAGCGGCAATACATCATAAATTTATACTAAAAAAACCCATTACAATTTGATGTGTAGTGGGTAAATTTGAAATAATTTAAAAAAAAATTTTAATCTAAAACTTTGTATAATTTATCAGACAAACGAATTCTAAATGGCAATTTAAAAGTACAGGTATCTCCTAAGGTCGCAATTTTAGCATCTGTGTCGTTAACAAACATTTCTTCGATGATTATTTGCTGTTCTCCAGTAGTTGCTCCTTTTATTAGGATGGTATCACCAATCTTTATTTCCCCTTCTTCAATAAAAAATTGAGCGACGCTTGGTTTTGGAAAAAAGTGAGTTCCTTTTCCAATGTATTGTTTTTTAAGTTTTACTTCTTTTTTTAAAACAGTAGCCACTCTGCGAGCCGTTTTTGTTTCTGCTAATTCCGAAAGATTGGGAATCGCAGCTAATGGATCATGATTATTCTTAAATGTCAACACATCTGATTTTCCTTTTTTGAAAATCATATTACCGTTTTTAATTCCTCTTCTTACCACTTTTTGTTCCTCTTCAGGCAAGTGAATTACATCTACACAGGCAGAGGAACAACAGCCTTCCATTGCTGATGCACATTCTTCACATTGAATAAAAAGTAAGTGGCAACCTTCATTTGCACAATTGGTATGTACATCACACGGTTTTCCGCATTGATGGCATTGCGATACAATGTCATCAGTAATTCTTTCTCCCAAGCGGTGATCGAATACAAAGTTTTTTCCAATGAATTTACTTTCTAATCCTTGCTCTTTTACTTGGCGTGTATATTCAATGATCCCGCCTTCCAATTGGTATACGTTTTCAAAACCTTTGTGTTTAAAGTAAGCACTTGCTTTCTCGCACCGAATTCCTCCCGTGCAGTACATCAATAATTTTTTGTCTTGCTTATGTTGCGCTAATTGCTCTTCGATTATAGGCAAGCTTTCGCGAAAAGTGTCAACATCTGTTTTTATAGCTTTTGTAAAATGACCGATTTCGCTCTCGTAATGATTGCGCATATCGACTACAATAGTGTTTGGATCTTCTAATAAGTCATTGAATTCTTGTGCTTTGAGATGAATTCCAATATTAGTTACATCAAAAGTTTCATCTACCAAACCATCGGCAACAATCTTGTCACGAACTTTTACGGTGAGTTTCAAGAAGGAGTGATCATCCTGTTCTACGGCAATATTCAAACGAATTCCTTTCATGAAATGGTACGCTTCTATAGTGTCTTTAAACGCATAGAAATTATCAGCCGGAAGTGAAAGTTGGGCATTTATCCCTTCATTAGCGACATAAATCCGGCCCAGAACTCCTAATGGATTCCACGCTAGAAATAAATCATTACGAAATTGAGTTGGATTTTGAATTTGCGCATAAGCATAGAAAGACAAAGTAAGTCTTTGTTTTCCAGCATCATCAATCATGATGGCTCTTTCTTCTGCGCTTAAGGTGTTATACAGTTGCATGCTATAAACAGTTTAAGTTGAGAAATATATTTTTTGCAAAAGTAGATAATTTGACCGCAAAGTTCGCAAAGTTTATCAATGATTTAAAATAGAGGAGCTTCATCTACTTTATAAATATATCTCTTGTTTTCGCTAGCGCTGCAACAAGAGGATGCCACTGTAAACAAAGTTCACTGAACTCCTATGAAAATATATTTCTGTGAAGTAATAAGGGCTAAGATATTTGTAGTTATGGGATTATTTTGTGGTTGTTTTGTCATTTTGGGGAACGAAGACCTGAGTGTTAGCGAACCAGCGGAGCAATCTCTGCTTGATGAGCAATTTATGAAGACTCTTACTTCTTCTGAGTGACAATTTGAGCCTAAGTAGTGTTATGATTTAGGTTATTGTTTTTTGCGTTTAGTTTGTCATTGTAAGGCATCACGGATTTCTATTTGTTGAGCATTTTATGGAGATTCTTCCTTCGTCAGAATGACAATTTGGTGCGTTATTTTAAGATACAATTGATGCAATTTACTACGTTTAGCTTGTCATTTTGAGCATTGAAGAATCTCTGATTGTTTAACAAATTTTGAGCATTCTATAATGCGGGACTTTATTATTGATTATTTTCACTAATTTGATTGCGCTTACCGGAGCTATTTTTACATTTTACTTCCTTTTTCGACGTAAAAATAGTAAAAACCGTTTAAGCCGCTTAAAAAAATTTCTTTTGTTTGTCCATCGCTAAAAGTTAATTAATAAGTATATGGTAATTCATTGTTAGCAATTTTACTCGTAACTTTCCTTCTACTACATAATCCTATTCCTATAAAAAAGGTTACCGTACCAATGGCAAACTTTGTGATAAGTTGCATGCCACAAAATGTTTTTATTTCCTCTTCAGTTATTTCTGAAATAGGCTTTTTTAAGTCAATCCTTTTCTTCAACCAATCTTTATTAAAGTTTTTGGTAAGAAGTAAATTAATTAGGTAAAGAATTATCAAATAAACAATGAATACTTAAAGCATTAATGGAGTTAATGTTAAGTTAGCAATTGGACTGATTAATATATCCATTATGTTAGTATATTTTAAAATATTTATTCCAAGTTGATAGTAATAAATAGTTTCTTTTAATATCCTCAAAATAACAAAAATAAACAACCAAAGGGGGGCATTTTTGTACTGTTTAACTAAATTTCATGTACCTCTTACTATTTTTAAATAGTATATTGTTAGGTGTTTAAACCACATCCATTTGTGTACCATAACTATTCATATTAAATTTTCTATTCTTTTTAGAATCGGTATCATTAAAAATATTTTTATTTTAAGGTTTCTTAGCGAAGAAAAGATTGAAACGAAAAGCTGTACTCGAGCGCAGGAAACTGACGAAGTAAATAGCTCCAAATAAAAATTACGAAAGTAAATGGTTAGTAAAGATTCTTTTTGTGGTCAAATAAAAACCTCGAGATTCTCCGTTGTATTTATAAATAATTATCTTTGCCTATAGGTTTAATAGAGTATTTAAAAAAATATTTTAAACAAACTAAAATTATCATCTGATTTCTTTTACTAGAGATCCAAAAACTAAATTTAAATGAGTAAAGAAAATTTATTACAAAAAGAGAACAGTATTGTTCATGAGCAAGTTTTGGTTGCAAATCAAAATTATTCGGAAAGCTTTGGTGAAAAAGCAAACTTGCCAATGCCTCCAGGAAGGAAATTCGCAATTCTAACATGTATGGATGCCCGCTTGGACCCTGCAAAGTATGCTGGACTTTCAGAAGGTGATGCACACGTTATTCGGAATGCAGGAGGAAGAGCCAGTGATGATGCGATTCGTTCATTGATTATTTCCTATAAATTATTAGGAACTGCTGAATGGTTTGTGATTCACCACACTGATTGTGGAATGGAAACTTTTACAGACGAGATCGTAAGAGATTTACTAGCGACAAGCCTTTCTACAGCTACCGTTGATGCTAATGGATGGAGAAATATTACGGAAGAAGGCGGTTCCCAAGAAGCAAAAAACATTTCTTTTTTAACGATTAGTAATCAGGCAGAAAGTATTATTGAGGATGTTAGAAGAATTAAAGACCATGCGTTAGTTCCTACACATATTCCAGTTTATGGCTATCTTTTTGATGTGAAAAGTGGAAAGTTAATCGAAATTCCCGAAGCTACTATTGTAGGGAGAGCAAGTTAAATCCCATCACATAGTATTGTTTTAATAAAGAAATAATAAATGGCACTATCCCTTAGCAACATCAAGTTGTTTATTATTGCCATTTCTTCAACAAGCAAAATTAATTACAATGGTCTTATTTAAAACTGATTGAAAGTACAAATGGTTAAAGTATAAAGTTGTATTTTGGTACAAATATCGGATAGACATTTAAAAAAAACCACGCCAAAACGTGGTTTTAAATTATAATTTTTCAATTGGCCTAATAGTTTAATTCAGCTATTTGGCTTAAAAGATAATAACGCTGTAGCAGTTTTTGTCTGTACGATTCTTTTTCAGTTTTATTTAATATATATTGAAATTGCTGCTTTTTCTATTAATTCACCTATTGGTTCAGCATAAAGCCCTTTGCTTCTTAACAATGCTTCTACTTTGTGGGAAGCTTCTTTTGTGACAGCAATCAATAAACCTCCACTCGTTTGTGGATCACATAAGATATGTCTTTGCTTTTCATTTTCAATATTAAGTTTATGACCGTAACTATCCCAGTTTCTTAGTGTGCCTCCTGGAACGCATTTTTTATCGATATAGTCATTTATTTCGCGGAAAACAGGCACTTTGCTATAATTAATCGTAGCAGATACATTGCTTCCTTCACACACTTCAAGTAAATGGCCCATGAGTCCAAATCCAGTTACATCGGTTAATGCAGTGACTTCATCAATTTTTGATAGTTCTAGACCAACATCATTTAAAATGATCATTGAGTTAGCAGCAATAGCTGCATGTTCGTCTTTTAGAAGGCCTTTCTTTTGTGCAGTTGCTAAAATTCCAACGCCTAATGGTTTCGTTAAGTAAAGGATGCTTCCTTGCTTAGCTTTGTCATTTCGTTTTATATTATCTATTGCTACAGTTCCTGTGACCGCCAGCCCAAATATAGGTTCTGGATTATCAATGCTATGACCGCCAGCGAGTATTATACCAGCATCAAAGCAAGCTTTCCTGCCTCCCTCCATTACTTGTGCAGCGATTTCCGGGGCTAATTTATCAATTGGCCATCCTAGAATTGCTATTGCCATCACCGGTTTTCCTCCCATAGCATATACATCGCTTAAAGCATTTGTAGCAGCAATTTGTCCAAAAGTGAAAGGATCATCAACAATAGGTAAAAAAAAATCGGTTGTGCTTATTATTCCTATTCCATTACCGATGTCGTAAATAGCGGCATCATCTCTAGTGTCGTTACCCACTAGTAATTTTATATCTTCTATTTTGGGTGCAGTAGATTGTAGGATGGTAGTTAATACTTTTGGTGATAATTTGCATCCGCAACCTGCGCCGTGACTGAAACTTGTTAATTTAATATCGTTATTCATTTAGATAATTGATAGATTTATTAAAAATTTTGCTGTTTTTTCAGCATTTATAATAGGTATGTTAAATTCTTGAATTTGTGCTTGTTGCCGGGCTTGCAACCCTTTTAGATAGCACTTATCGTAATATTGAAGTGCAATTTCTACTACTTTATAATAGTTTTTATTATCAAGAGCTTCCAAAGCAAATTTGGCATTGTCATACCCAAGTCTTTTTGTGATTCGGGTGATAGCAAGTGCTAATTGCTCAGGATTTAAACGGGAATACATCTGAACTAGTAGTTTTGCTCTTTCTTGGAGCGGAACATCTAAAAAATATAGTGGCATATTTCTCATGTTGCAATAAAAAGCGTCTGGAATGGATACTTGCCCAATTAATCTACTTTCATCTTCAATCCAAATAGGTAAGTTGCCGTTTAATTTTTGAATCACTGAAAACAAATTGTTTTCAAATTGTTCCGTTGTTGGCTGAGGTTGTTGGTCTATACCACCAAATGCCGAACCTCTGTGATTAGCTAATCCTTCTAAGTCTATAACTTGTTGTCCATTCTTTTGTAAACAAAAAAGTATATCTGTCTTGCCCGAGCCAGTGTAACCACCCAAAACTTTCAAATTTACTGACTTTTCAAAAAATTGTAACACATAATTTCTAAAAGCTTTGTATCCATTTTCAATTACGTATACCTTTTCAAATCCATTTGCAATAAGGTGATCTGCAAAAGCATTACTTCTCATTCCTCCACGCCAGCATTGTATTACTGCTTCCTTATTAGGAGCAATAGCAACAGATTTGGTTACAAAATCATTTAGTTTAGGTTTTACAAAATCGTAACCAATTGCAAATGCGCTTTCTTTAGATTCTTTTTTATAAGCAGTTCCTACTACCGCCCGCTCTTGATCTGTAAATAACGCGACATTAATAGCATTTGGAATATGTCCTTTGCAAAACTCTCCTGGTGACCTGACGTCAATAATTGGAATGTGATTTAAATTATGAAAGTAAAAATCTACAGAAATAACTTGTTTCATTACAACGGGTGTTAATGTTTCAAAGATAAACTTATTACAAGGAATAAGTTACTTTTTACACGAGTAAGCTATATAATTTTTGCTATTTTTTGAGGGTAGTAAATGCAATTTTAGATTTAATGGTTTATTCAAAACTTCGATTTACGCGTTGCATGTTTGCAGTATGCTTAATTAGGCTTTGGAATTGGTATAAGGAATATAACGATCGCAATTATTTTATTTTTATAGTTTCAGTTGTGATAACAAATACTAGTAAATAATCCTTTAAACAAACTAAAAAACAAATTGTTAATGTAGTTAATTTATCATTGATAGGAAAAGCTATAAAGCTACTATAGGAATAACATCTTTTTACAGACTTCTTTAAAAAAATTAAGCGTAACACCGGCTTTAGCAAGGCAAAATCGCGAGCTAAAAATAGAACCAAATAAAAAAACCACGAATGAACGTGGTTTTAGTTTGATTTTTTATTGATTTAGCAATACTCGTTGAAAGCATCTTTCAAGTTTTCAGCGATCATTTCAGCTGGGCGACCTTCAATGTGATGGCGCTCTAACATATGAACTAATTCACCGTTTTTGAATAATGCCATAGCTGGAGAAGATGGAGGAAAAGGAAACATATGTTGTCTCGCAGCATCAACTGCTTCTTTATCTACACCTGCAAAAACTGTGATTAAATGATCTGGTTTTTTAGCACCTTCTAAACTCATTTTTGCTCCTGGACGTGCATTTCTTGCTGCACAACCACAAACCGAATTAACAATAACTAGTGTTGTTCCCTCTGCTTTAATTGCATTATCTACGGCCTCAGCACTATGTAAATCTTGAAAACCTGCTGACGTCAATTCTGCCTGCATTGGTTTTACCATTTCTTCTGGATACATATCGTTGTATTTTAAATATTAATTTTATATAGCAAAGTTACAAAGTTTAGAAAGAACTCTCTTGTTTGTATTATAAAGTTTTGTTATTGTTTGATTGCTATTTTATTGCTCGAATCACCGAATTAAAAATGGCTCGTAAAAATGGTTTCTTAGGACATTTCCAAATCACTTGAAAATCCTCCCAAAAAGAGGTTTCTTCATCTAAAAACTTAAAGATTAAATCTGGATTTCCTTTTTTAAATAAAGAGGAAAATATCAGAGCCCCCAACTCGTTTTTTTGATATAAAACATCTAAAAGAAGTAAATCGTAAAACCAAAATTTTGTTTTATTATAGAATTTTCTAAAATCAGTCTCTTTTTGTAAAAATGTTACCAAGTCTGTAGATTTTTTATCAGAACTCTTAAAAGTATAGCCTGTACTAGCTTTAGTCCAACCACCTGACGTTCCTATATTTAAAACTTTTTTTGTATTTTTTTTCCAAAAAGGATAACAAGTCATCGGAATACTTCCTTGTTCTTTATCAACGATTTCATAATCTGTAATTCCTAGTCTTTTCATGTAAAGAATAATTTCCTGCTCATATTCCTCTTTTTTCAACAATTTTTCAGAAAATAAGGTGTATTCCAGTAATGCTTCATTTACAGAGGTAGGTAAAATATACATAAAACGAGTATTTCCCTTTTGCGCTACAGAGAAATCCATGAAAGTCACTCTTTCAGGATTAAAAACGGCTTCTTTGCTTTTTATAAACCACCCTATAAAATGTTGTTGCAAAAGTGGATATTTAGTTTGATTCTCTACTTCTGATTTTCGATAAATACTATTAATTACTTTATCGCAAGTGAAATTTTCGAATGGCGTTGCTACAAATACGTGATTTTCCAGCTCATTGATGTCAAGCACTTTCTCATTTAAAAATGTAATATTAGCTTGCTTTGCAATCAACTCAAATACTTGATTGTAAAAATCTAATCCTTTTACCATATTGTAATGGTATGGCTTTAAATCAAGATCCCGACTAAAAGTAGCATTAGCAAACAAAGCGGAATCCCACTTTTTAGAAATACTGTTTTCCCAAATAGAATCAGTTGTCTTCCAGAAACACCAAGTTCTATCATTTTCCTTTTTAGTATTTTCATCAATTAGTAAAATACTTTGGTCAACAAATGTACCAGACTGAATCATTTTGTAAACGGTCATCAAAGCGGATAGTCCTGCGCCAGTAAAAATATAATTATAGTGTTTCACATTGCAAATATAATTTTTTGTAGATGATTTTGACATAAAAAAACCACGCTTTCGCGTGGTTAACAAACAATTTACTTAATTTAACAACTATTATTTGTGCATCAAAACCGTATCTACTACATGGATTATTCCATTTGAAGCATCTAAATCAACTGCAGTTACTTTTGACATCCCTCCTTTTTCATCAGTAATGATTACATCGCTTCCTTTAAGTGAAGCCGTGATCTTTCCTCCTTGAACGGTTGTCAAAACCGCTTTACCTTTTCCAGCTTTGATAGCTGCAACAACCGCTTTGCTATCTAATTTTCCAGCAACTACGTGATAAGTTAAAATACCTTGTAACATTTTCATGTTCGCTGGTTCTAGTAAGCTCGCTACTGTGCCCGTTGGTAATTTATCAAATGCAGCGTTAGTTGGAGCAAAAACAGTAAAAGGTCCTGTACCAGATAAAGTTTCTACTAAACCAGCAGCTTTTACTGCAGCTACTAATGTGGTATGGTCTGGAGAACCCACCGCTACTTCCACTACGTTTTGTGCAAATGAGTTAATACCTGTGAAAAGCGCAATTGCTAAAATTGCCGACGATAAAATTTTCTTTGTTTTCATAATTGTAATTTTTTATAAAAATACAAGGTTTGTAAATCGAACTAATCATTGTTTGTAAAAGTTTAACCACTGTTTAGTTTTAATCTTAGTAGCTTTTATGTTAAAAATCAGTTAATTATGTTTTTACAACTTGAAATATTTCAATTAGCTAGGGACTGCGGCATTTAAAAACCGATATATCCAATATCTATTAATCTCAATATTAAAATAGTTTAAAGTGATCATTTCACAAAGTTTTTAACAATTGACAATAATGATCACTCCTTTATTAAATATTATTCTTTGTTTTTGCGGAGTTATAATTATTGCACTTTATCAAGGATTAGCAGTAAGGCTTTCGCCGAAATAAGGGAATGCTGCTGAAATATTATAATTTTTTCTTTATCTAAAATGGTCAAACTAGGATAAACAACTTGATTATCACTTGTAGCTAAAACTATTGCTAAATCATGAATTCCAGTATTTGTTCCATTGGGTTGAAATTTAAAAGTGTGATCATTGAAAACAATGTCTCGCTTAGTTTCAGCATCAAATGAGATGAAATAGAAATACTCATTTAGCGCTGCAATAATTGTAGAATCTTTAAAAGTCGTATTTTCCATTATTTTACAATATTTGCACCAATTCGTATGCGTAAATACAACAATAGGTTTTGGATTTGCCTTTGATAATTGTTCTGCTTGCTCAAAAGTGTTTAATTTCAATTGAGCAAAACCCGAAGGAATTGTCCAAAGAAACAATACAAATATGTAAAGTATTTTTTTCATTATTTCAACGTGTATCGCAATCCTAGAAAAGTTCTAATTCCTTGGTTTGGACCATAAACATAACTTGGATCAAAAGTTAAGCCGTATGGATTATCAGCGGTGGCTTGCACATTTCCAGTCGCGTCATATTGTACATTTTTATCAAATGGATCATTTGCTCTTGCAATAATAAATGGATTTCCTTTGTTTGGCGTCCAGTTTAAAAGGTTTTTCACTCCTGTATAAATTTCGATTTTCTTGAACTTATTAAAAGTAAATTGGATATTCTGAATGCTCCACGTTGGAGAGTAATCTTTTCTTGGATCTAAAGGACCTAAAGTTGGCAAGCGCATCGGTCCATAAATATTTCCAGTATAATCTAGGTCTAAGAATAATTTATTGATTCTATACGAAATCGCCCAAGTTCCTGAGAACTGTTCTGTTAAGATTTGCTTAGTGGTAATGTTGTTTTCTGTCTTGGAAACATCCATAAAAGTAGCTCCCAAAATCATTTTCAAACCATTAGTGAATACAAAGTCAACGTTAGAACTAATTCCTTTAGTAACTGCGTGGCCATCTAAATTTTTATAAATAATTTGGTTAGGATTTGTGTCGTAATCAGGAATAATAGAGTTGCTAAATCGAGTATACCAAGCGGTTGTTTCAATTCCTATAAAAGTTCCATTTTGAGCGTAAAGTTTTGTCAAATAGTTCAAGTTAACATTAAACGAGCGCTCTGGCTTTAATTCTTCAAGCACAATTACATCACGAGAACCTGTTAAAGCAGCATGTTCTTCAGTAAATAAATTTACAATTCTAAAGCCAGTTCCCGTATTGAAGCGCAAAATATTATTGTCATTCAGTTTCCATTTATAAGCTAATCTCGGAGTAAAAATAGAACCGTGGTTGCGGTTGTAATCGTAACGAGCACCAAGAAGTACTTTATGATTTTCATTAAAGGCTATTTCATCTTGCACAAATAAACTTGGAATCCAGTTGATGTCCTCCTTTACGGTCGCAGTCGTATTATCATCGTAATATTGGTAGCGCAAAGCTGTTCCAAAAAGTAAATCGTGATTGTTTAGTTTTTTGTCCCAAGTTAGTTGTCCAAAACCAATGCGCTGTTTTGCTAAATACGGAATATCTCCATAAACCGAGTTTTGGTCGTGATCCGTATACGAAAAAGAGAATAACATTTTCTCAGCGATAGGCAATTCATAAGCCCCTAATAATTCCCAACGTTTGGTGTAGATGCTCTCGCCATATACTTCGTTTCCGCCACGGTATTTTTTCTCCCACTGCATTTCACCGCCCCAACGATCTTCATAAAAATAGCGTCCTGCTAAGGAGAATTGCTTATTGTTTTTTTGATTAAAATTCCATTTCTGGAAAACAGAGATTCGATCTTGTAAGGTTAAATCAGTAAAATTATCATTGTTGTTGTCAATAGGATTGCTGTAGTTAAAGTAATTAATTCCAGTTAACATCGAGATGTCTTTAGTCACATTTGCTTTAAAACCTACGTCAACGTTGAGTTCGCCCCAATCCGTTAAAAATGAATCAGCAGAAAAAAGAGGAGCATTTTTCGGATTCTTAGTGATGATATTTATTAAACCACCCACGGCTTCACTTCCGTATAAAGAAGAAGCTGGACCTTTCACAATTTCGATGCGTTCCAATAAAGAATTAGGAATTCCTGAAAGTCCATAAACCGTTGAAAGTCCACTTACAATAGGCATTCCATCAATTAAAACTAAAGTATAAGGACCTTCAAGACCATTGATGTGAATGTCTCCTGTGTTACAAACATTACAGTTCAGTTGCGGACGTACACCATTCACGTTTTGCAAGGCTTCAAAAATATTTGCAGTTGGATTTTTCTTAAAGAAAATAGGTTTGTAAACTTCAACAGGAACAGGACTTTCTAAACGCGATACTGCTTTTAAAGTTCCAGTAATTACCACTTCATCTAAAGTGTTATTTTCCTGAAGTTCAAAATTCAAGTAGACATCAGTGCTATCGCTAACCGTGAAAATTCGTGTCTTTGTTCTAAAACCAGTATAGGAAACTTGAATTTCATAGGTTCCTTTTGAAAAATTTATAATCTCAAAATTCCCTTCTGAGTCGCTGACTGTGGATTTTTTCAAGGTTTTAATAACAACATTTGCTAATGGCAAAGGCATTCCATCAGCAGAAACGTTTCCTTTTAGTGTAGTTTGACCAGTCATCATGATGCTGAATAGTGTGCAAAAAAGCAGTAATAGATTTTTCAATATTTAATTTTTAGATGTGAATATATTTATAATTTAGACAAATCTAAAAATTATATTGGATAAAACAAAAAAACATATTTATATTTGCTGTAAATAGTTAAAAATGGGTAAATCATTAGAAGAGGTTCACGAGTCGGTCTCAACAGAAAATAAAAAATCAGTTTTTAGAAAGATTCTTGCCTTTTTTGGTCCTGCCTATTTAATAAGTGTGGGCTATATGGATCCTGGAAATTGGGCAACAGACATTGCTGGCGGAAGCCAGTTTGGCTATGCTTTACTATGGGTTTTATTAATGAGTAACATCATGGCACTGTTACTTCAAAGTTTTAGTGCGCGTTTAGGAATTGTAACCCAACTCGATTTAGCGCAAGCTTCTCGAGCTACTTACTCTAAATTTATCAATTATATTCTTTATTTTCTCGCCGAAGTTGCTATTGCGGCTTGTGATCTTGCGGAGGTACTAGGAATGGCAATTGGTATTAATTTATTGTTTGATATTCCATTAATTGAAGGCGTAATAATTACAGTTTTAGATACTTTTCTACTATTGTTTTTGATCAATAAAGGAATTCGAAAAATGGAGGCATTTATCATCGTTTTAGTATTGATAATTGGAGTTTCATTTATTTTCGAAATGTTCTTCGCCCAGCCAGAATTAGATAAAGTTTTGTACGGCTTAATTCCTTCTATGCCCAATGAAGCTGCGTTGTATATTGCTATTGGAATTATTGGTGCAACCGTAATGCCGCACAATTTATACTTACATTCCTCACTGGTGCAAACTAGAAAATTTGATCGAACGCCCAAAGGAATTAAGCAAGCTATAAAATATAATTTTATTGATTCGACCATTGCTTTGAATTTGGCATTTTTTGTAAATGCTGCTATTTTAATATTGGCAGCAGCCACATTTTATAAAAGCGGAATGTACGAAGTTGCCGAAATTCAAGACGCACACAAGTTTTTAGCACCTATTTTAGGAACGCAATGGGCACCCATTTTATTTGCAGTTGCCTTAATAGCTGCTGGTCAAAGTTCCACAGTTACCGGAACATTAGCAGGCCAAATTATCATGGAAGGCTATCTTAATTTACGAATACAACCGTGGGTGCGACGCATTATAACGCGATTAATTGCTATTATTCCCGCTGTGATTGTTATTAGTATTTTTGGTGAAGGAGTTACGGGAAAATTGCTGATTTTGAGCCAAGTAATTTTAAGTTTACAATTAGGATTTGCTATTATTCCGTTGATTCATTTTGTAAGTGATAAATCTAAAATGAAAGGATTTCATATCAGTCGCACTACCCAAATTGCCGGTTGGACGGTAGCGTTAATTATTGTATCTCTAAACGCCAAGTTAGTTTATGATGAAATAAAGGGTTGGTTAGAAATTTCTGAAAACCCCATTGTCTTATGGTTAACCGTTGTTCCGCTGGCATTCGCTTTTCTAGTTTTGCTATTGTATATTATATTTAAACCTTTTGTTTCTAAGACTAAAATCGATATTCAAAATCACTCACCTCATAATTTAAAATTAAAATTTTCTGAATCGGGAACTTTTACACAAAAAAATATCGCTGTTACTGTAGATTTTTCAGACTCAGACGAAGTCGCGTTAAATACTGCTTTTGAGTTAGGCGGTAAAGCCGCTGAATATACCTTAATTCATATTGTAGAAACAGTTGGAGCAATGATTCACGGTGAAAAAGTAGATGATCATGAGACATTAATTGACGCGAAATTATTAAACGAATACAAAGAAATGTTGACAGAAAAAGGATTTACGGTTAATACAAAACTAGGTTTTGGAGATCCAGCGAAAACAATTCCAACAATTATTAACAAAGAAAATTTTGATATATTGGTTATGGGAACACACGGCCACACCGGATTTAAAGATTTAATTTTTGGAACTACTGTCGATAAATTGAGACATAAAATCTCTATTCCATTGTTAATTGTAAAAAATTAATTTTCTTGGAGCTTTATCCAGCTATCCGTTACAATCTTTTTGAATTTGCTAAAGGACGCAAATTTAAAAAGGATTTTTACTACTATCCGGGCTAAAAAATAATCAGAAATGAATCCCGAAACTTCGCGACAAAAATTAAAAATCATAAATCACATGACTTACTCAGAAGAGAATTATCTCAAAACTATATATCATCTTACAGTAATTTCAGAAACTGCGGTCAGCACTAATTCGATCGCCGAAAAAATGGATACGAAAGCCTCATCAGTAACAGATATGTTAAAAAAATTAGCAGAGAAAGATTTAATTAATTATATAAAATATCAAGGCGTTTCACTGACAGAATCTGGAAGACTAGCCGCTAAAATGATTGTTAGAAAACATCGCCTCTGGGAATGTTTTTTAGTCGAAAAACTAGATTTTTCTTGGGACGAGGTACATGATGTTGCAGAACAATTAGAACACATAAAATCAGAGAAATTAATTAATAAACTCGATGATTTTTTAGGAAATCCTACGGAAGATCCGCATGGTGATCCCATTCCGGATGCAAATGGGAGAATAGTAAAAATGGAGAAACGATTACTTTCTGAACTTGAAAAAAAGCAAACTGGAATTTGCGTAGGTGTAAAAGACACGTCATCTGAGTTTTTAAAGTACTTAGACAAGCAAGAAATTGCCTTAGGTTCACTAATTGAGATTATAGAAAAGGAAAGTTTCGATAATTCTTTTAGAATTCGAGTTGGATTAAAGGAGATTACGATTTCAAATAAAATAGCTAGTAATATTTATATACAATAATTATGTTTCAATCCATTATCGATTATTTTTCAAGTATTGATCCCATTTTAGCTGCTCTATATGCGAGCTTGTTCACTTGGTTTCTAACCGCGCTTGGTGCATCATTTGTGTTTTTATTCAAAACCATGAATCGAACGGTCCTTGACGGAATGCTTGGTTTTACAGGAGGAGTTATGGTTGCTGCCAGTTTCTGGAGTTTATTGGCTCCAGCCATAGAAATGACAGGCGGCGAAGGTTTTGCGAAAGTAATGCCTGCAGCAATCGGATTTTTTTTAGGAGCACTTTTCATTTTTGGGATTGACAAAGTATTGCCACACATACATATCAATTTTAAAGTCAGCGAGGGAATTAAATCGCCATGGCAACGTACAACATTATTAGTTTCTGCCATTACGTTGCATAATATCCCAGAAGGTTTGGCCGTTGGAGTGCTTTTTGGAGGTGTGGCTGCTGGAATTCCAGAAGCTTCAATTGCTGGAGCTGTAACGCTAGCAATGGGCATTGGAATTCAAAATTTTCCTGAAGGAATCGCAGTTGCAATGCCGCTACGACGAATGGGAATGAGCAGATGGAAGAGTTTTATGTACGGACAATCATCAGCAATTGTGGAACCTATAGCGGCGGTCCTAGGCGCTTTTGCAGTGACATTTTTTACGCCTATTTTACCTTACGCTTTGGCTTTTGCCGCAGGCGCTATGATATTTGTAGTGGTAGAAGAGGTAATTCCAGAAACGCAACAAGATAAAAATACTGATATTGCGACATTAGGATTTGTGGGAGGATTTATTATTATGATGATGCTAGATGTGGCACTAGGTTAATGGCAACCACAGTCGTCCGTACCACAATCCTTTCCTGATTTTTTCTTCTTAAAAAAGAATTTTTTTACAAGAAAAGCAAGTGAAACTCCTAGTAAAATATAAGCGATAACTTCTTGTACATCCATAATGTAAATTTAAGAAAAGCAATTGGTACAAAGTGTTTTAAACAGTTAAAGTAATTACAAAATTTAAGAGCACTTTTCTAAGATAATATTTAATTTTTTGCATTTGCAAAAGCTACCTCAAAAATTTTAAATTAATTATTTATGTTTGATGATTTAGGATGAGACAAAATTAAAAAACCTATGGAAATAATATTTCTAAACTAATGTCACACGATAAATAGTGTTACAAACCAAGCAAAAGAAATGATTTTTCAGCTCAATTGCATCATCTAAAAGAAAATATAAATTTTTAAAAGGTAGGTGCTTTTAAAAATTATTAATTCTACAAAAAGGATGGTAAAACATTTTTCCAAAAAAGAAACTTATTTCAACGTTAAAAAAGTAGTTTGATGATGTTTGTAAAAACATCATCAAACACAAACCCTAATAGTTTAAATTAGAAATATACTTTTTACAGATTTAAAAGGCATTCACAGATTTTCACAATAATATCGGTTCCACCAATACATCATCGTATTCAAATGATTGTTTATTGTACTTTAAATAATGTTGTTCCTCCCTATTACATTGAATGGTAAATTTTTTGTAAATTACACCGTAATTCTAAACTTAAAAACCATGAAAAAGACATTGTATATATTCGCCATTTTAGCTTTAGCTTCTTGTAAAAAAGAGGAATCAAAAGTAGTAGAACCTTTATACCCTACAACTACTGAAGAAATAGCTCAAACTCCGGCGGCATTAGGTGAGGAAATATTCAATGGAAAAGGAAATTGTGTTTCCTGCCACCAAGTAAACAAGAAAGCTATCGGGCCTAGTTTACAAGATATTGCTAAAATCTATAAAGATAAAGGAGCTGATATGGTTACTTTTTTGAAAGGTGAAGGTGAGCCTATTGTTGATCCAAGCCAATACGAGGTGATGAAAGCTAATTTTGTAATTACTAAAGCTATGACTGATGAGGAACTAAAAGGATTAGAAGCTTATGTTTATTCTACTTTGAATTAGGTATTAATTAAGTCCTATTTTAACAATCAAGCCAGTCGCTTTATCGAGTGGCTTTTTTATGTTTTATATTTTTTTTATATTTCTTATTATGCAAACAGTTTATGTTAAAACTCCTTTAGGAATAGCTATAATAACAGGAGATAAAAATGGAATTTCTTCCATTTCTATTTCTGACAACAGTACTATTTCAGTAATAATTCCACCAGAATTACAACAAGCAGTACAGCAACTAAACGAATATTTTGATGGTCTAAGAAAAGATTTTGATTTAAAATTACAGCCTAAAGGAACTGATTTTCAGCAGAAAGTCTGGAAAGAACTGCTAGAAATACCTTTTGGAAAAACAAGAACCTATTTAGAACAATCAAAAAATTTAGGAGATGTAAAGGCTATTCGAGCTGTAGCTTCTGCCAATGGAAAAAACCCACTTTGGATAGTTGTTCCCTGCCACCGCATCATTGGCTCAGATGGCTCGCTTACTGGCTACGCTGGGGGATTGTGGCGAAAGAAATGGCTATTGGACCATGAAAATCCAACTTCTCAACAAAGTTTATTTTAAAATTAGCAAAAATTGACTTCTATCATCTAATTAGTATTTTTTATTTATATTTGAAAATCTGAATTTGTCTAATCTTTTTTGAATCCGCGTCATCTGCGTGCTATAAGTATGATTGAAAAAGTAAACCTCAATAACATTCTTTTCTTAGATATCGAAACTGTTCCTGAATCTGCGGATTTCAATGCTTTGGATCTTGAGATGCAACATTTATGGGAACACAAAACGCAGTACCAGCGAAAAGATGAATTCACTGCCGCAGCATTTTATGACAGAGCTGGTATTTGGGCTGAGTTTGGTAAAATCGTTTGTATTTCTGTGGGTTATTTTACCATTAAAAATGATATTCGAAACTTCAGAGTCACTTCTTTTTTTGGAGAAGAAAAGAAAATTTTACTGGATTTTAATAATTTGCTCAATACTCATTTCAATCAGCCACAACACGTTTTATGTGGTCATAATGCTAAGGAATTTGATATTCCTTTTCTGGCGCGACGAATGATTATAAATCAAATAGTGATTCCGAATAAACTAAATCTATTTGGAAAAAAACCCTGGGAAATTCCGCATTTAGATACTTTAGAATTATGGAAGTTTGGAGATTATAAACATTACACTTCTCTTAAATTATTAACTAAAATATTAGGAATTCCCTCACCAAAAGGAGATATTGACGGCAGTCAAGTTGGTCATGTATTTTATGTAGAAAAGGACATTGACCGTATAGTCACTTATTGTGAAAAAGATACAATAGCTGTAGCACAAATTTTCCTGCGATTAAGACGTGAGGAACTCTTAATTGATGATGAGATTATTCATGTATAAATTCCTTTAAAATAAATAAAAAACATCTTTTTATTATTTCTAGCCTTATTGGATTAGTATCACTATTTCTACCTTTTAGTAAAAATATCATTATCGGATGTGAACTAGATGGAGGTAGCGCTCTAGACTATTATTACAATAATTTAATTTATCCATTAATAAATTTTTTTAAAACACCTTCATTAGACTATTTTAATATTCTTGAAGTTTTAGCTGTTTGCATAGTGGTATTTTCTATACTATTTTCTCCTATTTTTTTTCTTTAATAGCATTAGAACAGTAATTATTCTATCTAGCATTACAATATCCTTATTAGTACTTTATTTTTATAATTTAAATGATGAATTAAGTTTTGGGTATTATGGTATTGTTTTCCAGCAACTAACCCTTTTATTTGTAATTATATTATCAAAAAACAAAATATTACATTTACAAAAATTTTAAATTATGGTGTTAAGTAGATTTTGGCTGGTTATTTTTATTTCTTCTATTCTTTTCATTGTTTACAGTCTGTTTTCAGCTAACACTTACACCATTGATTATGTTTTGAATGGTAAAAAAGACGATCCTATCTTAGTTTCTGAAAAATATGCGGAGCAACTTCCTGCTTTCATTAAAGATAGTATTATGAATGCGCCAGATCAGACTATGATAGTTGATATGGATAAAAGCAACGCCGATACGACTTACGTTTTTAAAAATAAAACCGTAAAGATCTACAGCGGTGTTCAAAAATCAGATGGTTTATTACCCACCTGTAAAAGCACACTACTAGACTTAATTATTCCATTAATTGCCTATTTAGCCTTTTTCTGCGGATTGATGGAGTTACTGATTATTTCTGGAGCTTCTGGAAAATTAGCAAAAGGATTAAGTCCTGTATTTGTCAAAGTATTTCCAAGTATCCCTAAAAACCATCCTTCTATCTCTTATATGACCTTGAACTTCGCTGCTAATTTTTTAGGCTTAGATTCTGCCGCAACTCCATTTGGCTTAAAAGCTATGGAGAGTTTACAAGAAATAAATCCTGATAAAGATAAAGCGAGTGATGCGCAAATTATGTTTATGTGCTTGCATGCTTCTGGGCTTACTTTAATTGCCACATCAATTATAGGATATAGAGCTGCCGCAAATGCCAGTAATCCAGCTGACGTTATGTTACCTTGTATCATTACTTCTTTTATTGGTACAATTGCGGCATTTTTGATTGTAGGAATCAAACAAAAAATCAATTTTAAAAGTGCTTCTTTAGTGGCAGTCTTAATGTCTCTTATTGCGGGAATTATTGGTTTATTGATGTATGTAAGTCATTTAGATTTAGTAGGGAAAAATTATTTTACATCTAATCTTTCTGCTTTGATATTAATCGGAATTGTAGCTTTTACGTTGATATTTTCATTCATTAATGAAAAAAAATTCACGGAAGCAAGCACCACGGTTTATGACTCTTTTGTTGTGGGAGCAAACAATGGTGTAAAAACGGGAGTTATTATTTTTCCTTATGTTTTAGGAATGTTAGTTGCTATTTCATTGTTTAGAAACAGTGGATTATTTGAAATTATCAGTAATGGAATTGCCTTTTTCTTTTCGGCGATGGGAGTAAATAAAGAAATTACAGATGCATTGCCAGTGGCCTTGCTTCGTCCTTTTAGTTCTGCAGGCTCAAGAGGTTTCCTGATCGATTCTATGAACACCTTTGGTGCTGATTCTCTTACGGGAAGATTAAGTAGTATTTTTCAATGTAGTGCCGAAAGCACTTTTTATGTTATCGCCGTTTATTTTGGTTCGGTTAACATAAAAAACACTCGATACACGCTTGGAACTATGCTGCTTGTAGATTTAATTTGTGTTATTACAGCAATATTTGTAGCAATTTGGTTTTTCTAAAATAATAGTCTGCATTATTAACCTAGCCATTCTCTAATTTATTAGTGATATCTTTTTATTTTTTAAAGCATCGTTGACAGAATTCAAATAATAATTAGACTTCGTTAGAGATTTTACATGTCATAAACAACATAGCACTAATGATGTTAAATTCAATTTTCTAAACAAAAAAAATGCACGAACTTCCATTCCAGAAATTCGTGCATTTTTTTATAAATTAAATAGATTGTAAATCTAATTCAGCTTTGTTTATTATTTTCCTAAAAGTAACACTTCATTAGCAACGACCTCCGTAATAAAACGTTTTACACCATCTTTATCGTCATAACTGCGATGTGTTAATTTACCTTCAATAGCTATTTCTTTTCCTTTAGTTACATATTTTTCAATGATTTCAGCAGTTTTTCCCCAGGCTGTAACGCGGTGCCATTCGGTTTTTTCAACTTTATCACCATTTTCTTTGTAATAAACTTCATTAGTAGCGATCGAGATATTCGCTAATTTTTTTCCACCTTCTAGTGATTTAACTTCTGGATCTTGTCCTACATGTCCGATTAATTGTACTGTGTTTTTCATGGCGTGTAAATTTAAATATTAGTGTTTATAGTTATTTGTCAAATCGTTCATTCGAATCAACAGGGCAAAGATGCGACGACCTCAAAACTTTAATCGGTTGCTAACTAATTACTTTCGGTTGTAACTAATTGTAAGCGTTTGTAAATGGAAATTAAATGGCTATATTTGAACAAAATATAATTTATGCAGACCAAAATAAATAAAGTAGAATTACGTAATCTTCAATTTGACGACTATAAAGAATTAAAAAACTCAATGGTGGAGTCCTATCCAGAAATGGCAGGTTCGTACTGGCGAGAACACCACATAGAGAAATTATTAAGCATTTTTCCTGAAGGACAATTAGTAATACTAGTAGACGGAAAAGTGGTTGGCTCAGCCTTATCACTAATTGTTGATGAAAGTTTAGTTGATAAAAACCATAATTATTCTGATATAACTGGAAAATATACCTTTTCAACTCACAACTCAAAAGGAGATGTTTTATATGGTATAGATATATTTATACATCCTAGTTATCGAGGACTTCGCTTGGGAAGACGATTATACGATGCTCGAAAGGAATTGTGTGAACAATTAAATCTAAAAGCGATAGTTTTTGCTGGAAGAATTCCAAATTACGGTCAACATTCCGATACATTAACTCCAAAAATATATATTGAAAAAGTAAAAAGAAAAGAATTACATGACTCTGTTCTTTCTTTTCAATTGAGTAATGACTTTCATGTGATTCGGGTGATGAAAAATTATTTAGAGGGCGATACTGATTCTAAGGAATTTGCTGTTTTATTAGAATGGAATAATATCTATTATGATGAAAGTCCGAAGCTTATAAACCTCGAAAAAAGTGTCATTCGATTAGGCTTAGTTCAGTGGCAAATGCGACAATTGAATAATCTTGAAGCTCTTTTTGAACAATGTGAATTTTTTGTAGATGTTGTTTCTGGTTATGGTAGCGATTTTGCCTTATTTCCGGAACTTTTTGCCGCTCCCCTAATGGCTGACTACAATCATTTATCTGAAGCAGAAGCTATTAGAGAGTTAGCCAAACATTCAGAACCTATTCGCAAACGCTTTCAAGAATTAGCTATTTCATATAACATCAATATTATTACAGGCAGCATGCCGTACTTAGAAAATGGCATCTTGTATAATGTAGGTTTCCTATGTAAACGAGATGGAACTTCTGAAATGTATGCTAAAATTCACGTTACTCCAAACGAGGTTCAACACTGGGGAATGACAGGCGGATCAAAAATTAGAACTTTTGATACGGATTGCGGAAAAATAGGAATTATGATTTGTTACGATGTAGAATTTCCAGAATTATCCAGATTAATGGCTGATGAAGGAATGAATATCTTATTTGTTCCATTCTTAACGGATACGCAAAATGCCTACACAAGGGTAAAACATTGTGCACAAGCAAGAGCAATAGAGAACGAATGCTATGTTGCCATTGCCGGATGTGTAGGAAATTTACCAAAAGTAAATAATATGGATATTCAGTATGCACAATCAGCCGTTTTCACTCCTTCTGATTTTGCTTTTCCAAGTAATGGAATCAAAGCAGAAGCTACTCCAAATACAGAAATGACCCTTATTGTAGATGTTGATTTAGATTTACTTAAAGAACTTCATGAACATGGTAGCGTTAGAATATTGAAAGATAGAAGAACCGACTTATACGACATCAAAAAAATAAATCCATGAAAGCCTGCTTAGAATGCGGAGAGAAAATTATAGGACGGGAGGATAAAAAATTCTGTAGCGATGGGTGTCGCAATGCGTACAATAATAAAATAAACAAGGATAGCACTAATTATATGCGCAACATAAACAACAAGTTGCGCAAAAATTATCGTATTCTAATAGAACTCAACACAGAACAAAAATCAAAAACTACGCGAGCTAAGTTGCTGAGTAAAGGATTTGATTTTGAGTTTTTTACAAATATTTTAGTCACTAAAACCGGAAATACTTACTATTTTCTCTATGACCAAGGCTACATGGTTTTAGATAACGATTTTTATATTCTAGTCAAGAAAGACATTTAGCAACCTCCAAACCAAAATGAAAAAAACCTATTTCCCCCTAATCGCAATCCTTTTCATCTCCTTTTGTTTGGGATTGCTTTTCTTTACCATGATGCCTCAAATGACATCGGATGATGAAGGTACATTAACTGAATTTTCCACAAAAAGAGCACTGAATCACGTTGCCGAAATTTCAAATAAACCGCATTACGTAGGTTCTCAAAATCATGTAATAGTTGCAACTTATCTCCAAAGAGAACTACAGCAATTAGGCCTAGAAACTTCAATACAAGAAGGTTATACCTTAAGTGACTGGGGAAATTTAGTGAAATCAAAAAATATTCTAGCCCGAATAAAAGGAACCAATAGTTCAAAAGCGTTGTTGCTGTTGTCACATTATGATAGCGCACCACATTCCTACTCGCCCGGAGCAAGTGATGCAGGATCAGGTGTAGCCACAATTCTTGAAAGTGTTCGCGCTTTTATTTACAACAAAACCGCTCATAAAAACGACATAATCATCCTCTTTTCTGATGCGGAAGAATTGGGTTTAAATGGTGCAGCATTATTTGTTTCAAAGCATCAGTGGGCTAAAGAAGTGGGTTTAGTATTGAATTTTGAAGCTCGTGGCTCCTCAGGGCCAAGTTATATGCTTATGGAAACTAACGGCGGTAATGCTGGTTTAGTTCAGGAATTTGCTGCTGCAAATGCAACTTTTCCAGTATCTAATTCCTTAATGTATAGTATTTATAAAATGCTACCTAATGATACTGATCTAACCGTTTTTAGAGAACAAGGTAATATTAAAGGCTATAATTTTGCTTTCATTGATGATCATTATAATTATCACACTGCTCAAGATGATTTAAATCATTTGGATAAAAACACTTTAGCACATCAAGGTTCTTATTTAATGCCATTGCTTAAATATTTTTCCAACACTGATTTATCAAAAACAGAAGCGAGTGAAGATTACGTCTATTTCACCATTCCATATACGTTTATAAGCTATCCTTTTAGTTGGGTTTTAGTGATGGCAGCCGCTGCTTTACTATTATTTATTTTTCTTGTTGTATTAGCAATTGCAAAAAAAATAATAACAATTCAAGATATTTTAAAAGGATTTATTCCTTTGTTATTGTCAATTACTATAGCAGGATTAATTACGTTTATTGGCTGGAAAGCACTTCTTGTTTTTTATCCGCAATACAATGATTTACTAAATGGCTTTACTTACAATGGGCATGAATATATTGCTGCATTTGTGCTTTTATCAATAGCCATAAGTTTTGCTGCTTACCAGCGATTCTCTATTAACAAGCTATCCATAAGCCATTACGTAGCTCCTCTATTTATCTGGATTGTGATTAATGGGTTATTAGCATTTAGTTTACAAGGAGCTGGATTTTTAATAATCCCGGTTTATTTTGGTCTTATTGTTTTTGGAGTTTTTATTGTTACCCAGCAATCATTCAAAGTACTAAATCTTATTCTTAGTATTCCAGCTTTGATAATAATTGTTCCTTTTATCCAAATGTTCCCTATTGGTTTGGGCTTAAAAGTCCTTTTTGGAAGTGCTATTCTTACCGTTTTAACTTTCACTTTATTGCTGCCTGTTTTTGGGGCTTTCGCCAAAAAGGGAATGTGGGCCCTATTGTTTTTAATTCTTTCGATAGGATTTTTTACGAAAGCGCATTTAGATTCGGGATATGAATTTGGAAAAGCAAAATCAAATAGTTTACTATACATTTATGATGCTGACGCCGATAAAGCTACTTGGGCAACCTACGACACTAATTTAGATAATTGGACGAAAACCTATTTAGGCGAAAACCCAAAAGAAGTCACAGCACTTAATGCAATTCCGCTGTTTAGTAAATATAATTCCGGTTTTACGTATCTAGTTGAAGCACCTAAAAAAGAATTAGTAAAACCCACAATTGAATTTCTTGAAAATAGAACTGCAGGAAATCAAAGGTATTTGAAAATCCGAATTTCACCCAATAGAAATGTAAATAGGTATGATATTTTCGCTAATAATAAAATGGCTATCTATAATTTTAAAGCTAATGGCGTAACAACTTTAAATCAAAAAAGCGCCTTGTTAAAGCGAAAGGGCAAAAAAATAGTCAGCTATTACGTGGTAGAAAATGCGCCATTAGAAATGGAATTTCGTATTAATTCTAGTTCAATACTAGACATGGAATTATTAGAAAGTTCGTTTGATTTAATGACAAATCCCATTTTCAAGATGCAAAAAAGAGAAAATTGGATGATGCCCACTCCTTTTGTCCTCAACGATGCTGTGGTGATTAAACAGAAAATAAAACCAAGCCCAGTAGTTGCGGTAGATACTTTAATTCCAATTATCACAAAACGCTATTTTAAACCAAAAAAAACAGTAGTGGAAGATAGCTTGCAGATGAATTAGAATATTTCATTCCAAATTGTTACCCTATATTTTATTTTAATTTTTAATATTTACTATTGTTTAGAATTTCAGTGAAAATTGTATAGCTATTAAGAACACGCGTTTCGCTCCGAGCTTGTCAAAAAGATCGTATTATTTATAACCGCAAGAAGTATTTCGAGAAGCTTAATGAGATAAACTGAGTGCAATTGCTGCGGGAATTAACAAGAAAATTTAATTTTTAGCTCATTAAAAAAACAATCAATAAACGCAGACGCAAATCGACTATAATAATTAAAAAATGAAAAAAATTAGCATTTTAGGTTGCGGTTGGCTTGGCTTACCTTTGGCGAAAGCCTTACTCGAAAACGGAGCTCAAATAAACGGATCAACTACAACTCCTGAAAAACTTGTAGCATTAACAAATGCAGGAATTCAACCCTTTTTGATTGATGTTCCGGTGACTTTAAATAATGATTCAGCAGAAGGAAAAATATTTTCAGCAGCAATGCAAGATTTTTTAAGTGAAAGCGAAATATTAATTATCGATATCCCACCTAAACTACGCGGAGGTGCTATTACAGCTCTTGAAAAAACTTTTGTAAATAAAATAGCGATACTCATTCCTTTTATCGAAAAATCAACTATCGAAAAAGTTATATTTGTCAGCTCCACTTCTATTTTTGGCGAAGACCAAAAAACAGTTACTACTACAACAAATCCAAAACCCGATACTGAAAGTGGTAAGCAATTGCTTGCGGCTGAACAACTTTTACAAAGTAATAAAAATTTTAAAATAACTGCTGTTCGTTTTGGAGGACTTATTGGCTCAGACCGTCAACCAGCCACGTTTTTAGCAGGCAAAGAAAATATAGCAAATCCTAATGCTCCCGTTAATTTAATTCATCAAGAAGATTGTATTGGCATTATTCTTAAAATCATAGAAATGGATTTTTGGAATGAAACTTTTAATGCAGTTTCCTCTTTTCATCCTTCGCGAGAAGAATATTATACTCAAAAAGCAGCCGAATTAAATCTGGCTTTGCCAATATTTGATCATTTGAAGCCATCCATTGGAAAAATTATTGAAAATGACAAAGTTCTGCGACTTTTAAAATATACTTTTGCGCAACCAAAATTGTAAAGTGAAAACTAAAATTAAGAATGCCATTTCTACCAAGGTAAATATTGTTGGACTACCCATATTAGCAGTATGTTTTGTCAGTTTTTTTTGGGGAACCACATGGATTGCGTCTAAGGAAGGAGTCAAGCACATGCCTGCGTTACAGCTTGTTGCTATTAGACAATTTCTAGGAGGATCACTCTACATTGCCTATTTTTTATTTAAAAAAGCGGCTTGGCCTAAAGGAAAGCAATGGAAAACTATCATAATACTTAGTATTCTTAATTTTGTTTTAAGCAACGCTTTGAGCACTTGGGGTGTGAAATATATCAGTAGTGGTTTAGGCGCTATTATTGCCGCTTGTGTTCCTTTATGGATTGTTATTATTACTTTTTTTAGAGGAGGTCGTTTATCATACTTATCTGTATTTGGATTATTTATTAGCTTTGCAGGTATTTGTGTCATCTTTTACGACCGGTTGAGTGATTTTTTAAATCCAAGTTTTAGATTTGGAATAATAATTTCTATCGTATCTACACTAACTTGGGCCTTTGGCACTTTATACACTAAGAAAAAAGCAGCTACATTTAATCCTTATTTTAGTTTAGGAATACAAATGTTTTTGTCTAGCATTATCGTTTTTGCTTATGCTGGCGCCACTGGATTATCAGTTCCTTTAAGCGAAATTCCAGCTATGTCTTGGTGGTCTATTGCTTACTTAGTAGTTTTTGGGTCGATACTTACTTTCATTGCATTTATTTACGCTCTTCAAAACCTTCCGGCTGAAATTAGTACCATCTATTCCTATATAAATCCTATTGTTGCTGTTCTTCTAGGTGCCTTAATTTTTGGAGAAATACTAAATGCAGCAATTGCAATTGGTGGAAGCGTCACCTTATTTGGATTATACTTAGTAAACTATTCATTACGAAGAGCTCGAAAAAAAAATATTGCCACTCCATAAAAAATAAAAAATCCCACTCACCGAGGTGAATGGGATTTATACATTATTAAAAATTTATTACCAGATTCTAACTCTTTTCTCTGGCGCGATATACATTCCATCAGTTGCTTTAATATCAAAAGCTTTATAGAAATTATCTATGTTTTGCAATGGTACATAAGCACGATACATTCCTGGAGAATGCGGATCAGTTTTTACTTGGTTTTTCAGTGCTTCATCACGCATTTTTGAACGCCATATTGTTGACCAAGAAATAAAGAAACGTTGCTCAGGTGTATAACCATCAATTAAACCTGGGTTCCCGTTTTCTTTCAAATAAATTTGTAAACCATCATAAGCAGCATTTACACCACCTAAATCACCTATGTTTTCACCTAAAGTAAATTTACCATCTACGAAAGTTCCTGGCAATGGTTCAAGTGCACTGTATTGAGCTGCAAGCGCTCCTGTTAAAGATGAAAATTGTTTTAAATCCTCAGCTGTCCACCAGTCTACAAGATTTCCATCTGCATTGTAACGCGATCCAGAATCATCAAATCCATGGGAGATTTCATGACCAATAACACCACCTATTCCACCATAATTCACGGCTTCATCCGCTTGGTAATTGTAAAAAGGCGGCTGTAAGATTGCTGCTGGAAATACGATTTCATTATTAGATGGATTGTAATAAGCATTCACTGTTTGTGGTGACATTCCCCATTTATCTTTATCTACTGGTTTATTCAACTCAGCTATATTTTCATTAAAACGCCATTGCGCTAAGTTTTTAGCATTTTCAAAATAAGTCCCACCTTCTTTTGGACTGTTAATTGTCAAAGCTGAATAATCTTTCCATTTATCAGGATAACCAATTTTGATTCTTGATTTGTGCAATTTAGCAACCGCACTAACTTTAGTCTCAGCTGACATCCAAGCTAAATTATTGATTCTATTTTCGAAAGCTATAAAAATATTCTTGATCATTTTCTCCGCTTTCACTTTGGCTTCAGCTGGAAATTTTTTCTCTACATACAATTTTCCTAAAGCTTCTCCTAAAGTTCCATTGATCGTTTGCAGCGCATTTTCATCCCGTGGTCTTTGTTTAACAGCTCCGGTTAAGGTTTTTCCGTAAAAGTCAAAATTTGCATTTTCGATAGTGGTAGACAACTGGCTGGAAGCTCTATTTAGTAAACTCCAGCGCATGTATGCTTTCCAGTCTGCTATTTTATTTTCTTTAAAAATTGTCTCTAGAGCTGTCATGTATTTAGGTTGAGAAACAATAATCGTATCTGCCTTTGCTAATCCTATTTTAGTAAAATATGTATTCCAGTTGATTGATGGCGTTAATTTACTTAACTCAGCTACCGTCATTGGATTGTATGATTTACGTCGGTCTCTGCGCTCTACTCTATCTAATCTTGGTTTAGACATTTCAGTTTCAAGAGCTAATATTTTATCCGCATTAGCCTTAGCAACTGCTGGAGAATCTCCTAAAAATTGCAACATTTTAGCAACATGTAGGACATATTTAGCCCTTTTTTCTTTAGAATCGGCATCTTCAGAAACGTAATAATCCCTGTCCGGAAGTCCCACTCCACCTGGTCCTAAATTAACCACATTGCGACTACTGTTTTTTGCATCTGTCCCTACGCCAGCACCAAAGAATCCAATACCACCAAGTGGCTCCATTTCAATCAGTAAAGCTTCTAAATCTTTAGTGTTTTTTACCGCATTAATTTTAGCTAGATATGGTTTCAGTGGAGCGATTCCCGCTTTGTTTCTTCCCACTGTGTCCAAGATGGTTTGGTATAAATTTACCGCTTTACCTTGATCAGTATTAGATTTATAACTTGGGTTTGTAGTGGCGTCTTTTAGAATTGCTAGCGCATCAGCATCCGTTCTTTTACGCAATTCATCAAAACTTCCCCAGCGAGTTCGATCATTTGGAATTTCAGTATTGTCCAACCAAGTTCCATTTACATAACGAAAGAAATCGTTACTAGGTTTTACTTTTTTGTCCATGTAATTAACGTTGATTCCCGGTTCCTTAGTTGCAGGAGCGTTTTGGGCTTGACCCATAGCAAAACCCATAATTGCAGGAATGACAAAAAGCAATTGCTTATTTTTCATTTTTTTCATTTTTTTGTAGTTAATCAGTTATCCTCACAAAGCTATCAATAAATCTTTTAATTATTTGTTAAAAATTAGATGGTTTGCATATTAAAAAATCCCAAACACTATTAAAAATAGCGAATGGGATTAAAAATTGTAATTTCTGCTTAAATTTTTACCAAATTTTTACACGTTTTTCAGGCTGGATAAACATTCCATCACCTGATTTTATAGTAAAGGCATCATAAAATGCGTCAATGTTTTGAACTGGCACATAAGCTCTATACATTCCGGGAGAATGCGGATCCGTTTTTACCTGATTTTTAATTGCTTCGTCACGCATTTTTGTACGCCAAACTGTTGCCCACGATATAAAGAAACGCTGCTGTGGTGTGTAACCATCAATTAATTCTGGCGTTCCATTTGCTTTTAAATAAAGTTGTAAACCATCATAAGCTGCGTTCACGCCTCCTAAATCACCTATGTTTTCTCCTAAAGTAAATTTACCATCTACAAACGTGCCTGGTAAAGGTTCTAACGCACTGTATTGATCCGCTAGCGCAGTTCCTAAAGTTGTAAATTGCTTCAAATCTTCAGCAGTCCACCAGTCAGATAAATTTCCATCAGCATTGTAACGCGCCCCTGAATCATCAAATCCATGAGAGATTTCATGACCAATAACGGCTCCTATTCCGCCATAATTTACGGCTTCATCTGCTTGGTAATTGTAAAATGGTGGTTGCAAAATCGCTGCTGGAAACACAATTTCATTGTAGGAAGGATTGTAGTACGCATTAACCGTTTGTGGAGACATTCCCCATTCTGTTTTATCAACTGGTTTGTACAATTTATCTATATCTTCCTGAAAAGCCCATCGAGCAAGATTTTGTTCGTTTTCAAAATAGCTTCCTCCGTTCTCAATACTTGTAATTTTCAAAACAGAATAATCTTTCCACTTATCAGGATACCCTATTTTGATGGTTATTTTTTTTAATTTTTCAATCGCTTTTACTTTAGTATCGCCAGACATCCACGTCAAATTATTGATTCTGTTTTGGTATGCTAAAACTACATTCTGGATCATTTGTTCCGCTTTTGCTTTGGCCTCAGCCGGAAACATTTTCTCTACATATAATTTTCCTAACGCTTCACCAATAGAGCCATTTATTTTTTGCAGTGCACGATCCTCGCGAGGTCTTTGCTTAAGCGCTCCAGTTAATGTTTTACCATAAAAATCGAAAGTGGCCGCTTCCAGCGGAAGAGACAACTGACTGGCTGCACTTTGCAACAATGTAAATTTCATATATTCCTTCCAGTCCTCTACCTTATTTTCCTTAAAAATAGTTTGCAAGGCCTTCATGTACTTTGGCTCACTTACAATCACCGTATCTAACTTTGTAAATCCAAGACTTGTAAAGTAATTTTTCCAGTTTATAGCAGGCGTTAATTTTTGCAAATCAGCTATAGTCATTGGGTTATATTGCAACCTGCCATCTCTTTGCTCCACACGGTCTAATCTTGGTTTAGACATTGCCATTTCAAGCGCTAAAATTTTTATCGCACTTGCTTTAGCTTTAGCTGGGCTTTCGCCAATGAACTGTAGCATTTTTGCAATATGCAATTCGTATTTTTGACGTTTTTCTTTAGAATCTTTGTCATCTGCTGAATAGTAATCTTTATCTGGTAATCCTAATTCACCAGTTCCTAAGAAAACAGAATTCTTATTACTGTCCTTATCATCAGCACCGACGTAAAGGCCAAAAAAACCAATTCCACCGATAGGTTCCATTTCAATTAATACTTTTTCTAAATCTTTAGTGTTTTTTATAGCATCAATTTTAGCTAAATATGGTTGTAAAGGAGTGATACCGTTTTTATTTCTTGCAACGGTATCTAAAATAGTTTTGAAAAGATTGATTGCTTTTCCTTGATCCGTATCCGCTTTATATTTTGGATTTTTAGAAGCTTCCTTCAAAATATCCATTGCATCCTTATCTGTCTTTTTCAGTAACTCGTTAAAACTTCCCCAAGAAGTTCGATCACTTGGAATTTCGGTTTTGTCTAGCCAAATTCCATTTACGTATCTAAAAAAATCGTCATTAGGTCTGACTTTTTTATCAATATTAGCAATATTAATTCCTGGCTCCTTAACTGTTGCGTTAGATTGCGCTTGAGATACAGAAAAGCCCATAATTGCAGGAATCACAAAAAGAAGTCGTTTACTCAGTTTTATTTTCATTTTATTTAAGTTTAATTACAATTACAAAGCTATTGATAAAATTTAGGAAAATATACAATTCACCTAATTGTCTTTCAGCCTTCTATAACATTAGTTGCAAACTTTGCCAAATAGTATCACTATTTTTGAATTAAATAAAATGAATCGTGAAATACCTCTTTTCGTTTATAGCCATTGTCACACTATTTAGTTTTAAAAAAACCATTGGGAATTACATTGCTATTGTAAAAAATTGAACAGGTAGTCATGCTTAGAAATTTTGAAATTATTGTAAGTAAAATTAATTTTTTCTCTTGTCGCATAAAACATTAAATCCTTCTTAGTAAAAAGTTCAATTCTATTTCCTTTTTCAACAATCAACACGGACTAAGATTCTGTTAATATGAATGAGAAACAAATCACGTTGTTGTACTTTTGCATAAAAATTGAATCATGTCAGCATTTTTAAAAAAATACGGTCTTTTTTTAGGGGGTTTTGTTGTTTTCTCTGTAATCGTTTTGTCATTATTTTATTCGGCTTTAAAGCCAAAAAAAACATTGCCCATATTTAATCCCGCAGATGTAAACCCCGAGTTAGTAGATAGTACGGTTCAGTACAAAAGCAAGTACCACACCATTGCTGATTTTTCGTTTACCAATCAAAACGGAAAAACAATCACTCAAAAAGACTATGAAGGTAAAATATATGTGGCTGATTTTTTCTTTACCACATGTGCTACCATTTGCCCAAAAATGACTACAAATCTATCTGAAATCCAAACGGCTTTCGCCAATAATCCAAAAGTAAAATTGCTTTCTCACACCGTTTTCCCAGAGACTGATACTGTTCCTGTTTTGAAGGCTTACGCCAAAGAGCATAATGTAGATGATTCTAAATGGAATTTAGTCACAGGAGATAAAAAAGAAATTTATGCAATGGCTCGAAAATCCTATTTAGCAGTAAAACTAGGCAAACCAGAAGAACTATACGACATGGTTCATACTGAAAATTTTGTTTTAGTTGATGCTAAAAAGAGAGTTCGTGGTTTTTATGACGGAACAGATAAAGAGGATATGAAACGCTTAATCGAGGACATCACTTTTCTAAGCAAAGAATAAAAAATAACCTTTAGATAGATTTAATACAAAACTGAATTGTCTTGTTCAACACAAAACGATGGTCAAAGTAGTCTTTTTTAAAAGAATACTAAGTGACAATTTTCTCTTTACTTATCGATTATTTAGAATGTTATTTCCCGCTTTGAAATCAATCAATAACTAAAATCAATTTTTTAGATTTCTATTGAATAACTGTACTTTCAATAGTTTTTAATTTATTATTTTACTTTTAAAAAACACATCCTACAAAACTCTTTTTTCCGATAGCTACTAAAGGTGATTGCCATAGTCTAAAAAAATTAATAATGATTGCCGCTTTGGCCTGTCAATTATCTTAGCACAAACGATTAAACAATTCTTATTTATAATTAAGTAAAACGGTTATTTCGACCTACAACATCTTGAATATACTTGACGTGTTGCAAATTAAATGGAAAAGTAAAGAAAATTTAAGAGCGATTTACCCCTTGAAACAGTAATCAAAATAAAATTTCATTTGATGATTTGTAAAGAATTATTTATCTATTTGAAAAGCAATAAAGCGAAACAAACCTTCGCCAATCTACCCATATTTGGGTGGATATACGAAGGTTTGTTTCGCCTATATACTAGTTATCTGCAATTCTGTTAACAAATCGTTATTAATAAGTTTTTTTATATATTTTTACAAAAAAACACATTTCTTAAAATGAACGATATTAAAGAATTTTTCAAATTTGCTGAGTCCCTTAAATTAAATCAAAAGGCAGAATTAACCGACACCAAGGGAACAAGTTTAATTTCATTAGTATATACAGATTTATTTCCTAATAATGCTATCAATGATAAAGTTAATCTACCTAATACAACAATAATAATTGGTAGAAAAGGTACAGGTAAATCTACAATTTTTCAAAAATCAATTGAGGATCAATTTGACTCAAAAAGTGCATTTCCAATATATATTGATGTAAAAACTATATTTGACAAAGCTACACCAACTCTTGACTACAATCAAGTACAATACATATCTAACAAAGAAATAACGAAGTATTTAATTTATAAAAATTTTCTTAAAGAGGTAATAAAAGAAATTAATAAAAAAATTGAGAACTTTATTTCATCAGGCTTCTTTTCAAAGTATTTATTACTTGACACCGCTAAAATTATTAGAATTCAGGAAGAACTGACTAAAATTGATTTAAACTTAAAAGATGCCTTTGAAAAAATTGATATTAACTTATTTGAATCGATTGGTACGGAACTTGAAAAACAAACTATAAATAACTCAAATGTTGGTATCAAATTGTCCGACAAACCAGAGTTAAATATATCAGATGATGCTTCAAAAACCAAAAAAATAAAAGAACAATTCAGTAGTGTTTTTCTAAATTTCCTTAATATCAAAGAATTAATCATTGATAATTTTTTGGTTATAAAAGATATCTTAGAGGTAAAAAATTTATATTTATATTTAGATGATTTTTCTGAAATTGAAATAGAAGCTCAGTCAATATTTATAGATTGGTTTATTGCTCCTTTAAATAACTTATCTGAAAATTTTATTAAGTTTAAAATTGCTACATACAGGGGTAGACTTTATCTAGGTAAAATTGATCGATCAAAAATCGATTTTGTCCATTTAGATTTTTTTGAAGCTTATAATATTTACAAAAATATTTCTAAATCTGAAGAACTTGCTTTGGATTATAACATACGATTAATTGAAAATAGAGCTTCACAGTTTTTTAAATCAGCAAATTTTTATGATTTTTTTGATATAAAAAAAGATGAATTACATGAAATTCTTTTCGAAATCTCAATGAATATTCCTAGAAAATTAGGATACATTTTATCATATTGTTATGAATCAAATTTAATTCACGATCAAAAGGTTACTAAAGCAGCTTTGGGAAATGCTGCACAACGGTATTACGAAGAAATAACAGAAAGTTATTTTATAGCAAATCAATATATTACAAGACCTTTTGATGATAAAATAAATATTGCAAGTCAAATAAATTTATTGGAAAAAGTAATCGAAAAGCAAAAATTTAACAAACAGAATATAAATAAGTCAACAAGTAAATTGTTTGATGGAAAAGAACAGCCTACAAGCCACTTTGTTGTAAATGAAGATTTTGCACAACTATTAAATAATCTCGAATTAAATGGATTTTTAAGTACCTACAATAAAATAAAAGATAAAAGTAATATTTCTTCTACACTATTTGCTTTGGACTACGGTTTATGTCGAAAACATAATTTAATTTATGGTAGACCTAAAGATACTGAAAAAAGAAAATATTATAGTGATTCTAGATTTAGTCTTAACCATATTATCAGAGAACACTTTAATTCAACGCAAGTGTTTAAGTGTATAAATGGTCACGAGTTTAATTTTGAATTAAAGAAAAATTTAGAAATGTTTGATATGAGTTGTCCAACATGTTTAAAAGATGGAACAATGACAAAAGTAAATCTGTCAGTTTCTAGTGAAGAAATTATACAAAAAATAAAAAGAATAGAATCTAAATCTCTTATAAATATTGATTACGATGAATTTAAAATTTTACATTCTTTGAGTCAATTTTCACCAGTATCCTTACCTTGTAAAAAATTAGGTGAATTAACAGATTTTTCGTATCAATATGTGTCTAAAAGAATTCCAAAATTAATTGAGTTAGGCTTAGTTGAAGTGGATTCAGAAAAATCTTTAGCTTTAATTAAAGACCATTATTTACTTACTGCCAAAGCAAAAGAAAATATTATTGATCCGATTTTAGAAAGAGTAAAACAAAAATTAAATGAAATTGAAAATTTTGAAAATTTAGAATTGAATATATAATGTAAAGAAGAACTGCAGATAACAGCCGTTTGGCGAGATTGGGGTTTTAGTGGAATTAGCGTTTTTTTACTACATTTACGTTCAACCGAAAATACTCGGTTTCAAAAGTCCCCAACCTCGCCAAGCGCCAAGACGTCAGGTTGTGAAAAAACTCCGTTTTTCACTAAATAACCTCAAAATCCATTGCTGTATAATTGCATAGAACTACGCTAAGCAAGCTTGTTTTTTAGGCAGCAATTTTAGGTTCATTTCGATTAAGTCCTTAAAAAGGCTTAAATAAACCCTCCTAAAAATAATAACACCTTTGGTTTTGTAAGGTGACTTCCATTTCTTGAGTTTATCTATTAAGTCGGGTACGCCCAGAATGTTTATGGAGCGTTTGATGTTGTACACTAGCATAATTAAGCTGTGTTCACCATTTACTTTTTCTAGTCCCGTTAAATTAGTGTGGTTGTAGCCCCATTGTCTCGTAATGGTTCCAAAGATATGTTCGTTGATCTCTTGCCTGGTGCGATATAGTTGTGGGTTTTCCTGATACCGTTTGTTGTTTTCTTCAACGGCACTA
>NZ_FQWE01000023.1 GCF_900129575.1 Flavobacterium segetis | reverse complement strand
TAACAGCTAGGGTTCCTATGTAAAGCAATTAAAGTTATTAAAAACTTTTTAAAGTGAGCGATATGTTGATATTTTTCGAGTAAAAAATGCCATTCCATCGGCTTGTTGGAAAAGTTGGAAACAACTTTTTGTCCGCCGTAGGCTTTGGACAGAAAAAGTTATTCTGACTTTTTCAATAATGCCACGATTAATTTTACTACTCTTTTATTCCATAATTATTCATTTAAATTCTTAAATCTCAGGCTCCTATTTGTGGTCTAAATCAATAGCCACCAGCATCGGTCTGGTTGTAAGAATAACAAAAATAGCTGCCTGCTTCGTATGTAGCCCATGCTTTTGCGTATGGCTACCACCCTAGCTTTGCAGTCTATTTTTTCTTATTTCATTGTGAGAACTTTAAGAAAGTTATTTTGATCTTTCGCTACTCTAATTTCTAATTTTAAACTTCTTGTTTTTCTAGAATCATATTTTTGTTAATTTGACAAGGAGTTTGGGTCTTAACTACCGATAGTATTCTTCTAGTCATTTTATGAGCTACTTTTATAATTATGTTTTTTACATTTTTACCCTGATGTTTTCTATAATACTGTTGCATCTCAAGATCTTTTCGTACTGCAATCCAAGCGGCTTCAATCAGATAACTTCTTAATTGACTTCTACTTCGAGGGGTAATTCCTAAACATTTTTCGCTACCGCCACTGTCGTGCATTCCAGGAACAATACCAATAAAACTAGCAAATTGTCCTTCAGTATTAAAACGTCTCAAATCGCCACATTCAGCTATGATAACAGAAGCTAAAAAGCCGCCAATACCAGGAATACTCTTCAATAAATTGTAATCTTCTTTGTGCTCTTTACGACAATAAGCTCGCATCTGATTGGCAATTTCTAAATATTCTGATTTAATAAATTTTAACATTCTGATTTTTCCTTGCAAAGCTAAATCACCACAAATAGTGCTAAAGTTGAGCTTTTCTAACCATTCTATAAATCCATTAGGCCAATTAGAATTGTCATATTCTTCTGGAATACCTATTCCGTGAAATAATAACAAACTTTTGATTTGCAATTTAGTAGCCCTCAATTTTTTGGTAACCTGCGTTCTATGTCGTGCCAAACTTGTAAACTGATCTTCGGCTTCGGTAGGAATATTGATTCCTTTTAAAGTGCCAGATTTTAACTGGTTGGATAAATTTTTAGCGTCTAGAGCATCTGTTTTTTGATAACGTTCTTTATTTCCTGTTTTCACGTCAGCTGGATTGACTACTAAGACATTCCAAGCTAAATTCAAGAAATATCGCGCTACGGAAAATCCGCAACAACCTGCTTCATAAACCAAATACACTTCATGATTGTGAAAATTTTTATTTACATATTCCTCTAAATCGGAAGATTTTGAAGGCATCAAATAAGTTTTATGAAAAAACAAATCGGTCTGGATTGAAACTGTCCATGTTTTCTTGTGTATATCCAAACCAATATATACTTTTGGACTAGTAGTAATTTGAGTACTCATATCATTAAAGTATTAGCAGACAGTAATAAGCTGTACTGCAGTTAGTATTTATTTCGAGGCTCAATTTACTGCTTTTACATGAATGCTTCGTTGCGTTCGAAGAACGAACAATGAACCCGCGGTTGAACGGAACCGATTACATGCCGTCAACACTATGGAGTTATCGTAAAATTATT
>NZ_FQWE01000005.1 GCF_900129575.1 Flavobacterium segetis | reverse complement strand
CGTCAGTTGCTAATCCAGCTCCTGTTTGAGTAGTATTCAGTTCTGATTGAATGTTTCCTTCAATTCCTGTGGCTCTCGTTTTTTCTGTTCCAATTGCATCTGCATTTACTTTCGCTTGCGCATCCAGTTTATTATCAGCATCATTTAAAGCAGTAGCTGCAGCAATGTAATTAGCAGTAGCGTTGACAGTATAAGTTCCGTCAGCGGCTAATCCAGCTCCTGTTTGAGTAGTATTCAGTTCTGATTGAATGTTTCCTTCAATTCCTATAGCTCTCGTTTTTTCTGTTCCAATTGCCTCTGAATTTACTTTCGCTTGCGCATCTAATTTATTGTCAGCATCGTTTAAGGCAGTAGCTCCAGCAATGTAATTAGCGGTACTATTTGCAGTATAAGTTCCGTCAGTTGCTAATCCAGCTCCTGTTTGAGTAGTATTCAGTTCTGATTGAATGTTTCCTTCAATTCCTGTGGCTCTCGTTTTTTCTGTTCCAATTGCATCTGCATTTACTTTCGCTTGTGCATCTAATTTATTGTCAGCATCATTTAAGGCAGTAGCTCCAGCGATGTAATTAGCAGTAGCGTTGACAGTATAAGTTCCGTCAGCGGCTAATCCAGCTCCTGTTTGAGTAGCGTCTACTTCATCACTAATAGAATTATAGGATGCAAATACACTATCATCTACATAATCCTTAATCGCTTTTACACTTGGATATTTGGTATTAGAGGCCCCATCCAAAATTATAGCTGTTGATTTATTTACTATGTTTTCCTTTAAATTCAACGCTGTTTGAGCGGCAGTGCTAACAGGTTTGTTTAGATCGCTAGTATTGTCAACATTATTTAGGTTTAAGTTAATTTTCGCATCGATAACATTTGAAGCATTTGTTCCTCCATTTGCAATAGCGACAACTCCAGTTACATTTGTTGCCGTAAAAGCAAAAGGAACAGCATTAAAGACCTGATCACTAATAGCAGTAAAAGAACCGCAACTACCTGAAATATCAATACTTACCTTTAAGCTTTTTGTAGCAGCGTTCCAGCTTACGCTCTTAAAGTCTATAGCATACCCTCCAGTTTGACTTCCTGACCCGATTATTACATTCACCATTCCTAATTCGTCAGTGGTAGTAGTAAGGGTTTCTTGATATTCCACTTGTTTCTCATCATCTAAGATGACAAATTGTAAGCAGATCGCTTGATTGGCCAATGCCGTATTTGGCTCATTAATACCAGGCATTGTCTTAGGAGTAGGATTTAAAATCAATGCTTGATAGCTAATTCCGTTTGTTTGAGAATACCCAATAGTACTAGCTAATAAAACCAGCAGTAAGTAGATTTGTTTCATAATTTTAGGTTATAAGGGGAAATGAATTCCTAGTTGGAGTTGATTATTTATAAAAGATAGTTTTTCATCGGTAGAGTTCGAAAACTTAAAGGCTTTCGAAAAATTATATCCTATGCTTAAACTAACGTAGTCTGTTATCACGTATTTTATATCGAGACCAATCAGAGGTTGAAAAAAGACACCTGAAAATTCAGGCTCATTTTTTATATTATAAAGAACTCCGTTTATTTGTTCTGTTCCATCAATAATAGTAGATAAATTAACACCCGCTTTTAACTTTACCTCGATCTCATTTTCCGTTTTTAAAATCGTATAAGAAGCTGCATTTTGTATTCCCAGATAAGTGCTATTCCACGAATAACTGCGGACTTCATTCGTACTAAAACTATTAAACTGATTTAGAGTAAGACTTCCTATATAGGAAATTTTAGCATTTAAAATATGCTCATAACCCAACTCATAGTTCGAACCAACTTTACTTTTTAAATTAAAATCTGTTGCTGTATTTGAAACGCTATAGTCGTAAGAAGTTAAATTTTTTCCAGATAGAAAAAAGAATTCCTGTGAAGTCATCCAATGGAAGCTTAGAAAACAGGTAAGTAATAGTAATTTTATTTTCATAAAGATTTTGCAATTTTAGTATAATAATTAATTTCGTTGTTGTTCAATCTTACTAGGTAAATGGCGTTTGGCAGTCTTGATAAATCGATAGTTAGGACTTCTCCTTCTACGTTTTTCACTTGTTGTATAATCAAACGTCCACTCACATCAAAAACAGTTATCATCATTTCGCTTTTAATAGCCTTAGAAAATCGAAAATTTATTAAGGCTACAAATGGATTTGGATACGTCGTCACAATCATATCATTGCTTAGTGGGGATTCCGCAATTATCTTAGCCCAGTAATTTTGTTGAAATCCTTGTACTACGATATATTCTCCTTTAGAGTTTCCTGAAATACTTTGTTGCCCTATAGTTTGCTTTACTAAAAGACCATTAGATAATATAGCTGATTTTCCTTGAGAAGAAATCATCTGATGGTGCAACGTTTGACCATAAAAAGTAGAACAAAACAAGAGTAAAAGATATTTCATGTTTTTTTTCAAAGGAAATTAAAAAACTGTTCTTAGAGAAATGATAGCAGCATAACTCTAGAATTTATGAAGCTTCTAGTATCTATTTTACAGGTTTTAGTAAGTTTTTAGTAATTTTTTTGTCATATTATACATGCTAATAAAATATAAAGAATAGTTTAACGGCTTTGTTGGTACTTTATCGATACTATCCACTACTTATCTTAACAAAAAAAACTATTTTCGTAAGATAAATAATCTGACATGAACTTTGTTCTTCCCATACTTTATTTTCTCACTGGTTTATTCGGCTTATTAATGCTACTAATTCTTAGTTTTAATTACAGAACGAATAAGCTGTTGAATCTATATTTCATACTTCTAATTTTATTTATATCGCTGCGATTTATAAGTTTTGGCTTTTTACGGATAAGTGATGCAAATGAAATAATAAACTTTCAAATAATGCCTTTTTTTAGTCTTATATTTCCCTGCGTCTATTTATATTTTAAAAATTTAGTTACAAATAAAAATAAAATGCAGTGGTCTGAATTACTTCATTTTATTTTCCCCATTCTATTCGGATTAGTTAATATTGCACTACTTAATTTCATCTCTTTTCCGAAACAATTCAGGTATATAATTTTTATCTCGATAGGAATTTATTATGTTTATCTTAGTTATATTTTACTAAAAAAGAAACTTTGGAATAGAAAAGCATCGATTAATTATATCCATAAGCAGAATGGACTGCTAAAAAAATGGTCGGTTTTTTTCTTTATTATTTGTTTATTATTAATCGTGAGAGTATTGATTACCTTAGTACTAGATTTGTATTTAGGTATTTCTTCATTTGCTGGAAGTTACATCTATATCGGGCTTATTATTTGCTGGGTTTTATATCTTAAAATTTTATCCACGCCTGAAATACTATATGGCTATAATTTTTTTATTGAAAAAGTACAAGAACAAAGAAATATTGAATTCGTGCTTGATGAAATTTGGATATTTCAAAAAAAAAGAACAATCACTAATAATCAAGATTTAGAATTAGATAAAAAAATTTCAGATAAAATATCACTTTATATTAGTGCAATCGAAATTGCTTCTTTAAAAAACCATCAATTAAGAGAGGAATTAGTAACTCTTGGAACCTTTGCAAATCAGTTAAAGCTTCCAAAAAGTCATTTGGTTTACCTCTTTAAGTATCACTCAAAATTAAGTTTTATTGAATTTAAAAAGGTAGTTAGAGTACTTGATGCCGTTACCTTAATAGAGACCAATTATCTAAATGTAAACACATTGGACTCTTTAGCAAAAAAAGTTGGCTTTTCCTCTTATAATACCTTTTTTACTAGTTTTAAAGAGATTACAGGTAATACTCCCCGGGCAATAAGTGAGGAACTCAGAAATAAAATTGAAATAAAAACTCAACCAGCATAAAAATGTGCTTTCACTAAAGATTAATCATAATTATAAATACTATTAAACCCGTTGCGTATACTTAATGTTTGATTGTGATTTTTCGTCTTATCGCGTATTTTTCGATAGAAAAATATATCGAGAACAAGAAAAATTTCATTAAAAACGGTTCTTGTTACATTTTTTGCTCCGTTTTATTCCACATAAAACACTCGAACTGACGTTTTGAATAATTACAGCCAACGGGTACTATTAATAATAAAAGAACCTGATATCCTTTTTTATAATAATAATAATAATAATAATAATAAACAAATACGTCTTTGTGATAATGAGTATCACTATTTAGCTTTTATCATTGCTATAAGCAAAAAAAAGATCCAACTGATAAGTTGAACCTTTTTTTACTTTATATTAAAAATCCTATTTCTTATAATATTTTTTATATTTAGGATAAGATAACGCTCCAATTAAGGTAATTGCTCCTAATGAATACCAAATCCAATTTAATGAATGTGCTTCACCGCTGGCATAAGAGTGTAGTCCCACCAAGTGGAAATTTACACCGTAATATGTAAATAAAATTGAAACAAATGCAAACATACTCATTAGATTAAAAATCCATTTACCTCTTAATGAAGGAACAAATCGAGCATGAATTACAAATGCATAAATCATGATACTTATCAATGCCCATGTTTCCTTTGGATCCCAACCCCAGTAGCGACCCCAACTTTCATTAGCCCATTGTCCTCCAAGAAAATTTCCTATAGTTAGAAGAATCAAGCCTATAGTTAACGCTAATTCATTTATATACGTAATTTCTTGGATATTCAAATCCATTTTTTCTTTATTCTTTTTAGTTGTGAACATAATCAATATTAGCGAAACTAGACCCAAAATCATTCCAAGTGCAAAAGGACCATAACTTGCTACTATAACTGCAACGTGAATCATCAACCAATATGAATTTAGTACTGGTTGCAAGTTTGCAATTGCAGGGTCAATCCAATTCATATAAGCAGCAGCTAAAATCATAGAAGTCACAAAGGCTGATGATGCCACAGTAAGTTTTGACTTTATGTCAAATGCTAAGCCAAAAAACATTGTTGCCCACGCTACATATATAATCGATTCATAAGCGTCGCTCCATGGCGCATGTCCGGAAATATACCATCTAACAATTAGGGCAAAAGTGTGCAGTAAGAATAATAATAACACAACAATATGTAAACCGTTTACTATGTAATTAAGTGATTTCCGCTCTTTAAATATTTTCAAAATTGTAAAAAACAACATTAAAATTGCTGTAAAAATGTACCAATATGGCAATTTTTGAAAAACATCATACTTGTTATATAAAACTTCTGACGTTATTTTTTCATCGCTCGGTCGTACTTTACTTCCAAAACGTTTTTGAAAACCATTAATACTCTCAAGAAGTTCATCGGCAGTTTTAAAGTCATTAGTCGCAGCTGCATTTGCTAAAGAGCCAAAATAGAGCGGCAGCACGTTTTTAGTATAGGTCATTTCCATTCCTTTCAGTCCAGATTCATTGAGCTCTAAATAAGAAACCCACTTATTATTTTTATCATTAGGAAGAGGAAATATTTTTAGAATTCTACCGCTTAAGGCTGATTCCATCAAATTAACCTTTTTGTCCGTTTCGATAAAATCCTTTTGAAACTGATTTGGATTTGCAACCTTAAAAGCTTCCTCTAAATATTTAGAAAGTTTATAATTCCCTTTGTCATCAAAAAAAGCAATGAATGGAGCATACTTAGCTTTACTGTCAACGCCAATGATTTTTCTAATACTATCATTACCGCTTTTCATATAAATAATAGGAATTTCGATCCAAAATCCTGCATACTGCGTCATAGACAAGAAAACTTGATCAGAATTCATTCCTTTATATGAATTTTCATGACTTACTTTTCGCAACAATTCTGATGAAAATGTATTAATTGGTTTCATCCTTCCACCAGCATCTTGAATAACAAGACGACCAAATTTTTCAGCATGTTTTACGGGAACTGTAAACTTCTCTATTTTTGCGTTTATTTCATCTTGACTCAACACTTTTTTAGAGTGCTCCGCATGCTTTAAGTCGGTTGGAGCAGGTTCTGCTTTTGTAGGTGAAACTTCTGCCTCACTGTGAGCATGCCCTTCATGATCGGCATGATCGTGTTCTGGTTGCTGAGCAAAACTACTAAAACTGAGTAGCAATATTAAAATAGTAAGCAACTTTGCTTTTTTAATTTTAACTATTTCTAATTTACGTTTCACATCAGCAAAACGAGAATATTTAGTAAACATAATGGCCATCATTGCAAAATATAACATAAAATATCCAATGTAAGTAAGAGCAGTTCCCCAAAAATCATGGTTTACTGATAGCACTGTTCCTTTCTCATCTGGATCAAAACTAGATTGAAAAAAACGATACCCTCTATGATCTAAAATATTATTCATATAAATATGAGCATCAAATGATTTTTCGTCCTCAACAGTAACTTTACTTTCAAATGAAGAGTAACTCTTTTCAGTGCCAGGATATTTCTCAGCAATAAAATCATTTAATTTAACTTTGAATGGTAATGTATATGTTTTACTTCCGTAAAAAAAGGTATAATCTATGTTGCCAATTTTAACCGACTTAGAATCCCCTATTTTCCCTTTAGAACCCACAAGGGTTACAACTTTTTCTTGACCTTCAGCGCTAAGTTTTACAACTAATGCATCTTCATGAGTTTTTGCTTTATAATCATTATCTGATTGATAATCAACAATTCCTTTAACAGCCGGATCGGGAAACACAAAACGCATTTCCCCAATTGTATACAATGAGCGCATCATTAAAGGCTGAGCAGGACCTGTCGTGATTTTACCCTCTAATTTATCAGCCATTCGCATGAAATTACCTTCAAAAGGAGTTTGAATTGTATAAGCATTTCCTGTTGTTGTAATATTTATCGCTCCGTCTGTAAATTTGTTCAATGCAAATAAGACATTATGAATGTTTTGAACTTCTCCGTCCTTTAGATAATGCTCGTGACGACCTCCATCCCCAGCTTCTACAAGTTTTAGGAATAAAATTCCTTTTGGATCAGCCTTTATGTATTCTTTTGCCCCCATGATAAAATTTTGGTATTCAACATCAAAATGTGTGTCACCAAAATTTTCAGACATACTGAAATTGTTATTAGTTGCAGGAGAAAGAAGTAACTGTTTTTCAAAAACTCTTCGTTTCATTTCACCTTTATATTCGCCATCGGCAAACACAGTTAAAAATGTTTTATCAGAATAAATGAGGTTTTCTGATGCGCCTTCTCGAATCGGCATCATCCCTTCATAACTTATATATCGAGTGACAAATGCTCCCAAAAGTATGAAGACAAAAGATAAATGAAGAATAAGAGTTGCCCATTTTTCTTTCTTCAAAAGTTGATATCTTTTTATGTTACCAATGAAATTAATTAGAAAAAATACGTGAATTGCTTCAAACCACCATGAATTGTAAATTAAAATTTTAGCAGTGTCGGTATTGTACTTACTTTCGATAAAAGTTCCAATCCCCATCGCAACAGCGTAAGAAATAAATAACAGTGCCATCAATCTTGTTGAAAACAAAAAAGAATATAATTTTTTATCCATCTTAGTGGTATTTTGCTTTGTTTAAGTGCACAAAAGTACTTAAAAATGTTGATTACCATATTCAGACAGTTGTTAATTATATCCAAAATATTTCAGCCAAAAATGAGGTCACAAAACCCTAATTTTTAGAGAAATTACGACGTAAAAAAGACAAATTTCTTAACTAATAACTAATTATTTTTTTGCTAATTTTGTCTCATGATCAAAGTCGTTATTATAGGTTCAGGAAGTGTAGCGCAACACTTAATAGTTGCATTCAGAAATGCGCAGAAACAGGAAAATACTGTTGATTTAATTCAAGTCTTTTCACGTAAAAAAGAAAAATTATGGCACTTAATTGATTCCACTAAAGTCATAAATGAGTATGATGAATTACTTGACGCTGATTTGTATATCATAGCAGTTTCTGATAATTCGATTTTAGAAGTTACTGAAAATCTGACTTTTAAAAACCGTTTAGTCGTGCATACATCTGGAAGTTTTCCTATTGATGAATTGAATGATAGCAACAGAAGAGGAGTTTTCTATCCATTGCAAACCTTTTCCAAAAACAGAGGTGTCGATTTCAGACTTGTTCCCATTTGTCTCGAAAGCGAAAATGCTACGGATTATCAAATACTGAATCGAGTGGCAAAATCTATCTCAAATTCGGTTTTTGCGATTAATTCAAACCAACGGAAAGCCTTGCATGTGGCAGCTGTATTTGTAAATAATTTTACCAATTATTTGTACCAAATAGGGAATGAAATTTGTGAGCAACATCAAGTTCCTTTTGAGATATTAAAACCATTAATTACTGAAACAGCACAGAAAATTATGGTACTTTCGCCGCTTGAGGCACAAACTGGTCCCGCGAAAAGGTGTGATAGCGTAACCATAGAATCTCATGAAGCTTTTTTAAAAGATGAAAATCATCTTGAAATCTATAAAATATTAACACAAGCAATACAAGATAATGGGAAAAAGTTATAAGGAAATAATGAATGAAATCACTACATTCATTTTTGATGTCGATGGTGTTCTTACTGATAGTTCCGTTTTTGTAACCAATGAAGGGGAAATGCTGCGAACAATGAATATTCGTGATGGCTATGCAATGAAGGCTGCTGTTGAAAGTGGTTACAATGTTTGTATTATTTCTGGCGGAAGTAATGAAGGCGTTCGTATTCGCTTGCGAAATCTTGGTATAACTGATATTTACTTAGGAACTTCAGACAAAGTGGAAACATTTGATGAATATACCGATGTATACAGCATTAATTCTAACCAAGTTTTGTATATGGGGGATGATATTCCTGATTATCATGTAATGAAATTAGTTGGTTTGCCAACCTGCCCGCAAGATGCAAGTCCTGAAATCAAAGCGATAGCAACTTACATTTCACACAAAAATGGTGGAAAAGGTGCGGCTCGAGATGTGATTGAACAAGTCATGAAAACGCAAGGGAAATGGATGGCTCATTTTGATGGAAAACATGATTAAATTACTGATTGAATGTCCTATGTTTTTGAGATAAGATTTAAAAAAGTATAATTCAATAATTACAACTGTACGCTAATCATTGATCACTGAACGTATAAAATGAATTTTTTAAAATTAATTAGATATCAAAACTTACTGCTACTTGTTTTTATGCAAATTATCTTTAGATATGGATTTTTTAAATATCAAAACATTACGCTGGCCTTGACAGATTTTCAATATGTTATATTGGTTTTATCTACCGTTTTGATTGCTGCTGGTGGTTACGTTATCAATAATATTTTTGATCAAGATACTGACGCAATAAATTATCCAAAAAAAGTAGTTGTAGGTAACAGTATTTCTGAAAAACAAGCGTATAACATCTATCTTATACTTACATCTTGCGGTGTTGGAATTGGATTTTACTTGGCTAATGTAATTCAAAAACCCCTCTTTGCCGCTATCTTTATTTTAATTGCAGCAACACTGTATTTATATGCAACGAGCTTGAAGCAAATGTTGCTAATTGGTAATATTGTTGTTGCTTTTTTATTAGCATTTAGTGTAATAATTATTGGAATTTTTGATTTATATCCTGTCACTTTTGTAGAAAACCAGCAACAAATGGGCGTGCTTTTTTCAATATTAATTGATTACGCTATTTTTGCTTTTATAATAAACTTATTTCGGGAAATTATAAAAGATTTTGAAGATTTTGAAGGTGATAAAATTGAAGGAATGAATACCTTTCCGATTTATTTTGGTAAAAAAATAGCTGTAAAGATTATATTTGGATTTAGCTTTTTACCTTTAGTCCTCCTTTTATTTTATATCAATCAATACCTAATTAACTTATTATTTGTTACAATCTATTTATTTCTTTTTGTTGCTGCACCTTTACTGATTTTCATAATGAAAATTTGGAATGCTGAGTCTAAAAAAGATTTTCAATTTCTCAGTTTACTCTTAAAGTGGATTTTATTTTTCGGAATACTATCTGTCGTACTAATTAGTTTTAATATAAAATACAATGCTTAAAAATCAATTAAAAAAATACCATTTAATTCTTGCTTCTGGTTCGCCAAGACGACAACAATTTTTTAAAGATCTTGACTTAGATTTTGAAATACGGTTAAAAGAAATTGAAGAAATTTATCCTTCTAGTTTAAAAGCTCAAGAAATCACAATTTACCTAGCTATGTTAAAAGGCACTGCATTCGAAGGAGAATTGTTATCGAATGAAATTTTAATAACTAGTGATACTATTGTTTGGCATAAAAACAAAGCTTTGGGTAAACCAAAAGATCAAAAAGAAGCATTTGAAATCTTAAAATCTTTATCCGATGCTACTCATGAAGTGATCACCTCCATTTGTTTTAAATCGCAAGAAAAATCAGAGGTCATAACTGAAATAAGTAGAGTGACATTTAATAAATTAAGTGACGAAGCAATTAACTATTATTTAGAAAAATTCAAACCTTACGATAAAGCAGGTGCGTACGGAATTCAAGACTGGATTGGACTCATTGGAGTTTCAAAAATTGAAGGTTCTTATGCCAACGTTATGGGAATGCCTACTGACAAGGTTTATGAATATTTAAGTAAATTATAATCCTAAATTTATGGCCATTGTTACATTACAAGAATACACAAAGGAATTAATAGCCTCTGGCTTTGTAATAACTCTTTTAATTATTTTTAGGTACGCTACCGCTAAAATAGTGGTGCGCTATGCGAAATCTAGTCATACACTGGAACGAAGAAGTGCTCTAGTGATAAAGTATATTCATCTTTTTCTTTACATATTAGCCGTTCTAGCTTTAATTATAGTTTGGGGTGTCCAAACAAAAGATATTATACTTGCTTTTTCGTCTATAACCACTTTACTGGGAGTAGCCTTGATTGCTCAATGGTCTATATTAAGTAATATTACTTCGGGAATTATTTTATTTTTTTCTTTTCCGTTCAAAATTGGAGATGTAATTAAAATTCATGATAAAGATTTTCCAATCAGCGCCGAAATTGAAGATATTGCAGCATTTCATGTTGTGCTTAAAACGAAGCAAGGAGAGCAAATTATCTACCCAAATAATTTACTTTTACAAAAAGGCATTTCGATTTTAAAAGATGGTTTTGAAGACGAGTACATCGAATAATTGCTCAAGATTAAGTTACGAAGTTGCCTCAAATTAAAAAACAGAATCAATTAATTTTAACCAAATGTTAAACTTACAAAGCAAAAGTTTACATGTATATGAGGTACTAAGTTATTTTTAGCTAAACTTTTATGAGTAGAAAAAAATAGTTCCTAGGAATTTAAAAAATATTAAAAAAATTATATAAAGTTTGATCGAAAATCTGTAATAGGTTTTTATGAAAAATAAATCATATTTGCAAATTAAAATCCAACTTAAATTGTATATAACTATTGTTTTACATCTTAGTTTATGAACGACATTATAAAATTTCCGTTTTACGCTAAAACGACTCTAATATTAGTAGGCCTAATCGCTTTTAGCTTTATATTTTACGCAGGACAAGACATTTTAATTCCTGTTATGATGTCTTTTTTATTTGCAATATTGCTATTTCCAGTTGTACAATTTTTAAAGTCTAAACTTCGATTTCCTCATGTACTAGCGGTAATGACAGCTGTAATTTTATTTGTACTTGTGTTTATTGGTCTATTTGTTTTTCTTTCTTTCCAAATCAGTGATTTTGTTAATGATTTTGATAAAATAGAACGCAATATTACTATTCATCTCAATAATATTCAAGGTTATGTAAGAGACAATTTTCACTTAAGCTCAAGAGAGCAGAAGCAATACATTGATACTGCCGCCGCAGACTCAGTTGAAAAAGGTAAGGAAATTATTGGAACTACATTGATGTCATTCACAGACACAATAATGAATTTGACTCTTATTCCCATTTATACCTTTTTAATTTTATTGTATCGAACACATTTTTTACTTTTTTTGTCTAAGTTAGTAGATAGAAAAAATCATGAACAACTAAAAGATATTTTAACGCACATTCGAGTGGCAATAAATAGTTATATCGTTGGATTAATTATCGAATTAATACTTATCTCAGCCATGACTACCATCGGTTTTATGATTATTGGAGTTAAATATGCGATCCTATTAGGAGTGGTGACAGGAATTTTAAATTTAATTCCTTATATAGGAATATTATTTGCTGGATTTTTAAGTATTGTTGCTACATTAACTGGGTCTCCTGACTTATCGATAATAATAGGTGTTATCGTTATTACTATAATCGTTCAATTAATTGATAATAATATAGTTGTACCACTTATTGTTAGTTCAAAAGTAGAAATTAATGCTTTGATATCTATTGTTGGAATTATTATAGGTGGCGCAATAGCAGGAATTTCGGGTATGTTTTTAGCGCTTCCTATTTTGGCTATAATGAAGGTTATTTTTGATAGGATAGAACCGTTAAAACCATGGGGATATTTAATGGGAGACGACTTACCAAAAACCTATACATGGCGAAAAATTAAACTACCACTATTTGACTCTGAAGAACCCAATCATAAAGTGATAGTTCAAACGGCTGCTATTGCACCTGTTTTTACTGAAACAACAACTGAAAATATCGATTTAAAAAACAATTAAGGATCGAATTATAATCGTCTTACTGAAATGATTACATTGCTTTCAATTATTAAATTACTATTATTTGATCTTTTACATGTTTGATTTAAAACGAATGCAAAAAAAATCTTTTTTTCTGCTTTTAATATTATTTTTTAGTTGTACTCAGGTTGTATACGCCCAGCAAACAACTGTAAAGAAAGACACTTCCGAAGTCTATAAAGACCTTAAAAATTATTCTAAAAAAAATAAGTTTACACGCTTAGCACACAAGCTTATATTTAGATCACCGGCTTTAAATAAAAAAACACTCAAAGACGTTCAAAAAAAATACTATAAATTTGAAGGAAAAATAATTCGAAATATAAATATCGTTACTCTGGACCCATTTGGATATTCTGAGGTAGATACTACAAGAAAACCTAAAAATTGGGCAGAAAGGGCAGGTAATAAAATTCACGTAAAAACAAATAATCTGACAATAAGAAATTTGTTATTAATTAAAAAAAACAAACCTTTCGATTCATTGCTGGTCAAAGAATCAGAACGTTTAATAAGAACTCAGCGATTTATAAATCGAGTTGAATTTACGCCACAAATTATAAGAACCAGTGGTGATTCTATTGATATTGAAATTCGAGTTTTAGATTCTTGGAGTTTAATTCCAAAAGGATCAATTTCTACTTCTAGAATAAAATTTAATGTCACAGAGCGAAATATTTTAGGTTCTGGTCATCAATTCGAAAATCAGTTCAATAACAGATTTAGTGATGGAAATACTGCATATAATGTAGCTTACACAGTCCCAAATTTTAAGAACACTTTCATAAGCACTAAAGTGAGTTACTTGATTGATTTAGATAAATATTATGGGAAAAGTATTGACATCAGTCGTCCTTTTTATTCTCCAGTAACAAAATGGGCTGGTGGTATTTACTTCGATCAGCAATTTAGAAAAGACACCTTACCAGATGCCAATTTAGTTTTTGCTAATCAAAATTTTAAGTACAACACAAAAGATTTTTGGGCGGCACGGTCTTTCAGTATTTTTAAAGGAAATACGGAGCGCGAACGAACCACAAATTTGATCACTTCAGTACGATTTTTGCACATAAATTATTTAGAAAGTCCAGTATTTAAATATGATACTGATGATTTTTATTCTAATGAAAATATGGCTTTTTTAGGAATCGGAATTTCATCTAGAAAATTTATAAGAGATCGATACATCTTTCAAAATGGTATTATTGAGGATGTCCCCATTGGCAAAATATTTGGTCTTACTGGTGGATACCAATATAAAAACAATAAGGAAAGATTGTATTTGGGCGCTCAAGCAGCCTTCGGAAATTTTTATAAATGGGGTTTTTTAAGTGCAAATTTTGAACTTGGAACTTTTTTCGAAAAATCTACAACGAAACAAACGTCATTTTCATTTCAAGCAAACTATTTCACAACCTTATTAACAATGGGTAAATGGAAAGTTCGTCAATTTATAAAACCACAATTAATAATTGGCTTAAATCGAGCAAATGCCATAGGAGATCAGCTTTCTATAAATGACAACTACGGACTGCGAGGCTTTAGAATTGCTGAATATGGAACTAAAAAAGCAATGATTACTACTCAAACTCAATTCTATTCGCCCTGGGATTTATGGGGATTTCGTTTAAATCCCTATTTTAATTACTCAGTTGCAATGTTAGGGAATCCTGAAAAGGGATTGCTAAAGAGTACAGCCTATTCTAAAATTGGTATTGGATTAATAATAAGTAATGATTACTTAGTTTTCAGTTCTTTTCAAATTTCACTTTCCTATTTTCCAACAATTCCGAGAGAAGGGAGCAATGTTTTTAAAACAAATTCATTCGAGACCACTGATTTTGGTTTCCAAGATTTCGAATTAGCAAAACCTCGAACCGTAATATACAAGTAATTAGCAGTATTTAATTACGCTGTTAATTATATAATATTTTAACTAAATTGAATAACTCTGGTAAAAAAAATTATTATACTTTTAAATTTAATTTACTAACAAAATAATCTTAACAAATGAAAAAAATCACTTTTTACTTAATGGTAATGCTAATGTCCTTAACCATCGTTCCAAATCAACTTTTTGCGGCCGAAAAAAATCCAACAGCAGTATCGAATCCGGCTAAAGAAGTACCGGCAGAGGTTAAAGTTATGTTGAATAGACTCGACGAAATTAAAGCAATGGACAAATCTGAATTAAGTTCAGTGGAAAAAAGGGAATTGCGTAAAGAAGTTCGGACTATTAAAAAAGAATTAAAGTCTTCTGGAAATGGCGTTTATTTATCAGTGGGAGCAATCATTATTATTATCCTTTTATTGATTTTATTGCTTTAAAAAATCATAAAAGAAAATTTAAAGAAAGAGCAATTAATTTTGCTCTTTTTTTTATAAGTAAAAGAGCTGGCATTCAATGCCTAACGTTAAAAAAGTAAATAAGCACTATAAAAATCACGCATTACATAAACTTAAATTGTAATCATGGCATAAATTTTGGCTTGCTCTATAAAATGTTTAATAAACAATTATTTTAGAATTATTAATTGATATAAAAAGCCAAGATTATGAAAGCTTCAAAATTATTATTTATCACCGGAACTCTTTTTTTAGCAGTTCTCGCTCATGCCCAAGTGTCAGTTAATGTCAATATTGGTTCACAACCTAAATGGGCTCCTAATAATCAACAAGCAACAGAGTATTACTATTTACCGGATGTTGAAACCTATTATGACGTAAGACAATCACAATTTATTTATTACGGAAACGGCCGATGGTTGCGTTCACGTAATCTACCAAACCAATATAGAAATTATGATTTATATTCGGGATACAAAGTAGTTTTGAATAATTATCATGGCTCAAGACCATATAGTAATTTTAAAAGTCATAAAGTAAAATATTATAAGGGATACAAGGGTAACAAACACCATTACAATAAAAGAAAGGTTTATTCCAACAATAATCATTTTGATAATCATGATGATCATAGAGATCACGATCGCAAGAAAAATAAAGAAAAACACCATTACGTAAAAGACAAACACAATCATGACTAATGTTCATAAATAGTGAATAGTGAATTATTGATAAGGGAGAGAAAGCAAATTTTAAGCGATCTCTCTCTTTTTTGTTATATCTAAATTTCTATCAAAGAATATGAAAAAGATTTTATAAAAAAATATTTAATTCTTACTTTTGAAGCTACTGCGAATTAAATAACAAATAATGCAAAGAAAACACTTTTTAGCTTTTACACTACTACTTATAATAGTTCAAGCAATTACTGCTCAAATTCCAAAGAAACCAAACTCAGTTGAAATCTATAACCAAATAGAAAAACTCAATTTTCTTGGTACAGCACTATACATCGCGGCACATCCTGATGATGAAAACACACGATTAATATCTTATCTATCAAATGATGTTAAGGCAAGAACAGGCTACTTATCATTAACTCGTGGCGATGGCGGACAAAACTTAATAGGTACACAACTTCGCGAATTACTTGGTGTAATTCGGACACAAGAACTTATCGAAGCACGAAAAATTGACGGTGGAGAACAATTTTTTTCTCGCGCTAATGATTTTGGATTTTCGAAAAATCCAACAGAAACTTTAGAAATTTGGGATAAAGAAAAAGTTCTTGCGGACATTATCTGGACTATTAGAAAATTTCAACCTGATGTGATTGTGAATCGTTTTGATCATCGATCACCAGGAACTACACATGGACATCACACTGCATCGGCTATGTTAAGCGTAGAAAGTTTCAAATTAGCTAATGATCCTACTGTTTTTCCAGAGCAACTTAAATATGTAAAACCATGGCAAACAAAAAGACAGTTCTTTAATACATCCTGGTGGTTTTATGGTACAATCGAAAAATTTAACACCGCTGATAAAACTAACTTAATCGCATTAGAAACGGGTGTTTATTATAATGATCTCGGGAAATCTAATCAAGAAATTGCCGCGTTAAGTAGAAGTCGTCATCAATCGCAAGGTTTTGGTAGCACCGGTGTACGCGGTGAAGAAACTGAATATTTAGAATTTATAAATGGTGATCCTTTAACTGAGAAAAAATCACTGTTTGAGGGAATTGATACCTCTTGGAACCGCGTTAAAGGCGGAAAAAGCATAGGCATTCTCTTAACAAAAATTGCATCTGAGTTCAATCACAATGATCCTGCAAAGAGTATTCCTGATTTGGCGAAAGCCTATTCTATGATTCAAGCGTTGGATGATGAACACTGGAAACCAATAAAATCAGTAGAAATTAAAGAAATTATTGCAGCATGCGCCGGTTTATATCTTGAAGCAGCTGCGCAAAATCAGGAGGCAACTCCAGGCAGTATTTTAAAACTAAAATTAGAAGCTATTAATAGAAGTAATGCAGTTATACGGTTAATAAATGTATTGACATTACCAGACGAGAAGGTAACCATTGAAAATTTAATTTTACAAAATAACATAATAAATTCAATAAATCTAGATCTACAATTACCTGAATCTCTTAATTACACTGAACCCTATTATTTAAAAGAAAGCGGAACAGTGGGAATGTATACAGTCAAGGACCAAAAAAATATTGGTTTGCCTGACATAATTCGGGAAGTAAAAGTTGTTTTCAACGTTAAAGTAAACGACATAACGATACCTTATCAACGGACCGTAGTATATAAATATAATGATGATGTAAAAGGAGAAGTTTATAGTTATCTTGACATCGTGCCAGCAGTAACTACTTCAATTGCTGAAAAAGTTTTACTTTTTAGGAACTCGAAAAGCAAAAGAGTTACAGTGACAATTAAAGCTGGAAAAGATGATGTTAAAGGAAATTTGCAGATAGAAATCCCTGAGAGTTGGATTGTAACTCCAAAATTCATTCCATTTGACATTGCTAAAAAAGGAGCAGAAAAAATTGTTTCATTTGAGGTGACTCCTCCATCACAGGCTAATGAGGCTGTTGCCAAAAGCGTTGCAATAATTGACGATAAGCGATTTGATAAGGAACAAATTTTTATAAATTACGATCACATTACAAAGCAACAAGTTTTAAAATCTGCAGAAGCCAAAGTTATCAAGGTTGACCTAAAAACGAATAATGAAAGAATTGCTTACATAATGGGTGCTGGTGATGAAGTTCCCGCAAGTTTAACTGAATTAGGATACGTTGTAACTATGTTAACCGCTGCGGAAATCACGCCTGAGAAACTAATAAATTTTGATGTTGTAATGACTGGTGTTCGAGCTTATAACACGATAAATGCACTAGCATTTAAACAAGATATCCTTTTTGATTTTGTTAAATCTGGTAAAACAATGATTGTGCAATACAATACTGCAGGAGATCTAGTAACAGACCGAATTGCGCCTTATCCTTTAAAATTATCTCGCGATCGTGTGACAGAGGAAAATGCAGATGTACGATTTTTAGCTCCAAATCATCCTGTTCTAAATTATCCAAATAAGATCACTTCAAAAGACTTTGAAGGCTGGAAACAAGAACAAGGATTGTATTATCCTAACGTCTATGATCAAGCCTTCACTCCTATTTTATCATCAAACGATAAAGGAGAAACAGCAAAAAATGGCGCATTATTAGTTGCACCTTATGGAAAAGGGTATTATGTTTATACCGGTTTAAGTTTTTTTAGAGAATTACCCGAAGGTGTCACTGGAGCATATAGGTTATTGTCAAATATAATTTCTTTAAAATCAGCTGATAAAAACTCGGCTCAATAACTTAGAAAAAATTAAAATAATGGAAACAAATAAAATTAAAACTTGGACAAAAAATTACACTTGGGTGTTAATTGCAAATGTCATCTACATTCTAATTTTTTGTCTTATCATGAAACTATACTCTTAAATTATGCAGTTATTTGATTGGATTATACTTATCGTCACACTTTTATTTATAGTGATTTATGGCGCGTGGAAAACTAAAGGGAGCAAAAACGTCGAGGATTTTATTTTAGGCAATAATGAAACCCCTTGGCATGTTGTAGGACTTTCTGTAATGGCAACACAAGCTAGTGCAATTACTTTCCTTTCAACGCCAGGACAGGCATACCACGACGGAATGGGATTTGTACAATTCTATTTTGGATTGCCTATTGCCATGGTGGTCATTTGCGTAACCTTCATTCCATTATACCATAAATACAAGGTTTATACAGCGTATGAATATCTTGAAAAAAGATTTGACTTAAAAACAAGATCTCTAGCAGCCATACTTTTCTTGTTTCAAAGAGGTCTGGGAACTGGATTGACTATCTACGCTCCAGCAATAATTTTGTCAGCGATATTAGGTTGGAATCTTACATATATGAATATCGTAATTGGTGTTTTAGTAATAATATATACTTTTTCAGGTGGAACTAAGGCAGTGAATGTAACCCAAAAACAGCAAATGTTTGTAATCATGTCAGGGATGTTTATTACTTTTTTCTTGATTTTACACTATTTGCCAAATGACATGACGTTTACAAATGCCTTGCATATTGCTGGTGCAAATGATAAAATGAATATTGTGAATTTCTCATTTGATCCAGAAGAGAAGTATACATTTTGGAGCGGAATTACGGGTGGTTTTTTCTTGGCCTTAGCCTACTTTGGGACAGATCAATCGCAAGTTGGACGTTATTTATCAGGAAGATCAGTAAAGGAAAGCCAAATGGGACTGATTATGAACGGACTATTAAAAGTACCGATGCAGTTTTTTATCTTGTTAACTGGAGTTATGGTTTTTGTTTTTTTTCAATTTAATCCTGTTCCTTTAAATTTTAACCCTAACAACAAAACAATGATTGAAAAATCAGCGTTTAAGGGAGAGTATAATACGTTAGAAAGAAAACTAGATGATTTATCAGAAGATAAAAAAGTGATAAATCTACTATATATTGATCAATTGAATCAGGATTACGATAACCCTATTTTGAGAAAAGAATTAGTAGCTTTATCCAATAAAGAAAAAGATCTACGTGATAGAGCTAAAGAAATTATTTTAAAAGCAGATAAAAATAGTGAGACAAATGATAAGGATTATGTCTTTTTTCATTTTATCCTTAACTATTTACCCAAAGGTTTAATTGGTTTATTGTTAGCCGTAATTATTTCTGCAGCAATGTCATCAACGGCTTCCGGACTCAATGCACTGGCATCAACAACAGCAATTGATATTTACAAACGTAATATTAAGGAAGTAAAATCAGAGCGGCATTATCTTTACGCTACTAAATTCTTCACAGTATTATGGGGAGTAATTGCAATTTTATTTGCTTGCGTAGGTACGCTTTTTGAAAATTTAATCCAATTAGTAAACATAATCGGATCAATATTTTATGGAACTGTATTGGGTATATTTCTTGTTGGTTTTTACGTAAAAAATGTTCAGTCTAAAGCTATCTTTTATAGTGCGGTTACAAGCCAACTTACCATTTTTATTATTTTTTACTTTGCAATTTACATCTACCCTAGCGGACAAGAAAAATTAGGGTATCTATGGCTAAACTTTATTGGCGCAATGCTCACTATTATACTGTCATTACTTTTACAATGGACTATATTTAGAAAACAAAAAGCTAAGGAATATCAAACAGTTATTGAATAATTTAAGACATACAAATAATAGTTAAAAGCAAAATTTTTAGTTTGTAGTTTCGAACTTAAATTAAGTAAATAAAAGTATTATAATCGATTTTATAATGTTTACGTACTAAATTTTAAAAAAAACAAGCATAACAATTAATAATTATCGACTTCTTGAAGTAGTGCAATTTAGATAAAGTAAACGCCTATGTTGACAACAACAATATCAAATAATATTCTAACCGTAGAAATTAAAAATCTAGGCGCTGAACTATGTTCGTTGCGAGATAAAAACAACAAACAATACATTTGGGAAGGAAATGCTCAATATTGGCCTAAGCATTCTCCTATTTTGTTTCCAATTGTTGGGACCTTAAAAAATAATATCTACCATTATAACGATGTTTCTTATACTATGTCTCGCCATGGTTTTGCCCGAGAAATGGAATTTAAATTAATAGATCATCAGGTAAATAAAGCTATATTTTCATTACATTCTTCAGAAGAAACTATGAAAACATATCCCTTTAAATTTGAATTACAAATTATATATACTTTGTTTGACAATAGTTTAAACATTGAATATAAAGTGGTTAATACCGGTGATTCGCTTATGCCTTTCTCCATTGGAGCACATCCCGCGATCGCTCTGGCAGACGTATTTGAGAATTACTCACTAGAATTCGAAAAAGACGAAGCTTTACAACAACACACTTTAGAAAATGATTTGATCTCAACGGTGACCAAGGTAATTAATCTAAAAGATAATCAATTGGATTTGAGCTATGACCTATTTAAAAACGATGCTTTGATTTTTAAAAGTTTGACTTCAAGATCATTGACCATTTTAGAAAATCAAAAACCACTTTTAAAATTGAATTTTGATAAATTTCCAAGTTTGGGTATATGGACAAAAATCAATGCACCATTTATTTGCATTGAACCTTGGTTTGGATACTCTGACACAATAAATAGTACTGGAGATTTGTTTCATAAGGAAGGAATTCAAATTTTAAATCATGACGAAGTATTCTACTCTAAATTTAGCATTGAAATCTTAGATTAAAACCAAACTGTATTATGATGACTATAAATTTTAGTCCCTTTCAAAATTTAGAAACGGAGCATTTGTTATTAAGAAGAGTTATTAAATCTGACTTGAAAGAAGTAAAAGCGCTTCGTTCGAATCCAGAAACCATGAAATATATTCCTAGACCATTAGTTACAAATGATGACGAAGGGCTAGCGCATATTACGATGATTGATGAAAAAATTGAAGCAAATGAGGGTATTAATTGGGCGATTACCATAAAAGGCGATTCAAGACTGATTGGGATCATTGGACACTACCGCATTAAACCAGAGCATTACCGTGCGGAAATAGGATATATGGTTTTACCAGAGTATCATGGTAAGGGACTTGCAACCGAAGCTGTAAAACTAGTCGTAAAATATGGGTTCGAAGTTATGAAATTACATTCTATTGAAGCCGTTATTGATCCTGATAATTTAGCATCAGCACGTGTTTTAGAAAAAAATGGATTCGTAAAAGAAGCACATCTCAAAGAAAATGAGTTTTTCAACGGACAGTTTTTAGATTCTGTTATTTACTCCCTTTTGAATAAGTGAAAACAAATTTCTTAAAAAATTTCGTAAAGCTTTTTAACAAAGTGCATTAATTTCTACCTTTGCAGTTGAGGATTTCTAAACCTACTTAAAGTCCTTACTAAATTTTCGATATGAAAAATATTTTTTTTTTATTTTTACTATTATTTACTTTTACAGCACATAGCCAAACTTATGTAAAAGTGAATGCTTTTACAACTTTGTTGACGATTCCTAATGTAGGTATTGAGACTAGCATCGGGGAAAAATCAACTTTTCAATTTGATATTTTAGCATCCCCATGGAAGTCCATAAAAGGGAAACCTATGGAATTTTATACCTTTACACCAGAATATCGCTTTCATTTTAAGGAAAAATATAATGGGTTTTATGTTGGAGCACATGTTGGTATGACTCTGTTTAATTTTCAAAAATGGAATTATATCAATAGTGATCTTTACGAAAAGGGATTTGGTTATGTGATGGGAGCTACTATCGGTTTTCAAACAAAAATCAATAAACGTTTTATGTTAGATTGCTATTTAGGCGGAGGAAATCATCAAGGATTTTATCATGGCTATAAAATTAGCACGGGCGAGCGATATGAAAACGCCAAAAACTGGAATAAAAGCGGAGAATGGTTACCATATCGCGGCGGAGTGATGGTTTCCTACAGCCTGGATTAGTTTAAACCTTCAATTTATCTATTGACTTAACATATAATTCTTCAACTTGTTTTCTAGCCCAATCCGTTTTTCGTAGGAATGTAAGTGATGATTTAAGACTTGGATTATCAGTAAAACATTTAATTTTAATTAATTCTCCCAAGGTGTCAAAACCATACTGAGTAATCAAGAGCTCGAGAATTTTAACTAAGGTAACACCGTGCAACGGATCTTTTGACTTTGTATTTTCCATATTGCAAATATATATAAATGAGAATCAACAATTTTTAAATTCTAAAAAATGAAAAAAAATTTACTAATCGCTCTATTTTTGATTTTCCAAATAAGTTTTGGTCAAGACAGCACTACCACTTATTATTTTATCCGTCATGCGGAGAAAGTTGATGCTTCCAAAAATCCTGATTTATCAAAAATTGGTTTTGAAAGAGCTGCAAGATGGAATGCTATTTTCGCTGAAATTAAATTTGATGCTATATTTTCAACTGATTATAAAAGAACAATACAAACAGTAAATCCTGTCGCATTAACACAAAAAGTTAAGATAAATTTATACAATCCAAAAACTTTGAACATAGAATCGTTTAAGAAACAAAATGTCGGTAAGAAAGTTTTAATCGTAGGTCATAGCAATACGATACCCAATTTCGTAAATCAAATCATAAATGAAAAAGTATATTCAGAGATTGACGATTCAACATTTGGAAATCTTTATATTGTCATAATTATTAATGGCCAAATAAATTTTCAAGTCTTAAAATTACGATAAAATAAATTTTTATCCAGATCGCAGTTGTAAATCTAATTTACATTCGCCTAACCAATCCTTATTTTATCATATCTTTGTATCACTATGCTTAAAACAATAAATATTTCTAATAAAAGGGCCAAATTCGATTACGAAATTATCGAAACATTTACTGCTGGGATCGTACTAGCTGGCACCGAGATCAAATCTATTCGATTAGGAAAAGCCAATATCACTGAGAGTTTTTGTGAATTTAGTAACAATGAACTTTTTGCTATAAATACTTATATTGAGGAATATACTTTTGGAAATCAGTTCAATCATAAAGCAAGAAGTGAGCGAAAATTACTTTTAAATAAAAAAGAATTAAAAGGTTTACTAAAAAGCGTTCAGGCTAAAGGACTAACAATAGTTCCATTAAAATTGTTTACCAACGAAAAAGGATTGGCAAAATTACAAATTGGACTCTGTAAAGGAAAAAAAACCTACGATAAACGCGAATCTTTAAAAGAACAAGACACCAAAAGGGATCTTGACCGCATCAAGAAAGCTTTTTAAATTATATAGGGGAAAGTAAATTTCTCCTTTTTTTACTCACATATAATGACATAAAAAGTCATGACTTAAATAGATTTTTTTTGTGAATACTATACTTAAAAATGCTCGAGAAGCAAAAGGTTTTAAAACTAGGGAAGTAGCTCAAATATTGGGGATAGACCAAGCTTTGATAAGTAAATTTGAAAGTGGTAATCGAAAACCAACAAGAGATCAAGTAATTAAATTAGCTTCATTATTAGAAATTGATTTTGAACTTATTATGATAGCATGGCTTAAAGAGAAAATTCTATTTGAAGTAGGTCAAGATGAATTTGCGCTGCAAGCTCTCGCGGCAGCAACTGAAGAACTTGAATTTAAATGTTTGCCTTCTAATCCAAAAATTTCTATTAAGCTGCAGAAATTGCTGAATGAAATTGATATTTTAAAAACAAGCGTAGGTTCATTTTACAACGCTGATAATTATCCAACAACTCAAGTCTTAGAACTAGAATACACTTTTGAAAGCAATCGTCTTGAAGGTAATACAATGACATTTCATGAAACTGATTTAGTGATAAATGAAGGTGTCACTATCGCCGGAAAAAGTATGCGGGAGCACCTTGAAACGATAAATCATCAAGAGGCTATTGATTATATTAATGACTTAGCACAAAAAAGTACTTCTGCTAATGCACGTGATCTACTTTCTATTTATACTATAATTTCGAGAGGTATTCAGCCTTTGAATGCCATAAAGGATAGAAAAAACAGTAAAGGAGAAGAGGAAAGTAGTAAATTATTATCTCAAGCAAATCTGCAAGCGCAGGAAACTGACGAATTATTAATTTGGTATGAAACTAAAAAAAATAAATTACATCCGATAGTTTTAGCGGCTGAAGCTCATGAAAGAATATTCACAAATCAAACATTTAAGGATGGAAATGGCAAAACATCTCGATTAATTATGAATTTAATTTTACTCCATAATGGTTATGTAATTGCAAATATAAAGGGTGATGATTATAGCAAAAAGGAATATTATCAATCTTTAGAAAAAGCTCAAATTCAAAAACTAAAAGAAGATTTTATACTATTGATTGCTCGAGCGCAGAAAGAAAGTTTAGAGCGATATGTAATAAAATGAGTTATTGAATTATTTTAGAGCAACTTACATAAATTAAAAAAAAATTATTAATTAATTTTTATCTTCCAATAGCGGCACAAATCGAAACTCTCCAAATTCATGTTTTTCAAATTGAGTTTCAGTTACTCGAATTAAAAGTGTCATAATTTGAATGTCTTCACCAAGCGGAATCACGAGCCTACCTCCCACTTTGAGCTGCGCCATCAAGGGCTGTGGTATAAATGGTGCGCCCGCTGTAACGATGATGCTGTCAAATGGAGCATAACTTGGTAAGCCTTTATAACCATCTCCAAAGGATAGATATTTAGGACGAATATTTAATTTTGGAAACAAATTAGAAGTTTGCTTAAACAACTCTTTTTGCCTCTCTACACTAAAAACTTTTGCGCCCATAGTGCATAAAATTGCGGTTTGATAACCAGAACCCGTTCCTATTTCTAAAATTTTCTGTTCTTTTTTAACTTCTAGCAATTGCGATTGAAAAGCAACTGTATATGGCTGCGAAATAGTTTGCCCTGATCCTATAGGAAAAGCTTTGTCTTGGTACGCGTGTTCCTCAAAAGTAGAGTCTAGAAATAAGTGTCTGGGTATTTTTTTAATTGCTTCCAGTACATCTTTATCAGTTATTCCTTTTTGTTTCAAAAGATTTACTAACTGGTTTCGAAGTCCTTGATGTTTGGCTTTATCTTCCAAAATTAAATATTGTTTTCCCGCAAAAATAGCAGTAAAAACACCAATAAACAAGGAAGAAATTTTATATATCTTTATTACAAATTTTATAGAATTAGATATTTTAAAAAATTGAGTTTTAATTTTTATTCCTATTTTTGTATAAAGAATATAATTATGCTGAAAATTGGAGTATTAGGTGCTGGGCATCTAGGAAAAATACATTTACGCTTATTACAACAATCTGACAAATATGAATTAGTTGGTTTTTATGATCCAAATCAGGAAAATGCAGAAAAAGTTGCAAAGGAATTTGGATATAAACATTTTAGCACAATTGCGTCACTAATTCATGCAGTTGATGTAATTGATATTGTTACACCTACCCTCTCACACTATAAATGTGCTAAAGTTGCAATTAAATCAAGTAAACATGTATTTATAGAAAAACCTATTTCAAATACCGTTGAAGAAGCTGAAGAAATTATTGCTCTAGCGAAGGAGTACAAAGTAAAAGGTCAAGTTGGTCATGTAGAGCGGTTTAACCCCGCATTCATTGCTACTAAAAGCATGATCGAAAACCCTATGTTTATTGAAGCTCATAGATTGGCTGAATTTAATCCCCGAGGGACCGATGTTCCTGTAGTTTTAGATCTAATGATACATGATATTGACGCTATTTTAAGCGTAGTACAATCAAAAGTTAAAAATATTAGCGCAAGTGGTGTTTCTGTTATTAGTGACACACCTGATATTGCGAATGCTCGAATTGAATTTGAAAATGGCTGTGTTGCAAATTTAACGGCTAGTAGAATTTCAATGAAAAATATGCGTAAATCTCGTTTTTTTCAGAAAGATGCGTATATATCGGTAGATTTTCTAGAAAAAAAATGTGAGGTAGTAAAAATGAAGGATGCACCTGAAATTCCGGGTGATTTTGATATGATTTTACAAAATGCAGAAGGAGTAAAAAAGCAAATTTATTTTTCAAATCCAGATGTTGAGCAAAATAATGCCATACTCGATGAATTGGAATCATTTGCTCAAGCCATAAACAATAATTCAGAACCGATAGTTACTCTTCAAGATGCTACAGAGGCATTGCGAGTAGCATACCAGATTATTAATTGCTTTAAAAAGTAAGTTGATGACCACGTTAAAAATTAAAATACACAATCAATCTCAAGAATTTACGATACTTGATGATTCCGTAGCAATCGATTTTAATACAAACGAACATAAATTAGCTTACAAAATACCTTTTGATGAAATAAAAGATAGCACGTATACGATCAGAAAAAAAAGAGACAAGAAGGAAGGCTTACTATATATTTCAGCTTTTTTCAATATAATTTTAATTCTTTTTATATTTTCTGAGGAGTTGAAAATTGGACTTATTTTCATATCTTATTTACTAATACCTTTAACAATAATTTTAGCGTTAGGTCTCACCAGTTTTAATAAAGGGTTTGAAGAAAAGAATATTGAATCGGACAAAATTTTATACTTTATTTTTACAAAAAAAAATGAAATTGAAGTTGATCGTTTCATTTCTTGTATTTTCGAAAAGCGAAATGCATTTTTTAAGAACAAATACTTAAAAATTGATGCTGTTCTTCCTTACCACTTTCAAAGTGATAGGATTTTATGGTTATATACAAATAAATTTATTTCTGAATCAGAGTATGAAATTATAAAAGAGGATTTAGATAGATATTTCAATTTTAAGTTAGATTTAAATAATTAAGAAAAATTTTTCAAAAAAAACAGAATGAAAACAATAGCTGTAATTGGAGCAGGAACAATGGGTAACGGAATCGCGCATACATTTGCTCAAAGCGGTTTTACCGTAAAATTAATTGATGTGTCAGAGAAATCTTTGGATAGAGGGATGGCAACTATCGCTGCAAATTTAGATCGAATGGTTTCGAAAGGCACAATAACTTTAGAAGATAAAGCGAAAACAATTACTAACATTATTACTTACACGGATATTAAGGATGGTATTGTAGGCGCTGATTTAGTTGTAGAGGCTGCAACAGAAAATGTTGAATTGAAACTTAATATTTTCAAACAATTAAATGATGCTTGCTCTCACGATACCATTTTAGCCACAAATACTTCTTCTATTTCAATCACGCAAATAGGAGCTGTAGTATCTCATCCTGAAAGAGTTATAGGAATGCATTTTATGAATCCTGTACCAATAATGAAATTAGTTGAAATAATTAGGGGCTACAACACTTCGGATGAAGTGACAAAGATCATCATGGAGTTGTCTGCTAAATTAGGAAAAACACCAGTTGAAGTAAATGATTATCCTGGATTTGTTGCAAATAGAATATTGATGCCAATGATAAATGAAGCAATCGAAACCTTATATAATAAGGTTGCTGGAGTTTACGAAATTGATACTGTAATGAAATTAGGGATGGGTCATCCAATGGGACCGTTACAACTTGCTGATTTTATTGGCCTTGATGTCTGTTTGGCAATTTTAAATGTGATGTATGACGGATTCAAAAATCCAAAATATGCGCCTTGTCCTCTGTTAGTAAATATGGTGCGAGCTGGAAAAATTGGCGTTAAATCTGGTGCCGGCTTTTATGATTATTCTGAAAGTAAAAAAGCAGAAAAAATTTCAAAACAATTCTTGTAGTCTTTGGAATTTTAAGGGCGAAATTGCTGGTTTTTAAAAATTCTAACTTAATATATTTATCGTTTCAATTAATTTATGGCTAAAATAGTTCCTTTTAAAGCAGTGCGACCCACTCGTGATAAAGTTTGTCTTGTAACTTGTCGATCCTATGAAGAATATGTAAATGCTGAATTAGCAGCGCAGTTGGATTTCAATCCATTATCATTTTTACACATATTAAAACCAGCTTACACCAATCAAGAAACCGTTTCATTCGAAAAAAGGTATCGACAAGTTCATCAAAAATATCAGGAATTTAAAGATGAAATTATATTAATTAAAGATAACAAGCCCGCAATTTATATTCATAAAATTGTGAATAAAACACATTCTTTTACTGGAATAATTGCTGGAACGAGTGTCAGCGACTACAGCAACAATATTATTAAGAAACACGAAGACATAATCGATTTTAGAGTGCAACTCTTGAAAGATTATATGAAATACGCCGAGTTTAATACCGAGCCTGTTTTAATGACGTATCCGGATAATAAAATAATTGAAGATTGGATTTTCAACTCGTGTCAAAAGTTAGCAGACTTCGAATTTTCAACTACTAAAAAAGAAATTCATTATTTATGGAAAATTGAGGATAGTTTAGAAATTAACTGGCTACAAAATATTTTTGAAAAAACAGAACATCTCTATATTGCCGATGGTCATCATAGAACAGAAGCGCTGAAACTACTTTCAGAAGAAAATAAACATCCAGAAAATACTACTAAAAATCATATTCTCAGTTATTTAATTTCTGAAAATAATGTCAAAATATATGAATTCAACCGTTTAGTTAAGGATCTAAATGGTCAAACCAAAACTCAATTTTTACAAGCACTAGAACATAATTTTGACATTGAAAATAAATTTCAACAACCATTTGAGCCTGCAAAAAAACATCAGTTTGGTATGTATCTAGGCAATGATTATTATAGTTTGAATCTAAAAAAAGAAAATACGAAACTAAATACTGCTTTAGAAAGTTTGGACACTCAAATTTTATACAAAAATATTCTTTTACCTATTTTAGGAATTGAAGACCTCCGTAACGATGAGAGAATTGAGTATCTTTCAGGGAAACAAGCAATAACTGAAGTTAAAAATAAAATTGATCAAGGCGAATTTGCTGTAGGCTTCCTTTTATTCCCATCAAATATTGCTGAGATAAAAGCATTAGCTGATGCGAATCAAATTATGCCACCAAAAAGCACCTATATCGAGCCAAAATTCAGAAGCGGATTAGTGATATACGAATTTTAATTAAACAATAATTACAGAATTAAAACATTATAAAAATGCCAATAGCTCAAAATTTACTTTCTATAAAATCAACATTACCTGATCAGGTAATACTTGTAGCTGTCTCTAAAACTAAACCTATTTCTGACTTAATGCAAGCTTATGATGCTGGTCAGCGTATCTTCGGCGAAAATAAAATTCAAGAAATGGCAGAGAAATGGCAAGCTATGCCGAAAGATATTCACTGGCAAATGATAGGTCACGTTCAAACTAATAAAGTCAAATTTATGGCGCCATTTGTCAATTTAATCCACGGCGTCGATAGTTTAAAATTATTACAAGAAATTGATAAACAAGCCAAGAAAAACAAACGAATTATTGATTGCTTGCTGCAGATTCACATTGCGGAAGAAGAAACTAAATTTGGATTAAATGAAGAAGAACTTATCGAAATTCTTTCTGGTGAAAACTTATCTGAAATGAAAAATATACGTATTACTGGACTGATGGGAATGGCAACATTTACAGATAATGAAAATCAAGTAAAAAAAGAATTTGCACATTTAAAAACAATATTCAATAATCTACAAACTATAAAGACTACTAATTGCAATCTTGAAATACTATCAATGGGCATGTCCGGAGATTATAGATTGGCAATAGACTGTGGAAGCACAATGGTTCGAATAGGAAGTAGTATCTTTGGAGAGAGAAATTGATGTTTGATTTTTAATTAACAGTTTTTAATTTCAGATTTAAAAACTTAAAAATCAATACTGAATAGCAATCATTAAGCACTGACTACGGAACATTGAACATTAAGATTTGTACGCAATACTAGACATAGAAACTACTGGAGGACAATTCAACGAGGAAGGAATTACTGAGATCGCAATTTATAAATTTGATGGTCATGAAATTGTAGACCAATTTGTCAGTTTAGTTAATCCTGAGATCCCCATTCAACCTTTCGTAGTAAAACTAACAGGAATTAATAATGAAATGCTGCGTTTAGCACCAAAATTTTATGAAGTCGCGAAACGAATCATAGAAATGACAAATGATTGCGTGGTTGTTGCCCACAATGCTTCTTTTGATTACAGAATTTTACGAACTGAATTCAGAAGACTAGGATATGATTTTTCAGCCAAAACATTGTGTACTGTTGAATTATCTAAAAAATTATTACCAGAGCAACCTTCACATAGTTTAGGCAAACTAGTTCGTGCACTTGGAATTCCTATGGCTGATCGACATAGGGCAAGTGGAGATGCGCTTGCAACTGTTAAATTATTTAAAATCCTCCTAGAAAAAGACATAGAAAAAGAAATAGTAAAAGATTTTATAAAGTTAAGAGTTGAAAAAGGAATTACACCTAAGCTGCTAGATATTATTGCTAGCTTACCGTCCACAACTGGAGTATATTATATTCATAATGAAAAAGGTAATTTGATTTACATTGGCAAAAGCCGGAATATTAAGAAAAGAATCAATCAACATTTCACAGGAACAACATCTAAATGTAAAAAAATTCAAGATCAGGTTTTTACTGTAACTTACGAAGAAACAGGCAGCGAATTAATTGCTTTATTAAAAGAAAGTCAAGAAATAAAAGTAAATAAGCCAATACTCAATAGAGCGCAACGAAAAAGTATATTTCAACTTGCTTTATGTGCCGAAAAAGATGAAAAAGGCTATTTAAATTTAAAATTACAAAAAGCCGATGGTCGGAAGAGAGAAATTACTTCATTTACCTCTATTCAAGAAGGAAAAAACGCATTATTTAAAATTACGACCTACTACAATCTTTGCCAAAAATTGAACGGTTTATATCAAAGTAAATCAAATTGTTTTCAATACACAATAAAAGAATGCGCTGGCGCTTGTATCAGTGAAGAATCACCAGAACTTTATAATGCTAGGGTAAATCAATTTATAGAAAAAAATAGTTTCGAAAATCAAAGTATGATTCTTATTGATCGCGGTAGGAACATTAGTGAACGATCAGCTGTTTTAATAGAAAATGGAATTTATAAAGGATATGCTTTTTACGACTTAAATTATCAAATTAATAATATTGAAATTTTGCGAAACATTATTATTCCAATGCAAAATAATCGTGATACTAAAAATATTATAAAGGGACAGATGAGTAGAAGTAAAAGTATTAAGACAATAAATTTCTAAAGAAAATGTTCTAAAAAAACGATTAATGGGGAAAGTAAAATCAAAATTTGAAACTTTTAGACAAAATACGAATATCATAATTTACGGCACTAATACGTTTTATGGACGTCTATTTGATCTTGTACTACTTGGCGTAATTTTGATTAGTGTCATTTTAGTAATGTTGGAAACAGTTAAAGAAATTGACTTAAAATACCACAGAGAACTCATTATTTTTGAGTGGATAATTACAATATTCTTCACAATAGAATATATTCTTAGAATAATCTCAATTAAAAAGCCAGTAAAATACATCTTTAGTTTTTATGGAATCGTTGATTTACTAGCTGTAGTACCCATGTATTTTTCGTTATTCTTTGTTGGTACAAGTGTTCTATCCATTTTACGCTCAGTTCGATTGCTTCGACTGTTCAAAATTTTAAAGCATCCTCAATTTTCCAATCAATCTGTGCATCTAAAACAAGCTTTGATTGCAAGTAAAGGTAAAATATTAATTTTTATATACTTTATGCTGGTAAGTAGCGTTTTGATAGGCTCAATAATGTATGTCGTAGAAGGAAAGGACGGCGGATTTACAAGTATTCCTATCAGCATTTATTGGACAATTGTAACATTAACAACAGTGGGATATGGAGACATTTCACCCATCACTCCTCTAGGTCAGTCTATTGCATCTTTAGTAATGATTATGGGTTATGGAATTATCGCCGTACCTACAGGAATTGTTTCTGCAGAATTTGCTAGCTTTAAAAGTAGAATAAATGCAAAAGATAAAATAAATCCCTGTCCCAATTGCGGGGAAGAAGGGCACGAACTTAATGCTAAATATTGCTACAACTGTGGCCAAAAATTATAATTTATAAATTTGAAGCCAATCCTGCTGTTCACTACAACTCCTCGCTATAGCAGTTGTATTTCAAAGTCATAAAAGGAGCTTCTTACATTCGCTCTTTTACACCAAGAAATACAACTGCAATAACTCCGGGGTTTGCGTTTTCATCTAGGCTATAACTATGAAACATTTAATCACTATTGTCGGACCCACAGCCATAGGAAAAACTTCTTTGAGCATTGCGCTTGCAAATTATTTCAAATGTGAAATTATATCTTGCGATAGTCGCCAGTTTTTCAAGGAAATGAAAATAGGAACTGCGGTACCAAATGAAGCTGAATTAGCAACTATAAAACACCATTTTATTCAAAATAAATCTATTTTTGAAAGTTATACTGTGGGCGATTTTGAAAAAGAAGCGATTGCAAAATTAGACGAGTTATATCTCAATAAGGATATAGCCATTTTAGTAGGTGGCTCTGGACTATATGTAGACGCGGTGCTAAAAGGATTTGACGAATTTCCAGAAATTAATCCTGAAATACGCTCAGAGATCAACTCCAATTATGAAAAATCAGGAATTCAATATTTACAAAATAATTTAGAGAAATTAGATACAAACTATTTTCAAAAATTAACAATTGAAAATCCACAAACGTTACAAAATCCCCAACGAATGATGCGCTTTGTCGAGGTTTGTCTAGGATCTGGAAAACCATATTCTTCGTTTTTAAATCAGAAAAAAAATAGTCGCAATTTCACTCCTATTTTAATAGGTTTAGAAGCGGAAAGGAATATAATTTACGATCGTATAGACCAACGTGTCAGTATCATGATGAGCCAAGGTTTATTAAATGAAGCTGAAAAAGTCTATCCATATAAAGAGCTGAATGCACTTCAAACCGTTGGTTATAAAGAGATTTTCAGTTATTTGGACAAAGAAATATCATTGGAATTTGCCATTGAAGAAATTAAGAAAAATACTAGACGTTTTTCAAAGCGACAATTAACATGGTTTAAAAGAAATCAAAATATAAAGTGGTTCGATTATAAGACTCCTGTCGAGGAATTCTTGAGATTTATAGAATTAAAAAGATAAAATCACCGCCCTAACAAGAATTTAAATTAATTACTTATATGCCAATAGCATCAAATTTTACATCAATAATAAGCAAAGATTGGGATATTAATTTCACTCAATGTTCGCCAAATGGTCATTTAAAATATACAGATCTATGCAATATACTTCAACTAACTGCCGCTGCTCACTCAGAAATAGGAGGAATTAGCTTTCAAGACATGCAAGTATTTGATCAAGCATGGGTTTTAAGTAGAATGCGAGTTGAAATAGATAAATTACCAAAATCAGGAGATATAGTTACGGTTAAAACGTGGATCAATTCACTAGAAAATTCCCGATCAGTGAGAGCCTTAGAAATGTATCTAAATGGAGAAAAAATAGTTGGTTCTGAGACATTTTGGGCAGTCTTAAATACAAAAAAGCGCCGTCCTGAGGCATTACTTTTACCCTATGAACACTTTGAATTATTTCCAGAAGATAGAGCAACAACAGAAAGATTTTCAAAGATCAATTTAACACACGAAAAAGACATAATTTATAATAAAACCGTTTTCTTGTCTGATTTAGATATTGTCAATCATGTTAATAATGTCAAATATTTAGAGTGGTGCATGGATTTTGTTACTCCAAATTTAATTCTGAGTCAAAAATTAAAAAGCTTTGAAATGAATTTCTTAAAAGAACTTTCTTTAAAAGATAAAGTAGAAATTTATCAAAACATCTCTGAAAATGAAACAATTTTTAGCATCACAAAAGAGGGTAAAATAAGCTTTGCACTCCAGCTAAATTGGATTAAATAAATAAATTAAACATAAGTTTTACTATCAAATATAATTTTAAAAAAAAGTTTTTAATCGTTACAAAATATAACTTTATTAATAAAACGACAAAAAGGCTTCAATTTCTTGAAGCCTTCCATTATTTACAATGAAACTTTATTTTTAACAACTAATCTAAACCCTTCTCCATGAATATTTAAAATTTCAACGTCTTCATCAAGTTTTAAATATTTTCTCAGCTTAGCAATATATACATCCATACTTCTAGAGGTAAAATAATTATCATCCCTCCATATTTTTGTTAACGCTAATTCTCTCGGCATTAAATCATTTTCATGAAGAATAAGCATTTTCAATAACTCGTTCTCTTTTGGCGATAATTTAATTGGCTCTTCATTATTAAATGTAAGGAAACGAAGCTTAGAATTCAAATGGAATTTACCAATATTAAATTCGAACTGTAATTGTTCCGCTTTTGTATCTGATGATTTCCTTTGAATGATAGCCTTGATTTTCATCAATAAAACTTCTGAGTCAAATGGCTTATTTAAGTAGTCATCTGCACCTGCTTTATATCCTTTCAGCACATCTTCCTTCATTGACTTTGCTGTCAAAAAAATGATTGGAACTTCATTATTTTTCTCTCTAATCTCTTTTGCAAGTGTATATCCGTCCTTATACGGCATCATTACATCAAGAATACACAAATCAAAAGTGTCTTTCTTAAATTTTTCAAAACCCTCCATTCCATTTTTAGCTAGCGTGACATCAAAATCATTTAGCATTAAATAGTCTTTCAACACCGCTCCAAAATTAAGATCGTCTTCTACTAAAAGAATTTTTTTATTTACATTTTCCATATTCTAATTTATTAATGGTAATTTTATTATGAAGGTACTCCCTTTTCCCTTTTCACTTTCTACATATACTTGACCATTATGGTCATCAACAATTCTTTTAACATAAGCTAATCCTAAACCGTGTCCTTTCACATTGTGGATATCACCTGTATGTTCACGATAAAATTTCTCAAAAACTCTTTTTTGCGCTATTTTACTCATTCCTAAACCTTTATCTTTTATTTTAATAATGATCATATCCTTAATATTTTCCGTACAAATTTCAATATCAGGAGTATTGGGAGAATATTTTATTGCATTCTCTAAAATATTTACGATAACATTTGTAAAATGAACATCATTAATCAAAACAGTATTCCTTGTGGCATTAAAATTATTAATTATTGTTCCCTCTCTATCCTCTAAAATAAGATTTACATGCTCAATAGCGTCATTAATAACATCATGCATATTGTGAGACTCCTTAACAATGTCTAATTCTCTTTTTTCTAACTTTGAAATACGTAAAACATTCTCTACCTGCGCATGCATCCGCTTATTCTCATCCTTTATCATTTGTAAATAGCGCAAAACCTTCTCTTTGTCATCAATTATTTTAGGATTTCTTATCGCATCTAATGCTAGATTTATCGTTGCAATTGGAGTTTTGAACTCATGCGTCATATTATTGATAAAATCATTTTTAATCTCTGATATTTGACGCTGACGTATTAATTGATTCAATGCGCTCGTATAGGCAATTAAAATAATTAATGTAAAAACAATTGATAACACCGTTATACTAACTAATTCAGATAATAAAAACTTCTTTTTATAAGGAAATGTTACTAATAATTGATACCTGCTATTTCCTTCATTATCTGAAAAAATTGGAATTGCATAAGTCGCTTCTTTATCGTACTTAAAGTCTTTAGACTTTACATTTGTTGCTAAATTATTACTATAAACACTAAATTCAAAATTTGTATTTACGCCAGCCGCAAGTAGTTCCTTTTTAATAAGTTTACTAAGAGTCTCAGCAGAAACCCGCTCTTCAATAGGCAAAATTGAGGCAAAATCTTTATAGTATATTTCAAAAGATGCATTATCTAGCACATCTAAATTACCGGTTTTTTCTTCTCTAATGTCTGGAATTAAGCTCCTAGAAACCTCTGACTTATCAACTGATTTGTCATTATAAACTTCTGTCACACGTTTTGAACTAAAACTTCTAAACTTTTCACTGTCAAATTTTTTAGCTAAAAATGAAGGGGAAATACTATAATCTTCAGAGATTATACTATTCGAATAGATTATTGTTTTATTAGTTTTTGGATTCTTTTGCACATAATAAAATTCTCTTATTTCACTTTTTTTTGGAACTTTTCCCGTGCTGTCCTTGTAGTGATTTATATTATCATAAAAATTATAGGCTTCTTGTTTTTGAATTTTATTCGCCACATCACTGATAACTTGAGTTACATGAAATTTAAACTGCTCATCATTATTCTTAAAAGAAGTATTAAACCAATACACTTGCACCAGAATAATCCCTATTAAGGATAAACTCATCAATAACACAAGTAATTTAAAAAAAAGTTTGTTCATCACGACAAATTTAGGATTTTAACAATATATTAAATAATACATTAACCAAAGATTAACACCTATCGATGTTTTTGTTTAATCCTTAAAATTTTAAGAATTTCGTCAATTTGATCTTTAGCAATTTTTAAATCACAATTTTCGATAGCAAAATCGCTTTTCGCAATTCGCTCCTCATCAGTCCATTGTGCATTGATCCTTCTCAAAACTTCTTCACGATCAGTTTTATCTCGCGCGATTACCCGAGCAATCCTTGTCTCAATTGGCGCTGTGACTGTAATTATATAATCACAGTTTTTATAATTGCCACTTTCAAATAAAATTGCCGCTTCGTAAAAAATAAATTCTGCTGCAGTATTTTGAGAAAGCCATTCTTTAAAATGTGTTTTCACAGCGGGATGAATGATCGAATTGAGCTTTTTTAACTGCTTTGGTTCGTTAAACACAATTTTTGCTAATTTCTCTCTAGCAAGCTTTCCATTTACAAAAACAGTTGCTCCAAAAGTATTTTTTATATAAGTCAAAATTTCAGGAGTTTGCATTAATTTTCTAGCCTCCTCATCTGCTATATAAATTTGTAGTCCTAAAGAATGTAAATAATTAGCGATAGTAGTTTTACCACTCCCAATTCCGCCAGTTAAACCAATGATTTTTGTCATATTATATTTTAAAGAATAATTCTGGAAATGCGTTTTGCGGTTTTTGTTTTAAAATAATAACTTTATAATAGGATATTATAAAACCTATTCCATATCCAAAAAATTGCTTCCAAACTGCTATCAATGAAAAATATCCAATTTTTATACTTTTATTTTGATAACTTGAGATTATAAATATTAGTAAAAAATATATAAAATAGAGCTGCAATAAAAAGTCAAAATTGAATAGTAGTAGTATAACAGACAAAAAAAAGCCAATTATAAAAACTGATGGGAAAAAGAATGTTATTTTACTGTATTTTGGGTACCAACTATTTAAAATAGGTCTTGCTTTTCCAAATTTACTTACTTGAATTGAAAATTTCTCCCAATCAATTCTTCGTTTATGATATACATAAGCTTTCGAAAAAAGTCTCGTTTCAAAACCTAAATTCCATAAACGTATAGATAAGTCAGGATCTTCACCAGGATGAATATTTCCAAAACCTTGCGAAGCATCAAATGCTCTCTTCGAGAGTCCCATATTAAAACTTCTTGGTTGAAACTTGCCAATTTTTTCTGATCCACCTCTAATTCCGCCAGTTGTGAGAAAAGAGGTCATCGTAAAATTGATTGCTTTTTGAATATCTGAAAAACTATCTAAGGCTTTATCAGGCCCACCAAAACAGTCTACAAAACTTGTCTTCAGCGCATTATCAACCTCAGTTAAATATTGTCGTGGAATAATACAATCTGAGTCAAAAATGATTAAATAGTCTCCTCTTGCTCTTTTCATTCCATAATTTCTGGAATCACCCGGTCCCGAATTACTTTTAAAATAATAAGAGATATCAAGACTACTTCCATATTTTTCAGCGACGTTTTTACAGCTTAAAGTCGAGCCATCTTCAACAATAACTATTTCAAATATCTCTTTGTAAGTTGATAGTGTTAAACTCTCTAGCAACTCTTCTACTTCTTCTGGCCTATTGAAAACAGGAATTATTATCGAAAACATCATAGATTAAAAAAAGGATTACGTTTAGAGGTGTTTTAAATTTTTAACAAATATAATCTATATCACTAAAAAAACCACCAACTAAAAGTTGATGGTTTCATAATTATAATTCACTGTATTAAGTCAAATTAAGTAGTTGACAACGAAATTATTACGCTATACTTTCAATATTCACTAGTTCATTGGCTTCAGCTTTATAGTCTACACCAGCAACATCAAAACCAAATAAATTATAAAAATCTTTTCTATAACCATCAAGATCTCCAATCTCTGACAGATTTTCAGTAACAGCCTCGTCCCATAACTTAGCTACTTTAGCTTGCACGTCAGCACGCATTTCTAAATCATCAATGCGAATTCTTCCTTTTTCATCCACAGGAACATCCTTTCCAGTGAAGAGACGTTCTTGATACAAACGTTGTATTTGCTCGATACAACCTTCATGTATTCCTTCTTCTTTCATAATTTTATATAATAAAGAAATGTATAAAGGAATAACAGGAATTGCAGAACTTGCTTGAGTTACAAGAGCTTTATTTACTGAAACAAATGCTTTTCCATCAATAGCTTTAAGACTATCAGTTATAGAAAATGCTGTCGCTTCTAAATGATCTTTTGCACGACCAATTGTACCCTTTCTGTAAACTGCCTCGGTTAAGGATGGCCCAATATAGGAATAAGCTACTGTTGATGCGCCAGGAGCAAGCAAGTTCTCAGCTTTCAAAGCCTCAATCCACATCGACCAATCTTCCCCACCCATTACCGCAACTGTATTTTCAATATCGTCGCCGCTACTCGGCTGAATTGATATTTCTGAAACTTTACCGGAATGAAAATCAACAGTTTTATTTGTAAAGGTATCACCTATTGGTTTCAAAGTCGACCGATGTAAAATTCCTGTTTCAGGATTCATACGTACAGGCGAAGCTAAACTATAAATAACTAAATCAATCTGACCTAAATCAGCGCTAATCAATGCTAAAGTTTGTTTTTTTATTTCATTAGAAAACGCATCTCCATTTATACTTTTTGCATACAATCCAGCTTTGTGCGCCTCTGTTTCAAATGCTGCAGAATTATACCATCCTGGCGATGCCGTTTTCCCTTCAGAAGGCTCTTTTTCAAAAAATACACCTATAGTAGCTGCTTGACAACCAAAAGCACTTGTAATTCTAGACGCTAAACCAAAACCGGTAGAGGCTCCAATTACTAATACTTTTTTTGCGCCATCAATAGCTCCCTTAGATTTTATATATTCTATTTGATTTTTAACATTTTGCTCGCATCCCTTTGGGTGTGAAGTTGTGCAAATAAATCCTCTCATTCTAGGCTCTATAATCATGTTTGGTGTTCTTTGAATTTAGTATTTTATATAATTTTAAAGGCTTACGCCAAATTTTAAAAAGACAAATATAAACGAAAATATTAGTTCAACAAGGCTTTTGCATGATTTAAGGCTGATTCAGAAACAGTTGTCCCAGATAACATTTGGGCAATTTCAATCACCCTATCCTCTGCATTCAATAATCTTAATTCAGATTGTGTATCGTCGCCAATTGTTGCTTTAGCTACTTTAAAATGTGCATCGCCTTTAGCGGCAATTTGAGGTAAATGAGTAATAGCAAAAATCTGCATTTCCCTACTCATTTCTTTCATAATTTCTCCCATTCTTATGGCAATTTCACCAGAAACTCCCGTATCAATTTCATCAAAAATAAGTGTTGGTAATTTAGAATATTGTGCTAATATTGCTTTTACAGCGAGCATAATTCTGGACATTTCACCTCCAGAAGCGACTTTCTTCAGTAAACCAAAGTCAGTACCTTTATTTGCAGAAAATAAAAACTGAAGCTCGTCTTTACCATTTTGAAAATAATTTTGAGAAGCTATACAATCAATTTTAAAACGAACATTTGGCATTCCTAATGATCCCAAAATCGCAACTAGCTTTTCAGATAAAACGGGGATTGCCTTTTGTCTATTTTTGTTAATTATAATCGCATAAGAATCTAATTTTTCAGTTTCTTCAGTTATTGAATTTGTAAGTAAGATTATCTCCTCCTCTATATTTCCAAGTTCTAAAACTAAACCTTCAAGAATTCCCTGAATTTCAAGTAATTGATCAACAGTATTGACCTGGTGCTTCTTTTGTAAATTAAAAATGAGCTGCAATTTTTGACTAATTAGATCCAGTTGCTCCGGATCACTAATTACTTTTTCAGAACTTCGATTCAGTTCCTCCAAAATATCGTCAAACTCAATCGTAATACTAGAAATTCTTTCTAGTAAATTTTGATAATCAACTGCAAAAGGAGCAATTTTTTGTAATGAAACCTTGATTTCTTTTAAATTATTCATTACGCCCAATTGTTCATCATTGGCAATAGCCAACGCTTTATCAATAGATTCCTTAATAATTTCTACATTATTTAATTGCTCAAATTCGGCTTCAAGTGTTTCTTGCTCGCCTGATTTAAGATTTGCAACAACTAATTCACTTAACAAAAAAGAATTATATTCTTGCTCTTTATTGAAATCAGTTTGCTTTTTGAGTAAAGCAGTTAATTTCGCTTTGTCAGCTTTAAAGCTTTTTAAAAGCGATTGATATTCAAGAATTATATTTTTATTACCTGCAATTGCATCGATAATCTTAAACTGAACATTCTCATCAGAAAGTTCTTGAGTTTGTTGCTGCGAATGAATATCTATTAAATACAGACTTAATTCCTGAAGTTCTTGGAGATTTACTGGACTATCGTTAATAAAAGCTCTGGACTTTCCAGAAGGTAAAATCTCTCGTCTTATTATTGTATCATTTTCAAAATCTAGATCATTAGCTTCAAAAAATGGCAATAAATTATATTTTGAAATTTCAAATTGCGCTTCAATAATGCATTTTTCTTCTTTATTTTTCAGCGATGACAAATCAGCTCTTTTACCTAAAACAAGTCCTATCGCCCCTAGAATTATTGATTTACCAGCGCCTGTTTCTCCAGTAATTGTAGAAAAACCTTTAGAAAAATCAATTGTCAATTTTTCAATTAAAGCATAGTTTTTGATCGAAAGTGACGTTATCATTTATAGAATTTATTTGAAATTTAGATTAATAGGACTTGCTAAAATTTAATATTAGCCCATTTAGAAGAGTTAAGAGGCGAAATTTTATTTAAATTATCTGTTAAATCGGAAACTGTAATATTGGGCCCACCAGAGAAGATTGAAACAATTTCATCTGATTTTGCATCAAAAAATACTCTCGTTAAATAGGCATTCGGACGAGAATCATTTAACTTGGAAAGATTAAGTAATGAAAGCTTAATTTTTTCTTTCGCTGATTTAAGATCTTTTGCCATCAAATCTAAACCAGTATGGTATTCAAAAATTGAATTTCTTATTTGTTTAAATGTTGGAGACAATAAATCATTAATTAAAAAATAGCGCGTTTGCAAACCATCTGCTTGACTCCATCCTTTGGCACCTCCTTGTTGGGCAACATTTGAAATATTCTGCGCAATTTCAAAATTGTTTGTTCCACTTTCACTAAGAAATGTATCTGCATCTAATCCTAAAATTAAGTAACTATAAAATGATAGCACTGAGACCAAATTAGAGTCAAATGATGCAGGATTTAAAACAAGATTTTCAAACTCTGTATATCTAAAACTGAAATCTTTATCGTTGTAATTTAAAACTGGTGATGAATAAGATGAATTATAAACAGGTCTTGAAGATTGCACTTGAATAGTAGCAGTAAACTGATCAGAATTATTAGCTGAAATTGTAATATACATTGAACAATTTACCTTTTCGTTTTGCTTTAAAGCAACTCCTGACCAATCGGTTTTATTTACAAATTCAGTAATTGATGTTTCTAAAGTTTTAAAAACTTGCTGATTAGTAACACTTAACCGCTGAGAATCGACAGTAACAATGCAATTCAGCTGCTGAGATTGTGCAAATCCAAATACAAAAAACACTAAAAAAGTATATAATTTATTCATTTCTGATTTAATTTTTTTATTACTTACAAGTTTAATGAAAATGAGTAAAGCAAATAATTAATTACTTTTTACTATTAAAATATTCAACAACACGTTCTAAAATATCGGCAGCGACATCCTCTTTAGATTTTAATTCCATAACTTGAAGGTTGAAATCTTGATCAATGAAAGTTACTTTGTTTGTTAGTTTGCCAAAACCAGCTCCTTTATCTTGTAAAGAATTTAGAACAATCAAATCTAAGTTTTTTTTCTGAATTTTTCTCTTTGCATTTTCAATTTCGTTTTCCGTTTCGAGAGCGAAACCTATCAAAAACTGATTTTTCTTATTAGCGCCTAAAGATTCTAGTATATCTTTAGTTTTCTCTAATTCAATTTTAAAACTATCTTCTGTCTTCTTGATTTTTTGACTTGCAACAAATTTTGGTCTGTAATCTGCAACAGCTGCCGCAGCGATAGCAACATCCATATTTTCATAGTACTTAAAACAAGCGTTATACATTTCTTCTGCAGTTACGACAGGAATAACGTCTATTAAAGAGTTTGAAACTTTACAGTTTGTTGGCCCTGAAACTAAAATTACGGAAGCACCTAGATTTGCAGCACTTTCAGCAATATCAAAACCCATTTTACCAGAAGAATGATTACCTATGAAACGCACAGGATCGATTGCTTCATAAGTGGGACCTGCGGTAATTAATATCTTTTTACCTACCAAAGGTAATTTTTTTTTAACATCAGCCTCGATAAACCTGATTATGTTTTCCGGTTCAGCCATTCGACCTTCTCCCGATAAACCGCTTGCTAATTCACCATTTTCAGCAGGGATTATTTTATTTCCAAATTCAGCTAATAAATTAAAATTGCTAACTGTAGAGGGATGTTTGTACATATCAAGATCCATAGCTGGAGCAAAATATACCGGACATTTAGCCGATAAATAGACTGCAATTAATAAATTGTCGCACGATCCTTTCGTCATTTTAGACAAAGTATTTGCTGTGGCAGGAGCAATTACCATCAGATCAGCCCAAAGTGCAAGTTCAACGTGATTGTTCCACTTTTCATTTTCATCCTCTTCATTATAAAAATTAGAAAAAACAGGATTTTTAGATAATGTAGATAGCGTGAGTGGTGTTACAAAATCCTTAGAAGCAGGTGTCATGATCACTTGGACATGTGCACCTGCTTTTATGAATAGTCGTACTAAGTTTGCTGTTTTATAAGCGGCAATTCCACCAGAAATACCTAGTAAAATGTTCTTACCGTTTAAAACTGACATCGTACTATTATTTACTAGAATCTCTGTGGTAAATTTTACCATCTAACCATTCTTGAACTGCTAATGCGTGAGGCTTAGGTAGTTTTTCGTAAAATTTTGAAACCTCGATTTGCTCTTTATTTTCAAAAACTTCTTCAAGACTGTCATTATATGTAGCAAATTCTTCCAATTTCTCAGTCAATTCTTTTTTAATTTCAGAATTGATTTGGTTTGCTCTTTTAGCCATAATTGTTATTGCTTCATATACATTTCCAGTAGGTTCTTCAATAACGCTTTTGTTATACGTTATTGTATTTACTGGAGCATTCGTCTTTTTTAAATCCATGACTTTATTTATTTAGTAAATTTTTGTAAATCTTTTTCAATTCGAGCGAGCATTTGCTCAGCTTCTTTTTTATACTTCGTTTCAGCATTAAATTTAATCAAATTTGTTTGCGCTGTTTTTGCAACATTTAATCGTTCTTCCATTTTAGATGGAATACTATTAATACCTAATTGATAGGCTGAATCCAATTTATAAAACATCGCATCCTCTTTGTAAGGCGTTCCAGGATAATCAGCAACAAAATTATCTAAAGCAACAATTGCAGCTTTAAAATCAGAAATTGTATTGTAACCTTTTGCATTTTCGTATACTTTCTTTTCTAATTTCTCGCTTAACGCTTTTACTGCAATATTGGCTTCCGCCAAATATTCAGAATTAGGGTAATTATCAATAAATGTTTGTAGCTTATCCAGAGCTTTATTAGTATCCGTCTGATCTAAGCTGTAAACTGGTGATAACATGCTGTAGCTTTTTGCCCCTAAATAAGCCGCTTCTTGCAATTTTTCACTTTTGGGATATCCGGATACAAAACTTTCAAACTGATAACCTGATAAAGTATATTGTTTTGTTTTATAATAAGACTGTGCAAACATATAAAACAACTTCTCTGCTTGCGGTTTTCCTCTATAAGCAGGGGCGATTTGCTCAAAAATTCTAATCGCTTTTGAATATTTCCCTGAATCATACAATTTTGTTGCTAGCTCAAATTTAACTCCAACATCCTCTGATTTTAAAGCTTTTTGATATTCATTACAAGAACTAAATAGAACAACAATAAGCAATATGGATACAATTTTTTTCATTTTTTTACTTTTATAATGATTTCTTATGTAAAAATTCTCACGAAATCATACCGAAGTTTCGGTTGCAAATTTAGTTATTAATTTATCGACTTCAAAATATATTTTTTGTTTAAAAAAAGACTCTTTTTTTATACTTGATTATTTATTTTTATTACAAAATCGTTAATTCTTTTAGCTAATAAATCATCTACTATAACTAATGGTAAACGAACTATGTTTTCCGAAATTCCTAGTGACATAAACACTTGTTTAATACCAGCGGGATTACCTTGCTCAAATATCATATCAATAGAATCAGATAATAGATATTGATATTTAAATGCCTCATCAGGTTTTTTATTTAATCCTAAACGGATCATTTCAGAAAATTCCTTTGGAAAACCTTGTCCTATTACTGAAATTACACCGGCTCCACCAGCTAAAACCATTGGCAAAGCAATCATGTCATCGCCAGAAATAACTAAAAAATCTTTTGGCTTATCTTTTATTAATTTCATCGATTGCACTATGTCGCCAGCGGCTTCCTTGATGGCTACAATATTTTCGAAATCATTTGCTAGTCGCAAAACCGTTGCTGGTAACATATTACTAGCTGTCCTTCCTGGAACATTATAAAGGATTACAGGAATTGGTGAGGCTTCAGCAATTGCCTTGAAATGTTGATAAATTCCTTCTTGAGTTGGTTTGTTATAATAAGGAGAAACCGAAAGTATCGCGGCAAACGCAGATAAGTCTCTTGTTTTTAATTCTTGCACAACCTCTGCAGTGTTGTTCCCCCCAACGCCTAGCACGAGTGGTAGACTTCCATTATTAGCCTCAATTACAGTTTGGATTACTATTTCCTTTTCATTGAAAGATAATGTCGCATTTTCGGCTGTTGTGCCTAGAACAACTAAATATTCTATTCCGCCATCAATTGAAAAACAAACAATTCTTTTTAATGCTTCCGTATCAATTGAAAAATCTTTTTTAAAAGGCGTTACAAGTGCAACACCAGTTCCTATTAATGATTGCATAATTAGCTTTATATTTTTTTTAATAATTTTAAATATTTAAATAATTCCCTTATAAAAACACTATGATTTTCAATTGCTGTAGTGATCATAAAATGATTTAACCTTTTGTCTACAGTTGTAAATCCAACTTTAAATAATGCATTCGATTGATGGGTAATTTGTAACAATATTGCTTTTTCTATATCATAATAATTGATAAGAAGATCAAATTTAGCTGCGATAAAAGCATTAATTTCATCGTTGCTAATTGTACCGTCCCAAGAAAGTTGAGATGGCATGAATGAAATAAATTTTGGATGATCTATGTTTGTAATTTTATCGGTACAAACAATAGCACTAATGTTCTCAACCAAAATTCCACTTAAAACAATATCACTAATTAATTTTTCTTTTTCAAAAAAAGAGGCCGAATCAATAAGTAAACCCACTTTTTTTATAGCAACAGAAGAAAAATTATTCTCTAAATTTATCAAGCCGTTTTTTAATGTTTTTTTTAGAATAAAATCCTTTATATAATTTAAAAACATATTACTTTTACTTGTTTACAAAATTAATTAATTAAGTCGCATTTAAAATGGTAAATCTAAAAAAGTATAATCAAGTTTCTAAACTTTTTGTTATATTCTTAACATTATTTTTTGTTGTCTCATGCAGCAAACAAAGTTATCATATTACTAAAATTGAAGGAAAACGAATTCCAATTACTGATAAAGAAAATCAAGTTCTCGAAATTGAGAATTATATTAAGCCTTATAGAGAGCACATTAATAAAGATCTGGATAGTATTCTTGCATATTGTCCTGAAACATTAGATAAAAGTTCAGGAAAATGGCAAACAACAATTGGCAATTTGATGGCTGATGTATCATTAATGCGTGGCAATCTTGTTTTTCAAAGTAGAGAGAAAAAAAGTATTGACATCTGCTTGCTAAACAGTGGCGGTATTAGGTCTATCCTCCCGAAAGGAAATGTAACTGCAAGAAACGCTTTTGAAATTATGCCATTTGAAAATAGTATGGTTGTTATAGCCATGAAGGGAGAGCAAGTTTTTGAATTGGTTGACTTTTTCATTATTGACAAAAAAGCGCATCCGCTTGCTGGAGTAACTTTTACAATCGATAAAAATAATAGACCTAAAAATATTTTAGTTCAAGGGAAACCAGTAGAAAAAGAAACTATTTATTATGTAGGAACAAATGACTATTTAGCTGAAGGAGGCGATAACATGACATTTTTTAACAAAGGAATTAAAAAATATGATCTTGATTATAAATTAAGAAATATTCTCATCGACTATTTTAAACAAGTGGATACAATACCTGTCTTGAGAGATGTCAGAATAATTATAGAATAAGAAAATAAAAAAAATAGTCTTAAGAATGCGCACTATAATCTTGATTGATTTACCATTGTATCTTTTTAATCGAGCGATAAACAAGGTGTAAAGTAGTATGTAATCGAAGCGAACTAAAGAAATAAATAGCTTTGTATCAATCCTAAGAATAAAAAGGACAAAAAAATTTAAAAAATGAAAAGAAGAGAATTTATAGAGAAAACTGCTGCAAGTTCAGCTTTAATCGGGTTAGGAATAACATTGAGTAGTTTTGGCACTTCAGAAATTAAACAGCTTACTATTTTGCATACTAACGATGTACATAGTTATATTGATCCTTTTCCTGCAGACCATCCTCGGAATGCAAATATGGGCGGTGTAGAACGGAGAGCAGCATTGATTAGTAGCATTAGAAAAGAAAATACAAATGTACTTTTACTTGATGCTGGAGATATTTTTCAAGGAACGCCTTACTTTAATTATTATGGTGGAGAGTTAGAGTTTAAACTAATGAGTATGATGCAATATGATGCATCAGCTATAGGAAATCACGATTTTGATAACGGTGTTGAAGGTTTACGTGCACAAATGCCTCATGCGAAATTTGAATTCATTTCTGCTAATTATGATTTTAAAAATACTGTAATGGATGGATTTGTAAAACCTTACAAGATATTTAATAAAAGTGGTATTAAAGTTGGTGTCTTTGGCCTAGGAATTGAGCTCGAAGGATTAGTTAATAAGGGAATGTATAAAGAAACTGTTTATAACGATCCTGTAGAAACAGCTCAGGATATGGTGCGAATTCTAAAAAAGGAAAATAATTGTGACATCGTAATTTGCTTATCACATTTGGGTTATCGCTATAGAGATGAGGCATCAAAAATCAGTGACTTGAAGTTAGCCGAACTAACGCAGGATATCGATTTAATCATTGGTGGTCACACTCATACTTTCCTTGACAAACCTACAATTGCTAAGAATTTAGTTGGTAAAGAAGTTTTAGTCAATCAAGTAGGTTGCTACGGAATAAACCTAGGAAGAATCGATTTTTATTTAGATAATAATAAAACAAAAGCCTTTGAAGGAAAATCAATTATAGTTTAACTGTAGTTGATTTTTTTTAAACTTTGTATTGTGTTTAACTCTTGTATTTTTAAATTATCTAAATTAGTTTTTGATTGCTCAGCATGAATCACAAATTTGTAAAATGAAAAATAACTAGTTGCAAATAACAACATTCCCAGAGGGTTAAAATAAGTTGGCGGTAAATTAGACAAAAAACATTTCTCTATAAATACTGTAAAATAGAGCGCAGTTGATAACAATCCAAAAATAGATAACCAAGCTGTATTACTGTTTTGGTTCATATAGTGATTCGAAAGAATTAAACCAGCAAGCATGGATACTAAAATGTTCTGAACAACTAAAGGATAATAACTATGCTTAGGAATTTCATCGGCTACTGAAAGTAAATAAGAAAACAAAAATATAAAAGGAACTATTGCAATAAGAATAGGAACAAAATCCTTTACCATATTTAATTTAATGATGTAATACATTATTAATATGCGATGAATTATTATACCCACTAAACCAAAAATCAATGATGGCATGTAACTAGAAAGAATGAAAATACTGGTAAGAATTAAAAGAATAAACACAATTAAAAATAAATTATTCCTTTTTTCAGTTTTAAGTAGATATAATCCTAAAATTAGAGATCCTACAACTGGTCTGTAGGGAATAAATGATAAGTTATATTGAAGACATTCAGCTATTATTTCTATCGCAATAAACAACAATAAGATTGATGTAATTACTTTTTCAAATAAAATTTGTTTTTTTTTAGTTTTCATTTGCCACACTTAATTAGAATTTAATAGTTGCATGAATTCAAGTTCAGAAATTATTTTAATATTAAGTTTGGATGCTTTGTCTAATTTAGCTGGGCCCATATTTTCGCCTGCGACAACATAATCCGTTTTAGCAGATATAGAACTTCCAATTTTTCCGCCATTATCTTCAATCGCTTTTTTTAAATCGTCACGAGAAAATTTTTCAAAAACACCAGAGACTACAAATATTTTACCACTGAGAATAGTAGTTGAGTAGGGATTATTGACCTCTAAAATTTCGAATTGTACACCAAATTTTTTTAACCTTTCAATGATAATTTTATTCTCACTATTATCAAAAAATTCAATCACACTTTTTGCAATTCGTTCTCCTATTTCGTCAACTAATATTAAATCAGCGAAGTTCGCCTCACTTAAAGCTTTAATGTTTTTATAATGTTTAGCTAATTTTTTAGCTACAGTTTCACCTACAAATCGGATACCTAAACCAAACAAAACACTTTCAAAAGGAATATTTTTAGACTTAGCTACGCCCAACACTAGATTTTCAGCAGATTTTTTCGCCATTCGTTCTAATGGCAAAATTTGTTCGACCGTCAAATCATATAAATCCGCATAATTACTAACTAATCCATTATTAAAAAGTAGTACTACCGTCTCACCACCAAGGCCTTCAATGTCCATTGCCTTCCGTGAAATAAAATGTTGTATTCTGCCTATTATTTGAGGTGGACAGCCATAAAAATTAGGACAATAATGATTGGCTTCACCTTCATTACGAATTAGCAAAGTTTTACATTCAGGACAATTAATAATATAGTGCGTTGGCTTTGAATCTTTAGGACGACTGTTCAAATCAACAGCAATAATTTTAGGAATAATTTCTCCTCCTTTTTCTACAAAGACAGTATCACCAATGCGTATGTCCAATTTCTCAATTTGATCAGCATTGTGCAATGAGGCTCTTTTTACAATAGTACCGGCAAGTTGGACGGCCTCTAAATTAGCCACAGGAGTTATAGCGCCAGTTCTTCCAACTTGATACGAAATAGATTTTAATTTTGTTGAAACTTGCTCTGATTTGAATTTGTAAGCAATTGCCCATCGTGGCGATTTAGCCGTAAATCCAAGCTCGTCTTGATAGTAGAAAGAATTAACTTTAATAACCACGCCATCTGTTTCATAAGGAAGATCATATCTATGAGTATCCCAATAATCGATGAAGTTAAAAACTTCTTCTAAACTACGAGTTAACGCTGCTTCCTTTGGCACCTTAAAGCCCCACTTTCTGGCAGTTTCTAAACCTTCAAATTGTGATTGATATGGCAAGTTACTTCCAATTGTAGAATACAATAAACAATCTAAGGGACGCTTTGCAACTTGCGCACTGTCTTGTAATTTTAAACTACCAGAAGCTGTATTCCTTGGATTTGAATATGGAGTTTCACCAATTTCAATCAACTCCTGATTCATTTTTTCGAAGCCTGAGAAAGGTAAAACGATTTCTCCTCGAATATCAAATTTTTCAGGGAAATTTCCTTTTAATTGTATTGGAACTGATTTTATAGTTCTAATATTATTCGTTACATCATCACCTTGAAATCCATCACCACGTGTCACCGCACGAGCTAGAATTCCATTTTCATAAGTAATACTAATAGATGCTCCATCATATTTTAGTTCGCAGGTATATGATAGTGGAATTTCACCAAGCACTTTATGTAATCGTTTTTCCCACTCGATAACTTCTTCTTTTGAGTATGAATTATCTAATGAATACATACGATGTTCGTGAGCTACCGTTTGAAAGTTTTTTGTTATTGCACCGCCCACACGTTGCGATGGTGAATTTTCATCAAAATATTCAGGATACTCAATCTCCAGTCCCTGAAGCTGTTTTAATTTCAAATCATATTCATAATCAGATATTGTTCCGTTATCCAATACATAATAATTATAATTATGCTGGTTTAATTCCTGTCTAAGATTTTGAATAGTATTTCGAATATCCATAAAATGAAAATTAGCTATTTTAAATTATTTATTAGTCTACTAAAATAAGTGATTTTAAAATAATAACAATAAATTTAAGACTCAATAATTGAATTAACTTGCTTGAATAATAGTCCATCACTCAAAAAAGCACCTTGCTGTATTAATTCGAAAATTGAAGTATTGCGCTCTTCGGTAAATTCTTTTTTACCAATTTTCATTTCGATAGTTTCGGTAAACATATTATCGCTTAACCATTGCAAGCCTTCCTTGGTTAAGAAATCGACATCTGTTACTAATGATTTCAAAACAATAGACTGCACATAAGTATCAAAAATATGAAAAAGAAAAATATGATTTTTAGAAAAATGTTCTAAAAATTCAGATTTGGTTAACACGCCTTCCCATACCAAATCAGAAAAAACGTCTAGTTCTTGTTCAGCGACTTCAGGTTTCTCGGACTTTATCTTGTCCCATTCTATTTTATCAATGGCTTGCGTAGCTAGAAAATTAGTAAATTCCTGTGTTAATTCTTCGAACTGTTCTTTTGTTAATCTAGAGTATTTCATTATTCTCTTTTAATATTTATTGTTATGCTTAACTTGTTTTTTTGAAAGTTGAAATCAAAAAAAAAGCCCTCTTAATCGAGAGGGCAAATTTACTATAATTTAATCTTTTTTCTAGAAAATATATCTAATTCCAAATTGTGCTTGCCATCTTGACAACAAACTTGCATCGTAATTAAACGTTTTTGTTTGAGTTCCATTAAAAGTATAGATTGGTACTTTTGTATTTTGATCTACAGATACACCAATTGGTTGAATGCTCGTAGGCACTTGAACTAATCCCCAATCAGAATTCAATAAATTCCCAACATTTAAGATATCAACACTAAACTGAATTGTATTCGTTTTATTTGAACTAGAAGATGGTTTAAAATTATAATCTTGAATTAATTTCATGTCCCATTTTCCTCTCCAAGGAGCTAAAGCACCGTAACGCTCTGCATACTGTCCTCTTCTTTCACTCAAATATTTATCTTGACTTATAAAAGTATCAAAAGCAGGTCCTTGACCAGCTCCAGTAAAAGCCATGGTACTAATTTCTGCAGTAGTTGGAACATAAATCAAATCATTTGTCCCTGAACCATCATTGTTAACATCACCACCATAGATGTAATTAAAACGTCCTCCTTGAGCATACTCAAAGAAAGTAGATACTGTTGTGGCCCATTTATCATTAGCTCCATATTTCCATTTCTTAGAAGCTACACCAATAAAACGGTGTGTGTCTCCATATTTAGAATTAGATAGAACAGCATTATTTACATTCCCTAAAGCTGGGTTAAAAGCAAAAGCATCACCCGTAATTTCAGCTTCGATAGAATTCACATCTTTTGAAACTAAATAGTTGTATGCTAAACTGGCGTTTAAACCATTATCAAATGCTTTTTGTAATTTAACAGATGTATTTAAAACATATCCTTTGTTAGAATTTGTCATTACGTACGCATTGTTTGGTCCTTTATCAGCAGCATTATAAATAGCTCTATTGTCAGTTCCTGCTAATGTTCCTGTTGGCGTTTTCAATCCCCAATTCTGTACATGCACGCCATTAATATCCTTATTGTAAGACATATCAATTGTTGCAATATAATTATTATCAAAACGGTGATCCAAACCTAGACTAGATCTCCATACTTGAGGCCATTTGAAATTTTTATCCATAATTTGAAAAAAACCATCATCAGCACCACTAACTTGATTTCCTAACCATACAAAAGGAAGTTTTCCAGTAAATATGCCCGAACCTCCACGTACTTGTGTAGTTTTGTCACCTTTAATATCCCAATTAAATCCTAACCGTGGAGACCACAATAATTTATCAGTAGGTAATGTTGTAGAGATTAATTGTTCGTTAGCTCCAGTTTTTGGATTAAAATACAAGATATTGTTGTTTCGACTAGATCCATTTTGAGTATCAATATATTTCTGGATCAAATCAGAAGTATCAAAATATAAAGGCTTATCAACTCTTAGCCCTAAAGCTAATTTAAAATTTTCAGTTACATTCCAGTCATCTTGTGCATATAAGGCAACTTGACCAACATTTAATTCAGCTAATTTCCATCCATTATCTTTTCCTACGCCAAATGAATTTTTTGCATCAAATGTATCTTGAGCATATTTCAAATTTTGAGCAATAATACTTGTAGCAAAAGGTTTAGCAGCATCAATTAAAAAATCTTGAACACTAAAATATGGAGAGAAGAATGTACCTGCATAACCGTTAGGGTTACCAAAATTATCATATCCAGCTAAATTGAATGAGTTTTCAAATTTATATTTTTCAAATGAGACACCAAAAGTAAAAGCATGCTTGCCTACCGTGTAACTTAGGTTATTGGTAATTTGTAACACTTTTTGGTCTAAAGTATTATTTATAGAAAACGGTTCATGTCCTGCAATTATGTAGTTAGAACCGTTACTCTGAATATTGATTACTGGTGCTGGAGTAGAGAACGGATTTCTAAAATCATTAAAATGAGTATAACCTGCTTGTAGTTTATTAGAAACAGTTTCGCTTACTTTTGAGTTTAATTCGACTAAAAAGGAGTCTAATTTATTGTTAATCTGATATCCTGACTTTTCAAATTGCAACGTATTTACATCTGGTCCTCTAAAACCTAAAGCAGATGGATGTGCTGGTTTATCTTTGGATGCATCCAAAAAATTATAAATTACGGCTAATTTGTTGTTGTCATTAATATTCCAATCCAACTTAATTATTCCTTTGTTAGAATCAGAGTTGTGTCTAAAACCTTGATAAGCACCTGTATTGTAACCTAAACCACTCAAAGCTGCTGAAACAGCTACTAAGTCTGATTCTAAAACGCGTGATTCATTTACTCCAACAATTGCGTCACCATTATTAGCAACAAAATTAGAACCTAAGTCACTTCTCTTATCTATTTCATAATTAGCAAAAAAGAATAATTTATTTTTAATAATTGGACCACCAATACTAAATCCTGCCTGAGTTTGCTCTAAAGAAGGAACAAATATTTTCTCACCATTAATTTTGCTACCTGTTAAATCTTGGTTTCTAAAGTATGCGTAGACTGTACCATGAAACTCATTTGAACCAGACTTAGTAACAGCATTTACTGAGGCACCTGTAAAACCTGATAATGTAACATCATACGGTGCAGTCGCCACTTGAATTTGCTCAATTGCATCAAGTGAAATAGGCTGAGAACCTGTTTGTCCGCCGGGAGTTGCAGCATCTAATCCGAAAGGATTATTAAAAACTGCACCATTTAATGAGTAACTGTTGTATTGATCGTTGCGACCTCCAAAAGAACCACCACTAGCAGAAGGCTCTAAACGAGTAAAATCCTCGGCAGATCTAGAAATTGTTGGCAAAGCTGTTAATTCTTTTCGACCAATAGTTGTCTCCGCTCCCGTTCTACCGCTACCAAAAACTTTGTTTTTCGCTCCAGCAACTTTTACTTCAGATAATTGTTGACTTTGGTCGTTTAAAACTGCATCTAGCAGCAATGCTTTACCTAATTCTAAATATACTTCATTGTACACAGAGGACTCATAGCCAACAAAGGTTATTGTAACTTTGTATGGTCCGCCAATTCGCATGTTAAGCATACTATACCTACCATCCGCATTTGACAGAGCGGAATACTTAGAACCCGTTGGGGTATGAATTGCTTGAATTGTGGCAGCAGGTAGCGTTTCACCTGTTGCAGTTTTTACAATTCCTTTAATACTTGAAGTAGTAGTTTGCCCCATCACAGCAAAAAAACTACAAAGCATTAATAGTGAAGTAATAATTTTTTTCATCAGTTAAATTTATGTTATTTGTGGAGCGAAATTAAACAAAAAAAAATCACTCCTGAGAGTGATTTTTTTTTAATGTGAACAAAATATTAATTAATTGCTAATTTCTGCAACAATTTCATAATCCAATTCAACGATCACGTCTCTGTGTAAACGAACGCTAGCGCTATATTTACCAGTGCGCTTTACAATACCGCTGGTAATGAATTTTCTATCTACTTGTTGGCCACCTTTTGCTAAAGCTTCTGCGATATCTATATTCGTGATTGAACCAAACAATTTTTCTCCACCTGCTTTTGCAAAGATTTTAATTTCAATAGCTTTCAGTGCATCTGCTAATGCTTTTGCATCTCCAACTACTTTAGCCTCTTTGTGTGCTCTTTGTTTTAGATTTTCAGCTAATACTTTCTTTGCAGAAGAAGTTGCTAAATGAGCTTGACCAGTTGGAATCAAAAAGTTACGTCCATAACCATTTTTTACCGATACAATATCATCTTTAAATCCTAAATTTTGAACGTCTTGTCTTAAAATAAGTTCCATGTTGTTGTCCTTTGTTATAGAAGTTAGGTTTCATGTTTCAGAAAACCAACAACTGAGTTAAATATTATTTTAGTAAATCCGCCACGTATGGCATTAAAGCTAAGTGACGCGCTCTTTTAACAGCAACTGAAACTTTTCTTTGAAATTTTAATGAAGTTCCAGTTAAACGACGTGGAAGAATTTTTCCTTGTTCGTTTACGAATTTCAATAAGAAATCAGCATCCTTATAATCAATATATTTGATACCTGATTTTTTGAAACGACAATACTTTTTTTGTTTGTTAGTTTCTATGTTTAAAGGTGTAAGATATCTGATATCTCCGTCTTTTTTTCCTGAAGCCGATTGTTGTAGTGTTGCCATGATTACGCTTTTGTTGCTTTTAATTTAGTTCTTCTTCTCTCAGCCCAAGAAATTGCATGTTTGTCTAAACTTACAGTTAAAAAACGCATAATTCTCTCGTCACGTCTAAATTCAGTTTCAAAAGCAATAAGAACTTCTCCTGGAACTTTGAATTCGAATAAATGGTAAAAACCAGATTTCTTGTTTTGAATTTCGTAAGCCATTTTTTTCAGGCCCCAATCTTCTTTCGATACCATTTCTGCTCCTCTAGTAGTAAGAAAATCTTCAAATTTGCTTACTGTTTCCTTTACCTGTGTGTCAGATAAAACGGGATTTAAAATGAAAACAGTTTCATAATGATTCATAAATGTATATTTATTTGTTAATTTGGGTGCAAAAGTAAACAATTTTGGTTAGTAAACAAGTTAAAACCTGTTTTATTCGGCAAAGGACAAAAAAAATAGGACTACCTACTTTTAATTCAATAGAATTTTGTATGTTTACGATTGCTAATACAAAACTATTCAAATATGAAACTAAATTGTGTTGTAGTAGATGACAGTTCTATTCAAAGAATGATTATTGCAAAGCTAGTTAATAATCATCAAAATCTACACTTGATAGGTGATTTTTCTAATGCAATTGAAGCGAAAAGTTGCATGTCGATACATAATGTAGATTTAATTTTTCTAGACATTGAAATGCCAGTTATTAGTGGATTTGATTTTTTAGATGGCTTAAAAATTAAGCCGCAAATTATTTTTATAACTTCAAAAGCTGAATATGCAATGAAAGCTTTTGATTATGATGCAACTGATTACCTGCAAAAACCCATTGCTATTGATCGTTTTAACGCCTCTGTAAAAAGAGCAATTGATTTTTATTTACTTAAAAATGAAAATAAAGATGAAGATGGAGAACATATTTTCATAAAAAGCAATTTAAAAAAATTGAAAATTTTCACTTCTAAGATTAAGTGGATTGAAGCTTTTGGTGATTATGTAAGAGTGGTCACTGAGGACGATAGTAATCTTGTGCTTTCAACAATGAAGGCTTTCGAAAATGACTTGTCAAAAGATAAATTTGTTCGAGTTCATAAGTCTTACATCATTAACGTTGATAAGGTAGAGCGTTTTAACAGTAAATTTGCAGAAATTGGGCCTACCAAAATTCCTCTAAGCCGTCATAAAAAAGAAGATCTTGTAAAAGCGCTTTCCGCTTCATAACTTTTTTCTAAATAATAACTTGTTTAACTATATCGTATCGCGATTTACCTTCGATGTTATAAAACCGTTGACTAGTCGAAACTTTTCCCGCTTCAAGCCGTAAAATACTCATGAGAGCATAATCCTTTTGAAAAAATCTAATAGAAATCGATGTTTAAAGTTGTTTTAATTGATCGAAATTGTGAAACGGCTTCAAAACTATTTAGCATTTTTTGAATCGTGATTTTTGTATTTCCAATCGAAACGCTCAATGGGATTTTTATCACGATTACACGAATATACTCATTACGAATTCTACTTATAATAGGTTCTTCAGGTCCCAAAACTGGCATATTCAAATTTTGACTCATAACTTGATATAGCCACATAGATCCTGTTTTTAATTTTTCAAAATCACGTTGCTTTAATGTTACTTTAATTATTTTATAATAAGGAGGATATTTATAAATTTTACGATCATACAATTGTTCATCAAACATAGCTTCATAATTATTAGTAGTTACTTGCTGTATTGTATTGTGGTCAGGATTGTATGTTTGTATAATTACTTTTCCCTGCTTCTCCGAACGTCCAGCTCTACCAGCTACTTGTGTTAACATTTGATAGGTACGTTCAAAAGCTCTAAAGTCAGGATGATACAACATATTATCTGCATTCATAACGCCTACTAAACTCACATTATCAAAATCTAATCCTTTAGCTAGCATTTGAGTACCTACTAAGATTTCAATTTCTCTATTTTTAAAACTGTCAATAATTTTTTCAAAACCAAACTTTCCACGAGTCGTATCTTGATCCATTCTTCCAATCTTTGAATTTGGAAAAAGAAAGCATAATTCTTGTTCAATTTGCTCTGTACCAAATCCTTTAGTTGTTAAATCTACACTGGAACATGCTTGACAATGTGTTGGTTTTGCCATTGTGTACCCGCAATAATGACAGCGCAACTGATTTTTATGTTTATGATAAGTTAAACTTACATCACATTGCTGACAATGTGGTACGTGACCACATGTGATACATTCGATTATAGGTGAATAGCCTCGTCGGTTTTGAAATAATATTACTTGTTCTCCCATCGATAACGCAGCTGTTATTTCTTCAATCAGAATATCGCTAAAATGTCCAGTCATTTTTTTTCGAAAGTACTTTTCTTTTAAATCAACTAATTCAATATTTGGCATCAATACGTTTCCATACCGTTTAGTAATTTCAACTAAACCAAATTTTCCTGTTTTAGCGTTAAAATAAGTTTCGATGCTTGGCGTTGCTGATCCCAATAAAACTTTAGCTTTAAACGAATGAGCTAACACTATTGCGGCATCTCTCGCATGATATCTTGGGGCAGGATCAGCTTGTTTGAAAGTTTGCTCATGTTCTTCATCAACAATTATAAAACCTAAATTATCAAATGGTAAAAATAGGGCTGACCTTGCTCCTATTACTATTTGTGCTTTTTCTGATTTTTGTAATACTTGATTCCAAACTTCAATACGCTCGTTATTATTATATTTAGAATGAAATACAGCAACTTTATTTCCAAAATAATTCCTTAAACGACCTACTAACTGGGTTGTTAAAGCTATCTCTGGTAATAAGTACAAAATTTGTTTACCGTTTTCTAAATACTCCTCAATAAGCTTTATGTAAATTTCTGTCTTACCACTAGAAGTTACGCCATGCAGTAAGCACACTTCTTTTTGACTAAAAACATTTTTTATAGCTACTAAAGCTTTTTTCTGTTCCGCACTTAATAATAGCTCGAACTCACTTATTTTACCTGTGAAATTAACTCTGTCTTGCTGTAAAAAATATTCTTCAAAAATTTCTTTTTCAATTAATGCTTTTATAATTGCGGCAGATGAATTAGTTTCGTCCACAAGTTTCTTTACCGTTATCGGCATAGTAATTCTATTTTCAAATCTTGCCTTAGAGTTTTCTGCAGCACTCAATTGGAAATAACGCATTACAATTTCCTTTTGCTTGTTGGCATTTTTTAAGGTTTCCAGCAAATCAGTTAAACCTTGATTGGAATCATATCTAGAATTTAATTTCACGTACCTAATCAACTTCGGTTTATACGTTTCCTGAATTTCTTCTTGCAGAACTAAGATATTTTTGTCAATCAATTGTTGTATGACAGGAAAAATATTTTTCTTGTTTAAAATCGCAATTATATCTTGGACTTTCAAAGAGCTTTGCTGCTGCAGTGCTTCATAAACCAGAAATTCATCATCAGAGAGCAGACTTGTGTCAACGAAAGAATCTGTTTTTTGCGAAATCAACGTCTCGCTTTCCAACAATAGAGCACTTGGCATAGCGCCACGGTAAACATCACCAATAGCGCACATATAATAGGATGCAATCCATTGCCAATGCGAAATTTGTATCTTCGTTACTATTGGTCTTTCATCCAGTATTTGTTGTATTTCCTTTGCTTCGTATAATGCAGGCTTATTTTGATGAATTTCAATTGCTAATGCAGTATAAATTTTACTTTTCCCAAATGGTACAGCGACTCGCATTCCTATTTTTAAGTAATGAGATTCAGCTTCAGAAATGCTATATGTAAAGGTTTTTGCTAAGGAAAGTGGTAAAATTACTTCAACGAAATACATTGATTGTGGATTATGTGTTATCGATTATCATTAAAATGGTTCTCACCGAAAATTTTAATTTTGATTGAAGATTGGAATCTAAAATTATTTTACTCTAGACCAATATTGCGTTCTTCCAAATAAAGAAATACCAATATAACCGCGAACTTTTAATTTATCTTTTGATTCAAGAGTGATAAAACATTTGTAAAGCTTACCATTTTTAGGGTCGAGTATTTTTCCTCCCGTGTATTCATCTCCTTCTTTTTTTAATCCTTTGATTATTGTCAAACCAAGGATTGGTTTATTTTTATCATCACCAGCACAATTGCTGCACACTTTTTTGCGGTTTTCAGCTTCGAGAATTTCTATAACTTTTCCGTATATCTTACCGGAACGCTCATAGACCTCCACAATTGATTTAGCATTTCCTGTTTCGTCATCAATAGTTTTCCATTTCCCAATAACGCCGGAATTTTGACCATAAGAAGCCATTGCAAAAACTAACATAATAACTGTAATCGAATTTTTCATTTTTAAATATTTAATTTTTTATTATTGGCTTTTAATTTATTGACTGTCCCATTCAACTCAAATCCTAAAAGCAATATCATACAGTTTATCCAAATGTAGAACATCAAGACTAATAATGTACCTATCGACCCATATAATTCATTGTATTGCGAAAAGTTTTTAACCCAAATTCCAAATAAGTAGGAGTCGATAACAATTAAGATTGTAGTAAATACCGACCCTATTGAAATAAAAGCTCTCTCATTGTCGTGCTTTGTTCCAAATTTAAAAAGTACAGAAGTTGTGATTAAAATCATTATAATTACAAAGGCGTATCGTCCTAGAACTATAAACTGAATTTGATCACTAAAAACGGTGTTTTGAATAACTACTTCAAAAACTACAATTGTCGAAACCGTTACAATCAATAACAAAGATAATAGTAGGGACATGGCAAGAGCAACCAAAAACTGCTTTATAAACCCTCTTTTTACTAAAACATGACGTGAAGTTTGGAAACCACCTAAAATTCCGTTTAAACCATTTGCCATCAAAAAAATGGAAAGTATAAAACCCGAAGACAGTAAACCAGAATCGCTATTGTTAAGAATATCTGTTATTATTTGGTAAATAGCATCGTACGTGTTAGGCGGCACTCCATCTTTTACAAACATTAGAAAATCTTCTTGAAAACCTTCAATAGGAATAAATGGAATTAAATTTAGAATAAACAATGCAAAAGGAAAAAGAGCCATAAAAAAACTAAATGCAATCGCACTTGCATGATAAGTTAAGGCGCTCTCTACAATACCAAAACCATATAGTTCTAGTAAATCATATAGAGATAAGCCTTCGAGCCAAGGAAGTTTTATTTTCTTCAACCCATGGACAAGATTCCGCAAAATGGGAATTCTTTCAAGTTTACCTTCAATTTCTACGCTCATATTGCTTTGAGGCTCAAATCCATATTACAGACAGAATGTGTCAATGCACCCGATGAAATATAATTAACTCCACATTCGGCATAACTTCGAATTGTTTTTTCATTAATATTTCCTGATGATTCTGTCAAACATTTATCGCCAATCAAATTTACTGCTTTTTTCGTATCTTCAAAATCGAAATTGTCTATCAAAATTCTATAAACTCCATCATTAGCCAGTATTTCTTTAATTTCTTCTAAGTTTCTAGCTTCTACAATTATTTTAAGATTAAGCTTATTTTCTTTAAGATATGATTTGGTTTTGGCTATAGCCAAGGTAATACCGCCAGCAAAATCATTGTGATTATCTTTCAACATCACCATATCATATAGTGCGAAACGGTGATTTTCACCACCACCAATTTTTACGGCCCACTTTTCACAAGCTCTAAATCCGGGCGTTGTTTTACGTGTGTCTAAAATTTTAGTATTTGTTCCTTGCAGCAAACGAACATAATCGGCGGTTTTTGTGGCAATAGCTGACATTCGTTGCATTGAATTTAGAATAACTCGTTCTGACTTTAAAATAGATTGTGAACTTCCGGAAACATGAAAAACAACATCACCTTTTTTAACAGCAGTGCCATCTTCAATAAATGTCTCAATTTGTAAATCTGGATCTACGTAATTAAATATCATTTTAGCAAAAGTTACTCCAGCAATAATCCCGTCCTCTTTTACAAGTAATTTAGCTTTTCCTGTAGCAGTAGCAGGAATACAAGCTAACGAACTATAATCACCAGTACCAACATCTTCTCTTATAGCATTTTCTATTATTAATTCTAACTCTTTTTGGAATTGCTTTTCACTAATCATTTTATACTATTTACTGAACGCTAAAGTACTGCATATTTTACGAATTTGAAAATTTAGCCATTGTGTTCTTTTTGAAAATTAAATAGAAAATCTACATATTTTCTTCAACAGTTTTTGAGGTGAACCAAAATATAGTTTTTAAGTTAAAATCAACAGTAATAATTGGCAGATCAGTATATAAAATCATATATTTGGAAATAGTAATTTAATACCTTTTTTATGAAATATATAATGAGCCTAGCTTTAGTAGCAGCTGTTTCCTTAACATCATGTAAAAATGAAACAGAAACTAGCGTTACGAAGACAACTCCAACCAATGTTGTTCCATTTACTGAAGTGGGTAACCAAATGAAATCTCAGCAGCAGGTTGCAGCAACTGAAGCTTCTCCCGTCTCCCCTTCTACCACTGTTGCTGGAATGAATCCAGCACACGGGCAGCCAGGACATCGTTGCGAAATTCCTGTTGGTGCGCCGTTAAATACGCCTTCATCAACTACGAAGCCGGTTGTTACTACTGCTAATCCAACAGTAACTACAGCTGTCGCTCCAAATGTAATAACTCAAAATCCTGTTGTAACAACTCCAACGGCAGAAGGTATGAATCCTCCCCACGGACAAACAAATCACAGATGCGATATAGCCGTTGGCGCACCATTACCAAAAGCGTAATATTACTATTCCTAATAAATCCGATAGTAATGAATGATCTAATAATATTTGAATTTAGTTCAAAAAGCGATTTAAGCAATTGGCAAGTAGTCAATGACGGAGTTATGGGTGGGAAGTCTAAAAGTCAATTTTACCTAAATGAAAACGGCGAAGGCACTTTTGAAGGGAAAATTTCTCTTGAAAATAATGGCGGATTTTGTTCGGTACGGTACAATGGCAATCCTATTTCTGCTAAAAACAGTCAGTTTTTTAGACTCCGTTTGAAAGGCGATGGTAAATCGTATCAGTTTCGTGTAAAGTCTAACAAAAACGATGCGCAATCATATGTCTTCCCTTTTCAAACATCAGGGGAGTGGGAAACAATAATGATTCCAACACAGGAACTATATCCTGCGTTTAGAGGTCAAAAATTAGCGATTCCAAATTATGATGGTTCAAAATTAGAAGAAGTAGCCTTTTTAATAGGCAATAAAGAAGTAGAAAATTTTAAATTATTAATCGCCAGTATAAAAGTGCAATAGTAATTTAAAGCCTTAATTGAAAAAATGAACATCAAATTAATAGCTATTGGTAAAACCGATAACAAAGCATTACAAACTTTAGTTGACGATTACACCAAACGTTTAAGTTTTTATGTCAAATTTGACTTAGAAGTAATACCCGATATTAAAAATGTAAAAAACTTATCAGAAAGCCAACAAAAAGAGAAAGAAGGTGAATTAATTTTATCTAAAATCACAACCACTGATCACCTCATTTTATTAGATGAAAACGGCAAAACCTTTTCTAGTCTATCTTTTTCAAGTGAATTACAAAAAAAAATGAATTCAGGTGTTAAGACATTAGTTTTTGTAATAGGTGGACCTTATGGTTTTTCAGATACTATTTATATGAAAGCTAAAGGAAGAATTTCCCTATCGTTAATGACTTTTTCTCATCAAATGGTGCGTTTGTTTTTTATCGAACAACTATACCGTGGATTTACTATTTTAAAAAATGAACCATACCATCATCAGTGAAACTTAAGATAAAGATGAGTGGAATTAACTGCCGGTTTATAATAACGAGGTTTGAGATAAAATCACGAAAAGTTAGTTTAAAAGTTATGAATTCTAATTAAGTCTAAATTCAAATATTTAATCGCAGATGTATCTTCTTTATGTTAAATTTAATTTTTAATGCTGAAAGCATCACAAGCAGATAAAATAATTATTCCTATTTGATCTGCATATTAAGCCGATACCTGATCTTGCATAAAAAAAAGATTCTTAACGTTCTCAAAGAATTCGATTTTACAATTAATATTTTCTAGCACTAAAATAAATTTAATAAAAGTTTACGAATGTAATTTCTTAAAACACAAATTCATTAAATTCCAGATTAGGCAATGACGGAATTATACTTTCAATAAATATTTTACTTTGAATATAACTTCCGTAAGACAAATTCTCACTGAAGCAGAAAACGAAAGGATTTAATTGCTCTTCCTTTAATCCAACTAAGTACTTTTTTAGCTCATCTTTTTTAATTTGTACATTATTAAGAGTAATTTCACTTTTACTATCAAAATAAACAATATTACCTTTAGGTTTCTCCATTTTATAATAAACATTTGTAAAAGCAATAAATGCTAAATTTTTACTAATGGTATCTGCATAGGAATAGTAATTTTCTGCTTTTTCGTTTTTATGTGCTTTTTCCTCACGCTTTTTTTGCTGTAGCTTTATAATCTCGGGAATCACTAATCGCAATGGTAAACGCTTATCAATATTTAAAATCCAATTGGTCGAAATAATACTGTTTTTACGGTTGACTTCTGCTATTGTATCTTTTTGTTTTGTTCTAAAAAAAATATAAATTGGTGATAAATCATTGACCTCTTTAACAATAGTTATATTTGATTTTGGAAGTAATATATCTTCTTTATTGCTACAAGAAAATAAAGTAAATAACGCAAATAACGCGAAGTATTTCATAATTAAGAATTTATTTTATTAAATAAGGTAACGCATTCTACAGCTTCTTTTATATCGTGCACTCTGAGAATTTTAGCTCCACTTATAAGTGCCATAGTATTTAAAACTGTAGTTCCGTTTAAAGCACTTTCTGCAGTACCATCGAAAATTTTATAAATCATTGATTTTCTTGAAACACCTGCCAGTAAGGGCAATTCTAATATTTTAAACAATTCCATTTTTTGAAAAACCTCGTAATTTTGATCTAACGTTTTAGCAAATCCAAATCCAGGATCAACAATTAGATCATTAATACCAAAAGTGCGCGCTTTAGCTACTCTTTCTGAAAAATAAAAAAGAATTTCTTTAACAATATCATCGTAATTAGTCAAACTTTGCATTGTTTGTGGAGTGCCACGCATATGCATCATTATATAAGGAACGTTATATTTACCAATTATTTCAAACATTTTGTCATCAAGCTTTCCTGCTGAAATATCATTGATAATTGCGGCACCACTTTCTAAAGATGCTTTAGCCACTTCACTTCTAAAGGTGTCGATAGATAGATAAGTTTCTGGAAAATGCTGGATAATTAAATTTACTACGGGAATGATTCTCGATATTTCTTCTTTTTCGGGGACAAACTCAGCACTCGGTTTACTGGAGTACGCGCCAATGTCAATAAAATCAGCACCTTCATTTAGCATTTTCTCGACCTGAGATAGAATTTCGTTTTCGTTTTTATACTTTCCACCGTCATAAAAGGAGTTAGGCGTTATATTTAAAATACCCATTACTTTAGGCGTTGCTAAATCTACTAATATTCCTTTACAATTAATAGTCATTCGTTGATGGTTTTAGAGATCAAAATTGTACTTTCAAATAAAAATGTATTATTTTTGAGAAATTTTGAATACAAATATACATCAATAATGAAGAATACCTCAAAGGAATATGATAGTGTTATTGGAATAAGTCGCGAACTTTTTATTAACAAAATGAAAGATTATGGCTGTGCATGGCGCATTTTACGATTACCTTCTGTAACGGATCAACTTTACATAAAAGCACAACGTATTAGAAGTTTACAAGAAAATGAAATCCGTAAAATTGATGAAGATGAAAGCGGGGAATTCATTGGCATAATTAATTACTCGATTATGGCTTTGATCCAGCTGGAACTGGGTGTCGTAGAGCAACCGGATTTAACTGTTGAAAAAGCCACTAAATGGTATGATACTATGATTAAAGTAACTAAGGAATTGATGGAAAATAAAAATCATGATTACGGCGAAGCTTGGCGCGAAATGCGAGTGAGTTCACTAACTGATTTAATTTTACAAAAATTGCTTCGAGTGAAACAAATTGAGGATAACAAAGGCAAAACTTTAGTATCTGAGGGAATCGATGCTAATTATCAAGATATGATTAATTACTCCGTTTTTGCTCTGATTTTAATGGGCTTTGGAAACAAATAAGTAACAAATGAAATAGTTAAAATTAGATCTTGAGTTCACAGTTATGGGACAAAATTAAATTTTAGTCTTAAAGTCCAAGAATAGAATAAAAACAACAAATACAATTAGTGATAAACAAAAAAAATAATGAAAAATATAATAACTCAATTTTCTAGAATATTTGTTGGGATACTTTTTATAGTTTCGGGATTAATAAAACTTAATGACCCATTAGGATTCTCCTATAAATTAGCAGAATATTTCAGTGAACCTGTCTTTAACATGCCTTTCTTTGTACCTTTTTCATTAGCGTTAGCTATTTTTTTAGTAATTATTGAAGTAGTATTAGGCATCATGCTGCTCATTGGTCACAAAACAAAATTCACGATTTGGAGTTTGCTACTTTTAATAGTAATGTTCACTTTTCTTACTTTTTATTCTGCATACTTTAATGTTGTAAAAGATTGTGGTTGTTTTGGCGACGCATTAAAATTGACGCCGTGGGAATCCTTTACTAAAGATGTAGTACTTCTTTTCTTTATCCTAATCCTATATTTAAATAGAATATTGATTAAACCTCTTTTCAAAACTAGCATCCAAAATATTATTTTCTACGCCAGTATTGCTTTGTGTTCACTTTTAGGTTTTATTGTCTTAAATCATTTACCAATCATTGATTTTCGCCCCTATAAAGTTGGTAATAATATTCAAAAAGGAATGCGTATTCCTGACAATGCAGAAAAATCAGTTGTTGAAATGGTCTTTATTTATAAAGTTAATGGCGTAGACACGGAATTTACTGAAAAAGACTTAATGAACATTCCCGAAGGTGCAGTTTTTGTTGATCGCAAGGATAAAGTTATAACTGAAGGTTACGTCCCTCCTATTCACGATTTTACCATGGAGAAAGACGACGTTGATTATACGACCGAATTTCTAGAAGCACCAAAAACAATTTTGATTGTTGCATACGATTTACCAAATGCGGACAAAGATGGATTAGCTAAAATGGAAAAATTATATCTTGATGCTAAAGCAAAAGGATATAAAGTAGCGGGAATGACATCATCATCAGCTGAAGAAATAGGTGCTGCTAAAAAACAATTTGGACTTACATTTGAGTTTTATTTTTGTGATGCTATTACATTAAAAACAATCGAACGAGCGAATCCCAGTATTGTAATTCTTGAAAAGGGTACAATAATGCAGAAAGTGCATCACAATGATCTATCCGATTTAAAACTATAAACATTTCTTGAACTTTAGCTATAAAGTCTTGATAACTTTAGAGCTAAACTTATTTACTCTAGATCTAGAAGGTAAATAATTTCTTAAACTTATTAACTATAACGATAGTAAATTTAGTTGTTTTTTTTCAAAATAGATTATAAACTTTAAATCTCAATTCTTTTTTTAACTTTACTAAAAATATAAATAATGAAAAAAATTATAGTAGCTTTATTTGCTTTTGCAGCATTTTCGTGTTCTAAAAGCGAAAAAACAGAATTCTCACAGGAAGCTTTATCAGAAACACTTTTAGCAACAGATGGTAGCCAAGTTGCTTTCAGAGATATTTTGCAAAAATACAAAGGAAAGACTTTAGTAATTGAAGTATGGGCTTCTTGGTGTGGCGATTGTGTGAAAGCAATGCCAAAAATAAAAGAATTACAAGCGCAAAACCCTGATGTTGCGTATTTATTTATTTCAATGGATAGAAAGGTTGAAGCGTGGAAAGATGGTCTTGTAAAACATGAACTGCAAGGAGATCACTTTATGGCAAATGACCAAATGAAAGGCGTTTTTGCAAAAGCAGTAGATGTAGATTGGATTCCAAGGTATATAATTGTTGACAAAGATGGTAAAATTGTTTTATACCGCGCTATCGAAACTGATTTTGAAAAAATCAATGAAACGTTGAAGGAATTAAAATAATACTTTAACCGTAATTGATCAATTACAAAATTATAATGAAATTAGAATAAAACATAATACAACTAAAATGAGAAAAAAGATTATTGCAGGAAACTGGAAGATGCATAAAAATGCAGAGCAAACAGAAGATTTATTAAATGAATTAATTGCAAAAATACCAACAGATACTGATGTGCAAATCATTGTAGCTCCTACATTTGTAAATTTAGCCTCGGCTGTAGATCATTTGGAATTTACTAATATTGATGTAGCTGCACAAAATGTTCATCAAGCGGAAGCGGGTGCTTTTACAGGCGAAGTTTCAGCAGATATGTTGAAGAGTATTGGCGTAAATATCGTTATCCTAGGACATTCAGAACGTCGAGCTATTTTTCACGAAACAGATGCATTAATAGCCGCTAAAGTGAATACCGCTCTTACTCATGAAATGACTGTTATTTTTTGTTTTGGAGAGGAATTAAAAGATCGTCAAACTAAAAATCATTTTAATGTAGTTGAGAATCAGTTAAAAGATGGTTTATTTCATATTAACGCTAATAATTGGGAAAGGATCGTTTTAGCCTACGAGCCTGTTTGGGCAATTGGGACTGGTGAAACAGCTTCGCCAGAGCAAGCACAAGAAATGCATGAATTTATTAGACGCACTGTACTTACTGCATTTGGCCCTGATATTGCTGATAACGTATCAATACTTTACGGAGGAAGCGTTAAACCTGACAATGCAAAAGAAATTTTCTCAAAACCAGATGTTGACGGAGGTCTTATAGGTGGAGCAGCGCTAAAAGCAGATGACTTTGTTGCAATTGTAAATGCAATATAGATTTCATTTAAAAGGAAAAAAAGCGGTAAATTTTTGAAATTTACCGCTTTTTCATTAAATACCTATTTCGACTTGGAAACGCAGATACCAATTATTTTTAGTACTTCCACTGTAATAATCTAGAGTATCAAAGGTCAGCTCCGTTTGTAATTTAAAATTATGCTGCCATAAATATTTAGTTACACCTACGGTATATTGCTTCGTATTAGGAGTAAGAATTTCGATATCTTTCGCTACTTTTTGGGTAGAATACCTACCTATAATTTCATAATTAGATGGAAAATTGTAACTCAACTGATAATCAAAACCACTACCTACGTATGCAAAATTTAATTGAGAATTATTTAAAGGATTTATCGTAACGGCATTTCTTGACGTATTTCTGGACATATAACTGGACATTGCCGCCCACCCGTTATATTTTAAAATAGCATCTAGCATAACAGATTTCATAGTGCGCGCTTCAAATAAATCATTCCCTAGTTGGCCTTGGGTCCTCTTAGCGTGATTATTTTGCTGAAAAGCAGCTGATAGTAATAATTTTGCCGTCTTCTCTCTAATAATATCACCTTCAAAATACGCACCGTCTTTACTAAAAGCACCAAACGGTAATAACTCAATTTTTCCTGTAAAAGCAAGATCTGCATCAGCGTTACCAGTTACGTTGCGACCTTCGCCAGTAGAAACTGCTGTTTTAAAATTATAAGAAAATTTATCTTTAAACTCATTTAGATTATGAACCTGAAAGCCAAAATCTCGATCAATTGTAAATCGAGCATTATTTATCGAACGATCCGTCAATTGCAATGCTCCAGAGGAATTCAATCTCTGCCGGTTTCCGGGCAGTTTAGTCTGTCCAAAACTGATATTCCAATGCTTATTTGGTCTGTAAAAAACAACCGCGTCACGAATAATATTAATATTCTCACCCTCTTTAATTTCGCCTACATCGCCTGGTGCAAATGAGAGTTGAATCGCATAAAGGAACTTGGGATTGCCAACAAATCCGTCAAATCGCAGCCGAAGACGCCTAATTTGCGCATCGTAAACTCCATCTTTACCATCATTCTCTGTATATGTAACTCTATTTTGCATTCGGAATCGTATATTAACCTGATATAAACTATCGGGAGAAGTGATTCCTATTCCTTTCCCAAAACTATAATAAGGTAGAGCTGATAATTTCAAATCGTTGCTGTGCTGCGTTTGCTTTATATTCTCTTGCGAAAAACCAAAAAAGCTTGATAGAAGTAAAAAATAAATAGGGAATTTTCTCATTGGTAGTTTTGTGTAAAATACAAATTTAAAATAAAATTTGATTTCCAAATACAATTTGATAAGTGATTATTACCTTTGCAGTAAAAAACAAAATGTCAAACATTTATATCGCATATCATTTTACTATCGAGCCTAAAGAACTAGGGTCAGAGATATTGATTGCTGAACTCGGAGAAAGAGCATTTGAAAGTTTTACAGAGATAGAAAAAGGGATTTCAGCCTTTGTACAAAAAGATTTGTGGGACGAAATGATTCTTAATGATATTCGAATTTTACAATCAGATGAATTCCAGATCAGTTATACTTTTGAAGAAATCGACCAAGTAAACTGGAACGAAGAATGGGAAAAAAACTTTGAGGCAATTGATGTTGATGGTAATTGTCACGTTCGCGCTCCTTTTCATCCAAAAACTAATGCTGAATTTGACATTATTATTGAGCCAAAAATGAGTTTTGGAACGGGTCATCATGAAACTACACACATGATGATTCAGCATTTATTAGAGATGGATGTAACCGGATTAAAAACGCTTGATATGGGTTGTGGCACTGCAATATTAGCGATACTAGCTGAAATGAAAGGTGCAAGACCAATTGATGCAATTGATATTGACAACTGGTGCTATCTAAATTCTATAGAAAATGCAGAGCGAAATAATTGTTCTCACATAACGGTTTATGAAGGAGAAGCAGCATTATTAAAAAATAAGAAATACGATTTAATCATTGCTAATATTAATAGAAATATTTTGTTGAATGATATGCAAAGTTATGTTGATTGTTTAAATCCGAATGGAACTTTGCTATTGAGCGGTTTTTACAACGAGGACATTCCGTTTATCGACACTTCATGCATTGAAAAAGGATTAACTTATGTTAAAAAATTCGAAAGAAACAATTGGGTTTCATTAAAATACATAAATTAGTTTTGTTTTTTTATTAATTACGAAAGTACAAAAACCTACAAAATGAGTACTAAAGAAAAAGTTAGAGAAAGAGTCAGTGTCAAAGAGGCTATTCAATTAGATAATGAAATAGTAGTTTACAATGATGACGTAAACACTTTTGACCATGTGATAGAAACATTAATACGCGTTTGTGAACATACTCCTGAACAGGCAGAGCAATGTTCATTAATTATTCACTACAATGGAAAATGTACTGTTAAAACCGGTTCTTTTGAAAAATTAAAACCTCAATGCACGCAATTATTAGAAGCAGGCCTCAATGCTGAAATAATTTAAGAAGTTACAGATTTTTTTATAGAAAAAATTTACTGCAAATAATTCATAAAAACTCTCTTTTATTCTATATTTGAATAACTAAAGAGTTTTTTTTATGGAAGAATATGGTAAAATTTTAGTGTTTGTAATGCCTATTTTTTTAATTTTAATCATAATTGAAAAAATTTATGGCCATGTCAAAGGAGAAAATTCTTCTCCTAATATGGATACAGTTTCCAGTGTAAGTTCTGGCATGATAAATTCAGTTAAAGACGTTTTGGGAATTAGTATTACACTAATTTCATACGATTGGATGGTCTCTAAAATTGCCTTATTCGAGATGGAAGCTAATGTTTTCACATATTTAATAGGTTTTGTCGTTATTGATTTTTACGGGTATTGGAGCCACCGCTTATCTCACCAGATAAACTTTTTATGGAACAAACACGCGATTCATCACAGCAGTGAAGAATTTAATTTAGCGTGTGCCTTACGCCAAACTGTTTCTAGCTTTGTCAATCTATTTATCTTCTTGTTAATTCCGGCAGCACTTATTGGCGTTCCCGCCAAAGTAATTGCGATTACGATTCCAATACATTTATTTTTACAATTTTGGTATCATACAAAACACATTAAAAAAATTGGTTTTCTCGAAAACATACTCGTTTCTCCTTCCCATCATAGAGTCCATCATGCAATAAACCCAGAATATATGGATAAAAATCACTCTCAAGTCTTTATTGTTTGGGATAAGTTATTTGGTACTTTTCAGGAAGAATTACCACATGTTACGCCTGTGTACGGCATCACAAGACCAGCAAAAACTTGGAATCCAATCCGTATAAACTTTCAACATTTATGGTTAATGATTACAGATGCTTGGCGTGCTGAAACTTGGAAAGATAAAGTTACAATTTGGTTTAAACCTACAGGTTGGAGACCAGAAAATTTTGAAATTAAATATCCCGTAACAAAAATTACGAATGTTTACAATTTTGAGAAATATGGCACAATTTATTGTAACAAATTAATGTACTGGTCTATTTTTCAAGCTTTAATCACTTTATTAATGATCAGCTACATGTACAACTCAATTGCGATTATTGGTTTACCAAACGTATTTATTTACGGTGCTTTCATTTTTTTAACCGTTTATAGTTACACTGAGTTAATGGATACACGAAAGATTTCGATTTTATGGGAAAGTCTTCGTTTTACTTTTGGTATCGGTTTAATTTTATATTTTGGAGACTGGTTCGGTATGAATCAACTTTTTCCTTATGCCACCTATATAATTTCAGGCTATCTTTTTTTATCGCTGCTTGTAACTATATATTTTACAGGTACCAAATTTCAAAAAGAACAATCTCTGGCACTACAATCATAAAAGATTCTATATGAAAAGCAGTTTTGTATTAAGAAGTTTTGCTGTATTCTGCATTATTTATTTAGGGATTATTCTTTTAAGAATGGAGAATACAGCTTGGTTTTTAAAACCAATTTTACTTCCGTTTCTAATTTTTGCAGTTTATATACACGAAAAATTTACAAGCAAGCGAATACTTTTAATCGCATTAACTTTTTCTTGGATTGGTGACATAATCTTATTATTTACTGATAAGGGAGAATTATACTTTATTTGTGGATTAATCGCATTTTTAATATCACACATCTTTTATATCGTTTTATTTAACAAGCAATTAAAGATGTATATTAAAAAAAGCAAAACAATTTATTGGATTGGAATTACATTGATAATCTTTTACTTAGTGACAATGATGTTAATCTTACTACCTAATTTAGGTCCATTATTTATTCCTGTATTTGTATATGCAATGACAATATCTATCATGTTGGTTTTTGCTTTTAAAGGCTTTTTAAATTGGGATAAGCCAGCTAATAGCTATATTTTTATAGGAGCGATAATTTTTGTAGCCTCTGATAGTCTTTTAGCCTTTGATAAATTCTACGCCCAAATACAATACAGCTCATTTTTAATTATGATAACCTATCTAACGGCACAATATTTAATAGTCATTGGTGTTTTAAAATTAAACAAAAAAAGGCTGCAGTTTCTTTAAATAATGCGGCCTTTTTTATATAATAAAATCACGATTAATGAGGTAATTTATTTTTGAGTACTCCGTATAAATATGTCCCTAATAGCGCTCCAAAAAGAACTATCAGAACAGTCCAAAATCCAGCTCCTATTAGTATGAATATAGGTCCTGGACAAGAACCAACTAATGCCCAACCCAATCCAAATAAAATGCCACCAATCCAGTAACGAGTAGATCCTTTCTCCTTATCTGCTATAACTATTGCCTCTCCATTATTATCTTTTATATTTTTTCTTTTAATCAGTTGTATTCCAATTACTCCTGTCAAAATTGCTACAGAAATAATTCCGTACATGTGGAAAGATTGAAATTGAAACATTTCATAAATGCGATACCAAGAAACAGCTTCTGATTTGGTTAAAACAATTCCAAAAATAAATCCAACTATTAAATATTTTAATATATTTTTCATGCTAATTTTAATGATTTGTGAAATTTAATTTTTGAACTATTATTCCCTTAAAATGATTGGCAATAAAAAATGTGCCATCATCAATCCGCCAATAAAGAATCCCACAACCGCTTTTAAGGAAGGAATTTGTAAATTACTCAATCCTGCAATTGCGTGTCCCGAAGTACAACCGCCAGCGTAGCGCGAACCAAAACCAATTAATAATCCTCCCACTAAAAGAATTAAAATAGTTTTTGGTGATTCTAAAATTTCTAGTCCAAAAAGAGCTTGTGGCATCAACTTCCCGTTTGGTGCATCAATTCCCATCTCTGCTAATTTTTCAATGGTTAGTGGATTAATGGACACATTTGATGGAGCACTCATATAATGAACCGCTACAAATCCACCTAACATGGCTCCTATTACAACAACTAAATTCCAACGCTGTGCTTTCCAATCAAAATCAAAAAAAGAAACTTTTTTCCCTAAACCAGCTATTGAACATAATGAACGTAAATTAGAAGACATTCCGAATGTTTTTCCAAAATAAATTAAACTTAGCATCACTACACCTATTATTAATCCTGAAACGTACCAAGACCAAGTTTGAAAAATCATTTCCATATTTTATATTTATTTTTTCACAAAGATAGGTTGCATTTTCAATAAAAAGAAGGAGTATTTCAATGAAAGTAGTTGGTTTTATTAGCATTTCATAATCCTACGTCAATTCCCAATCATACTATAAGATTCAGTTTACCCGAAACCAATTCTTTAAAAAAAGGCATTAAAAAATGCAAGTGTGACTTATGTTACCATGTACGCTTTTTTGTCAATCTATCTTTGCTTCATAAACTAGAGAAAATCAATTATGAAGAAATTAAACTATATACTGCTTTTAGGACTATTATCTATTTCTACTTTAGGATTTAGTCAAGATACTTTGCCTATTTCTAAAAAAGACATTTGGTTAAAAGCTACTGATAAGAACCTACAAATTAAAATTTCAAATCAAGACTTTAAATCGGCACAGGCAGATTACAATCAATCGAATTCGTTATTCTTGCCAAGTATTTCAGCTTCACATACTGCCATTTCGACCACAAATCCTTTAATGGCTTTTGGGTCTAAATTAAATCAAGAAATTCTAACAGCATCTGATTTTGATCCAGCGAGACTAAATAATCCAGCAACAACAAAAAACTTTGCAACAAAATTTGAAATCTTACAGCCTTTAATTAATGTAGATGGAATTTATGGCAGGCAAGCAGCAAAGGCAAAAATGGAAGCTTTCTCTTTGCAAACTGAACGTACTAAAGAATATCTAGAATTAGAAGTGAATAAAGCCTTTATGGAATTGCAACTTGGTTATAAAGCGGTTACTGTTTTAGAAAAAGCAAATAAAACAGCTGATGCTAACTTGAAATTAATAGAAAACTATTTTAAACAAGGTATTCTTCAAAAAACAGATTTGCTTTCAGTGCAAGTACGTGTAAATGAAATTAAAAATCAGTTACAATATGCTAAAAGTAATGTACAAAACGCCTCGGACTATTTAGCTTTCCTTTTAAATGAAGAGAATACAAACAAAGTGTATAAACCAATTGAAGAATTAGAAAATTCGATTGCTATCGAAAGTATAAATAGTACACTTCCCAGTACCAGAAAAGACATTCAAGCAATGGATAAATCATCTGAAGCTTACGCCAAAATATTGCAATCAAGTAAAATGAATTTCTTACCAAGATTAAATGCTTTTGGAAGTTACGAGTTGTACGATGACACTTTATTTGGAACCACAGCGAAAGGATATTTAGTAGGAGCGCAATTATCATGGAGCTTATTCGACGGTTATAAATCGATAGGGAAAATGGAAAAAGCAAAAGCAGAATTCCAAAAATCAGAGATAGAAACTCAACAATACAAGGCTAAAAGTCAAATGGAATTGAACAAAGCCAACCGTCAGCTTAAAGATGCGGAGAACAAGGTGAATCTTTCTAAACTTGCTTTAGAACAATCGCAAGAAGCCTATCGCATTCGCAACAACCGATTTACTCAAGGATTAGAAAAAACAACCGATTTGTTACAATCAGAAACGCAGATGTTTCAAAAAGAATTAGAATTTTTACAAGCTGTTTTTGAATATAATTTCACTCAAAACTATTTACAATTTTTAACGAAATAAAGAAATAATAATTCAAATGCCATTGCAAAAGTCAATTGCAAAATCAATAAAAACAAAACTATGAAAAAGATATTTATACCTGTGTTAGCCTTATTAATTTTAGCTTCTTGTAATAGCGAAAAGAAAGAAGAAATTGTAAAAGAACCTGCAATAGCTGTAAAAGTAAGTGGAGTTTCTGAAAACAATAATAGTCCTTTTGTTACTGCAAGTGGAAAAATTGAAGCTAAAAACAGTGCTAACTTAAGTACTAGAATGATGGGATATGTAACTAAAGTTCATGTGCAAGTGGGTCAAAAAGTAAATGCGGGACAATTATTAGTCAGCATTAATAATACAGATTTACAAGCTAAAAGAGCGCAGGTAGATGCCAGTATTCTCCAAGCAACAGCAGGTTTTAACAGCGCTAAAAAAGATTACGATCGTTTTGTTAATTTGTTCAAACAGCAAAGTGCATCACAAAAAGAATTAGATGACATGACGGCTCGCTACGAAATGGCTAAAGCAGGATTAGAAGGTGCGAAACAAATGAGAAATGAAGTAGTGGCACAGTTTAATTACTCAAACATCACCGCTCCATTTGCCGGAGTCGTAACCAATACTTTTATAAAAGAAGGTGATATGGCCAATCCAGGAATGCCATTAGTAAGTGTTGAGGGCGCTTCTAAATTACAAGTTATGGCGATGGTTTCTGAAAATGATATTGCTGCAATTACAAAAGGAATGCCTGTTAGCGTTTTAGTAAAATCATCTAATGAGAAATTAAGCGGAAAAGTAAGCGAGGTAAGTATTTCGGCTACTAATACGGGTGGTCAATATTTAGTAAAAGTAGATTTAGATAAAACAGATGCCACTGTCTTATCAGGAATGTTCGTAAATATCCAGTTTCCAATTGCAAATAAAGCTAACACATCAAAAAGTGAAGTGCTTTTAGTACCAGTATCCGCATTAGTAAAACAAGGACAACTGACTGGAATTTACACAATAGGCACTGGAAATGTAGCCCTATTGCGATGGTTGCGCACTGGGAAAAGCTTTGGCGAACAAGTGGAAGTTTTATCTGGACTTTCGGCAGATGAGCAATATATCGTTTCAGCAGACGGAAAACTATACAATGGAGTTCCTGTGAGTGTTCAATAAAAAGTGTTCCGCTTTTATTTTAGATAATTAAGAAGATTTTGTAATTAAATTCTGCGTGAGGGATAGCAGTGAAAATCCTTTTTGTATCGTTGATAAACGAGATAAAAAGATTGTAACGAATAGCCCGACCCGACCTTTTGGAAGGGTCACGCCCAAATAAATAAAAAATTATGCAAGAAGGTATTTCAGGTAAAATAGCCAATTTATTCATGAACTCAAAACTGACCATCTTATTGATGATAGGTTTGATGATTATTGGAGTTTATAGTTCGTTTTTAATTCCACGGGAAGAAGAACCACAGATCAATGTGCCCATGGCCGACATCTTAGTTGGTTATCCAGGAGCAAGTCCGTCAGAGGTTGAAAGTCGTGTAGCAAAACCACTAGAGAAAATAATATCCAACATAAAAGGGGTTGAGCATGTGCATACCATGGCGATGAATGGTCAGGCGATGTTGATTGTACAGTTTTATGTAGGTCAAGATGTAGAGCGCTCGTATGTAAAATTGTACGACGAGTTAGCGAAACATGAAGATATGTTCCCAAAAGGGGTGTATAAACCAATGGTAAAAACACGTTCAATTGACGATGTGCCGATGCTAGGAATTACACTTTGGAGCGAAAAAGAAGATGCTTATCAAATTCGCCAAATTGCTGAAGAAGTAACTTCTGAGATTGAAAAAATTAAAGATGTAGCCATTACTAAAGAAATTGGAGGTAGTAATCGTGCACTTAAAGTAGTATTAGATAAAGATAAGATGGCCGAAAATGGCGTTGATGCTTTAGGAATTATGCAAATGATTCAGGCTAATAACGGCAGTTCACAATCGGGTGGTTTTGTTCAAAATGACCAAGAATATTTAGTGACTACTGGCCAGTTTTTATCGAATGCTGAAGATGTAGAAAACTTAGTGGTGGGTATCAATAAAAATATGCCTGTTTACTTAAAGCAAGTAGCTAAAGTGCAAGACGGACCAGAAACGCCAAGAAGTTACGTCTCTTTCGGGTATGGCAAAGCCAATGAAAAATTTAAAACAGCTAAATCAGAATATCCTGCGGTTACTATTTCTATTGGGAAAGTAAAAGGAGCTGATGCGATGAAGATTTCGGAGAAAATCCTAAATAAAGTGGAGTTGTTGAAAAAAGATTTAATTCCTGATGATGTTCATGTAGAAATAACTCGGAATTATGGAGAAACCGCTTCAGATAAAGTAGGCGAACTTTTATTTCACTTATTTATTGCAATTGTAGCAGTGACTATTTTAGTGATGCTGGCTATGGGATGGCGTGGTGGATTAGTAGTGTTTTTCTCGGTTCCATTAACCTTTGCGTTGACATTATTTAGTTATTATTTATTGGATTATACTTTAAATAGAATTACACTTTTTGCATTAGTTTTTGTCGTGGGAATTGTGGTTGATGATAGTATTATTATTGCCGAGAATATGCACCGCCATTTCAAGATGAAGCGACTGCCATTTAAACAAGCTGCCATTTATGCGATAAACGAAGTTGGAAATCCAACAATCTTAGCCACTTTTACGGTAATTGCAGCTATTTTACCCATGGCTTTCGTATCAGGAATGATGGGACCTTATATGAGTCCTATGCCGATAGGCGCTTCGATTGCGATGCTATTATCCTTGTTTGTTGCCTTGACGGTAACGCCTTATTTAGGATATCATTTGCTTCAAGAAAAAGATACGCAAGAACATAAAGAAGCTGAGGGATTAGAAACGAGCCGTATTTATAAAATATACAATAAGCTAGAACGTCCGTTATTAGAAAGTAGCTCAAAAAGAAGAATACTTTTAGCGGTAACTGTTTTGTTATTAATGGGTTCGGTTTTTATGTTTTTTACTAAATCGGTGGTGGTAAAAATGCTGCCTTTTGATAATAAAAATGAGTTTCAAGTGGTGATTGATATGCCAGAAGGAACTACGCTAGAACGCACAGCTGCGGTTACTAAGGAAATTGCGCAATACCTGTCAACACGACCAGAAGTGGTTAATTATCAAAATTATATAGGCACCTCTGCTCCTATTACTTTCAACGGATTAGTGCGTCATTACGACATGCGTGGTGGTAGTAATATGGCTGACATTCAGGTTAATTTACTACACAAGGAAGAAAGAACGATACAAAGTCATGCTATTGCAAGAGATATGCGAGGTGATGTTCAAAAGATAGCTAAGAAATATGGTGCTAATGTGAAACTAATTGAAGTTCCTCCAGGACCGCCGGTTTTATCGACATTAGTTGCTGAGATTTACGGAGGACCTAATTACGAGGAACAAATAAAGGTTGCTAAGCAAGTAAAAACTATTTTAGAAAACACCGCTGATGTCGTGGATATCGATTGGATGGTTGAGGACAATCAAGTAGAATACAAGCTCGAAATAGACAAGGAAAAAGCGATGCTTAACGGAATCGCTCCGCAACAAGTGGTTGGGAATTTAACTTATTTATTGAAAGAGTACCCAATTTCTAATTTGTATGATGAAAATTCAAATGATAATGTAGCTATTGTTCTTTCGCTTGATGATAAAGACAAAACGAGCTTACAAGACATTCAGAATCTAAAAATCAAAGGAAGTCAAGGCAACATGATTCCAATAAGTGATTTGGTCAAAGTAAAAACAGATACTTTACAAAAAACCATTTACAGAAAAGATCAAAAACGAGTAGTATATGTAACAGCTGATATGGCTGGAGCATTAGAAAGTCCGGTCTATGCGATCTTAGGGATGAGCGATCAACTAGCCAAGATGAAAGTTCCCAAAGGGTACAAAGTGGAAGAATTGTATATGGAACAACCTACTGACGAAACTAATTTTACCGTAAAATGGGACGGAGAATGGCAAATTACACTGGAAGTATTCCGTGATCTAGGAGTAGCATTTTTAGTAGCGATTGTCATAATATATATGCTAATTGTAGGATGGTTCCAAAACTTTAAAACACCAATTGTAATGATGTTAGCGATTCCGCTATCGTTGATTGGGATTGTTTTTGGACACTGGTTATTAGGTGCTTATTTCACAGCTACTTCTTTCATTGGCATGATTGCTTTAGCAGGTGTCATGGTTCGCAACTCCGTTTTACTGATTGATTTTATCGAAATTAGATTGGAAGAAGGAATTCAATTAAAACAAGCAATTATAGAAGCTGGAGCAGTAAGAACCTCTCCTATTTTGTTAACCACTGGCGCGGTTGTTATAGGAGCATCAATTATACTATTTGATCCTTTGTTTCAAGGATTAGCAATTTCTTTAGTGTTTGGAGCTATAGTTTCCACCATTCTCACATTGTTAGTGGTGCCATTGATTTATTACATTGTGGAAAGAAAAAAATGGGAAAATGTTTCTGAAAATTCTATCACGAATGATGAAGAAGCACTATAACTTTTAAAATAAAAAATATGAAACTACTGATTATAACTGCTGTGTTAGATTTTGAAAAAGAGATCAAGCAAATGCTAAAAAAAGTTCATGTAAAAACCTTTACTTATAAGGAAGTAAAGGGTTTTACAGACCTTTCGGAAGAAGCGATTGAAAGCAATTGGTTTGCGGGAGATATGCATGAAACAGAATCTGTACTCTTTTACGCTTTTGTAAAAAAAGAAAATATTGATCCCTTATTTGATTTGGTTAACGATTTCAACACTAAACAAGTGACCATGTCAAACATTCATATTGCTGTACTTAACATAGAAAAATCAAATTAATAACAACTAAATAAGAGGATGAAATTACTTCATTCCTCACATAAACATTATGAAAAACAGAATAGTAAGATTCGTAGCGGGAAGTTTTATTTTAATTAGTTTGCTTCTATCAATTTATGTAAACCAGAATTGGCTGTGGTTTACTGCATTTGTTGGAGCTAATTTATTACAATCATCAATAAGTAAATGGTGTTTGATGGATACTATTTTAGCGAAATTAGGTGTAAAGGATTAGTATTTTTAGTGATTGGTAATTCGTGATTCGTGATTCGTGAATCGTGAATCGTGATTAAAGAATAGTAATTGGTTTTTAGCATTTAAGACGTACGAATGAATTATAATTTTAGAAATAGAATTATTGAGTTATGATTATAGATTAAAACATGTGAATTATTTTGACACTTCAATTGACAAAAAAAACATATTGTAATCGATAGAATTTAAAGTTCTATTTATCTTTGTAAGAGTAAATATTGATTTGGTAAAACAAACACAAATCATTTATAACAATACAGAATTATGAAGAATATTAAAAAATCCATTCTCTTGATCGCCATTTTTATTGCTATTACCTCTTGTGTAAGTACTAGATCTACTTTAAAAAACGTTGATGATGATGCCCCTAATTTAGTGCTTTCGAGAGAAAATACTTTTGTTATTACAGAGTATAGCACCGATAAAAAATACGGTTACGAGGCTGATTATCCAGTTAATATTTTTTTTCAAAATACAAGAAATGAAACCGTTAATCAAGAGCGTTTTTTAAATGCTTTGGCTGGACCAAAGGGCGAAAAAATAACTTTTTCAAAAAAAGAAAGTTGCTGTCCTTTTCCAACAAAGAGAACCGACTTAGGTGCGGGATTTCTTGATGTTTATGAGTTAAAATGGAAAGGTCAAAAAAAACCAATCAAACTGTATTTAAATATTTACGAGAAAGGAATTTTGATGGTTCCAGTTGGGCTTAGTTTAGCGAAAAATTAAATTCAGAATTGTATTTTCTAGCCCTGATAGTAGTGGAAATCCTTTTCCTTTTTTGAAAATAAAAGGAAAAGATTGCAGCGTATAGCAGGAAATAGCTCCAAATAAAAGCAGAAACCGTAAACTAGAGTCATAAAACCTAACTATCTTTGCACTCTCAAAAAACAACTACTATGAACATACATAATATTCCCCAAATTAAACATACCGAAAGTGGCAACTTCTTCCTATTAGCTGGTCCTTGCGCGATTGAAAGTGAAGAAATGGCGATGCGAATTGCTGAAAAATTAGTTGGCATCACGGATAATTTACAAATTCCTTTTGTTTTTAAAGGATCATTTAAAAAAGCAAATCGGTCACGAATCGATAGTTTTTCAGGAATTGGAGATGAGAAAGCACTCAAAATTCTTCGAAAAGTTTCAGAGACCTTTAAAGTTCCCACAGTCACTGATATTCATACAAATGAAGATGCTGATATGGCTGCGCAATATGTTGACGTATTACAAATTCCAGCTTTTTTAGTACGCCAAACGGACTTAGTTGTGGCTGCCGCAAATACTGGCAAAGTAGTTAACTTGAAAAAAGGACAATTTATGAGTCCTGAAAGCATGAAACATGCGGTTCAAAAAGTACTAGATTGTCAAAATAAAAATGTAATGGTTACCGATAGAGGAACAATGTTTGGCTATCAAGATATGATTGTTGATTTTAGAGGAATTCCTACGATGCAGCAATACGCGACAACGGTTCTTGATGTTACACATTCGTTACAGCAACCGAATCAAACAGCTGGTGTAACAGGTGGACGACCTGACATGATTGAAACTGTCGCTAAAGCTGGTATAGCTGTAGGTGTTGATGGAATTTTTATAGAAACTCATTTTGATCCTGCCAACGCAAAAAGTGACGGAGCTAACATGTTGCACTTAGATTATTTTGAATCTTTAATGACAAAATTAGTGGCAATTAGAAAAACAATAAATACATTTTAAATAAAGAAAAAATACGTAATGAAATCTATATTTCACTTTTTAGCAGTTCTTCTTACGCTAAGCTCTGCTTGTTTATCCGCTCAAGAAAATATAAAGCTTCAAGAAAAATATACTGACCATAATAAAGGTAAATTTTTCGTTTCGTGGGGCGGAAATAGAGATAACTATTCTAAATCTGATATTACCTTCAAAGGAAAAGATTATAATTTTACGATAGAAAACGTTACTGCAAATGATAAGCCGAAAGGTTGGCATGTAGATTACATCAATCCTGCAAGAATGACTATTCCGCAAACTAATTTTAAATTGGGCTATTTTATTTCTGATAAATATAGTGTAGCCATAGGCATGGACCACATGAAATATGTTATGGCCCAAGATAAGGCTGTTACATTGAATGGATTTTATCCAAATCCTGGAACTTACGACGAACTCCTGCCAAATAATCAAATTCTTTTGACTGAAAAATTTTTAACCTTTGAACACACTGATGGTTTAAATTATGTGCATACAGAAATATCAAGACACGATGACATTTCTTCTTTATTCAATCTTGCTAATATTGATAAAGTACAAATTAATCTCACAGAGGGAATAGGAGTTGGAGTATTATATCCAAAAACTAACGCGATGCTATTGGGTAAACAACGCCACGACGACTGGCATATATCAGGTTTTGGGACTTCTTTAAAAGCAGGATTGAATGTCACATTTTTTAAACATTTTTATATTCAAGGAGAATTAAAAGGTGGTTACATTAACATGCAAGATATTAGAACTACTCAAAGTACAGACGATACTGCTTCACAAGATTTTTTCTTTTTTCAGAGAATCATTGCTTTCGGTGGAATATTTAAAATTTAATGTAGATTATAAATTTACAAGATCTAGAGAAACTTACAGATCATTCTAAAAATTTAAATATTAATATTACAATTGATATCTGCTTTTTTACATCGTTAAAATTCGAAATTATAAATTATAAATTTATATTAAAACTGTGTAAGATATGAATAGAAATTATTGTTTTTTATTGATTAATCGTTAAATTTACGAAAACAGAAGCGCTTCATTTAATTATCCCTCGATAATTTAAAAGAGCGAATACTTTGATTTGATTTATAATAATTATAAAAAAAATTCAATGAATAATACTAAAATAAACGTTGAGGACGAAAAAATTTATCGTTTTGATAATTTCTTTAATATATCAGCTGATTTAATTTGTATTGCGGGATATGATGGCTATTTTAAGAGAATAAACTCGGCTGTCTCAAAATTACTAGGATTTACTGAAGAGGAATTGTATTCAAGACCAATTACTGACTTTATATATGCTCCAGACATTAAAGATACAGTTGAAACTAGAGAAGAAGTTTATAAAAACAAACCATTATTAAATTTTGAAAATCGATACGTCACTAAAAGTGGAGAAATAATATGGCTGTCGTGGACTTCAATGCCTGTAGAATCAGAAAAATTAGTTTATGCAATTGCAAAAAACATTACTCATAAAAAAAAGGTAGAAGAAGAGAGAAATTTTTTACTTACTAATTTAACTCAGATAAATAAAGAATTGACCGTACTGTCACATAAAACTTCACACGATCTAAAGTCACCTATCAATAATATGCTTTCGGTTTTCAGTTTAATTGATATTTCTAAAATTAATGATCCAGAAACTTCAGAATTAATTGAAATTCTTAAAGTAACAAGTGAGAAATTAAAAGAAGCTCTCAATGATTCAATTGATCAATTAATTGAAAATAAACATATTAATACTCAAATTGAGGAAGTAAATTTGCGAGAAGTATTAAACGAGGTTCTTGCTTCAATAATATCCTTGATAAATGATTCAGCAGCGATACTTCAAATTGACTTTACAGCTTTTGAAACTATCACCTTCAATAAAGCATACATAAAAAGTATTTTTTTGAACTTAATTACTAATTCAATAAAATATGCGAAACCTACTCAAGCACCGCATATATCCATTACATCTCGAAAAATAAATGGAAGAAAACAGCTCATATTTTCCGATAATGGAATTGGATTTGATTTAAATAAGGTAAAAGACAAAATCTTTGGTCTTTACGAAAAATTTCACACTAATGATGATGGAAATAGTAGCGGTATTGGTCTTTATTTAGTTTATAATCACATCACAAGTCTGGGTGGTCGCATTGCTTTAGAAAGTAATATCAATGAAGGTGCAACATTTACAATTTCTTTTAAATATTGAAACAGTAAAAAATTGCAACTTCTTAATTTTTTAAATTTTATTTTACAAATCCATTTTGATCTACTAAGTAAATTAAAGATGCCATTGCTGCTGCACCTAACTCCAACTCTCTTTTATTCACCGCGTCAAACGTGTCATTAGCCGCATGGTGATAATCAAAATAACGTTGTGAATCAGGTTGTAAACCCACTTTTACAATGTGTTTAGACTTCAGTGGGCCAATATCTACCCCGGAATGGCCTTTTACAAATTTGTGTATTAAATAAGGTTCGAATAAAGTTGCCCAACTACTTATTCTATTAAAATTTGCCTCATCAGCTTCTACAGAAAAACCTCTTGGCGAAAATCCACCGGAATCACTTTCCAGTGCAAAAATATGATTTTCGTTATTTTTACTCGATTGTAATTCATACTCTTTTCCACCTCTAACTCCATTTTCTTCATTCATAAATAGAACGACTCTTAGCGTGTTTTTAGGCTTATAGCCAATACTTTTAAAGATATTTAATACTTCCATACTTTGCACACATCCTGCGCCATCATCGTGTGATCCATCACCTAAATCCCATGAATCTAAATGTCCGCCTACGACCATTATCCTTTCTGGATGTTCTGATCCTTTTATTTCTCCTATTACATTATAAGACAATACATCATCAAATGTCTCGCAAGATTGCTTAAAAAAGAAGGATGAATTAGATTTTTCTTTTAACATTTTACTTAAAAGTTCTGCGCCGTTTGTACTGATGGCAGCAGCGGGAATACGTTGTTCTGATGTAATATCACCATAATTTGTTGCACCAGTATGTGGTAAATCATCTAATCTTAAATTCATCGATCTTACAATTACGCCTAGTGCACCCATTTTACCAGCTTCTCTAGCTCCTGATGATCTTTGATCAACACAGCTACCATACGCTTTGAAGGTTTCAACAAATTCAGGATTCATTGGTCTATTAAAAAACACGATTTTCCCTTTAACTTTATCAATACCTAGGTTATTTAATTCCTCTAAACTTTGCACTTCAATAATGCCACCTTGAACGCCTTTTTTAGGAGTAGCTACTGAACCTCCAAGAGCGCAAATAGGAAATGTGATTTTTTGTTTACCAACTAATAAGTATGCGATTTCCTTTTCGCCCCGTACCCATTTTGGAACCATAACTTCTTGCAGGTAGACTTTGTCCAAACCAAGTGTTTCCAATTGTAATTTTGTATATAGAACTGCTTTTTCTGCTCCAGTAGATCCTGATAATCGCGAACCAATTTTATTTGATAGATGGTCTAACCAAGGATAACATTTAGCATTAGTTAAAGCTGATTTATAAATGTCCTTCAAAGCTAATTCTTCATTTGTTTGTGCCTTACCGATAAGGTGACTACACATAATAAATGCAACAATAAATGATTTTTTCATAGATGGTGACGTGTGAGTTAAAAACAATACGCTATTAGAGCTGGCAATTTCGTAATTATTTATCAATATCTATAGTTTAAATCGAAATAACGTCTAAAAATGAATTGCTATTTACAAATAAGAAATGATACATTATTTTTTTTACTCTTTACAATTTGTTCTATAAAAAAACCCTCCGACTGCATTATCGAAGGGTTTTAACTAACTAAACAAACCAAAATTTATTTAACCAATTCAAATTCAACTTTATTTTCTGTATTAGAATCAGTTCCTACAAAAATTTCAAAAAGACCAGGCTCAGCAACAAATTGTAAATTAGAATTATAGAACTTTAAATCCTCTACACCAATATCAAAAGTAACAGTAGTTTTTTCGCCTTTTTTAATAAATATTTTTTGAAATCCCTTTAATTCTTTTATTGGTCTTGTCACTGATCCAACTAAATCTCTAATGTACAATTGAACAACTTCTTTTCCATTGAAATTCCCAGTATTTTCAACCTCAACACTCACTTTTATCTTCTCATCAAAATTCACTTTATTATTAGAAATTTTGAGGTTCGTGTATTTAAAGTTGGTGTAGCTTAATCCATAGCCAAAATGATATAGAGGTTCGTTCCTTTCGTCAATATAATTTGATCTAAACTTTTCAAATTTCCCTTCCTTATTCAATAAAGGTCGGCCAGTGTTTTTTTGATTGTAATAAATGGGAACTTGGCCAACACTTCTTGGAAAAGTAGCTGTTAATTTCCCAGATGGATTTACATTACCAAACAATACATCAGCAATTGCACTTCCTGCTTCACTTCCCGCAAACCAAGTGTTAAGTATTGCTGGAACGTTTTCATTTTCTTGCACTAAAACTAAAGGACGACCTGTAAATAAGACTAAAACAACTGGTTTTCCTGTTTTTAACAATGCTTCTAGTAAATCTTTTTGAGCTTGCGGAATCTCTAGGTTGGTTCGACTGCTACTTTCTCCTGATAATTCAGCTGATTCTCCTAACGCTGCAACAATTATATCAGACTGGTTGGCTATCTTCACAGCTTCTTCTAATAATTCAGCCGCCGTTCTACTATCACGATTTAATGTTTTACCAAACATCGTCGCTCTTTCTTCAAAAGCTGCATCATAAACAAGATTGCTTCCTTTAGCGTAAAGCACTTTTGCGCTACTACCGGCAACTTCTCGGATTCCAGCAATAAGTGAAATCGATTTTTGCATATTAGTGGCAACACTCCAAGTTCCAGCCATATTTTCTTTGGCATCAGCCAATGGTCCAATAACTGCAATTGTTCCTGATTTTCTTAAAGGAAGCAACTGATTTTTATTTTTTAATAAAACTAAAGATTGCGTTGCAATAGTTCTCGCCTCAGCTCTATTACTTTTAGTAAAAACTTCCGTCTTAGCTCTATTTTCATCGCAATATTTGTAGGGATCATGAAACAATCCTAAGTCATATTTTGCATTTAAAATTAGTCTTACCGCGTTATCAATTTGCTCGATACTGACTTTTTTTTCGGCTAAAGATTTTTTTAAAGTTTTAAGAAAACCTTCGCCTACCATATCCATTTCAATTCCGGCATTCATTGCTAAAGCTGATACCGCTTGCAAATCGCCCATACCATGATCGACCATTTCATTTATACCAGTATAATCAGTCACAACAAATCCTTTAAAACCCCATTGATTGCGCAACACATCAGTCATTAACCATTTATTTCCTGTCGCTGGAATTCCGTCTACCTCATTAAAAGCAGCCATAACTGATCCCACACCAGCATCAACAGCAGCTTTATAAGGTGGGAAATAGTCATTATACATTCTTATTCTACTCATATCAACGGTGTTGTAATCTCGGCCTGCTTCCGAGGCTCCATAAAGGGCAAAATGCTTTACACAAGATAAAATCGTATTATTTTTAGACAAATCTTCTTGCTGATATCCTTTAACCATTGCTTCCGCTATTTTACCTCCTAGAAAAGGATCTTCACCTGAACCTTCAGAAACTCGTCCCCAGCGTGGATCCCGAGATACATCAACCATGGGCGAAAATGTCCAATTAATTCCATCTGCGCTTGCTTCTTGAGCAGCAATTTGCGCACTTCTCTCAATTAAATCCATATCCCAAGTACTTGAAAGTCCTAAAGGTATTGGAAATGTTGTTTCATAACCATGTATTACGTCCATCCCAAAAAGCAAAGGTATTTTTAATCGGCTTTTCTCAACAGCAATTTTTTGTACTTCTTTAATTTTCTTTACTGATTTGATGTTGAATAATCCCCCAACTTTTCCTTCTTCAATGTTTTTGGCAACATCAGAACTATTGGCTTGACCAGTTGTTATGTCACCCGAGGTAGGTAAATTTAATTGTCCTATTTTCTCCTCGATTGTCATTTTTGCAATCAAATCAGCAACAAATTCTGTTTTAGGTTTTATATTCACTGTTTTTGGTTTATCTTTTTTTTGGCTATAGCCAAAAACTGAAAAACCTATTAGCAGCACTATTACTTTAATATTCATTAATCGCATTTTTATATGTTTAAATATCCAATCTTATATTGCTTTATTACCTACAACTTTTAACTAACCTTCAATAATTTTTAAAATCCGTATTGCGTCGATTTAAATCCTAGAGATTGTAAACCTGTTTTTACTTCAGGTGCTTGCATAAATAATTTCCATATCAATCCCGTACGATGATTTTCAATCATTGGAGCAATTGTTCCTTGATCAATCGCTAAATAGCGTGGAGTAAACCAGTTATAATGTGGCGAAAATGCATCATAGGGTCCAGCTACACCTATTAAGTCATTCTTTCTTTCATTGTACAAGTACAACAAAAACTTCATACTTTCAACTGGTGTATAAGGAAATGAAGATAAGGCAGCGGTAGGTGTTATAACTCCAGTATCATTCAATGGCTGGTGCGCGGTATACCCAGTGGTTCCATCAATGTTTCTTGTATAACTTGCCGTTAATCCCCAACATTTATCAGAATAACCATTCCAATTCTTAGGATTGGTAATACAATATTGATTGATAATTTTAGAATGATTCTGTGTCAGTTTCCAATAATCAGCATAAGTATCTGACAAACCTCTTGGATCCATGCCTAAGTATGAATATTGAGACCAAAATAATGGACCTACATTTCCTGCCGCGCCATTATGGTTAAGAAGTACTGGAATTCCAAACTGTGAACCACCGTTTACGATAGCGCCACTTCTTGCCCATCCTTGATGATATGCAGCAGCAGAAATAGGATGAGTTGGTGAAGAAGCACCTAAAACATACGCAATTAAAACTTCATCATTTCCTTGTAGCTTCAAATTCATATCCCAAGCAAAATTAGGAGACCAGTGCCAATACATTACATTTTCTCCTTTTGTATACCAATCCCATTCTACACCTTTCCATAAATCGTCAGCTAAAGTTGCAAGTGCCTTTTCAGCTGAACTACCATCTTTAAAATATTCTCTGACAGTCAATAAACCTTGACATAAAAGTGCAGTTTCAACAATATCACCACCATTATCTTTAGCACTAAACGGAATTACTTTACCTGTTCTTCCATCGATCCAATGAGACCATGCGCCATGAAATCTATCCGCATTTTTCAAAAAATTTAATGCGGTTGTCATTCTATTCACTGCCTCACCTCTTGGAATAAATCCACGTTCTATTCCTACTATTAATGTCATAAAACCAAAACCTGAACCTCCGGTGGTAATAATATTAGATTCAAAACTTGGTACATCAGCATAATATCTTTCTCGAGCGAGTTTCGAATTAGTTTCAGCATAATCCCAAAAATATTTAATGACATCTTTTTGGACTTGATCCATTGCTTCAGTCTCCGTCAAAATAATTACTTGCGGTGCAGGAGCGGTTGGTAACGGAGTTCCTATACCGCCAGCTTCAGGAGTGGGCGATGAAGAACATGAAATAAAAATAAGAAATAGAATTATTCCAGAAACGATAAAATTTTTCATTTTAAAAATATAAGTTTGTAATTGCAAAATACCTAGTTAAAAAACTAGGTGTTTTGAAAAATAAATTATCGACCGTCGCTCTCCAATTTGTATAAAAAACGAACGTCACTAGATGCGAGTGCTGATTTATAAATTCTAAATTCATCTAGTAATCCAGCATAGCTTGTGGCCCAATCTTGTTGTCCCACATTATTAAGCGCTGGTGTAGTTTCAAATGGATGTGTCCCAAAAACAACCTTTCCATTAGTTCCTGTCATTTGGAAATTTCCATATTTAGGTGCATTATTACTATTATTTATACTCCCAGGATTGTCTGCGTAAAAGACAGTCGATCCGTTTACTCCCGCAGATGGTGCATAAGGAAATGAACCTAAATTAGGTGCTAGTTCCCCGTTGATATATGCCGAAAAAACACTTTTAGAAGCATCATAAGAAAATACAACATGCATCCATTTATTAATATTGTTATCAATATTAACAATAGGACCCCAACTACCCCAAGCTACACCGTTTCTTCCATTCTCTAAATTAATTTTTAAGCGTATTCGATTAGGAAACGCACTATCTGGATTTTCCATGAAAACATTCAATGCACCCCAAAACTCTGTAGGTCGAACAATACTAAAAATTCCTTGAGCGCCTTTACCTTGACCTGCAACTGCAGGATCAACCGTATTAGCAGTATTCATCCAAAAAGAAACTGTAAAACTATTTAATCCTGTTACAGCTGTAGTAGCAGTTCCAGTAAAATAACGTTCTTGCGAGCTAGATCCATTGTATGCAATACCTTTGACACCAGCTGAGTAACCAATATTGTTACCAATAATGTTATTTATACTTCCTTTACTATCAGTCAAATTGTTTTCGAAACTAAATTTCGACACTAGATCTGTAGCAGCAATATCATCAGAGCTGGCGTAACCACCAATTGCTTCGTAAGCAATTGGTGCATTTGTTTTATCAATATTTTCATCATCACAGCTTACAAAAAATTGTGAAAGTAAAACACAGCTAAATATTAAACTATATTTATTTATTTTCATGATATAAGTTTTTTTAAAAAATTAATAACCAGGATTTTGATTTGATAGTCCCGCAGATTCATTAATAAATATTTGCGGTATAGGAAAAACTTCATGCTTTCCTGCTACAAATGTTTTACCGTGAATAGCAAATGCAGCTACTGCTTGACCAGTTCTTACTAAATCATAAAAACGATCATGCTCGAAAGCCAGTTCAACTCTTCTTTCTTTCCAAATTGCAATTCTCACGGCAGCTTGGGATGTAGCAGTGGTATTTGCTAGTCCAGCTCTTGTTCGTATTTCGTTTAATAAAGGAATAGCTACCGTAGTTTGGTTTAACTCATTTAATGCTTCTGCCTTCATTAATAAAACATCTGCATAACGTAAATATTTAATATTTGTATCGGATTGATCCGCATCTGGAATAGCTGAAGAATAAGCTTTGTAATTGTATCTTGGATTTTCTACCGTTAGCGGCACTACTCTATCATCATACAAAGTAGTTCCTGCAAAAATAATAGTAGCATTTTTCCTCACATCACCTGCTTCATAAGCATTTAGTAAACTTTCAGATGGTGTATTGAAACCCCATCCCCAGCCACCAGCGCCACGAGCGCCTTGACTTACTGAATAATTTTGAATCCCCTTAATCGTTGCAGATCCTACACCTTGTCCAGTACCTTGAATTTCGAATATTGACTCGGCGTCATTCTCTCCAGCTAAACGGAACATCGAGGCATAATTAGGCACAATAGAGTAACCTGTTACTAGATTACAATTGTCAATTACTTTCTGCCAATTTTTTTGATATAAATTTACTTTAGCTAACAAAGCGTAGGCCGCTCCTTTTGAAGCTCTTCCTTTTTCACTATTCGGATATTGCGATTTGTCTAGCAACACCAAAGCAGCTTCAGTTAAATCTTTTTCTATAAAAGCGTAAACCTCTTCCTTTGATTTACGAGCAAGTTGCATTATTCTGTCCTCTTGCGATGATGGATTTGGTAAACGATCAATGATAGGAACACCACCATAAGTTTTTACTAATGTAAAATACATAAAGGCTCTTAAAAATTTAGCTTCACCAATTAATCTAGCACGTAAATTAGCATCAGCTTTGTCTAATTGTGGTATGATGTTTATAGCTTGATTACATCTATTAATTGCTTCATAATTCGCTGAAAAAATTTCAACGATAGATAACGAAGACGGATTATACGTTAATGCATCCATTACATCTTTATCAGTACCTGTATCTCCGGGAGAAGATCCTTTATCAGCATCGTCAGAAGCAATACTTGTTACACCATTCCATGAAAATGATGACATGTTATAATCTAAAAACTTACTGTATATAGAAGTTACAAACGTAGCAGCTCCTGCATCATTATTGAATAATTCAATATCTTTTGTCGATACTGATTCTGTTTGATCAACATCTAAAAAATCATTTGAGCATCCTGAAATAAAGTAGCAGGATAATGCAAATAGTGATATATATATCTTTTTCATTTTTTTAAAATTTTAAGTTAGCACCAATTACAATTGATCGCAATGCAGGGTATGCGTTTAGTTCAATCCCTTGTGATCCATAAGGATCTCCATCACCATTTAACTCAGGAGAAAAACCAGAGAATTTTTGAGTAATAAAAGGATTTATAGCATTTACATAAATTCTACAAGTGTTTACAAACATTCCTTCTAGAGGGATTTTGTAACCTAGTGAGATATTATTGATTCTGAAAAAGTCTCCTGATTCCATGTAGTATGTAGATGCTACAGGTACTTGGTTAAATGGAGCTGGAGTTGTCGCCGTAGTATTGTTACTTGACCAAAAATCAGTTGCAAGTGAATTTTCGATATTCTCTCCACTAAAACGTTGTGCTTTTTTACCATTGTAGACTTTTGCTCCAGAAGTTCCGTATCCATCTACCGAAAGGTCAATGTTTTTATAATTCACCCCTAAAGTCACTCCGTAAGTTGATGTTGGAAGTATAGATCCCACGTATCTTTTATCAGTGCTTGCATTCAAAGCATCTTGAGTCACTTTATTTCCGGTTGCGTCAAAATATAATTTGTTACCGTTAGTAGCATCAAAACCTGCGTATTCATACATGAAAAAGCTACCTAGTGGTTTTCCAACTGATGTATTATCTAAGATTTTAGTAAATTGTCCGTTTAATAAATCTCCGCCGGTTCGCGGCGCGAGAATGGCGTTATTAATTTTAGTAAGTTCGTTTGTATTATTAGAAAAATTTCCGCCTATCCAGTAACTTACGTTGTCATTTACTTTGTCATCCCATCTTAGCGCTATTTCGTATCCTTTATTTGACACTTCGCCCACATGTGCTGGAGAAGAATTACTAATACCAGATGTTATCAGTGGTCTTGTATTTAAAATAACATTGTTAGTCGATTTATCGTAAACATCAAATGATCCTTTAAGTTTATTGTTTAATAATTCAAAATCCAAACCAATAGAAGCTTCCTCTGTAACTTCCCAAGACAAGCTAGGGTCAATTTGCGAGTTTATCGTTGTACCATCAAATAAAATCGAACCACCTAAATAAGTATTATTTCCTGCAATACTATACGCTTGGTTATTCAAAGGAACATTTTGATTTCCTAATTTCCCCCAGCTTCCTCTTAATTTAAGGAGATTTAAAGCTTTCACGTCCGTCAAGAAATTTTCTTTACTTACTATCCAACCTAAACCTATTGCTGGAAAAGTTCCCCAACGATATTCTCTTCCAAAATTTGAAGAGCCATCGCGTCTTAATGTACCTGTCAATAAATATCTGTCCTTCAATTTATATTGGAAACGGCCGAAGTAAGATGCAATTTTATTTTCATTAAAAACTGCATCATTGTAACTTAATACTGTTCCTCCATAATCAACATTAGCTAATGACCAATAATTTGCATTGGCATTTACATTTCTCCTAGCAATCCTCAACTCTTCCCTTGGTCCACGAACAGAGGATTCAATACCAGCCGTAACTTCTAAATCATGAATTTCTGCAAAAACTTTATTATAAGTTAAGTAATTAGATAAATTCCAATTAAAGTATTGACTTCGACCTTTAGTTAAAACATTAATATTTCGATCAGCAGGATAAATGATCGTGCTCAACTGACCAGGATTATTGTTAGTTTCCCAAATAGCTTTACTATCCTCGTAATTATAATTTTTCCAAGAATAATACTCGCCATTAAATTGAGACGTAAACTTTAAAGAGTCAAATATTTCGTAATCTAATTTTAAACCTCCCTGCAATATAATGCTTCTTTGTTGCTCATTAAAATAATCTAATTGCGCAACAGGATTTCCTACATTGTTAAAAGAAGATCCTGCAGGACCGGCAAATCCATTTGCACCCACGAAGGAGACGCCATATTGACCATTCGAAAAACGAACAGGAATTATAGGAGATTGCTTGTAAGCATTAGTAAATGCGTCCAATGGTTTAGGTGCTGATTTTGTAGTTCCAAAACTCAAATTTTGATTTAAAGTCAGTTTTTTGGAAATTTTAAATTCATTGTTACTTCTAAAAGTGGTACGACTAAAATCAAGACCATTAAGAATTGCTTTTTCTTCATAATTACCTACACTGAAGAAATATTTAATATTTTCTGATGAACCTGACACAGAAATATTATTTTGAGTATAAACCCCTGTTCTTGTTATGGCATCAAACCAATCGGTATTAACAGGCTGATCCTGCGAAAATGTAGTAGTTTGCAATGCATCATTAGAGTAGTGAGCATATTTATTACTTCCAGCCATTTTGACTGTTTTTAGTGGAGATCTAAAACCTGCAAAAGTTTCAATTTCAATAGACACCTCATTTCCCTTACCTTTTTTAGTTGAAATAATAATAACACCATTTGCAGCCCGAGTACCATAAATCGCAAGTGACGATGCATCTTTAAGAATCTCGTAGGATGTAATGTCATTAGTATTAATGTTGTTAATGTTATCTGTAGGCATTCCATCAACGATATATAATGGTGTTCTTCCTCCTAATGCAGTACCTAATCCTCTAATAATTACTGAGGGAGCTGAACCAGGAAGATCTGAAGAAATTACCTGGACACCTGCGGCCTTACCTTGTATAGCTTGCGAAGCATTTAAAACTTTCATTTTAGAAACCTCGTCTGCTTTAATAGATGTTATTGCAGATGTGTTATCAATTTTTTTTCGTGTTCCATAACCAATGATTATCACTTCTTTCAAAGCTGTGTCTTCTGATTCTTTCAGTGTTACGGTCATCAAATTTGCTGTTGCAGGAACCGAGATCGCATCAAAACCAATCATGCTAAATTTTATTATCTCTCCCACTTTGGCATTGATACTAAAATTCCCGTCAAAATCAGTATCAGTTGAAGTTTTTGAATCTACTGCAACTACACTTGCTCCCGGAATCCCCATTCCAGTAGGATCCACTAATTTTCCCTTAATAACTTGACCAGACATGTAGGCTGGAAGCATAATAAGTGCTAAAAAGCTGAAAATAAAATTTCTCATCTATTAATAATTTGTTAAAGTTAATGGAGCCAAATTAATCAATTACAACGTTGTAGTTGATATACCAACGATACTACATAAACACATCAAAATAATTAACAAATGCTATATAGCACTACTATTGTGCTATATAGCCGCTAAAAATTACAAAGATAAAAATGATTTGATGTAGTAATGATGTACTATCATAGCAATAAAAAACGATCAGAAATTTAATTTTAATTAACCATTTTCATCATAACGTTAATAAAAATTTAGATAAATTATCTTCTTGATTGAGGTTGAATTTTTTCCGAAGACGATAACGATGTAGTTCTACTCCTCGAAAAGAAATATTCATAATAGGTGCAATTTCTTTTGATGAGAGATTCATCTTTAAATAGATGCATAATTTGATATCTTTTGGAGTAAGCTTAGGATATTTTTGAGCTAACGAAATTACGAATTCGTCATTAATTTGATTCAAGTTAGTTTCAAAAATTTCCCACTCGTGTTTGTTTATAGCATTGATTTTAATTACTTTTTTTATCTCACTTTTAGACTTATTAAAATCCATATCAGAGTCTAAAATTTCTTGAATACTTTCAATCATTTCACTCTGTTTAGCAATAGAAAGTGATTTTCCAGTTACTTCCGATGATTTAGATTTTAATTCTAGCTCAAGAATATGTTTTTCGTATTGCTGGGTATTCAATTCATTAACTGCTTTTAATTCTATTTCTAAAATTTCTTTTTGATGCTTTAATTCTTCATCACGTAATTGTAATTTTTGTAGGTATCGCATTTTGTTCCATTTGTAATATAAATATAAGATCAATGCAATAATTGCAATATAAAGAAGTAACATGTACCAAGAAAAATACCAAGGCTTTTTCACCGCGAAGTTAAAAGTAGAAACAGTTTTATAGTCTAAGCCATCATTAATATAAATCGTGATATTGTAAGTACCACTTGTTAAATTACTAAGAACAATCACTCCATTATTAACACGACTAAACTGTTTTTTATCATTAATTTTGTAGAATAAATTAGGTTTCTTTACTCCATATACTCCTGAAATTATATGGACTTTTAATTCTGAATTATAAGGTATACTCACACTATCACCAATAACATTCTGATTAAGAAAAGTTTCGATTTTTATGACTGGCTTTTTATCTAAAGAAAAATTTAATGGTAGGGAAATAAAGCCATCATCTAGATTTAATAAATAAGAGTTTTTAGTTTTATAAAGTTTTAAATTATCATTTATAATTTTTCCTTTATAATACTTCTCTTGAATACTACTCCAAATGAATTTATTATTCTTAAAAAGTATCGCGTTTAAAACTCCTTGTTGTAAAATCAAAAATTTATTTTCATCAATTGAAACAATATTTGAAACATTTTTAAAATTTTTGTTGAACAACTGATTATCCTCTAAGGTATTGCTGATAGAATTATAAGTGTACCACGATTTATTGATAAGAAAAAGTATTTCATTTCTAAACTCAAAAATTTTAACTCCAAAATCATTTGTAATTTTAGAACGCTGTGTAATATTATCTACCAATGTAGTTTTAAAATTGTCATCGTATAAAATACGATATAATCCTCTGTTGATATCCGCTGCCCAAATCTCATTTCTACGATTTTGAGCCACATACCTTATAGGTTTGACAAGTTGTCCAATTACTTTGTTTTGATTTAAATCATTACTATTGTTGTACAAAACGATCCCACTATAATTAGCTTGTAGAAATGAATTATTCACTGAACTCTTGGTAAAACTCCAACCTCCATTAATGAGATTAATTTTACTAAGTGTTTCATTTTTAAAGATAAATGTTCCTTCATTATGACCTATAACATAATTGTCATTCACTTTAGTAATATCCCATCCTTGGCCTTGTGTATTAGGAAATAAATTAAGTTGTTTAGATTCGTACTTAAAGATACCATGATTAGATGCCATTAAATATCCATTTTTTATACTTGCAACTGAATAAACGGAACCCAAAATACCTGAATTGTCATAAAAAATAGATATTGGAGAATTTACTTCAATGTGTGCAATTCCATTATCTAAACCTAGCCATAAATCATTTTCTGAATCGAGTCCAACACTCAATATAGAATTGTTCATTAAAGCATTGTTTCGATTAATATTAGTATATGTATTAGCAACCAAATCATAGATAAAAACACCTTTGTTTGCTGTTCCAATAATTAATTTTTGATTACTTATAAATTTTGCAATATTAATATTTCCTGCTTTTAGAATGTCGTTCAAAGGATTATTCCAGACGTTAAGTTTACCGTTGTCTTCTATAAAAATTCCGTTTTTTTTAGTAAAATAAAATGTTTTGTTTTTATACTTCTCGATACCATGTATTACATTATTTTTCAAAATTGATAGACCTTCGATCTCATAAAATTTACCGTCAATTAATTTGTAAATCCCTTCAAATACTGACGCTATTAATAATTGGTTCTCAACCACAAAACAGTAAGAAACTAGGAACGGAAATATAATTTTTTCTACTTTTTTACTGTCATAAATATAAAGACCATTGAATGACTGAAAGTGAATTTTATTTTTAAATTTAAAAATTTTCCAAATTTCCTCGTTCTCCCTATCTTCAAAAACTTTCATTTTATTAGATATGGAAACGTAAAACATCTTACCATTCTCCCGATACCAATACCCAAATTCTTTATACGAACCTGTGTATATTTTATCTCCATCGATCATTACTGATCTAATTATTGTTTTATTAGGAAGCGAATATTTTTCCCACTTAACGCCATCATAACGTAATAAATAATAATTATTAGCAAAATACATTGCTTTATCATTTCCCTGTGTAACACTCCAAATTTGGTTGTCCCCGCTATAATCTGATTTAGAATAATTTTCTACGAAAGGCAGCAACTCTTGAGAAAAAAGTTGCAATGAGGAAAAATATAGTAAAAATATTAACGCTATTTTAAATTTCAAAATGTGATGTTTTATGCCCAAATATAAAAAGATTTAATCGAAGTTAAGCATAAAAAAAGCTTCCAGTGAAGAAGCTTTTTAGTAGAAATATCTTAATTTGTAAGTAATTCAAATACCTGATTAGCTATTTCAATTTCTTCATTTGTCGGAATTACTAAAATCTTAGTTTTAGAGTCTATTGTATTGATCTCTCTAACTTCTTTAGATCGTAATTCATTTTTTTGTTCATCTAATTCAATTCCAAAATAATTCATATCAGTACACACTAACTTTCGCATGTATGATGAATTCTCTCCAATTCCTGCTGTGAAAATAATAGCGTCTAGTCCATTTAAAACTGCAGTGTAAGAACCAATGTATTTTTTTATTCGGTAAGCATTCATCGCTAACGCCAGCTGACAATCAACATTTCCGTTTTCCGCTTTTTCTTCGATATCTCTTAAATCGCTATAACCAGTGAGTCCTAACATTCCACTTTGCTTTTGTAGCATGGTATTAACAGCTTCGAGAGAATAACCTAAAGTATTAACGAGATAAAAAATAATAGATTGATCCACATCTCCACTCCGAGTACCCATAATTAAACCATTCATGGGACCAAAACCTAGCGTATGATCGACACTTTTTCCGTTTTTTATGGCAGTCATACTACAACCATTTCCCAAATGAATTGTTATAATTTTTGACTCTATAACTATAGAATTTTGCGTCAAAAAGTGAATTGCATTTTCTGAAACGTATTTATGACTTGTACCATGAAAACCATATAACCTGATTTTATTTTCCGTTAAAAGATAATTTGGCAATGCGTATTTATGCGCTATAGCCGGAATTGTTTGATGGAACGCCGTATCAAAAACGGCTACTTGTTTTGCTTTATCAAAAATAGTTGAAGCAACAATTATTCCCTCTAAATTAGCTGGATTATGCAATGGGGCCAACTCAAATAATTGTTTAATTTTTTCCTTGACCTCCTCAGTAATTATCACAGTGTTCGAAAAAGAACTTCCGCCATGCACAACTCGATGTCCTACGGCTTCAATTTCATCAGTGCTTTTTATGACACCAATTTTCTCATCCATTAGTAGATTTGCAATTTTCTCCAGACCTGTTTTATGATCTGGAATGGTAAGTGCCTCCTCAATTTTTGCTTCATTGGTACTAAAAGTTAGATTGGAAAATTCTAATCCTATTCTATCAATCATACCAGAACAAATAACCTCATTTGCTGGCATATCAATTAACTGATATTTTATTGATGAGCTCCCTGAATTTATTATTATTACTTTCATTTATATTTTTTTTTACCGCTAATGCTTTACACTTTGTATCTTTTTTAGCCGTCAATACGCTAAGAACAAAATGATATATTTCAAATTATCGTGAACTTTCTACAAATTTTAATTCTACCAGCAGAAGTTCACTGAACTAAGTTTTTTTAAATAATTAAATTGTTTTTTGCTTTATTTACTTGTGGTTTTGAACAATCTACAAGCCCTGCGCTTGAATGGCCGTAATAACAACTGTATTAATAATGTCATCTACAGTACAACCTCTACTTAAATCGTTAACCGGTTTATTCAAACCTTGCAGCATAGGACCAATTGCTAATGCACCCGTTTCCCTTTGAACCGCTTTGTAGGTATTGTTTCCCGTATTTAAATCTGGAAAAATTAAAACGCTCGCTTGTCCTGCAACTTCTGAATTTGGCATTTTACTTTTACCAATGGCCATATCAACCGCTGCATCATATTGAATGGGTCCTTCTATTTTTAAATCAGGACGTTTTTTGCGAACTATTTCAGTTGCTTCTCTAACTTTATCAACTTCATTTCCTTTCCCAGATGCGCCAGAAGAATATGAAAGCATTGCAATTTTTGGCTCAATACCAAAAGCTGAACTAGAATCAGCTGATGAAATTGCAATTTCAGCGAGTTGCTCTGCTGTAGGATTTGGATTAATAGCACAGTCTCCGAAAACAGAAACTCGATCTTCTAAACACATAAAAAATATCGATGAAACGATGCAAGTGTCTGGTTTTGTTTTAATAAATTGTAAAGCCGGTAAAATTGTATGTTGAGTAGTGTGTGCAGCACCAGAAACCATTCCGTCAGCATCCCCTTTGTACACCATCATTGTACCAAAATAAGAAACGTCCTCCATTAGATCTTTGGCCATAGCCATAGAAACATTTTTATTTTTTCGAAGTTCAAAATAAGTGTTTACATAATCGTCATATTTATCAGATAAAATGGGATTTATAATTTCTACTTTTGAGAAATCGAATGGAATACCTAACTCTGCGACTTTATTTTCTATTTGTTTTTTATTACCAATAATCGAAATATCTACGACGTCCATAATTTGTAAACGAGATGCCGCAACAATAATTCTATCGTCACTCCCTTCTGGTAAAACAATATGTTTACGATGCTTTTTTGCTCTTTTTACTAAATTGTACTGGAACATTTTAGGAGTCATTCCTTCTGCTTCAAATGAATTTAAGATTGTAGATAAATTATCTACATCAATATATTTTTCGAAAGTATTAATAGAAGCTTCTATTTTAAGTTGATTGTCAGCGTAAATTTTAGATTTAATATTTCCCAATCTATTTGTGATGCTGTAAGTTCCGCCTTCAACGGTTATGATTGGTACAATTGTAGTCAGCCCTTCAATTAATTTCATGATGCTATCGTCAGGTATAATATTTCCTGTCAGGACAATACCAGCAATTGAAGGGTAATTAGCTGATTCATTTGCTTGTAAAGCACCTAAAATAATATCGGCTCTATCTCCAGGAGTTATTACTAACGCTTTTTCTTTTAGATGTAATAAATAATTCCGGAGTTGCATTGCACCAACACTAAAATTTCCTACTTCATTATTCAAGTATTCTCCACCAAAAAGGACTTTTGCATGTAAGACATCGACAATTTCTTTGATAGTAGGATTATTTAAGCTTGATATAAGCGGAATTGCATTGACCAAAATAGATTTAGGAAGACTATTTTTTAATCCATTAGTTACCAATTTAATATTTTCCGGTTGCACTTTATTTGCTATTACGGCTAGAACTTCCACATCCCTAACTTTAAATGAATCATAAGCTAAGTATAGACTATCTATTAATTCTTCTAAAGTTTTACCAACGCCAGAACCAACAATGATTGTTGGGATTCCAAGATTTTTAGCAATTAAAACATTCATGTCTAATTCTATTACGGTTCCTTCTCCGCTAAAACTTGTACCTTCAACAAGCACAAAATCAAACTGCTCCTCTAATCGTTTATATTTTTCAATAATTAGGTCTAAAACCTCTCCTATTTTTCCTTTATTTTTCTTTTTAATCAGTTTACTTTTAGTAATTGCATACGCATCTTCAAATGCGATATCCAAACCAAAATGCGATATAACAGTTTCAATATGATTATCTACTTTACCATCTTCAAAATCTTCAATTATAGGTCTAAAATAACCCACTTTAGCTGTTTTTCCAATGAGCATACTCATTAAACCAAGAGTAACAATGGACTTACCGCTGTTGTGTTCACTCGTTGCAATATAAATCGATTTATTCATTTTACTGTTTTATAATTCTTTAAAAACTTTATTATTAAGCTAAAATTGCCTGAAAAAATTAAAACCATTTTCTTTTCTTGAAATAAAAAATCATTACTATACCTATCATAACCATAATACCAATAATAGTGTAGTAACCGTTGCGGTAATGCAATTCCGGCATAAATTCAAAATTCATTCCATACACACCCACAATAAAAGTTAACGGGATAAATAGTGCTGAAACAATAGTAAGCGTTTTCATGATTTCATTCATCTTATGCGTTTGCGAAGAAAAATAGAAATTAGAAGCACTCTCTAATGAGCCAAGATCTGATTCAATTTGCTCTAAAAGTTCTAAACTTTTTTGATGTAAACGGGAGAAAAAAGTATAACTATCCATTTCCATTGCATTAAAAAGATTATCATCCTTCATACTTTTGATTCCAAAGAGCGAATCGCGAAGTGGAATTATAGATCGTTTTAAAAAATTAAAATTATCACGGTGTTTTTCTATTCGTACTAATGTTAACGGATCGGCACTTCCTTTAGAAATATTAATTAACTCTTCTACTTTATCTTCCTCATTTTCAATTGTAACATAGAAATTTTCCATTATTGCATCAAGAAGAATATAAAGTAAATAATCTACTTTTTTTGTTCTGACAAGTCCTGAATGAGTACGAATTCGTTCGCGAATATGAGAGAAAAAATCGGAGCGTTTTTCCTGAAAAGAAATTAAAACACCATCTTTTATCAAAAAACTAATTTGTTCAATGATAATATTGTCTGAATCCCCCGCAGGTAATAAAGACTTAATATTAAAAAATAAAACATCAGCTGACTCCTCTAACTTTGTCCTTCTACTGGTATTTAAAATGTCAGTTAACATAAAAGTATCAATTTCAAAATAAGCTCCTACAGACTGAATTAATTCTATATTATTTAAACCATGTATGTTTAGCCAATTTATTTTTCCAAAATCAATATATTTATCTAAATCCGAAATCTTAAAACCATCATATTCAGTTAAATCTATATTATCATAGACAAATAATTGCATCTCAGATTTATGCTCCTTGTGAATGCCTGTATACTCCAGATGATACGGTAGTGATTTTTGACCTTTCTTGTATTTGATTTTTCTCATTAAAAAAGTGTATCAGATTGCAATACAGAATCAATTTCAATATATATTTTATTTTAATACATAAATTTTGAAACGAGAATCCGATTAAACAACACTAAGAAACAAAAATACGGAGAAAATAATAGTCTACTATTGAGAAAAGTCATAAAATAGTTTAAAAAATATTTGATCAGCAATTGTTAATTAGCTAAAATTAATATTCTAACTAATAAGAATTCAAAATATATTTATAGATTTGGAAACTATTGGTAAATAAAAGCAAGATTCTTTCATTTGCGCACTAAAAATTAAATATTAACTATAATAAATCTAACTAAATGATTAAAAAAACAGTATCCGTAATTATGGTGTTCTTGTTTGTCTTTTCAGTTCAAGACACATTTGCACAAAGCAGGAAAAAGAAGAAAGCAGATAAAAATGCAACTACGAAGGTAGAAACTAAAGCGCCTGAAACTAAAAAAGAACCAAAGCCTTACAGCAAAGTCATTGATACCACAGCAGTAACTCAAAATGGTCTAATAATTGTTCATAAAATAGATAATAAGTACCTCTTTGAAATTCCTGATTCTATTATTGGGAGCGAAATAATGACAATTACTCGTTATTCTAAAACACCTGCTGGAGGTGGAATTTTTGGTGGAGAGGAAATTAATCGCCAAGTTGTACGCTGGGAAAAAGGTTTAAATAACAACATATTGCTACGATCAGTAACGTATGTTATCATGTCAACTGATGAAAGTAAACCTTTAGCACAAGCTGTTAAAAATTCTACATCAGATCCAATTATTGGGAATTATGATGTTCTTGCCTACAAGAAAGATGCGTCTGGAAAAATAACAGGATATGTACTAGACCTATCAACTGCGTTTGATGCTGATGTTCAAACTTTTTCATTAGACCCGATAAAAAAGCAATTACTAAACATTCAAACATTTCAAAAAGACAAATCTTTTATTTCTAAAGTCAGTAGTTTTCCTTTAAATACTGAAATTAGAAGTGTAAAAACATTTACAACAACACCACCGAAAATTAATACGACTCCAACACCTAAAATCGGAGTTGATTTACCATCAGCTTTAGATGCTGGCGTAGTCACCTTAGAATTGAATACTTCAATGATTTTATTGCCAAAAGTTCCGATGCGCAAAAGAGAATTTGATGCGCGGGTGGGTTATTTTGCAAATCAATATGGTGTTTTTGAAGAAGAATCTCAAAAATCAGATACTAAAGTTTTTGCCGTAAGATGGCGTTTGGAGCCAAAATCTCCCGAGGATGCTCAAAAACAAAAAAACGGAGAATTAATTGAGCCTTTGAAACCTATTGTATATTACATTGATCCAGCAACTCCAGATAAATGGAAGAAATATATAAAAGAAGGAATTGATGATTGGCAAGTTGCATTTGAAGCTGCTGGATGGAAAAACGCTATTCGCGGAGAATACTGGCCAGAAAATGATCCAACAATGAGCTTAGAAGATGCCCGTTTTTCAGTTTTGAGGTATTTTGCCGCTGAAATCCAAAATGCTTATGGACCAAATGTTCATGATCCAAGAAGTGGAGAAATTCTAGAAAGTCATATTGGTTGGTATCACAATATCATGAGTCTTTTGAGAAACTGGTACTTGATTCAAACCGCAGCAGTAGATCCAGCCGCAAGGGCAAAGAAATTTGATGATAAATTAATGGGTGAGCTAATTCGTTTTGTATCCTCTCATGAAGTAGGTCATACATTAGGATTGCGTCATAATATGGGTGCAAGTTCTGCTACGCCTGTAGAAAAATTGCGTGACAAAGAATATCAAGCAAAAAATGGACATACTTCCTCTATCATGGACTACGCTCGTTTCAATTATGTAGCACAACCAGAAGATGGCGTAACTGACTTATTTCCTAGAATAGGTGATTATGATAAATGGGCAATAAAATGGGGGTATTCTTATTTTGAAGATGTCAATACTGAAAAAGAAGAAAAAGCCAAGCTAAATGAAATGACAAAAGAGGCTTACAAAAATAACCGCTTATGGTTTGGAACAGAAACAAGTCCTTATGATCCAAGATATCAAACAGAGGATATTGGAGACAATGCAATGAGAGCCTCAGAGTATGGAATTAAAAATTTAAAAAGAATTCTTCCAAATTTACTAGAGTGGTCTAGCGAAAAAGGAGAAAGTTATAGTGAACTAGATGAACTTTATGGTGCTCTTACTGGACAATTTAGAAGGTACATGGGTCATGTAACTAAAAATGTAGGTGGAATTTATGACTCACCTAAAACTTATGATATGACAGGAAATCAGTTTACAGTTGTACCAAAAAGTATTCAAAAAGACGCTGTATTATTTTTAAATACACAGTTGTTTACTACTCCAAAATGGTTACTGGATCAAAACGTACTTTCAAAAATTAATCCAGAGAACGGAGTTGAGGCCATAAAAGCAATGCAAGATGCAACATTATCGAGTTTAATGGCTGGAGATCGAATGGTGCGACTTTTAGAATCGTCAGCAGCAAGCAAAGAAAATTATTCAGTTGATGAATTAATTACCGATTTGAATAAAGGTATTTTTTCAGAATTGAAAACTAGCGCAGCCGTTGATATGTACCGCAGAAACATACAAAAACTATATGTTGATAAGTTAATAGAATTGCTTAAGCCTGGTTCTACAACCGTTAGGTCAGTTCCCGTAGGAGTTAGCTATGGTTTTACGACAAGAAAAGTTAACTTAGCGCAGACTGATTTACCCTCTATAGCAAGAGGTCAATTGATTAGTTTAAGAAACAACTTGAAAGTATCTTCTGCTAAAATTGCAGATCGTATGACTAAATATCATGTTCTTGATTTAGTTGCAAGAATTAATGAAGGATTAGATCCGAAGTAAAATGTGTTAATTTATAGTTAAAAGAGGCTGTTCTTAAGGACAGTCTTTTTTTTGCCAATTAATTTCTAATTTAAAATCTTAAAAATTGCTGTCTATCTTCTTTAATTTTTGAAGAAAATAATCAGTAAGGCTATTAGCTATTAACTCGCGTAAAGGATTCATTTAGAAATAGAAATATCTTATATCCTTCTTTTACATTTAATTCTATTGGGAAAAAAGAAAATATGAAATTGTAACAGTCGAAAAAAATAATTTATAGTAAGATATAAAGATATTTGTGAATATTATTAGCCCATTGAGATATTATCATAGAATGTAGTATTAAATGAAGATAAGCAGATAAAAATAGTATCTCCTTACAACGTCTTTATACATTTTTAAATTTATTTTATAAGATCATCAGTAAAATATTGTAATTCAATTTTCTGAATAGTAATAATTTTTTAAATAATAATAATAATACCCTTTTAACTATTTATCATTTAAAATTTTAAGCGGTAATAGTTACGTAACTTTAAAATTAGACATAAAAAAACCGAACTATCTCTAGTTCGGTTTTTTAAAATTACTTATTGTAATTAGTCCTTAGAAGATTTAACAGCTAAGCTGTAAATAACTAAACCAAATCCAATTTTGTTGATAGCATCTGCAATGTTGTAAACTACATCAATGTTTCCAGATGGAATGAAACTGTTATACCATCCAGTTGTTCCCATCATGTATCCTAATGGATAGATTGACCAACCAACTAGTACGAACCAACATAAAATTTTGTGTGCTCTTAATACTTCTCCTCCAGCAGCGGTAGCTAATTTAGAAGCTTCTCCTAACCAGATTTCATAAACGATCAAGAAGTAAGCTAATCCAGAGATTAATCCCCAAAAAGCAGCACTATCAGGTGCAATAACTTCACCAATGTATCCTGTAACAAGCATTACAACAGAATACAGAATCATTTTCCATAAAAGAGATTGTTTTGCTCCTGCTACTTTAAGTATTAGGTAAAACTCTAAGCACATCAACGGCACAGTTAGTACCCAATCCACGTAACGGAAGAATGTTGGTGATTCTCCAAATGAAGCCCAATAATCTCTCATGTAGAAATAATGAACTGCGGCAATAAAGGTAATTAAACCTGAAACTAAAACTGATGTTCGCCATTTTTTGTCAAATTGGCTTAAGGATAAAAAGAAAAATGCTGATGCAGCCATCATAGCCATACAGCCTACGAAAAATGTAAAACCGACGTAATCTGTTGGTAACATCTTTCCAACTAATCCTGAGATAAACATAAAATTTGTCATAAATAATTAATTTAAATTGTTTTTTTGTTTAACCAAAAGTATAAAAAGATAAACGATAAAAAAAATTTTTGTTTACTATTTTTTCGCTATTTTTAAACATTAATTAAAATTTATGAAAAATTACCCCAAAATAGCACTTGTAGCAAGCTTCTTCGGATTATGGATGGATTCCTATTTTTCCCATCAAATCCAAATTATTTTAGGCTTTTTATTGATTTTTTCGTTTGGAATTCTACATGGCGCTAATGATTTACTACTTATAAAAAACATAGATGATAAAAACAAAGCTAAATCACCTATTAAAATTCTTATTTACTACGTTTTTGTTGTTTTAACAGGTGTAATTCTATTCTATATTATACCTCAATTTGCACTGTTATTATTTATTGTAGTTAGTTCTTATCATTTCGGTGAACAGCAATGGCAACATTTAAAACAAGATTTTCCAAAAATTGTAGTATTAACTTTTCAATTCTTGTACGGCTTTATCATTTTATTGTTACTATTTAATTTTCACACGGCCCAAGTACAAAACATAATATTCAAAATTACCAGCGTTACTATTCCCATTCAATATTTTTCATTAACACTCCAATTTGCAATACCTGTATTTATTACAATTAGCGCTTATATATTTTTAAAGGAAGACAAATGGAAGAAGAAAATATTTTTAGAGTTATTTTTTATGTTGTTATTTGTTGTTCTGTTTAAATCATCTAGTTTAATTTGGGGCTTCGCACTTTATTTTGTTTTATGGCACAGTATTCCATCGATAATAGATCAAATTACGTACTTGAATGGATCTTTTTCCATAAAATATTTTTATGAATATTGCAAAGCCGCTGGTATATACTGGTTCATTTCCATCGCTGGTATTGCAATGATCTATATCCTATTTAGAGAAGAACAGTTATTTAATGCGCTATTTTTCTCCTTCTTGGCTGCAATTACCTTTCCACATGCTTTAGTGATTATGCGCATGTTTAAGGGAAAAGTAAAAACTTCTTAAATTAATATTAGTTGCGTTTTATAAAAGCAAAAAAACCGTTTGCCTAAGGCAAACGGTTTCTATTACTAACAATGTAAAGAGGCGATAAATCGCGACTTTGAAATTATCTATTATTTTACTTCTTCAAATTCAACGTCTTCAACATTGTCTCCTTGAGTTGCTTCACCTTGTGGCTGAGCATCTGCTTGACCTTGCTCTCCTTCAGCGTACATAGCTTCAGTTGCTTTTTTCCAAGCAGCGTTGATGTTGTCTAATGCAGTTTGAATTGCAGGAATATCTTGAGATTGGTGAGCCATTCTCAATTCAGTTAATGCATATTCTACAGCAACTTTATTCTCATCAGATATTTTAACACCTAATTCTTTCAATTGAGTTTCAGTTTGGAAAATCATTCCATCTGCTTCGTTCAATTTTTCAGCTCTAGATCTCAACAATTTATCTGATTCAGCATTTGCTTCAGCATCTTGTTTCATTCTTTCAATTTCTTCAGATGTTAATCCAGAAGAAGCTTCGATACGAATATCATGAGATTTTCCAGTTCCTTTATCAGTTGCAGAAACTTTGATGATACCATTAGCATCAATATCAAAAGTTACTTCAATTTGTGGAACTCCTCTTGGTGCTGGTGGAATACCATCTAGGTTGAAACGACCGATAGTTTTGTTATCAGCAGCCATTGCTCTAGCTCCTTGAAGAACGTGAAGTTCAACAGTTGGTTGAGAATCAGCAGCAGTAGAGAAAACTTGAGATTTCTTAGTTGGAATAGTAGTATTAGACTCAATTAATGTAGTCATAACACCGCCCATAGTTTCGATACCTAAAGATAAAGGTGTAACGTCAAGTAACAATACATCTTTTACATCTCCAGAAAGAACTCCACCTTGAATAGCTGCTCCAATAGCAACAACTTCATCAGGGTTAACTCCTTTAGACGCTTTTTTACCAAAAAATTTCTCCACTTCTTCAGCAATTCTTGGCATACGAGTTGAACCTCCTACAAGAATAACTTCATCAATATCAGAAACTGATAAACCTGCATCTTTCAAAGCTCTAGCAACTGGTGCCATAGAACGTTTAACTAATGTATCAGTTAATTTTTCAAATTGTGCTCTAGTTAATTTTTTAACTAAGTGTTTTGGTCCTGAAGCCGTTGCAGTTACATAAGGTAAGTTGATTTCAGTTTCAGCAGAAGATGACAATTCTATTTTTGCTTTCTCAGCAGCTTCTTTTAAACGTTGTAATGACATTGGATCAAGACGTAAATCAATTCCTTCAGCAGCTAAGAAATCAGCAGCTAACCAGTCAATAATTTCATGGTCAAAATCATCTCCACCTAAGTGCGTGTCTCCGTTTGTAGATAGTACTTCAAAAACTCCGTCTCCTAATTCAAGAACAGAAATATCAAATGTACCTCCACCTAAATCATAAACAGCAATTTTTTGATCCGTTCCTTTTTTATCCAATCCATAAGCAAGTGCAGCTGCAGTAGGCTCATTGATTATACGCATTACTTTAAGACCTGCAATTTCGCCAGCTTCTTTTGTCGCTTGACGTTGTGCATCGTTAAAATAAGCAGGAACAGTAATAACTGCTTCTGTAACTGTTTGACCTAAATAGTCTTCAGCAGTTTTTTTCATTTTTTGAAGTGTCATAGCTGACAATTCTTGCGCAGAATACAAACGACCATCAATGTCAACACGTGGCGTATTGTTGTCCCCTTTTACAATTTTATAAGAAACTCTTTTTGACTCAGCGGAAACTTCACCAAAACCTTGTCCCATAAAACGTTTGATAGAAGCAATAGTCTTAGTTGGGTTAGTTACTGCTTGTCTTTTAGCAGGATCACCCACTTTAATCTCTCCACCTTCAACAAAAGCGATGATAGATGGTGTAGTTCTTTTTCCCTCTGCATTAGGAATAACAACTGCTTCGCTACCTTCCATTACAGAAACACAAGAGTTTGTAGTACCTAAATCAATTCCGATTATTTTACCCATTTTTACTATATTTAAATTTTATTATATACTGTTTTTAATAACTCAAAGTCGGTAAGTCAATCTTTATGCCAATACAAATGACGCTATTGATTTGTCAGTTTGTATTAAAGTTGGCGGAAATAGATATGACAAGTTGACATTTCTAACTGACTAAAACATGGAAGTTTTGAGCGATTTCAACTGTTTAGAAAAGTTATTTATCCTTTAAAGCAAAATTAATAAGTGCTTTCAAATAACTTAAAAAACGTATTAAAGACCACATTTTTTAAGCTTAGTTTTTATCAAAAATTACGTCTTTATAGTAATGACACTAATTAAAAATAGTATAATATTTTATTTTATTAGATTATATTCACATTAAAAGAATTGCTTTAACACAGATTTTCAGTTGTAAAAAGTGTTATCGCTTGAAACAACACACGAAATTTTCGATCTAATTTATATATTTGGGCAAAAACTAAAATAATGAAATTTTCAACAATCCAACTCGGAAATAACAAAATAGAAGTCTTTAACTCGTTTTTAGGACGAGAGTCAATTGTGCTCAATGGAAAAATTGTGTCTGAAAAAAGCTCAATTAGCGGCGCTAAACACACCTTTACGATGTTTGAAAGTGACCGAAAAGTAGACTGTAAATTAAACTTAGATTACGGAGCTACTGGAGTCGTTATGGATCTATATGTTGACAATATTGCGATTATAGAATCTCCTAGAAGTTCTCTATTACTAATTTTTGTGATAATAGCTTTTATAATTGGTATTGTAGCTGCACAGATACTGTATCACAATTACTAAATTACAAATGTAAAATGTGATAATTTTACAAAAAAAAGAGAAGTGCTAAAACTCTAAGGTCACTGTGAATTGACTATTTTTACGTTTGAATCAATTAATATCAATACACATTTCAAATTTTTTACTTTATATGATGTCTTTCAGCAAACACTTATCTTTTCGTTGGTCGGATTTAGATCCAAATTTTCACATTCGTCACAGTGCTTATTATGATTTTGGTGCGCAACATCGAATCGAAATCCTAGAAGGTTTAGGATTGACGATGCAAGTGCTACAAAAGCAACACTTTGGGCCTATTCTTTTTCGAGAAGAATGTGTATTTAAAAAGGAAATAAAACTTTCTGATAAAATAACGATGCAAACTAAAATTTCAAAAATGAAACCTGATGCATCTCGATGGTCAATAGTACATGAATTTTTAAACGATGAAAATGCAATTTGCGCAATAATTACCGTTGATGGGGCTTGGATGGACACAAAATTACGAAAAATAGCTAATCCTACTCCTGAAGTTGCAGTCCAAGCAATCAGTCTATTTCCAAAAAGTGAAGAATTCATCACCCTTTAAATCTCGTAGCAAATTGAACATTAGAATAATTATTTTTATGTAACTGAGTTTTAAACATCAATTTTACACAATAAATTATGAAAAATAGAGATTTTTCCATTATTTTTAGAATAATGCACTGGTCGATTGCTATTTGTTTTACAGTGATGCTAATAACAATATTTTTGAGACTAACATGGATGAATAAAAATCATGTAGCAGAAATTATTCAAGAATATCTTGCCACTACAGATCAATCTTTATCAAAAGACCAATTAATTACACTCGCCAAAAAAATAAGAAAACCAATGTGGGATTGGCATATTTATTTCGGTTACGCTTTGGTAGGGCTTTACACCATAAGGTTGATTCTCCCGCTTTTCGGACAGATGAAATTTATAAATCCATTTGCAGTGGGACTATCCTCAAAACAGCGATTTCAATATTGGGTTTACCTTATTTTTTACGGATGTGTAGCCATCTCTTTGATAACCGGTTTAATTATTGTTTTAGGGCCTAAAAACCTAAAAGATGCAATGGAGCAAATTCATGTTTTGTCAATTTATTACTTATTAACGTTCATTGTCTTACATTTGGGAGGCGTTCTGCTGGCAGAATTTACGGAACAAAAAGGTTTAATTTCGACGGTTATAAGTGGTCCCAAAAAAGGTGTTTAAAATAAAACATTCATAAAATTAAGTGCGTTAAATAATTACTCTTGAATGTTTTTCTTTCTAATTATTAGTGCTCGAAGTTTTATCTTATTTTATCATTAACAAAAATTTTGTAACATTAGTTAGAAATAGTATAACAGCAATAATATTTCAGTACGTATCTTTATAAAAATTAAAAGTAAAAAGCTATGAACTCAAAACATCAAAACCCGCAGAAGCCTAATCAAACACATTCCGATAATAGAAGCGACATGAGAAAACATGAGTATAAAGATTTTGAAGAAGTGTTAAAAAACGATGAAAATTACGATGTTGATACTCAAAAATTTAAAGGAGAAAAACCAGACTGGGACGACAAATTAAATAATGAAGAAAAGAAATAATCTTTTTTTTACAAACGCCTTTCTAAATTTTAGCAAGGCGTTTTTTTATTTCGCAATGAACGTTTAAATCGTATATTTTATTATTCCTATTTAAATTATCCTACCATAAATCACTTAGGCTTTGATTCTGATCTGATTTCATAAACAAAAATTCCCGTAAGATTTGAAATTTAAAAAGCTTGTAAATTCTAAGTTAAAATTTACCCAAAATTAAAATTCTATAATAAATTTTTAAAAAGATATAAATACATCCACACTGCAATTTATGATCTTTATCTCCTATCGTGACAATTTGATAAGTTGTAATTATCATTGAAAAACGCTAATTTTAGCAAAAAAAATCTCATTTGAAAAAATATTTTAAGAAAGGTGCGAAAATAATACTTTGGGTCATCGCATCTATTGTAATGCTGTTTTTAATTGGAGTAGTTGCAATTCAGATACCAACTGTTCAAAGCTATGCTAAGATGAAAGCAGTTAATTTTATACAAGAAAAAATTAAAACTAAAGTATCTATTGACCGAATCGAGATTGGTTTTCCAAAAAAAATTATTTTAGAAGGAATTTATTTTCAAGATCAGACTAAAGATACCTTAATTGCTGGGGAAAAACTCGCAGTCGACATAAGTTTATTTCAATTAGTAAACAATAAAGTTAATATAAATTCTGCTCATTTAGAGGGAATTACAGTTAATATAAATAGAAATTCAAATTATAAATTTAATTTTGATTACATCATCGATGCTTTTGCTTCATCTGAAAAGTCTAAAAATAATTCTACACCAATAAAATTTTCTGTAAATGAAATTGAACTTGATCGAATACATTTTAATTTCGATGATGCCACAACTAAAAATAGAATAATTGCAAATTTAAATCACTTTCAGACTACAATTAAAACATTTGATTTGGACAAAATGAATTTTGAAGTTCCAAAAACAAAAATCAATGGCTTAAAATTAAATGTAAAACAAGGTATTACCCCATCACCTATTCCTAATAAAGTGAGTACAAATCAATCAGAGTTTAACTTAAAATTAAAATTAGATGAAATTGATTTATCAAAAATTGATCTTACTTATAAAAATGAACAGTCGAAATTATCTACAGCTTTTTATTTAAAGAAGTTGATAGCGAAAATTGACAAAATGGATTTGAACAATCAATTTGCTATTGTTGAAAGCATAAAGTTAACAGGACTAGAAGGAAATCTTTCTCTTGATAAAGCATTAAAAATAATTTCCAAAACAAAAACAGTGTCAACTGAACCTAATCGCTGGCAAGTAAAAGTTAATAATGCTACAGTAAATAGAGTAAATTTTAAATATGATAATAATAATGTAGCGGAAAGTGAAAAAGGCGTTGATTATAACCACTTAGATATAAAAAAACTAAATTTAGAGTTAGAGTCTTTCAATTACAATCCTGAAAACATATCCGGTTTAGCTAAGTCACTCACGGTAAAAGACAAAAGTGGTTTAAATATTCAAAAATTAACAACTGAATTTTTCTACGGTTCAAAGAATGCGTTCTTTAAAAAATTATATTTAAAAACACCTCAAACTGAATTACAAGACGAAATTAAAATTGGCTATCCATCAATTGCATCATTAGCAAAAAATCCAGAAGAATTAAGTTTAAATGCTAATTTTAAGAATAGCAAATTAGGTGTAGCTGATATTTTACTTTTTGCTCCCACTTTGAGTAACATTAATCCTTTTAGTAGTAATCCAAATGCAATTTTACTTGTTAATGGCAAAATTACAGGAAAAGTAAAAAATATGATCTTCCCTTCGATAGCTATTAGTGGCGTAGGTGAAACAAAATTAATGGCAAGCGGAAGGATTACAGGTTTACCAGATATAAATAAAACAATTTTTGATTTAGACATTAAAGATTTACAATCTACAGCGAAAGATTTTAATAGTTTTTTGCCAAAAGGCACAGTACCAAAATCTATTCAGCTACCAGCAAAATTTGCCGTTAAAGGAATATTCAAAGGTACTATTACTGATTTTTATACCAATATGAATTTAACAAGTAGTTTTGGTAATGCTAAAATGATAGCCAAATTTGATCAAAGTAGGAAAAATTTCGAAAAATATGATGTAGAAACAGAATTGAAAAATTTTAATTTAGGAAAATTAATTAAAAATGATTCTGTGGGCAACGTAACTTTAAAAGCTCATATTAAAGGAACTGGTTTTAATCCAAAAACTGCTGTTGCGACAATAAATGGGACTCTTATGAAAGCCTATTTTAATAATTACACTTATAAAAATCTTAGTCTCAAAGGAGCTATCAAAAGTGGAAATTTTAATGCTATAGCTGCTGCAAAAGATCCGAATCTTGCTTTTACTCTAGTTAGTAGTGGAAATTTTAAGGATAAATATCCAACTGCAAAATTAAAGTTAAATATAGATATTGCCGATTTAGAAAAATTAAACTTACACGCAGGACCGTTAAAAATTAGAGGAATAGTTGATGCTGACATTCAATCTGCAAATTTAGATTACTTGAACGGTAGTGTAATTGCACATAGTATAAACGTTACTAATGCTAAAGATCAGTTTGCAATTGATTCCATAAGTGTTTTCGCAAAATCAACTGCTAAAAGAAATTCGTTAGTAATAAAATCACCATTTTTAGCTGCTGAAATAATAGGTAAATATCAACTCTCTAAAGTTGGTGCTGCGCTAACAAATTCGATTGCCACTTATTATGATAGTAATCCCAATGAAAAGAAGAAAACTTTACAGCCGCAGCAATTTAATTTCACAATTGCTATAAAAGATGATCCTATCTTATTTAAAGTTGTTCCTAACCTTAAAAGTTTAGAAACTATTACTTTAAATGGGAAATATAATTCTGTCAATGATACAATAGTCATAAACGGCGCCATTCCAAAATTAATATATGGAGAAAATACAATCGCTAATGCCATTTTAAAAATTGACACACAGGATAAAGCCTTGCTCTACGATTTAATTATTGATGATGTACAAAATAATTTATTGAAATTGCCATTTACAAGCGTTAGCGGCGCAGTAGCAAATAATATAGTGGATTATAAAATTATTTTGAAGGACTCAAAAGAAGTAGAACGCTATATTATTGGCGGTACGCTTACTTCACTGGATGGGAATAATGATGTAAATATCGATATTGACAATTTGTTGCTGAATTATGAATTTTGGAAAATAGATCCTGAAAATGTAATTAGTTTTGGAAAAAAAGGCATTTTCATTGATCAATTTGATTTAAGTAAGGCTGGAAGTAGTATTTCAATTCAATCAGAAACCAAAAGTAAAAATGCACCCATTTCAGTAGATTTCAAAAATTTTAATATAAGCACTATTACAAGTTTTGTAGAGAAAAATGATCTACAATTAAGCGGAGAAATAAATGGTAATGCATCTATAAAAGATTTAACTGCAACTCCTCTTTTTACTTCTGACTTAAACATTGAAAACTTTACATTTAAAAAAGATACTGTTGGAAATATCAATATTCAGGTAAAAAATAATATTGCAAATGATTACAATGCGCAAATCAAAATAACAGGCTTAGGGAATCAAGTCAATCTGGATGGAATATATAGAACTACTCAAAGTAGTTTTAATATGAATTTAGATATTGAACAATTAAATTTAAAAAGTATTCAAGGATTCACTTTAGATAATTTAAAGGAGAGTACTGGTTTTCTAAATGGTAATTTTAAGATAACTGGAAATATTAACGAGCCAGTTGTTATTGGAGAACTACAATTTAATGATATTGGATTTAAAGCGACTCAACTTAATGCCACGTTCAAATCTATCAACGATAATATTAAATTTACCGGCGAAGCAATTCTTTTTAATAATTTCACAATAAAGGATGAAAATGATAATGAGTTAGCAATTAATGGTAAAATTAATAGTCCAAATTTTAGAAATTTTGGGTTTGATTTAAACGTTGATGCTGATAACTTTAAAGCAGTAAATTCAAAAGCGAAAGACAATGATTTATATTACGGCGAACTGTATTTAGACAATCATTTAAAAATAACTGGAAATTTAGACAATCCAGTGGTTGAAGGAAATATTAAAATTAACAAAGACACTAAGTTTACTATTGTCTTGCCACAATCTGATCCATCAATTGCTGATCGCGAAGGTATTATTGAATTTATAGATCAAGATAACCCTAAAATTGAACAGAAAGTTACTTTGAATGAAATGAGTAGCGATTCGGACATAAAGGGAATCAATGCCGCTGTGACTATTGAAATCGATAAAGACGCAGAATTATCGATGGTAATTGATAAAGCAAATGGAGATTTTTTAAAACTAAAAGGAGAAGCTGACTTAAGCGGTGGAATTGATCCTTCTGGCAAAACAAGCTTAACCGGAAGATATGAATTATCTGAGGGAAGCTATGAAATGAATTTTAATGCAATCAAGAGAAAATTTGACATCAAAGAAGGAAGCTATATTTTGTGGACTGGTGAACCAACAATGGCCGATATTAACATTACCGCAATCTATAAAACAGAGGCCGCTCCTATTGACCTAGTAAGTGACCAACTTGGAGCAGTTACTAGTGCAGTGAGAAACACATACAAGCAAAAAATTCCGTTTGAAACAAATTTGAAAATGACAGGAGAATTAATGAAACCAAATATTTCTTTTGACATTATATTACCTGATGGAAATAACAGCGTTTCTAATGAAATTATCAATTCAACTCAGGCGAAATTGACACAATTGAGACAGCAAACTGATGAGATGAACAAGCAAGTTTTTGCTTTGTTACTTCTTAATCGATTCATAGGTGAAAATCCTTTTGCCAGTGAAAATGAAGGAACAAATATTTCATCAATTGCACGAGAAAGTGCCAGTAAAATTCTATCTGAACAACTTAATAATTTAGCGGGAGATTTAATTGAAGGTGTCGAATTAAATTTTGATTTAGCTACATCTGATGATTATACTACAGGAAAACGAGAAAGTAAAACCGATCTAAATGTAGGTATCTCTAAAAAATTATTAAACGACCGCTTAAAGGTTACTGTAGGAAGTAGTTTTGGTATTGAAGGACCACAACAAGCAAATCAAAATGCTAACAACATTGCTGGAGATGTATCATTAGATTACCAACTTTCAAAAGATGGAAGGTATAAAGTTCGCGTTTATCGTGTAAATAAATACCAAGTTGCACTTCAGGGTGAAGTTGTAGAAACAGGAATAGCTTTTATAATTACTTTAGATTATAATAAATTCAAGGAGTTATTTACAAAAATTCAGTCAAAAAAAGCAAATTCAAAAGCAAATTCAAAAGCTAAAAAAGGATCAAAAACAAAATCAAATGAATAAGAGCAACTTACTATATTTTATTCTTATTACTATATTATTGTCATCATGTAGTAACACTCGTTTCTTACCAGATGGAGAATTATTATATACCGGTGCAACGATTAAAATGGAAGGTGAGCAAACATCCAAAAAAGAGAAAAAAGAATTAAAAACCCAATTGAAAGATTTAGTCCGACCGAAGCCTAACAAAACACTATTGGGTCTACGTCCAAAATTATATATTTATAATTTGGCCGGTACGCCAAAGAAAGAAAAAGGATTGCGCTACTGGCTGAAAAATAAAGTAGGAGAAGCTCCCGTTTTATATAGTCAAGTGGACCTTGAATATAATAAAAGCGTGCTTCAGAATTTTACAGAAAACAGTGGATACTTTAATGCAAAAACTATAGCTGATTCAACGAGAAGAGGTGAAAAAGCTAGTGTTACTTATGATGTAAATCCTGCCAAACAATACAAAATAAAAGATATAAAATTCCCTACTGACTCAACAGTGCTTGCAAAAGCTGTTGCAAAAACAAAGCCTAGAAGTTTGTTAAAGAAAAATGATGGCTATAATTTAGAAGTAATAAAACAAGAACGTATCCGTATTGACGGTAGATTGAAGGAAAAAGGATTTTATTATTTCAATCCTAATTATTTGCTAATCCAAGTTGATAGTACTGTAGCTGATCATCAAGTAGATCTTATTGTTAAGTTAAAAGATGAAACTCCAGAACTTGCAGAAACTCCATACAAAATCAATAAAATTATTGTTTATCCAAACTATGCCATTGGTAATGACAGTATAAAAAGTGTCGATACTGCAGTTACAACTTACAAGGATTTTACAATAATTGATCCTGAAAATTTATACAAACCACGAATTTTTGATCGGGCATTATCCTTTAAAAAAAATGATTTATACAATCGAACTGATCATAACTTAGCTTTAAACCGATTAGTAAATTTAGGGACGTTTAAGTTTGTAAAAAACCAATTTAAAGTTTCTGACACGACAGGAAATTATCTCGATGCTTATTATTACTTAACACCATTACCTAAGAAATCATTACAACTCGAATTACTTGCAAAGACAAATTCGGCTAATTATACCGGAACTGAGCTAAATTTAAATTGGAGCAATCGCAACGCTTTTAGAGGTGCAGAACTATTGACGATTTCTGCTTTTGGTGGACTTGAAGTTCAAGTTTCCGGACAAAATAATGGCTTTAATGTTTACCGTTTTGGTACAGAAGCAAATCTGATTTGGCCCCGACTTGTCGCACCATTTAAATTTAATTCACCAAGCGGTTTTATTCCTAAAACTAAAGTAACGCTAGGATATGAATTCCAAAACAGAACAAAATTGTATTCATTACAAACTTTTAAGGGGTCTTATGGCTATCTCTGGAAAGAAAACGAAAGAAAAGAACATTTACTTAATGTAACAGAAATCACATTTGCAAGTCCACAAAATGTTACTGCATTATACAAGTCGAAAATTCTTGAAAATCCATCATTAGGAAAAGTAATTGAGAAGCAATTAATATTTGGACCTACTTATTCCTACACCTATACAAACACCGCGCAGAAAAGAAAAAAACATACCTTTTATTACAAAGGAGCTATTGATTTAGCAGGAAATTTAACTGGGTTAACGACGGGTGCCAATATTAGAAAAGGTGATACTATTAAAGTTTTCGGAGTTCCATTTAGTCAATTTATTAAGATAGAAAATGATTTTAGACATTATCTTAAATTAGGATCTGATTCTCAACTAGCTAGTAGAATTATTGTAGGCGCAGGATACACATATGGCAATTCCAGTGAAATGCCTTTTATTAAGCAATTTTTTATAGGTGGAACAAATAGTCTACGTGCCTTTCGAGCACGATCAATAGGTCCAGGAAGTTTTGATGGAGCTGCTAGTAGTAGTAGCAGCTTTTTACCAGATCAGTCTGGTGATATAAAATTAGAGCTCAATACAGAATATCGTGCTAAAATTTATGGATTAGTAAAAGGTGCACTTTTTATTGATGCTGGCAATATTTGGCTATTAAATGACAATTTAGAAAAACCAGGAGCAAAGTTCTCTAAAAAATTTCTTAGTGAAATGGCTGTTGGCGCCGGTGCTGGACTGCGGTTTGACTTTTCTTTCTTAGTTTTACGAACTGATTTAGCCTTCCCTATTCGGAAACCAAATTTATCAGAAGGTAATAGATGGGTTTTAGATAAGGTCAATTTTGGAAATGGACCGTGGAGAAAAGAAAATTTAATTTTCAATTTAGCAATTGGTTACCCTTTTTAATGATTAAACCCGGTAACTATTTTAGTCTAGTTAGAACAGAAATTATTATATACTACTTCATTACATTGAAGGTTATTTTCTGGTACTGTTATTTATTCTACCGCAACCTATTCAGTGAAGATATAAGTAAATTAAATATTCTACTACATCAAGAAAAGTCATGAAAACTAATAAAATTATATATTTTGTAAAAAACTAAGTGTTCTGTTACCCTATATATTCGTATTTTAAAGTGAATAAAATAAGACTATAAAATTACTTTGATTCAATAGTAAAACGATTCTTTTTTTGACTTTGTCACTTGTAAACTTTCAACTTACGTACATGTAAAGAATTACTTCAACTTTAAATAAAAATTACACTAATTTTTACAATAAAATTTGTAAAAATAGTGCAATTTTTAAATGACATGTGTTAATAGCTAAAACTAATTTTCTTTTTTGAAGCGATCAATTCCCTCCCTTAGCCACGCTTTGTACTCATCAATATTGGAGTTATAACTTTCAGGCTTATTAGACAACATGGTGCCTTCAGTATCTAAAACAATATAATAAGGTTGCGCATTAGCTTTGAATTTAGTAATCTGAAAGTCACTCCACTTATTGCCAATACTGGTTATTTCCTTACCTGTTTCTTTAGAAATATACTGTTCACTTTTCGGCAATTCTTTTTTGGAGTCAACATATAACGAAATTAAAACTATTTCATCTTTTAATATCTTTAACACCGCAGGATCTGACCAAACATAGTCTTCCATTTTTCTGCAATTTACACATGCATATCCTGTGAAATCAAGTAGAATAGGCTTGTTTACTGATTTGGCATAAGCCACACCTTTATCATAATCTTCAAAAGCAACCAAGTCATGAGGTCCTAAATGTGCACCTTCTGGTAAATCTTGATTTGTAGTAGCAGAACCTCCTTTTGAATTACCAACTCCGTATGGACTTTCGCTATAGGTCATTGGCGGTGGAAAACCAGAAATCACTTTCAATGGAGCTCCCCAAAGTCCCGGAATTAAATAAATTGTGAACGCCAGAACAACTAATCCAAATGACAATCTACCAACACTTATATGAGTGATAGGACTATCGTGTGGCAGCGTGATCTTGCCAAATAAGTAAAATGCTAAAGTTCCAAAAATAGCGATCCAGATAGCCAAGAAAACTTCTCTTTCTAAGAAATGCAATTGTAAAACCAAATCAGCATTAGATAAAAACTTGAATGCCAAAGCTAATTCTAAAAATCCTAAAACCACTTTTACGGTATTTAACCAACCACCCGATTTTGGTAATGAATTTAACCAACCTGGAAACATAGCAAACAACATAAATGGTAGCGCTAATGCCAATGAAAATCCAAACATACCTATAACTGGTGCAATTCCTCCTTTAGAAGCGGCCTCTACTAAAAGTGTTCCTACTATAGGTCCAGTGCATGAAAATGAAACGATTGCTAAAGCTAAAGCCATGAATAAAATTCCTATTATTCCACCTCTATCGGCTTGACTATCTACTTTATTTGCCCATGAATTTGGCAACATTATTTCGAAAGCACCTAAAAACGAAGCTGCGAAAGTCACTAAAATAATAAAGAAAATTATATTAAACCAAACATTAGTGGACAACGCATTCAGCGCATCGGCACCAAAAATCCATGTCACCAAAAGTCCTAAAACAACATAAATAAAAATAATAGAAACACCGTAAATAATAGCGTTACTAATTCCCTTCGCTCTGGTTTTACTTTGTTTTGTAAAAAAACTAACCGTCATAGGAATCATTGGAAAAACACATGGTGTGAGCAATGCTGCAAATCCAGAGAGAAATGCAATAAAAAATATTGACCACAAACCTCTTTGTTCCGTAGGTTTTGAATCAGCAACGACTACATCTTTTTGAGCAGATTGCGTGGCTTTTGTTTCATTTACATTTACTTCAGCCGTATCTACTGAAGCTGAATCAGCAGGATTTATATTAGCGGTTTCGGTACTTGAAATTGCATTAGGCGCAGTAATTACTGGAACTTTAAAAGTAAAATTTTTCTCAACATTAATACAGACCTCTTTACAAACTTGATAATTAAAATCGACTTTGATTTCCGTCAACTTTAGATTGGTGATGACAATCTCTTGTCGGATTTGCGCCTTCTTTTCAAAAAATGTTTCATTAACTTCAAATATATCATTAAAGGCAGTTCTGGTGTTACTTTCTTTGGCTTTGCCAACCAAATTAAAATTTCCTTTTTGATTTTTGAAAGCAATTTCTAGAGGCAGTGGTCCACCATCAGGAGTAAATTGTGAATATAAATGCCAGTCGTTTTCAATAACTGCGTCAAAAACTAAGACATAATTCGTTTCTGATTTTTTTTCTATTTTGCTTGTCCATTTTGCCGGATCTAGAATTTGTGAATTTACAGTGGCAAAAGCCAAAAAAGCGATCAGTATAAATAATAATTTCTTCATTCTTCTAATTCAATTTTAAGTATATTTTGTGTTGTGTTTTCAATTTTAAATCGCTCATCTTGCCTAATCCCAATAACCCAAACAATGGATGAATTAGAACATAAAAGCCACGTATTTTCTTTGTCTAACAACGATAGTTTTTCATCTTTAAAAAGTTTACTAATCTTTTTTGACTTTCCGCTCATACCAAAAGGTTGAAATTGATCTCCCTCTCTCCACTGACGCAAAACTAGCGGATATTGCAATTTATTTGAATCGACAAAGATAGTTTTATTTGATGCCGAACTTAGCTTAGCGGCTTTGTGAAATGATAGTTTTAAGGGAAAATTAACTTCTTGCAACTCTTCTTCTATAAAATACTCCTGTTTTTCTTTTTCAAAGTCTAATGGTGCTACAATCAAAAAATTTCGATCTTTGATTAAGCGATATTCTGCAGAAAAAACTTGCCTGCCGGATTGACTTTCAACTAATTTATAGATATCTTCCCAAGCCGTAAAACCAAATTCTCTAAGCCATTGGTATAAATATGATTTATAATTTGGTAATTTTTGTAGTTTTTTTATATCAAACTTAATATTTTGCTCCTCCTGACTTGCCACTTGCTGGTAAATCATAATTGTTGCATCCTCTATCATTGAGGCCGCTTCTTGCAAATAGTGTTGCGTTTTTTGGAATGACGAAAGAAAGTTTGGATTCAGTTCCTTAAACATTGGAACTAGGTTATGCCTAATTTTATTTCGCAGGTATTTATCAGATGCATTACTACTATCTTCACGCCATTGAACCGCGTTTAATTCAGCATAATTTTCAATTTCATGCTGGCTTAAAGCCAAAAGCGGACGTATTACTTTTTCGTTTTGTTTTGGAATCCCCGTTAATCCGTCTAACCCTGTTCCACGCGACAAGTTAATAAGAAAAGTTTCAAGATTGTCATCAGCATGATGCGCCGTTAAAATATAGTGATATTCGTCCGTTTCCAGCAATTCGTAAAACCAGTTATAGCGCAACTCTCGAGCGGCCACTTGTGTAGAAAGTTTGTAATCCTCAGCAAACGCTTTTGTGTCAAATTGTGTAATAAAAAATGGAATATCATTCGCAGCACCGTAATTCTGAACAAAATTTTGATCATCAAAACTTTCAAGTCCACGCAATTGAAAATTGCAATGAGCGATCGCTATTTCGTAGTTTAATTGCTGAAACAAATGAATCATAACCATACTATCTATTCCGCCACTGATGGCAAGCAGTAGCTTTTTACCATTTAAAAATGGAAATTTATGATGTAAGTGATTTTGAAATTTTTCTAGCATTATCAAATTTAATTAATTCATATTATTTTAAGCCAAATTTTTACAGAGAAACTCAAATTACAGTAGCCGTTTAATCACCTTTAGATTTGGAATAAAACCACTTCTAACGCTACAAATAAGTCTATTGAATAAGCATTCTATTTTTCAAACTATTATGCTCGTCAAGGTAATTAAGTTTTGTGGTGATGAAAATATACGATTTTTAATGCTGTTGAACTATTACAATCTATTTATTCAAGTAATTTGAGCAAATGTTTCCAATACTTAAAACTACTACACTAAATCCCCCAAAACTTTTCGCATCGCTCTGGCTTTTAGAAGGCATTCTTCGTATTCTTTTTCCGGAATTGAAAGCGAAGTGATGGCACTTCCCACGGAAAAAGAAACATATTTACGCTCCTGATTATACAAAATACTGCGAATGACTACGTTAAAATCGAAGTCCCCATCAGGTTTAAAATAACCCACTGCTCCACTATATAATCCACGTTTTGTTTCCTCTAATTCTTCAATTATTTTCATCGCCGCAATTTTTGGCGCACCGGTCATACTTCCCATCGGAAAAGTAGTTTTGATAACATCAACAGCAGCGTATTGATTTTCTATTTTTGATATAATAGTTGTGATCATCTGGTGTACTTGTAAAAACGAATAAATACCACATAACTCCGTTACTTCAACACTACCCTTTTGTGCTGTTTTTGATAAATCATTGCGTACAAGATCTGTAATCATAATATTTTCAGAACGTTCTTTCGGATCTGAAGCCAAATTATTTCTCGAATCCAAATCCTTAACTGAATCTGTAAATCGTTTTGCAGTTCCTTTAATTGGTTGCGAAATTATTCGGTCGCCATCTTTTCTTAAATACCGTTCCGGAGTTGCTGACAATAAGAAATGTTTGTCATTCTTAAAAAAAGTAGCAAAAGGAGGTTGCGAAATTTCATTTAGCAAACTAAACTTTTCAATAGGATTTATAATTGCATGCTCTGCAAAAAATTCCATACAAAAATTAAGTTCATAAATATCACCTCGCTGTATGTGTTCAATCGCATTAGAAACTTTGTTGATATATTCTTTTTTTGAAATTCGCTGCTGAACAATTAGTTTCTCTTCTAAATTTTCTTCTATATCAGGAGTCGTTGTTATTTTGCGAAAATCCATTTCTACTTCATCATCGCAAAAATTAAGATATTTAATTTCGAGTTGGTTTCCCTTCAATAAAAAAAGCTTTTTAGGTTGAAAAAAAAATAAATCGGGAAAATGAAGTCCGTCGAAATTTGTTGAGGATAATGATTCGGTGTTATTTTTTAAATCATAAGATAAATAACCAAAAAGCCAATCTTTACTGATTTGCTGGTACTGTTTTAAATCTTCAAAGGCATTGTGAAAATCGGTTTTCACAGAGGTAAATGCATCTACGGCAACAACACAATCGTAACTAGAATAAACCTGTGGATAGTCATTGCTGTCTAAATAAATAATTTCGCGGTACTGTTGTGACCAATATAAAAGCTGTTTTTTAAACAGTTTTGGATTGTCAACTGGCTTGTGAATAGAAGTTCTCAAAGAAGTGTTTGTATTTAAAATTCAAAATTACAATAAAAAACAAACCTTCAAAAATTGATTTCATTAAATGATGCTATTTATTTTGCAAATAATTTAATTAATTTTGCAAGACTAGTTTTGATGTAAAACTAGATCTTCGCGATCTACATTTATCGCATCGATAACTTCTTTCAATAATTGTATGCTTTTCAATTTGTCTTTATGATTAAAAATAGGACTTGTAACCATCAATTCATCAACTTGGGTATAATCGATAAATTGTTTCAAGAGCGCTTCCACTTTAGTTTTACTTCCTACAAATGAGCAAGCGGTCATTTGGTTTACCTGAAAGTGCTCTTGTTCAGTCATTATACCATCTAATGAGTCAAGCGGCGGTTGTAATGCTTTACGATCGTTTCTAATTAAATTTAGAAACATTTGAGTTAAACTGGTAGCTATTTTCTCGGCTTCTTGATCAGTATCTGCAACAATTGCATTCACGCAAGCCATCGTTTTTGGTTTGTTTAAATAATTTGAAGGTTCAAAATTTTCTCTATAATATTCAAAAGCTTGGTACATTTGCTTTGGTGCAAAATGTCCCGCAAAAGCGTATCGCAACCCCTTGGCTGCAGCCAAAGCGGCACTATCGATGCTTGATCCAAGAATCCAAATAGGAACATTTGTCCCTTCGGCAGGAAACGCTCTCACATTTGCAGCAGCATTATCAGTAGAGAAAAAATCCTCGAGCGCTTCAACATTTTGTGGGAAACGCTGCGACTGCTCGTAAAAATCTTTGCGAATTGCTTGAGCGGTTAATCCATCGGTTCCTGGCGCTCTACCCAAACCTAAATCAATACGATTAGGATATAAAATTTCTAGCGTTCCAAACTGCTCTGCTACAATTAACGGCGCATGATTGGGTAGCATAATCCCGCCTGAACCCACTCGAATAGATGAAGTTTGGCTGGCAATATAACCTATGAGCACTACGGTTGCAGTGCTAGCTACGTGAGCCATATTGTGATGCTCAGCCAGCCAAAATCTCTTGTAACCTAAACGATCGGCTAGTTGCGCTAATTCTTTAGTTTTTTTAAAAGTTTCTTGCGCATTGCTATCTTGGGAAATCACTGCTAACTCTAATATCGAAATGGGAATCGTCTTTTTCATGTTACTCATTTTCATAGTTGATACAAATTTACGCTTTTAACATCAGTGTTAATTTTATGTGGTGTTAAGAGATTTGTAATGTTTGAGAAATAAAAAGAGTACGGAAACAAATCTAACCAAAAAAAACCTGCAACTAATTGTGCAGGTTTGAAATTGTAATTTAAAAAAATTTACCTCCCATCTACATAATCTTGTAAATAACTAAATCGCGGCGTAAGCTTACCTTTTTCGGTAATTTTAGCTCTACGTAAAATTCCATCTTTGTCATCATTAAAAAAGGCAGGAATAACATGCTCTAGAAACATCTCTCCAAAACCATCACTGGCATCTTTAGGTAATTCGCAGGGTAAATTATCGACTGCCATCACGACAATTGCGGCAGGATGAAAAACATCAACTTCCTTGTTTTCATCAGGAAGATATCCGTATAATGGATCTGCAATTGTTGATGAGCGCAACGTACAGGCAATAGGACCATTTACATCACAAGAAATATCGGCCACCACTTTTATTTTACAATCAGTAGCTTTTAGCATTTCTTGAGTCAGTATTGCAGGCGCATTATTACCATAGAAATGACCCGTTATATAAATGTCAGTTACTTTTGTAAATTTTTCAAAATCAGAAACGTAATCTTTTGGATTTTGATAGAAATCAGTAAAATCCAATAATTGTTCGTCTTTACGTTTATTGTATTCTAAAACATCAATTTGTGTATAGACAGCTTGATCGTAGTTTTTTGTTAAATAATTTGCAGGGGAAACTTCTTTTATTTTTATGGCATCTAAAATTTCTTTTGCACCATTACCCACTTTTCCAGTTCCTGTTACAACAAATTTTAAAGGCGGTAAAACTAATCGCTTCAACTGAGTAATTAATGCCTCTTTTCCCGATAATGTTTCTGCTTTTGGTAATTTGAATAATTCAAATTTTATTCCAAAAGCTCTAATTCCATTATACGCCCCTACGATTCCAGCGTATCTCCCAAAACCAATTAGTCTTCGGTTTTCAGCATCGACAATCGTTTCATAATCGTAGAGATCAATATTTTTTTCCAGAACTGATTGTAGTAACTTTCTATTATAAGGTTGTTTCTTTATGGTATGAGAAAAAAAGAAATAGGACTTATTAGGAATTAAATATTCTATTGGCACTTCTTTTACTCCAAATAAAATATCGCAGTCACTTAAATCATCAGTTACTTCGATCCCGAGGCTTTGATATTGGGAGTCGTCAAAGATCCTGATATCTGAATGTTCAACTTTAACAGTGACATCTTGATAATTTTGTTTTAAAACTGCTAGTTCGCTAGGTGAAAAAACAACTCTCCTATCAGGCGGATTTTTACGTTCTTTTACTATTCCAAATTTCATACGTATCTAAGACTTTATTTCTGTTTACTTATTATTTTTCTCTAATTTGTTACAAATATAACATTTTCAATTAAAACATTTTTCACAAAATTATTTCATTTAAAAATATTTGCTGTTAATTGAATTTCAAAATATTGACAAATTTCATTAAAAAATATATTGCTAAAATAGTGTTAAGATTGAAAAAATAGTGATCCACATAGCACTGTTTATATATATTTGCGATTCTAGCAAAACTGAAATGATTTTTATAAAAAAAACAAAAATACTACATATATTTTTCCTGATAATAATTTTAAACTCTTGTGCCAAAGAGAAGAAAAAAGTTGAATTAAGTGATAATGAACTTCCAAAGACCACTTTGCCTAAAATGAAACCTTTAGCTAAAGTAGAACCTAAACTTACCGCCTCTTATATTTTTTTAAAAACACAAGAAATAAAGTCATTTTATTCTAAGAACTGGCCGAATAATAGTTTAAACGGAAGCTTTCTGGTAGCTCAAGATGGACAAATCATCTATGAAAAATATGAAGGTTACGCTAATTTTAGAGACAAAACCTTAATAACTAAATCTACACCACTTCATCTTGCATCAGTAAGTAAAGTGCTAACAGCGACAGCTATTTTGAAGTTAGTCAATGCAAAAAGAATAAGATTAGACCAAAAAGTGAACACCATACTGAAGGAATTTCCATATTCAGATATTACAGTTGAAACATTATTAAATCATAGAAGTGGTTTGCGTAATTACGCGTATTTCACGGATCGTGACAAGACGGTATGGGATAGACATAATATACTTACCAATAAAGATATTTTGAAAATCATGGCTACCAAAGATATTGGACTTGAGTTCAAGCCTGATACTCGTTTTAGTTATTGCAATACTAATTATGCAATGCTGGCGCTAATCATTGAAAAAGTGACAAAATTGTCTTATGAAAAAGCAATGGAACAAATGATTTTTAAGCCACTGGGCATGAAAAATACTTACGTTTTTAATTATGAGCGAGACAAAGATTCAGCTGTAACTTCCTATAAAGGAAACAAGGTAGAAATTGGATTAGATTATCTTGATGCAGTTTATGGAGATAAAAATATATACTCAACAGCTCGAGATATTCTAAAATTTGACCGTGCCAGAAATAATTCTAATTTTTTAACCCCAAAATTAAATGCGCTTGTTTACAAACCGTACAGTAATGAACGCAAAGGAACAAAAAATTATGGTTTAGGGATACGAATGGTAAATTTTGAAAATGGAGAAAATTTTTATTTTCACAATGGCTGGTGGCATGGAAACACCTCATCATACATTACACTTCAAAAAGAGGGTGTTACTATAATTGCGCTATCTAACAAATTTACTCGAAAAACGTATGATGTTAGGAAGGTCTCATCATTGTTTGGCAATTATCCTTTCCGAATTAAAGACGAATAATAAAAAATTATTAGTGCCAACTGCAAAGGTTTACTACTAAAAGTGAATTTTTATCAGTATCTTTGCAAACTCAAAATTAAAGTTTCGGTTTTGATTAAGGGGGTCGACTGGTTTTGACAGCAAGTCGAATTGATCAGTAAGCACGTCGAGCATTGAGACCTTGCTCGTAAATATAAGATCTTATCATTTTACACGGCGAAAATAACTACGCTTTAGCTGCATAATCCGAATTATAGTACGATTAAGCCACGTTCCTATCAGATAGGAAAGCTGGATTCTCCTTGAAAGCCTTGGTTTGTGGCGGTCAATTTAGGGGAACCGTAAAAATAAACCTAGATTTCCATGAGCTTCGGGTGGATTTTGAAATTAAGAAGATAAGTAGCGTGTGGCTGTTTCTGGCCTAGCACACTGTCGAAAATTCAATCAGAAAATAAACGTGTAGAAAGCTTTTTAGTTGCTTGTTTGGACCCGAGTTCGATTCTCGGCGACTCCACAAAATGCCTTGTAAATGTTTGATTTACAAGGCATTTTTTTTTCGAACAAAAGAGTAGAGATTATTGCAATTCTTCCCTGTTTTAACCATTAGTTGATGTTAGAAAAATAGGAAACTCAAGTTTGAATTCGTAACTTTGGGTAGATACATAAAAAACAATGAAAAAACCAACTAATAAATTACCTCATTTTGAACTAAGTGGCAGCTCTTACTTTCGAGTAATTCAGCAGTTTTTAGACTTCACTCTTTTAGTAACCCAGTATTTAAATAAAAACCTCGGTTTTTCAAGAGTTCTGGTTTGTATACAATCTATTAAATCATTTCTATTAGCACGAAGAAAGATTGTTTCGGTATTTCTTTTCTTGGCCATTTTGTTTATTGCAACTTCCTCCTATGCTGTTTCTTCCGCAGCTGTGTTCATAATTACCACTTTCACTTTTAGTTGGACTCTTTTTCTATCTTCTTCTAAAAAATAGAACCTGACCAACTTTGAAATTTAAATAAATTGCCCGAAACCTTACGAAACTCTTTATCTCACTTCTACGAAATTATCCTAATTCACAACTTGGCTTATTTATAATTGGGAAATTACAGGAGTTGGCAATAAAACAGAGTTCGTTTGCTTTTTGATGTAAACGGAGTGCTTCGGCTATTTTTTCTTTTTGTGTAATAACTACTTTTGGGTACAAGCGCACTTCAATAAAGCGTCCGCTTCCGTTATCTAAAACTTCAATAGTTGCCTCAGCCGCATCAGTATAAGACAGCACTTCGATGCCGTTTTGCCTACAAACATATAAATAAGACATCATGTGGCAAGAAACAACACTGCTCAATAATAAATCTTCGGGATTATACAAAGCTGGATCTCCTTTGAAAGCTTTAGCAGCCGAAACATTTAAAATGGGTTTCCCTTCAATGGTAACAGTATGGCTTTTACTGAAAATTTTAGAAGTAGAAACCTCCTCCTCTTTGGTGGAAAACCAATTCAATTTTGCTTTAAATAAATGTTTGAATCCCATTGTTTTCTTTTTATGACAAAAGTAATTAAAAACAACGGTTACTGACTTAGATTAAAAACACTATCAATATCAGCTGTCAACGAGCAAAATTAAAAACGTTCTGCTATTCAATAAGTCAACTATTCTTTATGTTCAATATCAAAATAATACAACAAGCTTGGTAGCACTATTAAAAGTAAAGGCATTGCGATTAAAAAACCACCAATTACAGCAATTGCTAAAGGTTGATGTAATTCGGAACCCGTACCTATTCCAATAGCTAGCGGCAATAATGCAATAATGGCACCTAAAGCAGTCATTAATTTTGGTCGCAAACGTGTAGAAATCGCATAGACCAAAGATTGCTTTTTATTATTCGAACTAAGAAAGGTTTCTTTAAATTGTAAATAAGTAAAAATGGCATTTTCGCTGATAATTCCAACAATCATAATCAAACCCGTATAGCTTCCCACATTCAAAGGTGTATTTGTCAAAAACAATAATAAATAACTTCCGGAAATACCGAGGACAGAAATAAACAATAATATGAACGCCACTTTTAAATTTCGAAATAGAAATAACAACACACCAAAAACTAATAAACAAGAAGCCAATAAAATAAGTAATAATTCCTTAAACGATTGCTGTTGGTCCTTGTAAGCTCCAGCATAATCAATATAATAACCACTCGGAAGAATTACTTTACTTGACACTTCATTTTTAATATCTTGCATAACTGTACCTAAATCCGTATTGTCTAGCCTACCAGTGACTACACACATCATTTGCAAATTTTCACGCTCTATTTCGGCAATTCCTTTGGAAATCGTGATATTTACAAGATTAGTTATTGGTATCGATTTCCCATTTGGTAAAAAAATAAATATCTTTCTGATTTCTTCTAAATTTCTATTTTGAGTATTCGGATAAATCATGCGAATGGGTACCGCTTTATCTAATTCTAAAATAGAACCTATCAGATTCCCTTCTAACAATGTTTGTAGTTGAAATTGCAAATTAACTGGTGTTATACCATATTGTGATAATTGATTGTAATTTGGCGTAATACTTATCGACGGTCCAGCATATACAATTCCATCAAAAACATCTGCAGTGCCTTCGGTTTTCTCGACGATTTGTGCTACTTGCTTTGCTATTTTCTGCAATTCTTTTTGGTCATTCCCAAAAACTTTTACCTCAATAGGCGAAACAGAACTCATTAAATCACCTAACATATCGCCAATTACTTGACCAAAATCGATTCGAAGCGCAGGCTGTGAGGTTTCTACTTTTAATCTAATTTCATCAATAATAGCATTACTCGTCTTTGATCGGTCTTTCTTAAGCTGAATTAAATAATCCCCTCTATTAGGCTCCGTAATAAAAAAACCCATTTGCGTACCTGTCCTTCTACTATATGCCTCTACTTCGGGAATAGTATGTATTATTTTCTCTACCTCAATTAACATTCGATCCGTTTCCTCTAATGAAGTTCCTGGCGGCGATTCATAATCTAAAACAATACTTCCTTCGTCCATTTCCGGTAAAAAACCAGTTTCTAAACGCGGCAAAATTAAAACTATTGAAAGTACTAAAAACGCACAAAAAGCAAAACTCAATAGCGGTTTTTCAATAAAATAAGCCACCCAATTTTGACTTTTAACTTCTTGATGTACCGTTGTTGATTTTACATCAGAAGAGTTGTTTTCTTTTTTAGTAAGCAACAAATAAACAACTGGCAATAGAATCCAAGTCACCAAAAACGAACAAATTAATGTGATAATCATTGTATCCGTTAGCACTTTAAAATAAGCTCCAGCAACTCCGCTCATTAATGCAAATGGGAGAAAAATAACAATGGTACATAAAGACGAACCTACCATTGCAGGAGAGAGATAGTGAATTGCTTTTTGCAATAATACTGTCGTGGGTTCATCAGGATGCTCTTCATGAGTTCTATGGATTTGCTCCACTACAACTATCGCATCATCGATAATCAGACCCAAAGCTGCAGCAATAGCACCCAGCGTCATGATATTAAAAGTTTGTCCTGTAAAATATAAAACCAGCAAAGTAGCACTGAGTGTTACTGGAATTACAATTAAAATAGTAGTACTTGCTTTAATCGATTTTAAAAATAGCATAGCTACAATGATTGCTAAAAATAATCCAATTAATAAACTATCCGTAACGCTTTTTACCGCATCACCCACAAAACTAGATTGCTCATAATAGGACGATATTTTTAGATCACTTGGGATTATTTTTCGCAGTTCTTTCAACTTTGAATCCATATCCATTGACATGGTAATTAAATTGGCGCTAGGTTGTTTAATGATTGCAATTAAAACACTTTCTTTACCATTAGCATTAACTTTGATATATTCTTTAGCTTCTTCAATGGCTACCGTTGCAATATCTTTTAGGGTTACTATCCCTTTCCCGTTGTTTATAACGACTATATTTTCTAAATCTGATTTGGTAGTAATCTGAGCATCCGTTAAGGTTAAATATAAAAAGCGATTGTTTGACAAATATCCATTGGAAGTAATAAAATTGGTTTGGCTTAAAACCTGAGAAATGGCCTCTGGAGTGATGCTATAAGCAACCATTTTACTGTGATTAAGTTCAATCCAATATTCTTTTTCTTTTCCACCTATCACTCTAACTTCACTTACTCCATCTACTTGCGAGAGAAAAGGTTTAATTATAAAATTGGCTATTTTTTTTAATTCAATTGGCGATCTATTCTTACTTTCCAGTGCGTAACCTATAACAGGTAGAATAGACGGATTCATCTTCTCTACTGTTATTTGAATACCAGCCGGCAAATCAGTTCTAATCTGATTAATTCTAGATTCAATTTGTTGTTTACTTACATCTAAATCAGCTTTCCAATCTACGAAAGCCGAAATTTCACAACTACCTCTACTCGTGGTACTTCGAACGGTTTTTAGATTTGGAATTTTCTTTATTGCATTTTCTAATGGTTTTGTAACAGTGATCATCATTTTATCCACTGGTTGTTGCCCAGCATCAGCAATGACTTTTATTTTAGGAAAAGTAATTTCTGGAAATAAACTGATTTGCATTTTAGAATACGCAAAAACACCTCCCAATAATACTAAGAAAATTAAAGTGCTTAAACCGCTTTTATGTTTTACAAAAAAATTATTCATTATTTGGCACTTTTTATAATTTTCACTTTGATGGTCTCTCCTATTCCATAGTTTCCAGAAGTGACTATTCGATCAGTTACTTTAAATTTCGGATTTATAATTTCCGTTCTTTCTTGGTTTTTTAACCCAATTTGAATAGGAACTTTAATAGCGATAGAATCATTTTTGAGCAGCATAACCCAATACTCTGTTTCTATTTCATTACTTAAAATAGCGGTCTTTGGCAATGTAATTATATTCGATTTATTCGATTTTGGAATACGGACCGAAACAATCAAATTTTCAGGTAAAATGTCACTAGAATTCATTTTTAAAAATATACTTTGCATTTGCGAAGTGGCATCTACAGAAGGGATGAATTGCTTCACTGTTGCAGAAATTGATATGCCATCAGGTAAGTAAACTGATAATTGTTGGTTTAGAGAAACATACTTTTTTAATTCGAAAGGAACGTTAATAACGACACCATAATTATCCGAATCATTAATAACTGCTAATACATCTCCTTCTTGCACATAGTTTCCATTTTCAACATTTACAGCAGTAATAAAGCCATTGGAACTTGATGCAATTGAAACCGCAGTTCCAAAATGCAACTTCGGATCTAATTTATTCACATCATCACCTAGTGCAATGGACTCCTTAGTTTTTATCGAAAACAGTCGCTTTCCTTTAGTAACTTTATCATTCGTAGTAGTATTGACAGCCGTAACATAACCAGTAATGATAGCCTTTATTGGTGTTTTAACAATGTAAGAAACTGTTCCTGAAACTTCTTCAAAATCGTCAATTCCTTTATTATCAACTGTAGTTACAATAACAGGAATAATGGTTTCAGTCTCCATTACTGCAGTTTCTTTTTTATTACAAGATTGCAACAACATAGAAAATAGCACCATTGAAAAAAGTATAATTATATTATTTTTCATTTGTATTCCAATAATTAAGTTCATTAATCAATAGTAATCTTGTCATATTATTTTGAGCAATTGCATTTGTAATGTTTAAGGAATTACCTAAAGCAATCACGAAATCAGGTATCATTGCATTTCCAGTAACTAAAAGTTTATTAAAAGCGTCAAGCAATGTTTTATTAATTTTTAACTGTGATTGCAATTGCTCATTCATCATTTCGTTCTGAGTTAATTTTAACATTAACTGCTCTTGCTGTTGTTTAAACTGTCGCTCAAATTGTCTTTTGTAAGCAGCGTTCGTTTCTGATGCTAATTCATTTTTTGTAATCTGCAGTTTTCTTTGATTCCCATCATAAATAGGTACGGAAAGATTAAGGCCAACAGCACTACCAAAATGCTTGTAATATTGCCCTGTTAAAGTAGAAATATAACCTGCATCTGCTAATATGGTTAAAGACGGTTTATAAGTATTTGAAATATTTTGCTTTTGATTCTCAATACTTAAACTATCAATTTTAAATTGTTGGTTGAAAACAGACGTTTCCGCATTAATGGCTTGTTTTAATTCGATTTGAGGATGAATTAATACGATATTCGATTTTTCATTCGTGCCCGATAGGTAATTTAATATTTGCAAATCATTCTCAAATTGATTTTTCATTTGAAGCATCACAATTTCCTGTTGCTTAACCGAAGCTAAAAAAAGGAGATAATCCGTTTGTTTATATATTGATTTTTGAGTGAATTTTTTTAGAATTTCTAACTCACTATTCAATAAACCAAACTGTTGTTGAAGATTTAGATACTGATTATAATCCGAAAAAGCAACGATATATTGCAGTCGGATTGCTTTTTTAATATCATTTGAAGTAATTTTTTTATTAAAATCTACTTTTTCTTTTAATAAAGTGATGGCGCCAAGTTGAATGTTTTTTTGGCTTTTACCAAATATCTTTTGCGAATAGCTCACTATTCCATTTACGTTTTGACCATTAGTAATGGCGGTATCATATCCGAAATTATTAATTACAGGCGCATAATTGCCAGTTAAATTAGCACTCAATTGTGGTTTTAAATTGGCTTTATACAATAAACTATCTATTGTTAAAGAACTAGATTGATTATTCAAATCGTTCCATAAAGCGGTATTTAAAAGTGCTTTTTCTATAAAAAAATTCACCTCTCTTTTTTGTGAAAAAGAAGCAATTGAAATAAGTGTCGTTATGAAGAGTAAAAAAATTCGCATAGGTTAAAAGATAAAAAATTAGAACACCTTGTTTAAAAGATGTTCTAATCATAAGGGTATTAAATATCACTAAATTATTATCCTTTTAAAAGTTTTAAAAATTTACCAGAAACATCAAAGATTAAATCCATGTCTTTTCCATCAATTTTAACCTCCGCTTCATAAGTAACTACATTTTTGTCATCTGTAATTTTAGCAGTTTCTTTAATTTTTTTATTAGGATAAGTGGTTGCTATATAGGCTAGCGCCTTAGCAGGCATTTCCGTTTCTTTTATTGCAATTTCTATAGCCAATTTATGTCCTGCTTTATCATAGTCCGCAGAAGCGTTCTTTCCATTCATTTTAAACTCTGCCTCAAAACTGTCCTTTTCAATATTCCAGTCTACTTTTGTATTTGGATATTCTTTTTGAAAAGCCTCATTAACCACTGTAGGTACTTCTTTTTTTTCTTTATTTTGTGCAAATCCTACTGTACTTATTGCCATAGTGGCAACTAAAATTAAATTTTTCATGATTATTGCTTTTTAAATTATTAAACAAAGGTCTATCATGAATCTATTTCAAATCTATTCTTTAAACTGGCTGCAGGAAAATAAATGTTTTTTGATTCCTATTTAATCTTTTAAATAAAATCGAAAAACGAGATTTTACGCAATAATATATATCATTATTTACTTTAACATATTTAACTGATCAATAATTTGGATAAAAATATCTTGCCAATAATTTGGATTATACGAAAGTGAGGAACCTCCAAGTCTAATAATTTGAATGTTCTTTTCTGGATAGAGGTACAAGTATTGACCATATAGTCCAACCGCATAGAAACTATTATATTTTACAGGTCCAATACCCCAATTATAATTATAAAAATGTCTATTATTATTCTTAGGATCTGAATGTGTTGATTGCTCGACCCACTCTTTTGAAATAATTTGATTGCCTTCCCAATTTCCTTTGTTAAGATATAATCTGCCAAATTTAGCAAAATCAACTGTCCTAGCTTGTAGACAACAAAAAGCTTTTTCCATACTTCCATCGCCCATCTTATCTAAACTCCAGTAAGCGGCTGCTTCCATTCCTAATGGCTTCCATATTTTAGTCTCTAAGTAATTTGAAACAGGATTATATGTTACTCTTTCAATAATTAAGGCTAACAACTGGGTGTTTGCACTGCTATAATGAAACTCAATATTAGGTGCAGTTTTAATAGTTAATGCTGATATTTCTTTTCTTAAATCGTGCCCCCAATAAAATTCTGCATTATCTGAAACAATATTAAATTCCTGATCTGAAAATTTGATTCCTGAAGTATGTTGAAGTAAGTTTTTTATTGTAATCTTATCAAATCCTTGCTTACTTTTAAGTTCTGGTAAATAATCAGTGATGGGATTATCCACGCTTTTAATTTTTCCTTCATCGATTGCTATTCCTATCAATGTAGAAACCATTGGCTTGACCATAGAAAACGAAGATATTAAGGAAGTATCCGCGTATTTACCGGCATACTTTTCATATAAAATAGTATCATTCCTAATGATTAAAAATGAAATTGTATTGTGTAGTTTTACGAAGGTATCGAGAGCAACATTAGTTGGATTTAATGACTTATTGGTCAAACCAATCACTTGCCCTAATTTATAGTCTTTATCTGGTTTGATAAATTTAAAAACTGGCGACTGGTTTTCAATCTTCCTTTGAGGAAAATGAGAAAAGTCATTCTGACCTGGTAATGCACCAAATCGCATAGTATTAAAAACATCGCAAGATGAAATCGCTACCATAATTATCACCAAGAGTAAAAAATTTATTTTGCTTTTCATCACTTTGATTACGTGTTTTAAAATTAGTAAATAAACAACTGCTATGAATCTATTTCAAATCTATCTCTTAAATTGATTTAAAGAAAAAATATGTTCATAGTTTTCATATTTATATAAAACTGTAAGCGAATTAGCTTCTGCGATTTCTTTTACTATCGCTAGTCCTAAACCTACAGAATTGGCATTAGAAGATTTTTTTTCAAAACGTTCATAAATAGTAGATTCATCTAAAGGTTCTAATGCACCAGTATTGCTAATAAGTAGTGTTTCTTCTTTTGTCGAAATAGTAATTTGTCCATTTTTATAATTATGTCTTACAGCATTTTGAATTAAATTATTAATTAAAATAAAACACAATTCTGAATTAATTCTAAAATTAAACTCCTCAGTCACTTTACAAACAAACTGCAAGTTTTTATGTCCAATGAAATCCTCATTTACCATTCTAACTTTTTCAATTAAAGGGAGTAGCGCGACCGTATCTGTTTTTTCGTACTGTTGATTTTCTATTTTAGAAAGTAATAATAATGATTTATTTACTCTACTTAAACGGCTTGTTGCCTCTTCAATCGAAACTAGCAACTTCATCGTTTCTTCATTCAACGAGTTTTCTTGCAGTAGTAAATCTATTTTACCTTTTATTATAGCTAATGGAGTTTGAAATTCATGTGAGGCATTTTCCCCGAACTTTTTCTGGTTTTTATAATCATTAATAATTTTTGAAGTCATGTGATTTAAAGAAGAGTTTAATTCGTTGAATTCTGTAATTTCATTAGGTTCTAATTTTTTATAGACCTTTGTATTAACATTGAAATCCTTTATATAGACTAAGGTATCTTTAAAAGGTTCCCAAATAAGTTTAGAAACCTTACTGTTAATGTATAGGTTAACAAGAAAAAGTAATACTAACAATAATGTAAACACGACAAAGACTACTTCCATTAATTCATCATATTCTATGGTACTCTTCCAAACTTTTACCTGATAATTTTTCCCATTTACGATAGAATTTAAGACAATAATTTTATTCGAAATGTATTCTTTTTCAATCTCAGAATACATCAAAGTATCTTTTATAGTTTGTGGAATAATACGATTCTTTTCTATTTCTTTTACGTAAACTTCGTTATTGATTTCAAATACATTTAAAACAGTATCATCTCCTTTTGCAATATAATTTTCAATTACTTTAACTCTCGTTAATAAAATGGATTCATTACTTTCTCCAATTTCATTGAGAAGAAAAAAATAGATGAAAATAGCAGAAATTAAAATTACCGGAATGGTATAAAGGATATAATATCGGCTTGTTTTTGTTAGTAAATTCATAGTTCCGTTTTAAAAGTATAGCCTATGCCATAAATGGATTGAATGTAATCACTACAATGGGCTGCAAGTAGTTTTTTTCTAAGATTTTTTACGTGATTGTAGATAAAATCAAAATTATCAAATTGATCAGCATTATCTCCCCAGAGGTGTTCTACCAAGGCATTTTTTTGAATTACTCTATTTTTATTAGCAATAAAATATACTAATAAATCAAACTCTTTTGAAGTTAAATTAACCAGATTGTTGTTAATCAAGATTTTTCTTTCACCTGGGTATAAAGTGATTTCGTTAATAACGATGACATCAACTCCATCAAAATTATTGCGTCTAATCAATGCTTTGATTCGAGCGTTTAGCTCTGGTAAATGAAACGGTTTTGGCAAGTAATCATCCGCTCCTAAATTCAATCCGTCTATTTTATCGTCGAATGAATTTTTGGCTGAAATAATAATAATTCCTGTTTTTGGTCTGCTATTTTTAATGGTTTTTATTAAATCTAAACCATTGCCATTAGGTAAAGTAATATCTAACAAAACACAATCATATTCGTACAACTGTATTTTTTCATACGCACTATTAAAATCATTAGCCACCTCAACTATGTTCTTTTCAAGCGTTAGGTATCGAATAATACTTTTTTGCATTTCAATTTCGTCTTCAACAACTAAGATTTTCATAAATTAAATTTAAGTAAATAATTCAAAAGTAAAAGTAGACCCTAAATCTATCGTAAATCTATCGCCTTTCAAAAATACAGATTTACTACAGAATTGAAATTGATATTTGAGGATTAATTATTTACCCTCAAAAAATTTAACCGCCTTAATTAAAAATAATGAATCTCAAATTTCTTTTATTAACATTAATATGCTTTCAATCAATCTTTGCGCAGGAAGTTAAAAATGATTCTATTACCACTAAAAAAATCTCTTATAAACAATTGATTATTCCCACGGTGCTTATTAGTTACGGGATAATTGGCATTGAGAGTGATGCACTTAAAAATTTAAATGTAGAAATTAAAGAAGAGGTTACTGAAAATATTGATCATAAAATAACGATCGACGATTTTACACAATACCTTCCAGCAGCTTCAGTCTACGGATTAAATATGGTGGGTATAAAAGGTAAAAGTAATTTTAAAGACAGATCTCTCATTTTAGCGACTTCTTATTTATTAGTTGCCGCTACAACGCTACCTTTAAAAAACCTTACTCATGTGCAACGTCCAGATGGTTCCTCATTTAATTCTTTTCCTTCAGGTCATACAGCAACGGCATTTGCAGGCGCCGAATTTCTTTGGCAAGAGTACAAGGATGTTTCTATTTGGTATGGAATTTCAGGATATATAATAGCCACAGGTACAGGATTCTTTAGAATGTACAATGATCGTCATTGGTTAACTGATGTTGCAGCTGGTGCTGGAATTGGTATTTTATGTACAAAAACCGCCTATTGGATATATCCAAAAATGCAAAAACTACTTTTCCAAAAAGAAACAAAAGCGGCTCTTATGGTTGCTCCTTTTTATAACGGAAAGCAAACAGGAATTGGAGTAATCAGTAAATTCTAAATGTTAAGTGGTAGAATTTTATGTAAAATTCTTTTCCGCAATTTTCTAGTGCTTGACACTTTATGAGCTTTTCCATGTAATATATATAAATTACAATATCAAAAAAAAAGAACAATACGCAAAGTGACTACTAATATAACTTGACTTCATTTACAAAAAAAAGTAATAAAATTTTAAATATTTCTTTTTTTTAACAGGGTAAAAGATATCCACAATTAGACATTTCAATCTATTCATAAAATTGAATATCTATACTTTATTAAAAAAATACTGAAAGTTGAACTAATTGAATGAGGTTCTGTAAATAAATAATTTCACTACCATATTTTCATAAACTTTTACAAAGCTTAAAAAAAGAAGAATTAACAATCTAATAATTCAGCATCAAGCTTCCTCTCCTATGATTTATCTAGATCGATAAAATTAATTTCTCTTTATCGAAATAATTATAAATTAAGATCACAAATAGTACTTCATTAAACCACATTCCCAACTCTATCTAATATTCACATTTTCAATAATAACAGCATAACCCATTCCTACTCCAATGCACATGGTACAAAGTGCATATCTTTTATTTTGCTTTTGAAGTTCGATAGTAGCCGTTTGAATGATTCGAGTTCCAGACATTCCAAGGGGATGACCAAAGGCAATAGCGCCACCATTAGGATTAATTCTCACATCATCATCTGCCAACCCTAAAGCTCTAGAACAGGCCAGTGATTGCGCTGCAAAGGCTTCATTTAACTCTATAATATCAATATCATTTAATGTAAGTCCTGCTTTTTTAAGTGCTTTTTGAGTCGCTCCTACGGGACCAATTCCCATTAAACGAGGCTCAACTCCCACAACTGCCGAAGCTACAATTCTAGCTTTAGGAATTAAATTATATTTTTTTATCGCATGTTCCGAAGCTAAAAATAATGCGGCAGAACCATCATTCAATCCAGAAGAATTTCCTGCAGTAACGGTTCCATTTTCTCTTTTAAAAGCGGCTCTTAAAGTCGCTAGTTTTTCAAGAGTAGTATTACCCTTTACAAATTCATCTTTACCAAATACCGTAATATTCCCTTTTTTATCAATAAGTTCAACAGTAATAATTTCTTCTGCCAAACGACCGTTTTGCTGCGCTGCAAATGCTTTCTGCTGTGAACTAAAAGCAAATAAATCCTGATCTTCTCTACTTATTTTATAAAGTTCTACTAAATTTTCGGCAGTAACTCCCATAGGATCTGTTCCGTACATGGTCTGCATTTTTGGATTCACAAAACGCCATCCAAAACTAGAATCATACATTTGAACATCATTTCCAAAGGGTTTTGAAGTTTTAGAAATCACCCAAGGACTTCTTGTCATGTGTTCCATCCCGCCTGCAATCATGATATCAGCATCTCCAACTTGGATACTTCTTGAAGCATCAATAATGGCTGACATTCCTGAGGCACAGAGACGATTTACCGTTTGAGCAGGAACAGTAAATGGTAATCCTGCTAGTAATGAAGCCATTCGTGCCACATTTCTATTGTCTTCTCCTGCCTGATTGTGATTTCCAAGAATCACTTCGTCAATCATTTCGACAGGAATATTTGGATTCCGTTTTACTAATTCTCGAATGGTTAAAGCTGCTAAATCATCGGCTCTAAGAGTGGATAAACTTCCTCCAAAACTTCCAATTGGGGTTCGGATTGCATCTATTATATAGGATTGATTCATGTTTTTACTAATTTAGTTTTTCAATAAAATGAGCAGTTGTTTTAGTCCGTATTTCTTCGAGAGAGCTTCCCGGCATAATTTCGATTAAGGTTAATTTTCCTTCGATAAAAGAAAAAACAGCCAGATCAGTAATTATTAAATCGACAACTCCAGAAGCGGTTAGTGGTAAAACACATTTTGGAACCACTTTAGAAGAACCATCAGGATTTGAATGTGTCATAGTGATAATTAATCGTTTTGCTCCTTTTGCTAAATCCATAGCACCACCAACACCCAGCAAAGGCTTTCCAGGAACGGCCCAATTTGCTAAATTTGCAGCTTCATCGACTTCTAAACCTCCCATGATAGCAGTATCAACATGACCACCGCGAATCATAGCGAAGGAATCAGCACTATCAAAATAACTACTTCCTTTGAGTGCAGTAACTGGAATTTTTCCAGCATTTACAGGATAATCCATAGCGCCACCACCATCAGTAGGAACGGGTCCTACGCCAAGCATTCCGTTTTCAGTATGTAGAATAATTCCGTGTTCATCTATAATTAAATCTGCAACTAGAGTTGGTATTCCAATTCCTAAATTGACAACATCTCTTTTTTTTAATTCTTTCAAAGCCCTTCTTGCCATATTCATTCGGCTTTCATCCACTTTTTTAGAAGTCGACACTGATGCAGAACTTCCCAAATCCTCTAGTGTAATTTTAGCTTCTACTAAATAATCAACAAAACAACCCGGCGTGTGCACAAATTCAGGTAATATTTCGCCTACTGGAACAATTTCTTCTACTTCGGCAATTACTAAATCTGCAGCTGTTGCCATCGCTTTGTTGAAATTATTTTCGGTCATTCTGTATTGCAAATTCCCAGCGGTATCTGCTCTCCAAGCACGAATAAAAGCTACATTACCGCGAATTCCTTTAATAAAAACTTGTTCTTCGCCATCAATGATTTTCGTTTCTCTTCCCGCTGCAATTAAAGTTCCCGCAGAAGTAGGTGTGTAAAAACCTCCAATTCCTGCTCCGCCAGCTCTTATTGCTTCGGCTAGTGTTCCTTGCGGTAATAGCTCATAATCTACAGCACCTGTTTGAGCAGCTTTGACTGCATCAGGATTAGAGGTAAAAAAAGAACCTATCATTTTTTTTATCTGGCCATTTCGTAACAATCGACCGCCACCAATTCCAGCTTCGCCCGTATTATTCCCAATAAAAGTGAGGTTTTTAGTTCCAATTTCAGCGAGTGCATGCATTAAATGAACCGGATTTCCAGTCATACCAAAACCCCCTTGAAGTAATGTATCGCCGTCTTTAACCATTTCTGCAGCCGTATGTAAATCTACTATAGGTACTTGTTTCATTATAAGTTGTACTAATTAAAATGAGTTTATATTTTTTAAATCTGGAAAATATTATTCAAAAGCCTCAAATGGCATTCCTACATAATTTTCAGATATAGTTGTTCTATATGCTTTAGATCTTTTGATATAATCAAATTTTGCTTTTTGCAATTGGTAGCCAAATGAACCATGTTCCTCATGTTTGTGAAACAAAGTGGTCATAAAATTAGAGAAATCCTGTGCACGCCAAATTCTTTTTAAGGCTGTTTCTGAATACGAATCTAATTCAGTTGTATTTGCATCTTTATAAAAAGCCGTAAATCCATCTACTAAATGTTTGACATCAGCGATAGCCAAATTCAGTCCTTTTCCTCCTGTTGGCGGAACAATATGTGCTGCATCGCCTGCTAAAAACAATCTGCCTTTTTGCATGTTATCAATGAAATAGCTTCGCATGGGTGTGATTCCTTTTTCAAAAATAGGACCTCTTTTTAGTTCCCAACCCGGCGTTCCCAAACGTATTTCCAATTCATCCCAAATTTGATCGTCGGTCCAGTTTTCTACTTTATCGTCATTTTCACATTGAATGTAAAGACGGCTCACGGATTCCGAACGAGAACTACTTAATGCAAATCCATTCTCGTGATACGCATAGATTAATTCTTCAGATGAAGGTGCAACATTCGCTAATATTCCCAACCAACTAAAAGGATAAGTTACCGTAAACTCATTATACGATCCTTCTGGCATAGTCTTGCGTCCCAAACCATGGAAACCGTCACAAGCGGCAACGAAATCACATTCTAAAACGGATTGTTCGCCTTCGTATTCAAAATAAATTTTAGGATTATCTGATTCAATGTCTTCGATTTTATTTGCAGTAGCTTCAAAATATAATTCGCCTCCACCATCAAGCCAAGCATTCGTAAGGTCTTTGACCACTTCTTGCTGTCCGTAAATAGTTATATTCCGACCTTGAGTAAGTTCTCCAAAAGGCACTCGAATACGATCTCCATTAAAGCTTAAATTTACACCTTCGTGTCGCAATCCTTCTTTTTTAAGTCGATCAGCAATTCCTAAATTTTCTAAAATATCTACTGTGTTTTGCTCTAATAAACCCGCACGAACTCTGGATTCAATATAAACTCTACTGCGGTTTTCTAAAATTACAGCTGAAATACCTTGCTTTCTTAACCAGTTTGCTAATGTTAATCCTGCAGGTCCTGCGCCAACAATACCAACTTGTGTTTTAATTTTTTTCATTTTTTTATACTTTAACTTTTCATTTCTTTAAAAACATCTTCTGCAGTATGAATCGCATCATTAGCAGCTGGTAAACCACAATATATTGCAGATTGCATGAGCACCTCTTTAATTTCAGCTTTGGAAACACCATTATTAAAAGCGGCTTTTATGTGCATTTGCAACTCTGCTTTTCGATTTAACGCAACTAACATGGCGATAGTAATTAAGCTCCGATTGTGTTTTGATATTCCGGGACGGGTCCAAATTTCACCCCAAGCATAATTGGAAATAAATTCTTGGAACTCGCCATTAAATTCATTTACATTTTGGCTCGCCTTGTCCACATGTGCATTCCCTAAAACAGTGCGTCTAACATGCATTCCTTTCTCGAAAGTCGATTCACCCACAATAAATTCAATTAAAACTGTAGCGAATTTTTCTGGTAATTCTGTGGATGATAAATGTCTCGCGGAAAGAATACTGATCGCCGATTCCGGAATTTTATTTATTAAAAATTCCGCATCTTCAATTGTAGTTACTGCATCTTCATTTCCTGCAATAACTAAAATTTTTGATTTTATTTTATGTAAATCTTCTGTAAAATCAGCATCTCTAATGGCTTCGCAACAGTTTGAGTAACCTAAAACATCGATAGCAATAAACATTTGATGCGTTTCGTCGACACGTTTTTCATTTTTAGCTATAAAATTGGCAGTAAACCAGCGCTCCATTGTAGCGGCTGCAATAAATTCTAATCCTGATTTTTGGATGGTTTCTATTCGAGAATTCCAACCTTCAGCATTCCCAATTTTAGCAGCGGTATTGGACAAAATTATTTTTGGAAAACGTTCAGAATGATGAATCGCCAACCATTGCCCTATTAAGCCGCCCATCGAGAGTCCACAAAAATGAGCTTTTTCTATATTCAAAGTATCTAATAAGTCAATCACATCTTGACCTAATAATTGGATAGTATAAGGCTCTGTTGTAATTTGGCTTTTGCCAAGACCACGCGTATCATATTGCAATATTTGGAAATAAGGCAACAAATAGGGAATTACTTCCTCCCACATGCTCATGTCAGTTCCTAATGAATTAGAAAAAACTAAAACCGGACTGTTGGGCGTTCCTGATAATTTATAGTTTGTTTTCATATTATATTTTGTCATTCGGCTCATTACTTAAGCCCAAAAATTTAGTATTTTTCTAAAAGTTTATTTATTAATTCTAAACTTAATCCAATCGAATTTTTAGGATTAAATAAATCGTCTATATCTGAAAGGTCTTTGTTTAGCTCAAGAATAATTGATTTTAAATGCCGATTTTCACTTATAGCTTTTTTACATGCTTTTTCTATTAATTCATGCGAAACAGCTTTTCCTATTTTTTTGGTTAAAGCCAAACTTACATTTTCAGCATAAATAAGTCCGTAGGTTAGTTCTAAATTGGCAAGCATTCTATCTTTATCCACTTCTAATCCTGCTAATAAAGCAATGCTTTTTTCGACTGAACCCGCTGTAAGTTGCATGATTTCAACTAAAACTTCCCATTCAGAATGCCACAAACCTACGGAACGTTCATGTTCTTGCGGTAAAGCCGAAAGCAATGTTGCGGCTAAATGCGGTAGTCTATTCGTATTTGCTAAAATGGCAGCACAAGCCACTGGATTTCTTTTGTGAGGCATCGTACTAGAACCGCCTTTTCCTTCAGCAGCACCTTCAAAAACTTCAGCTACTTCAGTTTGCATAAGCAAAGAAACATCTTTAGCAATCTTGCCTAAACTTCCTCCCAAAATACTTAAAACGCTTCCTAATTCAGCAAAATTATCACGATTTGAATGCCAAGAAAAACCTGTCTTTAAATTCAAAATTTGAGCAAATTCGTCCTGGATTTGAGTGGATATCGCTTGATTTCCATTTCCTACCGCGCCAGATAACTGAACTACTTCAACTCTTTTTTGAACTTCAAGTATTCGCTCCTTACTTCTTGAAATTGCGGTTAACCAACCTGCGGTTTTATAACCAAAAGTCGTTGGTTTTGCATGTTGCAACAACGTTCGACCTATCATAATTGTTTGTTGGTGTTCTCTTGTTAACTCAACTAATTGTTTTTCTAAAACAATAGTTTTTGCATTAATCCAAGTTAAAAATTCTTGCGTTTGCAATACTAAAGCCGTATCGACAATATCTTGACTTGTGGCCCCAAAATGAACATATTTAGCCGCTTCTTCATTTACGATAGCCACTTTTCTTGTCAATTGTTTCACTAAAGGAATAGCCGCATTTCCGCCTAATGGAATGTCGTTTTTCAATTGGTCAATATCAATTTCTGCATTGAAACAAACAGCCGATATAGCATCTGCAATCGATTTTGCAAACAAATTGTTATTAGCTTGTGCTTGCGTCAACGCCAATTCAACGCGCAGCATCTGGCGAATCGATTGTGAATCTGTAAACAATTCCTGAACTTCATTTGAATAAAACAATTGGGAATATAAACTCATAGGAAATAATTAAAATGGAACGAATATTTTAGACTTCAAAAAACACAGTTTCGTTTTCGCCTTGCATGTAAATATTAAATTCATAACAAGAGTCTTTCTTTTGCGCAATAATTGTGTTTTGCCTTTCTGCTGGAACTGAATTTAAAACAAGATCTTGCTTGTTTAATTCTGTTTCATCAGAAAAATAAAAACGAGTGTACGAGTGAATTAATTGTCCTCGCATGAACACTATTAAAGTAACAAAAGGGGCTTGACCGTCAACTGAATTTGGTTTTATGGTTTGAAAAGCAAAGTGACTATCGCTCTCTGAACCAGTACCAAATCTACCAAAAAAATTATGCTCTCCGTCGTTTTGCCATAATTCAATCATAGCATCTGGAATTACTTTATTTTCTCCATCAAATATTTTTCCTTTAATGGTGATGATTTCTTTTCCTTCTAGAACAGATTCTAAAATATTTGTGGTCAAATTTTTAAAATCATAACCATATTGTTTTGGCGTAAGTCCATAAGCAAAATAAGGTCCTACAGTTTGTGATGGTGTTTGTAACATTTTTGTGCTCATAATTTCTTATCTATTTTCGAATGGTGTTGCTTGACTTCCTCTTAATACAATATCAAAACGATATCCCAAAGCGTAATTTGGTTCAGTGATGTCCAAATCAAATTTTGAAATTAATAGTTCGCGACCTTTCGCTTTTACCGCTTTATAAATAGGATCGTATTCTAATAAGGGATCGCCCGGAAAATACATTTGTGTTACCAAACGGCTTATGATTTGGTTTCCAAAAAGTGAAAAATGAATGTGATTTGGTCTCCACGCATTGTGGTGATTTCCCCAAGGATAAGCCCCTGGTTTTATCGTATAAAATTTATAATTGCCGTGTTCATCGGTTCTACACCGTCCTGTTCCTAAAAAATTAGGGTCTAACGGAGCATTGTGTTGGTCTACTTTGTGTACATAACGACCCGCTGCATTGGCTTGCCAAATTTCTAGAATTGTATTGGGAATAGGCTCTCCTATTTCATTTCTAACGGTTCCGTGCACCACTATTCTTTCTCCAATAGGTTCTCCATTTCTTACCGAATTCTTGGTTAAATCATGGTCTAAAATACCCAAATTAAAGTCATGAAATAACGGACCTGTACGTTCGGCAATAGACTTTTTCAAAAGTATCATTGGCTTTGTTGGAGAACGTAAAATCGTAGAGGTATAACCAATGTCTAACTTTGACGGTTGCACTTCAATATCTAATAGGGAATCGTTACTTTCTATCATACTATTGCTTTTTATAATTTATGGAAATCTACTGTAACAAATTTAGTGGAGTTCTGCCGTTTACATTTGGATTAAAAACAAACATACTTGCACAAAACGAACATTTTACTATTTTTAGTCAAAAAAAATAAGTAGTATTGCTTTAAGAAAAAACGAAATGAAAAAAAACCTTCTTAATTACAAAGGATTGTATGGCGACAATAACTCACATGAGCTAGGAAACTTTGTACATCATGAATTATTAGCGACAAGAAGTAAACTTTATAATTGGGAGATAAACGAGCATCTTCATACTGATTTATTCCAAATATTTATCATATCTGCTGGTGAAGGATTGCTAATTCAAGATAATAATAAAATAAAATTAGAAGCACCTTGTATTTTAATTATCCCAACAAATACCTTCCATGGATTTGAATTTCAGTCAGATGTGATTGGGGAAGTGCTTACGATATCAGACCAATTTATTGAAACAATATTTGCTAATTCACCACTAATATTATTAGAATTAAATAAAGTAAAACAATATAGTTTTACCCAAGAAAACAATGATATATTAAATGATTTACTGTTTTTAAAAAACAAAATAGTAAATGAAATAGCCGAAAACAAACAATATAAGCAATTGTGCTTACAATCTTTATTTCAATTATTTTTTATTGAATTGCATATCTTAAACACATTTGAAAATGAAAATAGAGGCCCAAACAACAGAACATTAACGTATTTTCATGCTTTTCAAAAAGGTATAAAAAAAACATTGCCTAAAACTAAACTTGTCAAAGAATATGCGGAAGACTTACGAATTACACCAGTGCACCTCAACCGAGTTTGCAATGCATTAGTTCAAAAATCAGCATTGCAAGTTATACAGGATTTCAGTATCACTGAAGCTAAAAAATATTTGGTGTACACCTCGCACTCTATTTCTGAAATAGCCTACTTATTAAATTTTAAAGACCCAGCCTACTTTTCGAGATTGTTCAAAAAGCAAACTGGATTTTCGCCTAATCAATATAGGAATACTGTTATTCAGAAAGAATGATGGAAGCTTTTCAGCGATTAGTTTTATATTTGTTTTACCGTAGATTCGCAGATTGATATTTAAAAAAAATAATCTACATATTTAAAAAATCTACTAAGCTAGGATAAAAAATTATATCCTTACTTTGAACGACATACACTTCAATATTAAAAAATTATTAAAAATTAATTTTGAAGAAATTTGTGAATTGGCGTTAAATAATGATAATCTCAATAATTTTATTTAGGATACAAATAATAATAAGTCGATAATTAAAAAATCTGCGAATCCGCGGCAGATGGTATTATATTTCTTGTTTCAATAACCCACTCAAATTAAATTCAAAATCAGCAACTTCCATTTTTGATGGAGAAATACCAGCAGTCAATAACTTTCTTGCGTTCAAGTGGTCTGCGGGACGATTTAAGGAATCTACTCCAATTAATTTTTCTTCTTTAAAATAATACACAGAAAAACATTCTGGTTTAGGCGACTGACGAATTATTGCTTCATCAAAACCAAAACTGATGCCGGCCATTTGTAGTTTTAGATGGTATTGATTGGTCCAAAACCAAGGAACAGTATTATATTCAAAGGGTCTTTCAACAATATGTGCCGCAGCAACTTTAGCTTGATCGACTGCATTTTGCACGGACTCTAATCGCAAACTTTTCTTTGCAAAAGGATTATAGTGATTTGCACAGTCGCCAATGGCATAAATATTTTCAATATTGGTTTGCTGAAACGGGTTAACTACAATTCCGTTATTAAACAACACCTCAGAATTTTCAGTCAGTTCCGACTCCACAATAACGCCAATTCCCGCTAAAATTAAATCGGCATCAATTTCATTTCCGTCGCTTAATTTTATCTTTTTACCATCAATAATATCTACTACAGAAACACCAAGAATCATTTCGACACCATGTGCTACATGCGTTTCATAAAAAACTTTAGATAATGTTTCGGGTAAAACCCTTTTCATGAGTCGGTCTTCGGTTTCAATTACCGTAACTTTTTTATTTTTTTCTACAGCTAAAGCTGCCAGTTCCAGACCGATAAAACCTCCTCCAATAATCACAATATGACTGGCAGGATTAATTTTTTCTTCAATCATTTTGGCATCTGAAAAATTGCGTAAATAATATACTTTTTCAGCGATATGGCCATTAAAACGAAGTCGCCTGTTACACGCTCCTGTGGCAATAATCAAATAATTGTACGCTATTACAGCACCATCAGAAAGATTTATTTCGTTCTTTTCTGAATCAATTTTTGCCACACGAACACCCAATTTTAAATCTATTGCGTTGTCATTATAATAATTTTCAGAACGGAATAAAATAGCTTGTGCATTTTGCTTTCCTTGCAAATAACCCTTTGAAAGAGGTGGTTTTTGATAAGGCGCATCCAATTCGTCAGAAATCATGATAATTTCGCCTTCAAAACCTTCTTCCCTTAAAGTAGAAGCTGCCTGAACACCACCGTGTCCCGCACCTATTATGACAACTCGCTTTTTCATTTCTCTTTTGGTATTCTTAAAATTATTCCGTCTAAAGCTTTTGAAGCTCTTACTTGACAACCTAATCTACTGTTTGCAGTTCGTTGAGCAATTGTACCCTCTAGCATTTCGTCTTCTTCCTCTTCCATTTCTGGAAGTAAATTTAGATAGGCATCGTCTACATAAACATGGCAAGTTGCACACATACAAGAGCCGCCACATTCAGCAATAATTCCCTTAACATCATTTTGTACAGCGCCTTCCATAAAAGTTGCTCCCAAAGGAAGCTCAATTTCGTGTGTTTTTCCTTCCGCTTCTATATAAATTACTTTTGGCATAATTTTAATTTTTACTAGTTATATAAATTGTTTTCCACCGTCAACCACAATCGTTTGTCCGGTTACAAAATCAGAAGCATTTGAAGCTAGATAAAGAGCCGTTCCCACAATATCATCTGCGGTAGAACCTCTTTTTATAGCGCCACGTTGCACTCCGTATTCTTTAGCATTATCCATCAAAGATAAACTAGCTTCTGTCAATGTAAAGCCTGGTGCGATATTATTTACATTAATATTAAAGTCGCCCACTTCTCTTGCCATACTTCGGGTAAGACCAATAACTCCACCTTTGGAAGCCACATAATGTGACCATTGAGGCGAACCACTCATGACCGTTGCTGACGAGATATTTATAATTTTACCACCACCTTGTGCTTTCATAAAAGGAAAGACCGCTTTACTTGCCATCCAAGTTCCTTTTAAATTTACGTCCATTACTAAATCCCATTCTTTTTCAGAAAGTTCATAGAATGGTTTGCGTTGTATTCCAGCATAAATAGCTGCATTATTTATTAAAATATCAATTCGTCCAAAGCTATCCATCACTTTTTGAGCCATCGCATTTACAGATTCTTCTGAAGTTACATCAACGGTAACAGCGATGCTGCCATCAATTTCTTTAGCAGTTTGTACTGCTCCATCGGCATTAATATCTGCAATAGCTACTTTTGCTCCCGCTTTTGCGAAAGCTTGAGCGAAAGCCTTACCTAATCCGCCACCAGCACCAGTGACAATAACAACTTTATCTTTAAGAGGATACATAAGGTATATATTTATTTAGATTTTCTTTTAATTCTGCAATTTCTAACATTTGTGTAGCGAATAATTTTCCTTTATCGGTTAACAAGGTGTCAAATTGCTTACGCAAGATTTCATGCACTTCACTTAATGATTTCGAAAACCAAGACTGAATTGTTTCGTTTCCATGACGCGTAAAACGCCACAACTTATCGCTGTCTTTAACAAGCGAATCATTTAAAGATTTTGCTTGGATTGTGGTATCATGCCCGTCAATTATATCACATATTTGGGTAATCAAACTTTCAGCATATCCTAATTCTGAAAGAATCTGTTTTGCAATGGCAACGCCTTCCAACTCATGTTGCCTTCTTAATTCAGGATACTTCATCAAGGGACCAAAGGATTCCAAGACTTTTTCGAGAGGGATTTTCTTCCATCCCGTGTCGTGCAACAAAATAGCTGGTAAAACCACATCAGGATTGGCATCAGGATAAAAATCCAATAGCTGTTTAGCCCAATAATAAGAAAACAAAGTATGCTCATCGTTGCTGCGAACATCAAGAAATGGGCAGGCTGCTTGCCAAACTGCTATGTCTTTGTCCCGTAACATTAATAACTGTAATAAATAGTTTTCAGCTCTGTGTACGATTCAATTCCGTAGCGACCTTTTTCTCTACCAACACCACTTTGTTTGACACCTCCAAAAGGTACATCGTGATACGAACGTTGAATATTATTTACCCATACGGATCCTGCTTCGAGTTCTTCAGCAATGCGCAATCCAGTTCCTAATTCGCCAGTAAAAACATAAGCGGCTAAACCATAATCCGAATCATTAGCCAATGCTATCGCTTCCTCATTAGTCTTAAACTTCATAATTGCAGCTACAGGTCCAAAAGTTTCTTCCCTCATGATTTCCATACTGTGATTGGCATCAGCAATGATAGTAGGTGGAAAAAACCATCCTTTTTCGAATTCAGCTCCTTTCAGACGTTCTCCGCCGGTAGTTATAGTTGCTCCTTTTGCTTTTGCATCAGCAGTTTGCTCTTCACTGGTTTTATAGATTTTTTGGCTTATAATCGGACCCATATCACAACCTGAAAACTGATTTCCAATCGTCAATTTTTTTGTTTCTTCGGTCATTCTAGCAACATATTCGTCGTAAATATCCTGATGCACATATATTCTACTTACCCGATAACAAAACTGTCCGCTGTTAGCAAAAGTATGTTTTACAATCGCAGGAACGGCAATATCTAAGTTTGCATCTGCACAAACAATTACCGGCGATTGACCACCTAATTCTAAGGTGAACCTTTTCCCCAGTTGAGCAGCAAGAGCACCAATGCGTTGTCCTGTACTTGTTCCGCCAGTAAAAGCAATTTTAGAGGTGTATTTATGAGTTACCATCGCATCACCAATATCACGGCCACGACCCGTTATCACATTAAATACGCCTGGTGGATAACCCGCTTGCGAAAACAATTCGGCAAGACGCATCGTTGATAATGGTGTTTCATCAGAAGGTTTAGAAACTATAGTACAACCCGCTATCAAGGCGGCTCCTAACTTCATAGTTAGCAACGCAATAGGATAGTTAAAAGAAGTAATAGAAACTACCACTCCAATAGGTTCTCTAATCACCATCACTCTTTCGCCTTCAATATTATGCAATGGAATTTCACCCTTAAGACGCAAACCTTCTTCTGCATAATAATCCGTTAAATCAGCACTTCTAGTAATTTCGCGAATACAAGCGTCAAGGGGACGACCTAATTCATTCGCTAATAAATTTCCTAATTCATCAGCATGATCTCGCATTAATTGTGCTCCTTTATGTTGCAATGAAGCACGTTCCGCTACAGGCACTTTTTTCCATTTTTTAAAAGCTTCGTGAGCAGCATCCATAACAGCATTGACATCATCTAAATTGCTATGAGGTACTTTATCAAAAACTTTGCCCGTTACAGGGTTAGAAACATTTCCATAATTCCCTGATTGCGGTTTTGTCCATTTTCCATTTATAAAATTTTCCATATCTAGAGTGTATCAGCTTGTAACATTACTTTAGTTGCTTTTAGATCTGCTTCTGCCATTTCCTTTGATTCTTTAAGATGCAATTGCGGGATAATATCTGTACCTAATCGCGCACAATACTTTCCTGGTGTTTTCTTAAACCAATCGCAGGCAACGCTTACACCGGCAACGGTAAATCTCCATAACTTATCCGCATCACGTACAATTTCGTCCTCTAGTGATTTAGCAAAACCGCGTGTATCGTGTCCGTCAATTATTGTAATCACTTTTTCAATAAATGTATCATCATAGCCTAAATCTTTCAACAAAGGTTGTGATAACCGAACTCCTTCAGACTCATGAAGGTAACGAACATCGCTTTGCATAAAATTCTCCGATTGAAATCCTTTCTTAAAAATATCATCTTCATCAATAGAATACCAGCCTATATCATGTAAAATGATGGCAACCGCTACGAGTTCTCTATCAGCTGCTGGATAAGCATCAGCCAAAAGCATGGCATAATAATAGGAAATAGGGATATGAACATCATTTTTTCTTACCCTCATATATTTTTCAGCGGCTTGAAAAACTTGTTTATAATTTTCCGAAACGTGTTTTATCATCTCTTTTTTCATTTTAAAAATTATTTTTTAGAGTGTAAATTCAAATACTTAGATACAATCTAACCTTTTATTTAGGCATTTTCCAAACTAAACTTCCTGCTTAGAGCAGAATTACTTTTTAACTTTTGGTGGAAAATATTTTATAAAACGTAAAGTTGTTCTAGTCCCTTGTGGTCTGTTTACTGCTGAAACTTCAAAAGCAGTTGTCAAAGCTAAAAACCAGCCCGTCTTAGTTTGTAATTGAAGCAATGGACCAATAGCAAAAACGGATTCTTTGGAATTTGGTAGATTAACTCCATTTACTTTATCATTTGAAAGTTGCTCCGCCAAATAACCTTGAACTCCCAGTCTAAACTCGCCCGACTTTCCAGGAGCAAATCTACTTTTACCTACAAGATGCTCTAATGAATAATTTAAATGATAGTTAACTCCAACTTGGACATCTGTATTTGGAATTTCTTTATATTTTCCATTAAAAGTTAAATGGTTTCTCATCGAGAAAGAAAAATCTTTATTAAAAAATAAGGTTGATGCCCAGTAAGGCTCTACGGACAGAAACCTCGAACTTGCGTTGATTGGTGATGTTCCGCCATTATCATTATAAGAACCAATAGGAAGAACGAAATCTAATTCTAATCGGTTAGGAAAGGGTAGTCCAAAAAGTTTAGTATCAAACCATTGCACTCCTGCGCCCAAGATAACATCTCCTAAACCTGATTTTCCAATAAGATCATACGGTTTTTTAGAGTCTAAAACTACTATTGGTACCAATGCATCAAACAAAAGATTACCGCCTAGAACTTTCACTTTAGTTACCCAAACCCCTTGATTCATTAATAATAGTGAGCTAATTTTCAATTTATCGACTCCATTAGGCTTTAAATCATTACCAAAAGGATCTTGTAAAACTCCAGAATAGTGTGATACGTATTCAAAAGAATAAAAACCAGGACCAGGAACTGCACCATCTAGTACATTAGTCAGTCCAAAATTACCTGGAGCTTGCGGTAAATCTTGCGCTATGCTCGACACGCTTGAGAAAATAGTTAAAAATAATATGGCATAACAAACTTTTGTTTTCATATTTGTAAAATTTATTTTTATGAATTAAGAATAAGGCTTTGTGTAATTTAAAAAAACAATTACTATTATCAATAATAATCATTTCCAGAAATTATTATTTACGTTGACAAAATTTCAACAGTTCCAGCACCGCCGTCTACGCGAATTCGATCACCAGTTTTAATTTTAGTACTTGCGTTTCCAGTTCCAGTTACGGCAGGTAAACCATATTCTCTACAAACAATAGCTGCATGAGACATCATTCCCCCAATATCAGTTACAGTGGCTTTGATTTTTCCAAAAACAGGAGCCCAACTTGGTGCTGTAACTCTTGTTACCATTATTTCCCCATCTTGTAAATCACGAAGTTCTTCTGCACTGTGTATAATTCTTGCAATACCTTCTACTTTTCCAGGAGAAGCAGCCATTCCTTTAAGTTTATTACCCGTATCTTCACTGGATAACCATCCTTGAACACTTTCTGAAGTTATTCCCCAAAGCATGATTGTAAAAGGTTCCGTAACTATTTCTGGCGGTTTGTTAAAAGCAGGTTCAGGTGGAGCAGTCGCTAAAGCATCTATTATTTTCTTTCTTCTAGCAATTTCAGCTGGTAAGTAATCAGGTCCAATTGCCGGTACACCCATTGCCCAACCACGACCATAATCAAATAATAATTGGTGGATTTCTTCTCTACGGAAGTAGAACATATCCTCAATATTTTCATAAAAGCCTTCTTTGACAAAAACAGCACTCAACTCGCGCATTTTTCTCCAAAACACACACATTGACCAATGCTCTATATAAAAGTTATGATTTTCAACGTAAGGGAAAACCACACGTGCCAATCCTAATTTTTGGTCGAATGCATTTTGTGCATCTTCGCCCGGCAATGAATCGCGGTACTCTTCGGTAATACGATCTCTTTCAGCTGCAATTTTTGCCGTAGGACGATCTATTGTTTCTCCTTTTTCAAGTCTTTCTGTGTAGCTTTTTATGTATTCAAATGGAATATCTAAATGGTCAATCCAGTATTTATCGCTTGAATAAAATCCGTTTCCGATAGTAAAATTAAACCATGGGTATTTTGCACCTTCCCAAGCAGCAATCCACTCTTTTCCTTCCGTAGAAGTTTCCATGATTTGAAGTGCTTTGTCTAATTCGTTGTTTTTCAGAATATCGTTAAGACCCAATTTTACCGCTAGTTTAGCCAATTTTTGTAACTCTTCGTCAGGGCGAAATAAATCTACCTCTACACCTTGAACCATTTTAGCAACAGATAAATCAGGAATTCCAGGGAAAGTTTCTTTACAAAAACCAAAGAAATCTAAGTAAGCAGCGTAACCAAGATTTAAAAATTCGAAGTGATACATCCAAACCTTATAGCAAAGGTCTATCATTTTATCATAATTCTGAATCATGTGATAGGTAGGATCTAGTCCAACTCCGTTTTTAACCCATTCGATATCAATCACCTCTGGCAACTGTTCAAATTTTATGGCCTCCATTTCATCAATAACTCCTTTGACTTTTTTGTGCCAATTTTCCAATAAACTATCCCAGTTTTGAAAATAGAATCCTGCGCGTTCCATAAATTGCGGTACTCGATCAGCTATTAGTGAAGGATCAACCTCAACTGGACTCATATAGCAATAGCCATTGTGAATTTTAAAATCGATACCATTTGCTGGCGGGATTAACCATTGTCTGGTGTTATATTGTCCTAAACATTTTACAGAAAACTCTACTGTTAACGCATCAAATGGTTTGAAAACATTTGGCCAGTGTTGTGAATCACAAAAGAAAAATTTTGCTTCTTCGTTTTCTTTCAAATTATCATGAAACGTCATGTAATAAGGATACAATTCTTTCCAGCCTTCAGCGCCTTCAGGTGCTTTATGGTCATAAGGACTAATAAATGCTTTTGTTGACATAATTTTTATATTTTTGGTTTGTTAATAGCAATTTTATTTTTTTGTGCCAATAGGATTCATAAGCGTATCAATGATACCTTCCATTCCCGTAAGCGCTTTTCGTTCGATTGTTTTTTGAGACCACACTGTTTCTGGTCTGCTTTGAAGTAAGGTTACATTCTCGCCCTCTGGAAGATCAGCATCTATTGCCCATTCAATATCTTGCGGACATTTATAATGCTTTTCAATAATTTTTGAAATTTTACAAATTTCAATTACTTCCTCTTCGGATAAACTTGGTTCTTTAGCTCTTTCTGTTTCAATTTCTCTAATAACCACGCATTTGTTAAACATATCTGGTACATGCTCGATATTTTTTTCTTGGATGTTTGAAACAATTATTTGTAACATTATTTTGTCCACAAGGAAATTATCCGGTGTAACTTCGCCAGAAACAACAGCCTCACCTAAACCCCAAGAAGAGTCAATCACAATTTTAGAGCGGTCACCATTAATTGGATTCATCGTCATTGCAACTCCCGCAGTACGGGCATTGACCATTTTTTGAATCACCACACTCATCAGCAATTCCGTTTCATCAATATTTTGATTTTTACGGTAGTTAATGGCTCTTGCAGTAAATAAACTTGCCCAGCATTTGCGCACATTTTTCAGCACTTCGTCCTCACCTACAATCCACAAGTACGTATCTTGCTGACCCGCAAAACTTGCATCCGGTAAATCCTCTGCAGTAGCACTTGAACGAACCGCAACTGGCAAAGCATTTGGAATTCCAGCCTTTTCACAAAGTTGTTTATAAGAATCTTTTATGGCAATTTCCACATCATTTGGAAGCGGTTTATCTAAAATTAACTGACGGATTTCAGCAGAATTAGACTCCAATTGATCTGTATTTGTACAATCGATGCAACTCACTTTTTCTAAAATAACATCTAATAATTTACCTTCTTCTAAAAATTTTGAGTAAGCATGTGTCGTTACAGAAAAACCCATTGGTACGGGAAAATCTGCTGCACTCATGCTTGCTAAACTAGCTCCTTTTCCTCCTAGTAAAATGTACTCTTCTGGTTTTGCTTCTTTAAAAAATAACGTATATTTCATAACTGTCTTTTTATTGTTTTTTTATAATTACCACTTTACTTCTAATGCAGTTGGAGCTCTAAAAGAGGTGTTTTCTGCAAACTTGAATTCTTGATTTTCTTTCAATTTCATTGTTGGAACTAATCTTGTCAGTTCTTCTAACACCGTTTTAAATTCTAATTTAGCTAATGGAGAACCCAAACAAAAGTGGATTCCGTAACCAAAAGAGAGATGATCTTTAGAATTTTCTCGTTGAATATCAAATTGCTCACCGTCATCAAAATTACTCTCATCCCTATTTGCAGAGCCCATTAATAATAAAAGATTTGAATTAGCAGGAATTTCTACACCGCCTATTACACTGTCTTCTAAAGCGCGTCGTCGCCAAGAAACTATTGATGGCGAATATCTCAAAACCTCTTCAATTGCGTTTGGTATAAGTTCTGGATGCTCACAAATTGCTTTCCAACTTTCTGGATGTGCTAATAATTCTCTGGTACCATTCGTGATTAATGTTGTTGTGGTTTCGTGACCTGCAAACAACTGACTGTAACATATTGTGGCAATTTCATGATCAGTTATTTCGTGTCCTTCCTCTTGTAAGCGGATTAAATCTCCCGGTAAATCATCAGTAGGATTTACTTTTCGTAAGGCAACCATTTCTTGACAATAGTTCCAGTAGTTTATCATGTTTTGGGCATGAATTAATTGATCTTCATCGGATAAATTTCCCCATGTCATTAGGAGGCGGCTTTCTGCCCAACTCTTTACTTTTTGCACGTCATTTTCAGGAACGCCGAGTAACATAAAAATAACCAATGCTGGTAAATCATAAGCCAATTGCTTTACAATTTCGGCTTCGCCATCGTCTTTAAATTTAGTGATCATTTCAATCGCAAGATCTCTTATTTTTGGTTCTAATTTTTTAATTCGCTTTAAGCTGAATGCCATGCTAACAATACGGCGAATTCTAGTATGATCTGGCGGAATACGTCCCGATAATCCAGAAAGACCTACAAGTCCTTGCTCTTCCATAAGTGCCTTAGCAACAGGCGAAATGGGCTTAAAAGGAGACTGCGCATTCTGCGAGGTATATGTTTTCCAATTACTAAATACTGCTTTTACATCTTCATATCTAGAAACAACATAATACCCTAATTCTCCACTAAAAAAAACAGGCTTCTCTTCTCGAAATTCTTTATATTGTGGAAATGGATTTGATAAATCAAAGGGATTGAACTCTTCCTTATTCATAAATGGACAACCTGAAGGTGCTTGCATAATTAAAGATTTATAAATTATACAACAAACATAAAAGCAGTTTCTTTGGTTTATCTTTGGTTTTAGAGATAGGAAATTAATTTTTTAAATAAAAAAAACATACTTCATTATTTTAAAAGGTATTAATCATTAAAATACTACAGGATTAACACTTTTATTATTAATTATTCAAAATATAATTTTAATACGTTTTAAATATTATCAAAATAAATTAATATTGCGTATTGCGAATTAAATCATTGTACAAATCTTTGAGCGCCTGAGAGGGTGTTCCTAAATTAAATTTCTTCAGAGATTCAGTGTATACTTTAAATTGTCTATTTAAAGCATCATATCGCTTTAAAGATGCTAAAGCTAACATTTTTTCCTTGTGCGCTTCTTCTAAATTAGGATCCTCAGCTAAAGCTCGATCTGCGTAGGAGATAGCAGCGGCATACTCCTCTAATTTTCTATTTAGGGAGGCTAAACTATAAAGAAGCTTTTGATACATTTCTTTGTACCAAAAGCGTTTGCTCCAGCACCAATCATCATCACCATTTTCAGTATATTTCAGTGGTATATCCTCAAATAATTGTCCTGAATACAGTCGCTCAGCTGATGTATAACAAACTTTTGCTTGTTCCAATTCGTCGTTTTGTGCATGCATTTTACCTTTGACACATAATTCTCGAAACATTGGCAAATCAATCCAACTATCATAAGGTAACTGCAAGTAATAAATAGAATTTTGGTTTATAATAAATGAATCGTCTTTCCCTAAGCTACTATCGCCACCTAGTACTTGACGCAAAAAACGAATAGAATGATAAAATCGATTCATAGCTATTTCCGTCGTTTCAGCATCTGGCCATAATAAATCGGCTATTTGTTCTCCTGATGCTCCTTTTTTACCTTTTAATAAAAGATAGGCAAAAACAGCTTTAAGTTTTTTAGTAGCACCTGATTTTGTATTCCAGTTTATTAATTCACCATTTTCACGATAAATTCGCAATTCACCAAAACACCTTATTTTCCAACGACCTTCGTCGCTTTTAGAAATATTTGTTAAAAGAGTTCTTTCTTGAGAATAGGATTTTTCGAATGTCGAATTATTTTTATTAGATAATAATGCTTTATGATTTTCATCAACATTACCTAATAAATAATCAAAGCGTTCCCGTATGCGATTATGTATTTGTATGTGGGGTGGCAAATAGTAGGGATTAACTTTTAGTTTATTCGTTGCATAAATCAACGGATGTGAAGCTAACCCTATCAATAATTGATCATCAAGCAATATGGACTCATTATAGATACAAACAATAGTACATTGCGGATTTTTATTGAGAAAATCTTGAAATGCACCTTGTAGTTCTCTAAGATAAATATCCCCAGAAGGTGTGCGAACCGCCCATGTCATCTCTACAAAAATTAGTAAGTTATGACTTTTAGTTATTTTAACCATTTCTGCTAATGCGTCAATAACCGGTCTAGCTCGAACAACTGGTTCCCGAAGTTTAAATTGAGATGATAGCAAAATTTGTCCCTCATTTACAGTAACAGAACCTTTTTTAAATAGTGCTTTCACTTTTTTACGAGGTCTTTCATCTGAAATAAATATCCACGACCCACTTTCAATCGAAGTAGTAAGTTGAACGAGCGATTTTACAAGTGAATCTTCATCCGGTATAAAAAGTCCAATATAATTCTCATTGTTTTCTTTCATTACGTTAAAAATACTTAATTAACTGAACTCATAAACTGATTTATCTTTAAATATTTTCTACTTTTCAATGTTTATATAATTTTTACCTTAAAACGTTTATATTGTTGTAAACTGTATTAACATTATTGAATGTAAACATTGGTTATTCTCTTCTCTTCAAAGCAATTTTCTTTGAACGATAAAATTACGAGTTAAATGATACAAGTAGTAAAAGAGTGTTCTAAGTCTTTGTATAAATCTAAAAAAAAGTGATAATAATTTTAAAGACAACTTCCTTGCCCCTGATTGAAGCGGATAACCCGCAGTAGCATAAGCCTAAAAAATCGTGTGAGAAAAGAACAACCGCAGGAAGCTCCTTTTATCGCCGATTTTAGGATTATGAAACGAGGATTAGTAGTGAAAAGCAGGATGAGGCACAACGAAAAAGAATAGTTTTTAAAAATATTTTAAAATTTGAATTTATTAAACCAACCAAAAGTTTATTTTTGCGACATGGCTAAGAAAAATACAGACAAAGTTGTCTTTCATCAAATAAAAGTCCTTGATGCTGGTGCAAAAGGCGTTTCGGTAGCTAAAGCTCCCGATGGAAAAGTAATTTTCATTCCAAATGTCGTTCCTGGCGATGTGGTAGATGTGCAAACTTTTAAAAAGCGCAAGGCCTATTACGAAGGGAAAGCGATTCATTTTCATGAATTTTCTGAACATAGAATAGAACCTATTTGTCAACATTTTGGAGTTTGCGGTGGTTGCAAATGGCAAAATATGAAATATAGTCAACAACTGTATTATAAGCAAAACGAGGTTTTGAATCACTTACAACGAATTGGAAAAGTAGAATTACCAGAATTTGAGCCTATTTTAGGTTCAGAGAAACAGTTTTTCTATAGAAATAAAATGGAGTTTTCTTTTTCTAACAGCCGTTGGTTAACAGAAGCTGAGATTGGTAGTACTGAAGATTTAGGAAATAGAAATGCCCTTGGTTTTCATATTCCGAAAATGTGGGATAAAATTCTTGACATCACTAAGTGTCATTTACAAGAAGATCCTTCTAATGCAATTAGAAACGAAGTTCGCGATTTTGCAAATGTGCATGGCTTGACATTTTTTAATCCTAGAGCACATGAAGGTTTGCTGAGAACTTTGATGCTTAGAACAGCTTCTACAGGAGAAATAATGGTTTTGATTCAATTTTTCGAAAATGATAAAGTAAAAAGAGAATTACTTTTAAATCATTTATACGAGAAGTTTCCTCAAATTACTTCATTACAATATGTCATCAACAATAAAGCAAATGATACTTTATACGACACTGATATAAAATTGTATAAAGGAAGAGATTACATACTTGAAGAAATGGAAGGGTTGAAATTTAGTATCAATGCTAAATCTTTTTACCAAACCAATTCAGATCAAGCCTACGAATTATATAAAATAACGAGAGATTTTGCAGGATTAACGGGTAATGAAATTGTTTACGATTTATACACAGGAACAGGAACAATTGCACAGTTTGTCTCAAAAAAAGCTAAAAAAGTAATAGGTGTAGAAAGTGTTCCTGAAGCAATTAAAGATGCAAAACTCAACGCTGAGCGCAATGACATTACAAATTGTGAGTTCTATGTAGGTGATATGAAAGTGGTCTTCAATGACGATTTCATTGCTCAACATGGACATCCGGATGTTATCATAACAGACCCACCAAGAGACGGAATGCATAAAGACGTTATTGAACAAATTATGAAAATTGCTCCTGAAAAAGTAGTTTATGTGAGTTGCAACTCAGCTACTCAAGCAAGGGATTTGGCTTTGATGGATGAGAAATATAAAGTAACTCGCGTACGCCCAGTTGATATGTTTCCACAAACGCATCACGTTGAAAATGTAGTTCTACTAGAAAGAAGAAAATAGTAAGCAGCGTTCACTATAATAAAACCGATAACGAATAACAGATAACGGATAGCGGATAACGGATAACGGATAACGGATAACTGATAACTGATAATTAACCGCAGAGCACTGAATAAAGACATTATGAAAAAAGTAATTTTGATAATATTTGTAATAGCGCTCTCTTTTTCCAGCTGTGAGAAAGATGATATTTGTGATGCTAATACACCAACAACTCCGAGATTAGTAATTAGTTTTTATGACTTTTTGAATCCTTCAATTTTAAAAAACGTCACAAATCTAAAAGTTGTTGGAGAAGGAATGACAAGCGGAGTATTAATTAACGGCTCAGAAATAACTAATTTAAATTCTATAGCACTTCCGCTAAAAACTGTTGGAACCACGACAACTTTTAGTTTAACTTTAAATTCTGGTAATTCAAATCCAGTATTAGTTGATGAAGATATTATAAAATTTGATTATAGCACTCAGGAGCTTTTTGTTTCTCGAGCCTGTGGTTATAAAACAGTTTTTACGTTAGACCCTATAAATCCATACACACATACTGATCCTATTGCTGCTAACCAAAAATGGATCAAATTTATATCAGTTGAAAAAAATAATATAGACAGCGAAAATGAAACACACATCAAGATCTTTTTTTAGTTTTGTTCTGATATTATCGATAACTCTTGGCTATTCGCAAGAAACCAGTCCAAAAGTAAAACCAATAAAAAATAGTGTAAAAGAAACAAGTGCTCCTCCGATTTTCGAGAAAGAACAGCAGATTCCTGCAGCTCCTTTAACCTTGGTAAATACTGATACAATTATAAAAAAAAAGGACTCCATCTTTCAAAAAACAGATCGTTATGGTTTGCGTGTAGGTTTAGATTTATATAAGCTTACACGTGGTTTGTACGACAGTAATTATAAAGGTTTAGAGTTAGTGGGAGATTATAGATTGACTAAAAAATACTTCTTAGCAGCTGAAATAGGCAATGAAAATAAAACTACGGAAGACGACCGAGTAAATTTTACCACAAAAGGATCTTACTTAAAAGCTGGATTTGATTACAATGGCTATCAAAACTGGTTGAATATGGAAAATATTATTTCAATAGGTTTGCGTTACGGTTTTAGTACTTTTAATCAAGAACTTAATAATTACCGAATTTACAATGCAAATCCTTATTTCCAAGAAACTCCAATAATTCAATCAGGTCAAAAGTTTGACGGTTTATCAGCCAGCTGGATTGAAGTAGTTGCTGGTATAAAAGCTAAAGTATTTAATAATGTGTTTGTAGGTTTCAGCCTTCGATTAAATCGTTTAGTAAGTAATAAAGAACCTGAAAATTTTTCAAATTTATACATTCCAGGTTTTAATAGAACTTATGATGGTAGTTTTGGTGTTGGTTTAAATTACACAGTAACTTATTTTGTACCAATTTATAAAAAGAAAGCCAAGGCGGTTGCTAAAGTAGTCGATGAGAAAATTAAGAAATAAGAAAATATGTAAATTTAAAAGATGATATTTTTCAATCAACGATAGGGAGTTCATACGTTTTGTCATTTAGAAAATAAAAACAAAACAGCATAAAAAAAAGAGATGATTTTTAAAAAATTATCTCTTTTTAAATTTTAAACTAAATTGTCTATAAAAATAAAGTGATAGGGATGATTTATCTTGTCCGATAACCTGATTATCTAAATCAGTAATTTTCTAATTAAAAAAACTACTCTATTTCCCTGACGCCTTTCATAAAAATCCATTTCATAAAGAACTTCTCGCCGTCTTTCGTTTTAATAGCTTGAAATTTAGGAGACAGGATTGTTCCAATAAAAAATGCCGATATTGGTATCCAATAACCTGTTAAAGGCGTATAATAGGCCACTAAATATCTAGCAGAAATAAATAATATTGCAAAACAACCTAGTTGATATATAAATGCTCTTATTTGTAATTTGCTCATTTTGATAGTTGATTATAATTGTGTTAATCACATTTTTTTAGGATAAATCTATAGCGTGTTATCTGAATTATTGATCGTATTTACCTCTATTATTTTATTTGCGGTCTCTGCACGAGCTTCGGCAGAAAATTTAGTTCTCTTACTACCTTCGTACATCTCGTATTTTACCAATCGCGCTTCTAATCCAGCATTGAAAAGTTTAATTTTTCTCGAAGGTTTTAATCCAACATACTTTAATGCTTCTAGATTTGCCGTGATCATCCATGCATTAGTAGCTGGGTAATTTTTCTTTAAAGTATCTCCAATATTTTTATAAAATTCCTCCATGTGAATATCTAAACGCTCATCATAGGGTGGGTTAAATACAATATGCAATTTTTCCTCTGATCTTTTTGAAGTATCAAAAAAGTTATCTTCTTCAATTGAAATATAGTCCTCTAAATTGGCATTCTTTATATTATCTTTTGCTTTTTGAACCGCACTTGGCGCTTTGTCATATCCTTTTATGGTATGATGAAATTCTCGTACCCGTTTTAATAAACTATCTGAAATAGCTTCAAATAGATCATTATCCCAATCATTCCATTTTTCAAAAGCAAATTCTTTACGATTAATATTTGCTGGAATATTGCATGCAATCATAGCGGCTTCAGCAAGGAATGTTCCAGAACCACACATAGGATCCAAGAAATCAGTTTGACCATCCCAGCCTGAAAGCAACAAAATTCCCGCAGCAAGAACTTCATTTATTGGAGCAATATTCGTTGCAGTTCTATAACCACGCTGATTTAAAGAGTTTCCGGACGTATCTAATGCAACTGAAACTTGGTCTTTATCAATATGAATGTTTATACGTAAATCAGGATGTACTTTATCTATACTTGGACGTTGGCCGGTTCTTTCTCTAAACTGGTCTACTATGGCATCTTTACACTTTTGAGAAACAAATTCAGAGTGATTGAAAAAAGTAGAATGTACTGTTGTGTCAATTACAAAAGTCTGATTTGCGTTAAGCAATTTAGACCAATTCATGCTTGATATTCCTTTGTATAAAGCTTGTTCATTGTTAGCCTTAAAAAAATATATAGGTTTAAGTATTTTTAAAGCAGTACGTAAAGCTAAATTTGCCTTGTACATGAATCCTTTATCTCCCTTAAAACTTACCATTCGAACTCCTTGCTCAACATTTTGTGCACCGAGCATTTGTAACTCTTTTGCTAATATCTCCTCAAAACCAAAAAAGGTTTTGGCAACCATTTTAAAATTATCTTCCATTTGCCTCCTTTGCCCCTAAAGTGGGCATTGTTATCGTTATATTTGGCAAAAATACACTAAATTTGCATCAATTAAATTAATTGAAATAGAATAAATGTCTGAAGCTGAAAAACTATCTACGGAAAAACAAGTAAAACCAACTGCAAAATGGTATTCCTCATGGTTTGACACTCCATATTATCACATACTATATAAAGAGCGCAATTACCGAGAAGCACAAATTTTCATGGATAATTTGACGCATTATTTAAATCTACCTGAAAAAGCAAAAGTACTGGATTTAGCCTGCGGCAAAGGCCGTCATTCTATCTATTTGAATCAGTTGGGTTTTGACGTACTTGGCGCTGATTTGTCTGAAAATAGTATTGCTGACGCAAATAAAAACGCTAACGAAACGCTACATTTCAAGGTTCACGACATGCGAGAGCCATTTGAAGAAAAGTATGATGCCATATTTAATTTGTTTACCAGTTTTGGTTATTTCGAAAACGACGAAGACAACTTAACTACGCTGAAAGCTATTAAAGAAAGTTTGTCAGAATATGGATTTGCAGCAATTGATTTTATGAATGTGCATCAAGTGGTAAACACCTTGATTCCTGAAGAAATGAAAACTGTTGATGGAATTGATTTTCACATTAAACGCTATGAAAAAAACGGACACATATACAAGGAAATCGATTTTATTGACGAGGGACAGCCTTTTCATTTTACAGAAAAAGTAAAAGCACTCACTTTAAAAGATTTTGAAGAACTAATGGAAGAAGCTGGAATCTATTTGCTAGATATTTTTGGCGATTATAAATTGAAGAAATTCCACAAAACAGAGAGTGAGCGTTTAATCATGATTTTTAAATAGATGAACTATCTTTTACCCTTACTTTCCGTACTTTTAGGATATGTAATTGCATTGGTTTTAAAACCAAAAAACAAAACTAATTTAAAGTTGTTACTAGCTTTTAGTGGTTCATTCTTACTTTCCTTAACAGTGATGCATCTCTTGCCAGAAGTGTATCAAGTTAACAACCACACCCTTGGCGAGAGCCATAACCATAGCGCAGGTATTTTTATAATGCTAGGAATTTTATTCCAAATCATCTTAGAATTTTTTTCAAAAGGTGCTGAACATGGTCACGTTCACGGACACCCAAATATGTCACATATTCCGTGGTTATTATTTATCAGTCTTTGCATTCATGCATTTCTTGAAGGTTTTCCTATAGGTCATGATCACAGTAATTTAGCATTAGGAATTGCAATTCATCATTTGCCAATAGCAATTATTTTAACCACATTTTTTTTAAACTCAAGCCTAAATAAAAAAGCAATTTTTGTATTCATGCTCACATTTGCATTAATGACACCGTTAGGGACGCTTGCTGCTGACTATTTTACAGGACTTGAACAATATCATAGCCAAATCACAGCAGTTGTAATAGGAATTTTATTTCATATTTCTTCTACTATAATTTTTGAAAGCAGCGAAGGGCACAAATTTAATATCGCTAAGGTTTCTATGATCGTTATTGGTATCGTTTTGGCCTATTTTTTATAATTTTTTTGTTTGGGCGTGTTCGCAAAAGCGAAACGGGCTATGCGCTGCAATCTTTTTTATTTCGCTTTCGCTACATAAAAAAGGATTTCCACTACTATCCCTCACGCAGTTAAAATAACGACAAGAACAAATTGTTCAACATAAATTCAACAGCATTAAAAATGACATTTATTAAAACCACGGAGCAGCAATCACAATACGAACATTTAGAAACAATGTCAGTATCAAATTTGCTTTCAAATATAAATAAAGAAGATAAAACAGTACCACTTGCAGTTGAGAAAGCGCTACCAGCAATTGAAAGTTTAGTAAATGTGATTGTCACTAAAATGCAACATGGCGGTCGTTTATTTTATATTGGAGCGGGAACATCCGGACGTTTAGGAATTTTAGATGCATCAGAATGTCCACCAACATTTGGCGTCCCATTTGACTTAGTTATAGGAATAATTGCAGGTGGAGATTCTGCGATTCGTAAAGCAGTAGAAAATGCCGAAGACAATACCGCTCAAGCTTGGTTAGATTTACAAAAATATAATATTAATGAAAATGATGTAGTTGTCGGGATTGCCGCATCGGGAACAACTCCTTATGTCATAAGTGGTTTAGAAAAGTGTAATGAAAATAATATCACGACAGGAAGTATTTCTTGCAACGAAGGAAGTCCACTTTCTACAGTAGCGAACTTCCCAATTGAAGTAGTTGTTGGAGCTGAATTTATTACCGGTAGCTCTCGAATGAAAGCGGGTACAGCTCAAAAATTAGTGCTAAATATGATTAGCACCGCAACAATGATTCAACTTGGCAAAGTGAAGGGCAATAAAATGATCGATATGCAACTTAGCAATAGTAAACTTATTGATCGAGGTGTGAAAATGATCATGGACGAAATTCCTATTTCTTATCAACAAGCAAGAAAATTATTAAAGCAGCAGGGCAGCGTAAGAAAAGTGATTGAAGTCTATAATGAGTAGGATTAATGTATAAGTTTATAAACTAATTATCAACCAATAAAATTATGTATGGGAACAGATAAACAAATGTTATCAAAAGGAATTACCTATTTAGCAGGTTCTATACCTCTCTTATTTTTAGGTCCAGTGGTTATTCATAATGCTTTTATGAATAAACAAAACGTGTGGCATTACTTAGTATTAGCTGTTGGTATAATAATTTGTATTCTGGCAGTTTATTTTGCATATCGGGGTTTAACAATAATTGTTAAAAGTTTATTTGACGACTAATGGAAGATTTAATACATATTCAAAAAACATTTGAAAAAGTAAACTTGATTAATCAAAGAATTAACAATCGAGAATTCGAAGATTGTATTTTCAAAAATTGTGATTTTTCGAATAGCGATTTTTCCAATAATATATTTATGGATTGCGAGTTCATCAATTGTAATTTAGCGATGATCGACCTAACCAATACAAGCTTAAAAACGGTTAGTTTTATAAATTGTAAATTACTTGGAATACATTTTAACAAATGTGTTGATTTTCTTTTTAATGTTAGTTTTCAGGAGTGCGTGCTGGATTATGGATCATTTTCTAATAAAAAAATGCTTAAAACTAAATTTCATTCTTGCTCAATAAAAGAGGTAACTTTCGCGGCCGCAAACCTTACAAATTCCGTTTTCGAAAATTGTAATTTGGATAATGCCGTTTTTAATGATACGCAATTAGCAGGGACTGATTTTACCACAGCTTATAATTACAAAATCGATCCAGAATTTAATCCAATGAAAAAAGCTAAATTTTCTACTCAAGGAATTGCTGGGCTTTTAGATAAATACGATATTAAAATATTATAATAAAGACGAATATGAAAAAATTATTAGTATTACCTGTTTTCATGCTACTGTTTTCATGCTACGATGTGGAACGCAGTTGTAAAGATTTCAAAACCGGAAAATTTAAATTTGAACATGAAGTTGATGGCGTTATGAAAACAACTGTTTTTCAACGTAATGATAGCATCGAAATTGAGACTTACGAGGGAAAGACTGATACCGCTTCCATACGCTGGATAAGCGATTGTGAATATGTATTGCGAAAATTACATCCAAGAAATATGGCTGAAGAAAAAGCTATAGGCATGAAAATTTTAACAACTACAAAAGATTCCTATACCTTTGAATTTGGAATAGTAGGCTCCGACAATAAACAAAGAGGAACCGTAACTAAAATTTCAGATTAAATCACTACGAACAATTAATTTAAAAAAATGGAAGTATTTTTAAATCCAGATGCGTGGATTGCCTTGTTAACATTAACTTTTCTTGAAATTATTTTGGGAATTGATAACATCATTTTTATCTCAATAGTAACTGGAAAATTACCTGTCGAGAAACGAAAAAAAGCTACACAAATAGGTTTGTTTCTAGCTATGTTTATGCGTATCGCGTTGCTTTTTGGAATCACTTTGTTAATTGCAATGAAAGCACCTTTTTTCACCATAAACTGGGGCTGGTTCAGTGCTGAATTTACTGGACAAGCAATAATTCTATTTCTTGGTGGATTATTTTTAATTTACAAAAGCACTAAGGAAATCCACGAAAAAGTAGATCATACAGGAGAAGAAAAATTAGATTTAAAAGCAACTGCAACAAAATCATTTTCTAATGTGATTGTCCAAATCCTACTAATCGATTTAATATTTTCAGTTGATAGTATTTTGACTGCTGTGGGAATGACTAATGGAGTTGAAGGTGCATTGTATATCATGGTAACTGCTGTATTAATTTCTGTGGGCGTAATGATGCTGTTTGCAGTACCTGTTGGAAACTTTGTGAATGCTAATCCGTCTATTCAAATTTTGGGATTAGCCTTTTTAATCTTAATTGGTTTTATGTTAATTACTGAAAGTATGCACTTATCGAATGCCTCATTAGTTGGCGAACACGTTGGCGTAGTTCCTAAAGGTTATTTGTATTTTGCGATTGCATTTTCTTTAGGAGTAGAATTCCTGAATATGAAAATGAGAAAAAAAAATTAATAATATTCTATAAAAAATAGCGCACTAAGAGCGCTATTTTTTATTCTAAACTTAAAGTTATTTGTCCATCATCATCTAGTTGAATATTTGAATCATTAATATCTTCAACAACAGTTGGCTCAGGTACTGTTTCAACTGGAATTTCATAATGTAAAGGCGGTAAAAGATTTACTTGTTTCAATTTATCAGTAGTCAATTGATTTCCCATTGCTTTAAAACCTTTTAAAGCAATGTAAGATTCAATATCTACGATTTGACTTTCTTTTTGAACTCCCTTTACTTTTGAAAATATTAATTCAGCAACAGGTCGATAATCTGTGGATACGATTTCTAACTGCGAGTTAGGATGTTCTGTAATAAAAATTTCTTCTTTATTTTCAATTTCGATTAAAAAACGTTTTATATAATACCTTTCTTTTTCACCGTCAAAATAAATAGCCGAAATAGGTTTTTTTGGAATCCATTTTTCTAAAATTATCATTCCATGATCAAAATGAGTACTTAGTTCAGGAGTTATCACTTTAATTTTTCCAGATTGTGAAATAATCAAGATTTTATCGCTTGGTCTGAATTCACCTAATAACTCCCCTCTTCCATCCACATTTAGTCGTTGCACAGTGTCATCAAACCAAACTTTACGCGGCAGTAAAGTCGAAATTCCTTTTTCTTTAAGTTCGATTTTTTTAATTGGGTATTTTGTCACTGTATTACCTTTAGAACTTCTTCCTTTAATAGTCAAACTGGCGAAGTCAATATCGAATTTTAGCTTTTTTACAGTTCCTACTTGGCGCAATAAAATAGTAATGACTTCAGCTTCACCATTTGGGTTACAAGAAAAATATACTACTTGTGATCCAGCAGTTTCATTGGTTAAATCGTATGCTTTATCGCGAGTAACTCCTGAAACATTAAATCTTTTTATATATGATGGACCTGATTTTCCATCACGGTAAATCATATTGTAAATAGTTCGCTTGTCGCTTTTATCAAAAATGGCAATGTGAATAATATCTTTACCCACAAAGGTTTTTGCATCTACTTTAGTAATCATCATTTTTCCGTCACGAAGAAAAACAATCACATCATCAATATCAGAACAGTCCGTGACATATTCATCTTTTTTCAAACTCGTTCCTACAAAACCTTCTTCCTTATTTACATACAGTTTCGTATTTCTTAATACTACTTTTGTAGCTTCGATATCATCAAAAATACGAAGCTCTGTTTTGCGTTCTCTACCTTTGCCATATTTTTCTTTTAATTTAGCAAAGTAAGCAATAGCAAATTCGATTAAATGCTCTAAATGATGTTTCACTTGCTCAATATCGCCTTCCAGCGATTCAATTTTATCTTGTGCTTTATTACTATCAAACTTAGAAATTCGCATGATGCGAATATCCAATAATCGCAAAATATCGTCCTCCGTTACTGCTCTTTTTAAATGACTAATATGCGGCTTCAAACCGTCGTCGACCGCTTTTATAACGCTTTCACGAGTTGTCATTTCCTCAATATCACGATAGATTTTATTCTCAATAAAAATGCGCTCTAATGACAGAAAGTGCCATTGTTCTTCTAATTCACGAAGTTGAATTTCTAATTCACTTTTGAGCAACTGTACTGTCCTATTAGTTGATATACGTAACATATCAGAAACACCTACAAATAGCGGTTTGTTATCTTCAATCACGCAACCTAAAGGCGCTACCGAAGTTTCACAAGCCGTAAAAGCAAATAAAGCATCAATTGTTTTATCAGGAGAAACTCCTGGAAATAGGTGTATTAGTATTTCAACTTCTGCAGCTGTATTATCTTCAATTTTTTTGATTTTGATTTTGCCTTTATCGTTAGCTTTCAAAATACTATCAATCAAAGTCGTTGTATTAGTCGAAAACGGGATTTGGGTAATTACCAATGTATTCTTGTCGAGTTGCGCAATTTTGGCACGAACACGAACACGTCCACCACGCAAACCATCATTATAATTAGAAATATCAGCAATTCCTTGTGTCATGAAATCCGGATACAAGGTAAATGGCTTTCCTTTTAATATTTTGATGGAACAGTCTATTAACTCATTAAAGTTATGCGGCAATACTTTCATCGAAAGACCAACGGCAATCCCCTCAGCACCTTGTGTTAAAAGTAGCGGAAATTTTACCGGAAGATTATTAGGTTCAGCACGTCGTCCATCATAAGAAACGCCCCAGTCAGTGATTTTTGGAGAATATAAGACCTCCAAAGCAAATTTAGATAAACGTGCTTCAATATAACGTGAAGCAGCTGCACCGTCACCTGTTAATATATTTCCCCAGTTTCCTTGGCAATCAATTAATAATTCTTTTTGGCCTATTTGCACCATTGCATCACCTATGCTTTGATCACCGTGAGGATGATATTGCATGGTGTGCCCAACAACGTTAGCTACTTTATTGTAACGACCGTCATCCAATTCTTTTAGCGAGTGCATGATTCTACGTTGCACTGGTTTAAAACCATCCTCAATTGCAGGAACCGCTCGCTCTAGAATTACATAAGAGGCATAATCCAGAAACCAGTCCTTATACATTCCCGTAACTTTGGTAATTGTATCGCTTCCTTCTTCTTGATTATCGTAAAAATGCTGTCCGCCTGAAGTTATGATATCTTCAAATCCTTCGTCGTTTGACTCGTTAGAATCATTCGTTTCGTTTTGTGATTCGTCTCCGTTTGGTATGATGTTATCTTCTTCTTCGTCTTTCATAAAAATGCTTAAAACTCAAGTTATGGCGCTATAATAACTCCATTTAAATTCTTCTATATTTGTTCAATCAAATGGATCAATTCCTCTTTACTTGGCAACACCATTTTATATTTACTAGCAAAAATTTGTTCATTATTTTCAGGTAATGTGTATTCTACAACTAAATCACTTTTATTCTGACACAGAACTAATCCAATTGTTTTATTCTCCTCTTCGAAACGCATTTCTCTGTCATAATAATTAACGTACATTTGCATTTGACCTAAATCCTGATGTTTTAATTCTCCTATTTTTAAATCAATAAGAACGAAACATTTTAATATTCGGTTATAAAAAACCAAGTCAATTCTAAAATGTTTATCATCAAACGTTATTCGTTTTTGCCTGGCAATAAAAGCAAAACCATTGCCCAATTCTAACAGAAAATGTTCTAATTTATTGATGATTTCTTCTTCAAGTTCATTTTCTGAATATTGATTTAACTCTGGTAAACCAAGAAATTCAAGAATGTAAGGATCTTTGATTATATCTTTTGGCTTCTCTATAATTTGTTCTTGTTGAGACAGTTTTAAAATCGCTTCCTTATCTCTGCTTAAAGACAATCTGGTATATAAAGCAGTATCATACTGTCGCTTTAATTCCCGAACGCTCCAATTATTTTTTGCGGTTTCAATTTCGTAGAAACTTCTTTCATTAGAATCATCAATACGCATTAAGAATATGTAATGAGTCCACGTAAGATTGAATAAATTCTTATTTTTAAATAATGTAGTCAGTGACTGTGTTTTTCCATTCTCAAAATTCGTCATCAGTGATGACGAATTTGAATCATCAGAAATCCACGTCAACGATGCGGAAATTGAATAGGTTTTGTAAAATTTCCTCATTCGATCAAGACTTTCAACAGAAAACCCTTTTCCAAACTCTTGATTCAGCTCTTTTGAAAGTCCTTTTAATAATTGCTTACCATACTCAGCGCGATCTTTTCCATTTTGCTCTTCTTCAACAATCATTCGGCCAATCTCATAATAAGTATAAACCATAGTATGATTTATAGCTCGTACTACTTGTTGCTTTGATTGCTGCAGCAAATCTACAACTTGAGAGAATAATGAATTGTTATGAAGATTATCCATAATTAATTATAACATTATTTAATTTTTTCTCGCGATGAGACGGTTCTTAATAATTATTAAACTTCAATAACATCTAATTCAACCTTCAAATTTTTAATAATAAACTCTTGTCGGTCAGGTGTGTTTTTACCCATATAAAAAGATAATAATTGCTCAATCGACGTGTTTTTATCCATCATCACAGGATCTAAGCGAATGGTTTCTCCAATAAAATTTTTAAACTCATCTGGCGAAATCTCTCCTAAACCTTTAAATCGGGTAATTTCTGGCTTTGGCTTCAATTTTTCAATTGCTTCTTTTCGTTCGTCATCTGAGTAACAGTATATCGTTTCTTTCTTATTTCGAACTCTAAAAAGTGGAGTCTGCAAAATGTATAAATGTCCTTCTTTGATCAATTCAGGAAAAAATTGCAAGAAAAATGTAATCAATAAAAGGCGAATGTGCATTCCATCGACATCGGCATCAGTTGCAATTACAATATTGTTGTAACGCAACTTTTCAAGTCCATCCTCGATATCTAATGCGGATTGTAATAAGTTGAATTCTTCATTTTCATAAACAATTTTCTTACTCATCCCGTAAGAGTTCAAAGGTTTTCCACGCAAACTAAAAACAGCTTGTGTGTTAACATCTCTGGATTTGGTAATGGAACCTGACGCTGAATCTCCCTCGGTGATAAAAAGCGTACTTTCTAAATTTCTAGGATTTTTTGTATCTGGAAGGTGCGCACGGCAATCTCTCAATTTTTTATTATGCAAATTTGCTTTCTTAGCTCGATCTGTAGCTAGTTTTCTAATTCCAGATAATTCTTTACGCTCTCTTTCTGCCTGCAAAATTTTGCGTAATAATGCATCTGCAGTAACAGGATTCTTGTGTAAATAATTATCTAATTTTGTTTTTACAAAATCATTTACAAAAGTTCGTACTGAAGGCATTCCCACTTCGGAACCCATATCAGTCGAACCTAATTTGGTTTTGGTTTGTGATTCAAAAACCGGCTCCATTACTTTAATGCTAATTGCAGTAACAATAGATTTTCGAACATCTGAAGCTTCAAAACTTTTATTATAAAATTCGCGAATCGTTTTTACAATCGCTTCGCGATAAGCGGCAAGATGAGTTCCTCCTTGAGTTGTATTTTGCCCATTTACAAACGAATGGTATTCTTCGCTATATTGCGTTTTACTGTGTGTCAAAGCAATTTCAATATCTTCGCCTTTCAAGTGAATAATAGGATATTCTAAATCTTCAGCACTGATAGTTTCCTCTAATAAATCTCTAAGTCCGTTTTCAGAAAAGTATTTCTCACCGTTAAAAATGATCGTCAAACCATTGTTTAAGTAACAATAGTTTTTAAGCATTTTGATAATATACTCATATCTAAATTTATAATTTTTAAAGATTGATTCGTCTGGAATAAAAGTAACCTTTGTTCCTTTTCTCTTTGTGGTCTCAATTATATCTTCCTCAAGAACTAAGTTCCCAGCTGAAAATTCTGCTGCTTTTTGTTTTTCATCTCGAACAGATTCGACACGAAAATAGTTCGATAAAGCATTTACAGCCTTTGTACCTACTCCATTTAATCCCACGGATTTTTTAAACGCTAGAGAATCATATTTCCCTCCTGTATTCATCTTAGATACAACATCAATCACTTTTCCCAAAGGAATTCCACGACCATAATCTCGTACGGTAACGGTTTTATCTTTGATTGTAACTTCAATTGTTTTCCCAGCACCCATGACAAATTCATCGATACAGTTGTCTAAAACTTCCTTTAAAAGAATATAAATACCATCATCTGGTGAAGAACCGTCTCCCAGTTTCCCAATATACATTCCAGGACGCATTCGAATGTGTTCTTTCCAGTCTAATGACCTAATGTTATCTTCGGTATATTGATTTTGATCGGACATTGTAAATTTTGTAGATTTTAACTTTGTTCTTTTTGGTTTTTACTTTTTAGCTTAACCTAGAGCGCGCTAATATAGTGTTATTCGATATATTTTAAAAGAGCTTCGCTCCAAAGTTATAAAAATGATGTCGACAGCAATAAACCAATTGATCTTAGGATTCTATTCCTAAAACTTCTTGGGCAAGCGTAATCATTTTAGGAGTTCCCGTATGTTTATTTTTTTCATCTGATAATTTCACAACACCTTCCCAGCGACCGTTTTCAGTTTTAGTATCCGTAAGTTTAATCACCATATTCATAGCAGGTAAACCTACATCATTGCTAAAGTTTGTTCCAATTCCAAAAGACATTTTTATTTTTCCTCGACAAAACTCAGCAATAACTTTTACCTTTTCTAAATTCAAAGAATCAGAGAAAACAATAATTTTAGATTTTGGATCGATTCCCATTTTTTGGTAATGTTCAATTGTATTTTTAGCAAACTCAATTGGATCTCCACTGTCTTGTCGGACTCCGTCAAATAATTTAGAAAATTTCTTATTGAACTGTTCGAAAAACACTTCACTTGTATATGTGTCAGTAAGTGCAATTCCTAAATCTCCTTGATATATTTTTGTCCAGTTTTCGAGACTGATTGCATTAGCCACTTTGAATCCGTATTCTGAAGCATGATACATAAACCATTCATGTGCATGGGTTCCCGAGGGTTTTCTGTTTTGTAACATTGCTAAATACACGTTACTAGTTCCTAAAAAAGTATTAGCACCAAAAGTATCTAATGTTTCATTAACTAATTTTTGAACTTCAAAAGAATATCGGCGACGGGTTCCAAATTCTAAAATAACAACCCCCATACTATTATAACTTTCTATTTTTGATTTAGTAATGCTTTTAACTTCATCATCATCTACACGAATTAAATTTTGAGACGCATAAAAAAGTTCTGAAATTAACGCCATTACAGGAACTTCCCAAAGAATTGTTCTATACCAATATCCTTCTATCGTAACTTTCAATTCACTTCCCTCCTGCTCAATTGTTACTTCGGAAGGATCGTATTGATAGCCTTGTAAAAAATCTAAATAAGTTGGATCTAAATAAGGACAATTATCGGCAAGGAATTTTTTTTCGGCGACGGTTAATTTTAAATAAATCATCGCATCAACAGCTTCACGAAGTAAATCGGCAAAATGTGGTGGGAATTGATGTTTGCCACGATTTATGAATGCATAACGAACTTCAGCTTTTGGGAAAAGTTTGATTACTGCATGTTGCATCGTGAATTTATAAAAGTCATTATCTAAAATAGAATATAATTGAACTGAAATCATTCCCACTTTAAAAATTATCTACTATTAAATTTTGCAATTCTTTACGTGATTCAATATTACTAATTTCCTGTTTTTCAATGTTAAAATTATCATCGAAGCTAGGTAATGAGAAAGATGCCTTAATGTTTCCCCCATAAAATGGAAAAGCATTTTTTGCAATTCCTAAAACGATTGTAGCGCCATTTACACCTGTAGAAGTGGCCATCAGAAGCATAGGTTTGTCTTGAAAAACTTCTTTTTTAATACGAGTGCACCAGTCGAAAACATTTTTGAAAGCAACAGTATAATTTCCGTTATTTTCAGCTAGTGATACAACTAAAAGATCTGCACTTGCAATTTTAGCTAAAAAACTGTGAGCTAATTTGTGCTCACCTATTTGTTTTTCAATGTCAACAGTGTAAATAGGCATTTCGTAATCGTTTAAATCTAATACTTCGACAGCAGCATTTTCGAATAAGTGGGCAGCATAAGTTGCTAATTTTTTATTGATAGAGTTTTTACTAGGGCTTGCGCCAAAAGCGATTATTTTCATGAAAATTTATTTTTTTTAAATGTACTAAAAATAAAATAATAGCACTCATTTTTTTACCCCAGATTGTAGTGCAAAGCATTTTTCTTGAACGCTATATTATTTATTAACCTTAAAGAGCGACTGGAAGAAGCTCCTTTATGGTCCTACAAAAAAAACGTTCTAGGAAAATCTTGAAACGGAAAGCTGGATTTAGTTCCAAAGAAAGTGTTCTGTGTTCAGTGCGTGGTATTCAATTTGCGAGTCACAAAAAAGCCGCAGAATTTCTTCTACGGCTTAAACTATTATCTATACTCGTTATTAAATTTTCTCGGAAATTAAACGTTGAAACGGAAATGCATTACGTCACCATCTTTCACGATATATTCTTTCCCTTCAACTTTGAATTTTCCAGCCTCCTTACATTTAGCTTCTGAACCGAAATGAACAAAATCCTCAAAAGCAATAACCTCAGCACGGATAAAACCTTTTTCAAAATCAGTATGAATAACTCCTGCAGCTTGTGGTGCAGTCGCTCCAATATTAATTGTCCAGGCGCGAACTTCCTTAACACCTGCTGTAAAATAAGTTTGTTGTTTTAACAATTTATATGCGGCACGAATTAAAACAGATGCTCCTGGCTCTTTCAAACCCATATCTTCCAGAAAAACTTGGCGTTCCTCATAACTTTCTAATTCGGTTATATCAGCTTCGGCACCTACAGAAAGGATGATAACTTCTGCATCTTCATCTTTTACTAATTCTCGAACTTGATCTACATATTTGTTACCATTTACTGCTGAATTTTCATCAACATTGCAAATATACAAAACTGGTTTTGCTGTAATTAATTGAAAAGATTCCATTAAAACTTCTTCATCATTACCTTGCGGAGTGATTGTTCTAGCAGATTTTGCTTGTAGCAACGTTTCTCTTATACGGTCTAAAAGTGCTTTTTCAGTTTGCGCTTCTTTATTTCCTGTTTTAGCAGCACGATTCACTTTCTCTAATCGTTTCTCTACCGTTTCTAAATCTTTTAATTGTAACTCGATATCGATTGTTTCTTTATCACGAATTGGATTTACATTTCCGTCAACATGAACAATATTATCATTGTCAAAACAACGCAAAACGTGGATAATAGCGTTACACTCTCTAATATTCCCTAAAAATTGATTTCCTAAGCCTTCGCCTTTACTTGCTCCTTTTACCAGTCCCGCAATATCAACAATATCAACTGTTGCCATTTGTACACGCTCTGGTTTTACTAATTCTTCTAATTTTTCAATTCTGGAATCTGGTACATTTACCACACCAATATTAGGCTCAATAGTACAAAAAGGAAAGTTTGCACTCTGTGCTTTTGCATTTGATAAACAATTAAATAATGTTGATTTTCCAACATTTGGCAATCCTACAATTCCTGCTTTCATACTATTTTCGATTACAAATAGCAGTTGTCTGCTACACGTTTATAATAATTACTTTTAAAAGTTTGCAAATATAAGATTAAATAAATGCTAGTTAGCATATTCCTTAAATTATTGACTTGCTTTTTACTGCAATACGAATTAAAAAAACAATTAACTAAATTTATACATTTAGCAACAATTAAGTCAAGCTTTAATCAAATATCAGATTTTTTAGTAAAATATCCCTCTTTACTGCCAGAAAGTTATAAATATAGTATATTGCGTTGATTAATTTAATCAAGAACCAAAACCAAATTATTATGAAAAAAATTATTTTACTTTTATTTCTGTTTAATGCTTCGTTTCTTTTTGCTCAAAAGGAAATCTCAGGAACCGTAACAGACAATTCTGGTGCGGCATTGCCAGGAGTTAATATTGTCGAAAAAGGAACTTTTAATGGAGTTTCTACGGATTCAAATGGTGCTTATCGAATAAAAATAAAAGAAGGCGCTATATTGATTTTCAGTTATGTAGGATTTTCTAATTTAGAAAGAATAGCGGATAGCGCAATTTTAAATGTTGTCTTATCCTTAGATGGTGGACAAGTTTTACAGGAAGTTCAAATTGTGGGTTCGCGAAATACAAAAAGAACCGTTGTAAACTCTGCTGTTCCAATAGATATTATCAGTGTTAAAGATGTAACCACTCAAAGCGGAAAATTAGAAATTAATGAATTATTACAATATGTAGCACCTTCATTTAACGCTAACAAACAATCAGGTTCTGATGGCGCAGATCACGTAGATCCTGCTTCATTAAGAGGTTTAGGACCAGATCAAACTTTAGTTTTAATTAATGGAAAAAGAAGACATCAATCGTCCCTTATCAACCTTTTTGGAACTCGAGGACGTGGAAATACAGGAACAGATTTGAACGCGATTCCCGCGGCTTCCATTAAAAGAATTGAAATACTTAGAGATGGAGCTGCAGCTCAATATGGTTCTGATGCAATTGCTGGTGTAATCAATATCGTTTTAAATGACGATGTAAACGAATTGACTGGTACCGTAACTTATGGTGCTTTTAATACAAATGCAAAAGGTGATTTTCCAGCAGGTACAGCAAATACCGATGGAAATCGTTTGGATCAAAACGGAAATGGGAATTCAATAGGAAAAAATCAATCATTTGACGGTGGATCTGTAAAAGTTGCAGCCAACTATGGTGTTGCAATTGGCGAAAAAGGAGGTTTTGCAAATTTCACAACAGAGTATATCAACAAAAATAAAACCTTGCGCCCGGGATTCGATTTTAGAAAAGGTTTTGGTGAAGCTGCAATTCAAGGTTTCAATCTTTTTGCAAACATGGTAATTCCAATTTCTGACAAAACGGAATTTTACGCTTTTGGTGGAAGAAATTTGAGAGATACTGATGCCTACGCATTTACAAGAGGAGATGGTGCACGAGTAGTAGAAAGTATTTATCCAGGAGGTTATACACCAAGAATTACTTCTAACATAATCGATAATTCTATGGCGGCTGGTTTTAGAACCGAAACAGCAGGCGGCTGGAAAATAGATATCAGCAATACCTTTGGTAAAAATCTTTTCCACTATTACACTAAAGGAACGATAAACGCTTCTCTTGAGGATGCTTCTCCAACAGATTTTGATGCCGGCGGACATAGTTTAAGTCAAAACACTACTAATTTTGATATTTCTAAAAATTATGACACTGTACTAAGTGGATTAAATCTTGCTTTTGGAGCAGAATTTAGAACAGAGAAATTTAATATTTTTGCAGGTGAGGAAGGTTCATATGCAACTTATGACATCAATAGAAGACCTATTACAGATCCTCAAAATCAAACAATCCCTTCGATTCCAAATCCTGATTATGATGCTGCAGATCCTAGTTCTCCAATGACTCTGCCTAGACCAGGAGGTTCACAAGGTTTTCCAGGATATAGTCCGCTCAATGTAGTGGATAGAAGTAGAACTAACTTATCGCTTTACACTGACGCTGAATTAGATATAACTGATGCCTTTTTAATAAGCGGAGCAGTTCGTTTTGAAAATTATAGCGATTTTGGTAGTACATTGAATGGTAAATTAGCCATGCGAATCAAAGCTAATAAAAATATTAATATTAGAGGATCAGTAAGCACTGGTTTTCGTGCGCCATCATTAGCCCAAGTTTATTACAATTTAAGATTTACTAACTTTAGTTCAGCTGGAGCAACAGAAGTTTTGCTTTCGCCAAATAATAGTCCTGTTACTAAATCTTTCGGAATTGAAAAATTAAATGAAGAAAAAGCAGTGAATGCCTCTCTAGGATTTACAGCTAATTACGGCGATTTTACAGCTACAATTGATGGGTATTTAATTAATGTAAAAGATAGGATTGTATTAACGGGTTATTTCGATGCAACTCCGCTAGGAGTTGGTGTAGATAAAGCACAATTTTTCGTAAATGGCGTAGATACTAAAACTACCGGACTAGATGTTGTTTTAGCTTGGAAAAAAACAATTAACGAAAGTAAAATTGGAGTAACATTAGTGGGTAACATTAATGATATGAAAATTAATAAAGTAAAAAATGGTAATTTACCAGCTGGTGCATTTTTTGGAGAACGCGATAAAGGATTTTTATTAGCATCAGCTCCAAATAATAAATTTGGTCTAAATTTTAATTATAATAGAAAAGATTTTGATGCTGGATTGGCCTTTACAAGATTTAGTGAAGTAAAATTGCTAGATTATCAAATGGATGAAGATGTGGCTGATTATGGATCGTTTGCTGATCAAGTAAAAGCAGCAACGGATACTTACGGTGCAAAAATTGTAACTGATTTAACTCTTGGATATAAAATTAGTAAGGCTGCAAAAATTACTATTGGAGCAAATAATTTATTAAATGTTTATCCTGATCAGCAAGATGACTGGGTTGAAGGCGGAGGATATTGGGATGCTGTTCAAATGGGTTTTAGTGGTGCCTATTACTACTTAAGACTTGGTTTTAATTTATAATAAAGATATTTCATTGTATGAGGAAGGGCGGTCGAAAGACAGCCCTTTTTTTTTAATAGAAATAATATTTAATAAAGATTTCCAAATTAATGTTGATCAAAGGCCTAGATATTTTTTTAAAATGAAATACTACAAGAACCGCAAACATTTAATTTACTATAGAACAAAAAAAAACCTATTTACAAAAAAATAAATAGGTTTTGTAATTGAATTAAATATTCAAGCTACTCGTTGTGTAAAAACGCTTGTCTGTTTAACAGCGTTTCTTCTGACTCAACATGACTATCATCAGGAACGCAACAATCTACAGGGCAAACTGCAGCGCATTGCGGTTCATCATGAAACCCTTTACATTCCGTACATTTTCCTGGAACAATATAGTACACTTCATCAGAAATAGGAGTTTGTGCCTCATCAGAGTCCACTTCTGTTCCATCTGGCAATATTACTTTACCCTTAAGTTTTGTTCCATCTTTATATCTCCAATCGTCTGCTCCTTCGTATATCGCTGTATTTGGGCATTCTGGCTCACAGGCACCACAATTAATACATTCGTCTGTTATTATAATTGCCATTGTTGTTTATTTTAAAGCATAAATAATAAGTTCATGGGTTCGTTTTAAAACTTGTCTTTTTATACCAAAGCCTAATTACTTTATCCTTATTTTTGTGCAAAATTACAATCAAAACAATTGATAAACAAACATTATGACATTAGAAACAAAAAAAAATGTATTTGTCGAATTAGGGAGATTTCTGAGTCAATTTTCCGAGAATAATTCACTTAAAAATCCATCCGTTTTATATAATGAAATATTTTTTGAAGCATTTATAGATTTAATCCAACTATCCCAGTCTCATAATGGTTGGTACACACCCCAACAGGTTTATTTCTCGATTCAGTCTTGGGCAGAAGCATTAACAGAGGAAAATTTAGATGAATGGCTTTCTGGATACGATTTAGAAAATAACAAATCGAAAAATGTGGCTTTGATTCTTGCGGGAAACATTCCGTTAGTGGGTTTTCACGATTTTTTATCCGTTTTAATTACTGGAAATACAGTTTTAATAAAAACCTCATCAAATGACCAGCATTTACTTCCTTTTCTTGCCAAATATATGATTGCAGTTGAGTCAGAATTTGTCGCTAAAATAAATTTCGTAGATGGAAAATTAGAAAATTTTGACATGGTTATAGCTACTGGAAGCAATAACACAGCTCGCTACTTTGAATATTATTTCAAGAATAAACCATCAATCATTAGAAAAAGTCGAAACTCGGTAGCTGTTTTAAACGGCAGTGAAACAAAGGAACAACTAGCCGCCTTAGGGGAAGATATTTTTAGATATTTTGGTCTAGGATGTCGAAATGTTTCTAAACTTTTTGTACCAAAAGACTATTCTTTTGTTCCATTTTTTGAAGCAATTTTCGAGTATCAAGATGTTATTCATTACGAAAAATATGCTAATAATTACGATTACAACAAAGCAGTATTCCTGATGAGTAATTTTAAATTGCTTGACAACGGATTTTTAACTTTGAAAGAAGATAAGAGCCATGCTTCACCTATATCAAGCGTGTTCTACGAAAATTATGAAAACATAGCTGAACTTGAAAATCGTTTAGAAGAAGAAAATGAAAAAATACAATGTATTGTTAGTAATAATTTAATCCAAAAAAGTATCAGTTTTGGGCAAACTCAAAAACCTGCTTTATGGGATTACGCTGATAATGTAGACACTATTTCGTTTTTGTTAACAACAAACTAATAAAATGTTCAATATTTATGCATTATTTTCCATTTTTTAAAGTCCGATTTCCGAAATTTGCTTTTTAATTTTTTGGATTTAAACTACACCATGAAAAAACACAACTACAGCGCAGGACCTTGTATTTTACCGCAAGAAGTTTTTGAAAAATCAGCACAAGCTATTTTAAATTTTAATAATTCAGGTTTGTCACTCCTAGAAATATCACACAGAAGCAAGGATTTTGTGGCAGTTATGGATGAGGCTAGAGCACTTGCGCTTGAACTTTTAGGTTTACAAGGAAAAGGATATCAGGCTCTTTTTCTTGCTGGTGGAGCAAGTTTAGAATTCTTGATGGTTCCTTACAACTTGATGAAAGAAAACGGTAAAGCTGCTTACCTTGATACAGGAACTTGGGCAAATGGAGCAATAAAAGAAGCAAAACTTTTTGGAGAAACCGTTGTTGTTGCATCATCAAAAGAACAAAATTATAATCATATACCAAAAGGATTCACAGTTCCAAATGATGCTGATTATTTTCACTGTACAAGTAATAATACTATTTTTGGAACGCAAATGAAGGTATTTCCATCAGTAGATATACCTGTAGTTTGCGACATGAGTTCTGATATCTTTTCTAGAGTTATCGACTTTTCTAAATTTGATATTATTTATGCTGGAGCTCAAAAGAATATGGGTCCTGCAGGTACGACATTAGTAATTATCAAAGAAGATATTCTAGGTAAAAATGGCAGAGTGATTCCTAGCATGTTGGATTATGCAAAGCACATTAAGGCCGAAAGTATGTATAACACTCCTCCCGTTTTCCCTGTTTACGCTTCGTTATTGACTTTACAATGGTTGAAAAACCTTGGTGGAATAGCAGCAATTGAAAAAATTAATAATGCGAAAGCTGCATTGATTTACACTGAAATAGATAGAAATCCATTATTTAAGGGAGCTGCCGCTATAGAAGATAGATCTAATATGAATGCTACTTTTCTTTTAAATGATGAAAATCATGCTGCTACATTTGATGCCATGTGGAAGGCCGCAGGGATTTCTGGATTACCAGGACATCGTTCTGTAGGTGGTTATAGAGCTTCAATGTACAATGCATTACCGTTAGAAAGTGTGCAAGTATTAGTAGAGGTAATGAAAGAATTAGAATCTAAAATTTAAATTTAAACTCTCGTAAACAAGGAGTTACTGCAATAAAAAAAAAACAGAAAGCTTGACGAAAACGCTAGCTCTGATAGTAGTATAAATTTTTTTTTGAGCCTTTATCGGCTAATGAAAAGATTGCAGCGGATAGCAGTAAATAAGCCTTAATAATATAACAAAATTAACTTTGAGAACCAAATGACTTTGTTTCTCGCAACAATATAAATAATGAAAGTATTAGCCAATGATGGAATTTCAAAAAGTGGAATTTTAGCTTTAGAAAAAAATGGATTTGAAGTTATAACTACAAAAGTAGCACAAGAGCAAGTGGCTAATTTTGTAAATGATAATGACGTAACTGTAGTTTTAGTAAGAAGTGCTACAAAAGTGCGCCAAGATATTATTGATGCTTGTCCTGGATTAAAAATAATTGGCCGCGGCGGTGTTGGAATGGATAATATTGATGTGGACTATGCTAAAAGCAAAGGAATTCATGTGATAAATACGCCTGCTTCATCATCTGAGTCAGTGGCCGAATTAGTGTTTGCACACTTGTTTTCAGGTGTTCGTTTTTTACATGATTCTAATAGAAATATGCCTTTAGAAGGGGATACAAATTTTGATGGTTTAAAAAAAGCATACGCAAACGGAACTGAATTAAGAGGAAAAACACTTGGAATTGTTGGAATTGGACGAATTGGACAAGCTACTGCTAAAATGGCTTTAGGTCTCGGCATGAAGGTCATTGCAGCTGATAGTTTCATTCCACAAGTTGATGTAAAAGTAGATTTCTTTGATGGTCAATCCATAACAACTACAATTGTATCACAGTCATTAGAATCTTTGTTTAAAGAAGCTGATTTTATCACATTACACGTTCCTGCACAAAATGGTTATATCATAAGTGAAAAGGAATTAGCAATGATGAAAAACGGTGTAGGAATTGTAAATTGTGCTCGTGGTGGTGTTATTGATGAAGTTGCATTAGTAAAAGCATTGGACAGCGGAAAAGTGTTATTTGCTGGTTTAGATGTATTTGAAAATGAACCCAATCCTGAAATGGCGATTTTAATGAACCACAAAATCTCTCTAACTCCTCATATTGGGGCTGCAACTGGAGAGGCACAAGATAGAATAGGTACTGAGCTAGCCTCGCAAATAATTAAATTACTAAAATAAATTTCAGTAATTAAGTACAAAAAAGGATTTATTAACTAGTTTAGTAAATCCTTTTTTAGTTCAATTTAATTTCTCCTATAAATAAAAAATTGTTTCAACAATTACTACAATTAACAAAGCTAAAGGGAAAAGCAACTGTTATTTAGTCTTATGCTATTCCAAATAGAAAGAATGAAGCGGTAATAACTAAAACCATTAGCTTGATTTTTTCTGGACTACAAAAAATGGTTTCGGAGAGCGATGTCGAGTTGCTTGCCGAATTGTTAAATAGAAATAAAGTTTAAAATAGTACTAACCCAACTATTCAAAATATGACTGCCTAAGTAACAATTAATCTTGGCGGTAAATTTAGTCTAAGTAACAAAATGGCCACTGGAGTTGCTGCTGATAGGAGGCCTTAAATTTTAGGTACTTTAACATGAAAGACACAAAATACTAATACTTCTAGCTTCAATGGTTTACATATTGTGATTGCTTTGTCTGGCAGTGACGATCAAAACTCTGCAATTATGGCCCCAATTTCAAAATATGGTGCGCAATTTGGTTTAAATCAAAATTCAGATGGTAAAGTAGATCTCTCAAATGCTTAGAATGTTGTACTAAAAAACGGCGGTACAATAGATGAAATTTTTGGAAAACAATTTGAAAAATAAAATACATTCATCATTCACTTAAAGTGATTTGGATTAAAAAAATGGCTATTTTTTATGTCGTCCTTCTAATAATCAGTTGTTTATTTTTTTGTAATTTTATGGTAAAATAGGAAAGATTATGAAAAACACCATTTACATATTAATTATCATGCTTGGTATTATCATTGGTTGCTCTACCTCTAACAAAATAATCAGTGAGAAAAAGCAAATGACTGGAACTAAAAATGATACTATTAGAATTACAAATGAAGAACTCGAATATGAAGTTATCATTATTGACCCTGGTTTTAATACATGGCTAGATTCACGAGCGCTACCACGGAACTATTATTCTCAAGCGTATCTTGAAAACAAAAATCAAATGTATGTAACGGAATGGAATATTAGAGCTTCACAGCCGATGCGTTACAATCCAAATTTATATGAGATGACAATTAATTATAATTCTATTACTGATTACGGTTATGAAGTAAATTATCTTATTTACAATTATATGGTGTATTTCCAAAACACTTACAAACAAAAACTGTTCGGTAATGTACCCTTAAGATAATGTTATTACCTTTGCGTTAATTAGAATATATAATGAAAAAGCTCAAAGAGCGTTGGAAAATCGAGAGCAATTTCCAACTGACAATTGTATTTATCGTTTTTGCAATCACAGGTTCCGCGTCAGCATGGCTGTCAAAACCATTTTGCTTCTGGATTGGAATAACAAAGGAAGATTTTAGTTTGTGGTTTACTCCTGTCCGTTTAATTGTCATTTTTCCCATTTACCAAGTGCTATTAGTTGCAATCGGATTTCTTTTTGGACAATTTAAATTTTTCTGGAATTTTGAGAAGAAGATTCTTAAAAGATTAGGTTTGGGATTTCTTTTTAAATCATAAAAAACGCCTCAATTAAGAAGCGTTTTGTTTTTTTATCAGATAATTGTAAATCCAAGTCAGTGTAAATGTGGGAATAAAATCAGAAAAAGGTAAAATTTCTTCAACAAAAGTTATCACTCCTCCTATTTTTCCAATTGTCCCTTTGTACATCCATGTCATTAAGAATCCAGCGATGGGAGCCCAAATAACATCTGAAAACTCGCCAAAAAATGGAATTGTAAAAGATAACATCCCAATGCTGTCAAACAAAAGTCCTAAAAATAAATTTCTAGTTTTATTTGTATCAATGCTAACCACTTGAGCTTGTTCCATCATATCAGTTAAATATTTTTATTTAGCTAACAAATCTAATGCCAATTATTTTTTAAGTTTATTTTGATATAACTTTTTCAATTTATCAATTTTTGGTGTAATAACATAACTACAATATCCTTGCGTTTTATTTTGATTATAATAATTTTGGTGATAATCCTCGGCTACATAAAATTTCGATGCATCAGAAATTTTAGTTACAATAGGCTTTCCAAATGTGTTTTCACTTGTCATCAAAGCGATATAATCCTCTGCTAATTGCTTTTGTGCTGGATTATGACAAAAAATTTCACTTCGATATTGTGTTCCTACATCAGCACCTTGACGATTTAAAGTTGTTGGATCATGAGTTGCAAAAAATATTTCTAATAACTCGCCAAAACTTATTACGGTAGGATCGAAAGTGATTTCAATAGCTTCAGCGTGTCCTGTATTTCCAGTTCCAATTTCACTGTAAGTTGGATTTACAGTTGTACCTCCTATATATCCTGAAATAACTTTTTTAACTCCTGTTAATTCTAAAAAAACTGCTTCTGTACACCAAAAACATCCTCCAGCAAATGTTGCTACCTCAATTCCTTTTTCTATTTCCATATTTTTTGTTTCTAAAACTTTAGGCATTATAATATTCTTTTCTTTAGCACAAGAAAAAAAAGGCAGTAGTGCAAAAAAAAGTCCTGTCAATTTTTTCATTTTTTTTTAATTTACATCAAAGTTAAATATTTATGAAAACCAAGTATCTGTCATTAACTAAAGTTTATAGTTTGTCTTAGCAAAATAACAACTATCGCAATTCATTCTAATAAAAATCTTTGTTTCTTTGTAAAAATTGTCAAAAATGATATCCATAAAAAATTTACATAAATATTACGATCAATTACACGTATTAAAAGGCGTTGATCTGTATATTGCTGAAGGAGAAATTGTTTCTATCGTTGGTGCTTCTGGCGCAGGAAAAACAACACTTTTACAAATTTTAGGTACTTTAGATAAACCGAGTATTCTAACTCCTAATTATCCTGATAGAAATAAAAAAATAATAACATCGCTATTGATTAACGATCAAGATATTCTTACTATGGATGATAAAACTTTATCTAAATTCAGAAATTTAAATCTTGGTTTTATCTTTCAGTTTCATCAATTATTACCTGAATTTACGGCTTTAGAAAATGTTTGTATTCCCGCTTTTATTGCTAATAAATCCAAACAAGAAACAGAAATTGAAGCTAAAAAATTATTAGACTATCTAGGTTTATCGCATAGAATTAATCATAAACCTAACGAGCTTTCTGGCGGTGAGCAACAACGTGTAGCTGTAGCCCGAGCATTGATCAACAAACCAGCTATTATTCTTGCCGATGAGCCCTCTGGAAATTTAGACACTGCTTCTGCTGAAAATTTACATCAACTTTTTTTTAAATTAAGAGATGAATTAGGACAAACTTTTGTGATTGTTACTCATAATGAAGATCTTGCTAATATGGCCGACAGGAAATTAATTATGGTTGATGGTCAAATTAGCAATTAGGATTTTGCAATTAGATATAACACTAATTATGCTTGTTGTAATGTCAAATTAGCTTTAAAAAACGAATAAAATAGCTATCAAATAAAAAATAGTGTTTACATTTTAAATTATGATTAATTCAGAACTTAAAGATTTTCTTGAAGAAAAGGTTCTTCAATACAATACACTCGAATTTATAGAAAGTGATCCCGTACAAATACCACATCTTTTTACTCAAAAAGAAGATATTGAAATTGCAGGTTTTTTAAGCGCAACTATTGCTTGGGGAAATCGCAAAATGATTATCAGTAACTCGCATAAAATGTTAGAATTAATGGGGAATGCGCCCTTTGATTTTGTAATGTCACATTCTGATAAAGATTTACAAACGTTACAATCTTTTGTGCACCGAACATTCAATGGAAATGATTTTGCTAGTTTTATTCAAAGTTTACAAAATATCTATTTGAACCACGGTGGACTTGAAGCTGTTTTTAATAAAAATCAGCAGGCCGATTCGATGCAAAAAAGCATTCATGAATTCAAGAAATTATTTTTCGAAATCCCACATCAGTATAGAACACAAAAACACGTTTCAGATCCTTTGAATAACTCTGCTGCAAAGAGAATCAACATGTATTTGCGCTGGATGATTCGTCAAGACAATAAAGGCGTCGATTTAGGGATTTGGAAAAGTATATCTCCAGCGGCCTTATCCTGTCCACTAGATGTACATTCTGGCAATGTAGCGCGAAAATTAGGGCTGTTAAATCGCAAACAAAATGATGGAAAAGCGGTTGCTGAATTAGATCTACAACTCCGAAAATTCGATAATCAAGATCCTGTAAAATACGATTTTGCGCTATTTGGACTCGGTGTTTTTGAAGGATTTTAAAAATGCAACAAGTTGTTTAAAAAGCTCATAATACCGAAATACTTTTTTTTAACGTACCTTTGCACAAAATAGCATTTTATGAGCACTTTTGAGCAATTCAATCTTCCAAAATCAGTACAAAAATCAATTGATGATTTAGGCTTTACAACACCTACACCCATTCAACAAAAAACTTTTTCGGTAATTATGTCGGGAAGAGATATGATGGGTATTGCTCAAACGGGAACCGGTAAAACATTTGCTTATTTACTTCCATTATTAAAATTATACAAATTTACGCCAGGACATACTCCTAAAATAGTCATTCTAGTTCCTACTCGTGAACTAGTTGTTCAAGTAGTGGAGGAAGTAGAAAAATTGACAAAGTATATGTCAGTTCGCACCGTTGGAATCTTTGGTGGCGTTAATATTAATACTCAAAAAACCATTGTTTACACTGGTTGTGACATACTTGTAGGAACTCCTGGAAGAATAATGGATTTAACGCTGGATAATGTCATTCGGTTTGAAGAAATGCAGAAACTCGTAATTGATGAATTCGACGAAATGTTGAATCTAGGTTTCCGTACGCAATTGACTGCTATTCTTGCTATGATGCCTAAAAAACGCCAAAATATACTTTTCTCAGCAACAATGACTGATGAAGTAGATGCAATTTTAAATGATTATTTTGATTACCCTGAAGAAGTTACGCTCTCTGCATCAGGAACACCACTAGAAAACATCAAACAAATTACCTATCAGGCTCCAAATTTCAATACTAAAATAAACCTTTTAAAGCACTTATTGCATAATAACGAAGACATGAGTCGTGTTTTAGTATTTGTGAATAATAAGAAAATTGCTGATTTAGTTCAGGAGCGTATTGAGGAGGATTTTGAAGATCAATTTGGAGTGATTCACTCTAATAAATCACAGAATTATCGTTTAAGTACCATGGCTTCATTTCAAGAAGGAAATTTACGTGGTTTGATTACCACTGATATTATGGCTAGAGGTTTAGATATTTCTAATATTACTCATGTTGTCAATTTTGAAATGCCTGAAATGCCTGAACTGTATATGCATAGAATAGGTAGAACAGGTCGTGCTGACGCTAAGGGAACTGCTATCAGTTTGATTGCTCCCAGAGAAGAGGAATACAAAGTTGAAATTGAAGTATTGATGAATATGGAATTGTCAATTGAGGAATTCCCTGAAACTGTAGAAATCTCATCAAAATTAATAGAACCTGAAAAAGACCGTCAACCAATTAAGTTTTTAATGAAAAAACAAAAATTAGATGGAGACGGTGCATTTCAAGAAAAAAGTAAAAAGAATAAAAAAGTAAACTTAGGCGGTCCCGGCGTAACTAAGAAAAAAACGCATGGATCGGTGAACAGAAACATGGTAAAAACAAGAGATAAAAAAAGAAAAGATAAAAATAAATAGTGGTCTTAAAGTAGTTATCAATTTTCCGTGATTAGCTTTTAAATTATTTATTTTTCATTTTTCAGAGAAGACTAGACAAACTGGCGAACATAAATTAATCTTCTTTTTAGTGTCCGTTAGCTTTCCATTTTTTTTATTTCGCCTGAAAATAACTACATCATTTGTGTATTGATGTGCTACTAAAAGAAAATTTCCAGTTGGATCAATAACAAAGTTTCTTGGTCCTTTTCCTAACGTACTGTTTTGCGCTACAAATTTTAATCTTCCATTTTTAAAAATTTTAAAAGTCGAAATATTATTGGCAGTTCCTCGATTTGTAGCGTAAAGGAATTTTCCATCAGGAGAGATATGGATATCTGCAGCACCTATGGTACCTATAAAATCTTTAGAAATCAGGCTATTTTCTCCTTTTTGTTTCAAAATTCCATTAAAATAACTAAAAACTGTTATTGATCCAGCAAGCTCATTTAAAAGATAAATAAATTTTCCGTTTTTACTAAAAATTAAATGTCGCGGGCCGTTTCCGGATTTTACAGATATACTGTCTTTAATTTTCAAAATTTCATCAGATGAATCAGGATTATACGCATAAGAAAAAACCTTATCAATACCTAAATCATTTGCTAAAACATATTTGTTATCTGGCGAAAAGTAAACCATGTGTGCATGCGGTTTCTCCTGTCGGTAAGAATTATGCCCTATTGCGTAATGCTGTATCACTTGTTTAGCTTTTGAAATACTGCCATTACTTTCTTTCCCAAAAACAGCAATAGTTCCGCTCGAATAATTAGCAACTATCACATTTTTATTATCATCTATTATGTAACAAGGATCCTCACCTTTAGAATTTTCCTTATTCAAAAAGTGTAATTTTCCAGTATTTGATTCGAATTTAAAAGAACTTACCGTGCTATTCGCTCCATTCTCATTAACAGCATAGACAAAGTTTTTATCTTTTGAAATTGTCAAATAACTCGGATTAATTACATTTTCTGTTGCGTTTTTATAATTAAAATCCCCTGTTTTTGAATCAAAATCATATACATAAATACCTTTACTGTCGCATTTTGTAGTGTAAGTTCCAATTAATAAGTTAAGTTTATTGTGTTGTGCATGCGAGTTAACAAAAGCACACAAGAATAAAAAAAGGAAGAGAGAATTTTTCATGATAATAAATTTGTGGAAAAGCTAAAAACGCTTTAAATAATTACCAAAAATAAAAAACTATTTCTTTCAAAACATATATTTGAACAGAATTTAGAAACTAATTTCACTGAAATATAAATTTACTTAAGTGTTCTAGAGACATAAAATTAACCTAAGATAATTTGTAAATAAGCTTTAGAAACTTCGTCATTTAGTACAATTAATGAGTTTCATTTCAAAAAACAATAAACAAATTTGTATTTTCGCTGATAAAATTCAATAAACTTCATTGAAATGAAAAAACAATGAAGTAAATCTATCACGAGAATGCATTTTAAAAATCCCGAAATTCTATACTTTCTATTTGCTTTAATTGTTCCCGTTTTAGTTCACTTATTTCAATTACGCCGTTTTAAAAAGGAGTATTTTACTAATGTGCAATTTTTAAAAGCGCTAACCATTCAAACGAGAAAAAGTTCTAAGGTTAAGAAATGGTTACTACTAACTAGTCGATTATTTTTGCTAACCTGTATTATTTTTGCTTTTGCGCAACCTTTTTTTGAATCTGAAGAAAGTAAAAATGCAAATAATGAATTGTATATCATACTAGATAATTCTTTTAGCATGCAGGCCAAAGGGAAAAAAGGAGAGTTACTAAAACGTGCCGTTCAAGATTTGCTTGAAGAAACACCAGAAAACCTAAACTTTTCATTGCTTACTAATACAGAAAGCTATTGGAACACCGACATAAAATCCATTCGTGGCGAACTTCAAAATATACAATATAGTGCAACAGCTTTTAAACTGGATAATATAATAGCGAAACTAGAAGCACACAAAACACCATTTAAAAAGGATATTGTAGTAATAACAGACGGTATTGGAATAAACAGCAAACAATTGCAAGATAATGATAAATTAGACGCTCCCATTTTTATAGTACCCAAAGCAGTTAAAAACAATAACATATCAATTGATAGTGTTTTTATTCAAAAAACTTTAGACCAGTTCTATGAAATAAGTGTTCAATTATCAAATTATGGCGAAGACTTTGATCCTAAACCTATCTCTTTATATAACAATAACGCACTTATTGCAAAAACGACTATTACCCTTGACACTCGAAAAAAGAGTATAAATTTCACAATTCCTAAACAAGCGTTTCACGGTTACGTTACTATCGATGACAACGGTTTGAATTACGATAATGTACTTTATTTCAGCATTTCTAAGGCTCAAAAAACAAATGTAATTGCTATTGGTGATCTTGCAAAGAACACTTTTCTTTCCCGAATTTATACCTCTGAAGAATTTAATTTTAATTCGTACACGTTAAGTACATTAGATTATAATAAATTAGAAGAACAAGATGCTATAGTATTAAACGAACTCGATGAAATTCCGCAAGCATTAATCACAACCTTGAAATCTTTCGTGGAAAAAGGAGGTAATTTAATTGTTATTCCTTCGGCGATTTGTTCCGTTTCAAATTTAAATACATTAATTGCAAATTTTGGAAAAATAAAATTTAATTCGCTTGAAAACATAGAAAAACTCATCACTAAAATCAATTTTAGTCATCCCGTTTATAACAGTGTTTTTGAGAAAAAAGTAATTAACTTTCAATATCCAAAGACTAAAAAATCCTTTTCTTTGTCAAGCTCTTACCCTGCTGTTTTATCTTATGAAGATCAATCTAACTTTTTAACTTCTACTAATAATCCACTTGGTAAAGTCGCGATTTTTGCAGCACCTATAAATATAGAAAATTCTAATTTCCAACAATCTCCGCTTATTGTTCCCACTTTTTATAAAATAGCAACTTATAATCAAAATAATGGCGTCAACGCCTTATTCATAGGAAACAATGATCCATACTTTACCGAAGCATCACTGAGTAAAGATGCTATTTTGACTATCAAAAACAAAGAGGAGCAATTTATCCCGGTACAGCAAATTTTAAATAATAAGGTAAAAATGACTTTTGGTGATTATCCACAACAAGCAGGTAATTTTACTATTTTCAATAAAAAAGAACTAATAGAAAACATCAGTTTCAATTACGCCCGAACGGAAAGTAATTTGGCTTCAGCCAATGGAAATATACGCTCCAATTATAAAACATTCGTATCGATAAAATCTCTTTTTGACACGTTACAAACTGATCGAACTGATAATCAAATCTGGAAATGGTTTGTTATCTTTGCACTGTTATTTGTATTAACTGAAATGGCAATTATAAGATTCATAAAGTAAAAATAAAACTTCATAATAATTAACAAATAAGCATGGAATTAGTCATTAGAGAGGCCAAAATTATCGACTCAACAAGCCCTTTTCACAATAAAACGATTGATCTTTTAATAGTTGATGGTTTTATAAAAAAAATAGATAAATCGCTTGCTAACACTGAAAATTATGATGAACTCAAATTAGAAAATTTACATGTTTCCCAGGGCTGGTTTGATAGTAGCGTCTCTCTAGGTGAACCAGGCTTTGAAGACCGTGAAACAATAGCTAATGGACTAACTGTAGCGGCTAAAAGCGGATTTACTGCTATCGCTTTACAACCCAACTCCTATCCTATTATTGACAATCAATCTCAAGTGAATTTTGTCCTGAATAAAGCAGTGGGATTTGCAACAGAATTATTTCCTATTGGTGCGTTAACGAAAGAAAGTGCAGGAAATGACATGGCTGAAATGTATGATATGAAAAAAGCAGGTGCAGTTGCTTTTGGCGATTATAATAAAAGTTTAAGCAATTCTAATCTACTAAAAATTGCGCTACAATACGTTCAGGATTTTGATGGACTACTAATCACATTTTCACAAGACGAAAGTATCAAAGGAAATGGAGTGGCCAATGAAGGGATTGTTTCCACACGATTGGGTTTAAAAGGTATTCCAAATCTAGCAGAAGAATTACAAATTACAAGAAACTTATTTTTATTAGAATACACCGGAGGAAAGTTACATATACCAACCATTTCTACTGAAAAGTCAGTTCAAATAATTAGAGAAGCTAAAGCCAAAGGCTTAAATGTGTCATGCAGCGTTGCTGTTCACCATTTAGTATTGACTGATGATAAACTAGAGGAATTTGACACCAGATATAAAGTTTCTCCACCACTACGAACTGAAGTCGATAGGGTTGCTTTAATAGAAGGATTAAAAGATGGCACTATTGACATGATCACATCAGATCATAATCCGATTGATATCGAACATAAAAAAATGGAATTCGATGGTGCAAGAACTGGAACAATTGGTTTAGAAACTGCGTTTGGAGCTTTGATGACCGTTTTACCATTAGACAGACTCATCGAAAAGATTACGACTGGAAAATTAAGATTTGGCATCGAAATGCACAGTATTAATGAAGGTTCAAAAGCAAACTTAACATTTTTTAATCCAGAACCAAAAAGCACTTTTACAAAAAAATCTATTCTGTCAAAATCCAAAAATTCGATTTTTTTAGGAACGGAAATGCAAGGAAAAGTTTACGGAATTATAAATCAAAACCAATTAATTTTATCATAAATAATGGATAACAGTATAGAAAAAGGAAAAACGGCAGCTATAACCAGTTATATTTTAGGAATAGGGGTTTTTATAGCAATGTCTATGAATTCTGAAGATAAAAATAAATTTGCTTCCTTTCATATCAGGCAAGGGCTTGGAATAACGCTCACTTTTATTTCACTTGGACTTATTATTAGTAATTTTGATAGTCTAATGATATCTGCTCCTATGTGGGTTTTTATTTTAGTGTTATGGTCATACGGAATTACGAGCGCTATTAAAGGAGAAATCAAACCAGTTCCTCTACTTGGTACTTTTTATCAAAAATGGCTTGCTAGCATATCCTAACTTTCAATTTAAAATTTACACAATCGTATCTAGCATTTCATAAACACAAAACGATTTCAAATCAATACACAAAATGAATTTATCATTAGCATACAAAATAAGAGAACCTAAAGTAGTTTTAAATAAAAATCCTTTATTACTTCTACTACATGGTTACGGAAGCAATGAAGCTGATTTATTCTCCTTTGCCGAAGAGCTTCCTGAGACATATTATATCATTTCAGCGCGTGCGCCTTATGACATGCAGTACGGAAGTTATGCTTGGTACGCAATTAATTTTGACGCAGATCAAAATAAGTTTTCTGATAATGAACAAGCAAAAACATCACGCGATTTGATTGCAAAATTTATCAATGAATTAGTTCAAAAATATCCTATCAATGCTAACGACGTTTCACTAATAGGTTTTAGTCAAGGTTCGATTTTAAGTTATGCAGTAGCGCTCTCTTATCCAGAAAAAGTTCAAAGAGTGGTTGCAATGAGTGGTTATTTGAATTTAGATATAGTTGCAGATGATTATCTTAAAAATACTCTTTCTAATTTAAAAATATTTGCTTCGCACGGAACAGTAGATCAAGTTATACCTATAGCATGGGCAAGAAAAACTCCCGCAATATTAGAAAATTTAGGAATTGCTGTAACCTATAAAGAATACCCAATAGGTCATGGTGTTGCACCGCAAAATTTTTACGATTTAAAAAATTGGTTGTTGGAACAAAAATAAATTAAATCGCAGTTTTCTTATATAATCAGAAGCAAACTGCGATTTAAATAGTATTGAAAAACTATTTTTGTTTTTGATACAATAAAGACTGCATAACTTCGTAAGAAATACTTTCATCCTCATTTACAAAATATTTTAGTAATACTTCACCCCAGTATTCACCATCACTAAAATCAGCAATTATCCATCTATGGTTTAGTACTTTTACTTTATTAATAATGAATTTATTAGCACCTATTTGATCCTGTCCGGTGTAAGGATTACCTTTTGGATTAGCGTTTAAGTCTAATAATTTTTCAGTTACAACAGGAATTAATTTTTCATATTGGATAATTTTGCCACCATTAGTCGAATCAAAATAGTTTTGTGCATTTTCATTATTTTGTAAGGAGAAATAATCGGCATCCGTTAATTTGTTTTTAACTAGTTTTATGCTGTCGCGCAACTTAGTAGTTGTTTTTTTATACCTTTCTTGCTCATATTGAACCTGTTTACTCAAAAACATATAAGTAAAAACGGTAAAAAGAAGAGCGAGAACGCATAAAAGAAGTAAGAATGATTTTTTCATTTTGAAATAATTATAGGTCAATTTCTAAGTTATCGTAAGCCAAAAAAACATTGTCAGGAAGCGTTTTTTGTACTTCTTCATGAAAACCCATATTATGACTTATATGAGTGAGATACGCTTTTTCTGGCTGTAGCAAAGTTATAAAATCTAAGGCTTCTTTCAAATTGAAATGCGTATTATGAGGCTCTTCTCGTAAAGCATTTATTACCAGAACTTTTAAATTTTTTAATTTTAAAATTTCGTCTTTTTCGATGGTTTTTACATCAGTTAAATACGCAAAATCATCAACTCGATAACCAAAAACTTGTAGATTTCCATGCATTACATTTATTGGAATTACTAACTTATTTCCAATCGTAAAAGGTAGATTATTTATAACTTGATTAGTTTGAATCGATGGTGCACCAGGATATTTATTCACAGTTTCAAATACGTAATCAAAACGCTGTTTGAGATTTTTGATTACTCGCTCGTGAGCATAAATTGGAATTTCACCTTGCTTAAAATTAAAAGGTCTAATGTCATCTATACCGGCCGTATGATCTGCATGTTCATGAGTGAATAAAATTCCATCTACTTTTTGGCAATCAGACGAAAGCATTTGCTGTCTAAAATCAGGTCCACAATCGATAACATAAGAATAATTATCCCATGAAATCCAAATGGACACTCGTAGCCTTTTATCTTTAAGATCAATGCTTTTGCAAACAGGATGATTGCTACCTATAACAGGAATCCCTTGTGAGGTACCAGTTCCTAAAAAATATGCCTTCAAATTTTTTGTTTTTATTTACAAAAATAGGATTAATTATCTTCCTTTAGAAAGCTATTTCATTAACTTTGCAACATATTAGCCATATTAAAAGAAAATGGATACAGAAATAAAATTAAAAGGGGATCGAATCATCGAACAAATCCCTTCCGTAAAAGACAAAGCACTTCGTATAAACTTGAATGAAAACATATACGGTACTTTTGCTGAAATCGGAGCTGGACAAGAAACTGTAAGACATTTTTTTAGAGCTGGTGGATCTTCTGGCACGATTGCAAAAGCGATGTCTGCTTATGATAAAGATTTTAGTGATGCTGTTTATGGTATTGAAGAAGATGGGCGATATGTTACAGAAAGCCGACTCAAAAAAATGCTTTCCCATGAAGTAAATTTGATGGAACAGCGCTTGAGCAGAGAAAAACACCCTAATAAAATGTTTTTTAGTTATGCTAATACTGTTGCGACAATCGATTTTGCAAAGCAATTTAAAGGACACGGTTGGGTTGGAATTAGTTACCAAATTGAACCTGAAGAAGAATATAATGAAATAATTATCCATATTCGATTTAAAGAAACTGATGTGCGTTTGCAACAAGAAACTCTTGGAACTCTTGGTGTAAATTTAATTTATGGAGCATTTTACAAGTATAATGATCCAAAAAGATTACTGCGTTATTTATACGATCATTTAGATAAAGATCAATTAGAGATTGACACTATCAATTTTTCAGGACCCCGTTTTGCTGATGTTGATAATCGCTTGATGAGTTTACAACTAGTAAAAAACGGAATGACTGATGCTGTAATGTTTAATCCTGATGGAGTAAATATTCTTCCTGCTGCAATTTTATACAAAAAAAACATATTAGCTTTTAGAGGAAGTTTTCGTCCTGTTACAAAGGTAAATATGGACATGTATGAGAAATCACTAAAAATGTTCTTAGATGAAAATAAAGTAGAGAAAGAAAACACTTTGGTAGTTTTTGAGATCACACTATCTAACCTTCGATCTGACGGCGAAATTGACGAACGTGATTTTATGGATCGTGCTGAATTACTTTGTTCTCTTGGACAAACGGTTATGATTTCAAATTTTCAGGAATATTATAAAGTTGTTGAATATTTCTCTAATTATACCAAAGCCAGAATGGGACTTGCTATGGGCGTAAATAACTTAGTAGATATTTTCGACGAGAAATATTACCGCCATTTGAGTGGTGGCATATTAGAGGCTTTTGGTAAATTGTTTTACCGCGACATGAAGGTTTTCTTATATCCGATGATTGGTGAAGATGGCGAAATAATTACTTCAGATACTTTAAAGGTACATCCAAGAATGAAAGAGTTATATAAATTTTTTAAATTCAATGGAAAAGTAGTAGATATCGACGATTACGATCATTCAATCTTGGAAGTTTTCTCTCGCGAAGTTTTAAATATGATCAATAATGGAAAACCAGGTTGGGAATTTATGCTTCCGTCAGGAATTTCAGAAATCATCAAGGAACACCAACTTTTTGGATATGATCCTAATAAAGTTTTAAAAGAAATAAATTAAAATCCAAGCGTAAACAACAAAAATTTTAATCTTATAAAGTCCAAGAAGTACTTTATATTTTCTCAGCTTTTTTTTATGTTATTAAAGCCCAAACCCGCCATACGCTATAGCCTTCAATCAAAAGCTATATTTTATTAGGTCAAAGCAAGAGCTTCCTCCGGTCGCTTTGCTTCTCCCATAAAATAGAGCTTTTTCAATCAGGGCTACCACTGCTGTCAGGGGCAAAAAAAACAGAATTTCAAATTAATCGCAATTTTCAGTCGGGAGCGCTTATAATTAGTGTGCATTAATAAATTTTTACTTCCATTGATTGCCGTCTAATTTTTCATTCTGAAGAAGGATAAATCTTAAAAAGGTATTCTCTAAACTGCAATTCTTACCATTAAAGTATGATAATATTGACTACACATTACATTAGTTCGGTCTATTTTTAAAAGGTAAATAGTGTTAATATAAAATTATAAAGCATATTCTAAAGTTTGTCATGTAAAATTAATCATTTACCCCATAAATTACTCTGTTTTCGACTATCAAAAATGTGATTCTGGAGAATTAAATGTTTTCATTTACAGAGATTTTATATTCCAGAAAATAAGTAACTTTCTAAATATGCAATTTACTACTTTAACTGTATTGGAAATTCTATTAATTCGTTGCATACAATGATAATGTAGTAAATATCCTGACCAATAGTAAAAAAACATTTGAAATTTTTATGGTCAGGAAATAGATAAGTCACAAACGAAAATCCATTTTGCAGACTTAATCCAAATAAAAATATAATTCAATTAAGATCTTAAGAAAATTTAGGATTTAATGTGATTTATTTTTAAAGCGATCAGGAATATATAATTTATATTTGAATAACTAATTTGAGCGTAAAAAATGAAACAAAACCCATTAAAAATTTTAATATCAATGTTAACTGCTGGGTTAACCTACACCGTTATCATGGCTGGCTTAGATTATTATGATGGTAAAGAATTTCAATTGTCTAAATTTATTTTTAATGCAATCTTTTTTGGATTGATTTGGTATTTTATTTTTAAAAAATTATTTAAAAATAAAGTAGAATCAACCGATTCTCGTAAAAATATAGACAATTAATAATGGTAATTTGAAACTCAAAAACCTCGATAGTATTTTTATCGAGGTTTTTTATGCTTGATTTTAAATTTATACTATTACCAATTAGTAAGAAACCATCAATAAATAACTATTATATATTTATTTACAGCACGCCATTCCAAAGAAACATGATTGCAGATATTATCCGAGTGTGCAAGGTAATCCATTCAATTGATCAAACATATGAATCTCGTCTTTGGCATTAAATGCTAATAAAAAATGTTAAAATATTAATAGCATTACTTTAAAATTTGCGACGCGTGTTCTTTAGTTTTTACTTTTTCGATTACATCTTCTATAATTCCGTTTTCGTCAATCACAAAAGTAGTTCTATGGATGCCATCGTATTCTTTTCCCATGAACTTTTTTGGTCCCCAAACCCCAAAAGCTTGAATGACTGATTTATCTTCATCCGCTAAAAGTGGAAAAGGAAATTCATACTTGTCTTTAAATTTTAACTGCGCTTTAGCAGAATCAGCACTGACACCCAGCAATTCATAATTATTAGCTTGAAAACGCTCAAAATTATCTCTTAGATCACAGGCTTCGGCGGTGCATCCTGGTGTGCTTGCTTTTGGGTAAAAGAAAACTACTAATTTTTTACCAGCATAATCAGCTAGTTGATGTGATTTTCCATCTTGATCAAGCGCTGAAAAATCAGGAGCCTTGTCTCCTTTTTTTAATGTTATCATATTATTTAACTATTTAATTGATTGGATAAAGTTGAACTTAAACTGCTGTTTCTGCCCCAGATGGAAATGAAAAGCCCGGACTGAAAAAAGCTATTTTTTCTTGTTTATAAAGAGCGACCGGCAGGAAGCTCCTTTATAAAGATAGAAAAAAAGTTTTTTGAAGCAGGTCTTGCAAGGAACAGCTGGATTAGGCACATAATTAAAATTAAACTATTTTTACGGTGCTAAAAATACAAAAATGAACAAACAGGAAAGGGTAAGTTTTGTTATAAATACGTTAAAAGAACTATATCCAACAATTCCAGTGCCGCTTGAACATAAAGATCCTTACACATTGTTGATTGCGGTTTTACTATCAGCACAATGCACTGATGTGCGTGTGAATCAAATTACACCCTTGCTTTTTGCCAAGGCTGATAACCCTTACGATATGATAAAAATGTCAGTGGAAGAAATTAAGGAAATTATTCGACCATGTGGTTTGTCGCCAATGAAATCGAAGGGAATTCATGGCTTATCACATATTTTAATCGATAAGCATGGTGGCGAAGTACCTCAAAGTTTTGAATTTCTAGAGGAATTACCTGCTGTGGGGCATAAAACCGCAAGTGTGGTGATGTCACAAGCGTTTGGAGTTCCCGCTTTTCCGGTTGATACACATATACATAGACTGATGTATCGCTGGAATTTTACAAATGGAAAAAATGTTGTTCAGACGGAGAAAGATGCAAAACGAATTTTTCCAGAAGAAATTTGGAATGATTTGCACTTGCAAATTATTTGGTATGGAAGAGAATATTCGCCAGCTCGCGGCTGGAATTTAGAAAAAGATATTATTACAAAAACCATTGGGAGAAAAACGGTTCTTAAAGCTTACGCAAAAAAATAAAACGCCACCATTTTTGCACTAAAATAGTGGCGTTTTTAGTTTATCAACACTTAAAAAGTGAACTTTCTTTTTAAATTGTTTTAATTCACAATAATCTCGAAATTAGTGTTTTTAATTTTTATTATACTGAGCGCTTTTGAATAGCTTAATAAAAATGAAATTGTCTCATTACTTGGTTTCATCGATGCAGAAATCAGTAATTTTTTTGAGTAAATTTTTGCCATAAAATAATAGAATTTGTTTTCTATTACAACGCAACAAAAGGTAGTATATTGTTAATTGGTTAAAACAATTTGATGTTTATCAATCACTTTTCTCAAATTCATTAATGCATATCGCATTCGTCCTAGCGCAGTATTGATACTTACTCCGGTACATTCAGATATTTCTTTGAAACTCATATCTTGGTACATTCGCATTACTAAAACTTCTTTTTGATCAGCCGGTAATTCTTCAATCAATTTTTTTAAATCCATTTGTACTTGGTCGGCAATGATTTTATTTTCGATAGTTAAGGAATCGTCAGACATGATAGAAAAAATAGAAAATTCCTCTGTCTCTCTAAACATTGGCATTTTCTTATTTTTTCGGTAATGATCCACCACTAAATTATGTGAGATGCGCATAACCCATGGTAAAAATTTACCTTCTTCATTATAGGAGTTTGATTTTAAAGTTTTTATGACTTTGATGAAAGTATCTTGGAAAACATCATTAGTGACCTCTCTATCTGGTATTTTAGAATAAATAAATCCATAAATTTTTGATTGATGCCTTTTTATCAAAATCGCTAACGCATCTTCATCACCGGCGATGTATTGCGTCACTAATGTAGCGTCTGGGAGTTGTATATTAACCATATTAATACTTTTTAGTTTTTAATTAAAATTATAAGATTGCTCTAAAAAGTAGTTTTATAATATAGGCTTTAATGAATTAGATTTAACAATTGCTCAAATTTAATACAATAATGTTTGAACATACAAGTAAAAATAATAAAATTTAACATAACTTAACTAAATTTTATTAAATATTTTTGTCTTTTATTTATATTTTCTGATTAATTTTTTATTGATTACCATATGCTTTTAATAATATTTACAAAGAAAAAAGGGAAATTGAATAAAGCTTTAATCTGGATTATTTTGATTTGAAATTTTTGAAATTTTTGAAACTTTTGACTATCTTTTACGCAGATATTATATCGAATTTCGTTAAACTATGAAATAATCTTTCGAGACACTCAATATTTTAAAAAAAATGATCTCAGAAAATAACGTATTTGTCCGAACAAATTTAACCTATGCTTTAATTGTATATTATTTTCTAATTAGTAGAATATCATAATTCGCTTGCAGATATATTTTATCATCTAATCATAGATTATAAATAGTTTTAGTTTCAAAGAAAACTTATGTAAATTGTCTTGAAATCGAAGAATTCTATCTAGCACAAAGCAATCATATTAAATTTAGCTGCAATTGTGACATTCATTTTTATCGTTTTCAATCATCAGTCCAATGATTGTTATACTATAGTAATATCAAATAGTAAAGCTTCATTATTTTATGAATAATTAGGCTTTACTACTTTTATCAGATTTTAATTTACTGGTAAACTCTAATATAATCCAAAATAAAATCCTGTGGAAAGATTGCATCATCAACTTCTGGACCTCCAAAATTTCCTCCTATAGCCATGTTGACAATCAAATAAAAGGGCTGATTGAAGGGCCAAATCGCCTCTGTTTTATTTTCAGGTTGGAAAGTATACACTAAATTATCGTCTACATAGAAATCCATTTTGTCTTTTGTCCATTCCACGGCATAAATGTGAAATCCTTCTTCAATAGTATCAATTCGTGTTTTCTTAGTATTTATCGTATTACCGTGACTGTCTTGTGTGTGCAGTGAGGTGAAAACCATATTAGGTTCCTTACCCACATATTCTAAAATATCAATTTCGCCACATTTAGGCCAGCCCACTTCAGAAATATTAGAGCCTAACATCCAGAAAGCAGGCCAGATTCCTTGACCAACGGGCAGCTTAGCTCGCGCTTCGAAACGGCCGTACTGAAATTCTTTTTTGCCTTTAGTAGTCAATCGAGTTGAAGTGTATATATCGCCTTCTTTTTTAGCTGTAATGACTAGTTGGCTTTTCTCTAAGTTATGATTTTTGCTGGTATATAATTGTCTTTCGTTGTTTCCCCAACCGCAATTAGGACAACCATCACCCAGCTCATAGTTCCAATTTTTTTCATTTAAGATCTTATCATCAAAATTTTCTTCCCAGACTAGATTTCTTCCAGTGTTCTGTGCAAAAGAAAAGCTTGAGATAAGCAGTACTATTATATATTTTTTCATTTTAATTTAGTTAGAATATTTAAAATTGTCTTCTAATTTTGTAACCGAACTTCCACCTATAAAAACTTTAAAATCGCCTGACTCAGCTTCCCACTTTCGATTTGCAGTAAAATATTCAATTGTCTTTTCATTGATTTCAAAAGTTACCACTTTTGTTTCATTAGGCATTAATTCAATCATTTCAAAGCCTTTAAGCTCTTTTACGGGACGAGTTACACTTCCTATTAAATCTCTAATATATAATTGAACGACCTCTTTACCAGCTATTTTACTCGTATTTTTTAAAGTTATAGAAATTTCGATTTTGCCATTTTTAGTAAATGAATTTGATGATAATTTCAAGTTAGAATATTCAAATTTAGAATAACTGAGTCCATGACCAAACGCATACAATGGTGTGTTTTTCTCATCGATATAATGTGACCAAAACACACTTTCTGGCTCGTTCATCGTAGGTCTACCTGTATTTTTGAAATTATAATAAATAGGAATCTGACCCACATTTCTAGGAAATGTCATTGGTAACTTCCCACTTGGATTATAATCTCCGTACAACACCTCAGCAATTGCGTTTCCGCTTTGCGTTCCTAGTTGCCATGCCTCTACAATTGCCGGTATATTTTCATCTGCCCAAGGAATTGCTAGTGGACGACCATTGTTTAAAACTAATACTATATTTGGATTCACCTTATAAACAGCTTCTAATAATTCTTGCTGAACACCAGGAAGACCAATTTCAGTTCTACTCCTACCTTCTCCTGATTGTAATCCATGTTCGCCTAAAACCATTATTACCACTTCAGCTTGTTTTGCAATAGCAATTGCAGCAGCGAATTCACTTTTATCGGTTGTATTAATTTTAGTTTCCCAGATAAATTGCGTGCGACCTATAGTTACATTAGCTCCTTTAGCATAAGTTAATTGATTGCCTTTATACTTTTGTAAACCTTCTAAAACTGAAACGGCGCTTTCATCATCAGCGGCAATCCTCCAGCTTCCTAAAGGACTTGTTTTATCACTAGCTAATGCTCCTATTACAGCAATTTTTTGACCTGATTTTTTTAATGGCAATAGCTCTTTTTCGTTTTTTAGAAGTACGATTGACTTTCTTGCCATATCCAATACACCTTCTTGGAATTCTGGTTTTCCTATTGTTACCAATTCTCCATTTTCATCACAATATTTATAAGGATCGTCAAATAATCCCAATTCAAACTTCACTTTTAAAACTCGTCTTGCAGCATCGTCGATAAGACGTTCTTTGACTTTACCTTCTTTAACTAATGCTACTAAATAAGTTACATAAGCGCTAGATTCCATATCCATGTCAGAACCGGCATTGATTGCCATTTCGGCAGCTTGTTTGCTGTCTTTAGCAAAACCGTGTGCAATCATTTCATTGATCGAACCCCAATCAGAAACCATCAGTCCATCAAATTTCCAGTCGCCTTTGAGCACTTCTCTTTGCAGATAGGAACTTCCAGTTGCAGGAATTCCATTTAGTTCGTTGAATGAATTCATAAAGGTTCGCACTCCCGCGTCAACAGCAGCTTTGAATGGAGGAAAAATAGTGTTTTGTAATACGCTTTCACTTACATCAACTGTATTATAATCTCTGCCCGATTCTGCAAAGCCATAACCAGCAAAATGTTTGGCGCAAGCCAAAATAGTATTGGTGGCTGATAAATCCTCTCCTTGAAAGCCTTGCACTCTAGCTACGGCAATTTTGCTTCCTAAATACGGATCCTCTCCCGCGCCTTCCATTACTCGACCCCATCTTGCATCTCTAGAGATATCGACCATAGGAGCAAAAGTCCAATTTAAACCCACAGCAGCGGCCTCCTCGGCAGCAATTGCAGCTGATTTTTTTATAGCTTCTAGATCCCAACTTGCCGCTTCTGCAAGCGGAATTGGACTGATAGTTTTATAACCATGAATGACATCAAATCCAAAAATTAGTGGAATACCCAATCTAGTTTGTTCTACAGCGATTTTTTGTAATGCTTTTACATCTTTCACTCCTTTTACATTGAGCATTGAGCCTACTAAACCTCTCTTCAAGTCATCGTACTTTTTTGCGGCCTGACCTTCCTTAGGTGTTGGACCCGTAATTTCCCAAAATCCATTATATTGATTGAGTTGGCCTACTTTTTCCTCTAGTGTCATTAGGTTAAGTACTGAATCTACTTTCATTTCTAAACTGCCTTGCTTAACACTAACAATAGAAGTTTTTGAGATTTTAGAACTACAACTTGCAATTAATCCAGTAATAATAAATGTTGCTATTATTGATTTACTTTTCATGATCCTCACTTTTTATAAATTAAAAGGTCGGTACAAGAACCGACCTTCTATTATTTTACAATTATTTAATTTTTATTGATAAATCCTAACATAATCTATTTCCATAGATGATTGAGAAAATGCAGGATCAATTGCACCTCCAAAAGAGCCGCCCATTGCTACATTCAAAATCAAAAAGAAATCGCTGTTAAAGGGAACTGAAGAACTATTTACAAAAGAATGAAATAGTTTATCGTCTACATAAAACTGAATAGCAGTAGGACTCCAAATTGTTTTATAAATATGAAATTCACTTGCTGCGTTTGCAATTGTTGTTTTTGCAGTGTTAGCATTTCCACCAGAATTACCGGGATAATGCAGCGTACCATGAATTACATTTTGGTCATTACCTCTATGTTCCATAAAATCAATTTCACCACATTTAGGCCATGAGTTCGTTGCATAATCTTGACCCAGAGACCAAATCGCAGGCCAAGTTCCACCACCTATAGGCAATTTAGCTCTAACTTCAATTTTGCCATAAGTAAATTCATATTTATTCTCTGTTTTTAATCTTGCAGAAGTATAACCCGTTCCCGATTTTTTAGCAGTAATTTTTAGATTTCCACCTTGAACAATGACATTATCAGCAGCGCTTGTATAGGTTTGCGCTTCAGCATTACCCCATCCACCGGCACCTAGATCATAACCCCATTTTGTTGGATCTGGCGCACCATCGGTATTGAATTCATCGGAAAATTTTAAGTCGGTATAATTTGTGACTACTGGAGGCGTAATTACAGCTCCTGCGGGAGTTGTTGTAAAAGTATGATACCAAGCTAAAAATGGATTTCCTGATTGGATTACTCTAACGACCATGCGATTGTCAGTAATAGATAGGATTTCATAAGAACTTGTCCCGACAAAATAACCCATAAAACCACCGTCTGCAATGTTTAATACCGTTCCTCTTGTTTGAGTAGAACTTCCAGGATTCTTAGTTATAAAAGAATCTGATTTACTTAATGTAACTATTTTTGCCCCAGTAATGGTCAATGGGTAGCACGCGTCATCACCTCCACCTTTAACAGCACCATTGTAATACGTTTGCCCTTTATTGTCTAATGTGAATTTCATTTGCTGTCCTTCTTTGGAAAATGTAATTACACTATTGTACAAGCAAGTTGCAGACTTTTCATCAGCTGCTGCAGAATAAAAATCAGGATAATAATTTTTAACTCCAAAAGTTGGATCAGACCAAGCCACATTCGGACCTACACCTAAATGTCCCGGCTCTTTTTGTGCCCAATACCATTTTCTGCTAGATCCGCCAGTTAAAAATTGAACAGCTGCTTCGTCTTTAAAATCACTAAAAACCGTGACTTCCAAAGTAACATTTGTGGCAACACCACCAGCTCCTGAAGCAATAACAGTAACTGTATAAGTGTTGACACCAGGAGTTGCAAAGCTATTTTCTATTATTCCACTCGGAGCATTTTTTGAAGTTCCATCACTGAAAATGTACTTATAAGAAATTGCATTTTTTGCAGTACTCGTAAATTTTATTTTACCGGAACCGTCGCCATTGGGAAGAGCTGCAGTTTTCCCTACTATTTCTGTTGTTACTTTTAAATCAGTTGGTGTATTTAGCACTCCAAAAGCAAGATTATCATCCTGACAATTGACCATCAAAAGAAGGGCAAATACAGATAAAATACTTATTGTTAATTTTTTCATTTTATATATTTTTTGTGTTAATGATAACAAGACAAAATATTTTACTGATTGTAAAACTGTTTGTTTAATCATGAAAATAAACATTATCGATGTAAACCGTGTTATTTCCAGCTGGTGCACCTACATAAATTAACTGCGCAATATGAGCACGTGTAGTAAGTCCAGAAAATGAACTCAATGGAATATCTAAACTAATCCATTCCCCTTTTGCAGGAGCTGTAATAGTGATTTCATGTTCCTTATCATCACCCCCTCCAAAGACACCGTTCAAACCAAAATCAACTAATTTAATTTTAAAAGTGGTGAAGTCAGATGACCAAACATCAGTATGAAAATGAGTCATTGCAGTGGCATCGATTGGAGTAGTTGTAGTTTCAATACCAACAAAATCCAATTCGCTATATTTTTTAGTCGCATTACCGCTGATTGCTAAATCTGTTAATGTAGCACTTGACCAAGAAGTTCTCCAAGTATCAACTGAAACATTTGTGTAACTATCACTAAACATCGAAATCACTTTAGAAGCTGGCAAACTTGGAGCTGGTGCAGCTGTTACAGAACCTACTTTATTATAAAAGAATACATTATCTACATAAACTGTAGTACTACCTGAGGGTGCTCCAACAAAAATAATTTGCGCAATGTGAGAACGTGTAGTTAATCCTGTAAAATCACTCAATGGCATATCTAAACTTACCCATTTTTCTTTTTCAGGATTGGAAATCTTAATTTCATGTTCTTTGTCATCACCACCACCAAAAACACCATTTGCGCCAAAATCGACAAGTTTAATTTTAAACTCTGTAAAAGTAGAAGACCAAATATCAATGTGAAAAAAGGTCATTGCTGTTGCATTAATTGGAGTTGTTGTGGCTTCAACTCCTACGAAATTTAAAGAACTATACTTCTTAGCTTTGTTGCCACTAATATCAATATCTTCTAGATTAGCTTGTGACCAAGAAGTTCTCCAAGTATCTACTGCAACATTAGTATAAGAATCACTAAAAAGCGAAATCACATTTGCAGCTGGAATAGTAGGAATTGGCGCAGCTAATAAATTAGTTACCGTAACACTTTGAATTTTTTGAGTTGTTGCAGCACCACCGCTTAATGCAACCACTTTTACTTGATAAGTACCTGCTGCAGCGTAAGTATGTTTGATCACCTCACCCTCCATAAAATTTGTTGGAACTTCACTAGCCTTATCCCCAAAATACACTTGAAAGAAAGTTTCTAATTCCGCTTTTGCAGTTACATTAATGGATAAATTAGTTCCAATAGTGATTGTTGGCTCAAAGTTTTTAGGCGCTAAAAAAGAAACGGTCACGTCTTGAATTACCTCTGTTTTTTTTCCATTGATTGTGGTACCAACAATTTTAGCTGAGAATTTACCCTCTTTATATTTGTGTGTTGTTATAGCACCCACATTTACGTATGCTGGCTCAACAGTTCCATCACCAAAATAAATTTCGTAGCCAGTAACTCCTTCGCCACGAGGCAAAAAAGTTACATTACCAGAATTATCTTGAGTAATCGTGGTTAAAGCAGATATATTTGCAGGAGCGTTAACTCCTTCTAAATCCACATCATTGTTATCATTTGAACAACCCAGAACTAGAGTTATGGTCAAGATACTTAATATTAATTTTATATTTTTCATATTTTGCTTCTATTAGATTTAATATCCTGGATTTTGTTGCCAATTCCCATTTGCAAATTGAATTTCTTCGATTGGAATGGGAAATAATTCATTTTTACCCGCTTTGAATCCAGAAATTTCAGCCGCTGCTTTCCCAGTTCTAACTAAATCGAAGAAACGATGTCCTTCACCAGCTAATTCCACTCTTCTTTCTGCTAAGATAAAGTCAGTTAATGCTGGTCCAGAAGATGAAATATCATGGTTTAAATCACCAAAAGCGCGTCTTCTAACTTGATTTAAATAGTTTTTTGCTTTTGCATCATCAATTCCACCGCGATTGTATGCTTCAGCAGCCATCAATAAAACATCAGCATATCTAATTGCCCTGTAGTTATTTGGATTAGTGAGGTTTAAATCACCTTGTGCATCTGAACTTCTTTTTCTTGGAAGATATTTTCTATTAAAATAACCAGTATGTTGGTATCCTTTTCCGAATGTTGCACCTGTAGCAGTTGCCCATGCTTCGATATCTAATATCGCAACCGCTTTTCTATTATCACCAGCTTCAAAAGCATTTACTATTTTTTGTGTCGGCACATTGAAACTAAATCCAGAAGTAAAAACAGAGCCTGAATAATTTCTTATTCCACTAAAACCGACAGCTACATTCCCTTCGCTACATTGGAGACATCCAAAACCTGCTCCTTCGACATCAGTATATTGTACTTCAAAAACAGATTCTACACCGTTTTCACCTTCATTTTCGAAAATAGTATTGTAATTTGAAACTAATGAATAAGGCGATTTTGAAATCAAACTTTCAAAGGTCGTCGCTGCTTTAGCAAATTTGTTTTGATACAAATATGCTTTTCCAAGTAAGGCTAAAGCTGCTCCTTTAGTAGCCCTCCCCTTTTGAGCTGCAGTTGACGATAAGTTATTTGAAGCAAAAATTAAATCGGCTTCAATAGATGCATAAACATCAGCAACGGGCGAACGTGGTATTTTAGTTTCATCACCTGAGCTAAATCTCGTATCTCCTTTTAATGGAATTGCACCAAACCACTTTACCAATTCGAAATGGTAATAGGCTCTAAGAAAACGTGCTTCGCCAATAACTTGGTTTTTACCTTCAAAATCACTTTTATCTTTAAATTCCAATATATAATTTGCTCTTTGAACACCTGCGAACATCCAGTCCCAAACGTTTTTCAAATTACTATTCACGGGAGTGTGAATCATGTCGTCAATTTGGTGAAAACCTGGAGTATCAGATTGACTTTCTCCACCCGCCAATGTGTTATCAGAAGCAATCTCGCCTAGCAAGACATTCACATAAGTACTTTGTAGCAAATCATAAGCTGCGATTAATGCTGCATCATAATCAGACTTAGAATTAAAATAATTTTCAGAGTCGATTGAATATTTTATTGGGCGGTTTACAAAATCATCACTGCAGGAAATAGCTGCCGTAGAAAATGCAATTATTGCTAAAAGGGCAATGTATTGATATTTTTTCATTTTAATATGGATTAAAAATTAATGTTTAAGCCTAATAAATAAGTTCTTGGGATTGGATAAAAACCATAATCGATTCCGCCTCCAATAGGTGCACCGTTAGAAGCACCTGGATCAAAACCTTTATATTTTGTAAAAGTGTATAGATTATTAACACCGGCGTAGAGTCTTACTTTTGTAATTCCCACTTTTTCAGAATATTTAGGATCCAATGAATATCCTAATTGCATATTTTGAATTCTCAAGTAGGACGCATCTTCAACAAAATAGCTTGAAAACGTTGAATTTCCCGTAGCACTTGTAGTTACTCTAGGAGTAGAATTTGTGCTTCCTTCTCCCGTCCATCTATCAAGAACATAATTTAATCGATTGACATCAGTGAGGTTTCTTTCATAATTGCGAACCATATCATTTCCTACAGACGCAAACGTGTAAACCGCAAAATCAAAATTTTGATAATTCATTTGTAAATTGAAACCCATAGTTGCTGTAGGAATAGGATCACCTATATTTGTTCTATCGTTAGGATTAATGATTCCATCGCCATTAGTATCCACAATACGTAAGTCGCCAGGACTCGCCTCTGCTCCTAATGATAATTGAGATGGATGCGCACTGACCTCGGCTTGGTTTTGAAAAAGTCCATCCGTTTTATAACCAAAAAAGTAGCCAATAGGTTTACCAACTTCCATTCTTGAAGGCGATTGTTGTCCTACACCAAATGAACCTCCTTCAATAAATCCCGTGCCATTATCTACAGCTAGAACTTCATTTTTTAGAAAAGTAACATTATAAGCTGTACTCATAGAAAACTTATCTGAAAAACTATGTTTGTAATCAATAGAAAACTCCAGCCCTGAATTCCTTACTGTTCCCGCGTTTATTGTAGGCGCACCTGCACCCGGAGCGGCAGTCCCATTAATTCCTGAAACGGGAATAAATGGAATTAATAAATCAGCACGCGTATCGATAAAATAATCAACAACAACAGAAACTTTATTATTAAATAATTTAAGATCTAAACCAACATCAAATTTTTGAGCTTCTTCCCATTTTAAATTAGGATTTGGCGTTTGACCTATTGCTAATCCCTGTACTAAAATACCGTCAAATACATAAGTTGCTTCCCCTCCTAATTGAGAAATATAACCATTATTTGGAATTTGGTCATTTCCTAAAGTACCATAACTAGCTCTCATTTTCATAAAGTTAACTACTTTGTCTTCGCCAAAAAAACCTTCGTCAGAGACGACCCAACCACCAGTAAAAGATGGAAAATAACCCACTTTATTTCCAGGACCAAATTTTGTAGAAGCATCACGACGAATCATTGCAGAAAAAAGATATTTCCCTTTATAATCATACTGCGCTCTACCAAAATAAGAAAGTCTGCGTTCATCATAGTTATAAGAACTCACAGGAACAGTAGCAGATAACCCTTTTGTTAATGAAATATCAGCAAACTCCCATGAATTATAAGGAACGTCATATCCAGTAGCAAATAATCCATTGCCAAATTGTTTGTAAATTGTATTTCCAACGGTTGCAGTTACGTTGTGATTCGCACCAATTTTTTTTGCGTAAGTTCCAAATAAATCAAAAGAATAATCATTATCATTAATAGCATTTTGAGAAACGGAACTTCTTAAAACGTCAAAAACTTTATCAGAAGGATTTGTCCAATATAAAATTTGTTTAGCAAAAGACTTAGATTCGCTATTTGAAGTATTAAAACCGATAGAACTAGAAATTGTAAAAGCTTTAAAGAGTTTATAATCTAAACCAAAATTACCACTGATTTTCTTGAAATTGTAATCATTGTACGTATTATCAATTTGAGCTAAAGGATTAATAATTTCGATGCCCAGACCAGTAGTTGTCGGCACTTTAGTAAAGTCGCCATTTGCATCAAAAGGTTTTAAGGTAGACGGTGTATTCAAAGCATTAAATAAAACAGATCCTAAGCCTCCTTCATTCAAAGATTTTCTATTTAAATAAGTGTAAATTACGTTTGTTTTTACTTTTAATTTCTCCGTTATATCGGCACCGAGCGAAACTCTCGCCGTATTTCTTAAAAATCCAGATTTACTTTTACCTATTATTCCCTCTTGATCTAAATGGGATCCGCTAACAGAATAAGTAATTTTATCAGATCCTCCAGAAAAAGAAATATCATGATTAATTATCGGTACACTCTTACTGAAAATCTCTTTCTGCCAATCAGTTCCTTTCCCTAGTCCAGAAACATTTGAAAATGGAATTTTTTTGCCACCATTTGCATAACTTTCATTTAATAAAAGTGCGTATTCGGTAGCATTTAGCATTGGTAATGTTCTTGAAGTTTCTTGAAAACCAGTGTAAGTGTTATAGCTTATTTTTGCTTTAGAATTCTTTTTTCCTGTTTTAGTTGTAACTAAAATGATTCCGTTCGCACCTATGGTTCCATATATAGCAGCTTGCGCGTCTTTTAGAACAGTAATTGATTCTACATCATTAGGATTTAACAAACCTAATTCGCCTATGTAACCGTCAATTATAGTTGTTGGCCTATTTTCTCCATTAGTGGCGATACCTCTAATTCGAATGTCTAGTGCAGCACCCGGAGCACCTGAGGTAGTGGTTACGTTAACTCCCGAAACTGTTCCCTGTAAAGCTTGTTCTATTTTTACAGGCTTTAAGATTTCAAGTGTCTTACTATCAACAACAGAAACGGCACCTGTTACTTCTCGTTTTTTCTGGCTTCCATAACCAATAACAATTACCTCATTTAATTCCTTAGAATCCTCTTGAAGCGCAATAGAAAGTGTGCTTGAACTAGAAAGTACATTATATTCTAAATTTTTAAATCCTAAATACGAAAATACAAGCGTTGTACCTGAGGAAAGTCCTTTGATGGAAAACCTACCATCGATGTCTGTCGCTGTTCCGTTTGATGTATTTTTAATTTGAACATTGACGCCGGGAATTGGTAAACCAGATCCGGCTTCTTTAACAACTCCTCCTACATCGAAGCTTTGGGCGTAACCAAAAGCAGATAGAAACAGAAAAAGGATTAATAAATAATTTGCCTTCATAATTTGTGTTTTTTGTGATTTATAAAATTAGTAAGAACAACTGCTAATAAAATAAAACCAACCTCAACAAAAAACATACAATGCAAAAAAAAACAGAATTTATTGAATAATAACCAAGGATTAAGATATTATAGTAAAGAATATTTCAATCCATATTGATTGTTCACGAAGTAAAAAAGGATAGCGACAACGTTAATGTTGTGGTAATGTATAGTTTTATTTAAATTATTTTTAAGACCTATACAGATAGAATGTATTCCACAAGTCCTTGTTCATGTGATAATTCCATTTTTTTACGCAAACGATACCTTTTTATTTCAACACTACGCACTGAAATATTCAATAAAGGAGCCACTTCTTTACTAGATAAATTTAATCTTAGATACGCACATAATCTTAAATCATTTGAAGTTAGATTTGGATGTGCTAATTTTACTTTTTTCAAAAAGTCTTTGTCTGCATTATCAAAAGCTTCTTTAAAAACACTCCAACTATCGCCACCTGATATATTCTTATTAATCGTAGAAATTACTGATTTGATATTTCTATTACCATCTTCTGGTGCTTTCTTTAAATCTTCTTTTATAAAAGTTAGTAACTCATTTTTGCTATTTAGAGTCATTGTTGAGACTGCTAGTTCTCGATTTATAGTATCAACATCGTTTGCAAGTTTTTCATTTCTAATTCTCATTATTCCTTGCTCATTTTCGAGTTCTTTTATTTCCAACAATAAATTATTTTCTTCAATTAATTTTACTTTTTGTTTGTCATAGTAACTTTTATACATTTTGTGAATAAATCTTGCCATAAAAAGAATGATTACAAAATAAACTAACAATGCTATATTAGTCCTATACCACGGTTTCACAATAACAAATGAATAAACTAATGGCTCCTCGGCCGCTGAGTTTGCCGACTTAGCTCTGACTTTGAAATTGTATTTTCCAGGCGATAAATTTTTAAAATTAACCGTTGTTTTTGTGCTCCACTCGCTCCATTTTTCCTGAAATCCTTCTAATAAATATTGAAATTCGGCATTTACATATTTATTAAATTCAGGGATCGTATAAGCAATGGTAATATTATTTTCATTTGATAAAAATTGACCAGCACTGTCAATAGATCGGTTAATAAAACTTTCATTTTGTTTATTTGTTACAATAGATGTGATGGAAAGTTGATAATTTTTAAAAGTAAGATCATTTAGATTTAAAATATAATACCCGTCAGTGGTTCCTATTAAATAATCTGAATTAGAAATCTGAGTTATATTTTCATAGCCTGACATTGATTTAGTTAATGACGCTGGGATAGGAATTATATTTTGCTTTAATTGACTGCTTAACTTACTCAAAGAAAAGTAGTGTATATAATTTTTAGAGAAAAGCCATATTTTATTTGAATCATCTACAATTAATTTTCCAGATGTATACTGTTCTTTTTCAAATACGGAACTCAATAATTTTTCTTTAGCAAACTGCTTAGTTTTCGAGTTTAATTTAAAGATACCTTCTTTATTAGCGTAATAAATACTGCCGTTGAATTTCGTTAAACTAGCATTTTTACCTTTTACTGGTGTTCCATAAGTTACAAAAGGCCGGGTTTTTATCAATTGATCGTCTAGTTTCAGTCTAAATATTCCTTTATATTCATGACTTACATAAACATCTAGTTGATTTGTAATTTCAAAATATTTTGAAGAATAATCAAAACCATTAATCTTATTTCTAAATATCCATTGATCATTGATTTTTACAAGTGTAGACAGACCATAGTAATTCCCTTGTAGTAAAAGTCCCTTTTGATTGGGTACTGCTTCAAATTTCCAAGTTCCAGAGGCAGAAAATATATTTTTTGCAGCACCATTATTAACAATAAAGGTTCCTGAATCATGTCCACAAAATAATATTTTATCATATTCGAACAATGACCAAACTTGGCCCTTTGTACCGTTTATAAACTTGAAGTCCTCATTAGTTTTGTAAGTTTTATAAAATAAACCTTGATTGGTGCCCACATACAATTTTCCATCAAAAAGCTTAGAAGTGTAAACTGTACCAAGTATGCCAGTATCATCAACATAGCTCTGAATAGGGGACTGAAAATTAATACAATTAATTCCGTTATCTAATCCTGCCCAAATATTTTTATCTGCATCTTCAAATAGCGAAAGCACTGTATTATTACTCAATCCTCGATTTTGAGTGATGTGGTATTTTAATTTACCATCATTATTTAATATAAAAATTCCGTTTGAAACAGTACCAAGCGCATAACTCCCATCTGATAATAATTGACTACTATAAACACTGCTTTTAGATAATTCAGAATCAGCTTCTGTGACAAATGGTGTTAAATTATTTCTATTTAACTTGTAAAATCCGCTACTCTGTGTTTGAATTAAAAGTCCTTCATCGATACTAAAAACATTTACAATCTTATTGCTTTTTAAGATTGGATGATCCGATATTATTCTACCTTTTCCACTCTCAATTTCAAAAAGACCCTCATTTATGATCTGATAAAAAATTCCATTTTTAGTTTTAAATGATTTTGTTATACTATTTGTAGGGGAGATAATTTGGAAACTCCTTGTGCTAGTATCAAAAATATAAATTTTATTTAAGGATTGGAAAATGACCCATTGATCATAACTTAAGATATTCCAAAACTGCTCATCATCTAAAATCTTACTTTTTATTGTTTTACTAAGAGATGTATATTTAAGTTTACCATTATTTTGTCGCATCCAAAAACCAAATTCCATGTAACAGCCAGTATAGATCTTATTATCTATCACTTTTACTGAGCGTAAAATAGTTTCATTAGGCGACGGATAAAGTTCCCACTCAGAGCCATTATATTCGAGTAAACCTTCGTTGTTAGCAAAAAAAAGAAAATTATTTTCATCTTGAGCTATCATCCAATTTTGGTTAGCAGCTTCGTAAGTTGCAGATGAGTATTTAACTATTGGCGGCAACTCTTGGGAGAAAGCAGCGATTGACAGCAATAAGGTATAAATAAATGGTAGTTTTTTCAATGGTTTTTGATATTAGTTTTTATAAAAATAGATATAAAAGTAGGATTTATTTATAATCTAAAAAACATAAAAACGATAGATGCTTTAAAGACGCCAGTAAGGCAGTATTTTAATCATTAATTGTGAGTTGTTCTATACTTTTAGTCCCACTCGTGTTTACATTATAAATAAATTTGCATCTATCTCTAAAACCGTTTCGTCATTTTTTTCATAATTTATGGTTGCGAAAATCACATAATAAGCTGCTGTTTTTTCTCCAAATTTGAATTTTTATTCATTAAGTAACATTGTGTTTACTTTGAGGACACGAGCAAGACACTAGCGCTGGGATATGCATAAGCGCGTAAGGGAAATTCAAACGGTACCTCAAAGCACTGTCCTTGATTGCCTGCTTAAATAATTAGCTATGAAAGGTTTACCATTTTACTTATTGGGTAGCGCAAGAAACTCATTTTACAAAAAATTTTACTTTTGTAGTTTAAATCAACTAAATTTACTTTGATAATATAAATAAAACGTACAGCCTTAAATAAACTGGGGTCGACAGAAATTATTTGATAAAACGTAATTAGTAAATTAACCATTAAAGCAAGTAGCCTATGAAAAAAAAATTCAATAAATTTTTAATCTTTAAACTTATAAACATGAAAAAGAAACACATTTTAATTTTGAGCTTCGTACTATTTGTTAATCTTATGAGTGCACAAATAGACAAAGGTAATTGGATGGTTGGCGGGAGTGGAAACTTTACCAACTATAAAAGCACATTTCAAAGCAATAATACAGAATTTACTCAAACTGGCAGTGGTATTAGTATTTCTCCAAATTTAGGTTATTTTGTTGTAGATAATTTTGCAGTTGGAACGGCGGTAGGCTTTAACTTCTCAAACCCTTCTGGCGCTAACAATAATAGTCATAGTTATGGCATTTCACCTTTTGTAAGATATTATTTTAGAAAAGCCGAAAAAATAATTAATCCATTTTTACAAACGAGTTATGGTTTCTCCGAGGGTAAAAGCGAGTCAGGTGGGTCAAATAAAAGTAGAGGATACACCATAAAAGGAGGTTCAGCTATTTTTTTTAATAGTAGTGTTGCTCTTGAACTTTCGCTAAACTATAATTCATCAAAATATAACTCAGATACTACATATAATGATTTAACTATAGGAATTGGATTTCAAATACATTTAGAAAAAAAATAAAAATCCTTTAAAAAACACTTAATATGAAAAATAAAATACAGTTTTTACAATTTATTGCAATGCTATTTATTAGTTTTAGCACTTATTCGCAAGTAACAGCAAGTGTTCAAAATTTGCAATATACAAACAATGGTCAAGCTACGATTTCGGCAGCAAATTGCGGAAATTTAGATTTCGGTACAAGTACTAGTACATCTATAAATTTAGGAATAAATTTAAGTAAACCTAATGGTCAAGTAGTTGGTTTGAGTGATTTGCGTGTTTATACTCAAAAATCTTCATCAGATTCGAGGATAGAAAGAAGTTGGGGACAGATTCAAGAATCATCTTGGAATACTCTTGTACAACCTAATACCCGTCAAGCTTCAGCCAATTTCTCGATTAATTCTTCCGACTTCAATGTTTCTGGGGGTATCCTATTTGTAGTTTTTAAGTCAAGCGGAGGAACAGAATATTAAACAACTTGTAGTTTCACAATATCTAAAACACCACTTCCAACTTTCACTTTTTCTCCAACAAGTTTAAGTTTAGCTTGTGGAGATACTAGTTCAAGAACTTTTACAGTTACACCAGCAAATATTCCGAGTGGTGCAACGGTTACCTATCAATGGAGTTACAGCGGATGGTCTGGTTCAGCAACATCATCGATGAGTACGGTAACATTAACACCTAGTTCATCAATTTCTTTGCCTTCCAATGTATCTGTCACTCCCTTTATTAATGGAATAGCACAAACAACAAGAACCTGCAGCATAACAATAAATCCATTTACCAGTCCTGCAACTATTAGTGGTGCAAACACAATTTGTACTCTAGATACTTCTACTACTTATACAATTAATGCAGGTGCAGGAAATACCGTAAATTGGAGTTCATCAGATCTTACAAAAGCAATCATTTCAACGCAATCTAATAATCAAGCCACGATTACATCAGTAGCAAATGGCACGGTAACATTAACTGCAAACATCATAAACTCATGCGGTCAAAATAGTTTAAAACATATAATAATTGGAATTGGACAGCCCCAAATTGATAATGTAACTTTTACAAATTCAAATGGTAATTCTGATTTTTGCATAAATATAAGAGGTCAAAATATTGCACGGTTTGCAATCAATACTTCCGCACCAAATATATTACGCTATCACTACAGAATTTTTAGAGGTGCTACAATAATTGCAGATGATATTATTACAAATATTAATAATCTTTTTACAGGTATAGTTGAACCTGACGGGATTGCAGGATCGTACACCGTAGAATGTAGAATTGAAAGTAGCTGTGGATGGGCCGAATGGAAGAGATATAATGTTTTTTTTAGAAGATGTTCGACTGTTCGAAGCCTGTCAGATACTTTACAAACGGCTGGAGAAAACATATATCAAGCGTATCCTAACCCTGCGCGAGACTTCCTTCAAATTGATTTACGCGACCAAAATATTCAACCAAAATCTGGATCAAAAATTAATGGTGAACTGTTTGATATGATGGGTAAATCACAATCAATAATTCAAATTGACAATAACAAAGCCTCTCATTCAATACAGAATTTAAAAAAAGGGATTTATGTTTTAAAAATTTTTATCAACGACCAAGTTGAAAGCTATAATATTTCGATTGAATAACTCTCAAATTTAAAAAAGTAAATAAATCGTAAGCAAAAATAACCAGTTTAATTTCTAACGATGATAAATAACTATTTGATTATTTAAAAAAAAAATATTTAATGAAGTACTTAGTAAAAATCTTCTAAAAAGCCAGAACTACCTTCTAAAGTAATTATAAAAACAAGACGTTTTCGCTTCCATACCCGCAAGCGAGCGGGGAAAAAAGCAGTGATTGACATCAATAAAATAAAAATAAATTGTAACGATTTCAATACGCTTTTTTTATTAGTTTTTCAAAAATAAATATAAAAGTAGGATTTATTTACAAGCTAAGAAACATAAAAACGATAGATGCTTTAAAAACGAGCTGAATGCCGTACTTTAATCAATAATTGTGACTTGTTCAATTCTTTCAGTCCGTTTAAAATTGATTACTTTTGTGCAAATTAATGTTTTTATGCAAGTTGACCTTTCTCAATTAGATCCAAAGAAAAATATCATTATAAAAGGAGCGCAAGTCCACAACTTAAAAAATGTTGATGTTGCGATTCCAAGAAATAAATTAGTAGTTATAACTGGGCTTTCGGGTTCTGGAAAATCAAGTTTAGCCTTTGATACTTTATATGCTGAAGGGCAGCGTCGTTATGTAGAAAGTTTGTCTTCCTACGCCCGACAATTTCTAGGCAGATTAGACAAACCAAAAGTAGAATATATAAAGGGAATTGCTCCTGCAATTGCAATTGAGCAAAAGGTAAACACAACTAACGCTAGATCTACTGTAGGTACGTCAACAGAAATTTATGATTATATAAAATTACTTTTTGCAAGAATAGGTAGAACGTACTCGCCAGTTTCAGGTAGAGAAGTCAAAAAAAATACCGTAACCGATGTTGTAACTGATGTAAAAACTTTTGACTTAGATAGTAAATGGTTGCTTCTTGCTCCTATTCATTTAGAAGAAGGTAGAAAACTAGAAGACAAGTTAAAAGTGCTGTTGCAGCAAGGTTTTGCTCGAATTTTAGTCAATAATGAAATGATCCGTTTAGATGATTTACCAGATTCATTAGATAAAAATGATATTCTGTTAATTGTTGACCGAATTGTAGTTAAGGAGGAAGAGGAGTTCTATAACCGTCTTGCCGATGCTGTACAAACAGCCTTTTTTGAAGGAAAGGGAATTTGTTATTTACAAGAGTTAAACGCTGATAAAAAGTACACCTATTCAAATAATTTTGAATTAGACGGAATTACATTTTTAGAACCAAATGTTCACTTATTTAGTTTTAACAATCCCTATGGAGCCTGTCCTATTTGTGAAGGTTACGGAAATATAATAGGTATTGATGCTGAATTAGTAATTCCAAATACCACTTTATCAGTATTTGAAAATGCAATATTCCCGTGGCGAGGAGAAAGCATGAGTTATTACAGGGATGAATTAGTCAATAAAGCATACAAGTTTGATTTCCCAATTCACAAACCGTTCTTTCAATTATCAGAAGATCAAAAAGAATTAATTTGGAGTGGCAATCAATATTTTCAGGGACTGAATGCTTTTTTTAAAGAGCTAGAAGAAAAAAATTACAAAATTCAAAATCGTGTAATGCTATCTCGTTACCGCGGTAAAACGAAATGCTATTCTTGTAAAGGAAAACGTTTAAGAGTCGAGGCTTCGTATGTAAAAATTAATTCAAAAACAGTTTCAGACTTAGTTGATTTACCAATAAAGCATTTAGTTACTTTCTTCCAAAATATAGATTTAAATGTTTACGAAAAACAAATTGCTAAACGTTTATTATTAGAAATAAATAATCGGTTATCATTCTTAACAGAAGTTGGTTTAGATTATTTGACTTTAAACAGAAATTCAGCAACACTTTCTGGCGGAGAATCGCAGCGTATTAATTTAGCCACTTCACTAGGAAGTAGTTTGGTTGGTTCTATGTATATTCTTGACGAACCCAGCATAGGTTTGCATCCAAAAGACACAGAACGACTGATAAAAGTGTTGTTATCCTTAAGAGATTTAGGCAATACTGTTATTGTGGTCGAGCATGACGAGGATATCATGAAAGCAGCTGATATGATTATTGATATTGGTCCTGAAGCAGGAACTTTAGGTGGAAACTTGGTAGCTCAAGGGAGCTATGAAGAAATTTTAAAATCGACTTCATTAACTGCAAAATATTTAAATGGAGATCTGGAAATTTCAGTTCCAAAAAAACGGCGAACTTTCAAGAATTATATTGAAATAAAAGGTGCGAGAGAAAACAACCTACAAAATATTGATGTCACTTTTCCATTAGACGTTTTAACGGTTATTACAGGAGTATCAGGAAGCGGAAAAAGCACACTTGTCAAAAAAATCTTATTTCCAGCGATGCAAAAAAAGTTGGAAAATATAGGAGAAAAAGCAGGCCAATTCAGCGAAATTAGTGGATCTTTTTCGCAAATTAAGCATATTGAATATGTTGATCAAAATCCTATAGGTAGAAGTTCACGTTCCAATCCTGTTACATACATAAAAGCTTATGATGATATCAGAGAATTGTATGCTCGAGAGAAACTTTCGAAAATAAGAGGTTATCAGGCCAAACATTTTTCATTTAATGTTGATGGAGGGCGTTGCGAAACCTGTAAAGGTGAAGGGTCTATAAATGTAGAAATGGTATTTATGGCTGACGTTCAGTTACCATGCGAAACATGCAACGGGAAAAGATTTAAAAAAGAAGTATTGGAAGTAGCCTTTGAAGGTAAAAATATAAATGATATTCTAACAATGACTGTCGATGATGCGATCGCATTCTTCACGGCTCAAAAGCAAGCTAAAATAATTCAAAAGTTACAACCGCTGCAAGATGTAGGTTTGGGATACGTACAATTAGGACAATCATCATCCACTCTTTCTGGTGGCGAAGCACAGCGTATAAAACTTGCTTCATTTCTAGTCAAAGGAGTTACAAAAGAAAAAGCACTTTTTGTATTTGACGAACCTACAACAGGTTTACATTTTCATGACATCAAAAAATTGTTAAAATCATTTGATGCCTTAATTGAAAAAGGACATTCTATAATTGTAATCGAGCACAATCTCGATTTAATAAAATGTGCCGATTGGGTTATTGATTTAGGTCCTGAAGGTGGTGAAAATGGTGGAAAATTGTTAGCTGTAGGAACTCCCGAGGAAATTGTAAAAAATAAAAAATCCGTAACAGCCACTTATCTAAAAGCTGCTTTAAAAAAATAAAAAAAGGCCGATAAATCAAAATTGATGTATTGGCCTTTTTTTATTTTTTAAATTTAAATTAGAATCTATATCCTAAACTGATTCCGCTTCTTATTCCTCCCCATGGTCCGCTAATTTTTATTGTAGCACCATTTGGATTAGCTTTAGCGTCTATGTCACTTAATGGAAGTTCAATATCATCTAATTCTTTTTGAAGCTCTGCTTGTTCAAAAGGAGTTAGTGTTCGATCTGTTTTTCCATCAAAATCACCTTTAGAAGTACCATAATGTGGCCCTACAATCCACCAGTCTAAAATAATATGTTTTCCTAAATTGAATTGAGCACCTAATTGCAATCCAAAAGTATTTGCAGTAAGTTTTCCTCCCATATCGATATTTTCTTTACTCGGTACTACATTGCTGGAATATTCAAAATTAACCCCTGTAATATCATATTTCAAGTGTCTATAAAAAGGAGCGATATAAAAACCTTTACCGTATCCTTTTCCTAAATAGAATCTAACCTCAGGAGTAATTGCAGAATAACCTAATTCCGCATTGTCAAGCATACCTTGATTATCGCTAGAATTAGAGGTTAAATCGTTTAACTGAGATTTAAACGGCACACCGCCTTTTGGAATGAAACTGTAACCTAGTACAACTCCAATACGTTTAGTTAAACTGCGCTCGTACTGTAATTGAAAATTACTAAAAACTAAACTAGTTAAACTAATTTTAACGTTGTTCATTTTTTGATCGCTAGACGAGGAGATAGAACTTGAAGATGCGCTTGATTGTGCGAAAGCAATTGTACATGTAAATAAAATTGCAATGGTCGAAAGTAATGTTCTTTTCATAAAAAATATTGAGTTTTTGATTTGGTTAAAGTGGCAAATATAGCTTAAAAACATTTATCCACATATGCATTTCCATCTTCATCAATAGCTACTAAGATTTTCTTTGCTTTTGAAGAGACTTGGGTAATATAAATCCAAGGAATTGTCCAAATACCTAAAGTGACGCAACAAATGAAAAAATTCAAGTTATGATTTACCTTTTCTCCCGCTTTTTTGAGCACAGCATAAGGTAATTTATCATTTTGCTCTACTACTTCAAATCCATCTTTGGTTTTTTCCTCTAAAATAGAAGCAAATTTTTTAAAATTGTCATCGCTTATTAATTTACTTTTCATAATTACAGACACTCATTTCTTGATATTATTTACACAAAACCAATGCAAAATTAGAGTAAAATGAAAGCGAACGCAATACCCACTTTTAATGATATTTAATTTTTAACAATAATATTTAACCATCTATGAAATGGACCACCATGCACAAAAGCTGTTATACAATTTAAGATAGCGTGCGAATTTTATTAATTAATATATCAATGGCTTGATTTATTTCAACAGAAATCACGAATTTATAATTTATAAATACATAAAAAATTGTTACTAATACTGATTTTAATGCAATCGAAATCATAGGATTAAAAGGAAATTCCCAGAAATAAAATAGTAAAAACAATATCAAAGTTAAAATAATTGAATGTAAAGTCTGAATTGTAAAAGGATATAAATGCAGTCTTTTTACAACGAATAATAGCTTAGCCACACTGTATAAAGTAATTGAAATTAAGGTTGCAAAAGCACAACCCATTATTCCATAACTAGGAATTAGCAACATATTCAATCCAACAGCTACTGCTACTAAAACAACACCTAAAAATAAAACCGCACGATAGTATTTTGTATTAAAAATGATTGCGTTGTTATTGCCTAAAATAAGATCAAAATATTTAGATATTCCAATCATAAAAACAACTAGTATTCCACCATTATACTCCTTTGGAATCATTTCATATAACTGATTAATGTTTACAAAAATTCCCAACATCACATAACCTCCCACTACTTGTAAGTTTATAGACGTTTTTTTGTATAAAACATTTAACTCGTCGTACTTATTATCATGCATCAACTTTGCAGTAATTGGATAAACAATTTGATGCATCGCCCGACTAGGAACGGATATTACCAATGCTATAAAGGTAGCGATTGAATAAAATGCGATATTATCAATAATCATATATTGATTTAGCATTATTTTATCGCCATCTAAAAGTAAATTAGCGACGCTGCCAGATAGAATTATGTAGAAGGTGTACACTAAAATATCTTTCGCATTTGCAGGAATAGCAAACTGAAAAGTGGGCTTTTGTATACTAAAAGCATAAAACATTGTTACCAAAAAAGCCAAAAGATATAATCCTGCAGTTGCATAAACAAAACCTTCAACAGAAAGCCAGTCATAATAAACTCCGATAAGTAAAACCAAGGAAAATAATCTTAAACCCACCTCTTTTATAAAATTCCCAAAAACCGAATGCATGTGTACTCTAGCCCAAGCGTAAAAAATTTCAAAATAAGCCATACATAATCCTATAAAAGGAATCAACCAAACATAATCCTTTACTATTTCATTCTTTTTTGAAAGAAAGAATAAAATTTCATCATAAAAATAAAGTGATATAAGTATCATTGGAATTATCAGCACTAATGGAAAAAGAACTGTGAACGATAAAAATCGAGATTTTTCTTCATTGGTATTGTACTGAGAATAGAACTTTACTAATGAATTTTGCATACCTATTGCAAATAGTGGCATAATTACATTCGCACAAGAAGTGATGTAGTTTGTTAAACCGTAAAACGTTGCACCAAGAAGGACAGGATATAAATAAAGTGTGTTTATTGCCCCAATTCCAAAGCCCAGATAGGTGATTACGGTATTCTTTAAAGACTGATTTAATACTATTCCCATGAAAAGTTTAAAGTTATGTAGTGAGCTTAGAAAGTAGAATTGAGCAATTGTGCTAATTCTTCAGTTAAACTTTTTCTAGAATATTTTTGTAAACCCACTCCATTTGATTGTAGTTTTCCCTCTAAAAACTGCTTGTAAAAATCCAAAATTACATTTTTTAATTTCAATTTCTCTGAATATTTAAAAAACGCTCCGGTATTTGTATTCTGTATAATTTCGGCAAAATCAGAATCTTTAGGACCAATTGCTATTATTGGTCTGCCAGAAACCATATATTCAAATAATTTTCCCGGTATGATACTTTTTGTATCTTGGGAATCAATTTCAATCAATACTAAAACTTGCGATTTCCTTTGATGCACAATAGCCTCGTTGTGAGATACATATCCTAAGTTACTCAGGTAATGATCTAACTTATATTTTGTTATCGTTTCTAAGACTTCTTGACTAACAGCCCCAATTAATTTAATTTCTAAATGTGATTTAAAATCAGGAATTTCATTTATTAATTCAATCAAGCTTTCCCATAAAATTAAAGGATTTCGTTCTGAAAGAAAAGAACCAATGTGAGCCAAACTGAATTTAAAATCTAATTTTTGTTTCTCTACTTGCTCCGTGTCATAACCATTCGTAATTACTACTATTGGCTTTGTTGTAATCGCTTCAAATTCAGTTTTAGTACTCTTGCTAGTTACAATAATTGTATCAGCTGTATTCAAAACCTGACGCTCTAAAGCTTTGTGTTTCTTGGCAGCAAAATTTGACAATCGCAAGGATTTATGATAGCCAATAGTAGTCCAAGGGTCACGAAAATCAGCAAGCCATTTTACATTTAATTTTTGCTTTAATTCTAATCCAATAAGATGTAAACTATGCGGTGGGCCTGAAGTAATGATGGTATTAATATTATTTTCTATAATGTATTTCTCTAAGAAAGATATGGAAGGTTTCACCCAAAATACACGCGCATCAGGAATAAAAAGATTTCCCCGAATCCAGAGGAAAGTTTTATCTAAGAATGACTGCTTCTTTTGATTGGGAATTATTCCTGAACTAATTTTTTTTGTTTTATTCTTCGATAAAAAAGAAGCTAGTTGATAAGGTTCAAATATCTGGTTTCGAAGAATAGTTGTATTTACTGAAACTTCTTTCATTAAGTTTTCGTCAACAATGGGGTAAGTTGGATTTTCAGGAATATAAACAATTGGCTGAATTGCAAAATCTGGCAGATATTTAACAAATTTCAACCACCGCTGTACGCCAGGTCCTCCCGCAGGTGGCCAATAATAGGTTATGATGAGGACTTTTTTATTTTCCAAAAGTAATTTGTTTATTAATGTAATAAATGATTAAAAATTAACAAATTTAGAGTGCAGTTCAAAAATGTTAAATCTATAATCGTTAACCAAAAATCTTAAATCTGAACTCTTTTCTTTCTTTCAAAATAAACACCTCCAATTAATAGAAATAAAATTCCAACACCGCTTATTAAAGTTATTGTACTACCAGTTTGTATCACTTGAGGTTCAAACTTAAATTCAACCTTGTGTTTTCCCGCAGGAATTTCTAAGCCTCTCAACACATAATCAACCCTAATGTGATCTACTTTATTTCCATCAATATAAGCATTCCAACCTTTTCCATAATACATTTCTGAGAATACGGCTAAACCAGCATTTGAATTATTTGAGTTGTAAATCAAGTGATTGGGCTTATAAGATGTCAATGCAATTTTCGATACAATATCTTTAGCGAAAGCCTTTTTACTTACCTTAAATTCGTTATCATTTACAACCGCTATGTTTTTAGAATCTAAGCCTTCCAATGTTTTCATTTCTTCATCGGCAGAATTAGCTGACTTAACTTGACTCACGAACCAAGCATTTCCATTGGCCCTAGGATTGGAAGTTGGAAATTCATTTCCGTCCTTATCGGTTTGAATTACATATTTAACATCTAACATGTTTAAGATTTCCATATTGTTATTCGCGATTTGGTAATCGAATAATTGTTGCATTCTTCTCGGCTTAACCGCACTGTAACCTCCTATCGATTTATGAAAATAAGAAGCTCGAGCACTCGATAAATTTCCAGAGACTTCAAAAACGCGGTAATTTGAAGTATCTTTTAAAATTTCAGTATCTGAAGGCGACTCTTGAAAAGGAACTTCTACCTCTCGACCACTCACAAAATCTTTTGCAGATACATAATTCTTTGCCACAAAAAACAGATCAGAAATCATTAAAACACCTACAATTATAATTGCAGTATTCTGAGCAAATCGTTCCTTAATACTTAACCACAAAACTCCAGCAACTATTAAAACAAAAAAAGCAGATCGAAGTAAATCAGCACTATATAAACTCATCCTATCTAGCTTTAATGCATCTACAAATTCAGGACCATAACTTTCTTGAAAGTAAGCATCATTACCACCAGAAAAACTAAACAAACTTTTGCTTAAAAATAAAATCACAATAATGCCTATCACTAAGCTTGCGCTTTGATAAAGTCCTTTCCATTGCAATTTTTTATCTAATTTAAAAAAGGATTGTAATCCCATAATTGCGAGCACTGGAAAACACAACTCAAGAATTACCTGAATTGAAGAAACTGCTCTAAACTTATTGTACATTGGCACAAAATCAATGAAAAAGTCAGTCAGTAATGGAAAATTTTTTCCCCATGACAATATCAAAGCAACAATTGCACCTGCTAAAAAGACATATTTTATCTTACGCTCATCGATAAATAAAGCTAATATCCCTAGAAAAAACACTACGGCGCCAATATACGCCGGAGCTGCAACAATAGGTTGCTCACCCCAATATGTTGGCATTCCAGAGACGAAATCTGTCGCTTGACCTTCAGGAACTCCTTTCCCAATCATAAATTCATACATATGACTTTCCTTACCTACTGCTTCATTGTTTGATCCACCAAATAATCTAGGTGCAATCAAATTAAAACTTTCCATGATTCCGTAGCTGTATTCAGTGATATAATCGTAGGTAAGAGCACTGCTGTTTGCATTCTTAGAACCGTCAGGATTAAACGTTAATTCGCTTTTTCCGCGTGTGCTAAAATCGGCATATTCAGCTGTCGCCAATAAGCTTGTAGCATTCGCACCAATAGCAAAAACCCCAGCCACAGCCAAGGTGAGAGATGAATAAAGCAATGCTTTATAATCCTTATCTTTTATTTGCTGATAAACAAAATATCCTGAAAGTATTAATAAGAAAATCAATAGGTAATAAGTCATTTGAAAGTGATTCGCACTAATCTCTAGTGCTGTCGCAAAAAGAGTAAGCAAACCACCGACAATATATTTTTTCTGAAAAACCAATATAAATCCTGCAATTACAAGCGGCATATACGCAATTGCGTGTGCTTTAGCGTTATGACCTACACCAAGAATTATAATCAAATAAGTAGAAAAACCAAAAGCTAGAGCGCCAAAAAAAGCTTTTAATGGATCAACTTTAAGAACTAAAAGTAATCCATAAAAACTTAAAAAGTATAGAAATAAGTAATCAGCGGGACGTGGTAAAAAACGCAATGTATCATCAATAGCTCCTATGTAATCATGTGGATATTTTGCACCTAACTGATAGGTGGGCATACCGCCAAAAGCAGAATTTGTCCAATAAGGTTCCGTATCATAAGAAGCTCTAAAGTCGTTTTGTTCTTTTGCCATTCCTGTATATTGCACAATATCTGATTGAGAGATTTGTTTTCCTTGCAACACAGGATAAAAATAAATAAGGGAAATTAATAGAAAACCCAATATAACTAATACGTGTGGATAGAACTTATTTATTATTTTCAATTTGACAAAATTTGGATTAATGAAAAGCTTTTATAAAACGGCAAACTTAATCTATTTCTTCATAATCAACATAATCACCCACTTTTTTGGTTTCACGAGGATTTTTAGCATTTGAAGTTTTATAAATTACTTCATCCTGATTTGAAGTCTTTTCCCAAGATTCTTGTTGCTTTTTTTGCTGCTGTTGCATGTTTTGACCAGCCTTTTCAACCACTTTTTTCACTAGCAGAGGCAAAAATAATTTTGCTAAAAATCTGAAGATATAATAGAATGCAATCATGTAAAAAATTGCTTTCAGTAAGCCAGTGAATGAAGCTATTTGCATAATTTAGTATTTTTCTCCAAAATTAATAAATACTAACCGAAAATTCAGGGCAAATTTAAAATATCGTTCTTAAATAAATGATAAAATATAGTACATTTGGCTTGCGATGTTGCGCTCTAAAAATATAATAGCATGTTCAAAATTAAAAAAAATCTCTTTTTATTAATATTCTTAGTACCAATAACGCATTATGGTCAATACACTGATCAAATAAACTCAAATCGTCCTGGTGAAACAATGTCGGCCTTTTCCGTAGGTAAATCAGTCTTCCAAGTTGAAACTGGCGTTTATGGTATACATGAACAACACGATATTTTAAATTATGAAAATAATGGTTTTGGAGTAGATTTAATGCTAAGGTGGGGATTTCTTAAGGAACAATTAGAGTTCATTGCTAGTTTCCAATATCAAAATCAGCAACAGACTAGAAATTTTCTTAAAGAACAGCAATCAGGATTAAAGCAAACCGTTTTAGGAGCAAAATATTTGATTTACGATCCCTTTAAAAATTACGAAAAAAAGATTAATATTTATAGCTGGAAAGCAAATAGAGGTTTGAGTTGGCGACAATTACTGCCTGCAGTTTCCGTATTTGCAGGAGCCAATTTAAGCTTTTCTGACAATCCATATTCTTTTACCCCAGAGTCGAGCGTGTCACCGAAAATTATGTTAATCACACAAAATCATTTGGGTGACGGTAAATGGGTTTTTGTAACGAATATAATTGCAAACTATCTTACAACTGATTTTCCTAGTTATGGATATGTTGTAACTTTAACTAGAGGTTTTAATGATAAATGGTCTGGTTTTGTTGAAAATCAAGGTTATAAAAGTGATTTTTACAGTGATGCCATAATTAGAGGAGGAGCTGCTTATTTAGTAAATAATAGTTTCCAAATTGATGCATCAATAAGCAATAGTTTAAAAAATACGCCTTCTATACTTTATGGTGGCGTAGGTATGTCATGGCGATTTGATGGAAATTATAAAGAAATAAGAATAAAAGTTGCAACAGGCGATTCTAAGAAAAAAGTATCTAAAAAATCTAGAAAAACGAAAAAAGGATAATTTAAGTAGCTACAATATAATATGATTACAATACACGAAGCAAAAACTAAGATTGAATTAAAAGAATATATAAAATTTCCATTTACATTATATAAAAATAATAAATATTGGGTTCCGCCATTAATCGTAGATGAACTTGAAGGCTTTGACAAGAAAAATAACCCAGCTTTTGAAACAGCTGAAGCTTACTTCTATGTTGCAAAGAGAAACAATGAGATAGTTGGACGAATCACTGCCATTATTAATTGGAGTGAAGTAAATGATCAGCAAAAAAAGAAAGTTCGTTTTGGTTGGTTTGATGTTATAGATGATATCGAAGTCACTAAAGCACTTTTAGAAAAAGTATATGAACTAGGGCGAAAAAACCATTTGGAGTATGTTGAAGGTCCAATGGGTTTTTCAAACTTAGACAAAGTGGGAGTCTTAACGGAAGGATTTGATCAAATAGGTACAATGATCACATGGTATAACGCTCCTTACTATGCAACTCATTTTGAAAAACTAGGTTATGTAAAGGAAAAAGAATATATCGAGAGTAAATTTCCGTTTGAAAACGTAAAGTTAGAATTTTTTGAAAAAGCCAATGATTTAGTAAAACGACGTTATCAATTAAGTCCGCTCAATTTTAAAACTACAGCAGAAGTAATGCCACATGTAGATAAAATGTTTGATTTATTTAACAAATCGTATGCCTCTCTTTCCTCTTTTGTAGCTATTTCTAATACACAAAAGGAATACTTTAAGAAAAAATACATCAGCTTTATAAATCCAGAATTTATAAAATTTGTAGAAGATAAGGATCATAATATTATAGCTTTCAGTATTGTAATGCCCTCTTTTACGGAAGCTTTACAAAAATCTAAGGGAAAGCTGTTTCCTTTTGGATTCCTGCGCATGCTTAATGCAAAGAAAAACTGCAAAGATGTTATTTTTTATCTCATTGGAGTTTTACCTGAATATCAAAACAAAGCGGTAACCGCAGTGATTTTTAAAGAATATTTTGAAACTTTTAAAGAGAAAGGAATTTTGAATTGTTTTCGCACACCTGAGCTTGCTGATAATGCTGCAAGCATTAATTTATGGAAACATTTTCACCCAGAAATTCACAAACGAAGATGTACTTTTAAAAAAGAATTATAGAAGGCAGTTCCTTTTTAAATTCTATTGTTGAAATCCTATAAAATTAGAAAATCCATTAGCCTACACTAATGGATTTTTCTTTTGTATTAAAAATAATTTATTTTTAAAATCAGTAAAGACTAAGCGTCTAAATCAACTTTAGTTCTTGAAGCAATTTCTTTATAAGTTCCATTAACTAATTTCTCGCGTATTGCCTCAAAAGCAATCAAAGTTTCATTAATATCATCTAAAGTGTGAGGCGCAGTTGGAATAACGCGTAATAAAATCATCCCTTTTGGAATAACTGGATAAATCACTATTGACAAGAAAATACCATAGTTTTCTCTTAAATCGTTAACCATTACCATTGCTTCAGGTACGCTTCCTTCAAGATATACTGGCGTAACACAAGTGTTTGTATCACCTATGTTAAATCCTCTACTTCTCAAACCGGTTTGTAATGCATTTACATTTTCCCACAGTTTATCTTTCAGTTCTGGATGGTCACGTAATAATTGTAATCTTTTAAGTGATCCTATAGTTTGAATCATTGGCAATGCTTTTGCAAACATTTGAGAGCGCAAATTGTACTTTAAATAATCAATTATATCTTTATCAGCAGCTATGAAAGCACCAATATTTGCCATCGATTTTGCAAAAGTTGAAAAGTAAACATCTATTCCATCCTGGCAACCTTGTTCCTCACCTGCTCCAGCTCCTGTTTTACCAAGTGTACCAAAACCATGAGCATCATCAACCAATAAACGAAAGTTAAACTTTTCTTTCATGGCAACAATTTCTTTGATTTTTCCTTGCTGACCACGCATTCCAAAAACTCCTTCTGTTATAAAAAGTATTCCTCCTCCTGTAACTTCAGCTAATTTAGTAGCGCGTTCCAGGTTTTTTTCCATGCTTGCAAGATCATTGTGACGATAAGTAAAACGTTTTCCCATGTGTAAACGTACACCATCAATTATACAAGCGTGCGCATCTACATCATATACAATTACGTCATTTTTTGAAACTAAAGCATCAATTGTTGACATTATTCCTTGGTAACCAAAATTCAACAAATAAGCAGATTCTTTCATTACAAAAGCCGCTAATTCACTCTCTAATTGTTCATGATATTTAGTATGTCCGCTCATCATGCGTGCTCCCATTGGATAAGCTGCGCCATATTGTGCAGCTGCATCAGTGTCTGCCTTACGCACTTCAGGATGATTTGCAAGTCCTAAATAATCATTTAAACTCCAATTTAAAATATTTTTCCCACCAAACTGCATTCTTGGACCTAACTCACCTTCTAACTTAGGAAACACAAAATAGCCTTCAGCTTGTGAAGCCCATTTTCCTAATGGTCCTTTATTGTTTTGAATCCTTTCGAATAAATCTTTTACCATAATATATCAAGTAATAATTTTAATTTTAAGAAGTTGCAAAATTAAATATTTAAACTTTAATAAAGACTTGAAAGTATATTTATTTTTTGCCCTATGAATGAACGCAATTTGAACAACTTCAACCTATCCATTTTAACATAAAAAATATCAGATTTTACTGTTAAAATTACAACCTTTGTTTAGACTTTTCAATAGTAATACTTATTATTTTAAAATTTATCTAAAAATTAAAAAGTTGGAATTAAAATCATTATTCCGGCTGAAATTTCATAACACTACTATCACTAATCATAAATCCATCAAAAACATTAAGTTCCTTTATTTTTTTTTGTAAAACTAAAATTTTGAAATAAGTAAAGCTATTGTCAATTTCTACTACTATTTTTCTTCGATTCCTTGCACTCCAGTATTATCTCTAAATATTTCTTATGGAAATTTGGAAATAATTTAAAAAATAAACTTTGTATATTTGGTCAACAATTTTCAAAAGATTTATAATGTCTCAAAATACAAAAGAACTTAAATTAGCCGTGCTAATAGATGCTGACAATGTTCCTTATAGTAATGTTAAGGGAATGATGGAAGAAATTGCTAAGTATGGCACACCAACAACAAAACGTATTTATGCCGACTGGACAAAACCAAATGCTGGCGGTTGGAAAAGTGTTTTATTAGAGCACGCAATAACCCCTATTCAACAATATAGTTATACGGTAGGTAAAAATTCTTCAGATTCAGCTATGATCATCGACGCTATGGATTTGCTCTATTCTGATAAAGTTGATGGTTTTTGTATCGTGTCTAGTGATTCTGACTTTACGAGATTAGCTATTAGATTGAGAGAATCTGGAATGAAAGTGATAGGTATTGGCGAACAAAAAACACCCAATTCCTTTATTGTGGCTTGCGATCGTTTTATATACATAGAAGTATTAGATGGTGCAATCAAGAAAAAGGCTAAAAAACCTACACTCGATTCTAAAAAGCAAGTCGAGAAACCAGTAGAAAAACCAATAGAAAAATTAGCGAATAAAATAGAAATACAAACAATTGAACTTATTGAAACTACAATAGAAGATATTTGCGATGATGATGGATGGGCTTTTCTAGGCGATGTTGGGAACTTAATTGTCAAAAGAAAGCCAGAATTCGATCCTAGAAGTTATGGATTTACTAAATTAACTCCGATGTTAAAATCGCTTACTGATATTTTAGAAATTGATGAGAGAGAATCTGATAAAAAAGGTATCAAACATGTATATGTAAGATTACGTTTTAGTTAGTGTCATTACCTACGATCTTATTTAAAAAGGCCTTGATTGTTAAAAATTAGAGCCTTTTTTTTGAATTAACAATCTTATCTACATTTCTAAAGATATTAAACTGTACTAACTTTTTTCTAAATTAACTTAGTTAGAATAAATTTAATGGAATAGGAATTGAAAATTATAATATTCTTAGTATTTTAGGGCTTAAATCAAATTTGCATGAGAAAGAATTTTTTTATTTTCGGAATATCTGTCCTTATTTTAACTACAATAATTTATATGTTTTTTGATGTAGGATTACTTCTAATTCTATTTATTGCAATAATCTTAGGTTTGGGATATGCTAATAGCATACAACATAAGCATGCTATTTTAAGAAATTTTCCTGTTTTAGGATATTTCAGATATCTTTTTGAAATGATTAGTCCTGAAATTCAGCAGTATTTTATTGAAAGAGCTACTGATGGTAAACCTTTTTCAAGAAACGAACGCTCACTTGCTTACCAGCGATCAAAAGATATTGATTCTACAACACCTTTTGGAACACAATTAAATATTAACGATTCTAATTATGAAGGAATAAAACATTCAATTTTTCCAGCAGTCGTAAAAAAAGAACTTCCAAGAGTGTTAGTAGGAGGACCAGAATGTACGCAACCTTATCTTGCTTCACTTTTAAATATTTCAGCAATGAGTTTTGGTTCATTGAGTGAAAATGCAATACTCGCATTAAATAAAGGAGCTTTAAAAGGAAATTTTTATCACAATACTGGAGAAGGAGGATTAACTGATTTTCATCTGCAAGGTGGAGATGTCACTTGGCAAATCGGAACGGGTTACTTTGGTTGCCGAAATGAAAGTGGCGGTTTTGACAGTATAAAATTTGCTGAAAAAGCAAATTTTCCAACAGTAAAAATGATCGAAATAAAATTATCGCAAGGAGCAAAACCAGGGCACGGTGGCGTTCTACCTGCTGCAAAAAATACGGAGCAAATAGCAAAAATAAGGGGAGTTTTACCGCACACAACAATACTTTCTCCTCCAGGACATTCTGCTTTTTCAGATACAAAAGGTTTGGTACAATTTGTAGCAACTTTACGCCAACTTGCTAATGGAAAACCAATAGGTTTCAAGCTTTGTATTGGTAAGACAAATGAATTCGAAGCCATTTGCGAAGAGATGATCTTACAAAATTGCTATCCAGATTTTATAACTGTGGATGGCGCTGAGGGTGGCACAGGTGCTGCACCACTAGAATTCACTGATGGTGTAGGAATGCCTTTTGAGCCAGCTCTTATTTTTGTAAACAAAACTTTAATTCGTTTTGGAATTAGAAATAAAATGAGATTAATAGGAAGTGGAAAAATAATATCCGGATATTCCATTCTTAGAGCCGTTGCGCTTGGAGCGGATATGTGCAACAGCGCACGAGGATTTATGTTTTCATTAGGCTGTATTCAAGCCTTGCGCTGTAATACTAATACTTGTCCTACTGGAGTTGCAACACAGGATAAGATGCTAATGAAAGGTTTAGTTGTAACTGACAAATCAGAACGTGTGTTTCATTTTCATAAAAACACTTTACATGCGGCTAATGAACTTTTGGCAGCGGCAGGGAAAGACAGTTTTTCTGATGTCGATATCAGTATTTTTATGAGAGGAGATGAATTTTCTCATTTATCAGATCTTTACTTTCCGGATAACTTAAAAAGCGTAACGCATTATTAATAAATTAAAACAGATTTATAAAAAAAGTCCCAAACTGGAATTCCAGTTTGGGACTTTATCTTAAAATGTACTAAAATTTATTTTTTAGCTAATGCAGCACTCATTTCCATAGAAATTGCAGAACGCTCCATTTTTAATTTGCCTGACATAGTTTCAATCACAGCAGTAGTGTCTGCTAATTCAGAAACTTTTCCGTGAAGTCCACTTTTAGTGATTATTTTATCACCTACTTTTAGTGCGCTTTCAAATTCTTTTTCACTTTTAGCCTTTTTTTGCTGTGGTCTAATCATAAAGAAATAAATTACCACAAACATTAATATAAAAGGTGCAAATTGAGTTAACTGTTCCATAATTGTAATTTTCTTTTTTTGTTAGTTATTACATCAAACCTCTCCCGGCTTTGATGATTCTTTTATTAGTATTTAATTCTTTTACTAGATTGTCTAAAATTCCGTTGATAAAAATACTGCTTTTAGGAGTAGAATATTCCTTTGCAACCTCTAAATATTCGTTAAGTGTAACTTTGACAGGAATGGACGGAAATTTCAAAAATTCACATATTGCCATTTTCAAAATAATTGTGTCAATTTCAGCAATTCGATCTACATCCCAATTAGGAGTTTTATCAAGATATTCCTTAGCTAACTCTTTCTCATTTAAAACAGTTTTTCTAAATAAGTCTTTCACAAAATCCTTATCCTCATTATCCTTATACAATTTAGGAACTCTAAAATTATCATTTTCTCCTGCTTTGATAGCTCTTAGCTGCTTAATAATTTGAGTATTAACAAGTGGAATATCGTCAACCCAAGTCAGTTTATCATCTTCTAAGTAATCGTATAATTTTTCATTGGGAACAATAACTTCCATGAATAAATCTACAATAAACTGCCGATCTTCTTCAAATGAATGAACGGTATTACTCATATAATTGATGTATAAATCACTGGCTTTTATATCATTTAAAAGCAGCAAAATATAATCGTCATTTAAAGTCCAATTATTAATTTTTCGATTTTCTAGTGCGATACTCAAGGAATTATTATCAGAAAGAATTTGGAAAATTTGATTTTTAACAAACTTCTCATTTGGCTTACGCTCCTCCGGCGTTGCAAGGTGTTTAAGACTCGATTTGTGCAAAAAAACGGATTCAGTTTTGCAAATCTCAATTAGCGATGATAACATTATAAGGTATAAATCTTGGATGTTGTCGATACTGTAAAAAAGAAATTTCTCTTCTTTCTCTAAGTTATCTGAACCGCTTTGATGCATCGCATATATGGACTGCATAACTTTAACGCGAATGTGTCTTCTGTTTACCACCTTGTAAGAACTTTTTATAAATTAGGGTGCAAAAATAAGTATTTCATTTTTTAAAATAAAATATATCAGCACTTTATTTTTACCTGCCCATAGTTCGTTTAAAGCAATTAATCGCATATGAAAGCAGATTATTTTTTTTTAAAATAACTTTAATAAACTAGCAATTTAATTGTGTTCTTCTGCGATGATTTCTAAATTCTAATTACTGAACACTGACTCATTAATAATAAGTACTAGTCACTAAATACTAAAAATTACTTCTTACTATTTTCAATTTTTCTTTGATTAATGCGATTTTGAGCAATTGTCAAAGCTGCTTGATGAGTCGTGATCTTATTAGCGATAGCAAAATCAAAAATTTCTAAAGTAGTGTCATATATATTTTCAGTTCTCCGTATAATTTCTGTTTTATCGTAATGTGCTAGTTCTGCATATACATTAATTATTCCACCAGCATTAATTAAAAAATCTGGTGCGTATAAGATCCCTCTTTCTTGTAAAATCAAACCCTGAACGTTCTCATCAGCTAACTGATTATTAGCTGCTCCAGCAATGACTTTAGCTTTAATTTTATAAACTGTATCATTATTTATTGTTGCTCCCATTGCACAAGGTGCATATATATCAACATCAGCACTATATAAATCTTCACCTCTAAATATTGAAACATTGTACGCCGTAGCTACTTCATTGAGTTTTTGTTCATTGATATCAGCAATTGTGACAATAGCACCTTCCTTAACTAAATGAGCTACTAAAGTTTCTCCTACGTGACCTATTCCTTGAACTAAAACCCTCTTTCCGCTCAAGTTATCAGAACCAAATTGCTGTTTTGCAGCAGCTTTCATCCCCATAAAAACACCGTAAGCCGTCACTGGTGAAGGATTTCCAGAACCGCCTCTTTCCTCAGATATTCCTGTTACGTATGGCGTTACATCTCGCACAGTATCCATATCTTTAGTTTCCATTCCCATATCTTCAGCAGTGATGTACCTTCCGCTTAACGAATGAACAAATTCTCCAAATTTGCGCATTAATTCTGGCGTTTTCTGTGTTTTTGGATTGCCAATGATTACTGCTTTTCCTCCACCTATATTTAATCCTGTAATTGCAGCTTTGAATGTCATACCACGTGAAAGACGCAACACGTCATTTAGCGCTTCCCATTCATTTGCATAATCATACATTCTTGTACCTCCTAAAGCTGGACCCATAACTGAATTATGAATACCAATAATTGCTTTTAAACCCGTATCTTTGTCGTTGCAAAATACAATTTGTTCGTGTTCATCAAATGATAATTGTCCAAAAACGGGATCCATTTTTTGAAGTTCGTTTCCAGTCGTGAAAGCTGTATTCATAGCGTAATTTTTTATATTTATAAAATTATGAATTTGTCAAAAAGACTATTCAAAAATACGTAAAAAACACACTTATGTTCCTATTTTGATGAAAAATCATCGAATCATTAAATATTTAGTTTTAAAATCAGTTACTAGGTTAGTGATATAAAGCTTTAAATTAAAAAACAACGTCATTCCAACACAGAATATCTTAATACAATGAAAGAATTACAATATTTAAACAAATACTTTGTCAAATATAAATACAGTTTTTTACTAGGTGTCATCTTTACAATAATTGCCCAAATTTTCATGCTGTTCACCCCCAAGTTGATCAGTAAATCCTTCAAAGTTATTGAAGCTTTTGGTAATGATAAAACCATAACAAAATCAGTAATTCAGGAAGAGTTAATTTCGAATATCCTTTTGATTATCGCTACTACAATTATTGCAGGTCTTCTTACTTTCTTGATGAGACAAACATTAATTGTTATGTCGAGACACATCGAATTTGATTTAAAAAATGAAGTTTTCCGTCAATACGAAAATCTATCTCAAAATTTTTATAAACAGAATCGTACAGGAGATTTAATGAATCGTATTAGTGAAGACGTTTCTAAAGTAAGGATGTATGTTGGTCCCGCTGTTATGTACACCATCAATACCGTAATACGTTTCACTATCGTAATTGTATATATGTACAACGTGTCTCCAAGACTTACTTTGTATACGCTATTGCCATTGCCAATTTTATCTTATGCTATTTTCAAATTGAGCTCTGAGATAAATGTTAGAAGTACAATCTTCCAACAGTATTTATCAAAAGTTTCGAGCTTTTCTCAAGAAATATTTTCAGGGATTAGGGTTATAAAAGCATATTCCTTAGAAAATCAACACCAAAATAATATGGTGAATTTAGCCTACGAAAGTAAAAGTAAAAGTCTGAATTTAGCGAAGGTTCAGTCACTATTTGGACCATTAATGTTAGCATTAATTGGAATTAGCAATTTGGTCGTTATATATTTTGGCGGATTAATGTACATCAACGGAACTATTAAAAATATTGGAACAATAGCTGAATTTATTTTATATGTAAATATGCTTACATGGCCTGTTGCTTCATTAGGTTGGGTTTCATCAATGGTTCAAGAAGCAGAAGCTTCCCAAAAAAGATTAAATGAATTTCTAAAAGTATTACCTGAAATCAAAAATAACAATGAAAACAAGTCCATCATTAATGGTGCAATTTCCTTCGAAAATGTAAGCTATACTTATGATGATACTAACATTACTGCTTTAAAAGGCATCTCATTCTCAGTTAAAAAAGGCGAAACTTTAGCAATTTTAGGTAAAACTGGATCAGGTAAATCGACGATATTATCATTGATTTCTAGAATGTACGATGTTTCTAGCGGCATGATAACTATTGATAGCAAAGAAATCAGTACCATTAATCTATTTGATTTAAGGAATAATATTGGGATTGTTCCGCAAGATGCTTTTTTGTTCTCAGATAGTATAAAAAATAATATTATGTTTGGAAAGGAAAATGCAACTGATGAAGAAGTGAAGTCAGCGGCGAAAAGTGCGGTAGTCCATGATAATATTATGGGTTTCAACAAACAATACGATACCGTTCTTGGAGAAAGAGGAATTACACTTTCCGGTGGTCAAAAGCAGCGCGTTTCTATTGCACGAGCTATCATAAAAAATCCACCTATATTACTTTTCGACGACTGCCTGTCAGCTGTAGATACACAAACAGAGGAAACAATCTTGAGTAACTTAAATGATATATGTAAAGATAAAACTACTATTATTGTGAGTCATCGTGTGTCATCAGCTAAAAATGCCGATAACATAATTATTATCGATAATGGTCAAATTGTACAACAAGGTTCTCATAATCAATTGATAAATCAAGAGGGGTATTATTCCGCGTTATATTTGAAACAACTTTCAGAAAAAGAAACACATTAATTGTTGTTTTATATTTATTTTTTATAGATTTTTGGGTACTAATTAACAACCACAAATTGACCGAAAGGATTATGAGAGAACATGACATGTTAGAAAAAGAAGAGATATTTTCTAAAGTTTTACGAGCAGGAAGAAGAACATATTTCTTTGATGTGAGAGCGACAAAGGCTGATGATTATTATATTACAATTACTGAAAGTAAAAAATTTACCGAAGAAGATGGATCATTCCATTTTAAAAAACACAAAATTTATTTGTATAAAGAAGACTTTACATCATTTGCTGAAATTTTAGATGAAATGACCTCCTACGTGCTAAACCATAAAGGAGAAGAGGTAATTTCAGAAAGACACCAAAAAGATTTTAAAAAAGAATATACTACTGAAAAATCAGAAGATTACAACATTCCTGAGACGTCAACTTTTACGAATCTAGAATTTGATGACATCTAGGCGCTAAGAAGTGATTAAACGAAAGTTAAAAGCCTGAAGTTCAAATGAACGTCAGGCTTTTTTGATTAGATTTGACAATATAAAAAATCAAATGACTGAAACCAAATCACTTTTTTCTTTTCTTTACAGCAAACTCTTATCAGAAAAGACAAAGAAAAGAGCAGAAATATTTTTTGTTTCTCTTGCTATACTAAGTTTTTTACTACACTTGTTAATTATCTCATTAGTAGATTTAGAACTAATTTTAGCAAATAACCATCTAAAACTCTTAAGTAATCCAATAGCCGCAATTTACACTCCATTCTCTTTTATATTAATTTACGAAGTTTATTTGCTTGTTTATTATTTACCTAAATCAACTACGATATACATAGGTAAACAGTATGAAATCATAACCTTAATAATCATTAGAAGAATATTTAAAGATTTAACTAAATTAGAATTCGATACAAACTGGTTTAGCGTAAAAGCAAATGTGAATTTCACACTTGACATTATTGCTACAATAATTCTTTTTTATTTAATATTTGTTTTTTACAACCTCAACAGGGAAAATGAAATTAACCAATCTAAAATTCAAAAGACAATTGCTATTACTAAATTCATCAAACTCAAAAACGTTTTTGCAATAGCATTAATACCTATTTTCGTCGTATTATCCATTTACAGTCTCGGACATTGGATTTATGAAAGTTTCTTTTCCCTAACTGAAATTGTAGATAAAATTAAGGATATTAATAAAATCTTCTTTGATGAATTTTTTACAATATTAATTTTAGTTGAAGTTCTTTTACTTCTATTTTCGTTTTTCTTAACTGATAAATTTAGTAAAGTAATTAGAAATTCTGGCTTTATTATATCTACTATCTTAATTAAAATATCATTTGGAACAGAAGGGATTTTAAATACCATACTTATTGTAACAGCTGTTTTATTTGGGGTCATTATTTTAGCCATTCACAATAAATATGAGACTTTAGAGGCATCGAAAATTTCGACATTAGATACATAGTTTAACTTACAGCTAATCCATTTTCTATTCTAAAATCAGGTGCGAGCAAAATCACATTACCATCCTGCCCTATCACGCCTAGTAGTAAGCATTCACTCATGAATTTTCCAATTTGCTTTTTTGGAAAATTTATAACGGCAATAATTTGCCTGCCAATCAGCATTTCTTTAGTATATCGCTTAGTGATTTGTGCCGAGGATTTTAATATTCCTATTGTAAGGCCAAAGTCAATAGTAAGTTGGTACGCTGGTTTTCGAGCTTCGGGAAAATCAAAGATATCTACTATTGTTCCTACTCTCATTTCTACTTTTTCAAAATCCGATAAATTAATTTCCATTGTCTGTCTATTTTATTTGCTCCTAAATTTAATAATTCAAATTTAAATATGAAAAGTATCTACTGTTATTCATTATTCAATAAAATAACGATCGATAAAAATGAAAATTGTAATCTAAACTCAAAAAAAAGCGTTTTATAATAAAAATGAATGTATTTTTGCAATGTGTTATTTCAAATTTATGAAAACTTTTTTAAATAGATCGCTACTATATTCCTCTTTTCCTAAGGAGGATATCATGCGTGCTGCGAAATTTTCACATTCAAAAGCCTTTGTCAATTAGACCTTCGTCTATATAAAACAATCAACTTCAGGACGAAGGTTTATTTCTACATCATTCATTCTATATCCGTTTTTAAAAATTGTTATTTTAAATTCTAAATTTACTTTATATCATGTTTACAAAAAAATTAGCAGTACACCACATAATTGGGGTGATTACTATTTCGCTTTTACTTGTTACTTTTACATTAATACTAGCAGGAAATATTCATTTTTTATTTCTAATTGTTCCGTTTTACTTGCTGTACATGTATATTCAAGATATAATGCAAAACAAACAAACCGTTAGAAAAAATTATCCTATTGTTGGCCGCTTTAGATATTTATTAGAATCCATTCGTCCTGAAATGCGTCAATATTTTTTTGAGGGAGAATTAGATGGTAAACCTTTTAATCGTAGACAACGATCAATTGTGTATCAAAGGGCTAAAAATGTAAAACAAACCATATCATTTGGTATGCAGGATGATCCTAATCGTATAGGTTATGAATGGGCCGCACATTCTATATATCCAAAACGTGCTGATAAACAATTTTTTAGAACTGTTGTTGGAAATGAACAATGCCTTCAGCCTTATGATGCCAGCATTTACAATATTAGCGCTATGAGTTATGGTGCATTAAGTAAAACAGCTATATCCTCTTTAAACAAAGGAGCTCAACTAGGTGGTTTTGCTCATAATACTGGTGAGGGAGGAATTAGTGATTTTCATTTAGAGGGCGGAGATTTAATTTGGCAAATTGGTACAGGTTATTTTGGATGCCGTAATGATGACGGCACATTCTCTGAAGAATTATTTAAAGAAAAAGCCATTTTTCCACAAGTAAAGATGATAGAATTAAAACTCTCTCAAGGAGCTAAACCAGGACATGGAGGATTATTACCTGGCGAAAAAAACACAGAAGAGATTGCCAAAATTAGAAATGTTAAGCCTCACATTGCAATACATTCACCGGCAGGACACACTGCATTTTCGAACAGTGTTGAATTGTTGTACTTCTTGCAAAAGATGAGGGTATTAGCTAATGGAAAACCTATAGGTTTTAAAATTTGTATAGGCCGTCAAGATGAATTTATATCCATTGTAGAAGCGATGATACAAACTGGAATTGTTCCTGATTTTATTACGGTCGATGGCGCTGAAGGCGGTACAGGTGCAGCACCATTAGAATTCATTGATTATATGGGAATGGCACTTTCTGACGCATTAATATTTGTAAGTAAAATATTAAAAGAATATGGAGTTAGAGACCAAATAAAAATTATGGCTTCAGGCAAAATCATTACTGGTTTTGATATAGCTAAAGCTATGTCACTTGGTGCTGATATATGTTATAGCGCTAGGGGAATGATGTTCGCATTAGGCTGCATTCAAGCCTTGCAATGTGACAGTGGAAAATGTCCGGTAGGAATTGCAACTCAAGACCAAAATCTATATAAAGGATTAGACATAACAGATAAAAGTGTACGTGTCATGCATTTTCATAATAATACCCTAAAAGCCTTTGCCGAATTCATAGGCGCTTGTGGTTTTGAAAGTCCAAAGGCGATTACTCCCAATGTTTTTTATAGAAGGATTGATCATAAAACCAATGAAAGTTTTGCTTCATTGTTTTTTAACGATATTCAAATTAGAACAAAAGATGAAAAAATAAACTTAAACTAAATCAATATGAAACCAATTCCTGTTTTAACAAATGCAGATTATAAAATACTGCGAGAATTAACAAAGAATGCTAAAGACAGTACTAATATTAGAGAAATTTCTTTACTAGCCCAAGAGTTAGACCGTGCAATTATTAATAAAGACGATGTTGTGGATCAAAGTATTGTTCGAATGAATTCTCATGTAACAATTGAGGACTTAAACTCTAAGCAACAAATGAAAGTTCAAATTGTTATGCCTTCACAGGCTAACTTAAAAGAGGGCAAAGTTTCCATTTTAGCTCCATTATGTGTGGCCGTAATAGGTTTTAAAGAAAATGATGAAGTAGAATGGCAATTGCCATCCGGCATCAAAAATTTAAAAATTATTTCTGTTAGTAACGCTTCTAACAACTAAATAGTAAATTCCTTTAAACACCTCATTTTTATGAAGGTGTTTTTTTTATGCTTTTCTATAAATATCGAAATTCTTAAACCAGTATTTCATTCCTTAAAAAGGGCTCATTTTATTCCAAAAAAAATACCCCAAAAAAGACTTTCGTTTTTTGGGGGTAGTTCAAGAAAAAAGCTATTTGATCATTTTAGGTTGTGAGTAAAAGTTTAATCTCACATTCTATTTATTTATCTCTAACTTTAAACTTTGTATTTAGTACCTTATTTAACATCCATTAATTCAACGTCAAAAATCAAAGTAGCATTTGGTGGAATTGCTCCTCCAGCACCACGAGATCCATATCCCAAATGAGACGGAATCACAAAACGCGCTTTATCACCTACTTTCAATAAAGCAATACCCTCGTCCCAGCCTTCTATAACTTGACCTTGTCCTAATGTAAATTCAATTGGTTTTTTTCTTGGATAAGAAGAATCAAAGACTTTACCGTTTTCTAAAGATCCTTCATAATGAACAGATACTGTTTTACCGCTTTGTGCTTGTTTACCATCACCTCTTTGAATGAATTGGTAACGCAAACCGCTATCTGTTTTTTCAAAACCAGCTGCTAGTTTTTCCATAGCTGCTTCAGCATCTGCTTTTAAAGCAATGTCACGTTTGTTACGAGCTCCTTTAAAAGTAATGAAAGCTTCAACTGCATTCCAGTTCTTAGCTTCTTCACCTTCTCTGATAATTTCAAGTGATTCTAAAGCATCTCCTTGCTCAACAGTATCAACAATATCTTGTCCTTCTATAACATGACCAAAAACAGTATGTTTGTTATCCAACCAATCTGTTGGAATGTGCGTAATGTAAAATTGAGAACCATTTGTTCCCGGTCCTGAGTTAGCCATAGCTAAAACTCCTGGACGGTTGTGTTTTAAACTTGGATGAAATTCATCATCAAACTTGTAACCCGGATCTCCAGTTCCTGTACCTTGTGGACAACCACCTTGAATCATAAAATCAGGAATTACTCTGTGAAATTTTAATCCATCATAAAATTTAACGCCTTGTGGTTTCACTTTATTTTCAATATTTCCTTCTGCTAATCCTACGAAGTTTCCAACAGTTCCTGGAGTCAAATCGTGTGTTAGTTTTACTAAAATTGCACCTCTTGTGGTGTTGAATTTAGCATATATTCCGTTTTCCATTTTTGTGTAATTTTTATTGAAGAGCAAATTTACGAATTTAATTAGAGAATTACCAAAGTGATTAGAATACAAATTAGGATTTCGTAATTCATAAATACCACTAGCAATGCAAAAAAAATGGCATCCATTGTGGATGCCATTTGTAAGAACTATTAAAATAGATTATTTTACATTTAATCCCGCATTATTTAAATAGGATTGAACTTGCATCTCTTTTCCAATAAAATCTTTAAAAGCTTTATTTAAATCTACACTATTACCAACAGACAAAATGTATTTTCTAAATCGTTCTGAATTTGCTCTTGTTAATCCTCCATTAGCTTGCATCCAATCATAAACAGTGTAATCTAATGTTTTTGACCAAGTATAAGCATAATAACCAGCAGCGTATCCACCACCCCAAATATGTGCAAAATAAGGAGAATGATATCTTGGCGGTACCTCATCTACTAATAAACCATATTTAGCTAGTGCTTCTTTTTCAAATTCTAATGTTGGTTTAAAATCGGACTCATTTTCCACTCTGTGCCAAGCCATATCTAAGGTTGCAGCTGCTAGAAGTTCAGTTACAACATAACCTTTATTAAATGTGTCTGCTTTTTTGATTTTGTCGATTAAAGCTTGAGGAATAACTTCTTTCGTTTTATAATGAATAGCATAATTCCTTAAAACGGTTGGATCTAAAGCTGCATGTTCATTAATTTGTGAAGGGAACTCTACGTAATCTCTTGGCACTGACGTTCCAGAAAGAGATTCATATTGCTGATTGGCAAATAATCCGTGTAAAGTATGTCCAAACTCGTGAAACATAGTTGTTACATCATCAAAACTTATTAATGAAGCATTTCCATTGATTGGTTTTGAGAAATTATAAACGTTTACAATAACAGGTTTTTGTTTTAAATAATGAGACTGACTCACAAAATTATTCATCCAAGCACCGCCATTTTTATTATCTCTTGTGTAAAAATCTAAATAATAAATAGCAAGAGATGAACCATCATTATCAAATACTTCATACACTTTCACATCAGGATGATAGACTGGCAAATCAGTTCTTTCTTTGAATGTGATACCATACATTTGCTTTGCAGCAAAAAACACTCCTTTTTCTAAAACGGTACTAATTTCAAAATAAGGTTTAATTTCACTCTCATCCAAGTCGTATTTCGCTTTACGAACTTGTTCTGAATAAAAATCCCAATCCCAAGGCTCTAATTTAAATCCTCCATTTTGAGAATCTATTAAAGCTTGAATTTCCTTAGCCTCTACTTTAGCTTTGGCAACAGACGGAGCAGCAATTTTTGCTAAAAGATCCATAGCTGGAGCTGGAGATTGAGCCATTTGATCCTGCAATTTCCATTCAGCAAAACTCTTTTTACCCATTAACTTTGCTTTTTGTAAACGCAATTTTGCTATTTTTTCTAACACTTCGCGTGTATCGCCATCGTCATTTTTTTCTGCACGATACCATGACGATTTGAATATTTTCTCTCTGCTTGCACGATTGGTTAAGCTTGCAAGTACGGGTTGCTGTGTAGTATTTAATAAACTAATTAAGTACTTTCCATCACTACCTGCTTCAGTAGCTCTAGCTTTTGCAGCGGCAATTTCGCCAGTGCTCATTCCGTCAAGTTCTTTAGCATCAGCAAATAAAATAGCTCCGTTTTTACGAGCAATTAAAAGTTTATTGCCAAAAAGAGTGCTTAAACTTGCTAATTCGCTATTGATGTTTTTCATTTTATCTTTATCCGCAGTCGATAAATTAGCTCCAGCCAATTCAAATTTTTGTAGATAATATTCTGTCAATTTTTTATCTTCTCCTTTTAAGCTAGTTAAATTGATTGCTTTAAAGCGATTATACAATTCACTATTTAAGTAGATTTTATCGTTATGAGCTGAGAAAATTGGAGCATATTCCGCTTCGATAGCTTGTAGCTTAGGATTAGTGTTTGATCCTGTTAAGTTATAAAAAGCGCTAGTCGCTCGTGTCAAATCTACACCACTAGTTTCTAGAGCCACAACCGTATTTAAAAAAGTAGGTTTCGCTTTATTGATCGCTATTTTAGTAACTTCTTGGTCATGAACTCTTAAAGCGTACTCAAAAGCTGGTTTGTAATGCTCATCTTTAAATAAATTAAATGGTGGTGCTTGATATTGCAACGTACTTTTTTGTAAAAGAGGGTTTGTCATTTTTACAGATTGTGTTTGCGCATGAATAGTTTGCGTTGACAAGGCAGCAATAAATAATACCGAACTGGCCAAAACAATTTTTGAAATAAATCGCATAATTAGTTTTTTAAAATTTGGGTATAAATGTAATCAAAAAACAACATTTGTTCTTTGTTATTGAGTGCTAGTTTTTGAGATTTCACAAAATTTATAGAATATTCCAAAAACTTAATTACTTTAGTAGTTTAAAATTATTCATAAACAACAACTAAAAAACCAAGTGTAAATGAAACAATTATTAACTTTTTGCCTTTTATTTTGCGGATTAATGAATGCTCAAAATAAAATTACTTTAGAGTATTATCTTCCGCAAAATACTATCTACAATAAAAACATACCAACACCAAAAAGCATATTCCATTTTGAATTAGGAGAAATGCACACTGATCATACACAGGTGGCAAATTACATGAACATTATAGCGAATGCGTCAGACCGAATTTCTATTGAAACCACTGGGTATACGTACGAAAACAGACCTTTACAATTACTAACAATTTCGAGTCCAAAAAACTTAGCAAATATTGACGAGATATTAAAAAGACATCAAGCTGTTGCTGTTGCAGGAGCGAATAATACTGATCTTTCTGATTTACCTATTGTTATTTATCTTGGATACTCGATTCATGGCAATGAATCGAGCGGAACGGGAGCCGCAATTGCACTAGCTTATTATCTTGCAGCAGGAGAGAGTGCAGAACTTGAAAAAACATTAGATAACACGATTATTTTACTTGATCCTTGCTTTAATCCTGACGGATTGCAACGTTTTTCGAGTTGGGTAAACAGTAATAAAAGTTCTAATCTAGTCACTGATTCTAACGATAGAGAATTCAATGAAATGTGGCCTAGAGGACGTTTTAATCATTACTGGTTTGATATGAATAGAGATTGGCTTCCAGTACAACTCCCTGAGAGTCAGGCTAGAATTAGATCATATCGCAAATGGTTACCTAATTTATTGTGTGATTTTCACGAAATGGGAACTGACGCTACTTATTTCTTTCAACCTGGAGAACCAACGCGAACGAATCCGCTCACTCCAGAACTTAATCAAATCCTAACCAAAAAAATCGCTGGTTATCACGCAAAAGCTTTGGACAAAATAGGAAGTTCTTATTTTATTGAAAAGAATTTTGATGATTTTTATTATGGAAAAGGATCTTCTTATCCTGACATTAATGGATCGATAGGGATTTTATTTGAGCAAGCAAGCTCACGTGGTCATGCACAAGAAAGTGTTAATGGTATTTTGACGTTCCCTTTCACCATCAGAAATCAATTTACAACTAGCTTGTCATCTATACAAGCCGCTTATGAAATGCGAAAAGAATTATTGGATTATCAAAGAGATTTTTATGTAAAAGCTCGAAATGATGGTAAAAAAAGCGCAATAAAAGGATATATTTTCGGAGATGAAAATGACGCAACACGCGTAAATGAATTGGCAAAAATACTAAATCAGCACAAAATTGAAATGCTGAAATTGAAAGAGGACGTTACAATAAACAAAAAGAAATTTGCTAAAAATCTAAGTTACATAATTCCTGTTGATCAGCAAAACACGAAGTTAATCAACGCTATTTTTGATAGACAAACAAAATTCAAGGACAGTTTATTTTATGACATCTCAACATGGAGCTTCGATTTGGCTTTCAATTTAAATTTTGAAGGTGTAAATTCTCTCTCTCAAGCTGGAGGTCAATACGAGCCCGTTGTCAAACGAGGATTGGTTAGTAAAAAAAGTAATATTGGTTATTTAATAGAATGGACGGATTACGACTCGCCTAAACTTTTAAATCAAATATTATCTAAAAACATACGTGTTAGAGCCACAAAACAACCCTTTACATCTGCTGGAAAAACTTATTCTTATGGTACGCTTTTCGTGCCAGTTCAAAATCAAGAAATGGATTCAGATGCACTGTTTGACTATTTAAACAAGATCATACCTGACTATGCAATTGAAATTGCAGCAGTAGATACTGGTTTTACAGAAGGTATCAATTTAGGAAATCCAAGTTTTGTAACACTAACGCAACCAAAAGTCGCAATGGTCGTAGGACAAGGAGTTGACGCCTCTGATGCCGGTGAAATTTGGCATCTTCTAGATCAAAAAGCTGCAATGCCTTTGACTAAAATTAACTTAGAACAATTGCAAAACGTAGATCTTAATAGATACACTACTTTAATTTTAGCTAATGGAAATTATAATAGTTTCTCCAGTAGAGCGATTGCTAAAATAGAGCAATGGGTTCAAGCGGGTGGAACTTTAATAGCGTATCAGGATGCTATTAAATGGCTGAATGATGCAAAGTTTATAGATTTGACTTTTAAAACTATAAAAAACGAAGCTAAAAATATTTCTTTTGAAAAAGCTGATGATTACCGTGGTGCAAAATTAATTTCAGGAGCAATATTTGAAACCAAATTAGATTTATCACATCCTATCAATTTTGGAATGCCACGAAATACACTGCCCATTTTTAGAAATTCATCAATTATTATTGAACCGAATAAAAGCAGTTTTAATAATCCAATTCAATACGCTAAAAACCCACTAATAAGCGGTTATATCTCAAAAGAGAATTTAGAATTACTTAAAGAAACAGTACCTTTCCAAACCATAAAAAAAGGAGATGGTAGAATTACTATTTTTACGGACAACACTAATTTCAGAGCATTTTGGTTAGGGACAGAGAAATTACTTTGGAATGCTATTTTCTTTAGTAAATTAATGTAACATAGAAATTTTAATTTAATCAAAAAATACGATTCTTTACATTTCATTCCTGTCTGGCAAAACCAGACAGGAATTTTTTTTTCAGGTACCCATTTGCAAAATCTGACTTACTAAAAGCCGAGCTCTAAAACGACAGCAACTCTTCAAAAACATTGTACATTTGCATTTTAAATTTTTATAAATAAAACCATGCGTATTGATATTGTTACGGTCTTACCTGAATTGTTAAGAAGTCCATTTGAAGCTTCTATTATGAAACGCGCGATTGAAAAAGGATTGGTTGAAGTTCATTTTCATAATTTACGAGATTATACTGCAAACAAACAGAAAAGCGTAGACGATTATCCCTATGGCGGCGGGGCGGGAATGGTTATGACTGTGCAACCCATTGATGCTTGCATTACACATTTAAAAAGCGAGAGAGCATACGATGAAATTATTTATATGTCGCCTGACGGGGAAACGCTCAATCAAAAAATGGCTAATACGATGTCTATGTATGAAAACATCATTATTCTTTGTGGTCATTATAAAGGGGTGGATCAGCGAGTAAGGGATCATTTTATCACGAAAGAAATTTCAATAGGCGACTATGTATTGAGTGGTGGAGAATTAGGAGCCTTAGTTTTATCAGATGCTCTAATTCGATTAATTCCAGGTGTTTTAAGTGATGAAACATCTGCTTTAACCGATAGCTTTCAAGATGGATTACTTTCTGGACCTATTTATACAAGACCCGCAGACTACAAGGGATGGAAAGTTCCAGAGGTTTTAACTAGTGGAAATTTTGCTAAAATTGACAAGTGGCGTGAAGATATGGCTTACGAGCATACGAAAAATAGACGTCCTGATTTATTAGAAGAATAGTAAGTGTTACGTAAATTCGTAACTAATAATTAGCCTTGATGTTTCATTTGTAACTTGAATTAACCTTTATAAACTGAAATCTTACAAGACAAAGTATAAGTGAATATAGATTTAAAACTTGCTAATTAAAACAATAGTTCTATATTTGCACCCGAATTCAGATTAACCTCTGGCGAGATCCGCGAATGTTGATTTGATAGAAACTATAATTAAAGATATCATGGCAGATTTAATGAAATTCGTTCAAGACGAATTAGTTGCAAAAAAAGATTTCCCAGTTTTCGCAGCAGGTGATACAATCACTGTTTACTACGAAATTAGAGAGGGTGAAAAAACTAGAACACAGTTTTTTAAAGGTGTTGTAATTCAAAGAAGAGGTTCTGCAAATACAGAAACTTTTACAATTCGTAAAATGTCAGGTGCTATTGGAGTAGAGCGTATCTTCCCAGTAAACTTACCAGCTTTACAGAAAATCGAAATCAACAAAAAAGGTGCAGTTCGTAGAGCTAGAATTTTCTACTTTAGAGAGCTTACTGGTAAAAAAGCAAAAATTAAAGACAAAAGAAGATAGTTCACTGTCTCTTTACTATAAGAAATCCTCAACATTGTTGGGGATTTTTTTAGTTATAAACTAAAAATAGTTATGTAATTTTATTAAATATTTAGATTAAAACAGGAATTTAATTCCAAAAGTCTCAATCATGGAGTCTCAAATTTCACTAATAATCGATAAGAAGCTCTTAAATTCTCATATTCTTGATTCGACCTCTATAAAATCCTAATTTGACAATTCAATTTTGTTACTCTAAACAAAAGTAAAGCACATCTCTTTTTACGAAATCGTTTTATTACCTTTGTGGACATTTTGAAAACAAGAATTATATTTACCATTACATTATGACAAAAATTAAAGTAGTTAATCCAATTGTTGAGTTGGATGGCGATGAAATGACACGAATTATCTGGTCTTTTATTAAAGATAAATTAATTCTTCCTTACTTAGATTTAGATATTAAATACTACGATTTAGGAATGGAAAGCAGAGATGCTACAAATGACCAAATCACAATTGACTCTGCTGAAGCCATCAAGAAATACAATGTTGGTATTAAATGCGCTACTATTACTCCTGATGAGGATCGTGTAAAAGAATTTGGATTAAAAAAAATGTGGAAATCCCCAAACGGTACAATCCGTAATATTGTGGGTGGTACCGTTTTTCGTGAGCCGATCATAATGAAAAATGTTCCTCGATATGTTCAAGGTTGGACAAAACCTATTGTTATTGGTCGTCACGCTTTTGGAGATCAATACAAAGCTACTGATACCGTAATTAAAGGGAAAGGAAAGTTAACCATGACTTTTGTTCCTGAAGAAGGAGAAACTCAAACTTGGGATGTTTACGATTATCAAGGTGATGGTGTTGCAATGTCAATGTACAATACTGACGAAAGTATTTATGGATTTGCACATTCTTCATTCCAAATGGCATTAACAAAAAAATGGCCCTTATACCTTTCGACAAAAAATACCATTTTAAAGGCTTATGACGGTCGTTTCAAAGATATTTTTGAAGAAGTGTACCAAGCAAATTATAAAACTAAGTTCGAAGAAGCTGGAATTACATACGAACACAGATTGATTGATGACATGGTTGCATCAGTAATGAAATGGAGCGGTGGATTTGTATGGGCTTGTAAAAACTACGATGGTGACGTACAATCAGATACTGTAGCGCAAGGTTTTGGTTCATTAGGATTAATGACTTCTGTTTTAGTTACTCCTGACGGAAAAACTGTTGAGGCAGAAGCCGCACACGGTACTGTAACAAGACATTTTAGACAGCACCAACAAGGAAAAGCAACCTCAACGAATCCTATAGCATCTATTTTTGCATGGACAAGAGGATTAGAACACAGAGGAAAACTAGACGAAAATCAACCATTAATCGATTTTTGTCACACTTTAGAGCAAGTTTGTATTGACACTGTAGAAAGCGGAAAAATGACAAAAGACTTAGCAATGCTAGTTAAACCAGAAGGGTTAACCGCAGCTGATTACTTAACAACTGAAGCCTTCTTAGCAGCTATAAAAGAAAATTTAGACTTTAAATTAGCGTAATTTATCTTCTAATTTTTTTGAAAAGACAACTGGAAACAGTTGTCTTTTTTTATTACAATATATTAACAACTGTTGAACAATACATTAAAGTGTTTTTGTTGAAATTTGTAAATCAAAATTCAACAAATGATTACAAAAAAAATTATATCCTTTCTATTTTTTATCCTCTTTTTCACGACGTCTTTCTCACAAGAAAAATTTACACTCAGTGGTACAATAATGGATGTTAATACAAATGAAACTTTGATTGGCGTAAACATTGTAATTCCAGAATTAAAAACTGGAGTAACAACTAATGAATATGGTTTTTATTCCATAACACTCCCGCAAGGAAATTATACGATTCAAATTAGCTCTCTAGGATATCAAACGATAGAAGAATATATTGAATTAAACCAAAGTACGAAAAAAAATCATAAATTATTCGGAAATGAAACAGTTCTAAAAGAAGTTATAATTACTGATAATAGAACTAAAACAGATATAAAAAGAGCTGAAATGAGTGTGAACAAGCTCTCTATTTCAGCAATAAAGAAAATGCCGGTTGTGCTTGGTGAAGTAGATATTATTAAATCTCTTTTACTACTTCCTGGAGTTACCAATGCTGGTGAAGGCGCCTCTGGATTCAATGTTCGTGGTGGTGGCGCTGATCAAAATTTAATACTGCTCGATGAAGCAATGATATTTAATTCGTCTCATGTTTTTGGCTTTTTCTCTGTGTTTAATCCAGATGCAATTAAAGATCTAAAATTATATAAAGGAGGAATTCCAGCTCGTTACGGCGGTAGAGCTTCTTCTGTTTTAGATATTTATCAAAAGGATGGTAGCAGTAAAGGATTTAAAGTCAACGGCGGAATTGGATTAATATCGAGTCGGATTTTAGCGGAGGGACCATTGGTAAAAGATAAAGGATCATTCCTTATAGGCGGTCGCAGCTCGTATGCACATCTGTTTTTAAAATTATCCGAAAAACAGAAAGATAACTCAGCTTATTTCTATGATTTGAATACCAAATTGAGTTATAAATTAGATCCTAATAATAATTTATACTTATCTGGATATTTTGGCCGAGATGTATTTTCGTTAAACAAAAGTTTTACTAACATATATGGAAATGCTACCTTAAATTTAAGATGGAACCATTTATTTTCTGATAAGTTATTTTCTAATTTATCATTGATATACAGCGATTATTATTATGGATTAGATTTAGATTTCGTAGGATTCAAATGGGATTCTGGTATCAAAAACTATAACATCAAATATGATTTTAAAAATTATATTTCAGATAAGTTTAAATTAAATTATGGAGTAAATGGCATTTATTACTCATTTAATCCGGGTACAATAAGACCATCAGATGAAAATTCAGGGATCAATTTTGATCAACTAGATAAAAAATATGCTTTTGAACCGGCATTTTATTTAAATGCTGATCATGATATTTCAAAAAGATTATCACTTTCCTATGGACTTCGTTACAGTCTTTTTTATCGTTTGGGACAGTCAGATGTAAATATTTATACAAATGACAATCCCGTACTTTTTAATTCGGATTTACAAATTTATGAAAAAGCAACTCCCATTGGAACAAAATCTTTTGGAAAGAATGAGTCAATGAAATCTTACAATTACATAGAGCCTCGCTTCTCTTTAGCTTATCAATTAAATGATGAGCAATCAATAAAAACAAGCTACAATAGAATGGTTCAATATTTACAACTAATTTCAAATACATCCTCACCTACTCCACTTGATATTTGGACTCCAAGTGATGAATTTATTAAACCTCAGATTGCAGATCAAGTTGCTGTTGGTTATTTCCGGAATTTTAAAGATGGGGAATACTCTCTAGAAGTTGAAACCTATTACAAAATAGTAAAAAATAGATTGGATTACATCGATGGAGCAGATTTGATTGCTAATAAAGCAATTGAGCAAATTATATTAAATGGCGAGTTAAGATCTTACGGTTTAGAATTAATGTTTAGAAAAAATGAAGGTCGATTCAACGGATGGATCTCCTACACATTAGCAAAATCCCAACAGCGAACTCCGGGAAGAACTGCTAGTGAACTCGGTATAAATAATGGCAATTGGTATAACTCAGTGTATGATAAACTACATAACATAGCAATAACAAGCGCATATAACTTGAATGATAAATGGTCTTTTGGTGCAAACTTTGCTTTTCAAACTGGTCAACCCGTAACATATCCTAATGGTCAATATCAATATCTAGGAATTACCGTTCCTAGCTATGGATTACGCAATGAAAACAGACTTCCTGCTTACCATCATTTAGATATTTCTGCCACTTTAACCCCCAGAAAAAATATAAATCGAAATTGGAAAGGTGAATGGGTTTTTAGTATCTACAATTTATATAATCGTAAAAATGCAGCATCTATTAACTTTAGACAAAACGCAGATTCTGGTACTAACGAAGCTGTAAAAACTTCGATTTTTGGAATGGTTCCCGCGGTTAGTTACAATTTTAAATTTTAATTGAAATGAAAAAAATAACACTATTAATAGTAACAGTCGCAGCCATTTTTACAAGTAGTTGTGAAGATGTTATAGATTTAAATTTAGATACTGCTACGCCAAAATTAGTTATAACAGCATCTATCAACTGGAAAAAAGGAACTACTGGTAATCAGCAAAAAATAACGTTAGCCACTACTACAGGTTTTTACAGCAATGAAATTCCGAAAATTTCTGGTGCAACTATCACAATTAAAAATAGCGCAAATGTGATTTTTAATTTCGTGGAATCAACTACAAAAGGCGATTATATTTGCACTAATTTTGTACCCGCGATTAATGAAAATTATACGTTAACTGTTGTTAATAAAGGCGAAACCTACATTGCCACTGAAACTTTAAAAGCAGTAGCACCAATAACTGAAATTATTCAAAATGATCAAGGTGGATTTACAGGGGATCAAATAGAAATAAAAACTTTTTACACGGATCCTACCAATCAGGCTAATTACTATTTATATAAATACAGCTATTCAAACCAAATAAAATCCAACTATTATGTAGATCAAGATGAGTTTTTTAACGGTAATAAATTTTTTAGTGTTTCTCAAAATGATGATTTAAAAAAAGGTGATAAAGTTGAAATTACACATTTAGGTATTTCAAAACAGTACTACAATTATATGAGCGTACTAGTAAGTATTTCTAGCAATAGTGGTGGTGGTCCATTTCAATCGCCTCCAGCCACAGTGAGAGGGAATATTGTGAACAATACAAAATTTGAGAATTATCCATTAGGCTATTTTGCTTTAAGCGAAATTGAAACTAAAAATTATACCATCAAGTAAGTGAAAATTTAAAGTTTTTTGAAGCAATTCCAGCTTTCTATTACAAGTTCTCTTGCAAAAAAGATTTTTTCTATTGTTCTTACAAGAGCTTCTTTTAGTCGCTTTGCAAGACCAAGAAAAAATACTTTTTAGCTGCGTGAAGCTTTTCATTTCAATCTAGGCTACAAAACGAAGAAATTTCAGCTCAAATCGTTTATTTTAATCTTTTTAAATTGAAATTATTTTATATCTTGGACGCACTATCTTATCCTAATTCTTAAACAAAAATCTTAATGTCTTCACATCATATCGTTCGCGATGATCAAGAACCAGCACTAATTATCGCAAATGGTGCATCCTGTACTCCCGAATTATTAGGTCAACTATTAGAATGGTCTCCTTTAGTCATTGTATTAGATTCCGCAATGGAAAGAGTCATTAAATTAGACATTAAAGTCGATGTACTTTTAGGTGATTTCGATCGCAATTTCGATTCTGAAAAATATAGAATCCTGCAGTATCCGATAGAAATAATTGAGATCCCTGACCAAAATAAAACCGATTTAGAAAAAGCATTTGATTATCTAATAGAAAGAAAAATTCCTGCTGTAAATGTAATTTGGGCAACAGGACGAAGAGCAGATCATACAATAACAAACATTACTAACATTGTACGCTACAGGGATTTGATAAAAATAGTTATCCTTGACGATCACTCAAAAGTTTTCCTACTACCTAGAAAGTTTCAAAAATGGTATACAGCGAACACTCCCATTTCCTTGATTCCCGTTGGTCATGTAACTGGAATACACTCTCAAAACTTATTCTATCCGCTGAAAGATGATTCATTAACAATTGGTTTTCGAACAGGAAGTAGTAATCATGTAACTCAAGACGGAATTGTCACTATTGAACATAATGAAGGTGATATGTTATTAATGGAATGCATAGATTAATTGTTAATGTATTTTCATTAAAGCATTTTTAACAATTTTATAATGACTCCAGGGAATAAAATGATTTGCATTTTCGATAGTTATGGTATCAATTGACTTTGCGTTTACAAAGTTCTTTTTCATGAATACCATGTTACTGTATGGTACTAGAAAGTCCTTAGTTCCATGAATTATAGTAACACTTGTATTTATTTTACTTAACTCTGGCTGTAAATCAAATAAATCCTTTTTTAACCACCACAATTCATCATTAGATTGTCTTAATGCACCTGGAATCAAATACCGAAAAGGCGAAACTTTGACAACCTTTCTCCATTTTTCAGGATTTTCTGCTTCTGGGTTTACTGATCCAGAAAGTATAACAATGTTTGAATACCAATCCGGGTGATCTACTGCTAATTTTGCCACGACTGGGCCGCCTACCGAATGTCCTACTAAAATCAGTTGCTTTTCATTTCTAATCGCATCTATAAATGCTGAAATAATTTGTGACTGAACACTCAAGTTCTGTGCCTCACCAAAATCACTGTAACCAAAACCTGGCCGATCAATAACAATCATTCTATATTTTTTTAACAATAAAGTGTCTACGAGATATTCCTTAAAAGCATTCCAACTTCCTGGTGAACCGTGAATAAAAATCAAAAGTGGTAGCCGTTTATCACCTGTTTCAATATAATGAATATTATTTCCATCAAAATTTATAGTGCTATCCTGAAAAGCTACTGAATTTTTTTTAAAATATTTGACGGTTTCATTCCTTGAAAATCGCAGTGTCATGCAAGATTGACAGACTACTATATAGGAAATCAATAAAACAAAAGCGATATATCGTTTTTTAAAAAGAATTCGATTGGACTTTAAAATCATATTTTTAATTTTTATCTGAACGGAATAATAGAGTACATAAAAGTACCCGTTTTTATTTTACAAAGTGCGTATAAAAATATTTGATGACTATTTTTTATTGTTTCTAATTTCAAAAAATAACCTAGTTTTTTTACAAAGCACTTATGACTATCTTTACATCGAAATATAGAAAATGAAAGAGAAACACAATACTGAAAAAACTAACTTACATTCTAGAAATCAAGATCGATTTGGATATAATTTTGATGAATTAATTGTTGATTATCCTGCATTACAAGAATTTGTTGGCATAAACGAACATCAAATCCAAACCATTGATTTCAGCAATCCCGCTGCTGTCAAAGCGCTTAATAAAGCATTGTTGATCCACCATTACGATATTCATGATTGGGATATTCCAAAGGATTATCTTTGTCCACCAATACCAGGGAGAGCTGATTATATTCATTATATAGCTGATTTATTGGCAGCAAACAACAACGGCATTATACCCGAAGGAGAAACAATTCAATTGTTAGATATAGGCATTGGCGCAAATTGTATATATCCAATTATTGGTAATACTACTTATGGTTGGAATTTTGTAGGAACTGATATTGATGAAAATGCTATCCAAAACTGCAAAAATATTATCGCTGCAAATCCTAAACTGATAGATGTTGTGAGCTTACAGTTACAAACAGAATCAAGATTTATATTTAAAAATATTATTACTCCTGAGGACCGATTTACTTTTACTATCTGCAATCCGCCTTTCCATGCTTCTCAAGAGGAAGCTACTAAAAGTACTATTCGGAAAGTAAATAATTTAGAGACAAGAGACTTTAACGATAAAAATACAAGTCCCATTTTAAACTTTGGTGGAAAAAATTCAGAATTATGGTGCAAAGGCGGTGAGCTTGGCTTTATTACTCAGATGGCTTACGAAAGTGCTAAGTATCCGTTGCAATGTTTGTGGTTTACTACTTTAGTGTCTAAAAAAGAAAATCTTTCTAGTATTTACAAAACACTTAATAAAGTCAGTGCAGTCGAAATTAAAACCATTAATATGGCTCAAGGCCAAAAAACAAGCAGAATAGTTGCATGGACTTTTATGACTGCAGCGCAACAGAAGGATTGGAAATTTGATTGATAAATTATTATATAGTAACAGTTCTAAAGTAAATTATACTGTTTAGATAGTGATTAGTGTCATAAAAAAAATCATTCTGTACTAATAATATTTATAACTCAATAAAAAGACCTTTAAAAGAATAATTCAACAATTAACATAAAATCAAATTTTTAAAAGAGATATTAACGTAATTTAAGTAGTAATTTAGCACAAATAACCTAAATAACCTAAAATGAAAAAATTACTATTTATTCTAACCTTATTGTTTTCAATCGGTTTAGCAGCGCAGGAAATTAAAATATCAGGCGTTGTAACCGATGAATCTAATGCAACTCTACCTGGAGTGACAGTTGTTCTCAAGGGAACTAAAAAAGGAACCACATCAGACATTGATGGAAAATTCACAATCACCGCCAATCTGGGAGATGTTCTACAATTCTCCTATGTGGGATTAGAAACAAAATCTATTACTGTAAAAGGATCAGTGATCAATGTAACATTAACAGGAAGTGGCGAAGCGCTTCAAGATGTAGTGGTAATAGGATCTCGCAACCCCACACGAACAGTGACTGAATCTGCAGTGCCTATTGATGTAATTTCTATGAAAGAAATCGCTTCACAAGGACCACAGGTAAATCTAAATCAAATCTTGAACATGGTTGCGCCTTCATTTACATCAAATACTACAACTGTGGCAGATGGAACTGATCATATAGATCCAGCACAATTAAGAGGTTTAGGACCTGATCAAGTTCTAGTATTGGTCAACGGAAAAAGAAGACACACCTCCGCATTAGTAAATATAAACGGTTCTCCTGGACGTGGATCTGTAGGAACAGATTTAAATGCTATTCCAGCATTTGCAATAGAAAAAATCGAAGTTTTAAGAGATGGAGCTTCCGCACAATATGGATCTGACGCTATTGCTGGCGTAATAAACATTAATGTGAAGAAGAATACCAATAAATTAGATGTTAATCTTTTTTCTGGAGGAAATTTTTCTAAAGGCGCAAATGACCATTCAGGTGGAGTTGATGGAGCAAGTTATCAATTAGACCTAAACTACGGAACTGGTCTTGGTAAAGAAAAAAGTTTCATTAATGCTACTGCAAGTTTCCAACTTAGAGATGCGACTAGCAGAGCAAAAGATGTAACCGGAACTTTATTCAATGCGTACAATGCAGTAGAAGGTAGAGCCGCAGCTGGAGGTACAAATATTAATGCTTTATTTGGAAACATTAATAATATTTCTCCTTTAGCATCTACTCAATTACTTGCTGCGATAAAAACCTATTCACCATTTACAGGTGCACAACAAACTGCAATTCTTGGCGCTACAACAATTCCACAAATGCAAACTGCTTTAAATTTTGATGCAACTGCAAGTGAATTAGCTTATAGAGGATTAGAAAGAAAAGATTTTAATATGCGCGTAGGACAATCTTCTTTGAAAAGCGCTCAATTCTTTTTGAATGCTGCTTATCCTATAAATGACAAACTTGAAGCGTACGCTTTTGGTGGAACAAGCTATAGAGATGGTGAAGCTGCAGGTTTTTATAGAAGACCAAATCAATCAAGAGGTTATTCAGGATTATATCCAAATGGTTTTTTACCGGAAATTCATACTACAATTAATGATGTTTCCATTGCTGCAGGTCTTAGAGGGTTGCTTTTTGAAAATTGGAATTTTGATTTAAGCAATACTTTTGGTAGAAATGCTTTAGATTATTCTATTGAAAACACTGTCAATTCATCAATGAGAGAAAATTCTCCTACTAAATTTGATGCTGGTGGATTGGCTTTCGCCCAAAACACACTGAATTTTGATATTAATAGAAAATTTGATAAGTTAAATGTAGCTTTTGGAGCAGAGTACCGTCATGAAAATTTCTCAATTAGTCAAGGCGTACCAGATTCTTATTTTCAATATGATATAAATGGATCTCCAGTAACAGGAACAACTCCAAATAATATTAAAGTTACGGACTTTTACGATGGTGTTCTCGGTGGATACGCTGGTGCAATATACGGAAGTGCTTCAACCCCTTATAACGGACAAAGACCAGGAGGCGCTCAGGTTTTTCCAGGATTTAGACCATCGAATGCGATTGATAAAGGGCGTAATAGTTACGCTTTATATACTGATTTAGAATTAGATATCACTGATAAATGGTTAGTGAACGGAGCACTTCGTTTCGAGAATTATTCTGATTTTGGAAATACTACTAATTTCAAAGTTGCCACTCGTTATAAATTAACAGATAATGTTAATTTGCGTGGCGCAATTTCAACAGGATTTAGAGCACCATCATTACACCAAATTTACTTTAATTCAACAGCTACCCAATTCGTAGGTGGTGTACCATTTGAAGTAGGAACTTTTAGTAATAACTCTCAACCTGCGCAAGCATTAGGAATCCCAAAATTGAAGCAAGAAGAGTCAAAAAGTGCTAGTATAGGTTTTACTGCTAAGATTCCTACAGCTAATCTAACTTTAACTGCTGACGCTTATATTGTAAAAATAGATGATAGAGTAGTTCTTACTGATCAGTTCGCTCGACCATCAGGAACATTTGCTGCTGGAACTCCTCAAAGAGATCTTCAACTTCAATTTGATGCTGCAGGAGCTACCGCAGCTACATTCTTTGCAAATGCAATTAACACAGAGTCTAAAGGAATTGATATTGTAATTAGCCATAAAACAAGTTTTGGAAATAATGTGTCTGTGAAAACAGATTTATCAGGAACTTTTTCTGAAACATATAGAGTAGGCAACATCAAAGGTTCTCCTACTTTAGTGGCTAATGGTCAAGTAAATAGATATTATTCTGAGGCTAGTAGAGTGTATTTACAAGAAGCAATTCCTAGAGTAAAAGCTAATTTAACAAACTCTCTTTCTTATAAAAAATTCGATTTCTTCTTGAGAAATGTTTATTTCGGAAAAGTAACAGATCCAAATACAGCTGATGCAAATGGAGACGGAAGAGTTGAAGGTGCTATTGTAAACGGTCAAGTGGTTGAAGTAGAACACCCAATATGGGGGGCTAAGATAATTACTGATTTGTCTATAGGTTTCAAAATCACTGAGGCTGCTAAAATTGTTATTGGAGCAAATAATATTTTTGATATTTACCCAGACGAAAATTTAGGACCTCAATCAGCAATCAGACCATCATTAGCAGGTGGTGCCGTTGCTTACACTGCTGCACCTTCAACAATTGATTTATCAAATGCTAATCAATTTGTATATTCTAGAAACACTTCTCAATTTGGAATGAACGGAAGATTCCTTTTTGCAAGATTAAGCTTTAGTTTTTAAGAGCAACTTTTACATTTTAAAAATCATCATGTTAAGCATGGTGATTTTTTTTTGGCTTAAACTTAAGTATATAAATAATACAAACTTTGTACCTTTGCTATTCTTAAATTTTCCCTATAATTAAATGAATTTTCAAGTAGTATCCGATTATCAGCCTAAGGGCGACCAACCTCAAGCGATTGAAAAATTAGCTCAAGGAATTATTGATGGTGATCCTTTCCAAACGCTTTTAGGAGTTACAGGTTCAGGTAAAACTTTCACTGTAGCCAATGTGATTCAGGAAGTACAGCGACCTACTTTAGTATTAGCACATAACAAAACATTAGCAGCACAATTATACTCTGAATTCAAACAGTTTTTTCCAAATAACGCTGTAGAATACTTTGTATCTTACTACGATTATTACCAACCCGAAGCTTTTATGCCAGTAACCGGAGTTTTCATTGAAAAAGATCTATCTATCAATGAAGAACTAGAAAAAATGCGAATGTCAACAACAGCATCGTTACTCTCTGGAAGGAGAGATATTTTAGTTGTCGCATCAGTTTCTTGTTTATACGGTATTGGGAATCCAATCGAATTTCAGAAGAATTTAATTCCAATAGAAAAAGGGCAAATTATTTCCCGAACAAAATTATTACATCAACTCGTTCAAAGTTTGTATTCAAGGACAGAAGCTGATTTTACGCCGGGAAACTTCAGAATTAAAGGAGACACAATTGATGTATATCCAAGTTATGCAGATGAAGCATATCGAATTCATTTTTTTGGTGACGAAATTGAGGAAATTGAAAGCTTTGACACTAAAGATTCTAAAGTTTTAGAGAAATTTGAAAGATTGACGATCTATCCAGCTAATATGTTTGTGACTTCACCAGATGTATTACAAGCTGCAATATGGGAAATTCAACAAGATTTAGTAAAACAAGTTGATTATTTTAAGGAGATAGGAAAACATTTAGAAGCAAAAAGACTAGAGGAGAGAACAAATTTCGATTTAGAAATGATTCGGGAATTAGGGTATTGCTCTGGAATTGAAAACTATTCGCGATATCTCGACGGACGTTTACCAGGCACAAGGCCGTTCTGCTTATTAGATTACTTTCCTAAAGATTATTTAATGGTGGTCGATGAAAGTCATGTTACACTATCGCAAGTGAGCGCCATGTATGGAGGAGATAGAAGTAGAAAAGAAAATTTAGTTGAATATGGCTTTCGACTTCCAGCAGCAATGGACAATCGTCCCTTGAAATTTGAGGAATTTGAAGCTATGCAGAATCAAGTTATCTACGTTTCAGCTACTCCTGCAGATTATGAATTGGCTAAAACCGAGGGAGTAGTTGTTGAACAGGTAATTCGTCCTACTGGACTACTGGATCCGATTATCGAAATTCGTCCTAGTTTAAATCAAATTGATGATTTAATTGAAGAAATTCAAGTTCGAGCCGAAATAGACGAGCGCGTTTTGGTTACCACGCTTACAAAAAGAATGGCTGAAGAGCTAGCTAAATATTTGACCAAAGTAAATATCCGTTGCCGCTATATTCATTCTGAAATAGATACTTTAGAACGTATCGAGATCATGCAGGATTTAAGAAAAGGAATTTTTGATGTATTAATAGGAGTTAATTTACTTCGCGAAGGATTAGATTTACCCGAAGTTTCACTCGTTGCTATTTTAGATGCTGACAAGGAAGGATTTTTAAGAAGTCATCGCTCGCTAACGCAGACAATTGGCAGAGCAGCTAGAAATTTAAATGGTAAGGCAATAATGTATGCCGATAAAATTACAAATAGCATGCAAAAAACGATAGATGAAACTACTTATCGAAGAACGAAACAAATTAATTACAATACGGACAACAATGTAATTCCTATGGCACTTAATAAAAAAATCGAAAGTGCTTTTACTAAAAATACACTGGTTGATTATGAATTAGGACTTACAATTGATAACGCAGCAGAATCCGTAACGGCTTATTTACCAAAAGCAGACATTGAAAAGTTAATTAGAGAAAAACGAAAATCAATGGAGAAAGCAGCTAAAGAATTAGATTTTTTACAAGCGGCAAAATTACGTGATGATATTAAACGACTGCAAGGTCAGCTGAGTTGAAATTTTATTTTGCTTATTCAATCACATGTCAAAGCACTATCATCTTAGCGATAAGTCCTGTAATACATTTTACACAAATCAATTAATTATAAGATGTAAAATTATCTTTATATCATGCTAAGTAAATGCCTGATTGACACCAAATAATTAAGTAATGTAACTGAAATATGATTTCATATCTCTCTCTTTACTTCTTAAAACTCAACTTTTATCTTATAACTAAATAGTCAACTAATAAAAAGCAGTTAGCAAATATCTTTCGGTAGTTTTCATAAAGCACTTATGTTAAAGTTACTGCATAAAAAAGGCTGTCTTTTGGGGAGAAGACAGCCTTTTTTTTAAAAAAAATCAACTTATATTTTAGCAAAAATATTTGTAAAGTACTTTCTACCATTAGTAGGACTGGTTTTAATTGCCAAACCAAAATGAGTAAAATTACCTTCTATATTCTCTTTGTGACCTGGACTTGCTAGCCAAGCATTTACGACCGATTCAGGAGTATTATAATTATAAGCAATGTTTTCACTTACCGTTTTTGCACCTAAAGTTTTCATTATATTAGCTGAACGAGCTACAAAATCATTATGATTAACAACATTATTGGTAATCATATAATTATCATGCTCTTCTGATTTGTATGACATATGATTGATTTTCTCCAGAGGAGTTAAACCTATACTAACCCTATGAGCGTTTATTAAATTCATAGTTTCTAATTCAAGAGAACTGTATGAATATGAAACGATCTTTTCTGACGCCGCATCAACCATACTAGTTTCTACACTATCAGACGAACAAGATGAAATACTGTAAATCATGCTAACTAGCAAGAAAGTACGAAAGGATAGTAGTTTCATATTTTAGTGGTTAAGTTTAAAGTAGTTTTTGGGACAAAAAACTTTAATGTTGATTATTGCGTTTGTTTCTTAATCAAACATACCAAAATAATCGTTTAACAACCAAATAAAATCGATCAACTACATCATAAAAAAATTTATATCTGTATTTATCTTACATTATGGTGACAGTCTATCAGTTTTCCAATCGAACTCATTTTTACTTGTGTAACGAATCCTATCATGAAGTCTGTTTGGTCTACCTTGCCAAAATTCTACTTCTATAGGTTTAACTAAAAATCCACCCCAATGAGTAGGTCGAGGAATTACTATTCCCTCATAATTCATTTCTAATTGCTTTAAATTTTCTTCTAAAAATTCACGCGAAGGAATCACTTCACTTTGATTAGAAACTATGGCACCCAACTTACTTCCGTCTGGTCTACTTTCAAAATAGTTATCTGAAATTATTGTAGCAGTTTTAGTAGCAACACCTTTTATAATTACTTGCCTTTCGAGCGCATGCCAAAAAAAAGATAAACATACGTTAGGATTTTCTATAATTGCTTTTCCCTTTTCGGAGTTATAATTGGTATAAAAAATAAAACCTTCTTCACTAAATTTTTTGAGGAGTACTACTCGTCCTCTAGGAAAACCATCTGAACCTATAGTAGAGACAGTCATTGCATTTACCTCACTATCGCCACCAAATTCTTCAACCTCATGGAACCATCGATTAAATAAATTTATGGGATCCTCTGGTATATTTGATTCTAACAATTCATTTTTATCATAGGATTTTCTATAATTGCTTAAGTCATTCATATCTTTCATTTCAAATTAATATTATAGCATTTTCGATAACTTACTTCTTTTTTTTAAATGGATATTGTATTCTAAAACTCAAAATTTTTCCCGTCATCAGCTAACAAGACATCTTTAAAAATAGTTTTAGCCTCCTCTCTAAATTTTTCAATACTTTCATACCTTGTCGAGTAATGACCTAAAATTAATTGCTTAACGCTAGCTAAAGCAGCTATCGTTGCCGCTTCTTTAGCAGTCGAGTGAAGTGTTTTTTTTGCTAAGGTTTCTTCTGTTTGTAAAAAAGTAGATTCATGGTATAAAATATCTACATTTTTTATAATGGGAACTATCGATTCGTTATAAACTGTATCTGAACAAAACGCATAACTCATTGCTGGTAGCGGATCAAACGATAATACTTCATTGTTAATTATTGTTCCATCGTCTTGTGTAATATCACTGCCATTTTTAATTTTTTGAAAATAACATTTATCAATTTCAAAATTTTGAACTGCATTTAAATTAAGTTTTCGCGCTCCTATCTTTTCTTGAAACAAAAACCCATTTGTATAAACTCGATGCTTTAATGGGATAGTTTTCACAATAACCTTATCATCTTCGTAGATGGTTTCACTTTCTCTTGACTCGAGTTCATGAAAAAACAAACCGTAGTTTGTCCAAGAGTTTGATAATTTAAGCTGTAACATGATAATTTCTTTGATCCCCTTTGGACCATAAATATGCAAATCGCTAGCCCTATTCAACAAAGTAAAAGTAGAAACGAGACCAACTAATCCAAAGAAATGGTCTCCGTGTAAGTGTGAAATAAAAATATGATTGATTTTAGAAAATCGAATTTTATTTTTTCGTAATTGAACTTGAGTACCTTCTCCACAATCTATTAAAAAAAGGCGATTTTTAATTTCTAAAACTTGTGAAGTAGGATTAGTAAATGTTCGAGGTGTAGCCGCGTAGCAACCTAATATTGTTAATTTCAATTTTTTTGTAGTTTCAGTTTGGGATTCATAATAAAAAAGTAAAACACAAGAAAATTTATTAGAAACCTAAATCTCTTTCTATCTCCTCCATTTCGATAATATCTCGAGCCTCTAAAAGTGATGGAACAACCGTCAATTTTGCCGGTATAGCATTGTAATCGACGCCAGAAACTACAATCACAAATGATTTCTTAGTCTTTTTATGTTGCTTTGAGAGAGGTAAAAATTCCTTAACATGGCTCAACGATAATTCATTATGCTGCTGTAAATCGATAATAATATTATAATTTTCAAAGGTTTTAAATTGATGCGTTACTTTCATTAAAAAACCAGTGAAATCACCCTGCGTATCTTTGATAGTAATTGTATGGGATTTTTGATCTACTTTCATTTTGCTTCGTTTCAGAATCCGTTAGCACGGAGGTTAGTTGCTTAGATAGCTAATTTACGCAAATATCAACTACTTTATTGAATTTTAGAGGCTAAAAGATAAATTACCGCCATTCTAATTGCAACTCCATTTTCCACTTGATTTAAAATTACTGATTGGCTAGAATCAGCAACTTCACTAGTAATTTCAACTCCACGATTGATGGGTCCCGGATGCATGATCACAATTTCCTTATTCAAGGAATCTAAAAGTACTTTATCAAGACCATATTGCTGTGCGTATTCTCGCGTTGATGGAAAACAATTTACATCCATACGCTCATTTTGAACACGCAACATATTTGCAACATCGCACCATTCGAGTGCTTTTCTTAAATTAGGTTCAACCCTCACTCCTAGTGACTCTATGTGTCTTGGAATTAGTGTCTTTGGACCACATACTTTTACATCGGCACCCTGCATTTGCAAAGCATAAATATTAGATAATGCAACTCGAGAATGCAAAACATCACCAACAATAACTACTTTTTTTCCAGCTACTTCGCCTAACTTTTCCCTTATTGAATAGCTATCTAATAGAGCTTGTGTAGGATGTTCATGAGCTCCATCACCAGCATTTACAATACTTGCTTTCACATTTTTTGATAAAAAATAAGCTGCGCCAGGATTGGAATGGCGCATTACAACCATATCTACTTTCATAGATAATATATTGTTAACAGTATCAATAAGTGTTTCTCCTTTTTTAACAGAAGATTGAGCTGCTGAAAAACTAATAACATCAGCTGACAAGCGTTTTTGGGCTAATTCAAAAGAGAGTTTTGTTCTTGTACTATTTTCAAAGAAAACATTGGCAATTGTAATGTCTCGTAATGAAGGTACTTTTTTAATGGGTCTATTTATTACCTCTTTAAAATGATCGGCTGTTTCAAAAATTAGGTCAATATCATTTTTATTGATGTATTTAATTCCTAATAGATGATTTACGCTTAATTCTTTCATTTTTTTACGGTTATTAGTTTTTAATAGTTAGTCTTAATAATTTCTAACTTGTAATTAAATAAACTCCATCTTCATCATCGTTTTCTTTCCAACTTACTTTTACTTTTTCGCCATTAATTGCATCAACTTGTCTTCCTCTATAATCAGGTTGTATAGGCAAATTACGACTGAAACGTCTATCTATTAAAACTAATAGCTCAATTTCAGACGGTCGTCCAAAAGATTGTATTGCGGTCAAAGCTGATCTAATACTTCGTCCGGTAAAAAGCACATCATCTATAAAGATCACTTTTTTATTTTCGACAATAAAATTAATTTTAGTTTTATTAGCTTCTAATGGTTTATCTGTCCTACGAAAGTCATCTCTAAAGAAAGTGATATCAAGATAACCCAGTTTAATTTCTGGAGTACAATATTTATTCTCCAATATTTCTTTTAATCGCTCTGCCAAAAAAACGCCACGTGGTTGAATTCCAACTAAAATAGTATCTGAAAAATCAAAATGTTTTTCAATTAATTGACAAGCCAAACGATGTAAAATAATAGTAACTTCTTTAGCAGTAAGTAATACTTTTTGACTCATAATGGTTTGAATTCTTTAATTGTACAAATATACTAATTCCATTTAATGATTTAAAAATTTATTAGTCAGAATACAAATCATATTATCTTGCTCAGTCACAGAGAATTTTCCTTAGAGAAAACAAGACAAATAAAAAATATAAAAAGTAAATTTTACCATTTTATAATAACTTTCGATTTACTTAAAGTATAACACTTCCCATTAATTTATGCAGATATAGTGTTCCGATAGCACTTACTAAAATTCCATAATCTTTTAAAATAATTATGTAATGCTATTTTTATACTCCGTTTATAAATTTACACTTCAACCTTAACTAATTTATCATGCAAAAACAAATGACACGTTTAATGATGCTTTTTATAGTATTAATATCATTTTCAAGCTGTTCAGTAATCGAAGGAATTTTTAAAGCCGGCGTTGGAGTTGGTATATTTGTAGTAGTTGCTGTCATAGCAATAATTATCTTTATCATCAGTAAAATCTTTGGCGGTAAATAAAAAGCGAAGAATAAGTTCAATGCGTCTATAAAAACAAAAAAAAGAGCACTTTATCATGCTCTTTTTTTTTATATAAATACTCTATCGTAAATCTACTTTACCAGACTTTACATACTGTTATATTAATTAACGAGAAACAAAGCATTACTGAAAAGTAGATTGCCATTTTCCCAAAAACCTCTAAATAAGGGATTATCTACCATGTAAATAACACATCCTTTTCCTTTCGAGTCAACTGCAAAACTTACCGTATTTTTTAATTTCTTTTTAATTTCATGTCCTATAAAACCGTAGCTTTTATAGTCTTTAGGAATATATGCAACATTGATTGCATCTTTCAAAAGTGAAAAGTAAGTGCCGTCCGTTTTCAAGCTATAATAAATATCACCTAAACCAAATGATAAAGGATGACTTTTATTCAATTGATTTTCTATTATTGCTCCAGGAATTGATTTAGAAATCTCTCTTCGTTCTGCATTTTGAAAATCTAAAAACCGTTCCTTTAATACTTCTAGATCTGACTCTTTTTCAGCGGCTGTTTTATCATCATCGGTAGCGTACACCTTAAGTGCGTAACCATCTTTTCCTTCAAAAAGAGAAAGTGCTCCGTTCATTGCAATTACTTTTCCACCATTTTTAATCCAATCTTCCATTTTCTTTTGTTGATCATCAGAGAGATCATAATCTCCATCAGCTAATATAATTGTGTTAAAATCCGAGAGATTTATCCTTTTTAGATTATTTATTTCAACAACACTCACAGGATAATCAACTGTTTCCTGAAGATAAAACCAAGTAGCGCCAAACTCAGTCGAGCTTATCCCCCTTCCAGACAATAATAGAACTTTTGGAGCCTTCAATAAATTAAAGTTTTCCCCACCTGCATCTCTGGCATTTGATGAAAAACCACTTGTTATGTAATTATAATCATCTTTGACTTTAATAAGTTTTGAAATTGTTTTTTCAAAATCCACCACTTTAGGATTATCAGCTTTACTTACAAGCAATCCACCTGCTTCTATTATTACATCGCCAAAAACAGCTTTCTTCATGGCTGAACGCACTTTTATATTATTTTGGTGAAGTAGTGATAAAACTTGTGCAGAAATTCTATTATTCCAAGGAATATGAAAAGCATATACATTTTGTGGGACAACTTTTTCTTTTATTTCAATTGCTACTTTTGTTTTAAAATCCAAACTGTTTTTTACGGCATAGCCTTCAATACCGTACGCTAAAGGTAATGCCCACGCGGTAATATCGTAAGATAAACTATCATTCAACTTTTGATTAGGTTCAAAAAGAACTTGAGCAAAAACAGCTTTAGGCTGATCTACTTTTACAATTAAATCATTAGTCTCAATTGTAAAACCTTTTTCTGATTTTGTGCTGTAATTGAATCCAGAGGCTTTTACATTCGCATCAGCATAACTGAAATCGATATTATTCTTTTTAAGTAATTCAGCTAATTGTACCAATTTGGGATTGTTTTTCATGACATACATCTTGTAATATCCTTTCACTGTTTTGCGAGAATTGTTCATGAAACCTCGAAATCCTTTCAATAAAACATCTGCTTGTGCTGCTGCTGATTCCACGACCGTAAGTACAGCAGCGGCATGATGCGTATAGCGATCTTTGATGGACAAAGTAGTTCCATTACTCATCATAACTTCCCTACCCGCTCCTATACCTCCTTGCTCTAATGTCATTCCTACTGCTCCGTTGTAAGCCGGGTATGTATCACCATAACTTGGATAAAACAAATCAAAGCGTTCGCTCGTATTGTATAACCAATTATTACTATCAAATTTCTTGGACATGTTCTTTCCTAAAACATCATGAAAATCTCTTTGATACTTTTCTATATATTCATGAATAGGTTCAGCAGATGGTGGAAAAAAATATGGTGAATCAAAGCCTTGTTCGTGCACATCAGTGTGTACTTGTGGCATCCATTTATTATACAAAGCGATACGTTGTTGACTTTCTGGTTGTGTTTGCCAAGCCCAATCTCTATTTAAATCAAAAAGATAATGATTGTATCTGCCGCCAGGCCAGTCTTCCATGTGTTCTCGATCAGAAAGTTCAGGATGATTTTTTTTACCTGAAATTTCTCTTAACCAATTACCATATCTTGAATATCCGTCAGGATTGATACACGGATCTAAAATAACGATGGTGTTTTCTAGCCATTTTTTAGTTTCGATATTTGTTGGATTAATAAGCTCATACGCAACTGTCATAGCACTTTCAGTTCCAGCAAATTCATTTCCATGAACATTAAAACTCAACCAGACAATTAGCTTGTCGCCAATCATTTGGTTTTTACTATTTGACAATCCTATTGCAGCTAGGTTATTGTTTCGAATTTGTTCGAGATTAGCCAAATTTTCAGGACTTGAAATAAAAAATACATTCAAATCTCTGAGCTCCGGTGTTAAACCATACTTTTGCTGTTTTATGAGATTTGACTTGTCAGTTAGATACTTAAAATAATCTTCTACCTGATGATAATGGGTTATTTGCTTGCCATATGCAGGTAAAAATTCTGTAGGACTCTGTAGTTGTGCGCTAATGTTACTTACAAAAGCAAGCATTAAACAGAAACTTAAAATGGTTTTCTTCATAGTGATTAAAGTTAAATCTGATCCCAAAAATAGCGTTTTAACAAATAGCGCACAAGCCATCTCCTATAATAATAGTTCATAAAAAAAATAGATTTTCATTCAAATAACCTATACATTACAGATTTGCTTGAAATAAATATGAAAAATTATTAAATAGACAATTATATTCGCTCAATCATTCAGATCCTAAGAACATTCTACTATATTTGCGAATCACAAAATTCATATAACAGATGGAAGAATGTATCTCAGTTTTCGACATGTTAAAAATTGGTGTTGGACCTTCAAGTTCACACACACTTGGACCTTGGAGAGCTGCGGAGCGATTTTTAAGCGAATTAAGAACTCTAAATTTAATTCATAATGTAAATAAAGTGACAATTGATCTTTACGGTTCTCTTTCTTTAACTGGCAAAGGTCACGCTACGGATCTCGCTGTAATGTTAGGATTGAGCGGTCAAGATCCAGAATACATTCCTATAGAAAATATCAATTCAATAGTTAAATCGATTCAATCTAGGAGCGAAATCAATCTAGGAAATGAAAAAATCATCTCATTTCACAGCACGGAAGATATAATATTCAATAAAAATTTTCTTGACTTTCATGCAAACGGATTGACCTTCAAAGCTTTTTTTAATGATGGCAGTAATTATATTTCTACCTTTTATTCGATAGGTGGAGGATTTGTTGTTAAAGAAGAAAGAGTAAATGCTAAAGAAAAAATTCAAATAAAACGTACCTTTCCTTACCCAATAGACAAAGCTGCCGACCTTTTATCATATTGCACCCATGAGAAAAAATCAATTTCAGAGATAGTTCTTGAAAATGAAAAATCAATGCGTACTGAAGCTGAAATTAATCACGAATTATTGAGAATTTGGAGCACAATGTTAGAATGCATGCATATTGGTTGCCATTCTGAAGGAATTCTTCCAGGCGGACTTAATGTGCGTCGAAGGGCATTTGACATGCATCAAAACCTTATCGGTTTAGCTAATTATAATACGCCTCAAACCTGGCTGGAAGAAATTAGAAAAACAGAGGTTAAATTCCGTCAAATTCTAAAATGGGTTGCTTGTTTTGCACTTGCTGTAAACGAGGTTAATGCTGCATTAGGGAGAGTTGTTACAGCGCCAACTAATGGAAGTGCTGGAGTAATACCAGCTGTTTTAATGTATTATTTAGTGATTGAAAATCACAATGCTGGACAAAAAGAAATAAAACAATTTTTATTAGTTGCTGGTGAAATAGGAAGCATTTTCAAAAAAGGTTCCACAATTTCAGCGGCAATGGGTGGTTGTCAAGCAGAAATAGGGGTGTCATCATCGATGGCTGCTGCTGCTTTATGCGAATTAATGGGCGGAACTCCTGAACAAGTTTTAATGGCTGCCGAAATTGCAATGGAACATCATTTAGGGCTAACATGTGACCCAATAGGCGGTCTAGTCCAAATTCCTTGTATCGAACGAAATACAATGGGAGCCATAAAAGCAATAAACGCAGCAGAATTAGCATTAGAAACAGATCCGAAAAATGCAAAAGTTCCACTTGATAAAGTAGTTGATACCATGTGGCAAACAGCGAAAGACATGAATAATAAATATAAAGAAACTTCTGAGGGAGGTTTAGCAATAGCTGTAAATATGGCTGATTGTTAATTGATGATTTTTAATTGATTCTCGATATTTTTAATTCGCTTTTTTGATTGGTATCATTCGTATCTTTTCCCCTAAAAACAATAAAAAATTTTAGAATAACTAAATCGATTGCGGAATTAATTTTTGCACTTACTCCTCTTTGTCACTCCATAAAAAAACAATAAATTAGCCCAATCAATTTATATATAAAATCACAATGAAAAATACTGCGCTAACGCACATACACGAAAGTTTAGGAGCTAAAATGCTTCCATTTGCTGGATACAATATGCCTATTTTATACGAAGGAGTAAATGCAGAACACGAAACTGTACGAAACGCAGTTGGAGTTTTTGATGTTTCTCACATGGGAGAATTCTTAATATCCGGTGTAAATGCTTTGGATTTAATCCAAAAAGTATGCTCTAACGATGCTTCAACTTTGACTGTAGGGAAAGCACAATATTCCTGCTTGCCAAACAATGATGGTGGAATTGTAGATGATCTAATTATCTATAAAATGAAGGAAGAAGAATACCTACTAGTCGTAAATGCTTCAAACATCGATAAAGACTGGAACTGGATATCGTCTCATAATAACATGGGAGCGAACATGAAAAATCTATCAGATGATTATTCGCTTTTGGCAATACAAGGTCCTAAAGCTGTTGAAGCAATGCAATCGCTAACTTCTATTAATTTATCAACTATTCCATATTATCACTTTGAAGTAGCTGATTTTGCAGGAATTGAAAATGTGATAATTTCAGCAACAGGCTATACAGGCTCAGGCGGTTTCGAAATTTATTGTAAAAATAATCAAGTGGAACACATCTGGCATAAAGTCTTTGAAGCTGGAGCCAGTTTTGGAATTAAACCAATAGGTCTTGCTGCTCGCGATACATTACGCCTTGAAATGGGTTTTTGTTTATACGGGAATGATATTAATGATTCGACCTCACCACTAGAAGCAGGATTAGGCTGGATTACCAAATTCAATAAAGAATTTACCAATTCACAAAATTTAAAAAATCAAAAAGAAGCTGGAGTTACTAAAAAACTAATTGCATTTGAAATGCAAGAACGTGCAGTGCCAAGACACGATTACGAAATTGTTGATGGATCTGGAAATGTAATAGGAGTTGTGACATCAGGAACCATGTCACCGTCCATAAATAAAGGAATTGGACTTGGATATGTAACTGTTGCAAACAGTGCTATTGATAGCGATATTTTTATCAGAATTCGTAAAAATGACGTTCCTGCTAAAGTTGTTAAAGCACCCTTTTATAAAAAGTAAAAAGTTATCGTCTCTAATTAACAGAGACAAAACAAGTAGACTAAAACACAAACCAGTACTTAACCCTGCGGCTTTGTGTTTTTTTTTTTTAATATGTGGTAGTAGATATAATAAATAATGTATTTTGAAAAAATAAGTAATAAACGTACTTTTGCCACACATAATAACATCATAATAATGGGAAGAGCGTTTGAGTTTAGAAAAGGTAGAAAGATGAAACGTTGGTCAGCAATGGCCAAAGCATTTACCAGAATTGGTAAAGACATTGTAATGGCAGTGAAGGAAGGCGGTCCAAATCCTGAAGCAAACTCAAGATTAAGAGCTGTAATACAAAATTCTAAGGCTGCTAATATGCCAAAAGAAAATGTAGAACGCGCTATTAAAAAAGCAACTGATAAAGATACAGCCAACTATAAAGAAGTTTTATTTGAGGGATATGCACCACACGGAATCGCAATTCTTGTCGAAACAGCCACAGATAACAATAACAGAACTGTTGCTAATGTTAGAAGTTTTTTTAACAAATGTAATGGAACTATGGGTACTCAAGGTTCAGTCGAATTTATGTTTGACCATACCTGCAACTTTAGAATCCCTGCAAACGGAATGGATCCCGAAGAACTAGAATTAGAGTTGATCGATTTTGGAGCAGAGGAAGTTTTTGAAGATGAAGATGGCATTTTAATTTATGCGCCATTCAATAGTTTTGGAACAATCCAAAAAGAATTGGAAACCAGAGGAATTGAAATCCTTTCGTCTGGTTTTGAGAGAATCCCACAAATTACTAAAAAATTAACAGAAGCTGAGGTAGCAGATGTAGAAAAATTAATTGAAAAACTAGAAGAAGATGATGACGTTATGAACGTGTATCACACAATGGAAGAAGAAGCTTCATCTTAAAAGCAGCACCTAAATACTCGACAAAAAAGTCCTTTTTGCTTCCGTAAAAGGGACTTTTTAATTATTATTTTATTAAGCTTACAAAACATCATACGGACAAATGAAGTAGATACTCTTATGCAAAGAAATATTTTTCTATATTGCAAAATAATAGTGGTTACTGAGCAACAAACGCAAGTTAAATATTTTTGTTTTAAATCTGAAAAATGTTGTTTAAAAAAGAATATCGCATCATAATTGTGTAGCCTTTAAGCCATTTATAATGTGATGAATATATTATAAAAGTTCTCAAATTTGAGTTCGATTAATAGGAAAAATATTTATTTGATCACGTATAGCCGTCTAATTAAAGAACTTCGTTCTAATGAACGTTATAAAATATAACAACTATGACAAACAACATTCTAATTGAAAATCAATACAATAGAACTAGTTTATTTGAAAAGGAAAATATTAATTACTTGGTGCGTGTTTTAAAAAGGTTTAATACTGTACCCAAAGTAAATAACATTAATATTATTACCTCTACTACTGAGCCTACTATTTTTAAAATCATTCCGAACAAATCGATTATAATTGGTTCAACATTCTTGAGTCAACCGGTTCTAGCATTAGTTTATTTGAGATATGGTATCGAGTGGCAACTTTGGTATAAAGCATTGAATAACGAGAAAAAAGATATCGTATTATGCGATATTGCTGCACTTGAAGTGACTCGAATATTTTATAAATTATTGCCCAAAGATGACAAAGAAAAACTAGAAAAGCTTGATTACTTTTTAATTAATTTAATTAAAGATGAACCTGACATTAATAAGGAATGGTGTTTAAAACAAGAAGGGATAGAGATTTTTCATGGATTGAATACTTCAAACAAAGAGTGTCAAGAATCTTGGAAACCAATAATTGAAAATCTTGCAAAACCTACAGAATATTTATTGATGGCTGGAGGTGATCTTAGATTGAACATTGATGAAATTGAATTACTAAATAAATATGGTTGCCGACCTTTTCCTAGACCAGATGCATTCACTTTTGCATCATCGACTGCATCAAGCGTTTCTAATTTTGCTTTTGATAAAACAGATAAAGTTAGAAGTATTTTAATTAATAATAGTTTGAAAAGTGGATTCAAAAAAACGACGATCGAGTTTACAGAATTACTAAAAAATAATCTTAGAAAAATATTCAAACTAAATGAGGAGTGTGAAATAATCTTTTCGCCATCAGGCACTGATTCCTCTTTGCAAATTGCAGCGATAACTCAAATTATTTCTGAAAAAGAAATCACCCATATTTTAGTGGCTTCTGACGAAACTGGTAGCGGTGTTGCTTCAGCATTAAAAGGATGTCATTTTGAGAATACAACGGCATTAAATTTCCCAATTAAAAATGGCGATAGGATTGAAGGCTTTCGGGATGTCGATTTGATTAAAATTCCTTTTAGAGATGAAAATGGCGCATTAAAATCTTCTAATCTACTAGACGACGAAGTGTTTAATGCTATTTCTAAAACTAATGAATTAGGTAGGCATGTAGTTTTGCATACAATGGATCAATCAAAATTAGGATACCAATCGCCTAGTGATGGATTTATTGAAAAACTGAATACACTCAAAAAATTATCAATTCAAATCATTGTAGATGGCTCTCAACTTAGATTAGATCCAAAGGATATTCAAAATTATTTAAGCAAAGGATATATTGTTACCATTACAGGAAGTAAATACTTTACTGGACCGCCTTATTCTGGTGCATTAATTTTACCTAAAAATGTAAATAAATTAATTCGTTCTGTAAAAACTACATTGCCTAAAGGTCTAACCCAATATTATAATCATACGGACTGGCCCAAATCTTGGTTTTGTTCAAATGAATTGTCCGAGGGCTATAATTACGGTTCTTATATGCGTTGGAACGCTGCCATAGTAGAAATGGACCGTTATTACAAAACTCCAATTTTATATCGAAATATGGGTATTGAAATGTTTTGTAATTTTATTGAGGATTCCATAAAAGATGCTAATTTTTTAGTCCCGATATATGGTGATGAAACTAAAACCAAGACTTATTACAGCAAAGAATTTGGTATAAGAAATATTCGAACCATTTTCCCCTTTTTTATTCTTAAAGATAATAAGGCCTTATCACTCGATAAGGTAAAAAAACTGTACCTATTACTAAATTCTGACTTGTCAGATTATTTTAAAGACTCTTCGATAGAAATCATCCGACTTGCTGCACAAAAATGTCATATAGGACAAGCTGTTAATGTAAAATATAGTAACGATATTGAAAGTGCTGTTTTAAGAATTAGCTTAGGGGCAAGGGTTATTTCTGAAAGCTGGGTCAACAGAGATATTAGTCTCTTTTTTAGAAATATAGAATTACAAATGAACCAAATTACGATTATTATTAAAAAAATAGAATTAATAATCAGTACTCCTCAATTGTTAAATTAAAAAAAATGTCTGTTATTTCAAAACAAAATAAATAACAATAAAGGTATATCAATTATTATATAAAAACTGCCCCTAAGCAGTTAGACACGATTTTGGGGCAGTTTATAATATAACTTTTTACCGTAAAATAAAATTTATTTTATATACTCAATTTTCTGCGCTTCTTCCTGATTGATACTGTCAAAGAAACCTTGCTCGCTCATCCAGTCATCACTAAAAACTTTACTCATGTATCGGGAACCGTGATCAGGGAAAATCGCAATAACATTACTGTTTTCATCAAATTCGCCTTCTTCTGCATATTGCTTGATAGCTTGAAAAACCGCTCCAGAAGTGTAGCCCACAAACAACCCTTCTTTTTTTGTGATTTCTCTAGCTGCGTGCGCGCTTTCCTCATCAGTCACTTTCATGAATTTATCAATCACATCAAAATCAGTAGCCGCTGGAATTAAATTTTTTCCTAAGCCTTCTATCCTGTATGGATAAATTTCAGCACTATCAAACTCTTTTGTTTCGTGGTATTTTTTTAACACTGAGCCAAAAGCATCAACACCCAAAATTTTAATATTTGGATTTTGCTCCTTCAAGAACTTAGCCGTGCCTGAAATAGTGCCACCAGTTCCGCTACAAGCAACAAGATGTGTTATTTGACCGTTCGTTTGATTCCAAATTTCTGGACCTGTTGATTTATAATGCGCATCAATATTCAACTGATTAAAATATTGATTGATGTATACTGAGCCTTTTGTTTCTTCGTGCAAACGCTTCGCTACATTATAATACGAACGTTCATCAGCAGCAGATACATGCGCTGGACAAACATATACTTTAGCACCTAAGCTGCGAAGCATGTCTATTTTATCCTTAGATGATTTAGAACTGACAGCAAGAATACAGTTATATCCCTTAATTATACTTACCATTGCTAAACTAAAACCAGTATTGCCTGAAGTTGTTTCTATTATAGTATCTCCCGGAGATAAAATACCTTTTTTTTCAGCTTCATCAATTATGTACAGGGCAATTCGATCTTTTGAAGAATGACCCGGATTAAAAGCTTCGACCTTAGCGTAGAAATTACCTTTCAACTCTTCAGTAACTTTATTTAGCTTAATAAGAGGTGTGTTACCTATTAGTTCTAACACATTGTTGTAAGCGTTTATTTCCTTTTTCATAAAAAATAGTTAGGCGTGGACAAATTTGCTGCAAACATGAAAGGTGTAAATTAAATAAAAAAAATCACTTTATAATTTTTTCTAAATCTAATATAAAACTAAATTCTTCTGCTAATTCCTTCAATGCTTCAAATCGTCCAGAAGCACCACCATGACCCGCATCCATGTTAGTATTTAAATATAAAACAGTATTATTAGTTTTTTGAGTTCTTAACTTAGCAACCCACTTGGCTGGCTCCCAATATTGAACTTGCGAATCGTGCAGACCAGTAGAAACATACATATTTGGATACTCTTGCGCTTTAACATTGTCATAAGGAGAATACGATAACATATAGTCATAAAATTTTTTTATATTCGGATTTCCCCATTCATCATATTCGCCAGTTGTAAGAGGAATGGTATCGTCAAGCATCGTCGTAACCACATCCACAAAAGGAACTTGCGCAATTACTCCATTATATAATTCAGGAGCCATATTAATAATTGCTCCCATTAATAATCCCCCAGCTGATCCACCTTCAGCGTACAAATGTTTGGCCGATGTATATTTTTCTGCAATTAAAAACTTAGAACAATCTATAAAGTCGGTAAAAGTGTTTTTCTTTTTTAGTAATTTTCCATCTTCATACCAAGTTCTACCTAAATCTTCGCCACCTCTAATATGCGCTATAGCATATATAAATCCTCGATCTAAAAGCGACAAGCGAGTCGATGAAAAATAAGCATCCATAGTTACTCCATAAGAACCATACGCATACAGCAATAGTGGATTACTTCCATCTTTTTTCAAACCTTTTCGATACACGATAGAAATAGGAATTTTATTTCCATCAGTTGCTATTGCCCAAACACGCTCTTCCACATAATTATCTTTATCGAAATCACCACCTAGAACCTGCTGCTCTTTCTTAACTTCTTTTTCTTTAGTTTTCATGTTAAAATCAATAACCGAGGCGGGTGTAGCAAGTGATTGATAACTATATCTTAAAATATCGGTATCAAAATCTACATTAGTCGTAGGACCAGCGCTGTAGGTTTCACTACCAAAAGGTAAATAATATTCCCCATTTCCACTCCATGGCATAATTCTAATGCGATTGAGTCCATCAGCACGTTCATCAACAACTAGATAGTCACTAAATATTTCTATGTCTTCTAATAAAACATCTGCTCTATGGGGTATAACATCTTTCCAGTTTTCCTTTTTAGTAGCCTTTTCAGGAGTTTTCATCAACTTAAAATTCGTTGCTTTATCCTTATTGGTCAAAATATAAAATGAATCTCCAAAATGAGAAATAGAATATTCTAAACCACGAACTCTTGGCTGGAAAATAACAAATTTTCCATCGGGCTGATCGGCATTTAATATTCTAAATTCTGTTGTCAAGGTACTTCCTGATCCAATGACAATATATTTTTTAGATTTTTCTTTACCAACAGAAACATCGAATGTATCGTCCTTTTCATGAAAAACAAGTTCATCAGTAGCAGATCCAGTTCCTACTTTGTGCTTAAAAACTTTGTCAGATCGTAAAGTAACTTCGTCCTGCCTTGTATAGAACAAAGTTTTATTATCATTTGCCCAAACGGAACTTCCAGTAGCATTTTCGATCTTATCTGAAAGAATCTCGCCGGTTTCTAGATTTTTAATTTGAACCGTATAAATTCTTCTACCCATTGTGTCTAAACCAAAACTGACGTATTTATTATCAGGACTCACACTTAAGCCTCCTAATTTAAAATAAGAATGACCTTCAGATAATTCATTACAATTGAATAATATTTCTTCATCAGCGCTAAGATTTTCTTTTTTTCTAGAATAAATAGGATAACCTTTGCCTGTTTCAAATCTTGTAATGTAGTAATAGCCATTGTATAAGTATGGCACAGATTCGTCATCTTCCTTTATACGAGCCTTCATTTCCTCATACAATTCATTCTGAAAAGTTTTTGTATGCGAAGTCATCTCCTCATAATACTTATTCTCTTTATTTAAATAATCAATAACGGCAGGGTCTTCTCTATCGTTTAACCAGTAGTAATTATCAACACGCTTTTGGGAGTGCTTTTCTAAAGTTTTTGGAATTATTTTAGCTATCGGTGCAGGAATATTTTTTGACATTTGCTGTGCTTTTGTTTTATTATATGAGACTGCAAAAATAATACAAAGACAACCTAAGAAGATCTTATTTTTCATGATTTTTTATTGATTTTGGCTATGCAATATACTAAATTTGTGATTCAATTTAATTTAAAAAAACGAAAGATGGATTTAATGGGAATGATGGGTAAACTAAAAGAAACCCAGAAAAAAATTGAGGATACTAAAAAGCACTTAGATACAGTACTAATTGATGAGCAAAGCAGTGACGCTTTACTAAAAGTAACTTTGACCGCTAATAGAAGTATAAAATCAATTGTAATTGACGATGCCTTACTAGAAGACAAAGATCAACTTGAAGATTATTTAATTTTAGTACTAAACAAAGCGATAGAAAAAGCGACTAAGATAAATCAAACCGAACTTGACGCAGTTACTAAAATGGACATGCCAATGATTCCCGGGATGGAAGATTTATTTAAATAAAAACTTAATTTAATTTTTGAATTATGAGTTTTACAAATAAAAACTCATAATTCAAAATTATTTTTTAAAGTTTTAATAGTGTTTCAAGGACGTAGGTATGCATCACTTCCTTGTAATCAAGATGGGTAACTATTCTTAATTTTCCATGACCCATTGAGCTAATAGAAATATTTTTTTGCTTTAAAAGCTCAATTAGATTCTTTTCTATACAATTAGGAACTAATTTAAAAATAAGAATATTAGTTTCCACTGGTTCCACTGATTCTACCCAGTTAACCTTTTTTAATACCTCGGCAATTTCCTTCGCTCGTCGATGATCCTCTGCAAGTCGAGTGATATTATTTTCTAATGCATATAGCCCAGCTGCTGCCAGATAACCTACTTGTCGCATTCCACCACCCAATATTTTACGGATACGCAATGCTCTATGAATTGTTGCTTTGTCAGCCAATAAAACTGATCCAATTGGTGCTCCCAAACCTTTAGACAAACAAACAGAAATAGTGTCAAATAGTTTACCAAAATCTTTAGGATTTTGATTTTTTGCTACTAGCGCATTCCATATTCTTGCTCCGTCTAGGTGAAATTTTAAGTTATTGGCATCACAAACTTCCTTTATTTTCTGTAAATCTTCTAGTTCATAACAAGCACCACCGCCTTTATTAGTTGTATTTTCCACACAAACTAAACTCGTCATTGGACTGTGATAAAACTCGGGATCATTTATAGCATTTGCTACTTGCTCAGCAGTAATCATCCCTCGATTTCCGTCTAATAGGCAACAGGAAACGCCACTATTAAATGAAACCCCTCCACCTTCGTAATGATAAACGTGAGCATATTTATCAGCAATCAATTGTTCTCCAGGTTGTGTATGCAATTTTATTGCTGTTTGATTAGCCATAGTTCCTGAAGGAAAAAATAGCCCAGCTTCCATGCCAAAAATCTCAGCAACTTTTGCCTCTAACTCAATAACAGTGGGATCTTGTTTGTATACATCATCACCTACAACTGCGTTTAACATATACACCAGCATTTCACGTGATGGTTTTGTAATAGTATCACTAATTAAATTTATTTCCATATTTATGTTGTTATTTTTATTGAGAGAATTATCCGTTTGTCTCAACGTAAAAAATTATCTACTTTTGCGACACAAAATTACATAATTTATGACAACTACCGAACAAATTAAAGGTATTGTAGAGCGCCTTGGTGCGTTGAGGAGGTATCTTTGACGTTGATGCCAAATTAATTGAAATTTCTAATGAGGAAGAAAAAACTTTTGCACCTGATTTTTGGAATAACGCAAAAGATGCTGAAGTAATAGTAAAGAATCTTCGCAATAAAAAAAAGTGGATTGAAGATTACAATAGAGCCGTTGAGATGACGGATGAGTTGCAGCTCGCGTACGATTTTTACAAAGAAGGTGAACTCACTCCCGAAGAATTAGATGCTCATTATAATGAAACGCAATTCCATATTGAGGCAATTGAGTTCAAGAACATGCTTTCAGATGAAGGAGATACGCTGAGCGCAGTCGTTCAAATAACTTCTGGAGCTGGTGGAACTGAAAGTTGTGACTGGGCCGAAATGCTAATGCGCATGTATATGATGTGGGGCGAAAAATATGGATACAAAATTAAAGAACTTAACTTTCAAAAAGGCGAAGCAGCTGGAATTAAGACCGTTACGCTCGAATTTGAAGGTGATTATTCTTTTGGATATCTAAAAGGAGAAAATGGCGTACATCGATTGGTACGTATATCCCCTTTTGACAGTAATGCTAAACGTCATACCTCATTCGCATCCGTTTATGTGTACCCGCTTGTCGATGATAGCATTGAAATAGACATTAACCCTGCTGACATAGAAATAACAACTTCGCGATCTAGTGGTGCTGGCGGACAAAATGTGAATAAAGTGGAAACCAAGGTACAATTATTTCATAAACCAACAGGTATTCAAATACAATGTTCAGAAACGCGCTCGCAACAAGATAACAGACAACGTGCTATGCAAATGTTGCGATCTCAATTATATGAAATTGAACTAAAAAAGAAACAAGCGCAACGAGCGGATATTGAAGCTGGAAAAATGAAGATTGAGTGGGGTTCTCAAATACGCAATTACGTAATGCAGCCTTACAAGTTAGTCAAAGACGTTAGAACTGGTTATGAAACCAGCAATGTAGATGGCGTTATGAATGGTGAAATTGACGAATTTCTTAAAGCTTACCTAATGATGATGGGACAAAAGGAAGAAGAGTAACTTACAATATCTATTCCTACTAAAAGATTTTTATTACAGATGAGATATTTACTAAAAGCATTAATTTTATTATTTTCAATTTCATTTTACGGTCAAAATAAAATATATTTTACTGAAGAATTTAAGGAATTGCCTTCAGTTGATAGTGCAACTTATTACAGCACGTACGAAAAGGTAAACTATGGCACACAAAGAAAAACCTATTTATTAGACGGCACGATTAGAAATAGTGACTTCTTTAGCAATTATAAAAGACGCATAAGAGAAGGCACTTCAATTACTTGGCATAAGAGTGGATCGATCGAAAAAGAAGAATTTTATTCGAAAGGTAAGTTAGAGGGCATTTCAAATATGTATTATGAAAACGGTACAATTAAACGTACCGAAAATTATAAAAAAGGTGAATTCGTTGATGGCAAATGTTTTAATGACAACGGAATTGAAAAAGCTTTTTTTCCCTACCTATTTACATCCTGAATATCCTGGAGGTAAAAAAGAATTTTACACCTATCTAGCAGATACTTTTAAAGCTCCTACTAACATTAAAGGCCAAGTTATAATCAGTTTTTTTGTTGAAACTGATGGCACTTTAAACGATTTCAAAATCATTAAAAGTATAAATAAAGAAATTGACTTAGCGGTTATTAAAGTACTTGTTAACGCATTGCGATGGACGCCTGGTCAAATAGATGGGGTTATAACACGCGCTAAGTATACGCTTCCACTAACATTTCAATAATAACATGAATCATTGATAAAAAAGTGTATCAATAGATAAATCAAAACCATTCTATCAAAGAAACTCCTAAACCTACAGTTGTTTGTTTATGATTATAATCGATTAAAGATTCACCGTAACCATGAGAAACTTGAAGAAAACCTTTGAGATTATTTTTAATTGGATAGGACCATGAAAAAAATGCCCCACCATTAGCTTTAGAATTAAAATTTAAATTATGAGTTCCTATGAATGAAAAAATATTGCCATTCTTCTTGTAAATTACATTGATATCTCCTCTACCTATGTAAGAAGCAATATCAGGATTATCGTCTTTTTTTGAACGTAAAATAAACCAAGGCCTAATGTAAAAACTCCAGTCATTGCGTTCAAAACCAGCGTGAAATATAATTCTATTCCAACTACGAGAGTAAGGATTACTTTTCCCGTTTGATTCATGATTAAATGCTAGACCCACCATTCTTGTTTTAAAACCTAAAACAGTAAATTTTACAGGAATATTAAGAATCAATTCTGGCTCATAATTAATCTCTCTAAAAGGTCGCGATAAGGCATCATTGTAAATTTGCCAATGCCCTACTTGTGTGTATCCAACCCATAGATCACCATGTCCCCAGAATATACCCTGTAAAATTTTCGTTTTAAAACTTAATTGAAATTTTGACTCTACATTATTATAATCTATACCAGCAGGAGCAACATAATCAGGGCCTTCATTTACTGAAATAGGACGTTCATTGGGAGAACTAGACCATCGAACGGGTAAAACATAAATAGGTTTGTACGGCGTAAGTAAGAAAGTACCTCGAACGGAAGTGGTATCTAATTCCCAGCGTTCTGTCATATTTCGAAGTTGAGTTTTGTTATTAAACAAGGCTTGAATTTGAGCATTAACCGAAAAATAAGAAAGGAAAGTAGTAAATATCAATAGTTGCAAAAAACTTGATTTCATAATTTAAAGAATTCATTCGTGTGCTAAAGTACGCTATTACTTAAATTTAAATTTACATAAATTGATATTTCAATTACATAATAATAACTATAAAACTTCAAATAAATTAAAACTGATATCGAGAATTAATGCATTATTGCTTATTTACAATTATCTTTAAAGTTTTAAAAAAATCATTACCGGTGTATTTTTTAATACTTCTATTTAGTAATTAGAACCCCAATCTACTATTAATTAAAAGTATTGTTTTTAATTATAGTTACAAATAACTTTACTACAATATAGCTAATACTTTGAATAAAAATACAATTCAAATAGTTTCTCCAAGTTCTCTAGCTATATTATCTGTACAGTTTACTAATAATTATATTTCAAAATTTACAAGTGATGATAGCACTTCTGAAATAAAAAAGGGCGAGATAGTATTAATATGGTTCGAATAAAATTTAAAAAAAATAAAGATTTTAATAATGAGATATAGTTAACCAATTATACGATTAGACTCAAATAAAAATATTTTAGGAATAAATACGAGATTAAATGTTGCTGAGCTTGTAAAATTGGTTGACTTTACAAAATAAAAAGAACAGATTCCACTCAGCATATATAAAGAAAATAGTTCTGAGTTGATAGAAAATGACAATGCGACGTTAAATAATGAGACTGGTCTATTGAACTGGAATTTATAATTGACACTAAACGAGATTAAAAAAATTACAATCAGTTACAAAGTAAAATTTCCAAAGGATAAAACACTTAACAATTTATAATAGTTTCACTACCAATAATATAAAATTAAGTAGCTTATCTTATCATGCAGTCTCAAAGCTTATTTGGATTCCCAAAATAGGCACTAAAAATAATATTAGGAAATTCAATAGTATTTAGCTTTATTTATACAATAAAAAATTAACGAAATTATATCAACAAGCAATGAAATCATTATCACTAAATGAAATAAATGACGTTTTAAAAGGAATTATAGTCGGTAATACAACTCAAAATATTATTGCACCTGAACAGCTTGAAGCGGCAAGTGAAAGTGAAATATCTTTCATTGGAAATAAAAAATACGAAAAGTTATGGGCCACTTCAAAAGCAAGTGTGGCTATCGTAAACGAAGATATTTCAATTGAACCAGGAGAAAATAGGGCTTTCATAAAAGTAAAAAATGCTGATTTAGCAATGTCGCAAATACTAGAACTTTTTGCACCTCCTACTCCATTATTTAAAACTGATATACACCGTACAGCAGTAATCGATCAAACTGCAAAGATTTGTAACGGTGTGAGAATAGGTGCAGGTTGTTATATTGGTCCAAAAGTAATAATAGACGATAATACTACAATTTATCCTAATGTTACAATCCTTGATGAATGCACAATAGGCAAAAATACAGTAATATGGTCTGGAACAGTAGTTCGTGAGCGCTGCCATATTGGCAATGATTGTATTATACATCCTAATGCAACCATAGGAGCTGATGGTTTCGGTTTTCGCCCTGATCCAAAAAGAGGCCTAGTAAAAATTCCACAAATAGGTAATGTCATAATAGGTAATAATGTAGAAATTGGCGCAAATTCATGTGTAGATCGTGGAAAATTTAGTTCTACAATTTTAGGTGATGGTTGTAAAATTGATAATTTAGTTCAAATAGGACACAACAGTAGGTTAGGAATGTTTTGTATAATGGCTGGAAATAGCGGACTTGCAGGATCTGTTACATTGGGCAATGGCGTAATAATTGGCGGCAGCGCCTCTATTAAAGATCATACCACTATTGGTGATGGAGCAATTGTGGGAGCAGGATCCGGTGTTACTGGTGATATTGCAGCTGGAAAGACGATGCTAGGTTATCCTGCTGTTGAAGCCAGAGACGCATTAAAGCAATGGGCAATTTTAAAGCGACTCGTAAATGAATCGAAAAAAAAATAGCGTTATAATTCTAGTAAATTCGCAAAAAAGCAGAAGGTAACTTCCGCTTTTTTGATTTAAGATCAATATTTTTTGATTTCCTCTTTAATATAGCAAAAAATTAAAATTTTTATATTTGATTTCGTATTTTAGCACAAATTTTCACAACGACAACCCATGGATTTAAACTTCAACAAAAACGAAGATCACAATAAACTTTTACTTTCAGCTTTACGACAAAAATTAAGCATTGTTAAATTAGGTGGTGGCGAAAAACGAATAGCAAAATTACATGGTGAGGGAAAAATGACAGCGCGCGAGAGAATTGATTATTTGCTTGACGCTAAAGCTAGAAGTATTGAAATTGGTGCATTTGTTGGCGAAGGAATGTATGCTGAACACGGAGGATGCCCATCAGGTGGTGTAGTTGTTAAAATAGGATATATTAGGGGAAAGCAATGCATTGTTGTTGCAAATGACGCAACAGTTAAAGCAGGTGCTTGGTTTCCTATAACTGCTAAGAAAAATTTGCGCGCACAAGAGATTGCAATGGAAAATCGCTTACCAATTATTTATTTAGTGGACAGCGCAGGAGTTTACTTACCACTTCAAGATGAAATTTTTCCTGATAAAGAGCACTTTGGAAGAATATTTCGAAACAATGCTCAAATGAGTAGTATGGGAATTACTCAAATTTCTGCAGTAATGGGAAGTTGTGTTGCTGGAGGAGCTTATTTACCCATAATGAGCGACGAGGCCATGATTGTTGATAAAACAGGAAGTATTTTTTTAGCAGGTAGCTATCTTGTAAAAGCGGCTATTGGGGAGAGCATCGACAATGAAACTTTAGGTGGAGCAACCACCCACTGTGAAATTTCAGGAGTAACGGATTATAAAGCTAAAGATGACAAGGATGCTCTGGATCGTATTAAAAATATAATAGATAAAATAGGTGATTTTGATAAAGCAGGATATAACAGAAGTAAAGCTGAAAAACCTGCTTTAGATGAGAAAGAAATCTTTGGTATTTTGCCAAAAGCTAGAAATGAACAATACGATATGATGGAAATCATTAACCGCTTAGTTGATAGCTCAGAATTTGAGCCTTATAAAGATGGTTACGGACAATCTCTAATCACAGGATACGCTCGAATTGACGGATGGGCAGTTGGTATTGTTGCTAACCAGCGAAAAGTAGTAAAAACAAAAAGTGGCGAAATGCAATTTGGAGGAGTGATATACTCGGACTCAGCTGACAAAGCAACACGCTTTATTGCTAATTGTAACCAGAAAAAAATTCCGTTAGTTTTTATCCAGGATGTGACTGGATTCATGGTAGGATCTAAATCAGAACATGGAGGGATTATTAAAGATGGTGCAAAAATGGTAAATGCTGTTTCAAATTCAGTTGTTCCTAAATTTACAGTAATCGTTGGTAATTCTTACGGAGCAGGAAATTATGCTATGTGTGGAAAAGCGTATGACCCTAGATTAATTTTTGCATGGCCAAGTGCAGAATTAGCCGTCATGGGAGGTACGCAAGCAGCAAAAGTTCTAGCACAAATTGAAGCGTCATCTCTTAAAGCAAAGGGAGAATTGGTAAATGAAGAAAAAGAAAAAGAATTATTTGATAAAATTAAAGCTAGATATGATGAGCAAGTTTCACCATATTATGCTGCCTCACGATTGTGGACTGATGCAATCATCGATCCATTAGATACTAGAACTTGGATTTCGATGGGAATTGAAGCTGCTAATCATGCGCCCATTGAAAAGAAATTTAACTTGGGAGTAATACAAGTTTAATGACTCCCGCCAATTTAATGAAAGACCTCAAAGTATAAAAGTATTTGCGTTTGTATTGGCTTATTACGATTGAAATACCATTTTTTAAATCAATTTAATTTCTTTAAATTTCAACAAATTTGTAAGGGTGGTCGTGTTATAAATACTTGTTAGCGTAATTTTTTACTGCTACTAAAATTACAAGAAAAAGAATTGAAATGATTTAAAAATAACACTCAGTTTTTTAAATAGCTTTATCATTATTTATTAAATTCCAACTGCGTCGAGATTTACATTTTTTTTTCGCAAATTAATAATTGATAGCAGTACTTTATTTTTAAAAATAAGTTAGTACTTGCTTTCGTATTATTTGTAAAAAATCATATTATCCAGTACAATATGATTATTTTGCCATTCATTTATGAATTTAGTACTTCTACAAGTTTACTTAAAAAAATCTTTGAGCTAAAATTATTTTATTAAATATTTGAATCAAAACTTGCTAAATTAATCTATAAGAGGCGAATCAATTTACTTTAAAGCATGTATCTTAAAATTTATCCTCTAAATTTCTTTATTTTATACACAAGATAATAGTTTGACGCACTAAACATATTAATAAAATTTAATCTATCTTACCTTTTTAAATTACTTAAACAATTGACTCATATTTATCTCAATTCAATACTACAAAGCTTGGTTTACTCCTTAATCTTACTTAACTTTTTAGCATAAAAATACCCCCAAATAGTAGTTAACTTTTGGGGGTAATCTCATATATTAAAGATGCTTTTTAAGGTTTTTTACATTTATTTCATGTTAGCTTTCAAAGCTTTTGATTCTGCAGTCATTTCTAACGCGCTATAAACATTTAATAAAGTTTTAGCTACGTCTACATTATCTACATCTAATTCATAAGCTTTTTTAAGATAAGGAATTACACTTTTAAAAATGTTATCTCTTTTAAGTTTCAACTCGTCATATCGCTTCATTTCTTTAGTTGAAGTGCCTAATTTATTCATTTCATCAATAATAAGTTTTTCACCTTCTAGCTTTAAAGCGGCAAGATTAATATAGGCATTGATGTAGTCAGGCTTAATCTCAATTGCTTTCAAGTAATACTTTTCAGCATCAACTGCATTACCAGCATTTCCACTAATTACACCTAGGTTAAAAGTTAAATCAGCATCATTAGGATTTTGAGATAGTATGTCTCCGATTATCTTCTTGTAAGTTTCAAAATCTTTCGTCTCTAAATATAAATTAGCTTCTGTTAAAGCGAGAGAATTATCAGTTGGATCCGCTTTTCTTGCATCCGCAATTGCTTTTTTAGCTTCTTCAGTTTTTCCATCCTGTACTAAAATTAGCGCCACGTTTTTATAAATTTCGCCTTTTTTAGAAGGAATTGCCTCAGTTCTTGGTTTTTCATGTGTTCCTAATTTCACCATTCTATCTCTTTCCTGAGCAGTATTAAAAAAATCTTCCTGAGTAGTTAGCTTATTAATTGCAAAATAACTCGTCCCTTTTCCAGAGTAATTTATTTTTTTTAAATTATCATATAATTCTAATGCTTTTGTATATTCTTTAGCATTTACGTACGTAGAAGCTGCATAGTACAAATTAATAGTGTCATTTTTATCTAACAAATAAGCGTCATATAATTTTTTAGCGCTTTCTGAATGTTTTTCTAATTTAGATTCAGCGATAGCTGCATTTATCAACTTATATTTGATCTCAGTTATAGAAGTTGCCGCCTGCGTGGAGTATTTAACTTTTCCAGATGTTTTTTCAACATCAATTAAATCTTGATATGCTTTTGCCGCAAGAGAAAGATTTACATCAGTATTTATTTTCTTGTTAGCCAAGTCTAATAGTACATTTCCTTTAATATAATAATATTGTGCTTTCTCAGCATCAGCAGCATCAGCTATTGATGACTCAGCATCCTTCAAAATAGTGGATGCTTCTTGACTTTCGCCTTTTTTAAATGCTTTCTCAGCTGCCTTTATTTGATCTTTTTGAGCAAAAGTAGCTACTGATATCAATAATGCAGATGCTAATAATACATATTTACTTTTCATAGTATTTTAGTTTTATATAAAAATTATTTTTGTTTGAATTTTAAAATTATGCTTCATCATCTGAATCATCCTCTTCAGCGTCATCGTCAAGTTCTTCTTCAGTTTCAGCATCAGCGTCTTCGTCGTCCTCTACTGAACCTTCATCTTCAAGAACCTCTAAGACTGGTTTAACTCTTTCAATAGTTTCTGTTTCAACTATGTTTCCATCTTCATCAACAACTACTTCTACTACATCATCTTTCATTACTTTAGTAACAGCTGCAATAGAATCTTTCCCTTTCAAATTGATAAGCTTGACTCCTTGAGTTGCACGACCCATGACACGTAAATCTTCAATTGCCATTCTAATTGTTAATCCTGATTTGTTGATAATCATTAAATCATCAGCATCAGTAACCGCATTAATTGAAATAAGTTTCCCCGTTTTCTCCGTTATATTTAATGTTTTGACACCTTTACCACCACGGTTTGTGATTCTATAAACATCTTCACCATCTTCGTCAACTAGTTTAGTACGTTTTCCATAACCGTTTTCTGTAACAACTAAAATTTGAGAATCATTTATATTTTCTTTATCTACAGTAACCATACCAATTACTTCATCAGTATCGTCCTTTAAAGTAATACCGCGAACTCCTGATGCTGTTCTACCCATTGGACGGGTTTTTGTTTCTTCAAAGCGAACTAACTTTCCTGATTTGACAGCTAATATTATCTGGCTTTCACCATTTGTTAATTTAGCTTCAAGTAATTCATCCCCTTCCTTAATTGTAATTGCAGCAACACCATTTACTCTAGGCTTAGAATATTTTTCTAAAGATGTTTTCTTTACCTGACCTTTTTTAGTCACCATAATAAGGTTATGACTATTGATATAGTCTTTGTCTTTTAAATCTTGTGTACATATGAACGCTTTTACCTTGTCGTTACTTTCTATATTTACTAAGTTTTGTATAGCTCGGCCTTTAGCCGTTTTACTTCCTTCAGGAATTTCGTATACACGCATCCAGAAACATTTTCCTTTTTGCGTAAAGAACATCATATATTGGTGATTTGTCGCCACAAACATGTGTTCTAAGAAATCTTGATCTCTAGTTCCAGCACTTTTTTGACCAACTCCACCTCTATTTTGTGTCTTGTATTCAGTTAAATTAGTACGTTTAATATAACCAGCATGAGAAATAGTGATTACCACATTTTCATCTGCAATCAAATCTTCTATACTTACATCACCACCAGAATATTCAATAATAGATCGGCGTTCGTCACCGTACTTATCACGGATTTCTTCTAATTCCTCTTTAATCAACGCTGTTCTTAAACCTACATCTTCTAACAATGATTTTAAGTGGGCAATTAACTTCATTAATTCCTCATATTCAGCTCTTAACTTGTCTTGTTCAAGACCAGTTAATTGACGCAAACGCATTTCTACAATTGCACGTGCCTGAATATCTGATAACTGAAATCTCGTAATCAACTTTTCACGCGCTTCTTCAGTATTTTTAGAACTTCTAATCAAAGCAATTACTTCATCAATATTATCTGAAGCTATAATTAAACCTTCTAAAATATGTGCTCTTTCCTCTGCTTTGCGCAATTCAAAGCGAGTTCTTCTAACTACAACATCATGGCGGTGTTCTACAAAATAGTGAATCATTTCTTTTAGATTCAACATTTGTGGACGTCCTTTAACTAGTGCAATATTATTTACACTAAATGAGGATTGTAATTGTGTATACTTATATAATGTGTTCAAAACTACATTTGGAGTCGCGTCGCGTTTCAAAATATACACGATACGCATACCATTTCTATCTGATTCGTCACGAATATTCGCAATTCCTTCAATTTTTTTATCGTTAACCAAATCGGCAGTACGCTTGATCATATCTGCTTTGTTAACTTGGTAAGGAATTTCAGTTACAATAATTGATTCTCTACCGTCAACTTCTTCAAAACCAACTTTAGCACGCATAACAATACGTCCACGTCCTGTTTTGAAAGCTTCGCGCACACCTTCATAACCATAAATTATTCCTCCTGTTGGAAAATCAGGCGCCTTTATGTAGTTCATCAATTCATCAATCTCGATGTCATTGTTGTCCATAAAAGCTAAAGTTCCATTGATCACTTCTGTTAAGTTGTGCGGAGGCATATTAGTTGCCATACCCACGGCAATTCCCGTGGCTCCATTGATTAATAAAGTAGGAACTCTTGTCGGCATTACTTTTGGCTCATACAAAGTATCATCAAAATTCAATTGAAAATCAACTGTTTCCTTTTCAATATCAGCCATAATTTCTTCTGAAATCTTGCGCATTCTAGCCTCGGTGTAACGCATTGCTGCAGGACTGTCACCGTCTACAGAACCAAAATTTCCTTGACCATCTACTAACAAATAACGCATACTCCATTCCTGAGCCATACGCACCATTGCATCATAAACAGATGTATCTCCGTGTGGATGATACTTACCTAAAACTTCACCGACAATTCTGGCGGATTTTTTATGGGCTTTATTTGAAAAAACTCCTAAATCATACATCCCGTAAAGAACTCTTCTATGAACTGGTTTCAAACCATCTCTAACATCTGGAAGAGCTCTTGACACAATTACTGACATCGAATAATCGATGTAAGCTGATTTCATTTCATCTTCTATGTTAATAGGAATTAACTTTTCTCCTTCAGACATAAGTTGTTATATTAAAAAATTATATTAGTTTCAAAACGTGCCAATATACAGCTTTTTGAAATTTTTTAGCTACTTTTTAAGCACTTATTTTAATGATTTATCAACAAATAAATCCCGATCATTAGTTGATAATTTAAGGGAAATTTAACGCTGGAGTTGTTTTATTTTTTGTCTCTTAGCTGACAATATGTGTAACGGGAATGGTTTTTGTTTTTAAAACACTAATTCACTAAATTTACGATAGCAAATATATATTATGGACGATAATTTTTCACCGAGAGTAAAAGATGTTATTACATACAGTAAAGAAGAAGCTTTGAGATTAGGTCATGATTTTATAGGAACTGAACATTTAATGTTGGGAATCCTACGTGATGGAAATGGAAAAGCAATTCAAATGTTGAATAATCTTAATATAGACCTCGACCATTTACGCAGAAAGGTAGAAATCCTTAGCCCAGCCAGTGCAGGGATAGAGATTAATATCGAAAAAAAGAACTTACACCTAACGCGTCAAGCAGAGCGTGCATTGAAGACCACTTTCTTAGAAGCAAAAGTTTTTCAAAGTTCATCGATTAGTACAGCACACTTATTATTGTGTATTTTAAAAAACGAAAACGACCCTACAACCAAGCTACTCAATAAGCTCAAAATTGATTACGATGTAGCTAAAGAACAGTATATAAGTATGACTCCAAGCGAAGATGATTTCATTGAAAAACTACCTCGAAATGAATCGTATAATGACGATTCAGGACAAGATGACAGTCCGAAAGAAGGAACTTTTAATAATCCAGCTAATAAATCAAACAAGAAATCTAAGACTCCTGTTTTAGATAATTTTGGGAGAGATTTAACAGAAATGGCTGAGGAAGGAAAATTAGATCCAGTTGTTGGAAGAGAAAAAGAAATTGAACGTGTTTCTCAAATTTTGAGTCGTCGTAAAAAGAATAATCCTTTGCTTATTGGAGAACCTGGAGTTGGAAAATCAGCAATCGCTGAAGGTCTAGCACTACGAATCATTCAAAAAAAGGTTTCTCGTACTTTATTTAACAAGCGTGTTGTCACTTTAGATTTAGCAAGTCTTGTTGCTGGAACAAAATACCGTGGTCAGTTTGAAGAACGCATGAAAGCGGTCATGAATGAACTTGAAAAAAATGAAGATATCATTTTATTTATCGATGAAATTCATACTATCGTAGGTGCTGGCGGAGCAACAGGATCACTGGACGCCTCTAATATGTTTAAACCTGCCCTTGCACGTGGTGAAATTCAATGTATTGGTGCTACAACATTAGACGAATACCGTCAGTACATTGAGAAAGATGGTGCACTTGAAAGACGCTTCCAAAAAATAATTGTAGAACCAACATCTGTAGCTGAAACAATTACCATTTTGCATAATATCAAAAATAAATATGAGGACCATCACAATGTAACCTATTCTGATGATGCAATTGAAGCGTGTGTTAAATTAACGGATAGATATATGTCTGATCGCTTTTTACCAGACAAAGCAATTGATGCATTAGATGAAGCTGGTTCTAGAGTTCACATTACTAATATCGAAGTTCCAAAACAAATTTTGGATTTTGAACGCCAATTAGAAGACGTACGTGAATTGAAAAATGTTGTGGTTAAAAAACAGAAATATGAAGAAGCGGCTAAATTGCGCGATGATGAAAAACGTATCGAAAAAGATTTAGCTATAGCCCAAGAGCAATGGGAAGAAGATGCTAAAAATAATCGAATTGAAGTAAGTGAAGACAATGTTGCAGACGTTGTTTCTATGATGAGCGGTATTCCTGTAAATCGTATTGCGCAAACAGAAAGCAACAAGTTAGCTAAATTACCAGAACTTATTGAAGGTAAAGTAATTGGTCAGCGAGAAGCAGTTATGAAAATTGCACGGTCGATTCAGCGTAATCGTGCAGGATTAAAAGATCCTAACAGACCAATAGGCTCGTTTATTTTCTTAGGACAAACAGGTGTTGGAAAAACACAATTAGCGAAAGTTCTAGCTAAAGAATTGTTTGATTCAGAAGATGCATTGATTCGAATTGACATGAGTGAATACATGGAGAAATTTGCAATTTCTAGATTAATAGGAGCGCCTCCTGGATATGTAGGTTATGAAGAAGGTGGACAATTAACAGAGAAAGTTCGTAGAAAACCTTACTGTGTTGTATTATTAGATGAGATTGAAAAAGCGCATCCTGATGTATTTAATATGTTATTGCAAGTATTGGATGATGGATATTTAACAGACAGTTTAGGACGTAAAATTGACTTTAAAAATACTATCATTATCATGACTTCTAATGTTGGAGCTAGACAGTTAAAAGATTTTGGTCAAGGTGTTGGTTTCGGAACTGCTGCTAAAGTAGCTCAGGCTGATGATAATTCGAAAAGTATCATTGAAAACGCTTTGAAAAAAACTTTTGCACCTGAATTCTTAAACAGAATTGATGATGTGATTGTTTTCAATGCTTTAGAAAAAGAGCACATAGATTTAATTATAGAAATTGAATTGAAAAAGCTTTATGCGCGTGTAGCTGAGCTTGGATATCAATTGAATCTGTCTCATAAGGCAAAAGCTTTTATTGCCGATAAAGGTTTTGATAGACAATTTGGCGCAAGACCATTAAAAAGAGCAATTCAAAAATATGTTGAAGATGCGCTTGCGGAGGAAATTATCACCTCTAAAATAGGATCAGGCGACGAAATTTACATGGATATTGAAGAGGGTGCACAAGAATTAACGGTGCAAGTTCATAAAGCTGGTGAGCCAACTAATTTATAAAATTAGCGAATAATAATTTAACTAAACCCGTTACGTTTTTATAACATAACGGGTTTATTCTTTACTTAAAATCCCACATTTTTAAAAACAAATATTTACATTTGGTTTTTACAAATCAAGAAAATTAAATTTGCCTTATGCCAGATAACAAAGTGATTTTAGGAAGCGAAGAGTGGTGTTCTTTTCCAGAAATAGGAATTCCTACAATAAAAGCGCGAGTTGATTCAGGTGCAAAAACATCTGCATTGCACGCTATAAATATCGCGCCATTCATTAAAGATGAAAATAACTGGGTTCGCTTTGATATAAATCCAATACAAAACAATTTAAAGACTGTAATTCATTGCGAAGCACCTTTAATTGATAAAAGAATTGTAAAGAGTTCTAGTGGTTTTAGAGAACAGCGCTATGTGATTCAAACTAATTTACAAATTGGAAATGAAACATGGCCGATAGAAATGACTTTGACAAATCGAGATTCAATGGGTTTTAGAATGTTATTAGGTCGTGAAGCAATGAGTGGAAGAGTTTTAGTAGATCCTGAACAGAAATACCTTTTGGGCCAACCCACAACAGATAGTTTAAAAGCACTTTACAAAAATTCAGAAAAAGCAAGTTCTGGATTGCGAATAGGTCTTTTAGCCAGTAACCCAGATTTATACAGTAACAAACGCATAATGGAGGCCGGCGAAATGCGCGGTCATGAAATGCATTTTTTAAATATCAAAGAATGTTATATGAAGCTGGATGCGAAAACACCAGAAATTCATTACCGTGGCGGCAAAATTTTAAATCAGTTTGATGCCATTATTCCAAGAATTAGGCCGAGCATAACTTTTTATGGTTGCGCTCTAACTAGACAATTTGAAGCATTAAAAGTGTACTGTTTAAATTCCTCTCATGCAATAACTCAATCTCGTGATAAATTATATTCATTACAATTACTCTTGAATCACGGTGTGGAAATACCAACTACAGGTTTTGCAAACTCACCCTTGGATACTGATGATTTAATAAAAATGGTAGGTGGACCACCCTTAATTGTAAAATTATTAGAGGGAACTCAAGGAAAGGGAGTCGTATTAGCAGAAACAAAAAAAGCAGCGGAAAGTGTAATCAATGCATTCAAAAGTTTAAATGCTAATATTTTAGTCCAAGAATTTATAAAAGAAGCAAACGGAAAGGATATTCGATGTTTTGTGATTGATGGTAAAGTAGTCGCGGCTATTCAGCGGGAAGCAATGCCAGGGGAATTTAGAGCAAACATACATTTGGGAGGAACTGCTTCAATTATAAAAGTGACCGCTGAAGAGAAACGAATTGCTATTAAAGCTACAAAAGCAATGGATTTAAAAGTTGCAGGTGTGGATATAATTCGTTCTGCAAAAGGACCTTTATTGCTAGAGGTAAATTCGTCTCCAGGACTCGAAGGAATTGAAGGCGCGACGAATAAAGACATTGCCGGTGAGATGATTAAAGCTATTGAGAAAAACTTCAAACTAAAATAATCATTGCATTTAGTGGTATTATGATAAATCCATATCTTGATATAATAATTCGCAGTGCTGCCGTCTACTTTTTCATGGTGATAGCATTGCGCATTTTTGGCAAGAAGGAATTATCGCAATTAAACACCGCTGATGTTATTCTGATATTATTGATAAGTAACTCAGTTCAAAATGCAATGGTTGGTGATAACACAACTTTACAGGGTGGTTTAATAGCAGCTTCAGTATTATTTATTATTAATTTTACTTTGAAAAAGTTGATGTTTAAGTACAGGAAGTTTAGTGATTTCATGCAAGAAAAACCAGAAATCTTAATACATAATGGGACTTTAGATTTTAAAATATTAAGCAAGTTGAACATTACTTCTGATGAATTAAAAGAAGCGATGCGGGAGCACGGCGTAGAATATTTTAAAGATGTAAAACTTGCCATGCTTGAGATTGATGGTAATATAAGTATCATTTCAAATATTGAAGATTTAAAACAAACTTATCACCGACGTAAACACATTCACAAAAACTTAAGATAAAAAAACATACAATATAAAGTTATGATTGGAATGCAGCAGATTTGCTGTTTTTACTTAATTTGTTTTTTGGACTACGACTCGTATTAAAAATTAACTATTTACATCGTAACAATAGTGACCAATCATAGTAAAACAGCTGAAAGTAGTTATGAATATAATGAGCTAACCATTGTGATCAGTTGTAAATCGATCAAAACTTACTTTGAAAGATTGTGAAATTTGATTGTAAATCATAAAAAAACCATTCTTAACAGAATGGTTTTTTTTAAAATCAATTGTTCTAAATAAATATGCTCAAAAAATAATATATCATTGCCGCTAATATTGCTGAAATGGGAATTGTTAAAACCCAAGCCCAAATCAAACTCACCGTCATTCCCCAGCGTACTGCAGAAACTCTTTTAGTGAGGCCAACCCCAATAATAGACCCTGTTATAGTATGCGTTGTGCTTACAGGCACTTTGAAATGCTCTGTAAAATATAAGGTCAATGCTCCAGCTGTTTCTGCAGCGACTCCTTCAAAAGAGGTTACTTTTGTAATTTTAGAACCCATCGTTTTTACAATTTTCCAACCACCACTTAGCGTTCCTGCTGCAATTGCAGAGTAACACGCTAACGGAATCCATTGTGGCATTTTAAAATCTCCGTCAGCATTTGGCAATACTACATCTAACCAATCTGGTAGCATATCCTGAGAAATTCCGCTTGTGTGAATATAAACTGTGACTGCTGCTGCAATAATTCCCATCACTTTTTGTGAATCATTTCCACCGTGACCTAAACTAAAGGCTGCTGATGACAGTAACTGCATTTTTTTTAACCAATAAGTGGATTGATGTAAATTTAAACTGCTAAAAAACAAACAAAAACTACTTATTGATAAAATTATAAAAGCAACTAGAAACCATTTAATATTGTGTGATTCAAGGACAACACTCCATAAATGGGAATCAAAACGAGGTTTTTTGATATCTTTGAAATATATCATTTGGCTTTCTACAAACCAAATTGTTAAAAGCATTAAACCAATTGTAAAAAATTTTGGATAAATACTTTTTTTCGATGCATTAAGTAGCCAAATCGAAATTAAATATGACATTAAAGCACCAATGAGCGGAGCTAACACAATAAAAGCTATGATAACCAAAACTCCGGATGGAAAACCACCATCTTTGCCCGCTGTGTACCAGTTTACAGTATCATACCAATAGGCAGTGTGTGCTTCTAAACCACTTCCCGTTGCATAACCTGAAAATCCGTGAACTGCTATTGCATGGGCAATTGCCGCTCCAGCAAAGCCGCCGATTAGCGTATGAGAGGAACTTGATGGAATCCCCTGCCACCATGTAAATAAATTCCATATTATAGCTGCAACAACTCCCGCAAGTATAACTACTAAATCAATTTCTAACGTATTAGCCGTTTTCGCAACCGTATCAGCCACTCCAAAACCAAAAACCCAATAAGCGAGAAAGTTAAAAAAAGCTGCCCAAACAACAGCTTGAAAAGGACTTAAAACTTTTGTGGCAACAACTGTCGCAATTGCATTAGCAGCATCATGAAATCCGTTGATATAATCAAAGATTAATGCTAGAACAATAATAACTATGAGTAAAGTAAATTCCATAAATGTAATTTCAAAATAAAACCAAAAAGATTAAGAGTGTTTTACAGAAATTGATTCTAAAACATTAGCCACACTTTTACATTTATCAGTAGCCGTTTCTAAAACAGAAAGCACCTCTTTATATTTTATAATGTTTATTGCATCTGTTTCATTTTCGAATAAATCAAGAACGGCTTTATCATATACGTTATCTGATTTATTTTCAAGTTTGTTAATCCTAGCAATCGCATTGGTAATATTTTTCATTTTTTTTAAATCTCTCAATTCTCTCACTGCAACATCAATATTTTGGCATGCTTCAAGATTAATTTCAGTCAGTTTCCTGATGGACTTTGTTATTTTATCCACTTGATATAATTTCATTCTGCTGGCAGCACCATGAAGATTATCAGCTACATTATCAATTGAAATAATCAAAGAATGTATATCCTCTCTATCAAACGGTGTGATGAAATTCCTGCTTAATTCTAAATTTGTTTGACGAGTGATATCTTCACCTTTTTGTTCTAATGCATCTATCTTTTGAAAAATAACTTCACGCTCCTTCAATGGAAGGTTTACTGCTTCATGTAAATTAGTTGCGATTTCAATTAAATTATTAGAAGCTTCTTCAAAAAGTGGAAAGAATTTTTTGTCTTTTGGAACTAAAAACTGGAAAAAATTATTAATGTTCATTTTTATTAATTTAGTGCGACAAAATTAATGCATTATTGTCTTCTAATGTTAAGTTAATATTAACAAATCGCTTTCTATTTGAAAAGTATTTATAAACATGACGGTCTTTTCAATATCATAGTGTAAAATTCTGTCTTCTTTAATTATCGAAACTTCCGCTCTATAAGCACTTAAAAACATTTCAATAAAAGTACTCGATTTTAATGGACGTCTGTATTCAATAGCCTGAGAAGCACTCATGAGTTCAATTGCTAAAATTCGTTCTAAATTTTCGAGAACTTTTAGGGCTTTCGTAGCTGCATTGGCACCCATGCTTACATGATCTTCCTGACCATTACTAGAAACAATACTGTCTACACTTGCAGGAGTTGCTAATTGTTTGTTTTGACTTGCAATACTCGCTGCTGTATATTGTGGAATCATCAAACCAGAGTTTAAACCTGGATTATCTACTAAAAAAGTGGGGAGGTTTCTAGCTCCTGAAATTAATTGGTAGGTTCTTCTTTCTGAAATACTTCCCAATTCTGCCAGTGCAATCGCCATAAAATCTAGGGCTAAAGCCAATGGTTGTCCATGAAAATTCCCGCCAGAAATAATTTGGTCACTATCAATAAAAATATTTGGATTATCTGTAACCGAATTAATTTCTGTCTTAAAAACTTTTTTGACATAATCAATTGCATCCTTCGATGCTCCATGAACTTGGGGCATACACCTAAAAGAGTACGGATCTTGAACGTGATTTTTAATTTGCTCAATAATTTCACTACCAGCTAAAAATTCCTTGACGCGCTTCGCAGTAATAATTTGTCCTTTATGTGGCCTTATAAAATGAATTAATTCATTGAATGGTTCAATTCTCCCATCAAATGCCTCTAGAGATATTGTTCCAATTAAATCAGCTAAATAGGAAATTTTACTCACTTTCATCAATATATAAGCTCCATAGGCACTCATAAATTGAGTTCCGTTCAGTAGTGCTAATCCTTCTTTAGATTGCAAAACAATAGGTGTCCAATTAAAAATTTTCATTACTTCGCTGGTATGAACTTTTTTTCCTTCGACATACACGTCACCTTCTCCTATTAACGGTAAAGACAAATGTGCTAAAGGAGCTAAGTCACCAGAAGCACCAAGTGATCCTTGCGTGTAAATTACTGGTAAAATATCATTATTATAAAAGTCAATTAAGCGTTCAACGGTTTGTAATTGAATTCCAGAATGTCCATAGCTCAGCGATTGAATTTTAAGTAACAACATTAGTTTAACAATTGATCTTGGAACTTCATCTCCAGTACCACAAGAATGTGATTTTACTAGATTTTCTTGTAATTTTGATAAATTCTCTTTAGAAATTTTCACATTACATAAAGACCCAAAGCCAGTGTTGATTCCATAAATAGCTTCATGTTGTGATGCCATTTTTTTGTCTAAATAAGCTCTACATTTTTGAATATTGACTTTTGCTTCTTCAGATAAAGCTAAATTTTTATGATTTGAAACAATTTCTTCTAAAGTTTCCAAGCTAAGCAATTCAGTACTAATGTAATGCGTATTATCCATTTTTGTAATATTTAGATAGTAAAATTGAGCAAATCTTTATAATTATACAACGTTTATTATTAATAATTTAATTATTTGAGTTAAACAATACTTAATGCTAGATAACATCGTCGTTAAATACTTATATGAACACTAACTGCTACAAGAATATGCGTGGACATTAGTCAATATGACGATTTACAAATTGATTTTAACCAATTATCAATTAACTAAATTCTTAAAAAAAATTATCGTTTGATAAAATATGTTTTATCATGCTTAAATTTTGGATAAAATTTTACTCTACTTTAAAGTAATCCATTTATGGAATAAAAAGAGTTTAATTATTAATATTCGTAAGATAATTTAATGAAAAGATTTTGTCGCAAATAGAGAAATAAACGAATTGTATAATTTCGAGTCTAAATATTCAAGTAAAATTTGAATATCCATAATTAGCACTTTAATTTTTAAAATATTCGTAAAAGCTCACAGATGTTACGATAATTACCTAAAATACTGTAAGTTTGTAAATGAAAATGAGAAATAACACAGATATAGATCAATCTTCCAAAACAATCCAAACATTGGTCACAACTGCTGTTATATCTTCTACAAACACTACTACAACCCCATTGGGGTAAAAAATCTATATATAATCCTGTTTATGCTATCTTTTTTTTAAAAAGAAAAATTTAGATGTACACAAACGTCTCACTTTCTAATACAAAACAAACACACTCATCATTTGTAAAAAATTAAACAGTGATGGTAATAATACCCAAAACACACTCTCATGAAAGTATTAAAATTTGGAGGGACTTCGGTTGCCAATGCACAAAACATAAAACTAGTTTTAAATATCGTTAACAATAAAGCGAAAGACGAAAAATTAATTGTTGTGGTTTCTGCTTTTACTAAAGTTACTGATATGCTGCAATTAGCCTCTAGAAAAGCAGCAGCTGGTGACGAAACTTATAAAGATACCCTCGCCGAAATAGAGAAAAATCATCTGAACGCTATTAAAGAGCTGATTCCTGTGATTGAACAAAGTGCTCTTTTAAGCCATATCAAACGAATTGTAAATCACCTTGAAACCTTATTAGACGGATGTTATCTTTTAGGGGAATTGTCATTGCGAACGTCTGATACGATTTTGAGTTTTGGAGAATTACTATCCTCCTATATTATAGCCGAAGCTTTAAAACAAAATTTAAAAAATAGTAATTATAAGGATAGCCGCGAACTGATAAAAACTAATAGTTATTTTGGTAAAGCAGCCGTAAATTTTGAAGTTACAAATCAACTCATATTTGATTATTTTGCCTCAAATGACAGTCAGGTTGTTGTAATGCCTGGATTTATAGCTTCAACTTTAGAAGGAATTAATACAACTTTAGGTCGCGGCGGTTCTGATTATTCTGCGGCAATAATTGCTGGAGCTCTTAATGCAAATCAGTTAGAAATATGGACTGATGTAAACGGAATGTTTACTGCAAATCCAAAAGTAGTTAAACAAGCACAATCTATTGCTTTTATTTCATACCAAGAAGCGATGGAGTTATCTCATTTTGGTGCTAAAGTTTTATATCCACCAACTATTCAACCAGTATTGAGAAAAAATATTCCAATTGTAATCAAAAATACATTTGAGCCAGAATCTGATGGAACTTATATTTCTAATCAGGAAATGATTCATTCAAATCCTGTCAAAGGAATAAGCCATATTGACAATATTACATTAATTACGCTTGAAGGTTCAGGCATGATTGGTATTTCAGGTTCGTCAAAACGACTTTTTGAAGTATTATCGCAGAAAAATATTAATGTGATTTTTATTACCCAAGCATCTTCAGAGCATTCTATCTGTATTGGAATATTAAATTCTGATGCTGATGTTGCAGAAGAAGCCATTAATAAAGCGTTCGAAAATGAGATTTCTCAAAATAAAATAGAACCATGCATCGTAGAAAAAAATCTTTGTATTATTGCTTTGGTGGGTGAAAATATGAAAAATCATCAAGGTTTAAGCGGTCGAATGTTTAGTACATTAGGAAAAAATAATGTAAATATCCGAGCAATTGCACAAGGCGCATCTGAAAGAAATATTTCTGCAGTAATCAATGAAAGAGATGTTAAAAAAGCCCTGAATACATTGCACGAAAACTTTTTTGAAGAAAACGCAAAACAACTAAACCTATTTGTAATGGGAGTGGGTAATGTAGGCGAAAAATTTATGGAGCAGATTCAACAGCAGCAAAAATTCCTAAAAGAAAACCTAAAAATAAATTTGCGCGTTATCGCTATATCAAATTCACGCAAAATGCATTTTGATGAAGAAGGGATAGCTCTTGAAGATTGGCAATTTTTATTAGAAAATAGCGAAGTTGCTGATCAAAATAAATTTATTGATACCGTAAAAGAACTTAATTTACGCAATAGTATATTCGTTGACATTACTGCAAATGAAAGTATTTCAAAAACGTATGAACAGTATTTAAAACGCAATATTGCAGTGGTTACTTGCAACAAAATTGCTTGCGCATCAGAATATGATAATTATAGAAAACTAAAAAAATTGTCACAGCAATTTAATGCTCCGTTCTTATTTGAAACTAATGTTGGTGCTGGTTTACCTATTATAGACACTGTAAAAAATCTGGTTGCATCAGGAGACAAAATCAACAAAATCCAAGCAATTCTATCAGGAAGTTTAAACTTTATATTTAATAATTTTAATGAAAACAATACTTTTCATGATGTCGTTAAAGAAGCTGGCGTACAAGGTTTTACGGAGCCAGATCCTAAAGTTGATTTAAGTGGAATTGATGTTGCCAGAAAAATATTAATTTTAATTAGAGAGAGCGGCTATAAAATGGATATCAACGAGATTAACAATGAATCCTTCATGCCTGCTGAATGTTTAAATACCACTACAAACGAAACCTTTTTTGAATCATTAGCGAACCATTCTGCTCATTTTGAAGATATTTATAAAGAAGCTTTAAGTAAAGATTCAAGACTTAAATATGTTGCGCAATTTGAAAACGGAAAAGCAAATGTTGGTCTACAATTCATACCAAAAGATCATCCTTTTTACAATTTAGAAGGCAAAGACAATATTGTATTATTTTTTACGGATAGATACGTAGATCAGCCATTATTGATAAAAGGTGCTGGTGCTGGTGCTGCTGTTACAGCGTCTGGAATTTTTGCTGACGTCATTAGAATTGGAAATAATTAATTAGTCAAAAGTGAAGACTCTTACTATCCAAAGTGAAAAACAACGCGATAAAAAGATGCAACTTTAGACCATAAGACTCTAAAAATTTTATGAATACTATCAAAATATTTTGCCCAGCTACTATTGCAAACCTCTCTTGTGGATTTGATGTTCTTGGATTATGTTTAGAAACGGCTGGTGATGAAATGATTATTAGAAAATCAAGTGAAAAAGGAATTCGAATTACAAAAATTATTGGCGCCGATTTACCAATGGAAACAGAAAAGAATGTTGCGGGCGTTGCAGCTTTAGCAATGCTTGAAAAGGTTGAGACCGACTTTGGATTTGAAATTGAAATTTACAAAAATATAAAAGCAGGGAGCGGAATTGGGAGCAGTGCTGCGAGTTCAGCTGGAGCTGTTTTTGGAATTAATGAGTTATTAGGTCGTCCTTTTACAAGAAAAGAATTGGTGTTATTTGCCATGCAAGGTGAAAAACTGGCCAGTGGAAACGCTCACGCAGATAATGTTGCTCCTGCCCTTTTAGGCGGATTTACTCTTGTTCGCAGTACAAATCCATTAGATATCATAAAAATCAAAAGTCCATCAGAATTGTATGCAACGGTAGTGCATCCGCAAATTGAGTTAAGAACTTCAGATGCACGTTCAGTTTTAAAACAAACGGTCTCTTTAACAAGTGCAATTACACAATGGGGAAATGTAGGTGGATTAATTGCTGGTTTATACACAGAAGATTATGAATTAATTGGAAGATCACTTCATGATGAAATTATAGAACCGTTGCGAAGCGTTTTAATTCCCGGCTTTGATTTGATCAAACAAACTGCATTAGATAATGGTGCTTTAGGATCTGGAATCTCAGGTTCTGGCCCCTCTATTTTTGCTTTAAGCAAAGGAAAAAAAGCTGCTGAAAAAATTGCAAAAGCAATGAGTCAAATATATAAAAATATGGATTTACCTTATGAAATTCATGTTTCAAAAATTAATGATGAGGGAATAAAAGTTGTTATTTAAAATTTTTGATGAACAATTTTTAATTGTAGATCTAACCACGTTGATAGAAATTACAAATCGTTAATTTCTTTTCTAAAGTAAATGCATAGAATAAAATAATTTAAAAATTTTGATTAACAATTTTTAACTTCAGATTTACGACAGTACAATAAAATCACAAGTTGTTAATCCACACTCAATATCAAAATGAAATATTACAGTTTAAACCATAATGCACCAAAAGTATCTTTTCAAGAAGCAGTAATACAAGGATTAGCGAGCGATAAGGGATTATATTTCCCTGAAAGAATAGTTCCATTAACAGCATCTTTTTTTGATACAATCGAAAATTTGAGTAACGAAGAAATAGCTTTTGAAGCTATCAAGCAATTTGTAGGAGACGAGATCCCAGAAAATATATTGAAAGAAATCATTGCCGAAACTTTGTGTTTTGATTTTCCCATGATTAAGATCGAAAAGGATATTTATTCCCTAGAATTGTTCCATGGACCAACTATGGCTTTCAAAGATGTTGGCGCTCGATTTATGTCACGTTGCATCAGCTATTTTAACATAAAGAAAAAAGAAAGTAAAAATACAGTTCTAGTAGCTACATCAGGTGATACTGGTGGTGCAGTTGCTAATGGGTTTCTTGGTGTAAAAGGTATTGAAGTTATTATTTTATATCCATCAGGAAAAGTGAGTGATATTCAAGAAAGACAGCTGACTACATTAGGTCAAAATATAAAAGCTCTAGAAGTAGATGGCGTTTTTGATGATTGTCAAGATATGGTAAAAAAAGCTTTTTTAGACCCGGATTTAAAGTACAAAAATCTAACATCAGCAAATTCAATTAATATTGCACGCTGGTTGCCACAAATGTTTTACTTTTTCTTTGCATACAAAACATTAAAAAAACAAAACAAACCATTGATTTTTTCTTGTCCAAGTGGGAATTTTGGAAATATTTGTGCTGGAATCATTGCAAAAAAAATGGGATTACCTGTAGCACATTTTGTCGCTTCTACTAACGTGAATGATACGGTTCCACGGTTTTTAGAAAATGGTATTTACGATCCGAAACCGTCAAAAGCTACGATTTCAAACGCAATGGATGTGGGAAATCCAAGTAATTTTATTCGAATTCAGGAAATGTATCAAAATGATTTAGATCAATTTAAAAAAGATTTTTCCTCTTTTACTTTTTCTGACGAAGAAACCATCAAAGCGATGAAAATTATTTATGATATTGATGGTTATATATCTGAACCTCATGGCGCAATTGGTTATCTCGGACTAAAAAAAGAATTAAAAAATCAACAAAACGCAATTGGAATTTTTTTAGAAACAGCACATCCTATCAAATTTTTGGATATTGTTGAACCAGCATTACATGTAAAATTACCTATTCCTACTCAAATTAAAGGTGTTTTAGGAATAGAAAAAATGAGTACAAAAATTAAAACTTATGAAGAATTGAAAGCTTTTTTAGTTAATTAAAAATAGAATATATTATTAAGCTTTTAGAAAAATAACTGCATAAGAATCATTTCACAAAGCCACCCATTCACAGGTGAAATTTTTGCTGCAATGTCTACTAAACAAAAAACATATTCTTACAATTATAAAATCTTAATGTAATAGCTTGCTAATATATTCATCTTGATTTTCATTTTTTTTTAAGAGTTGTTTTAAGATAAACAACATGTTATTTAGCCTTGATAGTAGCGGCATCCTTTATATTTGGGTTTCAAGTATAAAGATATAGCGAATAGCACGACCAATTTTCTTGAGAAACTATTGTTATTTGCTCCTTGAAAAATAGAAAATAGATGATTTACAATAAAAGTTTTTAACTTAGAAAAAATCAAGCTAAACCTTTCAAAATTAAAAATTTACGTGAAAACTAAATTTGAAAACTGGTTAAAAAAATAAATTATTTATCAGCATTGATTTAGAGGTAATTTATAACTACTTTTGCAAAACTAAATAGGTCAATTTTTTCATTCCTCGAATGATTTAAAAAAGCGACTTATCTCACACAAAAAAACAAATCTTTAGGTAAAGCTAGTTTTATAAATTTATGTACAAAATAAGTTTAAAAATAGCAGTTTTACTTTAAGAAAAACTACCTGATAAAGTAGCTTCCCATATCAACTTAATTTATTAAAAAGAAGGAGAAAAAATTGTATGACGAATCATAGCATGAATGATGTTAGTTTTGAAATTGAATTATTAGACAAACACAAACAGTATATCAATCAGTATAAATCGAATGATTTTTACTGGGGAGTTGGTATCGAAAATGAGTGTTATTTGGAATTTGAAAAAACCCGTGTTGTAGACAAACAATTTTTATTGACAAAAGGACTTCACGAAAAGTACAGTGTCAATCATTTTAAGAATTATAAGGAAAATGTATTCGAAAATTCTCTACAGAAAATTTTATTAGATCATGATTATCATATTCCTGTTTTAATGAATTCACATTCATTTACAAAAACAGATGTGCATAATGTGCATGAAACATTAGATGCGATTGATAAAGAACCTAATCCAGCCTATTCAGGAGAGAGTATATTTGATAAATTACAAAAAAACAATAGATATTTTATAGATCAACTTCAAAAGAAATTCATTTTTGATGGTGACACCATAGAATTTGTAACTCAAGATTTTTATAAAAAAGATGTTGATTCTGTCATTGGAGAATTGGCTATAATTAAAAATGAATTTACCTCTAATCTGCAAAAAGCGATGGAAGAAGAGGATATATTTACTGAATTTGGTAAACTAAAAATTTGTTCTACAAATCATCCGTTTGCAATTTTTGTATCTAATAATGACCACTATTCTGTTTTTAATAACATGACGTATCACTTTAATTTAACGATTCCAACAGAGTTAAATACTAAAGGTGAGATTAAAGATAAACTAGATTTTATACAAAAGCACCAGCGTACGATTCGATTGTTTCAATGGTTGAGTCCATTGTTTATGATAAAATTTGGTTCATCTGATTATTTATCGCACCAAGACAGCACAGTAAACTTAACCAAAGCTTCGCAGCGTTGTGCAATGTCACGATATATTGGTATTGGTACTTATGATACTGATGTAATGAAAACAGGAAAGATAGTTCAAATGGATTTTACAGCGCATCCTATGCACGAAAATCCATTATGGTGGGTTAATCGTTATTCAAAAATATCAGATTACGAACAAATTGATAAAATTGGTCTAGATATCAATTTTCACAAACATAAAAATCACGGTATTGAATTTAGAATGTTTGATTATTTTGAAGAATCGCATTTGAAAGAAGTTTTGCAATTTCTTGTTTTCATCATGGATCATGCTTTGATGATCGAAGTTGATAATCCAATTTGTAATTTAGAATGGAACAACTTTACTTTTGAATCCATTGTTCACGGTAAAGAAACAATTGTACCTCAAGATTACATTGAAATTTTAGAAAAGATTTTACATATTGAAATCGAATCTAATGATCCAATTGAAATATACAATCAAATCTATCTCACTTTTCATGATACCTACTATGAAAATGGTTTTTGCAGTTCATTACTAATCAAGAAAGATGTAATTCTAGCGTAATACCAAATAGTAAATAAAAAAAGACTTCCTAGATGACTATTTTTAGGAAGTCTTTTTTTATAATTTTGATTCTATTTTTTAGATATAATGTTAGCTTAAGGAGCGGAAGTTAAGAATTAAAATGTTGTCTACAGTTTTTAATTTAATTAACTAAGAGTGACTTTTTTTCAAAGAAAAATAATTTAAATCTAATCGTGGTAATAAAAAATAGCGGATGAATATCCCTTTTCAGGATCTTGATTTGCCCACCAATCTTTCCGTTCTTCTGCAAAATAATTATAATTGTCATAACCGGCTTGTGATTGTAATGGATAAATTACTTTGCCATTTTTACGAAAGGCTTTATGGTCCTCCGTTTCTGGTACCACCACAACAATATGACCAGATTTATGAATTATAAAACGTTTAGCAGAAATAATTCCTATTCCACCATTCTCATTAACCATTTTTTGCAATGTATCTACATCACTAACTTTTTGCCAACCAAATTCACTAGACGACTCTACAAACCAATCATAAAGATAATTAGTGTAAAATGGCCTCACTGTGTCGTTAAAAATAAGTGAAACTTCATTTCCCTTCTCTAATTCGACAAGTGCTTTATCGGTCCATCTCAATCTTGGAATATACACTCTGTTAAAGAAACAGTAATCAAAGGCATAAACATTGCAATACGTATCAGATTCATCTTTCTCGTATCTATAGCTTTTTGAAACATTTAAAATTTCAATTATTTTCTCTATTGACTTTAGTTTTGACGCAACACTACTTAGATCTCTAAAAGGAATTGAGGAATCACCAATGGGCTTGTAGGTTTCAATTTTAGAATTTAAGCTTGATAATGAAGTTGCTTCAAAATTAGGAATTTCAATATCAGACTGTTTTAACAAATTTGAATCAAAAGGTTCTAAATCATCAGCAGCCACGTATCCCTCTTTATCGGTATTTAAAAGTTTAACTTTCCACAAATTGGATTCTGTTTTCTCAATTAATTTAACGGTATGCCTAAATGGGATTTTAGTTAAAATTGTAGAATTATTCATCGTCGGCGGCAAATCTGTAAGATCTGCGGACAAAGCTGCTACTCTATATTTCATAAGGATCTAATTTAACATCGAAATTATATAAAGCCAAATTACTAAAAAACAAACGAGAACACATTACAAAAAACTAGTATTTTTATAAAAAAATTAGATAAAAAAAATTAATTATTTCATTTACAATAAGTTATTGAAATTTGCTATACAAATTTTTAAAATTAAAAAAGCAAAAATTTTAAGATTTTATTATTAATTCAACAAGAAAATGCAGGCAAGAAAAAGTACATCATTGACATCTTTCTCTACCTTTGCATTGCAAGAAAGTAAAACATTCATTTTTCATGATTTCAAAAGCAATATTGGCAGACGTTCCCGCTCTAAACTCACTTATTAACTCCGCCTATCGGGGAGATACTTCTAAAAAAGGATGGACAACAGAAGCAAATCTACTAGAAGGGTCACGTACTACCGAACAAGAATTAGAACAAATTATTTATACTTCTAAAAACACACTCTTAAAATATACAGAAAAGGATTTCTTAATTGGTTGCGTTTTGTTGATTGAAAAACAGCAACAACTTTATTTAGGAATGTTAACTGTTTCTCCCGAATTACAAAATTCCGGTACTGGAAAGAAATTACTACAACAAGCAGAGCTTTTTGCAGCTGAAAAAGGATTATCAAAAATTATAATGACTGTGATCTCAGTAAGAGAGGAACTTATTTCATGGTACAAGCGCAATGGATATCACGATACTGGTGCACGCGAGCCTTTCCCAGTTGGCGATATTCACATACCAATATCAAATATTCCATTAGAATTTATCGTTTTAGAGAAGGAAATAAAATTTAATCGATAAGAATTCATTCAGTAGCACTATGTTTATCTACTGTAAAATCTCTTTGAAAAATACTTTTTACGATTTTTAACGAAGTAGCTTCACAAAAATCAAGTCCAGAATAATCAGGATTAAAACCGCCAATGTAAGGAATAGCCATAATGTAAATATGCTCGTTATACGCACCATATTTATCAAGAATTTGAAAATTATCATTGATGCTAATTCCCGAAACTTTTAGGAAATAATTTCCTTGATTATCGCTTTCTATTTCTGAGCTTCCATCTATAATTCCTTTCGCACCTGTATCAGGGTTGTGAAATCGTAATTGTGCAGGACTAATGATTTTTTGTTTTTTTAAACTTTCAAAAGGAAAGTCATCGAAAGATAAATGCGGTTGTCCAACACAATCGATAAAAGTTTTATGGTAGTCTGAATGAGAAACTCCATCTTCGTCAGTAAAATGATAAATAATCCCGTCTTTTTGCGGTTCTATATAGCTATCTTGACCAACCGAAATTAACGAAAGTATTCCAGCATCGTGAAGCGCCATTAATTCGACACATGATTTTTGTGGGACAAATGCAATTATAATTGAAATCAATGGCATTAACACTTTTTGAAGTCGTTGCATATCTTCAGCCGAAAAATGTTTTGCGGGATGATTCATTGCAAAACTGAGTACGGCAAGCATTTCTTTCCAGTACACTGATTCGTGTCTTTTTATCGATTTTTCTGCTTCTGCATATTCTGCTTTTAACAATAGAAAAGGATCTAAACGTAATCTTAATTCCATCATTTCATCCACAAATTCTTCAATTGACAAGTGTTTAATTTTTTGATAAAAATCAGGATCTTTTTTTATAAAAATATCTTTAAAATCTTTTTGAAAAAGATAGTCCAAAGATAAAAATCCATCGTTAGTTTTTCGATGTTCTATTATTTGTGCAGCTGTTAATAAAGAACTATTTGATAAATGCGAATCGTCCAAATGGAAACGAACTGCCGGCAGAAATCCACCTCTAGAATGCATAATCAACTTAAAATTTTGGCTTTGCTCATTTAATTTATAAGTAATATTTCCGCAGGAATCTTTGGCAAAAACCCCATTTTTTCTAGCTAAAGTTCGCACTGCATCAATAGCTGTCAATGAAGCACCTTTAATCGCTACAGCATGATCCAGCTCTAATTGTAATTTTTTTGGCGGATAAGGTGAATCAAAACATCCTTTGTATTTACCCTCTAAGCGCGATGGCCAGAAATGTCCGGTACAAATCACCACCTCATCAAATTTAACTTTATTGTTTTTAGTATAAATCCATACCGATTCATTTTCTAAATCATAGTGAATATCTAAAACTTTGCTTTTAAAATGAACTTCAGTATTGATTGCTATATTTTTAGCTTTTTGTAAGAGCATTTCAAATTGAGCGGATAAATAATATCCAAAGAGTAATCTTGGTACGACTTTGTATTCATTAAATTTAGTAAGATCAACATCAAAACGTTGTAGTAATTCAATTGGAACTGTATGCAACCATTTGCTAATAGAAATAACTAAATCAGGCGTTTCATTATCTGAGACATTTGTAATATGCTCATTATTCGCACCCGCACTACTATAAGGCATTCCAGATCCAAGTGTTGTACCGCTTTCAAAAATTTCAATTTCGATATTAGTATCGCCTGCCTCAACTAACCTTTTATATAGGAACAGTCCGCTTGGTCCACCACCTATTATAGCAATTCTTCTTTTCATTTATAATAATGAGATTTATTTAAAGTGCTTTAAAATTTGAATGTTTCAATTTGTGGTTATTTGTAACATCTCTTACACAATGCAAAAAAAATGTTAGATCAAAAGAGTTTGATTTTAAAATCATCATTTACGTTTGCAAATGATCGACCATTTAAAATACAGTACCACTTCCCAAACAAAATAACTGAATAAATTTATCTTAAAATTATAAAATTCATTCTGATTATTATAACATTGAAATACTTTTAAACGCTAAGAATTTGATTTTTTATATTCCAAAAAAATATCTGATCTGCTTTAATAATAATTTCTAATTTCTCAGAAATTAGGATCAACCTCAAAGATTTTTTTTTACGTCGTAATCATCGTTGTAAATGGAAATAAGATTAAAATTAGTAAGACATAGGATGTTTAAAAAAATCTTGATTTAGTAAATTCGCAGCACTGATAAACTTTTAAGTGCAATTCCTAGTTCAGGAATTTCTAAACGTCCAGTAAAGATTTAGGAGTTAGATGTTAAGAAGATACGTGTAAGTATGGGTGCTCACCTAAGAAACGATGGTGATTATGATTGTTTTGAACAAACTTGAAAAGTAAATCGCGCAGAACAAATCTTCAAATAAGCGATTTTTATCAATAGAAGTGCACTTCTAAAAGTGTTTATAAGCATTTTTTGGATGCTATTTCTAAGCAATATATTAATTTTTTAGTGGTCTTTACCTAGTTTTTGAGATAGGTACGTATATATCAAATGTTGCTCCTTCATTTATGATTCCACTAGCAGTGATGAATCCATCATGATTATCTACAATTCTTCTTACAATCGCTAGACCTATTCCTGTTCCATCGAATTTCTCTTTACCATGTAAACGCTGAAAAACTTCAAATATTTTTTCACTGTATTCTGATTCGAATCCTATTCCGTTATCTTTAAATTTAATATGGCAGTATTTTTCATCTGGTTTCAATTTACTATTTTTTAATTCAGAGCCTGTCGCGCTAAAACATTCTATAGTTATGACTGGAATATTATTTTCTCTCGTAAATTTTAGTGAATTACTAATTAAATTAAAAAGCATTTGTCTGAACTGAAAAGGAATAACTTCTACAGCACAATCGTTAATGATTGTTATTGCTATATCCTTGTCAACTAAATCCTGTTCTAAATCCTCCTTTACCTCTTCAACTATTGTTGAAAGTGTTGTTTTTTCAAATATTCGTTCTTGCACGCTTGTTCGAGAATAAGCTAACAAATCTTGTATTAGTGTTTGCATTCGATTAGCGGCATTTTGCATTCGTCGGAATTTATCTTTTCCTTTCTCAGTCAAATTATCAGCTTCAACCTCTTTTATTTGAGTGGCAAATGTTTGTATTTTCCGCAGAGGTTCTTGTAGATCGTGACTAGAAATATAAGCGAAGGACTGTAATTCCTTATTTAATTTTTCAAGGTCTTCGTTTTTCGTAAATAGTTCTTTTGTGCGCTGAGATACTTGTTTTTCTAATTCATTTGCAAACATTTTTTGATCCTGAATATCAGTACTTGTTCCCACCCACATCGTAATTTTTTCTTCCTCATCCCGCTGTGGAATTGCACGGCTCAACTGCCAGCGATAAGTCCCGTCACTTTTGCGAAAGCGGTGCTCAATTAGAAAATCTGTTTCAGTCGAAATCGCTTCTAACCATTTATGAGTGTTTTCTTTGAGTTCATCATCATGCACAATTGCTGACCATCCTCTATGTATGATTTCGTCTCTTGAAAGTCCCGAGTAGTTAGATACTGCTTGATTAAAATAATTTAGTTCTCCTGCTGGATTTGCAGTCCATACAATTTGGGGCATTGAATCAGCTAACAATCTAAATTTTTGTTCTCGTTCTAGTAATTGATTCTGAATAATTTTTTCCTCACTTACATCTCGCAATGTTCCTATTATGCGTACGGGTTTATTTTCTAAATCATAGAATACTTTGCCTTTAGCTTCAATCCAATGAATTACATCATCAACAATTGTTCTAATTTCATATTGCAAAGTACCCACTTTGAGAGCTGTTTTAAAAGCGGCTTTCCTGATATGTAAGTCATCTGGATGCATTTTACTTATTAATTGATCTGGATTTACTTTTTGTTGCTTTGTTAAACCTAAAATTTCAAGTGCCCGATCAGAGACTTTAGTTTCTTTAGTAAGTAAATCTAGCTCCCAAACTCCTAATTCACTGGCTTCAATAACGATATTTAGTCTTTGTTCATTTTCTTTTAAAGCACGTTTTGCAGTAAAGTTTGCCGTAACATCAGTGGCTATTGCCATGATTCCTGTAACTTCATTTCCTTCCTTTAAGGGATGATAAACAAAATTGAAATAGGCGACTTCTTTTTTGCCATAGCGCAACAAGGTTACAGGAAATTCGTAACCATAAAAAGGTTGCTCTGTTTCATAAATGTTTTTAATTATGGAACCTACTGCCTTCTCTGCCTCTACTAACGACTCAAATAAAGGTTTCCCTAAAAACTCAGCCTCAGTCTTGTTCACTAATTCTAAATAAGGTTCATTAACCATTTCAACAATATTGTTCTTACCTCTAAAAATGACCATTGCTACTGGCGCTTGATGCACTGCATCTCTAAAGCGCTTTTCGCTCTCTTCAATTTTTTGTTTTGCTTCGTGAAGTGCCGTAACGTCCGCAGCGGTGTTCATTACACCATATATTTCGCCATCTGAATCTAGTAATGGCGTAAAACTATAATTATAGTAAAAAGGTTTCAAAACTCCGTCTTGAACAATATTTACTCGCTGATTTTTTGCATGAAATGCAACTCCAGTAGTAAAAACATCACTAATTTGTCTATAAATATCTTGGCTTTCTAGTTCAGGCATAAGATCTTTGTACAGCATCCCAATTACTTTTGTGTTTTTACCCCAAGCGTCAATGATTGATTGATTGGCAAGTGTAATTCGCATTTCCTTACCGGTATAAACTCCTATTGGAAACGGTGCACTTTCTAGCAAAGAGCGAATACTTTGTTCACTTTTTTCAATTTCCTTTCGTGCTAAAACTTGTTCTGTCACGTCAAAACCAATACTCATAATACCGGTAGTCTCGCTGTTTTCATCAAATAATGGTTCATAAGAAAAATTCATATAAACAATATCTTCTTTACCAAAACGATTTAAAATTAAGGGAAGTTCAGTGGTTGCATAATGTATTCCTGTAGCACAAACATCATCCAAAAGCTCCTTAATTCCTTGCAATTTTAATTCAGGAAGCACATCAAAAATAGATTTATTCAAAACCTCTTCTTCTGTTTTACCCCAAAAAGCTAACGTGTTCTTATTAGCAATCTCAATTATGTAATCAGCACCTCTCATAATTGATATAGCAATGGGTGCTTGCAAAATCATTAATCGTAAATTATTTTCACTTTGTTCTAGTTTTTTTCGTGCAATGGTTTGCGCTGTAATATCCTCAACAGTCCCATTTAGACGGAAAGCTTCATTATTCTTATCAAAAAATACTTTGCCTTTAGCATGCAAAGTGATTTCTTGCTTTGAAACGGGATTTATGATATTATATACCATATCATAATTTCCACCTGATGAGTAATCTAAGGCCTTTTGTATAGCATTATAAACCTTAATTCTATCATTTTCAATAATTACACTCGTTGCATCACTTAAATCAATCTCTACATTGGATGTGAATCCAAACCAATCATTAAGACGAGCATTTGTAGAAAATTTATTAGTTTGTGGATTATAATCAAAAGTTCCTAATTTTGACGCCTCTATTACAAACTCAAGTTCATTCTTACTTTCTAAAAGAGCCTTTTCAGTTTCTTTTTGTTCTGAAATGTCAGTACTTGTACCAAACCAATTTACAATTTCACCGTTACTATTTTTCACTGGTAGCGCCCGACTTAAAAAATGACGAAATTCACCACTAGCACTTTTTATTGGATAGATCATTTCAAAAGGGATTCCAATTTGTAATGATCTATTCCACGCTTCTAATATTCCCGCAATATCTTCCTCTTTGTATACTGATTGCCAACCTCGACCTTGCATTTCTTCAAATGTAGTTCCAGAATATTCATACCATTTTTTATTACTCCAATATAAATCACCGTTTGCATGAGCCATCCAAGCCAAGTTTGGGATATTATCAGCCATAGCTTTAAATCGCTGTTCACTTTCTCTTAAATCCTCTTCCGCAGCTCTTTTTGTTGTAGTCTCTATTACGGTTATTAAAACACCACCTACTTTTCCATTTTCCATCCGGATTGGACTGTAAGCCAAATCAAAATAGCAATTTTCAATAGAACCGTTTCGATCTAGCGCTAATTTAAAATCGGATAAACCAGTAGCATTTCCACTCATCGCTTCATCTAATAGCGGCTGAATTGTTACCCATATTTCTTGAAAACTTTCATTTACCCTAGCTCCTAATGCATGCGGATGCTTAAGCATTCCTAAAATATTACGATAACTGTCATTGTAAATTTGTGTATATTCTTTTCCCCACGCAATAAACATCCCAAATGGATTATTTAGTACAACAGTTACCATTGTTCTTAAACTAGACGGCCAATGGTCAGGATGCCCCAGTGGGGTTTCAGTCCAATCCTTATTACGCATAAGTTCTCCCATTTCGCCGCCACCGCTCAAAAAGTAATGTGTATTATTTATGGTGCTCAAAAGATTTTTTTTTAAGATTGTATAATAAAATTAATTCGCTCTGGTCGTTGCGCTTTATTTAGTTCTAACCTAATGGTAGCTTCATGAATTACTTTTTTCAAGATATTAAAATCACCTGGCTTTCTAATAAAGTAATGGGCACCATTATTGTATAAATTATTTACTACTTCAGGATCTAAGGACGTAGAAAAAATAACAACTGGAATTACGTTAAAAATTGTATGAAGTTTAAGCTCTGTCAAACATTCAAACCCAGATTTTCGGGGCATGTTCAAATCAAGAAATAATATATCGGGTAAATTGTAAGGCTGATTATTTAAAAGCTCCATTAATTGAACACCGTCATTTACAGTATTAAGATTAGCTAAAATAGTTAATTCGTCAAGGGCTTCCTGAAAAAAGAGGCAGTCATCTATATCATCATCAGCAAGCAAAAGATTGATCATTTTTTTTATTTAGTAAAGAGTTCAAATAATAGTAAAAATGAAACAGAAAATTCATTTTGATTTTCAATAAAACTTTAGTTTGACTCAAAAATAATGAAAATAATTATTTAAACCGCTATTCAGTATTTTTTTCCGATTCTCGTTTACCTGAAATCGCTTAGTAGTATTTCAAAAACCCTCAAATTTTGCTGAACTTTTTGGAAAATTGACTTTACTTTCATTTTTGTACAAATGATTTAGAAAATTCACTAATTAATGCATCCATTCTAAAATCAATGACAATCAATAGTGTTTGATTAATCTATTAAAATACAGTAATACTATTACTTTGAAAATTAAGTACTAATATTGAGATTATTAAACTTCAAATTTATACACGTAAAAAATATTTACATAAGTTTTAAGCGATTGTTTGACCTGATTTTGGAAAAAGAGAATGTTCTTATGGAGTTATAGAATATATGAACTTTTATACTGTTTTCATAAACATCTTATTTTTACGCTATATAGTATTCTATCACTCAATTATATTTTTGAAGGAACGATAATGCCTTAAAACACTATTTTTGAATACGTTAATTAAATTACTATTAGTAGTCAATTAAAAATTATGAATATGATTTGATTTGAAAATAAAGTCATATTCATGACATACGCAAGTAAAATAAAATGAAAAAAAATAGTTACGTTAGGGCAAATTTTAAGCATCAGATAATAAATAAGATTTAAATTGGGCACTACATTTTTATTTTTCTTCTTAAATTTGAATAAAGCAGTTATAGTTTTAGTGCTTTTAATAGTAATAATATAGATTTCAAACAATCCAGTTAGTAATCAAACTATCGTTTTTTATGATAAAGAAGGATGAAAAAAATTGATTAGTAAGTTTATTTATTCAAATATATAAAACGCAATTTGCAAATTGCAACACCTGAAATCTTCTACTCATTGTAAATACAACAGTTATGCGCGTTCCCGTTATTCGAAAAAACATCCTATTTACTCCCGATTCTAAGAGAGTCGTAACTCGTTATTTTATGAATGGTAACGAACGAACAAAAACAATGATTAGTAGAATTATGCTTTTAAGTGATAAACAAGTTATCGAAACCTTAGAGCAAACACTTCGTGAATTTGCAAGACGACATAGAAATATTTCAAAAGTCTTTTTTGCTCATTGTAAAAAAATAAAGGGTTTAATAGAAGAAATGCAAATCAATTTTGATGATTTATCACAAGATAGAAAAATGCTAATAGGCTCTTATTGTACAATGGAATATTCTATTGAATCTGCTGCTTTTTTTAATCCTTCTATTGTAGAAGATTTTGATCAATCAGATTTAGAATCGGGAGAAAAAAGAGTTATCATTTCTTTTCGTGCAACTGGTGAAGGTCACATATCATCAATTGTATTTAGGAGAGGGATTTTAGATAAAAATAATGATTTACGTGTAATGAATGTAGGAAAAAACATTGATAAAGCTGAAATTGTAAATAAAGTTTTTTACAACAAACAGCGCTTTCTAAATAAGTTAGAAGAAATGAATACATCCTATAAATATATTGAGTGTATCATGCGCGATTTGCCTGAAGAATTTGAATACGTAGTTTTAAAAGATTTAGTTAATATCGCACTTGCAGATTCCACTATACGACAAGAAAGAAGAACCGCTTTAGAAGAAGTGATTTGGTTAGCCGATTCATTTTATGATTTGGAATTCAAACACGATTCTGATATTACTGAACGTGTAATATTTCCTATTTCTGAATCGGAAAGTCGCGGTATTGAAGATGCACGCTTTGTACGATTTATAGATGACGACGGCTCTGATCGGGTTATGGCAACCTATACCGCTTACAATGGTCATGCAATTTTGCCAAAATTAATTTCAACGGAAGATTTTTATACTTTTAGAGTGATGCCATTGCACGGAGTTGGTGCACAAAATAAAAATCTAGCCTTATTTCCCCGTAAAATTAAAGGTCAATATGCGATGCTTTCAAGGATTGATGGTGTGAATAATTACATTATGTTTTCTGACAGACCCACACAATGGAATCATCCGATGATTCTTCAAGAACCGCGTTATACATGGGAATTCACACAAATTGGAAATTGTGGATCGCCACTTTGGACATCCGACGGTTGGCTTGTAATTACGCATGGAGTTGGAGCAATGAGACGCTATTGTATAGGTGCTTCATTATTTGATCTTGATGACCCTACAAAGGAGATAGGCCGATTGAAAGAGCCTTTACTTTCTCCCCAAGAGGATGAGCGAGAGGGCTATGTGCCGAATGTTGTATATTCCTGCGGTTCAATAATTCATAATAACAGCTTAATTTTACCCTATGCAGTTTCTGATTATTCGTCAACTTATGGTGTTGTTGATTTAGTAGATTTAATATATGCATTAAAAAGAAGCATTTAAAATATAATCTAAAAGCAATTAATAAAAAATAAAAAACCGGTGATAAAAAAAGGAGAAATTACTTTCTCCTTTTTTTATTATTTTGTTTCACAATCTACAGGATCAAACTTATATTTTACACGATCAAAATCAATAGGTTCTCCTTTTACAAAGTGCGAGGCTCCCATTGTTACTTGTATTTGTCCGTTCCCTAAAATCAATTGATTGTCACGTTTTAAAAATGCCATTGGATTTTTTAAAGTTTTTTCTTTATAATCACCTTGTATAAAAGTATAACTTGCAAACAAGGTATCACCCTTAAATTCACCTACAATTTCACCTGTTTTTATTGGCATATTGTCAATTGCCATTACCATATCACCTTTTACTTCACCATCTTTAAAAATATTAATTTTAAGGTTTAATGTGTCTTTTTCATAAATTGCCTTGTAACAGGTAACACTTACTACCTCCTTAGGTTCTTCAACTTTATTAATTTTTTCACTTTCTTTATTCTTACATCCAATAAATACAATGCTGATTAACAGAAAGGAAAAAAGGGTACCATTTTTCATAATGTTTTGATTCGTTAATATATCTTTTTATAATTATCTGAGCTAATTTACAAAGAAAAAACGTTCATAACCACTGATTCTACTTAAAATTTTAAAAATAGCATGAATCTTTAGATCTAATTTTAACTTTTTTACGTAAATGAATTTAGGTGTTCACTCAAAAAGAATTAAAATAATCCAAGAAAGAAAAAAAACTTTTAAACATCTGATAAAGTATATATCTTTAAAAAAAAATAACATGCGTCTCTACCTCTATTTTATTATTTGTGTTTTTTCAATAACAATTAACGCTCAAAGTAGTATCCCCAAAGTGCTAGAGAAACTAAATAATAGAACTGTCCCCTATATATATGTAAAGGAGCTATCCGAGAAAAAAAATCTAGTTTTCTTAGATGCGAGAGAACCAAAAGAATTTAAAGTAAGTCATATTTATGGCTCTATTCCTGTAGGTTTCGATCATTTTAAATCTAAAAATGTAACCAGCAAAATCAAAAATAAGAAAACAACACTAATTGTTTACTGCTCCATTGGCGTAAGAAGTGAAAAAATAGGTGAACGATTACAAAAATTAGGTTATAAAAATGTTTTCAATTTATATGGCGGGATTTTTGAGTATAAAAATTCAGGCGGTAATGTTGTAAATGTTCAAAACAAGGTTACCGATAGCGTACATACCTATAATAAATTATGGAGTGCTTATTTAATAAAAGGAATAAAAGTTTATGAAAAATAGTGCTTTACTTATTTTTACACGAAATCCTGAAATAGGTAAAGTAAAAACAAGGCTTGCAAAATCAATAGGTGATGAAAATGCTTTGACTGTTTACAATGATTTACTCCTTCATACGAGGAATGCAACTCAAAATATAAATTGCGATAAATTTGTCTTTTATGATCGTACAGTACTTAAAGAGGATTTATGGTCAGACTTAGCTTATCAAAAAAAATTACAAAGCGAGGGCGATTTAGGCCAACGAATGCAAAACGCATTTGACTCTCTTTTTGATCTGGGTTATAAATATTGTATTATTGTGGGTAGTGACTTATTCGAATTAACAGAAATAATTATAGAGAATGCTTTTGAAAAATTAAACTCGAATGATGCCGTAATTGGACCCGCTGAAGATGGAGGTTATTATTTATTAGGCCTAAAGAATAAAAATAATGATGTTTTTAAAAATAAAAAATGGGGGACTGAAACCGTTTTTAAAGCGACGATAAAAGATCTAGAAAACAGCAAAGTAGCTATTTTACAAACTTTAAATGATATCGACACTTTTGACGATTTAATACGAAGTTCATATGACTGCACAAAATTAGAACTATAAACCAATTACTTATCAACTAAGTAAAGATTTAAAAAAATGGAAAAATACATCGATATAATATTAAATTCTTATAGTGGCTACTTTAATTATCTAAAAAATGAAATTTTTTATTGGAATTGGGATAACTATTTCTATGGATTAATTGCTATTTCTCTCGGAGTTTGGCTACTCGAAATTATATTCCCCTGGAGAAAAAATCAAGCTGTTTTTAGAAAAGATTTTTGGTTGGATTTATTTTATTTATTTTTTAATTTTTTCTTCCTAAACCTTATTCTTGTCATTGCATTATCTAACATTACTGAACAAATTATCAATGATTTCTTGCTGTTTTTTGGACTTGAATTGACCTCGATACAGTTATTTTCAATATCAAAATTTCCGCAAGCTATTGCATTATTCTTGTTTTTTATTGTCAGCGACTTTATTCAATGGAACGTGCACCGTCTTTTGCATACTATACCTTTTTTATGGAAAATTCATAAAACGCATCACAGTGTCAAGGAGATGGGTTTTGCTGCTCATTTTAGATACAATTGGATGGAACCTCTAGTTTACAAAGTACTACTTTACATTCCAATAATTTTGATAGGCGGTGTGAATCTTAAAGATGTTTTTATTATACATTTTATATCAATAGCAATTGGACATTTAAATCATGCTAATATTGGTTGGGATTACGGTTTTTTAAAATATATCTTTAATAATCCTAAAATGCATATTTGGCACCACAGCAAAAAAATCCCCAATAAAAACGGCGTCAATTTTGGAATTTCATTAAGCATTTGGGATTATATATTCAGAACTAATTATATTCCAAGTGACGGAAGAGATATTGAGCTTGGTTTTAATGATGATGATAAATTTCCAGAGGACTTTGTGAAGCAAGAACTCTTTCCACTAAAATAAGAACAATAGATTAATACACTTGAATTTACTAAAAACTTAAAATAAAATAGCATCATGAAAAAATACTTAATAATTCTTATTCTCTTACCAATAATTTCTCAAGGAAAAAATAAAGAGAGTATAAAAGTTGATCCTACTCCATGTACAATAGAAAATACGGTTGACGACAACATTACCCATAATAGATGGAACACTCTATTACAAAAAAATGTTTCTAAGGATGGAACAGTTAATTACAAAGCTTTTCAAAAAGATAGTAAAGAATTACAATCCTACCTTGAGGAATTATCACTTAAAGTACCAAATAAATCTTGGTCAAAAAATGCCACACTTGCTTACTGGATTAATGCATATAATGCTTTTACAGTAAAATTAATTTTAGACAACATGCCTTTAAAAAGTATTAAAGACATCAGTAATCCTTGGGGGAAAAAATTTATTTCTCTAGCTAATAAAAAATATAGTTTAGAAGAAATAGAGCATGAAATATTGCGTAAAATGGATGAACCTCGCATTCATTTTGCGATCAACTGTGCTTCGTTTTCTTGTCCTAATTTACTTAATAGTGCTTATACAGAAGCAAAATTAGAGCAGCAATTAACCGCGATTTCTAAAAGTTTTGTTAACGATAAATCAAAAAATAGTATTACTGCAAATAAAATTGAAATTTCCAAAATATTTGATTGGTTTGGAGGTGATTTTAAAAAGGATGGCTCTGTCATTGAATTTCTAAATAGATATTCCTCAACTAAAATAAATGCAAGAGCAAAATTAACGTACAAGGATTACAACTGGAGTTTGAATGACTAAATTATCAGTAATAATTCCTATTCTTAATGAAATAAACAATATCAATTCATTATTAGCTCATCTAGAAAATAATGCATTTGATAAAAGATCTTTTGAAATAATAATTGTGGATGGAGGAAGTATTGACGGCTGTAAAGAAGTCATTACAACTTCACCTACAGTTAAGCTCATAGAATCATCCAGAGGAAGAGCTACACAGATGAATGCCGGCGCAATAATAGCTTCATCTGCTATTCTTTATTTTTTACATTGTGATAGTTTGCCGCCACGAAATTTTGATCAAACAATCATTGATAAAGTTGCAGAAGGAAATCTTGCTGGTTGTTTTAGAATGATCTTTGATGATCCTCATCCAGTTTTACGATTCTCACAATGGTTTACACGATTCAATAATAGTTTCTGTCGTGGCGGTGATCAGTCGCTATTTATCACGAATGAATTATTTATTGAAATAGGAGGCTTTGATGAAAATTTCTTAGTTTACGAAGATAATGAAATCATTACAAGACTTTATACTAAAAAGCGCTTTATAGTACTTAATGACTATATTGTTACATCTGCACGCCGATATAGAGAAAATGGGGTATGGCGCTTACAATATCATTTTTTTATCATACATATGAAACGAAAATTAGGACATTCACCTGAAAGTCTCCTTAAATACTATACAAAACATATCGCATGTGGCCACATTGATTCTCAATCTGTAGGTTAACATAGTCGCTTCAATTATTTTTTATTATCATAAATACCTGTAAATCATATATTTAAATATTTATTATAAATATTTTTCATTTACTTAAAACCATATCTAATCTTTTTTCGTAAATCAATTTATAACAAACAAAAACATTTTAATATCATGATTAAAAAACAATTACTATTCATTCTAGCTGTAACAACATTTGGATATGTTAACACAGCTCATTCTCAAAGTCCAATTAGTGGATTTATGCAAGGAAAAGGTAAAGGAAATGTTTCACTTTCCTTCAGTTCAGAAAAGTACGATGAGGTCTATTTTATTCCAGAAAAAGTACAAGGTGTTCCTGTTTTTAATGAAACAAAAATCACAAGCACTTCGATATACGCAACTTACGGAATAAGCAATCAAGTTGACGTGGTTTTAGTACTGCCATACGTTACTGCAAAAGGTAATGCGACTCCAGAAGTATTAATGAACCTAGATTTACAAAACGAAAGAAAAGGTTTCCAAGATGCATCTGTTTTTATAAAATATAGTCCCTTTTATTTTGATTTTGGTTCTTCCTCATTACGTTTGATTGGAGCCTTAGGGTTAAAAACACCCCTTGGTAATTACAAAGTAGAAGAAGGATTTCAGTCTATTATTGCCATTGGAAATAGGAGTACAACAGTAAGTACAACTGGTATGGCAATGTATAAAACGAATTCAGGAATTTTTGCATCAGCTCAGCTTGCAGGAAATTATGCTTCAAATAACGTTCCTAACTCATATGCAACGGAACTTAAAATTGGCTTCGCTGCTAAATCATTCTACGGAGATGCTTTCATCGCTAATCAAAAATCAACTGGCGGAGTAGATATTTTTGGTCCAGGCTTCACAGGTTTTTTTCCTATCACAAAAGTAAATTACACAAAGATAGGTTTAAATTTATACACGCCTATTTACAAAGAATTAGGAGTTTCTGTGGGAGCAAGCACATTAGTCGCTGGTAGAAATATTGGTAATTCGACAGGTTATTACGGTGGTTTAGTTTACAAATTTTAAAAAAAATAAAATGAAAAATATAACAATAAAAAACGCTTTTTTCGCAGCAGCTTTAATGCTAACTATAGTTTCTTGTGATTCAGAATATAAAGATGAAACGCCAAGTATTGCTGGTATTGCAGTAGCTAACCCAAATTTTAGTACTCTTGAAGGAGCAGCAGTACAAGGTGGAGTTGTTGGAGTTCTTAGTAATAGCAATCCTAATGATCCGTCTGGACATTACACTGTTTTTGCACCTACAAACGATGCATTTGCAAGACTAGGTTTAATTAACACAGGAACTTTAGGCGGTTTACAAAATGGATTTTTGACCAATACGCTTCTTTATCATGTTTCTAATGGCGATTTATTAGCTAGTCAAATTTCGAATGGTGGTACATCAAAGTCTGCTTTAGGACCAAACAGACGTTTTATTAGCAGAGGTAACGATTTATACATAAATGGTTCAAAAATTATCTTGACAAATGTTAACGCCAGCAATGGAACGGTTCACGCTATAGATAAGGTAATGATTGCTACTGGAGTAGACATTGTACAATCAGCAATATTGTTACAAACTGCTAAAGTATTTAAAGCTCCAGAACTTACATTCTTAGTTGCAGCGGTTGTGAAGTCTGGTTTAGCACCAGTTTTAGCGGATCCAAATGCTAATTTTACTATCTATGCACCAACAGATGCTGCATTTAAATTGGCAGGCTTTAAAACTGTACAAGACGTCAGTAATGCTCCAGCAGAAGTTTTAGCACAAGTTTTGTTAAATCATGCAATTGCAGGAGGTAAATTTACGTCAGAACAAACTAGTACAACTGTTGTAACAGCAGGTGGTGGATCATTAACTTACAGCCCATTTTTAAACGGTACTTTTACAATTAAAAGTGGTGGAATTACAAAACCGGCGAATATGGTTATTCCAGATATTCAATGTAGTAATGGAATAGTACACGTTATTGACCAAGTTTTAATTCCATAAAAGGTAAATAAACAAAACAGCTATAAAAATTCAATTATAGCTGTTTTATTTTAAAAAATTACTACTGCTTAAATCTTAAGTTATAGTTACTAAGTATTTATCTATCATTAATAAACTAGATCGTTTAAAACTGATAGATAAATGCTTTACTTTCAGTAAGCATTGCTATAATAATCACAGTTTTAAAATCCGTTTTAAAAGATCTAAAAATTTATACTATTTTCTGTATTGACTTTTTAACTAAAAACTATATTTGCGCTAGGGAAAAGACCGCTAAGTATTAAATAGTAAAAAACAAAATGTAGTTTTTTTTCTAGGTGTATTATATGACGCATGATGAAATAAAAATAATTAATAATTTCATTTTAAAAAATATATTTAAGTCTAAAAATCTAATTGATTTTTAGTGTAAGATTAATAAAAAATAAATTAACTATGGAACATATTGTAATCATTGGAAATGGGATTGCAGGGGTTACGCTCGCACTTCATATCAGAAAAAAATCTGAGTCGAAGATTACAATTGTATCTAATGAAAATGAATTTTTCTTTTCAAGAACGGCACTAATGTATGTGTTTATGGGACACATGAAATTTAAACATACACAACCATATGAAAACGATTTTTGGAAAAAAAACAAAATAGATTTAAAGCAAGGCTTAGTTATTAAAGTTGTTCCATCTTCAAAAGAAATTATTTTATCATCCGATGAAAAAATTACATATGATAAATTAGTACTAGCCACAGGATCAATACCTAATAAATATGGATGGCCAGGCGAAAAACTGAATGGTGTGACTGGATTGTATCATAAAAAAGATTTAGAATCTCTAGAAAAATGGGCCAAAAACGCAAATCGAGCAGTTATTATTGGAGGAGGTTTAATTGGTATTGAATTAGCTGAAATGCTCCGAGCTCGTGATATTCAGGTAACTTTTCTTGTTCGCGAAAAAACTTTTTGGGGTGGTGTATTGCCTTTTGGTGAAAGCCAAATGATAAATCGTCATATACTAGAACACAACATTGATTTGAGATTAGATACTAGTTTAGTTGAAATTCTTTCAGATGAGGAGGGAAATGCAAAAGGAATTTTAACCGATAAAGGAGAAATAATAGATTGTGAAATAGTAGGTTTAACAGCTGGTGTCTCGCCCAATATTGACTTTTTGCACAATTCGGGAATAGAACTAGGAAAAGGTGTAAAAGTTAATCGTTTTTTAGAGACAAATATCAAAAACATCTATGCAATTGGTGATTGTGCTGAACAACGTGATGCTATTGGACACAGAACTGCAGTGGAGGCTGTATGGTATACCGGCAGGATGATGGGTGAATCGCTAGCGCAAACATTAATAGGAATGCCCACAAAATATAACCCAGGAAACTGGTTCAATTCTGCTAAGTTTTTAGACATAGAATATCAAACTTACGGATGGGTTTGGGCTAAGCCAAGATTAAATGAAGAACAGTTTTACTGGGAGCATAATTGCGGTAAAAAAGCAATACGAATTTCGTTCGATAAAAATAATCGCACTTTTTTAGGCATAAATACTTTTGGGATAAGAATGCGTCATGAATTTTTTGACATGATTTTGACAAAGAAGCAAACAGTAGATTATGTAATTGAAAATTTAGTAAAAGCTAATTTTGATCCGGAACTTTTTACTTCACATAACAAAGAAATTAAGAAACAATTTTATAACCAATTCGATAGTTTAAAAACTGTATAATATGAATAAATCAGCTAAAAATATATCGATTGCTTCTCATGAAAACATGCAGATGGATGGTATTCAAAAAATAAGTGTTGCACTAGGAATACTGGGTTTGTTCATTATGGCATTAGCACTTTTTAATGTTGCTTTTCCCAGTAAAGAAATTTGGCTCACTATTTCAATAATTGCGATTTTCACAGGTGTAATAACATATGCTAATAGAACCTATTTGCATCAACCTGCAGGAATAAAAAACAATGGAGTTTGGCACAAGAACTTTACTAACAGAGGTAGTTGGGCTTGGATGACAGGAATTTTACTTACCTCTTTTTACGTTGTTTTATATTGGTATCCACAATATTTAGGACTTAACGAAGCTGGAGGAAATAATACCGGAATTGTAGGATTCTTTGATCCTTTAAGTTTTGTTATGAATGGGAAGGCAGCTACTCAATGGTTTGTTTACGGTACATTATATACTGTAGCCATCCTAGGTTTAGGTTATAAATTTATTTTAAAATATAAAAACAACAAATATCAATTAGTACGTACCATATCAGTGATGTTTTTTCAATTAGGTTTTGCTTTTTTAATTCCAGAAATATTAGAAAAACTAAATCCAGAAAAAGCTTATTTTGCCAAAGATTTAAAAAATATGTGGCCACTTAATTACTATTTTTTCAACGATTGGCATTTAAAAAACATGTTTGAAGGTGGGAATTTAGGAATGTTTATGTTAATCTTTGGCGTTGCAATGATTTTCATAATATCTCCTATCCTAACCTATTTTTATGGAAAGAGATGGTACTGTTCTTGGGTTTGTGGTTGCGGTGGTCTAGCAGAAACTGCTGGTGATAGCTTTAGACATCTTTCAAGTAAATCCACTATATCATGGAAAATTGAGCGATGGATGATTCACAGCGTTTTGGTGTTTTCATTTGTTATGACAATAGCAGTGCTATTTACCTTTTTATCTAATAATCCTGAAATGAGTTTTATCACTAAAGGTCAGTTTATCTGGGGTATCGTTATTTTCCTTACCATATTTACAAGTGTTTTGTATATTTTTAAAAGAAAAGATCTAGATACTGATGCCACTTATACGATGCTTTCATTGGTCGCTATAATTATTATATCTTTGCTGCTAAATTATTTTTCTGGACAACAAAACATTCTGTTCATAGACAGCAATTCATTACGAGAATGGTACGGTTTTGCTATTGGAGCTGCATTTAGTGGCGTAGTGGGAGTTGGATTTTATCCTATTTTAGGTAACCGAGTTTGGTGCCGTTTTGGATGTCCAATGGCTGCAATATTAGGATTACAACAACGTTTATTTTCAAGATTTAGAATTACTACAAATGGCGGACAATGTATTTCCTGCGGAAATTGTTCTACCTATTGTGAAATGGGAATTGATGTTCGAAGCTATGCTCAAAAAGGAGAAAACATTGTACGTTCTTCATGTGTGGGTTGTGGCATTTGTTCAGCGGTTTGCCCGCGTGGAGTGTTAAAATTAGAAAATGACTCGCCATCTGGTCGGATAAATTCTAACGAAATTTTGTTAGGAAATAATATTGATTTACTAGATTTAATCACTAACAATAAATAGAAATTTTTAAAATGAAAAAAATTATTTTGGCACTTTGTTTTTTGGCATTACCCTTATTTTCCCAAGCTCAAACAATTGAGCAATTTTTTGAGCAAACAACTGAGTTTTTAAAGAAAAACGTAACTGAAGAAGGTAAAGTAGATTACGCAACAATCAAAAAAAGTCCAGGTGAACTAATTTATATTTTAAGCAATACAGCAAAACTAGATACTAAGTTTAGCGATAAAAAAGTTGCAAAAGCTTTTTGGATTAATGTTTATAATCTGCAAGTTATAAAGGGTGTGATTGATGTTTACCCTATTGCCTCAGTAGAAAAAATTCCAGGTTTTTTTAAAGGTAGTAGTTTCGTTGTAGGTAATCAAGATTTAACGCTTGATGATATTGAAAATGTCATTTTAAGAGATTTATTCTTTGATCCTGCAGTCCATTTCACATTGTCTAGCGGTGCAAATGGTGGAGCTCCTTTACTAAATACAGCCTACATTCCATCTACAATTGATGATCAAATTAAAAATCAAGCTAAATTAGTGATAAATTCTAAGGACTACTTTATAGTTAAAAAGAGCATTAATCTAATTCATTTGCCTAAAATATTTGAATGGTATAAAAAAGATTTTGCAGTCAATTATTTTAATGAAATTGATTTTATAAACTTATTCTTAGAAAAAAAGATCGATAATACCCTGACCGTAAAAACGTACGATTTTGACTGGTCATTAAATCAAAAATAATATTTAAAAACAATAGACCTCTGCTATACTTAAAAATAAAAAATGATTAAAACTATTTTCATATTAATTTTCTTTTATGTTTTGCCAGTTTCTGGTCAAAAAACCTATTTTAAAAATTTTTATGATAACGGAAATTTAAAATCAGAAGGATGGATGTCTGATAATAAAAAAGTAGACTATTGGTTTTATTATTACGGAAATGGCATAAAAAAAGAAGAAGGTCATTATTTAGACGATAAAAAAGCAAAATGGTGGTTAATCTATAATAATATAGGTAAAATCCAAAAAAAAATTGAATATAGAAATAATCTACCTGAAGGACTTTGCATTTTTTATGCGAATGGAAAAATAGTAAAAGCTGCTAGATATAACGCAGGAATAAAAATGAATGAATGGAATTCGATCTCTAGTTATCAGAGGGACAATCCTTGATAAACAGATAATGAATATAATTAAAGTAATTATTCCCGCTTATAATGAAGAAAAAGCGATAGGGAATGTCATAAGTGAAATCCCAAGTTTTGTCTCTGAAATTATTGTAATTAGTAATAATTCCACTGATAATACAGTAGCAGTAGCGCAAAAAGCTGGGGCTACCGTTCTTACAGAAAACAAAATGGGTTACGGATATGCCTGCTTGAAAGGTCTTGATTACATTTCAAAACAAGTCATTAAACCTGAAATAGTAGTTTTTCTTGATGGTGATTATTCAGATTATCCTGAAGAATTGATTAAACTTACCACTCCCATCATAGAGAATAATATTGATTTTGTTATAGGCGCAAGAGTAAGGAAATTGCGTGAAAAATATTCAATGACCACTCAGCAAATTTTTGGAAATTGGTTGGCTACATCCCTAATGAAACTCTTTTTTAATGCTACTTACACTGATTTAGGTCCATTTAGGGCTATAAAATATTCTAAATTAGTAGCGTTAAAAATGGAAGACAAAACGTACGGTTGGACAGTTGAAATGCAACTTAAAGTTTTGAAGCAAAAAATGACCTATCTAGAAATTCCTGTTCGTTATAAAAATAGAATAGGTATTTCAAAAGTTTCAGGTACTGTCAAAGGAACAATTATGGCAGGAGTAAAAATAATAGGATGGATTTTTAAGTATACAATTAAATAAAGTCCTCCGCAATTGGTAAAATAAAAACATGCTACTACTTTCTTATTTTGTTGTAATATTATACAGCATCGCAATCTTTCTATTATTTTTTTATAGTTTAGCCCAATTCAATTTGCTTTTAAATTATTTAAAGAGTAAAAAGATTGAGGATCAATCTATAAAATTTGATCTATCCATACAAAAAGATATTCCTTATGTAACTATCCAGCTTCCTATTTACAATGAAAAATACGTAATTAAGAGATTATTGAATACAATTTCTAAAATAGATTATCCAAGAACACTTTTAGAAATACAAGTTTTAGACGACAGCACAGACGATAGCATTATAGAAACTGCAGCTCTAATATCAAAAATTGCCGAGACAGGAATTGACATAAAACATATTAAAAGAAGCGATAGAAAAGGATACAAAGCTGGTGCCTTAAAAGAAGGTTTGATAATTGCAAAAGGTGATTTTATTGCTATTTTCGATGCTGATTTTGTCCCACAAAAAGATTGGCTTTATCAAACAATACCATATTTTAAAAATCCTAAAATCGGAGTTGTTCAAACGCGCTGGGGACATTTAAATCGTGATTATTCAATATTAACTAAAATTCAGGCCTTTGCATTAGATGCTCACTTTACTTTAGAACAGGTTGGTAGAAATTCAAAATTACATTTTATAAATTTTAACGGTACGGCGGGCGTTTGGAGGAAAGAATGTATAATCGATGCTGGTAATTGGGAAAGCGATACACTAACTGAGGATCTCGATTTAAGCTATAGAGCACAACTAAAGAAATGGGAGTTTAAGTACTTAGAAAATGTTGTTACACCTGCGGAACTTCCAGCAATAATAAGTGCTGCTCGTTCGCAACAATTTAGATGGAATAAAGGAGGAGCTGAAAATTTTAGTAAGAATGCAAGTAGAGTAATTGAGTCAAAATCTATTGGATTTAAGACTAAAGCACACGGCATTTTACATTTATTAAATAGTACCATGTTTTTAGCGATTTTTACAATGGCTATGCTAAGTGTACCAATGCTTTATATAAAAAATCAGTTTCCTGTATTTGAAAAAGTATTTGACATATTAATATTTTTTATCATTACATCTATTCTATTTTTTATCAGCTATTGGACAACCTACAAAAGTATTCATGGTGGTGGTTTTAAAAATTTTTTAAAATATATTTCCTTATTCATGACATTCTATACTATTGCAATGGGGTTCTCATTCCATAATACCGTAGCCGTCCTAGAAGGTTTATGGGGTAAAAAAAGTGAATTTGTTAGAACTCCAAAACTTAATATTGAAGGACTTAAAGAAAAATGGAAGCAAAATACTTACTTAACAAAGACTATTTCAAAAAATATTTTTGTTGAAGGAACACTAGTTATTTATTTTTTGTTTGCTATTTACAGCGCATTTATCTTAAAAGATTATAGTTTACTTGCATTACATTTAATGTTATTCCTTGGTTTTACTTTTGTATTTGTAAAATCAGTGCAAACAAATAGATGAGTTTTGTGAATTCAAATAGCACCAAGTCTTACGCCTTTCTTTTACTAAGTGTATTGATTTACTTTTACATAGCTTATTTTTTAAAACGAAGTGATTTTATAAATTTAGTAGTTTCTTTTACTCTTTTGTTCGTTTGCTTTTATCAAATTCTTAGTTTCCAAAAGGATAATTTTATTTTTCTAATTAGTGCTTCAGTATTGTTGCGATTACTTTTTTTAGTTGCTTTACCTAACTTATCGCAAGATTATTTCCGTTTTATATGGGATGGCAATCTTATATTACAAAATATAAGTCCTTATTTACATCTCCCTCAAGATCTCATTAAACAAGAGAACTTTACTATCCCAAATGCTCAAAAACTGTATGAAGGAATGGGCAGTTTGAGTGCACAACATTATTCTAATTATCCACCCCTAAACCAGCTATTTTTTACAATAGCCAGCTTTTTAGGTTTAAAATCCATAGCAAGTACAGTTGTTGCAATGCGCCTGATTATTGCCACAGCCGATTTAGGAACAATGTATTTTGGCGGAAAATTGTTAGAAAGTTTGGGCTTGGAAAAACATCGTATTTTTTGGTATGTTTTGAATCCATTAGTAATAATGGAGCTAACAGGAAATTTACATTTTGAGGGAGTTATGCTCTTCTTTTTTATCTGGGCAATGTATTTATTAGAAAAACAACAATGGAAATTAGTAGCTGTAATTTTAGGGTTTTCAATCTCTGTTAAATTATTACCATTATTGCTCTTACCCTTATTTTTAAAGAAATTAGGATGGCTAAAAGCAATTTCTTTTTACACAATAGTTATTGGAGTTAATATTATCCTGTTTTTACCATTTCTTTCTAAGGAGTTACTTTACAATTATAGTGAGACTATAGGTTTGTGGTTTACAAATTTTGAATTTAATGCAAGCATTTATTACATTATTCGAGAAATTGGTTTTTGGATAAAAGGATATAATACAATCCACACAGTAGGAAAAATAATTCCGGTATTCATCATTTTATATATTGTTTTTCAAAGCTTTAAAGAAAACAATAAGTTTAGTATTCCTTTGTTTAATAGTATGTTATTAGTGGTAACCGTTTACTTTTTTACTGCAACTACAGTTCATCCTTGGTATGTTATAAACCTTGTTTTGCTCGCGATCTTTACATCTCATAAATATCCTTTTCTATGGAGCTTCACAATTATTCTTAGTTATAGCGCTTATAGTGGAGTAAAATTTTCAGAAAACTTTTGGTTGATTGGTATCGAGTATATCTCTGTTTTTATTTTACTTTTTTATGAAAAATTTACTAATATCAGTAACAGAGATCGTTTGATGGAGAACTAATAATTTACAAATGCTAAACTAAACTAGGTCTCGTTTGATAACTTTACTTTTAGAATTAAAGATTATGAAATTTAAAAAAATAATATTAAATCTTTGTATTGGAGTACCTCTTTTAGCATTATTGTTTTCTATTTATATAAGCCTAAATAAACCATTTCATGACTCCAAACTAAAACTGGAATACAAAGGAATGAATTTAGTTGCTCCAATAAAGGAAGTGAAAAATGAAACTTTCAAAGCCTTAATAGAAAATAATGTAAATTATATTTCACTAATACCATATGCATTTGTTAATCTGAACGATGTTTCAGTTTCCTACAACCATAATCGGCAGTGGTGGGGAGAAACAACAGCAGGTATTACAGAAATGATTAAAAAATCACATAATTATCAGCTGAAGATTATGTTAAAACCTCATCTTTGGATTAAAAACGGACTCTACACTGGTAATTTAGACTTCTCGACTGAAAAAGAATGGAAAAAATGGGAAGATGATTATGAAAAATACATTCTTGATTTTGCTCAATTAGCCCAGCAAGAAAAAATAGAAGTATTTTGTTTTGGTACCGAACTAGGAAATTCAGTGGCCAAAAGACCCGAATATTGGTCGCAATTAATCCAGAAAATTAAAAAAATCTACACTGGGAAATTAACTTACGCCGCAAACTGGGATGATTTTGATAAAGTACCTTTCTGGAATGAGTTGGATTACATCGGGATCGATGCGTATTTTCCTTTATCTGATGCCACAACACCCGCAGTTGCTGATCTTAATGAAGCTTGGCAGCAACACATCCTAAAAATGGAAAAGCTACAAGCTAAAACCAACAAGAAAATACTCTTTACAGAATTTGGTTATCGTAATTCCGACCAAGCAGCCAAAGAACCTTGGAAAGAAAATCAAAGTGGAATTAATAATTTGGCGCAAGCCAATGCCTACGAATCCTTGTTTCAAACCTTAACGCAAAAGAAGTGGTTTGCGGGCGGATTTGCCTGGAAATGGTATGCTGATGCGTATCATAAAGAGGCAAAAAATAGCATTGATTACACACCACAGGAAAAACCTGCACTTGAAACTATTAAAAAATGGTACCAATAATTTAAAATAATAAAATGAATTCACACAAAAATAAACCGGTCCTCGTCTTCGATGTAAACGAAACTTTACTCGACATGACTCCTTTAAAAAAATCGGTAAATGCGCTCCTTGATAATGAGCAGGGATTTAGAATTTGGTTTGGTATGTTATTGCACTACTCCATTGTTTCAAATAGCATTGATACGTATGATGATTTTGGGACAATTGCTGCAGCAACCTTGTCTATGGCGGCCACGTCCCTGCATATAAAAGTTAGTGAAGATGAAATTAAAGCGACCCTTTCAAAAATCCAAACCTTACAAGCCTACCCTGATGTAGAGAAAGGTCTGAAGCTCTTAAAAGATCATGGTTTTAGATTAATCACCTTGACTAATTCGCCACCGCATGCACTAAAGCAGCAATTAATCAATTCAAATTTGACTGATTACTTTGAACAGGCATTGAGTATTGATAGTCTTAAAAAATACAAACCAGAAGCAGCAACCTATTTATGGGCAGCAAAAGAACTAGCCGTACAACCTAAGGATATGCTGATGATTGCGGCACATGGTTGGGATTTAGCCGGTGCTTCGCATGCAGGTTTAAAGACTTGTTTTATAGCGCGTGAAGGACAATCTGTATATACTTTGTCCAACAAACCTGATTTTGAAGCGAAAGATATTTTAGCAATGGCAGAACAATTAGTTGCTGTTTATAACAAATAGTATACATCCTATAACTCAAAAAGGCGTTTGTTTCAACTGAAACAAACGCCCTTTTTTTGAACTAAATAATTAACCATAATTTATTTTGATTCTTGAAATAACATAGCTCCAGAATTCATGCAATAACGCAATCCCGTAGGATTAGGTCCATCGTCAAAAAGATGTCCTAGATGACCATCACAACGCGCACAAACTATTTCCCCACGAACCATTCCCAAGCTTTTGTCTACTACTTCTTTAACTCTATTATTATTTATTGGAGCATAAAAACTAGGCCACCCCGTTCCTGAATTAAATTTTGTTTTGGACGAAAACAACGGTAATTTACAAGCAGCACAGAAATAATTTCCTTTTTTATGATTGTCATTAAACTCATTCTGGAAAGGTCGTTCTGTTCCTTGCTTACGAAGGATATAATATTGATTGTCTGTAAGTACCTTTTTCCATTGGGCATCCGTTTTAGCCACTTTTTTCAATGACGTATCAGTCAATGATAGTATAGGCTGTTGTTGTTTTGTGGTTGTTGATTCCACAGTTGCTTGATCTTTTTTGTTGGACTGCATACACGCCATAAAGCTAAAAGCTATAGCTGGCAGTATTAAAAGTTGTTGGTATCGCTTCATGATTATTAAGATTTAGGTTTTAATTTTCCTTTGTATGTTTTTTTAAACTTGTTGTATCTCGGTATTGAAACGCCTTTCACATACGGCTGATTGGGATTGTTTTTTACATAATCTTGATGATAGGATTCGGCTTCATAAAAATCCACAACTGGCTTCACCTCTGTTACAATAGGAGCCACAAATACTTTATTTGTCGTAAGCTCTTTAATCTTATCTTCTATAATTTTTTTCTCAGCAGGATTTTTATAAAAAGCAATAGAGCGATAAGAAGAACCCTTGTCTGGTCCTTGTTGATTAGGAGTTGTCGGATCTTGCGATGCAAAAAATACCGCTACTAATTCTTTATAAGAAACCACTTTTGGGTCATAAAAAACAGCCACTGACTCTGCATGTCCAGTTCTGTTTGAACCTACGTATTCATAGGTAGGGTTTTTAACATTCCCGCCTGTGTATCCTGACACTGCTTCATCTACTCCAACAACTGCTTCGAAAACGTGCTCCGTGCACCAGAAACAACCAGATGCAAAAACGGCTACCGCCTTTCCTTTTTTAGGCACTAAAGACAATTTTTCAGTTTGTGCGCTACAACTAATAATTGTAAACAGCACGAGGGCATAACTTAGTAATTTCATTTTCATCTTTTATTGTTTTTATTTTATAGAATCTATTCTATTGATTTTTAATTATTTATTTGCTGTGCGTACTCCGCAATTCAATCTAAATTAATATACGTCTGATTTCTAGATTTGGTTTTAAAACAATTCCTAAAGTTTTGTTAGTTTTTTACACTCAATGTCTCTAAAATCTTTTCCTCGAAACCTTGCAACGCTCTGATGGCGTAATCCACTTTCTTTTTGGTTTTATATTTATAAGACACTTCTAGAAAATTTTTAAACGGTACTTTAGGTTGTACTTCAAGCGCATCGTTTTTTTTATAATTTACTTTAATAGGAATGTCTTTGTAATACGTAAAATATTCAGGATGGGTAATCACACCCAAGGTGGAGCAGTCAAAAGGTATAAATCCTCTAACACCAAAATACTTCTCGTTTTTTTCCATCCAAGGCTGTACAATATTAAACAACCATTTATCAGCTTCTTCGTTTTGATCTAAACTAGCGAGATCAATATTGCCAATATGAGTGTAAGAACTAGGCTCATATCCTGCAAAAACTAATGGAATACTTGAATTCAGAAGGACATCCATAGATGCGTTATCCAATTCATAATTATAATCAAATACATTTAATTTTCCATTTCCAGGATTAAAAGAAAGTCCTGGTGTTCTAGCTGCACATATTGAAATTTTCTCAATTTGTGGAATTATATCAGGATGATTCTGAATTAACGTCGCAATATTAGTCATTGGGCCAAGGGCTAAAATAATTAACTTCTCTTTTTTTAAAGCTAGATAAAGTGCTCTGGTTGCATCGTTCTCGACACCTAAATCATCGGCTTTAGGTGAACCTTTATAAACTGGAATTGCATCTCCTTCATGATGCCATTTTACTAATTTCTGTATGATATCGAAACTATAATCTACGTAAGTGATGGAGCTTATTCCAACAATTTCAATTTGAGGTTGCTTTAATGCCATAATTAAGGTAATGCCGTCATCAACTTCGCGAGCTGTTTTATCAGGCATTCCAATCATCAAATCAGTATCAAACCAAACTTTGGTTTGTGCTTGCATTGCAAATGTGAACAGCAAAGCAAAAAGTATTATTTTAGTTTTCATATTTTTATTTTAAAATTAAAGTCCGCGCAAAACTTAATAAGTTTGCTTTAGTTTTTAAATTCATGTTTAATGGTAACTGCGCTAAACCAATTAATCTTCGCATAATTTCCATACCGATAAAACCATTTAGAATTTCACTGTTTAATTCCGAAAAAGAATTGTAATTATCTTTTACATAAGTGATCTTAGACTCGTCTTGTTGCGATAAGTATAAATGTGATATAAAAACAGCTAAATCGAATTCACGCAATCCATAAAAACAAAACTCTGGATCGATTATTTTTATTCCATAATCCGTTTTTAACCAACTTCCTGGATAGTAATCTCCATGCAGCAAATATTTTCCTTTAGAAAGGTACAAAGAACCCAGACTTTCAATTTTTTGCTTTAAATCTATATCTGTTTTATAAGGCATTGCAATTTCTTGTAACCCTTTTTGAATCAGGTCTAAATCAAAACCATTTTCTACCCTAAAAGGATATTCAAAAATATGTTCATAATTTAGTTTCCGCATCTCTGCATTAACTAACTCACCGTCAATTACTAATTTTTGAAAACTTTGATGCAAACCATTTAAATAAACTAACAATTGAGATAGTTCGTTCTCATGAATTTTTTCTTTAAAATCATACAAAAAAGTAAAATCGTTAGACAAACCTAAATCTTCTAAAAGAATCACATTATTTACCTCATCCATCCCTAATATTTTAGGCATAGCTTTTTGAACATCCATATCACCAGCCACTTTAATATAAAAAGCTCCTTCTGTAAGCACTCTGTTTTCAGGTGCTAAAACTTGCGGATATTTTTCCACATAAGCGCGTGATTGCTTAATAATAAAAGAACGTTTTGCAGTCCGTATTCGCAACACATAATTCATATTTCCCTCCCCAGGTTTCGAGATAGAATCAATTATTTCATGGTCGTCTAACCATTTTCGTTCTCGTAAATAAGTGCCCAATTCAATTGGCTCATTTGAATTTAATACAAACATAATTATTTTCTGTTTTTTGGGCATTGCCTATAGAGGCCCGGGCTATTCGCTAAATCTTTTGTTCGCTATTGCTTCTCAAAAGGATATCGCTTCTATCCCTAATGCAAATTAAAAATATCCTGCAAATTACTAATTCACAGGATAAAATTTCTAACTAGAACAAGTAACGCACTCCAAACTGAAACTGTCTTGGTGGTGAAGCATTTCTTTGCGTAAATAATCCGCTAGCACGAGAACCCCCTTGAATTTGGTTGCTTTGCGTAGCATTATTACTATAGCCACTTAAATTTTCTGCATTAAAGATATTGAAGATGTCAGCTCGCAATTCTAATTTATTATTTTCTGTAATTTTAAATTGGTGTTGTAATCCCAAGTCAAAAGTAGTGCTCCAAGGCAGACGATCATTATTCCTTGCTTCTCCCGGAAAACGATCGCTATTGCCTTGATAAGCATCTGAAAAACTAGCACCGTCACCATTCAAATCAGTTGTCCCAAAACCTAAAGGAATTCTATTAATTGGCTGTCCACTTTGCAGTAACCCTGCTACTGTAACTGATGTACCTTTAAATGGATAGTAACTATAAATTCCATTAATATTATGAGTTCTATCGTTTACAGATGGTCCCCATTCATTAGCATAATTATTAGCATCCGACGGTCTGAAATTAATTCCATCAGTATTGTTTTTACTAGAAGATAAGGTGTAATTTAATCGATAAGAATAATCGTCCGTTCCTTTCGCTTTCTGATAATTTAAACTCATTGCATAGTAACGGGATTTTCCTTCATTTTCACTAACAATAACGTTTCTAGCAATTCCAGTCACCATTTGACCATTTATTGTAGCACTTCCATTGGTGATAGGAATAGGTCTTGTAGCATCTGCTTGCGCTTGTGTTCTAATCACAACATTATTTGGATCCACGACGTATTCCGCAGCAGCATTAAGATTTCTTAAACGACTTAAATTCTCTCCTCTATTGTGAACCACATCAGCATAAAACAATCTATCATCTGTAAGTTGTAATTGATAGCCCAGAACAAATTCATGTGCATAAGAATTCTTATAACCGTCAGGATTTAAGATTCTACGCTCATTAGAAAAGATATTTTCTCGTTGCCCTTGTAAAGTCGTAGCCGAAGGACCTTGTAAATAATTGACGCCTGAAATAGAAGCCGCTAAGTTTCCATTATAAGTTATTCTATCAATATTAGCGCTCGCTGGTAAAATTCCTAATTTTTTTAGCTCTTGTAATTGTAATTTATAACTTTGCGATGTAGTGTTTTGCTGTAAAGCATCACTGTAGATTGCATAATTTACTTTGTCATAGGAAATTCCATAACCTCCACGTAGACTGCTAGAATTATTTAATTTGTAATTAAAATTAAATCGTGGTGCTAAGTTGTTATAATCGCCTCTATCACTACCTCCTTTTGATAAATTATCATAATCGTATCGCAAACCTAATGTAAGATTCAAGCGATCAGTAACAGACCACAAATCTTCAATGTAAGCCGAGTAAATATCTTGATTAGTACCAAAAGATGTAGGTCTTAACTCGACAATATAATTTAATACCTTTGCATCCTGCGGAATATCGTTTAGATTTAAGTCTCCTGCCACCCCACTATTTTTAACAATATCTATTTGATTTTGGTTTAACTTAATCCTGTAATTTCCTACTGGATTTCCACCGCCAAATAACTGATGATCGCCTCTAATAAAATTAAAACCTGCCTTAAAAGTATGATTTTCTAAATAATACTTTAATTTTTGTTGTAATTGAATTGTATTTTCAAAAGAATCAAATACAAAACCAGGATTTCCTATAACACCTAAAGTTTCATCATTTACACCTAAAATAGTAACTTGTGATTGATTAGCATTAAATGCTTTTGCATAATTCCATCGAAAACGGCTGTACTGAACATTTGTTTCTCCAGAAAAATTACCAAATTTATAGTTGTTTTTTAATGCTAATAAAATACTATTACGTTGTTGCGTATTCCCCGCTGAATTAAAAGTAGATCCTCCATCGAGTCCTCCTCCTTGTCGCTCCACATCTACTCTTCCAATATTTGCTCGTAATGAAGAGCTGAAATTAGTATTCCAAATTTGGTCTACTTTACCAGAAAAGTAATCAAATGTATTTTTACCTCTAACAGATTCTGAAACGCCTAATTGCGGCACATTCAATAAATTATCTTTAATGTCTGTAGTATGTTCAAAGTTGAAATAGTAGAACGTTTTATCCTTAACAAAAGCACCCCCAATACCCGCACCAGCTTGATAACGTGCAAAACCATTTTTAACTTGATTACCCGATAAATCGCGTTGTGCAAAACTAGATTTGCCATCAATTGATGGGCCAGGCCTTGTAATAAAGAAAACTTCACCTACTGTTTCATTAGAACCAGAGCGTGGCGTAATATTAATAATACCACTTCCTGTTAAACCATATTCTGCGGAGAAATTATTAGTTAAAACGGTAACATCTTTTACAAATCCTGACGGAATTGCAAATTTTTGTCCTCCTAAAAATCGCTCATTATTGTCTAGTCCATCAATCAAATACGAAGTATATCCAGAACTTGCACCATTAATACTCACATTTGCCGCTTCAGGATAAAAACCTGTAGCTTGTGAAACATTTGGTAAACGATATAATACTCTTGTGATATCGCGACCTTCAACTGGAATTTCTTGAATTTCAGCAGCTTTCAATTCTGATGAAACCTCAGCATCCCTTGAGTTAATTTTTGAAGTTGATGTAGAAGAAACCACAATTTCATCCAACTCTTCAGTGTTACTTTTTCTTAAAAATAGGGTAACATTCGGATTCTGATTAGATCTAATACTAATTAAATCAGAAGTTTCAGCGGAATAATCTTGTGTGGCTAGCGTACCAACTTGATAATTATCAAGAGCTTCAAGATTTCTAAAAGTCACTTTACCTTGTGTATTAGTAATTTGACTTAATTCTAAATTTCTGGTTTTGTTTACTAAATTTACTGATATGTTAATAATGGGCTTTTGCGTTACTGCATCGATTACAGAAACGGTTAAATCTTGTTGCGCAATTGCTATTGTAGTTATAAGTAGCAATGCCCAAATATAAAATTTCTTCATTTGGTTTAGAATATTTAATTTAAAAAAAGTTTTAAACGGAATTTAGAAAGGAAAGGGTGATCCTTTATTAAAATTTATCGCTTGATAATCAGTAGAAGTAAATTTTATTTCTGTTAGATTTTTAACTTTTAATAAAATTAAAAAAGAAAGTAGAAATTTTCTAAAATTATCAGAAAATGATAATTCATAAGCTGCCTTTTTGAAATCGAAAGCATTATTACAATCATTTAAATAGGGAAGATAAGCAGTTGATTCCTCTTTATAAATGGCTTGTAAAGCGGTAAAAAGGTATTTTGTTTGCCAAGGAATATTTTGAAAAGAAGTAGCATTAAATGTTGATTTTGTAACTCCTATTAAATAAGCACCACCAGCATAATCAGCACCTAATACTAAAGAATTTATCCGTAAATCTTGTTCTGCTTGTAATAAATGGTGCATTTTTAATTCAATACAGTCGTTCCCTACAACAATAACTTTTTCAAAACCTTGTTCAAAAATATTTTGAATAGCATTCGTGATTTTTTCTCCAAAACTGGCTCCTACCTGGTTTTTTTCAGTTGATATGAAGTAAGATAATTTAGTTTTTTGAATGATTTTAATAACATTTTCATTCATCTTCTTCCACAAAAATACATTTTGCTTCGCGCAAGCTATTATTGGCTTTGCAATGCCTTCAACGTTTTCGCTTTGGGCAAAAAGAAGAATAGCAGTTCGTGAAGTAGATTTTTTTCCTAAATTCATTATTTATCAGACATAATCATTTATTAAAACGGCGAAAGTAATAAAAGTATTTTAATATTTTCATTTCGATTTAACATACGAGGAAATCAGGAGTCTGGTTTTAAAATGAATTCATTTTAGCAATAAATAAAAAAATAAAATATAAATCTATTATTTAAGGGTACTATTTTAATCATCTAAAGATGTAAAATCGTCTTTTTGAAGATGTACATTTCTTGGGTACTTCTTTGCAAATGCAAAAATTAATTGCATAATATATTGATTCGTTTTATAAGGTGTTAAATGTTCTTTTACTTCTGATGGATTATTGATTACAACATCCATATCGATATATCCCATTCCATAGAAATGTCCTTTTTCAACCCATATACAACTGCGTTCTTCTTTTGTTCGACCTTTATCAATAATAGCAAAACTTTGTCTACTATTTAAATAAGAATCTATCGCTGCTTGAACTTGGTCGTTGTGCTGTTCTATTTCTGGTAAATCAGTGGAATCATTCTGCGCCATAAATGCACCATCTGATAAACTTCCATACTTACAAAAGCGATTATCGATTTCGAACTTTGCAGCTAATTCCTGCAGTAAGTTGATCCCGCTATAAATACTATCAAAAGTTTCAATGCAGTTTTGATTTTTGGATAACTTACCTATTGCTAAGTAGCGATATCCGTTTCTAGCTTCATATACGAAGAAACCATATTTAGGTTCAAACTTTTTTAATGCTTTATTGTGAATGGGCCACAATTGTTTTATTTCGGTGCATTCTAATAATAAAGCCATTAATTCAGTACCACAAACTTCAAAAGAAATGGCGTGTATATCCCGTAAGAAATTTTGTCTTTGTGGTGTGATTTTATGCCCACCAAAATGTGATGCAACACGTTTTTTTAAGTTAACCGCTTTACCTATATAAACTACTTTTTTATATTGATCATAAAAATAATAAACACCTGGTTTTTCTGGTAATTGGTCAAAATCCTTTGGTGGAAGATTTGGTGGGAGTCTTTGATCTTGAGATGTTTTCTTGATCATTTTATCCATTTCGTTTTCACTATCCCATTCTAACAATTTAGTAAATAAAATTGCTGTTGCATCGGCATCTCCTCCAGCGCGGTGGCGATTTTCCAAATCAATATCTAGAGATTTACAAAGTCGGCCTAAACTGTATGAAAGCATTCCTGGTCTAATTTTTCGAGAAGCTCTTACGGTACACAGTTTTTTAGCAGTCCATTTAAGTCCGGCACTTTCTAATTCATGACGTACAAAAGAGTAATCGAAATTGACATTATGGGCAACAAAAACACGGTCAGAAAGCAATTCAAAAACTTTATCTGAAATAGTATCAAAAATGGGTGCTTCACTAACCATTTCATTAGTGATACCAGTCAATGCAAAAATAGCTGGCGGTATATGTTTTTGTGGATTTATAAGTGTCTCCCAGCGGTCAATCACTTTTATTCCGTCGTGTATAATAATAGCGATTTCAGTAATGCGGCTATGACTTGCATTACCTCCTGTAGTTTCAATATCTACGATTGCGTATTCCTGATTTTTCATTTTTTTTATACTGAGTTATACTCTCGTTTGTATTTGAAAGCAAAAGTTCTCCAACTTTAATTTTAAAAATATTACTAATTGTATTTTAAATTTGCTGTTTTGCTTCTTGTCTAATCAAGCCCTTCGTCTGCGCTCAGGACAGGCTTTTAGTCGAGATTATATATGACTTGTAAAAAGGGTTTCGACTGCGCTCAACCGGACAAAAAATCAATAGTCCTTTACAGTGTATTCACAGATGAAGCGGTATAAATAAAATAATTATATGGTTGAAACTTATCATAATCCAATAAAATATTTAAGTTTTGGTGTAAACCTAAAATTTCTGATAATTTTCATTTCGAATAAATTAATGAGTTAAACCAATACTATTTTTCACTTCGTTAATATCTCGTTTTAATTCTACAAACATATTTTTGATGGAGTCACTTTCTAAAGCTTCTGTTTTTCTATCGCTTCGGGCAATGCTACATTGGTATTCCCAAATTTCTAAAATATCAGACGCTTTGACTTCATAAGGCGGATAAAAATAATTATCAGATGCTACAACTAAAGCATTTTTCTTGTTCTTATTCAGTCTTTTATACACCATTCCTTCACTCCTAGTAATCAAAATATAAGTTTTACCGTCTAAAACTTCGCCTAAACGCTCTACATAACTTCCCACAATAATATCGCCATCCTGATGTGGTGGCATAGAATCTCCTTCTACAGGAAAACCACGGTATTTATCCACACCTAAAAATGGTAAAGAAATTTGTTGTAACTGTTCAATATATTCGGGATCAGCATACCCATTTAGATATCCAGCTTTTACGGTTTGGGTCACCACTTCAATTCGGTTTTCTCCCATTTGATCTACTTGAATGGGTAAAATCAATCGGTTGTTTTCGAGTTTTAATAAATCACTAACTTCAATTTTACGCACATCAACAGATAGTAATAAATCAATACTAATCTGGTAATATTGCGCCATTTTCTTCAGGATTTCATAAGGCGCTTCTGAAGTTCCATCTTCATACTTTACATAACGTCCCCTAGTAATCATAAGGCTTTTGGCTACTTTTTCCTGTGAAATTTTATGCTTTACGCGCAGGGCTCTGATATTGTCTGAAAATAATGACATAACGACTTTGTTATAATTTGTAACAGCAAATATAGCTAAAAATGTTATTATCTGTGCTAATTTTGTAAACTAAATAAAAGTAAATGACACGGGCAATTGTACACATGGATCTAGATACTTTTTTTGTATCCTGCGAAAGATTAACCAACTCTAAATTAAATGGTTTACCATTAATTATTGGAGGTGGAGAACGTGGCGTTGTGGCTTCGTGTTCGTATGAAGCTAGGACTTTTGGGGTTCGTTCAGCAATGCCTATCAAAATGGCACTTCGGCTTTGCCCACAAGCAAAAGTCATGAAAGGCGATATGGAATTATACTCTAAATTATCCCACGATGTTACTCAAGTGATCGAAGAAAAAGCACCTATTGTAGAAAAAGCAAGCATCGATGAATTCTATCTAGATATTACAGGAATGGATAAATTTTATGGTTGTTACCAATGGACAAATGAGCTAGCACAATCCATTACAAAAGAAACTGGATTGCCTATTAGCTTTGCTTTATCGGTTAATAAAACAGTTTCTAAAATTGGAACAGGCGAATCAAAACCAGTAGGAAGATTAGAAATTCCTGAATCCATGGTGCAACCTTTTTTAAATCCACTTTCGATTCAAAAAATTCCTATGGTGGGCGATGTGACTTTTCAATTATTATCGCGCATTGGCATTCGAAACATACAAACACTTTCAGAAATGCCCGCTGAAGTATTACAACGAATGATTGGAAAAAATGGTTTAGAACTATGGAAAAAAGCCAATGGAATTGACAATAATCCTGTTGAACCTTACACAGAACGCAAATCAATTTCGACAGAACATACTTTTCTACAAGATACAATTGATATTAAAAATCTAAAGTCCATCTTGATAGGTATGGTCGAAAAATTAGCTTTTCAATTGCGATCTGAGGAATGGCTAACCTCAACGGTAGTCATAAAAATACGCTACGCAAACTTTGATACCGAAACAAAACAAGCTAAAATCGCCTACACATCTGCCGATCACACACTCACAAGAGCCGTGACTGATTTATTTGATAAATTATACCAACGCCGAATGCGATTGCGATTAGTTGGTATTCGCTTCAGCGGTTTAGTTCGCGGTACCTACCAAATTAATTTATTTGAAGATACAGAGGAAATGCTCTCGCTTTATCAAGCGATGGACAAAATGAAAAGACGTTATGGTTTTGATGCAATTAATCGCTGTGCTGGCGCCAACTTAAAAACAAAACAGAAAGATGTACCTTAATTGTCATTCCTATCATAGCCTGCGTTACGGCACTATTCCATTAACTGAGTTAGTGCAACTTGGGGTGCAATCTAATGTAAAAGCGATGGCGCTAACGGATATTAATACCGTTACTGGAATTTATGATTTTATAAAAGAATGCCAAGCGGTAAACATAAAATCAATTGTAGGCATCGAATTTAGATGTAATAACCAACTGCTTTACATTGGCTTAGCTAAAAATGCAAAAGGTCTCGCCGAAATGAATCGGTTTTTGACTAAACATAATTTTGATGGAACTCCCCTACCCAATTGCGCACCAAAGTTTGAAAATGTTACTGTAATTTATCCCATCGAAAATGCTCCTAATAACTTCCAAGATTTTGAATTTTTAGGCATACGTTCAGAACAACTTCCGCTACTTTTTCATGATAAATGGAAAGAAAAAGCAGATAGAATGGTCGTTTTTCAACCGGTAACATTTCGCACTAAAAAAGAATTCAACCTGCATAAAATATTGCGGGCTATTGATACTAATATTATTTTATCAAAACTTAATGAGGCTGATTATTGCACTACTTCAGAGACAATGATTCCACTAGAAGAACTGTTAATAAAATTTAGTGAATATCCCCAAATTATTAGAAATACAGAAAATATCATTGAAGAATGTAATTTTGAATTTGAATTTAAAACACCAAAAAATAAAACCAATTACACAGAAAGTAGCGATAATGATATCCAACTCCTAACCAGTCTTGCTAATCAAGGATTAATAAAAAAATATGGCAACAACAATCCATTGGCAAAAGCCAGAGTAGAAAAGGAATTAAAAGTCATACACGAATTGAAATTTAGTGGTTATTTTTTAATCACTTGGGATATCATTCGATATAGCAATAGTATGGGTTTCATGCACATTGGTCGCGGTAGTGGCGCTAATAGTATTGTGAGTTATTGTTTAGGAATCACTGCTATTTGTCCGCTTGAACTCGATTTATATTTTGAGCGTTTCTTAAACCTCAACCGCAAAAGTCCGCCTGATTTTGATATTGATTGGAGTTGGAAAGAACGGGATATGATCCTCGAATATATTTTTAATCGATATGGTCGAGAACATGTCGCTTTTTGCGGAACCAATGTAGAATTTAAATATCGCTCAATTTTTAGGGAAGTCGGGAAAGTTTTTGGTTTACCCAAAGAAGAATTAGATGCGCTTGCTAAAAACCCAATGCAACTGCACGACACTAATTCGATAGTTTCATTAGTACAAAAATATGGAATGCTGCTCGAAAAATATCCCAATCAACGCAGCATGCATTCTTGTGGAATATTAATTTCTGAAGAACCTATTACAAATTATACGGTTTTAGAAATGCCTCCTAAAGGATTTCCCATCGTACTTTTTGACATGCATGTTGCTGAAGATATCGGTTTTGAAAAATTTGATATTTTAAGTCAGCGCGGTATTGGTCACATTGATGATTCGGTAAAACTGATCAAAAAAAATCGAGGTATTGAAGTTAATATTCGAGACATCAAATTATCAAAAAATGAAGCAAAGTGCAACGACTATTTAAGTATTGGGAACACTATTGGCTGTTTTTACATAGAAAGTCCTGCTATGCGAGGTTTATTGCGAAGACTAAAATGCGACAATTACAAAACACTAGTGGCAGCTTCCTCTATTATTCGGCCTGGTGTTGCTCAAAGTGGAATGATGAAAGAATATATTTTTAGGCACAATCATCCGGAACAATTCGAATATTTTCATGCCGTTTTCAAAGAGCAATTAGGCGAAACCTACGGTATTATGGTGTATCAGGAAGATGTGATCAAAATTGCGCTTCACTTTGCAGGCGTTCCCGCATCTGACGGTGATATTTTGCGTCGTGCCATGAGTGGTAAAGGACGTTCAGCCGCCGCATTACAAAAAGTAAAAGATAACTTTTTTGCTTGTTGCCAACAAAAAGGGCATCCCGAAGCACTCAGTCAAGAAATTTATCGCCAAATTGAATCCTTTGCAGGTTATTCCTTTTGCAAGGCGCATTCCGCTTCTTATGCTGTAGAAAGTTATCAAAGTTTGTTTTTGAAAGTGAATTATCCCGTAGAATTTATGGTGGCAGTTATAAATAATCAAGGTGGTTTTTATCGTACAGAAGTGTATGTACACGAAGCAAAAATGTCAGGTGGAATTATAAATACTCCTTGCGTAAACAACAGTGATTATGAAGCAACTGTTTACGGAATTCAAGTCTTTCTGGGTTTGATGCATCTCGAAGGGCTTGAAGCCAAAGTAGCGCATCATATTGTTCTAGAACGCGAAAAGAACGGAAAATACAAATCGCTAGAAGATTTTATCAATCGCATTCCCATAGGGATTGAGGGAATTCAATTATTGATTTTCATTGGTGCTTTTCATTTTACAGGTCAAACAAAAAATCAATTACTAGTTATAGCACGATTGATATTAGTGAATTTTAAACCTGAGAATCGGAATCTAATGTTACTTCAAGAACCGGTTAAGGAATACGAGCTTCCAGTACTCGAACGCTCTTCATTTGAAGATGCTTTCGACGAAATAGAACTATTAAGCTTTCCTGTTTCTTGTTCGCCTTTTGACTTATTACAAACTAAATATAGAGGAGATGTTTTGTCTAAAGATTTATTGCATTACCACAAGAAAACGGTCAAAATGCTAGCGTATCTTATCTCTCGAAAACACGTTCCTACTAAAATGGGCGCTATGTTTTTTGGCACTTGGGTTGATGCCGAAGGACATTTTTTTGACACAGCACATTTTCCTAATAGTTTAAAGCAATATCCTTTTCAAGGTGGCGGTTGCTATTTACTATTAGGCACTGTCGAAGTGGATTACCACTTCCCTACCATTACTATCGTCAAAATGGCTAAAATGCCTTTTATTCCTGATCCAAGATATTCTAATTCAAGTGATAGGCAGTACAAAGCGCACCAACAAATTAAAGAAGACGTGAGTATGACACATCGAGCACCTTACCCACAAGATATTAATTTGCCACGGCATAAAATGAATCCCATTTCATCAATTAAAAATTAAGTTCGCTGAATTTCAAAATTACTTAAAATTTTAAACTATCGATTTTATGAGTCTTACTTCATAATTTTTTTTGATAAACTAGCCTCTAAAAGCTTGTATTTAAGCAAGACTCATCATGCAATCATTTTTAATTACCGAATTAACAGACATAAACTTGAATTAAAAACAGTGCAAAAAGTGTGTTAATTGTATTGATACAGCTTAGTAATTAATACCATAAAACTTAAATTTGCAATAAACAACACCTACTAAGAAATGATGGATCAAGATACATTTATTTTCTGCCTTGAAGCAGTTCCTGATTTGGAAATAGAAAACAATACCGAAGTAGTGCAGCACTTAGAACAACTAGCGCTCGAGTATGGATTAGCGAGTATTTACAAAACCTGTGACACTATCGAGGGACTTGAAGAAAGTTTAAACGCATTACTTTATGACGATCATAATTTTAAAGATTATGAGATAATTTATTTTGTCATGCAAGGACAAGAAAACACTATTTGTATTCATGATTATTATTACAGTTTAGAAGAAATAGCAGAACTATTTGAAGGGAAATTGAAAGGTAAAATTGTCCATTTTGCCAATGAAAAAGTATTAGATTTAAGTAATGACGAAGCACAATATTTTATCGATGTTACAGGCGCCAGAGCAGTTTCTGGCTACGGAGCGGCATTTAATAATTTTAGCAGTATCCATTTAGACAAAGTTTTTTTTAGCTTGTTCCAAGATCAAGATGATTTAGTTGAAATTGTGGAAGAATTACATCAAAAGTATTATGCTATTTGTAAACTTTTAGATTTTAGGCTGTATTACTAAAAAATACGGGGAATTTATAACAAACTTATCTAATCGATATTGAATCAATTGGACACCAACAAAGTCTTTCAAACTTCAAAAAAAAGTATTTAAGCATTCTTAAAATGTTAAAACTAACGGTGGCTTTTATTTCTCGTTAAGCATTTATATTGTAAATTTGATTGTGAATATTATTCTTCAGCGACTGTAATAATTTCTTTATCTAAAAAATTCGATCTAAAATAAATATAATGCAGAATATGACACAAGAAATGAAACAATATGAAGTGCATCGGATAGAGAAAGATACGCTAGAAATTACCGGTGAAGGCACTAATAATTTATGGAATCAAGCGATGATCTTGACTGATTTTAGTTCGCCTTGGGACACAAACCTGCCATCAAAAATGGAATTTAAAGCATTATGGGATGGTGTGAACTTATTTTTTTGTTTTACGATTTTTGAAACGCTAATTCGTATTGATAAAAAAGATGATAGTATTCAAAGTATTGGAAATTCAGATAGAGTTGAACTTTTTTTTAGACCTGACAACTCGCTCAATCCCTATTATTGCTTGGAAATAGACACTGCTGCGCGCATCATGGATTTTGTAGCATATCCCAATAAGAATTTTGACTTTGAGTGGAATTGGCCACAAGGTCATTTAGAAGTTAAATCGTCCATACAAGATCAAAGCTATAGTATTGAAGGTAGCATTAGTATTTCATCATTAAAAATGCTAAACATTTTACAGGATAACAAAATTGAAACTGGAATTTTTAGAGCAAAATACAATGAAATAGAGAAATCTATTTTTGAACCCAATTATATTTCTTGGGTAGACCCAAATACTGAAAAGCCAAATTTTCACATTTCATCTTCTTTTGGAGTATTTCATTTATTAGATAATCTTTCCGTTTAGAAAGTGATAAAAAAAAGAGAATTTGATAATCGGAAATTAATTTTCGATTATCAAATTCTCTTTAAATTTTTGTCGCAAATATAGAACTACGATATTTTACGCAAGGTTTCTACTAATTATTCTAAAATAAAACTAACTGTAACATTTGCCGTAATATTTATTTCACCCATTGCAAGAGTCTCCCTTGGAGTTGACATATCGGCCATTTCCATTGTTTTCATTGCTGCGTATCTAGGTTGTGGGTAATAATTTTGTGTATTGTCCGATATTGTCATAGCACGACCTACTTTTTGTCCTATCACTGAAACATAATCTTCTGCTTTTAATTTTGCTTCTTTTATGGCTAATTTTCTGGCTTCTGATTGATATTGGGCTAACTTGGATGATTGGAACGTTACATTGTCAATCCTATTAATTCCCGCATCTACTAATCCTTCCATCAATTCATCATATTTCGATAAATCTTTTAGTAGAATTTCTATTGTTTGAGTTGCATTGTAATTATGTTTCTTTTTTTCATAATCGTACTGTGGATTTAATGCAACACGCTGTGTTCTAAAATCAGATGATGCTAAATTCATTTTTTTTATAAATTTTAATACGGCCTCAATCTTTATGTCATTTTGCTTTTTAACGTCTTGCGAATTATTACCTTTCGTTTCAACTGTAACTTCGATAGTCGCTTCATCAGGAACAACTTTTACTTTACCTTCCCCACTCACGTTTATTTGAGGAATTTGTTTGACCTCTTGTCCATAAGAGAATGTTATAAATAAGATCGACAAGATAGTTAGTGCTTTTTTCATTTTTCTAAAATTTAATTGTTTGTAGTCACTCTTTTCAAAAGTTGTGCCACTATAATTTACCAACCTTTTGCATCACAAAAAGGATCACTATCGGAATTGCTAGTAATACAACCATTAAAGTATGATCTACGAGAAGAGATGGCTCTTTAACTAAGGTAATTAAATAACCACCTACAGCTCCACCAAAGTGCGCTGTATGCCCAATATTATCATTCTTAGCTCTCATTCCGTAAATAGAATATAATAAATACAATATTCCAAAAATGTAAGCAGGCATTGGTATTATAAAAAATATCCCTAACATCATATCAGGCTGTAATAAAATAGCCGAATATAAAACTCCTGTCACAGCTCCAGAAGCACCAACTGCTCTGTATCCATAATCATCTTTAAGAAATACCATTGTAAGTAAATTACCAAATATTAAACTTCCAAAATAAATTAATATAAACGAGAAACTACCCATTAAATTAATTACAACTGGCGCAAAAAACCAAAGAGTCAGCATATTGAAAATTAAATGTGTAATATCAACATGCAAAAATGCAGAAGACAACATTCTTACTTGTTCTCCTGAACGAATACTTCCAACATGAAATTCGTATTTTCTAAAAAACAAAAGATCGTTAAAACCTTTATAACTGAATAAAACATTTGCAAGAATTATTACTATCAATACGGTATTCATAAGATATTTTTATTGTGATTTGTAAAGATAGCAATTCTATAATGCCACTACTGCAACTAACCAATATTAATATCAATCTATATTTTTACCTTATCTTTGCAAGAAATATTATAGCATGCAATTTCTCGTTTTTATAATCGCATTTCCCGTTTTGTGGCTTATTTCAATTCTTCCTTTTAGGATTTTTTACTTCTTATCCGACCTAATTTATATACTTGTTTATTACGTAATTGGCTATAGAAAAAAAACAGTAAGAGCTAATTTAGCTTTAGCTTTGCCAAATCTTAACGATCTTGAACGTCTCGAAATTGAAAAAAAATCATACCATCATCTTTGCGATATGTTTTTAGAAATGATCAAAACAATGACTATTTCATCGGAGGAAATGAACAAAAGATTTACAATAACAAATTTAGAAATAATAAAAGAATACGAAGCAAAAGGAAAAAGCATTATGCTAATCGCTGCTCACTATGCAAGCTGGGAATGGCTAATTACACTGAACCAAAAGTTATCAATTAAGGGAGTAGCTGTATATAAAAAATTAGCAAATATATATTTTGATAAATTAGTACGTGATATTCGATCAAAATATAATACAGAATTAGTACCAACGAGTCTTACCATACCATTAATTTCGAACAACCACAAAAGTAATATACAATGCGTGTACGGTTTAGCTAGTGATCAATCACCAAAAGCAGATCGAATATTTCATTGGGAAAGTTTTATGGGTATAGAAGTGCCTGTTCACACTGGACCAGAAATGCTAGCAAAAAAATACGATATGACTGTTGTTTTTGCTAAAGTAAAAAAAATAAAACGAGGATACTATGAACTAACGATAATACCACTTAGCGACGATCCTAATTCAATTCCTAATTTTGAAATTACATCAGCATATATAAAAGAAGTCGAAAAACAAATAATAGAAGCTCCAGAATATTATTTTTGGACTCACAAAAGATGGAAACATAGGCGTTAAATGATAACATTTAGTTTCTTTTTAAATAAGATAGCTAAGGAGGGAAATACCCGAACTACAAAAGTTTCAATTTAACCTATTTGAAAATTTTGTGATAAGCAGATTAATACCTCCTACCGAAGCGTGAGAAATTTAATATTTAATCATATTAATTTTTGTAAGTTCAAGAAATAATTTTGTAAACATAATATGTCTCGTCCTGAATAATCGATACAGATTATTAGACAAAAATAATTAATTAAACACTTGCAAGAACGTTCTTCCAAGTGTTTATTGTTTAGTAGGTTCGCATTATTATTTTATTCTTTTGATGCATTTGGTTTGGTGTTAGCATGTAATTAGAGTAATGAGGCCTTTTTTCATTGTAAATTTCTATTACATTTTTAAGTAAGAATTTCATCACTAGAAGCGCTGCGTTAAACTTATAAATAGCAAATTCTTGCTTTAAAATGCCGTTTATCCTTTCTGCTCCAGCATTTTCATAAGGATCTGAATTTTGTGTCATACTGCATATTATATTGCTTTTTTGAGTATTTTTGATAATCATTAAGATAATATTGTAATCCTCTATCGGAATGATGAATTAGTGAGAGACTCGTATACTTTCTGTTTTTCACTGCGTTTTTCAGCGCTACCATACTACTTTCAGTATTCATATTATCTGCTATATAAAATCCCATTATTTTCTTAGAATAGGCATCGGTTACCAAACTTAAATAGCACAGATTCTCTCTTTTTCCAATATAAGTAATGTCAGATACCCAGACTTGTTCAGGCCGTTGGATTTGTAATTCAAGAATCTGATTTTGATGCTTTCTTCCTATTTAGATTAACTAAATTATTTGCTTAATACCCGAGTTTTGTTCTTGATCCCGTTTTGGGGCAAACAATAAATAAATTGCTCTTAAAAGATCAATGAATTTGTCTCTTCAAATTTTAGCCCTTTTAATTCACTGTTTAAAAGAAAATAAAGCTTCTTTGCTCCAATTCTGGACATAGCTTGTCTTATTTCTAAAACCAGGAAAACTACTTTTGAAGCATTAGAATGTCTTGTTTTTCTTCTTGTTGTTTTTCCATAATAAAGCTGTCTGTCTACCCCGAATAAAGTACAGACAAACATTACTCTTTGTTTTTGTTCTTGTTTAAAATTATTGATTGTTCGGGTAAGGAATTTTTGTGATGTCAATTTGATATTCTTTTTCTACAATATCAATCATCATATCAAAAATGATAGCTTTCTTATCAGCTACAAAAACTTCTCGCTCTAATAGTGCTTTTTGCTTCTCTAATAATTTAATTTGAGTTTCAAGTTCCATTATTTTGTGTTCGGGTGATTTTGGCATCTTTGATGGTGTTTGATTATCCTAATCAAAGTTACCTAATTTTCTGAGCCAATTAACGACAGTTTTTCTACATTGAATTTCATAACGATTTGTAGCTTCACTAACCGTGGATGTACCACGCTCTATCTATTGTACAATTTATAATTTAAAAGAGTAGAATAGTGTTTTTGAGTTCGCTTCATGTAGCGTGGTTCTTGTGAGTTTTCCATTAGGATACTTTTTACGTATCGCTATTTCAGGAGAAGACATTTTATAAACAAAAAACCCTTCATCAATTGACGAAGGGTTTTTAAAGAAAGGCGACGACATACTCTCCCACATAACTGCAGTACCATCTGCGCAGGCG
>NZ_FQWE01000028.1 GCF_900129575.1 Flavobacterium segetis | reverse complement strand
TGACGGTCTATCTTCTTTTGGTTAAAGTTTGCTTTTTTGCTATTGTGGGCCCGGCTTTTGGTACCATCGATGGCAATTACTGCTCCAGATATCAATTCGGCATCTTTTAGAAAAGATACAAAGAGTTTGAAGAGTTTTTTAAGTCCTGTTGGATTCCCCTTTCTAAAGTCGGATATACTGTGGTAGTTGGGGATGATGCCGCATAAAAGCCACTGCAACTCTATATTACGAGCGCACTCCTTTTCTAACTTTCGCGAGCTTCTTAATCCATTGAGATAACCATACATATAGATTTTAAGAAACAGCTTAGTATCGTAACTCGGTCTGCCTTCACTTTTTATAGTTTGTACGGTAAAACCCATCGCCGTTAAACTCAGGGCATCTACAAAGGCATCTATAAAACGAACGGGGTTGTCTGGTAAAATCGTGTCTTCTAAACTAGAAAAACACATTTGGTTGCGCGGTATTCCTGTGATGTGTTGCATTGTTAAATATACAACTTTTCTTCCTTTTATTAAAATAATTTGACTATTTTTGAAAGAAATAAACCGAGGTTTTTTCACAGACTGACGTCAGGTTGTGAAAAAACTCCGTTTTTCACTGAATAACCTCAAAATCTATCGCTGTATAATAGCATAGAGCTACGCTAAGCAAGCTTGTTTTTTAGGCAGCAATTGTTAGGTTCATTTCGATTAAGTCCTTAAAAAGGCTTAAATAAACCCTCCTAAAAATAATAACACCTTTGGTTTTGTAAGGTGACTTCCATTTCTTGAGTTTATCTATTAAGTCGGGAACTGTGAGTATGTTTATCGCACGTTTGATGTTGTACACTAGCATAATTAAGCTGTGTTCACCATTTACTTTTTCTAGTCCCGTTAAATTCGTGTGGTTGTAGCCCCATTGTCTCTTAATCGTTCCAAAGATATGTTCGTTGATCTCCTGTCGTGTGCGGTACAATTGTGGGTTTTCCTGATACCGTTTGTTGTTTTCTTCAACGGCATCAGCATACTCGCTGCGGTCAATCTCCCTTCCCGCAGGCCTTGATGTGCAGCGGTGTTTCACGGGACATTCCTTGCAAGCTGGCGTTCGGTATTTCTTGAATTGGTACCCGCTTTGCTCTGTTCGGCCGGTTTTCTTGTGCCAGCGTCCGGTAGTTTGTAAAGTTTCGCCCTGTGGACAAGTATACGTATCGTCTTGCTTATTGTAGGTGAACTTGGCGACTAAATAATCCGGTTGGGTTGCACTTTCTTTACTTATTCCTGGCGCAGGGTGCGCGACAATGGTCGTAATATTATGGAGTTTACATTGGGTGATTTCCCGGCCGTTGTGATA
>NZ_FQWE01000008.1 GCF_900129575.1 Flavobacterium segetis | reverse complement strand
AAATCATTTTTGAAAATGAAACGCTTTCTATAGTTTAACAAATATATAAAAATTAAAAGAAAATTATTAGGATTTTAAGATAGTACCTATCCGCTTTATCTTTCCCTGGCAAGAGAAGCCAGTGAAAGGATACCGCTTTTATCAGGGCTAAAAAAAGACTAGATTAAGAAAAAACAATCCGTAATAAAATTTCGCATAATTTGAAGTCAGACAGATAAATTCTAAGCGATAAAATATAATATAAACTTTACAAATCTCAAAGAAGCCTAGTGAGCATCTTTACGAATAAAAAAAATAATTATGAAACTTTGGGAAAAAGGAATAGCAACAGATAAAAAAATTGAACAATTCACCGTTGGAAACGATAGAGAACTGGATTTAGTTCTGGCTAAATATGATGCATTAGGATCTATTGCTCATGCTAAAATGCTTGGCCAAATTGGGCTTTTAACAGACTCCGAAACCATTTCTTTGGTTTTGGCTTTGGAAGAAATTATAAAAGATGCTGAAAATGGAAATTTCGAGATTGAAGACAGTTTTGAAGACGTACATTCCAAAATCGAATATTTACTAACTGCGAAGCTAGGCAATGCAGGAAAAAAAATCCATACCGCGCGCTCTAGAAATGATCAAGTTTTAGTGGACGTAAATTTATATCTCAAAGATGTCGTAAAAGACTTTAAATCACAAGTTAAAAGTCTTTTTGATTTACTAATGGAATCAGCAGAGAAAAACCAAAACGTTTTATTGCCAGGTTATACGCATTTACAAATTGCAATGCCTTCCTCTTTCGGAATGTGGTTTTCCGCTTATGCCGAAACGTTAATTGATGATATCACGATGTTGAATGCTGCTTTGAAAATTGTAGATCAAAATCCGCTAGGTTCTGCTGCAGGTTATGGAAGCTCCTTCCCGATCGATAGAACATTCACTACAAAAGAGCTTGGATTCGAAACCCTAAAATTCAATTCCGTTGCCGCGCAAATGAGTCGCGGAAAATCAGAAAAGATAGTTGCTTTTGCCATGAGTAGTGTAGCTGCTACCCTATCAAAATTCTCCATGGACGTATGTTTATATATGAGTCAAAATTTTGATTTCATAACTTTACCATCACATCTTACAACGGGATCAAGCATCATGCCTCACAAGAAAAACCCGGATGTTTTTGAACTTATTAGAGGAAAATGCAACAAAATTCAAGCCTTACCATACGAAATCACTTTGATTACTAACAATCTTCCAAGTGGTTATCATAGAGATTTACAACTACTAAAGGAAGGTCTATTTCCAGCCATTCAAAACTTAAAAGCATGTTTAGATATTGCTATATTTTCAATAAAAGATATTAAAGTAAAAGAGCATATTTTAGAGGATAAAAAATATGATTATTTATTTACAGTAGATTCTTTAAACGAAATGGTAGTTGCTGGAATTCCTTTCAGAGATGCTTATAAAGCCGTTGCAGAACAATTGGAAAACGGTACCTTTAAATCTCCGAAAGAGACTAAACACACACACGAAGGTAGTATCAATAATCTTTGCTTAGCTGAGATTAAAGAAAAAATGAAAGCCACCTACTAAAAACAACAGCAAAAGCACGAAAATATCTAAAAAATAAAAATTTATTTTGATGTATTATTCTATTCTAAAATTATAATTTCCGCGACATTTACTGGAACATGATCACAATTTATTTCCATCACTTTCTAGTTTGTTAAAAACAATAAACATCAAATAAATCATTAATAGACGCAATTGAAACTAAAAAAAGTGTCTGCTTCATGAGTTGTTGGTTGTGTAAATATAATTATTAAACTTATGTACGTTCTAAAACATAATTAGCAAAGTAAGCTTTGCTATCGGTAACTCTGTTTTTAACAACAAAATTGGTTTTGCTTAAAATCATATTTAAAATTGTATCGTTATACTTTCTAGATATTTCCATTAAAATCTTTTCTCCTTCATAAAAATCAAAGCTTTTATTGATTAAAGTGATGTATACTTTTTGCGCTTTGGTGCTAACTAAAAAACTTTTTGCAATTCCGTCGCTCTCTTTATATTCAGGTCGGTGTTCAAAGTATTGTAAATCAAAATTAGCTCCTAATTCAATGTTTATTCTCTCCAGTAAATTTAGATTAAAGGCAGCAGTAATTCCTTGGCTATCATTGTAAGCTGGAAGTACAATGGAGGCCGGTTTAATTAAATCAACACCTAACAGTAATTTATCTTTCTTTTGTAAATTATCACTTATTTTCGACATAAAATTAGCAGCAACGTCATCAGACATGTTTCCAATGTTTGAACCTAAAAACAAAATTACCTTCGGTTTATGATTATTGTTTAGTGATTCCAAGATCTCAAAATACTCACCTTGTTTTGTTTTAATAGGTAAACTTGGCATTTCTTTATTCAAATCTTTTTCTAAATTGTCTAGTGCATTTTGAGAAATATCAATAGGTATATAATCAAAATTATACTTTAACCGATTTAATTCTCGTAGCAACTCTTTAGTTTTTAAACCGTCTCCCGCACCCAATTCTATGAGCTCAAAATAGATATCAGTATTCAACTGCAATGCATCGATGATAGTTTGACTTTTAGTTTTGAAGATTTCGTGTTCTGCTCGTGTGACATAATACTCAGGCAAGTGCATGATTTTTACAAAAAGGGCGTCACCTTTTTTATCATAAAAATATTTTGAAGGTAATGACTTTTCAATAGCACTTAAACCTTCATCAATTTCTATTTTAAAATAATCAATATTTGTATTATCATTTTCTATGTTTTCTATGTTTTTTGTTTCGATCATTTTGATTTAGAATAAAATGTTACTAAATATAGCTTTCTATTAATTGGTCAGTTTTCTTCAATAGTAATTATAGATCCTTTATTTGCAATTAGATTTTTTAAAAATGTAAAAATTATGCTGCCATATAAAAAACTAAAAGGTAAAGCCATTATAATTAATAAATTACTAATACCATTAAGAAGTTCGCTAGTTCCCAGTGCGGTAAGTCCAAGAGCTGTTGCCGTAATTATAAATCCCCAACCTACTTTGTGTTTTTTGCAAGGATTTTCATTTCCATTATCGCTAAACATTCCCAGAACAAAGATGGCCGAATCCACAGAATTTATAATAGAGATAAGTACCAGAAGTCCCGCAACAAAAAATGTTATTGTATGTAACGGAAAGTGCTCTAGAAATACAAACAATGAAGTGAAAACATTATCAAACTGAGTTTTATCACCTAAATTAATTAGCTCAAAAGCAGAATTTGCAAATATAGAAAACCAAATAATAGTTGCTATTGTTGGAATAAAAATTGTTGTAATTATAAATTCTTTTATCGTTCTACCTTTTGATATTCTGGCAATAAATATTCCCGTAAATGGAACCCAAGCTAACCAAAATACCCAGTAAAAAACAGTCCAATCTTGAGTGAAGCTTGGAGCAGTTTTATAACTTCCAAGTGATAAACTCATTTCTACAAAGTGAATTATATAATTATAAAAAGCTGTGGCAGTTTGATGAAAAAAATTACTAAAATTGAGAAAAAAACCAATAAACAACATTAGTATAAATGAAAAGGTAAAGTCAAAATTAGCTAAAAATTTGATTACCTTATTTACTCCTGTCAATGCTGAGTAGGTAGAAACAACGCCAATAATAACAACCATTATTAGTAAAAATTTTATTCCATAATCTATTTTAAAAGTATAGTATATACCATTTACAACCTGTGCGGTACCTAATCCTAATGATGCTATGACACCAGTTATTGTGATTAAAACAATAAATAGTGTGGCAACATATTTTACAATTTTGCTTTTAGCATAAGGAACGATTGCATCTAATAAATTAGGAATTTTTTTTACGTAAAGATTGTAAGCCACAATCAAACCAAACAAACTATACATTGCCCAAGGAGTAAACCCCCAATGAAAAAACGTGTACTGTAAAGCAGTGACTTTATTGTTTAATGTTGCAACAGGAGGATTATTTAAATAATAAATTGGTTCTTGAACTGCACGCAACAACAATCCTGAACCCATGCCCGTACTATATAAAAGGGCAACCCAACTAAAATAAGAAAATGCCGGTTTTTCATTACCTAGTCGTTGCTTGCGCATGGGCAAAAACAAAATAATAATCGCGGCTAAAACGCTTATTAATCCAACCCACAAATAATAAGTGCTAAAAATAGATAACAATATTTTATTCACTTTATTTAATGCATCTGTTAAAAAAGTTGGAGCAAACAATCCAGTTAGAAAAAAGAATAAACCAAACAGCGCTCCGTAAAACAGCAAACTACTTGGAATTAAATGACCATATAATTTTTTAATCAAAATTTTATTCTTCATCAATTGATTTTAAATTTTCTAACATAGTAGGAATAAGTTCACTAACTGTAGGATGTAAATGAATGGCGTCTCTAAGTACAGTGTAGGATTGTTTAGCATACATTAAATTTGTAATTCCGCTAATAATTTCATCACCACCAACACCTAAAATACAAGCTCCTAAAAACTGCTTTGTTTCGGCATCGATAATCGCTTCCATAAATCCTTTAATTTCTCCTTTTTCTTTAGCTCGGCCGACTTTATCCATCTCCTTATGCGCAACTAATATCGAAAAACCTTTCTCCTTAGCTTCGGCTTTTGTTAATCCAATTCTTCCTAATGGTGGATCAATAAACAATCCATAAGTAATAATTCTATCGCTAATTTTCCTTTTTTTATCTCCTAAAATATAGTCTTCTACAATTTGGAAATCGTTATATGAAGTATGAGTAAACGCCCCTTTTCCGTTGCAGTCTCCTATTGCAAAAATACCTTCAACATTAGTTTTACAATAATCATCAACTTTCATATATCCTTTTTCATCGCAAATGATTGAAGTGTTTCCTATTTGTAATGTATCTGTATTTGGCAACCGACCTACGGCCAAAAGTATATGACTTCCGCTAATTTCTTTATCCAATCCATTTATCTTTACGGAAATTATATTGCCTTCTTGAGAAACGTTTATTTCCGTAGCGTTAAACTCTATCGCTATATCTTCATCCTGTAAAATTTGAGCAATTGCATTACTTACATTTTTATCTTCTTTATTAATGAGTCGATTGGTGCTTTCAATTATAGTTACTTCGCTGCCGAAACGCTTAAACATTTGGCCAAATTCTAACCCAATATAGCTTCCGCCAATGATTATTAAGTGTTCCGGTAATTTATTTAGCTGTAAAATTTCGACATTTGTCAAATAATCTACCTTCGAAAATTCGGCTGGAATTAACGCTCTTGCTCCAACATTTATAAAAATTTGTTTAGCGGTAATTTTGACATCATTAACACTAATTTCATAATCTGATATAAAGTGAGCTTCACCCTTAAAAAGAGTAATGTTATCATTTTTAGATATACTTTTTTCAATACCGTCACGAGAATAATTTACTAAAATTTCTTTTCTTGCTTTTATTTTTTTAAGATTGGCTTTTGTTCCAGCCGGAATCTCAATTCCCATTTCTTCCCCGTGAAAGCTATCCCACATACGGCGCGCACTTGCAACATACGCTTTTGTAGGGACACAACCAGTATTGACACAAGTTCCACCAATAAAACTTTTTTCTATTAAGGCAACTGTTCCTTTTTTTGAAAGACTAAAAGCTAAAGGCACACCTGCTTGCCCACTACCAATAATTAGATAATCAAATTTTTTCATAAGTAAATTGTCATTGAAAAATTTATTCTTCGATTGTGACTTTTTTCCAAAAAGCTACATGATCTTTTATTTTCGTAGCTGCGTCTTTAGGTTCTTTATAGAACCATGCAGCGTTTTCACCAACTTCATCATTAACTTTTACGGTATAGTAAGATGCCTTTCCCTTCCATGGGCAAGTGGTATGATAACTTGTTTCGGTAAAATAATCCCAATTGATATTTGCAAAAGGAAAATAATGATTTCCTTCAACTACCACGGTATTTTGACTTTCGGCGATAACTACTTTATTAAATATTGCTTTCATATTATTGATTTATAATTACTTTGCCAATCTTAAGCCGCTAAATTGCCAACGCATATTTGGCGTGAAAAAATTGCGATATGTTTTCCTACTATGCCCTTCTGGAGTTGCCACTGAACCACCGCGAAGAATCATTTGATTTACCATAAACTTACCATTGTATTCGCCTAACGCGCCAGCAACCTTGCTGAATCCAGGATAAGCTAGATAAGCACTATTTGTCCATTCCCATAATTGTCCCCACTGAAATTTATCGCTAGCTATTTCCCATTCAAATTCCGTTGGTAAACGACAGCCTTTCCATTCGCTGTATGCAAAAGCTTCATAAAAACTGAGATGCATAACTGGTAAATCTAAATCCAATTTAACTAAACCACTCAAAGTGTAATTCCACCATTCATTGTCTATTTTGTGCCAATACAAAGGCGATTCAATCTTATTGTTATTAATCCAACTCCATCCGTCATCATGCCAAAAATTGAAATTTTTATAACCATCAGCAACGATAAAATCTATAAATTGACGATTAGAAACAAGATTTGCACTTATTTCAAAATCACCTACATATACTTTGTGAATACCTAATTCATTATCAAAACAAAAACTATTTCCTTGATGCCCTATTTTATATAAGCCTGATTTAATTGGTATAAAATTGGGCGCCTGAATTTCAAGTTTAGTTTTAAAACTATCTTGATAAACGGGAAAAGTGGGTTGGTTGCCTAAAATATATTTTATGTCATATACTAAAAGTTCTTGATGCTGTTCCTCGTGATTAATTCCTATTTCTATTATAGCTAAAATATCTTCCGTTAGATTTGTATTTAAAAAACGTACCATCGCTTCCGTAACGAATTTTCTATAGCTATAAACTTCAGCCACAGAAGGTCTTGACATTAAACCTCTGGATGGGCGTAAAACCCGTTTTCCAACATTATTATAATAACTATTAAATAAAAAATAGAAGTCCTCATTATAGAGAACATAATTTATATCGTATTTGGTGAGCAAAAACTCTTCCCAGAACCAAGTAGAATGAGCTAGATGCCATTTTGGAGGCGATACAAATTCGCTAGCTTGAAGCGAATAATCTTCAATGAATAAGGGTTTGCAAATTTGTTCTGAATTTTCTCTAACTCTTAAAAAGCGATTTATCATACCACGCTGACTTATAAATAAAATTAATATTCCACAAGTTACTCAATTGATTTTTAGTAAAAATTACATTATAAAAATATTTTTTTATATAATTAAGATTAAATTGTAAATATGGACAAGTAGTAAAGACTTATTTGAATGCACTTCATTAACTTTAATTTTTATAAACTCTATAACGAAATAGCATCATTTACGGGAAAACGTATCCAGAATAGAATATTAAATTTTAGAAAATTAGCGCTATATACAATTTAATGAAGCATTAATATACCTAATTTAAATAAAAACGAAGCATATAATGGAAATTTCCTATTAATCATTATAGGCAGGGATATAAAGTTATAGTACTTTAAAATCGATTTTTTAGGATGTAATTTACTTACATTTGGTTAACTATTATAAATTAAATGGAAAAAATACATCAAAAGTCCACTCAGACTCTTTTTGATAAGCAGTTTATAAGTAAAGAACAGCACGAGCAAATTATAACTTACCGAAGTTTAAATATCTTTTCTCTAAATGCCGAATTAAAAATATTTTTATACTTATCTGTTCTGTTGTTTACCTCGGGAATTGCAGTATTAATTTATCAAAATATAGATACTATTGGACATTCTATTGTTATTTCATTAATTTCAATTATAACGTTTGTATGTTATTATTTCAGTTTTAAAAAAGCGCCGTTATTTCAAAAAAGTCAAACACATTTTGAAAGCCCAATCATGGAATACATCGTTCTTGCTGCTAACTTGTTAACTTGTATATTAATTGGCTATCTACAACTTCAATACAACACTTTTGGAACTAATTACGGTCTTGCTACCATCATCCCTACTTCTATTGGATTATTCTGTGGATATTATTTTGATAATAAGAATGTACTGTCATTAGCGATTACCGGGTTAGCCGCGTATATAGGATTAACAGTGTCTCCACAATCACTTTTACAAAATGAATTTTATAATACAGATTTTTTAAGTTACGCTGCTATTGGGCTTGGTGCTATACTTATTTTATGGAATTATTATTGTTCAAAAATAAAACTTAAATCGCACTTTGCATTAGTATTTCTAACTTTTGCTCTTCATCTGATTAGTATCTCGTGTTTGAATAATATCATTGACAGCACATATTTTTTACTGTTTTCGGCTATCTTAGGAATAACAACCAATTACTTTTATCACTTTAGCTATAAATTAAAGTCTATATCACTGTTTATTTTCTCTGTTTTGTATGCTTTTGTTGGATTGAACATCAGTCTTTTCAAAATTGTAGATTATTTTGATATTGGTGATATGCTAGAATTTATATTAGTGCTAAGTCCATTCTATTCCATTGGCGCTATTATTCTTTTTATAAAAATGATCAAAAATTTTAATTCCGAAATTAAAAAATGATAGCATTAGATAAAATAAAGTTAGAAAATCAGCTCTTAGTTGAAGAGGCACAATTACTATACAAAGCTAGATTTATTTCTAAAGACCAATTAACCGAAATCATCACCTCACATCCAGCACTAAAAAAACAGCAAAACTTATTACTCCGCATAGGATTTGCCTTATTAGGAATTTTGCTATATTCCTCAATTTGTGGCTTCATTTCATTTGTAGGATTCTCTTTTATGGAGGATGATTTCGAAATTTTTCTTTTCCTTTTTGCAGCGGTGGGATTTATTGGAGCAGAATTTTTTGCGAATCAAAATTATTCCGAGCAAGGACTAGATGATAGCTTTATTATCGGCAGTCAATTGGTTTTGTTTGGAGCAATAGCAAGTATTACAAATGAGAATGAACTTATTGTTGCATCAGTTGCAACAATTGTTTCATTGCTGACTTATTTACGATATTTAAATCGTGCATCCATTATAATTTTTTGTGTTGCCAGCACTTCAGTAATTGTTTTTGGTTTGTTTGAATTGGGAATTATTGCCAAAAGTATTCTACCCTTTATTGTAATGATTTACGGAATTGGAATTTACTTCGCCTGTAAAAGAATGGCTATAAATTTGCAATTCCCATTTTATCAAAAAGGAATTTTATTAGTTAAATATTACGGTCTAATTTTGTTTTACTTCTCAGGAAATTATTTGGTAGTTCGCGAACTTTCAATAGAATTAATGGGTAGTGAGATTGCACAAAACTCGGATATTTCATTCGCATGGTTTTTCTACACTTTCACTTTTATAGTTCCTGGCATCTATATGTTTTTTGGAATTAAGCTATTTGATCGCGCATTACTTTATATTGGTTTCTTGTGCTTTGTTTTTACACTATACACAATAGATTTATACTTTTTAGAAGTTTCAGCTGAAATATATTTAATTGTAGCAGGTTTACTCCTTTTTACAGTAGCTTACTTTAGTATAAAAAAGTTAAAAGATAAAAGAGAAGGCTTGACATTTCAACCAGATCGCTTTACTAATTCTACTGATTTTATTAATGCTGAAGCTTTAATTCTTACTTCTCAATTTGGCTTAAAACCGGAGAATACAATAGATTCACCTATGAAATTTGGAGATGGTGGCTTTAGTGGAGGTGGATCAAACGGTGGCTATTAAAAACATAGAAAAGCCGCAAATTTTTAAATTTAGAAATTTGCGGCAATATATTTTAAATTTAAAAATTATATTTTGCTACTTAATGCATTTGCATCAATATCACTATGTGAAACATGGTAAACAGCTTTTCCATCTTTTATTAAAATCAATTGTGGACTTTGATGGTTAACGCCAAAACGTGATGCTATTTCATTAGATATAGCTCGGTTTTCAATCAAATCTAAAAAATAAAGTGTAACTTTATCTGCGTTATCAAACTCATTTTCAAACTGTTTTAGTGCCATTCTACTTACACTACACCTAGTGCTATGTTTAAAAATAGCAATAGGTTTATCGTTTGACAAACTGCTAATTTCATTTAACTGCCCTAAATCATTTAACTCAATCCAGTTGCATTTGTTCTCCTTTGATGAAGATTCACCTAAACTATTAAAAATATTTTTAAAAAAACTCATAATTGTCTTATTTTAAGACATTTCGCCGTAAGTACATGATAAAAATCATATTATTTCTGACAATTTGTCGGTACTATTGTATTGGAATATATATTGAATATTAATTTTCAAAGTTAGTTAAATAACAAAACAATTAAAAGTCATGAACATAAATAAATTTACGATAAAATCACAAGAAGCGATTCAGCTATCACAGCAGTTAGCACAAAGCCAAGGGCAACAACAAATTGAGAATGAACATATTTTTAAGGCTATTTTTGAAGTCGATGAAAATGTCGCTCCTTTTATTTTAAAAAAATTAAACGTAAATGTTCCCTTATTTATTCAAATATTAGACAGTACCATTCAAAGTTTTCCCAAAGTTTCTGGTGGAGAAATAATGCTTTCTAGAACAGCAAACACCACATTAAATGAATCGGAAATTATTGCAAAAAAAATGAACGACGAATTCGTTTCGATAGAGCATTTAATTTTAGCCATTTTTGATTCTAAAACTAAAGCAGCTCAAATTTTAAAAGATCAGGGTGTCACTGGAAAAGGTTTAAAAGCTGCAATTGACGAACTGCGCAAAGGAGAAAGAGTTACTTCGGCCTCGGCAGAGGAAAATTATAACTCTTTAAATAAATATGCTAAAAATCTAAATGAATTAGCAAGAAATGGAAAACTTGATCCTGTAATTGGTCGAGATGAAGAAATCCGTCGTGTTCTACAAATCCTAACTCGTAGAACTAAAAACAATCCTATGCTAGTTGGAGAACCCGGTGTAGGTAAAACGGCTATTGCTGAAGGTTTAGCGCATAGAATTGTAGATGGAGATGTTCCTGATAATTTAAAAGACAAAATTGTTTATTCTTTAGATATGGGAGCGCTTATTGCTGGTGCTAAATTTAAAGGAGAATTTGAAGAGCGACTAAAAGCTGTGGTGAAAGAAGTAACTTCATCAGAAGGTGATATTGTATTATTTATTGATGAAATTCACACTTTAGTTGGAGCTGGTGGTGGCGAAGGTGCAATGGATGCAGCTAACATTTTAAAGCCTGCATTAGCTCGTGGAGAACTTCGTGCAATTGGGGCCACTACATTAGACGAATATCAAAAATATTTTGAAAAAGACAAAGCACTGGAAAGACGATTCCAAAAAATAGTAGTTGAGGAGCCAGATACTGAAAGTGCGATTTCAATTCTGCGAGGGATCAAAGAAAAATACGAAACTCATCATAAAGTCCAAATAAAAGATGACGCTATTATCGCAGCCGTCGAATTATCACAGCGGTATATTACCAATCGTTTCCTGCCAGACAAAGCCATTGATTTAATGGATGAAGCAGCCTCAAAATTACGCATGGAAATCAATTCAAAACCGGAAGAACTCGATGTTTTAGATCGAAAAATAATGCAGCTAGAGATTGAAATTGAGGCAATTAAACGAGAAAAAGACGAAACTAAACTCAAAATTTTGGGAATGGATTTGGCTAACTTAAAAGAAGATCGCAACGAAATCTATGCCAAATGGAAATCAGAAAAAGATTTAGTTGATAATATTCAAGCGGTTAAAACAGAAATTGAAGATTTTAAATATGAAGCTGAACGTGCGGAGCGTGAAGGTGATTATGGCAAAGTAGCTGAAATTCGTTATGGTAAGATCAAAGAAGCACAGGAACGTTTAGATATTTTAATCAAGGAATTGCAAGAAAATCAATCTGGAACGTCATTGATAAAAGAGGAAGTAACTCGCGAAGACATTGCTGAAGTTGTTGCTAAATGGACAGGAATTCCTGTAATGAAAATGCTTCAAGGAGATCGAGAAAAACTTCTAAAACTGGAAGATGAATTGCATCTCAGAGTCGTAGGTCAAGAAGAAGCAATTGAAGCCGTGAGTGATGCCGTAAGAAGAAGCCGCGCCGGATTACAGGATATGAAAAAACCGGTTGGAACATTCCTTTTCTTAGGTACAACTGGAGTTGGAAAAACGGAATTGGCAAAAGCCTTAGCAGAGTATTTATTTGATGATGAAAATGCGATGACTCGTATTGATATGAGCGAATATCAGGAACGTCATAGCGTAAGTCGTTTAGTAGGTGCTCCTCCAGGATATGTGGGATATGATGAAGGCGGACAATTGACAGAAGCGGTTCGTAGAAAACCATATTCTGTTATATTGTTAGATGAAATTGAAAAAGCTCATCCTGATACGTTCAACATATTATTACAAGTTTTAGATGAAGGAAGATTGACAGATAATAAGGGACGACTAGCCGATTTTAAAAACACTATAATTATTATGACATCTAATATGGGAAGTCAGATTATTCAGGATAAATTTGATAATCCAAAGGGAGGTGTTACGGCAGCCACAGAAGCTGCAAAAATTGAAGTATTGGCATTATTAAAACAAACCGTACGACCTGAATTTATCAATCGTATCGATGAAATTGTAATGTTCACACCGCTCACCACGGAAAATATTACTAAAATTGTTGGACTCCAACTGAAAAGTGTCACCAAAATGCTAGCACTTCAAGGAATTATTATGGACGCCACTCCTGAAGCTATTGCTTATTTGTCAGAGAAAGGATATGATCCTCAGTTTGGCGCTAGACCCGTGAAAAGAGTCATTCAAAGAGAGGTGCTTAATGAATTATCAAAGGAAATTCTTTCCGGAAAAATTACAACGGATAGCATCGTACTAATCGATGCATTTGATGGAAAATTAGTTTTTAGAAATCAAACACAAATTTTAAGCTAGCGGTAATTTCCTGAGAATAAAAACACAACAACTAGCCTTTTTAGCTAGTTGTTGTGTTTAAAAACTCCTATTTCTACAGTTAAATTTTATTTTCCCAATACACTAAAACAATCTATTAAACCTGTGAATCGGAATCATAAATCCTAATTTTAAAATTACATTTTATCTGTAACAGCCTAAACAGTAGTATCAACAGCTTTTTTTTGATTCAGTCTCCATAAAGAAAATTTTAATTTTAAATACTTTAAATTTCAAAAAGATAAAGCACCACTCCAATAATATCATTAAACTATCTACTGAAAATTAGTTTTTTTAACTATTAATAGTCCGTTGAACAGACCAATTACTACAAAACGTTTTGGAGTAGGACGCTATTTTTTAAGAATAATATAGCTCCTATTATTCACTCTATCTTTATGCCCTTAAATAGAGGACATAAAGGATAAAGTTACGATCAGGTCTATCAAGAACATCAAATTATCATTAGAAAAATCATTCACCTTCCTAATCATTACATACACATCTAATAAGGCATAATAGAATCTGTTTTTATGAAACCGATACAGCTTGACTATATTTTAGCAGATTCCATTACTATTTTAATTTAAGCGAGGACATCACCTCCCTGCAAAATATGTTGTTTAAACAAACAGATTTAAAACAACCGATTTGCACTTCTGAAGAAACCAAATAGCTTGATTAAATTAGGATTCATTACATGATTTGTAAGAATTATTTATTACATTTGAAATGCTATAAAAATAAAAAAATTTCACCGCGCTCCGAATAGTAAAATGTAGGATTGATGCGTCTTTGAATAAGCTGGACAAAGTATTAAAATAAATTATAAAAATTAAATATTTATTCCTGCTTTTTACAGCTTTGATATTTTTTCAAACTAGCTTACAGAAAATAAATTTAAGGATTTCAATTTAAAAGAGCTATAATTGACCCTAGTAACGTTAGAAACAAAAATTATATAATAGAAATTAGCGAAATAGATACGGTTCAAAGACTTTAACTATCAAAACGAAATATTAAATCAATTGACGATTTAATTCACTTCAAAAGTAAGAAGTCACTTACTTTTATGACAAATAAGATAAAAAAAATTGCAGTATTTTATGGATATTCAACAATTGAAGAAATTTATGTAGGAGAAAATAAACTAGGGCTTAAACCGACAATTAAAAACATAGCCAGTCTGTCGTATTTTTATACCTTTTAGAATGAAATTGTAGAATTTGAATTTATTTAAAAATATTCAAAATTAAAACCTTTATATATTCAAGGAAATCAAGTTATCAATCTTGATTTTTAAAACCTTCCAAAAAATTGGATAATTTACAGCTAAGTGAATTTGATAATTTAAAAAGTGTTGATCATTATAAATGTATCAACCATAGACAATTTTTTTACTAGATATGAAAAATGATAATCTAGGAAAAATCTAGTAAGAGATGACTTCTGATCCCAAAAATACGCCCTGCATTGAAAGTATAAAAACTACACGAATCCTAAAAAATAAACAAGGAGTGATTGTCAAGCTTATTAAATACAAAGTTCCTCCGACACCAATTTTTAAACTATGTTTGATTTAGTCGAATTTGTGTTTCTTTACTTTTGCATAACACGTTTCCCTTAAATAAGTAAGTAATACAAATAAAACAACTACTTTTATACTGATCTTTTGGGCGATAAATTAGTAAAAAGCTTTCGTGAAATTATAAATTGATTTTGAATCAAAAATAGAAAAGCATTATAAAAGTGAAGACCAGACCTCACTATAAAATAACGGGGCAACACCTGAAAAGCCAAAAGAGTAAGAAAATTAAAAAAAAAACTAAAATGATAAATTTATCCGTGATTGCACAACTCATTGTCGCTATTTCTGTTATTATTGTATGGGTATTCCGCTTTGATAATATTGTAAAAGAATTTAAGCAATATGAGCTGAGTGATTTGACACGAGCACTTGTTGGAGCAACGAAAATAGCATTGGCTACTTTACTTATAACAGGCATCTGGTATCCTTCGCTCGTGCTAATTCCAGCACTATTGATGGCTTTCTTGATGTTAAGCGCACAATATTTTCACTTTAAAGTAAATAATCCTTGGCAAAAGCGCATACCATCTTTATTTCTGATGCTATTAAGTCTGTATATTGCTGCTGTAACCCTTAATTTAATTGCCTAATGCGTTTACTTGAAGTTTTAATCCTTTTTTCAAGCCTCTCTTTCTTAGCCTATGGAATCGCTTATTTTACAAATCCAAAAATGAAAAGTGAATTTGTCCGATTTGGTTTGAGCAAATTTGGAACGCTTACCGCAATATTAGAGATTGTGGGAGCTTTAGGTTTACTAATTGGCTTACTATACGATTCTATTTTACTGCTCTCCTCCGGAGGTCTAGCTTTATTGATGTTTTTAGGAGTAATTGTAAGAATAAAAATTAAAGACGGCGTAAAGGCTTCATCGCCTGCTTTATTTTATTTTGGGCTTAACCTATATATCTTCATTGAAACACTAAAAATATTCTAGAATTAATGTCCGTAGTAGTTGGATAGAAATAGCAATAATCAATAATACTAAGAAACCAGCCTGATGTAGACTGGTTTTTTTGTATTTGCAAAAATTAATTACAAAAGGTCTTTTTTATAGTTTCGTAAAAATAGAGGCATCAAAATTTGATTTAACAATCACATTTTTTGGTCCTACATCTTCATTAAGTCTGTCAAAAGAAAGTAAAATACTACCCACTTTTTGATAATTATTCCAAGGTTTTAAAAACTTTGGCTCCGCATCATTAAAGTTTTGATAATAGGCCCATTGTATAATTAAATGCTCTTTTTTATCTACATACACCAAGTATTTATTTTCAGGTGTTACGCCAACACCATTAAAAGTTAGTTGCAAAATATCCACCATTTTACCATTTGGTAATTGGTCTGTTTTGACGAAAGTAAGATGTACTCCTGAATCTTGTAATTTCCACGGCATCAACAACCAATACGAATCATTGATCCACCAGTTTTTAGCTTTTACTAATAGCTCTATGGTCTTGTTATCGTCATTCAATAGTAGTCCATTCTCATAAACCTTTCCTTGTAAAGTGTTTATGTTTACTAAAATCACTTGCTTTGCGATTGGGTTCTCGATACGAACATCTCCCGTCCATTTGTCCCAAAATATTTTTCTGTTCACAAAATCCCATTGAATGAAATGGGTCGCATTGTAATTTTTAATACCGCCCATGGCCGTTAGCATTTCTTGCACAATCGAATTTGCTTTTTTATCCTTTGTCTGAGCAAATACGGCAGTGCTGCTAAAAAGGACTGTAATAATAAGTACAGCTGCTTTATAAATAGTTTTCATAATCCTGTATTTAAATGATTCTAAGAAACAAAAATAGTCACTTTTATTCCACTTTGGAATTGAATTCCCATTATTTAAACTTATCACTTCATTATATGTAGTTATTGCTACTGCTTTTCTTGAAATATTCCCTAACTATTATTCTTATCTTAGCATGCAAACAAGACACAAGAAATAAATATATAATGCAAACCATATTAGGAGCAAACGGGATAATAGGAGAAGGATTGGCCCGTGAGCTGCGGAAAAATTATACGCCTCACATTAAATTAGTGGGCCGCAATCCCCAAAAAGTAGATCCAAACGATGAACTTTTTAAGGCAGACTTAATGGATTCAGAAAGTGTTTTAAAAGCGCTAGAAAATACTGAAATAGCTTACCTGACCGTGGGGCTAACGTACGATTCCCAAATTTGGCTTCGAGATTGGGTTATTGTAATGCAAAATGTAATTAACGCCTGTAGAAAGAATCATTGTAAACTTGTCTATTTTGACAACACCTATGCATATCCGCAAGACAGTAAAATCCAAACAGAAAACACTCCTTTAACCTCAAATGGAACAAAAGGAAAGGGAAAGAAACTAGCAGCTGAACTGCTTTTAAAAGCTATTGCAAACAAGGAAATTGAAGCCGTAATTTGTAGAGCTCCGGAGTTTTATGGTCCCGGTATAACCAAAGGACTGACCAACAGTTTAATTTTCGAAAATCTCAAAAAAGGCAAAGAGCCCAAAGTATTCTTAAAAGATAATGTCTTACGAACTCTTATCTTTACTCCAGATGCAAGCAAAGCCATGGCCCTAATTGGTAATACGGCTGCTGCTTTTGGGGAAACCTGGCACTTACCTTGCGATGACAATAGGCTAACCTATAAGCAATTTATTGCCGAAATAGAACATCAACTAGGAAGACAAGTAAAATACAAGGTGTTGCGTTGGCTCATCTTAAAAATTGGTTCCTTCTTTGACAAAAACCTTAAAGAAACACAGGAATTACTGCCTCGCTACGCGATTGATAACATCTTTGAGTCTTCAAAATTTAAAACTACATTTCCAGATTTTAAAGTAACAACATACGCAGAAGGAATTAAAATAATCATCAACGACTATAAGATAAAGTAGCGCATTTTCTGATTTGATTCCTTAAATTTAATCGTGTTCTCTTTTAAGTAAATTTGTCATAACCATTTGATACACTACTCATTCTTGATTCAGCATTACTCTAAATCTGAGACTTCTATAAAATAGAAGAAAAAGAAAGGAATAAAAAAACGCTGAAATGGCAACCGTTATAAACTAAATACTTGTTCTACTTGAATAATCATTTGTCACTATAATGGTTTAAGTATTTAATCAAGATTCGACAATCTAACTCACTTTCTCAAGTGCTTTGCCTATCAAAGTTTCTCCTTTAATAATTTCAAAAGTAGCCTTGCTAGCTACGGTATCATCTAATGTTTGCACCAAAGTTTGCGCCACATCATCCCGACTGATTTCGCCATGTTTATTTAACTTTCCTTCCAGCTCAATGGTAGTTAGCGCAACTTCATTAGTTAGAGAACCAGGTCTAACAATGCTAAAATCCAAACCACTTATTATTAAATATTCATCGGCGTTGTGTTTTGCTTTTAAATATTCTTGCAATTGAGTCGCTTCCTCTGGTTTGTCAGCTCCCATAGAACTCAACATCACGAACTTCTTAATGTTTGCTTTTTTAGAGGCATCAATTAGTTTTTTTGCTCCTTCTTGATCTACTCCAAGAACATTTTTCCCAGCAGAGCCAGCAGCGAACACTACTTTATCAATCGGTCGATTAAAAACAGAAGAAAGATCACCCTCTAAGTCACCCAAAACAGTTTCAATGTTTTGAGCTTGAAAATAAGCTTGTTGCTCCTCTTTTCTGACCATGGCTATAGGGTGAAAATTGTTGGATTCATTTAAAATAGCCACTATCTTTTTTCCTGTGGTGCCATTTGCACCTGCTACTAATATATTTTCCATACCTAAAAGTAGGCATAACATGTAGTTTACCCTAACCTAATTTACTGTTTAACTATAGATTAGTACTTATTAACATTCTTTTGAGAAAGATCAAACTTGAAATTAGCATCGTAAAATAACAACTCCTTATTTTTCAATTCATTTTCAATTTTACCATTTTCAACTCTTTATAAAATTCACTATTTTTGCATTCTAAAAATTAGAGCATGCCAAATAAAAAATATAAGATTGCAGTTATTCAATTGAACCTTAACGATGTTGCCAAAAACAACTTGAAAAAATGTATTAATTGGGTTCGTGATGCTGCGAGTCAAGGTGCTGAAGTAATCTCTTTACCGGAATTGTACAGCAGTCATTATTTTTGTCAAAGTGAAGATGTAGATAATTTTGCTTTGGCAGAACCACTCTACAGCACTTCTTTTATCGCTTTTAGCGCTTTGGCAAAAGAATTAGGTGTTGTCATCATTGTTCCTTTCTTTGAAAAACGAATGGCCGGAATTTACCACAACAGTGCCTATATTATAGACACAGATGGTTCTGAGGCAGGCTTGTACCGTAAGATGCACATTCCAGATGACCCTCATTTTTATGAAAAATTCTATTTCACGCCTGGTGATTTAGGATTTAAAACGATTTTAACTAACAAAGGAAAAGTAGGAACCTTAATTTGTTGGGATCAATGGTATCCAGAAGCTGCTCGTTTAACAGCATTACAAGGTGCAGAAGTGCTGTTTTATCCAACAGCTATTGGCTGGCATCCAGGAGAAAAAGAAGAATATGGTGAAAACCAACATAACGCATGGATGAGTGTGATGAAAGGACATGCTGTGGCAAACGGAGTTTATGTTGCAGCGGCAAACCGAATTGGGTTAGAACAATATTTGCCTGATACGGCAGGAATACAGTTTTGGGGATCTTCATTTATTGCGGGACCACAAGGCGAAATTTTGGCACAAGCCTCGCATGACAAAGAAGAAATTTTAATTGCTGAAGTTGATTTAGATTTGCAAGAAAACGTGCGTCAGAACTGGCCGTTTTTTAGAGATCGACGAATAGATGCTTTTGGCGATATTACTAAAAGAGCAATCGACTAATGATGAGCAAAATCAAAAATAGAAGATTTCCCGCTGAGTGGGAAAAACAACAAGGGATTTTACTTTGTTTTCCACACAATGGAAATGATTGGCCAGGAAAATACGAAGCAGTTAAATGGGCTTTTGTCGAATTTATCAAGAAAGTGGCAACATTTGAAGAAGTATTTTTAATGGTCGCTGATGAGATACAAAAAGAAAAAGTTAATGTAATGCTTGAAACTGCTCATATTGATCTGAGCAAAGTTTCTTATATTATTCAAAAAACGAATAGAAGTTGGATGCGTGATTCTGGTCCTATTATCGTTAAAAATGGAACTGAAAGAGAAGCTTTAAATTTCAATTTTAATGGTTGGGCAAAATATAAAAATATTCAACTAGATAAACATGTTCCTGCTAAAGTTGCTGATTTTTTGAACATTCCAATAACGCAAGTTATGTACAATGGGAAACCAGTAATTGTGGAAGGTGGCGCAATTGACACGAATGGAAGAGGTACACTATTGACATCAGAGGAATGCTTGATGCATCCTGAAATTCAAGTGCGGAATCCCAATTTTACCAAGGAAGATTATGAAGCGGTTTTCAAAGAATATCTTGGAATTACAAATGTGATTTGGTTAGGCGAAGGAATTGAAGGCGATGATACACATGGTCATATTGATGATTTATGTCGTTTTGTAAATGAGGATACTATTGTTACAATTGTTGAGACAGATAAAAACGATCATAATTATCAACCTTTGCAAGACAATTTAAAAAGATTGCAAAATGCTAAACTGGAAAATGGAAAATCTCCAATCATTGTGGCTTTACCGATGCCTAAACGACTAGATTTTGAAAAATTAAGATTACCTGCAAGTTACGCTAACTTCTTAATATTAAATAAGTCTGTATTGGTCCCTACATTTAACGATTCTAATGATCGAGTAGCCTTAAATATATTGTCAGAATGTTTTCCTGATAGAGAAATTATCGGAATAAGCTGTACGGATTTTATTTGGGGTTTTGGTACTTTACATTGTTTAAGTCAGCAAATACCTGAATAATTAAAATATAGATAAAAAAAAGACTTGCAGTTTTAAATACAGCAAGTCTTTTTTTTATGTTACAAAGTATCAAAAACCTACTTATCCTTTGTAAATGGTACTTTAGTGCCGTCTGGCACAAGCATTTCAAATTCATTCATACTTTCATTAAACTCAAAAGTAAGTCCGGCTTGTTTAGACTCAAACTTGTTTTTTCCTATATTTTCAACGGAGAAACTTGGATAGTTTGTAATAGAAACATTTAGCAAACCGTTTTTTTCTGAAAAAGTAATTTTTATTGGAGCCATTTTCGTTGAAAAAGTTCCTAAATAACCATCTAAAATAATATCTTTTTCGATATATCCTTTTTCAGAAGTCCAAATATTATTAGCAGTATTACTATCCGGTAAAGCATTTTCAGGATCAACAATGATACTTTCTATTTCCTCAGTAGAATCATATTTAAACGACCACGCTTTATTTCTTTGCCAAACTTCCACCGGTAAAGTCACACGCGATATTTTTCCACTTTTAGTTTTAACATCTAAATTTACAGGCATAGCCATTTTTTCAAGATTTTCAATTGAAATTACTACACCTTGTTTTGGATCATTTTTCACATACTTTATTCCTGTAATTCCTTGATCTAAGCGCCAGTTATATTGAAACCAACCTCTCCAAAACCAACTTAAGTCCTCTCCAGCAACATTTTCTATGGTTCTAAAAAAATCATCAGGTTGCGGATGTTTGTATGCCCAGCGTTCAATGTAGGTTTTTAATGCGTGATCAAAACGCTCTACTCCCAGTACTTGCTCTCTTAAGATCACTAATCCAGAACTTGGTTTAGAGTAATTTAAAAGACCAATATTTGCTTCCTTCATATTATCAGGTGAAGACATTATTGTTTCAAGAGAAGGACTAGTATAATACTCTGCTCGTTGATGCATATCCGCTTTTGGCTCTTTATATTCGCCATTGTTGAAATCAGCAGAACTCAATGAGTTTATAAAAGTGTTGAAACCTTCATCCATCCAACCAAACAATCTTTCGTTAGACCCCACAATCATAGGAAACCAAATATGACCAAACTCATGATCTGTAACTCCCCATAAATCAGCTCCTTTAGATTCCCAACTACAAAAAACAATTCCTGGATACTCCATTCCTCCCTCATTTCCTGCAACGTTTGTCGCTGCTGGATACGGATATTCCATCCATCTTTTTGAATAATTTTCTATTGACGCTTTTGTATATTCTGTAGAACGTCCCCACGCATCATTTCCAGCACTTTCAACAGGATATACTGATAATGCAAGTGATTTTTTACCACTTGGTAAGTTTATTTTAGCTCCATCTAAAATAAAAGCTGCAGAAGATGCCCACGATAAATCACGCGCATTTTTAATTTTATAATTCCATGTTTTCACGGATGTAGCAGCACTTTTCGTAACGTTTGCAACTTCTTCGGCTGAACGAATAACTATAGTTTTATCGCTCTGTTTTGCTTGAGCTAAACGTTGTTGTTCTACTGAAGAATAAACAGTCGTAGGATTTTGTAATTCACCTGAACTAACCACAATATGATTAGAAGGAACTGTAATTTTTACATCGAAATCGCCATATTCTAAGTAAAATTCAGATGCTCCTAAATATGGATTAGTGTTCCAACCGCGAACATCGTCATAAACACACATTCTAGGATACCATTGTGCAATTGTAAAAATTTTACCATTCTTTGTTTCAAGTACTCCAGTTCTATCAGAACCTTCCAATGGTGAAATATATGAAAAATCAATTTTTATTTTTACTGATCCACCTTTTGGATTAACAGCCTGCGGAAGAAAAACTTGCATTCTCGTGTCTGAAATTGCATATTTAACATCAGTTTCAGTCGATTTTCCTTTTACGGTACTAATTATTTTTACCGATTTAATTTTGTGACCTCCTTCAAAGATCTGACCTCGCGCCCCATTTCTACTTCCGGTTAAAGGAATAACTGCATTACCTCGTGAATCCTCTTTAAATAAATTCTGGTCTAGATGCATCCACACGAAAGATAATTTATCTGGACTATTGTTAGTGTAGGTAATAATTCCCGAGCCAATAATTTCATTGTTAGCTTCATTTAATTTTGCTGTGAGCTCATAGTCAGCTCTATTCTGCCAATATTCAGGACCAGGTTGACCACTAGCCGATCGTGTTGATGTTCCATTTTTAGAATAAAAAAATGGCGAAAAGGCATCATTATAATTATAATTTGATACGCTTGCCGGAGCGTTATCATTTGATTTTTTTTGTGCCCAAACAGAAGTAAATCCGAAAATAAAAGCTAGCTGTAATAGGGCTGCGAAACGAAGGTTTTTCATCTTGTTAAATTTATCTAGCAAATAAATGAAAAATAATTGATATCAGATATTTTTATTCTACACAATACTTAGAAATTAGTAAAGTCTTAAGCAATTCATTTAAGGTTGTTGTTGGTGAATGACAAAAAGCCCGTTTCGAAATTCGAAACGGGCTTTAAAAAAAGAGGTAATTAGCAGTATTTAGTTTTTACTCCACTCTGCGATACTATCTTTATTCATTTTTACATAATCTTGATTCTTTGCACTTTCTGCTGCCGCAAGTGATACTTTTGCAGTTTCAATTGCACCTTTTTTATCTCCAGCTTTTGCTTGAATTAGAGATTTCAATCGGTTGTACCAAAATGGTTTGTCTTTAACCATGTCCAATGATTTATTTACGTATTCTAATGCTTTTGCATTATCTCCGTTAGACTGAAACAAAAATTGAGCTGCAGCAAAATAATCACCTGACGCAGGACCAGCTAAGGCTTTTGCAATATTAGCAGTCGCTTTTTGTTGTGTAGGAACTTCAAATTTTAGTGCTGCATACGAATTCTCCCATGACATTTCTAAATAAGCAAAATTATCATTCAACGCACTAATTCCTATCGTAAAAGTTTCTAAGCTTTTGTTGAGAACTTCGGCTTTAACCATAGTTCTGAGTGCAACATTCTCCTCTTTCCATTCTTCTGGATTACCCCAGTTATCAGTAGTTTTATAGAAAATTACTTCCCAGCTCTCCACCTTTGGAACAGTATACAAAGAATACTTTCCTTTTTTCAACGTTTTTCCATCGATCATTACATCATCGCTAAAAGAAATAGTAGTATTCTCATTTGCGCCAGTTCTCCATACTTTACCGAAGGGGATTAAATTACCAAATACAGATCTTCCTCTTGCACTTGGTCTAGAATAATTGATCTCAACATCAGTCAATCCTACAGATTGCATAATGGTTGCCTTTGGACTAGACTGAGGCGTTTTAATTTGTGCTTCAATTGTAAAATTTGCTAGCATAATTGCTAAAACAATAATTATTTTCTTCATGTTTTTGATTTTTTTATGACTGCCAAAAATACAAATTCAGTTGTGTAAATATGTTAACAAGTTCTTAATTTCGATTCGATATTCTTTATATTTTCAAAATTTAAATGATTAAAATGATCTATAACAAAATCTGCTTGCGATAAATCTTGAGATTTTGAATGGATACTGTTATAACCGATACAATATATCCCAGCGGCCTTAGCAGCTATGACGCCGTTTGTACTGTCTTCAATAATCAAACAATTTTCCATAGGTGCAATAGATAAGCTAGCGGCATATTCAAATATTGCTGGATGTGGTTTTGATTTGGGAAAGTCCTCGCCACTTACAATATGGGTAAAGTAATCATGCAGTTTAAATCTGTCAAAAACCCGACTTATGGTTATTTTTGACGCGGAGGAAGCCAGTATCAATTGAATGCCGTTTTCGTGTAAATTTTTAATTAGCGTTTCTACTCCTTCAAGCAATGTAAGATCCGCTTTGCTGTCAAAAGCATCATTAAAGATAGTTCTTTTACGCTGAATTAAATCTTCTACTTCATTTTCGATGGTAAAGATTTCCTTTAATTTTTGGAATGTATTTCGCGTTGATGAACCCGTTAAGGAAGTGTACATTTCTTCAGTAACATTAATATTTAGTTCTGCAAATTGTTTAAAATAGGCATAACGGTGAACGGGCTCTGTATCGACAATTACTCCGTCCATGTCAAAAATCACTGTATGTATCATTGTTATTTTTTTGCCAAAAAGGCATAAAGGCACAAGTCTTTTTTATGTTAGTATTTGTTTTTTATTTTGCCGCAAAGGCGCAAAGTTTTTTTACGCTATCACTTGGTGGTCATTTTCTACAAAAGCAAAAATATTTTATTACCAAAAATTCTTTTTAAAAAGTAGATATAACCACCATTAAAAAATTAAATTAGCACCCAGTTGATCACCATTCACGGTTCACGCATCACGATTTACTCCTTTTTGAGCAAATAGCGTATCACAGTTTCCGCTGCGTAGAGTCCGAATAATCCTGGCATATAACTATTTGTTCCGTAGAATGATTTTTTATAGTTAGCTCCATCTGTCATTTTTAAACTAGTTTCATCCTGAATTTCTGATGAAAAAACGACCTTTAATTTATCAATTTTAACCTCTTTTAAACGTTTGCGAATTGTTTTCGCTAAAAAACAGTTCTCTGTATTTCCAATATCTGCGACCTTAACTTTTGAAGCATCCACTTTGCCACCAGCTCCCATACAACTTATGATTTTAACTCTTTTTCGCTTGGCTCCAATGATTAAATTTAATTTCGGTGTAACGCTATCAATGCAATCTAAAACGTAATCAAAATCCTCTGAAACAATTTCAAAAGCACGCTCTGGCGAAAGAAATTCAGTTATTCGAGTTAGATTTAATTCTGGATTGATATCCATTAATCGATCGCTTACTAAAGTAACTTTCGATTGACTAATAGTAGAATGTAAGGCTATTAATTGCCTGTTTATGTTGGTAATATCAACAACATCTCCATCTACAATTGTCATATTTCCTACTCCTGCTCTCGCTAAAAATTCTGCTGCAAAAGAACCTACTCCTCCAAGCCCTACAACTAAAACATTAGCTTTTTTTAAATTATCAATACCTTCTTTTTTGAAAAGAAGTTCGCTTCTTTCTAACCACTTTGCCATTATCTACTTTTTGTCATTAAGTTGCTAAAACTTAAAAATTTATTTTTATTAATTTATTTATTAATTTGACCAATATTTAAATTAGCCTACAATTTATTTACCACGAAGATTCGGAGACATTGGGATTATATTTTTACTATCTAAATTTAATAATGCAAAGCCTTTACTGTTATCACGTACCTTTTCTATTTGAAATATTGTTTAATTTATAGTACTAATTGTTTACAAATAAGTTTATTAAGTTCAAATTTTCAAAAGTGTGTTATGATATTTAAAATACACTCTTGAAATTCTTATTAATTAAATGCTGCAGTTCAGCAATGGATATTCCTTTATATTTTGCAGCTAAATGATACACGGCTTCAATCCCCTCCTCTATATTATCTGTTTCTAAAAACAATTTATCGTCAGGTATGCTCTTAAAAACTTCCTCTAAATCTTTATTTAGTAGTAAATATTTTCCAAAAGAGATATAAAAACCATTTGAAATCAATTGATGCGCTACTTGGTTGTTTTTAGAGAATCCATGAATAATCATTGGAACTGAGATGTTTAATCTTTTCTTAGTTTCGATAACTTCTTGAAATGCCGCTACGCAATGAATCACCACTGCTTTATTGCCCTTTTGTGCCAACAGCAATTGCCTTTCAAAAACCACTTGCTGTAATTCCATAGGAACTTCAATTCGTTTATCGAGACCACATTCTCCAATAGCTATACAATTAGTGTCCTTTAGTTTACTTTCAATTATTGCAAGATCAGTTTCTACCCTTTCTTCCAAGATGTACCAAGGATGAATTCCAATAGAATAAAATGGAATTGTACCATCAAAATCCTGTGGATACTGATTGACTAATTCTAAAATATTAGCTTGTTTTATAAATTTGTGCGTATGTAAATTAAAGAATTCCATTAAATATGAAATTTTTTAACGCCCGCTTTTATTTCAATATTCAAATCGTTTTCTAACGGCACAATAGGACATGAATATTTATAGTTATAAGCGCAATATGGATTGTAAGAAGTATTAAAATCAATGGCGACAGTATTTCCTTTAGGAATTTCTAGATCAATATACTTCCCTCCTATGTAACTTTCTTTACCTGATGTCAGATCAGAGAAAGGTAAAAATAAATGATTCTTGTATTTCTTTTGTTTTGATAGGGCAATATTGCGGTACACGTTTAATTTGAAATCTAGTCCTTGGATCGTGAAAAATACTTCACCGTATTTAACATATATAGGTTTCCTATGAGTAGTGGTTTTCATTTCAAAGGGTTTCTCTTTTTTTGTACGCACAAATTTAGCAACCACAAAAAAATCTTCATTTGCGGGATAAAAATCTAAACTTTTAAAATTTCCTACATCCTCAGTTAGTAGCGGACTTGTTTTGGCATCAGCATATTCGGCGTTTAAGTCGTTTTGGAATTGAGTAACTGAAGCCAAATCATATTTTTGCTGACTGAAACAAAATGTTAAAGGAAAAAAAAAAAGAAAAAGCAGTAGTATTCTCATTTTGAAGTTTTGATACAAAAATAGTTTAAAGTTTACAATGACACAAAGTTATGATTGCATAATTAAACCAATAATGATTAGGATTTGCCGTTATAAGTAATGAAATTTTACAGATTATTTAGGTTATCATTAATGTAAGAAAGCATGAAACTTTTTTTAGAAATCGTCCCTAATTATGAATCCTATAATTTGACAAAAACAGGACAGTAGTTGTAAACACTGATTAATAATTGCTTGAAAATTAGCTTGACATTATCTTATTTTATGAATTACAAACTTTAAAAAATCATGTTAAAAGCAGGAAACCGTAGCCCAGATAGCAGAGGAAATCCTTTTATTTTTTTTTAAAAAAATAAAAGATTGTAGCGAATAGCTGGAAATAGCTCCTAAAAAACTTTGTAAATTTGCAAAACAGAAATACAACTTATGTTCAAAACCGCTTTTCAACGCTACATAAATAACTACCGAGGATTCACTAGAGAGATATGGATCTTGACTTTGATTACCTTTATTAATAGAGCGGGCACCATGGTTTTGCCGTTTTTATCTAAATATTTAAAGGAAGATCTCAATTTTTCTTATGAACAAGTGGGTTGGATCATGGTCTGTTTTGGTTTTGGTTCCATGTTGGGTTCGTGGCTGGGAGGTAAACTTTCTGACAAGATAGGATTTTATAAAATAATGGTATTCAGCTTATTTACTAGTGGATTGCTATTGTTTGCCGTGCAATATGTTCGTACTTTCTGGGGATTGTGTTTTGCTATGTTTTTTATAATGACCGTTGCTGACATGTTTCGTCCGGCTATGTTTGTGTCACTAGGGACTTATGCCAAACCCGAAAATCGAACCAGAGCACTAACTCTCGTTCGCCTTGCAGTCAATTTAGGCTTTACTGCTGGACCAGCTTTAGGAGGATTGATCATTATGAATTTAGGATATAGCGGACTTTTTTGGGTTGATGGTACCTCCTGCATTGTGTCTATTTTAATTTTTACAGTACTTGTAAAAGAGCGAAAAAAACCAGCTGACTTAAATGTTTCAGAAAGTGTCACCGAAATTCCAGTATCTGTTTTTAAAGACAAAGTGTTCTGGATTTTCCTATTTGTGTGCTTTATCACAGCCATGCTTTTCTTTCAACTATTTACGACATTGCCGCTGTACCACAACGAAAAATTTGGACTTACTGAATTCCAAAGTGGTCTATTATTGTCACTTAATGGTCTACTAATTTTCTTTTTAGAAATGCCAATCGTAAGCATCAGCCAGCGAAAAAATATTGATAAGCTCAAAATTATACTTTGGGGCTGTTTACTTATGTCGATCAGTTTTTATGTACTATTAATTAATATTTGGGCAGGAATGCTTGTCGTAAGTATCCTTTTTATCACTTTTGGCGAAATGTTCATATTTCCTTTCTCTAATTCATTTGCATTGAGTAGAGCTCCAAAAGGTCATGAAGGTCGTTACATGGCTCTTTTTACCATGAGTTTTAGTTTAGCACATATTGCTAGTTCAAAAACAGGACTTGAAATAATAGCTAACTTTGGGTATCAATCCAACTGGTTTGTGATGGGAACATTAGGAATACTGTCGGTTGCTGGTTGTATTTGGCTACAGAAACTCGTTAAATCAGAACAAAAATAATAATCCTTTGGGCGTGACCCCATTAAAAAAAGGGGCTTAGCAACTTACAGCTTACTTAGCCCCTTTTTTGAATGCTGTCGGGCTATTCGTTAGAATCTTTTTATTGCTCACGCACTAAAAAGGATTTTCACTACTATCCCTCACGCGACCTAATTTTCATACTATCAAAAAGTAAAACAAGATGATTTTTAAGTTTAAAAACTCATAAAACTATTAAATTAGTTTAATAACTATAAATATAGTTTGTAAACTATAAATATAGTTTGTAAACTATAAATATAGTTGTATGTTTGTCATTCGTCTACGTTTAGGATGACAAAATATATAGCAATGCAAAAATTAACAAACAAAGAAGAAGAAATCATGCACATTATATGGAAGCTCAAAAAAGCTTTTGTAAAAGAGGTCATGGCTGAAATTATAGAGGATCAACCACATTACAACACTTTATCTACGATTGTTCGAAATCTTGAAGAAAAAGGGTTTGTTGATCATAATGCTTTTGGAAATACGCATCAATACTTTCCTGTTGTGAGCATCGAATCCTATAGAAAGCGTTTTATGAATACTGCAATAGATCATTATTTTAACAGTTCGTATAAAAATATGGTTTCGCATTTTGCGAAAGAAGAAAAAATTTCAGCTGCTGAACTCCGAGAAATATTAGCTATGATCGAGGATAAAAAAGAATAAAATTATGCTCACTTAAAACAATTTTTACTAAAATCAAGTTTAATTATGGAAGCATTATTTATATACCTTATCAAATCCAGCGGACTAATTGTATTATTTTTTTTAGCATATCATTTTCTATTGCGTAAAGAAACATTTTTTACCGGTAATCGCTGGTTTTTACAATTGGGCTTATTTACTGCTATATTGTTGCCTTTACTAGTTTTTACAAAAACGGTACTTGTGGAGGCAAGTGCAAATACGATCGATTGGTCAGAAATTCCTATAGCTACTTCGGCTAATAATAAAGACTTAGAAATGAATTGGTATCTACTTCTATTGCTAGTTTATGGTCTTGGTGCTTTTTTATTATTGGCAAAGTTTCTATGCGATTTCTATAGTTTAAACGCTATTTTGAAGAACAAAACATTGCAGAATCAGACTGATTACAAACTTATCGACACTACTGAAAACCTTGCTCCATTTTCTTATTTTAAAATCATTGTTTACAATTCTAGTTTATACAATCAGCAAGAGCTAAATAATATTTTAGAACACGAAAAAATCCATTGTGATCAAAATCATACTCTTGATGTGCTTATATCGCGAGTATTTTGCATTCTTTTTTGGTTCAACCCAGTCGTTTGGTTTTATAAAAAAGCCATTGTACAAAATCTAGAGTTTATTGCAGATCAGGAAGCTACAACAAAAATAGAAGACAAAAAATCATACCAAATCACTCTTTTAAAAATAACAACACAGGAACACTGCGTTGCCATCACCAATCATTTTTATCAATCATTAATCAAAAAACGAATCGTTATGTTAAACAAAACTCAATCAAAAAAAAGAAATTCTTGGAAGTACGCCTTTGTAATACCTGCACTAGTTGCCTTTGTAATGCTATTTCAAATAGAAGTAATTGCACAAGAAAAAATCACTAACGAAAATGCTATAGCTTCTATAGATAAAGTAGTTCTCGATGTTAACGCAAGTTCAACTGAAAAAGCACTAAATGATGAAAGAGAATTTTTCAAACAAGAATTCGATATTGACATGTACTTTTCTCAAATAAAAGTAAACAGTCACAACGAAATCATTGCCATTAAAGTTACTTTAAAAAACAATGAAGGTGTTAAAAAAGTATATTCAGTGAAAGAAGAAGGCCCCATTAAACCATTTGCTGTTTTTGTAGTAAAAGAAAAATCAGGAAACTTTAACTTTGGTTTTCAATCAAATACTAAGGAGAATATACACTTAAGTCAACATATTAACCATATTAATATGATTCAAAATGGATCTGAGAAAGAGCAGCCACTTGACGAGATCATTGCTGACACCCAACCTAACAATTCATGGAGTCTAAATGGGATGTCTAAAGACGGAAAAGAATATCTAATTGTCTTAAATGGAACAAAACAAGTAAAAGGCACACCAATCAAGATATCCTTTAATGAAGTTTTTGACACTCGAAATATCTTGGATCCAAAAGAGGCAATGCTTAAATATGGTGAAGAAGGGAAAAATGGTGCTCATGAAATTACTACTAAAAAATCAACAACCAGTAATAAGGCAGAAAAAAATATTGAAATTAATCAGACAAACGCCTTATTAATTATAGACGGCAAAAAAGCAGATCCAAAACTTAAAGTAGACGATATTGATCCTGATACAATTGCATCAGTAAATGTCATAAAAGGAAAGAGTGCCACTGATAAATATGGCAATGATGCTGTAAATGGTGTCTTAGAGATTACTTTAAAAAAGGTCTTGAAGACTTTAAAAAAGGATAATAGCAAATTGAATACCATACCAGAAGATGCTGAAATTTACATTGATGGCAAGAAATCGACCAAAACAGAATTGGATAAACTTAGTCCTAATTTAATTGATAGTATCGATATCATTAGATCAGCAACAAATGAAAAAGTGATGAAGGTCACCACAAAGAAAAAACAATAATATGCTACTAAAGACGGTCTCGACGTAAGACCGTCTTTTTTTATATCTTTGAAAAAAAATATGTACAAAATTTTAGCTCAAATCAACAGACTTATACTTCCTAGTTTTACCAAACAGCGATTGGATTTAGCAAAAGCGAAAAAATGGCAAATGGCTATTATCGGTTTTCGATACTATGTCACTACAAGAGCTATTGATTAATAGGTTATTGCAGCAAATATGGATTTATCTATGATTTTATCTCTTCCTTTTAGGAAAGATAATTCCATAATAAAATTGCATTGCACCACTTCACCACCCAATCGCTCTACTAATTCGCAAACTGCTTTTATAGTTCCGCTAGTTGCTAAAACATCATCATGTATTAAAACTCGATCTCCTTTTTGAATCGCATCGATATGAATTTCTAATGTATCAGTACCGTATTCTAAATCGTAAGTAGCAAAAATGGTTTCGTATGGTAATTTATTGGGTTTTCGCACTGGAATAAACCCAACTTGTAATTCTTGCGCAATCAATGTTCCAAAGAAAAATCCCCGACTCTCCACTCCTATTACCTTATCAATTTTGAGGTTTTTTACAGTCGAAACTAATATTTTCACACAATCTTGTGTGGCTTTTGGATCAATAAGAAGCGGCGTAATGTCTTTAAACAAAATTCCTTCTTTTGGAAAACCTTGAATATCACGTATATAATTTTTTAAAGACATAATTTTCTATTTTTTATAAATTTACACTTGCAATTTACACAAATAACCCTATATTTGCACCCGCAATCAGGTTATTACAACCACTTGCAAATGGCCTTGTGGCGCAACTGAATAGCGCACTTGATTACGGCTCAAGAGGTTACTGGTTTGAATCCAGTCAAGGTCACAAATTAAATCCCTAACACTACTGATTATCAGTGTTTTAGGGATTTTTTATTTTATAAATTGTACTATTTATGTACAATTAATTACTTAGAATTGTAATTGATAATTAAATCCTCAAAATTACTTGCTAAACCTATTACCTATTTATCATTAAGGTAAGAACGGATCAATCCTAAAAGTTGGGGGGAAATCAAAGATTTCCTAAATTAGCTGATTAAAAAAAAAGCTTTGGAGAATTACATAGAACTTTTAAAACTGATCCTTCCTGAATTAATTGTAGAACACTTTGATTTAGTCAATACCAAAATCGAACAAGAGAAAATGCATCTATTCTTTGAAGAAAAAAGTACTCCTCCAAAAGAATATAACAACAGACAACTTGTGTCCAAAGGTTTCTTAAATGAGATTACTATTCAAGATTTTCCACTGCGAGGAAAACTTGTTTACTTACACATTAAAAGACGACGCTGGACAGATAAACAATCTCAAGAAATAATCCAGCGTGATTGGAATATAGTAGCACAAGGTACCCGCATGACTCATGAGTTTGCGGATTTTTTAAAAGAAATTAATAGATACTAAAGCAAACGACTGTCATACTATAGGTTTTTTCTTTGGTGTGAATGGTAAAAAACTACAACGACAATACAAAAAACATCTTAGTAACTTTTCTACGTGGGAGCAACTCGAACATGCGAGTGAATGGCTTATTTTTCCCGAAAATATAGGAAGTCATTTATCCATAGAAGAAGTAAACCTATCAATGGGAGAACTTTATACAGTAGTCACCAACAAGGCAGGCAAAGGAAAAAAAGGATCTATTGTAGTTATTATTGCGGGAACTAAATCAGAGGTTGTTATAAACCATTTACAGAAAATAGATTTTAAAAAACGTAATCAAGTTACAGAAATCACCCTGGATATGGCCAATAGTATGAAATTAATTGCGAAAAAATCCTTTCCAAAAGCAAAACAAGTAACCGATAGATTTCATGTTCAAAAACTAGCATTAGAAGCTGTACAAGAAGTCCGAATTAGATTAAAATGGGATGCTTTAGATCAAGAAAAATCAGCTATAACTGAAGGTAAACTAAATAAAGCGTCATTTATTTCTAGAGAATTTTCAAATGGAGATACAGCCAAACAATTACTAACAAGAAGTAGATTTCTATTGTATAAAAGTCCTAATAAATGGAGTGAAAGTCAAAAAGAAAGAGCTATAATATTATTTGAAGAAAATCCGGAAATTAAAACTGTTTATTATTTAAGTCAAAATTTACGCAACATTTACAACAACAATACAGATAAAACTGTTGCTATTACAAAATTAGCGCATTGGTATAATGATGTAGAAAACTTAGGGATTAAGAGCTTTAACACCATTATGAATACTGTAAAAATAAACTATCATTCTATATTAAACTATTTTGATAAACGAAGTACAAATGCTTCTGCGGAATCCTTTAATGCTAAAATAAAAGCATTCAGAAATCAATTTAGAGGAGTCAGAAAAGTTGATTTCTTCCTATTTAGATTAACTAAGTTATTTGCTTAATCCCCAAGTTTTGTTCTTGATCCAAACAAGGTCAAGGCGGATTATCGGGTAAAGACAAATCAACTTCTACAACTTATGAAGTTTCCATAATAGCCAATAATGGTGTCATTACCACTACAGTAAATTTTACAAAAATATCATCAACAAAAATATATTGGAATGCATCGGGCGTAGATTTAGAAATCGAAAAATTAAAATAATAAAATATGAAAACAAAATTGATTTTAACCTTACTACTTTTATGTACGGTATTTATAAGTTCATCTTATAGCCAAGGATCTTCAAAAAAAACTGATTATGAGACAAACTACAATTCTGCATTAAAATTATTAATCAATGGAGATTATGACAATGCCTTAGTACAGATAAATAAATCTATAAAATTAAACCCAAATAACTCAGATTCTTACTATATCAAAGGCAACATCTATCAAAAAAAAATAGATTATTAAAATGCATTATTAAATTTTAAAAAAGCAATACAATTAAATTCTAATCATATCGATGCAACTATGAAAGCAGCTATAATTTATGGAAAAATGAATGATAAGCCTAACGCTTGTTTATACTTTAAAAAAGCATGTAATTTAGGAAACAATGATGCTTGTACTGGATATAAAAGATTTTGTAATTAACTATCTAGTATTTATGAGAGGGAACTATAAAACAATATAAAAGTTTACATTGAAATAAATTAGTAAGACACAAAAATTACCTACACTACAGACACATGAAATCTTTGAACGAATTGCAACTATGAAAAACATTATTTATAAAAAAGATCATCAACTACCAGTACTCGTTATAGTTCAAATCCTCATTTTTTTCCTTATCAAGCTGGCTTTACAAGTGCAATTTAATAAAGTTGACAATACCAATCCTTATGATTACTACGATGCAAAACAACTAGAGGAATATTTAGGTTTACTTTACTTTTGCTCTTCACTGGTAATCATTTATAATTTATACAATGATATTAAGAGTGACAATAATTCAATTTCTAAAATTTTAATCTTTTTTTTAGTTAGTTACGTGTTTTATTTGTTAGAAGATGTAAATGGATTAGCGATCCCTTTCTACACTAAAAGAAGGGATTCTCTGACCTATTATTCCTATTATTATTCATTTTTACCATATTGCTATTTAATTTTTAAATACTCCATTATAGGTATAAAAGAAGATATAACAGTGGAAATAAAAGAACGACTTGAAAATAGGCACAACGAAAAATTAGATGATTTAGATACTCTATTAAGTTTAAATTTATTAAGTACAAAACAACATAAAAAAAAGGCAGATCTAAAAGAAACAGAGGAATATAACTTACTAACAAAATCAAAAACTATTGGTTTATTAACCGAGCAAGAATTTAATGATAAAGTTAGTTTTTTAGTGAATAAAAAATATAAAGATTCAAAGAATTAAGTTCTCTTATAGCTTCTTTGAAAGATGATACATTTGTTTCAAATTGCTATTTACTAAATAAAAATATAAGAAAATATACTATTAGCGAACTCAAAAAATTAAATTGTGAGTGCATTTCTTCAAATACAAATTTTATATATTTTTCACTTTCCAACTACAAAAAGCATTATTTCAAACAATTAGAAAATAATAATATTGAAGGAGTAAGAATATATGAAGAACAAGGTAAATGGACAAGAATTACAGTTGGCAAAATGGACGAAATGAAAAAATTTATTAAAGCAATTGAATAAAAAACTGCCACCAACAACTAAGGGTTAGTTGGGCTTGAAAAGCCAACAATGAACCCGCGGTTGAACGGAATCGATTACATACTGTCAACACTATGGAGTTATCGTAAAATTATTGGAGATATTACAAGAGGCTAAAACGCCTCTTTTTTTTTGCAGTATAAACATAATGGTTTTTATAATGATTTCCTTCACTCCAAGCTTCGGGATTGGGCATAAATTGCCTTACCCATTAAGTTAATTTGTACAGGGAATTGAGCTTTGGCTATCGCCAAGATACCAAGGAGGCAGACCACGCTGATCAAAAACCAATATTCGGTGTAAATTGCCTGTTCTGCAACAAGGAAATTTTGGCAAAAAAAGTTTCTTCTCAACCTTTTCTAGAATTGCGAAGTCCATTTAAATACCCATACAGATACAATTTAAGGGGAATTTTAGTATCAAAACTGGGATCACCTTCGCTTTTGATAGTTTGAACCGAAAAACCCAACGCTTCTAAAGATAAAGCTGCTACAAAAGCTTCTATAAACTGAATAGGATTTTCTGAGGAAATAGTATCTTCTAAACTACAAACGCATTTGGTTGCGCGGTATTCCTATGATATGTTTTATTATTAAATATATAACTTTTCTTGCTTTAAATAAAATAAATCGACTATTTTTGAAAGAGCATAACGCAAGTTTTATCACAGACTGACGTTGTAAACCATTAAAAAATCTGAACTTTCCTGAAAGAAATCGACTATAAATTAAATGGAGAAATTTGAATTAAATTGTACAGAAGATGACATTAATAAAATTAAGTCCAAAAGAAATCAATCCAATATAGCTTTTTTTATTGCCTTTATTATTCTTGGCGTTATTATTTACTTTATGGAATCTTCGACTCCAATATTTCTAAAGATTATTGCATATTTTTTCTTTGCTATAACTGGTTATACCGTCTTTGATATGATATTTGGAAACAATTCGAGGAAAGATTTAAACAACAGAATTAAAATTGTTACAAAAGTAATAGTCTTAAATAAAAATATTAAGACAAGAGGTAGAGAAGCAACGAATTATTATGAATTAGAATTTGAGGGAAATAATGATATAAAACATTATCAAGTAAAACAAAGTGTTTTTGACAAAATTAAGATTGGAGATATTATTGACATAGAATATAGTAAGGAATCTTTTTGGGTGCTTAAAATAAAACTGAATTCATTAGATATTGAAAACAAAGATTACGTGAAATAAAACGGTTTATAACATTGTGTAAAAATAATTTCTAGTTCTCGCCTACTTGAAAATTCCTGCAGAATTTTCACAGGTTCGGTCAATTTTTGTTATTTTAGGTGTTTAACCCACGCAACTATTCTTACACCAAACGTTGTATGTAATTTCCAGAACCGACTGAAATCTTTAGAATAAATAGAAATATGAATCCAGAACAAAATTATATCTAAATTAACAAACACTCATGGAATAATAGAACTGATACTCATTTGACTTCGGAATTTTATAATCTTCAAGATTTTTTAAAAGGAGAAACTTCATTAAACCCAATCGAATTAGAATTACTTGGAGATATAAAAGGAGAAACCGTTCTACATTTGCAATGTCATTTCGGACAAGATACCATTTCTTTAAGCCGACTTGGAGCGGAAGTTACGGGAGTTGATTTGTCAGACAAAGCAATCGAAAGTGCAGTAAAAATTGCCAGAGAAACAAATGCAAACACGCAATTTATATGTTGTGATTTGTATGAATTGGAAAATCATCTTGACAAACAATTCGACATTGTATTCACGAGTTATGGAACTATAACGTGGTTGCCTGATTTAGACAAATGGGGAAAATTAATTTCGAAATTCTTAAAAAAAAATGGAAAATTCATATTTGTAGAGTTCCATCCTGTAGTTTGGATGTTCGATGATAATTTCGAAAAAATTGGTTACAATTATTTAAACGTAGCACCAATAGTTGAAACAGAAAACGGAACTTACTCAGATAAAGATGCCGAAATTTCACAGTCTTATGTAACTTGGAATCATAGTTTGAGTGAAGTTATTGGAAGTTTGCTCGCCAGTTCAATGAACATTAATGATTTTCAAGAATACGATTATTCGCCGTTCAATGTTTTCCGTAATATGCTTGAATTTGAACCTAAAAAATTTAGAATTAAACATTTAGATAATAAAATTCCAATGGTATATTCAATCGTTGCGCAGAAAAAAACTACAACTAACACGGTACATAAAATAAAGGGTTCAATGCTAAATTAAAGATTTTAGTTATCTTTTAAGTTCAGTTATTAACCGAAATTTTGGGCATTTTAAATCGCAACTTTTCAAATACCCAACCCTTGGTAGCTATAAAAAGAAGAGAACCTCATAAATTTTAAAAATGTATAATGAACTTGAAAAAATAAAGAAAGTAATTTCACATTATATTGAAATTAGTAACGAAGAATGGATGTCCTATTCTTCTAAATTTCAGGTAAAAGAAATCATGAAAAAGGAAATAATCCTTAGCCAAGGGGATATTTGCCGCGATGTTTTTTTTGTGGTAGATGGATTGTTAAGGGTTTTTTTTGTGGATAACAATGGAGAAGAGAAGACATTTCATTTTTCATTTGAAAATACTTTTTCGGCCGATTATGAAAGTTTTTTAAAGAAAATCCCTTCTAACTATTCCATTCAAGCATTGGAAGATACAACTATTGTTTTAATGTCGTTTGAAATGCTGCACGATGGTTATAAAATTCTTGCGAACGGAGAGAAACTTGGCAGGTTACTTGCCGAAGAGTATTTCTTTATTTTCAATGATAATATTCAAGCTATTTACACCCAAAGTCCAATTGTGAGGTATAACAATCTCATTAGAAAGTTTCCGAATATTCTACAACGGATTCCCCAGCACTACATTGCATCTTATCTTAATATTAGTTCTGTGCATCTCAGCAGATTAAAAAATTCTCAATAGTAAAATAAAACTGATAACAAATGTTATCGTCATTGGAAGATTAGCCCTTTAACTTTGTCTTTATAATAACCAAATTATGTAGAGATGAGAAATTTAGAAAACAAAATAGTTTTAATTACCGGAGGAGCATCCGGAATTGGCAGAATAATGGTTCGTTTACTATTAGAACGAAAAGCCAAAGTTATCATTTGGGATATTAATCAAGAAAGTATTGATGAGACCCTATTGCAATTCTCTGACAAAGGAAAAGTTTATGGCTACAATGTAGATATCTCTAAGGTTGAACAAATACAAGAAACTGCCAAAAAAGTAAAGCAAGAAATTGGTGTAGTTGATGTAGTGATCAATAACGCAGGAATAATTGTGGGTAAATATTTCAACGAGCACTCCTTATCCGATATTTCGAAGACAATGGACATTAATGCAAATGCACCCATGTTTATAACGAAGGCTTTTCTTGATGATATGTTGGATCAAAATTCAGGAAATATTTGCAATATTGCTTCATCTGGTGGAATAGTTTCAAATCCTAAAATGTCTGTTTACGCAGCAAGCAAATGGTCACTCATCGGCTGGTCTGATAGTTTACGTTTGGAGATGAAGCAAATGGATAAAAAAGTGAATGTTACTACAATAATGCCCTACTATATCAATACAGGAATGTTTGATGGTGTAAAATCTAAAATCCCAATTTTGGAGCCTGAAGTAGCAGCATTAACCATTATTAAAGCGATTGAAAAAAATAAAAAAATGATTAGTATTCCTGGTTATATTTATAGAGTTACACGTTTTGGTCAAGCTGTAATGTCTATTAATGTTTTTGATTGGTTCGCAGGAGAGGTTCTCGGAATTTACAAAACAATGGAGCATTTCACAGGTCGCAAAAAATAGTAACATTAAAAAAATGTACAACAATGGAAGAAACATCAAGAGATACTATCGTTCAGCATATTGAAAGTCAAAGGGATTTTTTTTCAACCAACAAGACAAAGGATATTGATTTTAGATTAGAGCAACTTCGAAAACTAAAAAAAGCCATTCGAAAGAATCAGAAGAAACTTGAAGGTGCTTTATGGGAAGATTTGCATAAATCGCCTGAAGAATCTTACTTAACCGAAATCAGTATTGTCACGGGGGAAATTGATAATCATATTAAACATTTAAAGAGGTGGGCAAAACCTAAAAGAGTTTCAACACCATTACATTTATGGCCGTCCACAAGTAAAGTAATTTATGAACCTCTTGGATTGTGCCTTATTGTAGCGCCATGGAATTATCCTTTTCAGTTGTTAATAAATTCCCTGGTTGGTTCTATTTCAGCTGGTGGTTGTACTATTCTAAAACCATCACCTGATGTACCGAAAACTGCTATAGCAATGCAGGAAATGATTGAAGAAACTTTTGAGTCTAATTATATTGCAGTAGTTCAAGGCGGTAGAGAAACCAATAGCATTCTATTTAATGAACGCTTTGATATTATTTTCTTTACGGGTAGTTCAAAAGTCGGGAAAGTCGTAATGAAAGCAGCAGCAGAACACTTAACACCAGTCGTATTGGAATTAGGTGGAAAAAGCCCCTGTATTGTTGATGCAGATGCAAACATTGATGTTGCAGCAAAACGTATTGCTTGGGGCAAAATAATAAATGCAGGTCAAACCTGTATTGCACCTGATTACCTTTTTGCACATCATTCTATCAAAGATGCATTATTGGATAAAATTGCCAAGAATATTAAAGAAATGTATGGAAATGATATTAAAGAAAGCCGATTCTATCCACGTATCGTAAATCAACGAGCAATTGACAGGTTAGAAAAGTTGATGAACCGAGGAAAAATTCATTCTGGTGGAGAAATTGACGAAAAGGAAAGATTTATAGCACCTACAATTATTGATGATGTAAATCCTGATTTTTTGATTATGCAAGAAGAAATATTTGGACCTATTTTACCTGTAATGACTTTCGAGCATATCGATGAACCTATCCAATATATAAGTAAAAATGAAAAGCCTTTAGCCTTCTACTATTTTGGTAAAAACAGAAATGCAAAAGAGGTTTTGGCGAAAACAACTTCTGGTGGAGCCTGTATTAACGATACCCTGATGCACATCACTAACCACAATTTACCTTTTGGTGGAGTTGGGAACAGCGGACTGGGAAAATACCACGGACGAGAAAGTTTTTTAGCTTTTAGCAATAGAAGAGCAATTGTGACCACACCCACTTGGATTGATTTACCTTTTAAGTATGCACCATTTAAATATTTCAAATTAATTAAAAGAATAGTCTAAATATGAAGGAACTTCGGCTGCCACCAGCGTGTATAATTAATAGCTGGTTCTAGCGTACTTACAAAAATTCTCGCAGATTTTCCACCAAGTATTTATTTGCTAAACTAGGTGTTGGAATAAACAATAAAATTAAAAAGGAAGCAATTGAAAATTTTTCTGAAAATGGCGGTGATGAATTATTCGCTATTCCAGAAGTAGAAAATACAAAATCATCAGACGATCCAAAATCAGAGGAGCTTAGTGATGAAAGCGATGAAGAGACCAAAAAGAATATTAATGGTAATGACGATGATTTTTTAAAGGAGAATCCGTTAAAAAGTGAAATTATTTTAAATGAAGGGTCAAGTCCGAACTCCATAAATATTAATTTCTTCGACCAAAAGAGTATCAATTCTGTATATAATGAAATGCATGAAGAAAATTATCAACCAGAAAACGATGATGACTTTTTGACGACAGACTAAAAATTATATTTTAATGCATTTTGAGCTGCTTTTTAAGTACTTAGTTTTAATTTTTAACTAAGTGTAAACTGAGTTCCTCTAACAAACTGCTTAAACTAACTGACGCACAAGCGATGCATTTATCAGCAGCGCCGTAATAAATATAAAGTTCATCGTCAAATAAGGCCGTACCTGTGGGAAATATTACATTATCTACAATGCCATTTTTCTCATACTCTAGTTCCGGAGAAATTAGTGGATATGGTAATCTAGCAATTACTTTTGTTGGATTTTCAAGATCAAGTAACGCAGCAGCAGCCGAATATATATAACCTTCTGAAGTGTCATACACTCCGTGATAGATTAGCAACCACCCTTTTTCAGTTTCTATTGGAGGACAACCACCACCTATAAAACTTGATTCATGAATTGATTCAATAGGATCTAAAATAATGTGCTCGTTAAAATTTAAAAAATAATTATTCCAGAATTCTGTTGTTAAATCTTGCAAATTCTCGATTAAAACAAGTTGGATTCCTGGACGAATGCGATGTAAAAAAGCTAATTTCCCACCGATTCTTCTTGGAAAGAAAATTACATCTTTATCCCAAATAAAAACTTTTTTATCTCTTTTAAAATGGCGCACATGCCTAAAATATTTTAGATTAACTAAATTAGTACATTCTGCTAAACGTTTAAATTCATCATAAGTAATCTGTGGAACAATTATTCCGTGATTTTTAAAATGGATTAAATCAGTAGAAGTAACTAAAGTTCCTAGTGCATTTATCCCATTAAAAGAAGTATAAGTGATATAATAAATGTCATCAATTTTTACAATCCTAGGATCTTCAATCCCATTTGAGGCATCTTCAGAACAAGGAATTAATATAGGAGTATTGTTTCGCTGCACAACTTTTAAAGGCCCATCTAATTTACAATATCCAATAGTTGAATAATTTCCCACGCGAACAGCTCTATAAAAAAGATGAACAGTTCCACCCTCTTGCATGATGGCAGGATTTAATACACTTTCATTTTCAAATGAAAGCTCCGTTTTACTCAGCAAAATCCCTTCTTTTTTTATATTCAACATGCTGTTTCTAAATTTTATAATTAAAAAAAGGCGTAGCCATTAAATGATACGCCTTAAATCGCTTGTACTGTTTTTTCTTATTAGCTATTAACTACTAAGTTTCTACTGATACTTGTCATACAAAGATTGCTCTAAATAGAAATCTACACGTTACACTATTAAAGTTGTTGCTTATATAATTCACAGTTTACAATGTTTCAGGCAAAAGATACTTAATAAAATTCAAAATCATAGTTGCAGTTAAAGCCTTTTATAACTCCTAAATTTTTTACATTTAATTCCAATTTTCACTTATAAAACTACCTCTTTCATCATTTTTTGTAACACTAATTGATCTTGGAATACGTTCTTGCAATTCAGCCACATGCGAAATAATGCCTACAATCCTATTTTCTTTTCGCAAGGATTGAAGTGTTTCAAAAACAATTGAAATACTTTCAGCATCCTGGGTTCCAAAACCTTCATCGATAAAAAAGAAATTTTTATCATTTTTATTTAAAGATTGTACGCTTTCCGCTAATGCCAGTGCTAAACACAACGAAGCCTGAAATCCTTGACCACCCGAAAGTGTTTTAACGCTACGTTGCGCTCCATTATTGAGGTAATCAATCACCTCAAATTCATTAGAACTATTTATGGCGAGGCTCAGTTGATTTTTTGTCATTCGGTGAAAACGGACGTTAGCAACATCCGCTAAATTTTGCAAGTAAATACTAGAAACGTAGTTAACAAAACCGCTCGCATTAAACATGTTGGCCAGAACACCTAAGTTAACAAATCGATTGTTTAGCACTTCAAACTTTTGCAGCAATTCAGCTTTTTCAGCAAAAGCGGCTATTGTACGTTTTAAATTATCTTGCACTTTAGAAAAATGCGATAGCTGCACTTCAAATTTTTCTTTTTTTATAGCTACCGTATTAGTAAATTCATCGAAATCCCTATTTGTGAAAAGTTGGTTTGCAACTAATTCTTCCGCTTGCGCAAAAGCGTTTTCGGCTACTTTCAAATCAATTACAAATTGTCTCGTTTTGTTTTTTTCGAATACTAAATCCCAATTTTTGGAAAGAATACTATTAACGATTTCAATTGAAGCAAACTGATGTGTTTGCAATAAATTATCTATTGTTTTCTGAAGTCGCTGAACAGCCGATTGATAAGAAGTAATTTGCTCTTGTATTAAATTTACACTTACCTCTAAACGTGCTAATTCTATGTTTTGTAAAGCTATTGCCTCCGTTTTTGTTTTGTGTTCAGTGGCAACGTAGTTGTTTTGCTGATATAATTTGTTGTTTTCATCGCGAATACTTGCTGTGGACGATTGTTCATAATCACTAAAATTAATCACTTTTATTCGAGATAGTTCATTCGTTAACGTGGCCTTTTTTGCTGCCTTTTCATTTTCTAAAACTGAATTTTCTGCCATTAGAATTTTCAATTCATTTACTATTTTTTGTTGCTGTAGTCGGATGTCATTTTCATTAATCTCTAATTCAGCTATTTTTTTTTCAAGATCTTGCTGCTGTTGTTTTGTATCTAAAAAAGCCGACTTATCACCAGCATTAAAATTTTTCCAAATAAAATTTGAGAAGTGATGCTTTAATTCGCTCTCAAGCGCGACCTTTTCAGCAATTGTAATTCCTAATTGTTCGACTGCATGGGCAATTGCCAAATCTATTTTATTGGCTTTTGATTCTACAAGTGTAAGTTCTTTTTCTTTATTGGCCAAAAGTAAAATACTTGCGTCACTATTTTTAAGCTCTTCCGAAACATCGTCAGTCACCATAACATTTGGATGTTCTAAGGAGCCACAAAGCGGACAATTCTCACCTTCATGCAAACTACTAGTAAAATGAGCCAATTCTTTGGACACTAACAATTTAGTTTGTATAGACAAAGCTATATTTTTGTCACTTAGCAACACTTCTTTTTGATCAGCGATACGCTTTTTCCAGTTTTCAATCGGCAAACCCAATTCTAAAAAAGAAGCCTTCTGTTGCACTTGATATTCTTCAATTATTTTAATCCTCTCCACTTTCGTAGCAAGCTGTGTGTGAATTGATTCCTGCAAATTGTACCAATTACCCACTTCCAACAATATATTTCCGTTAATTTTTTTTGATTTCAAACTAGTTAGATCCGAGAGAATCGTTATCAAATTTTGTTTAAGTTCATTTTCTTTCTTTTCGCTTTCTGATGAAAATACTGTAGCATTTGCAATCTTTTTTTCAATTCTATCGACATCCATTTGCAAGTTTAATACTTTTTCAACTGATTCTAAATCAAGTACTTTATTTTTAGAAACTTCTAATTGATCAAACTGTGTTTGTAGTTCGTCAATCACAATTTGATTGCTTTTTTTATTTTGTGTTAAAGCATTTTTATCGCTTTCAACTTTTAGTAATTGCGCTTTTGCTTTATCTATAGCAATGGTATTTGTGTAAAGTTCTTGTAATATAGCTTTGAAATTTTGCTCTGTCATTTCAAAAACATCAATTTCTTTTTGAAAAGCATCGTGATCAGGCTTGTGTAATAGTAATGCAGAAAGTGCGACTTTCTTTTTCTCTAAATCTTCGAAGTTAGTTTTTAGTGTATTTAGTTTTTGAAGTTCGGTTTCAGCCAAAAGCATCTCCGTTTTATCATTTTTTAATTGACTTTCGGCAGCAGAAAATTCATTTTCTAAAACTGTAATAGTTTCTGCAGAAATTGATTCAAAGCCTGTTAAAGTCCCTTTTAATTGATCAAGTTCGGTTCGCGTAATACTTTGAGCGCTCCCAACTTTGTAAGCCAAATCAAAACGTTGGAGATTAAAAATTTCTTTCATCATATCAGAACGCTCTTTGCCTTTTAAGCTCAAAAACTCACTAAACTTTCCTTGCGGAATGATAATGGTGCGTCTAAAGTTTTCATAGCTTAATCCAATTATTACGGTTGCATCAGCAGACGCAAGCGGAATCCACTTATCATCTTTCCATTCATAGGCGAATCGCTCAATGGATGTTGTTTCTTCGAACCTTTTTTTGCGCTTCCATTCGGCTACGAATTTAAATTTTCGTTCTTCAAAATTCACAAATTCAAATTCAATAACGGCACGATCTGATTTTAGATTGAGCATATTGTAAGCCCGTTTGTCCGTTTTATTCAATCGATCTGTTTCGCCATACAATACAAAGCCAATCGCTTCTAGAATGGAAGATTTCCCGGAACCAACAGCACCAAAAATTCCAAATAAACCAGCGTCAGTCAATTCTTCAAAATTAATAGATTGCTTTTTCTGATAGGAATACAAACCAGTAATACTTAATTGTAGTGGTAACATGATGTTTAAGATTATTCGTTTTTAGATTGGCTTGCAATGATTTCATTAAATAAATCTAGTATCTCATTATTAGGTTGCTGTTTGTATTTTGACTGAAAATAATCAGCAAATAACCCTTGAATATTTTGATCTAAATTTACTTTTGCCGTTTGTATATTTTGATTATTTTCATTTAAAATTATTGGAATAATAAAAATAATACCGTCATGACTTTCATAAATTCTCTTCGAATCGCTGTTTGCTATAAAAGTATCGCTAACTAGTGTCAATTCTATTAAACAATATGGATTTGCTAACAACCACTCGACTGCTAGATCAATCGTTTCAAAACGTTTTCGGTGTAAAGGACGACCTGATTGTAACGAAATAGGTGTAAGTTTCACTTTTTCATCAGGCTGCGCTTCAATTAACACTACTTTTTTATCTTGACCCGCTTCTGAAAAACTATATGACAAGGGACTACTTGAATATACTACAGGGCTAGAATGTCCGCCCACGTTTTGATATCGATGTAAATGTCCAAGTGCTGTGTACTGAATTTGTTGCGGAATACAATCTGTATAAACAATATCTGCGTTGCCTATTCGCAACGGTTTTTCACCATCAGGCTCCTCAAGAATTTCGCCGCCACGTTTAAGCATATATAAATGAGTAGTCAAAATATTCACCCCTTTATTATCGCAGTATTTATCAGCTAATTGAGACCACGAAGTCTGCAACAATTCGTTTAACTGCTGTTCTTTATTCTCTGCTCCCAGATAGGTTTTTAAGCGCATTTCATTTGCGTAAGGCGTCGTTATAATTCGAATTGGATAAGTATACTGAGGTAGTTTTATCTCTAAAAAACCATTTTCAGATGCTGTAATCTCGAATCCGTTTTCGATTTCCATTTTTGGAATAGTGACATCAGGATTGCCTACAAATAAAATTCCGCATTCTCTAGCAAGCGGATTGGGCGCGTCAATCCTATCTGGACTATCGTGATTTCCTGCAATTGCAATAACTGGTCTTTTTCCGTTATTGGTTAATCGTTTCAGCGTTTTATACAGTAAATCAACAGCTTCAACCGGCGGATTAAAAGTGTCAAATAAATCACCTGCGACAATAATTACATCCGCATTTTGATCATCGGCGATCGTACATATTTCATCCATCACTATTTTCTGTTCTTCTAAACGCGAGAAATGATCTAGTTTTTTTCCTAAATGCCAGTCGGCTGTGTGTAAAATTCTCATGCTGTATTGCTATTAACTATGTATTTCAAAAATAGTAGTTCTTGAACATGTTTTATCACAGCAAGATGGTAATAAAAATTAATAAAAATGCAATTTTTATAAAATTAGATTTTGATTATTTTTTAAGTTCTGAACGGTTTTTGAAACTTTTTACGTTGCTGGAAGATCTTTAATTATTTAAAGAATTACACAAAACGATATGAAAAGTGATACTTTATCTATTTAGCATTAAGCTTAGTCCTTTATGCATGAGTTGCTCGATAAAATTAGGACGCTCCCAGCGTGACAAATAAGTACTTACAGGCGGCAAAATCAATTTCAGTTTAATGAAGATAGCTTTGCCATTCATTCTAATTAAAATAAAAAAAACCGTCTAGTTTTAACAAAGACGGTTCTTACGATTTTTAAAATTTTTGAATATTTAATTTGCTGTGCTTTCGACCAAAACTGAAATAGACCGCTAAGCCTATTAGTAACCAAATCCCAAAGTAAATCCAGTTCCAAACGCTTAGTTGAGCCATCAAATACAAACAACTGATTAAACCTAAAATTGGGATCAATGATAAATTTGATTTAAAAGACCAAATAACTAAACCAGCTAAGACAAAAAGAAAAATCCACATTGGAATTTTGTGTTTAAATAAACTAAAGCCGCTTTCATATTTTACTGAATTGGCGATCGGTAAACCTGCAATTACCTTCGCATATTTTGTATCATCATTATGGTATTGACCTAATAAAAGTTCTAAATCTGGCGATTTATTTGCGCTATTTTTAGCATCAATTCTGATTAAATAAGCATATACTTTTTGGGTTTCTTCTTTGTTTAATGAAGTAATAATGGTCTCTGAAGTATTGATTTGGGTTTCATTAGTAATAAAATCCATAGTCGCTTTTTTGTTGTAACCAAAAGCGAATACTAATCCTAAAATAATTAAAATAGGTAAAATAAATTTTGAATTTACGTACGGTGTTTTAAATTTTCCTCGCGGAATATCTTTTTGGTTTTGAAGTACTAAAACTCCAGCACAAACTAGAACAAAAGCAAAAAGCGTCCCAATACTAGTTAAGTCTGTCACCAATGTTAAATTTAAAAATAAAGCTGGAACGGCTACAACAAAACCCGTAACTATGGTAGCATAAGAAGGTGTTTTATACTTAGAGTGTATTTTAGAAAAACGTTTTGGGAGTAAACCATCTCGGCTCATACTCATCCAAATACGCGGTTGACCCATTTGGAAAACTAATAAAACACTTGCCATGGCTACAACAGCACTCACTGCAATTATACCCGACATCCATTTTAAATCTAACTTTTCAAAAACAAAAGCGAGAGGATCACCTACATTTAATAAACTATAATTTACCATTCCAGTCAAAACTAACGCAATAGCAATGTATAAAATAGTGCAAATGATAATTGCCCACATCATTCCTCGAGGTAAATCGCGCTGTGGATCTTTACACTCTTCGGCGGTTGTCGAAATAGCATCAAAACCTATATAGGCAAAAAACACCGCAGAAACTCCCTTTAAAACTCCAGTAACTCCATTTGGTGCAAACGGATCCCAGTTGGTCGTATCTACATAAAATACACCAACCGCAATTACTAAAAGTACAATACACAGTTTCACCACAACCATAATATTACTGGCGTTCCGCGATTCTTTCATTCCACGATAAATCAACGCAGTAATCAAAACGATAATTAATAAAGCCGGAAGATCAGCAACAAAATGAAAGGAACCAATTGCAGGCGAAGTAGACCAAGCTGTAAAAGCATCTTGTAATGCAGGACTTAAATTAGAGAATTCTTTTCCACTTTGCATTAATGCTGTTGCTTCATCAAAACCTCTTGAAGCAGATAAAAAATCCATTTGAACCCACTGTGGTAAATTCAATCCACTACTTTCGAGTAACCCAGTAAAATAATCACTCCAAGAAATTGCGACGGTTATATTGCCTACAGAATATTCCATTATTAATGCCCAACCAATGATCCAAGCTATAATTTCTCCAAAAGCTACATAAGAATAGGTATAGGCGCTCCCAGAAACAGGAACCATCGAAGCAAATTCGGCATAAGCGAAAGCGGCAAAACTACAAGCAATAGCAGTAAATAAAAAAAGAAAAATAACGGCTGGACCACCGTCAGCACTTGCTTTTCCAATGGTACTAAAAATACCAGCCCCTATAATTGCTGCAATTCCAAAGGCAGTTAAATCTCTAGCAGTTAAATGTTTACCTAATGAGTTATGTCCGTCAGCATTATTTATTTCAACTTGTTTTAAGATATCTTGGACTGTTTTTTTTCTAAATAAACCGTTTAATGCCATATTATGAATTTTTTCTTTTAAATTAGTTTTTAATAAATAACAAAAATTTCATTTTTCAAAAATGAGATGTTGTTCAAAAAAAACCAAATGTATAAAACAAATTCATTTCTCAAACGTGTGAAATAGCATTTTTTTCAACGATTTTACTTCTTTTGTTCAAATATTTTTTAGTAATCAAAAAGACGAACAAAATTTAAAATCAATATTGTATTGTTTAATCTAACTTATAAATTTTTCCTTCAATAAGTGAAGTCCAAACCATTCCATTTTCATCAATTGTAAAACCATTTACACTTGAAGTACCTAAATTCAAAGTTTTTAAAATTTCAAATTTTTTTGCATCAACAATTACGACTTCACCTTTGCGACTGCCTAAATAAATTTTGCCATTATGCTCAAGTATCACTGCTGGATTATGCTCATATCCAATTTTTAAATCTAAAATTTTACCTTCCTGAACGACATTCTCTTCAGTTAATTCTAGTTCATCGTTCAAGGGTAGCCTTAATAATTCACCGTCCATTGTCTTAGCATAAAAGAATTTTCCATCTTGACTTTTCCCCATTGATTCGCGCACTTTCCATTTAGAAGTTCTCAGCAAAGTTTTGCCTGAATTTATATCTATAATTGTCAAAAATCGCTGAGGAGTTACTACATACAATCGATTTTTTGAAGAAACTACCTTAACATTTCCTGCAGAATATAATTCTTGCTTTTCATTACCGTTATTCCATTTCCATAAAAGAGCACCTGTATTTTTGTCTAAACAATAAAGATAAGTATCCCAAGCTCCAAAAATGATACTGTTTCCATGAATCAAAGGTTTACCCTGTGAATAAGATTGAGGTAATTCATTCTCCCAAATCAATTTTCCATTTTTAGTATCAACACAAATAAATTTTGTTGAACTCGCCGTGTACAACTTTTGATTTTCAATAGTGGGAGCTCCCACTAAAATTCCTCCAACAGCAAGATTCCATTTTTGCTCTGCTGACTGTTTATCATATCCTATTAAAACACCTTCGATAGTGCCAATTATCAGCTTATTTTGGGTAACCACTGGCTCGAAATAAATTGCATTGCCAGTTTCTATTTTCCAATTTACTTTCTTATTTTTCAAATTTACAGATTGAATCGATCCGAGTGAATTAGCAAAATAAATATTCTTTTGATCAAATGAAGGAATGCTATATATGGACGCAACATCATTCACAAAAGCCCTTAATTGCTGTTGTTCAATATTTTTAATAATTTTAATTTCAGAAGATTTAATAGTTACTGAATGAGCAAAAACAGCTTCTTTATCCATTTCTTTAAGGTAAACACTAATACTATCACTATTTATTAATACTTCATTATATCCTTTAGTTTTTCCGTCTTTAGAAATTATGGATCTTCCCATAAGTCCACTCAAGCCAGAGAAATCATATTTTTTTAAACTGTGTCCGTGTCCGCAAAAATTAGCAACAGTAGGATATTTTTTTAAAACTGAAAGCACTTCTTTATAATTACTAAGACTATTGTCGAGCGGGTAATGAGAAAAACTCAATACTTTTTTACTGCTGTTTTTCAAACTGTCATTGATTGTTTTGTCAAGAAAAAGAATGTCTTCTTTTTTAACAAAACCATCACCCATTTTCATGTAAGGACCGCAAGGAAAACCTACAAAAAGATAATCTCCCTTTGAAAAAACAAATCGGTCTTCACCCCACAATCTTTTATAAGTCAAACCCGCACTTTCGCTCCACGTAGTCTCATGATTCCCTGATATTAAATAAAATGGAATCTTCAAATCCATTAATATTGTGTGAACGCGATTGAGTTCGTCATCATCTCCTCGGTTCGTTAAATCTCCGGTTATAACCACAAATTCATTTTTAGAATCGTTAATCTCTTTTACAATTTTTTGTAGTAAAAAATCATTATCATTCCCAACGGAAACATGGATATCAGTAAGATGAACAAATTTTATATCAGGAGTTCTCTTTGCTTGTTGTGAATAGCAAGTCACGATTATAAAAAGGAATAGGATTTTAGAGAGAATATATTTCATCATAGTGAACTGAATTAGTTTTTGCCGTTATTAAAAAATTTACTGAAAAATAAGAATTGAAATTGTAAAGAGTTGCTCCAGTATTCATCATTATGCGCTCCGGGACGCTCGATGTAATCATGATCTATTTTAAGAGCTACCATTTTTTGATGTAGATTTCTATTTACCTCAATAAAAAAATCGTCTACACCGCAATCGATAATCAGTTTAAGTTTATTGTTATGAATTAAATCGAGCATATTAGTCACCGTATTTTTTTCCCAGTTTTCAGGGAATTTTGTAATTGAGCCAAGTCTCTTTTTTAAATCCCATTTTTCTGAAAAAGGTCGAATGTCAACTCCTCCGCTCATACTTCCTGCCGCACCAAATACGTCTTGATGCTTGAATGATAAATACAATGCCCCATGTCCTCCCATACTGAGACCCGTGATTGCCCGATCATTTGGGCTTGTATCAGTTTTATAGGATTGATCAATGAAAGGAACCAACTCGCTAATTATATAGGTTTCATATTTAAAGTCGGAATCAACGGGACTATCAAAATACCAACTGGAATAATTTCCATCCACACACACGGCGATAAAATTATAGGTATCGACTTGCTTCATTACCTCAGCAAAATTTTTCACCCATGTAGCGTAATTGCCACTATACCCATGAAGTAAATAAAGTACAGGAAATTTTTTTTTCGATTGATCATAATTATCTGGTGTGATTACGCAGGTCTTAATCTCTTTTTTCATCGCAGCGCTATACACTTGAATAGTGTCAATCTTAGACGCATTGGAATAAAGAATCACAAAAAATAGTACGATTGTAAAAATTGTTTTATTCATATTTTGGGCTTGATTATCATTTTTACTTAGTATTGGATCAGAGCAAATTAAAAATACTAAAGTTTTAATTCCAAATCAACTTAAGAAGTCAAAAGTCATAAATTCAAAACAATATACAGTATTTTACAATCACTCAAAATCAATTCATTTTCAAACATTTGCGTAAAATCGTAACCGGATGCAACGCTTTTCTATTAGTTCCATCAAAAATTTGGTGACGGCAACTTGTTCCTGCTGCTGCAATCTCTGTTGAAGCTGCAGTCGATCTAATTTTTGGAAACAAAGTATCCTCACCCATTTGCATACTAATTTCGTAATGTTCTTTTTCATAACCAAAAGAACCCGCCATCCCACAACATCCTGAATTGTAAATAGTAACCGAACTGTTTTTTGGCAAGCTCAACATTGCAAAAGTAGCTTCAATTGAACTCAACGATTTTTGATGACAATGTCCGTGAATTTTGATTGTTTTAATTTCATCTGAAAAATGGTCTTCATTTATTTTTCCAGCTTTATTCTCATTTTTGAAAAACTCTTCAACGGTAAAAACATTTTTTGCAAGCGCTATCGCCACATTTTTATCATCAGCTAAACGCAAATATTCATCTCTAAAAGTTAAAATTGCTGATGGTTCAAGTCCAATTAGTGGAAAATCATCTGAAATATAATCTGAAAAAATAGACACATTGCTGTTCGCAATAGCCTTTGCTTGGTCAAGAAAACCTTTAGAAATAAACGCTCTACCACTCTCTTCATGATCTACTATAATCACTTCATAACTTAGTGAAGTTAATAATTGATAGGCATCAATCCCAACAGAAACATCGTAATGATTTGTGAATTCATCAATAAAAAGACATACTTTTCCGTTTATAAATGTATCACTTGCTGCTTTACTCCTGTTTTTCTCGTACCAATTTCTAAACGTTTTAGTAGCTAGATATGGGACTTGGCGTTGTATTGCAACTCCCAAGCTTTTTTTAACAAAAGGTAAATTAGTTATAAAATTAGTCAATTTTGGCGTGATACTACCCAAACTATTTAGCTTGGCATTGTAAGCGAAAACTTTATTTCTGAATGAAAAACCATTTGCTTTTTGGTATTGATATAAAAACTCCGATTTTAAAGCTGATACATCCACGTTACTTGGACATTCACTTGCGCAAGCTTTACAACTCACACACAATTCAAATACTTTGTATAATTCTTCGTGATCAAATTTATTCTCTTTTTCAGAATGTGTTAGATATTCTCTCAATGCATTTGCTCTTGCGCGAGTGGTATCTTTTTCATTTCGTGTTGCTCGATAACTTGGACACATACTCCCGCCAGCTGAAGGCAATTTTCTACAATCACCAGAACCATTACATTTTTCAGCGAGACGCAAAATTCCCATACTGTCGGAGAAATCTTGAATGGTTTGAATATCAGGCTCCACCCTACCAGCTTCTACTCTAAGATTTTCATCCATTTTAGAGGCATTTACGATTTTACCAACATTTAAAATGGTGTGTGGATCGAATGCTTTTTTTATTCTTTTTAATAGTTCATAATTCTTGTCGCCAATCATAAAAGGCAAAAATTCACCACGCACAATTCCATCACCATGCTCACCACTCAATGATCCTCTATATCTTTTTACAAGAATAGAAACTTCGGTTGCTATGTTTCTAAACTGGTGTAGCCCTTCTTTTGTTTTTAAATTCAAAACTGGTCGCAAATGAATTTCTCCAGCACCTGCGTGTGCATAGTAAATTGCACTCTGTCCGTGCCGCTCCATCATTGCTGAAAATTCGGCAATATAATTTGGTAAATCACTTAATTCCACCGCTGTGTCTTCAATTGAATCAGCAGCCTTATCATCACCCACAATACTTCCAAGAAGTCCTAGACCTGCTTTTCTAAGCTCGTTTATCCTGTCGATATCAGTTCCAAAAATCTTTGGTAAAGCATAACCAAAATTATTCCTTTGCAAATCTTCAATCAATTCATCAGCTTGCCTTTCAGCATCTTCCATACTAATATAAGAAGCCACCTCTAGCATAATCACTGCTTTAGGATCACCTTGAATAAAAAATCTGTTTTTAGCTTGTTCCCTGTTGGTTTTAGTGCAGTTTAAAATGGTATCATCCATCATTTCACAAGTGTACAAATGATGTTTCATCGCAGTAACAACTGCCTCTAAACTTTCTTGTATCGTATGAAAATGCGCTACTACCATCACATTATTTGTAGGAGGTAAATCATCAACTTTCAGTGTAATTTCGGTAGTAAAAGCCAGAGTTCCCTCGCTTCCACAAAGAAGTTTTCCTAAATTTATCGTATTTTCTGTTCCTCCAAAAAGTTCAGAATTAAGTAATATATCGACGGCATAACCTGTGTTTCTCCTGTGAATTTCAGGTTTGGGAAATTCTTTAATGATTTCGATTTGATTATCTAAAATGGACAGTTCATCATAAATTGCTTTATAGATTTCATTTTCAAGCGTATCTCCTTTTATTTTTTCTAAAAATCCCGCTGAACTTAATTCATTAAATACTACAGTAGTTCCATTGCTTAAAATAGCTTTAATTTCTACAATTTTATCACGTGTTACACCGTAGCGTATTGATGTGGTTCCTGATGAATTGTTTCCTACCATGCCACCCATCATACAACGATTAGAAGTTGAAGTATTAGGACCAAAAAATAATCCGTATGGTTTCAGATACAAGTTCAGCTCGTCCCGAATAACGCCAGGTTGAACGGTTACTGTTTTATTGATTTGGTCAAACGACACAATCTTTGTAAAATGTTTTGAAACATCTACAATTATTCCGTCTCCAACGGTTTGACCTGCCAGCGATGTTCCTGCAGTTCTGGGTGTGATTGAAATTTTATTCTGTGAAGCAAACTGAATAATTTTCGAAATATCATCCTCAGATTTTGGAATTGCAACCGCAATAGGCGCAATCCTGTATGCAGAAGCGTCAGTAGAATATAAAATTTTGTTTAATTCATCATATAAAAGTGTTCCTTCTAATGATGCGGCTAAGTGTGATAATTTATGAGAAATAGACATTTACGTTTTGATATGAAATTGTTTTTTGAAAAAACTATTAACTATTACATTGCTGTTCAGCAGTCTTAAAATTAGGACAGTGAAAGCTTTTTTTTTAAATATTTTTGGTAAAAAAACGCTATTAAAAAGCAATCAAAATAGTGTTGAAAACTACAATTTGCTTTCTATTAATCTTTTAACGTCATTTAATACAGCAAGCTCTACATCAGCATCACTTCGAACAGCTGCTTGCTCTAATAAGACTTTAAATTCATCTTTATCCAGCGTTTTATTTTTGTCAAAGACTAATAAAAGTTTCTCTGACAAATCATTTAAACTTTTGGATAATGGTAAAAATGGTTGAACCAGCGGCGCATTGATACTTAAATCCATTAAATCTGAATTCATCATTATCCATTTTCTAAAAAAACTTGTCAGGATCACTTGATTTTCTTTATTTTTATTTTCTAAATAATTAGTTACTGCTACCTTAAAATCAAAAGCGTCTGAGGCATCCGAATTGCAAGCATCAGCAAATAATGTAAGCGGTGAATGCATTCGGTACTTTTTACCACCGCCGTTTCGTTTATAATTTTTAAGCGGCTCACAAATATTCGAAAAATCATGTACTGCACTTGTATTTTGATTATTGGCAATGTTTCGCAAAATAACCTCCTTATTCCTGATATGAGTAATACCAAGCTCCTCAAGTCTAAAAGAAATTGTCTTCAGCCTTTTACGCAAACTATTCATGTCTTTTATACTCTCATTTGACCATAATCGTTCAGCAATTGCTGCCGTTCGTGGCCAAATACGAGAATCAATGGTTAAAGGTGTTACAAGTTCGCTCCACATTGCGGCTTCGCCACCTAAAATTCTGGACTTCTCTTGAGGACTTAGCGCAGCATTTTTAGAAAGTGGGTCATTCAAGTAATGCGTTTCAATACTAAGCATCAAATCAATATAAAAGCCGTTGGACAAGACAGAATTGTAACCTTTCTTTGCAGCTTGAATTAATGATTCTCCTGGTTTTAGTCCTTCATTGGTTCCGCGCCAAGCATGAATAATGGCATCTTTTGACATGTTTTCAGTCATTATTTCTTCCCAGCCCATTAATTTTTTATTATGCTTTTGTAACATTGGAATCAACTTCATGTTAAAATATGTTTGCAAATCATGTTTATCTGCCAACTTATTCTTTCTCATAAATTCCTGAATTTTTGGATTTGCGGCCCACTCTTTTCCATTATTTTCATCGCCGCCAATGTGAAAATAATTGGATGGAAATAGCGGACAAACTTCATCAAAAATCATAGCTAAAATACTGTATGTTTCAGGATTTGTGGGATCTAATGCAGAATTATAAATTCCTGAATTAGTTTGAACAACATAACTGCCTTTTTCATTATCAACCTTACTTCCTATTTCAGGATAGGCGGCTAATATTGCTGAGGCATGGCCGGGTATATCAATTTCTGGAATTACTTGGATTCCTCTATCACTGGCATATTTTACAACGTCCTTAATTTGTTCTTGTGAGTAAAAACTTCCGTTTGAGCCTAAGTCAGTGAGCTTAGGAAGTTTTTTTACTTCGATTCTCCAGCCTTGATCATCGGCTAAATGCCAGTGAAAAACATTCATTTTCATTGACGCCATCGCATCTAGATTTCTTTTTATTACATCTATAGGCTGAAAATGGCGTGCCGCATCGATCATTAATCCTCTCCAGGTAAATCGCGGGGCGTCGATAACCTTAGAATTTGGGAAATAATAAGAGGTGCTATTGTTTTGCAGTAATTGCAGCAATGTTTGCAGTCCATGCAATGCACCTAAATCATTAGCAGCATTGATGGTAATTTTGTTTGTAGTTACTACAAGCTCATAACTTTCATCTTGATTAATCTCTATTTTTCCGCCAGTAGTACAATTTATTTGCAGCTCTGCATCAGGAACTTCGTTAACTTTAGTTACAAAATTTTGTTCTAGAAACAATCCCGTTCTATTATCCAGCCTTCTTATAAAATTAGTAGCTCCAATAAAAATTCTCGAATGAGGATTCCCAGTGATATTAACTTTAAATTTTTTGCTTAAAGCAAAAGTACCATCCATTACATTAATGCTTTGGGGCCAAGGCATCAGGTCCAATTGCTCTTTTTTAATTTGAGCATTAGCTAAGCAGACCGATAGTAAAATAAAGACAATGTATTTCATTTTTTATTGTTTAAATCAATAATCAAAACGTTTAAAAGCCTCTATTGCTTCATATTGTGCGAGTCCTAAGTCGTCATAAAGCTTTGCAGTATTCTTGTTTCTATCCTCGGCCCTAACCCAAAATTCCCTCGAATCGTTTCCTTGAAACATTACTCTGTCTTTTTGAGACTGATGATATAGAATTGCATGTCTTTTAATCATAACTTCATCTGGACTTAATGGGACTGCCATGTCAATTTCATGAATATCCCATTCGTGCCAAGCACCTCTATACAACCACAACCAGCAATCATCCATGTACGATTCAAATTTCAATTGTTTCATTGCAGCAAATATAGCGTTCAAGCACACTTCATGTGTGCCATGAGGATCCGCTAAATCACCAGCAGCAAAAACTTGATGAGGCTTTATTTTTGCGATTATTGCAGCAACGATCGCAATATCAGCAGCTCCTAGTGGATTTTTCCTTATTTGCCCCGTTTCATAGAAAGGAAGATCTAAAAAATGCGTGTTTTCATCTTTCAAGCCAATGTATCTTGTGGCAGCATACGATTCTCGTCTTCTAATAAGTCCCTTTAATTTTCGCACTGCTAGTGAATCCACTTCATTCTCCGTTTTGGTATTAAGTGAATGAATAATAGCAGCAAAATCAATGTCATTATTTTCATTTCCAATGAAATCATTACAAACTTCGGCAAATTTTAACGCTTCATCGTCAGTTACTGCTATGTTTCCAGAAGTTTGGTACACCACATGTACGTCATGACCTTGTTTAATAAGCTTTGAAAATGTTCCTCCCATTGAAATAACGTCATCATCAGGGTGTGGGCTAAATAAAATGATCCTTTTGTGGGCAGGATTAGCGCGTTCTGGTCTTTTAGAATCGTCAGTATTTGGTTTCCCTCCCGGCCATCCCGTGATGGTATGTTGTAAAACATTAAACATATTAATATTCAAATCATAAGAAGAACCCTCTTGCGCCAGCAGATCTGACATTCCGTTGTTATTATAATCCCGATCCGTCAGTTTTAATATTGCCTGATTCGTTTCATTGCACAGCCAGACAATGGCTTTACTTTTTAATTCCTGAGTCCATATGCATTGTCCAACAAGCCAAGGCGTTTTAAATCTTGTCAATTCAGAGGCAGCAGATTGATCCAAAACAAAAGTCGCATTGGAGTGGTGCTGTAAAAAAGTAGCGGGAACATCAGATGATATATCACCTTGAATTGTTCTTTTTATTATGTCAGCTTTATTTTGTCCCCAAGCCATTAATACATTTCTTTTTGATTTAAGAATTGTAGAAACGCCCATCGTTATGGCTCTTTTAGGCACATTATCGATGCCATTAAAGTCAGATGATGCATCAACTCTTGTAATATGGTCTAAAGTGATAATTCGCGTACCTGAGTTAATATGAGAGCCGGGCTCGTTAAATCCCACGTGCCCTGTACGACCGATTCCTAATAACTGAAAATCTATTCCTCCTGATTGCTTTATTTTTAAGTCATAATTAGTGCAATATTGATTTAATTGATCTAAGGCAACTGTTCCATCAGGAATATTAATATTCTCTGGCTTAATATCAATATGATTAAATAAATGCTGATGCATGAAGTAATGATAACTCTGACGATTTTCTTTTGTCATGGGATAATATTCATCCAAGTTGAAGCTGATCACATTGCTAAAACTTAAACCATCTTCTTTATGTAATTTAATTAACTCCTCGTAAACTTTAATAGGCGATGATCCCGTTGCTAAACCAAGAACACAAAATTCATTATTGGCTTGTTTCAGCCTAATTAGTTGCGCTATTTCTTCAGCTACTACTTTTGAGGCTTCCACTGAGTTTTTAAAAATGACATTGTGGTTTTTTTCAAATCGTGTTTCTTCGAATTTTCCTGGGATGTCGTAAAATAAAGAAGCAGTGTTTTCCATAATATATTTGAGTTAGATCATTTAACAAATATAAACAAAAAAGAAAACAAATATTTTATTTTGCGTTATTTAAAAAAAATAAAAACAAATAGCGCAAAATAATGCAATTATTTATCAAAATAGGTTCTATAAAATTTTTATGCCTGATTTTTTAAACTCTATGAGGCTCTCATCGTCTTCAGGAAGGTCCGTTATAATTGTATCTAGTTTATTTAATTCACAAACTACATGAGGTTTTCTCGTATTTAATTTATCTGAAGTGAACATACAAATAACTTTCTCTGAAGATTCAATCATAGCTTTTTTTACAATTGAAACTTCATAGCCCATCTCTGTAAGTCCTTGCCTACTATCAATACTACTGACACCCATAAAGCAGATATCGGCTTTAATTTTTGCTAAAACCTGCAGTACGTCAATTCCAATAGTTACCATCGCATTTTTTTGCATTTTACCGCCAATAAATATTAAATCAATATTTGGATATTGAGATAATTGCATGGCTATGGGCAAACTATAAGTATAAATTGTGGCTTTTAAAAGCGGTGGAATTAGCTTAGAAAAAACAAGATTTGTTGTCCCACCGCTCATGATAATAACCTGACCATCATTAAGTAGTGTTAGGGCTTTAACTCCTATTTCTTTTTTCTTACTCTCATTTACAATCTGAATATCGAAAACACTTTTATTTTTTTCACTAATAGGAATGGCCCCACCGTAAACTTTTTCAAGAAATCTTTTCTCGTGTAATTTATTTAGATCTCTTCTAACAGAATCCTCAGAAATACCTAATTCATGTGCGAGATCAATAGTGCTAACACGCTGTTCTGCATCTAGTTTTGTCATTATATAGGTGTGCCTTTCTGCTTTTAACATAAAAATTATATTAGGAATTTTACAAATATATTAAAATATATAATCGATCGTAAAATCTTTAACAGCATTAGGATCAAAAGATAAAAATTATTTGATTAATTGCATTATTTTGCATTATTTACTTAAAAAACAAAATAATTGGAAAAATATTGCACTAATATTTAATATTTAAATATATTTGTACAATAACCATAAATAAACCTAATAATTATGAAAAAATTATTGCAGATTTCTTTATTGTTTTTTTTGGTGCAACTTACGTTTGCGCAAACAAAAACAATTTCTGGAACTATTAAAAACAGTTCAGACGGATTTCCAATACCTGGAGCTACAATTCTGATTAAAGGCACTACTAAAAGTAGTGTCACAGATATGGACGGTAAATTTCAAATAAGCGCATCATCATCTGATGTTTTAGTAATTAGTTATATGGGTTTTACGACCAAAGAAGTAACAGTTACATCACAATCAAGCATCAACGTATCGCTTGTAGAGAGCAGCTTGAACTTGGATGAGATCGTGATAGTGGGTTTTGCTTCGCAAAAGAAAGCAAATTTAACTGGTGCTGTTGCTAAAGTAGATGTTGAAAGAGTTCTTGGAAGTAGACCTGTAACTGATATTACTAAAGCTTTGCAGGGAACAACGCCTGGGCTAAATATTTCCTTTAACTCAGGAAACATTGGAAAATCATCAAACATTAACATTAGAGGTGCAGGAACTATTGTGAATGGTACAGTAACTGGGTCTCCATTGATATTAGTTGATGGCGTTCCTTCAGATATGTCACTTCTCAATCCTGAAGATGTAGCCTCAATGTCTGTTCTTAAAGACGCAGCCTCAGCCTCGATTTACGGCGCTCGCGCAGCTTTTGGAGTGATATTAATTACTACCAAAAATGGAAAAGATGCAAAAGGTAAAGTTAAATTTGCCTACAGCAATAATTACGGATGGAGTAATCCTATTTCGTTGATAGAATTTAATGATCCTACTGTCGAACTTCCAGCTATGATTCAAGCACAAGCTAGAGCTGGAAATGCTAATCCAGAATCTTTTGGAATGAATTATAAAACCTTACTTCCTGGAATCATAAATTGGCAACAAAAATATGCTTCTACTAGAAGCAGTAATGACAAAAATATGATTTTAGGAGAGGATTTTGACGTAATAGGTGGAAAAGAATACTTTTATAGAGTCTGGGACCCACATAAAGAAATGCTAAAGAAAAATGCTATTACATCTTTTCATAATTTCTCAGCACAAGGCTCATTAGGTGATAAAAGCTCATTTATTGTTTCTTTAGGAGTTTCAGATCAAGAGGGTGTTATGAACATTAGTACTGAAAATAATAAACGAATTAACCTTAATATGGGTATGAGTACTCAATTAACAGACTGGCTTTCAGGAGATTTTAAAATATTATCATCAATTCAAGAATACAAATCGCCATTTAATTATTATAACAGCGGATTAGACACTCCTGGAAACGGTTATTTTGGTTATTATATGCGTTGGGGATCGTATTTTCCTTATGGAACATATAAAGGAATTTCGTTCAGACATGCACCGGGTTACATGAATAATGCATCTATGAATAAAAGAGTTGAGAATGATATGCGAATCAATGCAAAATTAACAGCACAAGTTACAAAAGACTTTAATATTATTGGTGAATATAGTATAAACAATAACTATTTGACTAATAAAATTAATGGTGGTCAAATTCCGCTTTGGGACTGGTGGACTGGAGCTGGAGATTTAGTTTCTGGAATTCCGACTATGATGGAACCTGGTAATGACTTTGTCGCTCAAGCTAAATCTTCATACACTATAAATGTCGCTAACCTTTACGCTAATTATTCCAAAACTTTAAATAGTGTACACAATATCAAGGTTTTGGGTGGATTAAATAGTGAATGGCAGTCATTCGAACGAACTTATGCACGCAGAAATACTCTTTTAGATAAAAACAAACCAGAATTTAATCTAGCTATTGGAGATCAATTTACATCCCCATTATCCTCTAATTCGACTTTAAACCCAGGTTTGTCTGAATATGCAATTGCAGGATTTTTTGCACGTGCTAATTATGACTACGATGGGAGATATTTATTAGAAGTAAATGCACGATATGATGGTTCATCTAAATTTCCAACACAAGAACAATGGGGATTTTTTCCATCGGCATCAGCTGGTTATAGAATTTCAAATGAAAAATTTATGCAAGGTACTCGAGGCTGGTTGAATGACTTAAAAATAAGAGCATCAATTGGTTCGATTGGAAACCAAAATATTGCTAATAATGCATTTTTGCCAGTTATGACAAGTTCTAATCCATTTTGGCTAGGAAGTGGATCAACAGTTCCACCATCAGTATCTTTGCCTAATAATGTAGATGCAAACTTAACTTGGGAAAAAGTTACAACACAAGACATCGGTTTAGATGTAAGAGTTTTGAATATGTTGGGATTGACATTTGATTATTATCAAAGAGATACAAAAGGAGTTTTATCTCCAGGTAAAACACTTCCGGGTTCATTTGGACAATCTGCTGCCAATACTAATTCTGGGAATCTACGGACCAAAGGTTGGGAATTAGGTATTAATTTCAATAAAGATCTAAGTAAAGATATAGCTGTCTATGCTGATTTAACATTATCAGATTACACCACAGAGGTAACAGAATGGAATAATTCATCGAAATTATTAGGATCTTTTTATGCGGGACAAAAAATTGGAGAAATTTGGGGCTTAACTACTGATAGACTTATTCAAAATACTGATAATGTGGATGCTACAGGATTGATAATAAATGGTGTCGATTTTAAAGATATACGAGCTGGAGCCTTCAAATATGGTGCTGGGGATGTACTTTACAAAGATATTAACGGAGATTTAAAAATATCAAGAGGAAAGGGAACTGCTGACGAACCAGGAGATTTAAGTGTAATAGGAAACACAACTCCACGATATCAATATGGTATTCGCCTAGGTGGTAATTTATATGGCTTTGATATAGATGCCTTTTTTCAAGGAGTTGGAGAGCGTCAGTATTGGGCTACTTCAGACTTAGTATTACCTTTTTACAGCAGAACTGACGCAATGTATGCTAACATGAATGATTATTGGACTCCTGATAATACGAATGCATATTATCCTAATCCTTTTCCTAAGCATGACACTAATGCCTTTGGAGCTTATGCACCAGGTTCTAACAATTTTGTTGCACAATCACGATATTTATTAAACATGTCTTATCTAAGATTGAAAAGTCTAACTGTTGGTTACACGCTTTCTAAGGATTTAAGTAAAAGAATAGGTGTAGATAAAATAAGACCTTACATATCTGGTTTTAACTTAATAACTTTTAAAGACAAAAATTTACCTGTTGATCCAGAAATTAATGACTCTGAAGCAACTTGGGGTAGAACTTTTCCTTATTCAAAAACATGGTCTGTAGGTCTTCAACTTGCATTTTAAAAAAAATATAAACTAATAGAAAATGAGAAAATTAATAAAATACCCTAAGGTAAAGCTATCGGTCCTTGCTATAATCACGGCAGGTTTATCATTTAGCTGCTCGGATTTTTTAGATACACCTCCAAAAGATTTGTTCACTGACAGTAACTATTGGACTTCTGAAAACAATGTACGAACATTCTCCTGGTTAAACTATGATACTTTTTTAGGATACGGAAATAATGCAGGAACAACAGCAGACTTTTATTTTCATAATTCATCAAATTTTGATGATAACCTTAATATGAACGTTTTCACAACTTTTGCTACCACAGCTAATGCAACAAATTCTAGCTGGAACTCTTATTATACTCTAATACGTCGTTGTAACTTAATGTTGCAGAGAATACCAGCAGTACCGATGGATGATGTGAAAAAAAACCATTATTTAGGAGTTGCTAAATTTTTTAGAGCATACACTTACTTCCGTTTAACGCAAGATTTTGGTGACGTACCCTACACGGACGTTTATTTAGATCAAAACGATGTAAATGTATATAAACCGGCTTTAAATAGGAATGAAGTAATAGATAATGTCATTAAGGATTTAGAGGAAGCAGCTACTTTAATGTTGCCTATTGATGATAAAAATATTACCGTAAATAAATTTACCGCTTACGCGCTTCTCAGTAGAGTATGTTTATATGAAGGCACGAACAGGAAATATATTTCCTCTCAAGCAGGAGGTATTTATCTTCAAAAAGCTAAAGATGCTTCTCTGGCGGTCATGAATAATTCAGCATACAAATTAAATTCTGATTGGAAATCACTATATAATTCAATTGAACTTCTTGGAAATACTGAGGTTATCTTAGCAAAAAGATACCTTCGAGGAGTTTTAGGAAATTCAATTCAAGCATACACCAATACTTCTACTGTACAAAGCGGGCTATCAAAATTTGCTGCAGAAAGCTACACCACAATTAATGGCTTGCCAATAAAACAAGTTGGCGGCAATAGCCAATTTCTAGGAGATAATACTATTACAAATGTGTTCGCAAATAGAGATCCTCGTTTTGCAAAAGCTTTTGGAAATGTTGATTATGCGTATTCTGATAAACCACTCAATGGTTTAACATCTATCACTGGTTATATATTCCAATTATACAATACTCCTGCTGCCACAGGCACTGAGGTTACAACAATTGGACAAAATCAAATAGATGCACCAATATTTACATTGAGCGAAGTATATCTAAATTATGCTGAAGCTTGTGCCGAACTAGGTACCGCCACAAGTACAGATCTTAATTTATCGATAAACAAAGTGAGAACTCGCGCAGGTATTGCAATTTTGACAACTGATGGTTCAAATGCACTTGTGGGTGGAGTTCAAATTAATGATCCGCAACGAACTTCTAGCTTGGAACAAATTTCTGGCGCGGTAAATCCACTTATTTGGGAAATCCGTCGCGAACGAAGACTAGAATTTATGAGCTGGACGAGTCTAAGAAAAGCTGATATTTTACGTTGGAAAAAAGGAGATTATCTTGACGGCGCTAAAAATCCCGATGTTTTATTAGGAGCAAGAATACCATCTCTAATAGGAACGGCCTCTAAAACAAAAGTAAATGCAGACGGCTACGTAATTCCTTACACTGTTTCAAGAACATTCATTTCTCCTAAAAACTATCTATCTGCAATTCCTACTAACGATATCAGTCTGTATCTTGCAGAGGGTGTTGAATTAAAACAAAATCCAGGTTGGTAATAAAAACAATAATATAATAAACTAACTAGCTCTAGAATCTTAAAACTAGAGCTAGTATTATAAAAGCTTGATAGGCTATAAATAGCTTTAAACCAAATTTAGTAGATAGTCACAATCTGTTTAATTTTAATTTAAACTCGATTATTGCATTTCTCTTCAAATAACTCGAAAATAACAATCGATTAAAGTATTGTTTATATTATTTTTGAAAAATTGCTACATCCAACAATTTAACTCTCCTTTAAAATAATGAAACTCATAAAAAAAAGTATGGTTCTGGCGTTTTCTCTATTTTTCATTGGAGTGTATTGTAATTCTTTACCTTTTTTATTAAAAAAATCAAATGTGAAGTTTACTCTAACACCAATAATAACCGGTACGGATAATTACGAAAAATACTTACCCCTTTTAAAAAATAAAAAAGTAGGTATAGTCACGAATCAAACTGGAATTTTAACTGATAAAACCCATTTGGTAGATTTTCTTTTAGTAAAAAAAATAAATATAAAAACAATTTTTGCGCCTGAACATGGATTTCGGGGCACTGCTGATGCAGGCGAAGCTATAGTAGATGGCAAAGATCTAAAAACTGGACTGCCTATAATTTCACTATACGGAGACAATAAAAAACCCAAAATAGCACAATTAGCAACTATAGATATTATGGTTTTCGATTTACAAGATGTTGGTGCTCGTTTCTACACCTATATTTCTTCACTACATTACGTTATGGAAGCTTGTGCTGAAAATGGAATTCCTTTACTTATTCTAGATAGACCCAATCCTAATGGCAACATTATAGATGGTCCACTTTTAGAAAAAGAATTTACCAGTTTCGTGGGTATGCATCCTATTCCTATTTTACATGGAATGACTATCGGTGAGTATGGGAAAATGATTAATGGTCAAAAATGGTTAAAAAATGGCGCACAATGCAAACTAACTGTTGTACCCTGTATCAACTATGATCGCAAAATGGAGTACAATATTCTTATTAAACCATCTCCTAATTTACCAAACGATCAATCTATTAATCTTTACGCTAGTTTATGCCTATTTGAAGGCACGACTGTTAGCGTAGGTCGAGGCACAGAGACGCAATTCCAAATTTTTGGTTCTCCTTTTTTAAGTAAAGAAAAATTTGATTTTAGTTTTACTCCAAAACCAAATTTTGGTGCGAAAGACCCAATGCACAATGGAATAGTATGCTTTGGCGAAGACTTAACATCTTACAAAAAACTACATCAATTAGAGCTTAAATGGTTGATAAAAGCGTACCAGAACACGACTGAAAAAACAGAATTCTTTAATAGTTTTTTTACAAAACTTGCTGGAACGAGAAAGCTACAAACTCAAATTGAAAGCGGAGTATCAGAGGGCAAAATTAGACAAAGCTGGCAGAAAGATTTAACTGCTTTTAAAAAAATGCGTTCCAAATATTTGATTTATTAGTACAATAATTAATTAAAGCTCTTTCACCACCTAAATAGTATAAAAATGGCAAAAAACAATCCCGATACAGAAAAAGAATCGCTTTATGCAAACCTCGAAAAAATGAGTACCGAAGAAATACTCATGGGAATTAATGCAGAAGATAAAAAAGTATCAAGCGTGATCAAAAAACAAATACCAAATATTGAAAAACTGGTAGATGCAGTTGTACTAAAAATGAAACACGGTGGAAGGTTGTTTTATATTGGAGCTGGAACATCGGGAAGAATTGGCATTTTAGATGCATCAGAATGTCCTCCAACTTTTGGAGTGCCACATGATTTAGTGATTGGTATTATTGCTGGTGGCGATTATGCCATTAGAAAAGCCGTTGAGAATGCTGAGGACGACTTCAATCAAGCTTGGCATGATTTACAAAAACACGATATTACAAATGCTGATTTTGTAATAGGTATTGCTGCATCAGGAAATACACCTTACGTAATAGGTGGTTTAAAAATGGCTCGTGAAAATAACATAAGTACTGGGAGTATTTCATGTAATAGCGATAGCCTGATTTCAAAAGAAGCTGATTTTCCAATCGAAATTGTTGTAGGTCCGGAATTTCTCACTGGGAGCACAAGAATGAAAGCTGGAACCTCTCAAAAATTAGTTTTAAATATGATCAGTACATCAGTTATGATTAAACTTGGGAAAGTGTACGGAAATAAAATGATTGATATGCAATTGTCTAACAAAAAATTAGTTCAAAGAGGAGTTGAAATGATTGTAGAAGAACTACAAATTGATGAAAAATTAGCATCTGAATTATTAAACAAACATAAAAGCGTTAGAGCTGTTTTATTAGCGGAAAATAAAAATTTAGCAAATTAAAGTATAGCGAAACTTCTAATTTTAGTACTAGTAATCCAATAATCTCATTAAATGGCACCAAGCGCAATATTAATTCTTATCCTAGTTTATTTTGGAGTACTATTCTATATTTCACACAGGGTAAGCAAAAAGGATGACGGAAATGAAGCGTTTTTTACTGCTAATAAAAATTCAAAATGGTATTTAGTTGCTTTTGGAATGATAGGAACTGCTCTCTCTGGGGTGACTTTTATTTCAGTTCCTGGTGAAGTTGGTGCCGCAAGTGGTGAACAATTTAAATACTTTCAGTTCATTTTAGGTAATGCAATTGGTTTTATAATAATCACAAAGTTATTATTGCCATTGTATTACAGAATGAATTTAACTTCGATCTACAGTTATATCGAGCAAAGAATGGGGTTTTATAGTTATAAAACGGCTGCTTCTATTTTTTTGATTAGTAGAACGATAAGCTCTGCTTTTAGATTGTATTTGGTTGTTATCGTTTTGCAACGTTACGTTTTTGATTATTACGGAATTCCCTTCGCTATGACGGTTTTAATCTCCTTACTTTTAATTTTTTCGTATACGTATAGAGGCGGACTTAAAACGATCATAATTACAGATACTTTACAAACGTTTTTCTTAGTAACATCCGTTTTCCTCACCATTTATTTTATTTGCGACAGCATGAATTTAGGTGTTGTAACGGCGTTTGAAGAAATTAAAAACAGTAATTATTCAAAAATATTTTTCTTTGATGATTTCTTAGGAAGCAAATTTCATTTTGTGAAACAAATCATTGGAGGAATATTTGTTACTATCGCCATGACAGGATTAGATCAAGATTTGATGCAAAAAAATCTAAGTTGTAAAAATATTGGCGAAGCACAAAAAAACATGTTTACTTTCACTGGAATTTTTGTGGTTATCAACATATTTTTCCTTAGTGTAGGCGCATTACTTTATATTTATGCCAATAAAAACGGAATTGCAGTTCCAATTGATTTGATCACGGGAAAACCGCGAACGGATTTACTTTTTCCTGAGATAGCGCTAAATCACCTTTCAATAATTCCAGCAATTGTATTTTTACTTGGAATTATTGCTGCTACATTTGCCACTACTGATTCTGCTTTGACTGCATTAACGACTTCATTTTGTGTTGACTTTCTAGGAATGGATAAAGCTGAGAATCAAAATAAGAAAAATACAATAAGAACGAGACATCTTGTGCATCTAAGCTTTTCAGCTTTGATCTTTTTAGTTATCCTTGTCTTTAATTCTATTAATGATAGCTCTGTGGTAGGCATGATTTTTAGAGTTGCCTCCTACACTTATGGACCGCTATTAGGTTTATATGCTTTTGGGTTATTTCAAAAAACAAGAAATGTGAATGATAAATTTGTGCCTGTGATCTGTTTGTTATCTCCTCTATTTACCTATTTATTAAATGATTACTCATCAATTTTATTTGGTGGATACGTCTTTGACAATGAATTAATAGTTGTTAATGGATTGATAACTTACATAGGATTACTGATTACTAGTTCTCACAGCACAGAAAAAATAATTTTTTAGTCCCTAGAATAACTAGTAATAAAGAAGAAACCGTACGTTTTTGTGAAAAATAATCGTTCCCTTACCAATTGAATACAATTAAAAAAATGAAAAAATATTATCTACAAATCATGTTTTATACAATAATTGCCTTTCTAATTGTAAATTGTGCGGTTGCAAAAAAAAGTAATACGGTTGCAACGTTAACTAGAGAAATTTTTACAGAAGATACTGCTACTTATAAAGCAATTAATAAATTAGATCGTAAAAAATTTATAAAAGATTCATCCGCAGAGACCTTGTGGGTAGACAGTATTTATGATAAGATGTCAGTACGAGAAAAACTTGGCCAGCTCTTTATGATTGCTGCATACTCTAACAAGGATTCTATTCATATTAATAAAACTAAAGCTTTAATTAAAGAGTATAATGTAGGCGGAATCCTTTTTTTTCAAGGTGGTCCAGTTCGACAAGCCCGATTAACAAACGAATATCAAGCGATTTCTAAAGTACCATTATTCGTAGCTATTGATGCTGAATGGGGCTTAAGCATGAGATTAGATTCTACTTATGTATTTCCGTGGAATATGACACTTGGGGCGATTCAAGAATTAGATTTAATTGAAAAAGTAGGTAAACAAATGGGCGCTGAAAGCAAAAGAATGGGAATTCATTTCAATTTTTCGCCTGTAATTGATATAAATACGAATCCTCAAAATCCTATTATTGGTAATCGTTCCTTTGGCGAAAGCAAAACAAACGTAAGCAGCAAAGCAATTGCTTTAATGAAGGGAGTTCAAGCTCAAAATGTTTTTAGTACAGGCAAACATTTTCCTGGTCATGGCGACACATCCACTGATTCACATTACACATTACCATTAGTCAATTTTTCAAAAGAGCGTCTTGATATGGTTGAATTATATCCCTATAAACGAATGTTTGATGAAGGATTAGCGTCAGTAATGGTGGGTCATCTTAATATTCCAAGTTTAGAGTCTAAAGAAAACATTCCATCATCAGCTTCTTATAATGTGGTTACTTCTGTGCTCCAAACTCAATTAGGCTTTGAAGGCTTAATTTTTACAGACGGTTTAGCGATGAAAGGTGCCACTAATTTTAAAGGAGCAGGCGATTTAGAATTGGCCGTGCTCTTAGCTGGAAATGACATTCTTCTCGCTCCAGAAAACGTTCCTGCTAGCTTTGAAAAATTGCTATCCTATTATAATGAAGGTATTCTCACGGAAGAACGTCTGGCATTTTCGGTAAAAAAAATAATAAAATACAAATTTAAAGTTGGATTAAATAAATACCATCCTATTGAAATTACTAATCTAATCACGGATATAAATCCCTCTCAAAACGAGGCGATCCACTATAAATTATATGAGAACGCAATTACAGTATTGAAAAACAACGAAGAAATTCTTCCCATTAAAAATTTAAATCAAAAAATTGCTGTCGTAAAATTAGGCGATTCTGACAATAGCAGTTTTGTCTCCACTTTAAAAAAATATACAGAAGTTACGGAGGTTTCAAATACAAATATTGATAGTTTAAATGCCGAATTAAAAAAATATGACATTGTGATTTTGAGTTTTCACAAAGAGAATAAAACATGGGCAAAGCAAGATTTTAGCGAACTAGAATTAATGTGGCTACAGCAAATTGCAAAAGAAAACAAAGTGATCCTGGACATTTTTACAAAACCATATACATTACTTCCAGTAAATAATTTTGATGATATTGAAGGCTTAGTGGTTTCCTACCAAAACTCAGATATAAGCCAAGTAGTTTCAGCAGAATTATTATTTGGAGCTATTGGAGCCATAGGAAAGTTACCAGTATCAATCAACAACTCATTCAAAGTGAACGACGGTTTAGCAACTGTTAAATTAAACCGACTGGGTTTTACAACACCTGAAAATGAAGATATGGATCCGTTAATTTTATCTAAAATTGATAGTATTGCACAAAAAGCAATTAATGATAAAATGACGCCAGGAATGCAGGTTTTAGTAGCTCGAAGAGGAAATGTTATCTTTCAAAAATCTTATGGCCATTTCACTTATGACACTATAAAAAAAGTAACAAATGCAGATTTATATGATGTGGCATCAATTTCAAAAATGATATCAACACTACCAAATGTGATGCAATTATACGATCAGCACAAAGTAAATTTAGACACTAAACTAAAAAAGATGGTGCCTGTTTTTGCAAAAACTGACAAAGAAAATATCAGTTTCAAGGATTTATTGACGCATTACGCAGGACTACAAGCATGGATTCCGTTTTACAAAGCAACTTTAAATAGCGACAACACACCTATGGATAGGTATTATAGAAAAGTACCGAATCTACAATTTTCCACAAAAGTTGCTGATAATTTATACATCAGAAATGATTATCACGACACTATTATGAAAATCATTGTTAAAAGTCCATTGTCACTCAAAAAAGAATATAAATACAGCGATTTTACTTTTATAATCTTAAAAGAATTTTTAGAAAGAAAAACAAAACAGCCGCTTGAAGTTTTAAGTCAGAAAAACTTTTACAACTCGCTAGGTATGAACAACACCTTATACAATCCATTAGATAAATTTGATAAAAATAAAATCGTTCCATCAGAAATAGATACCTACTTCCGTCAGCAAGTAGTGCAAGTTTATGTACATGACATGGCGGCAGCAATGGAAGGCGGAGTTGCTGGTCATGCCGGAATATTCTCAAATGCAATGGATGTTGCTAAAATGATGCAACTTTTTTTACAAAAAGGTAATTATGGCGGGAAAAGCTATTTTTCTGAAGAAACCTTTAATGTATTTAATACTTCGCATTACGCAGCTCAAGGGGTTCAGAGAGGTTTGGGATTTGATAAAAGAGTTGAAAAAGAGGGTCCAACTTGTGGCTGCGTTTCCGAAACTAGTTTTGGGCATACTGGTTTCACTGGTAATATTGCCTGGGTAGACCCAAAAACAGAAATAGTTTATGTTTTTCTTTCCAATAGGACATATCCCGAAGTAACAGCCGAAGGAAATAAGTTATCAAAAGAAAATATTAGAGAGGACATTCAACAAATTATACAAGATGCAATAATAAAATAAGAGATTTAGAGACTTTAAAAGGTAATTATCAAACCACAAAATATGCTTCCATTTGCATTTAAGATGCAATTTGGTTTCACTTTGAAATTATTGAAGCTTTCGTAAGCATGCAGTACAGTTTATGCAAAAATGAAGTAAATTAAAATAAAAGAATAGAAAATTTAAATATAAAAGTTTAGAATTCTACCTAAAATACTAATTGACTATGAATTCAAATCTAGAATCACTTTACAAAATTGCGCAAAAACCAATGCGAACGATAATTGGACTTATGTCTGGAACTTCTCTCGATGGTTTGGATGTGGCTTTATGCCAAATTTCAGGGTCTGGCGAAAATACTACAGTGCAATTGCTTCAATTTGAAACCGTTGACTACACTCAGGATGTGAAAGTAGAAATTAGATCTGTATTTGCGAAACAAACGATTGATTTTCAAAAACTAGTTTTATTAAATGAGTGGATAGGTATTCTTCATGCGGATATGATTTTGAAATGTTTACACCAATGGGGAATTGCTGCAGAAAAAATCGATCTTATAGCATCACACGGTCAAACTGTTTATCATGCGCCAAAGATTTTACACCAGCAAGAAAAATTTCCCAATGCTACTTTACAAATTGGCGATGGTGATCATATTGCTGTGAAAACAGGAATTATAACCCTCTCTGATTTTCGACAAAAGCATCTTGCGGCAGGAGGCGAAGGCGCACCACTCGCTGTTTATGGAGATTATTTTCTATTTTCTAAAAAAGGAGAAAATCGCATCATGCTCAACATTGGCGGTATAGCTAATTTCACCTATTTACCCTCAAATATAAATCCAGAAGAAGTTTTTGTAACTGATACAGGAACTGGGAACACTTTAATTGATGCTTTCACCAAACTTACTTTTCCAGAAAAATCATTTGATAAAGATGCTGAAATTGCAAAAAGTGGAACTATCAATCAAGAGCTTCTGACAAGTTTAAAATCTAATTCATTTTTCAGTGCACCATTTCCTAAAACGACAGGGCCTGAACTTTTTAACACTGAATATGTGCTAAATGCGCAAGCAAATACTAATACTCAAGAAATTTCTATCGCTGATTTACTAGCAACTTTAACCCGCTTTAGTGCAGAAACAATTGCAGAAGCAATCAAGAATACGATTAATAACACCAATTACTTAATTGAAAATTTTACTATTTATTTATCAGGCGGTGGCGCACACAATCCTTTATTGATAAACTGGTTGAAGGAGTTATTGCCTTGTCATTTTTTAAAAACAGATGATTTAGGGATTTCAGGTGACGCCAAGGAAGCCATTCTATTTGCCATTTTAGCAAATGAAACTGTGTGTGGAGGCAATTCTGATTTTGGAACTCGAAAAGGGATTCCGTCAGTATCAATGGGGAAAATATCATTCCCAAATTAGAAAATAATTACTAAAAAACTAATTAAAACATAATGCAAAGAGAACGTTTACTATCGCTCGATGTTTTTAGGGGATTTACCATTCTGCTGATGACAATTGTAAATAATCCAGGTAGTTGGGCACACATTTATCCGCCCTTAGAACACGCAGAATGGCATGGCTGTACTCCCACTGATCTGGTATTTCCTTTTTTTATTTTTATCATGGGAACCGCAATTCCATTTGCAATGCCAATAAAACAGTTAGATTTTGCTGTTTTCAATAAAATTCTGGTTCGCTCATTTCGCATTTTTTGTTTGGGATTATTTTTAAATTTCTTTAGTAAAATAGAAGTCTTTTCATTAGAAGGAATTTCGCTACTGTTAGTTAGACTACTGATCACTTTTGCAGTGGCTTATGCACTTTTAGGAAATTTCACTTTGAGAATTAAAACCTATCTCACTTTTCTAATTTTCAGTATTTTAATTTTTTTGGCCTATAGCGGTATTGCAGCATTCAATGAAGTGCGAATTCCAGGTGTTTTACAACGAATAGGTATTGTGTACTTCTTTGCTTCACTACTCTATTTAACATCAAATCTTAAGACACAAATTATTGTAGCTGCTTCGATCTTACTAGTTTATTGGTGCTTAATGACACTGATACCTGTTCCAGGATTTGGAGAAGCAAATTTTGATAAAGCAACAAATCTTGCAGCATGGCTCGATAACTTAGTACTGAATGGACATTTGTGGGCATCATCAAAAACTTGGGATCCAGAGGGAATTCTTAGTACTTTGCCCGCAATTGCAACAGGTATTTTGGGAATGTTTGCTGGCCAAATCTTAAATTTGCCTATTCCAAAACTTGATATTGTAAAAAAAATGATCTTTGTTGGCATTGGTTTAGTCATTCTAGGACTACTTTGGAATACTGTTTTCCCCATCAATAAAGCGCTCTGGACAAGCTCCTATTCTGTTTATACAGCTGGAATTGCAACATTGTGTTTAACAATTCTTTACTATATTATCGATTTATCGAACTATAAAAAATGGACAAAATTATTTCTAATCTGGGGCGTGAATCCAATGATTGTGTTTTTCTTTTCCGGAATAATCCCCAGAGCCTTGAGTGCTATAAAAATTAAAAGTCCAATCGTGGGAGAGGAAAATATTAGTCTTCAAACATTTATTTATGAATTTAATATTGTTCCACTTTTTTCCAACCCTTTAAATGCGTCGGTTTTTTATGCTGTTTCCTATGCTGTTTTTTGGTCTTTCATTTTATGGATTTTATATAGAAATAAATTATTCTTTAAAGTTTAAAACAAGCAATGGCAAACCGATTTCTTTTTTTATAAAAATTAATTATTCTGGCAAACAAATTGCAAATTAAAATTTGATCAATCATTAAGTGATTAGATTACACTAAAAAAACTATTTTTGAGGACTCAACTAAACAACATGTTAATGAAAAATTATAAGTACAGCGCATTACTACTATGCTTTCTAATAATCTCATTTTTGAAAATAAATGCTCAGGAGCTTGTAAAACATCCAAAAACCGAATTCAGAGGGGTTTGGATTGCAACAGTTGTAAATATCGATTGGCCAAAAACAAGTAAAGACAGTGTTGCAAAACAAAAGGCCGATTATATTGAAATTCTAGATACGTATCAAAAGCTGAATTACAATGCAGTAATTGTGCAAATTCGCAGTGTTGGCGATGCTTTTTACCCAACTAAATTAGCTCCTTGGTCAAAATACCTAACTGGAAAAGAAGGAAAAGCGCCCACACCTTATTATGATCCACTGGAATGGATGATCAATGAAGCGCACCGCCGCAGTTTTGAATTTCATGCATGGATGAATCCATATCGTGCTACTATGGATTATAACACTGCTAATTTAAGTCCTGAACATGATTTTTTTAAGTATCCGGAATGGATGATCAAATACGGTGGGAAATATTATTACAACCCAGCTTTACCAGAAGTTCAAAAACATTTATTAACAATTGTAGATGAAGTGGTGCAAAATTATGATATTGACGCCATGCATTTTGATGATTACTTTTATCCCTATAAAGTAGCTGGAGAAAAATTTAATGATACCGCTTCTTTTGAAAAATATGGAAAAGGAATGAGTATAGGCGATTGGAGACGCAACAATGTCAATACTTTCGTAAAAGACGTTTCCGTTTCTATTAAAAATTTAAAACCTTGGGTGCAATTTGGAATAAGTCCGTTTGGAGTTTGGAGGAATAAATCAGTAGATCCACGAGGATCTGATACTGAAGCAGGTCAAACTAATTATGATGATTTATATGCTGATCCCTTGGCGTGGATGGATAATAAATGGATTGACTATTTAGTACCACAGTTGTATTGGAGTATGGATCATCCTAAAGCTTCCTATTCTAAATTACTAAAATGGTGGTCTGAGAATTCTAAAAATACGGCGATTTACATAGGAAATGGAACTTATAAGGTTAACGCAGACTCCGATAAACGATGGAATAATCCCCTTGAAATTCCAAATCAAATTGACATTACTAGAACGTACAAAAATGTTCAAGGAAATGCGTATTTCAGTGCAAAAGGGTTTGTTAATAAAAATCAAAAAGTAACAAAATTACTTAGCGAAAATCAATATAAATATCCGGCCCTTCCGCCGGTTGTGCCAGCCGCAGTGAAAATTATGGTGATTGTTCCCACAGTTAGCAACTTGATGGTTGATCCAATTTCTACTAGATTTTCGGTAAAAAGTCCAATGTATAGCAAAATACGATACATTATGGTTTACGCATCCTCATTTGGTTTGCCAATTGACATTACAAACCCAAGCCAGATCATAGAAAAAGTCGCTTATGAATCTAACAGTGATACCGCAGAAATTGTAATTCCAGCCTATAAACTTAACAGCAACACTTCTGTCGCAATTACATTTATTGATTATTTCGGTAACGAAAGTGAAGCAACAATTGTAGATTTAAAACAATAATTTCAAATTAGAATAAGCAATTTAAATGAAAGCAGATAACAGACCCTGGTATTGGATTCCCGTATTAAATTTTGCATCTGGTTTCCCTTATGTAATTATCATTTCGGTTTCGGTGCTGATGTACAAAAACTTAGGAATTAGTAATGAAGATATTGGCTTTTACACCAGTTGGCTTTACTTGCCGTGGGTCATAAAACCACTATGGAGTCCATTTATTGATTTATATGGGACAAAGCGAAATTGGTTTATAGCGATGCAACTACTTATTTCAATTGCCTTTTTAATAGTTGGATTTATTATTCCTACAAGTCATTTTTTCATTTTAAGTTTAGCCGTTTTTTGGGTCGCTGCTTTTGCATCAGCTTCTAATGATGTTGCTAGTGATGGTTTTTATATGCTTGCTTTAGAAAAAGAGCAACAATCTTTTTTCTTAGGAATTCGTAGCACTTTTTATAGAGCTTCAATGCTTACTGGCAATGGTCTAATTATTTTATTAGCAGGATATTTAGAACATCGTTTTGGTAATAATCAGCAAGCATGGTCTTACACAATGATTTTCGTAGGTGTTGTAATGACCATTTTAACTGTTTATAATTACTTTGCTACACCAAAAGCAGAATTGCCAATTGCAGTGGGACAAGAAGAGGAAAAAAATTTTAGTAAAGTGTTCATCAGTTTTTTCAAAAAAAAACAAATCGTATTGATTCTATCTTTCATTCTGTTGTTTCGTTTAGGAGAGTCGCAATTGCTAAAAATGTTGACCCCATTTCTAGTAGACCCAATTAATCAGGGCGGCATGGGATTACAAACAGAAGATGTTGGAATTATTTACGGAACTTTTGGACTTATCGCACTCACAATTGGCGGAATTTTAGGCGGAATCGCAATATCACGCGATGGCTTAGGGAAATGGATGTTACCGATGATTTTAGCAATGCACTTGCCAATTATTGGATTCGTTTTACTATCTCACTTTCATCCTAGTTCTGTAATTTATATTTATTTGACAGTTATTGCGGAGCAATTTGGTTACGGTTTTGGTTTTGCTGCTTTTATGATGTATTTAATTTATGTTGCTGATGGCGAATCAAAAACATCTCATTACTCTATTGCAACAGGATTTATGGCACTTGGAATGATGCTCCCTGGAATGGTAAGCGGTTATATTCAAGAATATTTGGGATATGGCAATTTCTTTATTTGGGTATTTATCGCAACAATTCCCGGTTTGATATTATCTCGATTTTTACTATTTCCGAAGGACTTTGGGAAGAAGACAACCTAAAATATTTACGTCAGGATTCATACAGAAACTTAACCGAACATTTATAAATTATTTTAAAAGGGTATAATCTGCGAATCTGCGGTGAAAATTTTCCAAGCTTTATTTGATACTAGAAAACTAAAAAATGACATTAGAACAAAAAATAGGGCAATTTTTCTTTCCCGCAGTATTTATCAACGACACAGAGGAAAACATTAAAGCAACTGAAAAATTAATCAAAGAGTACAACATTGGCGGACTCACTTTTTTTCATAGCAGAGCGTCTGCTGCTACAAATTATGAAACGAAGAAAAAAGTTGTTTTTAATGATGAAAGCTATCAGCGTTTAAAGGAACTGATTGTCCGGTACCAAAAATGTGCTCCTACTCCACTGTTGATGAGTATTGATGCCGAGTGGGGCTTAGCGATGCGCGTTGAAAAAACGCCACAATATCCCTATGCAATTACATTAGGCGCTTTGCCTGAGTCAAAGTCTCATTTAGTTTATGAAGTAGGAAAACAAATTGGTTATGATTTAAAATCTGTAGGAATTCATTACAATCTAGCACCATTAGCAGATATCAATAATAATCCTAATAATCCTGTGATTGGCTATCGTTCTTTTGGCGAAAGCAAAGAAAAAGTAAGCATTTTTGCATTAGAATATTTAAGAGGAATGAATGATGTGGGCGTTTTAGGATGTCTAAAACATTTTCCAGGCCATGGAAATACTAATGTTGATTCGCATTTAGGTTTACCAATTTTAGAAGAAAATTTAGAGCAATTATTAGCAAACGAGCTAGTTCCATTCATAAAAGGAGTTGAAAATAATGTTGACTCAATAATGATAGGTCACTTAGCAGTTCCTACTTTAAATGATGGTCAAAACACTTCGGCTACCTTGTCAAAGTCCATAATAGAAACGCTTTTGCGAAAGCAATTGGGTTATAAAGGACTAATAATTTCTGATGCTTTAAACATGAGAAGCGTTTCTGATTTGTATATTAAAAAAGGACAATTAGAATGGGAGGCTTTCAATGCCGGTAATGATGTTCTTTGTTTTGCTGAACATGTACCCGAAGGTATTCAGGAAATACTCGTTAATGCAACCGCAGAGAGAATTGAAGAAAGCTACAATCGAATTGTAGCGTGTAAACAAAAAGTTGGATTACTCAATTATGAAGCTGCTGTGAAATCAATGTCAGAGTGTGAATTCGATTTCAAGAAGACTTCAAATTTAAATGCTAAAATTGCTAAAGCTTCCATTACTAAAATCATCGATAATGGTATTACTGAAAAAGTATTTAGTGCCAAAGCTACTAATAAGCTTGCCAAATTAAGTTTCTATAAAAACACTGATAACTTGTTTTTCAAATTCTTAAAAAAAGATTTGCCTTCACCAGAGTTCAGTTATCAAGGTGACAAAAAACAAGATCTGGAAGAATTAGAGAAAAACCTTCAAGAATATGATACTTTACTAATAGCATTGTTTGTCCCCAAAGCAAAGCCACTAAATAATTTTGATATAGACTTTGAAGTTCTTGCTTTTCTAGAAAAAATATTAGGAAGCAAAAATTGTATTCTATACGTTTTTGGCAATCCGTATTCACTACAAATAATTCCAAACTTGAAATCAGCTACAGGAGTCATACAAGTTTACCAAGATTTTGATGAATTTCAGCACATGGCGAGCCAGCAGCTGATCAACAATTCAAATTGTGAGGGAACTTTTCCCGTATCGATTAAAAACCTATAATTTTTTCACCCGAGATCAAGTGAATATTTGTGTCTATTCAAATTCCAAAATAATTGAATTTTAAGCCGAATTGAATTAGAACAAGTATTTATATCTACTATCAAAAACTATTTTTAAAAAAAGTCAAATCCCATTTTGACACAAACACTTTAGGCTGGTAGCCACTTTTTTATTTATATTGCAAGCTGAAATAAAAAAGAATGGATATAAAAATTAACAGAAACAAAGAATTATCAATAGGAGAAGCTTTAATTCCTGTTGCTGCATTAATAATCATGCTTGGCTTCAACGTTTATGTTTATGGAGATGCAGCTTTGAGCGGTAGTAACCAGTTTGTTTTACTTTTAGGAGCCGCTGTTGCAGCAATAGTTGGTTTTTTTAACAAGATTACATTCCATAAAATGATGGAAGAAGTAGCTAACAATATTAAGTCGACCTCTGGCGCAATTTTAATTTTACTCATGGTTGGAGCTTTGGCTGGCACCTGGTTAGTTAGCGGAATTATTCCTTCCATGATTTATTACGGTCTGCAAATTCTAAGTCCTGCAATATTTTTACCAGCTACATTAATTATTTGTTCAATTATTTCAATTGCAACTGGAAGCTCTTGGACAACTAGTGCGACTGTAGGTATTGCATTAATTGGTGTAGGTGGTGCACTAGGTTTTGATTTGGGAATGGTTGCGGGAGCGGTCATCTCCGGGGCTTACTTTGGAGATAAACTTTCTCCTATGTCAGACACAACGAATCTTGCTCCTGCAATGGCTGGAACTGATTTGTTTACTCATATTAGATATATGACAATGACCACGATTCCAACGTACATTATCACGCTAATTATATTTATAATACTTGGTTTATCTGTTGATATAAAAGGTGATGTAAATATTGCAGCTTTACTAACTGATATCGAAGCTTCTTTTACAATTTCGCCTTGGCTGTTTGCAGTTCCAGTAATTGTGATAGGATTGATTGTTAAAAAAACAGAGCCTTTGATAGCACTATTAATTGGTACTTTATTAGCAGGTATTTTTGCGCTTATATTTCAACCACACATTATAAACCAGATTGCTGGTGTCGAACACATGACGATTCAGTCCGCTTATAAAGGTGTTATGAATGCCATAACGATTGATGTTATTGTACCTACAGAAAATAAAACGTTAACATCTCTTTTTACTTCGGGCGGCATGCAAAAAATGCTGGGAACTATCTGGTTGATTCTATGTGCGATGGTTTTTGGTGGAATTATGGATGCAATAGGTGCGCTAGCAAGAATTAGTCAGGCATTACTCAAATTAGCTCATTCTACTTTCGGTTTATTTGCTGCGACAGTGGGCAGTTGTTTAGCACTTAATATCACAGCATCCGATCAGTACTTAGCCATTGTAGTTCCAGGTAAAATGTTTGCAAAAGCATATAAAGATAAAGGTCTTGCTCCCGAAAATTTAAGTAGGACTCTTGAAGATTCTGGAACAGTTTCTTCCGTATTGATACCGTGGAATACTTGTGGAGCTTATCATGCAGGAACTTTAGGTGTTTCCACTTTAGATTATTTACCGTACGCTTTCTTCAACATTATTAGTCCATTTATGACTTTGATTTTTGCTGCATTTAATATTAAAATCAGAGAATTAGTAACAGAAATCAAAAATTAAAACTTTGTAGTTATATTTTGGGTTTCTTAGATAATAAAAAGGTGCGATTCTTATAATCTATCGCAAGGACATAATATTCTTTAAATATGAAATCTTTCAACTAGATAATCTGATAGGTCATTAATAATCGTAATTAAATCAATTACAAAAGGCTATTATAGTTAAAACTTATGATTTAATAAAAACTAATAATTAATATCAATGAAAAACCCGTTAATTAGTAGTAGGTTTGTAATGATCAATTTAATGTAAACAAAAACAAATAGATATGGAACTTTCAAATGATTTAAGTAAATGTCCTTTTAGTCAAAAGGAAAAGGTATCAAATCCTGCAATTACAAACCAGCATTGGTGGCCAAAAGCACTCAATTTAGATATTCTTAGTCAGCATGATACAAAAACTAATCCACTTGGAAATGATTTTAATTATGCTGAAGAATTTAAGAAACTAGATTTAGAAGTTTTGAAAAATGACCTTAAAACCTTAATGACTGACAGCCAAGTTTGGTGGCCTGCTGATTGGGGTCATTACGGAGGATTAATGATTCGTTTAGCGTGGCACTCGGCAGGAACTTACAGAGTTTCTGATGGACGTGGCGGAAGTAACACTGGTAATCAACGTTTTGCACCAATTAATAGTTGGCCAGATAATGGAAATTTAGATAAGGCTCGAAGATTGCTTTGGCCAATAAAAAAGAAATACGGTAATAAAATTTCATGGGCTGATTTGATTATTTTAGCTGGAAACATGGCCTATGAGTCAATGGGATTTAAAACTTTTGGTTTTGCTGGCGGTCGTGAAGACATTTGGCATCCAGAAAAAGATGTGAGTTGGGGGAACGAGACAGAGTGGCTTGCAAAGTCAGGAAGTGAAGGATCTCGTTACTCTGGAGAGAGAGACTTAGATCATAAATTAGCTGCTGTTATGATGGGATTAGTTTATGTAAATCCAGAGGGAGTTGATGGGCAACCTGATCCTTTGCGAACAGCGCACGACGTTCGAATCACATTCAAACGTATGGCTATGAATGATGAAGAAACTGTTGCACTAACAGCCGGCGGTCATACCGTAGGGAAAGCACATGGAAATGGAGATGCTTCACTACTTACTAAAGAGCCGGAAGCTAGTGAATTTGAAACTCAAGGTTTTGGTTGGATGAATCCAAAAAATAATGGCAACGGTGCCGATACAATAACAAGTGGATTGGAGGGGTCATGGACTACTAACCCAACACGCTGGGATGATGAATATTTTCATTTATTACTTAATTATGATTGGGAACTACAAAAAAGTCCAGCTGGAGCTTGGCAGTGGGAACCAATTAATATTAAAGAAGAGGACAAACCTTTAGATGCATTTGACCCCTCAAAAAGAAACAATCCTATTATGACTGATGCCGATATGGCTATGAAAATGGATCCTATTTATAGAGAGATATCAGAGCGTTTCCATAAAGACCAAGCATATTTTGACGATGTTTTTGCTAGAGCATGGTTTAAATTGACGCATAGAGATTTAGGTCCAAAAAATAGATATTTAGGTGCTGATGTTCCGGATGAAGTATTAATTTGGCAAGATCCAATTCCTGCAGTTGATTATACTTTATCAGAATCAGAAATTGAAGATTTAAAATCAAAAATAATTAATAGCGGTTTAACAAGAACAGATTTAATCAATACGGCTTGGGATAGTGCCAGAACTTTTAGAGGTTCGGATTTACGTGGAGGCGCTAATGGAGCAAGAATCCAGTTGGCTCCGCAAAACGATTGGATTGGAAATGAGCCAGAACGTCTTAAAAAAGTGCTTGCGACTTTCAATCAAATTCAAGATGGATTGAGTAAAAAAGTTTCTATTGCTGATTTAATCGTTTTAGGTGGAAATGCTGCTATCGAAAAAGCTATTCAAGACGCCGGATTTGATGTGAAAGTTCCATTCCAATCAGGACGAGGTGACGCAACAGCTGAAATGACAGATGCAGAGTCGTTCGAAGATTTAGAACCACACGCTGACGGTTTTAGAAATTTCTATAAAGTTGAAAACACAGTAAATCCAGAAGAATTATTATTAGATAGAGCACAATTATTAGGGTTAACTGCTCCACAAATGACAGTACTGATTGGTGGAATGCGCGTTCTAGGAACAAATTACAAGGGTTCAAAAGAAGGCGTATTTACTAATAATGAAGGAGTTTTGACTAACGATTTCTTTGTAAATCTTACGGACATGAATTACAGTTGGAAACCAGTTTCGGAAAATTTATATAATATTGTTGACAGGAAAAGCGGTGTAACCAAATGGACTGCCACTAGAGCTGATTTAGTTTTTGGATCTAATTCAATTTTGAGATCTTATGCCGAAGTTTATGCTCAGGATGATAACAAAGAAAAATTTGTTAAAGATTTTGTAAAAGCATGGACAAAGGTTATGAATAACGATCGTTTTGATATCAAATCGAATTAATCATTTACTTACTTATAACTCAAAAATCCACTTTTATCAAGTGGATTTTTGCTTTAAAACAATTTTCATGAAAAAGAATTCATTTTATTTTACCATAATGTTTTTCTATGATTTTATAAGTAAATAACATAAATAACTATGATAAAACCTCTTTTTGTGACGTAATTTTGCACTGTGAAAATTAATAACATTTAAATATAAAAAATATGTCTTTAGTAGGAAAAAAATTCCCAAGTATTGCCGTTGACGCCATTTCAGAAATGGGCGATAATTTAAAAATTAATATTTTTGATGAGGCGGTAAATAACAACAAAAAAGTGCTTTTATTTTGGTACCCAAAAGATTTTACATTTGTTTGCCCAACTGAACTACACGCTTTTCAAGCTGCATTACCTGAATTTGAAAAAAGAAATACAATTGTAATTGGTGCTTCTTGCGATACTAATGAAGTTCACTTTGCATGGTTAAATACTGCAAAAAATAATGGAGGAATTGAAGGAGTTACCTATCCAATTCTTGCAGATACAAATAGAAACTTATCTAACATTTTAGGTATTCTTGACATTGATTCAACTGAATATTCTGAAGAAACGGATTCTATTATTGTAGAAGGTTCAAATGTAACTTTCAGAGCTACATACTTAATTGATGAGACTGGAAAAATTTTCCATGAAAGTGTAAATGACATGCCATTAGGTCGTAACGTAAACGAATATTTACGTATGGTTGATGCTTACACTCACATACAAGAAAAAGGTGAAGTTTGTCCTGCAAACTGGGAAGCTGGTAAAGAAGCGATGAGTGCTGATAGAAATAGTACTGCAGAATACTTAAGCATGAACTAAAAAACAAAATTTAAAATTCCGAATTCCAAAAAAACTTTTATACTGTAAATTTGGAATTTGGAATTTATAAAACTTGAAATTTAGAACAGTAATTTTTTTAAAATTAAGAATTATTGTCGTAAGATTAGAATTTTAATTGCAAAAAACTAAAATTTAAAAATTATGTTAGTCGAATTAACTGAAGATACATTACAAGATTTAATTTCCAAAAACGAAAAAGTAGTAGTTCAATTTTCTGCATCATGGTGTGGAAACTGCCGAATTATTAAACCAAAATTCAAAAAATTAGCAACTGAGAACGAATCAATCACTTTTGCTCTAGTAGATGCCGAAAACTTTCCCGAATCTAGAAAGCTTGCAAATGTAAGTAATTTACCAACATTTGCTACTTTTGTAAATGGTAAATTAGTGAATGAGACCCAAACAAATAAGCAAGAAGTTTTAATTGAGTTAGTAAACGAAATTGTTTAAATGTGTAATAGGTTACACGGCTAAGTCAATTATAAATATTCCCACAACTGAATTGACAAATTAAAGATCATCAAAATAAACATTAAAAAATGAAATTACCTGTAATAAAGCATTTGACACAATTTATAGAAGAAAATGATGAAGATTATATTATAGAAACTATTGATGTTCTTGAGGCTATGACTGAAATACCATCACTAAAAGACGAAGAATTAGATGTAATAGGTGAATTAATTTCAAACATGTACGGTGCTCTAGAAGTAAATAAACTAGTCAAAAGTGGAACTGATAAAAAAGAAGCTCTTAATACTTTTATGAAAAGAGTATTAGGATCTATAGACAAATAGAACTATCATTAAATATTGTAAAACGCACTCCGAAACGAGTGCGTTTTTTATTTTAAATGAAAATGAACTGAAGTTTAGTGCAATAAAAACTAATGTCTAAAAGACAAACTTTATACCGTTACTTCTGAACAAAATCTTAAAAAATTTTCATACTTTTGAACCTCACAAAAAAACAAACAACATGGCTTCAATTACATTAGGAGGAAATCCAATACATACATCAGGAGATTTACCAGCAGTAGGTGCTAAAATGGCTGATTTTAAATTAATTAATACTGATCTTGCAGTAGTGTCTTTAAGTGATTTTACAGGTAAAAAAGTAGTTTTAAATATTTTTCCAAGTGTAGATACTGGAACATGTGCAGCATCAGTTAGACAGTTTAATAAAAATGCAAGTACATTAGAAAACACAACTGTTTTATGTATTTCTAGAGATCTACCATTTGCTCAAAAACGTTTTTGCGCAGCTGAAGGCTTAGAAAATGTAGTTAATTTATCTGATTTTAAAAATGGTGACTTCGGTAAAATTAATGGTTTAGAAATGACTGAAGGTCCATTAGCTGGATTGCATTCAAGAGTGATAATTATTCTTGATGAAAATGGAATAGTTACTTACACAGAGCAAGTAGGCGAAATTGCACATGAGCCAAACTACGAAGCTGCAATAGCAGCACTTTAATACTTCCTAATGGAATTTCAAAAAGACAATTCATTTATCACAGGGCGTCTTAAAAGTTTAACTTTTGCCTGTCAAGGAGCTATAAAACTAATCACTACTGAGCATAGTGTCATGGTTCAATTCTCATTAGGAATTATCATGACCATTGTAGGTTTTTATTTTGGAATTTCTAAAACAGAATGGCTTTTTCAAACAATGGCAATTGGATTAGTTTTAAGTGTTGAAGGATTGAACACCGCGGTAGAGAAAATAGCTGATTTTATTCATCCTAATTATCACGAAAAAATTGGGTTTATCAAAGATATTGCCGCCGGAGCTGTTTTTTTTGCTGCATTGACCGCAATCGTAATTGGTTTAACAATATACATACCTTATTTTATCTAGGTATTATTACAAATTAGAATGGCTAAAATATTAAAAACTGCTTCTTCGACAAAAAAAACGGATAAAACAGTAGAAACTAAAAATCCAGCAAGGCTAAGTAAACAACAGAAAATTGTTTTAGGATCCTTGTTGGTTTTATTTTCTGTAGCTTTACTTGTTGCCTTTATATCATTTTTTATATACGGTCAAGAAGATCAAAGCGCCGTTCAAGAATTTGGTGACAGGACAGAAGTTGTTGGAAACTGGTTAGGGAAATTTGGTGCTTTTTTATCTGATTTACTCATTTATAAGGGTTTTGGACTAGCTGCTTTTATTTTTGTTCGCTTGTTTTTTCTGACAGGAATATATTTAGTTCTAGGAATCAGTGTTCATAAACTTAAAAATATCTGGTTTTGGGACTTATTTATAATCATAATATCATCCGTATTATTTGGCTTTTTTGCAACTTCCACACCTGAACTAGGTGGAACAATTGGATATGAATTAAATTTATTTTTACAAGACTATCTCGGAAAAACAGGGACATTACTCGTTTTACTATTTGGATTAATAATTTACATTATTTTCAAATTACAACTTTCTCCTGACAGTATTCAGTCATTTTTTACTGGTTCTAAAAGTGAATATTCTTCTGCTGTAACAAGTAATTCTCTCAATCAAAAAACAGGAAATTACAATTTAGAAGAGTTTGCTGTGGCAGACGAAGAAGAAGTAGACAACATTCATTTAAAAACGGCTGGTTCTCAGTTTGAAATTAACAAAGAGGCCTTAAAACCAACTATTAGCAATTCATCTGATATTAGTAGAAGCACCGCCACTAAGCCGCTTACTATGGAGGTTACTCCTCCTCCACTTCCAGAAGTTATATTATCAGCTGCTGATTCATTTGTCATAGAAACAGCACCTGAGGAGGATATCATTGAAGAAAATCTAGCTTCGAGACTAGTTGCTGATTTTGGGTTATTTGATCCCACATTGGATTTATCTAATTACAAATTCCCAACAATTGATTTACTAAAAGAATATTCAACTGGCGGAATTACTATTAATCAACAAGAATTAGAGGAAAATAAAAACCGAATTGTTGATACGCTTCGCAATTATAAAATTGAAATTGCACAAATTAAGGCGACTGTTGGACCATCAGTAACTTTATATGAAATTGTACCCGAAGCTGGAATTAGAATTTCTAAAATAAAAAGTTTAGAAGATGATATCGCGTTATCACTTTCGGCATTAGGAATTCGGATAATTGCCCCTATTCCAGGAAAGGGAACTATAGGTATTGAAGTTCCGAATAAAAATCCGACGATGGTTTCTATGAAAAGTGTCATTGGCTCTGCCAAATTTCAAGAAGCTGAAATGGAATTACCAATTGCATTAGGGAAAACAATTTCGAATGAAACATTCGTAGTTGATTTAGCTAAAATGCCACACTTGTTAATGGCTGGAGCAACTGGCCAAGGAAAATCGGTAGGTTTAAACGCTGTTTTGACTTCGCTATTATATAAAAAACATCCTGCAGAAGTTAAATTTGTTTTGGTTGACCCAAAAAAAGTAGAATTAACTCTTTTTAATAAAATTGAAAGACATTATCTAGCCAAACTACCCGATATGGATGATGCCATTATCACTGATAATGCTAAGGTGGTTAACACCTTGAATTCTCTTTGCGTAGAAATGGATAATCGTTACTCATTGCTTAAAGATGCAATGGTGAGAAATATCAAGGAATACAATGATAAATTCAAAGCTCGAAAATTAAATCCTGAAAACGGACATCGATTTTTACCTTATATCGTTTTAGTTGTTGACGAATTTGCCGATTTAATTATGACGGCAGGAAAAGAAGTTGAAGTTCCTATTGCTAGACTAGCACAACTGGCCAGGGCTATTGGAATTCACTTAATTATTGCAACACAAAGACCATCTGTAAATGTAATTACAGGACTTATAAAGGCCAATTTCCCCGCTAGGATAGCCTTTAGAGTAACCTCTAAAATTGACTCGCGAACAATTCTTGATACTCAAGGTGCTGATCAATTAATAGGTCGTGGAGACATGCTTTACACTAATGGAAATGATGTAGTGCGCGTACAATGTGCCTTTATAGATACTCCCGAAGTAGAAAAAATTACTGAATTTATTGGTTCCCAAAAAGCATACGCTACCGCTTATTTACTTCCCGAGTTTGTTGGGGAGGAAAGTGGCATTAATCTTGATGTTGATATTAGTGATAGAGATACCTTATTTAGAGAAGCCGCTGAGATTATTGTAAATGCACAACAGGGATCAGCTTCTTTATTACAACGAAAATTAAAGTTAGGCTACAATAGAGCTGGTCGCTTGATCGATCAACTAGAAGCGGCTGGAATCGTCGGACCATTTGAAGGCAGTAAAGCACGAAGCGTTAACATTTTAGATATGAGTTCTCTTGATCAATTTTTCAGTAATGAACAAAATAAATAACAAAATGAAATTAAGCAATCAGGATTTTAGAAAAAATTATCTTCAAGGAATGACAAAAAAAATCATTTTCATCACAACAGTATTACTTTTTAGTTTTACAATACAAGCTCAAGATAGAAAAGCAAAACAATTATTAGACGAGGTGACTGCTAAAGTGAAAAGTTACAATAATATGACAATTGACTTTAAATATTCTTTAAACAATTCCAAAGAAAACATTAACCAAGACAGTAAAGGAAATGTTACCATGAAAGGAAATCAGTACGTTTTAAACTTCATGGGTGTTACAAAGATTTTTGATGGAAAAAAAACATATACCATCGTTCCTGAAGATGAAGAAGTCACTATCTCCACGGTTAATGAAAATGATGATAATGCCATCACACCTTCTAAGATGTTAACCTTTTTTAATTCTGGCTACAAATACAATATGGATATTTTACAAAACGTAAAAGGTAGAAAAATTCAATATATTAAATTAGTTTCTACAAATCCAAAAGATACAAGGAAAGAGGTTCTACTTGGAATCGATGTGCAAACAAAACACATCTATAATTTAATTGAAGTTGGAAAAAAAGGTACAAAAACAACATTAACGGTTAATTCTTTTAAAACCAACCAACCTTTGTCAAAAAATCAATTTACATTTGCGGGGAGTAAATATCCAAATTACTACATCAACAAATTAGATTAATGCGCTAAGTGAAAATTCTTGACAAATACTTATTAAAAACCTTTCTGACTACATTTACCACTGTATTTGTTATCTTGTTTTTTATATTTATACTACAAACGGTTTGGTTATTTATAGCTGAATTGGCTGGGAAAGATTTAGATTTATTAATGATTATAAAATTCTTAGCTTTTTCAATGCCAAGGATTGTTCCACTTGTTTTACCGCTATCAATTCTATTAGCTTCTATTATGACTTTTGGAAATTTAGCTGAAAACTATGAATTTGCCGCAATGAAGTCATCTGGAATTTCGTTACAAAGAGCGATGCGTAGTTTAACTGTTTTTATTATTTTATTGAGTATAGTTGCTTTTTTCTTTTCCAATAATGTTATTCCATTTGCAGAATATAAATTTATTAATTTTCGGAAAAATATTGCACAAGTAAAACCAGCTTTAGCTATTGCAGAAGGGCAATTTAGTGATGTGGGTTTTTACAATATTAAAGTAAATAAAAAAAGTGGTGCACAAGGAAATACCTTAACTGGTATAACGATTCACAAGAAATCTCAATCAGGAGACGGAAGTAAAACTGTGATAAAAGCGAAAGATGGTGAACTAATAAGCAGCGAGCAATCCAGTATTTTGCAATTGGTTCTAAATGACGGCTATTACTACGAAGACATCGTTCCTAAAAATTATGTTGATCGAGAAAAATTGCCCTTTGTTAAAAGTTCTTTTAAAAAGCAAATTATTAATATTGATTTATCTGAATTAAATAAGGTTGATGTTAATGAAGAGTCCGTTGCGAGCAGTAATACCATGTTAACCGTTAATGAGCTAAATTACACTTTAGATTCGCTTAACAAGAATATGAAAACCGACATTATCGCTTTTTCAGAAAACAGTAACACTCGAATTACCTATCCAGAGAAAAGTAAAAAAGTAGTTGTTAAAAAGAATAAACCATTGCCTAACAATCTTTTATCTTTATATTCAAATCAAGAAAAATCTAATATTTTGCAGTTAGCAAGTAGTACTATTGAGAGTACAATTTATACAATAGACTCATCAAACACTGACTTACTAAATAAGCAAAAAAACATCAATAATCATCTTTTAGCATTTTACGATAAGTTTGTAATTGTTTTTGCCTGCTTTTTAATGTTTTTTATTGGCGCTCCTTTAGGTGCTATTATTCGCAAAGGTGGTTTAGGACTTCCAATAGTTTTTGCTATTTTAATTTTTATCACATTTCACTTTATAAATACTTTTGGTAAAAGATTAGCGCAAGAAAACGGAATGACACCATTCATGGGAGCGTGGCTATCCTCCTTCGTGCTGACTCCTCTAGCTGTTTTACTGACTTATCGAGCTACAAACGATATTGGATTGATAAGTATGGACGTTATACTAGCGCCATTCCAAAAAATTCTTAAAAAATTATTCCCAACACAAAACTAAAACCTGAAATGGACTTAAATAAAATACAACTCAATACAATTGAAGAAGCGATAGAAGATATTCGTCAAGGAAAAATTATAATTGTAGTTGATGACGAAGACCGCGAAAATGAAGGTGATTTTTTAGCTGCTGCTGAAAAAGTAACTCCTGAAATGATTAATTTTATGGCTACTCACGGTCGTGGATTGATATGTGCGCCATTGACAGAAAGTCGCTGCAAGGAATTAGGTTTGCATGTGATGGTAACCAATAATACAGATCCAATGGAAACCGCTTTTACAGTTTCAGTGGATTTAAAAGGAAATGGTGTGACAACAGGAATATCAGCAGCAGATAGAGCGAAAACGATATTAGCTTTAGTAAATGCAGAGACAAAGCCACACGAACTAGCACGACCAGGACATATATTTCCTCTAATTGCAAAACAAGGCGGAGTTCTTAGACGTACTGGACATACTGAAGCTGCTATAGATTTTGCTCGACTCGCTGGATTTAAATCAGCTGGTGTCATAGTTGAAATTATGAATGACGATGGATCAATGGCACGTTTACCGCAACTCGTTGAAGTAGCTCGTAAATTCAGCTTAAAATTGGTTTCAATTGAAGATCTTGTGGCGTATAGAATGCAACACGATAGTTTGATCATTAAGAAAGAGGATTTTGATATTCAGACTCGTTTTGGGACCTTTAGACTTCGAGCGTATCAGCAAACTACGAATAAGCAAATCCATATTGCACTTACAAAAGGAACATGGAATTTAGGCGAATCTATTTTAACAAGAATCAATTCTTCTCAAGTAAATAATGATCTTTTAGGAACGTTAACAAATAATGCTGATCAGCAATTAGACGATATGTTTAAAGTAATTAATGAAGAAGGAAAAGGTGCGGTTATCTTTATTAACCAAGATATGCAGTCCATTAATTTTTTAAATCGGCTTGCTGAGTTAAGACTTTTACAAAGCGAAGGTGTTATGAAAGCTCCAAAACTTATTATTGACAGTAAGGATTTTGGAATAGGTGCTCAAATTTTACACGATATTGACATTTCGAAAATTAGATTAGTATCCAATACAGAAGGAACGAAGCGCGTTGGAATGATTGGTTACAACTTAGAGATCACAGAATATGTAAGCTACTAGCTGAATCGTACATTGATTTTTAAAATAATTATTATGTTAAAGTGAACAAAATGAAACATTTAAAAATTACTTTAAAAAACGATAGTAATTTTTATCCTTTTTCTTTTTGTAAATCGAAAAAGGTGTTTATATTTGCAATCGCAATCAGATAACGGTTGTCGCTCACTGGAGAAATGGCAGAGCGGTCGAATGCGGCAGTCTTGAAAACTGTTGACTGTAACAGGTCCGGGGGTTCGAATCCCTCTTTCTCCGCCACATGAAGTTTCAAAAGAAACTTTAAAAGTCAAAAGCCTTTAAATACTAGTATTTAAAGGCTTTTTTGTTTTTTGTCAAGACTCAAAAGACACATATACTATCAAAGGCTAGTGTCCCTATTAGTGACCCTCTTATGGATATGCAAATAAAACCTGCAGTATAAGTTAAGCTACATTTTTGTAATTAATTTGATTATTAAATTCTTCAATAGTTGCATAATTCAAAGCAGAGTGTCTCCTTTTTCTGTTGTACCAAATTTCAATGTATTCAAAAATTTCCAGTTTCTTTTGTTCTTTAGAAATCAGTTTGTTCCCATAAATCAATTCCGTTTTCAAAGATTTGAAGAAGCTTTCCGCCACAGCATTATCCCAGCAATTTCCTTTACGACTCATACTGCGGGTTATTTTTTTATAGGAATCAAGAAAATTTACAAACTTTTTACTGGCATATTGGACACCTCTGTCAGAATGAAAAATCAAACCTTCATCAATATCGCGGTTTTTAACCGCCATTTTCCAAGCTCCAAGCGTAGTTTCTTCTGCACTCATTCCGTCACTCAAACTCCAATCGATAATTTTTCTGTCGTATAAATCCATAATAGTGGTCAGGTATACAAACCCCTCTTTAGTTTGGATATATGTAATATCCGAAACCCAAGCTTTTGAAGGCATTTTGATAGGAAACTCTCTGTTTAACACATTTTCGACAACTAAATAATTATGATTTGAGTTGGTTGTAACTTTGAACTTCTTGCTTAATTTGCTTCGTAAGCCAAGTTCTTTCATATATTTTGCTACTGTAATTCTTGAAACTTTATAACCTAAATGCTGTAATTCCAATGTTATTCTAGGACTTCCATATCTTTGTTTGGTTGCAAAATAAATCAATGTTATCTGTTCTTTTAGGGTAATTTTTAGTTGTTGTCTTGCTGTGATTGCTTGTTTTTTCCAACGGTAATAACTTCCGCAGCTCACTTGTAAGACTTTGCACATTTTTTCAATCGGAAATACTTGTTCATTGTTTTAAATGAAACTATAAATCATCGACCGCTCTTGGAAAAAATGCCGATTGCTATTTTTAATATATCACGTTCTAACTCGGCATCTTTGAGTCTTTTCTCCAGTTCATGGATTTTTTCTTGCTCGGGAGTGAGTTTTAAATTTCCTTTCCCAGGAAAAATTCCTTCTCCAAAATCCTCGAACTCTTTACGCCATTTATACAACTGTGGTGCTGTGACTCCTAACTCTCTGGCGAGTTCTGATACATTTGTTCTCTCATAACTCAATTGAACAGCTTTTTCTTTAACAGCTTTATCATAAATTTTGCGGACTTCTTTCATAGGCTAAAATTAAGATTATTTCTTAACTTTATGTGTAGGCTAAGTTAGCATGTCCAGATCCATCAACTTACTTTCAGCAGTAAAAAGTGGTACAACTTTCGAAATAAAGCTTAAGAATTTTAAAATATGTTAGACCTAAAATCAAAGTTTCAAAGAGTAATGCTCATCGATAACAATACTATTGACCTCTATCTTACTTCTAAAATAATGACAAAAAATAATTTTGGAGAGAAAATTGAAAAGTATACTTCAGCCATTAAAGCATTGACATTTTTACAAGAAAATCAGGCTGATTTTAATAAATTGCCTCAAATAATTTTTGTAGATATTTATATGCCTCAAATGTCAGGATTCGAATTTATGTTGAAATACGACAAACTGTCTTCCGATTTAAAAAAATATTGTAAAGTTTATATTATATCGTCTTCAATAGATGAATATGATATTAAAAGAGCAAAGGATGATTTAAATATTGTCGCTTTCCAAGTTAAAACGATTACAAAAGAATTTCTTGAAAGTATCTCCTCTGAACAAAAATAAATTCCTATTTTTCATTTAAAAAATAAAAAAATTGCATCGAGCAATTATAGCTTTTCATATTATTCTTTATCAAAAACAATCACAAAAACATGATTCAAATTGATCCTTAATGAAAAAATAAAATTGTTTAGATAAAATATTAAAGAATACCTTATGTTTTAAAAAAGGAAATTTATATCTTTTGTATGATATAGGAATATTTAAAATCGATTCTTCACGTGCCCTTTTTTTTTTAGGTCCTGCTCCGTAATCAATGGATAAGAAAATAGGATTAACCACAATATTAATTGACGATTTTTGAAAAGCAGTTAACAAATGCGTAGTTGCATTCTTTTAGTATTTTATTTTATGGGAGTGCCAGTCGGTCCTGCTTTTATTATAATAAAAAGTGCTAAAGAAGCGTCGCATAACCCTCGAAAATTCAGTCTCGTTTAATTTTTTTAGAATATCCTTTTCACTTATTCACTTACTTTCATCGATTGTACATTTTTATTTCCCCTTATAAAACTGCCTTTTGGTAGTCTACAAAACCCTTAAAAAATAGGAAAAATAAGAATGTATTCTTTCTGCGACTAAGAGATGAATCCTGAAAATAAAGTCTTTCTCGGGATGGATTTTTCACTGTTCTTATGCATCTCCAAGTGTAGTGTTGGGATATAACTATCTTATTTTAAATTTTAGAAAATAAACAGTGTAGCGTCTCTCTTCTTTTAAAAACGCTAAGTTGTACACTCTAAACATTTTGCTCATTGGCTTTTTTGAAACGGATCGTATTTGCTATTGCACTTCGGTTTCCTTATAAATAGTTGAATCATTAGTTTCTTCCTGATATAGAATAAATTCAACATTATCGACAATAGCTCCTTCACTGCCATTATCAATTACAAAATCTGTGTTTACAGACTCGACCCTAAGCTGTAATTTTTGTAATTGAATCGAATCTATTCTGGCAGAATACTGGCCTGATATCAAACCTAGATATCCAAAAAAACCATCTGCTTCAGAAAGGACTGAGGTAACAAAGTCGCCACCATCTCTATAAATATTAATTTTTAAACCACTGGCTCCTGTAATCTCTCCATTTTTACTATATTGGACCATCCCAGCAACTTCTCCCATAACAGAAATAGGAATTTCAATTGTTCTTAATTGATTCGCATTTAGGATAATATTTAAGGTTTTATCTTTTAGCCGCCAAGCAATGTTATTAACTTTAGCAGTACTAAGGGTAACGAAATTTTTTACATAGGGTTCTAATCCAGTAATTATCGTAATCCCTTCTTTTGCATTTAGAATTTTCGTACCACCATTCAGGGTAACTTCTACCCCCCTTACAGACTGTTCATTAATATCTCTCTTTCCGTCGCCATTTAGATCTAAAAACGGTTCGAATTTCACACTCGCTTTACTAATGTTATTATTACCATTAAATTCTACAAAATCGGCATGGGGTTCAAAAATCAAACTTCCTTTGGCTAATTGTGAAAAAGAGGATCCGTTTTTATTAATATTGCTCGAAAATCCTGCATTTGAGAACTTAAAATTATACTGAAAACCAATTTGCAAGGAACTAGAATTATATTTAAAATCCCAGTCAAAGGAGGCTTGAAGGAATCCTTTTTTGAAAAGCTTTTTTCTTAGTTGAGCACTTAGGGAAGTAATTTCCGCCGCATGGTATTCATATCTAATATTGGGAGTTAAGACAAATCCTTTTGGGAATCGCAACGAGCTAGATAAAGTACTAAAGACGAAAGGTTTTATGGTACTTGTAAAATAAGAACTGGTGATGAGATTAATGTTTAGTTTGTAAATCATTCCAGAGAATGCTAATTCTGATATTGTAAACTTACCTGTAGGATAAATATTTTCTTGAACGGTAAAGCGCGAAACTCCTGAAATAAGAGATGTACGCACAGGAACACTTAATCTAGCTTTGCGCACCTCTGAATAATTAAATCGAACTGCGTCTTGACCTTTTTCATATTTTGTATAATCTAAATCTACATGTACGTTCTTTATCGAAGAAAAATTTAGGTTTCCCGTATATTTCACTTTAGAATAATATCCTCCTGAAACAAACAATTGATTTGCTAACCTAATGGAAGAGCCAAAATAAGGAATGAAGTTATTTTTTTTACTCGATGAAACATATTCAAGTCCTCCTTCAATAGTGATGTAATCTGAAAGACCATAACTTGCTTTTGCATTTGCAAATAAACTTTTTTTATCCTCTTCTATAATTCCGGAACTTAAGTTGTACTCTAATTTGTTTTGTGAAAGAAAATAAAAAGGAATAACCAATTGTTTGGTGGACAATTCTTCTTCTCCCCAAAGTCCATAATATCGGACTGAAACGTCTGTTTTTCCATAGAGAAGGGGAACAGTAAAGGAGAAAAAACCAGTGGCATCGGCTTTTGTGTAGTCAACTAATATATTATTGATATAAAGTTCTACCGTCCATTCTGGTTTTGTATAATCACTCAACAAATAGGTGCTAAAAGATTTTCTAGCGGTCGTCTTTGCATTTGTGATGTGGGCACCAATGATAGGACTAACTATGGTAGTTGTTAATGAATTTGCTATTTTTCCCGCTGAAATCTGAGTTAAGTATTGGTTGTTATTATCCACATAACGCCATCGGTAGTATTGATTTCTTGATAAAATAGCTTGATTATTAGTGTAGTTGAATGAACTTGCAAACTCACCTCCAGCAATTATCCCTCCTAGACCTAGACGAAGTTGTTCTTGATTTATTCCATTAGATCGCTGAGTCATGTTTAACTCCCAATCCGCATTACTAAAATGAAATAAGGGATTATCTCTTCTGATAGTAGTGTCCGCTATAAATCCGTAATTACTTTTATTGAGAGTTGAGCGGATCTTGAGTAACCGAGCTTCTCTTACCGAAGGGAGCTCAAGGCTTGACGACATAGAAATAGATAAGTCTCTGAATGAAAATGTATTCTCTAATTCAAAGACGGAATTAAAATAGCTTGCTTTTAAATATAAATTATTATTAATATGAATTAAATCTTCCGGTGGTATTTGGATAACTTTCCCTTTGTAAGAGATTGTATGTACCGTTTCATCAATATGGAAAACATTATTTTCATTAATAAAAAAACCAGCTAGAACACTGTAACTCTCATTATGTTCGTTTTTAATTTTCAAAAAATCAAATACTTCCGGTACTGACAAATAGACTTCTTGCCTCTGATTGATTAGTGTAGAAATTTCAATACTTCCTACGTTTTGTACTTTAAGAGCTATCAATACTTCCTCTAATTGTGATTTTTGCGCGAATGACGGAACCGAATATCCAAATAACAGAAGAAGGTGTAATAACAGAAAAGAGGATCTGTTTTTAGTTAATAACCAACAAGAGAAAGCGAATTCGAGTAAAGACTTTGCTGGTTTTTTAGTATCACAAATACGCATTATAGATTAAAAAGTTACTTTTTTTGAATTATTTTGTAAAGCAGAAAATAAATTATCTTATAGGTTTGATTTACTTTAGATATATCTTGAGTCTATATTCTAATACTTGTTTATCATTGCTTAATCTAGATCTAAAGTTGCTTCGGCGTAAAGCGTACCTTTGCTTAATGTACTATAACGAACTTCTAATTTTCCTTTAGAATAATCTATGTTTTGGCTTTTGTCTAATTCTATTTTAGATTTCCGTAGGTTTCCTGGACTATAAATAGCAAATCCTTTTATTGTAGCTACTTTTTTTCTCGTTCCTTCCATAGAAATATGATCTACTTCTATTGTGCCGTATGCTGAACGGTTTCCTTGCCTATTAAAATCTAAAGATAGTAAATTGGTGTACCCATCTTTTGATTTGTCAATTCGTAGACTTGTCAACTGCACTGTCGTGGTACTTTCTCCAATAGTAATAATATTTGCTATTGAAAGACCAAATACGGGAACTAGACTAATAAGTAGTTCCTTTGCTTTGTGATCTGTTGTGTTAATTGCTTCTTGTTGTAATGCACTTGATTTTTGAACAGCTCTAAAATAGAGGTGGGAGCGGTATTCTCCCATCTTTAATTCACTAGTTTTAATAAGTTGTATTTTAATGTTTTGAGATTCATTGGGTGCTAAGGTGATAGTTCTTGGATAATAACGGAGATAAGGTGTAGCGAAATTTTGACCGTCTTCGGCCACTTCAATTGCATTGAAACTACCATCTTCTCCCATTCTAATTTCACTATAAGACAAGGTATAGGTCGCGGTATCTTTACCTACATTGCTTAAATTAACCGTTTCAACTTTTTTTTTGATACCGTCAAAACTGATGCGTTTTGGAAATACTAATAAATCACCTTGTGCGATTGTGGTATAGGAAAAACATAAAAATAAGGAAAATGCTAAAATAATTTTTTCGTTCATGACTGAGGATGCTTATCGCAACTTTTAAGAGATAGCTAAAGTAACTTTTAAAAAAAAGAGTGCTCCACAGGAAGCACTCTTTAATACAATAAATTAGTTGTAATTTACGGTCACCGTTAAATCTTCTGCATTGGCATAGGTGTCTGCTTCTTGACCCGCTTTTACATTTAGCGTACCACCTACAGTCAAAGTTTGAGTACCAGATGTCAGTACTCCTGCAGTAGTGCTTGGCGAACTAATAAACGATCCCAAAGACATTGTGTTAGCCGGCGTAAGCCCAGCAAGTGTAATATCAGCTGTAGGTAACGTAACATTGTACGTATAATCAGCTTGACCACTTACTGTAAAACTTGCTGCTGTAACATCGCCAGATGTTGTTGGTAACGTTACTCCACCTGTTGTAGATCGAACTCCACCGGGAGTCATTATTACAGTTCCTGAAATTGTAGTAACAGCTACATTACCAAAATTCAGATCAATCTGTTTAGTAATTGAAATTGGTGTAACAATCGTTGCTCCAGATGCTGCGGTTGCAGTTGCTTGAGCATTAGCAGTTGTTGACACGGCAACTAAGGCAGTAATTAACGTAACAATAGACGTAATTTTTTTCATAATAATAAATAATTTAGGTTAAAAAAATGATGTTTATGACAATCAAATTATGGGTCAAAGGTATCTTGTTTTATTTAAAAAAAACCGATTAAAGTCAATTATAATCGACAAAATGTATATATTTATTTTTTTAATAAGAAAATTATCTTTTTAATATTTTATGTATTCACACATTTTAATTGCGATAAATGGTAACTGTGTACAAAATTTTGTAATTATAAAGGTATCTCGGTATGGGTTATCCTAATGAAAAAGAGGATGGTACAAAAATTTTCTACAATATTTTTTTTTTAGTTTTTTTTAGTTTTTGTTTACGTGTTTGTCCCGTTCTAAAATTCCTCTACCTAAAAAGTATCCTGCTGAGAAAAGCTCGAAGGTATCGCTATGCAAGGTGAAGATTGAAAACCTACATTTCTATTACAAATGATCCAAAAAATGGCGACAGGAATAGTTTTAATTTCTTAGTTAAAGAAAGAATAGAGCATATAATTCATAGTAAAGTAGGTGCGAAGCACAACAATATGTTTAGTAAATAGCACACTGCGAATCGCTTTGATACCAAACAAAAGCAGTGGTAACGCAAGCAAAAAAATCATTAGTTTTCAGTTTGGGCTCTCATTTTGCTTAACCCAAAGGTCACTACAACTAGGGTTAAACTTAATTATATACTTCTTATTGAGACTTTTAAGCAGCAGTAAAACTAGAAAACTAACTATTGCTCCAAGAAAAACTAAGATAATAGTTTTTAACATATCTTTAGAGATAATATTGGGCACAATACTCAACAAAATTCCTAAATTAGTGCCTGATTTTAAAGTAAGATTAATCTCTATCGCTTCTAGATTTTGGAATTATTTCTTGTTCTGCCTTCAACAGGGCTGCTTCATCAACTGTAACCTGACTGATAGCAGAAATAACCCCTCCAGCAACAGCGATATATCCTGCAATACTGACTACAGCAACAGGCAAAACAATTTCCGCCGCAATCACACTCCCGCTTATATTCAATAAAGCCAATCCAATGTTTTTCCAAATCCTAAAAAGCTTAGAAGTTGGACCTTTCACTCGTTTTATTAAATTCATAATTTATTTCTTTATCATTCCCTTTTGGGAATCTGATTGAACACTAATTTTCACTACTTCATCACGTTCCAAAGCTGCGTAAACTAAAGATTTTAGCTTATCCAACGCTTTTCGCGAGGAACGGCCCTTTCCTACTCCACTATGTTGCGTTACAGGAGCAATACAGCCCAACAATTCTTTTTTGGCGTCATTGGCGGGATGGATCAAGATTAAATCTCTTCCTGGAACATTTCTCAAATGCAAGTGCCATTTAAATTTTGGGCTAAACCGCTTCTGCAAAACATATTCTCGTTCCGGAATACAAGAGATACGCCTTTGGTTTCCCAACCAAGGCAATTCGATGGTATAACAAACTAATGTACCGTTCCATTCTAGCATCCCTTGCGTTCCTTCAGGAAAATAGATTCTGGTTAATACTAAACCCATCTTATATCAATTATATTTTTGTATTTATCCGCAAATTTTCTGGTATAATGCCGATATAGTATGAAAATGGTCCAATTTTCATTGGACTATATTGAATACATAATCGGTATTACAATCCGCTTACGCTAACCAAAGCTAACGGGTTGTAGGATCCATTTTTCAAAGGATACATCTGGCCATTTACTTGTTGGTAAAACTCAACACCTAAAGCCAAAAACAACGGTTTTGTGCTATTAGGAGTAACCGCATTTACATGACTAATGGCCATCGTTGGAACCATGTCCCAAGGAGGGATGGCCGTCTCAGAATTTGTAGAAACAAAAGTCTCTGCCTCAAAATCAATTTCAGCACCAGCTGAAATAATTTTAAAGTGAGTCGTTCCTCCGGGAGCAGCAATCATGATTGCCGGTACAAACGACGCCACATCTACCGTTATATCTCCAGATGTTCGGTCGATAGCCCCCTCATAAGGAGCAAACATACTGGTCCCTAATTTCCCCCTGATGTTGAACTCAAACCCAGCAAGCAATTCCGCTTCACCGTCAATCACATTTCGTAACCCACCTACACTGACCATATCAGCTTGGATAACTTTTACCATGGCTTGCGTCAACCGACTTACCACTCTATCGTCCACAGAATTTAAAAGCAACCCTCTCAAAGCCGTTCTTAAAATTTTCCCAGCCTTGCCGGCTCTTCCAAATTCAGAACCGTTCTCACGCGTTCTTTGAAACGCAGGATCATTTTTGATTCTGCTGGCATCGATGCCTCCTTTTTCACGTGCCAAATGCCCGTCTTGGGTCTTGTAAAAAGTAATATCTCCAATAGTACTTTTCAACTTAATTATGCCTTTCTGTCTTGCCATAATTCCTAAAATTTAAGTTTATAAATTAATTTAAAATGAATTCAATCGTCATCCTGTTGCAACACTTATCAATTGATTTGAATACAAATTTTAGCTAAATAGCTGAAATTAAAAAGGCCTAGAAGTCCATTTGGCAGAATCAGACACAGATGGCATAAATCGACCTAAATGACACTTGTGAGTTCGTTACGAGTTATAAATTTCTATATGCAATTACATATAGAGTGTGTTTTAGCATGTAAATTATATGCTTTTACATATAATTTCATATATTTGTTCTAATTCGATGTAAATGCATATAATCATGATGACACTAGCAGACTTTGTAAAAGAAAAAAGAAATGAAGTAAACCTTACCCAGGAAGCATTTGCAGAACGTGCTGGAGTAGCACTTACCGTTATTCGAAAAATAGAACAAGGCAAAGAAAATCTAAATCTCGAGAAGGTAAATCAAGTGCTCCGGATGTTCGGGCATACCCTCGCACCGGTTAACGCAAGAGAATTATCCAAAAATGAAAAGAAAGAATAATGAGAAAAGCAGCAATACATTATAAAGACGTCTTAGCGGGAATACTCACCGAAACAGATGAAGGAGACTATATCTTTCAGTATAAAGAACAATACATAAAGAAACATCCCAAGCAGTTCATTACGTTTACGATGCCAGTAAGTCCTAAAACATATACCGACAAACGATTATTCCCCTTTTTTGAAGGACTAATTCCTGAAGGCTGGCTACTGGATATCGCATCCAAAAACTGGAAAATCAATCCCAATGACCGTATGGGATTACTCTTGGCCTGCTGCCAAAATTGTATCGGTGCCGTCAGTGTTCAACCAATACCAAATGAAAATGAGTAAACAATGCATATACTGTTATCAGATACTAGAGGATACAATTGAAGGTGATTTTCACGAGCAATGTAGCTTAGCGTTTTTTGGAACAAAACACCAACCTACATTTGAACATACCCTACAACAAATGACCGCCTTAGCGCTAAATGTCGTGGAGAGAAGCGTAGCAGTTCCTGGGGTACAACCCAAATTATCACTATCAATAGTAAATGACACGATTCAGGACGGGAATAAAGGACGCCTTACCGTGGTAGGTGCTTTGGGCGGTAATTATATTTTCAAACCGCCATCCGAACAATTCCCTGAAATGCCCGCAAATGAACATGTAACGATGCGCATTGCAGAAGCTTTTGGAATTAACACTGTAAAATCAAGCTTGATCCGACTACAATCTGGCGAGCTTTCCTATATTACCAAACGCATTGATAGGACAGCTACTGGAGAAAAAATCCACATGCTCGACATGTTCCAAATCACGGAAGCTTTTGACAAATACAAAAGCTCGATGGAGAAAATAGGCAAAGCCATCAACGAATTCTCAGACAACACCTTACTGGACAAACTATACTTTTTGGAACTGGGTATTTTTAGCTACCTGACCGGAAACAACGACATGCACCTGAAGAACTTCTCGATGATCAATACAGGGGATAGTTGGACATTGGCTCCAGCCTATGATCTGTTGAACGTGGCCATAGTAAACCCGGAAGACACCGAAGAACTAGCCTTAACTCTCGATCGAAAAAAGAAAAAACTAAAATGGGAGCATTTCCAAACACTAGGCACAAACCTTGGTCTTAACGAAAAACAACTAAAAGGAATAGTAAAACGATTCCAAAAAAACAAACCAATTGCCATGCAGTGGATCGACAATTCATTCCTGTCTGAAGTATTCAAAGAAAAATACAAACTATCAGTAGAGGAAAGATACAGCAGTTTATTTCAGTCTAAGTAAACAAGCACTTTTTTGCTTAATTTTACTTAGAAGTATGGATAATAGAATTTTAAAGTAAGCCAAAGCCCAATCAAAGCTATAGATAGAGTATGAAAGCAGCAACCACGAGATTGTGTATCTACCCTAAAGACATACAACGTATTACCGGAAAGAGTTATCGACAAAGCATTAGGATGTTGCAAAACATCAGAAAGGAGCTTAACAAGCTCCCTACGGAGTTTGTATCCGTGCAAGAGTTCTGCCAATACACTAGCCTGAAACAAGAGCAGGTAGAATTACATATTATAGGTTAAACTCACTGATGCCATTTCACAATATTTTACCATTATAATAGTTATATCTAATATATTTAACTAATTTTGATTAATATAATGGTTATTTTATGCTAGATCCAATCACAATAAAATCGGTTAAACTCAAAATCGGAGCGTTTTGTAAAAACAAAAGGAAAGAATACGGTTTATCCCGAGATGAACTTGCCAAAGAGCTTGATATCTCCCGCACCACCATTCAGAATATTGAGAATGGCAAAAATGCCACATTAGATAATATACTGAAAGTAGCCAATCATTTTAATGTCCTCGAAACCATTTTCCTTGCTATCGATACCCTAGATCAAACCGATAATAACATCTCATTGTACTAATTATGGCAGCAGATAAAAGCATATCAATCATCGCTTTCGATACCGAGATAGGAAAATTAGGATACGATTTCAACCAACGTAAATGCTATTTCCAATACAATCCTGAATTTTTAGATTCGGGCAAGTATTCCAATATGTTTCCTTTCCTGTTTAAGAGAATAAAACCAGTACAGGTATTCACCCAATTTGAAGGAGAAACGTTTAAAGGTCTTCCTCCTATGATTGCCGATTCCCTCCCGGATATGTTTGGGAACATCATTTTCCAGGAATGGTTCAACGCTAAGGAAAAAGGATTTAAAATTACACCTTTAGAACAATTAACTTATGTCTCCGACCGTGGTATGGGTGCGCTGGAATACCGTCCCGTCAAAGACCTACCTATGACCTACAAAATTGATATTGAAGAAATGGTGAAGGTTCTTGAACGTGTCTTACATCTAAAAGACGAAACCACGCCAAACAACCCGAGTGATTTATCGCTTTTAAACATATTTAAAATTGGTACTTCCGCAGGAGGTGTAAGACCTAAAATAGTAGTTTCAGAAAACAAGGAAACCGGTGCCATCGTCGCAGGAGACCGAATATTCTCTGAAGAGTATAACCATTACATTGTGAAACTCCATTTGGAAGAACCACGGAGTTATAATAAAGAAAAGGTAGAATACGTCTATTATTTAATGGCTCAGGAGGCTGGTGTTGATATGATGCCTTCAAAATTAATCGATGACACGCATTTTGCCACCTCACGATACGACAGACAAAAAGGACAAAAGCAACACGTGCTTACAGCATCGGGTCTTACAGGCTGGGATTTTAAAAAACCTGATAATTCATCCTATGAAAATCTGTTTAAACTTTCCATTAGTTTAGATGTTCCACACAAAGACATCCAGCAACTCTTTAGAAGAATGATATTTAATGTAGTATTCAAAAACGTAGACGACCATTTAAAGAACCACAGCTTCATCTACGATAAAGACAAAAATAGCTGGAATCTTTCCCCAGCGTATGATATAACGTATGCCCTAAACCCATTGCTTACTTTTACAAGTATTGCAAGAGCTTTATCGATTAATGGCAAACGACAGGATATAAACTGGAATGATGTCCTATTAATTGCAGAGGAATTTGCTGTTAAAAACCCTAAAGGGATTATTGATGAGGTTCAGAACACAGCAGTATTCTGGAAAAAATATGCCACTGAATTAAATATCCCAGAAAATATAATCAATACAATTGAAAACGATTTTTATTTTATAAAGAACTAATCGTTGATAAACGGAATCTATTCTTAAAAAATTGGATGCTAAAATCAGAACAAAACTTTAATAACTAGATCAATTTTTGTTACTGTACAAGCTTAAAAATTGAACAGCTTAAAAATATAATGATTCGGTAAAATACTACTTAGCCAAACCATATTTTGAACCAATCAATGGTGCAAATTCCAATAAAATTGATTAAATTTGAGTTATCAATACGAGTACTAAATTGAGTGAAATTTAAAGGTGCATAATTCGGTGCACTCATTTTGAAAAACAAACGCTAAGTCAATAAAATCAGGGCTTGACAGAGGTTGACAAGTCCCTCTTTCTCCGCCAGAATAAAAACCCTAACCACTGTTGATCAGTAATTTAGGGTTTTTTTATTTTACTTATAGCCCACATTTAGTCCACAACTGAATTAAAACCTACTAACAATAGAATACAATCCTTTTTTGGACGTTTTAGCTTGTGATTCAATCAAAAAAACCCTGCACTTAATCGTAGCATGATCAACTGCTATTCCGCGCATTTTCATTATTTCCTAAACATCCCTATAACTCAATGTAAATCTCATTTCAAAATAAACGGCTTGAAGAATAATAGCTTTGGGATAAAAATGACTTTTGGCACTCATCTATAATATTTTAAAGTGCAAAAGATAATAGTTATTAAAGAGACGCAACAGAACCTCTTAAATATCGTTTGAGTCTTTATAGGTACAATGGATAAATGCATTTTTAGTTTAGGGCTTGTTTGATCTAATATTTACACTTTTTTAACTGGTAGGGTTTTTATAATAGATATAATTTCAAATATATTTGATATAATTTCCATTTGCATTATTTGTCAGTTGGTACAAAAATAATTCAATAGTGGAATGATGAAAAAAACATCATTCTAAAGTCCTGAATATTTGCTCGTCAAAAAGGAATTGTATGCAACTTCATTGAAGATCCTTAACCATCAAATAAAAAAACCTTTTGTTTTACGGTAGTTTCATTACTTTTTATATGATATCCCTTACTAGGACTAGTAAAGATAATTACTCTTTTTTTAATTTCCCATCCGCTTTAAGCATAGTGTCTCTAGATAGGTGCTGTTCTTCACATATCTTGTTTGCTGATGGTAATTTATCTCCTTTTTAAGATTTTCACCCTCAATTGCCTTTTCTATTAAGTGAATAATTTGTTTGTATTTTGGAAAAACAAGATTATTCTCTATTGAAATTATTTTCATAATCAAGTAGATTTTATTACAAAATACAAAAACCGGTAGGTGCTGGTATGCCAAATAAGTCTTTTGTTTTACTTTTGATATTCAGCATTTAATAAAAAAAGAATGAAAACAAAACACATATTACATTTAATCTCTAATTATTTAGTGAAATTATTCGGTTTATTACCTAAAAGAGACAGCGTTCACTTTTATGAATTAACAAATAAAAAAGGCATGTCGCTACAGCTAATTGATTTAGGTGCTGCAGTTACATCATTAAAAATACCTTTAAAGAATGGAGAAGTCATTGATGTAGTTTTGGGATTTGACACATTAGATGATTATGTAGCATCTTATAATTTACAAAGCGCACCTTACTTTGGAGCTACAGTTGGACGGTTTGCAGGCCGCATTAACAAAGGTCAATTTGTATTGAATGGTAAACAAACACAATTAAATATAAACAATGGAGAGCATTCCCTTCATGGCGGTCCTTATGGTTTCAGTCAAAAAATTTGGGAAAATATTGAAGAAACAAAAAGCGGTGACCCATCTATAAAATTAAGATTGATAAGTCCAAACAACGATGAAAATTTTCCTGGAGAATTAGTAGTTGAACTTACCTACACAGTATCTGAGGAAAATGAATTAATTATCGAATATCACGCAACTACCACAGAAGACACCATCATTAATTTAACGCATCATGGTTATTTCAATTTAGATGGCCATACTTCATCTATTTCAGAACAGGAGCTAATTATCAACTCTACTAAAATGCTAGAGACTACAGAAGATCATATCCCAACAGGCACTATTCTAGACGTATCCAAAGGACCATTTGATTTTAGTATTCCTAAAAAATGTCCCTCTAAAATTGACAATACTTTTGTTTTACAATCAAAAAATGAATTTGCAGCCTCAATATTCAATAAAAATAATAATTTAAAAATGACCGTTTACACGAACCAGCCGGGAGTGCATATCTATGTTGGTGGTGATTGTGCAAAAGTTTTAACAGGGAAAAATAATGCAGAGTACCATTCCTTGAGTGGTATTTGCTTTGAAACTCAAAATTTTCCGGATGCGCCAAATCATGATCATTTTCCCACTGCAGTTTTGAAAAAAGGAGAAGTGTACCACCACAAAACTAGCTATAAATTTCAATCTTTTTAAGTCTATACCACTATGAATGACATTTTAATAAACAAGACGATTATTAGTTTTCAAGAAAACTTTAATTCAAAACCAGAAAAAATAGTTCTATCACCAGGACGAATAAATATCATAGGAGAACATATCGACTACAATGATGGCTATGTTTTACCAGCGGCTATTGACAAGATTATTTGTTTTGCTTTCAACAAAAACAATTCCAATACTTCCCGAATAATCGCTTTGGATCTTGACGATGAGTTTGAAATTGATCTTACGGCCGAGGTGCAACATGACGAAAAGGTTTGGACAAATTACATAAGAGGTGTTATCCAACAATTAAAAAGCAGTGGATTTCAATTTGAAGGTGTCAACTGTGTTTTTAGTAGTAATATTCCAATAGGTTCCGGTTTATCTTCATCAGCTGCTTTAGAATGTGGTTTCTTATTTGGAATAAACGAATTATTTAGTTTGAATATAAAACCAATCGACATTGCTTTATTAGGTCAAAAAGCAGAGCATTGGGTAGGAATCCATTGTGGCATAATGGATCAATTCTCTAGTGTTATGGGGAAGAAAAACCAGGTTGTAAAGATTGACTGCCGAACATTAGAATATACCTACCATGAAGCTAATTTTAGTGACTATTCATTGATTTTATTTGATTCGAATGTAAAACATTCGTTAATGACATCAGCCTACAACGAAAGAAGAGAGCAATGTGAAGAAGGTATTGCCATTGTACAGGGCAATTTTCCCGAAATAAAAAGTTTTAGAGAGTGCACCGAACAAATAATAATTGATCTTAAAGATAAAATGAGTCACAACGTTTATAGACGTTCACTATTTGTTGTAAGAGAGATTAACCGCGTAATTCAAGCTTGTGAAGCATTAGATAATGGAAACATTGAACTTCTAGGTGAACTTATGTTTGCCACGCACGAAGGACTTTCTAAAAATTATGAAGTGAGTTGTGACGAATTAGATATATTGGTTGATTTAGCTAAAAAAGAAGAATCGGTTATCGGTTCTAGATTAATGGGTGGTGGTTTTGGCGGTTGCACTATCAATTTAGTTAAGAAAGGATATGAAGAAGAAGTCAAAAATAAGTTTGCAAAATTATATTTTGAAGCTGTTGGCATAGAACTAAAAATTTATGATGTTAAAATCGGGAACGGAACATCACTTTATACAAAATAATTATCATGAAAAAATTTGATATCAACGAAGATCCACACAGAAGATACAATCCATTAATTAACGAATGGGTATTGGTTTCCCCTCACCGCTCAAAACGTCCTTGGCAAGGACAAAACGAAACGATTTCGACGATCGAATTACCTAAATATGACTCAACATGCTACTTGTGTGCAGGGAATGTACGCGCGAATGGTGAAAGGAATCCTGCTTATGAAAATAGTTTTGTTTTCGAAAATGATTTTGCTGCTTTAAAACAAGAAGCAATAGATTTTGAAGAAAATACAGAAGAGACTTTTTTTAAAGCACAACCAGAAAGAGGAATTTCAAGAGTGGTTTGTTTTTCACCAAAACATAATTTGACTTTGTCCGAAATGGCTGTCGAGGGTATTGTAAACATTATCCATACTTGGCAAAAAGAATATACTGACTTAGGAAATGTAGATTACATTAACCATGTTCAGATTTTCGAAAATAAGGGAAGTGTAATGGGCTGTAGTAACCCACACCCACATGGACAAATATGGGCTCAATCTTCCTTGCCAACAGAGGTAGAAAAAACACATAATAATCTTAAAGCCTATTTTGATAAGCACGGAACAAACCTGCTTCACGATTACCTAAAAGAAGAATTAAAACTAAAAGAACGAGTTGTTGTTGAAAACGATCATTTTGCAGCATTAGTTCCTTTTTGGGCTGTCTGGCCATACGAAACGATGATTATTAGTAAACGACACATCACTAAAATCACTGAATTCACGGAAGATGAAGTTACCGCTTTCGCTGTGATTTTAAAACAGTTAACAACAAGATACGACAACCTTTTTGAAACTTCATTTCCATATTCATCAGGAATTCATCAGGCACCAACCGATGGCGAAGCACATCCAGAATGGCAATTTCATATGCATTTTTACCCACCATTATTGCGTTCAGCAACTGTAAAAAAATTCATGGTAGGCTACGAAATGATGGGTGAATCTCAAAGAGATATTACAGCAGAGAAAAGTGCTCAAATGTTGAGAGACCTTTCAGATCTTCATTATAAAAACAAATAGGTTATGAAAATTGTAGTTACAGGAGGTTTAGGTTTTATAGGTTCGCATACCGTGGTAGAGTTACAAAACGACGGTTTTGAGGTTGTTGTAATTGATAACTTATCAAACTCGACAGAAGAAGTAATCAATGGAATTGTTGCCATTACTGGAAAAAAACCGCTGTTCGAAAAATTAGATTTGCGAGAGAAAGCCGCAGTTCAGGATTTTTTTAAGAGACATGATGATGTAAAAGGGGTTATTCATTTTGCAGCCTCAAAAGCAGTTGGAGAAAGCGTTGGAAACCCTTTACTGTACTATGAAAATAATATAAACACCTTGGTTTATATACTCCAAGAGTTAGAAAAGAAAAAAGTAGCTAATTTTATTTTTAGTTCTTCTTGCACGGTTTATGGTCAAGCTGAAACGATGCCGATAAACGAAAATTCAGCCGTTCAAACCGCTATGTCACCCTACGGAAACACCAAACAAATAGGAGAAGAAATTATTACTGATGTGGCCAAAGTTACTGCCATCAATGCCATTTTACTACGCTATTTTAACCCTATCGGAGCACATCCTTCTACTGAGATTGGAGAATTGCCAACAGGAATTCCGCAAAATTTAGTACCTTTTATTACTCAAACCGCTATCGGATTGCGAAAAGAATTGATGGTTTATGGTGATGATTATCCAACCTCAGATGGAACCTGTATTCGTGATTATATCCATGTGGTCGATTTGGCGAAAGCACATGTTGTTGCGTTGCAGCGCTTATTGAACAAGAACAATCTTGAAAAAGTAGAAATCTTTAATCTAGGCACTGGAGTGGGAAGCACTGTTCTCGAAGTGATTCACGCTTTCGAAAAAATAAGTGGTCAAAAACTAGCGTACAAGATTGTGGATAGAAGAGAAGGCGATATTACTTCGGCTTACGCCAATACAGACAAAGCCAATTCAATCCTAGGATGGAAAACAAAACTAACCCTTGAACAAGGTATGGAAAGCGCTTGGAAATGGGAACAGAAAGTTAGAGCAGTGTAACTTGTTCTAGGCGGTACCTAGAAGCGTTGTATTATAACCTTCATATTAAGAAAATAATTTTATAAAATTTTAAACAATAAATAATATGGTAACAGAATTCGGATTTATAGATTACGTAGTTTTTACTGCGTATGCAGTTCTTATTTTAGGTGTTGGTTTATGGGTTTCTCGTGAAAAAGATGGGCATCAAAAAAATGCAGAGGATTATTTCCTCGCTAGTAAATCATTGCCATGGTGGGCTATTGGTTCTTCGTTAATTGCTGCCAATATTTCTGCGGAACAATTTATAGGAATGTCAGGTTCTGGCTTTGCATTAGGGTTAGCCATAGCTTCGTATGAATGGATGGCTGCTTTCACCCTTATTATTGTTGGAAAATACTTTTTGCCTATTTTTATTGAAAAAGGAATTTACACCATTCCAGAGTTTGTAGAAAAACGATTTTCAACAAACCTGAAAACTATTTTAGCCGTTTTTTGGATTGCACTATACATCTTTGTTAATCTGACTACGGTTCTATATTTGGGAGGATTGGCTATTGAAACTATTTTAGGTGTTGATATGATTTACGCCATTATAGGTTTAGCGCTGTTTTCCGCGGCTTATTCTTTATACGGTGGACTCTCTGCCGTAGCGTGGACAGATGTGATTCAAGTTGTTTTTCTTGTTCTTGGCGGACTGGTAACTACTTATTTAGCCTTGAACACCGTTTCTAATGGTGCGGGAATGTGGCAAGGGTTAAAAACAATCTATGAAGCGGCTCCAGATCGCTTTGTAATGATTTTAGATGAGTCAAATCCAGAGTATATGAACCTTCCGGGAATTGGAGTGTTAGTTGGTGGACTTTGGGTAGCTAATATCTATTATTGGGGTTTTAACCAATATATCATTCAAAGAACTTTAGCCGCAAAATCGTTGCGCGAAGCGCAAAAAGGAATATTGTTAGCTGCTTTTTTAAAATTAATTATTCCCTTAATTGTTGTTGTCCCAGGAATTGCGGCCTATGTTATTATAAATGATCCTGCAATTATGGCGAGATTAGGTGTTTCAGCAATGGAAAACTTACCTGGAATTGGCACTGCCGATAGAGCTTATCCTTGGTTGCTGCATTTCTTACCTGCTGGTCTTAAAGGTTTAGCATTTGCCGCTCTAGCTGCTGCAATTGTGTCTTCATTGGCTTCTATGTTAAACTCGACATCTACTATTTTTACGATGGATATTTATAAGCAATACATTAATAAAAACGCTGATGACAAGACCACGGTAAATGTGGGACGTCTTTCAGGGGGGATTGCATTATTAATAGCTGTGATAATGGCTCCACTTTTAGGCGGAATTGATCAAGCATTTCAATTCATACAAGAATATACAGGAGTGGTTAGCCCAGGTATTTTAGCCGTGTTTATTCTAGGACTATTTTGGAAGAAAACAACAAATAAAGCTGCAATTTGGGGAGCACTTCTTTCTATTCCTATCGCAATGTTTTTTAAAGTGGGACCAAAATCTTGGGCTGTAGGAAGCGGTATGGAATCTATTTTTCCAACTTTACCTTGGATGGATCAAATGGGTTACACTGCAGTTTTATCCATGCTTTTAATTGTTGCCATAAGTTTACTTCAAAATAAAGGAAATAATGATGAAAAAGGAATTCCTTTGACAAAAGAATTATTTAAAACGAGTCCCCTTTTTAATATTTGCTCTTTTGCCATAATGATAATCTTAGTGGTAGTCTATGCCGTTTTTTGGAAGTAAAAACAAACGTAGAATCTTAAAAAAAAGAAATTTAAATCTCAAATTAAAGAAACGAATAGTCTCTTTTTTATGTCTAGCTTTAAAAAAATATAAAATTATTAAGAAACAAAAGTACAATTATCAAGCAGTGGTAAGCAATAGGTTACCACTGCTTGTTATTTTTTTAAAAGTCAAGACCTTTTGAGGAACAACAGAAAATACTGTTTGTATTCAAATCAATGTAGCAATTATGTTCTACTGTTTAGCTCCTAAAATCGCAAGAGATTAAAAAATCAATCATCCGCTCCACGAAATCTTACACATTTTATCTCCATCATTGCTCGACAAAACATCAATTAATGAACTATTTATAAAATCAGACTACAATTATATTAACCATCAGGCTTTTAACTTATTTTAAGTGGCCACTATTGAACTTAAATACATAAATAATGCTGATATTTGAAGATTTAAAAAGCATTATAACAAAGAATATAAGTCTATTTTTAAAAATTTCTTATAATGAAAAAACTCGCTTATCTCCTACTTATTAGTTTTACATTCGTCTGTTTTACAGCCCAATCTCAAAAAAATATATGGGATGAAAACCCGAGTGATTCACAGGTTGAACTAGATAGTTTGTTAACAATCTTACCGAAATCTATAGGAGAAAAAAAACTGTCTTTATTAAATAGAATTGCCGAGATATACTGGGTCATTGATCCTAATAAAACTATGAAATATGGATCGGAAGCTTTACTTTTATCAATTGAGTTGAAAAATAAAGACCAAGAAGGGTTAGCACTAATAAATTTGTGTCAGGGTTATTTGTTTAATAATATCTATGATAAAGCTTTACAATTCGGGCTACAATCCTTAGAAATTCGAAAAATAATTGGAAACGATTATGATCTTGCCTTTACTTTACGCACACTTGGCTGGTTATATTATGACATTGGATATTATGAAAAAGCATTAGAATATCATACCCAAGCTTTAATAATACATGAAAAAATAGGCGACAAGCAACGAATTGCATACAGTTATAATAGTATCGGAATAATTCATGATGGAATGGGCGATTATAATTTGGCTTTATTTTTTTTTAAAAAATCTTTAAAACTCATAAAAGATTCTAAAAATATGGATAGAATCGCAGAAACGATGAAAAATATGGGCATTTGTTATCGTAAGATTAACGAACTTACTTTGTCAAAAAAATTCTTAGAATCTGCACTCGATATTGAAAGTAAAATTAAATATGACTACAAAAAAGTCCATATTCTTCATGAACTTGCAATTGTACACTTACTACTTAAAAATTATCAAGAATGTTATTCATTGTTAAAAGAAGCTAGGATTATTACTAAAGCATTGGGCAATACAAAGGAACTAGTTTTAGAGAATGATAAAATTATGTCCGATTATTATTTAGCATTAAATAACTATAAGGAGGCTTTCAATTTTTATATGAAATATACTAATGGAAAATCTGAAGTTTTCTCCAGCAATAAAAGTGAAAAATTGGCTGAAATGCGTATTTTATATGAGGCTGAACGACGCGAATCTGAAATCAAGTTATTAGAGCAACAGCGTCAATTGGAATCACAGAAAAGAAAATCCTTATTGATAGGTTCTTTATTATTGGCAATCATAGCAATTCTAGTAATAGGTTCGTTGTGGAATAATATAAAAAAGAAAAAAGCTATTTATCTACAAAATCATAAACTTTCAAAGGAAAAACTAAAATCACAATTTCTATTACAGGAGAATTTAGAACGCAAACTGGATTTTCGAACGAAGGAACTTACAAATCTAGCTTTGTTCATTTCTCAAAGAACTAACATTTATAAGGATTTAGCAAAATCATTAAAAACTTTAAAATTTACCGATTTAAGCTTACTTAAACAAGACATTAACACACTTATAAAAGAGTACACTTTTAAATTTGACTTAAATGAAGATATTCAGCAATTTCATGCCAACGTAGAAACCCTGCAAAGTGATTTTTTATTTAAAATTAAAGAGAAATATCCTAATTTAACAGATAAAGATATTCAGTTAGCGGTACAAGTTAAACTTAAACTTAGTTCTAAAGAAATAGCAAATATTAATAATATCTCTGCTAGTTCAGTAGAAATTGGAAGGCATAGGTTAAGAAAAAAATTAGGATTAGAAAACAAAGACAACCTGATTGCTTTTCTGGAAAACATATAGATTATTACCCTTTTTTGGACATATTCAAATATAATATACCGTCCTTCATAATTAATACGGTCTATAAAATATAAAATTTTTAAACAGTTGCAATATCAATTTTGCAACTGTTTTTTTTTGCTTTATAAGTGCATATTTTAATTTTACGCTGCTGCTAGATTTCATTAGGTGTTAAAAAATAATTAGGTCTTATGGTATTTTTTATTGTAAAATTTGACTGCATTTTTCTCCAATAACTTCATACTTGGTATTGTTATACCAAAGTAATAGACATTATATTCATAGTTTACACTATCATTTATTCTTTCTACATTGGAATTTACATATTGATAAAAATATTACAATGAAAAAAACTCCTTTTTTTTTAAAAATCTCCATCCTATTAAAAATGTACTAGTTACATTGATAATTCTCTGGTAAGACCGCGATAATTAATAGTTTTATTAACGAATGTAAAGGTCAAGTAAAGTTTCTTTTTAATGTTTTATCTCGAAATAATTTAATATTTGCGAGCCCTAAACTTATATTAAAATTGAAATATAAATTTGGTAGTAAATAAATTATTTCTGAAGATCAAAAAATTAACCTTGTAATGTTACTACCCTAAAAAAATAACTTGAAAATGTTTAATTATAAAAAATAATTTCGAAATACAATTGTCAATAAAATCAACTTTTATATCAAACCAAATACCTTAAAAATGACTACAAATCAATTACTATCAAAACTATGGGAGCAATATGCTGCAATTACCCCATCTGCCACAAAAATTCATGACTTATTAGAAAAAAAAGGGGAACAAATAAAAAATGATCACATCGCAATTCGCACGTTTAATGATCAACGCGTTAACATTAAAGTGATAGAAAAGCTTTTTCTAGAAGTGGGATACGAAGAGAAAGGGGAGTACTTTTTTGATTCAAAAAAATTATTTGCAAAACATTATGAACATTCAACTGATAAAAATGCGCCAAGAATTTTCATCTCAGAATTAGAATTAGAGAACTGTTCTCCAGAATTACAAGCAATTGTAAATGACATCCTAGATAGTTGTAATCCAGAAATATTCAATACTCCAGAATTAGTTTTAAGCGGAGCGGTATGGAAAACTAAATCTCTTGCTGTTTACAATTTACTTTTAGATGAATCTGAATATGCTGCGTGGATGTATGTTTATGGGTTTCGTGCAAACCACTTTACAATCAATGCAAATGCATTAAAAGGTTTTAATTCTTTACAGGATTTAAACAATTTTATAGAGCATAGCGGATGGACACTAAACGCATCTGGAGGAAAAATAAAAGGCACACCAGCACAATTATTAGAACAATCTAGTACACTAGCTGACATGCATAGCGTAAATTTTGATGAAAGCACCCTGCAAATCCCCTCTTGCTATTACGAATTTGCACTTCGTTACCCAATGTCTAACGGAGAACTATACCAAGGGTTTATCGCTGCTTCTGCTGATAAAATTTTTGAAAGTACGGATGCAAAATTTATGAATAATAATTAACAATTCCGTAGCGGAAAATGGGTGCTATACTCCTTCATTTTTCGACTATATAATTTACAAAATATGACAACAAAAATATCAGAATTCGGAATAGCTGAAGCATTGCAAAAATTGGGTATCAATAAAATTAATGAAGGAACCTCAACAGGATTGCATAATTTTTCATCAGGAGAAATCTTGGAAAGCTATTCTCCAGTTGATGGAAAATTGATTGGTTCGGTAAAAATGTCGACTGCTGAAGATTACGAAAAAACAATACAAGTAGCCACAGCAGCTTTTAAAACATTTCGATTAATGCCAGCTCCACAACGCGGTGAAATTGTTCGCCAATTTGGAGAAAAATTACGCCAAAATAAAGAAGCTTTAGGGAAATTAGTTTCGTATGAAATGGGAAAATCACTACAAGAAGGATACGGAGAAGTACAAGAGATGATCGATATATGTGATTTCGCCGTAGGCTTATCCCGTCAATTACACGGTCTAACCATGCATTCTGAGCGACCTGGCCACCGTATGTACGAGCAATATCATCCAATGGGCGTTGTTGGTATCATATCGGCATTTAACTTTCCAGTTGCTGTTTGGGCTTGGAACACCGCTCTAGCTTGGATTTGTGGAGATGTTTGTGTGTGGAAACCTTCAGAAAAGACGCCTCTTTGCGGAATAGCATGTCAAAATATTATAGCCGAAGTTATTGAAGAAAATAATTTACCAGAAGGAATTTCGTGCTTGATTAATGGTGACTACAAATTGGGAGAACTGATGACCTCAGATGCCCGAATTCCATTAATATCAGCTACAGGTTCAACTAGAATGGGAAAAATAGTGGCGCAAGCTGTTGCTGCACGTTTAGGGAAATCTCTTTTAGAACTAGGTGGAAATAATGCCATAATCGTAACTCCTGATGCTGACATCAATATGACTATTATCGGAGCTGTTTTTGGAGCTGTAGGAACTGCAGGACAACGTTGCACATCAACACGTCGCTTGATTATTCATGAAAGTATATTCGAAAAAGTAAAAGACGCCATTGTCTCGGCATACAAACAACTCAAAATCGGAAATCCATTAGACGAAAATAATCACGTAGGTCCGCTAATCGATAAAGAGGCAGTCATAATGTATGCTGCGGCCTTAGATAAGGTAGTTGCACAAGGCGGAACTATATTAGTTGAAGGCGGAGTTCTTTCTGGAGAAGGTTATGAAAGTGGATGTTACGTGAAGCCAGCAATTGCTTTAGCTCAAAATTCATTTGAGATTGTGCAACACGAGACTTTTGCTCCTGTTTTATATTTAATAAAATACAGTGGAGATGTTGATAACGCACTTGAATATCAAAACGGAGTTGGGCAAGGATTATCATCAGCTATTATGACTAATAATTTACGTGAAGCTGAAAGATTTTTATCAGTTGTAGGTTCAGATTGTGGAATTGCCAATGTTAACATAGGAACATCCGGAGCTGAAATTGGAGGTGCTTTTGGTGGCGAGAAAGACACTGGTGGAGGAAGAGAATCAGGATCTGATGCTTGGAAAATATATATGAGGCGTCAAACTAATACTATTAATTATACCACAAGTCTACCATTGGCACAAGGAATTAAATTTGATTTGCAATAAAGCAAGTAACTTAAAACGAGATAAATATAAAACTTTAATTAACCAAATTTATTACACATGAAAAAACGAATTTTATTATTTAGGGGAATAAACTTCATGCTCTTAATGATGTTCCTGTGTCAATCCAACTTTACTTTTGCGCAAGAAAATCAAATGCAAAAAAGTATTTCAGGAAAAGTAACAGACAATAAAGGAAATACACTTCCCGGAGTAAATATTATAATAGCGACAACGAGTATTGGAACAACGAGTGACGAAAATGGAAAATTTACATTAAGAATCCCCTCTGATCTAAAAAATCCAAGTTTAAATTTTACCTACATTGGATTTTTAGATCTTACTATAGCTGTAAATAACAAAACAGACTTAAATATCACACTTGAGGAAGAAAACAATAAACTTAACGAAGTAGTAGTTATAGGATACGGTTCCATTAAAAAAGGGAATGTTACTGGAGCAATATCTTCAATAAAGAAGGAAAGCATTGAAACTAGAGCTACAAATAATGTTTCAGAAGCGATTCAAGGATTGGTAGCTGGTGTAAATGTTCAAAAAAGTAGCGGTGCTGCAGGTGCTGCTGTAAAAATAAAAATTAGAGGAATTAATACTTTTGGAAACACAGAACCATTATGCATTATTGATGGATTTCAAGGATCTTTAAGTTCCGTAAATCCTACAAATATCGAGTCTATTGAAGTGCTTAAAGATGGAGCTGCTGCGGCTATCTATGGTTCAGTTGCTGCAAACGGAGTAATTATCGTTACTACTAAAGCTGGCCTTAAACAGGGTATAAAAGTTGATTTCACTTCTTTTGTAAACAGTACATCATCAGTAAAAAGAATAGAATTATTAGATGCTGAGGGCTATAGAACCGTTCATAAACGAATGTATGACGAATACAATAAGTATGCGAATACACCTGTTTCATTGCCAGCATACATAAGCGCTCCGATAACAGCCAACACGAACTGGCAAGACCAAGTTTTTCGTTCTGGATTAGCTCAAAACTATGGTTTAGGTATTCAAGGTCGAGAAGGAGTTATAAAATTTGCCTTATATGGTAACTATGCCAAAGAAAAAGGAATTATCATCGATAATAACTTTGGACAAAAAAATGCAAGTGCAAGAGTAAGTTTTAAAAAATCAATTTTTGATATAGACACTAAACTTTCTTACCTAACGACTAAAAGTGAGCAACCTAACTTTCAATTAAAAGAGGTTTATGCAATAGCTCCATTAGTTCCTGCTTTGGATTCAAATGAAACTTACGGATATGGATTAACGAACAAAAATGGACTACCTTTTAACACAAACCCTGCAGCCGATGAGCGTTTTAGAAGTGGGGATTTAAAAGGTCAAGATTTTACAGCTAACATTTCGATCACTGCTAAGATAGCACCTTGGTTGAAATTTAAAACTGCCTATTCTCACCACGAATTAAATTCACAGCGTACGGCACATAACCCACCATTTATCGCAAACATACAAGCACTAGAAAAATATACAGTTCATAGAGAAGTTAGAACGTACTGGAGTGAACAAATTTTTGAAAACACCTTAATGATGGATAAAAAATTTGGCGAACATTCTATCGACTTCTTGTTAGGTAATACTATTAATCCTTCCTCTTCTAACTGGAATGACATTACAGTTGAAGGAAGAACGACTGACCAATCTGTAGTAGACGGTCAACTTGTTTCAACGGAACGTGCTGCAGGATTTTTAGATCCAGGTTTTGAAACTATTGGAGCGGGAAAAGGAGGAACTTATTCTGCTGACGGTTCAAAATATCAGTATAATAGACTTTCCTACTTTAGTCGTATTAACTACTCTTACAAAGATCGTTACTTAGCACAAGCGACTATACGTTATGACGGATCATCAAAATTTGGCAAAGACAGTCGTTGGGGAGCATTTCCATCTGTGGCTTTAGGTTGGAAAATTGATAAAGAAGATTTTTATCCAGAAGATTTCATTGTTTCTACAGCTAAGCTACGTGCCAGTTGGGGACGTTTAGGTAACGAAGCTGCTTTAGGATATTACACGTCTAGCTCTTTGATTTACTCAGGGAATTACTTAAATTCTGGTTACGTACAAGGAACAGGTAGTAATCCATGGCCAGGCAGTATTGCAACTGCATTAGAAAACCGCAACCTAAAATGGGAAACTACTGATTCAAAAAATATAGGTCTTGATTATGCCCTTAGAAATGGTAAAATTAGCGGTTCGATAAACTACTATCGCAATGTCACAGCTGATTTGTTAATTACAAAGAAACTAGCACCTTCGGCAGGAATAGACAACCCAATCCTAAATGTTGGAAAAGTAAGTAACCGCGGGCTTGAATTTGAAATTAATTATAGCGAACAAAGTAATGACTTTAAATATAACGTCGGTTTTAATATTAGTTCACTTAAAAACAAGGTCGAAAGTCTTGCTAATGCAGACCAAGCTATTAACGGACAAGGGCTTAAATTTGATACGGAGCACTTTCCAACTCAAGCAAGAGTAGGAACGCCAATAAGCTCTTTTTATCTTTACCGTGCCAATGGTATTTTTCAAACTACAGACGAAGTGAATAGCTACGCTAGCAGCGGAAATTTAATACAACCTAATGCTAAACCAGGTGATGTTAGATTTAAAGATTTAAACAATGATGGTCTTATTGACGAAAATGATAAAGAATATGCAGGTACAGGTTTACCAAAGGTAGAAGCTAACCTAACTTTAGGGGCTAGCTACAAAGGATTTGACTTTAGTACTTTGATTGGAAGCGGGTTTGGAAACAAATTATACAATGGTAACAGATATTTTTATGAATCTATGAGCTCAGGAACTAATATGCTGGCTTCTACTCTTAATTCTTGGACTCCAGATAATAATAGCAACATTCCACGTGCAGTACTTGGTGATCCTAACGGAAATAGCAGAGAATCAGATCGTTTCCTTGAGAATGGAAACTTTGTAAGAATGAGACAATTACAAATAGGGTATTCATTACCTACCTCATTATTAGAATCAGCAAAAATAGACAAGCTTAGATTTTATGTAAGTGCTGAAAATGTATTCACCATTACTAAATACTCAGGAACAGATCCAGAGTTCTCTAGAAACAACTTACTAGATACTGGTGTTGACCGTTTTGTATATCCATTTACCAGATCATTTATTGTAGGTGTGCAGTACGTATTTTAAAAAATCTATAAAGAAACAATTATGAAAAGTATATATAATTTTATTACCGTATTATGCATCTGCATACTAGCAGGATGTAGTAACGATTTCCTAGAACAACAGTCGCCAGACCAACTTAACTCTTCCACTTTTTGGAGAAATAAAGCGGATGCCGAGGCTGGATTATCGTCAACCTATGCTTATCTCGAAGGATCAGTTGAAGAGTATGCTTTTGCTGAAGTAAAATGGCCTGTAGAGGCTTATCGCGAAGACATTTGCAAACTAGGTAGTGATGCCTTAAATTATCAAAACTGGGTGGAACTTGCCGATTTTACGTATACAAATGGTAATAGCCAATTAACATCTTATTGGAAATTAAATTATCGTGGTATTAGTAATGCTAATCAAGTTATTACGAAGGTTGGAGAAATACCTGCATCTGCTATTAGTGAAGCTGATAAGAACCAAATTATTGCAGAGGCACGATTTTTAAGAGCTTACTATCATTTGAAATTAATTCTTAATTGGGAAAAAGTAAAATTAAGAACTAAATATATTACAAATCAGAACGAAATAAGCAGTCCTCTTGCTGAACGTGCAGAAACATGGGATTTTATTGTAAGCGAATTTAAAGCAGTTGCTGAAGTACTTCCTGCAGCTCAACCTGCTGATAAAGCGGGTCGTGCAACAAGCGGAGCTGCTAATAGCTATCTTGGTTTTGCTTATTTGACTAGAGCGTATGAGGAAACTGCAAACAAACAAACGTATCTTACTGAATCAGTTAAAGCTCTTGATAAAGTTCAAGGATATGAACTAGTAAAAGACTATGTGAGTTTGTTTAATGGAACAAACAAAAACTCAAAAGAATCTATTTTTGAACTTCAATTTAGTGAAAACACTTCAAACGGTGCATTCTACCGTACTGCGCTACATTTCTGGATGGCTGCAAGTGAATTAGGCGGTTGGGACGAAATTCTGCCAACAGATATGTTGATGAATGAGTTCAAAAAAGAAGGTAAAATAGCCACTACAGGAAATTATGATAGTCGTCTTTATGGTAACATTTTCTTTAAAGATCCTTATTTTAATGACGCTTCAAATCCTAGAATTTTTGGTGAAACATACGATGCCAAATTTGGAACTGCTAACAAGCCAGTTTTCCGTAAGTACTTACCTCCTACTCAAAATCAAATGGACACCGAATTTTTAGGACTTAATGTTCCTTTAATGAGATATTCAAATGTCCTTTTGATGAAGGCAGAAGCTTTAAACGAATTACAACGTTCAGTTGAAGCAATACCTTTTATCAATCTTGTAAGAGCTCGTGCTGATATGCCTGGAATGATCGGAATAACTTATAATGCTGTGAAAGCGCAAATCGAACACGAAAGAATTATTGAGTTTCCTTTAGAGAACTTCCGTTTTTATGATTTACGTCGTTGGGGAAAAACTAAAATAGCCCTTGACGCAGTAGGTCGTACTGGCTTTGACGCAACAAAAAATAACTTTTATCCAGTTCCTTTAACTGAAATACAAAATAATTAAAAGGTGAATAAATAGATTCAAATAAAAAGAATAGTCCGAATAAAACTTGTACTATTCTTTTTAATTTAAAAAAATAAATATTTTACGTTACAAAATAGAATTAATATAAGAGAATGTATTTTAGCTCAAATTGTGTAGTTAAGAGGATATTATCTTTCTAAATAAAAAGTACTTGTGCTTTTCAACTGTAAACTACTTAAAATAATCATGTACAAAAAAGAAAAAATTTATATACTTCTGTTCTTAATACTATTCCAAAGTAGTTTTGCCCAAAGTATATTTAGCAACTTAGAATTAAGTAAAAACAACTTAAACTACAAAGGAAATCCTGAAAATGCTAAGGATAGAAAATCATTAGCTTTTTCTGACAAAGGTGCTTGGTTTGCCTTTGGATTATTACAACCTTCTGATCTTCAGGGCGGATTTTCAGGTCCTTTTTTAATGACTGAGCAAAACGGAGTGTGGTTAAGTTCTTCCTTTCTTTCTTTACATCTGATCGATGACAAACAACAAGAAATGATCAATTGGAAAACGGCTTTAAAAAGTCAGAACAGTTACAATAGCCATTTAGAACAGGAGTTTTCAAATGAAAAAGTAAGCATCAAACAAGAACTAGTTTTTTCATCTGGACATACTGCGATTCAAAAAACTAGTATAACAAATACTTCTTCAAAAAGCATTTCGTTCACACCTACTTTCAAATCAGCTGTTTATCTAAATAACTTGGAACTTTCAGTTGTAGATAAGACTTTAAAAGTGGTTTCATCAAAAAGTAACGCTATTGGTTATGTGCAGTTTATTAATGAGAACAGCAAAATAGAAGTTACGAAGAATGGCTTTACAGCAGAGACGTCTCAACTAGTATTACAACCAAATGAAACTAAAGAAATAATCGTTTCTCAAACTTTTATTTTCCCTCAATACGACTGGAAAAAAGAGAAAGAAAGCATTTCGAAATTAAAATTTGAATCAGTTTTAGAACAAACACAACAAGAAAAAGAAAATCAATTAGTACAATTAATTACTAAAAAAAAGCCGACCTACAAAGATTCCGAATACTCTGTTTTCCTAGCGAAATTAGTGCTCACCTTGCAAAACAACACTAGAATTGCAGCTGAAGGTTTAAAACATGCAGGAATTTTTCCTAGTTATCATTACGAATGGTTCCATGGTTTCTGGGCTTGGGACAGCTGGAAACATGCTGCGGCAATTGCAGAAGTGGACCCAGCTTTAGCCGAAAACCAAGTACGAGCTATGTTCGACTTTCAAGAGCCTAATGGTTTTATTCCGGATTGCATTTATAGAGATACCTCAATTGAACCTAATAATTATCGAAATACTAAATCACCGCTAGCTTCTTGGGCAGTTTGGGAAATTTACAAACAAAATAAAAACGTAGATTTCGTTAAAGAAATGTATCCAAAATTAAAGAAATATCATGCTTGGTGGTATAAAGATCGCGATCATGATCAAGATGGACTTTGTGAATTTGGATCCACAGATGGTACTTTAGTGGCTGGGAAATGGGAAAGCGGAATGGACAATGCAGTACGATTTGACAACAGTAAAGTACTCAAAAATTCAGAAAACGCTTATTCGCTGGATCAAGAAAGTGTGGATTTAAACTCTTTTCTCTATGCTGAAAAAAACTATTTAGCTCAAATGGCTAAAGTTTTAAAGCTCGCTAAAGATGAAAAAAAATGGAAAGCAGAAAGCAAAACCCTAAAAAAGCAAATTCAAACGCAGTTTTGGGATGCAAGTACAGGATGGTTTTATGACACTTCTTTGGATGGAAAAACATTCGTGAAAGATATGGGATGCGAGGGTTTCTTGCCACTTTGGGCTGAAGTTGCTTCTAATAAACAAGCAAAGGCCATAAAAGATAATTTACTTAATCCAAATACCTTTAATACTTTTGTGCCTTTACCAACATTGGCTAAAAACAATCCGAAATTTAATCCTGCTAATGGATATTGGAGAGGACCAATATGGTTAGATCAAGTATATTTCGGTATCAATGGATTAGAAAAATACGGTTACAAAACAGAAGCCAATATTTTAACAAAAAAACTGATTCATAACACCGAAGGCGCTTTAGAAAAGGGAAAATCTATAAGAGAGAATTACCATCCTACAAGTGGAAAAGGATTAGAAGCTCAAAATTTTAGCTGGTCAGCCGCTCATTTTCTACTACTACTTTTAAACAACTAAAAAATAAACGATTAAGAAATGATAACTTTTAATTCCCTTTTATCCAAGCTCACATTAGTAGCTTTAGTAGTATTTACTTGCCATTCGACGCAAATAGTTGCTCAAAATAAAAAAGCAGCTACAACAGAAAAAAAAGACCCACAACGATTTTTCGATAAAGCTGATTTAATGCAAATTGGGGTGTATTATTACCCTGAGCAATGGCCAAGAGAACAATGGGATCGCGACTTAAAAAACATAAAAAAGTTAGGTTTTGAATTCACACATTTCGCTGAATTCGCATGGACATATATGGAGCCAGAGGAAGGTAAATATGATTTTAAATGGCTAGATGAAGCTATGGCAATAGCCGAAAAAGAAGGTTTAAAGGTAATTCTTTGTACGCCTACACCTACTCCACCAGCTTGGATGGGTGATAAATACCCTGAAATATATTTAGTTGATTCTAAAGGCAACCGAAGACAACACGGAAATAGAGCAAATATTTCAGTAACAAATGAAAAATACCGTGAATTCACAGCGAAAATAGTTACTGAATTGGGAAAAAGATACGGTAAAAACAAGAACGTTATAGGTTGGCAAATTGACAACGAACCTTTGTCTACAGAGGATTTTAGTCCTTCTGCTAGAACAGCATTTCAAATTTGGCTTAAAGCCAAATACGGAACTATTGAAAAATTGAATACGGAATGGGTTGGTAGTTTCTGGAGTACACGTTATTCTAACTTTGAACAAATCGTATTACCTAACACCGAAGTTTATTTTGAAGATAAGTTAAGTCCACATACGATTTTAGATTTCAAACGATTCACTGCTGATGCTCAAGCTAGTTTCTTAAACGATCAAGCCGAAACATTGCGAAAATATACGGATCCAAAACAGTGGATAACAACTAACTTCACTAATGTAACTTACGATTCAGACCCACGAAGAGCTAATAAAATGGACTTTATCACCTATACAATGTACCCAGTAAGTGGTCAAAATAATTTAGGCGGAGATAATTTTAGAATGGGACATCCTAGTAAAATTCATGAAGCAAACGATTATTACCGTTCAATCAATGGCGTTACAGGGATTATGGAATTACAACCAGGACAGGTAAACTGGGCAGGTATCAACCCGCAATTGCAACCGGGAACTGTGCACATGTGGCTTTCACAAGCCTTTGGAGGTGGTTGTGCTTTTACGTGTACTTACAGATACAGACATCCGCTAGGAAGTAGCGAAATGTATCACGAAGGCATTGTGGGTAATGACGGAGTGACACTTTCTACCGGTGGAAAAGAGTTTGTACAGTCTATTCAAGATATGAAACTATTGCGCAAAGAGTATGACCCTAAAGCAGTGCTTCCGCAGAAAATTGCCAATAGAAAAACAGGTTTTTTATGGAGTCACGAAAATCTTTGGGACTTAGAAAATCACAAGCAAACTAAACATTGGAGTACTTGGAAACACAGAAACACCTATTCCTCAGCTATAAAATCTACTGGAGCGCCAGTTGATTTCCTTACAGAGGAAGACAATTTTGATGATTATCCATTTATTGTCGCATCAGCATATCAACTAATTGATCAAAAATTAGTGGACAAGTGGACTAAGTATGTTGAAAATGGTGGGAACTTGATTTTAAGTTGTAGAACGGGACAAAAAGACAAAAACGGACATTTTTTTGAAGCCAACTGGAGTGCGCCAATTGTGCCTTTAATTGGAGCTGATGTTGACTTTTTTGATGTGTTAGTTACAGATATGAAAGGAAATATAAAATCAGCTAACAATAACTTTCAATGGAATACTTGGGCAGATGTATTATCTCCTAGAAAAGGAACTGAAGTTTTAGCCACTTATGAAGATCAATTTTATAAAGGAAAAGCTGCCGCAGTTACTAGAAAATTAGGAAAAGGAACAGTAACTTACATCGGTGTAGAAAGTATTGATGGAAACTTAGAGAGACAAATTGTACGCAGCGTATATGAAAGAGCAAATGTGGCTATTGAGAATTTACCAAGCGGTGTTTTTGTTGAATGGAGAGATGGCTTCTATGTAGGAGTTAATTATTCTAACGATGCTGTCGAACTTGAGATCCCAAAAGGAAGTAAAATATTGGTGGGAAAAAATCCTTTGCAACCTGCACAAGCTGTAATTTGGAAATGAAATTAAAAATAAAACTAAAAATTTACGAATGAATTTTTCAGAAGAAACTATTGAGCAATTAGCAAAAGACCATTACGGGCTAGCTACAACCGTAAAATCATTAAATGGTTATGACGAGTTAAATTTTCTTTTAACTACTGATACAAATGAAAAGTATATTCTAAAAATTTCCAATGAAGATCATCCTCTTCTCTTTTTAGATGCGCAGGTTAAAATCATTCAGCACTTATCCAAGAGTACTCTTGCTAATGAATTTCAGCAGTTTTGCATCAACACGCAAGGTGAGGCTTTGACAAAAATTGAGGCCGATTCTAAAATATATTATGTTAGAATCCTCAATTTTCTAGAAGGTACTTTTTGGGTAGAAAAAGAAAACAAATCAAAGGAGTTGTTTTACAATCTAGGATCCTTTTTGGGAAAAATGGATTATGAACTTCGTGACTTTTCTCATCTTGCTATGCACCGCCGTTATACTTGGGATGTAAGTTGTGCTAGCGAGGCAAATAATAATTTAAAATACATTCTGGATCACGAAAAAAGACGAATCGCAGGTTATTTCTTGTTGCAATTTGACAGCGAAGTGCTTCCACTAATCCATACTTTGCGTCATGCCTACATACATAACGATGCAAACGATTATAATATCCTGGTTCAAGAAAATCAAATAAGTGGTTTAATTGATTTTGGAGATATGGTGTACACCGCGCTTATCAACAATCTAGCGATTGCGTGTACTTATGCAATGCTTGGAGAGAAAGATCCATTGGCTGTTACTGCATCGATTGTTGAGGGTTATCATAAATCGTATGCCCTTACGGAGCAAGAAGTTGATTTGTTGTATTATCTAATTGCAGGGCGACTTTGTATTAGTGTGACACAGTCTGCTTACAACGCTTCATTAGACAGTAACAACGAGCATCATTTTCTTACTGAGAAACCAGCTTGGGAATTGCTGAGCCAACTTATTCGAATTAATCCACTAAAAGCGCAAGATACTTTTAGAAAAGCTTGTGGTTTTACAGCATTAATCACTGATGAAAACTATGCAGATATATTAAAATCTCGTGAGAAAAACATTGGTCGAAATTTAAGCATTGGATACAAAGAAAAATTAAAGATCACCAAAGGAGCGCTACAATATCTTTATGATGATAAAGGGCGAACTTTTGTAGATTGTGTCAATAATCCATCACATGTGGGCCATTGTCACCCAGTTGTTGTTCGAAGAATGCAAAAGCAAATTGCTAATTTAAACACCAATACGCGCTACCTTAATGACACCATTATCGAATATGCCGAAAAACTTACCGCTACTTTACCAGCTGCCTTAAGTGTTTGCTATTTTGTAAATTCGGGTAGCGAAGCTAATGATTTGGCAATTCGAATGAGTCGCCATTTCACAAAACAGAAAGACATCATTGTACTGGATCATGCTTATCATGGTACTTCAACGGTTGCTATGGAAATGAGTCCGTATAAATTTGATAGTAAAGGCGGATTTGGAAAAATGCCTTGGATTCATAAAGCCATTAACCCCGATTTATATCGTGGTCCTTACAAATATGGAGATGAAAACGCTGGTGAAAAATATGCTACTGATGTAAAGCGCATTATCAAAGATTTAAAAAAAGAAGATAAAGCGCCTGCGGTATTTATTTGCGAAACGCTATTGGGTGTTGGAGGCCAAATCCCGCTTCCTAAAGATTATTTAAAAACCGCTTATGCACACGTTAGAGCTGCTGGAGGAATTTGTATTGCCGATGAAGTTCAGGTTGGTTTTGGAAGAATTGGCGACCATTTTTGGGGCTTCGAATTGCAAGATGTCGTTCCCGATATTGTTGTTTTAGGAAAACCTATTGGTAACGGCCATCCACTGGCTGCAGTGATTGTTACTAATGAAATTGCAAATGCTTTTAATAACGGCATGGAATACTTCAACACCTTTGGAGGTAATCCCGTATCTATGACAGCAGGATTAGCAGTATTAGATGTTCTTCAAGACGAAGAAATGCAACAACATGCATTAGAAGTTGGAAACCACCTGATGGACGGTCTTAAAAAATTAATGGCCAAATATCCTATAATCAGCGATGTTCGTGGACACGGTTTATTTATAGGTGCAGAAATGGTTAAAGACAGAGTTACAATGGAACCAGCTGTTACTGAAATTGATATAATTGTCGAAAAAATGAAAGAAAAAGGATTTTTATTAAGTACAGATGGTCCTTTGCATAATGTATTAAAAATAAAACCACCAATGCCTTTCAATAAACAAAATGCAGATGAGATGATTGAATTATTAGATCTTGCTTTAAGCGAGCTATAAAAATCAATCTTCCATTTATAAAATACTAGATTAAGCAATAATTTTATTCTAAATGAAACATAAAAATTCTCTTTCACAGAGTACTATCAATCTTAAAAGTTTAGAAAATCAATTAGAGGGTAAATTATTTTACGATCATACTATGCGCTTGTTATACGCTACAGATGCGAGCGCCTATAAGGAAATGCCGTTGGCTGTTGCGATACCTAAAACCAAAGAGGATATTCAGAAAATCATTGCTTTTGCTAGAGATAACAAAAGCAGTGTGATTCCGAGAGCTGCGGGAACTTCTCTGGCAGGTCAAGTAGTAGGAAACGGAATAATCGTTGATATTTCGCAAGAATTTACTAAAATCCTTTCGGTAGATCCAATAAAAAAAACAGCTTGGGTTGAACCCGGAGTGATCCGTGATGAACTCAATCTTCATTTAAAAGCACTCCATCTATTTTTTGGCCCAGAAACGTCCACTAGCAATCGTTGCATGATTGGAGGAATGGTAGGAAATAATGCTTGTGGTGCTAGATCAGTCGTTTATGGTTCCACACGCGAACATTTATTAGAAATAACGGGATTCTTAGCTGATGGTAACGAAGTAACTTTTGGTGCTTTATCGAATACTGAATTTGAAGAAAAATGCAGCGGAATTAATGTAGTAAGCCCATTAGAAAAAGCGATTTATGTTCAAATTAAAGAAATATTATCGTCAAACGAAAACAGAATATTATTCGATGCTAACTTTCCAAAAAAATCAATTGCAAGACGAAATACAGGCTACGCCTTAGACTTATTGATAGACAGCAAACCGTTTTGTGATACCGAAGAAAAGTTCAATTTCTGTAAATTAATCGCTGGGTCAGAAGGAACCTTATTCTTTTCGACAGCCATAAAATTAAATCTTGTTGATGCTTTAAAACCATTGTCGGCACTGGTTTGTGTACATTTTGACAGTATTAATGAAGCCTTGAAAGCCAATTTAGAAGCGCTAAAATTCAGCCCTAACAGCGTCGAATTGATAGACAATTATATTCTTGAATGTACCAAAGAAAATATCGAGCAGAGCAAAAACCGCTTCTTTGTAAAAGGTGATCCCAAAGCGATTCTAGCCATAGAATTTCTGAGAGATACGCAAGATGAAATTGATGCACTTGCCAAAGAGATGGAAGCTTTAATGCGCTCTAAAAACCTCGGTTATCATTTTCCTATTGTTTACGGTGAGGAAACAAATAAAGTATGGAATTTGAGAAAAGCGGGACTTGGATTATTATCGAATATTCCTGGTGATGCAAAAGCTGTAGCCGTGATCGAAGATACCGCTGTAGATGTTAATGATCTACCCGCTTTTATAGAAGAATTTAACACCGTTTTAAAAGCACGAAATTTAAACTGCGTGCATTATGCGCATGCTGCAACTGGAGAGTTACACCTGCGTCCCATCATTAATTTAAAAACAACAGAAGGCACAGCCTTATTTAGAACCATCGCAACTGATATTGCGCATTTAGTAAAAAAATACAAAGGCTCTTTGAGTGGCGAACATGGTGACGGAAGACTTCGTGGAGAATTTATTCCGCTAATGCTGGGTGACGAAATCTATCAGTTATTTTTACAAATAAAACACACTTGGGATCCTTGGAATGTTTTTAATCCTGGAAAAATTGTGAACACGCCACCAATGGATACTAGTTTAAGGTATTCCGCAGGACAAATTACAGCCGAAATCGAAACTTATTTCGACTTCTCAGAACAAGACGGAATCCTTCGTGCTGCCGAAATGTGTAATGGCTCTGGGGATTGTAGAAAAACCGAAAAAAGCGGTGGTACCATGTGCCCAAGTTATATGGCGACACGCAATGAAAAACATACCACACGAGCGCGAGCAAATATTTTAAGAGAAACAATTACCAACTCAACTCAAGAGAATAAATTTGACGATGAAGGATTGCTTGATGTCTTAGATCTATGTTTGAGCTGTAAAGGTTGTAAATCAGAATGTCCTTCAAATGTGGATATGGCAAAGCTTAAAGCAGAAACATTTCAACATTACTACAACAAAAACGGGGTGAAATTTCGTTCGCTACTCATTGGAAACACCCCAAAAATAAATGAACTTTTCGTATCAGTTCCGTGGTTATATAATTTATCTACTAAAGGGTTTTTAGGAAAAATAATCCAGTCAGCTACTGGTTTTTCAACAAAAAGAGAGTTGCCTTCTATGGCCAAAGTCACTTTTGCAAAATGGATAAAAAAATACAATCAACAAGGAAACTTTGTGCACGGCTCTATTTATCTGTACAATGATGAGTTTTTGAATTATTATGATCTAGAAATAGGTCAAACTGCGGTTAAACTACTAAACCGTTTGGGGTATCAGGTGATCGTACCAGAAATTGGTATCAGTGGCCGAACTTATTTATCGAAAGGAATGTTGATTAAAGCACGAGAAATTGCAGAGAAAAACATCACCGATTTTGAAAAAATGATACCTTATGATAAAATTTTAATTGGAATAGAACCTTCAGCTATTTTATCATTCAGAGATGAATATCCTGATTTATGTCGAGGAGATTTAAAAGAAAAAGCTAAAAAAATTGCAAAAAGAACCTTTCTTATCGAAGAATTTCTTGCTAAAGAATTAGATGAAGGACGAATATCGTCAAGCAGTTTTACTAATAAAGAAGAACGTGTTCGCATGCACGGACATTGTTTTCAAAAAGCATTATCTTCTTTAGTTCCATTGAAGAAAATCCTAATGTTGCCAAAAAATTATACCGTACTAAACATTCCTAGCGGCTGTTGCGGTATGGCGGGTTCCTTTGGCTATGAAAAAGAGCATTATGATATTTCGATGAAAATTGGCGAACTTGTTTTATTTCCATCTATTCGTTCTGAAAAAGAAGCAACATTAATCTCCGCATCTGGAACCAGTTGCAGACATCAAATAGCGGATGGTACCAATAGAAAAGCAGAGCATCCGGTAAGCATATTGTATAATGCATTAAAGTAGTGTAGCTGTTTTAATACTTTGCCAAACTTTTTAACTTGTCCTATTATGTAACAAAAAATGCTTCCATTCAGGAAGTATTTATATTTTGCAGAGAGGATGAAACTTTCATTACAATCCAATAGTATATTTTATATACTTATTGTTTTAAAAATCAGTTGTTTAGTTAAAATTACAAACCACTACATATTACTAAACCATTTTAAAAAATCCGTGATTTAGTCCCCGCTATTTAGAGTAGCGACTAAAAATACAACAATATAATGAAATGAAAATACGTTTATAATTTTCGAATTCCTAATGAAACTATTCTGACACTACATATTTCTTCTCGGCGATAGTCAGACTGATTTTCCGTAAGAACTTATATTTGAAATGGTGTTGACTGCGAGCGATTGATTTATCGAAAAAATTCGTGTTTAAAAGCGTTTTAATTTTTCTTAAAGTCAGTAAAGGACTACTGTAATTTGTTTCACTCATTACCTTATTTGTTTTACGTCTCAAATTTAATCGTTAAGTACCTTTGCAACATAAAATTAAATACAGAATTATGAATTTACCAGACAATATTACGGGAAAAACAATAGTGATAACCGGAGCAAGTAGCGGATTAGGAGAAACTACAGCACGTCATTTGGCATCGAAAGGCGCAAACGTTGTTTTAGGGGCCAGACGGGAAGAAAATTTAAAACAAATAACAGCTGAGATCAACCAAGCTGGAAAAGGAAAAGCCATTTACCTGAAAACAGATGTCACTAAAAAAGACCAGGTACAGGCCTTAGTAGACAAAGCGGTGCAGGAGTTTGGAAAATTAGATGTAATTATTAATAATGCCGGTTTAATGTCTATCGCTCCAATGAGTGAGACTAAAGTTGAAGAGTGGGAAAGAATGATCGACATTAATATTAAAGGCGTTTTATATGGTATTGCAGCAGCATTACCAATATTTCAAAAACAGGAATCCGGACATTTTATTAATTTGTCATCGGCAGCAGGAGTAAAAGTATTTAGTCCAGGCGGAACGGTTTATAGTGGGACTAAATTTGCGGTGAGTGCTATTTCTGAAGGCTTACGTTATGAAGTGGGTGGAAATATAAGAACCACGTCAATTGCACCGGGTGCGATTGAATCTGAGTTAAAAAATGGAAGTTCCCATAAAGAAAGTGCAGATTTTGTTAAAGAATTTTACAAGTCGGCTATTCCCGCAGAGGCCATAGCCAGAACGATTGCATTTGCGATAGAGCAGCCCGCTGATGTGGATGTAAACCAGATTGTTCTTCGTCCTACAGTACAGGAATTTTAATCAAAAACAGCTACTTTTGTATTGCAAAGTAAATGGGCTCTAATTCTTTAATTTGAGCCCATTTTTAATGATAGAATTATGGTGCATTTCAATAAAATAATAGATTACAATACCTTTATAGGGTATAAGAAACCTAAAAAAGAACTGATCGATGTGGTACGCTACGACGACTGCAATGATCTTAGATTGTCCTGCTCCGGATTAACGTCGGATTTTTATATGATTGCATTCAAACAGAATATGTCTGATTTAAAATGGTTTGGAAATACCGAATACGATTCAAAATCCGGATTTTTATATTTTATAAAGCCTGGACAGGTCCATCAATGGGAAGTACAAGAAGCTTGGACAGGATATCATATTTTAATTTCGCCACTGCTTTTGCAGGAATATAATATTGATTTTAGTTTTTTGCAGTATGAAATAAATGAAGCTCTTTTTTTATCCAAAGATGAGCAGCTTCAAATTGAAAATTTATACATGCAGCTATATGATGAATACCAAAAAGATACTTATGAATTAGAGATTTTAATTGCCTACTGCAATTTGATTTTTACGCATGTAGTAAAGTTTTATAAACGACAGTTTTATTCTCGAGAACCGCTTTATAATAAAATAGTGGTAGAATTTAAAAAGGAACTAAATACTTATTATGTAGAAAATGAAAATCGGTTGCCCACGGTACATTATTTTGCGGAAAAATTAAATTTATCAACCAACTATTTTGGGGATCTCATAAAAAATCATACGGGTAAAACGCCGTCGGAAATCATTCAAAACAAGATTATAACCGAAGCAAAACAACGGCTGAGATCTACTGAAAAAACCATCGCAGAAATTGGCTACGATTTAGGATTTGAATATCCGACTTATTTCACCAGATTTTTTAAAAAACTGACTGATTATACTCCCTCAGAATTTAAGATTAATAAGCTTAGATAAACATAGAAACTTAGGTTGTAAGTTTTTGCCTGCTGCTTTGAATAGGAATTTAAAACGCTACAACGCAATTTCTAAATTGTTCTAAAAACCAAGCTTCGTTCTATATCCACCAGATTTCTGGTTTTATGGACTTTTTCGTCTATATTTTCAATCAGTAAAATATCGTCACCTTTAAAATTCCGTTTTCCCTCTTTTGAGATTTCAATTTCCATTTCGCAATCCTGAAAAATGATGTATTGTCTTTGTGGAATAGCGAGGAAATCGTAATCGTAACAAGGTTTTACTGCCCGAAACACCATTATATTCATCTTGATTTCATCGGACAAAAACCCTATTCTCAACAAAACCTCTTAAAAACTCCCGAGCGCGTTCCTCACTTAAACGTCGAAATAGTTAAGAAGTTTGTAGAGGGTTAAGGATTGACTTTTGTTAATGAAAAAATCACCCCGCACGACGGGCACCTACAAAAGTGATATTTAAAGCTTTAGATTTTACACTAGTTGACAATTTAAATTAAATCTATGTACTTCTATATGTACCAACCTACCGACAAACTAACAAGGAATTCTTGAAAATAGAATTTCCAAGAGTTACTTATCTAAGATCTTTGTCACAGTTTAGAACTTTGACAAAGTTGATACGAGTCTGCGACGATTGCATTCACTAGAAAGCGAAACAGTAAAAAACTACATCACAGAGTATTCCGAAGATGAGCAAAATATTGTATGAAAACCTCGATTTGTCATTCTGACAAAGGAGGAACCTCGACAGCCATTATCCCGATCTAAAGGAATTGCTTCCGCACGTCAGTATGACAAAATAGGTCGTGTTATCAGCAACAAAACCCAATATTTCAACAACGTTCCCGCGGCGGCTAAGAACTTTTACACAGGCGACTGCCAAACGGCTCAAATATAGCTTAAAGACCTAAAGGAGCGCTAGTTGTCCTTTTAAGAATATTTTATACTATCAAAAATGAATGTGAAATTATTTGCGACGGCACGCATTATGAAAGAGATTGATAAGACTGAGGTATAAATTACAATTTTTTATGCCTCTATCCAATTTTAGATTATGTCACTATTTTTTGAATTAGCAAACCGAATAAACTATAATAAGTACTACAAAATAAACAAAAATAATTTCGTTTTATTTCGTTTATATTTTAATTTAAATACATTTCATACAAAATAAAACGAATCAAGAAAAAATTCATAATACTTCTTCTTTTTTTAGTTTAATATCCGGTGGTACAAAAAAATCAGCAACTGAAAACAAGAAACCAATTATATTATTGATTGTTTTAGATGATCAAGGTTATGCTGATTTCTCCCCTTTTAAAAATTATGACGCTACTATTTTAATGCTTAACATATCCCGTTTAGGCAGAGCTGGAACTATTTTTACGCAAGCTTATTAGACCGCTGTTCGAAAGTTGATAATTTATAATTTCGCTTTTAGTAGCAATCTCTCATAAATAAATTGATTTTCTATTAGGAATTAAACCAAGCAGTTTCGATTCTGAATTATTCACTAAATTGGAATTCATGTTTAATTTTCATTGATTTATTAAGAAAAATTAAATTTTTAGAAATTATATTTCTTTAATAAAAAACACAACAGCACCTACCAGTTTTTTGTAACTTGCAGAAAATTAAGTCTTTTTCTATGAAAATAATATCGATTCAAAATAATCTTGGAATACCAAAATACAAGCAGATTGTCACGTCAATTGAGAAAGCAATAGAAAATGGAAAAATAATAAAAGGTGATCGTCTCCCATCTATAAATAAACTTTGTTTAGAATTTTCATTATCCAGGGATACCGTCCTACAAGCATATGAAGAGTTAAAAAAAAGAGGGATTATCTACGCTATTCTTGGCAAGGGATATTATATAAAGAGCGCAGAGATAACCATAAAACAAAAAATATTCTTGTTGTTTGATGAATTTAATAGTTTCAAGGAAGATATTTACAATTCATTTTTAAATAATATCGGAAAAGATGTTCACATTGATATTTATTTCCACCATTTTAATATTGAAATGTTTAGAAAATTAATCAATGAAAGCAACGGTAACTATACCAAGTATATCATCATGCCTACTAATTTACCCTATGCGGCTTCCGTTATAAAAACCCTACCAGCAAAAGAGGTGTTTATACTGGACCAAACTAATCATGACTTGCGATCCTTCCCCGCCGTATTTCAAAATCATAAGAAAGACATTTATGATGCTCTTTTAAAAGGAAAACTACATTTAAATAAATACAATAAACTAGTTCTAATTTTTCCAGGATTCCGAGAACCATTAGGCATGAAAGAAGGATTTGTTAATTTCTGCCACGATTTCACTTTCGAATATCTGGTAATAAACGAATTTGTAGATCGAGAGATAACAATTGGTGAAGTTTATATTATCCCGAATGACAGAGATTTGGTCTCTGTTATCGAAAAATCAAAACTTCAAAAATTGCAACTAGGAAACGATTTCGGAATTATATCATATAATGAAACTCCACTAAAAAAAGTGGTAGAAAACGGGATCACAACTATTTCTACAGATTTCGAAGCGATGGGAAAAATAGTAGCCACAATGCTTTTGAAGGGAAAAAAAGACCAAATAGAAAACAAAAGTGACCTAATCATAAGGAATTCATTGTGAAATAAAATTATCACTTTATCGAATCAGTTGTATTACTCTTTTATTTATGATGAAATTAATGTTTCTTTTTTTTAAAAGAAAAAAAGTTAAAAAGTTATTCTGTTTTTTTGAGCTTTAAGTGGTCAAATTTTTTCAGAATAACTTTTTAACTAATACGATTAATAATACCTTTCTCAATAAATTAAAAATTAATAAAAAAGAAAGAATTACTCGCCAGGATGGTATATACGTTCTGCATTTTTTTGAACATCTTCTTTGTAAAACAAGACGTCTTTGAATTGTCCTTTTTCATACATTTCAGCTTGATCCATAAAATGTTTAGATTTAGGATTTCCACTATTTCCGCCTGCTAGTAAAGACTTGGCTCTTACTTTTTCTCCAAATTCTACTACACATACAAAACTATTTCCACTAAATCCGTATCTCTTATTAGTATCTTTCTGATAGGTACTTTTATAAGAAGGTAAACTACCCCATAAAGAGGAAGTATATGCTATCGGATAACTTTCTAATTGGTCATCATAAGACAAATCTATAGCACCAGACAATCTTTGAAAACGATTTATTTCACCCCATGGAATTTGCCACTTTCCAAATTTACTTTTTAACTCTTGAATAACTAGTTGGAGGTGAGGAAGCATTTGTTCCGCTGTAGCATTTGCAGCAAAGAATTTTGCGTTTTCGACTTGATCCCTTCCCTCATTTATATACACTTTTTGCAATTCACTATCTAGCTTAGATGCCCATTCAACAGCAAGTGTTGTGGCAACTGAATTCGAATTCGAATAATAATTCCACTTTTTCAATTCTTCCATAGGCTCCGTCAAATCTGAATAAATAGAATTGTTTTGTTTTACATCCTTATCATATGATGCTATTAAAGCTGGAATCATTACTTCAAAAAATGCCAAATAAGTATTATATCCGTCAGCAATCACTTTATCTAAGGTGTATTTTTCTCCTTTAGATAAAAGACGAACTGCGTTTATTCCCCTGAAATTCTCTCCATCTGGAGCCATATATTTTGGATAATTTTCTTTCTTTGGACTATCAGTGCCTGATACTGTATAAGGAGTTGAATTACAATTTTGTAACCAACCATTTTTAGGGTTGTATAAATGAACACTTTCCGAAACAGAATGTAGTCCTTTCCATTCAGTTGCCGAAGTAGTCCCATCGACTGCTTTGGCCCAATTGAATTTTGTATCTCTGACCGGAATAAAATTACCGTGCCAATAAGCGATATTCCCGCCCCTATCAGCATAAACCGTATTGTTTGAAGTATTAGCGGTCATATCCATTGCCTTTTTATAATCTTTAAATCCTTCGGCTTTAGTTCTTATCCAACTTTGTTCCAAACTTTTCATCGAACGATTATTCGACTTTAAGCTAATCCATTTCCCATCTCTCTTCGCCATGATAGGACCGTGAATTGTGAAATAGGTGTTAAATGTCTTAGTAGTTAATTTTCCATTATCCAAATATTTTATAATAATAAATTTTTCCTTTACAGGCATTATTTTTTTGTCATATTCATAGAAAAGCTTATCGTTTTTCGTTATTATATTCTCCGTATAAACATCGGCTACGTCTACATTTGAAGAGGTATGCATCCAGCCGCAATTCTCATTAAAACCTTGGTAAATAAAAAATTGTCCCCAAGTAACTGCTCCATAAGCTGACAATCCTTCTTCACTGGTGATTTGGATTTCGGGTCTGAAATAAAAAGAAGTATGCGGATTGATGTAAAGTATTGCATTTCCAGATGCAGTTTTTGATGGCGCAAAAGCAAAACCGTTAGAGCCAGTTTGCATATCTTTTACTTTTTCTAAATAACTGTAACTGTCATTTTCTCCATAGAAATCTTTAAGCTCTCCAAGAGTAATATCCCCAGTACTAATAGCTCCAATACTTCCATCTGTCCAAAGTAATGGATACCAAGGCTCAAAACGCTTTAACATTAATGGCTTTACCTCAGGGTGTTTGTAGAGATAATAGTTGATACCATCGGCATAGCTATCTAATAATTTTTTTAACCACGGTTTTGCTTTCTTATAATCATCTTTTGCTTCATTTTCATCTATCAAGAGTCGTGTTTCTAGATCATTATATAGAAAAGATTGCCCTTTCACTTCCGCTAGGCGACCTAGCTTTTCTATATAATTCATTTCAATACGCGTAAAGTCATCTTCACATTGTGCGTAAAGCATTCCAAATACCGCATCGGCATCGGTTTTTCCGTAGACATGGGCGATTCCCCAGTTGTCCCGCATAATTGTTACTTTTGAAGCTAATTTTTCTAGGCGATTAACTTCTATAGCAGTTGTGTTTTGAGATAAGGCTTGAAAACAAACACAAAAAAAAAGCAGTGTCCATTTTAAATAACAGTTATAATTCTTCATTTCTGTAAAAATTTTAAAGATTAAATGTATGTTTTTAATATAACGATCAATTTAAAAAAAACCATCAACTGGAGTTGATGGTTTTGCTAGTAAATAACAATAATTTAGAATTTATAACTTATCCTAGCGTAGACAAATCTACCACTAAATCCAAATTGAGATACTCTATCTGGATAAGTATATTGATTTCCACTACTTAAATCAATTGTAGATGGAGCAGCAGTATAATCAAGAGCTCCATTAACTAATCGTGGTCTAACAGCACTTATTGGACCAAGATTTTTATCTGGATAGATGTCAAAAATGTTGTTTGATCCCACAACTAACTTCATAGCTTCAGTAATTTTATAACCAACAGCGAAGTCGGTTGTGATTTTTGCTCCCCAAACAGGATGTTCAACTTCAACGGCTTGACCGTTTATTATAGTACCTTCTACTCTTCCATCTCTATTTGCATCCACAGTATTTGGACTAGTAACTTCTCCAAAATAAACGTTCATCAAGAAAAAATCAAACTTGTTTAAAACAAGACTATTGGTTAAATTAGCTTTAATTCTTGGGATAGCTTCTTCTAAATAAACTCTACTACTTTCAGAGAAATAGTTATTTAGCTGACCATTATCTTGCAATATTTGAGAAGCGTGAATATTCCCCACTCTCTTAGTACCAGAAAAGGTAGCTGATAAATCATTCTTTAATGAAATTCCATCTCCTAAATTAGCTTTTTGACTAATCACTACGTCAATTCCTTTTGATTTAGTATCAATAGCATTCGCAAAAAACGTTGCAGATGTTGCGCCTGCTCCATCAAATAATCCTTGTAAAACATATTGTGGAGATCCAGAAGCAGGTGTTCCTGCAGGTCTGGAAAAAGAACTCGTAAGAACAACTCTGTCCTTTACATTTACTACATAAGCATCAGCCGTCAAGGTAAGATTAGCACTAGGAATTTTAGCAGTAAAACCAATACTTCCACTTTTTGAAACTTCTTGCTTTAATTGAGGGATTCCTACTAATTTTGCCATCTGGGAATCATTGCTAAATGTTCCTATTTCCGATGGAACTCCATTTGAAAATAATGTGGCAGTCGTACTAAAATAGATTTGATGTAAAGAAGGAGCTCTAAAACCATTAGACAATGCTCCCCGTAAATTAATATTGTTAGTTAATTTATAACGAGATGCCAATTTGAAATTCGTGGTATTTCCAAAATCAGAATAGTTTTCAAAACGAACAGCACCATTTAAAAGTAATTTCTCGGTAATATCTAGTTCTACATCAGTATAAAGGGCCATGCTATTACGTCCTTTACTTACCACATTTGCAGGTCTGAAACCCGAAAATACTTGAGAACCTCCAGGTCTAAGATTTCCAAAAAAATCTGTAACTCTTATATTATTTGGTACAGTTCCTGTTACTGTATTGCCATTGATGTCGTAAAGGCTATATGAGTCAGGCTGTCCCCCATCGATGTTGTAATTTTCAATCCTATATTCAGTACCAAAAGCTAAGTTTAATCCTTTTAAGACATCATATTTTCTATTAATGTCAAAGTTAGCTGTGTTTTGATAAAAGCCAAATCCACCTGCTTCAAATTCTTTTGGTGAATTCTCTCTCATTGAAGCGTTCACTGTATTCTGTATATGAAAATCAAATGTATTCTTTCCATATGTATTACTTAAATCAAAATTCCAATTTTCAAATACTTTACCTTTAATACCTGTCGCTATTGATACATCATTTACAGTAGAGCTAATTTCTGGTAAAAATCCATTAGGATATAATTTTGGATAAGATGAAAAAGCATTAGGTAATCTATAGTTTCCTGAAGACAAACCATCTCTAAAACTAGTTCCTCCAAAAGCATACACCTCTATATTATCATTAATAGGATAAGCGGCATTCACAAAAAATTGCATACTCTTTAATGCCGACTGACCTATTCTCATATTAAAATCTTTTCTTTCAAGTCCTCGATAGGCTAATTCTCCCGCAGTTGCGTCAAAATTTAATGCTGCTTGCATTTCCGAAATTGACGCAGCATTACTGATTGCAGTTTGTTGCGAAGGACTGAAATAATTTATCTGAGGAGCATACGTTTTAATTTCTGATAGTATTTGAGATGTGTTGGGTGTATTTGTAATGTTTCCAAACAGAGAGTTAATATTTGTTCCTGCTTCAGTTGCTCTTTGATCAATCGCATTATAAGCGTTGTAAATATTACCTGTTCTATTACTAGCTCTACTATACGCCTCTCTAACTTGAAAGCTACCCGTTAAATTGATAAAACTTTTTTCCTTCCCCAGTCCCGCTCCGTAATTCATATCTAACTGATATCTACTACCATCATTTCCTCCGGTATTATTGTTTGATCCTTTTGAAAAATTACTACCTCCATAAAGCATTACATCAAATTGTTTGTTTGTGTTTTTCTTCAAACCTAAATTGATGACCCCTGCAATGGCATCAGAGCCATATTGTGCCGATGCACCATCTCTAAGCACTTCTATTTTTTCCAGTGCAAAAGCGGGAATTGCATTTAAATCAGTTCCAACTGATCCTCTACCCACGGTTCCATTATTATTTACTAGTGAAGAGGTGTGCCTTCTTTTCCCGTTTACCAACACTAGAACTTGGTCTGGCCCTAAGCCTCTTAACTGAGCAGGGTCAATATGGTCGGTTCCGTCTGCGGCCGTTTGAGTATTTGAGGTAAATGAAGGCGCCACCATGTTTAATATTTGGTTCAGGTTGGTTTGCGATCCTTTAGTAACAATTTCCCTCATACTAATGACATCTATAGGAACAGCAGATTCAGTTACTGTTCTAGTAGGATTGCGCGATCCAATCACGACTTCTTCAAGTTTTTGGCCAGTCTCACTTAAAATAATCGTACGTGGAACATTTCCAATGGCTACCTCTTGCGTGGCCATCCCAATGAAAGAAACAATAAGTTTAGTGTCGTTTTCAGAAACGTTGATGCTGAAACTACCATCAGCATCAGTCTGAGTGCTATTTCGTGTGCCTTTAACAACAATATTAGCACCAGGAATTGATAGTCCTTTTTCATCTATTACTTTTCCTTTTATTTGCTTTTGTACAGCTAATGAAATTGTTACCTCTTTAGCTTTTTTTGCTTTGGAAACAAATGAAATAGTTTTTCCTTCTATCATCCACTTAATAGGTTGATTAACAAAAACCTGTTCTAACACATTCTCGATTGGAGTGTTTACTAAATTTAGAGAAATGGTTTTAAAATCTTTTAGAAGAGCAACATCGTAGAAAAAAACATAATCGGTTTGGTCTTTAATTACCGACAATACTTTTTTAATAGCGACGTTTTTTCCAGAAAAAGTAACTGTTTGCGAAGATACTGCTGCTGTAACTTGTAACGTTAGAACTAAAAATAAAATTGTAGCTAATTTCATAATTTTTAAGATTTTTGATGTTAGCGAACAACTTTTTGGCTCATTTTTTGATAATAAATTCATACTTTAGTAATGGTTTTGGTTAATAATAAATTCTCCTTGCTTGGTTTATCTATCTATTTTTCCATAACTATTCCCTTTTTAGGAATAAGCCAGCAATGCTTCCAACATCTGCTGGCTTTTTTTATGGATAGTAAATAGTTTTTTTTAAAATAAAAAATAGATTTCTTTTTTCTAAATTTTCAGGGCATCACTCGCAGTGTTTTTCCCTCGATTTTTAAATGTATGCCGCTATTTTCTAAAATTTTTAATACTTGTGATAATTGTAAATTTCTTTGTATTTCACCTTCAAATATTCTAGGTTTTATCCCTTTTTCAAACACAATATCTATATCATACCAACGACTTAATTGACGCAATACCATTTCAAGACTCGCATTCTCAAAGAAAAACGTTCCATTTTTCCATCCTATAATTTGATCTAAATTCACGTTATTGTTGATCACAATAGTTCCTGACTTTTGTTTTTCGGCTTGTTGCCCTGGCTTTAATAAAACGCTCACATTTTTTTTGCTAATCAAAACGCTTCCTTCGAAAAGAGTGGTGTTCACTGATTTTTCATCTTCATAGGCATTTACGTTAAAATGTGTACCCAATACATTTACTTGCATATCATTAACGGAAACCATAAAAGGCCTAGATTTATCTTTGGCTACTTCAAAATAAACTTCTCCAGTTATAGAGACTTTTCGTTCCTTCCCGGAAAAAGAGGTAGGGAAAGTAATAGAGGACGAGGCGTTGAGCCATACTTTTGTTCCATCTGATAATTGTAGATTATATTGGCGCGCTCTGGGAGTGGTCATAGTGTTATAAACGGTTTGAGCATTTGAATCGGCGGTATACACAATTCCATCATTTTTTTTGATAATGGCTGTATTTTGTTGATTTGCTAATAATCCGTTTCTTACGTCATCTAAAACAATTACAGAACCATTGGAAAGGGTTAGTATGGCACCGGTCTTTCCTGGTTTTTTGTCATTGATTTCTTTTGACGCAACGACCGTTGGAGCTAAATTGCTCTTTTGAAAAAATATAAGAGTTCCTAAGCCAATCATAAGGAAAACACTAGCAGCAACAGCAATTTTTCTCCAATTCAATTGAGTTAAAATAGAGGAAGGTAAATCCTCTACGTTTGACGAAGCATCCATTTTTTCTCTAAGTGCTGTAATGAATTCTTCAGTAACTTCAGAAGTGACTTCAGGAATTTCTACAGTATCATAATTCTCTTGAAGAATATCATTGAGTTGATCAGAGTATAAAGGATTATCAAGCATGGAGAGCAGCATTGCTTTACCTTGTGGGGAAATCTCCCCTGAGACAAACTGCTCCATAAGTTTTTTTAACACTTCGTTTTGAAACATAAGTATACGGTTTTGTGCCTGCTTTATATGGCTTTCAAATATAAAGACGCAGATTGATTGTTAAAGTGGCAATGAAAAATGAAAATTTATGAAAAAAAAAGTAAACCGGATAAAAATAATGTCAACAAATCCATATTATATTTCTGGTGTAGATAGTTTCTTAGGAAATTTAAAGATTGTAACAAGTGCCATCGAACGGTTCTCGGGGCGATGCCAAGTTTTTTGCTAATGTAGTTTGCGTCTCTACCTTCCATGCGACTTAGCAGGAAAACAGAACGTCTAGGTTCTTGCAAAAGTGTGGTCCCTTCATTAATAATTTCCGTTAATTCTTTAAACTCATATTGCTCGTCTGGATTGAAAAATAGCTCCTGTAACTTTTCCCCTTTGAGGGAATTTGTTTCAATAAGTTTTTTTCGAATATGACTAATGATTAAATTTCGACTGACAATAAAAAGATAATTTTCAAAGTTATTTACTTCGGATAGCTTCTTGCGTTTTTCCCAAATCTGTATAAAAACATCTTGTGTCAATTCTTGGGCAATTGGATAGGATTTTACGTAGCTAAGCGCATGATGAAGTACTTTCTGCCAGTTTTTTTCTACAAGTTGTGTATAAACCACCTGATTTCCAGCTGCCACCTCTGACAAAAAGTTAGATTCATTCAAAAAAATTAGCTGGGAGTTCATTGATGTTATTCAAAATTTTTTAATCTTAAAGTAGTAAGATAATCGCAAACTTAACTAAAATTAATAAGTTTAGTTAAAAAATTAATAAATAAAGCTCTAACTTTTTGACACCTTTTTGTGTTCAAATCTAAAATTTTTAATTCAAAAAATTTTTTTTCAACACGAAGCCTCTTTCTTTGTAGAATTAGAACTACAGCAACTACTTATCAAACAGTTAGATGTGTTTTATTTTTACTTATAGTTCACATTTAGTTCTTAACTTATCTGGATCCTTTCCATAATTACAAATAATCCTTTTTTTCTGTTTTAGCCTCAAAACTACATTCCTGACGCATAGGAAGATTTTTGCAAAACATATCGTTATATAGCTTTGCATACCCTTAACTAATTATTATTTCATTCATCACATATCTAGTACTCACAATCAAATAACTAAATAAACTTCATGATATAATCTACTGACATAGGTAATTGAATTATTTCAAATGAGTCTGAAAACAGTTCTTGCAAGTATTTAGAATCGCAAACTAATATATTACCAAAATAGATGTAAGGAGTATTAAATTTTCATCCAGTAGATAACTACTATCTTGTGACTTTTGATATCTATAATTTTAATAACGGCAATCATAATTAGGTCTAATCCATCTCTCCAAGCTTCATAGACTCGGAGTATTAGCCCATCTTGATTATCTGAAAATACGGTATGTTGATAAAAATTAGATATTTAAGACAGATATCCGCGCATATTTGGTCTGCTAATTTCTTTTCTAATTTGTCCTACGTCTATTTTTATTAACAAAAAATCGTTTAAATAAAATTTTTAGATTTTTATTTATGATTTTTATTTATTGTCATATTCCAAATAAAAAATAAACAGATTAAAGATAAAAAAACAACACTTAAGCGATGGATCATTCTATGATAAAAAACAAGCTAAATACTATCCTTATCCCTAAATCTCAAAATATATGCCGACTATGTAAGATGAGAATAAAACCTTTAATTAGCCTAATTATGTCAAGGATAATAAAAACTTCCGGGAATGATTTCTAAGCCAAATTTATTTTGGAAGCCTTGAAAGCGATAAATATCATCAAGATATTACAAAAAAAAATACGATTTACTGTCCAACCAAATTTCAATATAAAAGGGGAAAGCCATAGGGGATCTTTTTGCGATTTTTTATGTAAAAAAAGTGCTCGTTTCTAAAGATGAAATTCCAGAGGACAAACTCTCTCCTCGAATAGGTAAGCTGACTTTGGAGAATCATTTTTAAAAAAAAGTCTGGATTAGTCTGCATCAATGCGCGAGAATAATAGTCGATACCAATAATAAATGGAGCATTGTCAAACAATGTCGATTATTAGAAACTCATCGCAGCAGTCTTTATTATAAACTAAAATAGGAAAATTTAGAGAACTTGAAAATAATGTAACTACTAGGCCAAAAGTAATTTAATCCTCTATTTTATGGCTAAAGGAAACTCATGTTCTAGCTTAACGATTTAGGTTTTAAAGTGAATCGCAAACGGGTCAAACGATCGATGGAAATCATCAATTGACAAACTATTTATAGAGAACCTAAAACAACAATGAGTAATAAATAAAATAAGAAATATCCCTATTTAATCAAAGGTTTGAAGATTACCCAGATAAATCAGTGGTGGGCAACACATATCACCTTTATTTCTATGGCAAAAGAACATGAATATTTGACTGCGATTATAGATTTGTATTTAAGATTTATTTTGAACTGGAGCTTAAGCAGCACAATTTGTGTTGATTGGTGTGCTTATTTTTTGCAAGAAAGTATATAAAAGTATACTATGTCCGAAATTTTCAGTACCAATCAAGGAAGCCAATAAATCAATGAGGTTAACACTAATGTATTATTAAACAACGGAATATAAATTTATATCAATGCTAAAGGACGGTCTATGACAATATTTTAATAAAGAAATTAGGTAAGACTAACAAATACGAGAATCTATATTTACAAGCACATACTGACCGTATCATGCCATTTAGAGGACTTAAATATTATTTTTATAATACAGCGACTAGATCAGTGCCAAAAACTATAAAACGCCTTCGAATTATTATTACAAAAAAGAGGTGGCATAAAATCAGAATAACTCTTTTTGCCTTGTTCTAATAACAAAAGTCATCTCTAATTTCAATAAAAACAATAGAATAATAGAATATCAAATTAAAAACCTGTCTGAAATCATTGAGATTTCTGTATAAAAAAAGGGTACAACATAAAACAGTGTTATAGTAGTCGTAGAATAGCCGCTGCATTAAATTATACTTGAACGATCGTATCTAATGTTACAATCGCGAAATATATGAATCAACTAGGTTTGAGAAGCATATTAACTAAGAAATCCAAGGTTACAACAGATTCGAAACATAATCATTTGATTGTTCCTGATGCAGAAACCATATAATTTTAGTTTCTGAACCCTCAAAAGCGTGAGTTTCACATATTAATTATAGCTATACCATACAAGGTTTTTTATATTTATAAACGTTCTAGATTTGTTTGCAATAAAATTTAAATTATGGATCGTAAGTGATGAACTAGATAATGAAAAGACTTCATCAGCAATACCGAAAACCGCTGTTACCAATAAAAATCATTCGAGAAAATTGATATTTCATTGTAACGGAAGTATATAATAAGGCGGTAAAACATTCGGAAACTTGATTGATTCTCAAAAGATCATCACAAAAAATAGGAGTTAAAAAGGGAATTGTTGGGATCTTACAGTTGCTAAAAGCTTCTTCAAAACTTTCAAAACAGAACAGATTAATTGAAACATGATTTAGAAAAAAGATAAAATGAAACTTGAAATCTTTGAATATTTTGAATTTTAGTACAACAGATAACGCAGACTTTCCTATTAAAAATACATAACAATAGTAAAGTTTTGCAATCAAAAAATAGTTTTAAAAATGTAACTAATATTAATTTATGGTTTTCATTTGCATATCCGCTCCGTATTTATACTGATCACTATATGTGTTTTTCTAAAAAAAAGTATAAATTGTAGTGGATTCCATATTTAATTGATAGTACTTTACAAATTGATTAAAATTAAAGGAGAATATTTTGTTTAGTAAATAATTTAATTTACCCAAAATATAATTATTAAAATAAAAAATATTTATGGTGGTAAAAATTAATCTCAAAAAAGTAATTAAAAACAATAAAAAAATGGTAGCTTAACTAGATATTAGAAATATGCATGCTTTTTTTTAAATAATACCTGTTTATTTTTTCGCCATAACCACATCAAAATTCCTTTTATCTACATATTAAATTTAGAATTAAATACACAATAGCCATGAGCGTATCCAAACATAGTATTGTAATTCAAGAATTAAGAGTCACTAACCTTAATCTTATAAAGGAAAATCAAGAATTACAATTAGCCAAGGATGCTGCAGAATTACTTAATCTGAAGGCAAAATTGTTTTATGAGTTCTCTCCTATTGGACATTACAGTATTGATTGTAATGGCACTATACTACATGCTAACAACAGTGGCGCAAAACTTTTGAAAAAAAACAGTGATGACTTAATTAGTTTAAGTTTCAGCCAATTTATTAATGAAAAACATCTTACTGATTTCAACACATTTTTACTAAAAGCCAAAGAAGTTAATCCTGAAAATTTCTGCGATGTTGAATTAACTGTTAATAAAAATAATAATATTTTTGTAAAATTAAATGGCGTTTTTTTAGAAAAGGAGCAACACTATGTTATAACTGCTATATACAGAACTAAAAAAGAACAAATAAAAAAGAAAATTGAGGAAAACTCGTTTTTTTTTAAAGAAACTCAAAGAATTGGACACATTGGTTCTTACAGATACGGAATATCCACTAATTTTTTGGAAACATCTGAAGAATTGCTCGTAATTTTTGGAATAGAACTCATGAGAGATTTAACTATCAAAACATGGTTAGATGTTGTCCATCCTCAGGACAGGCAAATAATGCTGGAATACGTTAATGAATGTATTAAAAATCATATAACATTTCGTAAGGAATACAGAATTATCCGTAAAAATGACGGCCAGATTGCTTGGGTAGATGGATGGGGAGAAATTATTTTTGACGATGAAACAAATCAATATATCTTGATTGGTGTAATTCAGGATATCACTCAACGTAAATTATCTCAAGAAAAAATACAAAATGCAGAAACACGTTCGCATCGAATTTTTGAATCATCAAAAGAAGGAATTTTAATTCTTGATGCAATTACTGGTCAGATTACTGATGCAAATCCGTTCCTGATTGAATTGATTGGATTTAACTATGAAGAGTTAGTGGGTAAAGAACTTTGGGAAATTGGAGTTTTTAAAAATATTGCAGCTTCTAAAGAGGCTTTCATCGAATTACAAAACAAAGAATACATTCGATTTGAAGATATGCCATTAGAAACAAAAGCAGGAAAATCAATAGCTGTAGAGTTTGTAAGTAACGTATATATGGTTGAGTCCGATAAAGTAATTCTGTGCCACATCCGAGACATATCTGACCGAAAGAAAGTAGATGAGGCGCTACAAGAAAGTAGCCAGCTGTATTTTGCCATGTTCGAAAAAAACCAAGCACCTCAATTACTAATTGATCCTTTAAATGGAAAAATTATTGATGCAAATTCAGCAGCGGCGGGATTTTATGGTTATTCATTAAAAGAGTTCAAATCAATGAATCTATCCGATATTAGTACGTTCCCATCGGGACAAATATTAGATGAAATGAAAAAATTAACGTTAGCGGGTCAATCTTATTTCCAATTTATTCATAAATTGGCATCAGGTGAAACTTGTGATGTTGAAATTTATACCAGCCCATTATTAATTAGTGGACAAAGTTTACTAATATCGACGATCAATAATATAACAAAACGTAAACTTGAAGAAGAGCGATTAGTACAATTAAATCACCAATTAAACGAAGTCAACGTTTTAAAGTCACAATTTATATCTACCGTTTCCCATGAATTCCGTACGCCTTTAGCAGGTATTCTTTCCAGTGTTCAGTTATTAAAAATTTACAATGATACTTGGGATAAGGAAAAAAAAGAAAAAATGTTTAAACAGATATTTGATGCTGTACAACATACTAAAGCGCTGCTCGACGATGTATCTCTCATTGATAAAGAACAAACGAGCAAATCTTTTTTTAGACCAACCAGCATTCAACTTCTTCCTCTAATTAATGAAATTATTGAAGAAAATTTAAATATATCTGGAACAAATCACAAAGTAATTCTTAAATCCAATTTAGATAATAAAATCTATCACATGGACGCAATTATGATTCGACATATTTTTAACAATATCATCTCTAATGCGATAAAATATAGTAGTGAAACTAAAAAAATCACTATTGATATGGATGAAACAAATAATAAAGAGATCAAATTCGTAGTAAAGGATAAAGGAATTGGAGTGCCAAATGAAGAAATAAAATATTTGTTAGAACCTTTTTATCGAGCTTCTAATATTGGAACCGTAAAAGGAACAGGTTTTGGTTTGTCTATTGTAAAAAGATTTATTGATCTTCATAATGGAAATATTTTAATTGAATCGACATTAGGTAAAGGATCAAAGATAACTATCATTTTACCCTATCTAAACCAGGAAAATACTAAAAGTGATTTTATAAATAAAATGGAACTCAACCTTGCAACTTTAAATCAGCTTTAAATATATCACTAGTCTAATTTTTTTATATGAAAAAAATTCTTATCGTAGAAGATGATGCTGTTTTAAGAGAAAATACAGCTGAATTTATTAAGGGAGAAAACTTTGAAGTTTTTGTTGCCGAAGATGGACTTGCAGGTGTCAAACAAGCTTTAAAACACTTACCAGATCTCATTCTTTGTGATATTTCAATGCCACATATGAATGGATATGATTTTTACAAAACCATTAAGCAGATTAAGTCGACCGCTACCATACCATTGGTCTTTTTTTCGGCTAGGACTGAATATGAAGATATTAGAGCAGGAATGCAGTTGGGAGCTGATGATTATATTATAAAACCTTTCGATTTTTTTGAATTGTTAAAAGTTATTAAAACACGCCTCGCCAAATACGATACCATCGAACAAATTAACGATGAAAAGTTTAATGCGCTCATCAAACATCAAAGGTTGGGTGTTTTTATATACCAAAAGGGCAAATTTTTATTTTATAATGAAACACTAGCTACCATTTTTGGTTACGATTATGATGAATTTTCTTCAATATATTTGGAGGACCTCTTTGATGATAAATATTGTAATAAATCAAAACTTCTAAACGAAATTGATCGCTGTTTAAAAGATACGAAAGGTTCTATTTCTTTCACGTTTGAAGCCCTTCACAAGACTTTGAATACAGTGTTTGTAGAGTTATTTGGATCCGTAATTACCTATAAAGGATACCCAAGTATTATAGGCAATGTAATTATATCAGACAATAAAAACCTAGCGCCATCAATACTTAAACTTACAAAAGACATTCCTACAAAACTTAGCAGTCGCGAACTTGAAGTGCTGGAATTAATCTGTAAAGGAAAATCTACTTTAGAAGCTTCTAAACTCCTTTTTCTGGGCCAGCGAACAATTGAAACATATAGGGCAAATCTTTTAGAAAAAACTGATAGTAAAAACATTGCTGAACTTATTATGTATGCTATTCGCAATAGATTAATAACAGTTAATTGATTATACTTAGCAATTAATTACCATTAACTTTTATAACATCTAAAATCATTTTTATTTTCAATTAATGTGGTTTTGATTCAAATAGATTCATAATTTTCTATTGCTCCAAATTTGGTCTTTTAATTTGGATTAATGCAAAATTAGAATTTGTAAAAACGGACAAGCAATCATTTAAAAATTCTAAAAATTAAAGTCAGTCATCAAATCCTAATTTTAGTTTCGTGTAGTAAAATATTATACTTTCCTTTTAATAATCTTCATACTTAAATTAAAGACCTCCGTATTTATACACCATATTTTTTTTCGGTTAAAAAAAAAAGTATAAATACTGATTTAATATTTATCGCAAATTTAGTTATTTGTCTGTTAATTATTCTACAAAAAACAGTACTGACCATGACCCTTTAGTTATGATTAGTTTTAGTGATAATTATTTTATAAATTATTTATTATGAAAAAAAAATTACTCTTCACCATAACAATTATTGCACTTTTACTTTTTTCAAATAAAAGCTTTAGTCAGGCTGCTAACGGAACACTTAATTTAGGAATACTTACTTCTTTTGAAGCTTACACTGGAGCTGGAGCAATTTCAAATGGAGCAGGAGCTTCGGTTAATGGTGATGTTGGTACAAATATTGGCATAATTAGCGGATTTGGTTTGCCACCAACTTATACTGGTAATACCTACAATGCTAATGATGTAACCGCTCAGTGCAAGTTCGATCTATTTAGGACATATATTCATCTTAACGATCTTTTTGTAGACTATCCTGGTACTCATGCTCCCGCTTTTGGCGGTGGAGAAACGATTACCCCAGGAGTTTATTCAACGGGAGGAGCTGGATCTTTAGGGGGAACTCTTACACTTGACGGAAAAGGAAATCCTAATGCTTTCTTCGTAATTAAATTTTATGGAGCATTTACAATAGGAGCTGGAGCAGAGGTAAAATTAACTGGTGGTACACAATCTTGTAATGTTTTTTGGATTGCTGAAGGAGCTATTTCGGTTGCGGCCAATGCTAATGTAAAAGGAACTTTATTTGCAAAGATAGGAGCAGTTGGTCTTGGCGCAGATGTTGTTCTTGAAGGAAGAATGTTTTCCATTGCTGGAGCAATAACAACTGGAGTTAACGCTGTTGCTAGTCCACCTGCTGGTATTAGCACCATTCCCATATTTTGTGAAACGGACTGTAGTCCTGCCGCTGCAGTTGATGTTTTGGGAGTTCTTTCAAACTTTGCACTTTATACTAGTTTAGGTGCTGTGGCAAATACCAGTATTTCCGGAATTGATGGCAATATTGGTTCAGATTCTGGGGCTATAAGTGGTTATGGAGATTCAGTTACTATCGGTTCTTTTAACAGTACAGATACTCTTACAGCACAAGCTAAAATAGATGTCGATAATGCTTACACTGCACTTATGGCGTTGCCAAATACAGTACTTTCTCATCCAGCAGTTTTTGGAGCGCTACTACCAAATGGAATTGGAGAAACGGTAACTCCCGGCGTTTATTTCATAGCAGGGGCAGGATCTATAGGAGGAACTGTAACCTTAGACGCTCAAAATAACCCAGATGCAATATTCGTTTTTAAATTTGCTGGTGCACTTTCAATAGGAGCACAATCAAAAATAATTTTAATTAATGGAGCCCGTCGTTGTAATGTCTTTTGGATTGGCGGAGCAGGAGTTGCCACAGGTGCTGTTAATATAGGAGCTGGCTCTGTTTTAAAAGGAACATTTTTTTCCCACGGGGGAGCATGTAACTCAGGGGCAGATGTTTTTTTAGCGGGCCGACAACTTTCAACAGGTGGAGCAGTTAATACTTATACAGGTATAATTTATAATAATCCGGTTTGCGTTACTTCTAAGTCTTTGGGGGCGCCGGTTATAATAGCAGTAGCAGAAACTGCAGCAGCGGTAAATGAGTCAACAGGGGGAACCACAACTGCCTTAACTTCAAATGATACTTATAACGGAACTGCAGTGGTTATAGGAACAGCTCCAGGAAATGTAACTCTTTCAGGAATTACAGTACCAACGGGATTAACATTAAATTTAAATGGCACCGTTACTATTGCACCTAATACACTTGCTGGGAATTATAATGTTACGTATAAAATATGTGAATTTAGCAATCTAAAAAATTGTAGTTCGATAACTTCAACTATTGTGGTTTCCGCTACTCCAGCTGCTCCAACTGTTGCCTTGGTTAAAACCGCTATTGTAAGCGGAACTGGAATTATAGGAGATGTCATTACCTATACCTTTACAGTAACTAATACAGGAAATACAACATTAACGAATGTTGTTATAACAGATCCAATGATTGGATTAACCCTGACTGGAAATCCAATTGTTTCTCTAGCCAAAGGTGCTTCTAGTTCATCTATTAAAGGCACACACATTATTACTCAAGCCGATATTGATGTGGGGAAAGTTACCAACTCTGCCACCGTTACGGCTAAAGATCCTCAAGGAAATAATATAACCGATGTTTCAGGAACATCTAATGACGACAATAATCCCACTGTCATAACATTTAACCAAAATCCATCTGTTGCCTTGGTAAAAACCGCTAATTTGAGTGGATCCGGAATACTTGGAGATAAAATCAATTATATCTTTTCTGTAACCAATACTGGAAATACTACTTTGACTAATGTTGTTGTAACGGATCCGTTGGTAGGTTTAACAATTATTGGAATCCCAATTGCATCTTTAGCACCAGGCAAAGTAGCTGTTGCAATGGCCACATATATTATCACTAAAGAAAATATTGATACAGGAAAAGTAACGAACTCAGCTACGGTAACCACCAAAGATCCTAATGGAAATGACGTAACTGATGTTTCAGGAACCTCTATTGACGATAATGATCCTACGGTAACGCTAACCCCAATTTTGACAGCCCCAATAGCAGACTTTACGCCAACAATAGATATTGATTCTGTAGTTTTTTTAATTACAGCACCAAAAAAAGATTTTGTTGTGAATATCTCTGAAATTGGCGGAGCACCATCAGTTGGTCAAGTAATCGTTAAAATCCAAAAATTATCAGCATTTACTATTACTTATGGAGCTGCAACTAGTACAGCTAATGTGTCTGGAGGCGTTGCTGTTAATAATAATAATTGGATAATAACTGAGAATTCGTCCTTTATAACAATGACTTTAAAAACAGGCTCTATTATTGGAAAAAATACATTTTCAGCTATTGGTTTTTCACTGACTCTTAAATCAGATGTGCCAACTCAAACTGTCCAATCTATTACAACTACAATTGTAAATGGTTCAGGATCTGACGGTCTAGCTAATAATAATACTACTAATACTATTGTTAAAGCTCAGTAATTATGATTATGGTTTATACAAAAAAAATATCAACGATAAAAAATAAGAAATGAGTACTCTAAATAAATTAATAGTATTCTTTTTTATCATATTTGTGTTTGTGCCAAAAGGATATTCACAAAACGCAGATCCTGCAATTGGAATTTTAATGAGTCCCTCAAGTTTGTCGAAAGATGCTAGTGGAATTTTGACTGTTACTGTGGGCAATTATGGCAACGCAACTATAGTTAGTAATTCATTACGAGTTACTATAAGTGTTGGTGCCAATGCTGAAATTCTAGGAATTGCTGCTGGAAGTGATATCCGTTGGAGTCAATTTAATTTAACTATTGGTTCTGCAAACACAATACAATTAACAAATACAGATGGCGGTTTTGGTTCGTTTGATCTTAAGGATATATTTCTTACTGTAAGAGGAAACGCAGTCAGTAGCGCTGATAATATTTTAGGAAACATCGTCTATATTGCAGGGTCCAATCCTCTATTGTGTGAAGGTTGTGCTTCACCTCCACTAAATACTTCTCAAGGAAACGCGAGTAATTCGAATGATAATTCACAAACAAGTGTAGCTGTTAGCTGCTATAAACCTGCTGAACCTGAAAAAGTGAACTGTTGGGATACTTTTGTTTTCAACACGAATACTTGTGCTTGGGATAATATTGGCGTTCAAGCAACTCAACCAGAAAAAGTGAACTGTTGGGATAACTTCGTATTCAACACAAATACTTGTGCTTGGGATAACACAGGAGTTCAAGCAGTGAAACCTGAAAAAGTGAACTGTTGGGATAACTTCGTATTCAACACGAATACTTGTGCTTGGGACAATATGGGAGTTCAAGCAACTCAACCAGAAAAAGTGAACTGTTGGGATAATTTTGTTTTCAATAGGAATACTTGTGCTTGGGACAATATGGGAGTTCAAGCTTCAAAACCAGCAAAAGTAAACTGTTGGGATACTTTTGTATTCAACACGAATACTTGTGCTTGGGATAACACAGGAGTTCAAGCAGTGAAACCTGAAAAAGTGAACTGTTGGGATACTTTTGTATTCAACACGAATACTTGTGCTTGGGATAATATTGGCGTTCAAGCAACTCAACCTGAAAAAGTGAATTGTTGGGATAACTTCGTATTCAACACGAATACTTGTGCTTGGGACAATATGGGAGTTCAAGCAGTGAAACCAGCAAAAGTAAATTGTTGGGATAATTTTGTTTTCAATAGAAATACTTGTGCTTGGGATAATACAGGAGTTCAAGCAACTCAACCAGAAAA
>NZ_FQWE01000014.1 GCF_900129575.1 Flavobacterium segetis | reverse complement strand
CCCATCACTTTGCGAACCGCCGTATACGAGACCCGTACGTACGGTGGTGTGAGAGGCGCACTCCGTCAGTTTCTGGCGGAGCCGTCTACTCGATTGTGCGAGGTTTTTTTTCAATTTCATAATCCATTAAATATAAAATTATGTTAATAATACATCTTTTACTTGTATTTTAAATTTTTTAATGTATATTTGTACTTTAAATTTTTAATTATGGGTTTATTTGAATTTTTTAGAAAAGGTAAAAAGCATAATGTTGCTTTACATTCCGTTGCCAAAAAGTTAAAGATTTCAGAAGAATCTATAGTTAACATTTTAAAGGATTCTGGTTTTGATATTTATAACTTTCCACATACGATATTAAATGAAAAACATTTAGAGGTTTTATCTCAAAAGTATGTTGAAGCGATTAAGAATTTTCATAACACTTCAAGTAAGAATCTATACAACTTAAGTAATTTTGATAGGTTAGAGGTACAGAAGTTTTTCTCAAGGTTTATTCGATACGATTATTTTACGGAATCTTATAACGAAGGATTATTTGATAATAAAGTTTTTAAATCAAAGTTAGACTCGGGATTAATAAAAGATTTCTTTTATTTATTGATTGACGAAATTGAGTTTGAAGCTATTCACGGAAATATATTTTACACCAATGGTTTTAGCATTGAATGTAAAGAGTTTACAAAATTTTTATATAGGGTTAAATTAAAAACTAAATCAACTTTTAATAACATTAAGTCAAGATTATTTTCGATTTTGACGACGTGTCAATATTACATTTTTACAGATGATGAAGATCATATCGCAAAAGCAAATTTCGAGTTGTGCTTCTCTGCGGTTAGAGATTTATCTGGAGAAGCTTTAAAAAATATTAATTATTTAAAGTTTAATGTAAAATGGAAAGAATTAAAATACTTATAGAAAATATAAAAAATTGCAATTTATCTGAAGAAGATAAACAAACATTATTAGAAAAATTAGAGAACGACAATCCCGATATTAACGGTTTTTTGGAAGCATTTATTTTGATTTGTAAAGTCAGTAAAGAATTTTTAAAACTTTTTGATATAGATTTATGGGATAGCTAAAAATTAAGTTATGGATATTGGAACTGCTATTAAAATTTTAAGAAAAGAGAAACAATTAGGTCAAAAGCAACTTGCCGAAATGTGTGGAATTTCGGTTAATGCGCTTTCTCAAATAGAAATTAATGCCACTTTTCCTCAAAAGAATACAATTAAGAAAATTTGTGAATCATTACAGATTCCCGTTTCTTATTTATTGTTTTTCTCAATTAGTGATGATGATATTCCTGATGATAAAAAAGTTGTCTTTAAGTCTTTAAATTCGGCTATTAAGTCAATTTTAATTGAATAAAAAAAAAGAGTTTCGGCTCTTTTTTTTATTTTTTTTTGCAGTTCGTTTCTCAAAATCTCGCACAACTAGTATATAGGCGAAACAAACCTTCGCATATCCACCCAAATTTGGGTAGATTGGCGAAGGTTTGTTTCGCTTTATTGCTTTTCAAATATATAAATAATTCTTTACAAATCATCAACCGGGCTTTTTATTTGTTGAATACTTTTCGTACTTACGTGCGTATAAATTTCGGTGGTTTTGCTGCTGTTGTGGCCTAATAATTCTTGTATGTAGCTCAAATCGGTGCCGCTTTCGAGTAAATGTGTTGCGAAGCTGTGTCGTAACCAATGTAAAGTAGCTGGTTTCGTAATTCCTGTTTTTCGCAAGGCTTGTTTTAAAACTAATTGTAAGCTTCTAGAATCGTAAGGCATGCCTGCCATTTGACCTTCAAATAAATAAGTTGTCGGTTTGCATACAGTGTAATAGTCTCGAAGCATTGTTAGGATTTTAGGACTCAAGGGCACGATTCTATCTTTTTTGCCTTTTGAATTTTTGAGGATTATTATATTTCTTTTGGAGTCAATATGTACCGGTTTCATAGCTAATAATTCGCCACATCGTAAACCACAACTGTAAATCAGCGAAAGCATTGTTTTGTGTTTTATATTAGCGTGGACTTCTAAAATCAATTTTATTTCTTCTTTGCTCAATACATTAGGTAAAACCTTGGCACGTTTAGGACGATGGATTTTATCTACTTCAATTTTTGTTTCTCTTATGGTGCTGAAGTATAACTTAATGGCATTGACTATTTGGTTTTGGTAAGAAGCCGAAAGTTTGTTTTCTAATATATACTCGTTGTTGTAAACAATTACATCTGCATTGTCAATTTCTACAATGGCTTTGTCTTTATAAAAAACAAAAAAGGATCGCAATGCATCACAATAAGTTGAAATTGTGTTTTCGCTGTAGCGTTTAGACCTAAGCCATTGCTTAAATTTTTCTATTTCAGCACTTCCTTCACTCGATGGTAAACAATTGCTTGCTGTTTCTAGTTTAAACCTTATTCTATTTTGATCTGTATCAGGTATGTGCCACGCGAGTAAAGACTGGCTCCATCGTGCGCCATCTAGTTGCTTGATCCGCGCAATTAAAGTAGCGTCTTTTTTAAAATAAACAGCAATTCGCTTTTCCTTTTTGTGTGTAAGTGTTTTTGCTTCCCAGACCATAATGAGTTGTTATTGAGTCACTAAAGTAATTAAAAATTTTTAATATAATGACAATTGACTTTCTGTTAAACTTCACGAACTTTGTGACGTTAAAAAAAAGCAGTGATAGTAAAACGGTAGCCTTTTGGCGAAAGCCCAATGCTAATTAAAAAGTGTGTTAAATTATACAACAAAAATAAAACAGATATGAAAATAAATCCAAAAAACGGAATTGATCAACTCATTTTCGGAATGAAGCAAAATGATGTTACGGCAATTTACGGTAAGCCAGATCGCAATTATAAAGATGAAGACGACAACGTGATTTTTGCGTACAATAAACTCAAAATGAGATTGACTTTTTATGTAGAGGAAGATTTTAAATTAGGTTATATCGTGGCTTCAAGTGCAGATTTATCTCTATTTGAACATAAAATTATAAATAGAAAAATTATTGATGTAAAAAAAGATTTAGCCGCGAAAGGTATAAGTAAATTTACGCAAGAGGAGTTTGATACATTTGAGAATTATTTTAATGAAGAAAACTGGATCATTTTTCAAACTGAATTTGACGAGGTAGTTAAATTTGAAATAGGAGCAATCATCAATCAAAAAGATGAATTTGACTGGAAATTTAAAGCTAAAAAATAGTTTTATCCAAAAAAAAAAAGACCCGAAAGTTGCAATTACTTTCGGGTCTTTTTTATAGTATCACTTTACTTATTGTTTTGGAGCTGGTTGTTTTTCAAACATTTCTAACTCAAAAATAAGATTTGTGTTAGGAGGAATTACACCACCAGCACCTCTTGATCCATAAGCTAATTCTGCAGGGATGAATGCAACCACTTTATCACCATAGGACATTGACGCTAGTGTCTCTAAAAATCCTGCAATCATTCCATCTTTTTTACCGGCCTCAAATGGAAACGCTTGATAACCATTTTGTGCGGCTCTGTTAGCATCATAGGTGCCATATTCCTTAGCTACATTTTCATAACTACTGTCAAAAAGAGTTCCATCTTCAAAATAACCTGCGTAATGAAAATAAAATGTGCTCTTATCAAGTGGTTTTACACCTGTACCGTTTTGAACTACTTTATAAGCTAATCCTGATGGTGAAGTTGTAGCTGTGGCTTTTGCAGTGGCGAAATAAGCAGCTTTTGCAGCAACTACGGGACCGTATTTTTCTAAATAGACTTTCTTCGCTTCTGCTTGTAGTGCTTCTTGTTTTGCTTTGTTTTCTGCATTAGCTAATTCTTGTTTTTTCTTATTCTCTGCATTCAGAAGATCTTGCTTTTTTTGATCTTCGGATTTGTTATTGAAATAGTCAGAAAAAACTTTTGTAGCATCAAATTTTTGTGCCAATGCACCTTTTCTCAAAATAGTAACTTTAGTAATCACATCATTTTGAGCAATGGTGTTTACCACGTTCATCCCTTCAGTAACTTTACCAAATACAGTATGTTTTCCATCTAACCAAGGTGTTTCTTTGTGGGTAATAAAAAATTGGCTTCCATTAGTTGTTGGTCCAGAATTAGCCATAGATAAAATACCTGGCTTATTGTGTTTTAAATCGGTAAACTCGTCCTTGAACGAATATCCAGGACTACCTGAACCGTCTCCAAGCGGATCACCACCTTGAATCATAAAATCTTTTATCACACGGTGAAATTTTAAACCATCGTAAAAAGGTTTTCCTTTCAATTTTTCATTCGTAACGTAAGTGTTTGTCCCTTCTGCTAAAGCGATAAAGTTAGCCACTGTTACCGGTGTTTTTTTATACTCAAGTTCAAGGGTAATGTCACCTTTGTTAGTGGCAATTATGGCAAAAATACCCTCAATTGTTGTTGGTGTTTTTACAACTGGTTTAACCGCTTTTTTTACGATAGCTTTTGCTGCCGTATTCGGTTTTTTAGCAGTGGATGATTTTTTAACCGTTTGAGAATGTACGTTTACAATTCCCAGAAACAATAAAAACAGAATTTTGAATTTCATTTTTTAAATAATTTAAGTTCTAACTTGATGTGTTCTATTGAGGCATTTTTTCTAATAATTCAACTTCAAAAATGATATTAGCGTTTGGCGGAATCACACCACCAGCTCCAGCAGCTCCGTAGCCTAAACGGGAGGGAATAAAAATTACGGCTTTGTCACCTAATGATAATTGCTCTAATCCTTCGATGAAACCAGGAATCATGCCATCTTTTTTACCTGCTTGAAAAGGGATGGGTTGGTAGCCGTTTTGTGCCGCTCTGTTTTCATCGTATTTTCCAAAATTTTTGGCAACGCTTGCTATACTTGCGTCAAATAATTCTCCGTCTTCTAAGAAACCTGCATAATGAATAAAAATATTTGTGCCAGCTGCAGGTTTTTTTCCTCCACTTTTCTTTGTAATCGTATATTCTAATCCGGATGGAGTTCTTGTAGACTTAACTTTCAAGTCGGCAAAATAAGCGACTTTATCTTCACGTACCGTTTTATATTTTTCGTCGTACACTTTTTTATTTTCAGCATCAATAGCAGCTCTTTTGCTTTGATTTTTTGCTTCAATTGAAAAATAATCGTTGAAAACCTTAACTGCATTGAATTTCTTAGCGGCCTCACCATTTCTAATGATGCTGACTTTTTTAATAAAATCTTCTTGCTCAATTTTGTTGACTACATCCATTCCGTTCTCAATTACATGACCAAAAATCGTATGTTTTCCCTCTAACCAGGGTGTAGCAAGGTGTGTGATAAAAAATTGACTGCTGTTTGTCGCTACTCCATTATTGGCCATTGCCAAAACTCCAGCATTGTCAAAACGCAAATCAGAAATTTCATCTTTAAATTTATAACCAGTATCTCCAGAACCTGTTCCTAGTGGATCTCCAGTTTGAATCATAAAATCTTTAATGACTCTGTGAAATTTTAAACCATTATAGAAAGGTTTGTTTTTTAGATTTTCATTAGTTACAAATTCGTTTTTTCCTTCGGCTAATGTTACGAAATTAGCCACTGTAATTGGTGCTTTCTCGTAATCTAACTTCAAAATTATATCTCCTTTATTAGTCTCAATTTTAGTGTATAAACCATCTGGTAAATTGCTATGCGCTTCTTTACAAGAATAAAATGAGGCAATTACAAGCAATGCAAATAAAATCTTTTTTTTCATTTTTACGTTTAATTATTAGTTTAAGGTATCGTTAGGTTTTTTTACAACAGGCGTTTCTTGCTCAATAACAAGTGGAGCAGCAGTGACTGGTTTTATCTTTATTTGTGATTCTTTTTTATAGGCTACTTCTGATTTGAAATCTCGAAGGGTGACAGTACAAATTATGGGTTGGTTCATGCCAATTTTTTTTGCATCGCCACGATAACCGTATCCCATATTAGAAGGAAAAATAAAATTTATTTTTTCTCCTTTACGCATCAGTTTGATTCCGTCACGCAATCCCATCATGATGTCTTGCTTATCCACATAGTAAGTTTGTGGTCTTAACTCTAATTCAGAGTAGATGATTGTTCCTTGTAGATCTTTAATTTCATAATCAAAAAAAGCAACATCACCTTTTTTTGGGGTTAGAGAATCCAGTTTATTTTGGATTTCATAAGAGTACCAATATCCTTTTTTAGAGGCTGTATATTGAATATTTGGATCGTTCTTGATCAAATTTTTGATTTGAGTTTCCTCATCAGCAACTAACTTTTTATTGCGAATGATAGATTTTTTCATAAAACTTCCAGAGGATTGAGATAGCGGTCTTCTCGCCTCCTGTGGTTGTTTACAACTGGAGAATAGCACAAGCAAAAAGAATATACTTGCAAACAATTTTGTGTTTTTCATAAATTTAAATACTTATTTTTGTGACTAAATCTTCAAATTTTTGGACCGTTTCTTGTAATGAAAGATCTGATTTTCCACCTGCTGCGTTTCGGTGTCCGCCGCCGTTAAAATGATCTCTCGCAAACTGATTTACATCAAAATCACCTTGGGATCGAAAAGAAATTTTGATAATTTTTTCTTCGGCATTTTCGATAAAAATAGCTGCAAATTGAATTCCTTTAATACTCAATCCGTAATTAACAATGCCCTCTGTATCACCTTTTACGTAGTTAAATGAATTTAGTTCCTCTTGACTTAGTATTGTGTAAGCTGTTTTATGATCCATGATCAGTTTCATGTTTTGAAGCGCTTGTCCCAAGATTTGCAATCGACCAAAGCCGCTATTGTCAAAAAGTAAACTTGGAATTTCTGTATTTTCAACTCCTAAATCAATTAATTCAGCTACAATTCTATGCGTATTTCCAGTTGTTTTTGGAAAACGGAAAGAACCAGAATCAGTGAGAATTCCCGTGTAGATGCAGGTTCCTATCGTTTTATCGATATCTTGTTTTTTACCAAGAAAAGAAATAAAATTATAAATCATTTCACAAGTTGATCCAAACGAGGTGTCAGAATAAGTGATAGCAGCATAATCATCCGGTTTTTGATGATGATCAATCATGATAAACGGTGCTTTCAATGGAGTAAGAACGTGTTCCATTTCGCCTGTGCGGTGTAAAGCATTAAAATCTAGGGTGAAAATAAGATCCGATTCTTGTAGGATTTTAGTACAATTTTCCTTGTCCTTTTCGAATATTTTGATAGTTTCTGAGCCTGGCATCCAAGCTAAAAAATCGGGAAATTCATTAGGAGAAACAACAATAGGTTCGTGATTATTTTTTAGCAAAAAATGGTATAATGCTAAGGTAGAACCCATGGCATCGCCGTCAGGACCACGGTGTGGAATTATGGCAATCTTTTTTGGAGTTGATAATAACAACTGTATTGCTTGAATGTCTTGTATTTTCATAGGTTGCGAAATTACATTTTTTTAAGCTAAAGTTGAAATCATTAACACGATTTTCACCTATTACAAAAAGTCGGCTGGTTTTCTTTTCATTTTCTGATACAAAAGGTATTTTGGACCTTTTACAATTTGAGTACTGTAAATTCCCATTGATCCAGATGAAAAATAAGCAATGACGCAGGCTAAACCAATAAAAACACCGCTTTCAATCCCAAAAAGTTCCATTCCCATAACGGTGCAAGCTATTGGTGTATGGGTTGCACCCGAAAAAACAGCAACGAAACCCATTCCTGCCAAAAGCGCAATGGGTAACGGCACCACAAGAGATAGAGCACTTCCTAAGGTTGCTCCAACAAAGAATAAAGGAGTAACTTCTCCGCCTTTAAAACCAGCTCCTAATGTAAAACCAGTAAATAATATTTTAAGAAGGAAATCATAAGGCGCATTTGCCACAGAAAATGCATTAACGATGATAGGGACGCCCAATCCCGTATATTTAGAACTTCCGATGAAATAAAAAGCTATTGCCAAAATTATGCCGCCAAGGAACGGACGTAGTGGAGGATAGGTAATTGCTTTTGAGAATAATTTCCCCCATAAGTGTGTAGATCGAGAAAATAATAGTGCCGCTAATCCAAATAAAACGCTTACAATTGTAATCCAAAAAAACGTAGCTAGGCTGATAACTGGGACGAAAGGAATTGCGTATTGCGTATGCTTAACATGCCAAAATTCTACTGTGAAATAGGCAATGTAAGCAGTTAAAAAAGATAGTGGGAAACTCTTAAAACTGATTTTGCTAAAGAGTACAAGTTCTAAAGCAAATAATGCTCCCGCCAAAGGAGTTCCAAAAATAGATGCAAAACCAGCGCTAATTCCTAAGATCAAAATTGTTTTTCTATCAGAATTATCTAAGCTGAATATTCTTGTAAACTGGTCAGCAATAGCACCTCCCATTTGTACTGCTGTTCCTTCACGACCTGCAGATCCTCCAAACAGATGCGTGATTAAGGTTCCAAAAAGAACCAAGGGTGCCATTATTAAAGGAATTGTTTTTTGAGGATTTTCGTATTCTTCTAGTAGTAGATTATTTCCCTTCACTGCGGTTTTACCGCAGTAATGATAGGATAATCCAATGAGCAATCCACCTATTGGCAACAGCCAAATTATCCAATTGTTGGCAATTCTTGTTTGCGTCATGTATTCAAGAGTTACTAAAAAAAATGCAGAAGCTGATCCTGATAAAATCCCAATTAAAGAACAAATGAGAATCCATTGCAAAATTAAGGGGATATTTTTTTTTATGGTAAATGAATTCATTAGTGCAATTGTAAGCGGTTGTTTTGCAAAAGTATTATAATACTTGTTCTATTAATAGTTTTTCAGTAGTATTGGTTGTAAATTATATTTCAACGTAACATTAATATGTTACTAATTCGTTAATTCTGTAAAAACTGATCGTGGGGTTTATATCTTCAAAAAATCTGGCATAAATAGATGCTGCTATTAGTTTTTCTCTCTGAATTGTGCAGTGGTAGACCATTTTTTTTCCCAAGGTGAACTTGTGAATACGTTGTTTCACGTTATTTTATTTTTTAATTGATTTTAAAAATAGAATTATTACTTTAAATTTCATTCAATTTTTTGAAAAGCATGGTTGTAAATATGATAGTCTTTTTTAAAAAAGAATTCTAAATTAAACCATTGCACATTGGTATTTAAAGTTAAAAAGTGAATACGAATGAATTTAATAATTTGCATTGATAGAACTTTATCCCTTTCTGGTATGTTTATTGCCATTAAAGAAAATAGAAATAAAAATTATGGTTCTAGTCAAAGAAGTCTATTTTCGGTAATTCAAAGTCTCTGGTTAATCTCAGTGAAATAAAATAAAAGAGAAATTTTGAAGTTATAAATGAAAGTTAAATTATAAGTAGAAATTGTAATAACTGGCAAAGGCTATTTATTTTTAAAATAGTTGAAGTACGGTTTAGCAGAAATAATTTGAAGTGAGCACAAGTTGATGTAGATAATAAATCGAAAACAACAGTTGCGATTGCTCTAAGAAAAAAACAAATAGTAATTACGTATGAAAAGGATTTTAGTACTAATGATGATACTAGCCATCTCGATTAGTGGTTATGCTCAAAGTGAATTTAATTCTAAATTCAAACCCATTCCGCTTAAAAATAACGCACCAAAAATTAAGAAAGAGATGCCGCCAAAGATAAATATCCCACCGATAAAGAAACCCAACGTATTTAAAAACCCTGAAATTTTTAATCCTAATCCATCTCCCTCAGGTTCGATTGTTCCTGCCAATAATTTTTCGATGACTCCAAAAGATGAATTTATGAATCCTGGCGATGTTTACAGAGATAAGTGGAATAAAAAAGAGGAAAATCCGGAAGGAATTGTGTACCGAAGAAATCAAAATTTAGGTAATTTCCAAACGGGCTCTACATCAGCTAAAATTATGTACCGAGATGCCGCTTATGTTGATGGTGATAAGATTAGGGTATATTTAAATGATAAAGTGATTCAGAGTCAGGTGAACCTAGACAGTAACTTTAAAGGTTTTGAAATTGTTTTAGAAAAAGGATTTAATAAAATAGATTTTGAAGCATTAAATCAGGGCTCATCTGGCCCTAATACTGCTGAATTTAAAGTTTATGATGACAAAGGTAGTTTAATATCAGCTAGTCAATGGAATCTGGGAACAGGATTTAAGGCCACGATAGTTTTGGTGAAAGAATAAATATAAGTAAAATACATTACTAAAAAGGCCCTTGATTTTGATCAAGAGCCTTTTTAGTACCATTAGTTTTTTTTAAAAAGGATCTGCTGTAACTTGAAATTTCATATCGCTTTTTACAGTTATATCTTTACTTATGGTCTCTTTTATTACCACTTTTGTTCTTATTTTGTAACTAGGAGCTTTGATGTATTTATCTAATTTTTGAGATGTACAAAGAAGTTCTATGGAATTAGAAGAAGAATTGACATCGTCTAAATAAGCCAATTCAATTTCATCATTCGCATCTGTAGAAATATATAATCGAATCGATTTTAAAAAAGTAAATGTTTTATTGCTAGGATCGGTGATTGTTAATTTGAGTTGTTTTAGTTTTACATCTTTAACTAAATCCGCCCTAGTATTATTGTTTTTAAACTCCGAAGTTGAATTAGTCGTTACATCTGGAGTGATTATTTCTGTTGCAAGATTAAGCGGAAATCCCGTGGATATTTTGAAAGAAGTTTTATTGTCAATAGTAAATGTGAGTAACTTATCGATCACATTACAAGAAAATAGGAGTAAAGCGAAGCTGGTTATCACAGCTAATTTTTTTGTTTTCATTTTTAATTTTTTTATTGTTTATTTTAGATTTGGATAGACTTAGCGTTATTTTTTTATTATTTACGGCAATTCAATCAAGGTGGTTTTGCCACTTCCTTTTTCTTTTCAAATGATTTGCAACATTTTCAGTGAAAAGAGAAAAAGTGTAAATTATTTGGATCAACTTAAGTGTTTGTTTACTAAAAGTAATTTTCTCAATCCCTAATTATTGTCAAAAGTATGGCTATTTAAGTAATAAACTTCAATTTAAAATTAAATGAAGATTTTCAAATTTCAATTTTTCAATTTGAAATATAAAAAGTATTTTTGCGCATGCAACATAACGTACTTATTTTAGACTTCGGATCGCAATACACACAGCTTATTGCGCGTAGAGTTCGCGAATTAAATATATTCTGCGAAATTTTTCCATACAATCATTTTCCAACTGATTTATCTTCTTACAAAGCCGTCATTCTAGGTGGAAGTCCATTTTCTGTTCGCGCAGATGATGCACCACATCCTGATTTATCTCAAATTAGAGGAAAATTGCCAATGCTTGCCGTATGTTATGGAGCACAATATTTAGCTCAATTTAGCGGCGGAAAAGTGGAAGCTTCAAATACCAGAGAATATGGTAGAGCAAATTTGTCTTATATAAAGGACGATGAAATTTTCTTTGAAGGTGTTTCTGAGAATAGCCAAGTATGGATGAGTCACAGTGACAGTGTCAAAGTGTTACCTACTAATGGTGTAAAATTAGCAAGCACAAATGATGTGGAATTTGCAGCTTACAAAATTGAAGGCGAAACAACTTATGCAATTCAGTACCATCCTGAAGTTTTTCATTCTACGGATGGATCTAAAATGTTAGAAAACTTTTTAGTCAAAATAGCCGAAGTACCTCAAAATTTTACTCCAAAAGCTTTTGTGAGCGAAATGGTAGCAGAATTGAAAGAGAAATTACAAGATGATAAAGTCGTTCTCGGATTATCTGGAGGCGTAGATAGTACTGTAGCAGCCGTTTTATTACATCAAGCTATTGGTAAAAATCTATATTGCATTTTTGTGAATAACGGTTTACTTCGTAAAAACGAATTTCAAAACGTGCTAGATCAATATAAAGGAATGGGTTTAAACGTAAAAGGTGTTGATGCTGGCGATCGTTTCCTGTCCCAATTGGCAGGGGTGAGTGATCCAGAAACAAAACGTAAAATAATAGGACGAGTCTTTATTGAGGTTTTTGATGATGAATCACATTTAATAGAAGATGTGAAGTGGTTAGCTCAAGGAACGATTTATCCGGATGTTATAGAATCAGTTTCCGTAAAAGGACCATCTGCAACTATAAAGTCACATCATAATGTAGGCGGTTTGCCTGATTATATGAAATTGAAAATTGTTGAACCACTTCGAATGCTTTTTAAAGATGAAGTGCGTAGAGTAGGCGCTTCATTAGGAATTGATGCTGAATTATTAGGAAGACATCCTTTCCCAGGTCCAGGATTATCGATTAGAATTTTAGGTGATATTACGCCAGAGAAAGTTCAAATTTTACAAGATGTAGATGCCGTGTTTATTGACGGTTTGAAATCTTGGGGTTTGTATGACAAGGTTTGGCAGGCGGGAGCAATTCTTTTACCTGTGAATAGCGTGGGAGTAATGGGTGATGAACGGACTTATGAAAAAGTTATTGCGCTTCGTGCAGTAGAATCGACTGATGGTATGACAGCGGATTGGGTTCACTTACCCTATGAATTTTTAATGAAAATTTCGAATGACATCATTAATAAAGTCAAGGGTGTAAATAGAGTAGTGTACGATATTAGCTCAAAACCGCCAGCAACGATTGAGTGGGAATAATCATTTTTGAATTTAATTCGATAACACAATATTTTTAAAAAATTCTCTTTAGATAACGGTATCAGATTTTCGGAATAAAATTTGATACCGTTACTTTTAGGAATCACTTGACTCATTTTTAAATAGATAATATGAAATATATTTTTGCAATTTGTATCACAGCATTATTTACCCTTGGTGTTTTTTCACAAGGAAAAACAATCACTCATAAGGTTGGGAAAGGCGAGACAATCGCACAGATTGCTGCAAAATATAACGTTAGCACAAACGCTATTTATCAGCTCAATCCCGATGCGCAAACTGGTTTAAAACCCAATAGTATTTTAATTATTCCATCGACTGCTGCCAAAAGAATGGTTGATAATAAAGTAAGTTCCGCAACTATCACACATGAAGTTTTGCCAAAAGAGACTTTATACGGTATTGAAAAAAAATATGGCGTTTCAGACGAAGCTTTAAAACTGGCCAATCCTTTTTTAGAACAAGACGGACTTCAAATAGGTCAGAAACTGATAATTCCCTCCAATAAAATTGTAAAAACAACTGCTGTTAAAGTAGAGAAAGTCGAGAAAGCAGTTTATCATTATGTGCTTCCAAAAGAAACTAAGTATTCAATAGCGAAACAATATGGAATTACTGTAGCAGAATTAGAACGTAAAAATCCTGAGGTTGTATTGAATTTGCCGGAAGGATTTAAATTATTAATAAAAGGTAAAGCAACACCAGCAGCTATTGTTACTGAAGTAAAAAAGGAAGCTCCAATTGCATCTCCAGTAAAGCAAATGATAACTGCGAATTATGTTGTTAAATCAAAAGAAACGCTTTATGGTTTATCGAAAATGTTCGAAATATCGCAAGCCGAATTAATAGCTATGAATCCGTTTTTATCAGATGGTGTTGTTGAAGGTATGGTAATAAAAATCCCTACTACTAACGTAAATGCGACCGATAATAAAAAAGAATATGTTGATTTAAGTAAGACTAATAATTCAGGTAAAAAGAAACTAGTAATGCTATTGCCATTTAATATTGCTAAAATTGAAGGTGATACAATAAACTCAACAATTTCAAGACTGAAAAAAGACAAATTTCTAAACATGACGCTTGATTTTTATGCAGGTGCGCTTATGGCAATTGACTCTGCTAAAGTATTAGGTTTAAATATCGATATTTCTATTTTTGATTCGCAGGAAACAAAGAATACTTCAGCAATCGCAACTATTGTAAAAGATAATAATTTGCAAAGTTCGGATGTGGTAATAGGTCCTTTTTATCAAAGCAATGTCGAGAAGACAGCCGAAATGTTGATGGTAAATCAAGTGCCTGTCATTTCGCCGCTCTCAAAAGATCAAAGTGTTTCATACACTAATATCTTTCAATCGATCCCTTCTTCTGATGCTGTAAAAAATGCTGTTTTTGATTATATGCGTTTAAAAAGAGGTAATATGATTGCTGTAGTAGACAAAAAGAAAGGATCAATTATTCAATACATTCAAGATAATCAAAAGGATGTAAAGTTTTCTGTTCTCACTCCAACTGGAGGTGTTTCTGCTGAAAATTTGAAAAGTTTATTAGTAAAAGATAAAATGAATTATGTGGTCATGGAAACAGCAAATACATCGATGATTAAAGCGACGGTGAACACGATGCTGAGTGCGATGAAAGATTTTAAGGTTCAATTAGTTATTTTGGAACCGAATGAAACATTAGATACCGCCGAAATTAGCATTGCAAATCTTGCCAAGTTAAATTTAATGTATCCATCAATAACGCGTGAGAATGAATCTCCAGAGGCTTTGCTATTTGTAAAAGAATTCAAAAAGAAAAATAAAATTGCCCCAAGTGATTTTGCAACACGAGGATTTGATGTGACTTTTGATACGATGATGCGTTTGTCCCAAGATAAAAAGTATCAAGAAACTATAGAAATTTCAGCTACAGAACAAGTAGATAATAAATTTGAATACTACAAAGTCGATAACGGAGGTTACGCCAATAAAGGAATTTACATTTTATATTACGATACTGATTTGACCGTTAAAGAAGCTAAATAGAGAACTATTTGCCGATATATTGAAAAGATTTTATCTTAAAAATATTAATTTATTTATAAATCTTTAAGGCAAAATTTTTCAAGTTTTAATATTGCGTTGATGTCTTTATTACTTGTTGGCAAATAAATGTTTTTTTAATGATTAAATTTTAAATAGGAAAACGTGCTATCTTTTTAAAATAGATAATAGCGTTATTTTAAAAACTTTGCTTGGTTTGCCAAATCAAACTATAAATAAAACAATCACATGACATCAAAAGTAACTTACTTAGGAGATTTACGAACATCTTCAATACATTTACAATCAGGGACGGAAATTCTCTCAGATGCGCCAGTTGACAACAATGGTAAAGGAGAAGCTTTTTCTCCTACAGATATGGTCGCTAATGCTTTGGCAACTTGTATGATGACCATTATGGGAATAAAAGCAAGAGACTTAGAAATTGATTTAAAAAATTCTACAGCGGAGGTGTTAAAAATCATGAATGCCGATCCAAGAAGAATTAGTGTTATCGAAATTGGTTTCCAGTTGCAAGGAACTGAAAATCAAAAAGAAAAAACGATTCTAGAAAGAGCAGCAATGACTTGTCCTGTTTTTTTGAGTCTGCATCCAGAAATTGAAAAACGAATTACATTTAAGTGGAACTAGAATTTATTATGTTTCAACATAAATACTCTATTTAACAACGTATATATTATAAAAAAAAACAGGACCGCTTAACTTCATTAGCAACAAAGTTTAATGGGTGACAAATACAATGTGATTTAATTTGTTGTAGATTTTTTTCAATACTAGATAATAGCTCAGGATATTTAGTAATCAACAGCGGTTGAATTAAACCTACGGTAGTGTTTTGGGGAAAAAGAAAGTAATTGTAAATATATATAAAACAAATTAAAATGATAAAAAAAAGAGGAAGAAGTAGTTAAATACTGTACTATCATCAATCGAGCTATCGCAGAAGTTTCAAGTTTTCCACATTTATTTCATCGTTTTAAGCAAACAATGTCCGATTAAGGCAGAAGCCAAAGCACCTTTTCTAATTATGCTCGGCATGTTGCTTCTATGGCATTGCATTTTGGAAAAATCCCTACAGAGCTTGATGTAGAGCAAGTGCAAGAATACTTATTTCTACTTCAAAAACGTTCCAAAACTCCTTCACAAACCTACTTTAAACATTGCGCTTACGGTACTCGATTCCTTTTAAAATTCGAGGGTTTGCCTTATGAATACCTACATTAACCCTCGATAAAGCACGAGAAAAAACTCCTAACAGTTCTCAGTAAAGAGGAAGTTTGGCGGTTGCTCCATAGTTGTCAACTACTTAAACACAGAATGCTTATTGGTCTTTTGTACGGTTGTGGATTGCGTTGTATGGAAGTGCGAAGTGTACGATTACAAGATCTAGATTTTGATAGGCAGCAACTCAAAGTGGTACAAGGTAAGGGCAAAAAAGACCGCTACGTTCCACTATCCAAACATTTAATCCGCGGACTCAAAACCTACATTGAAGCCGAAAAACTCAGAAACAATCACTTTAACGGTCAACCACAAGGCAGAGCAGGTGGTGATACTTCGTCTTCGCTCAGCACATGTTTTGACTCTCGTTATTCTCAACAAGGTGTGCAAAGGCAGTAAAACAAGCCTGTAAAGCTGCTGGAATTACTAAAGAGGTTTGTGTGCATACGCTTCGGCATACTTTTGCTACCCATTTACTCGAAGACGGACTCGATATTATCACACTTAAAAATCTTTTGGGACACGAGCAAATCGAAACTACGATGGAATATTTGCAAATTGCCCAACTCGACACCATAAAAGCTTTTAGTCCACTAGATACTTTGTTTGAAAAGTGCGGCAAGAAGTAGCTCATGTTCTAGAAAAACTCGGGACAAAGATTGAAAATTTAGGCTTAAACACTTGGCAATTGCGAACCTTATCGACAGTACGTAGGTGCCGCACAGCGGCTTTAGGCGGGCATATTGATGCTTGTGATACTTGCGGAAAAATCAGCATTAGTTACAACTCGTGTCGCAACCGCCATTGTCCTAAATGTCAATGCAAAAATAGAGAGGATTGGATTCAGTCCAGACAAAGCGAACTCCTACCAGTGCCATATTTCCATGTTGTTTTTACTTTGCCTGATAGTATCAATAGTCTAGCGATGCACGATCCAAGATTGGTGTATAATATACTTTTTGAGTCGGCATGGGAAACGCTCAAAATCTTTGGCAAAACCAAAGAAATCCAAAATGGAATGATAGCAGTTCTGCATACTCTTGCCCCGTTAGAAATCTAGTTGATTTTTTAATCTGTTTTTTAAATACCTTCTTCCCATTCCACTTTTTAGATATTTTTCTCTAGCAATAGCGTCTTGTTTAGTAAATGAAACTTCATAATACAATATTTCCCACGGCATCTTTTTACTCGTCGTTATTGTCCTACCAGAATTATGCTGTATAATTCTTTCATCTAAATTTGAGGTATAGCCTATATACCACGAATTATCCATTAGAGAAACTAAAAGATAAACATAATATTTTTCCATTAAGTAAAAGTATAAAAATTTCTAACGGGGTGCGGGACAAAATTTATCGCTGCATCCACATTTGCATTGCATTGTTCCAGGGGGTGGTGTGGACAAAAATGGCAATTGGCAAAACATACCAGGCGAAGGTAAATTTTTGTTCCCAGTCAAGGCATTGTCCAAAGTTTTTAGGGCAAAATATTGTGAGAAACTAAAAGAGAGAAGCCCTGATAATTACACGAAAGTCAAGAAACAATTGTGGGAAAAGCAATGGGTGGTGTTTGCCAAAAAGCCTTTTGGAAGTCCAAAATCAGTAATAGAATATTTGGGAAGATACACCCATAAAATAGCCATTAGCAATAACCGAATCCAAAGTATTGACGATCAAAACGTAACTTTTAGCTACAAAGATTACCGTCAAAACGGATTTAAGAAACAAATGACACTTACCCACGAAGAATTTATCTGACGCTTTGCGTTGCATATTTTGCCCAAACGTTTTACTTCGTCAGTTCGCCTTTTAGGCTCGGGTGTAAAAATCCGTCATTATGGTTTTTTAAGTAGCACTTGAAAACGGGAGAAACTAAAGGTTTTACAAGAAAAATTAAAGGTAAAAGTGCTAGAAAAGGTAGAGAAAAAACCTTTTTTGCCCAAATGTACCTGTTGCAAAACAGGCAATTTACATCGGATAGCAGTATTTGACCAGCGTGGTCCGCCTGTTTGGTATATTGGCGATAGCCAAAGTTCTCCCGAAAGCTATCGGGACCCCAAAAATTAACTTTATGGGTAAGGGCATTTGTGCGAATAAGTGAAGGGAAACACGAGAAAAACCACCCTTTTTGTACTGCAAAAAAAAAAGAGGCATTTTAGCCTCTTGTAATATCTCCAATAATTTTACGATAACTCCATAGTGTTGACGGCATGTAATCGGTTCCGTTCAACCGCGGGTTCATTGTTCGTTCTTCGAACGCAACGAAGCATT
>NZ_FQWE01000024.1 GCF_900129575.1 Flavobacterium segetis | reverse complement strand
TTCACTTTTTCAGGTTTCACTGCTTGAACTCCTGTGTTATCCCAAGCACAAGTATTTGTGTTGAATACGAAGTTATCCCAACAGTTCACTTTTTCAGGTTTCACTGCCTGAACTCCTGTGTTATCCCAAGTACAAGTATTCGTGTTGAATACAAAAGTATCCCAACAATTCACTTTTTCTGGTTGAGTTGCTTGAACGCCAATATTATCCCAAGCACAAGTATTCGTGTTGAATACGAAGTTATCCCAACAGTTCACTTTTTCAGGTTTCACTGCTTGAACTCCTGTGTTGTCCCAAGCACAAGTATTCCTATTGAAAACAAAAGTATCCCAACAGTCCACTTTTTCAGGTTTCACTGCTTGAACTCCTGTGTTATCCCAAGCACAAGTATTCGTGTTGAATACAAAAGTATCCCAACAGTTTACTTTTGCTGGTTTTGAAGCTTGAACTCCCATATTGTCCCAAGCACAAGTATTCCTATTGAAAACAAAATTATCCCAACAATTCACTTTTTCAGGTTTCACTGCTTGAACTCCTGTATTATCCCAAGCACAAGTATTTGTGTTGAATACAAAGTTATCCCAACAGTTTACTTTACTTGGTTGAGCTGCTTGAACGCCAGTATTTACCCAAGCACAAGTATTTGAATTGAAGACAAAATTATCCCAACAGTTTACTTTTTCTGGTTTCACTGCCTGAACTCCCGTATTATCCCAAGCACAAGTATTCGTGTTGAATACGAAGTTATCCCAACAATTCACTTTTTCAGGTTTCACTGTTTGAACTCCTGTGTTATCCCAAGCACAAGTATTCGTGTTGAATACGAAGTTATCCCAACAGTTCACTTTTTCTGGTTGAGTTGCTTGAACTCCTGTATTATCCCAAGCACAAGTATTCGTGTTGAATACGAAGTTATCCCAACAATTCACTTTTTCAGGTTTTGCAGCTTGAACGCCAGTATTGTTCCAAGCACAAGTATTCGTGTTGAATACGAAGTTATCCCAACAATTCACTTTTTCAGGTTTTGCAGCTTGAACGCCAGTATTGTTCCAAGCACAAGTACTCGAATTGAATACGAAGTTATCCCAACAGTTCACTTTTTCAGGTTTCACTGCTTGAACTCCTGTGTTATCCCAAGCACAAGTATTTGAATTGAAAACAAAAGTATCCCAACAGTCCACTTTTTCTGGTTTCACTGCTTGAACTCCTGTGTTATCCCAAGCACAAGAAGAAGTATTGAATACAAAAGTATCCCAACAGTTTACTTTTTCTGGTTTCACTGCCTGAACTCCCGTATTATCCCAAGCACAAGTATTCGTGTTGAATACGAAGTTATCCCAACAATTCACTTTTTCAGGTTTCACTGCTTGAACTCCTGTGTTATCCCAAGTACAAGTATTCGTGTTGAATACAAAAGTATCCCAACAATTCACTTTTTCTGGTTGAGTTGCTTGAACGCCAATATTATCCCAAGCACAAGTATTCGTGTTGAATACGAAGTTATCCCAACAGTTCACTTTTTCAGGTTTTGCAGCTTGAACGCCAGTATTATCCCAAGCACAAGTATTCGTGTTGAATACGAAGTTATCCCAACAATTCACTTTTTCAGGTTTCACTGCTTGAACTCCTGTGTTATCCCAAGCACAAGTATT
>NZ_FQWE01000026.1 GCF_900129575.1 Flavobacterium segetis | reverse complement strand
TGCAGGTACGGTATCATCAACAGATAATATACTTCAGGCAATACAAAAATTGAATGGAAATAATTCAACGAATGCTAACTTAACAGGTCCAATAATAAGTATTGGAAATGCAACTGCTGTAGCTTCTCAAACAGGAACAGGTTCAACCTTTGTTATGAATGCTTCCCCAACATTAGTGACACCCGTTTTAGGAGTTGCAACAGCAACAAGTATTAACGGAAGCACCATACCAACTTCAAAAACATTGGTGGTAACCACTGATAAGTTAAATGTACTTTCATCAACTACATCAACAGAATTGGCTGGAGTGATTTCTGACGAAACAGGAACAGGAGGTTTTGTTTTATCGACTTCACCAACATTAGTAACACCCGTTTTAGGAGTTGCAACAGCAACAAGTATTAACGGAAGCACAATACCAACGTCAAAAACATTGGTGGTAACTACTGATAAATTAAATGTACTTTCAGCAACAACTTCAGCTGAATTGGCTGGAGTGATTTCTGATGAAACAGGAACGGGAAGTCTTGTTTTATCAACTTCCCCAACATTAGTAACACCATCTTTGGGAACACCATCTGCACTTGTAGGAACAAATATTACAGGTACAGCTGCTGGCCTTACTGCAGGAAACGTCACTACCAATGCTAACTTAACAGGAGAAATAACATCGATAGGTAATGCAGCAACTGTTCCCAATGCCACTGTAATAGGTAAAGTATTAACTGGATATGCAAGTGGTGCAGGTACAGTATCATCAACAGATAATATACTTCAGGCAATACAAAAATTGAATGGAAATAATTCAACGAATGCTAACTTAACAGGTCCAATAATAAGTATTGGAAATGCAACTGCTGTAGCTTCTCAAACAGGAACAGGTTCGATCTTTGTTATGAATGCTTCACCAACATTAGTAACACCCGTTTTAGGAGTTGCAACAGCAACAAGTATTAACGGAAGCACCATACCAACGTCAAAAACATTGGTGGTAACTACTGATAAGTTAAATGTGCTTTCATCAACTACATCAGCTGAATTGGCTGGAGTGATTTCTGATGAAACAGGAACGGGAAGTCTTGTTTTATCGACTTCACCAACATTAGTGACACCCGTTTTAGGAGTTGCAACAGCAACAAGTATTAACGGAAGCGCAATACCAACGTCAAAAACATTGGTGGTAACTACTGATAAATTAAATATACTTTCAGCAACAACTTCAGCTGAATTGGCTGGAGTGATTTCTGATGAAACAGGAACGGGAAGTCTTGTTTTATCGACTTCACCAGCATTAGTAACACCTGTTTTAGGAGTTGCAACAGCGACTAGCATAAACGGAAGCACAATACCAACGTCAAAAACATTGGTGGTAACTACTGATAAATTAAATATACTTTCAGCAACAACTTCAGCTGAATTGGCTGGAGTGATTTCTGA
>NZ_FQWE01000027.1 GCF_900129575.1 Flavobacterium segetis | reverse complement strand
AAATCATTTTTGAAAATGAAACGCTTTCTATAGTTTAACAAATATATAAAAATTAAAAGAAAATTATTAGGATTTTAAGATAGTACCTATCCGCTACAAGTCCTCGGTAAATTCCGTTGCACTTCATTTCCCTGTGGGCTATCCGCTGCTATCCCTAACGCGACTCATATACCATTACCACAAGCTTATATTTTATAACTTTGTCATTCTGATGAAGGAAGAATCTTTGTTTGTTGCTCCCTCTACTTGTTTCGCAAAGTTTTAAACTTTGAGAATGTGCTTTTCAGTTTTTTACCGGTGTAGTTCTGCTATTAATCTAATAGTAAGATCCGCTTCGCTAATCCTTTAAGCTTTGTACTTCTGTCTCTCCAGCTTTGTCATTCTGACGAAGTAAGAATCTTTATTTGTTGCTCCCTCTACTTGTTAAGTGAAGTTTTCAACTTTGAGGATTTGCTTTTCAGTTTTTACCGACGGTGATTTGCTATTAATCTAATAGTAAGTTCCGCTTTGCTAATCCTATAAGCTTTGTACTTCTGTCTCTCAGGCTTTGTCATTCTGACGACGGAAGAATCTTTGTTTGTTGCTCACTCTACCTGTTACGCAAAGTTTTCAACTTTGAGGATGTGCTTTTAAGTTTTTTACTGCTGTAGTTCTGCTATTAATCTAATAGTAAGTTCCGCTTTGCTAATCCTATAAGCTTTGTACTTCTGTCTCTCTAGCTTTGTCATTCTGATGAAGGAAGAATCTTTGTTTGTTGCTCACTCTACTTGTTTCGCAAAGTTTTAAACTTTGAGGATGTGCTTTTCAGTTTTTTACTGGTGTAGTTCTGCTATTAATCTAATAGTAAGATCCGCTTCGCTAATCCTCTAAGCTCTGTGCTTCTGTCTCTCCAGCTTTGTCATTCTGATGAAGGAAGAATCTTTCTTTGTTGCTCTCATTTGTTGAGATTGTTCTAATCAAGAATGTTAGATTTTAAAGTCACTCTTATATGTGAGGTACAATTGTAAACTGATTACTGCAAGCCTTCAACTACGGCTTCAACCGTGGCAAGATTCATCTGCATTCACATCAATGATCATGCAACAACCTCTCGAATGCGTACAAACCACACTACCTATAAATAGGAAGGAAAAAAGAAAGTGTAGAAAACGATAATACCCAAATCAGGACAAACGACATAATACAGGAACGACCTTGCTATTTCAGCTAAAATATTTATCCTTGAGTAAATATTAATAAAAAAACTTCACTTTCAAGTTGTACGTTTACAACCATTTAAAAACAATCTTGAACAAATCTTAAAAATAGTCACAAAAAAAGCTTGTAGAAGCGA
>NZ_FQWE01000029.1 GCF_900129575.1 Flavobacterium segetis | reverse complement strand
GGCGTTCAAGCAACTCAACCAGAAAAAGTGAATTGTTGGGATACTTTTGTATTCAACACGAATACTTGTGCTTGGGATAATACTGGCGTTCAAGCTGCAAAACCTGAAAAAGTGAATTGTTGGGATGATTTTGTCTTCAATTCAAATACTTGTGCTTGGGATAATATTGGCGTTCAAGCAACTCAACCAGAAAAAGTGAATTGTTGGGATACTTTTGTATTCAACACGAATACTTGTGCTTGGGATAATACTGGCGTTCAAGCTGCAAAACCTGAAAAAGTGAACTGTTGGGATACTTTTGTATTCAATACTACTTCTTGTGCTTGGGATAATACAGGAGTTCAAGCTGCAAAACCTGAAAAAGTGAATTGTTGGGATGATTTTGTCTTCAATTCAAATACTTGTGCTTGGGATAATATTGGCGTTCAAGCAACTCAACCAGAAAAAGTGAATTGTTGGGATACTTTTGTATTCAACACGAATACTTGTGCTTGGGATAATACAGGAGTTCAAGCTGCAAAACCTGAAAAAGTAAACTGCTGGGATACTTTTGTATTCAACACGAATACTTGTGCTTGGGATAACACAGGAGTTCAAGCAGTGAAACCTGAAAAAGTGAATTGTTGGGATAACTTCGTATTCAACACGAATACTTGTGCTTGGGATAACACAGGAGTTCAGGCAGTGAAACCAACGAAAGTAAACTGTTGGGATAACTTCGTATTCAACACGAATACTTGTGCTTGGGATAACACAGGAGTTCAAGCAGTGAAACCTGAAAAAGTGAATTGTTGGGATAACTTCGTATTCAACACGAATACTTGTGCTTGGGATAACACAGGAGTTCAAGCAGTGAAACCAGAAAAAGTGGACTGTTGGGATACTTTTGTTTTCAATTCAAATACTTGTGCTTGGGATAACACAGGAGTTCAAGCTGCAAAACCAGCAAAAGTAAACTGTTGGGATACTTTTGTTTTCAATTCAAATACTTGTGCTTGGGATAACACAGGAGTTCAAGCTTCAAAACCAGCAAAAGTAAACTGTTGGGATACTTTTGTATTCAACACGAATACTTGTGCTTGGGATAACACAGGAGTTCAGGCAGTGAAACCTGAAAAAGTGAACTGTTGGGATAACTTCGTATTCAACACAAATACTTGTGCTTGGGATAACACAGGAGTTCAAGCAGTGAAACCTGAAAAAGTGAA
>NZ_FQWE01000030.1 GCF_900129575.1 Flavobacterium segetis | reverse complement strand
GAATGGCATTTTTTACTCGAAAAATATCAACATATCGCTCACTTTAAAAAGTTTTTAATAACTTTAATTGCTTTACATAGGAACCCTAGCTGTTACCAGAAGCCTTAATTGTTCTTCAATATTTTTTTTATTGGATTTAAATAAATTTTTTCAAAGTTATTTTTTAATTCTTGATTTTCATCATATGAAAAATCTTGATTAATGTCTTTCCAATGTCCAAGTTTTAAGCCGTTATTTATAGACACAAACTCTAAAGTAGTTTTGGTTTGATTTCCTCTTATCGCAATATTTAAAATTCTATTTTCGTTAGAGTCGTAAAAATATGCGAGAAACCATAATCCATTTTCAGATTTAGAGTCTTCCAATGTAAAAGAATTATTTGGAAAAATTGACACTTCTGGAACTCGATATTTTCGGTTTTCCTCTTTAAATTTTTCCACGGCTTTTATTACGTCGGATTCTGAGTAGGGAAGTTCATAAGATTCTGCGTCGGCATAACTTCCAGCAGAAATTATATTCATTCTTTTCGCAACTTCATATCGAACAGTTTTACTAAATATTAGAATTGTAGAAATTATTAATATAATAGAAATTAGTATTCTTTTCGTCATTTTTTTTCAAAGGTTTCTGGTAACATTAGTCTGTGAAAAAACTTCGGTTTATTTCTTTCAAAAATAGTCAAATTATTTTAATAAAAGGAAGAAAAGTTGTATATTTAACAATGCAGCACATCACAGGAATACCGCGCAATCAAATGTGTTTTTCTAGTTTAGAAGACACTATTTTACCAGACAACCCCGTTCGTTTTATAGATGCCTTTGTAGATGCCCTGAGTTTAACGGCGATGGGTTTTACCGTACAAACTATAAAAAGTGAAGGCAGACCGAGTTACGATACTAAGCTGTTTCTTAAAATCTATTTGTATGGTTATCTCAATGGATTAAGAAGCTCGCGAAAGTTAGAAAAGGAGTGCGCTCGTAATATAGAGTTGCAGTGGCTTTTATTGGGCATCATACCCAACTACCACAGTATATCCGACTTTAGAAAGGGGAATCCAGCAGGACTTAAAAAACTCTTCAAACTCTTTGTATCTTTTCTAAAAGATGCCG